>NZ_FQWI01000002.1 GCF_900129615.1 Pectobacterium carotovorum | reverse complement strand
ACGCTGGCCGCACAGTTCAACCGTCCGGGCCACGAGATTGTTAACCATCACACCTACACCTTCCTCGGTGACGGCTGCATGATGGAAGGGATTTCTCACGAAGTCTGCTCGCTGGCAGGCACCATGAAGCTCGGCAAACTGACTGCGTTTTATGATGACAACGGCATCTCCATCGACGGTCACGTTGAAGGCTGGTTTACCGACGATACCGCTGCCCGTTTTGAAGCCTACGGCTGGCACGTGGTGCGTGGCGTAGACGGTCACGATGCGGACGCCATCAAACGCGCCATCGGCGAAGCCCAGCTTGTCACTGACAAGCCGTCGCTGCTGATGTGCAAAACCGTGATTGGTTTCGGTTCTCCGAACAAGGCTGGTACGCATGATTCCCACGGTGCCCCGCTGGGTGAGGCGGAAGTCGCGGCTTCCCGCGACCAGCTGGGCTGGACGCACGCGCCGTTTGATATCCCGGCTGACATTTATGCTGCCTGGGACGCGAAACCGGCCGGTCAGCGTAAGGAAGCGGCCTGGGATGAGGCGTTTGCCGCCTACGCCAGCGCCTACCCGGAACTGGCTGCCGAATTCACTCGCCGCACCGGCGGTGAACTGCCAACTAACTGGCAGGCAGACGCGCAGAAATTTATCGACGATTTGCAGGCCAATCCGGCGAAAATCGCCAGCCGCAAAGCCTCACAGAACGCGCTGGAAGCTTACGGCAAACTGCTGCCGGAATTCCTGGGCGGCTCTGCCGACCTGGCACCGAGCAACCTGACCATCTGGTCCGGCTCGGTCTCGCTGGATAAAGACCACGCGGGTAACTACATCCACTACGGCGTGCGTGAATTCGGTATGACGGCGATTGCCAACGGGATTGCGCTGCACGGGGGCTTTGTACCGTACACCGCGACCTTCCTGATGTTTGTGGAATACGCGCGTAATGCCGTGCGCATGGCTGCGCTGATGAAAATCCGCAGCATCTACGTTTACACCCACGACTCCATCGGTCTGGGCGAAGACGGCCCGACGCACCAGCCGGTTGAACAGCTGGCAAGCTTGCGCGTGACGCCGAATATGAGCAACTGGCGTCCGGCGGATCAGGTGGAGACCGCGGTGGCGTGGAAATATGCCATTGAGCGTCAGGACGGCCCGACGTCGCTGATCCTGTCCCGTCAGAATCTGGCACAGCAACCCCGTACCGCTGAACAACTGGCAAACGTGGCGAAAGGCGGCTACGTGCTAAAAGACAGCGATGGCCAGCCTGAGCTGATCCTGATTGCCACCGGTTCTGAAGTTGAACTGGCTGTCGGCGCGTATGACAAACTGACCGCCGCAGGCCGCAAGGTGCGTGTGGTGTCCATGCCGTCTACAGATGCGTTCGACAAGCAGGATGCAGCCTACCATGAAGCTGTTCTGCCGAAAGCGGTATCGGCGCGCGTAGCGATTGAAGCGGGTATTGCAGACTACTGGTTCAAGTACGTCGGTCTGAACGGCGCGATTGTCGGCATGACAAGCTTCGGCGAATCTGCACCGGCTGAGCTGTTGTTCGAAGCATTCGGCTTCACCGTCGATAACGTGGTCGAAAAAGCGCAGGCGCTGCTGAAGTAAAGCGGTGGTTCGGTAGACTGACGATGCCGTAAAACACCAGTAGTAGACTGCGATATCGCGCGCAAAAGGATCGCAAACCGCACTATTGTTTGTGATCCAGATCAATTAATTCACCTGAGTATATTGCATGACTCCAGCGCCGCATGCTGATATTGCGGCGCAACACCACAAGTTGCACCAGCCTATTTTTATCGCGGCGTGCTACTGCTTCGGCAGGCAAGACCAAAGTAAAAATGCATTTCCTCTTTTTTAGAGGTGCATTTTTATTTTGGTCTTTTTTTTTGGCCTAATTGGCGTCAACACAGGGTAAAACTATGGATTATCAAAAAATGAATTATCAAAAACTTGGGGTCGACATCCTCGCATTGAGCGGCGGCAAGCAGAACGTCAGCAAACTGACCCACTGCGCCACTCGCTTACGTTTCGAGTTCAACGACAGCCATGCCGTACAGGCAGAGGCGATTGCTAAACTTCCCGGCGTCATCAGCGTGGTCGATCGCGGCGGCCAGTTTCAGGTGGTGATCGGCAACGACGTTCAAGTCACCTATCGCGCGATTTTGAATGAGATTGGCGAGATGAACAGCCAGCGCAATGCTGGCAACAAGCAGCAGAAAAAAGGCGGCATTTTTACGCAAATCATCAGCGTGATTTCCACCACCTTTACCCCCGTCATTCCAGCAATTACCGGCGCAGGGATGATCAAAGCACTGCTGGCAATCCTCAAGCTGACTGGCTTAATTTCTGCCGACAGCACGACCTATCGCTTGCTGGATACCATCTCCGATGCGGCCTTTTTCTTCCTGCCCGTGCTGCTGGCTTACGGTGCCTCCATCAAGTTCGCCTGTAACCCAATTCTGGCGATGACAATTGCTGGCGCACTGCTGCACCCGAATCTGGCTCAGCTTTTAGCATCAGGCGGGCCCATCAGCTTTATCGGTATTCCGGTACGGCTGGCGGACTATGCCGGATCGGTGTTACCGATCATCCTCACCGTATGGATCATGTCCTACATCGAGAGATTCGCTGAAAAAGTCTCACCGTCGATGATCACCTTCTTCACCAAGCCGATGATCGTGCTGCTGTTTACCGCGCCATTGGCGTTAGTGGTGATTGGGCCTTTCGGTATTTTCCTCAACGATCTGGTCGCCAGCGGCGCGGCCATCATTGACGGCAAGGCAAGCTGGTTAATCCCGATGCTGATGGGTGGCCTGCAACCGTTCCTGGTGATCACCGGTACGGCCTGGGCGATGACGCCGATTGCCACCTCGCAGCTTACCCGTAACGGCTTCGAAATGATCAACGGGCCCGGCATGCTGGCTTCTAACATTGCTCAGGGTGCCGCCACGCTGTGCGTTGCGTTTAAAACCAAGAACAAGAATCTGAAACAGCTGGCTTCTTCGGCGGGCTTCACCGCGCTGCTGGGTATCACCGAACCTTCCCTGTACGGGGTGACGCTGAAACTGAAGAAACCGCTGATTGCCGCCATGATTGGCGGGGGCTGTGCGGGCATCTATGCCGGTTTAGCCGGGCTGGTTCGCTACGCCTTCGTCTCACCAGGGCTGGCAGCGCTGCCTGCTTTCATTGGTGAAAACCCGATGAACATCGTCCATGCACTGATCACCTGCGCCATTGCGATTGTCGTCACGTTTGCTCTCACCTGGATCATGGGATTCGACGATCCGGTGGATGAAACTGACAGTGCCCAAACCGACTCAGCTCAGGCAGATCAACGCCAAGCGACACCGGCAGCCAATACCGCGCAAAAACCGCAGGCCGCAGAAGGCCATGCGGAACAGCAAGCGATTATGAGTCCCCTGTCCGGCAAATTGGTCGCGCTGAGTGACATTAACGATGACGTATTCTCACAGGGATTACTGGGGCAAGGCGTGGCGATTATTCCTGACAACGGTGAAGTGGTCGCGCCCGTCAGTGGCGAAATCATCACGTTCCTTGAGTCTAAACACGCCATCGGCATCCGGGCTGACAACGGTTTGGAATTGCTGATTCACGTCGGTCTGGACACAGTGAACCTCAACGGCAAGCACTTTACTGGCTATATCAAACCGGGCGACCGCGTCACCGCTGGCGACAGGCTAATTAGCTTCGATCTGCATGAAATCACGCGTCTGGGTTATGACCCGGTTACGCCAGTCGTGATTATCAATAGCGATGAGTACGCCAGCGTCGTCTGCACCGCACCGCAGCCGATCGCCCCGATGGATACCATCATTAAAGTGAACGCCTGACGATCCATAAAAGCATTGGGCAAGGTGCCCAATGCTTTTCAGTCTCCCTGTATGTGAGAAAAATATGCACTATCAACAGCAAAAACACTTCCCGGCAGGTTTTCTGTGGGGGGCGTCGACGTCGGCTTATCAGGTAGAAGGTGGCTGGCAGGCCGATGGGAAAAGCCCGTCGATCATTGATCAATGCAAGCACCCGGAAAACACTGCCGACTTCACCGTCGCCAGCGATCACTATCATCGGTTTAAAGAAGATGTGCAGCTTTTCGCAGAGCTGGGCTTAAAGGCCTATCGCTTCTCTATCGCCTGGACACGTATTCTTCCCGATGGCACCGGTGCCATCAATCCGCTGGGTATCGCGTTTTACAACAATCTGATTGATGAGTTGAATGCGCACAATATCGAACCCGTCGTCACGCTCTACCATTTCGATTTGCCTTATTGTCTTGAGGCACAAGGCGGCTGGCAGAATCGCGCCACGATTGATGCCTTTGTTCACTACGCCCGTACGCTGTTTACGCATTTCGGCGACAAGGTAAAATATTGGCTGACAATCAATGAGCAGAACACCATGATTCTGCATCCCGGCGCGATTGGCCTGCCGGAAGGTGGCGTGTTACCGTCTAAAAAAGTGCTGTATCAGCAAAACCACCACATGATGTTGGCGCAGGCTCAGGTCATGACCTTGTGTCACGAACTCGCGCCCAATGGCCTGATTGGTCCGGCGATCAACACCACGTCTATGTATCAGGCCACCAGCAAACCGGAAGATGCTATCGCCGCACACAACTGGGAAACGCTGCGCTGCTGGAGTTTTCTGGATGTTGCCGTACACGGCAGCTACAACGCGCTGGCCTGGCGTTATCTGGAAGATCGCGGTCTGGCACCGGAAAAATTACCCGGCGATGACGATATTCTACAGTCAGGAAAGCCCGACTACGTGGCGATCAACTACTACTCCACCGCCACCATTGCCGCCAGCAAAGGCGATGCGTCGGATGTCAGCGCCCGCGCGGGCGATCAGCAAATCATGCTGGGCGAACCCGGCGTCTATCGCGCAGCGGAAAACCCGTACGTTGATAAAACGCCTTATGGCTGGGTGATCGATCCTATTGGCTTACGCTTAACGCTGCGGAAAACTTACGAGCGCTATCATCTGCCGATCCTGATTACGGAAAACGGCATGGGCGCGCCGGATAAGCTTGAGGCCGACGGTACGATCGACGATCAATACCGCATCGATTTTATTGCTCGCCATATTGAACAGATGCAGCTCGCCATCAGCGATGGCGTTGATCTTATTGGCTATTGCCCGTGGTCGGCGATCGATGTGGTCAGCACCCATCAGGGCTACGGCAAGCGTTACGGATTTATTTACGTGAACCGTGACGAATTCGATCTGAAAGATCTGCGCCGCATCAAAAAGAAAAGTTTTTACTGGTATCAAGGTGTCATAGAATCAAATGGAGCGCGCTTATTTCCCAGCGTCCCGTGATACCGATATCCAGTAAACGTTGTTAAAACGGGGATGAGCACGACGCCGGATATGTCACGTTGCAGGAAGCCTATTTCCCGCAACGTGACACGTCATGAAGCAGGCTTATCTCACTGGCTTTCCCACTGAATCACTCAAGAAACGCATGATGGCTGAACCGATAAAAGCAATAAAAATACTGAACAATAGCCTGGTGTTATCTTCCGATGCAGATAACAACGAAATCATTGTTATGGGGAAAGGAATCGGATTTAACAGCAAGACCGGAGATATTCTCGATCCGGCCAAAATTGAGAAGACTTTTATTCTCAAGGATGGTACATCGCCACGTGAATTTGCCCGTCTCATTGAACACGTCGGGGAAGAATATGTTCACATCGTGAATAAGATTATTGATGATGCGAACCGGCAGCTTCATGGTCGTTTGAGCGAGCAGGTCTTTTTTACGCTGATCGACCATATCAGCTTTGCGATTGAGCGCTATCGCAAAGGCATCAGCATACAAAATCGTCTACTTTATGAGGTAAAGCGGTTTTATCCGCAGGAATTCGCGATTGCCTCACGGGCGCTCAACGACATTAACCAACAGATGAAGCTGGAATTGCCCGAAGAAGAAGCAGGCAATATCGCGTTTCATTTAGTCAATGCCCAAACCGACATCCAGAATATGGAGAACACGCTCCAGTCGGTCAAGATGCTGAAAGATATCTTTAATATCATCCAGTACAACTTCCATATCGTGATTGATAAAGAGTCGATTAATTACTCCCGTTTCCTGACGCACATGCAATTCTTTATTCAGCGTCTGTTGGAAAATAGCCTGATTCATTCAAATGATGACTTTATTTTTGAGCAAGTCACCAAAGAATATCCTGATGCCTATAAGTGCAGTCGATTGATCAAAGACTATATTCATAACCTGCTCAATATCGACATTTCTAACGATGAAATGCTGTACCTGATTATTCATATCGTCCGCATCACACCGGAAAAATAATCCCTTCCCAATAGCCAGGCGAAATGCCGCTATTGGGCAAGATTTCTGCCATTATCACCGGTCCCCTTTCGGGTATATGTTCTGATTGCCTTTGCTTTGCGATATTTATTCTTTAGCCTTCAACCCAGTCAAGATAATAAAGAAATAAATGCTATCATTCTGTTTATCATAGTAAAAAATCCATTTCACACTCCCGTAATCCAATAACAAAAGTAACAAAATCGCTCGCTTATAACTTATAACCTTTTTTTATTTGTCCTGTTTTACCCTGACGATTAAAAGAGAAAAGGTGTCAAAAAATGCCGTTTGGCAAATCACATACCGCATAAGCCCTTTTCTTTTGATAAGAAAAACCCATTTATTTTTTCATGTCTTATGAAGAAAGGCATGTTAGTTAACCCAGGTAAAAACAATGAAAAAACCTCTGCTGGCCTTTCCATTACTTATGCTTGGCGTATTGCCGTCGGCCTTTTCTGCCGATCAAAATGTCCCCACCACTCGCACCTTTCAGGTTCAGTCCGATGCCGCCTTAAAAGCCAAAGTGCCAGAGGCCGTCCTGCAAAAAGGCTTTATCGTTGCGGGCACCAACCCCAATACGCCGCCAACCACCTTTTATCAGGAAGATAATAAAACGCTGGCAGGCCGCGAGATCGATATCATGAACGCGATTGGTGACCGGCTGGGCGTGCCGGTGAACTGGAACGATACCGGCGGGTTCGACAACATCATCCCCGGTCTGAAATCAGGCCGTTACGATGTGGCGCTGTCGAATATCAATGCGACGCCAAAGCGCCTTGAGCAAATCGATTTCATCGGCTATTTCAACGCATCAAAACTGGCCATCATTTCCCTTAAAGACGCTAACGTCGCGCCTTTTACCTCCCTCAGCGTGCTGTGCGGTAAAGAAGTTGGGGCGGGAGCGGGTACCACTCAGCTACTGCGCTTGCAGGAAGCCGACAAGCAGTGTGTCGCAGAACAGAAAGACGCGATCAAAATCGCGATCTTCCCGGATCGTCCATCAGGCGTACAGGCGGTGATCAGCGGGCGCGTACCGTTGTTCTTCGGCCCTTATGAAGGACTACGCTATCAGGTGAGTCAGGTAAAACGGCTGACCATCAGTGGTGATATCGCCGTTAACGATGCACCTGTTTCCATTGCGTTCCCTAAAGACTCGGCTCTGGAAGACGCGGTTCAGGCGGCGCTGAATTCGCTGATTAAAGATGGCACCTACCAGAAGATTTTGGATAAGTGGGACATCGGCTACGGCGCAGTCCCTGAGGCGAAACGTAACGCAGAGATCTTCGGATGAGTACTTCCTCGCCGCAGCAGGAACTGCACATCGTTGCCAACCGACACTACGGGCGCTGGATCAGCGCCCTGCTGGTTCTGCTGCTGTTAGGCGCAATCGCCCATTCCGTGCTGAACAATCCCCGTTTCGAATGGCGGGTCGTTGTGGACAGTTTTACGGAGGACTCCATTCTTCAGGGCGTCATCATGACGCTGAAACTGACCGCCATTTCGGTGGTATTGGGCTTTGGCGGAGGCACGATACTGGCGCTGATGCGTCTGTCCAGCAACCCGGTGCTGGTGGCGGTCAGTTGGGGCTATACCTGGTTCTTCCGTGGCGTCCCGACGCTGGTGCAGCTGTTTCTCTGGTATAACATTGCAGCGCTCTACCCGACGATTTCGCTCTCGCTGCCGTTTGTCGGCGAACTTTTCAGCGTTCCCGGAAATACGCTCATCAGCCCGTTTAATGCCGCCGTGCTGGCGCTGGTCATGCACCAGTCTGCCTATGCGGCGGAAATCGTTCGTGCGGGCATTCAAAGCGTCAACCCCGGTCAGTTAGAAGCAGCCCGCGCGCTGGGATACCGTAAACCGCAAATATTCTTCTACACCGTTCTGCCGCAGGCGATGCGCGCCATCCTGCCTCCTGCGGGCAACGAGGTCATCGGCCAACTGAAAACCACGGCGGTGGTTTCCGTGATTTCGCTTCAGGATGTGCTGTATTCGGCACAGATTATTTATCAGCGGACCTATGAAGTCATCCCGCTACTGCTGGTTGCCACTATCTGGTATCTGCTGCTGACCTCCGTGCTGTCTGTCGGTCAATACTATGTTGAACGCTATTTCGGCCGTTCCACGCTCAAACGCAACAAGCCAGGTAGAAGCCGTAAACCGCGTGCTGCAAGGCTTACCCAACGCGCCCGGCCAGCGAGCCGGCAGCAGCCCAGCGAGTCCCCCGGCACCTGAATCGGCGGGCGACCAAAGTCGTGCTCTCAATGAATGATGAAGGAAAGGCAACTATGGGCGAGCCCATCACACTGCGAAACGTGCGTAAATTCCTGTCGGGAAACCTGATTTTAGATGACATCGATTTGCAGATGGAGGCCGGATCGGTCACTGCGATTCTGGGTCCATCCGGTGCGGGTAAATCCACGCTGCTGCGCTGTATTAACCATCTGGAAAAACTCGATGGCGGCACCATTTGCGTTGGCGACACGCTGGTTGGCTATCGGCAAAAAGGCCATCGGCTCTATGAATTGAGTGACAAACAGGTCGCAGCCCAGCGCAGTAAAATGGGCATGGTGTTTCAGCACTTTAACCTGTTCCCTCACCGTACCGTGCTGCAAAACGTGAGCGATGCCCCGCTGCGCGTTAAAAAACGTGAACGGCAGGAGGTGCTCGATCAGGCGTATTCGCTGCTGCGACAGGTTGGACTCGCGGAGAAAGCCGACGATTGGCCGCACCAGCTTTCTGGCGGCCAACAGCAGCGGGTCGCGATTGCCCGCGCCCTCGCCATGAATCCGCAGGTGATGCTCTTTGACGAACCCACTTCGGCATTAGACCCGGAACTGGTTGGTGAAGTGCTTCAGGTCATTAAGAAGCTGGCACATTCCGGTATCACGATGGTCATCGTCACGCACGAGATCGGCTTCGCCCGTGAGATCGCCGATAACATCGTGTTTATGGAAAACGGTCGAATTGTCGAAACAGGCCCGGCCAGACGGGTACTGGACGCCCCGCTGAACCGCCGTACGCAGGCCTTTTTCTCAACCGTGCTGTAATTAGGGCACGTTCTGCTATTTATGCCCGTCATACTTAAAGCTGCTTGTGCGTTGGCAATACTCGGCTCATGGCTGAGCTTTCCCCTAAAAGGCTGCCGCAAGCGGCGTTCAAAACGAACTCGTTTTTTCACGCCACTCGAATGATTTAGGATATTACGGCTACGGGTCAGTGAAGTCATCGCACTTCTGAAGATTTAAGCGTACTTTTGAATCATTAGCGTTTTAAATTAATTAAGCATTCGCTAATATCAGTCTCATAGAAAAATTATGGACATTTTTTGTGGCAACAATTACAGATATCGCTCAAAAGGCCGGAGTAGCAGCCTCGACTGTTTCTCGCGTACTTAATAACGATCCCAGCCTGTCCATAACCAAAGAAAAGCGCCAACTCATCAAGAAAATTGCCCATGAGTTAGCCTATTTATCGCCTACACAACGTAAGCAGCAGAAAAAAAGGTTAGAGAACTCGCTTGTTGTCCGCTCTCATTTCAAAATGGATAATGACAATGTATTAAATCTCGCCGTCGTCCACTTTCTTACGCCTTCAGAAGAACTCAACGATCCTTATTTCACCGCAATGCGTATTGGCATTGAAAACCGCTGCCACCATTTTAATATTTCGTTACGCAATCTATTCACCACAAATTTATCATCCAATAGCCATACTTTATCTCAGGCGCAGGCGATCATTTGTGTAGGTCACTTTAGCGATAGCGATATCGCCTTAATCTCTTCATTAAATAAAAATCTGATTTTTATCGATTCTGCCCCCCTCGATAAACAATGTGACGCCGTGCTTTTCGACCGGGAAGCGGCTGCACGCGAGGTATTACATTACATTGTGAATAGCGGCGCTCAGCGCCCCGCATTTATAGGGAACAATGAGAGCCGGTTGCATGTATTTCAGGAGATAACGCAAAAACACGGTATCTACGACGAATCGCGGTGCAAGGTCAGCCAGTTATTCTGTATTGAGTCCGGATATCAGGCGATGAATGAGTTGCTGCAACAAAAAGAATGGCCTGATGTCGTGTTCGCGGCGACAGACATTATCGCTATTGGCGTGTACCGGGCGATTCAAGAGAAAGGTATTTCCATCCCTAAGCAAATCAAAGTGATTGGGATGAATGACATCCCCACAGCACAACATCTCAATCCCAGTTTGACCACAATGCGGCTCTACCCCACTGAAATGGGCGAAGCCGCCGTCGATCTGTTTTTAGAGCTGGTGGCAGGACGCTATTATAAAAAACACGTACAGATTGGTTATGAGATGGTTTGGCGCGAAAGTTTTACGCTTAACGATGCCCTTTTATAATACGTCCCCTTATCTTTCCTGCTCTTACAAATAAAGTGGCCACGCAAGGACATTACGCGGCCAGAGAGCGTCAATTAGCGGTTATTTTCCACAGCTGATTCCATCCCCCGTTATCATGCCATTGAATACCGGATGCCCCGTTCTCTGTTGAACGGCTGTTAACATCCAAAAGTTTCCCACTGTTCCTGTTCATGATTTTATAATAGCCATCGCCCGCATCCAAAATCAGCCACTGCTGGCTAAAATGGCCGGTGTTATACATTTGGAGAATTTGCGCACCATCCTCATTGGCACTGAAATTAACATCAATGTACTTTCCGCTATTCACATTCACCAGATTGAAGTAACCATTGCCAATCGCGTTAAAATAAAAACGCTGGCTGTCCCAGTTGCCGTCACTGTATTGTTCAACCCATGCACCGTCTTCACGCGAACCGCTCACAACATTCAGTGATTTGCCACTATGTCGATTAGCGATCTTATAGCGGGTTCCGTTGATAAAATTGATTTGTGATTCAGCAAACGCGTCCAGTGCTCGGGTAAATTGCAATACATTGGTTGAAACTTGCGTCGTCGCGCCTAAAGCGTAGCCATCCGGTAACACCTTTGCATTGCCCGCAGGTTCCCAATAAAAAACCCCGATCCCTTTATTTCCCGGCACCGCTTTAACAAGATTAATCGTATCCCTAATCGTCCAGTAACTGTCTGTCGGGTTAGTTTCCAAACCGCCGACTTCAACGACCATGACTTCCTTACCATAGCGGCTCGCCATATCATTGAGGTTGCTAGCCAGTGCGCCAGTGAGCTCCCAATAATTTTTCCCCTCCCAATAGGGGTAGAATGAAAAGCCAATCACATCGGTTTTCCCACCGTGCGTAGTGAGGAAATTGTCAAAAAACCAGCGAGCGTTTGAATTATTATTGCCATGCGCCAGATGGCTGATCACTTTAGAGGAAGGGCTGACTGCTTTAACCGCATCATAGCCCGCATTCAGTAGCTGCGTTAAATTGGCAAATCGGCTTGTGCTGCCTTCCGGTAGTAAAACTCCAGGGTTCATTTCGTTGCCAACCTGCACCCATTCCGGCGTCACGCCAGCGGCAATGAGCGCAGTCATCACCTCATGTGTATGGTTATAAACGGCCGTCGTTAATTGACCAAGATTGTAATTCGCCCACGCGGCTGGCTTTATTTGATGGCCAGGATCTGCGAAAACATCGCTGTAGTGGAAGTCCACCATGACACGCATTCCCATCGCTTTGGCGCGCTGCGCGGCATCCACCACGCGGGTTTTATCCGTATAGCCGAGCATCGTCCAGGTCGTATTATCTTTATGCCATAACGCACTGGGGTCGGGATTAACGAAAATGCGTAACCGTACAGCGTTAATGCCGTGATCGCGCAATATCTGTAATACATCGCGCGGCGTTCCTGCATCATCACGCCAGCTTACTCCGCGATCTTCTAATTGCTTTACCCAGCCAATATCCGCGCCATAAGCAAACGGCTGCGCCGCTTTCGCCAGATTGGCCAACATGAACCCGATAAACAGCATTAACAATACAGAGATGATTCCTGAATAATTATTCTTTTTCATTCATTTCTCCTTGAGGTAACACGCTTAAAAGGTATTTATGACATAAATACCCAGGTACAGATTAAAAAAATAGCGGGCGGTACTTATAGAAATAAATTTCACATAATAAACCAAGCAGCCAATATCAATGGCTGCTTAGCTAGTTTTCTAATTTTTTCACTTATTCAACATGGCGTTTTCTATGGGGTTATTCTCGCCATGACAGACATTTTCTTTTTAATTAATCCGCTTTCCGTTTTCATCAAAAAAGTGCAGATGTTCACTCTGGCACGTCAGCGGAATCGTTGAGTAAGGCACAATATTATTATCACCCGACAAATGAACCTTGAAATTATTAACGCCAGAATACGCACCAAAAATATAGGTAGCATTACCCAACCTTTCAGTGACCTCACTATTGATCGACAAGCTGACATCACCGCCATTTGGATCAATACTCAGGTGTTCAGGGCGGATACCCACGGTAATTTTCTGATCGGTGCACAATTCGTGGTTAGCAAGATTAACGGAAAGTGTATTGAGCTTATTGATCAAGATACTCACGTTGTTCCCTTCAACCTGTAGCACTTCGCCAGGTAAAAAGTTCATATTCGGCGAACCGATAAAACCAGCGACAAAAAGATTTTCTGGCTTATGGTAGAGCGCCATCGGTGTCCCAACCTGTTCAATATATCCCTTGTTTAACACCACAATTTTATCCGCCAGCGTCATCGCTTCCACTTGATCGTGCGTCACATAAACCATGGTGTTACGCATTTCCTGATGAAGCCGGGCAATCTGTAAACGCATTTCCACACGTAATTCGGCGTCGAGGTTCGATAAGGGCTCATCGAATAAGAACACTTTAGGATCGCGCACAATGGCTCGCCCAATCGCAACGCGCTGCCGCTGGCCGCCAGACAGCTGTTTCGGTGTGCGATCCAACAATGCTTCTAGCTGGAGCGTCATCGCGGCCTTGCGCACCATTTTTTCGACTTCAGCTTTGGGGTGCCCGTTCATTCTCAACCCAAATCCCATATTTTCAGCCACCGTCATATGCGGGTACAGCGCGTAAGACTGGAACACCATCGCAATCCCCCGCTCTGCGGGGTCGAAATGGTTCACTAAACGGTTATCAATATGAATTTCGCCATCCGTGATCTCTTCCAATCCTGCGATCATTCTCAGCAACGTCGATTTACCACACCCCGACGGGCCGACGAAAACCACAAATTCGCCAGAATTAATTTCAAGATTGATACGATGGATTGTTTCCGTCTTATCGTAACGCTTCACTATATTTTTTAGTAAAATATCAGCCATGTTGAACCTCAAACTTAATTTGCCATTGCGCGCGCATTACTTCACTGCGCCCGTCATACTTGCGATAAATTGCTTTTGCATGGCGAAGAAGATAAGTAAGCTAGGAAGAGTAGAGATGACTGTTCCCACCATAATAAGCCCGAAGTCTGGAGAATAGGCAGAAGCGAAGCTGGATAACACCAGATTAATCGTCTTTAATTCATTAGACTGAAGGACAATAAGCGGCCAGAGAAAGGCATTCCATGACGTCATGAAAACAATGATAAACGCAGCGGAATAGCTGGCTCGCATAATCGGCACGTAGACATACAGAAAAATTTTCCACTCCGCGACGCTTTCCACGCGCGCAGCGTCGATCAGCTCCCTCGGAAACGTTTTCGTACATTGCCTAAAGTAGAAAATAATAAATGCGCCTGCCACCGTCGGCATGACAACAGCAAAATGCGTATCCAGTAAGCCAGCCTTACCAAACATGGTGAAAAGCGGGATCATTAATGCCGCAAACGGGATCATCATCGTCGTTAATAGCGCAACATAGACACGCTCACGATTCTTACTGGAATAAATCTCAAAGGCATAACCCGCAATAGAGCACACTACCAGCGTCGATACCGTGCTAATCAACGCAATCTTTGAGGTATTCCAAAACACTAATGCCAGATCTACCTGACTCGTCAGATTGGTAAAGTTGACCAACAGCTGATCGCCAAACGTGAATTTACCCATGTTGATTTGGCTGGTGCTATTCGTGCTCGATACCACCATCCAATAGAATGGGAAAAGCGAGAAAATGCTCATCAGCACAAGAAAAATATGCATCAGCATGCTGTTAATTTTACTTTTTCTCATATTATCCCTTCCGTGCTGCTTTAAACTGAATCAGCGCAAGTATTGCTGAAAAAACAACAATCACGTATGAAACCGTTGCCGCATAGCCAAAGTTCGGCACAAATTTGAATGACAAATTATAAATATAAAGCGATAACGTCAGCGTCGCATTTGCCGGACCACCATTCGTAATATTCATAACCTCATCAAACAGCTGTAATGTGCCAATAGTTGATGTCACACTGGTAAAAAGAATAACCGGTTTCAATAAGGGGATGGTGATGAAGAAAAACTGCTTAATGGGGCTGACGCCATCAACCCTAGCCGCCTCATAAATTGACTTATCAATGTTCTGCATAGCGGAAAGATAAAAGATCATATTATATCCTGTCCAACGCCATGTGATCGCAATAATAATCGTCACCTTTGCCCAGAAAGGATCGGACAGCCACGGAATCGGATCGTCAATAACATGAATAAACAGCAAGAATGAGTTAATCACGCCATCCAGTTCAAACATACTCTTGAAAAGAATTGAGTAGGCCACCAGTGAGGTCACGCAAGGCAAAAAGATGGCAATTCTAAACCATTGGCGATATTTAAGCTGAGACGAATTCAAACAAGAAGAAATAGCCAGTGATAATAGAATCATAATGGGAACTTGGATTACCAGAAACGTTAACGTATTCCAAAGTGCCGTTTTGAACATAGGATCACTGAATAAACGAATGATATTTCCCAAGCCAACAAATTGTGTCACCACACCACGGCCAGACTGAAAAGAGAGCCAAAGTGATTTGAAAATAGGGTATATCGTCATTAAGGCAATTAACCCAACAGCCGTAGCGACAAAAGCCCAGCCGTTGATGTTATAAAGCCTATTCATTTTAGGTTTATACATCATTATTACACCATCGATTTCTGGAGAGAAATACTTGAGGGCTTTCCGCCCTCAAGCTCACACTCGCTACTGCATAATCTGATTTTTTAATGTGGTTTCGGCGCGTTTTAAAACGTCATCAACAGAATCGCCTTTCAGTAATGCAGGTATTTCAGCAGCAATGGCGTTATCGACTTCCTGGGTATACATACCGTAGGAAACCTGTGGAATTTCAGTCACCCATTTAGAGAAATCAGCGAACACAGGTTGCCCGCCAAAGAACGGATCCTTTACTGCATAAGCAGGGCCGGAAGTAGCGGGAAGGAAGGTCGCAAGCGCACCGCGATCAACTAAAAGGGTTTGATACATATTGCTATCTGCCGCAAAGGTTTTCTGCAAAAATTCAATCGCCTGTTTCGTATTTTTGCCACCTTTTAAGACATACCAGCTCGATCCCCCCTGATTAGAGGCATGTACCGCTTTATCGAGGTTCAGCCGTGGGATCGGCGCAACACGCCATTTTCCTTTCTGATCTTCGGCACTTTTAATGGAGCCAATTACCCACACGCCGGAAACTACACTCGCCGATTTTCCGGCATTAAAACTCCCGACGAAACTCGACCAACCAGAAATAGGACGTGCAATTTTCGCGTCATTAATCGCTTTAATCGTTTTTAATGTTTCTTTCAGTGCATTGTTTTTGGTGAGATTGAGCTGGCCTTGATTATCGAAGAACCATTCTCCACCGGACTGCATCATAATATGAGGGAGAACCACATCATTCATATCGTAGGTCAGCATATCAACACCGGCTTTCGCTTTTACCTGCTTACCGATTTCAATATATTTATCCCAGGTAATGTTCACCATATCACTCTCTTTATATCCGGCAGCCTCCAGATAATCGAGTCGATAGAACATTCCCGCCACGCCGGAATCAAAAGGAACGCCGTATACCTTATCCCCTACCGTCATCACTTTCGTTTTATAAGGGGCAAACTGGCTATAGTCGATAGCATCCTGTAATGGGATAAACGAATCAGGATAAGCCTGAAGATATTTCTGCGCATTATAATCTTCAATAAGCACAATATCAGGAAGCGAGTTTTTAACCCCTGAAGCCAACATGGTATTTAATTTCTGCTCAATATCTTCTTTACCTGAATCGATCACTTTCAGACTAAAACTTGGATCGGCTTTTTTATATATCGACGATGCCTCATGCATTGCCGCAACATTGAAATTAGGATCCCAGGCCCACACGGTGACTTCAGCAGCCAGGCAGTGACTCGATAAGCCCAGCGTGAGGAATGAAACTGCAAATAGGGTAGATACTTTATTCTTGATCTTCATCAGAGCAGTCCTTCTTTACTTTTTGTAAAGAGAGAATATGAGTTACTGCATAATGAAGCAACGAGTTACACCGCTTACATTCTTTCATCCGGTGATACGGGTCACACAACAGGGAGAAAAATGACTAAATATTCGATCTAAATACAAAAAATTTAGGAAAAATTTCCTCCAATAAAGTCCATGCCGGCCCATAAAAATGATAAAAACAAAGACAAAAACAATCACATCCCATTGAGAATAAAACAAAAAATAACAATATAAAAACGTTACTCAGCTCGTATTAACCATAATCACGCCTTCACCATGTAATTACGCAAAAATGAAAGCGTTACCACACAAAATCAAGCGGCACATGGGATACCCGTGTGCCGCAAAACATGTCTATGCCTTGGCAAACCAGCCGCGGATGATTGCGTGCTGTAGCAGCATAATGGTCTTACCGTCTTTAATCCGGCCATCGTTCATCATCGCAACGGCTTCGCTGAACGGTAGCTCCAGCACCTCGATATCTTCATCGTCCACACCGCCGCCCTCATTATCCCGCAGCGACTCATCGTATTCAGCGGCGAAAAAGTGCACGCGTTCCGTCACGCTGCCCGGCGACATGTAGGCATAGAACAGCTTTTCCACATTGCCGATCGCATAGCCGGTTTCTTCGATTGCTTCGTTACGGATACATTCTTCGGGCGAATGGTCGTCCAGCAAACCCGCACAGGTTTCCAGCAGCATGCCGCTTTCGTTACCGTTGACGTAGGTGGGAATGCGGAATTGTCGTGTCAGAATCACCGTGCCTTTCGCCCGGTTGTACAGCAGAATCGTCGCGCCATCACCACGGTCGTAAACTTCACGAACCTGACGAACAACGCCGCCATTATTTCTTTTTAAATCAAAAGTATATTTATTCAGAATGTACCAGTTATCGGATAGCAGCTTCTTTTCGACGATATCAATGGGAGACGACATGCAAACACCTCAGCGATCGATGTGGAGGGAAGGCTCGTTTATATACAACGCGAATTCATCATATCCCCTTTTAACCGCAGCATAAACGGGTTGCAGGCACTGTCTCCCGGACGCCAGTGCCTTACCACAATCTATTCTCTCTGCGTCATCAACCTACTCATTACTATTCACTTTCATTTGATAAGAAAACGGGCAGGATAACGGCATACTCTCTCGACCCTGAGCCATCGAATGACGGAACGTCCTCGCCTTATCGCCCTATCGGATACGCTGACGCTTGCCCTTTTCGGGACGATCGTGCTGGCATTAGGAATGGGGCTGGGGCGCTTCTTGTATACGCCGATGCTGCCCGTGATGCTGGAAGAAGGCCGTTTCACCTTCGGCCAGCTTTCCTATATTGCCAGCGCAAACTACGCAGGTTATCTGTTCGGCAGTCTGTTTTTCTCTTTCAACCGTCGCGCCTCAACCAATCAACCGGTGTTCCTGCTGTTTATCGCCGCAGCCACAACGGGCGTTTTGCTCTTCACTATGGCTCTGACCACCGATACGACGCTGGTCATGATCGTTCGTTTCCTCGCTGGGATCGCCAGCGCGGCGATGATGATCTTCGGCTCTTTGACTATTTTGCACCACACGAGGCACGTTCGCGTTATCGCTTCGCTCTATGCCGGGGTTGGCGTAGGAATCGTGTTAGGCAATGAATACATCATCATCGGACAGCATTACGCCCTCACCGCCGAGCTATTGTGGTGGGGTGCGGCGCTGATCGCCGCGCTGCTTCTACTCGCCTTACTCATCCTTTCACCGCATAAATCAACCGTAGTGCAGCAACACATGATCAATGTCGATGAACCACCGCACCTTGGCTGGCGGCGGCTTGCACTGCTGTACGGCCTCGCAGGGTTTGGGTATATCATCATCGCCACCTATCTACCGCTGATAGTGACGTCGCTCGGCATTCCGCATTTATCCCTGCATTTATGGTCGCTGGTTGGATTGGCAGTTATTCCCGGCTGTTTTTTCTGGCTATGGGCCGCCAACCGCTGGGGAACCTTGCCCTGCCTGACGGCAAACCTGCTGATTCAGGGAAGCTGCGTCCTGTTGACGCTATTCAGCCACTCACCCGTGGCATTGATATTCAGCTGTCTCGGCTTTGGTGCTACTTTTATGGGAACCACCTCGCTGGTGATGCCATTAGCCAAGCGGCTACGCGCGCCACACGGCATCAACCTGCTTGGGCTGGTGACGCTCACTTACGGCATAGGTCAGATTCTTGGCCCACTGCTCACAAGCGCCCTGACGAATACCAACGCTGTCGCGCCAGCGATCCTGTGTAGCGCAGCAGCACTTTTCATCGCGGCAGGGCTCTGCTTCCCCTACCGTCGACCATTACCCTAATCCCGGAGAATCTATGCCGTACGTCAACATCAAAATCACCAATGAAGGCGTCACCGCTGAACAAAAACGTCAGTTGATTGAGGGCGTCACCCAGTTGCTAGTCGACGTGCTAAATAAGAACCCGAAAACCACCGTGGTCGTGATTGATGAAGTTGAAACGGACAACTGGGGAATCGGCGGCGTGCCGGTGACGGAGTTGAGGAAGGCCAGTAAGTAAGAAGGCTAGTGATAAAGAGTGAAACGGTGCCACCTGGGTGGCACCAGACTTATATCCCCAACATCGTATCAATCAGCAGATACATATTCAGGGAAACCACCAGCACCACAATGAGTTGGCCGATGCGCTGTACCCATTTTCCGTTCACCATCGTTCCCATTAATTCACGGTTACCGGTGAAGGACAGCAAGGGAACCAGCGCCAACGCAATCCCGAAGCTCAGCACCACCTGACTCAACACCAGCACGCGCGTCGGATCCATACCGGACAGAATCACGATAAACGACGGCAGCATTGTCACCGTGCGGCGTACCCAGAGTGGAATATGAAAGCGCACGAATCCTTGCATCACCACCTGCCCCGCCAGCGTACCAACGACAGTAGAAGACAGACCCGCCGCCACCAGACTCAGACCGAAAATGACCGCGGCGGCTTTACCCAGCAGCGGCTCCAGCGTGAGGTAGGCTTTATCCAGATCGGCAATATCCTGATTGCCGCTGAAATGGAACGCCGCCGCAGCCGTTGCCATCATCGCCAAATTGACGAATCCTGCGATGGTCATCGCAATCGCGACATCGACTTTCGTTGCCGAATAACGCTCGGCACGGGTGTGGTTGCCCTCATGCTGCGTCAGGGAAGAGTGCAGGTAAATCACATGCGGCATAATGGTCGCCCCCAACACACCCGCAGCCAGTAACACGGCATCAGAGGTCGGCAGACTCGGGATTGCCATGCCTTTGGCTAACGCGGACAGCTCAGGCTGAGAGAAGACCAATTCGACAATATACGCCGCCGCCACAAACAGCAGCAGGCCGCCAATGACCATCTCCAGCGGCTTCTGACCGCGCTGTTGCAGCATAAGAATCAGGAAGGTGGCAATGGCAGTGAGGATCGCGCCTTCCAGCAGCGACACGCCCAATAGCAGCTTGAAACCAATCGCCGCACCGATAAACTCGGCCAGATCGGTCGCCATCGCAATAATTTCGGCCTGCACCCAATACGCCCAAACGGCCGGACGCGGAAAGCGATCGCGAATATGTTCCGCCAGGTTCTTACCCGTTGCGATCCCCAATTTGGCGGACAGCAGTTGGATCAGCATCGCCATCAGGTTCGCCCACACCACCACCCACAGCAGCGTATAGCCATAGGCCGCGCCAGACTGGATATTAGTGGCAAAGTTACCCGGATCGATGTAACCAATCGCCGCGATAAACGCCGGGCCCATCAGAGAAAGTTTGACCTTCCTTGATGTGCGGCTTGTTGACTCAATAACACGGCTACCCGGCATAGTATGACCCTTCTAACACTGTTGTTTTATTACTCTCACAAAAACGATAATGATTATCAAGTGCATTTAGAGTGGTAATACCAATTCTTTTGATAGCTAATGATGATGAGTCATTCAAAACCTAAAAAACATCTTTTTTATCAAACAAATCTTAACAAGATATAAACAAAAAACCCCATGCGGTGGGCACGGGGTTCGGAATAAAGCTACGTTGTAAATAGGGTGCGTGTATCAGTCTTGTGCTTTTGATACTGCAACCATAGCTGGACGCAGCAAACGGCCGTTCAGCGTATAGCCTTTTTGCATGACCATCATGACGTGGTTCGGCTGGTGATCGGCCGAAGGTAACATCGTCATCGCCTGATGCACTTCTGGGTTAAACGGTACACCCACATCACCCACAACCTCGATGCCAAATTTACGCACGGCATCCAGCAACGATTTCAGCGTCAGTTCAACACCTTCAATCATTGCAGCCAGTGATTCATTGGCCTTGTCCGCCGTATCCAGCGCACGTTCCAGATTGTCGATAACTGGCAGCATTTCGCTGGCAAATTTTTCTACCGCAAATTTATGCGCTTTCTCAACATCCATTTCCGCACGGCGGCGAATGTTATCGGCTTCAGCACGGACGCGAAGCATATTGTCACGTTCACGCTGTTGCAGTTCGCTCAACTGGGTTTCCAGTTCGGCGATGCGCGCATCACGCGGGTCAGCTACGTCTGCCGTCTCTGGCGCGGCATCCGCTTGCTGCCCTTTTGCTGCTTCCTTTTGATCCAGGACTTGCTCGTCAGGCGTTTTCTGTTCTTTACTACTCATGAAATTCTCCGCGGTTTAGCATTAATCTCGCTAGTTGCTTATTATGGGGATCAAAATCGGGGATTCAAGGGAACCAGTCACATATTGGTTCCCGCCGCTGCCGATACACCACGCTGAGGACAAAAACAGCAATGAACACACCGCTTACAATGAACAGGCCGTTTAATTGTATTGGCATTGTCGGCCATCCGCGCCACCCAACGGCGCTGGCAACGCATGAGATGCTTTACCACTGGCTCACCGACAAGGGTTACTCGGTTCTGATCGAGCAACAGATCGCCCGTGAACTGAATCTGAAAGATGCACCGACCGGTAGCCTTGCCGACATCGGCCAGCAGGCGGATTTGGCGGTTGTCGTCGGCGGTGACGGCAATATGCTAGGCGCAGCGCGTGTGCTGTCGCGCTATGACATCAAGGTGATCGGCGTAAACCGTGGCAACCTCGGTTTTCTGACCGATCTCGATCCTGACCATGCGCAGCAACAGCTTTCTGACGTACTTGACGGCCATTACCTGAGCGAGCAGCGCTTCATGCTGGAAGCGCACGTTTGCCGCGTAAACCAGCCCGACAGCATCAGTACCGCCATTAACGAAGTGGTGCTTCACCCCGGAAAAGTCGCACATATGATTGAATTTGAAGTCTATATTGACGACAAATTCGCCTTTTCTCAGCGTTCAGACGGCCTGATTATCACCACGCCCACAGGCTCAACCGCGTATTCCCTTTCCGCTGGCGGCCCAATCCTGACGCCGTCTCTGGATGCCATTGCGCTGGTGCCCATGTTCCCACACACGCTGTCTGCCCGCCCGCTGGTCATCAACAGCAGCAGTACGATTCGGCTGAAATTTTCCTGCATTACCAACGATCTGGAGATCAGCTGTGACAGCCAGATTGCGCTGCCAGTGCAAGAGGGTGAAGAAGTACTGATTCGCCGCAGCGAACATTACCTGAATCTGATCCATCCTAAAAATTATAGCTATTTCAATACACTAAGTTCAAAACTCGGCTGGTCAAAAAAATTATTCTAAAATTGTACCCAGCTACTTTACTGTATATAAAACCAGTTTATACTGTATGTAATCACAGGTGATTACATACAGAGGTTTATCATGCTGGCGCAACTCACTATCAGTAACTTCGCTATCGTGCGCGAATTAGAAATCGATTTTCAGTCAGGGATGAGCGTGATCACCGGGGAAACCGGTGCAGGGAAATCGATTGCGATTGATGCCCTCGGTTTATGTCTGGGAAATCGTTCTGACGCCAGCATGGTCAGGCCGGGCGCTGCCCGCGCCGACATTTGCGCCCGCTTTGCGCTGGCGGATACGCCGACGGCACGTCAGTGGCTGGAAGAAAACCAGTTGGATGACAGCAACGAGTGCCTGCTACGCCGCGTCATTAGTGCTGATGGTCGTTCACGCGGTTTTATTAACGGCACCGCCGTGCCGCTGTCTCAACTGCGTGAACTCGGCCAGCACCTGATTCAGGTACATGGCCAGCATGCCCATCAGCTACTGCTGCGCCCCGACCATCAAAAACACCTGCTGGATGCCTATGCCGATGAACCGAAACTGCTGGTTGCGATGCAGCAGGTTTGGCATCAGTGGCACCAAAGTTGCCGCGCGCTGGCGCAGTTGCAACAGGCGGCTATTGAGCGCGAAGCTCGCCGGGAACTGCTGCAATACCAATTAAAAGAGCTGAATGAATTCTCCCCACAGCCCGGCGAATATGAACAGATTGACGTTGAATATAAACGTCTGGCGAATAGCGGCCAGCTACTGACGATGAGCCAACAGGCTATGCAACTGCTGAGTGAAGACGAAGAGCAGAACATCATCAGTATGCTGCACAGCGTAAAACATCAGCTTGGCGAACTCATCAGTATGGATGACAAGCTGTCCGGCGTGCTGTCCATGCTCGAAGAAGCCGGTATTCAACTTAGCGAAGCCAGCGATGAACTGCGCCACTACAGCGAACAAATGGATCTCGACCCGATTCGGCTGTATGAACTGGAACAGCGTCTGTCGCGCCAGCTCGCGCTGTCACGCAAACACCATGTTGCTCCAGAAGCGCTCCCAGCGTTCCATCAGCAGCTACTGGAAGAACAGCAACAGTTGGAGCAGCAGGAAAGCGACCACGACGCGCTCAGCGCCTCCGTTGGCGAATATCATCAGCAGGCGTTGCACCTTGCAGAACAGTTGCACGTGCGCCGCCAGCACCACGCCAGCGAACTGGCTCAGCTCATCACCACCAATATGCGTGAGCTGGCAATGCCGCACGGCCACTTCACCATTGATGTGAAATTTACGCCAGACAGCCTGACGGCCACCGGTGCCGACAGTATCGAATTCCGCGTGACCACCAACCCCGGCCAGCCGCATCAGACGCTGGCGAAAGTGGCTTCGGGCGGTGAGCTATCGCGTATCGCACTGATTATTCAGGTGATCACCGCACAGAAAATGGACACGCCAGCGATGATCTTCGATGAGGTCGATGTGGGTATTAGCGGGCCAACCGCCGCCATCGTCGGCAGAATGCTGCGCCAGCTCGGCGAATCTACGCAGGTGATGTGCGTAACGCACCTGCCGCAGGTCGCGGGCTGCGGTCATCAGCATTTCTTCGTGAGCAAACGAACGGACGGTGCAGAAACAGAAACCCTGATGCAGCCGTTAGATAAGCGTGCACGGCTACAAGAACTGGCACGCCTCCTTGGCGGCAGCGCCGTAACCAAAAACACGCTGGCGAATGCCAAAGAATTGCTGGCGGCCTAAAATCTACCGCCGACAGGGCAAGAAAGGTGCATCACAGGTAAAAAAGCTCAACTTTTTTACCTTCCTGAGGTCATACAATCGCCTTGCAGGTTTCCAAGTCCTGCAAGGTCTATTATCATCGGCAACCTATGCCCTTAAGGAATGTAATCACTATGCGCTGTAAAACGCTGACTGTCGTCGCCGCGGTGGTTGTTATGCTGACTGCCGGTTGTTCCACACTGGAAAAGGTGGTCTATCGGCCGGACATCAATCAGGGAAACTATCTGGCACCGGCTGACGTTGCGAAAATTCACACCGGCATGACCAAACAACAGGTCGCTTATACGCTGGGTACTCCTATGATGCAGGATCCGTTTGGCAGCGATACCTGGTTTTACGTCTTCCGCCAGCAACCTGGTCATGAGTCAGTAAAACAGCAGACGCTGACGCTGACCTTCAGCGGCAGTGGCGTGTTAACCAACATCAATAACAAACCTGCGTTGGATTAATGCTTTCAATGCCGTTCTGCTGAACCAGGATGAACGCTCCTGGCAGCCCGAAACGGTACGTTAAGACGAAGCCCACAATAGGCGGAGTACTTGAAGGAAGCCAACGCACACGCGGCTTGATGTCTAGCGGGTATAACAGCAGGCAAATCTGAACACTTCAGGTTTGCCTGTGTTTTTTTGTAAGGGCATTAAGGTAAGGACGTTCAGGAAAACGCCATGTGCCGTTTAGCAGCATTATTCAGGATTTGCTCTTAGAACGTTCTGCGCGCTGACGGCGCAGCTCTTTCGGATCGGCAATCAGCGGACGATAAATTTCCACACGGTCACCATCCTGAACAACGTCGGCCAGCTTCGCCGCGCGACTGTAAATACCGACTTTATTCACCTGCAAATCGATATCATGGCGCAGCTCCAGCAGGCCCGATGCCACAATCGCCTGTTCAACCGTACTGCCCTCTTCCAGCTTCACCGTGCGTAAATACTGACGTTCCGGCAACGCGTAGACGACATCAACCTGCATTGCGGACACTGTAGACCTCTTTTGCTCGCTGCGTGAAAGCCTGCACCATATTTCCGGCCAGTTCCTTGAATACTTTGCCAAAAGCGAGTTCAATCAAGGCATTGGTGAATTCAAATTCCAGATGCAGCTCGACTTTACAGGCATCAGCACTCAGCGGCGTAAAATGCCAGTCACCACCCAACTGACGGAACGGGCCATCAACCAACTGCATATTGATATTCTGGTTGTGCGTCAGCGTATTACGGGTGGTAAAAGTCTTGCTGATACCGGCTTTGGAAACGTCGACTGCGGCGGTCATCTCCCCTTCTGAGGAGGAGAGCACGCGGCTCCCCGTACAGCCCGGTAAAAACGCGGAGTAGGAAGCGACATCATTCACCAGCTTGTACATCTGTTCAGCGCTGAACGGCACCAGTGCGGAACGACTTATCTTTGGCATACTATTTTCCGTGATTCATAAAACGCGCAAAATAATAGCATTGATAGCCCGACAGACAAAAATTCTGCGAAGCTTATCGCACGATATCATTAACCACGACACGGACGCACGGCGGGGATTTCATTCCCAATGACATCCAGTATAATGACGGCACTATGACAAAGAAAAAAGCATACAAACCCGGTTCCGCCACCATTGCGCAGAACAAACGCGCCCGTCACGAATACTTCATTGAGGAAGAATTTGAGGCAGGCCTTGCGCTGCAAGGATGGGAAGTCAAATCACTGCGCGCAGGCAAAGCAAACCTCAGCGACAGCTATGTCACCTTCATGAATGGTGAAGCTTACCTGTTTGGCGCAACGATCACGCCGCTGAACGTGGCTTCATCACACGTTGTGTGCGATCCCATACGCACGCGCAAACTCCTGCTCAACAAACGCGAGCTGGATTCACTGTTTGGTCGAGTCAGTCGCGATGGCTATACGGTCGTTGCGCTGTCCATGTATTGGAAAAATGCCTGGAGCAAAGTCAAAATTGGCGTGGCGAAAGGTAAAAAAGATCACGACAAGCGTGATGACATCAAAGAACGTGAATGGAAGTTAGACAAAGCCCGTATCATGAAGAACGCCAATCGCTAAGCCACTGGCTTAACAACGGTAAGTTCTGGTATACTGGCGACAGTTTCTTGGGGGCTGATTCTGGATTCGACGGGATTTGCAAAGCCCAAGGTGCATGCCGAGGGGCGGTTTGCCTCGTAAAAAGCCGCAAAAAAATAGTCGCAAACGACGAAACCTACGCTTTAGCAGCTTAATAACCTGCTTTTAGCCCTCTCTCCCTAGCCTCCGCTCTTAGGACGGGGATCAAGAGAGGTCAAACCCAAAAGAGATCGTGTGGATACCTTGCCTGGGGTTGAAGCACTAAATCTAATCAGGCTAGTTTGTTAGTGGCGTGTCTATTCGCAGCTGGCAAGCGAATGTAAAGATAGACTAAGCATGTAGTACCGACGGTAGAGTGGTTCCGGACGGGGGTTCAAATCCCCCCAGCTCCACCAATTTAGACATCGGGTATTACCAGATAAGTCCGATGAAGTACGAAAAGCCCGCACGGCACAAGCCCTGCGGGCTTTTTTGTATCCGTAATAGTCCAACGATATCCGGTGGTTATTGCCTACGTTTAGGTATACGCAAACTGAGCATACAGGCTAATTTTTGGCTGAAGACGAATCAGACGCCGACTGGCTGCCCAAATGTGAGTCGGCGATGTAGACACCAGAAACGACAAAACCGGCTCCAGCCGGTTTTTACGTCCAAACACTTCAATAATTAGATGCCTCTAATCGTATAACCATTTCCCTGCTTTAGCTGACTCAATAATCATCCCGACAGTGAGCGGTTTTAACGCTTTCGATATTGGTTTCTTTTGCCAGATTGGATACTCATATTCAAAATAATTTCTTCCATCAAAGTTTGAATGCTCAATATTAAAATGTCCGAATACATCAAGAAGGAAATCGTGAGCATCCTCTGGTAGAAACTGATAATCATCCTGTAACGTCCAGTCTTTAGTGACTTGTCTAATTCCGGATTTAAACCAATTTTTCCTAATCGGGTAACGTTCCATGAGATATTGAATAATCTCATTTTCGATATCTCTTTTGTTCATCAGAAATACGTCCATTCAATGCGGTCTTCTGGCCTAGCGATCAGGTTATACTGTCGACGGGTGTCCCTTGCTACCGATTGCATTATAGCAATCAATTGGACGTAGCCTATTCATGGAATATAACGACCAACAAAAGAGGCAATTTTATTCGTTGGAACCATCTTCAATGTCGCAAGATTTTTTCCCATAGGCGTAAGTGGCCTTAGCCCATAAGGGAAACGTAAATCTCTGAGCAATGCTCGTGATACTTTGGAAGCAACACTCGTTCCGGGTGTTGCTGTGGCGGCAGATAGTTTTCCTGACACCTTTAGATAAGGTTGCCCTTAGAGGATCAGCGCCGCCGCTGTAATTTCTAAACCGGTACGAGAAGAAAAATTTTCAAGAAAGATCAGGCTAAATAACTCTCCGGCAGTTAAATTCCCATGTCGTGATAGTAATACGTGCTATTAAGTTCCTCGGTAGTATCCATTAAACCTCCCTGTTTTTAATGTATTTTCAATATTATTTTATTTGGTGTCACATTTATACCGTGATGTTACTGCCTTTTTGGTTAAGCGCTAAATTCAGTATCAAATATCATACTTAAAAGGGGCTGATTATGTCCGTACAACCTATCCTTGCAAATGCAGTGTGAGTATCAGCGACTTTAAAAAGTCCCCTAATGCCGCGCTTAAAGAAGCTAACGGCGAGCCTGTAGCCGTGCTAACCAATGGCCATATCTCTGGCTAATATGTTTCTCCTGAAACATGGGAAGCGCTGGCCGACTATCAGGAAGATATCGAACTCGCCAAAATTGCCCGTTCCCGGATGAAGGGGAAACGTGTGAAGGTCGATCTGGATGAGTTATAAGCTGGAGTTTGAAGGGCACGCACTGAAAGAATTTAAGAAGCTGGGCGCGCCCGTGCGGGAGCAGTTCACCAAAAAGTTGAAAGAGGTTTTACAACATCCCCACGTTCCCGCCAATCGTCTTCACGGAATGGCTGACTGCTACAAGAAGTTTATAAAGCAGCCAAAGACCGACTATAAGCGCGGACAGTTTTCAACTCGCGGCTATTTTGTTGTGCAACCTATCTATCAAGGTGATGAGTAACTCGTCACCTATTCACCGACTCATCACCCATTAATTTATTGATTAGTAAAAATAAAAAACCGTGGTGAAGAGGGCGAACAGTTTTGTGAAAAATCTTTTTATTGGGAAGTCAGAGAATACTTTTCTCAAAAATATCGACTAATGGTTGAGTATTGCCGTGGTATCCGGCCACGTTAGCCGCTAACCATTCCTGAACGCCGATATTTTCGAAAGAGACACCATAGCCACAATTGATAATCATATGCTCGAACAATAAACGCTGAGAACGTCCATTGCCTTCCCGAAATGGATGAATCACATTCAAATCTGAATAATATTCTGCTAACTGAGTTATTAGCGCTGGACGTTCAAGGCCTTGTAAAAAATCATCATTGGATAGCCGTGTAAAAATTTTATTAGCTTCAATTTCGATACGGGATACGGTGCAGAAACGTGTTTGACCTTTAGAAATATCGATACGCCGTATTTCTCCTGCCCAATCGAATAAATCCCCGAATATTTTCCCGTGCAGCCCACACCAATAATGTAAATCGTAAGGCGGTTCTTCAAATTCAATATCAAGAACGGCCAGCTCGGATAGTTGACGTTCCGCATCGTCGAATTGACTGTCATCGTTGATGCAGAGTTTATTTATCAGAACATCGCTATCAGGGTAGGTATAAGGATCTTGCCCTGAACCGTATTTATCAGACATAACCACTCGCCTTATACATGGCTATCAGATTTTTTCTCAGCGCCTCTCTGTCCTGCTTGTCGCTTGGAAGTGGCGTATCCTCAACGCTGAATCCTTCAAGACGCATACTGTCCCGATAGTTTTTGAGTTTCACCTGATTGTAGTAATCACGCTTTTCTTCCAGCGTCACCATACGTGGGGATCGCGTTTTGTCTGGCGATCCTTTTGTCGTGATTTTCCGGTGCTGTTTAAATATCGACAGATCGGTATTTTTCAATTTCTCTATCAACCTTTCTCCGTCACCAAACACGCCCCATGACGAGATAGACAAGGCTTGCCGTTTGCCATTTTTCTCGCGTGATATGTTGATATCCATCGTTGACTGGAGCGTGTTTAACACGTCCTGTACTTTTCTTTCAGAGATACCTGTAGCGTTGATGATAGATTGCGTATTAGGGGAATCTTCTTGTACCAGAGCCGCGAGTACCGCCATTTCATAGCGCATGTGCTTTCACCTTTAATCCGCATATATATGCGATAAAGAGTACCACAATTACGGCCTAGGCATACCTTATCTGCAAGGGTGGTGAGTTACTCATCACCTGTTCATTCACTGTTCATCACTTAACTCACTAAAAATAAAGATAAAAAACACAAGGTGAAGAGGATGAACAGTTTTTCGCAAAATCATTTTATTTTGGTGTCTTGTTGATATCGCCCTATTGCTGCTTTTTGGGTTAATCGTTAAATTTCGTATCACGGATGAAGGGGAAGCGTGTAAAGGTCGATCTGGATGAATTATAAATTAAAGCGTAAAGAGAAACGTTCTCCAAAGAACGGAAGGGACATGTTGCTTAAGCTGGAGATTGAAGAACAACATCAATTCGCAACAACCTTACTATCCGAAGCACCAATTTCACCAGCATTACTCTCTGCGATCAAAAGGCGTAAAGAATTGAGTGAAAATTGATCTCATTTTTATCTCACATACTCATCGTCACTTTGCGTAGGCTCACGTTTAGGCCTATAAATAAAGTTTGAATTCAAAATTAAAACATAAAGATCATCACGTTACGATAGATATTCAGATTCCCCCAGCTCATGGATAGATGCACCGTCTTTATAAAAAAAACGATAACCTATTTATTGTCGAAGGATTTTCTCGTTACTCTCCTCGTCTTATATATCATGCTAGCTATTTTCTGGTACATGCTTTGGGCCTCGCAGCTGTCACGTCGCACGATACTGCTCGAGACACTTCCAGAACTCACTATCTACCTTACCTTTGGGATCGTTCTGGGGCTTATCTTTGCTGGCCGTGCGCTCTACTCTCGATCGGCAAAAAAGAAACTAAAACACATGCTCGAAATGTTCCTGGGTGGTTTTGTGTTGGGATTTCTTTCCATCGTGAATATTTTTGACGTGTATGTTTATCTGTTCCCTGATGACGTGATTAGTTACACATCCGACTATAAGATTGTTTTTCCTGGACCATCTACAGGAAAAGTAGTCGTTGTGAAGCCGGTATATGGGTTAAAGATATCCATACTGGGCAATTTAAACAGCTATGCACTAACAGAGAAATACTGTTTAAAAAAAGGAGGCAAGGAATGGATGCATTATGGATCACTGCGCGGGTCAATAAACTCGGTACGTATATTGTCGATTATCAATTTACCTATAAGTAATTTCGCCCTCAAGCTCGCAAATTCCACCGTTTTACCGACACCCTTAGTAAGTGTTGATAGATTAAAATACCAGAAACTCGCTTAGGTCGGTTTTCGGCATGCAATGCACACCAGTACCCCGCCAAAAATGAAATCATCCACTGGAATGTATTTCCTGTTTACACGTTTGGACATCACCGATGTCGCAATTTTACATCACGAAAGCAAATAATAACAATTTGTTATAATTTCAAGTGTAAATTAATGTCAGTTTTTAAAACGTAGGCTGGATGATGATGTGCGATCCAATTTACGTCCTATCACTGGTGATAATACAAATATCGAAATATTGATATTCATTTTATACGACTAAAAAGAGGTGTTACTGCTATGTTCAGAAAATTATCTCTCCTGAAGATCGTTGTCATTTTTGCTATTTCTCCCTTTGCATTTGCCAAATCGGACATACTGCGTATCGGCGTCGATTTAACGTATCCCCCCTTTCAGAGCATGGATAACAATGGTAATCCATCGGGGTTTGAAATCGAGGTAACGGATGCTATCTGTAAATCGATAAATGCAAAGTGTGATTATATCGTCAACACGTTCGATTCCCAGATCCCCGCCCTTCTCGCAAAAAAAATAGACGTCATCGCGCCACTTGGTGTGACACGTAAGCGAAAGGAATCGATAGATTTCAGTGACTATGTTTTCCATGTTCCCACCAAACTTGTCGCAAGGAAAGAATCCAATCTTCTTCCCCAAGCTGAACTGCTGCGCGGGAAAAATATCGCGGTACAGCAAGGTACCATTCAGGAAGCCTACGCCAATAAATATTGGCTACCCGCCGGGGTGATTGTTAAAAACTATCCCGATCAGGAAGCCATTTATGAGGATTTACAATCAGGAAGAGTGGAAGGCGCGCTGTGCCCGTCGGTTGCCGTCGCGTTTGGATTTTTAAACACACCGCAGGGTAAAGATTTTGAGCTAAAAGGCCCGGAAGTGACCGATGCGGATTTATTCAGTCTCGGTTCTGCATACGGTATACGTAAAGACGATACGGAAACAAAACAACTCATCAATCAAGGGCTGAAAGATATCGTTCAAAAAGGCCTATATGCAAAAATACAGAAACGCTATTTCGGCGATATCGATTTAAGCGTGAAGGAATAATATCAGGCGCGGTTAACAGATTATTTTCATGTCCAACTGTTCTCCCTGACCTATTAGAAGGCCGGGGAGATTTCAACGAAACGGGAGTTTACGGCCATACCCAGCAACAGAATCTTGATAAAGAGGGTGAGCGCCATCAGCCCCTTTTCTGTTACTATCACGCGTTGGAAAATAGCGATATATATGTGAATATACCTCGCTTCACACCACCATTTTTAATGTCGCTTTCACAGTGAACTACACGCAGGAGAAACCATGAGCCTTCACCTCTGGCTGGCTTATACAGGCATCATCATCGCTCTGATTGCCATTCCGGGCCCATCCGCCTTAATCAGCATGTCGCACGGTTTACGCTACGGCGCTTCACGCGCAACAGCAACCGTACTCGGCGGCGTCAGCGCGGCAATGATTTTGATGTCCTGTTCAGCATTGGGGTTAGGTGCCATCCTCGCTGCGTCAACCACTGCATTTACCGTATTAAAAATTATTGGGGCGGTTTATCTCATCTGGTTGGGTATCGCGTCATGGCGCTCTAAGGATATGACCACTACGGTGCAGAACGTGCAGGAAGCCTCGACTCTTGGCTGGTTTCCGCTATTCCGCAAAGGCTTTCTGGTCGGGATCAGTAATCCGAAAGATCTGCTGTTTTTCGCCGCACTCTTCCCAAATTTTATCGATACCAGCGCCCCACACGCCTTGCAGCTGATCATTCTGGCGGTAACCTGGGCAGTCTTCGATTTCAGCATCATGTTTATCTATGCCTGCACCGGCCGTCGTTTATCGGGCCTTTTCTCCAACCCGCGCCGCATCAAGCTGTTTAACCGCTCGACGGGCGGGATCTTTATTCTGGCAGGCACCACGTTGGCGGCGTCAACGCGTTAATTGACTGGCTCCTGCTGCCTTCCGGCTGGCAGGAGCGACACCGTTACGATGCCGTGACAAAATCAGCGATGCCCTTTTCGTCCATCCGATAGCGCACCCACTCATCCTGCGGTTTCGCGCCAATGCTCTTATAGAAATCGATCGCGGGTTGGTTCCAGTCCAGCACGCTCCATTCCAGCCGTCCGCACTGTCTTTCCTGTGCAAGACGCGCCACCTGTTTCAGCAGCGCTTTGCCCGCTCCCGCTTGACGATACGCCTGCGCGATGTAGAGATCTTCCAGATAGATGCCGTATTTCCCCAGCCAGGTTGAGTAGCTCATGAAGAAAATCGCATAACCGGCAGGCTTACCATCAATCTCGCAAATCAGCGTTTCAGCCGTCGCCCCCTCACCAAAGAGCGAGCGCTCAATATCCTCAAGCGAAGCCAGGACTTCGTGGCGCGCTTTCTCATACACGGCAAGTTCGATGATTAAATCCAGAATCACGCTCGCATCTGATTTCTGCGCGGGACGGATGGCTATATCCATAAAAGCTGGGTCCAGAAGTGCTGGGTTCATAACGTCTCTCTTCTCCGGTGCTAATTTTTCCAATGCTAACCATGACCAAGGCTTGCCATGCTACCGGATTTAAAATCAGTTACACAACGATATGACGAGTTCTGTCATATAGAGAAGGAGGGAATACGTTAGGTTGAGAATGTCAGGCTCGCCGTTCTCGCTCAATCAATAGCACGAGAGCGGCGATAGGAAAGTTATCAATCTGGCCGTTTTTTCTTTTAAACGCCGAGAGTGTCAGCAACCTGCTCACTTTCCGCCTTGGAAAAGTTGGCGTAGGTCAGCGCATCAAGTAATGCGGCGCGATCGATCGTCGGATAAATCTCTGAGCTCTGCAAAAGCTGGCCGATTTCCTGAATGGTGAGTTGGGGATAGATGGCGTGTGATGCAACGGCAATGTCGCGAGCGGCGTAACACAGTTTGCGTAAAATCACCGCAACCTGCTGGTATGTGATCGCCTCCTGATACACGGTATAAAGCACATCAGCAATTAATGTCGACGTCAAAACCGAAATACGGGACACATCACCCGCTCTTCCCCCCAAGGCCTGAAGGATGTGTTCGACGGCCTGTTCTGGCGTTTTCCCCTGAGCCTGTTGTGAAGCCAGTACGGAAACCAATTTATTTTTTATTTCATCATTTGCCATCGTTCGGTTCCTTCATACATTGATTACAGATGTTATTTTAGTATAAGCACGCTACCTGTCATGGCAGTAATGAGCAAACAAAATCATGCGGCGATACCCTTCAATAGGTACAAAAAGACATCAACTCGCTCAGCGGTGTATAATATGCCCAATTTTAGGAAACACGGACTTCCTAAAGCCAGAGCTGCGCGTAGATGTAGATAGAATAGAAAGCCAACGCGCGTGCAGCTTGAAGTATGACGGAGATAAAACACAGTTTGATACAACTCCGCACACATCGTTCCACCCTCTTTTTTCCTGAAATGCGATAATCCTCCGATAAAAATCGTATTTTCGTTTATGCCCAATCATTTTCATCGCCTCAAAAGACCATGTAAAATGAAAGGCTTAGTGAGCAAGAAGGCTATAAGTCATGATCACCACCGACGGTAATAACGCAGTCGCCTCTGTGGCCTGGCGAACCAATGAAGTCATCGCCATCTACCCGATTACTCCCAGTTCCAGCATGGCTGAACACGCGGCCGCCTGGTCGAGCGACGGCGGGCTGAATATATGGGGAGATACGCCCCGCGTTGTTGAAATGCAATCGGAAGGCGGCGCGATCGCTACCGTCCACGGCGCATTGCAGACGGGTACGCTCGCCACCACGTTTACCTCATCGCAGGGTCTGCTGCTGATGATCCCCACGCTGTATAAGCTGGCCGGTGAGCTAACCCCGTTCGTCCTACACGTCGCTGCCCGTACGGTTGCGACACATGCGCTTTCTATCTTCTGCGATCATTCGGACGTCATGGCCGTGCGCCAGACGGGTTGTGCCATGCTGTGCGCCAGCAATGTGCAGGAAGCGCAGGACTTCGCGCTGATTTCGCAAATCGCCAGCCTGAACAGCCGTCTGCCGTTTATCCATTTCTTCGACGGTTTCCGTACCTCACACGAAATCAATAAGATTGAGCCGCTGAGCGATGACGTGATCCGCCAGCTTCTGCCACAGAAATCCATTGATGCACACCGTGAGCGAGCGCTCACACCGGAACGTCCGGTGATTCGAGGTACCGCGTCTAACCCGGATACCTTCTTCCAGGCGCGCGAAGCCACTAACCGCTGGTATGACGCGGCTTATGAGCACGTTGAACAGGCGATGAACGATTTCGCTGCCGCGACAGGACGCCAGTACCAGCCGTTTGAATACTACGGCCACCCGGAAGCGACCAAGATCGTCGTCCTGATGGGTTCCGGCGTCGGCACCTGCGAAGAAGTGATCGATACGCTGCTGACGCGCGGCGAGAAAGTCGGCGTGGTGAAAATCCGCCTGTATCGTCCGTTCTCTGCCAAGCATCTGCTGGCCGTCATTCCGCAAACGGCTAAGAGCATCGCGGTGCTGGACCGCACGAAAGAGCCGGGTGCGCTGGCAGAACCGCTGTATCTCGATGTGATGACCGCGCTGGCCGAGGCGTTCTCCGCAAGTGAGCGTTCACTTATGCCACGCGTGATTGGTGGTCGTTACGGACTGTCTTCCAAAGAATTTACCCCGCAGTGCATACAGGCTATCTTTAATGAGTTAGCACTTGCTAACCCACGACCGCGCTTCACTGTCGGGATTTATGACGATGTCACCAACCTGTCTCTGCCACTGCCGGAACAACATTTTCCCAGCAGCGCGTCACTCGAAGCTCTGTTCTACGGTCTGGGCAGTGACGGCACCGTTTCTGCGACCAAGAACGCCATCAAAATCGTTGGTGAGACCACGCCGATGTTTGTGCAGGGCTACTTTGTCTATGACTCGAAAAAGGCCGGTAGCCTGACCGTTTCCCACATGCGTGTGGGCCCGCACCCGATCAATTCAGCCTACCTGATCGATCAAGCCGATTTCGTCGCCTGCCATCAGTGGCAGTTTATCGACAAATACAGCATGGTCGAACGGCTGAAGCCCGGCGGCGTTTTCCTGATCAACTCGCCGTATAGCAGCGACGATCTGTGGCACCGTTTGCCACAGGAAGTGCAGGCGGGACTGAATCAGCGCAATGCCCGCGTGTACTGCATCAATGCAGCCAAGATTGCCCGCGAGTGTCATCTGGGCGCGCGTATTAATACCGTCATGCAGATGGCGTTCTTCCACCTGTCACAGATTCTGCCGGCCGATGTGGCGATAGAAAAACTGCGTACCGCCATTGCCAAGAGCTACGGCAGTAAAGGTCAGGAGCTGGTTGAGCGTAACTGGCAGGCGCTGAGCGCCACGCTGGAAGCGCTGGCAGAAGTGCCGCTGGAAGTCGTCAATCCAGACAGCCCGCAGTGGCCGCCTGTGGTTTCCGACGCCGCACCCGATTTTGTCAAGACCGTCACGGCCGCGATGCTGGCTGGGCTGGGTGATACGCTGCCCGTTTCTGCCCTGCCGCCCGATGGCACCTGGCCGACTGGCACCACCAAGTGGGAAAAACGCAATATCGCGGAAGAGATTCCGCTGTGGCAGCCGCAGCTTTGTACGCAGTGTAACCACTGCGTTGCCGCCTGCCCGCACTCGGCTATTCGCGCCAAAGTTGTTCAGCCAGACGCAATGGAAAATGCACCAGCCTCACTACAATCGCTGGATGTGAAAGCGCGCGATATGCGCGGTCAGAAATACGTGTTGCAGGTCGCTCCGGAAGACTGTACCGGTTGTAACCTGTGCGTAGAAGTCTGTCCGGCTAAAGACCGTCAGAACCCAGAAATCAAAGCCATCAATATGGAATCCCGTCTGGATAATCTGACGGCGGAAAAAGAGAACTTCGATTTCTTCCTGCAATTACCGGAAATCGACAAATCCACGCTGGAACGTATCGATATCCGTACTTCTCAGCTAATTTCGCCGCTGTTTGAATACTCCGGCGCCTGCTCCGGCTGTGGCGAAACGCCGTACATCAAGCTGCTGACGCAGCTCTATGGCGATCGCCTGCTAGTCGCGAATGCGACAGGTTGTTCGTCTATTTATGGCGGTAACCTGCCTACCACGCCGTGGACGACTGATGCCAACGGCCGCGGTCCGGCCTGGGCTAACTCGCTGTTCGAGGATAACGCCGAATTCGGTCTGGGCTTCCGTCTGAGCGTCGATCAACACCGTCAGCGTGCCGTGCGCCTGCTCAACAAGCTAGCACCGCAATTGCCGCCGGATCTGGTTAACGCGTTGCAGGAAGAGTCCATCGCCCCCGATCTGCGCCGTCAGCAGATTGAACAGCTGCGTGGGTTGCTAGCAGCTATCAATGATAACGACGCCAAGGTACTAGCGAGCGAAGCCGACCACTTTGTCGATAAATCCATCTGGCTTATCGGCGGGGACGGCTGGGCGTACGATATCGGCTACGGCGGGCTGGATCACGTCATGAGCCTGAGCGAAAACGTCAATGTGCTGGTGCTGGATACGCAGTGCTACTCCAACACCGGTGGACAGCAGTCCAAGGCGACACCGCTGGGCGCCGTCACCAAATTTGGCGAGAAAGGCAAACGCAAAGCGCGTAAAGATCTCGGCATCAACGTCATGATGTACGGCCACGTATATGTCGCGCAGATCTCATTGGGCGCACAGCTGAACCAAACGGTGAAAGCGATTCAGGAAGCCGAAGCCTGGCCAGGCCCATCGCTGATTATCGCGTACAGCCCGTGTGAAGAGCACGGCTACGACCTGGCATTCAGCCACGATCAGATGCGTCAATTAACGGCAACCGGCTTCTGGCCGCTCTACCGCTTCGACCCACGTCGCGCCGAAGAAGGGAAAGCCGCGCTGGTCACTGATTCTCGTCCGCCATCAAGCAGCCTGAGTGAAACGCTGATGAAAGAGCAACGCTTCCGCCGCCTGAATAGCATGATGCCGGAAGAAACCGCACAGCTCTATGAAGAAGCGGAGCTGGATCTGCGTCGCCGCTTTGACTTCCTGACGATGATGGCAGTCAAGACAGAGAAAAACCCGCAGGAATAATCGTTCCGCTCCAAACCGGCTTCGGCCGGTTTTTTTATGGCGTGCCATCCCTGGCCGCCACCCTTACGGGCCGTTGCGTTTTCCCCTATCCAAACGAGGGTGAATACCGAAAAATCCAACGCAGATAGTCCAGTTTGTCAGGCATGGTAAAGAGGGGCTGACAAGACGCAAGTTACCTTATACTTTATGAGATTATTCGCTCGTTACGGTGTCAAACCGCTCTCAACGTCGCAGAGGACGAAACATGAAAGGAAAGTTCGCACCATCGCAAATTGCATTGCACTGGCTGGTTTTTCTGTTGCTCGTTGTGACTTATGCCACCATCGAGCTACGCGGATTTGCTGAACGCGGTTCGCTGCTGCGCACCGTGATGATGGTGACGCACTTTAGCTGCGGTGTAGCCATATTGGTTCTCATGCTGGCTCGCCTGTTCTTGCGCCATCGGCATACCTCGCCAGCCATTACGCCAGCGCCATCTCGTTGGCAAAGTGCGCTGGGCTCACTTACCCACGCCGTTATTTACCTGCTGTTTATCACGCTGCCGATACTGGGCGTTGCCTCGCGCTATTACAGCGGTCGGGACTGGATGCTTTTTGGTATCGGCATGCCAACAGCCGCGACACCAAATTTTGACCTGGCTGAAACGCTGATCGGTTGGCATGAAACACTGGCACCGTTAGGATACTGGCTCATTGCCCTGCATACCGCCGCTGCCCTGTTCCACCACTATGTTATGAAAGACAACACGCTGCTGCGCATGATGCCAGCCAAGCGCGATTAATCGGGCCACGAAGGAGCAAGCATGAAAGTCGCACTGGGACAATTCGCCGTTGACCGCGAATGGCAGCAAAACGCCACGACTATCACTGAGTTCATGTCGGCAGCACAGCAAAACGGTGCTGACCTGCTGGTGCTGCCTGAAGGCGTGCTGGCTCGCGATATCACCAATCCCAACATGGTGCTCACCGCTGCTCAACCGCTTGATGGCCCGTTTATCTCGCATCTGCTGGAAGCCAGTAAAGGCAGCAATCTGACGACCATGCTGTGTGTGCATATCCCGAATGGCGAAGGGAAAGTCTGGAATACGCTGCTGGCGCTGCGCAACGGCGAGATCGTTGCTCAGTACCGGAAGCTGCACTTGTATGATGCGTTTTCCGTACAGGAATCGGAGAATGTGCTGGCAGGCGAAGACGTTCCGCCGCTGTTGACCATCGCCGGGTTGAACGTCGGGCTGATGACCTGCTATGACATCCGCTTCCCTGAACTTGCACGCCGTCTGGTACTAGACGGCGCAGACGTACTTGTTCTTCCTTCGGCCTGGATTAAGGGGCCGCTGAAAGAAGCGCATTGGGAATTATTGGTGCGCGCCAGAGCACTGGAAAACACGACCTATCTCGTCGCCGTTGGCGAATGCGGCGTCAAGAATATCGGCAACAGCATGGTGGTCGATCCTTTAGGCGTTGTCGTAGTTCAGGCACCGGAAACATCGGCTCTCATCTATGCCGACATTGACCCAGAACGACTGGCCTACGCCCGTCAGATTCTTCCAGTTCTGGCTAATCGCCGCTTTAACAAACCCACATTGGAAGAGGAAAATTGAGTCGCACCTCACCCTAAGGGGTTTTCTTTCTCATTCGTGCGCCAAAAAGTGTGATTAGTTACACATGTTGTTTCCCTCGGAGGCCATTCTGCACATATAATGCGCATCCGGTCGTCATCGCGACCTTAGCAGACCAGCCTCCTGATTCGGGGGGTGCATTTACCACTCAAATAAAGAAACGAAAATGAGTATTCGCGCGATCTTTACTTTAGTTCTTGCAGCCGCCGCATTCAGCCAGGCCGCTTTTGCCGTTGTTTATCCTCTGCCTGCGGCTAACAGCCGACTGGTAGGCGAGAATATCGAAATCACCGTACCGGAAGATAGCACACAGCCGTTGGAACATTTTGCAGCACAGTTCCAAATGGGCCTGAGCAACATGATGGAAGCCAACCCAGATGCGGACGTTTACCTGCCGATTCCCGGCAGCAAAATGGTTATTCCTCATCAGTTGATTCTGCCAGATGCACCGCGTGAAGGCATTGTCATCAACAGCGCAGAAATGCGTCTGTACTACTACCCGAAAGGCTCCAAGACCGTGGTCGTGCTGCCAATCGGCATTGGTGAGTTAGGTAAAGATACGCCGATTAACTGGACGACCTCCGTTCAGCGCAAGAAAGCGGGCCCAACCTGGACACCAACCGCGAAGATGCACGCAGAATATGCGGCACGCGGTGAAACCCTGCAAAAAGTTTTCCCGGCTGGTCCAGATAACCCAATGGGGCTGTACGCGCTGTACATCGGTAACCTGTACGCGATCCACGGCACCAACGCCAACTTCGGTATTGGTCTACGTGTAAGCCACGGCTGTGTCCGTCTGCGCGCCGATGATATCAAGTATCTATTCAACAACGTTCCGGTCGGTACTCGCGTTCAGTTCATCAATGAGCCAGTGAAAGCCACCGTTGAGCCAGATGGTTCACGCTATGTTGAAGTTCACAATCCGCTGTCTCGCACGGTAGAAGAATTCCATTCTGATTCTCCGGCACCGATCAGCATGACACCAAAAGTGAGCAAAGTTTTGGCCGACGCCAGCGTGAACACTAGCGAAGTCGATCAGGCAATCCAGAGACGTTCTGGTATGCCGACCAAAATCAATGGTCTGATCGAACAAGCCACGCCAGCTATTCCGGTTGAATCTGTTGCAGCACCTGTTGCACCAGAAGCACAGCCGCAAGATAGCCTCAATGCCGTGCAAAATGTCGCACCAGTTGAAGCACAGACGACGACCGCAGCCGACGCTAACCGTTCGTAATCGCCTATGACGCGTTGGAAACCCATTCAGGTTTCCAACGCGTTTCTCTAGCGTCCCTACCGTTTACTTTTTCTGTGAGGCTTCCAGCGCCTGCGCCACATCCGCGATGATGTCGTCAATGTGCTCAATACCGACCGAAATTCTGACCAGATCCTCACTCACTCCCGCTTTCGCTAACTCTTCCGCATTCAACTGCCGATGCGTGGTACTTGCCGGATGGCACGCAAGCGATTTGGCATCGCCAATATTCACCAGTCGTAAAATCATCTTCAGCGCATCAATAAAATGCCCCCCTGATGCTTTCCCGCCTTTAATGCCAAAGCTGATAATCCCAGACGCCTTACCCGAGGTAATTTTGTCGCAGTTTGCTTTGTAAGGGCTATCTGGCAACGCGCCATAGTTGACCCAGGTAACCAACGGATGCTGATTCAGATAGCCAGCCAACGCTTCCGCATTGCTGCAATGGCGTTCGATGCGCAGGCTGAGCGTTTCCAGCCCCTGCAACAGCAAGAACGTGCTGTGAGGAGAAAGCGCCGCACCGGTATTGCGTAGCGGCACCACGCGGCAGCGCCCAATATAGGCCGCCGGACCGAAAGCGTCGGTATACACCACGCCGTGGTAAGAAGGATCGGGCTCATTCAGTAACGGGAAACGCGCTTTGTTCGCAACCCAGTCAAACTTGCCGGAATCGATAATCGCCCCGCCGATGGTGGTGCCATGACCGCCGATATATTTGGTCAGTGAATGGACGACGATATCTGCGCCGTGCTCAAAAGGTCGGCACAGCACAGGTGTCGCCACCGTGTTATCAACAATCACCGGAACGCCGTGGCGATGCGCAATCTCCGCGATTTTGGCAATATCGACGATATTTCCCGCCGGATTCCCGATAGATTCACAAAAAACAGCGCGAGTGCGCTCATCAATCAGCGATTCCAGCGTCGTAAAATCATCGAAAGAGGCCATCCGCACCTCAACCCCTTGACGCGGCAGGGTGTGGGCAAACAGGTTATAGGTGCCGCCATACAGCTGGCTGGTGCTGACAATATTGTCCCCAACCTGCGTGAGTGCCTGGAGCGAATAGGTAATTGCCGCCATACCGGATGAAAGCACCAACGCACCAATGCCACCCTCAATAGCTGCCAGCCGCTGTTCCAGCACCGCATTCGTTGGGTTCATGATACGGCTATAAATATTGCCCGCCACCTTCAGATCAAACAGATCTGCACCGTGCTGCGTGTCGTCAAATGTGTAAGAGGTCGTCTGGTAAATCGGCACGGCGGCGGACTTCGTTGTCGCTTCAGATTCATAACCATGATGTAGCGCGAGGGATTCAAGTTTCATCTTACAGACCTTTTTGTTGATCGTTGGAGTGAGGAAAATATCCAGACAAAATAGCAGACAGCGATCGGGAAAAGCACTTGATGATGTAGAAGAAATGGAGATAAGTTAGTAAAAACAAGACTAAATTTCAGCGTTACATTATTACGCTGAAGCCCCCTCACAAAACCGTGATCCGCCGCTGAACCAAATCTGAAAAAGCGATAAAATTTGCGCAGAGAAAAAAACGTGCGCACCGTAACCTATCTGCGCGTCACGTATTGCACCGCCTGCAAATCACGGCTACTTTTAACGTTATGAATCCCCCCACCCGAAACGCAATAAATGACTGATAAAATAAAAAATATCGCTACCTGCGAATTGCCTGCTAGCGTCCAATTCCCCCACTACGATCGTAAGGCGCTGAAGCCACGCATCGTCCATATCGGTTTTGGTGCTTTTCATCGCGCTCATCAGGCACTGCTCACCGATCGCGTGCTGAATATGGTGGGAGGAAACTGGGGAATTTGTGAAGTCGTGCTGTTCAGCGACGACACCATGATCACTGCGCTACGTCAGCAGGATCATCTGTTTACCGTGTTGGAAAAAGCGGCGACGAACAATCAGCCGATTGTCGTGGGTGCCGTGTGTGAATCGTTACATGCCAAAATAGAAGGCATTACTGCCATTATTGAGAAACTCGCCGCGCCAGAAACCGCCATCGTTTCCCTGACGATTACCGAAAAAGGCTATTGTATGGACGGAACGAGCGGCAAGCTGGATCGGACCAATAAGCTGATTCAACAGGATCTCATCGATCCTCGTCATCCCGCCTCGGTGCCGGGGTTACTGGCGGAAGCGCTGCGCTTGCGTCACGAGCGCGGGATTGCGCCGTTCACCGTCCTCTCGTGCGATAACGTGCCGGAGAATGGCAAAACGGCCAAAGCCGCCGTGCTGGAATCTGCGGGGCTCAATGATCAGAGTCTGATCGATTGGATCGAGGCCAAGGTTTCTTTCCCGAATACGATGGTGGATCGCATTGTCCCTGCCGCGACGCCAGAAGCGTTGCAGGAAATTGCCGATCACCTCGGCGTCGCCGATCCCTGTGCGATAGCCTGTGAACCCTTTATTCAATGGGTGATCGAAGATCATTTCACTGCCGGACGCCCTGAGTGGGAAAAAGCGGGTGTGCAACTGGTGCATGACGTACTGCCGTTTGAAGAAATGAAACTGCGCATGCTGAACGGCAGCCACTCGTTTTTAGCCTATCTGGGCTATCTCGCCGGTTATGATCACGTCAGCGACTGTATGAATGACGAGAACTATCGCCGTGCGGTGTCTCATCTCATGCTGCTGGAGCAGGCACCGACGCTCAGCGTGGTGGATATCGACCTGAAAGACTATGCGGTTCAGTTGCTTACTCGTTTTTCCAACCCAGCGCTCAAGCATCGAACCTGGCAAATCGCGATGGATGGTTCACAAAAGCTGCCTCAGCGCACGCTGGAATCGCTACGCTGGCATCTGCGTAATGGCGGAGACTATCGCTGTCTGGCATTAGGGGTCGCTGGCTGGATGCGTTATGTCAGCGGAAAAGACGACGCGGGCAACCCTATCGAGATCCGCGATCCGCTGGCTGATAAGCTCAGACAGGTCGTTGCGGAAACGTCAGATAGCCCCGAGCGGGTCAGTGCGTTTCTCAATATTCGTTCTATTTTCGGCGAGGATCTGTCAGCAAACCACGATGTCTTCAACGCTATCGCACAGGCTTATCTGAAGCTGCGCGATCACGGCGCGAAGAACACCGTGGCCGCACTGGTACAAGACTTTAAATAACGATAAATCCAAGCAGCGCAAGATATACCGCACTCTGGGCACCCAGCGACAGAGTGCGGCCTTTACCTTTTGTTTCATCCAGCCACGGCAGCGATGACCAACTCATTCCCGCGCCAATAACCGCGATCACCAACATCGCTGCGGCAACCAGCCAGACAAGCTTATCCAGCAGCGAATTGGGAAACAAAATTTGCATTGCAGAAACGATGAGAAACAGCGTAACGCAACGCAATACCCCGACCAAAATACCCGCACGATCTCTTAGCCCAAGCGGGGCGGAAGACGGTAACCAGGCCTGAAAAGCAAACAACCCAACTACGGCAATAAAAATCACATAAATAATGGCATAGGCCAGCAAATGACTCACGTTACGGCTCCTGATGAGGGAATACAGTAGATTGAACTGGGCGGGATGATGACGACATTTCCTCTCTGCGGTCAATGCGTTATTTCACATCATGCTATCGATTTGTGGGGCAGCGCCCACTATCGCCTCGTCGCCAATCTGCACGCATAATGCTTTCCCGTAATAAATTTACATACTTTGTAAATTAAGAACATAAACGCACGATCAAATAATTATAAAAAGCAAATTAAAATATCTTATTTCATGATCTGTCTGACAGATCACCATTAAAAGCGCCCTAAAGCGTGATCGCCAGTTTACTTTCTTTTCAATAGAGCAAATGATAAAGAAATGATAGTTCAATAGAACTGAAATATTGTTTCATCTTTGTAATTAGGCTGATCATGAATAAACCAATCTCTTTTAAACACACGTTCTGCTACGGCAGCGCGAACCTGCTTGGCAGTGGCGCGCTTGCTATCAGCGGCGCATGGCTGATGTATTTTTACACCACATTCTGTGGGTTAACATTGGTTCAGGCTGCTGCTATCTTCTCCGTTGCCAGCATCATTGATGCCGTCAGTAACCCCATCATGGGGTACATCAGCGATAACTTCTACAACACCCGTGTTGGTCGCCGATTTGGCCGCCGCCGCTTCTTTATTTTGCTGGGTGTCCCACTGGTTCTGGTCTACCCCATGCTATGGGTTGAAGGCTTTGGCTTCTGGTACTATCTGGCAACCTACGTGCTATTCGAGCTGATTTACACCTCGATCATGGTGCCGTATGAGACGCTGGCTACCGAAATGACCTCTGACTTTAAACTGCGCTCTAAGCTGACAGGTTCTAAAGCCATTTTCGGTAAAATCGCCAACTTCCTGGCGGCGTTCATTCCTGGGCAATTTATTGCTATCTACGGTAAAGATTCCGCAACGCCATTCTTCTACACCGGTCTGGTCTACGGTGCCATTATGTGTGCGGCGATGATCGCGCTGTATATGACCTCCTGGGAACGTCCGGTCAACGAAATCGTCCATGAAAGCACGTCCAGCCTGTGGCAAGCGATGAAAAAGCTGAGCGTGGATATGGTTTCCACCTTCCGCCTGCGTATTTTCCGCAAGCATCTGGGGATGTACCTGTTTGGCTTTGGTGCTGAGTGGCTGTTCGCTTCCGCGTTCACCTACTTCATCGTCTTTGGTCTGAAGCAGAACACGGCGCTGGTATCACACCTCAATAGCTTCAGCTCAATTATGCAGCTCATTTCTACCGCAGCCTTTATCGGTATCTGCGTCAAAATGGGCTTTGCGCGGCCGTTCCGTCTGGCCTTGATGGTAGTAATTGTCAGCGTGATAGCCTATGCCGCACTCTATTTCGCTAACTGGTCAGAAGAGATGACCATCTTTGTTCTGTTCGCGATTACTGCCGTATTTGGCCTGAGCACGGGCGGTATCTACTACATTCCCTGGACGGTTTATACCTTCCTGGCCGATGTGGATGAAGTGCTGACCGGGCGTCGTCGTGAAGGGATTTACGCTGGTGCCATGACGTTTGCCGGTAAAATGGTTCGCTCTGTGATTGTCTTCGCGATGGGCTGGACGCTGAGCCAATTCGGCTTTGTCTCCGGGCAGTCAGTGCAGCCGGAATCTGCCGTACAGGCGATTGTTGGCGTGTTCTCGCTGGGTGTTATCGGTCTTGCGCTGATTGCGATTTACTACACCACGCAAATGAAGCTGGATCGTAAGAACCACGCCATTCTGCTGGAAGAGATTGCACGTATCAAAGCGGGCGGCGCGATTGCCGATGTCCCGGCTCATGCTCGCGCTGTCGCAGAAGAACTGACGGGCTGGGAATATGAGAAGTGCTGGGGTAACAACCCGTTAGGTGTTCAGTCAGAAGAGGCTAAACCGCAGGTTGCGACTGCACAGCATTAATTGAAGACGTTCGTTTATTGGAAACAAGCATCGATTGAAAACAGGCATCAATTAACTGTTATCAACTAAAAACAATCAGCCCAATCTCGTATTGGGCTGATTCATTTAGGCCTGCGTTTGCTGATTAACAGAACGGGTAGGATAGGCAGGCGATCGCATCAATCACCTGCCAAAATGCAGGATTAAATCAACGAGGCTTCTTTCAATTCGCTTTTCAGGTAAGCGTAGTATATCGGGGCAGCAATCACACCGGACAAGCCAAACGCCGCTTCAAACACCAACATCGCCAGCAGGATTTCCCACGCGTGCGCTTTGATCCTCGTCCCAACGATTTGTGCATTCAGGAAGTATTCCAACTTGTGAATCAGCATCAAATACACCAGCGCGACCAGCGCAATCGGCAATGAAAGCGATAAGCCAGACAGGAAAACGATCGAATTGGAGATCAGGTTACCAATCACTGGCAGCAGGCCGAAAACGAAGGTAAGCACCACCAGCGTTTTGGCAAACGGCAGATGGATACCACACAGCGGCAGAGCGCCAAGAATGAAAATGGCAGACAGCACCGTGTTAACCGCAGAGATTTTCACCTGCGCGAAAACGATGTTGCGGAACGAGGCTGACAACAGCGAAACCCGGCGTAATAACTCCGCTTTGAGTAACGGTTTTTCCGTGTCTTTATCGACATTATAAAGCGAGACAATCGCGCCCAGTACCATACCAATCAGCATCGTCACAAAGCCATGCAGAAAACTTTTCCCCATGTTTTGCAACATCACAATATGCGCCTGAACCCATTGCAGCAGCTCGTGCTGGAGCTCTTCAATACTGACCGGCAGATACCCCGGTAAGTAGTGGACGATCTGCTGCTGGATGTCATTAAGGATGTAGCCAATGCGCACATTGAAGGCCGCCGTATCCTTCATTTCCTGCATCAACAACCCGACCAGACTGCCAAACAATAGACTCAACAGGCTGACGACCAGCGTGCTGATCACCGCGACCACAATCCAGCGGGCGCGCTTACCGCTGATGACCCGTTGAAAATAGGGCGTCAGTAAATTCACAATTTCATACACCAAAAAACCAGCGATAAAGCAGGCTAGCAGGCGTAAAGGCAGCAATATAAGCAGGCCACCCATAATAAAGAAAAAGCTCAACAGGCGAGCTTGTTTCAGATTTAGTAACTGCATGATGACATCCCGTATGAAGAGGCAACGCCGAGGGTACTCTTTGTGGAGTATGTTACGCCTTTTTCGGTACCAACAGATTGATATATATACGCCAGATTTACGTCTATTCTGGAGTGATAACAAACGAGGGATATTTTTGGTGTTTTACCCGCGAAATACCAGCCGTGTTTTAGCTCGGACGGATATCCACCCACCAGGAAAAACGCCGGGTCACCTTCACTGGCAGCGTCCGGGCAACAGCCTCAAGCAGGCGATCGGTTTCATGTAGCGGAAACACGCCCGAAATCCGTAGCGTCGTCACCGCAGAATCAACATGAAAATAACCGTGGTGATAGCGGGCAATTTCATTAATGAACTGTCCTAACGGCATGTTATCCGCGACCAGTTGCCCTTTACGCCAGCTCTGGCGGAAATTCTCAACGGGCACAGGTTCACTGCTCCTGTCACGGGTAAAGATAACCTGCTGCCCTGCCGTCACACGCTGCGCAGCGGGCACGGCCGTTTGTAGCAAGACCTCACCGCTAAAAATGGAGAGGACACTGTGGGCGGACGTATAGCGCAGCGCTAATTGGCAGGAATGTGCAGAAGCTGCGAGATCGCCATGGGGCGTGGTCAACCGGGCAGCATGGGCCGTTCGGTTGTCCAACATCAATTCACCCTTGAGCAATTGAAACGTCAGCGGCTGAGACAACGCGGGGTTGCCCTGCTGATTCAATGCCGAATCCGTATTGAGCCAGACGGTCATCCCCGTTTCGATGTTGAGTTCACGCGTTTCGCCCGTTCCCGTGTGGTAATCCGCCGCATAGCTTTCCCACGGCAGACTAAAGCCCACGCCTCCGGTAAGGCTGGCAATCGCCAACAGTTTGAGCATGCGTCGACGTTCCCCACCCCGCTTGCTCAGCACCGAAGAGGCTAATTGGCTGTCTACCGCATGGAAGCGGGCGTGAATCTGTTCAACCTGCTGCCAGGCAAGCCGGTGGGTGTCATCCTGATGTAACCATCGCTGCCATGCCTGACGCTCGTGTTCGGAGCAGTCTTCGTCATACAGCGTGGCATACCACTCAGAGGCGGCATAAAGAACATCTTTCGGAATAGAAGAAGTAATAGAGGAAATCATAAGTCCTGACACAATAGACAATTCAGCATTGCCTGTGCCATATATTTTTTCACCATCCGCTCGGAAACGGCCAATTGTTCAGCAACCTGCCGATAGGTCAGGCCATCAAGATGCACGAGCAAGAATGCCTGACGCACTTTGCCCGGCAGCGTCGCCAGCATCTGGTCGATGGCCATCAGCGCATCAATCACCATAGCCTGCTGTTCCAGCGAGGGTGAAAAAGTAAACTCCTGCTCTGCCAGTACCTGAAGATAGGCATTCTCGATGTCTTTACGTCGCCAGTGATTGACCACCAGCCCGTGGGCAACCGTCGTCAGCCAGGCACGCGGCTCACGGATGCGATCGGCCTGATGCAGGCAGATCAAACGTAGAAACGTATCCTGAGCCAGATCCGCAGCCTGCTGAGAACACCCCAAACGTCGACGCAGCCACGCCTGTAACCAGGCATGATGGTCATGATAAATCTGCTGAACGTTTAAGGTTTCAGGCTGATGGAGGCAGACAGCGGTGGGACTCTTCACGGTATTCGCTCAATGTGACAGCAATGAAATGATTTTCATTATCATTAAAAGCAAAGTCAACGACTATTCACGTTTATCATGCCGATTGCGCGAAAAAGAAGGGTACTGCATGGCGTACATGCAAAAAGAAAGAAGCCCGAGGGCTTCTTTCAGTGAGAGTCGAGAAGGAAGATTACCAGCGATAGCTAACATTCGCGCTAACGTTACGGCCTTCACCGTAGTAGCACCAATAGTTACAGGCGCTAACATACTTACGGTTTGTCAGGTTGGTGGCATTAACCTGCAACCGCCAGTCTTTGCTGAAATCATAGGCGATCATCGCATCCCACAGCGTATAAGCTGGAACCTTCATGTCCGCTGAATTGGCAATGTCACCGTAAGAGCTGCCCACATAACGCACACCGCTGCCGATACTTAATCCTTCCAGCTTGCCGTTAAAGGCATAAGTCGCCCAGCCAGACACGATCTGTTCAGGCAGTCCCGGTAGGCGTTTACCCACCTCACCGACGGTACCTGATTTGGTCGTTTCCACTTCATTGTATGTGTAGTTTGCCGTCAGCGTCAGACCAGTATAAACCTCACCGCTCAATTCCAATTCAAGGCCGCGTGAACGCGCTTCACCCGCTTGAATAGTTAGACTCGGGTTTTTAGGATCCGTCGTTTTGACGTTTTTCTGTTCCAGATTAAACAGGGCAGCAGAGGCATAACCGTTAAAACCTTCCGGCGTATACTTCACGCCAACTTCCGTCTGCTGGCCTTCTTCTGGCACATAAGGACGTTCATAACCATCGCGACCCGACACAGGCAGGAACGATTCCGAATAGCTGACGTAAGGGGAAATACCGTTATCAAACAGGTACATTACCCCAGCAGTCTTGGTAAATTTGGTATCGTCGGTGCGAGTATCCGCGCCTGATGAGAAATTACGGTCGCGAGACTTCGCCACGTCGTAACGCCCACCCAGCAAGAAGATCAGACGCTCGTCATACTTAATCTGGTTCTGAACATAGTAGCCAGTCTGATGGCGGCCAGAGCGGTGAGCGAACAAGTCGCTATCTGATAATGTGTAATTACCATAAACCGGATTAAAGATGTCGATAGGACTGCCAAAGGAGTACAGATTTCCATCGCGGCTTTGTGTATTGGCACGGCGGTAATCGAACCCGAGCAATAGCGTGTTTTCAATATCTTCCCACTGCCATTCACCCACTAACCGATTGTCCGTAGCCCAGTTTTGCGCAAAACCGTCACGGTAGGTCAGCCCACGATTAGCCTGACGGTCATTAGCCATACTCAGCGCATAAGCATTGCGCAGATCCAAATTCAGATAGGTGTAATTCACATTCTGGTGGAACGTCCAGGTGTCGTTCAGATGATGCGTGAACTCATAGCCCAGACTGAACTGCCGGGTATCGTGGCGGTTCATTCCCGGTTCGCCCAGCGACGTTTTATAGCCGACTTTGCCAAACGGCGTGCCATGTAATGTACCGTACGGCAGCTTAAAGCCGTTGGTCGTGTCGGATTTCGTCTCCATGTAGCTGGCTAACACGGTCAGTTCCGTGTCTTCTCCGAGGAACGTGACGCTCGGTGCCAAATAAAGGCGCTTGCTCTTCGAGAAGTCCATCTCGCCCGAGGTATCACGCGCTAGCGCAACAACCCGATACAGCACCGAGCCGTCATCATTTAACGGACCTGCGCTATCGACAGCCAGATGGCGATAATCGTTAGAGCCATATTCCAGCTCGACTTTCCCCTGCGGCAAACGCGTTGGTCGTTTGGTGATGACGTTAACCAGACCGCCCGGCGGGTTTTGCCCATACAGAACGGAGGCTGGGCCTTTCAGGACTTCGATACGCTCGACGCCGAACGGCTCAATCTGCTGGCCGTAGAATCCATCTTCGTTCAGCGTAGCCAGACCATTCTGGAATCGGGACTGATCGCTAAATCCACGAATAGTTACCCATTCGGCTTTATTGTCCGGCCCGTATGGCGTCGCCAGAATACCGCTGCTATAGCGCAGCGCCTGATCGATCTTTTGCGCACCGCGCTCTTCGATCTGTTTCTCTGTCACAACCGAAACCGCACGTGGCGTCTCTGAAATCGGCACATCCAGCTTCATCGCGGTATTCGGTGGAGCGGTGACGACGATCCGATCGTTTTTAGCGACAACAGGCGCAGAAACGGGAACGGGCTCACTCGCCGTACGCTGCACCAGCGTCACGCTGCCATCGGCACTGTACTGTGCGCTTAGGCCGCTGTTGCTGAGGATCTGCTGGAAACCCTGCTCAACGCTGTAGTTCCCCTGCAACCCCGCACCGCGCTTACCCGCCACGACAGCCGGATCGTAAGACAATAATACGCCAGCCTGCTGGGCAAATTGATTGAGCACCTGATTGAGCGGGCCCGATGACACCGCATATTGCTGGACAGGTGCCGCAGACGCAGCATAGGCCGCCGCCATTGGCAGCACTGAGGCAAGCGATGCCCCAAGTACCCCGGCACGTAAAATACGCGCCAATAGGTGGGTACGGAATTTAACCATTATTTATCCCCTATCGCATAAGAAACGCTTGTTTTCAGAAGCTATGCCAATTGAGAGAGTAAAAAGGGGAACCAGAAATCGAAAAATAATTAAAGTAATCGTTATCAATCAGAAATATTAGGGAAAATACGTTGTCGCTATTGGTAAACCGATACGGTGACTAATAAAAAACTGACGTCGATTTTATCAAAACGTGCTATATGGCGATAAGCGCTATATAGGCTCAACTACATCCATAATTAGACGATAGTCTACTTATTTATTCGTCATCCTTTCGGATTCAACACGCTAAAAATAAAGAAAATTTACAGAGCTTATTGCCAGCGTTTAATAAACCATGATGTCTACGGGAATAATTCACGCGTAATCAGAAGGGAGAGTGAATAGGCAAGAAGAAAGGCAGAAGGAATCGAAACGTTTCGCTGTTTATTTCAAACAAGCATATTATATGCAATAAAATAGTTAACTCTCTATTTTTTCTTAACTTTTCACAGCATCGTGATTAATAAAGAACGTCTTTAATTCTTCATTTATGAAAAATCAGTGCTGCTTTATCGTTCTACTGGCCGTCAGCAGATATCAGAGAATAATCCACGCAATCGATTGCTGTTGGTAAAACGAGGCTAAATCAGCCATAGCAATGTTATTAATAACAACAATTTTTCTTTTGTCGTTATTTTTCACTGGAAAAACCACATTTTTATTCTTACGGCCAGATAATCTCCGATCATTCAAGCTTACGATGCCAGATTTGTCGAAGGCTCAACCGCATCCTGGTTCAGGATCAGCAGAGAAAGCACTCGATTTTCAACGTTCAGCTTCGAAAAAGACAGCGTACTTAACTGCTTTTTGGTAAAGCCATCAGACAACAAATCCGAAACCACACGCGTACTCAACATGTTGGAATTCGTCATAAAATCGTGATAGGCAAACTTCACGCTGATAGGTAGTACATCATCAATTGAGACGGGCGTATTCATTTCAGCACGCAATCCAAAATGGGCGTTGAAGGCAGAATTCGCACAGACGACCTTACACTTCTCGTCAATCACCGCCACAGCACGTCTATCATTCTGAACTGGTTGAGAAAGCATGCCTAAAATCTCATTCCGGCCAAATATCAGACTCATTGTTTCCTCTGCATCATGCTATGTAAAAAGATATCTCACAGCGCACCATGACGCCACGGCACACCATTGATAAGCAATCAACCTACCGGAATTTAAAAGGTTTCCGGACTAATAGTGTTCTTCCCCACCCCAGAAAATCACCTAATGAAAATAGTGAATTTCGCTAACCGGAACCGTTTACACGTTCTCAGGCTACCGGGGCTCAAACATCTGCCGCCTTACTCAGCGTCAGTGATGTTGGGTATATCTATGTTATTTATTTTTGGAAACCGGATATTTCTGAATCAGACACAAAAAATAACACTTCATTTTTCTTTTTTTAGCGGCTAGCACACGGCATCTTTACGCTTTTTAAGGAGCGTCCACATCTGTGCTGTGGAACCCACTTAAAGTGTAGATTATTCACACTTATCTGCCCGGTGATAATCAGATAAATCTATTTCATTAATAGCCAACATATAATTAACAAATGGAACAAAATTTCAACACATCAACCATAGTTGGACGCGCTAAATAGCTGGCCTACGTAGGAATATACTCTGAACAGGATTTTTACTATCGGCTGAATAAGCGGGATCTTTATGCCTTTTGATCGTAAAGGGCGATCAAAAACTTGATAACAATAGATATAATCTATTGAAAACAATGAATTGATCGTTTATGACATTATAACAGCACTGATAATTCTGCTGGCAGCCATATTGTGACATACATCACTTACTGCATTTTGACTACCACGAAAAAGTTGCCTGTTTTCTGAACCAAAAGACTATCTTTTAAGTAATGCCCCACTGCTTTTCCTGCATTGCGTGATCAATCGCGCAAAAAAGAAACAAAGATAACTGGTTAACTAGAATTAACCATTATTTGACATAGCATTAACATGTTTAAGGAGAAGCGCTATGACACAACATAATAAACACGCTATTCCCGCTTCAATTGCGGAAAATGCACTGATAAATGCCCAGCAATACAAAAATATGTATCAGCTATCCGTTGACGATCCCGCCGCCTTTTGGGCCGAGCAGGGAAAGATCGTCGATTGGATCAAACCCTATAAAACGATCAAGAACACCTCATTCGACCCCGGCCACATCAGTATCCGCTGGTTTGAAGACGGTACACTCAATGTGGCAGCAAACTGCCTGGATCGCCATCTGGCCGAGCGTGGCGATCAAACCGCCATCATCTGGGAAGGTGATGACGCGACACAAAGTAAAAAAGTCACCTACCGTGAACTGCATCAGTCCGTGTGCCGCTTCGCCAATGTGCTGAAGTCACAGGGCGTCAAAAAAGGCGATGTTGTTGCTATTTATATGCCAATGGTGCCGGAAGCGGCCGTGGCAATGCTGGCCTGTGCCAGAATCGGAGCGATCCACTCGGTTATCTTCGGGGGCTTCTCTCCCGAAGCGATTTCTGGGCGTATCATCGATTCCAGCGCCAAGCTAGTGATTACCGCCGATGAAGGCGTGCGCGCCGGGCGTGTGGTTCCGCTGAAGAAGAATATTGATGAGGCGTTAAAGAACCCGAACGTCACCACTATTACCAGCGTTATCGTTTTCCGTCGTACGGGTAAAACCGGTGAATGGCAGGACGGACGCGATCTGTGGTGGCACGAACTGGTTGAAAAAGCAGACGACCATTGCCCGCCAGAAGAGATGAACGCGGAAGATCCGCTCTTTATCCTTTATACGTCGGGTTCAACCGGTAAACCCAAAGGCGTGTTGCACACCACTGGCGGCTATCTGGTCTATGCTGCACTGACCTTCAAGTATGTCTTTGACTATCATCCCGGCGACATTTACTGGTGTACGGCGGACGTTGGCTGGGTCACGGGGCATAGCTACCTGCTTTATGGCCCACTGGCATGCGGTGCGATTACGCTGATGTTCGAAGGTGTACCAACGTGGCCGGACGCCAGCCGCATGGCGCAAGTGGTCGATAAGCATCAGGTCAACATCCTCTATACCGCTCCCACCGCGATCCGCGCGCTGATGGCTGAAGGTGATAAAGCGATTGAGGGCACATCACGTGAATCCCTTCGGATCATGGGTTCCGTCGGTGAGCCGATCAACCCAGAAGCCTGGGAATGGTATTTCAACAAAATCGGCAATGGCAAATGCCCTATCGTCGATACCTGGTGGCAGACAGAGACGGGCGGCTTCATGATCACCCCGCTGCCAGGCGCGATTGAGCCGAAAGCTGGTTCCGCGACACGCCCGTTCTTCGGTGTACAGCCTGCGCTCGTCGATAACCTCGGCAACCCGCAGGAAGGCACTGCGGAAGGCAATCTGGTCATCGTGGATTCCTGGCCGGGTCAGGCACGAACCCTGTTTGGCGATCACGACCGCTTTGAGCAAACCTACTTTTCTACCTTTAAAGGCATGTACTTCAGCGGCGATGGCGCGCGCCGTGACGAAGATGGCTATTACTGGATCACGGGTCGCGTTGACGACGTGCTGAACGTTTCCGGGCACCGTCTGGGGACGGCGGAAATCGAATCAGCGCTCGTGGCACACCCCAAGATTGCCGAAGCAGCCGTGGTCGGTATTCCGCACCATATGAAAGGGCAGGCCATCTACGCCTACATCACACTGAATCACGGCGAAGAGCCGTCCAGTGAGCTGTATACAGAAGTCCGCAATTGGGTGCGTAAGGAAATCGGTCCGATTGCTACACCGGACATCCTACACTGGACGGACTCTTTACCAAAAACACGGTCCGGCAAAATCATGCGTCGTATTTTGCGTAAGATCGCCGCCGGTGACACCAGCAATCTGGGGGATACCTCAACGCTGGCCGATCCTGGCGTCGTCGAAAAACTGCTCGAAGAAAAGCAGGCCATGAGTACCGCCTCTCAATAACCTTCTGACTCTCCACTCTCTTCATTCCCGTAAGCCATGACGTGGCTTGCGGGAATGTGGGTGGCGGTAAATCAGAGGGTGACGTCGCGGTAGCACTCAACCCTACAGATTACTGGAGACTTACGATGAATGATGCCATTTATCAACGGATTGAAAGTAACCCCTTATTCAGAGAACTGGTCAACAAGCGACAGCGTTTTGCCGCTTTTCTTTCACTCATCATGCTGGTGCTTTACGTCGGCTTTATTTTGCTGATCGCCTTTGCGCCTGGCTGGCTGGGAACGCCGATTGCTCCAGGCTCCAGCATTACCCGCGGCATTCCGATTGGTGTGGGATTGATTGCGATTTCCTTCATTCTGACCGGCGTCTATGTGTATCGCGCTAACGGTGAATTTGATCGTCTGACCAAGCAGTTACTGGATGAGGTAAAGCAATGAAAATACGCTTTATGATGCTGTTCGGGCTTTTGACGCTGCCAATGCTTGCATGGGCAGCAGATGCACTCACGGGGGATGTCCAGCGCCAGCCGTTGAATATTCAGGCCATCGTGATGTTTCTGCTGTTCGTCGGCGGCACGCTGTACATCACCTACTGGGCGTCGAAGAAAACGCGTTCACGTAGTGATTACTACACGGCTGGCGGCAACATCACCGGTTTCCAGAACGGACTGGCGATTGCGGGCGACTACATGTCAGCGGCGTCCTTCCTCGGTATTTCTGCGCTGGTCTATACCTCCGGCTACGACGGCTTGATTTACTCACTCGGCTTTTTAGTTGGTTGGCCGATTATTCTGTTTCTGATCGCAGAGCGGCTACGTAACCTCGGTCGTTATACCTTTGCTGACGTCGCATCTTACCGTTTGCAACAGCGCCCGATCCGTAGCCTCTCCGCCTGTGGCTCGCTGGTGGTTGTGGCCTTGTACCTCATCGCACAGATGGTGGGTGCGGGGAAACTCATCGAACTGCTGTTCGGCCTCAATTACCACATTGCCGTGGTGCTGGTCGGTATTCTGATGGTGATGTACGTGATGTTTGGCGGCATGCTCGCCACCACATGGGTGCAAATTATCAAAGCCGTCCTGCTGCTATTCGGTGCCACCTTCATGGCTGTGATGGTCATGAAATCCGTAGGGTTCAGTTTTGATACGCTGTTCAAACAGGCGATGGCGGTTCACCCAAAAGGCGCGTCGATCATGAGCCCCGGCGGGCTGGTTTCCGACCCGATATCCGCGTTGTCCCTTGGGTTAGGTCTGATGTTCGGTACAGCCGGTCTTCCTCACATCCTGATGCGTTTCTTCACCGTCAGCGATGCGAAAGAAGCACGAAAAAGCGTGTTCTATGCCACCGGGTTCATGGGCTATTTCTACTTCCTGACCTTCATCATCGGTTTTGGTGCCATCCTGCTAGTCAGCGCCAATCCTGCGTTTAAGGACGCAACGGGCGCGCTAATCGGTGGGAATAACATGGCAGCAGTACATCTGGCCGATGCGGTCGGCGGTGACTTCTTCCTCGGCTTTATCTCCGCCGTGGCCTTTGCCACCATTTTGGCCGTCGTCGCCGGTCTAACGCTGGCGGGCGCTTCTGCTGTATCCCACGATCTCTACTCTAACGTGATCAAGAAAGGGAAAGCGACGGAGCGTGATGAGCTGAAAGTCTCGAAAATCACCGTGCTGGTGCTGGGCGTGGTGGCTATTTCGCTCGGTATCCTGTTTGAGAACCAGAACATCGCCTTCATGGTCGGGTTAGCGTTCTCCATCGCTGCGAGCTGTAACTTCCCAATTATTATCATCTCCATGTACTGGTCGAAGCTAACCACGCGCGGCGCGATGATTGGCGGTTGGGCGGGTCTGTTGACCGCTGTCATTTTGATGATATTGGGGCCGACGATCTGGGTGAAAATCCTCGGTCATGCCGCGCCTATTTACCCCTATGACTATCCGGCACTGTTCTCCATGCTGGTCGCGTTTATCGGTATCTGGTTCTTCTCCATCACCGATCGTTCCGAAGCCGGACAGCAGGAACGCGCACGCTTCCATGCACAGTTTGTCCGCTCACAAACCGGCGTCGGCGCATCAAAAGGCAGTTCCCACTAATCTTCCTCTCTCTGGCCCGCATTCGCGGGCCAGCTCTTCTTTGAAACCCAATGCTTCGCGTTGTTGAAAATCGCTCCTGCGATTTTTTATCGTGGGCTATCCCTGCCCACGCCCTCCGGGCCAACGCTTTGCGTTGTTGAAAATCGCTCCTGCGATTTTTTGCGGGACGGATTCACAATAGTAACCAGAACGCTTTCCAGCGCTGCGCGATTCGCTATGGTGTCGGCATACACATCACAGGGAAGGATGCGATGCAGCCTCACGATGCCATCTTCAAACAGTTCTTAAGCGATATTGATATCGCCAGAGATTTTCTTGCCGCCCATTTGCCACTCGCGATTCAGCACCAGTGCGATTTCAGTACATTGCAGTTGGAGTCTGCATCATTTATCGAAAACACATTACGTTCTCGTCTGTCAGACATGCTGTACTCACTGCAAACTCGTTCTGGTTCTGGATATATCTATTGCGTCATAGAGCATCAAAGCCGCCCCGACAAGCTCATGGCTTTCCGGTTATTACGCTATTGCCTTGATGCGATGCAGCAGCATTTATCCCAGGGTCATCAGTCGTTACCCGTGGTTATTCCACTCCTGTTCTATCACGGCAAACGTAGTCCTTATCCGTATAGTATGCAGTGGCTGGATCATTTCACCGATCCACCGCTGGCAGCACAGGTTTACCACCATGCCTTTCCGCTGATAGACCTGACCGTCATTCCAGATGAAGAGATCAAAACGCACCGCCGTGCCGCACTGCTGGAACTTGTGCAAAAACATATTCGAACACGGGATATGCTGGAATTGGCACACGACATCGGGCTATTATTTGAACACTGGAACCTGCCTTTGCCACTGCGGCACGCGTTATTACTGTACGTTGCGAAAGTGGGCAATACGTCTGACATAGACAGGTTCATTGATTCAGTGGCTGAGCCCCTGTCAACGCATAAGGAGGACACAATGACCATTGCACAACAGTTACACCAAAGGGGATTTGAGCAGGGAAAACAAGAAGGGATGAAGGCCAGCGCACTAAATATCGCCCGCCAGTTGCTGCAAAGTGAGATGGAGCAGGAATTAGTTCAGCGCGTTACCCAGCTATCCGATGAAGAAATGGCGCAACTGCTCCACAGCGAACAGAAATAATTTTTTATCGTGGGCTATCCCTGCCCACGCCCCTCCGGGCCAACGCTTCGCGTTGTTGAAAATCGCTCCTGCGCTTTTTTATCGTGGGCTATCCCTGCCCACGGTTCTGCGAAACCCAGCGCTTCACCTTGTTAAAAATAGATTTACTCCTCGCTTAATGTCACCACGTCATACATCACGCTGCCGCCTTTTAATTGCAGCGTGATCGTATTGTTGCCGTTTTTCAGAAAGCGGGATGACACTGGGATACGGGCGATGTGATAACGACCACTCTGTAGCGCGCCGCGATAAATGGTTTTGTCGTTTTCGTAAGTCAGCGTTTCCAACGTGCTGCCGTTCACTGCTATCGCCAGCTGTGGCATGGTCGGCTCACTCATGCCGCTGTTGCTCGCGGCCGCCAGTGCGATATTCAGGAAATAGGTTTTTTTCTCAGGTTGCAGGGCAAAACGAATATCCCATTTTCCCGGTTTGGTCTGCGCGTAATACCAGTCGTGCTGATAGTCGCTGCGGCCAATATCGAACGTCAGGTTTGCAGGAACCTCATGCTGCCAGCGGGTGTTGCGGGCCTCATTGCCAAAGCGGAATTCACTCGCCTGCCGATTGGCCTGCCCAATAGCCCAAACAACCGGTTCGGCTTTCGGTAGGGTTATCACAGGCAGCGCTTGCTTATCACCGGAAACAGACAGCGTTTGTTCTGCCAATATTCCCGGCTGCGTACCGCTGTTGGCGTATACTGCCAGATGATAATTGCCTGGGCGAACATGGGAAATCGCAAAATTCCCCTGCGTGTCTGTCGTTGCCTGATACGAATAGCCACGGGTTTGCACATCGAACGGTTCATCCAGCGATGACGAAAGCACGACGGTCACAGACTGCTGGCTGGCAACGCGTCCACTCACCTGCGTGCGATCGCGCGCATAGCGGGAATCGTTGACCCAGTTGTACGGCCAGTTGACGGTTTCCGTCAGCGCCTGACGCTGAGCATCCGCCAGCATTTGTTCGGTATCGCCCTGATTGATATACAGCAGCCACGGACCGTAGAATTTTTTCCAGCCCGGCGGGGCTACCATATCCGGCGTGCCAAAGTGCGAACCCGTCATGTAGTTCAGGATGATCGCATCCTGATGCACCAGCAGATCCTGCTTGAGCGCATCGCCGGAGAAATACTCCCGATTGCCATGAATCAGCCACGCGCCCACGCCATTGCCGAAAACGCCCCAGAAAGGCGCGGTACGCATATAGCCGGCAAAATCATATTTGGAATAAATGCTGCCATCCGGCAATCGCCAGGTTTCATCCTGCACCTTCGGCGACGCTTCAAGCTGGCTGTAGAGTAGCGGTTTTCCTTGACGATCGCCGTTGTAGAGATGATCTAACCGGGCGGGATCGAAGCGATAGACGTTACGCAATTCACTGACTTTAACGTCCTGACTTCCGCTATTCTCAGCCACCACATAGCTATAAAGCCCGCTAACGCCGCGACGCATAATCAGGTGATATTCAAGCCGTAACAGCCCGTCCCGGTCGTCGATATAGGCCACATGCGCTATATCTCGATCGTTGCGCAGCACCTCTACCCGCTCGGGGACAAAATCTTTGACGCCTTTAGCATGAGCATCGTTAATATAGTAATCGAGGTAAGCGCTACGCGTTTTACTCGGGTCGCGCACCGCGCCGGACAGGTTAGTGACGATATTTTTGCCTCCCGTCACCATGCTCACCGCGCTGCCATCCTCCCCAAACGCGACTTTCAGCAAGCCGTTATCCAGAACGGTATTCAAACCAGAAACGGATAACGACACCGCATTATCCTGCGCGCTATAGCCATAGGGTGCCAGCATGGCCCCCACCAACAACAAGACAGATCGCTTCACAGTCAGCCCTCTTGTATTCAGTCAGTTAAATCATAATTTTCATCGCGGCGGTTCAAGGTAACGGTCAATGCCAGATATTAGGGGAAACACGGTGATGAGGTTCCCGCAGGGACACCTCGCACCGTGGTAGCCCCGTGTATCTAGATGTCACGTCGCAGCCTTGCCACTAATGTAAAAAAATCAGCTATTTTAAACAGATAGAATGGAGATAACAGGAACAACATAATCGAGGGGGGTAATCGCCCTCCTTCACGCCACTGCCAGCAACAACAAGAATCTGGCAATAGCGGGAAGAAAGTCAGGATCGACATCGCAGAAATTAAAACTGCTCAGAATGACAGCTCGCGAATCAGTACGGCGGACACCACTTTCCAGCCGCGAATCAACAGGCTTTGCGCCTCACCGTCCATCACCACCGTGCCGCGCAGCACCTGCGGCTGAGCACGATAATCGTCAGGCAGACTGAGCAACACGCGATAAACGGCCTGTTCAGGATGCAGCTTGCGCTGTGCGTCGCTCAACGTGGCAATATCGCCGCCATAAATCGATGCCAACTCCGGCGCGGCGTTCAGATCGCGGGTTGCCGTGCTGGCAATCTCCACAATAGTGAGCGGCAGCGACGAGCGGCTCACGTCCTGTAAATAAAACGTCCCCTTTGCGCCCGTGCGGAGCCGCTGCCAGTCTTTTTCCGACACGAACGCTTCCACCAGCCCGCCGGTTGGCTTGGTGACGACCGCTAGCCATTCGCCTTGCCCCAGCCACTCACCGGTTTCCAGCGGCGTCGCCATGTCTGCCACCACGCCGTCTATCGGCGCACGCACCGTCAGTTGTTCCGACTGACGCTGCAATACCTGTAATTTTTGCAGCGCCGCTTCGTGCTCCTGCTTCACCCGTTGGTGATCGCCAGCCGCTTCCTTGTTGAATACCTGAAAGGTGCTTTGCCAGTTCAGCGTAGCGATTTGTCGCTCTAGCTGTTGCCGTTCATGCGCCAGCGCGTCAGACGACAGCGTAAACAGCGTCTGCCCGGCGTTCACGGCCTGACCAACCTGTACGTCAATGCGCTGAATCATCGCAGGTACAGGCATATACAGGCTGCTTTGCTGTTCCGCCCGCAGCAGCGCCGGTGCATACACGCCGCGTTGCCAGGGAATCATCAGCAAGAGCAGAACCACAACGCTCACGGTCAGCGTTGTCGTCATATTACGGTTCATACGATAATCCTTACGGCGTTTACTCCACTCACGTACTTCATTCACCACCGGCATCACCACGAAGTAGCCGATTTCAATCGCGAAAAGCAGCATCCCCAGCAGTTTGAACGTCATGTGGTAAACCAGAATCGCGATACCGGTAAACAGGAAGAAACGGTATATCCACACCGCAAAGGCATAGCCCACCAGCGTACGTTGCAGCCAGCGCGGAAAGTGCTCCGGCGGCGCATCTCCTAAGCCGAACAGCCATTCCCGCATCTGCCAGCGGCCGATAGCAAAGCCTCGGTTTTGCAGGTTCGGCATCTGTAATCCATCGGAAAGCAGGAAATAGCCGTCGAAGCGCATCAGCGGGCTGAGGTTAATCGCCAGCGTCATAATCCAGGTTGTCGTCGCCAGCATAAACGCGGCGCTGCGCAGCATGCCGTCTGGCAAGAAGCTCCATGCCAGCGTCGCCCACGCCGCCAGCACCAGCTCGGTCATCATGCCCGCTGCGCCAATCGCCATCCGCTCCCGACGGCGGGTGAGTTTCCACGAACCAGAGGTATCGGTGTACAACACCGGCATCATCACCAGAAAGGCGACGCCCATGGTGGCAACCCGCGCACCAAAGCGTTTGCAGGTGTAGGCGTGGCCGAACTCATGCAGAATCTTGGTAAAACACAGCGTCAGCCCTGCCAGCACTGCGCCTTCCAGCGTGAAGAAATGCAGAAACGTATGCTTGAACGTTTCCCACTGGCGTCCGGCGAGGAATAGCCCCAGCACGGCCACCAGCAGCGTCAGCTTGAGAAAAGTCCGGCTGAAAAACGGCTCGATCCACGGTAAGGTCGCGCCCAGAAAGCGATCGGGGTGCCACAAGGGAATGCGAAAAAATAGATAGTTCTTCAACAGCTTGCGCCAGATCGAAACGCGCGACTGTTCCACCTGACGGGAAAACTGCGCCATTGCCTCATCGCCAGAAACCCGCGTCAGGCTGTTGGCCTGCAAGAAACGGTTGAAATACTGCACATCGCTGTCATCGAGCGTCAGTGCAGAAGTCTGGTTAACCTCGGCCACGATCTGCGCCGCGTTCCCCATCGACCAGCGCGATAGCATCGCCATTTCCGCCCAGCCGATACGAAAATAGAGGCCACGTAGCGGATCTTCCAGCGTCCAGCTAGGCGATCCGTCACGGTTAGCGGGCCCAGCATGCAGGATCAGTTCATCGCGCAGCGGGCTGAGCCCAGCAGCCGACGTCGCACCTCCGGCCATCGTTAGACACCCAACCAGACGCGCAGTGACGCCAGCGGTTTGCGCAGCAGGTAAACGAACAGCACCGTGCGTTTCCCGTACAGCTTAGCGGTCCCTTTCAGGCCCACGCGCAGTTGCGGATCATCCTGTGTAAAGCGTGCCCGCAACCGATAGGCCATCACATTGTCCGGCGTTGGTGCGGCGCGATAGCCAATCTGCTCCAACCGCGCGTCCTGTGCCGAATTCGGCGCCACATTGAGGAACAGGCGCACGTCCGCGCCGTTTTCCAGCGCAATCGCATCCGCCGCCGGCAACTGGATCTCCAGCTCAACATCGTGCGGATCGGCGATCATCATGATACGTTCCCCCACCGCCACCGAGCGCCCAATCCAGTCGCTGCTATCGTCAAAAATCGCCACGCCGTCGCGCGGAGAAACAAGCTGCATGCGTTCCTGCTGACGTTGCAGAAAATCCATTTCGCTCTGCGCCTGTTCGCGGCGGCTTTGCAGTACGGCCAGACTGGCCTTGCTATTGGCATCGAACAGCGCCTGCTGCTGTGCCTGACGATACTGAGCATCAGCGGTAGCAAAAGCCTGTCGGGCCGATTCCAGCCGGTTTTCCAGTTCGCGCACGTCCAGTCGCACCAGCGGCTGATTGGCACTAACGGCCTGATTAGGCCGAACCAGAATGTCATCCACCACGCCCGCCACGGGCGCGCGCACCATCACCGGACGATACGCGACGATCTCAGCCGGAGCCAGCACCGACTGGCGAACGGGGATCAATAAGATCAGCGCCAACGCCACGATCCCGGCCAGAATCAAACGACGCTTCTTCGGGCTGGTATTCGTCTGCCGCCGACGTTGTTTCTGCAAACTCGCCCACGCGTGAGCATACGCGTCCGCCAGCTTTTCAAGCAGCACGATCTCGGCTGGCAGCCACGCGCTGTCCCGTGCTAACACCAGCACCAGCGGCGTATCGCCCTGCGCTAAACGCAGTGGTAGCCAGAGTAAAAATTCCGGCAGATGTTCCTGCCACAAAATCTGGTCATCGGCAGGCAGCTCGCGGCATTGCAGCGCCTGCGTTTGACGCCCCTCTTCCTGCCACTGGCGGCACAGGCGGCTAAATTCGGTACAAAACGGCGCGTTGTGATCGAGCGAGGTAAGCCCGGAAGCCGCCTGCAAGCGCCGTTTATCGCAGTCCCACAGCAGCGCCTGCCGATACTTCACTAAATTATGCGTCTCGTTGACGATGAAAAACGCCAGCTCATCCAGCGTTTCACGCGCTCTGGCACGGCTTTGCAGCTGCAACAGCTCGGCCAGCAGTGCCAGCCGGGTATCCTGTTCAGTTTGTGCTGCTGTCGTGTTCCGTTCGGTCATGGCGATACGCTACCGGCATCAGGCGGTACAATTTGCGCCACACCGCTCATGCCCGGCAACAATCCGGCGGTGGATTGGGTAATCCGACCAAATACTTTTACTGACTGACTGACCGGATCGATCGCCGAAGAAAGGCGGCTGATTTCCGCCGGATAGCTCAGGCCGGTTTCATCCAGCGTGACCTGAAAGGCGCTGCCCTGCTTTAACCACACCAGCCAGCGCGATGGCACGATCATTTCCAGCTCAAACGCGCTGTCGTCATAAATCGCTAGCAGCTCCTTGCCTTCCGGCACGGATTCCCAACGCTTCACCTTGGTTTCCGTTACGCGACCAGAGAATGGGGCTTTAATGGCACAGCGTTGCAGCATGGCGCGATTGACGCCGCTTTCGGCCTGCGCCATCGACACCGACGATCGCGCCTGATCGACATCCGACAGACTGATCGAATTGAGCTTATCCAGTCGATCGGCAATCGCCAGCTTCTTACGCGCGGCATTCTCTGCGGCGTTTGAGTAGTTCAGCTTTTCGCGCAGCACGGTGCAGTCAAACGTCACCAGCGTATCGCCCTGCTTGAAGTGTTCACCCTCTTTCACCGCAATATCCGTCACTTTCCCCGCAATTTCGCTGGATAACACGGTATAGCGCTGTGCGCTAAGCTGTACGCGAATGTCTCCCGCTGTCGCAGCCTGCCCCCACAGGGGCAGACCTAACACACTGACCAGCAATAGCGGACGCATTATGCCGAAAGCCATTAACGCGAACCTCCCGCCTGTAGGGATTGCAGGTTATCCCACATATCGGTATTCACCACGCGGTAAGGTTTGCCAGCACCAGCAGACGATGCCGTCGTCGACGAGGCAATCGGCTTCACTACAGGTGCTGCGGATGGAGTAGATGCTGTTTTAGCCGAAGCCGTCGTGGTGGCTGGCGTAGCCGGTGTTGACAGAGACAGGCGTGGCACCGCAACGCCGCCTTTCTCAAGGTTACCTGTGGTGCGGGCAATTGAGCTGCTCAGCGCCGCCAGACTGACATCGTTCACGTTATCCGGCAGCACATCCAATCCGGCAGCCTGATACACCGCGCCCAACGCGTTCTGCACATCGGCAAAGCTGCGGTCACGCGCGCGGGTGGTCAGAATGGTTTCCGTGCTGACGCGCACCTGCTCCATCTGCGTTTCGGCACGATGCTGTACGCTGAGCGTGGTTTGATTAAGGATGCCACGCTGAATTCGTGCCAGTTCCTGATAGCGACCGAACATCCGCGTGCTCTGCTGATATTCCTGCCAAGCGACATTCACCTGCGTCAATACCGCCATGCGCAGCGCCTGACGACGAACTTCCGCCAGATCTTCATTCGCTTGTCCGGCACGTTTCACCGATGACCACGACAGCACGTTCAGCAGGTTGCCGCTGACCTGAACGCCCGCGTTCGCCCACTGGTGATTAACCAGATAGCTGTTGCTGTCACCGTTGATACCGGCAAACAGCGACACGCCCGGTAGCAGACGCAGCAGCGATTTACGGGTTTCCAGTACGCTATTGCGTGCCAGATAGCTCTCTTCACGCACTTCCGGGCGCTTAACCATCGAGAAGTTTTCCAGATCGTCGAGCGAGTAGGCCATCTTCGGCGCGACCAGGCTGCTTTCGCTCGGCACGACGACGTCATATTTGCTCGACGGTGGCAGGTTCATCAGCGCCGCCAGACGGGATTTCGCCACCACCAGATCGCTGTCGACAATCTCCAATTGGCGCACCATCTCCAGCATGTTCTTCTGGAAACGCAGCGCTTCAACCGGTGCTAACAGGCGTTGCTGTTCCGTCTGACGCGCATATTCCAGCGCCTGACGTGCCTGCGTCAGCGCGGTCGTCACTTCCGGCTGCAAACGCTGTGCCGTGGCCGCTTCCCAATAAGCGGTACGCACCTGACGGGTAATATCGGCCACCACGCGACGACGACGCTCTTCCGCCGCCAGCGATTTGTTCGCCTGTACTTTGGCGTTGAAGTAGCTGATACCGAAATCCAGCACGTTCCAGCTCATTGTCAGATCGGCGGTACGCATGGTCTGATCCTGACTGGTGGACGCTTCCAGCGACTGCCGACCGGTGGTCACCGACTGGCTGCTGGAACCGGCCACGTTATCACGGGTTTGTAGCCCAGCGCGTGCAGTCAGTTTCGGTAACAGCATATCCAGATTCTGTACGCCCAACAGGTCATCTTCCATCGCCTGTTCCATCAGCGCGACCCGCTGTTGCAGGTTATATTTCAGCGCACGGGCAATCGCCTCATCCAGCGTGATCGTGCCGCGCACCGGTTCCTGATTGGCGAACATCTGCGTTCTGTCGCTCAGCGCCTGTGCGACCTGCTGCTCAATCGTAACCGGCTCAGGTTTGACGGCACAGCCAGCCAGCCCCAGACAGGCAAGAGCCACCGCGATCCGTAACGCCCGGGAACCCGCGGTGCGTGGTGTAGCCTCGTGTTGAACGTTCTGCTGCTGACTGTCGTGTTGCTGGCTATCCCAGAAATGCGCTATGTGCTGATTCACCCGGGTTCTCCCCATCTTCTATTTGTCTGTTCCCTTCATCTTGCAGGCGGTGGGTTGGTGACCGCCTGCAAGCGCCCGGGTTAGTGGTTATCCCCGTCATACTTCAAGCTGCTTGTGCGTTGGCTGCCCTTACTCACCCCAGTCACTTACCTGTGTAAGCTCCTGGGGATTCGTGCAGTTGCCGCCTTCACGCAACTCGAATTATTTAGGGTATAAGTAAATAAAATCTCGTCTTAATATTCAGTCTACGTGTGCTATGTACGCAGGCTGCTCAGTTCACTGAGCGCCGCCAGCAGGGCATCCTGTTCAGGCTGATGCTGGCGCAGCTGTTCGGTAAAGGCGGTTTTCCCCGCTGGCGCTAACCGCTCTGCATCCCGGTTTTCAGCCGGGTCTGCGGCAGTGGGAACAACAGAGTGTGCAGGTAATTGCATCGCGCCACGGTCAGTTGTCATCTCTGCGCCATCGCCCTGCCCGGTTTGCAGCGTAATCGGTACGATTCGGCTGGTGCCGTCTGCGGCCTGCGCTTTCAGCGCCAGTTGGATCTGATTGACCTGCACCGCGCTGGCATCGGTAATGCGCACCACGCCGTTGCGGGCATCGAACTGCACCCACGCAGGCAGCGGACGCCCGTTCGCCAGTTGCAGCGTCAGCGTGGCATTGCCTTCACGCACGCTGAACATGCGCTGCGGCAGGCTAAAGGCGAGTGCGCCGGAGGCATCCGGCTGTAACGCGCCCTGCACGCTGCTGAAAGCCGATTCCAGCGACGTTGTCTGACCGCGCACGCTCAGGAACAGGTTTGAATCCGTCGGACGCAGCACGGCGTTATCGCGAATGGATGCCTCAGCGCGCGAAGAGAAGTTGACCTGCTCCAGCGTCGGCATCAGCGATGACATCACCGGATCGAGCACCCAAGGGGCATCCGACTGGCGTGCCATATCGGCATCACGCTGGCGTACAGGTTCGGTGACGATGTTGGTTGGTAGCGGTTGTGCTTCTGGGCGAGACAGATCGGCGACAATCGTCCCCAGCGGCTGTTCGCGTTCTCTGTCACCCGAATCAACGGGAAGGCTTGCGCCCTGCTGCACCAGAATCACCGGTGCCGCTATCACGCTATTATCGGGGTTCACTGGCTCTGTTGGTGTACCGGGATCGACTGGTGTGCCAGGATCGATCGGCGTTGAGGCAGCATTGACCGTCAGTGCCACATTGAGTGCCGTCGCGTTACCCGCGCTGTCTCTGGCGGTAATCGTCAGGTTGAACACACCAGCCGCTGACGGCGTGCCGCTGAGCGTCCGTGTTGCACTATCAAAACGCACGCCTTCTGGCAGTTGCGCATCATCAACGGTAAACGTCAGCGCATTATTTTCAGGGTCGGTAAATAGCGTACTCGGCAGGGTATAAGACCAGTTGGTGCCAGCCTGTGCTGTTGGCGGAGTGAACTGCTCGGCATGACCCACTGGCGGCAGGTTCACCTCTCTCGACAGCGTAACGCCGAGTGCCTGTGCCGCAGAATCGGCTGCGCCGTCATTAAGCACCAGCGTCAGCGATGTCGCATTCCCCGTCAGCGGTGCGCTCGTCGCCCAGCTAATCTGGCGTGCCAGCACTGTCGCATCTGCACGGGAAATAGCAGCCGTGAAGGTCACGGTGAGCTTGCCGTCCGCCTGCGCGAAGGTGGCTACCGCTTGCCCGTCTTTGCTGATGACGCCATTCGCTAAGGTGAAACCGTTACCCGCAGTAAAATCGAAACGATCGCTTGTTGAGGCCGTTTCACCGCGCTGTAGCGTGATGGAGGTACCCTGATAATTTCCCGCTCCGCCGTTCAGTGCATCCAGTTCTGCATCACTGAGAACGATAGAAGGCGCGACAATCACCGCTGGGCCATCAACGCGATAAACAGGCAGGCGAGAAGTTTCATCCAGCACCGACACGCCGTTGCCGAGCGTAATCAGCCCACCGTCAACTGGCAGAAGATGAGCGAAGCTTGAACCGTTACTGGTTAGCGTATCGAGTGGGATCAGCGTCTTATCGTTCAGAACATAGCGAGTAAGCGACCCATCCCCTTTCGTGGCATACAGCACCCGCGCATCCGCAGAGAGGGCGAGATCGCTGACCGTGCCTTCTGCCGCGACGCGGGCAAGATGCGTAAAGGTTCCTGTAGCGGTATCCAGCGAGAAGGCATCGATCTGCCCTGCACTGGCAACAAAGACGCTGCGACCATCGGCGCTGACGGTAACGTGCTCCAGGCCGGATAACGCCAGCGTATTGCCTTGTGCATCGGTAAACTGGCGCACATATCCCAATAGCGCAGGCTTACCACTATCATCGCGCGAGTAGACGATCAACGATGAACCATCGCTGGCATTAGTCGTAACAAATATCAGGTTGCCACGACTGACTATTTCACTGGGTTGCCACAGGTAAGGTTCGCTCCACATATCTCCCGGTACGTTACCCACATAGCTGAGTTGGCCAGTCGCGACGTCACGGCTAAACCAGACGATGTTGTACCCATTGATGAGATAGAGCGTCTTTCCATCTTCCGACAGTGTGATATCTACCGAATTCCAGAGACTACCTTCAAAACGGTTTGTCTCTCCCTCACTGAGGGTTTCTTTATGAGTGAGGTTACCCTCAGTATCACGGCTAAACCAAATGATGGCGTTGTTACCGTTACCCAACGCATACACGCTGTTGCCCTCGGCAGAAACCTGTAGCTGGCTTATCCCGTCAACGCCCTCTGTCGCCGCGAAGGTGCGCACATAGGTCAATTCGCCACTGTTCGCATCGCGCTGGAATAACGCAATCGCCCCTTTATCATCGCTGACATACAGCGCCAACCCATCCGCTGTGCGAGCGGCTGCCGTTACCGTACCCAGACCGCTAATTGCGGTATAGGTATTCACCAGACGCAGTTCATCGGCAGAGAGCACCGGATCGTTCGCCACAACAGGCGTGTCGTTGATCGCGGTAATCGCTACCGACAAGGCCGTCACCTGAGACTCCAGATAGCGGTCGGACAGCGTCACCGTCACTGCAACCTGCGCGGCTGGCGTACGGCTGTCGCTGGCGTAGGTAATCTGGCGCAGCGTATTCTGCACGTCTTCCGTGGTCGGGATTGTGCCTGCATTCGCGTTGAAGCGAATCGTCAGTACGCCATCCTGATTACTGACCTGAGCAATGGTGACGCCGTCTTTCTGAAGCGTATTGCCGGATAACGTCAGACCGTTTTCAGCACTTTTTTCAGCACTAAAGCCCAGCTTATCCAGCGCCGTTTTACCGTCGCCCAGCGTAATCTTCAGCGTCGCGCCGTCGTAGTTACCCTTGCCACCATTGAGTTTGTCCATCTGCGCATCAGACACCGTCGCGTCCGGTGCCAGCACGATAGGGTCAGCGCGTTCGGTATACGTCGGCGTCGTCCCTGGAACCGTGATAATCGGCGCGGTATTGGTTTCTGCCGCAGGCACCAGCGTCAGCGTAATCGCCTGTTCCAGCGTGGTTTCCGGTGCGGTGCCGTTATAACTATTTTCCTTGATCATCAAGGTGACATGGCGTTCACCGCTGGGAGCGTTGCCCAGATAGTTGTAGCCGATGCTGTCAATAATCTCGGCGGTTCCACTCGCGTCTCTCCCGACATACAGGAGGACCGTCGCTTTACCGTCCTTCACATCAACAGAATATTGCAAGCCGCTGGCGGTGCGTGGAACACCGTTGGATTTTTCGAGCACAATCGTGCTGCCATCCACGCTAATCGTTTCGTTAGGCCCTGAGACATCAAACGTTAACACGACCTGCCAGAGGGTTTGTCCACTTTCGATGGTATCGACATGAGTATCTTTAAACAGCTTAACAAACTCGCCGTTGCCCGGAATCTGTGGGTTAAGCACCGTCGTCGTCAATTCTGCCGGATCGTTCACACCAATGAGAGTAACGGTGATATCCGTGTTGGCGATGTTATTCTCGCCGTCATTAATACTGACGGTGAAGGTTGGCGACGATCCGGCTTGTTCAGGATCCGGACTGGTGTTGTGGTAGGTAATCTGACGCAGCACATTCTGCGCATCCGCTTTGGTCACCGCCGCCGTAAACGTCACCGTCAGCACGCCCTCCACCTGCGTAAAGGTAGCGATCGCAATGCCGTCTTTAACGATGGTGTTACCATCAAGCGTTAAGCCGTTGTCGGCCTTAAAGCCAAAGGTGTCTTCCAATAGCCCACCGTCTTGTCGACCAACGGTGATGCTGGCACCGTTATAGTCGCCTGCGCCGTTATTTAACGCATCAAGCTGCGGATCGGACAGACGACCCGACGGCAACAGCACCGTGGCGTCATGACCTTCGGTATAGCTTGCACCGGCGATGCCGACATTCAGCACATGGACCTTATCACCACCAATCAGATAGAGCTGCTTGCCATCGGCACTCAGTTCCACCTTTTGCAGATCGGAGAAAGAAATGCCAATCGGGCTATCCCAGCCACCGCTAAGGGTGTCTTTCAACGTCAGGCTGCCATCTTCCGCGCGGGAGAAGACAGAAATGTTCTTACCGATCACGAACAGGGCCGTGCCATCGGCAGAAACGACCAGGTCGGTCGCTAACGCCTCGCCGGAATCGCTCCCATCATCGGAAAACTGCACCGTAGATACCAGCGTAAGTGCACCATCGGCACCTACCGTTATCGTATTAAGCGAGGACTGAATGCCATCAGCATTAATCGCATACAGGGTTTTGCCATCAGGGGACAAGGCAAGTGAATTGATGTAATACGGGTCCTCACCAGTTGCTAGAATCTGGGAAACTTGGGTGAGCTTGCCCTCAGTATCAATACTGAACGCGGTGACGCCGGCACTACCACCGGAACCCGATACGAACAGGTAACGCCCAGTCGGGTCAAGCACAAGGCGGCTCGCCCCGATCAAATTATCGGTCTGAGAAACCGACGTCAGGTTGCCATCCGCCTCGCGTTTAAACACCAACACGCTTCGGCTATCGTTGTCACTGTCGGCTTGAGCCGCAGTCACGTAAAGATAATCGCCCTGCGAAACAAGATGGGAACGTACGTCCAGCGAACGCCCTCCCAGATCAGCCTGATCGAGAACACCAGCTTGCGTCAGTCCACCGTCGCTGCCCACGCTGAAGATCGTAACGGCATTGCCTTCACTGCCCACGACATACAGGAACGCCCCATCGGCAGACAGAATAACCTCTGATGCGCCGGCCAATGAGGGATTGTCGATAAATCTGTCGTTCTGTAGCGTCTCTTCATTAAATACTTCTCGGTAATGAGGGAGGACTTTTGACAGGGTGAATTTCCCTTCTGTATCACGGGTAAAAACACTCAATACAGCTGAACCGCTATCCGGCGCACTAACGACGTAGAGGGTTTTTCCGTCAGCAGACAACGCCGTGTCTTTCACCCCCATCATGACATCCCTCTGGATCGTTTCATTATAAAACTCTGACAGAGAGCTATCGTTATCCAGCGCCGAGGATTCACCGCCGAGCGCCGGCATTTGTGCAGGATCGGAGTCAATCTTTAGGGTAAGCGTCTGCTCCGCCTGTTCGCCCGACGCATCCGTCGCGACGACGGTAATAGAGAAGCTTCCCGCACCATTGAGCGCCGGCGTGCCGGAAATCGTGCGTGTATCGGCATCGAAGGTTAACCCCGCCGGAAGGCCATTGACCTGTAGCGTCAATGCGCTATTTTCAGGATCGCGGAACAGATCGTCTGGCAGCGCTGCGGTATACGATTGCCCGGCAGTAGCAGACGGCGGGACGTACTCGTTATTATCCACCACGGGCGGCTTATTCGGCACCAGCGTCAATAGCAGGCTGGTTTCCTTACCGCCGTCGCTAAAGGTGATATTCAACGGGATCGATGCCCCCGTTGCATCGCCATCATGACGATAAGTCACCTGATGCAGCACCTGATTGGCGACCGTTTTAGTGACGCTGTCGGTAAAGACAATCTTCGCCGTGCCTTCGCTCACGCTAAAAGTGGCGATTGTCGCGCCCTGATACTGAATGTCGCTACCAGACAGCGTCAGGCCGTCTCCGCTCTGGAAAGCAAAATGGTCATTTTCCGATGCGTCGCCATTACGACTAATCGCGATCGTCGCACCATTGTAGTCATCGGCAGCATCCAGTTCTCGGTCTGACAGCGTGACACTCGTGGTAAACGGCATGTCCGCCGTGTGACTATAAGGTGCATTTGCTGCCGCAGTGAGCACATTCAGCCCGGCAAAGAAAGTGCTCACCCCAGCATAGATATTCTTACCATCCGCACTGACAGCGAGATGGTTGACGGTGTTAACGGAGAGCTCAACGCTATTGCGGTAGGTTAACGCACCGGAATCGCTATCACGACTAAGCACCAGCAGTGACTTACTGCCGAACGCCGCAACATACAGCGCCGAACCGTCTTCGGAAATCACCAGTTCACGTAACGCCAGCGCGTTCGCGGCAATATGCCCTTCACTATACAGATTCAACGTCCCGGCGTAGGTCAACGCCCCTGTATCCGCATCACGGCTGAAAATGGACACGGTGCCCTGCGAGTTTGATGACACATACACAAAACGGTTATCAGGTGAAATAACAATATCCTGCAACGCATTGAGGTAGCGATCGTCTTGCGGAATCTCCGCGCTGTTCACATCAGCCGCTATGGTGCTTTTATTGATCGTGGTGACGTAATCCAGAGTACCCGACCCCGCATCGCGCGACAGCACGGTAATACTGTGATTCCCTAGGTTAGAGATATAGGCCGATGTGCCATCGCTGGACAGCACAATGCCGCTTGGGCTTTTCAGCGGAATGGTATCGCTGCCAACCAGTGAACCAACAAACGTCAGCGCACCGGAGGTGGTATCGCGCGAGAAGAAAACAACGGCGTTTTTATTGGTCAAGCCATCCGTCGGCGTCACACCGTTAATGGCATACAGCGACGTGCCATCATCGGACAGCACAATCTCGGAAACCGCCGCATCCAGACCACTTACGCCATCCACGCCCTGCGTAGCGACAATCCCGACATAGCTCAGCTGGCCTGTCGTGGTATCGCGGCTAAACTGCACCAGCGAGTAGGCGCTTCCGCTTCCTCCCGCGACATACACGCTGGAGCCATCTTTCGACTGCGCCAGCGTGGTGATGGTGTTCAGGCCGTTAACCTCAATCGCAGGGGTGGACGGATCGTCCTGTTCGCCCTGCGTGAAGCTTTGTAGCAACGTCAATTCGCCGGTTTCTGCATCACGGGCGTAAACGCGCAGATAGGTCTTACCGCTGTTATTGTTCCCTTCGCTACCGGTGACCAGCAGGGTTTTACCATCCTGAGAGACACTGATCGCCGAGACGCGCTCGTTGTAGCCGCTTAGCGTACCCGCGTTGTAAAACAGCGTGGCGTCAGGGGAATAGGTCGCCTCGATCGTCGGCACGTCGTTTAAGGCCAGATTGATGCTGCCAGACACCGTCAGCGTCGCGGTGTCGCTCCCGCCATTGGCAGTGCCGCCGTTATCCTGCAACTCGGTTAGCGTAATGGTACGCAAGCCGCTGGCGCTGGTACTCTCTTTGCCAGCCGAATAGCTCAGACCGTCGACCAGCGTCATCATCGCCATGCTGCTGATGCCCTGAACGCTGCTCAGCACCAGTGAAGACTCACCGCTCAGGGCGTTATAGGTGTAGGTATACTGGTAACCGCTAGCTGTGGTGCCCGCGCTGTCCTTACTCAGATCGATGACCGTGCCATCCACCGTCAGGTATTCCTGATTCGGGTTGTTTAGGCCATCAATACCGATCGACAATTTTGTCAGCGCCTGTCCAGCTTCCCCAGTGTTAATCGCGGTGTCTTTGAACAGCGTGACGGAGGAGCCGCGCGTATCCAGCGTCAGATTGCTTCCACCCTGACTGACCAGCGTTGGCGCACTGTTGGCGGTCAGCAGCAGCGCGACCGTGGTTACCGTACTGTTCAGCTCGCCATCGTTCGCGGTCACCGTCAGCGCGACGGTTTCGGTGGCGCTCTGGTTGCTGACGTTGCGGTAGGTAATTTGTTTCAGGACGGCATTGGCAGTTTCTTTCGTCACCTCGGCGGTAAACGTCACGCTGAGTACGCCCTGATTCTGCGTGAATGTCCCAATCTCCGTGCCTAATTGCAGAACTTTTCCATCCTGCAGCGTCAGATTGTTGCCTGCACTTAGGCCAAATCTATCGTCTACGGAAGGCGTTTCACGCCCAATGGTCAGCGTGGCGCCGTTATAGTTGCCTGCGCCACCGTTTAGCACATCCAGATTGCTATCGGAAAGCGCGATATGATCGGCAAAGGGTAATTCGCTGCCATAGAGATAAGTGCGTAATGCGCTAAAGCGCTGAATGGCCTCACCGGCGATCAAGAGTGATTGTCCATCGGGTGACAACACCATGCCACGCGTATCGCCAATATTCTGAATCTGGCCGCTTTCCTTCAGCGCCCCTGTCGACGTGCTTACACTATAAATCTGCAACTCGCCTTCGCTGCTCAGCGCATAAAGCTGGCTACCGTCGGTGTTAAGATAGAGCGCGTTAACGCCTTCCAGCGTTTTCGTGTCCGTGTGGACCAGCGTTTTTCCTTCAGTACCGTCACGCAGTTGATAGACGCTGATTTCACCGCTGTCAGGATCGGCAACATAGATGAACTGCTGATCCTTCGAGATCGCTAATTGGTAGTCTACCGCGCCATAACCTTCCCCAGACGTTTCCAGCGTGGCGACAGACGTTAATGTCCCACTCTCACTCCGCTGGAAAACCGATAGCGTATGCTTCGCCCCCATCCCAACAGTGACAACATAGTCACCGCTACTTGCCACAATACCGCTACGCTCAATCCCGCTGTCACTCACGCGCTGAAGGAGCGTCAGCCCCCCTGTCGTCGTATCGCGAGTAAAGATGACCATGCCGTTCCACTGCGTAGCGATGTAAACCTGGGTACCGTCACTGGAGACAGCCAGCCCGGTAATATTGCCGCTTTGCGAAGCAATCGTCTGGGTATATACCGGCTGCTCATCGCTGCCGCTGAGTCGAACCACCTGCCCGTTGTCATCGAGGCTCAGAGCAACAATATTGCTATTACCAGTGATAGCGTACAGAGAACGGTTGTCAGCACTCAGTGCGACTTCTTTCACATCCTTGAGTGCACTTATGCCGCTCAGCGTCTGGCTCGACGTCAGCTTGCCATGGTCGCCGACGGTAAAGACCCCCAGCGTGCCATCGCTTCCTATGGCATAGGCATAATTACCATTACTGGAATAGCGCACATCCTGCGGGGATTCCATACCAGGCACGATGATTAATTCAGTCAGTTCCGGCGCATCCGATGCGGATACCACCGGAGCCACATTGATCTTGCTGTCGATAGTGACGGTAGCGTGAATATTCAGATCGGCAGTATCGGTATCACCACCACCCTCATCGTTCAGGCTTTTCAGCGTCACCACGACGTCACCGCCGGCCACGGTTTTATCCAGCGGCTGGTAGGCGATACTGTCAATCATCGCCCTTGTATCCGCGAGATTATTGGTGAAACCGTCGATATTAACGGTCACCGTCGTGGTTTCTCCGCTCACTGCCACGCGGTATGAAAAGCCATCCCCTTCCGCGCGTGTCGTCCCACTCCCTGATTCCAGCGTAATACTTTTACCGTCGATGATTAATGCCTGATTCGCGCCCGTGCGGTTAACGGTAATCACCAGATCTTTCAGCTCTTGTCCGCCGTTATCCGCCGACACGCTAACGTTGCTGAACAGATCAACCGGTTCGAAGCTGTCGCTGCTGTCGGTGATGGTGACCGTCGCCTTAACCGGAGTGGCATCAACGCCGGGCGCGGTGTCCGTTGCCGCGACGGTCGCCGCAGCCACATCCGCCGCAGTCACCACGGCAGCGGCGTCAAACATCATGCGCGGTTCCAATACCCACGCCTGACGCGGTGCGCGCGTTAAGCCTGAACCAGATTTTGAGCGGGAAAAAGTCATCGTGTCATGTCCTGTAATGAAAGGGGCAAATCGCGTCATTCCTGGCTATATTCAGCGGTCATTCAACCAACCGAACATAGCCGCCCTCGGTTTCGATCTGGCCGGCAATACGATTCAACCGTTGAATCAATTGATCCTCAACGCCCTCAGCACCAAAGCCTGCACCGTCGATAAAACTCATACGTTTCTCACCCTCGGTGCAAACCAGCAGGCCCGGCGTCGCTTCGGCGTCGAACAGGTTGCGGCCAAAATCCTCTGGGTCGCCGGGGCGAATGCCGACAAAATAGAATTTGATGTTGCGCGCGCGGAAGCTGGAACACAGATCGCGGAAGCGCTGCGCAGCAAAGGTACGGGCGGGATCCGTGCCGGTTTGACCACTAAATGCATTGCGGTTGAAGTTGTAGCTGTCGGTGTCGAACCAGTTACCAATCGTGTTCGCCATCATCACGATCACCTTTTGCCCGTCACCGTTTCCGTCCAGATTGAAATCCAGCGGCAGCTTTGCATCGCCCCAGCCTTCGGAACCGCGCATGTTGGGTGACAGCGCCGCGCCCGCCCATGACATCGCGATGGCGTAATTCGTGTTGAAACGGGCAGAAAACTGTTCGATACGCTGATTCAGCCTGCTTTCTTCATTGGTCAGCGGCATCAGCGCAGCGTTCGGGCACCCTTTGTCTGCCACGATCCAGCGGGTATCTACCGCATTGTTATCGTCAAAGTCAGGGTTAGGGCCGCGCCAGGAGATGGGTGGTGCGCCGGGACTGCCGTTTTGCGGCAAATCGTGACGGTAATAGACCTTGAATTGGCCGACGGGCGGTTCATCCCAGAAGAAGTTTTCTTCCCGACCCAGCCCACGATACATGCACAGCAGGTTAGCGCGACGATCAGGGAAACGGCGGTCGGCCATGCTACTCACCACACCACTGGCAAACAGCGAGCGCAGTTCTGGCGGGTTCAACGCACCCGGTGCAGCCCAGCGCCGAATGCGGTTGGCGTCTTCCGCATCGTATACGCTAACCGACTGGCTGTACGGCACCAGCGATAGCCACAGGTTGTCACGTTTGCCGTCTGCGCTGCTCAGCATGCGCTCAACGAAACTGCGGCTAACGCTTTTCAGCGAACGGATATCCCCCTCACTCATATCCCCCGTCACCGGCATGACAAAGGCAATTTCGGTCGGGCGGTTGATGACTTCGGAGGTCGAGTACACTTCTTGTTTCCTCGCCCCGAGGCTCAGCAAACTGGGCTTGGTTTCGAAGGCGACGGTGACGGTATACGTTTTACGCGTCTCGCTGTTGCGCCCTTCCGTGACGGCCACGTCACCTGCTGCCAGTTTTTCACTCAGAGCGCTATTCATCCCCAGATTGTTTTTGACGTAGTCATACGCCAGCTTATTGGTCTCTTCCTGACTGTATTCTTCGCCATTAATGGTCGCCTGATGCCCAACGGCCAACGCAGCGGCATCCGTCGCGCGTTTGATTTGCGTTGCATCACCGGTTGCCGTGGAGGTATCGACAATAAAAGCCGCCGTCACCAATAACGCCATTGCACCCAGCGTGTAGAATGCCGTGCCCGCGCCCTTTTCCTCCTGAATAAAGGCAGACAGGCGTTCACGCCAGAACAGAGTGATTCCGGTAGCGTCTTTTTTTACTCTTCTGTTCTGTAAGGTTTTTTTCATTCCTTCCTATCCTGTATTCCTGGATTCAGCGCGTACTCAACCCGCCCATAAAGCGGGAAAATAAAAACGACATTGCTCATATGCCTATAGGTTTTTAATCGTTTCGTTATTCCGGTAACGAGAAGCTCGCTGCCGTTTGCGGTCTATTTGCCGCTTCTGTGTCTTATATAAAGCCCGTCGTTATTGCTCTTCTTCTTCCAGACCGGCCTCTTTTCTGAGTACCTCATCCAGCTCAACCACGTCGATAGCGACCCGGTTGACTGACGATGCATGCAGCAGGCCACCCAGCGACAGGCCGCCCAGCAAACCCACATCCTTTCCCTGACGGCAGATCTCAACCACGATCATGGAGATATTCTTGCTGCCCTCTTCGCGGTCTCTTTCCGGTAGTTCAGGAAGATATTCTTCACCCGGCAGCGTTTCACTTTCCGTACACAGCGCCTCTGCCGTGCCTCTGCTCAACTGCCAGTGCAGCTCACCGGTCTGACGCACGTTGCTGATTAACAGTTGGTAATTTCCTGCACCTTCCGTTGGCAACATCGTATCGAGTAGCCCTTGTAGCCCCTTTTCATCCAGCTTCTGCTGCATCGCTAATATTGATGAAATAGCGCCCGCACGCTGTTCCATGCGCGTACGTTCAAGCCCGACGGTGTAGATATCCGCGCACAGCGACCCAATCGCCAACACAATCGGGAACGCTAACGCCGTTTCTACCGCCGTGGAGGCACGGTGAGAAAACCAGAAGCGGCGTATCACGCTCAGGAAACGGCTGGTTTTTGATACACGACTGGTTTTCAGTAACCGATCAGTCATTGCGCAGTTCCGTCCCAAACACATGTTTGTACTGATAGCGGAAGGTGTCCCCCAGCGTTAACACTTCCGGCAGCGGCGTAATAAACGCCTTTTTAATCTGCACCGTCACGGACCACACCGGCAGCGTCGTCGTTTCCTCGCCATTGGGGTTGTCCTGACTGCCATTTCCGTTCGTCAGCCCGCCAAGCTGGCTCAGATTGTCGAAGTGCAACACGCTGACGGTTAAATCGTCTTCTTTGAGGTAGCCGTATCCCGCTTCAACCATGCGCGCCTTTAGACGGGCTCCCATCTGCTCCGCGCTGTCCGATGCGAGGTTATCGAGGCGGAAAGCCTGCACGGCTTTATCCAGCGCGGCGCTGCCGGCAGCGATCACCAGCCCGATACGCGCCAGTTCAAACAGCATCATCACCCCGACCAGCACCACAGGCACCAGAAACGCCACTTCCGTCGCAATCACGCCGCGCGTGCTGCGCCAGTGGCGTTCATGGCGCGGCACGATACTTTGTACTCTGCCTTGCACTATCCCCTTATCACGCCACGGGCAGAGATTACGAAGCCATGCCATTACTCAGGCATACTCAATTGCAGGCGTTGACGGCTGGATAACAACAGCGCTTCACCGCGGGATTTATCCTGCTGCATCTGCTGTAAACGCTGATTCAGCTCGTCGATCAGGCCATCAATACGCTGCGGTTGGGCAATGGTTGCCAGCGCTGCACGCGCGTCGTCGTCTCTGCCGCCAGAGAGGTAGGCCAGCGCCAGATTCAGTCTGCCGGTTGCGTTACTCTCATCCACCGAACGCAGCAGAGAAATCGCCTTGTCTACGTTGCCACTTGCCAGCCATGAGAGCGCCAGATTGTTGAGTGCCGCGACATCTGCCGGGTTTATCTGCAACGCTTTTTCAAACAGTTGACGCGCTTCGGCGTGTTTGCCTGAGGCATCCATCACCACGCCCATGCCATTGAGTGCGCCCGCATCGTTCGGCTGTGCTTTCAGTGCACAGGCAAAGTCGGTTTGCGCCATGGCATTACGTCCCAATGCCAGCTGCGAGCGGCCCATTCCCAAACACACCGCCAGCGCTTCTTCCGGCGTCATTTTATTGGTATCGCCGCCCAGCGCCTGACGTGCTCGTCCGTACAGTTCCAGCGTTTGCTGCGGTGAACGCGCCAGAGCCGCAACGCTGGCATACTCCAGCATCTCTGCGCCTTTCAGCGCATCGCGGCTGTCGAGGCGCGCGTACACTTCCGTCGCGGCTTCAACACGCCCTTGATCGCGCAGCAAGCGTGCTAAACGCAGGCCTTCATCTTTACTGCCTTTAATCGCCATCGAGCTGCTGCATCCCGCCAGCACGGTACTGACAATCAGCAGTGCCAGCATGGGCGCGCCGCGCTTAAGTTTTGCTACCAGATCGACCATCTTCGATAACTCCATCGGTTGTAACCGTTGTGATTTCCGGCGCATACCGGGAATCGATGCTTTAAAATGAATACATTAAAATCAATACGTTAAAAATAAAACGCTACTGCGCCAGCAGGCGGATCACTCGCACCAGTGCAGGCGATGCCATAATGGCGATAATCGGTGGCAGGATCAGCGCCATCAATGGCACGCTCAGCTGCGCAGGCAATTTACCCGCCTTCTCTTCCAGCCCCAGAATCAGCGTCTTGCGGCTTTCATCCGCAATCGTACGCAGCGCCTGAGACAGCGGCGTGCCGTAGCGCTCCGCCTGAATCAGCGTCGCCACCATACTTTCGATCTCGCTGACACGGGTACGCTCTGCCAGATGCTTCATCGCCAGCGTACGATCCGACAGGATCTGCAATTCGGCGGCGGTGTAATGCAGTTCATCCGCCATTTCCGGTGAAGACAGCCCCAGCTCTTTCGATACCACCTGCAATACGCGTCCGATAGGCAAACCGGCTTCGGCGCAGACCACCATCAGATCCAGCGCATCCGGCACTGCACGCGCCAGCTTTTCGCCCCGGCTTGCCGCGCGCCATTTCAGCCACCACTCTGGCACCATCGAACCGACAAAGAAGCCAATCAGCCCCGCGGCTACGCCCGTCAGGCCCGCACGGTCAGCAGGTGGCAACCATCCCCACACCAGCGCGATAGCGAACAGCGCACCAGCGGCAAATTTTCCCATAACCAGCCAGCCTACCGCTTCGCTGCGGCGGATCCCGGCCAGATCCAGCAGGCGGCGCAGATTACGGCGATCGCGATCCGATCCCGACAAACGCTCGCCCTGGGTGGCAATCGGCTGCAACAGCTTTTCCAGCAGGGGAGAGAGTGTTGCTCCCTGGCCTCTCAGGATATTTTCCTGAGAGGCCGCCTCTATAGAGGCGACGGGCAGATGCCCACGCATGCGAATTTCCAACTGCTTGTATTGCTGCGCTTTATGCTGTGTACGTGCAAGGTAAATCCCCGCCACCATCAGCACGAGCGCCAGCAGCAGTAAGGGATCGTCAAAAACAGTCATGAATGGCTCTCCCTCTACCCTATCCGTTTAACCATAACGTGCGTGATCAACATGCCGACCGAGACACTGCACAAGGCGTAAATCAGTACCGTCGTTCCCACCGGATCGGAGAACAAGAAACTGAAATCCTCCGGCGATTTCATGTACAGATAAGCCAGACAGCCGGGGAACAGCGCGGCGACAATCTTGGCGGACGCGCGCGCTTCCGACGTTTTGGATTGCACTTTCAGTTGCAGCTCCCGCCGTTCACGCAGCGTAGCGGACAGACGTTCCAGCGTTTCCCCCAGTCGCCCACCCGCTTCCTGATTGATGATCAGAATCACCACGAAAAAGCGGTATTCGGACATCGGCACCCGCGTAGCCGAGGCCTGGATCACCTGACGCAGCGGAATCCCCAACCGCAGCCAGTGATCGATCGTCTTGAATTCATTCGCCAGCGGCCCGGTCAGGTGCTCAGCGACTATCGAGAAGGTATTCGCCACGGGCACACCAGCACGACAGCTGCGGGTAATGGCATCAATGGCTTCCGGCAGGCTCTCACGCAGCGCTTTCAGGTGTTTTTGCAGCGTCGAACGGAATAACAACATGCCGATACTGATAAACAACACCAGCGTAAATATCAGCCCCATCGTGAGCGGCAGCAGGGTACGTTGCCCCAGAATCATACCGAGAATCAGGCTCACCGCCGCCAGCGAAAGGGAACGTTGAAGCAGGTTCTTTTTCCAGCCGATGAACGTCATCTGCGCCCAGAGGATCGCCAACCAGCGCCCAATCACCGGGACACCCATCAGCGGCGTGGCGATCTCGTCACGCAGAATGGAATCAGACGCCACGGCGGCAGCCGATGGGCTGACCTCGTTCAAAATCTGCTGCCAGCGTTGTTCACGCTGCATACGCTGCTGCCGTGATTTTCTCCAGGCGTTGACCGCCAACAGCAGCATCAGCACGCTGCCAAACACCAGCAGCGTGATCAGATTCAGGCGCAAATCACTCATCGCGTCTCCTCAGCCCGTCACTGCGCATCGAACAGGTGCGCTTTATCGCTGTAGAACTGCGGGCGCTGAATGTGCTGAACATATTCCCCCGTCAGCAGACCTTGTCCATCCATCCCCTGAATGTTGAAGCTGAACAGATCCTGAAGCTGGATCACTTCGTTCTCCATGCCACACACTTCGGTAATGGACACCACGCGGCGCATGCCGTCACGCATACGTTCGATCTGCACGATCAGGTGCACCGCGCTGGCGATCTGACGGCGGATCGCCATCAGCGGCAGCTGCATGTTGGCCATCATCACCATGTTTTCCAGACGCTGTATCGCGTCCCGCGAGGTATTGGCGTGCACCGTACACAGCGAACCGTCATGACCCGTGTTCATTGCCTGCAACATGTCGAAGCTCTCACCGCCGCGCACCTCACCCAGAATGATGCGATCGGGGCGCATACGCAGGGCGTTACGCATCAGATCGCGCTGGTCGACGCGGCCAGTGCCTTCGGCGCTGACAGGACGGGTTTCCAGCCTCACCACGTGTTCTTGCTGCAATTGCAGTTCAGCGGCATCTTCAATGGTGATGATGCGATCGGTGATGCCGATTTTCTGCGACAGCGCATTCAGTAAGGTGGTTTTACCCGCCCCCGTTCCGCCGGAGACGATCACGTTAACGCGCGCCTGCATCGCTTTGTTCAGGACATCCGCCATCGCGTAGGACATGCAGCGGCGCTCTGCCAGCATTTCCAACGACAGGTTGCGGCGCATAAACTTACGAATAGAGATCGTGGTGCCGTCGATCGCCAGCGGATAGGTGATGACGTTGACGCGGCTACCGTCCGGCAGACGCGCATCCACCATCGGGCTGGCTTCGTCGATACGACGGCCCACCGCGGCGGCAATACGCTGCGCGGTGTTAAACACATGCTCTTCATCAATGAAGGTAATCGGCGACAGTTCCAGCTTGCCAAAGCGCTCGACAAACACCTGACCAGCACCGTTGACCAAAATATCGTTGACCGTGTCATCCGAAAGCAGCGGCTGGATCGGCCCGATCCCGGTCATCTCATCCAGCATTTCGGCGGCGATAGCTTCTTCTTCCTGCCGGGAAAGCTGCAAGCGCTGCTCATCACAGATGCGGCGGATCACCGTTTCGATCTGCACCAACAGCTTGTCGCGCCCCATCATCGCCGCTTTACCTGCGTCGATCTGATCGTAGAGCTGTGCGCGGATAATCCGACGCTGGCTGGTCCGATTGTCCGTCTGGCGGGCAGTTGGTGCAGATCCAGAAGACGTGTTCGCTGCAGGCTGTGTGCGGTTCTCCGCAGCCGGACGCGTTTTCATTTCTGCCACGTTGGCAGCAGGCGCAGGCTGAGGCGTACTTTTTCCTGCTTCACTTTTTTGCAGGTTATTCTTGCGAATCAACATAATCCTTAACCCCAAAAACCAGTCCGTAACCCTTTGAAAAACGGTGCACGCTGAACATCATCACGCGCGTTTTAACCAACGCGAGAACCAGCGTTTTTCCGCCGGTCTGGCGCGTACACCGCAGGCCAGATCGACCAATTGGCGTAATCCCTGCTGGAAAGCCGGTGCCGCAGCCAGATTCAATGCGCCGAGCGTCAGGCTCTGCGACAGCGCGTGGCCCGCATTCGGCAGCACGACATCAATCTTCCGGCCGGTAAATTGCTCGAACTGATCGCGACTTAACGGCGCGGTCGTAGCAAAACGGCTCTGGTTATGCACCAGCAACAGGCGTTGTCCTTCGCTTTCGTCGCCGATCTCATTCAGCACGCGCCGTACATTACGCGCATCCTGAAGCGTCAATTCCGTCACGATGATGCGCAGATCCGCGTAAGTCAGCACGTCCAGCGCACCGGTTGGGTAGCTACTAGGCAGATCCCAAATCACCTGATTGAACATGCGGCACAGCGCACCGCCGAGATTCAGCACGTTATCCACGTCAACCGGAGCCAATTCCCCCAGTTCCGGCTTCTGTGCCAGCAGGTGCAGACGGGTATCCACGCGCAGCATGGCACGCTGTAATAGTCGGGTATCCAGTTCCTGCGTCCCCAACACCGCCGCCAGACCCGCGTCATCGGTTTGCCCCTGCAACAGCAGTTGGTCGCCGTTACGACGGTCAAAATCCACCAGTGCCACAGGTAAGTGACGCTCGCCGGACAGCAGGCGGCTCAGCCCCATCGCCACGGTACTTGCGCCGCTTCCGCCGCTGGCACCGACGATAGCAATCGTTCTGCCCATGCGGGCATATTCTGGCCCAGCCTGTTGGCCTTCACACTTCGCCAGCGTTGCCGCCAGCAGATCCAGCGTGAGCGGCTTCACCAGATAGTCCACCACGCCCGCCTGAAGCAGTGCGCGATACAAACCGACATCCTGCTCTTTGCCTATCGCAATCACCTGACTGGTGGGGCCGCAAACGCTCAGCAGTTCTTCCAGTGCCGGAAGTGGCCAGTGCGCCCCTTCCAGATCCACCAGTAAAATACGCGGCGGTACATTCAGCTCGCACCATTGGCGAGCCGCAGCGATACCGCCAGACATCACCGGAACATCCGGCTGTTTCAGACGGGTGAAAAGATCGCTGAGGTCAGCCACATCGCGTACGTCATTGGCGAATGCCACCAGCGGTAGCGCCAGTTCTTCACCATCGTTAGGGGTAATTTCACTCATGGAATGTCACGCCCTTAATCTTCTTCAAAGTTAATGTCGATGAGCTCTTTCACTTCATCTTTGTGATAGCGTTCGATGCTATTGACCGCCGCCACGCCATCCGCACTGTCCAGCGCTTTCGCCTGAATCAGATCGCGTGGTTCGGCGACCATCATCGCCAGATTGTTTTGCGTAGCGCAGCCGAGAGAACCAATCGCCTCATAGGGCTTCACCATCAGCTGATTGGGGTCATTGATCGTGCAGCGGGTGGTTTTGACCACCAGCGCTTCGGAGATCACTTCCAAATCGCCATTCTGTCCACTCGCCGTAGAACGGCGCATCTGCTTCACATTCTGTGGATTAGCACCGGCGTTTTTCAGCACGGTAACCAGTCGCCCTGCCATCTGCTCGCCGCTCGCGCTGTGTGGGATAAGCGTCAGCGTCTGTGCGGAGAGCCGTCCCTGATCCTTCAACATGATATTAAGTTGTCTCAGGGATTCAGGAAGGAAACCCCGCCCGTTCGGTGCAACCAGTAACGGCACTGACACCGATGAAGGCTGGACAGCAATGGGTTGAAGCCCTGGCTGATCAAAGCGCTGCATACGTACGTCGTTAATCGGCTTATTCCATCCGCATCCTGCCAGCAGAACAACGGCGGTAAGCACTGCCACACGCATGTGCAGTGGGCGGAGCTGAGGGTAACTGTTGTTGATCGTTTTCATGTTTTATTGCCCCTCGCGGACTCAGTAGAGATAGCCGATAGATGCAGAACGCGGCATAGACGAATCCAGCATTTTTACGCCTTGTCCCGGCGTCTGGAGATCGCCCGCGTTAACGGGCTCAACGACATAGGCGGTCGCGATAATCACCAATTCCGTTTCTTCCTGACTGGTGGATTCGCTTTCAAACAGGCGGCCAAACATCGGGACACTACTTAATCCCGGCACGCCGTTTATCGTCTGGCTACCGGCACTACGCAACATGCCCGCCAGTGCAAAGCTCTGCCCGCTGGCCAGTTCTACCGTGGTATCCGCACGACGTACCGTTAATGCCGGGATACGCGATCCGCCTTCCAACTGTACGGAACCGACGTCGGTCAGCTCACTGACTTCCGGCGCAATGTGCAGGCTGATGCGATTGGCAGAAAGCAGCGTTGGCGTCATGCGCAGAATCACACCGTAGGATTTGTAATCGATGCTGACGCTGTTATTGGTGATCAGGACGATTGGTACTTCACCACCTGCGGCAAACGCAGCGGTTTCCCCTGACATCGCCGTCAGGTTAGGTTCAGCCAACACGGTTGCCATGCCCTGTTGGTTCATGGCGGTTAACAATCCGCTCAGTCTGGAGCGACCAAAGTTCAGGAAGCCCGCATCCGTTGGGTTAGCAAATCTCCCGGTCGTGGCGTTGAACAGATTAAGACGCGATCCGCTGCCTGCGGTCATGTTGCCGCTACCGGTGCTCAGCGATGCCGCCCAGTTAAAGCCCAGTTCGCTGGTTAACTTGCGGGACACTTCCACCACGCGCACCTGAATATTGATTTGCGAAGGAGTTTTGATTTTGAGCTGGTTGATCACTTTGCCGGAGGATTCGCTGGAGCCTGGCAGTCTTTCGCCACCGCCTCCACCACCCTGCCCGCCGCCGCCGGAGGACGCGCTGATATAAGCCTGTATGCTGTCGATCACGCGCTTGGCATCCTGCGGGGTATCGACGCTGCCGCGCACAATCACACCGCTGGGAATTGAGGCTTCCAGTTGGATATCCGCACCGGGGAATTCACGCTTCATGCGTTCACCCAGCGCTTTCAAATCATGCTCAGACACCAGACGAATGGCGTTGATCACATTGCCATTTTCATCCATCGCGTAGAGCGTGGTGGTGCCGACACTTTTGGCGTAGACAAACAGATTACCCGGTGAAGGCAGTTCAAAACTGGCAATATTCGGATCGGCCACCAGCACGCTGTCCGGCAGCGCATCAAGGTGCAGTAACCGTCCCTGATTCACGGTCAGTCGCACCTCATCGGTGACTGGCGCTACCGATACACCGGCAGCCAGCGTGGTCGCAGGCAACATCATCGTCGTCAGCGTGACAGGCAATACTGCATTAAACAGGCCAACGGCCAGCAATCGTTTGCACGTACCCCGAAAGTCCGATTTCAAAAACAGCGAAAACATCGTCATTTACTTAATTCCGTAATGGGCTTCATTTTTCCATGAGCAACTTGCGGCACCCCGCAGGCTGTCAGATTGCGTGTTCTTCCTATCGGGAGGGGAACGTCACCACGTCTTTTTGCTCAGCGCGATAGATTTTCACTTTGTGTCCGCCGGATCCGGCAGATAGCGCTCCGTAGATATCGGTCGCCAGCGGAACCGTGGTCACATGTGGTCGCCCTGTAGCCGGATCGACCACGTCATCCAGATCGGCACTGCGCAGTGCCAAATGCAGAATGCCCAGTTCTTTGGCAACCGCCAGCGCTTCAGCCTGCTGAGGCGTCACTTCCAGCGTCACGGTTTGATAGGTCGCAGGACGAGAACGCACGGCAGACTCACGGCTTTTGGCTGTGGCATCAAGCACCGTACCGTCTTCCGCAGTATCAAAGCGTGGGTATACCGGCGTACCGGTTTTATCGTTCAGCGCCAATACGCGTAAATCGCGCACGATCGTTTGTGATGCCAGCAGCGGCATCACAACAGGCTGATTACGGCTTGCAGGTAGCTCTGACTGATCGTCTCGTTTCATACTGAGGATCACATCAACACGATCGCCAGCGGACACTAACCCGGCATTGCTCGCAATAGCGCTTGTAGGAACGGAGATAGCACGCATCCCTTTACGCAGCACCGCAGCAACAAAGCCCGGCTCATTGGGATTCACAACAACATTACTGCTGAGCCACGAGCCTTCCTTCACCGGTTCACGCAGGGTCGCGCCCAATAGCAGGGACTGCTTGTCCTGACCGCGAACGAAGTTAAACGCACGGGAAACCGATTCATCCGTGGTCTGCCAGCGCAGCGAGCTAGAATCAATGAAATCACCGGGATGCAGATCTTTCGCGGCCACCAAAACAGCAGTTTTTTCCGGCGCTTTGACCACGACCGGAGGCGGCGCAGGGGGTTCAGAAGAGAGATGGCTACGCACCATCAGCGCAACAATGCCTGCCAGCACGAGCGCGCCTGACAGTACGTATGTAGAGTTCACTTTCATTTCAACTTGCCTACCCTAGCGTGTGTGTCTTAAAGCTGCGACAGAATTAAAACAAGGGAAAAATCAGGACATACATCGCGCCGAACGCAATGGCGACGCCGTAAGGTATGCCTTGAGAAAGATCGGCGGGCAACGCGGGTGGCATAGGCAACCGACTCTTGAATATCCGGTTGGTGGTTTGAATGCCCATCGCAACCGCTGTGGGTACGGTATTCAGCAGCGGCAGACTGAGCGCCAGAACACCGCCCGCCAGCGCCGTCACCATGACGAAAACGATCTGGTGTCCTTGCCCAACCCACAGGCACAGCACACTCATCAGCTTGACATCCCCAGCGCCTAATCTGCCGGTGAGGAAAAGCACAAATCCCACAACCAGTACTGCCGCCGCGCCAGGCAGCGCCCAGAGCGTTTTCCGTAGTGCCAACATATCCAACGCACCGGATTGCAGGACATGTGAAGCGCTGAAAAACAGCCAGCCCAGCAATAAAATCAGTACCGCCTGATTCGTAATTTTGCGCACTAACAGGTCGGTACTGATACACCACAGCAGGCACCCCATCAGCAGTGCCGTCTGCGGCCAGTGTGCGTAATCCGCCATCTCGCGCTTATTTCGCGGCGCCGGATGTACCGCCGCTGGTGCCCGTACCGGTAATTTGATCGGCGATTTGGGTGAATTTCTCATTCAGCGCTTTCACGAAGATACCGTCGCCGCCGAAAATAGCGCCGATGGCTGCTGCCATTGCCGCTGCAAGAATGCCGTATTCGATAGCCGTTACACCGCTCTCGTCACGCAGGAAAGAACGCAGTTTTGCTTTCATATTTTTCATGGGAAGACTCTCTAATCCGCAGGCAAAGAAATCATGGCCTACTCGGAAATTCGGGGGTTGCCATGATGATAATAAGATTAATAATGAGACTTATTATCAAGAGCCGCAAGCAGTAGAACATTAATATTCGTTAATCCTTCCATACAAAAAATTATCAATATAAATCAATAATTAACACACTTTACATTGCAGGAAAAATTAATAAATATTCATGTTTTTTGCAGGGATATTCATAAACGCTCAAGAGAAAATGATCGTGGTAAGCAGGGAAAACCCACTTACCGCGCGTCGTATTCATAGCGAAAAAAGAGGATTAGCAGCGATTAAGGCACAGGTAAACGTTCAGACCCGGCTCTGAGGAGTCCAGATAGAGCTTGCCACCGTGCAGATCGGTGATCGCCTGCACCAGAGATAATCCCAGCCCATAGCCGGACTGAAACCAGGTATCCAGCCGCTGAAAGCGTTGTAGCGCTTTGGCATGCAGCGCAGGCGGAATGCCCGGACCACGGTCAGCAACACTCAGGGCGATCCAGCCACGATACAGCGTCACGCTCAACGTGATGTATTTTCCCTGCGCCGCGTATTTCAGCGCGTTCTCCACCAGATTGGCCAGCGCCTGAAACAGCAACGCCCGGTCGCCAAAGAGCTGAATGCCGGCTTTAATTTCAATTTTCAGACGACAGCCGCGCTCTTCCGCCAGCGGCTGATAATATTCGGCAATTTCTTCCAGCAGCTGGCGCGCTTCAATGTTCTCAAACTGGTGCACACAGCGCCCGCTTTCGATTTCACCGATACGCATCACGGTACGGAATAGCCCGAGGATTTTATGCACCTCGTCCACTGCCAGATTCAACTCATCACGAATGTCGTTATCCAGCCCCGCGCGCTCCGTCAGGTTGAACAGGCGATTTTGCAGATGCGTCAGCGGCGTACGCAGTTCATGCGCGACATGGCTGGAGGTGCTGCGCACCTGTTCCATCAGACGCTCAATGCGTTCCAGATTCTGGTTAATATCGGCACTCAGGCTGTCAAAATCATCGTCGTAAGGCGACAGCGGCATACGCACCTGTTGCTCACCGCTGCTGTAGCGATGCAGCGCCGCACGGATTTTCTCCACGCTGCGCAAGCTGCGTAAGCTGAAATGACGGCTGACAAACAGGCAGAAAAGCAGCACGACAAACAGTCCCGCCCCCGCCACGAGCGGGATTGTCCTCACCCGTTCTAACATGGGCCGAATGTTGTAAGCGGTAAACAGCACGCCCCCGTCATCCAACATCACGGACAAACCGATCAGATTGGGGTCGTCAGGGCTGGAAATTTCGGCTTTAAGACAGCTGACATCCATCTGGCAATCGGTATGCTGTCGCATTTCCAGAGGGTGTGAGTTTGCAGTATGGGGGGTTAAAAGATGCGTTCTTAAAGGATGATTGTGATACAAAATATCACCGTGTTTATCCATCACCAAAAACAGCGGTAATTCATCCCCTTTCGCTCGATTATCCTGCCGTAATTGCGTAATCAGGCTATCGGCATTCGTTAAACGCGACTGCATCGAGTAATCGTAAATATTACCCAGAATAACTTCGCGGACATGCGTTCTAATCAGCGTTTCACTTAATGAACTGAAGCCGACAATACACATCAGCATCATCAATAAGAACAGAAAAACAATGGTTATTGCCTGGCGAAAATTAGAGGTGCATAAAAAGCCAGGGTATTGGCTTGCCCCCAGTAATTGCCAGTGTTTTATTTTTACCTGCCAGCGCTGCCCGAGCTTCTTTATTTTTATTTTATTCAGCGTGGCTGCCAACATCGGTTTTGTCCTTATCTACCGCGCCTAATGCGTAGCCCATCGCTCTCAGCGTTTTAATTAATGGACGCGGGAATCCTTTATCAATTTTTGCCCGCAGTTTTGACATATGAACGTCGATCAGATTGGTCTGCGGATCAAAATTGTAGCCCCAAACGCGCTCTAACAGCATCGTACGCGTAATCGCCTGACCCGGATTTTCCATTAATATAATCAGTAACTTGATTTCTTTATCGGTCAAATCGATACGCTTGCCGCCGCGCCATGCAACGCGCTGCATACGGTCAAGCTGCAGATCTTCAAAGCTCAGCATGGAAGGATTATCAACATGGCGTTTACCGCGCCGCGCCATAATATCCAGACGTAATCTAAGCTCATTAAAATTAAAAGGCTTGCCGAGATAATCTTCCGCACCAAGCTCCAATCCCATTACCCGATCGACATCACGATCCAGGGCAGAGAGCAGCATAATAGGCGGATGACGTGAGCCTTGTAATTCACGTAATACCGTAAATCCATCCATGATGGGTAACATTCTGTCCAGCAGAACGACATCATAAACTTCATCCTTGATTGCTTTTAATGCGTGTGCGCCATCGTGCACCATTCGGCAAGAATGGCCGTGGGAATGTAATTTAGACCCCAGCCAATGGCACAGCACAGAATCATCATCAACCACTAATACACGCATAATTTTCCCCTATAAACGTGGCTTATTACCTAATTAATTCAGGGTTAATGTCCGTTTATTTTTATCTGGTCCTTCAAACAGCCATTCACCCCACACGATGTTGATACCGTGCAGGCCGTTTTTTGCTTCTGGTTTTTTAGTTTTCTGTTTTTTTACTGCTCTACTTTTCACTTATGAGAAAAGTCCTACGGATAATAACAATCATTATCATTTAGTGACAAGCAGTTTACAATCGCCTGACGTCGTTCTTAGGCTGGACGCATAAAAAACATCCCCATCGCTTACGCCATGGGGATGCAGAGGAAGAAAAGAGAAGAGAAAGAAATCAACGCGGTAACGGGGATCGTCTCACCGCGTCTTACTCATTTTCGATCAGAAGCGCTTCCATCAGATCGAGGTCGCGCAGCATTTTTTGCAACGTCTCATTGCTGATTTGCTGCGTGGCACGCAGGTGATACAGCTCCGCACGTTCGGAATTTAGCGCGGTCAGACGAAAACGCCGCTCCAGATTCTCAATCAACAGGCCATTTTCAGGATCGTCTTTATCAATGAGCCGTCGGCGCAGATTACCGATGACGCGTGCGCTGACTTCTTTCAGCACCTGCTCATCAATGTTTTCCTCCCGATCGGCGGCCAGACGCTCCTCCATTTTGTGCATACTTTTGATCGCCACCTCTGCCACCGCCATACGCGCCATGCGAATTTCTTTGGCATGCGCGGCCTTGTCTGCGACCACCACACCACGCAGCAGAAACGGCAACGCCAGCACGCCACACAGCAGAGAAAACAAAATAACGCCCGTGGCGATAAACACCAGCTGATAGCGTGATGGGAACGCGGTGCCGTCCGTCAGCAATAGCGGAATGGATAGCACGCCCGCCAGCGTAATCGCCCCTCGCACGCCAGCAAAGGACGCGATCCACAGCTCGCGCGTGGAAAATTCGGCAAAGATCATCGGGCGCTTTTTCTGGATGTGCATGCTGTATCTTTTCATCACCCACAGCCAGCAGAAACGCAGCAGCAGCAGAGCACCATAGATGATCACGATATCGGTAAACAGCATCCAGGTTTCAACCGTTGGATCCAGCTCTGCCTGCGTCACCGAGGTTTCCAGAATATCCGGCAATTGCAGACCCAGCATGATGAACACCATGCCGTTAAACACAAATTCCAGCATCGACCACACGCCGTTTGCACGCAACCGCATCGCAAGCGGTGCGCTACGAATCACGCCCGACTGGCCGATAGTCATCCCCGCCGCTACCGCAGCCAGAATGCCCGACACACCAATGTGTTCTGCAATCAGGTACGATGCAAAGGGCAACAGCAACAGCAGTACAATTTGCGTAGCGGCATCATCACCGCTCCAACGACTGATAGCACGCAGCGATTTACCGAATACCCAGGTCACACCGACGCCCGCCAGCAGCCCGCCCAGCGCCACCTGCATGAATTCCAGCGTCGCACCGGAAACCGTAAACACCATCGTGCCCATCGCAATCGCGACCGCAAACTTCAGCGACACCAGACCGGACGCATCGTTCATCAACGCTTCGCCCTGCAAAATGCCCATCAACTTTTTCGGAATACGATCTTCACCGACGATGCCAGACAGCGCGACGGCATCCGTCGGCGACAGCACGGCGGCCAGCGCGAAGGCCGCAATCAGCGGCATACCCGGCACCATCCAGTAGATGAAATAGCCGATGCCAACCACGGTAATCAGGACCAGAACCAGCGCCAGACCAATAATTTCCCGACCGTGTTTCAGGAACTCACGCGTCGGCGTTTTCCAGCCGTCGGCAAACAGCAGCGGCGGAATGAAGAGCACCATAAACAGCTCGGGATTGAAATCAACGTGCAAACCGAACTGGGGCCAGGCAAGGATGGCACCCAGCGCGATTTGCATTAAAGGCAGAGGGATTTGAAAAGGTAAAATGCGGGTAACTACCCCAGACAGGGATACAACCAGGGTCAAAATAAGAATCGTAAAAAATATTTCCATGCTTTCCTTAGACGTACTCCTAAATCAAAAAAACTCTACCTGTTAGCGAGCAAACGGCTCTTCCATATTTAACGCATTTAGCTCGGTATGAAAATGGATTTCTGGGTGGAGAAGAAAAGTAATTACTTCTCTGATTATCACACAAGTAACATCAACCCAAAGCCAATAAAAGGGCACATAAAATCGCGTTTGGCGTGGGAAATGATGAGGAAGGGAAAGAGAAAGGAAAGCTCGAAGAATGACAGACCTTCTGGACGATGCCAGAAGGTCTGTTGGAAAGGATTACAGCGCCCAGCCGCCAGCGTAGAACACCACCAGCGCGACAGCAATCACCACTGTGCCGATGTTCAGTTTACGCCATTCGCCGGAGAAGATGCGGCCTAATACCAGCGCGCCAAAGCCCAGCATGATACCGGTCACGATGTTACAGGTCAGTACGATGAATACGGCACATACCAAACCGGACATGGCATCGACGAAATCATCAAAGTTCAGTTTGGAGACGTTGCCCAGCATCAGCAGGCCGACGTACATCAGCGCAGGTGCAGTGGCATAGCCAGGCACCAGATACGCTAACGGAGACACAAACAGCAGCAGCAGGAACAGCACACCGACTACAGTTGCCGTTAAGCCCGTTTTACCACCGGCTGCCGTACCCGCTGCGGATTCGATGTAAACCGCTGCCGGAGACGTCCCGACCAGACTGGAGAAAATGCTGCTCACGGAGTCTGCGGTCAGGGCTTTACCACCGTTGATGATTTGCCCGTCTTTATCCAGCAGGTTCGCCTGTCCGGCTACAGCACGGATCGTACCGGTGGCATCAAACACAGCGGTCATCACCAACGCCAGTACGCTCGGCAGAACCATCGGCTGCAATGCGCCCATGATATCCAGACTGAAGATCAGCGACGAACCGTCAGCCGCTGTCAGGCTCGGCAACGCAAAGAAGCCAGCGTATTTTACATTCGGGTCAAAAATCAGTCCCAGAATAGAGATCGCAATGATAACCAGCAGAATACCGCCCGGCACGCGACGCTTCTCTAAACCGATAGTCGCCGCCAGCCCCAGCAGGGACATAATGACAGGGAAAGAAGTGAAATTACCCAGCGCAACCGGCAGGCCGTCAATCGGGTTTTTTACCACCAGACCTACACCGTTGGCGGCAATAATCAGCAGGAACAGACCGATACCAATCCCCGTACCATGCGCTACGCCCATCGGCAAATTACGCAAGATCCAAGAGCGGATGCCCGTGACGGAAATGATGGTGAACAGCACACCCATCAGGAAGATCGCTCCTAGCGCTACAGGAATACTGATTTGTTGCCCCAGCACCAGGCTGAACGCGGTGAACGCCGTCAGCGAAATCGCGCAACCAATCGCCATTGGCAGATTGGCCCACAATCCCATCAGCAGCGACCCCAGCCCGGCAACCAGACAGGTTGCAACGAACACGGCGGTAGGCGGGAAGCCGGCCTTGCCCAGCATACTTGGAACCACAATGACGGAGTAAACCATCGCCAGAAACGTCGTCAGGCCAGCTAACACTTCCTGACGCACGTTACTGCCGCGCTGTGTGATTTTGAAAAAAGCATCAAGCGAGCCTTGCGAGCCTGCCTGACGGGTGGTGTTTGACATGGTGGTATCCCCTGAAATGCCATTATTATTTAAGATCGATTCTGACGATTCCCGCGGCCTTGCTCCGCGAATGCACCAACATTGCTGGCGCATCATGAACCGTATAGCCCCGCACGCAAACGATTAACTCGCTGGATGCAAAGCTGGAAAACGTTGTCGTATCAAGATATTGACGTATAAAACACTGCTGTATTAAACAGGCGGCACTAAAACAAGCTGGACAAAACGGCGCCAGACAATAGAAGCGCGTGATTATCCCGCTTCACCCGCGCTTATTTCAACTGCTAATCGAGACAATTTACCTATCTCACTTCATCTGTTCGATAAGGAAGCACCCAGCCCGTACAGGTAATGCTCAATCAGGCAACTCGCTGAAAGTGGGTCAGTATGAAGAAAAAGCAGAAAGGGTTCTTAGACGGAAATCAAAACAGCGGTTTACTCCTCACAAACTGATCGTTCATTTTTTTGTGATTCGCATCACAAAAAAGTTGACCACCCGTATCAGTGCGAGTATTCTTAAAAACGTGAACAGCATCACAGAAAACAAATCAACTAACAACGAGGAAATGACCATGAAACTGCTGAACAAAATCATCGCTATGTTTGAAAACATCAACATCAACTTTGGTACTTTCAACCAATAATTATTTAAGAATCGTGGGGATAAAAAAGATGCGCGTTGTCCGCAAAATCAATCAAATATTAAAAGCGTTGGGCAAAACCTATCGCGGTGTTAACCCCCACGCTATCTTCCGTTAATCGTACTTAAGTACGTTAACCACCATAAAATGGCTGCCATCCGGCGGCCATTTTTGTTTTCGGTATTCTGCAACTTCACCGTGCGACATACGGATGGTGCTGACGCCAATGCTCGGCAATATCCTGACGACGGCAAACCCACACGCGCTCATGCTGTTGAATATAATCCAGAAAACGCTGCAACGCCCGAAAACGGCCTGGCCGCCCTAGCAAACGACAGTGCATCCCAATAGATAGCATTTTAGGTGCGGTCTCCCCTTCCTCGTAGAGCACATCAAAACTGTCTTTCAGATAGGTGAAGAACTGATCTCCGCTGTTAAAACCCTGCGGTGAGGCAAAACGCATATCATTGGCATCCAATGTATACGGCACGATCAGATGCGGCTGCACGTCACCATTGCTTTTTTTGACTGGCATCCAAAACGGTAGATCGTCACCGTAGTAGTCACTGTCGTACCAAAAGTTGCCCTGTTCGACAACCAACTGGCGGGTATTGGGGCTGTCGCGGCCGGTATACCAGCCAAGCGGAGCCTGACCAAATAACGTCGTCAGCACCTCAATGGCTTTATGCATGTGCTCGCGTTCGGTGTCGATATCCATGTGTTGGTAATGAATCCAGCGCCAGCCGTGGCTGACCACATCATAATGAGCCGATTTTATCGCCTCCACCACGTCGGGATTGCGCGCTAATGCCATTGCCACACCGAATACCGTCAACGGCAACCCACGACGCTGAAACTCATTATGGATACGCCAAAAACCGGCGCGCGAACCATATTCATACAGCGAATCCATCGACATATGACGATCAGCATAACTCGCAGCACCAATAATATCGGACAGAAACTGCTCGGATCCTGCGTCACCATGTAAGACGTTATTTTCCGCACCTTCCTCGTAGTTCAATACAAACTGCACGGCAATGCGTGCATTTTCAGGCCAGTTAGCATGCGGGGGCTGTCCCGCATATCCGATCAGGTCACGGGGGTAATCGCTCTCAATGCCGTACATCGTTGCAGCAGGTGCAGTGATCATGTCCTTTCCCTTTTTTAACGCAGCGAACTAAACATGCCGCTCAGCGGCTTGGCAATCGGGTAATCCAGATCGCCCTGTTTACTGGTCGTCAACCCCAGTGCCGACAATGACTCAATCAGCTTGACGGCAGCGCTGACGCCGTCGATCACAGGAATCGACAGTTCTTGCGTCAGTTCCTGCGCCAGATCGGCCATTCCACCGCACCCAAGTACAATCGCTCCCACGCCATCTTGACGCAGAGATTGTATACAATATTCACGCACCTTGTTCTGTGCGATCCCGCTATCCTGCTCCAGCGCAAGCACCGGCAAATCGATCGCGTGCAGTGCAGCACAGTGATGTTCAAAACCATAACGCTGTAATAAATGGCGGGCGATAATGACGGTGCGCGGTAGTGTGGTAACAATCGAGAAGCGCGTTGCCACCAGTGTCGCCATATGCATAGCGGCTTCGGCAATACCGATGACTGGCTTACTAGCGACCTCACGGGCAGCAAGTAACCCTGGGTCGCCAAAGCAGGCAATAATGTGCCCATCTACGCCCTGTGCCTTCCCCTGCTTCACCTGTTCCAACACGCCAATCGCGGCTATTGCCTCGTCAAAATGCCCCTCAATAGAGGGTGCGCCCTGAGAAGGACACACCGCGACAATCTCCGTTCCCGGCGATGCCACAGCGCGAGCCGCGGCACCGATCGTTTCGGTCATGGCGAGGCTGGTATTGGGGTTAATCACCTGAATTACGCAAGGTTTCACGCGAGCTTCTCCTTAATATGGCCGAACAGTCGGTGGAAATCCGGATCCACGTCTTCATCTCTGTCAAAACGCAGGCTGGCAACAATGTCATCAAAATGCTGAGTCATCGCTTCCGCTAACCCTGAGACATTTTTATCCCGAAGTAACGCCAGCAGATCGTGATGATCGTGGCATCGGCACCCCTGCTGCCACGGCGTGCCATAGGCGGCGATAACCAGTGATGAGCGCAGCGTCAGCTGCGACACGATCCCCGTTAGCACGGTATTGCCAGAGATCGCCTGGAGTTGAATATGGAATGCGGCAGACAGGCGGATCGCTTCTGCACCGTTTTGATCTGCATGTGCCTGCTGCTCTGCCACGATCAGCCTCTCCAACGCCGTCAAGTGAGGAGACTGGCAGTGCAGCACCACTTCAGACAGATTGGCACACTCAATAAAGCGGCGAGTCTGGAAAATTTCCTGTGCTTCTTCAACGGAGGGGGTCGACACCTGCGCACCACGTTTGGGCGTTAACGTCACCATCTGCACCATCGCAAGACGTTGTAAGACTTTTCTAATTCCCGTTCGGCTCACATCAAACACATCTGCCAGCGCTTCCTCCGGCAATTTGGTGCCCGGCAGTAATTGGTGTTCGACGATAGCGTTAAGCAGAGCCTGATAGATAACATCGTCTTTTTGCTGCAAAAACTGCTCATTTCCCAGTCCGTAAGTGTAGTTCATTCGCTCTTCTCGTTGTCACATTCTCATCAGATCGTACACAGAAAACATAAAATATGTATACAAGAAATTAATTTTGGCCTGATTAATGCAACTCCTTTTTTACATACATAACGTCATTCATTTCACGACTAGGGTAAAAGGAGCAGATTCCATGCCAGAAAAAATGATTACAGGTAATGGTAGCAACGCGTACAGTCCAAAACTCTGCAATGAGGATCTGGCACCGACACGCACTCAAACCTGGTCTTGGTACAACATCTTTTCATTCTGGATGTCAGACGTGCACAGCATGGGTGGATACGTGGTTGCAGCCAGCTTTTTTGCACTGGGGTTGGCAAGCTGGCAGGTGTTGCTGTGTTTGCTTGTGGGCATCTGTATTGTGCAGGTCTGCGCAAATTTGGTCGCTAAGCCCAGCCAGATGAGCGGCGTTCCTTATGCGGTGATTTGCCGTCAGGCATTCGGTGTCTTTGGCGCGAATATTCCCGCTGTCATTCGTGGCCTCATCGCTTTTGCCTGGTACGGGATTCAGACATACCTGGCGGCACATGCGCTTATGCTGGTTCTGTTGAAGTTTTATCCTTCACTCGCCCCACTGACACAGAGTCACTGGCTCGGCCTGTCTGCACTGGGATGGATCTGCTTTGGCATCATGTGGTTCCTGCAGGCCCTCGTGTTCTGGCATGGCATGAACGCGATTAAACGCTTTATCGATTTTGCAGGCCCAGCGGTTTATGTCGTGATGACGGCGCTCGCGATCTGGATTGTTTACCAGACCGGATGGGAGAATATTTCTTTTACGCTGACCAGCAAAACACTCACGACCAGCGAGCAACTTTGGCAAATGCTCACCGCCACGGCGCTGGTGGTTTCCTACTTTTCCGGCCCGCTGCTGAATTTCGGTGACTTTTCTCGCTACGGTAAAAGCATGCAGGAAATCCGTCGAGGCAACCGCTGGGGTCTGCCGTTCAATTTTCTGCTGTTCTCTATTATCACCGTGGTGATCGTTTCAGGAACACAATCATTATTCGGCCGCATGATTACCGACCCGATTGAAACCGTCTCGCATATTGACAGCGGTTTTGCCGTCGCGCTTGGCGTGCTGACCATGATTATCGCGACCATCGGGATCAATATTGTTGCTAACTTCGTTTCATCAGCGTTTGATTTTTCCAACTGTTCACCGCAGCGTATCAGCTTCCGCACGGGCGGAATGATCGCAGCTGTCGGCTCCGTACTGCTCACGCCGTGGAACCTCTTCAACTCGCCAGAGCTGATTCACTACACGCTAGACGTACTCGGTGCCTTTATCGGCCCGCTGTTCGGCATTCTGCTGATGGATTTCTATGTCATCAAAGGAGGGAAAGTCTATGTGGACGATCTGTTCGACGCGACGCCAAAAGGGAAGTACTGGTATCGCAACGGCTTCAATCCGAATGCGATAATGGCGTTAATTCCCGCGGTGACCATTGGGCTCATTATCACCTTCACGCCACAGTGGCGCGATGCGGCCAACTTCAGTTGGTTTATCGGCGCATTCCTTGCCGCTGGCTGCTACCGCTATCTGGCTCGCCACGAATGCGTTGGCGCAATGAAAAAACCCTTCACTCCACGCGGACTACTGTTAGAAAAAGACTAAAGAACTATCAGCGCCGCACCGCATGAAAACCGGTGCGGCACTCGTGTCAGGCGTAGTTTGTATCAGGCATAGAGAGACACTTCCCCTGCCGGGCGGGTTTTAAAGCGACGGTGCAGCCAGAGGTACTGCTCAGGTGCCCGCATGATTTCTTTCTCAATCACCTTATTCATGTAACACGCCGCAGCCTGTTCATCGTGATAAGGGTAATCCTGTAGTTCAGGCTGAATCACCAGTTGATAGCCCAAAGCATTGGGCTTGCGAATCAGGACTGTCGTCATCATCGCCGGTTTTGCGAGACGGCTGATGGTGTACGTGCCGTTAGTGGTTGCCGCATTTTTCACCGCAAAGAACGGGGCAAAAACGCTGCCTTTAGGGCCATAATCCTGATCGGGTGCGAACCATACCGCTTCGCCCCGTTTTAGCGCTTGCACCATCCCACGCAGATCTTTACGGTCGATCATCGCTTTGTTGGAACGAGAACGTCCCCAGGTTTGTACCCATTCCATCGCTTTATTATTGTGCGGACGGTACATCGCCATCATCGGTTGACACAGCCCCATCGCCCTGCCACCCAGCTCCAGCGACATAAAGTGAATACCAATCACCATTACGCCCCGACCTTTTGCGGTAGCGTGCTGTAGATGTTCCAATCCTGAAACATCAAACCACTGGCGCACGCGGCGATCGGACCAGAACCAGGCCATACCGGTTTCAACCAAGGCCATTCCGAGCGAAGCAAAGTTATTGTCGATCATCGCTTCTTTTTCGTCGTCGGAGATGGCAGGGAAACACAGCTCAAGATTACGTCTGGCGATCGACACCCGGCGTTTCAGAAAGACGCGGGATAGACGGCCGGCGCTGCTCCCGATTTTCATCAGCAGCGGATAAGGGAGTTGAACTAATAAAAACAACACGCCAAGGCCGAACCAAGTCGTCCAATAGCGCGGGTGGAGTAATGCCCTGGTAAATGTTTGCTTAATTTTCATGATACTCATCTTTAAGTGATTAACAGCGTACCGCATAAAGAGTCGTTCTCATCGCGCTACATCTATCATGACACTTATTTATAGGGATCGTTTCAACTGTGTGGAAAACTGTTTCTGACCGTTATCACGCGTGAGGTTAAAAAGCAGGATAAACATGCTGATAACACTGAGGGGATTTTGAGCAGCCGATGAACGGCTAACGGCAGCGGCATCATACCCGATTCACGCTTAATAAAGGAGTGGTCGGACAAGAAATATTCGCAATATCACGCCGTCTAACGCTAACATCCTGGAATACGTCAAAAAAGCGACTGGCTTTGTTGCAGCCAAAATAGGCCGGCGGCACGCCACAACATAATCAAGGACTTGATGGAAAATGACTTTTTCTCTCCCTTCCCGTCTCTCTATGCTAACCGCACTTATCACGGGGATTCCTGTTTTGGCGTTTGCCACAACCTTCGCCGATAGCACTTTCTTTCATAAAGACTGGGAAGTGGTCTGCGATAATACGCTAACGTGTCGGGCTGCCGGCTACTCGCCAGAAGAGAAGTACACGGGAGAAGAGGAGAAGATTCCCGGTGTCTCACTGCTTCTCACGCGTCATGCCGGACAAAATACGCCAATAACGGCCGACGTCATACTCGCAGAGGTATACCAGGCAATTCCTAAAAGCACCACACTCACGCTAACCATTGACGGCGTAGATAAAGGACAGCTCACCTCAACCGGAGACAACCTCTGGCAGCTAAATGAGAAGCAAATTCCTGTCGTATTACAGGCCCTAAAAGGAAGCGGGAAAGTGGCGTTTCATCACAATGGTGTCGTTTCCGAACTGTCTGGCGCGGGTGCCTACGCGGTACTGCTAAAGATGGATGAGAAACAAGGTCGCATCGGTACAACGGACGCTATCACCAAAAAAGGAAATAAAAGCAGTGTGTTATCTGCTGTAGCCGCCCCCGTTATCTACGCAGCAGTCACTAAGCAGGAGGCATCGCGGACTCTGACGGATGCAGAACAGTCGGCTATCCAGAAAAAACTGCTTAAAACGCTCAATACCGACTGCGATAGCTTGCAACCGCAAGATGACCAAAAGGCTGACCCCATTGAGCTCACACCACTTAATGACAGCATGTCCCTGCTCAGCACCCTTTGCTGGCGCGCGGCTTATAACGAAGGCTACGCCTACTGGGTTATCGATAACGCCATGCAGACTCAGCCGCAGCTCGTGACGACAGATGGCACAGATTACGAAAACGGTGAAATTACCTCAGTGCAGAAAGGACGCGGGCTCGCGGACTGCATGAGCTATGACGCCTGGACATGGGATGGTAAAACATTCCAGCGGAGCAGTGCATCGCTCACAGGCTCATGCCGCATGATCCAACTCGGCGGCACCTGGGATTTACCCTACTGGACGACGACGGTGGTGAAACCGGGTAAATGAAAGGAATTGAGGTTACTCGCTGGCCTCAAATTCAATCATAGTAGCGGACGTGTTAGAGCCGCCACGTTAATACAATCAGAGTAAAGCGCGTCAGAATAACCGCTCTGAACGCGCCTGCATTAGCTCAACAGAATCAGTCAAGAAGTGTCGTTCCATAGGAGTTATCTATCGTGCAACGCCAGTTCCCATCAGCGTCTTTCCTGAACACGTAGGTCGCTCGTCGCGTGGTGGTGACAACATTCCCCTGCTCATCTGGGTAATGAAGAACGGTTTCCATGATCACTAAAGCGTCTCCACCGCCCTCAATGACCTGCATATTTCCTTGTTCAACAATGAGTTGGTTTTTAAAATAATCGGCAATAGCGACAAATGCTTTTCTTATATCATCTTTGCCTCTCGCAACCATGCCTGGCTTGATGACCAGTGCCGCATCCTCAGCGTAATAACTCATCAGAGCATCAAAATTGCGCTCAGAGATTGCTTTATCACAGGCTTCAATAATTTCGCGTATCGGATGTGGTTTCATAAGCATTGACCTCAGTAAAGTGGCGTGAAAATCCAATAGAAATAACGCACAACCCTATGATAATAGAGATGTTATTCATAATAATCTCTTGTATTCAGATTGCGAGAAAATTCTGCTTATGGAAACAGCGATTTTTTGGGTGATTATCCACCGAAACCGTCGTCTAAATTTCATGTTACTAATCAATGTCTTTCTTCCCAGAACTTGAAACAGAGCGATATTAATGCCACCATCTCCAAAAATTTAGTACGCAGTCTGAAGGAGTAAAACGAATGCATGGAATAATTAATTATAATGATAGCTATTCACTATCCTATCGAGAACAACTAGTAAATGCAGCAAACGAAGCTTCAGTATTAAATTTTAAAAGAAAGCCATTTACATCTGAAAAAAAAACCATACAAGATAGGACATTACATCTTGTTAATGATCTCATATGTAATGAATTATCAGCAATACTTGATAGTATTCATCCGGGTTACTGGGGGAATTCATGTCAGTTATTATCATCTCATATATTTGCATATTTAAATCACAAGGGGATTGCTGCTGAAATTGTCATCGGCAATGTCATTATCAACGGAACCGATGAATTTGAAACAACTTCAGAATACCTGAGAAAAGAATGGTATGAATCTGATAAATTAGAAACACCACAATCACTTCATGCATGGGTAACATTGGGAGATGACACTATAATTGATGCGGCGTTGCCACCTAGACTGGTAAAAAATTACAATGCACCAAATGAATTAGCAAACATGATATTCATTAGTCGCGCTTCTACGTTATCGTCGATTTATAAAATAAGACATCAACCTTTGGTTTTAGGTTCTGAGTTTTTTGCTAAGACAAATCCACCAGATCCATTCGATTTGCTTAATGCTCTTAATAAGAGCATTAAGTAAATTTTCGATACAACTGCTCTTATCCTTATCACAAATACAGCGTGGTAAAACTTCATCCAGAATTTCTACCTTCAGGAGACACTGCCAACTATCTTAACAGAGGGGGCGACCACGAAGTTTCATTTATATAAGGATATATTATCGTCTTTTCTAAAAAAACAACACTTTCACTCTATAATTAGTAGGATGCAAATTAGCAGGACAGCAAAAACATTGAAATGTTGCCAGTTACTCGGGTAAACTACCTGCATAAAAGGAGAGAGATTTAGTAAAAGGAATATATAGAATACAAGCATCAGAATATTTAAAATACAAAATGGAGTCTGACAAATTTCTCGCCGCCCATTTAGATAAAATAACAAAAAAAGTAAAAAGTAATACAATAAGTCTGACAACTGATTTATCTAATGGCATGGAGAGAGCCAGTTGGTATACATCCTGCCTTATTGAAAGTTATAACGACGTCTGTCAGGAATTACAATATGAAGATTCCAGAATGGTTGATGCAATAAAAGAAGTTTTTAAAAGAGATGATGTTATTCTTGACATGGTAAAAATTTACATTGATTTTTTAATGAGAGATTTTGATGAAAATAAGCAAAGAACTATAGCGAAAGCAATTTTAGGTGTAACATCAGAATTCGCAACAAACAGGGCAATAAGAGAGTCAATATCGTATGTGTTAGCTAAATTCATCAGCACATCTCTCAATTTTAAAGCATCTTTACGTAAAACAATAAATCAAACAACTTATGTTGCTATAACAATAACAGCATTTTATGGCAAGGTTCAGAAAGCGGCAATGTCAGCCCGCCACTTACGGGATATTAACCCCGCACTTTATGGTTTATTTTATTCACAAAATTTAGAAATGCTATATTTTTTAATCGAACCAGTTCTGCCAGCTTATTTACCTATGGACTCAATAAGTGAAGAAGACATAACAAGAATGATTAATGGGATGATAGAATGATGAGTATGAAGAAAATAATTAAATATTTCATAAAGAACTTTATAGTAACCGAAGTCTCAGTAATTTTGATAGTTGCCTTATGGTTCTTATACGTTTCATTCATCCCAGAACATTGGATGAAATTGATGCTATTTTCAATTGCAATCATCATATTCATAAATATCAAATATGGCTCAAAAAAATCAGGCCGAAAATAATTCGGCCTTTAATATAATCTTAGTAGGCTACATTCTGCCAAAGCATGTAAGCACTTGTTCTTGCAATAACATGCTCCCATTCAATAGACGCAAACTTGAATGATACGCTTTCCTGTGGCTGAACGTCATTATGTGTCAGTGAATTAGGATAGAAAAAGCGTATATTGCTGATAAGTGCATCCCGAAGCTTCATCTTAAAGTAAAGTTCATTTCCACCAGACTGCGCCGTTCGGTAGAAAGAAAGAGTGCATTCCAGCTTTTCCTTATCATTGATTGCCTGAGCGAACAATGGCGTGGCTTTATCAATTGGCTTTCTGATCTCGACAGGAAGCATTGAAATATTCTCTTCCCGACTAATGTTGTTCACCAACTCATAAACAAAAATTTCATTCTCATGTGCCGATTGATACTTATTGCCAATAGAGTCTAGAGATGAACATCCTGCTGATATCAGCCCCTGCTTTTCCCCGGTAACGCTAAGATAAATAAGATTGGACATTATGCCTCCATACAAAAAAACTCCATTCTACGGTTCGAAGCCGTAGTCTCTGTTGCATGGATATAATACTCTCTCAGATGAAATTTTAAAACACACAAAACCATTATTTATGTATAAACGTTTTATTTCCATGAGATAGCCTGAGCACTTTCATGGCCATAATAACATATAATAAAATGCATCATCTAAAGGATAACCTTTACATTAATATATTACAACAGACGCCTATTCTTCCTAACCCTCGTTGAATTTTTTATCAGCCTGCTTACGCCATGCTTAATTTTTCATTAAAACAAATTCGTTATTCTCTATCGTTATTATTGATAATGAACCTGATAATGGAGAGAAATATTTTACTCAGACGGTTATTACCAATAAAGTTATTAGTAATTTATTCTATATAACAATAAGGTAAGATAATAAAAACCATCCAGTGATGGTGAATGCCTTTTTATTAAATATATAATCTTCACATCTATGAAAGCCTTGTATTTAAGCAATTTATATTGTTTCATGGAAACATATATAAATCATTATTAAATTAATAAAAATTAACTAAATCATGATATTTACACACTTCACTATGGTTGATGAAAGAGGCATGTGTATAGTTTCCTAGCTGTGTTGAGAGCGAATGTGTATGGGATTTCGAATGTCATGATGCCCTATACACATAACTATACGCACTAGGCTGTAGATTTAGATAGACGCGGGTTTTCCCTAAACGACTGAAAACTAGCGCTAAGCCTTGTGGTGACTGGATTTATTGGACTTGGATAGACGTTGAGAGAAGTATGATTGGAGCGAGTGAAGGGAATCGAAGCACCGAAGACAATCAACATCTAACCATTTGTTTCTTAAAGAAACGATGAAACCGAAGGTTACAGTTATGGTTACACATTGAGTGATCTCTAGTCAATATCATTGTTAGATTCCGATTCAGGAATAGAACCAAAGGCAAGCCAATGTTTCGATTACAGGGACAAACCACCTCCGTCTTGGGCAACTTCTTGACGACCCACGGGGGTAATTGTCCGACAAAGAGCTATTACATACCCTCTCAGATTTTTGTGATATTTTTCTCAAAGGCCACTCATCAGGTCAGCCGGAGCGTAGCCGTTTATGGCATTCAGTAAGCCCGACCCACAGCCTCTATGATTGGTGCCAGCAGGCCGCCGTTAAGGTGCCCTGATAGCGTCAGATAGGCCAGCAGGCAGGTAACTATTAGTTTGACCATCAGAGGCGCTAGGTCTCGTAGGAGAGTTGGCATAATGGCCTCCTTATTATTACAATGTTATAACATAACTTTAAATAAACCCAAGGGTATTGACCCAAGGGTTCTTGTGGATGTTATGCTTTTTGGAATGTCAGACGGTGTACTACAGGAAACTCAGCGGTCGCCTCTACGTTGAACTCGCCTTGCTTCACTTTAACGGTGCCAGTCGCCATCACATCAATGACAGCAATCAACTCTACAGCGTAACCAGCGCGGCTAGGTTGGCGTGTGACCATAATCTTGACGGTATCGCCTTGCTTGGTAGAGCGAAATGACAGCATCGCAAACCCTTTCGGCAACAAGTAAACGCCAGTGTCTTCACCAAGGTAGCCCATAATGGTACACCCGAATAACTCGCTTGCATCTTCATGTCCTGCTCGTTGGGCTGCACGCTCTAGTACGGCTTCCAGCTTCTCAGGCACCATCAAGGCGTAAGCGTCGAGTGTTGCCCCTAAGTGAACCGGAAGATGAATAGCCAGATAATCAAGCAGCTCTTCAGCGGCATCTTTTGGTTTGGTGCTCAAAGCATCACACTCGAACGTCACAAGGTCAGGCGTCTTTGCTAGTACCTTGGCGACATTACCCGCCATGACACGGCAGAGTTGAATCTGCATGTTCTCTACAGTTTGACGTAAAGACCCAGCCGTCCAGCCACCCATCATATTGAAATCAGACACGGTGGTAGCAGTCGAGCACAGAATGCCTGTTTGCGTGTTGTCATCACCATTCAGTACAGGTGCGACCATTACCGCAGACCCAGCAATAGCTTTCGCTGTAGGCAGGTTAGAGCGGTCACGTTTACCGTTCGGGTTGAAGGTCACTGTGCGATCTTCCAGCAGTTGAACATTAAGTGGGGTCGGCTGGCTGGCGAATGGTCGGAACTCAGACGGGAAGATGTGGGTCTGCATAACATCAGCAAACTCGCCATCGTTAAAGGTCGCATTGAGCGAGTCTTCCAGTGCCTGAATGTAGTCGTGGACATCATTACCGAAAGGTTGAGGATTGCCGGAGCGGTCAGTATAACCAACGTTCAGAATCTGACCTGTGCCGTCTTGCTGGTTTACAAGCTCGGTGCGGCTGATATCAGTTCCCCAGACAGAATTCGGAATCTTTTCCCCGTTGGCATCTTTGAGGTGTGTCTTCAGATCATCGAGCGTTTTGATTTTTGATTGAGTAGTGTCGGTACGTTTAATCTCGGTGGTAGCGTTAGTTTTCTTAGTGTTCTGCATAATATGGTTCTCCTTTATGTGTGTACGAGTAAATCTGGTGAATTGACCTGCTGTTTCCTTTTCGGGGGCTTACAGGCCATCGTGTTGGCGTCTAAAGGTAGGGACTTACAGTCCGAAGTCAGCGCCTTTGCGACCATAGCGGCGAGCGTATTCATCTTGAATGCGTGCTTTCTCAGCTCTCTCCGCTGCAATCTCAGCAGGAGTGGCGTTCATGGCTGCCATACGTTCTTGGTGCTCGCGGACTTCCTTAAGGCGCTGTTCGTGTGCCTCTCGGTTGTTTCGGATGGTCTCAGCCCAAGCGGTAGCGTGCTTGCCATAGCCTCGAATGCTGAAGCCGTTAACCGACATCTCCGACAGCAGATGATGTGACCCATGGCTGTTTGGCTGGAAATATGCCAGCAGGTTAGGGACTACGACGTTCACGAAATTGACTACAGGGTACTCGACGCCACACCACAGCACGGTCGCCTCATCTTTACTGAGAGTCAGCTTCTGTTTGGTGATGTTGAGTACTGGCAGGTTTTCATTGATTGATGACATGATTTGATTCTCCTTCTTGAAATTGGATGATGAACTTATCGGTCACGCAGACGCATTTACGCCTACGGTCTCCCCGCATCGGTCAGTTCAAGAAAGGGTTATTATTTACAAAGAGTAAGCCTCCTGAGGAGGCCAAGGGGATGCAGCATAGTGGTTACTGCTGGATCGATATTGAGATTTTTGTGAGTAAATTTAAAGGTATATAGAAGTGGATTACCGCCACCAACCACCACCAATAGCATAATGAAAACCAGTAAGTATTAAGGCGACGGCTATTGCTAAGCTAAAAAGGATTCCGCATACACCTGACAATCTGTTGAATGTAATACGGTAGATTATCCCTGCGACGAATAGACTTCCCGAAGCCCACCAGAAAGCGCGCATACCTCTAGCTACTGCACGATACGTTTCCCACGTTGTCCAACCGTAGATATAACCTGCCATAACGCCCACACCTAAAAGCAGCACTGCCATCCCAATGAATGACCCCATGCCTTTCAACATCTTTTTATATCCTGTAAAAATAACTAAAGAGAAAGAGGCAAAGGATATCTGATTCTGGCTCCCTTATTGATCGTTTGTCTCGATCGTTAAATTGGAATTGATCGCCAATACCTATATTGATGCCTTGTGTTTCTGCTTTGTTGGCAGACAAAAACGTCAATTAGGGGAGCTATCCGGCGGCATATAGTTCTCTTCCCTTAGGTATTAGGGTGTCAATTTGCATAGGAATTATATATTCACCATTATTCTGGTGTACCAGACACTGGTACGAGGGATCAGGGAGAGACCTTGGGATTTCGTCATATTGCCATTAAGAACAGCTTTGTAGATACGCTCAGGCTTCCTGCCATCAACACGTTTACCAATCTTATTCAAATTCCGCATGGCTTCTCTGTAGTCGTCCTTATGGCGTTCCAATAGCTCGGCCTCTTTCTGATAGCCCAATTCAATCATTTTATTGGCTACCACTTCGGCAATCTCTGGCATCTCCAAGATGGCTTCAAAGGCTGCATAGACCATATCTTCAAAATCTGCTGAGACCCATCCGGCGTACTTTAAGGTTGCTTGTTTATCTGCGTAGATATATTCACCGTTGTACCTATGCATTTTTTGCAGAGCCTCCAGACGCACAGCGCTTTTAGTTCGCCACTGGGAGGGAGCCTTAGCACGGGTTAATTCGAGAACTTTCCATATTTCCGTCAGATTCCACATACCGGAGTCATTAGCTTTAAAACTGTGATCTTCAATAATAATGATATGGCTTGCGTGTTTGTTTAATTTATTCATGCTTATATGTTCTCCATTTTGTATGCATCCTGAAGTCCCATCCCGCTGGCCTACACAAAGTCCCCACATAAAAGGGAGACCAGCAGGCGACAGGATGCAGACAGAATGACTTTGTGATTTTAAATAAAGAAGGAAGGCAGGGAGAGCCTTGTATTTCTTGATGACGTACCGTTCACGATGTTGAAATTTTAACTCGACGATTGAATATAATATCGGTGGTGATTCATCAGCGAGGACTTAACGCCTTGACCTATGCGTTTCTTGCAGAGCTTCCAAACGGGATACGCTCGGTGTGATCGGAACATTGGTCTCTTCTAGTAGTGAGTCGTTAATACTGAAGCCAGCGAGGCAACCTTCCGTAAGACCGGATGATAGCCTGAGGTCGATACGGAGATGGTAATTGAGGAAAAGCGATGAGGTATATTTGTGACGGTGCAGGCAGATGACCCTGATTAATTAAAGTTCAGCTATAGGTTATTTCCCTCTAGGTTGATTTTCGATAATTATGATTTAATTTTATAACCTCTTTAAGTTATCCCTTTGGACCTTGAGCTATTATCTTATTATTTGTCTTATTACTATCTTTTATTTAGACTCTAGGTTTATCTTTAAGATTCCCCCCCTTTCCCCCATTGGTCGTCTGTAGGTATCTCTCTCTGTGGTGAGTCGTTAATGCTGGGAGGGAATTATTAGGTGCTATCAAGGGCTATCAGTCTGACCTGTCAGAGACAGAATGCTAATAAGTATTGATGGAGTGATATCACCATAACAATTATGGTTAGAGCTGAATGAGCTCTTAAGAAATATTCCTTAAGTACACAGTCAGTAACCATGCATAAACACTGCATATGAATACTGAATGATAACTTAAGGTAAGTCTTAAGGGGTCTTCTTCTTATAGTGAGTCGTTAATAAAACCTTTGATATATATAGAGTTTTTAGCAGCTTCCACCCTTGAGCAAACCGCTTATCCATTCACTATTAATGCATAAATAACCACCATATGAATCGATCAGAGAAGAGGTCATCATCCTGTATTGGCTAGATATTTTCATTGCTGAGGTAAGTAGACACCAGACAGAACACCAAACAGTTTATCCACTTCAACTTCTTTAGCATAACGGTCATAGGTAATCGACCCCGAGCTGTGCCCCATAATCGCCTGAGCGTAAGCCAATTCCACACCATGCTGTTTCAGCTGCGTGGCTACTGTGTGCCTAAACGAGTGGAATGCCAATCCATCACGGTCAGTCAGAACCTTAGGCAACAACGTCCGATTAAACCACTTGCTAACTTGTTCGCCGTAACCGTTCTTCATAAGGTGTAGGCCATCAAACACCAGCGCATCATCGCCGCCAGCGCTTCTACGGGCCTCTACAAGTGTCATGAAGTCAGCCAATACAAAACCATACGCACCATCAACAAGCGGCACGTAGCGTTCACTATGGGTATTCTTAATGCTCTTACCGGATAAGCTGCTATCATCTTCATTGATATGGATATAAACAGTTTCCGTTCCCGTGGTCTTAACGTCTTTAACCTGTAGTTGCGCCACCTCATTCAGCCTTGCTCCAGTGATTGCAGCCAAAGCGGTGACATAATAATGATATGGCTTACCTGAGTTCTTCTGTGAATACGCTTTAGCGGCGACCAATATTTGCCTCACTTGCTCAGGACTAAAGGCATTACGCGCCTCAGAGGCTCTACGCTGGGGCACTTTGAGTTCCAACCCTTCAGCTAGATTCTTGACTAATAAGTCATTTCTTACAGCCCATTTAAAGACGGCTGACAGCTTAATCAGGTATCTATTGTTAATTGTTACCACACCCAGACAATCAGCCTTATCCTCACGATTCAATAGGTCTGCCAATGGTGTATTCTTGTAACGCTGCTTACGGTGCTTTGGTAATCGCTGGAGGACATCACGAACCTTTAGCATATCAGCGCGAGTTATCGCGTTAGCGTCCTCGTTCAGGCCCATATAGTTGAAGATTTCGATTAACGTAGCGTGGGCCGATGTGTTTTCTCTTAAGGTTGCTGGCTTCCAATTCTGAGCATTCTCCTCTTCGTATTGCCCAAAGAGAGCAGCAAGACTGACGGTAGTCACTTCTGGCACATTAACAGGTAGGGATACAGACGCCTGATTATTTGACCGATCAATAACATCAAATTCATCGATATAATCTATGAGAGGTTGGCTGTCTCCTACTTCTATACGTTTCATGCAAGCCTTTAGTACCTTCAGCGCTTCATTGATGTATCGGTGTTGGTTAATACTCAACGGTTCACTTGCTAAAGCATCAATAAGGCCCTCGCCTACTTCCCCGTACTGGTCACGATAGATATCCCTCATGTCTGGCTCAAAGAGATCTGAACGCCCCAACGACAATTCCCACTCAGCAATATCCCTTAGATGCTCCCTCATCTCCTCATAGGAAGCGTTAGGCTTATCCGCATGGATTGCTTTAAGTGCTGCCCTAATGTGTCGAGAGTGAGCCATAGCGGTACGCCTGTCCTTGGTTCGTAATGAAACTGAAGTTATCTTATTCCCATCTATTTTAGACGTCCAGACATCTTTACTTCTTTTTGTTTTCATACGGAAATAGTAAACGCCACCGCGCTGGTATAGATAAGTGGTAATAGAGAGAACATTGGCTGAATTTGATAGCTGAATCATGGTCTGTATGCCCTGAGCAGGGTTACACAGTAGGTTACAGTAAGTAACTCTGTAAGGAGGCGTTAAGCCGTGTCCCTTAGGATTCAGTAAGTTAGAGGTTTTTAAGAAGGTCATGAGCGTGAAGGGAATATAACTCATTAAAATAAGATATGATTTATATAGATAATATTTTATTCTAAGTTTTTCATACCCCCAGATGTACCCCCAATCGTATTCCCGTTATAATGTACGCATAAGCAATATTTTTAGTGGGACACACTATGGAACCACGTAAAAAACTCCCAGAATGCCCTAAATGTGGGGCATGGATGCGGGCACGTACAAGCCTTGCTTTAGATGCCAATGTGCGCAGCATCTACCGCGTTTGTACCGGTCAAGAATGCGGATTTAAATGCACATCATTACAATGGTATGAGGTTGCCCTTAACCAGGCTGAAGAAAACGCCAGCATCCCCGCAACAATAAAAACGCGCTGTATAGAGATGAGGCAAGGTCGCTATGATCACTTGTAAATACTGCGGTAAAGTCGCAGGAGACAGAGGGGTGGAAAAAATTGGAGAAAACAGTTATCGCCGCTACCATCAGTGCAAAAACTTGCTATGCGGCCATTGCTTCACCACAATTGAAGAACTGAGAGTAAGCACATCAGACAACGAACAGGTAGCACACCGTAGCGCTACCTGTGACAGTATCTTTCCTAACAGTCAGCCAAATAACTCTGACGTCCCTCATCGGGTAAATGGCGATTAAAATGTTGAGTAGTATCTTGTTGGTTCAGATACTGCTCACGTCTCCCCTCATGATTTCCAGACAGTGCTTTTTCGCAGGCTGACATCAAGGAGATAATCTCTTCCTGAGAGGCGTACATATCCTTGCCTTTGAATGTTAATTTCATCTTTTTCATGCTGGCCTCACAAATTACTAAATGGGATTTCCCCAGTGAACAGTTTTTCTTTGTATTCCGCATCAGACTTGGCACGCGATAATTGTGCCGGAGAAGGGGTATTTTTCATCGCTCTGAAAACATTTCGTGGATACGCGCCGGGATGATCATCCGGTAACTCACTATCGGTTAGCTTAATACTGTCACTGCGAATGATAGTTTTAACAGAATTGATTATTGATGACTCGACATCATCCGTTGACATAATTTTTTCAAAACGCCCCACATCAATTAGTTCCCCCTTTTCGTTTCTGTATGTAGTAGTGAAATAAACCGCTGCCAGTGTTTCACGAACACTGACACCATACATTCTACACAGTCCAACGACTCGGCTAATCCGCGGTGCCATTAAATCATGCAGCTCGGTGATAAGTTGTTCAACCTCACGCTTAACGATGGGGGCAGTGACATTGGAAAATGCATTGTTATATTCAACGGTCATGCCGCCCAGCCGAATATTCATTTCGGTTACCTTTCGTTTTTGATCTTTCATCAAGACAGATAAACGGGCTATTTTAGCCTTAGCGGTAGTAGTAAGAAACAAAGCCCGCTCTGACTCAGTATTCTCTACGCCGTTATTTTCCATGAGAATACTTTCCCATTTTCCATCATTCTCTTTTAGCTCTGCTTCTGCCTGACGATGACTTTCCACAAGATTGGCCAGGGTTCGCCGTTCCTGCTCAATATCGGCCTCCAGTGCAGAAAACATATTAGCAATCTCATCCAGCCGTTGCCGTGCAGGGCTTTTATCTGAAACAGCGTCATGAATAGGGGTAGTCATTTTTACGTCCTTCTCAGTAGTGTAATACACCTATATTCACCATCTGAGCTTGGGAAATCCCGCGATTATGTTTGTCGCCGGCGTATTACACCGAAGTATACTTTTGCTGGCCTGCAACCAGATGAAGAATTGGGTGTATTACACAACGCTGGGGATCAAGACATGAAAGGCAGCAGTAACGGTAAAACACGGATAAGGACATTGCGTGTACCTCACCAGATCGACGCAGAAATTGAGCGACAGTGTAAACGGTCAAAGCGTGGCTACACTGCGCTGATACTGGATGCAGTAACAACCTATCTGGCTCAAACGCCAGAGTCTGATAACACCGGCACAGCTACGGCTGAGTCCGTTTACCACATGAATTTTGATGAGCGCTTCCCGTTCCTGAAGTAATCTTTTCCCATCCGGTGTAATACGATTTTTTCCAGGCAAAAGACCGCTTACACCGCACCTGACTCTGCCAAACATTTTCTATGCTGCGCTTATCATTAAGTGAGCACTGATCAGTCTCACCGTGGTTTTCAATCAAAATAATTCACAAATAAAAAATAAATATCATGCCTATATAACAAGGATTAGCGATTGGCTACCGCTTTCATGTAAGCCCCTAGAAACGATTTTAAGCGTTCCATTTTGATGGATATCACAGGGCATGTCTCATACTGCGTTAGATAAGCATGGTCTTTCTTACAGCAAATAAACATCGGTATCACCCAGATCCCTCAGCGCGCAATTGTCCCCCCTCCACGCCCGCGCATTAAAATAGCGCGTTTTTGTGCAGTTGTGCAGCAAGGGCAAACCCGCGCCAGAACTGGTGCGAAAAGGGGTAGATAGCATCAAAAAAATTATGCATTTTTGTGCAACTTTATGCGGTGATTTTGACGAGAAAAAATGAATCCCGTGGACACGGGATTCAGGTAGAACAATATCAAACTATCTTCATTCGGTAAGAAGACATAGAAACTACATTTCCTGATACTTTTCCAATAGAAGTGTCTGTTAGTAAGTTATCGTTCGCCAGTTCTGCCAACATAGCTGGCGTGATCTTCAAACGATGTGCTAACGCATCAGCATCAACCATCAAATCCGTTAAAAGAAACTTCATAGCTCGATGAAAAAGCTCAGGCCTTTCATTTGGTATCAGACAATCTTCTTTCTCATCAATTGCTTCCCCTTTACGTTTTAGGCCGAAAAATGCCGTTTTGTACTGGGCATCCGTCAAAAGTGAAAGCTGATGTGCTCGATAGATGATAGCTGCTTTACTTACTTTCCACGTCAGTTTGAACTGACTAAGCCCTTGCCAGTCGATACGTCCACCAATTGGCCGAGGAAAATACTTCGCCATAGCCGAGCGCGGTAAAAGTAATGCCGACGCAAAACGATTCGCTTGTGATTCTGTCACTCTGTCACCTGTAGAGATGCCTTCGTGCAAAATCAAATGCGCAACCTCATGAGCAATATCAAAACGCTGACGACAAGGCGACTTCTTGGCAGTATTTCTGACAATGAAAGGACGGCTTAACGGAACAGAAAGCGCATCCACATCATCAGATACAGAGTCGAAAGAGGTAACAAATGCCCCTAGCTTTTCAGCCAATCGAGTCATGTTATCAATCGGCCCAAAGCCTAATCCCCAATCAGTTCGACATTTCTCCGCTGCCTTTTCAATGTCTTCCTGAGTATGTACCTTCATTTCCGGAAACTTAACAGCCGGTAAATTAAGATATTCTTCAAAAACTTCAATCAGGCGACGATATAACTCAGCTTTAGCAAGCGTTGCTAATTTAGTCGCCATACGAGTAGTACTGCGTTTACGGAAATGAACAATTTCCTCATTCACGGGAGACTGCTCTTGCGCTTCGAAAAATTCAGGCATGACCTGTAAGACGGCAGCTAATTTATTCGCAAGCTCAGGAGTGGGCACAGCAGAGCCAGATTCCAGCCGCTGTATATACTGGCGGGTCTTATCGACCCGCTCAGCCACTTGCTCCAATGATAACTCGTGATACAGACGAGCTAACCGCAAATTAGAACCGTTAAACACTTTTCACCTACTATTATTCTGCATCGCTCTTCTTGTCTTTTTCAGTAACAGAAGCGCTGATATCATCCAACACAATTTCAACCGGTGCAGGCGGGGTGTCGTCGGTTGAGTGCAACATTGCAACCCGTTCTTCGCCATATGTCCAAAGACTCAGGACTTCCCCCAGGGGGCTGTAGCCAACAAAATGCACCCGAGCACCTTCCCCCTCAAACTCCGGCTTCTCAACCACAAAACGCCACATTGTAGGTATTGTTGCTTCTGGTGCCCATAGTTGATCGACGGAATTACGGCGGAAAAAACCCGGTTTTTTGGGATTTTCAGGATCGTCAGCAAAAAAACGAACAGGAATACTCTCGATCTCAAATGTAACATCCATACCGGCGTGAGTTAACGCTAACCAATCGTGGGTCTTACTTGTACATAACTGGATTAGATATTGTCGCTGGCGTCCGAAAGTACATGTTCCTCTCGTGTAATTATCATCAAGTGAGCTTGATAACTGCCTGTATGTATCATCTAAAACTTTTAGAATACCTTCAGCGACGATAGATAAACGCTCAACCGTCAATTGAGGGTGAAACTGACTAGGCACAGGTAAAGTATGTTCTGACATTAAAATTCTCTCTGTAGGAATTGGTGCAAATAGTAAGTTTTGTCAACTTGAATGTTGGTGCATATTCCTTATTTTGTCAACCTAGAATACAAAAGATCAGAAATAGAATTTAACCATTTGTTTTTATTAAAAATATATATCAATCTAGTACAGTGAAAAGATGATTCAGAGAAAATTTTCTATTCTCTTCACCTTTTCTTTTTTCACTGTCACTTTCTATTTTCAGTCAGCCATCGGAAAACTGTTACAACCGTTACACCCCATAAAAACCCTACCCAATGCACTGATAAATAACAGAAAATCATGTAACACTTTGGGCGTTACAAGCAGTTACGCAAAGTGTTACACCTAATAAAATCAATGAGTTAAAAACCCATTCTGTAACACTTCATAACCGTTACATCGTGACGCTTCCGTAACGCTTTTGTAACGGTTTTAAAATTCTTAAATAGTCATATTATTCAATATATTAAATGGTATTTTTTAACCTTGTAACACTTGTAACGCTTTTCCGGTGTACCCCCTAAAATTTTGAAAATGGCGCACAAAGGCTACTTTTCAACCAATTATGAGGGTGTGCATGGGTGAGTTAGGGGGAGAGTGTGAAGGACGGTAAAGCTATCAGTGATACCGGCCATCCGTTGGCCAGCATCGCTGGATTTAACTGTGCTGCAGCTCGTTACGTTTGAATACCCAGCAGCGAACAACTTCAGGGCGCATCACATCATGCTGACCTTTGCCCTTGTTGTATAACTCATTGGGGAGACTACGCACGGGTTTGTTGCCCGTAAACTGGAAGCTGGTGCCGCCTTTAAGCTGTTTTTTCAGGTCGCTAATCACAAATGACTGGTTAACCCGATATTCAGATGCCATCTGGATAAAGTGCTGGAAATTCACCGCCACCATCCCTTCCCTGTTATCTTTTCCGGCGTGGTTCAGTCCGTAGCGATCGAGCGAATCCAGATACTCGAACGTCTCCCAGAACTCCTGCACCTGTGGCGGATCGGTACGCAATGCCTGACGACGCTCTGCGGCCAGCGCAACCAAAGCCTGACGTGTTTGAAAAACGGCATCGGCCTGAACAGGCAAGACCAGCGGTAAAGTTTCAACCATAGCGATCAGCTGCGCATGGTTTTTGGCAATACGGTTATGGTTTATCTCCGGATGGTTCTCCAGCTCGGTTTTAGCCTGCTCATAGATGCGATTGAACGTATCGAGTACAGCCGTTTCTGACTGTGTCACATGGAGGATAAACCCAGATACCTGCTCTGTCGTTGCACGCTCAAGCCGCTCCGCCGCCTGGCGCGTTTGTGGCGTCTGGGCGCTCTTATCGGTGTGGATATGCACGATACGTTCGAGCAATGCCGGTGAACCGCCCACGTCCGCATTCTGCGCGATCACAATGCTTCCCCGAAACGGCGGCTCATAGGTTTCATTATTGTTGGATTTAACCCCCGTCGCCCGCATACCTTTACCGTTATACAGCGGTTTCAGGTCATCAAAATCAAACGCCCGCTGACGTAAGGTGTCCTGCGTTCTATCGCCCTCAATCAGTACCACGGGCAGATTGCCAACCTGTGCAAAGTTTCGTGCTCTGGCTGCGGCCGTGGATTTGGTCGGGTCAAATCCCTCGTAATCATCTCGGCCACACAGCTTCCAGAGAAAATCGATCAAGGTACTTTTCCCTGTTCCTGGCTCCCCGACAATTTCCAGAAACGGAAAGCTGCGGCACTGTTGCCGGATTTGTTCCGCAAACAATGAACCCAGCCAGAACGCCAGCGCGATGTAACCCTTAGCGCCAAATGCCGTCCAGATATCCTGTACCCAGTCCGTTTTAAATTGGCTGAGGTCTGCGTTAATTTCCAGAACAGGGCTATGGCTGAGGCTTTTGGCACTCAGTGTGCCGATCTCGAAATAATCCTCACTGTTGAGGTGGTAAACCTTACCGCCAGAAACCGCCAGAGCATTAAATATCCAGCCCTGCCAGACCTTGTTGTAGCCGATAAAATTCTGTGTCTGCACCTCTTTAATCACCGGCAAATCCTGACGGAGAAAGCGATTAAGCTGATCCGTATTGCCGGTATAAAAGGCACCTTTCCCCACATGCAATAAACGCTTTTTAAACTCTGACGCGGTGGCAATATCGTTTGCTTTAAACATATCTTTCACCGGCGGCGTAGAGCCAGGGAAATTGATTTGGAAGTAATACCAGGCTTCATCCGTTGGCTCACTGCGCTGGAAATAGAGAGGAACGGGATAACAGTTGGCAATTTCTACCACGGCACCGGCTTCTTTCAGCGCTTTCACTTTTACTTCCTGCTCACTAAACCGGATATCACCATCCTGAATACGTTCAACCGCTTTCATTTGTCTGTCCAGATCGAGCTTGAACCAATACAGACGCGAATCAAATTCAAAATGAAACTCCCGCCGTTCGGTATGCTCAGCAATCCGTAGCGCTTTATCTGCGGCGTTGTCGGCCAGCAGCAAATCCCCCTGATAGCGATATTCCTTTAGATCGCGTGGAGTCAACTTTCCCTGAATGTGCAGATCGTTCCAGTCGCGTTTTTGTCTGCCCACAGGCACACAGGCTGCATTGACCATCCAGCCAGCCTCCTGACTCCGGCGGGCGTGACGGATGGTGTATTTTTTCCCTGCCGGATCGTTGTCCAGCGCCCACACCAGCACCGGCCTGGGGCGTTCACCCAGACTTTGTGCCAGTTGCACCAACGCCTGTTCTGGGTAGTTGTTGCACGACATGATAGACACCGCCGCGATCCCGTTTTGCATCAGGCTTAATGCATCAAAAATCCCCTCAACCAACCAGATCGCTTTCTGCTTACTCAAGTCCTGAGCCAAATGACTCCACCATTGGCCGGCATAACCGCCATGAAAATTGGCTTTGCGCTCGAATCGTTCCGGCTGATCGATAAGGCGCTCCCAATATCCCCCGCTGGGGAGTGAAAAACGCACCGTGGCTGTCCCCATCCCCTTCTGATGAAAACTTTCCTGTGTGTAACATCCTGCAAGACGGGTAATATCCAGATTACGCGATTCACGTAAGTAGGCATCTGCGGCCGCACAGGGCGACGCTTCCGTGCGTGGGTAGCGCTCAGACCAGTGATTAAATAAATCAGCGTAATGGGCATTGACGATAATTTCAGCCCCGCACTTATTTTCCCGTCCGCATTTCAGCACATAAGGTTTTTCGATACTGGTAAACAGTTCTTTCTTATGGCAGTGGGGGCAAATACCATAGCGTAAATACCCTTCCTGCTCTTTAAACTGGAATTCTGCTATCAATCGCTTTATAATTTCTTTGTGTAATTCGTTATTCATGAATAGCTCCAAAAGCGCCGCGCTGAACGGCGCTTTTTTATTGTGGTTAACAGGGTGATAAAGCATTGTCTGACTGCTATTTCCCTCATCACATTAACCATGCGTTGCATTATGAATGAACTCCTTCTCAGCTATCAGATACAAAGACACCAACGCAAATAGCGCATAAAGAAATGCCTAATACCATCATGACCGAAAAGGAGTAATGAAGATTATCAACCCGCTAAACTCTAATACTCTTCATCCATATTTAGAAAAAATACGCCTTACATCACCTTTAATCACATCAGAGTGATACTCATTCCTTAAATATATATAAAAGTCACCCGATACACCCCATAGTTCACATCTACAGATGACATCGCTAAGTGATGATTTATCATCGACAATAATGATATTAACTCCGTCTGGAACACAGAGTTTCATATACGTCTTTCTTGTAAAAAGTCGAAATAGGAATAACAAAAAGAAAACCATTCTCTTCATCGAGTTTTGTTTTCCCTTCGATTTCCAGTTGCGAACAACGGCAAATACTCCCATTTTTATATCCATTACGCTTTTCCTTAATTTATAGATAATGAGAGTAATGGTTTTCATCATCAGGATGTTTCGCCTGTATTGATGCCTTACGCCTGAGTTGGTATTCCGGTAATAACTGATAAGAACGGCGAAACTCACTGAGCGGCATTTCTCCACGCTGCTGGCTGGACTCATACAGGAAGAACACTTCCGGCTCTGGCATTACCTGGCCGGATTCATCGTTGATTGACCTGACGCTAATCACCTCAATCGTCCATCCGGTTTCGCTGACGCTTTGATAGCGCTCACCCCGTAGCGGACGCCCCAGAAACAGGTTACGCATGGCGCACCTCCTGACTTCCTGAGATAGCCTCATCGTTAAGTTGTGGGCTTATGGAACGTCCACGACGCTTACCTTTAATCACAATGTTATGAAGGTGATTCAGCATCGTGATCGCATCTGATAGCAGGATACTATTCACCTCAGAAAGAGCAGATTGATCCATGCCTGCGCTAGTGTCAGTATTCAGGCGAGCCAATTCACTATTCAGGTTTAACAGGGCATTCAGGCGGGACGTGGCGCACTCGTACAAGTCATCCTCACCCACTTGTGCATCGAAATACAGCACGTTAACAGACGCCCCCTGTGAGCCTGATAACAGCGGCTTCATATCATGATTCATTGTGCGGCACCTCCATTATCTTGAAGCCGTGATCTGTATCAGGATGATCACGATTCATCACTGCCGAAACCTCATTGGCAATATCTCTTGCACGCTCACTATCTTCATAAACCTGTTCTGAATCCCATGACTCCCAAGTGTGGTCGGGTTTCATACGAACATATCGGATCTTAAACATGGTGCGCCTCCGCTTCCTCTGGTTCTGCCTGTCTGGTGCGGTACAGGTGATCGATGCGTTCTTGCAGAACGAACAGCAGGATTTCACGCACTTCCCAGTCAGTAATGTTTAAAGCGGCATAGGCCAGTGCGCGGCACTGATCGATGATTTCATCCAGTTCCAACGGCGTGTTATCAAACATGGCGCACCGCCTCGACTGGCAAGCGGCCAGCAAAAGAGAGGATGAAGTGAGGAACAAGGATCTGACGGGCTTCCTGCTCTGTATAGGCTTCAACAGACAGGCGGCAAGGTGAAGCAGAACTATCCGCACGGTAAAGAGCAAGAAAACGATACTGATATTTAGGGCGTGTTTGGTTAGACTGTGAATCAGCCATCGTGTTACCTCCAGTAACATTGTGGTTAGAAGCTCGGTTGGTGCTGGTAACACCGCCGAGCTTCGCGATTTTTGCACCTTGACACAATCAAGGTGTGCTCCACTATATTTTAATGGTGTGCTCCACGTCAACGATTGATTGTGCTTTTTTATTCCGTATACTGTCATCCACCTAATCAAATGAGGTTCAGTAATGGCAACGGCTAACGTCAATGCGAAATCAAAAAAGATGCAAGCTCGCGTACCACATGAAGTAGTTAAGGGTATTGAAGAAACAATACTTGATGGAGAGACCGCAGGGCAGTTTATCGTCACAGCATTGCAAGGTGAGATCAAACGCCGCCAGCGTAAACAAGCCAAAGAAGAGTCTAAAGACTGATCATTTGCCCAAAGATCCAGTGTAGGAACCTTGCTAGCACCGATAAATGATAAGGCGGTATCACGGTAGGTGGCGCTTCTCATGATTTCCATTCCCCACGCTCAGCGATCCTCTGACTGATCCATTCGTCGATCTCACTTTCAACAAAAGAAATTGCACGCTCCCCAATCTTAATAGGTTGGGGGAATGCCTTTTGTGCCAACTGTTTATAGAGCCATGATTTACTACGCTGGACGCGACGCAGCACCTCTTTTGAAGAGATCAAGGATGCTTGGTTGTCCTGAATATTTCTGCCTGCCATATCGTTACCTCATCGTGCTTGCTGGTATATGGCGGAGTTTAGAAGTGTACAAATCGGGGTTCTAGTAAGAATAAAATCCATTAAAATAAAATGAATTCCATTGAAACATTCTTGTTTCCGTTAAGTTAACAAAGGAAATAAAAAACAAACCACCAATAAATCAAACAGTTAAGAACAATTTAAATGAACGGGCTGAGGAATAGTGCGGAATGCTGCGCAATACGGAGCTACATAAAATAAGCCGCTACAAGCGACTACAAGCACATGGCTATTGGCTAGTATTTATGATTCATATCTGGCCTAAGCATAAGGCCAGATCAGGGTTATTCAGAGAAGAGGGAATTAAACGATTTTTTAACTTTATTATAAAAAGATGATTCTTTTATTCCCTTTAAGGAAACGCTCTCTTTCTCAGCAAGACTAACCAAATCCCTATAAATTTCACGCTTTGATGGTTCTTTCGCTGTTCCATATTTATTTCCTAGCTTATCAGCCAATAACATAATCAACAAAGCTAATAACTTATCTGTATTTTCTTTTTCATGTTCTTGTCGATAAATCCCACGCCCACTTTTTCTAATAGAGCGACCATATTCAATGAGTTCATCGTCACCATATTGTAATAATTTTTCTTTCCAACCAACCTCTCGCGCTATGTTATTAATCACTTCATGACATTTATCAAAAATAGGTTTTGGCATATCATCAGTGCTAATGAATTTATAAGACTCGGCAAAGTATATTTTTGCGTCTATCCTTTCATTATGTTGTAAGTTTCTATTTATATTACTCCCTGCATTTTGTCTCAATATCGTTCGCAGTTGAAAAACATCTTTTTCTATATCTTTAGGTATATCTTTTGGATCAGCAAATGGATTTATACCTAAAATCGCCAAAGCCATTTCTTGAGCGGTAACATCCTTAAGTTTAGTGAACCGCTCAAAAGCGTCCATTTCCTTAAAATTAGACATTTAAATATCCTTCCACGCTATGCTGGTTTACGGAATCCGCCAATAACAACATTTTTGCTATATTCTAAATTTTCCATGTAATCCGAATACCACTGCAACATGTCCCGGCGACCATCCAGATATTGCGCATGATTATATGTACCACGAACGCTATTCTTATCAACATGAGCAAGTTGAATCTCAATCCAAGCGGTATTAAAACCCTGCTCATGAAGAATTGTGCTCATTGTGTGCCGGAAACCGTGGCCTGTAGCCCTACCTCCATAGCCAATACGCCGGATCAACACATTAAGCGTCATCTCACTGATCGGTTTTGTAGACTGGATACGCCCAGGGAAAACATGCTGGTAACGGCCACTAATTGGCTGCATCTGCTTTAAAATATCTACGGCCTGAGAAGATAGAGGAACCATGTGAGAACGCCGCATCTTCATTTTTGAAGCCGGTATTTCCCATAGTGCCTTATCTAAATCAATTTCTGCCCATTCAGCCTGACGTAATTCACCTGGCCGCGTTCCTGTAAGAATTAACAGCTTCATAGCCAATTTCACTTGCATACTGCCGCTATAACTGGTCAGAGTCTGCAAAAACTCAGGCAACTCAATAACGTTAAGATGTGGATAATGCTCTCGTTTATGCGGCGTCATCGCGCTGGCGAGATCTGGTGCAGGGTTATACTCAGCCCTACCCGTTACAATCGCATATTTCCACACTTCACCACAGCGCTGGCGCACCTTGCGCATTTTCTCGGTGGCACCGCGCTGTTCCAGCTTAGATAACACAGCCATTAATTCCAGCGGCTTAATTTCCGCAATTGGCCGGTGTCCAATAAAGGGAAAAACATCAACCTCAAAGGTTGCCATCATCTCCTTGCGATAAGATTCTGACCATCGGTCATAACGCCGTTGATACCACTCACGCGCAATCTTCTCGAATGTCCCTTCACTTTCACCTTGTCGGGCTAACTTTTCTTGCTGTTTGTTCTGGCTGGGATCACCGCCTTCGATAACGACCTGCCGTGCAGCATTTCGTTTTTCCCTGGCTTTTGCTAACGAGACATCAGGATATACGCCGATAGCCAGTAATTTTTCTTTGCCGGCAACACGGTATTTGAGGCGCCAATACTTCGAGCCGTTCGGATTGATCAACAAGTACAATCCGCCGCCATCAGCTAACTTATACGCTTTTTCCTTTGGCTTGCAGGCCTCTACCTGCTTGGCATTCAGCTTCATTGGGGGTATTTCTCCATCCTGTATTGATGCACTTGGGGGTATTTTTCAGGGGTGCAAGTATCAATACCCCCAGATATACCCCCAAAGATAGATGGATTTCAGGGTACTTGAGTAGACCATAAAACACCATAGAAATGGCTTAATACGGCGTATTTACTGGGTTTTGTGGACTTTGGGGAATTTCAGAGGAGGTATTTTTGGAGCGAGTGAAGGGAATCGAACCCTCGTATGCAGCTTGGGAAGCTGCCGTTCTACCATTGAACTACACTCGCACGGAGAGGCGCGTGGCATTATAGCGCTATGCCGTTGCCGAGCAAGTAAAAAAAACCGGCAAAGCACTGATATTCTAGCCGGCTATGCAGTTGTAGAGAGCGGCAGGAACAACGTTTCATAGCCATTGGAAATGACGTGCCAGGCAAAGTAGGCAAATAGCAGCGCAGAGATCAGGCTGCAATAGAATGAGATCCGTTCTTTCAGCAGACGTTGACCGTACTTCACCAGCGCGGCAAGGAAGAACGTCCACAGTACGCCGCCGACGAAAAAACCCAGCAGAAACAGCGTAATCATGAAAGCAGAGCCATCGGTAGACTGCGCAATAATCGTGCCGCCGATCGCCGCAAACCATAGCAGCGCCGTCGGTGACGCCAGCGCCATGCCGACGCCGCTGAAAAACTCGGTATATCGCGCTGGTGGCGCAGTGACATCCGCCGCATTCGCTGTCACAGACAGGTCAGCGAAGCGTTTAACCTGATAGTCACGCCATGCTGCACGCGCCATGCTAAACGTCATCCAGATCAGAATAAGCCCCCCACCAATCCATAGCACCCAGCGGACGGGCGTCAGGTTAAAGACCACCGCCAGACCCAGAACTGACAGCGTGGCATAAAACAGATCGCCGAAGCAGGAGCCCAGCCCGATATAAAACGCCGAACGCGCCCCATGCCGCAGCCCACGGTTAATAATCGCAGTATTGACCATTCCCAGATCGAGACAGAGTGACAGGGACAGCAGCATCCCCGTGAAGACAACTAACAGCATGGTATTCCCTTCAAGCGTTAAGCAATAAGGCGAGTGTAGAGCCCAAGGGAAATACTGTATTGTCAAAAATTGATACGGCGGAACTGCCCCGGTGTCATCGCGTTATAGCGGTTGAAGGCTTTAGTGAAATGCGCCTGATCGGCAAACCCGACATCGCCCGCAACCTGACTAATCGCAGTACCCTGCCGCAGCAGTTCCCGCGCTTTACACATGCGTCGCTGCATCAGCCATGCCAGCGGCGGCAGCCCGACCGCCTGATTAAACGAGCGCACCAGATGTGCGACCGACAGATTTTCCTGCTGCGCGAGCTGGTCGAGCGTGGGGACATCGCTGAGATCGTTTAGCAACCCATCTTTGATCCGCGTGATCCGCTCAGCCTCTTTGACATGGCCTTGAGACGGCACATGATGCTGATTTTCCATCAACCCCGCGAGCAGCAGGATAATACGCTCCTGACGCGTGCTGTCGTCCAAATCAGAGGTGACCAGCTGTTTTAACTCGGACGCCAACTGCGCCGACGGATTCCAGCCTCGTGAGAACCGAAAGGTTTGGTGGAAATAATGCTCGAATGCCCGTGGGTGAACGTACAAGGATGCACACTGCCAGCGGTCAAACGCATTGTCACTGCCCTGTAGCTGATCGGGATTGTAGGTCGTCACCATATCGTTGGTGACAACGAAGGTCTCTCCATCCAGCCAGACCGTTTCCAATCCGCTGAGATTGGCGCTGATGACAAACTCGTCATGCGTATGCCGTGGAAAACTGCGGCCGTTGGTCAACAACGCCAGTTCGAACCAGGCATCGCGGTACGTCATCATGATGGGTGTTCCGACAGTGAATGAATGCCTGAAAATAGCATCTTCCGTCATCAGGCGACAATCACAGAATGCGAGAGATAAATCGCGATAAAAATGCAGGGCGTATAACCGAAGATCCAGGCTAGGCCAACGTTCAAGCGCACCAAATCACTCGGTTTAGGGGCATCTAGGCGATGCCCTTCTCTCGTCTGGAATCCATGACTCTCGAAATATTGAGTTCGATCCAGTCGGCGAGTGTCGCAACCTGCTCGGAAACCTCGCGCCCCAGCGGAGTCAGGCTGTATTCCACATAAGGCGGCACTACCGGATGGGAAAAACGCAGGACAAATCCGTCTTCCTCCAGCCGCTTCAACGTTTGGGCCAGCATCTTCTCACTCACGCCAGATGCCTTGCGGCGCAGTTCTCCGAAGCGCAATGTTCCCTCGCGCAGGCTGATTAAGCACAACACTCCCCAGAGGCTGCTGACATGCTTGAGCACGCCCCTCGACGGACAATCCACCGTGAACAATTCGCCCATTCTGACCTTCTCGGTCAGCGCTTTACTGCGCGCTTCTGGCGGCATTTATTACTCCCGATATCCATTTAATCAGCACATCACTAACCTTTTAGTGCGTACTATCAAAAATAAAGTGTAGCCGCTACCATTCAATTTTTGAAGTTAAACAAGGTTGATTGGAGGTCATTCTATGAAAGCAATTCAACTACGAGCACCCGGTGGGCTTGAGCGGCTTGAGATTGTCGATTTACCGGATCCCGGCGCACCGGGGCTGGCCACATTGCGCTCATCGGTGTCCTTACTGGCCCGGCAGGGACTGTGCCTACCGCAGGTTTGACGGTGCGACAGCAGCGCTTGCAGGGGCTGATCGTCGGCAGCCGTCAACATCAGCAGGATCTTATTCGGGCGCTCAACGTTCTGCCCATCCGGCCCGTCATCGACAAACGCTTCCCGCTTGTCGATCTCGCCGAGGCCTTCCGTTTACAGCAAGCTGGCAGGCATTTTGGCAAGATTTGTCTCGAATTCTGAAGCAAATCCTGAATACGAAAAGCGATGAATTCCTTACACAGGAAGGTTGAGTCGGGTGTCGGAGAGTTCTGGCTGCTCAATGAGAGGCTTGAGACGCGGTAAACATAAAAAAACCGGTGCGATGGCACCGGTTTAAAAGGTTCAGGTTCAGCTACAGCAGACTTACTTCTGCGGACGCATCGCTGGGAACAGGATAACGTCGCGGATGGTGTGGCTGTTCGTGAACAACATCACCATGCGGTCGATACCAATACCCAGACCCGCGGTTGGCGGCAGGCCGTGTTCCAGTGCGGTCACATAGTCTTCGTCGTAGAACATCGCTTCGTCATCGCCTGCATCTTTAGCATTCACCTGCTGAGCAAAACGCTCTGCCTGATCTTCGGCATCATTCAGCTCGGAGAAGCCGTTACCGATTTCACGGCCGCCGATGAAGAACTCAAAGCGATCGGTGATTTCTGGGTTTTGATCGTTACGGCGCGCCAGCGGTGACACTTCAGCCGGATATTCGGTGATGAAGGTCGGTTGAATCAGGCTGCTTTCTGCTGTTTCTTCGAAGATCTCGGTAACGATACGACCCAGGCCCCAGCTTTTCTCGATCTTGATGCCCAGAGACTGTGCGATCGCGGTCGCTTTCTCCAGATCGTCCAGATCGGCAACGTTGGTTTCAGGACGGTATTTGCAGATCGCTTCGCGCATCGTCAGCTTCTCGAACGGCTTACCGAAGTCGAATGTCTGGTCGCCGTATTCCACCGTCGTCGAGCCCAGCACGTCCTGCGTCAGCGTACGGAACAGGTTCTCCGTCAACACAATCAGGTCTTTATAATCGGCATACGCCATATAAAGTTCCATCATGGTGAATTCAGGGTTGTGGCGCGGGGAAACGCCTTCGTTACGGAAGTTACGGTTGATCTCGAACACACGCTCAAAACCACCCACAACCAGACGCTTCAGGTACAGTTCCGGTGCGATGCGCAGATACATGTCGATATCCAGCGCGTTATGGTGCGTGATGAACGGACGGGCAGACGCGCCGCCGGGGATCACCTGCATCATTGGCGTTTCGACTTCCATAAAGCCGTTATCCACCATGAAGCGGCGGATGGCAGCCATCACGTTAGAACGGATGCGGAAGGTATTGCGTGACTCGTCGTTGGCAATCAGATCCAGATAGCGTTGACGATAGCGGGTTTCCTGATCGGCCAGACCGTGGAACTTATCCGGCAGCGGACGCAGCGCTTTGGTCAGCAGACGCAGTTCGGTACAGTGGATAGACAGCTCGCCAGTTTTGGTTTTGAACAGCTTACCGCGCGCGCCCAGAATATCGCCCAGATCCCACTTCTTGAACTGCTCGTTATAGATGCCTTCCGCCAGATCGTCACGGGAAACATACAGCTGAATACGGCCACCGACGTCCTGCAAGGTCACGAAAGAGGCTTTACCCATGATGCGACGGGTCATCATACGGCCCGCAACGGTCACTTCGATGCCCAGTTCTTCCAGCTCTTCGTTCTCTTTGGCATCGAACTCAGCGTGCAGACGATCGGACGTGCTGTCACGGCGGAAATCATTCGGGAAAGCAATCCCGGTTTCACGCAGCGCCACCAGCTTTTCACGACGCGTTTTTAATTCGTTATTCAGATCTTGCGCCTGATCGGCACCCTGTGATTGTGATTCAGCCATGTGAATTCTTATAACCCCGCTTTTAAACTTGCTTCAATAAATTTGTCCAGATCGCCATCCAGTACCGCCTGAGTGTTACGTGTTTCCACTCCGGTACGTAAATCTTTGATGCGCGAATCATCCAGAACATAGGAACGAATCTGGCTGCCCCAGCCGATATCAGATTTGTTGTCTTCCATCGCCTGTTTCTCAGCATTTTTCTTTTGCATCTCAAACTCGTACAGCTTCGCTTTCAGCTGTTTCATCGCCTGATCTTTGTTTTTATGCTGGGAACGGTCATTCTGACACTGCGTGACAATGTTGGTCGGAATGTGGGTAATACGCACGGCGGACTCTGTCCGGTTAACGTGCTGACCACCCGCACCAGATGCGCGGTACACGTCAATACGTAGGTCGGCTGGATTGATTTCGATATCAATATCGTCATCCACTTCCGGGTAGACAAACGCGGAGCTGAATGAGGTGTGACGGCGGCCGCCGGAATCGAACGGGCTCTTACGCACCAAACGGTGTACGCCAGTTTCGGTACGCAGCCAGCCAAACGCATAGTCACCGATGATCTTGATGGTGGCAGATTTCGTACCGGCCACGTCACCGTCTGACTCTTCAATAATTTCGGTTTTAAATCCTTTGGCTTCCGCCCAACGCAGGTACATACGCACCAGCATGCTGGCCCAGTCCTGCGCTTCCGTACCGCCAGAACCCGCCTGAATATCCAGGTAGCAATCCGCACTGTCGTACTGGCCGGAGAACATGCGACGGAATTCGAGCTGGCCTAATTTATTTTCCAGCGCATCCAGTTCTACCGACGTCTCATTAAAGGTGTCTTCGTCGTCTTCTTCCACCGCGAGCTCAAGCAGACCATTCACATCTTCCAGACCCTGAGTCAGTTGATCGATGGTGTCTACGATGGCTTCCAGCGAGGAGCGTTCTTTCCCCAATGCCTGAGCGCGTTCAGGCTCATTCCAGACATCAGGCTGTTCCAGTTCTGCGTTTACTTCTTCGAGGCGTTCTTTCTTGGCATCATAGTCAAAGATACCCCCTAAGAACGGCACTACGTTCAGACAGATCCTGAATGCGGTTTTTTACCGGATTAATTTCAAACATGATTTTTTATATTCTTACGTTAAGTCGTTGACAACGGAATGGTGTAACCCGCCATTCTAGCGGATAAAAGGCGCGTTTTATAGACTTTCTGCCCACCGTATGTGGTTCACGCGCGCGGCCACAGATGTTGGATCATCAATTGCACCGAGCGTTTACCACGAAACTCATTAATATCCAGCCGATACACCATTTCCACTTCTTTAATGCTCGGATCCGGCCAGATGGTGGTATCGACATTGAAAGCGATACCATCTAACAGCGGCACAGCGCCAGTTGCGCCTATCGGTTCAAACATCGCTTTCAAATGGCGTTCTTTGAGTAAACGGGGTTGCAGAATACGGAAGCAACCATCGAACGTCGGTTCAGGGAATGCCTGCCCCCACGGCCCGGCGTAGCGCAGCATTTCTGCCGTCGATAACAAATCCAGCTCCGGCAGAGCCAGTTCACCATCAGACCAGACAACGCCTTCAAGCTGAGATGGGTCCAGCCATTCGCCAACCAATTCGCCGAAGCGCTGGCGGAAATCCTCAAACCGATCTTCATGCAGCGATAGCCCAGCCGCCATCGCGTGTCCGCCGAATTTATCCATCATACCGGGGTACAGCGTATCCAGCCGCTCCAGCGCATCACGCAGATGCAGACCAGAAATAGAACGCCCCGACCCTTTCAACATGCCGTCGCCCGCGGGCGCAAAGGCAATTACCGGACGATGAAAGCGTTCTTTAATGCGCGAAGCCAGAATGCCAACGACGCCCTGATGCCACTCTGGGTGATACATCGCCAGCCCGTAAGGCAATTCAGTACGAGTGCGTTCCAGCGATTCACACAGGCGCAGCGCTTCGACCTGCATTCCCTGTTCGATCTCCCGCCTGTCCTGATTCAACGCATCTAAATCATTAGCCAGCATGCGCGCCTGAGTAATATCGTTACTCAATAACAGCTCAACGCCGACCGTCATATCATCCAACCGACCAGCTGCATTGAGACGTGGCCCGATGGCAAAGCCTAAATCGCTGGAGACCAGCTGGCTGGCATCGCGGTTCGCCACTTCCAGCAGCGCCCGAATGCCCGGACGACACTCACCCGCACGAATGCGGTTCAGCCCCTGTGCAACCAGAATTCGGTTATTGGCATCCAGCGGCACGACGTCAGCGACCGTACCCAGCGCAACCAGATCCAGTAATTCGGTGAGATTCGGCTTCGCCAGCCCCTGTTGCGTAAAAAAGGGCTGCGTAAACCAGTCGCTATCGCGCAGGCGCACGAACAGCGCCATCATCAGGTAAAACGCGACGCCCACGCCCGCCAGTGCCTTGGAAGGAAACTGACAGTCAGGCAGATTGGGGTTAATCATGGCGTCGGCAGCAGGCAAAATTTCGCCCGGCAGATGGTGATCGGTCACCAGCACCGCGATACCGCGCCGATGCGCATCTTCGACCCCCGCGTGAGAAGAGATTCCGTTATCCACGGTCACAATCACTTCCGCACCCAGCGCGGCAGCCTGTGCCACCACTTCAGGGCTTAGTCCGTAGCCGTTTTCAAAACGGTTCGGCACCAGATATTTCACGTTCACGCCACCCATACTGCGCAGCGCTAATACGGTGAGCGCGGTGCTGGTGGCACCATCGGCATCAAAGTCGCCAACGATGACGATGCGGCGCTTCTCGGCCAGCGTGTGTTGCAGCAGATCAATCGCTTTATCAATGCCGCTGAGCAAACGGTAATCGAGTAAACCACTCAGACTACGTTCCAGCTCCTGCGCACCTTTCACGCCGCGCTGCGCATAAAGGCGACGCAGCAAGGGCGGAACGGTGTCAGGTAAATCAATGTCCTCCGCCAGCGGACGCCGACGGAGTTGGGTAATCATATCCACGTAGCATTAACCGCCGGTTTTTTTCGAGGCTTTGTGTGCTTCCAGCATCGCCAGCATCTCTTTCGGCCCTTGATATCCCGGTACGACCATACCGTCTTGCAGCACGATGGCAGGGGTGCCCTGCACGCCAAACTGGATGCCCAGTTGGTAATGCGCGGCGATATCGGTTTTGCACGTTGCTGCCGAGATCGCGTCGCCCTTCATCGCGCTATCAAACGCTTTATTGCGATCGGCCACGCACCAGATGGACTGCATATCTTTCGCTGCTGGCGATTTCATGCCCTGACGCGGGAAGGCCAGATAGCGCACGGTAATGCCTAGCGCGTTGTAGTCTTTCATCTGTTCATGCAGTTTGTGGCAATAGCCGCAGGTGATGTCGGTGAACACGGTGATAACGTGTTTTTCCTGCGCGGCTTTATAAACAATCATCTGTTCCTGTAGCGCATCCAGCTTGCCGATCAGGATTTTATTAGTGGTGTTAACCGGCATGGTGCCGCTCACGTCGTAAAGCGGGCCTTGCAGCAAATGCTTGCCGTCTTCGCTGATGTACAGCACACCGCTATCGGTAATGACGGTTTTCATACCCACCATCGGCGAAGGCAGGATTTCCGCCCCTTGCATATCCAGACGCGTCAACGTCTGCTTGATCGCAGCATCATCGGCGTGTGCAAAATTGGTCGCCGTGGCCACCAGCAAAGAAAGCAGTAATAACCCTTTTTTCATTTCATCAATCCTGTGTTTTCGCAACATGGTTCGTAGCAAAATAGCATTGTACCAATGCGCTGTGATAGTAAGCGGGAAATCCCGCCAGCCAGATAACATCCTGTTACTCTGTATAATGACTTGGTGGTTACGTTATCCCTATGCGCGCGGATGGTGCTGCTGATGCAGCTGCTTCAGCCGCTCCGTCGCGACATGGGTGTAAATCTGCGTCGTGGAAAGATCGCTGTGCCCCAAGAGCATCTGTACGACCCGTAAATCCGCGCCGTGGTTCAATAAATGGGTCGCAAACGCGTGGCGCAAGACGTGCGGCGAGAGCTTTTCGCTGTCGATGGACGCCAGCACCGCATAATGCTTGATGCGATGCCAGAACGTCTGGCGCGTCATTTGCCGTGCGCGACTGCTGGGAAACAGCACATCCAGCGTCTGCCCATTTAGCAACCACGGGCGACCATGTTCCAGATAATACTCGATCCAGTACACCGCTTCTTCACCGAGCGGCACCAGCCGTTCTTTATTGCCTTTCCCCAGCACGCGCACCACGCCCTGCCGCAGGCTGACATCACTCATCGTCAAACTGACCAGCTCGGAAACACGCAGCCCCGTCGCATACAATACCTCAAGCATGGCCTTATCGCGTAATTCCAACGGTTGTTCAATGCTTGGGGCGTTTAGCAACGCATCAACCTGCGCCTCGCTCAAATCTTTGGGTAGACGCTGTGGCAGTTTTGGCGATGACAGCACAGCACTCGGATCGTCGCTACGAAGCTTTTCCCGATAAAGGTACTGAAAGAAGCGGCGCATCGCGCTCAGCAAGCGAGCCGAGCTGGTCGCCTTGTAGCCCCCCTCGACTCTGTCAGCGAGAAACGCCTGAAGATCGAGCGACTGCACCTGTAGCAAACCGTTCTCATGATGTGCAAGCCACTCCGCGAGCGTTCGCAGATCCAGCCGATAAGAGGCCAGCGTATTCTCTGCCAGATTTCTTTCCAGCCACAGCGCATCGAGAAACTGTTCAATAAGCGCCTGATCGTGTTCTTGCATCGCCGTGTCCTTCTTCACTGATTGGCAATATTATGCCGATGAAGCGGCGACTTTACACCTTCATCAGGTCCGCCTTCTCTCGTAAACAGAATTGTGCGTAATCTCACATATTCCGCGAACATCAACATCACCATAACATTCTCCGGCAAAAATAAGGCTACGGCACATTATATTTTATGTATCGACAATATATTGGAACAGGCTCCTTGAAGCCGCGTGTCTACTGGCATTGACCTTACTGAATCAACGTTGAAAAGCCGATTTTTCTGTGCGTAGAATGGCTGTTCGTGTTGTTAAAATAAAGAAACATTATGCAAGCCACCACCATCACTCCCACTCTCGATGCCGAAGCGGAAGCGCCACCCGTAAACTCACGCAACAAAGTGATTGTTGCGTCATTAATTGGCACCGCTATCGAATTTTTCGATTTTTATATCTATGCTACCGCTGCGGTGCTGATTTTCCCGCACATTTTCTTCCCACAAGGCGATCCGACTGCTGCGACGCTACAGTCGCTCGCCACCTTTGCGATTGCCTTTGTGGCTCGCCCTATTGGCTCGGCAGTCTTCGGTCACTTTGGTGACCGCGTCGGACGTAAAGTCACGCTGGTCGCTTCTCTGCTGACCATGGGGATTTCAACCGTTCTGATTGGGCTGTTACCGACCTACGAAACCATTGGTATTTTTGCACCGATTCTGCTGGCACTGGCGCGCTTCGGCCAGGGTCTGGGTCTGGGCGGTGAATGGGGCGGCGCGGCGCTGCTGGCGACCGAAAATGCCCCGTCCCATAAACGTGCGCTGTATGGGTCGTTCCCCCAGCTTGGCGCACCGATTGGCTTCTTCTTCGCTAACGGCACCTTCCTGCTGTTGTCCTGGCTGCTGACGGAAGAGCAGTTCATGACCTGGGGCTGGCGTGTGCCGTTCGTCGCGTCCGCCGCACTGGTGCTGGTTGGCCTGTATGTCCGTATCTCTCTGCATGAAGCCCCGGTCTTTACCAAAGCAGTCAAAGCCGGTAAGCAGGTGCGTATGCCGCTGGGCACGCTGCTCAGCAAGCATATGAAAGTCACGATCCTCGGCACCTTCATCATGCTGGCGACCTACACGCTGTTCTACATCATGACCGTTTACTCCATGACGTACGGTACGACGCCAGAACCTAAGGGGCTTGGCTTCTCGCGTAACAGTTTCCTGTTGATGCTGATGATTGCGGTGATCGGCTTTGGTCTGATGGTGCCGGTAGCGGGCTATCTGGCGGATGCTTTTGGCCGCCGTAAGACCATGATTACCATCACCTGCCTCATGATCGTCTTCGCTATGCTGTTCCCTTATATGCTCGGTTCAGGTAATCAGGCGCTGGTGATGGGCTTCCTGGTGCTGGGTCTGAGCATCATGGGGCTAACGTTCGGCCCGATGGGCGCTCTGCTGCCGGAACTGTTCCCGACGGAAGTGCGCTACACAGGCGCATCATTCTCCTATAACGTCTCGTCGATTCTGGGCGCATCAGTCGCACCGTATATCGCCGCGTGGCTGACGGCCAATTACGGCCTGTTCTATGTCGGCGTTTATCTGGCTGCTATGGCATCGCTGACGCTGATCGCGCTGCTGGCAACCAAGGAAACGCGTCACCAGTCCCTGGGATAATGTCCCTTCAGTGTGGGCTACGGCCCTCACTACTCCTTCCCTTTTTCACGATATCACCAAACCGTTCATCCCCACTCAGATAATAACCTCTAGTTATTATCACTTTGATACATTTTCGCATTTACCAGGCCAATTAAGTGAGGTATACCAACAGGCCTATCGGTGTAACAAATCCGTTCGGTACAACAATCAAATTAGGATGCAAAAATGTTTTCAAAACATTATGACGTTGAGGACAGTCATATCGACTTTCAGGGCGTCGTCGACGGCCTCTACTACCCGTTTTACATGGAGTGGACGCGCCATGCCTTTATGAAAGAGGCGCTGGGCATTGATATTGAAGAAGAGTTCAAGCAGGGAAAGATTTACATGGTACTGGAGTACACGCTGCGCTTCCGTAAAAGCCTGCAAAAAGGCGATCGATTAGAAGTGACCTGCCAGTTGGAAAAGAACGAAAAACGTAACCGTGTCAATTTCGTTCAGCACATCAAGGTTGGCGGCGTCACTTACGCAGAAGCCACGTTTGTCGCCACGTGCCTGACCAATGGTCGACCATCAATGCCGGAAGCGGTAACGAATGCGTTAGCACTTTAAGCGTTCGTGTTGCCATGAGTTCTCCTCGTTAGCACACTCGACATCTACGCGGGTGTGCTAATGCAGAGATCCTGAATCTTGTAATGAGAGATGTTCTTCCCTCTGAAATCATCCCCCCAATACGATTATTTCCCCCTCCATTTAAGCCAATAGTTCCGCACCGCGTGTTTCACCAGCGATTGTAAAAGACCTCAATATCATCGAATATGGCACCCATTGCCTGTTTTCTGCTGCAAATGAACGATGGACTTGTCGCCTTTAGGCAGTGACATCGCTGCGCAGAGACTGAATCAACGCATTGATTGTAAAAAATAATTAAATCATGGACTTATAGACAGTATGAAAATCGGTCTGTTTTACGGCTCAAGCACCTGCTACACCGAAATGGCGGCGGAAAAAATTCGCGACATTCTGGGCGAAGAACTGGTAGATCTGCACAACGTTAAGGATGTCGACCCTCAACGTATGGAAGATTACAGTACGCTGATTCTCGGCATCCCCACCTGGGATTTCGGTGAGATTCAGGAAGACTGGGAGAACATCTGGGGTCAATTAGCGACGCTAAACCTCAAAGGTAAAGTCGTCGCGCTCTACGGTATGGGCGACCAGCTTGGCTATAGCGAATGGTTCCTTGATGCGCTGGGCATGCTGCATGACCAACTGCTGCCACTGGGTGTCACATTTATTGGATATTGGTCAATAGAGGGCTACGACTTCACCAGTCCGAAACCGCTGACCGCCGACGGCAAACACTTTGTCGGGCTGGCGCTGGACGAAGTGAATCAATACGATCTCAGCGATGAACGGCTGGAACAGTGGTGCGAACAAATCCTGCAAGAGATGTCATCACTACTGTAAATAGTATGAACCGACAGGAGTAAGCACGATGAAAATGTTACTCATAGCAGTCACAGGATTGTTGCTTGCCGGGTGCGCTCAAACAGGCACGCAGGAATACGCCAGAAATCTGGGCGGGAAATGCGATGTACCGCAATATTACGCTATCGATTTCTCAAGGTTTGATGAGACCGCGCAGCAAATCGCGCACGCGACGGGTTGCGGTATCATCACCGATACCACGCTGACGGGCGCGATTAAACCGCATCCCGTTAAAGGTTATTTAACCAGACGGGAAGCGGTGTTTATGGCGATTCAGGGTACGTCGTTGAAGGTGGTCAAACAGGAACCGGATACGGTTACCGTTGAGTAAAACGTTCGCGGATACCGTTGTGACCGGCATCCGCGAATATTGATATCCGCAGAGGTTGAAGTCGCTTAGCGCTTTTGTAACCAGCGGGTACGCGCAGCGGTATCAAGGAAGCTCCACGCCACAAAGCGGCTTTGCTTCTGGCCTTGCGCCATATCTATCGTTCTGACCTTCTCCACGTCAACCGCTTCCAGCGCGCGATAAATCTCCGGCAGGTTCTCTTTACGTGACACCAGCGACGTAAACCACAGGCACTGACGGGCAAAACCGGCGCTCTCTTTGATCATCTGACCAATAAAAGCGGACTCGCCACCTTCACACCACAGCTCATCCTGCTGGCCGCCAAAATTCAGCGGTGAGCGCTTATCCAGCCCCAGATTATGCAGTTTGCGCTGCGATCCCTGACGAGCATCCTCAGCGGAAGCATGGAACGGAGGATTGCACATGACGGCATCAAACGTGTCGTTCTTGTGAATGATGCCCGCCAGTATTGCTTTACTGTTCTTCTGACGTCGCAGGCGAATCGACCGATTCAAACCGGGATTGGCTTCAATGGTCTCATTGGCCGCTTTCATCGCTTGCGGATTGATCTCGCTGCCGGTAAAACGCCAGCCGTACTCGCGATGCCCAATCAGCGGGTAAATGCAGTTGGCACCGCAGCCGACATCCAGCACGGATGCATCGCGCGGTACCACCGAACGGTTATCTTCCGCCAGCAAGTCAGCCAGATGGTGGATATAGTCGGCGCGACCAGGAATCGGCGGGCACAGAAAGCCCTCAGGAATCGTCCAGTGCTCAATCTGATAAAAATGCTGCAACAGCGCCTGATTCAGCGTTTTCACCGCCTCGGGATTGGCAAAGTCCACGGACTCATCACCGTAGGCATTCACCTTTACAAACGGGATAAGCGCAGGATAGCTCTGTTTGAGCGCGGGAAAATCATAACGGTCGCGATGGCGATTACGAGGGTGCAGACCATTTTTTTGCACTGCGGGCTTAGTCATCAGTTATATCCAATCAATTTCAAAGCACGGCCAAACGATGACCGAATAAAAACATGTCCAACGCGCTGCTATCTTGCCCAGTGTTTCTGCTGCAAAAGAATTTGACGCAAGTGACGCCATTCATCATCGCCCATGCTGTCCGATGCCAGCCACAGCTGTTGCTTGTCTTTACCGTTAACCGATTGTAATGACAGTAATACGCCATTCTTCAGCAGCCACGGTCGTTTAACGATCTGCCATTCCTGCTGCCGCCAGTTCAGGGTCGTTTCGCTGAGCAGAACGATTTCCCCCTGTCGGGATTTAATATTCCGTTGGCTACGGATAAAACCGAACATCACCATCGTGACCAGGCATAGCCATAGCCACGCGTAGCCGTCCGGCCACGGTGCCAGCAGAATGAGCAATACTAATAGGCCATGCACAACCAATGACAGCAGTTGCATGCGCCAGGAAACACGAAGGTCACATCGCCACTGGGCCACGGTCTTTATTTCGCGTCTGAATAAGGGAAATCATGCGTTTCAGCTCTCCGTCCTTCGGTTCACCGTGGTTCATCAGCCAGTTGAATAAATCGGGATCGTCGCTTTGTAACAAGCGTACAAACGTGCGCTTATCAGTGTCATTAAGTGTGTCATAGTCATGCTCAAAAAACGGCATGATCGCGATATCCAATTCGCGCATACCACGGCGGCATGCCCAATGAATGCGTGATTTATTATCGATTTCCATATTTCATGTCCACCTTGTTATCGCTGCTTGCCGCTAGTGTACTCCGATTCCGGTAGCGGGTATCAACTAATAGTAACATTTTGACATAGTTTACCGACGTGCGCCGCGCCGAGTGCGCTCATCAGCATCAGGATGTGCTCTGCAATAACGCAGCGTGAATAACCACTTGCAAACCCTGAGCGCTCTTTTACCATTAGGTCATTCGGGTATCGCCCTTAGCGCAGGATTGTACTATATGGTTAATCAACATACGGCTCATCAACGCCCTTTTGCATCACAACCCCCATTTGCTTCCGCTCAACTGGCCGCTACGCTCATCTCTCTGGATGACTGGGCGCTGGTCACGATGGTCGGGCCGGATACCGTCAAATATCTTCAGGGGCAGGTCACCGCGGATGTCGGAGCGCTGCCTGACGATGGGCACACCCTTTGCGCCCACTGCGACGCGAAAGGAAAAATGTGGAGCAACCTGCGTCTGTTCCATCACGGCGAAGGCTTTGCTTTTATTGAGCGTCGTAATCTACGCGACGCCCAGCTTAACGAACTGAAAAAATACGCCGTTTTCTCGAAAACGACCATCGCACCAGACGACAACGCCATCCTGCTGGGCGCGGCGGGTGCGGGCATCCGCGAGCTGCTGGCCTCTGTATTTAGCCAGCTTCCTGAAGCTGAACACCCTGTTGTGCAGCACGAAGGGGCTACCTTACTGCATTTCGCCCATCCTGCAGAACGTTTCTTGCTGGTACTGTCTCCTGAGCACAGTGCGTCGCTGCTTGAACAGCTCGGCGATAAAGTCAGCCTGAATGACAGCCGTCAATGGCTGACGCTGGATATTGAAGCAGGTCAGCCCATCATTGACAGCGCAAACAGTGCGCAGTTCATCCCGCAAGCGACTAATTTACAGGCATTAAATGGGATTAGCTTCAGCAAAGGGTGCTATACCGGTCAGGAAATGGTCGCTCGGGCAAAATATCGCGGTGCGAACAAGCGCGCGCTTTACTGGCTGGCGGGTAAGGCAAATAAGGTACCGCAGGCGGGGGACGATCTCGAATTACAGCTCGGTGAGAACTGGCGTCGTACCGGTACCGTGTTGGCCGCCAGCCAATTGCAGAACGGTGACGTATGGGTACAGGCAGTGCTGAATAACGATCTTACCGCAGAGAACGTTTTGCGTGTACGTGAAGATGCAGAAAGCCATCTCACGGTTCAGCCTCTGCCATATGAAATCACGGATTAATTCGACGAGTGATACCGCGCATGAGCCACCTTGGCTCATGCGTTTTATGCAGGATTAGATATAAAGATAAATCGCCAGAAAGTGGCAGACGCTGCCGCCCAACACAAAGCCGTGCCAAATCGCGTGATTATAGGGAATCCGCTTGCAGGCGTAGAAAATCACCCCTAGCGTGTACACCACGCCGCCCACCGCCAGCAGCGTTACACTTCCCGCCGCCAGCTTCATCACCATCTGATAAATCACCACCAGCGACAGCCAGCCCATCACCAAATAGGTAATCAACGACAGCACTTCAAAACGGTGAGCAAACGCCAGTTTGAAAATCACGCCCAGCAGCGCCATGCCCCAGATCACGACCATCAGGCCATGCGCCAGCGGCGAATCCAGCCCCACCAGCAAAAATGGCGTATAGGTTCCGGCAATCAATAGATAGATGGCGCAGTGATCGAATTTCTTCAGCCACGGCTTAATACGCTGAGACGGAATCGCGTGATACAACGTCGACGCCAGAAACAACAGGATAATGCTGCCGCCATAGAGGCTGTAGCTGGTAATCGCCACGCTGCCGGCGTCATTGTTGACTGCCTGCACCAGCAATAAAATCAGACCTACAATTCCTAAAATCACACCGATTCCGTGGCTTATGCTGTTCGCAATTTCCTCTGCCAGAGAGTAATCCGACATTTGTTCATTTTTTGACATCAATCGATTCCACAGTATTCGGCAACAGAACACGTCGTGTGCTGACGTTATTCGCCCGCCTTTCCTGCTTTAGTACAGGATGAAACAGGCGTAGGTGTTTAACCTTTGAGCAGATTAACTGAGAATAGTTTCAGTGTACACGTGTAAGCTAAAATATTTACTCTTGCCTTGCTTCCGGCTTGCTCTCTCGCTTAGCCTGTAATCATGCATGTCAATCTCGGGCGACATCCCCTACAATGATCGACGTCGATATCTCCCTGTTTAGAGGTAAGTTTTTCATGTCATCTGCCCCATCAACTCTGAATTTCGGTTCCATGACCGATGTCTTCGGCTTTCTGATAGAAATCGATAAACTAAAAAGCGTGCAGCGCCGTAACAAAATTATCGGCAGCGAACGTCACGAAGATTCTGCCGAACACAGCTGGCATTTTGCCGTCGCGGCGATGGCGCTGGCGCCTTATGCCGGTGAAGGCGTCGATATCCAGCGCGTGATCCAAATGGCGCTGATTCACGACATCGTTGAAATCGATGCGGGCGATGTGCTCGTTTACGATCTTTCCGCTCGTCTGGCGATTCACGATCAGGAAGTCGCTGCCGCCGCCCGTATTTTCGGCCTGCTGCCCGAGCCACAGCGCCAGCAATTCCACGATCTGTGGGAAGAATACGAAGCGAATGAAACCCCCAGCGCCCAGTTCGCTCTGGTGCTTGACCGCGTCATGCCAATGCTGATGAATTTGTCTAACGGTGGCCAAAGCTGGGTAGAAAACGGCATCCGTCTGGAACAGGTTCTTGACCGCGCCGAGTTCATCGCCACGATCAACCCGGAACTGTGGCAATACCTCCAGCAACATCTGGAAGACGCCAAAGCCAAGGGCTGGTTGCTATAATTCGGTTTTCCCGCTAGACGCCCCGTCGCCGGGCATTCACGTCAGGAGAGGGTGATGTCTTTAAAAACAATCGCGAATAACCTGGGTTTGTCCGTGGCGGCAGTGAGTCGTGCGCTGAACGGCCATCGGGATATCTCCGACGCCACGCGCCAGCGTATTCAGGAAGAAGCGGAACGTATTGGCTATCGTCCCAATACGCACGCACGCCGCCTGAAAACGGGCAAAAGCAACGCCGTCGGACTGGTCTATCCCTACGCCTCTTCACTGAGTAACGATATTTTTTTCGAGATGATTGGCGCGATCAGCCGCAAACTGGCGCAGCATGAGGTCGATTTTCTCCTGCTGGCAGACGAGCAAGACGCCTGTCAGGGTGCCGCCCGGTTGATCGCCAGCCGCCGTATCGACGCGCTGATCGTCGCGCATACGTGTGAACAGGATGCACGGCTGACGTTACTGCAACGCCACAATGTGCCTTTTCTGGCGCTGGGCCGCAGCCAACTCCCTCACCCTTACGCCTGGTTCGATTTTGACAACCGCGCTGGCATGATGCTGGCAACCGAACACCTGATCGCGCTCGGCCATCGCCGTATCGCTATCTTAAGTGAAGACCACCCGCAGGCGTTTATTATGCAGCGTCGTCAGGGCTATCGCGATGCCCTGCAACGCCACGGCCTGCCGTTTCACGACGCCTATCTGCGCTGTGTTAACCCCACGCGCCGCGCGGGCTATCAGGCCATGCTCGACCTTCTGGCGCTGCCTGAACCACCCACCGCGATGGTGATGGACGGCAATGTCCACGGCGACGGTGCCGTTGCCGCATTGCAGCAGGCGGGTCGGCTTTCAGGTTCACACCCTATCGCTCTAGTGATGTATGACGGCCTGCCGCAGGATAGTCTGACCGATATCACCGTGACCGCCATCGAGCAAGCAACTCGCGAGCAGGTTGGCGAACAGATTGCCAGCATGATGCAGGCGCTGATCGCGGGCGAAGCCGTAGAAAACTTGCAGGTGTTGTGGCAACCAACATTACGCCTCGGCAACACGAGCTTTCCCGCCTAATCTATTCCGCTCCCTGCCACATTTTATAAAGCCACCGGTTGGTTTGTTACGCCAGTCGTCAGCGAGATGCCCTTCACATCCTCATCGCAACCTTTTTCCATTTTCTAACGATTATTTTAACAATATCACAATTCTTAAACGTTTAAGTTGATAACTTAAACGTTTAAGCTCTTACTGATATCCACTATTCATCATTTGGTCGTCGTAATTTGGAGCCTTCCTCATGAAGCGTGATATTGTTCAATTAACCAGCGCGCAGTGCGATGTCATCGTACGCTGCGCCCCGGCAGCAGAAATTCTCTACTGGGGGCCACGGCTGCGCGGTTTTTCGCCAGAAGATATCGTTTCTCTGCAACGCCCCGTCGCTAATGGTCGTCTGGATATGGATCTTCCTCTGACGCTGGCGATGGAATACGGGCGTGGTCAGTTCGGTTCTCCGGGTATTGAGGGGCACCGTTCAGGCTATGACGCCGCGCCGATCTTCACGACGACGCAGACTGACGTTCAGGACAATATGCTCACCATCACGGCGGAAGATGCACAGGCAGGACTGCGACTGATCAGCGAACTGCATCTGGATCCGCAGACCGACGTCCTGCAACTGCGCCACACGCTAGAGAATCTGCGTGCGGATGCCTGGCAAGTGCAGCGCCTCGCCGTCACGCTGCCCGTCCCAGAACGGACGAGCGACGTCATGGCGTTTCACGGCCGCTGGCTGCGTGAGTTTCAGACTCACCGCCTCACGTTGCAGCACGGCGGTTTTATTCAGGAAAGCCGTCGGGGAAGAAGTTCCCACGAGTATTTCCCCGCCTTTATCCTCGGCGAGTCCGCATTCAGCGAACAGCGTGGCGCTGTCTGGGGCGTGCATTTAGGCTGGAGCGGCAACCACCGCCTACGTGCCGATATCAAAACGGATGGCCGTCGCGTCGTACAGGCGGAAGCCCTGTACCTGCCAGGTGAAATCACGCTGGCACAGTCGGAATCCCTCACCACGCCGTGGGTCTACGCCGCCTTCTCCGATGCCGGTTTAAACGGCATGAGCCAGCGCTATCACACCTTCTTGCGCCAGTCCCTGATCCAATTCAGCGGCGATAAGCCGCGCCCGGTACACCTCAATACGTGGGAAGGGATCTATTTCGATCATGACCCCGAGTACATCATGCAGATGGCGAGCAAAGCCGCCGACGTCGGCGTAGAACGCTTTATTATCGACGACGGCTGGTTCCGTGGGCGTCACCACGACCAAGCCGCGCTCGGCGACTGGTATCTGGACGAGGAAAAGTACCCTAACGGGCTGATGCCCGTGATTGAGCATGTCAAAGCCTTGGGGATGGAGTTCGGCATTTGGGTCGAACCAGAGATGATCAATCCCGATTCCGACCTGTTCCGCGCCCATCCAGACTGGGTGCTGCAATTAACCGGCTACGCGCAGCCAACGGGCCGCTACCAGTACGTACTGAATTTAAACCAGCCCGAGGCCTTCGCTTATCTGCTGGAGCGGCTGAGCTGGCTGTTGGGTGAGCACCCTATCGATTATGTGAAGTGGGATATGAACCGCGAGCTAGTGCAGCCCGGCCATGAGGGGCGTCTGGCCGCCGATGCGCAAACCCGACAGTTCTATCGTCTGCTCGATACCCTGCGCCAGCGTTTTCCCCATGTTGAATTTGAATCCTGTGCCTCCGGCGGCGGCCGCATCGACTACGGCGTGCTGGAGCGTACCCAGCGTTTCTGGGTGTCGGATAACAACGACGCATTGGAACGCCAGACTATCCAGCGCGGCATGAGCTACTTCTTCCCGCCGGAGGTAATGGGGCAACACATCGGGCACGCTCGCTGCCACGCCACCTATCGGCGTCACACCATCGCCTTTCGCGGGCTGACCGCCCTGTTCGGCCACATGGGCATCGAGCTGGATCCCGTGAAGGCTGACGACGACGAGCTGGAAGGCTATCGCCATTACATCCAACTGCACAAAACGCTGCGCCCGCTGCTGCACAGCGGCACCACCTGGCGGGTCGAGATGCCGGACGATACGGTTCAAGTCACCGGCGTAGTGAGCCACAATCAGCAACACGCCGTTTTCCAGGTAGCTCAGCTACGTATGCCAGATTATTCGCTGGCGGGGACGCTCCGCATTCCTGGCCTTCAGCCCGACGCACGCTACGAAGTCACACTGCTAGACGGCCCAGAAATCAAAACGGTGCGAGAAGGCGGCGGCACCATGCGTGAGCTCCCGCCTTGGTTACGTCAGCCGATCGTGGTTTCCGGTGATTGGCTGATGCAGGCCGGCCTTGCCCTGCCCGTCCTGACGCCGGAAACCGCCATTCTGGTCGCACTTTCCGCGGTACCGGATACCGCCAGCAGCTAGCTTTTTTGCTGTATAGCAATCATGGAACACCAACACATAACCACACACCTATACCCTAAATAATTCGAGTTGCAGGCAGGCGGCAAGAGAAGGCATCCCGATGAGCTTACTCAAGTAAGTGATTCGGGTGACAAATCTGCCGGGAGCAGATTTGAACGCTGCTCGCAGCGGCCCCGACGGGGCGAGGCTCATGGATGAGCCGAGTAACGAGCGCAGCCAACACACCTGCAACTTGAAGTATGACGGGTATACCCTCTAGAGGGAAAGTAAGATGCCTACAACCTCGTGCTACTACAAAAATAACCGTAACTTCTGGATTTTCGGCGCGTTCTTCTTTCTTTATTTCTTTATCATGGCAACGTGCTTCCCGTTTTTGCCGATTTGGCTAGCGGACGTTATCGGGCTCAACAAGACCGATACCGGCATCGTCTTTTCCTTCCTGTCGTTGTTCGCGATCCTGTTTCAGCCTTTCCTCGGCATCCTGTCCGATAAGCTGGGCATGAAGAAGCACCTGCTATGGGTGATCTCGATTCTCTTGCTCTTTTTTGCCCCTTTCTTTCTGTATGTCTTCGCTCCGCTATTAAAAATCAACGTGATACTGGGGGCTTTAGTCGGTGGCCTGTATATCGGATTCTCTTTCAGCGCGGGAGCCGGAGCCATTGAAGCCTACATCGAACGCATCAGCCGACAGCACCATTTTGAGTACGGCAAGGCGCGTATGTTTGGCTGTTTTGGCTGGGGAATCTGCGCCTCAACGGCGGGCATGCTGTTTAACATCAACCCCGATATCGTGTTCTGGATGGGATCCGGTTCGGCGATTATCTTGATCGTGTTGCTGTGTCTGGCGAAGACGGAAAGCAACCCGACCGCCGCTGTCATGGACTCGCTCGGGGCTAACGCCTCACCTTTTAGTGTGAAGCTGGCATTAGGCCTGCTGGCCAACCGTCAGTTCTGGCTGCTGGTGCTGTACGTGGTCGGCGTCGCCTGCATTTATGACGTCTACGATCAGCAATTCGCTAATTTCTTTAAATCGTTCTTTAGCTCGCAGGAACAAGGCAACCAGATCTTTGGCTTTGTCACCACCGCCGGGGAAGCGGCGAATGCGCTGGTGATGTTCTGCACGCCGTGGATCATTAACCGGATCGGCGCTAAAAATGCGCTTTTAGTAGCAGGCACGATTATGTCGATCCGGATCTTGGGATCGGCCTGTGCCACGTCCGTCACGGAGGTGATCATACTGAAAATGCTGCACGCCTTCGAAGTACCGCTGCTGCTTATTGGGATTTTCAAATACATCGCCAATACGTTTGATTCGCGCCTGTCGGCCACGATTTATCTGGTGGGCTTCCAGTTCGCCAAGCAGTTTATGGCGATATTCCTCTCCTCCGCTGCGGGCAATCTGTATGACCGTATCGGCTTCAACCAGACTTACCTTATTCTGGGCGGCATCGCGCTTACCTTCACTGCGATTTCTGCCTTTACGCTGTCATCATCACGTAGCTCGGCGGGGATGCGTTCCCAGGCTGCGCATTAACGTGATCCCGCCCCGCTGAGTCAATATCAACGGGGCGGGACTTCCTTATTTCACGTCTCGCAATGCCGTTTTATCCACGTAAGGCTTCATGATGCCATCTGCTTCTTTTTGTGCGGCAGCGGCAGCATCATCAACCTTTTTCGCCGGATCGTTTAGCAGCGCCGCCAGCTGATTTTCCATCGCTTTGCGTACCGCAACCGTTTCATAGGTGGCGTACCACGGATGGGCATATTGCAGCTGTGAAAGCGCGATGGCCGCACGCGGATCTTTCGCCAGATAGTCCTTCATTTCCGGCAGGTCGTAGGCCGCCATGCGCGGTGCGAAATAGCCGGTAAAACGGCTCCAGTTGCCGCTGACTTCCGGGCTAACCAGATAGTTCATAAACTGCCAAGCTGCTTTCTTCTGATCTTCAGAAATCCCTTTGAAGCTCACCAGACTCGCCCCGCCGATGGTCACGCCACGGCGCTCTTTTTCCGGCATCATCGCCACGCCAAGCTGGAAATCTTTGGTGTTTTCACGCATAAAGCCCAGCGCGCCGGTGCTCAGCATCGTCATGCCCAGCTTGCCGGAGAAAAACGCGGCGCTGATCTGCTTAGAATTCAGCACGCCAGCGGGCATCACTTTGTCGCGGTACACTAAATCGCGCCAGAACTGGAGCGCGCCTTTGGTCGATGCGGTGTTGTAATACACTTCGCCCGGATAGTCGGCATTGTAATACGCCCCACCGTTGGCCCGCGTCAGCGCAGACAGCATCCAGCCGCCGTAGTCGTCATTCGTGGACGGAATCATGATGCCCCACTGTCCTTTCGCCGGGTCAGTCAGTTTCTTCGCGACCGCAATCACTTCATCCCAGTTTTTCGGCGGTTCGTTAAAGCCCGCCTTCTTCAGCATGTCTTCGTTGTAATAGAGGATCGGCGTCGAGTTGTGGAACGGGATCGCGTAAGTCACGCCCATCACCTGCGCGTTCTGATGCAGCGCAGGCCAGAAGTTTTTAGTCAGGAAAGGCGTGGCTTTTTCATTACCGTATTTGAACAGCTCGCCCATCGGCAGAATTTCATCTTTGATGACCAGATCGGCGGTGAAGTTTGCCGACATAATTACCAGCGCCGGAGGATCGCCCGCTTTGGCTGCCGCTTCTGCTTTTACTTTGGTCGTATCGTAATTGCCGGTGAAGATCCCACGCACTTCAACCTGATCCTGCGATTGGTTGTACTCTTTGATGATGCGTGTCATTTCCATCGTCAGCTTGCCATCAACTGGCGCGGGAAACATGAAATCGATACTCTCTTTCGCCAACGCGGGGCCGGACATCAGCAAGGCTATCGCCAACGCCATCATACGGGGCTTACGCATTTCTTTTCTCCTGGGATAAATTACGGGCGGTTTGCCCGGAAAACCAATGACAATCCAGCGGTGAAAAATGAAGCACAATGGATGCGCCGACATCCGGCACGCCATCGCGATTTGGCCGACGGTAGCGAATATTTCCCAACGGCGTATCCACATGAATCAGATACTCCGCGCCAAACAGCTCCCGTTGTTTCACTATTCCCGACAATGACAACTCGCCGTCTGACGCGGCGTGTTCGGTAATGTGCTCAGGGCGGATCCCGAGCAGCACACTCGTTAATGAACGCGTTTCTTCACTGACGGGCAGCGCCACAGGCAATGCCTGTAACAACGCGTGACCATCGGTGCAGGACAACGTCACGAGATTCATCGCGGGCGTGCCGATAAATCCGGCGACAAAGACGTTAGCTGGGTGCGAATACAACTGCTCCGGCGTGCCGACCTGTTGCAGTACGCCGCGATCCAGCACAGCGATTCTGTCCGCCATCGTCATCGCCTCAATCTGATCGTGCGTGACGTAAACGGTGGTGGTTTTCAACTGCCGATGCAGATCCATAATGCCGTCCCGCACATCGCTACGCAGGCGTGCATCCAGATTCGACAGCGGTTCATCCATCAAAAACAAGCGTGGATCGCGCACGATCGCCCGCGCCATCGCCACGCGTTGACGCTGACCACCGGACAGTTTTCCCGGTTTACGTTTGAGTAATGGCTCAAGCTGGAGCAGGCTGGCAACGCGCTGCACGCGCTGTGGATAGTCCGCCTTCGGCTCGCCGCGCATCCGCATCCCGAAAGTGATGTTCTGCTCGACCGTCAGGTGCGGAAACAGTGCGTAGTTCTGGAAGATCATCGAGAAATTGCGCTGCTTCGGGCTCCACGTCGTAATGTCATCGTCGCCCAGCAGGATCTGCCCATCGCTCACGTCTTCCAGACCGGCCAGCATACGCAGCAGCGTACTTTTGCCGCAGCCAGACGGCCCAACCAGCACCAGAAACTCACCGTCAGCGATATCCAGCGACAGCGATGCCAGCGCCTGCATGTGCTCGAAGCGTTTACTGATATTGCGTAACTGAATCACGGCCATTACGCATCCACCGGACAGCTGATACGCGGATCGTAAAGGTAAGGCCCAGGATACGACGCAATCGACTGGCTGTAGCTCACCAGCCCGGTGACTGGCACATAGCGGTGCATGACTACGCTGGCGGGTTCCAGGTTGTAGTACGAGGTGTCGTCATAGTAGAAATACGGCACCTGATGGACGGTACCCGGCACCGTGGCAATAATCGCCTGCCGATGTTGCGTCATAATCAGGCGGTGCGTATGGCCGCAGAAGATCCGCGTAAGCTGCGGGAAACGTTCGATCAGCGTCAGCAGTTCGTGTCCGTTTTCACAGGCGATCCGATCCATGTGCGCCGATCCCAGCGGGAGCGGTGGATGGTGCATGAAGACCGCCGTTTCGCGCGTTGAGTGATCCTGCAATTGCTGTTCCAGCCAACCCAGCGTGGACGGCGTCAGCCAACCTTTCGCCTGTCCAGCCAGACTGGTGTCGATAAACAGCAGACGCATCGGGAAGTCATCCACCGCATAGCGGATGTTTTCTGGATCATCGCCCAATTGCGGGCAAAGCGGGCGCATCGCGTTGAGGAAATGCTGCTTGTCATCATGATTGCCCGGAATCACGTACATCGGGTAATCCAGCATCTGCAACACGCGCTGTGCCACCTGATACTCCTGCGGGCTTCCGCAGTTGACGATGTCGCCACTAATCACCACCGCGTCCGGCCGTTCGCTCAGCGCGTTTAGCTGGTTAATGACCTTGGCGTTTTCTCCGTTAATATCAATAAATTCATAGAGCTTGCGACCCTCACTGCGAAAATGCAGATCGGAAATCTGTGCCAGCAACATAATAACCACCTCTATCGTTATTTCGCCCGTTGGCGATTCACTTAATGCCCGAGAAACCGAAGCTGCTCAGGAACTGCTTCTGGAACACCACAAAGGCCACCATCAGCGGCAGGCACACCAGCAACGTGCCTGCGCAGATTAATCCCCACTGCCCGCCGGACTCTGCGCCCATAGCAAACGACACCAGCCCGATGGTCAGCACCTGTTTGTCCGGGTCGTTGAGCACCATCAGCGGCCAAAGATATTCGTTCCAGTGGTAGGTAATGCTGACCGTGGCGAAGGCCAGAATCGACGGCCAGGTCATCGGAATCAGGACGTGAAACACCACTTGCCACCAGCGACAGCCTTCCATCAACGCGGCTTCTTCAATCTCTTTGGCGATATTGAGAAACGCCTGACGCATCAAAAACACGCCAAACGCCGAGGCGAAATACGGCATCATCACGCCGGTCAGCGTATTGAGCAGGCCAAGCTGTTTGAGCGTCATCATGTTCGGCACCATCATGACGACGGGCATGATCATCATCTGAATCAGCAGCAGGTAGAACAGCAGCGTTTTGCCGCGAAATTCGTGATAGGCAAAGATGTAGCCCGCCGTGGTGATCGTCACCAGTTGAACCAGAAACGTGCCGACCGCAAAGATCAGCGTATTGGTGTAAAGCCGTAACCAGTCGGCGCTGTCCCACGCATCGCGGAAGTTATCGAATGTCAGCGGGAGACGCGGCAACAACGAGGCCATGTCTACGCCAAAGCTGCTGGTGCTGACGGAAGCAGACAGCATCCAGATAAACGGGCTGACCCACAGTAGCGCGGCGCAAATCAGCAGCAGCGGCAGTGTGAACCGCGTCGTGACGCGCAGCGGATGGCGATTGGCAACGCGGCGGTTTGCAACATGCCGAACGTTAACGTTTAAGTTCTCAACATTCGGGTGATCAACGCTCGGATTTTCAACGTTCATAGTGCGCCCCTTTCTCCAGCACTTTCAGATTCATAATGGAAAAGGCGAACAGCATCGCCAGCGTCAGGAAGGTCGCCGCAGAGGCTTTACCCAGATCGTGCGTGTCATTCGCCAGATCCTGGATGTAATAGAGCAGCACGGTTGTCGCGTTATTCGGCCCGCCGCGCGTCATCACGGCAACGTGGTCGATCTGGGTAATGGCGTAGATAAAAGCGATGGTGACCACAAAGGCGATGGTTGGCCGCAGCAGCGGCAACGTGACGTAGAAAAACACCTGACGCCGTGAAGCCCCTTCCATCAGCGCCGCCTCGCGTGCGGAGGCAGAAACGGCTTGCAGACCGGCGAGAAAAAACAGCATGTAGTAGCCAGCAAATTTCCAGATACCAATGACGCTCACCGCCACCAGCGCGCTGTCACTCATACCGAGATAGTTGTTGTTCATCGGGCCAAACACTTTCGCCAGATAGTAATCCAGCAGCCCCAGCCCCGGCATAAAGATGAACAACCACAGCGTCGCGGCGCTCACCAGCGGAATAATCATCGGAAAGAAGAAAGCAGTACGCAGCCAGCGGTTAACGCGCGTGTTTTCCCACAGCAGCACCGCCAGCAGCAGCGCCAACAGGACGCCGGGCACCACCGTCATCAGGATATACAGCACGTTGTTCAGCAACGCCTGCCAGAACACCGCGTCCTGCACCAGACGCACAAAATTATCCATCCCGACGAACAGCGGCGTATCAGCATTCAACCGAGTGTCATACAGGCTATCGATGACCGAACGCAACAGGGGGAAATAAGTGAAGGCAAGCAAAAAAACCAGCGTTGGCAACAGCACAAGATAGGGAAAGCATTTTGCACGCATAACTCAAAGGCCGCTCAGTGTGAAACACAGAGGCCTTACCCTAGAACGCTAGCGTGTCAGTGGGGCGTCAGTTTAATGACAGTTTGTTTTCGGAAGTAAATAATTCGCGGGCTAAGCTGGAGAAACGGCCAGTTAGGAAAATTGAATTACCCTTGATTCTCTATATCATTTTTCAAATCAATCAATGAACGAAAGCTGAAAACCCGTTTGGTGTACCCCCAGATAATTGATATCAAACGAAATAGCTAATAAATATAGTCCTTAATTACATCAATACATCCACAGTCACCATTCGCAAATATTTAATAGTAAACTATCAGAGTCCGATTAATTTTAGATGGCAGATTTAATAGAGTGGGGATAACCTTTAAAACGTAAGAATGAATTTTTTTCATTTGCCATGCAAATCACAATAATGTATTAGTATATCTATTCATATCAATTACATGGACAGTTATATATGGATAATTTTATTAAATCCTGCGAAAAAGCCCCTCGTATTAATACAATGGCTAACTTCTTTTCCAACACGGCTTCAGGTGAAGGTAACAAACCATACAAGGATGTAAAGCCAGATACCAGGCTATTTTGTAGTAAAGAAATCGAACACTTTAGCCAGCAACTTATTAATAATAGTGGCTCATTCGTAAAACATTACTTCGCAAGCATTCCCTATAGTCTGGAAGAAGAGTGCCGACTGGGAAACGCAATTATTAATTTCTCTAGAGAGAATTCAGAAAAAATTAATGTTTACTGTCTTGGAATGGCTGAAGGTGCAATGGCGAGAACGATCAGCCAGGAATCTGGCGAAATGATAACCACATTAACAACCAGCCCCACAGCCGCCAATGAATCATCTTTCTATAAAAACCACACACCTAAAAATGCATATTTTATTTGCACCCCCTTTTTTATGGTAGATAAAAAATTAACCGAAGATAAAAAATATAAAGTATTCAATGACGGATTTGATATTATCATAGAAGACACTACTTTCCAGATGTATTCCCCAGATAGAGATGCTCAGATAAAATTCACTATCAAATTATTAAAGAAAGATGGTCTTTTTATTTTTACGGAAAAATTTAAGTGTGATAAGGATGAATATCTTGCGAGGGAAATACAGAAAGATATGTCATTTAAACGAAGATTTTTTACAGAAGAGCAACTCGACAGTAAACGTAATGATGTTCTTCGTGTTATGTCGACTAATGAAGTGACTATTGAAGAGATGAAGGAAACACTAGATAAATATTTTAAATATAAGGCCATATACTGGAACTCTGGTAATTTCTATTCTATTGTAGCATCTTCATCAGAAAGTAAAATAAAACAGTTCCTATCCTTATTTTCTAAACCATGCATACCATCAGAATATGTATATTGTGATTTACCAAAGTATCTTTGATGGTATATAGATGATGAATCACCATACTTTATTCATTTTTTGCATTATTACATTAACTCAAACTTTTTCGATTGGCCCTGCTGTAGCACTTTTACTCACTAATTACTTTAACAATGGTCTTAAGTCATCTTTATCACTAAGCATTGCATTTAGGTGTGGAGAAGTCGTCACATTACTTACCGCATTTTTAATTACATCATTAATTCACTCATCTGTGATTTTGTTTAATTTTATGAAATTAGCCGGGGGAGCATACCTTATATTTCTTGGCATCAAAGGACTAATAAAACTGATAAGAAAAAGTAATAATACCAAAGAAACCCACATCACAGACACTAAAATTGGATTCTTATCAGCATTTCTAGTTCCACTAATAAACCCAAAGGCATTAGTGTTTTTCACAAGTTTCATTCCCTCTTTCATTTCTATAAACGCTGAATTTAGCTATGGCAGCCAGTTTTTCATTCTCAGCACTATCTTTGTCTTTCTCTCTTTTATCTCTGACATAATGTTTTTATCAATCGCTTCAATCGCTAAAAAAATATCTGGAAGCAAACTCCCTTACATCATCAATTTAATTAGCTCTATTTTTCTTGTGGGGACAGGTTTATTTTTTGTTTTAGATACCATATCAATTTAAGTAAAAAATAATTATAGAGAAGGACTCACAATCTCATGGAATATATCGACACATTATCGAAGAATAGCTCCTGATATCACACATATTATCTGAATTCGCGAGCCAGTACCCTACGAGCCACAAAGCAACCAATGCTATAATTTGAACACCATATCTATACAGCGCATCCCACTCCCAGTAAGAGTGGATTGATATAAACTTTCCTGCTGAAACAGGAAACCATGCTTTTGATAGAAAGAGTGAGCATTAGGGGTTGAGGATAATGTTAATTGCTCATAACCACGTTCGCGTGCTTCATTCTTTATAGCGTCAAGAATCATTCCTGCCAGCCCTCTCCCAACATACTCAGGCAAGGTAAAAATAGCCTCAACACTGCGGCAAGAAATATCGAGAAAGCCTGTAGCAACCGGTCTGTTATCTAAACCCACAACAACAAAGAAAGGGTTAGTAGCAATAGCTCGCCTGTATCCCTCCGGCATGGATTCTGGTGTCCAGGCTGCAATAATTGTCGCTTCATAGCTGCTCTTGCATCCATGGCGGATAGCCTGATTCCTGATCTCCCAACACTCTTCTGCTTCATCAGGCTCTGCAAGTCTGACTTTCATTTTTTCTCCATTTTGGGCTATCCCTACCCATTCCTTATGCCTAACTGATTAGGTGATACAAGGCGGTATCTGAAAACTATCGTTAATTCGATGACTCAGTGTCCGCCTATCACTGGCAGTAACAATCTAAACGATCGCGATTAATTACGCATAGTCGCTCATCGGCACACATGAGCAGAACAGGTTACGGTCGCCGTAAACGTCGTCCAGACGCTTCACGCTCGGCCAGTATTTATGTTCGCTGCCTGCCGGGAATACCGCCAGCTCGCGGCTGTATGGATGCGCCCAGTCGGCTACCAACTCCGCCTGCGTGTGCGGTGCGTTCACCAACGGGTTGTCATCCAGCGGCCATTCGCCCTGCGCAACGCGGTTGATTTCAGCACGGATCGCCAGCATCGCGTCAACAAAGCGATCGATCTCTACCTGACTTTCCGATTCCGTTGGCTCCACCATCAGCGTGCCCGCTACCGGGAATGACATGGTCGGCGCATGGAAACCGTAGTCGATCAGACGCTTGGCGATATCCATCTCGCTGATGCCCGTACTCTCTTTGAGCGGACGAATATCCAGAATGCACTCGTGCGCCACACGACCGTCACGGCCGGTGTAGAGCACCGGATACGCCTGCTGCAAGCGCGTCGCGATGTAGTTGGCGTTCAGGATCGCCATCTGGCTAGCCTGTTTTAGCCCTTCCGCGCCCATCATGCGGATGTACATCCAGCTAATCGGCAGAATAGACGCGCTGCCGAACGGTGCCGCAGAGACCGCGCCTTGCTCCGTCAGCACACCCTCGATTTTTACCACCTGATGACCCGGTACAAACGGTGCCAGATGCGCTTTCACGCCAATCGGCCCCATGCCCGGTCCGCCACCGCCATGCGGAATACAGAAAGTTTTATGCAGGTTCAGGTGCGAGACGTCTGCGCCGATATAGCCCGGCGTCGTGATACCAACCTGCGCATTCATGTTCGCACCGTCCAGATACACCTGACCGCCGTATTGATGCACGATCTGGCACACTTCGCGGATCGTCTCTTCATAGACGCCGTGAGTGGATGGATAGGTCACCATGATGCAGGAAAGCTGTTCGCCCGCCGCTTGCGCTTTCTCACGCAGATCGTGCAGATCGATATTGCCCTGCTTGTCACAGGCGACCACCACCACGTCCATCCCCGCCATCTGCGCTGATGCTGGGTTAGTACCGTGGGCGGAGCTAGGAATCAGGCAGAGATTACGGCCAGCTTCATTGCGGCTTTCATGATAGCGACGTATCGCCAGCAGCCCCGCGTATTCACCCTGCGCGCCCGAATTGGGCTGCATGCAAATCGCATCATAGCCAGTCAGTTGCACCAGCCAGCCTGAGAGCTGTTCGATCATCTGGCGATAGCCCAGCGCCTGTTCCGGCGGGCAGAATGGATGCAGCTCGGCAAATTCCGGCCAGGTAATCGGCAGCATTTCCGCCGCCGCGTTGAGCTTCATGGTGCAGGAACCGAGTGGGATCATCGCCTGATTCAGTGCCAGATCTTTACGTGCCAGACGGTGCAGGTAGCGCATCATCTCGGTTTCGCTGTGATAGCGGTTGAACACCGGATGCGACAGGATCGCGTCGTGGCGTGCCAGTCCAGCCGGGATCGTTGCCGCTTTCTGGCCAATGCTCTCATCAAGCGCGTCGATATCCAACCCGTGCTCGTCGCCTAACAGCACGGCAAACAGCGCCAGCACGTCTTCACGCGTGGTTGCTTCATCCAGCGTAATGCCTACCGCACTCGCCAAATCACTGCGCAGGTTGATGCCAAAACTTAATGCCCGGCTCAGTACCGCATCTTTGTCCGCGACTTCAATGGTCAACGTATCGAACCAGCTGCGATGACGCAGCAGCAGACCGCCCTGCGTTAATCCTGCCGCCAGAATATCGGTCAGACGATGGATGCGCCCTGCGATACGCTTCAGTCCTTCCGGCCCGTGGAATACCGCATACATCCCCGCAATGTTGGCCAGCAACACCTGCGAGGTACAAATATTAGAGTTCGCCTTCTCACGGCGAATGTGCTGCTCGCGCGTCTGCATCGCCATGCGCAGCGCAGTGTTGCCCGCCGCATCGCGCGACACGCCGATAATACGACCCGGCATGGCACGTTTATGTTCATCACGACAGGCGAAGAACGCCGCGTGTGGCCCGCCGTAGCCCATCGGCACGCCAAAGCGCTGTGCAGAGCCGAAGACGATATCCGCGCCCTGCTTGCCCGGCGCGGTCAGCAGTACCAGCGTCATGATGTCCGATGCCACGCAGGTGACGACCTTACGTGCTTTCAGTGCCGCCATCAGGTTGCTGTAATCGTGCAGTTCACCCGTCGTCCCCGCCTGTTGCAGCAACACGCCAAACACAGCATCGTCTTTCAGCGCTTCTTCCGCCTTACCGACAACAATGTCAAAACCGAAAGTTTCCGCACGAGTACGCACCACGTCCAGCGTTTGCGGGTGCACGTCGTCAGCGACAAAGAAACGTTCGGCCTGTTTGAGTTTGCTAATGCGCTTCGCCATCGCCATTGCTTCCGCCGCAGCGGTTGCTTCATCCAGCAGCGATGCGGAGGCCAAATCCAAACCGGTTAAATCCTGTGTGACCTGCTGGAAATTCAGCAGCGCCTCAAGACGCCCCTGAGAGACTTCCGGCTGATACGGCGTATAGGCGGTGTACCAGCCTGGGTTTTCCAGCAGGTTGCGTAAAATCACTGGCGGCATCAGCACCGCGCTATAGCCCATACCGATGTAGCTTTTATAACGTTGATTGCGTCCTGCAATGGCCTTCAGCTCAGCTAACGCTTCATGTTCCGTCACCGCCTCTCCTACCGCTGGCGGGCTGGGCAATTGAATGTCCACCGGGACAATCTGGCGGATCAGCGCATCCAGCGACGTCGCGCCCACCACCGACAACATGTGCTGCTGTTGGCTAACGGAAGGACCGATATGGCGCTCGATAAATGCGCCGTCATGTTCGAGTTGACTGAGTGTCTGGGTCATTACAGTACTTTCCTTGATCAATCGTGCCTGCATTAATCGTGCTGGCTGCCGCGCTGAAATACGACGCGGGCGAACAAAATAAAACGCCCCAGATTTGACAAAATCAGGGGCGCGATAACTATTCGTCGTCTTCTATCAACGCCTGATAGCCTTCGGCATCAAGCAGTTCGTCCAAATCAGACTCATCAGAAATTCTGATACGGAACAGCCAACCATCAGCATAAGGCGCGCTGTTGACCAGCTCAGGGGAACCTTCCAGATCGTCATTAACTTCCACGATCTCACCGCTGATGGGCGCATAAATATCCGACGCCGCTTTTACCGACTCCGCCACCGCGCAGTCATCACCTGCGGCGACAACCGTGCCCACTTCCGGCAAATCGATAAAGACCATGTCACCCAGAAGTTCCTGCGCGTGTTCGGTAATGCCCACGCTGTAGATACCGTCGCCCTCATGCAGCACCCATTCGTGCGACGTGGTGTATTTTAATTCTGTTGGTACGTTGCTCATTGCATCCCCTTTCCTAAAGTCGTTAATCCTGCGCGCTTATCTTTATAAGCAAGCGGCTATTAATACTGAACGATGGTTTTTCCAGCACGGACAAAACCGGGTTTGGTCACGTGGACAGGCAGTTCGCGGTTACGAATCTGCACTATCGCTTGTTCACCAATCCCCACCGGAACACGCGCCAGCGCGATGCTCACACCAAGCGTCGGCGAGAACGATCCACTAGTGATCACCCCTTCGCGCACCACGCCATCACTATCAGTAAAGCGCACAGGTAAATCATTGCGCAATACGCCTTTTTCCGTCAGCACTAAACCAACCAGTTGATCGGTCCCTTTTTCACGCTGATGCGTTAATGCCTCACGCCCGATAAACTCGCGATCCTCCGGCTGCCAGGCGATTGTCCAGCCCATATTGGCCGCCAGTGGCGAAATGCCCTCATCCATATCCTGACCGTACAGGTTCATCCCCGCTTCCAGCCGCAGCGTATCGCGTGCACCCAGCCCACATGGCTTCACACCAACCGCCAGCAGTTGTTGCCAGAAATCGACCACCTGCTCATTCGGCAGCGCGATTTCATAACCCGCTTCACCCGTATAACCCGTCGTGGCAACGAAGAAGTCGCCCGCCTGCTTGCCAAAAAACGGCTTCATGCTGGCAACCGCTGCCACGTCGGTATCACTCAGGCCTTTTGCCTTCAGGATTTCTTGAACTTTTTCCTGCGCCTGCGGACCTTGCACCGCAACCAGCGCCAGATCGTCGCGCTCGCGGATTTCAACCCCGAACGGCGCAGCGTGCTGCCCGATCCAGGCGAGATCTTTTTCACGGGTCGCGGAGTTCACAACCAGTCGGAAATTGTCTTCCGTGAGAAAATAAACGATCAGATCGTCAATGACGCCGCCGGAGGCATTCAGCATGCCGGTATACAGGGCTTTGCCCGGCTGTGTGAGTTTGGCGACATCATTCGCCAACAGATAACGCAGGAATTCACGCGTTCTCACGCCGTGTAAATCGACGATGGTCATGTGGGAGACATCAAAAATGCCGGCTTCCCGACGCACAATATGGTGTTCGTCCAGTTGGGAGCCGTAGTGCAGTGGCATCATCCAACCATGAAAATCCACCATTTTGGCGCCATCGGCCAGATGTTGTTGATACAACGGGGTCTGCTTTGCCATTCTTCATCCCTCTTCAGCGCATGGCGTTCAGGCGATAAAACACACTACGCAAACGATATCTTATGACTGAACTTACCACCGACGCGCAGGTTAAACCACTCTCTCAGACATAAGATAAATTATATAGAAGACAAAGAAAGTCGAGCCGCCCACAAAAAACAAAGCAGCGTAATATGCTTATTAATTGACGAAATTAAGCACGTAAATTATTTAAATCAGCGTAAACCACAAATTAATGACATTAAAACTGGATAACATAGGCAATGACACCCAACTGAAAACGCCATTCGGATTAGATAATATAATGATAAAAACAAGCTTAAATTAGATTTTTTCAATCAAAAACCAACAACGACTTCCAGCTTCGCTCCCTCTCTTATGCTGCCGCCATCACGATTCTGTGAACCGTTTCTCAGGCGTCTTTACTTCAGTGCCAGCAAACAAGATGACATGGCACCTGACGGAAGGCGCTGATAGCCCATTTTTCCCACACTACTCGCAAGGAATTGCGCAGCATGTATTTTTCGCTTTATCAAAATCAAACGTGATTAGGAGATAGATGATGGCTAACAGAATGATTCTTAACGAAACGTCCTACTTTGGCACGGGCGCGATTGCACACATTGCCGATGAGGTAAGGCGGCGAGGGTTCAGGAAAGCGCTGCTGGTGACGGACAAGGATTTGGTTAAATTTGGCGTCGCGACCAAAATCACAGCGAAGCTGGACGCGGCAGGGTTACCCTACGATATCTACGATGAGGTAATTCCCAACCCCACCATCGCCGTGGTGGAAAGGGGCGTCGAGCGCTTCAAGGCATCACAGGCCGATTACCTGATCGCGATTGGCGGCGGCTCACCGCAGGATACCTGTAAGGCTATCGGAATTATTATCAATAACCCCGAATTCGCCGATGTCCGTAGCTTGGAAGGCGTTGCGGCCACCCGACGCCCTGCTGTCCCGATTATCGCGATCCCAACCACCTCCGGCACGGCCGCAGAAGTCACCATCAACTACGTCATCACTGATGAAGAAAAACGCCGCAAATTTGTGTGCGTCGATCCGCATGACATCCCGATTGTCGCCATCGTCGATCCCGATATGATGATGAGCATGCCTGCTGCACTGAAAGCCGCCACGGGGATTGACGCCCTGACGCACGCCATTGAAGGCTTCACCACCAAGGCCGCTTGGGAACTGACCGATACGCTGCACCTGAAGGCCATTGAAATAATCAGCCGCTCACTGCGCGATTCCGTCGCCGGGAAGCCAAAAGGCGTGGAAGAGATGGCGCTGGGGCAATACATCGCCGGCATGGGATTTTCGAACGTTGGGCTTGGTCTGGTGCACGGCATGGCGCACCCGCTCGGCGCGTTCTACAACACGCCGCACGGCATCGCTAACGCGATCCTGCTGCCGCATATCATGGCCTACAACGCCGATTACACGGGTGAAAAATTCCGGGATATCGCCGTGGCAATGGGGGTAAAAGGCGCGGCAGAAATGCCGATTGCTCAGGCGCGGGAAGCGGCGATTAACGCCGTGCAGCAGCTTTCTCACGATGTGGATATTCCACCAAGACTGCGCGATGTCGGCGTGAGAGAAGAGGACATTCCCGCGCTAGCACAGGCCGCCTTTGACGATGTCTGCACCAGCGGTAACCCGCGCGATACGAACATCAATGAGATCAAAGCGCTGTATCGATCTATTTATTGAGAATATCTCAACGCCACCCGCAATTCTCTGCGGGTGGCCATTCGCTATCACGGGATCTTCTCTTCAATACGTTGGATCAAGTAGGGATAAAACGGATTCGACGACAGTCGCAGCAGCGTATCCAGATCGACCACCAGCGCGGCACGTTCTCCTCTTGGGGTAATTTTCCCCAGCGGCAAGCCAAACTCGGTAGGATTCTGTGAGAAACGACCATACAGTGAATCTGAATCTGGAAACGGCAGCGCGACATGCGATAGTGAATACACGTCCGATGGATAATCCATTCCCAGCTCACGCGTCTGTTCTTGCATCGTCCCCGCTGCGACGTCAAACGCCACGGCACGCGAACTGTTCGGCGCGGCATTGGATATCACCGTTGTATCGTAATGGCGTGGGGCGGCAGGTAGCAGTTGACTGACGGCACCATTCGTCGATTCACGCAGAAGCGGGCCGAAATTAACGGTACGATTTACATCAAAGAGCACCAGCTGGCTGCCGTTAGCAGGCAACAAATTATAGAACGCCGTAATAACGGCACGCGTACTGACGGTGAAATCCATCACCGACTGGAACGTCAGCACCGGCGGCAGATTGACCAACGTGTTCGCCTGCGCTTTACGGCTTAGCTGACTCTGAAGTTCATGCGTCAACAGCCAGGATTGACGCGCACCATTTACCGGAAATGAATTGTATTTGAAGGGATTAAATTCCGGCAAAATGCCCAGCCAGGCAGATTTGGCAAAGGCTGGGAAGATAGCGGGTAACCCAGCGAGCCCCGCAAAGCGCGCATAGCTGGTAATACCGATCATTGGGGAAATAAGGATGAGCTGGTCAGGACGCACCAGCGCGGGATTATCTAAGGAATCCAGTGCGTACTTGAGCGCTAGCGCACCACCGTTGGAAAATCCGACGATATGCAGCGGCAGCCTTTGGCCCTGTTGCACCGTCAGGTGTGACGTCGCCTCACGAACAGCAAGCCTCGTCGCCGCTAGCCAATCTTCCCATTCGACATCGGTGAGCGCCCCCGGCACCGTCCCGTGTGCAGGTAAACGAATTCCGACCACGAAAAAACCACGCTGGCGATAACGCTCCGCAACATGTCGCAAGCTGTAGGGTGAGTCGGTCAGGCCGTGCAACATCACGACTGCGCCTTTCAGTTCTCCTTCCGGCGACAGTTCATAGGAACGATTCCAGTCATGCTGAAATTTCCCAGGATAAACCGGGCTACCCGAAAAATAGCGGTTAACCGGGCGCTGTTCATCCTCATCCAGTTCCTGCGTGACGTGCTGATTAACCTGCTGAAAGATGAGTGCTTCCTGCTTTACATACGCAGTCCAGTCGCTTTTATCGAGCTCCGCTGCCGACAGTTCATCCGGCACATAGGTATGCCAGGGTGCAAGCGGCGGCCCGCTTTGCGTATCATAAACACGAATAGCCAGCAGCGTCATCGCGATCACCCCAATCACAATGAGCCCACGTCTGACAATGCGCCGGGCAGATTTCATTAGCATGCTCGTTTCCCTTCCCATTACCGTGTAGCGACGCAGATGATTCTAAAGAAAATCATGCAGACACACACCGTATTATTCAGGGAAACGCGACACACTCCCGCCCGATACCGTACGGCGGGTAAGCACCTGATATATCAGATCAGCACGCTAATATTCAGATTCTCCATCAACCAATGGTTATCGGAATAATCAACGGGGATGGCAATCACCGCGGGACCGTCGACGTCCATCGCCTGACGGAGTTTGCTGACCAGCTCATCCGCAGATTCAACGGCAAACCCTTTCGCACCAAATGCTTCCGCATACGCTTTGAAGTCAATCGGCCCAAAAGACACGCCCGCCGGACGATGGTATTTGTGCCGCTGCTGGATTTCCACCATGTTGTAGCCGTTATCCACCCAGATGATATGCAGAAGATTGCTTTTCAGGCGCACCGCCGTTTCCAGCTCCATACTGGACTGCATAAACCCACCGTCGCCGGAAACAGACACCACTTTTTTGCCGGGCTGCACCAGCGATGCGGCGATTGCCCACGGTAGCGCCACGCCCATCGTCTGCTGGCCATTGGTCATTAGAATCTGTCTCGCCCGGAAGCTATACAGGTAACGCGCCAGCCAGATATGGAAACTCCCCATATCCACACACAGCGTGACATCCTCATTCACGATATCCTGCATCGCCCGCACCAGACGCAAAGGGTGGATCGCAAATCCTGCCATGTTGATAGCGCGCGTACTGAGATCGTGGCGCTGGCGCTGACGATCCCGCAACACAGACTGTGTATCAGTAGACAAGATAAACGGTTCGCTGATGCACGCATTCAGCGTGTCCACCGTCATTGCGATATTCCCAAGCAGCTCGATATCAGGACGATAAGCGCTGTCGATTTCCGCTCTCAGCACATCAATGTGGATCAGCGTCGCCTTGCCGCTGTTCCATAACACCGGATCGTACTCAATCGGGCTGTAGCCCACGGTAACGATCACATCCGCCTGTTGCAGCAGCTTATCGCCAGCCTGATTGTTGAATAATCCGACACGTCCGGCAAAGTGATCGAACTGCTGCTGATCGATCACGCCAGCAGCCTGATATGTGCTGGTCACGGGCAGTTTGCTATGGTGAAGGAAACGACGCAGTGCCTGCGCATTCTCCTGCTGGCTGGCCATTAACCCGAGCAGCAGCACCGGATTTTTAGCCTGCCGCAGCCGTTTGGCCGCTTCGGCAATGTCGCTATGCGGCGCGCCGTTTAGCAACGGTAAATGCGGACAAGCCAGCACCGGACTAATCACCGGCTCATTGACGATATCCTGCGGTAGGCTGACAAACGCCGCCCCCGGACGCCCACTCTCTGCCGCCCGGAAAGCATTCGCCAACACTTCCGATATAGCAGAAGAAGCCGTGATTTCCGCACTGAATTTACTGACTGGCTGAAACAGGCTGACGGTGTCCAAACTCTGGTGCGTCAGCTTAAGCTTATCTGCCCGCTTAACCGCCCCTCCTAGCGCAACGACCGCATCTCCCTCTGCGGTTGCCGTTGCCAATCCGGTAACAAGGTTGGAACAGCCGGGGCCGGATGTCACCAGCGTCACTCCTGCTTTCCCCGTGAGACGCCCTATCGCCGCCGCCATAAACGCGCCGTTCGCCTCATGCCGTACTGGGATCGTTTGGATCGTCGAGTCTTCCAGCTCATCAAACACACGATCAATTTTTGCGCCGGGAATCCCAAAAATATGCTTCACGCCCTGCGCTTCCAGGTGTTTTACAATCAGCTCGGCCCCGCTGCTCCAGCTTTGCTGTTCGGTGGACTTTTCCATGACATGACTCCGATGAAATGACTAGCTCTCTACTGACTGGATTACGCTGTTGAGGTTTTCTGAGGACAGGTCGGCATTGAGAAACTCCCGATCCTGAGGCAGATCGATGATCAGTTTGGCAATCACACCAAACGTCAGCGTGCCCTGCTCGACGTCGTAATTCAGAATATGACCGCCGCCCTGGCGATCGTCAGTAATGAAATGTTCGTGGTAACCCGCGACATTAATTCCCTGAGTGTAAGCTGGACTACGAAAACCAATAACGCTGCCGCTACGGTGTTCAAAATGAAATGTTGGTTGTCCCTCAACCGCTTCCTGCATCGGTTTATAAGGCCGGCACTGTCGGGGAACGGTACGTGTTTCAATGCAGCGAAAACGCCCATCAATCCGCAAAGCACAGAACAGATTGTCCGTTCCCACGATCTCATCGATCTGGCGATGTACGTCTTCACGCGAAGTCCAGCGATCAAAACGGATCGTTTCCGTCGGGCGAAAGAACGTCATGACCGCAAACGGCGTTTTCTGCTCCGGCTTCGCCGCCCGTGCGCTACCGTCGGATAACAGCTGGAAAATCTGGCTATTCAAGGCAACCAGTTCCCCGTCCAAACTATTAAATGTTCCTAATCCAAAGTCACCATGCTCCAGTAATTCAGCCATCGTTCGGCTGCCTTCATATACGCCATTTATTAGCCCACTCATTAATGAGGTTTGATAAATAACGCTGTCTGCATGCTGTCGCCGAAAATCATAGGCGTAGCTAGCAAAGGATTCTTCACAGGATTGTTCACTGACATTCGTTTTCATACTGTCCTTATCACCGCACCAATTACTTAAATAACGCTAATATTTAGATAAAGATTGACGCGTGAGAGAACAAAATTCCAATATGCAATTAAGGTCATTTCAAGATCGGAAAGATATGGAGTCACGTAAATGGAGCTACGTTATCTGCGCTATTTTGTCGCCGTTGCACAAGCTAAGCATTTCACGCGTGCGGCGGAAAATCTGGGGATGTCACAGCCGCCTCTCAGCCAGCAGATCAAGAAATTCGAGCAGGAGATCGGTACGCCGCTGTTCAAGCGACTGACGCGCGGTGTAGAAATGACGGAGGCGGGACAAGCGCTGTATGAAGATGCACGTCAGATTTTGCAGCTTACCGATTCGGCCATCGCGCGGACAAGAAGCATTGCGCGAGGTGAGAAAGGTAGCTTGAACGTAGGGTTTTCGCCGTCGGCCATGTTCCACCCGACCGTGCTTGCGCTACTGCATCGTTATTGTCAGCAGCATCCACACGTTCAGCCGCTGCCAAAGGAGGAAAATCCGGCAGCGCTCATTACTGCACTGCGAGAACGCAATATCGACATCGCCTTTCTGCGCTTACCTTGCGATCTCAGCGATGAGGTTAACGGGGAGATTTTGGCTGAAGAGCCGATGAAATTGGTGTTACCCGCAGGGCATGCGCTGAGCCATAAAGCGCAGATCTCACTTAGCGAGCTGCGTCAGGAACCACTAATTATTTTCCCGCGCGAGGTGTGTCCAGGGCTGCACGACATGATAATCCGCACTTGCTATCTGTCAGGCTATGGCCCCAGACCTAGCCCATTTGCTCCGCAGTTAACGGCCACCATCGGGATGGTCGCCGCAGGCTTCGGCATCACGCTTGTGCCGGAATCTCTCGCCTGTATTAAGGCGGATAATGTGACCTATCATGATATCGGCATGCCCGAAATCCATACACAAATTGCGGCTATCTGGCGCAAACATGAACGATCGCCTGTTATCGTGAATATGATTCACCTGATACGCCAGCATTTGAGCAGTCAGCATCCCGATTAACAAAATTAGGCAGAAAATTCTAACAATCTGCTCGTCAAAAACTAGTAATTGATATAAATTCTTATATGATATTAGTTATCATTATCATTTTTGACGGGTGGAAAAATGCTGACAGCAATGATCACAGCCTGCGGGCTATGGGGTGTGAGCTGGTGTATGGGGAAGCATCTGTCCAGCGCCTGGGGCGTGTTGCTGCCTTGTGCCATCATGCCGCTACTGGCGCTACTCAACCTGAACCTGACGCACCTGAAAGTGATTATCGCCATCGCCCTGCTGGCGACGCTTGTTATGCTGTTTCATCAACGTTTGCGCCACTATTTACTGCTGCCGTCCTGCATTGCGCTGGCTGGCGGTTTGGCGGCACTGTCCGTCACGTTTAATCTCACGACGCTGTAAATATACGTGGATGTAGATCAGTAAACGAGAAAGAGTACACAACCCAGAATGGTAAATAATCGCGAAAAAGCGGCATAGCCAGAAACGGGATAAAAGAGAATAAACAGGGAAGAAAATCAGGAAGATACAGAGGGAATCTGTGGTGCGAAGAGAGGGACTTGAACCCTCACGTCCGTAAGGACACTAACACCTGAAGCTAGCGCGTCTACCAATTCCGCCACCTTCGCACTGAGAACGTTGTTTGTCTTATACAGTAAATCTATCACGACATGGTGCGAAGAGAGGGACTTGAACCCTCACGTCCGTAAGAACACTAACACCTGAAGCTAGCGCGTCTACCAATTCCGCCACCTTCGCAACTCTGTCATGTAATAACTATGTCATGCGACACTGATTTACTGCTTCGGTTCGACAAACCAGAACCGTGTAGTGATGTTGGTGCGAAGAGAGGGACTTGAACCCTCACGTCCGTAAGAACACTAACACCTGAAGCTAGCGCGTCTACCAATTCCGCCACCTTCGCAACACTGCTTTACGCAATATCACTACGGGGGCGAATTCTAGAGGTTTTCACGTTCACGTCAATGATTATTTCCTCTGGAATGCGGGGTTTGCTGCAAAAATCATCATCTCGCTGCGGCGTGGCGCGTAAAGAGCTCATCGAGCCATTCAATGAACACACGAATCCGTGGCGCGAGAAAACGACCGGGCGCATACATCACATAAAGCGGCATCGCGGGCGGCGGCATTTCTGGCAGGATCTCAACCAGTTCCCCACTTTCCAGAAACGGGCGCAGGCCGCGACGCGGGGCCTGAATAATCCCCAATCCGGCACGCGCGCTGGCGATGTAGGCATCGGTGCCGTTAACCTGCAACACACCGGGCAGCATACGCGTAATACACTCATCGCCCGACATAAATTCCAGCGGATAACGGTATTCGGTACGCAGAGAGAAATAGCCGACCATCTGATGCCCCGACAGCTCATCAAGCGAACGCGGCACGCCGTAGCGCGCCAAATAGTCGGCCGACGCACAGGTTACCTGCGGCATTGACGGCAAATGGCGGGTCGCCAGCGTTTCATCGTCGGTCTGCCAGGCGCGCAGCACACAGTCGACGCCTTCACGCAGCACATTAATCGCCGCATCGTTGGCGCTCAGCATCAGCGTCACCTGCGGATAGCGCGCGTAGAACTCGCCCAGCGCCGGAACGACGATTTCCCTCGCCAGCGAGTGCGGCATATCCACCCGCACTTTACCAACGGGTTGCTGCTTTTGCTGCGTGAACAGCGTGTCGATCTCTTCTATTTCCGCGAGCAATTGCAGACAGCGTTCATAGTAAACGCGCCCTTCGTCGGTGATCTGCACCTGACGAGTCGTACGTTGCAGCAAACGAACTCCCAGCCGTGCTTCAAGCTGTTTGATGGTGTTACTCACCGTCGCGCGTGGCAGCGTCAGTCGCTCCGCCGCACGGCTAAAGCTGCCCAGCTCGACAATACGTACAAAAACCCGCATCGCCTGAATGTGATCCATCGCCGCCACCATTGTTGGTTATTTTTGAATAGTGTTGCATAAAAAGCGGTATTTATCTTTGTTGGATAAACAACCAGACTGCTTTCACTGCCAACGACATGAGGAAGATGACAATGCAACAGCGCAAATTAGGTGCGAACGGCCCGCAGGTTTCGGCTATTGGGCTAGGCTGCATGGGAATGAGTGATTTCTACTCCACCGCGCAGGATGAAAAAGAATCCATTGCCACGTTGCATCGCGCACTGGAGCTGGGCGTTACGCTGCTGGATACCGCCGATATGTATGGCCCTCACACCAATGAGCTGCTGCTCGGCAAAGCCATAAAAGGCAAACGCGAACAGATCTTTCTGGCAACCAAATTCGGCATTGTACGCGACCCGGCAAACCCCAACGCACGCGGCGTCTGCGGTAAACCGGACTACATCCGCCGCGCGGTGGAAGGCAGCCTGACGCGCCTCGGTACGGACGTTATCGATCTTTACTATCAGCACCGCATCGACCCGACAGTTCCCATTGAAGAGACAGTCGGCACGTTGGCAGAGCTGGTTCAGGAAGGCAAGATTCGTTACATCGGCCTGAGCGAAGCCTCCGCCGCCACGCTGGAACGTGCGCACCGCGTGCACCCCATTACGGCGTTACAGAGCGAATACTCACTGTGGACGCGCGATATGGAAGCAGAGATTCTGCCCACCTGTGAGCGTCTGGGTATCGGCTTTGTGCCTTACAGCCCGCTGGGGCGCGGTTTCCTGACCGGTGCGATTCGCAGCCCGGACGATCTGGCTGCCGACGATTTCCGTCGTACCAATCCACGCTTCTCGGGGGAAAATTTCGGCAAAAACCTGCAACTGGTAGAGAAAATTAACCAACTGGCGCAGGAAAAACAGGTGACGCCATCACAGCTGGCGCTGGCATGGGTACTGGCGCAGGGTGAACATATTGTGCCGATTCCGGGCACCAAACGCCGTCGTTATCTGGAAGAGAACGTCGCGGCGCTGGATGTCACGCTGACGAAAGAGGAACTGGCCGCCATTGATGCTATTTTCCCACCCGATGCCGCAGCAGGTGAACGCTACGGCAAGGAGAGTATGGCGGCACTGAATCAATAGAAGAAGTATCAGTAAAGGCAATATCAGTAATAAGGATTACCGACGACGACCTTTGCTTCCTGTGCGCGGCGGACGACCGACGGTGGCCTGATACACCTTGAAGCGTCCAGTCTGCGCCAGCACTTCATGGCTACCAAAGGCGGCATCTAACAGCGCCGGATAAGGCAGGAAGGCGTTAGCGACGATGCGTAACTGTCCGCCAATCGGTAGATGGGTCACCGCACCACGAATCAGCATTTCCGCGGCTTGCAGGCTAGTCTGTAAGCCGTCATGGAACGGCGGATTAGACACGATCATATCGAAGCGGCCGTCGATGTCTGAGTAAACATTACTCGCAATCACGCTGCCTTCTAACGCATTCGCCGCCAGCGTTGCCTTGCTGGATTCGACAGCGGCTGCACTGACATCACTCAGCGTCAGGCGAATTTTCGGCGACTGTTTCGCCAGTACCGATGCCAATACGCCCGCACCGCAGGCGATATCCAGCACTTTGCCTTTCATGTGTGGCTCAAACGTAGACAGCAGCAATCGGCTACCCGGATCCAAGTCATCACGACTAAAGACACCCGGAAGCGTTTTGACGATCACGCCGTCCGTCACATACTCGTCCCACCACTCATCCAGCGTGAAGCTGGCCTGCTTGTCAATCCGACCGTGGTAAAGCCCGCAGCGACGTGCGCTGTCGATTTTTACCAACTCAACGAAGTCAGACAGCACAATTTCAGCACTACGCACGCCGCTGCGGTTTTCCCCAACAACGAAGATTTCCGTACCGACCGGCATCAGAGACAGCAGGTTACGCAGTTGGAATTCCGCTTCCTGTTTGCTCTTCGGCCAGTAATAAATCAGCGTGTCGCTATCCGCCACCAGCGCCGCATCCGCGACCAGACCATATTGAGCGTTATCCCCAAGTGGCTTTGCCATCTGTTGCCAGTGGTGATATTGGTTGCAATGGACACGCACTGACGCCGCCTCAAATTGCGCGGGCAGGGTATCCTGCAAATCACCGGCAAACAGAACTCGGCGTGAAAGAAATTCGTCACTATGGCGCAGTATGACTTCACTGGCGGGGGTTAATGCGGACATCAGGCTACGGCTCCTTAATCATTGAGCGGGGGATTATATACGCTTCGTCCCCGAAGTTGCAGAGCGGAGAGGAAATAACCGCACCGACGTTGGCGCAGTCTGACGGGGTTTGTTAGCATAGGCACGAATCATTTTCTCGCACGCCAGACAGGATAACGCATGGAATCAAGACGTGACAGGCTGCTACAGCAACTGGGGATTACGCAGTGGACGCTGCGTCGCCCGACGGTGCTGCAAGGCGAAATCGCCGTCAGTCTGCCCGAACAGGTGCGTCTGGTGATTGTCTCCGCCGAGCCGCTGGCCGATGATGAACCGCTGCTGACCGACGTTCTGCACAGTCTGGCGCTCACTCCCGCGCAAGCCTATCGCCTGACGCCGCAGCAGATCGAGATGTTGCCCGCCAACGCGCACTGCCATAGCTGGCGGTTAGGCATCGCGGAACCCATTGCGCTACAGGGTGTTCAGCTTTCCAGCCCTCTGCTTTCCGAACTTTATCAAAATGCCGACGCCAAACGGGCGCTGTGGCAACAGATCTGTGAACATGAACACGATATCTTCTCTGACGCCAGCCGATCTGGCACAAGCCTTTAAAATTGAACAAGTCAGCCACGCCTTTCCCTGGTCGGAAAAGACGTTTGTCAGCAATCAAGGTGAGCGTTATTTCAACATCAAACTGGAGCATGACGGGCAGCTTGCCGCTTACGCCATCACACAGGTCGTGCTGGATGAAGCGACATTGTTCAATATCGCGGTACACCCCGACCACCAGCGTCAGGGGCTGGGTCGCCAGCTATTGGAACATCTGATCGACGAAATGGAGCGACGCGGAATTCTGACGCTGTGGCTGGAAGTACGCGAGTCAAACGCGCGAGCCATCGCGCTTTATGAAAGCCTGGGATTTAACGAAGTCTCCGTGCGCCGCGATTATTACCCTACGGCACAAGGCCGGGAAGACGCTATTCTCATGGCGCTGCCGCTCGGCTAACCTCTTTACCTACGGCACTCGCGACTCGGCGGGTGCCATTGGGTGCCATAATGTGCGCCCCATCCCGCTCTGCCTTTTTTCCTGATAGAAAAATCCCCGCAACGTGATCGCTATAAATAAAACCTCGTTTCTTTTTTATCACAATGAAATTCCATTTCATGTTTCTGGTTTGCAGGCATGTATGGTTTATCCGTTATCTACGAGGAATAATATGAAAAAATACACTCTGGCTACGACGCTCCTGTGCGGTTTATTCTCTCTTTCCGCTTACGCGGTACAAGTAACGGCGGTGACAGCTTCCGCTTATGATTCAGACAAGGGCCACAAACCTGCCAACATTGCCGATGGCGACGTAAAAACGCGCTGGGCGGCAAATGGTGAGAGCTGGGTTCAGGTAGAACTGGATAAAGAACAGTCGGTTGAAAATTTTGTTCTGGTTCCTTTCAAAGCGGACGAGCGCAAACTGAAATTCTCCGTTTCCTACTCCACCGACGGGAAAACCTGGCAAAAACTGGCTGACAATCTGGTCACCTCCAACAATGCCAAAGACGGTGAAAAATTCACCTTCCCTGCCGTGAAAGCGAAATTCTTCAAGCTGGATACGTTCGGCACCGATGTGAACAAATGGAGTGCCATCAACGAGATCAGCTTTAACAGTGCCGCACAGGTTCCGGCTCAGGCGATTAAGTAACGTGTTGGAATCGTCTGGCGCTTAGGTCAGTCGATTCCGCTGTCGTTGAACGCACCACGCCCGATACGGCTATCGAGTGTGGTGCATTCCAACCTTGCGCCCCCTTGCATGCTCACCGCTTCCCTCACCTTCCCCTCCGACACCGTTACCCACATTTTCCTTAGCGTTGAAATAAAAATCATTCTCAACTAATATGCGCCTGAAATTTGACCTCCTATCGCTCCGTTTCAGGCACCAGACATGTCATCAGCCAATATTGATACCTCAGCAGATCTGCATCAGCTCTATTGTCAGCATCATGGCTGGTTACAGGGGCTATTGCGCAAACGGCTGGGGAATCTGTGTGATGCAGCCGATCTGGCGCAGGATGTATTTTTACGGCTCTTATTGAAACCGCGTCAATTCGACAGCCACGCGGGCGCGCGGGCTTACCTGAGCGTAATGGCGCAAGGTATGTGCGTCGATCTGTGGCGCAAACGGGAAATTGAGCGCGTCTGGCTCACCTCGCTCGCCGAACAGCCAGAGCCGGTTGCGCTGTCGGCGGAAGACAGCAACATCATTCTCGAAACCCTGTATCAGGTCGATGCCATGCTGCGAGCGCTGCCAGAGAAGGTGCGTGCGGCCTTTATCATGGCGCAGGTACAGGGATTACCCTATCGGGACATTGCCGAGACGCTGGGCGTTTCCGAACGCATGGTGAAAAAATACATGGCACAGGCCATGCTGCATTGTGTGCTGTTAGAAGCGGAGATAGACGCGGACGGTCAGGCCGTTGATTCATGAATAAGCCCAGCTTTATCGCCTTGCAGCAGGCATCGCAATGGTACGCCCAACTGTGCGATCGGGAACCTGACGATGAGCACTACCACCACTGGCAGCGCTGGATGGACGAAAGCGAGGAACACCGTCAGGCCTGGGAATACGTGCAAACGGTCAGCCAACGCTTCCAACCGCTGCGTGGTGACGGTCAGCAACCCGCGCTGAATACGCTACTGCACCAACCTGCACCGATGACACGCCGCCGGGCGCTCAAGCTCGCCGCGCTACTCAGCACCGGTTCACTGCTTTCCTGGCTGACTTACCGCCATACGCCGCTAAAAGACTCGCTGCTGGCGATGACGGCCGATCATCACAGCGCGGTTGGAGAAATCAAACCGCTCACCTTACCGGACAACACCCGACTGTGGCTGAACACCGCCAGCGCGATTGATATCCGCTACAGCGACCAGCGTCGGGAAATTGCCCTGCTGGCGGGGGATATTCTGATTGAGACCGCTGCCGATGCCCGCCCTTTCTTTGTCACCACCGCGCAGGGGCACTTGCAGGCGCTGGGCACGCGCTTCAGCGTCGCGCAGGAACCGGACGCTACCACGCTGACCGTTTACCAACACGCGGTTGAGGTCAGCGCCAAATACGCCTCCGCCGCGCGTCGGGTCAACGCGGGCTATCATCTGCGCTTTAACGCTGATGGCCAGGGGGACATGTTGCCCAATCAGCAGAACGATGCCGACTGGTCACACGGCGTGCTACAAGCGGACAACATGCCGCTGGGTGAAGTCGTGGAGAAACTATCACGCTATCGCCACGGCTATCTGGCGTGCCAGCCTGCCATTGCCGATTTACGCGTGATGGGCACCTTCCCCTTAACCGATACCGACATGGCACTGAACATGCTGGCGCAGGCCTTCCCGGTCCGCATCCAACGGCGTTTTCCGTGGTGGGTGACCGTCGAGCCACGCTGATATCACCTTCTTTTTTAGATGCAGACAAAAAATTTTCTCTTTTGAGTTCCCTTTTCTCCGCTGTCGTTCGATTCACAGTAAAACCACCAATTTTTACTCTGGGTCAGAAGGCGAATTTTCATGGCATTGATTCCATTTTTCTCTACACAGCGCACTCCTTCCAAACTGGCAATTGCCGTTCACCTGCTGCTGTGCGGCGCACCGCTGCTCGCACATTCCACTGCAATCGCAGCAGAAACGACAGCCACAGCGGCCACCAAAACCTACGCGATTTCTGCCGGGCCACTTAACCAGCAGTTGAACCAATTTGCCGCCCAATCAGGCGTTTATCTGGTCGGCGATGCGCAGCTGACGACAGGCAAAGCAGGGAAATCCCTGCAAGGGAACTACAGCGTGGAGGGCGGATTTGCGGCGCTGCTGGCAGGAAGCGGGCTTCAGGTGATTCCGCAACCTAATAGCGTCTGGCGCTTGCAGAGGATACCGCAGGGGGATGAAATGCTGGTCGTGGCGGGCATCAACCGCAATGGCGTGACCGAAGGCACTCAGTCCTACACCACGCGCAGCATGAATACCGCAACACAGCTGAATCTGTCACCGCGAGAAACGCCGCAGTCGGTGAGCGTCGTCACGCGCCAGCGCATGGACGATCAGAACATGACCTCGCTGGATGAGGCCATGAAGCAAACCACTGGCATCAACGTGGTCAACCAGAACAGCTATCAGGTGAAATACGAATCGCGTGCTTTCGTGATGGATAATATCAAGGAAGACGGCGTGAACTTTTCCAGCCAGAACAGCGTATCCAACATGGGTGCGGTTCAGTCCTCCAGCGAATCACCCGACCTGGCGATTTATGATCGCGTCGAAATCCTGCGCGGCGCGTCCGGCCTGTCACAAGGCAATGGCGAACCCGGCGGCACCGTTAATCTGGTGCGCAAGCAGCCTACTCACAATTTTCAGGCATCCGGCAGCGTTGGTGCGGGCAGTTGGGATAACTACCGCAGCGAACTCGATGTTTCCGGGCCGCTAAACGACGATGCCAGCCTGCGCGGCCGTCTCGTTGGCGTTTATCAGGATAAGCAAAGCTTTAAAGATTACGAGCACAGTGAAAGAAAAGTGCTGTTCGGTACGCTGGCCTACGATCTGACGCCGTCCACCACGGTCACTGGCGGCATCAACTGGCAAAAGACCCGGGGCGTGCCTGATGTGTATGGCATCCCGTTCGCCACCAATAAAAGCAGCCTGAACCTGCCGCGATCCACCTATCTGGGCGCCAGTTGGAACCGCATTGAGTTTGAAAAAATTAACCCGTTTGTCGAACTGGAACACCACTTCGACAACGACTGGACGCTGAAAACCGCGCTGAACTATATCCACTCCCGCGCAGCAAGCAGCTATATCGGTATCATGAACGGCACCAGCGGCGTCAATCCAGCAACGGGGACGTCATCGCTAAACAATAATCTGCGCTACGACAACAAAGCCGAACAGTGGGGTTACAACCTGAGCCTGAACGGTCCGTTCGAGCTGTTGGGACGTAATCATGAACTGGTGGTGGGTGGTGATTATCAGAAAGAGAATTTCGACAACAACCACATCCGCATCAACAACACCAGCAGCGTGAATATTTTCAACTGGCAGCCGAATTCGTTGGCAGAACCAGACTGGTCAAATACGAGTCTCTACAACAACCACTATAACGACCGCTTTAACCTGTATCAGCGCGGTGCGTTCGCCACGGCCAGATTCGAACTGGCGGATGACTGGAAGCTGATTCTGGGTGGCCGCTACAGCGCCTACAGCTATGACGAATATTTCACTAACCATCTCCGCAATACGTCCTCACTCAGCAGCCTGCATGCCAGCAATGAATTTGTGCCTTACGGCGGCCTGCTGTGGGACTTTGCCGACAACTACACCTGGTACCTGAGCTACGCCGAGATCTACAAGCCGCAGAGCGAAAAAGATCGCAACGGTAAGCTGCTGCCCGCCATTACTGGCACCAACTATGAAACCGGCGTGAAGGGCGAGTTCTTTGATGGCGATCTGAATACCTCGCTGGCGCTGTTCCGCATCATTCAGGCGAACCGCGCGATGGCCGTGGCGGATAGCTCTGTTTGCCTGATCGGGACAAGCTGCTCGCAAGCTCAAGGCGAAGTACGCAGCCAGGGTGTGGAGTTGGATGTCACGGGCAAACTGGCCGAAGGCTGGCAGATTCAGGCGGGTTATACCCTGACCAACAGTAAATATCTTGAAGGTAGCGCGAGCGAAAGAGCGGCGCAGTTCAGCCCGCGTACGCCGAAACATATGTTCAAACTCTACACCTCATACAATCTGCCGGGTGAGTTGAATCAATGGACGATTGGCGCAGGTATGACGGCACAGACCGAGACACAAACCTACCCTAATCGGGTTTATGGTCTGCATCAGGGCGGTTACACCCTGTTTAACGCCAATGTCCGCTATCAGTACAGCAAAAACCTGAGCTTCAATCTGGTTGGCAATAATCTGACGGATAAAACCTACTACTTAAACCTGAACAACCGCCATCTTAGCGGCAACAACTATTACGGCGACCCGCGTAATTTCATGCTGACCGCGAAGTGGAATTTCTAAGCGAACACGCCTGCCAGCCGAGGCTGGCAGGCCATCGCCTAACCCATTATGCAAACGCTTAAACGCTTTTATGCACTGGTCGCGCCTTTCTGGCTGACCACGCGAGCCACGCTGCTCTGGTTGCTACTGCTGCTGATTATGAGTCTGACGCTCTCTGTCGTGTGGATCAGCGTGCAGTACAACAACTGGAGCCGGGATTTTTACGACGCGCTGGCCGACTACTTTCAGCACGCGTCAATCTACGATATGGCCGTGCGCTATCTGGCCTACACGCTGCTGTTTGTGCTGGTCATCATCTGCGGCAACTGGCTCAAGAAACAGCTGATTATCCGCTGGCGCGATACCATGACGCACCAGTATGAACAGGATTGGCTGCGTAATAACGCCCACTACCAACTCAGCGCCGGGCTGGATAACCCCGATCAGCGCATCGCGGAAGATATCCGTCTGCTGATCGAACAGAGTCTCGAACTCCTGCTTTCGCTGCTGAAAAATACCGCCCGTTTTTTCTCTTTCATCGCCATTCTCTGGCAGCTTTCCGGCGTCCATACCTTCACGCTAGTCGGCTATACCATCACGGTACACGGCTATCTGGTGTGGATCGCGCTGGTTTACGCCGCAGTAGCCAGCGTGGTGACGCACCTGCTAGGGCATCGCCTGCACAAGCTGAATATTGAACGTCAGCGGGCAGAAGCCGACTACCGCGCCACGCTGCTGCGGGTGCGAGACAACAGCGAGCAAATCGCGTTTTACCAAGGGAGCGACGCCGAGCAGCAGCGGATGCGGCAACACTTCCTGCCCATCGTGCAAAATTGGCAGCGTTTAATGACGCGAGAATTCCGGCTGGAAAGCTTTACGACCAGCTATTTCCGTTTCAGCCTGATTATTCCGGTTTTCGCTACCCTGCCACTGTTTCTCGCCCGTCAGGTTAGCCTCGGGGCGATTATGCAGGCGCGATCCGCCTTCGGTTATGTGCTGGATGCCTTTGGCTGGTTTATCGATGCCTATCGCCAGTTGATTCAGTGGTCTTCTACGATTGAACGGCTGTGGGAATTCCAGCACCGCTTACAGCAATTACCGACGCCAGAGGAACCGCTCCATGAAGGCCATGATCTGCACATCAACGCGCTGTCAGTCTCGCGCCCCGAAGGGTCACCGTACTTCTCCCCGCTGACGCTCACGCTTCAGGCTGGCGAATGGGCGGTACTCAGCGCAGTCAGCGGCAGTGGAAAAACCACGCTGCTGCGGGCGCTGGCGGGGCTGTGGCCAACCTCACAAGGTGAAAGGCATTTCCCTGCGGGCCGCGTGCTGTTTTTACCGCAAAAGGCCTATTTACCGCAGGACACACTGCGTCAGGTTCTGTGTTATCCGCAGGCGCAGTTAGCGGATACCGCACGGTTGATCGCGGTACTAGAACAAACCGGGTTGGCCGCGCTGATTCCCCGCCTGGACGACAAGGCGAACTGGAGCCGGGAACTATCAGGCGGTGAACAACAGCGTCTGTCGCTCGCGCGTGCGCTGTTGCTGCGACCGACGCTACTTTGTCTGGATGAAGCTACCAGCCAGCTCGACGACGCGGCGGCGCTTCAACTGCTAGAGCAAATCAGATTAACACTGCCACAAACCATTGTTTTGGCCGTCAGCCATCAGCCTGCGGTGCTAGCATGCTTCAAACATCAGATACAGTTAACGCCACTCGAACCAGAGAAGAAAGCGCACACAGAGAACCGTATTGTCGATCTTTCTGTTGCGCCGCTAACGGCGGACAGTCAGCAGGTTGCTTATGGAAGGATTTGAAGGGAAAAACAGAAAAATACAGCCCGGAGCGGATGTCCGGGCTGATGTGATATTACTCGTTATCGCCCAGCAGAACGGATTCCAGCGCGATTTCGATCATCTCGTTGAACGTGTTTTGACGCTCTTCTGACGTGGTTTGTGCACCGGTACGAATGTGGTCAGAAACGGTACAGATTGCCAGCGCTTTCGCACCGAACTCTGCCGCGACGCCATAGATACCGGCCGCTTCCATTTCCACACCCAGAATGCCGTATTTTTCCATCACGTCGAACATCTGCGGATCTGGCGTGTAGAACAGATCGGCAGAGAAGATGTTACCGACGCGGACAGAAACATCGCGTGCTTTGGCAGCATCAACGGCATTACGCACCATATCGAAATCGGCAATCGCCGCGTAATCGTGATCTTTGAAACGCATACGGTTCACTTTGGAATCCGTACAGGCACCCATGCCGATTACCACGTCGCGCAGCTTAACATCTTCACGTACCGCACCGCAGGAACCCACACGAATGATCTTCTTCACGCCGAATTCGGTGATCAGTTCTTTCGCATAAATTGAGCAGGATGGGATACCCATACCGTGACCCATTACCGAAATTTTACGGCCTTTGTAAGTCCCCGTGAACCCTAACATGCCACGCACGTTGTTCACTTCGCGGGCATCATCCAGAAAGGTTTCTGCAATGTACTTAGCGCGCAGCGGGTCGCCCGGCATCAGTACAACGTCCGCGAAATCACCCATTTCTGCATTAATATGTGGCGTAGCCATGCGTTTATTCCTTAATTAATCAAGTTTCACGTAAAAAACGGTGTGTTTTACAGTATCGATTTGCCGTAGTCCATAGGCGACAGGCCAAAGTAGGTCGCGACCGTCTGCCCGATATCGGCGAAGGTTTCACGGTGGCCGTATGACCCCGGCTTCACGTTCGGCCCATAGATCAGCACCGGTACGTTCTCACGAGTGTGATCGGTGCCGTGCCAGCTCGGGTCACAGCCGTGGTCAGCCGTCAGAATCAGGATGTCGTCACCCTTCACGCGGGACAGCATTTCTGGCAGGCGACGGTCGAACAGCTCCAGCGCGGCAGCGTAGCCCGGAATATCCCGGCGGTGGCCGTAGGCAGAATCGAAATCAACAAAGTTGGTAAACACGATGGTGTTGTCACCTGCGCTATCCATTTCTTTCAGCGTGGCGTCAAACAGCGCATCGATGCCGGTGGCCTTTACTTTCTTGGTAATGCCGACCTGCGCGTAGATATCCGCAATTTTACCAACGGAAACCACTTCGCCGCCTTTTTCATCCACCATTTTTTTCAGGATGGTCGGCGCAGGCGGTTCAACAGCCAGATCGTGACGGTTGCCGGTACGCTCGAAGTTGCCGGGTTTGTCGCCGATAAACGGACGTGCGATTACGCGCCCGATGTTGTAATTCCCTTCGGTCAGCTCTTCACGGGCGATTTCACACAGCTCGTACAGCTTATCCAGACCGAACGTTTCTTCATGGCAAGCAATCTGGAACACCGAATCCGCAGAGGTGTAGAAAATCGGCTTGCCGGTTTTCATGTGTTCTTCAGCCAACTGATCCAGAATCACCGTACCGGAAGAGTGGCAGTTGCCCAGATAGCCCGGCAGATTGGCGCGTTTTACCAGTTTATCCAGCAGTTCCTGCGGAAAACTGTTTTCTTCATCTTTAAAATAGCCCCAGTCGAACAGGACAGGCACACCGGCAATTTCCCAGTGACCAGACGGCGTATCTTTACCCGAGGAGATTTCGCTGGCGTGCGCGTAAGCACCGATGATGTCTGCGTTTTCATCCAGCCCTGCCGGGAACGTCCCCGTTGAGGACTCAGCGGCTTTACCCAGCCCCAGACGGCTCAGGTTCGGCAAATGCAGCTTACCGCTGCGCCCTTTATCCGCCGTCCCTGCTGCACACGCCTGAGCGATATGACCCAGCGTATCTGAACCGACATCGCCAAAACGTTCTGCATCAGCACTACTGCCGATCCCAAACGAGTCGAGAACCATAATATATGCACGTTTCATTCTTTTTCTCCTGCGCAGCTATGCGCTAACGCCCTGCCGAGAGGCAGGGGAAAATCAATTCAAGACGACCACTAACCAGCCTAATGCGATCACGCTTCTGCGCTCACCCGGCGATAGACCATCGGGGTCTTTTCTGGTGCCGTGTCGCCCAGTTGGATCGCGGCACGGACTTCATTCGCCGCCTGCTGCCACTGCGCTTCCGTATTGGCGTGGATCACCGCCAGCGGACGCTGCGCGTCAACGCGCTCGCCCAGACTGATCATGCTATCCAGACCGACGCTGTAATCGATCGTATCCGTGGCCTGACGGCGTCCGCCGCCCAGCGAGACGACTGCCATGCCCAGCGCGCGGGTATCCATCCCAGTTACGATGCCTTCACGCGTCGCAAAAACCGGCTTGCTTAATGTCGCCACCGGCAGGTAACGATCGTAGTGTTCGACAAAATCGCCCGGGCCACGCTGTGCGGCGACCATGCGACCAAAGACTTCGGCAGCTTTACCGTTATCCAACACGGCTTGCAGACGTGAATGCGCGTCGTCCGCCGAGCTTGCCAGTCCGCCCGCCAGCAGCATCTCGCCACATAGCGCCATAGTAACATCATACAGGCGTGGATTGCGGCTCTCTCCCGTCAGGAAACGCACGGCTTCCCGCACTTCCAGCGCGTTACCCGCACTCGAGGCCAGCACCTGATTCATATCAGTCAGCAATGCGCTGGTGCGACATCCCGCGTTATTTGCTACGCCGACAATCGCCTGTGCTAGCTGTTCGGACAGTTCATAGGTCGGCATAAACGCCCCGGAACCCACTTTGACGTCCATCACCAGCGCATCCAGCCCTTCCGCCAGTTTCTTCGCCAGAATCGACGCGGTGATCAGCGGGATTGAATCGACCGTGGCGGTAATGTCACGCGTGGCGTAAAAGCGTTTATCCGCCGGAGCCAGCGATGAGGTCTGCCCAATGATCGCGACACCAACCTGCTGGATGATGCGACGAAAATCTTCATCGTTCGGGAAAATATCCAGTCCCGGAATCGCTTCAAGTTTATCTAACGTGCCGCCGGTATGCCCTAAGCCGCGCCCAGAGATCATTGGGACGTAACCCCCACAGGCGGCAACCATCGGCCCCAGCATCAGCGAGGTGACATCCCCGACGCCACCAGTAGAGTGTTTGTCCACCAGCGGGCCGTTCAGGTTCAGACTCTTCCAGTCCAGTACCGTGCCGGAGTCACGCATCGCCAGCGTCAGCGCCACACGCTCATCCATCGACATATCGTGAAAATAAATGGTCATTGCCAGCGCCGCAATCTGGCCTTCAGAGACGGTATTGTCACGAATACCATTGATAAAGAAGCGGATTTCTTCTTCGCTCAGAGCTTTTCCATCACGCTTCTTACGAATAATTTCTTGAATCAGAAACAAGGTTTGTACTCCTGATGAATTCTGATATGGCTCAGCAGCCTGTCGCTGCGAGCACATTTGCTGTGAACAAAATCGTACGCTGTATGCACGTAATTAGTAGCCGCCCTGCGGAGCCGCGGTTCCGTGGCCAAGCGTGGTCAGCAGACTCGCCAGCAGACTGGATGCGCCAAAGCGAAAATGCTGTGCAGTCGCCCATTCCGCGCCCATGATATCGTCCGCCAGTTGCAGGTAGATGGCGGCATCTTCCGCGTTACGCACGCCGCCAGCCGCTTTAAAGCCAACGCGCTCGCCCACGCCTTTATCGCGTATCGCCTTCAGCATGATCGCCGCGCTTTCTGGCGTCGCGTTCACCGGCACTTTACCGGTTGAGGTTTTAATGAAATCGGCCCCTGCATCAATGGCAATCTCGCTCGCCTGACGGATCAGCGCTTCTTGCTTTAGCTCACCCGTTTCGATGATCACTTTCAGCAGCACATGGGCATCCTGACACACGGCTTTACATGCCTGCACCAGCTCAAAACCGATTTGAGCGTTGCCTGCTATCAGTGCGCGGTAAGGGAATACGACATCAACTTCATCAGCGCCGTAGGCTATCGCTGCCTTGGTTTCTGCAACAGCAATTGCCACATCATCATTGCCGTGCGGGAAGTTGGTCACCGTCGCGATGCGGATATCCGGCGTACCCTGCTCACGCAGGATCTTTTTCGCCAGAGGGATAAAACGTGGATAGATACAGATAGCAGCAGTTTTTCCTGCCGGGCTGTTTGCCTGACGGCAGAGTGCCGTCACTTTTTCATCCGTATCATCCTCATTCAGCGTGGTTAAATCCATCAGCGCCAGCGCGCGTTGCGCGGCCGTGGTCAGCTTGGTCATACAACACTCCAACTCGTCAGCCGGTCTAACCGGCCCTGAACATTAACTGGTGCAAAACCAGCACGTTTGGCGAGCGGACTTGGTTCCTTGAAGATAGCGCCCAGGCGAAACAACCTGTAGCGGCACCGAGATCCTTCTCACCGCAGTCAGCCTTCCTCTACCCTTCATTCTGTGATTATTTCAACACCGAAAGAACGACATCGAAAGAAACTATTTATTCATCAAACAATTATTCATCAAACAAAAAATTATTCATCAGACAACAAACGATTCATCGAATATTTGAACACGCCATGCCGGACTATTTTGTGCATCCACTCACACTTGATGTAAGAGAAATGCAATAGATAGTGATTATATGTGATTTTTATCACACATACTTCTCCAGATAAGGTGCGTTCGATGAATTAACAGTGACAACCTTGTCGGCCAGATGATCCCTCTATATCAGGAAAAAGAGGCGGCAGCACACGGTCGAAGATCGCCAGACGCTTCTGGTTGAAGTCATATATATACCCTAAATAATTCAAGTTTCAGGACAAAACGTTAACGTTTTGAACAACGCAAAGCGTTGGCCCTTTAGGGCGAGGCTCATTTATGGGCCTTGTAACGCGGCAAGCGAAGGAGTCCCGATGAGCTTACTTGAGTAAGTGATTCGGGTGACTGAACGCAGCCAACGCACATGCAACTTGAAGTATGACGGGTATAGAGTAAGCATAGCGGCTTCTCTCCAGGTACAGAGAGAAACCGCTGGCAGAGCAGGAAATTATTTCCCTGCGGAAGGTTTACGGTAATCCAGCGCGGGGTTTCGATCGCCCAGCAGCGGCTTGTAGTGGAAATTCTCGCCACGGCTCTTGTCGAACTCCGCTTTCGCCTGTTGAATTAATGCAGGATCGCTCAGTAGCTTCGCCCCTGTGACGGCCAGCGTTTTGGCTGCAACGTCCATGCCTTTATAGCCAATCGCCATGCCGCCGGACGCCACCGCCTGCCAGCTGTGCGCGGGTACGCCCGGTACCCAGGTCGCCGTTCCCAGCCCAACCGTCGGCACGACCCAACTGACATCGCCTACATCGGTCGACGCATAGCCCGTTTCACCAAAATGGTACGGCGCGATCTGACCGGCACTGGAAAGCGGCGGCAGTTTGGATTGATCCAACGTTTTCTGCAACGCAGTGGCAAAATCCGTATCCGCCTTATCCCACTGCGGCGCCCCAACGCTTCTGAGGCTGTCATCCATCACTTTTCCCAACACGTCGTTTGGCAACAGGCTGTACACACCGCCGAGTATTTCAAATTCATAACGCGTTTCGGTTCCCAACGCCGCGCCTTCCGCCGCTTTACGGATACGATCGGTCACGCTGGCGACTACGGCCGGATCGGGGTGACGCACGTAGTAATACACTTCGGCGAAGTCCGGCACCACGTTCGGCGCTTTACCCCCATCGGTAATCACATAGTGGATGCGCGTTTCCTGCGGCACATGCTCTCGCATCGCGTTCACCATAAAATTCAACGCCTCTACGCCGTCCAGCGCCGAACGCCCTTTCTCTGGTGCCATCGCAGCATGCGCGGAGCGACCATAGAAACGAAACTTCCCGTTCACGTTCGCCAGTGAATAATCTTGCGAGGCAGAATTCTCATCACCGGGATGCCAGTGCAGCATTACATCCACATCCTTAAACAGCCCCTCCCGCGTCATATAGACTTTACCGGAACCGCCTTCCTCCGCTGGCGTGCCGTAAACCCGGATTTGTCCCGGTTTACCCGTCGCTTCTAGCCACTGTTTCAGCGCAATCGCCGCCCCCACCGACCCCGCACCAAACAGGTGATGTCCACAGGCATGCCCGGCCTCAATACCCGCAACGGGCGAACGCTCCGGCGTCGCGGCCTGAGAGAAACCCGGCAGCGCGTCCATCTCGGCCAGAATACCAATAACCGGCCCACCGGATTTCCCTGCCGTCGCCACAAACGCGGTTGGAATCCCCGCAACGCCCGCTTCAATGCTGAACCCTGCGGCTTTCAGCTCATTCTGTAAAAGTTGGGACGTGTTGGTTTCCAGATAGCCCAGCTCTGGCTTTGACCATATCTGCTGAGCAACGGTCGTCATCTGGCCCGAGTAGTTCGCGACGGCGTTCACGATCGTTTCCCGATCTTTCTCAGCCAGTTCAGCGGCATAGCCCAGTGAGAGGAAGCAAGAAGAGAACGCCACGGCCAGCGCGGGCGGTATATATCGTTTCAGTGTCATACGTTTTTCCCTATCCGTAAAAGAAATACACGCCGATGAATAACGGCTATTGGTGTGATGCAGTGCCCGTTCTTTGAAAGGCAAGCGCGTTGAAATGCTAGTGCTTTGAAATGCTAATTGTTTGAAATACGATTGGTGTGAAGTGCTATTTATGTTTAGCTGTGCCGAGCAGCTTTTTCAAACAATAATCTACAGACAACGCTATGACTGAACACGCCGAAGATTCGCACTGGTATCTGTACATACTGCGCACAGTCGCAGGGGCGTTGTACACGGGTATCACAACGGACGTCAGTCGCCGCCTGAATCAGCATCAAACGGGAAAAGGGGCAAAAGCGCTGCGGGGAAAGGGAGAATTAACGCTGGTGTTTCACTGTCTGGTGGGCGATCGCTCAGACGCGCTCAAACTGGAATATCGCATTAAGCAGTTGAGCAAAAACCAAAAAGAAAGGCTGGTACAAGACCAGCCCAAGACGCTTTGTATTTCAAACACGTTGTATTGATACGCTATCGGCTAACGAATCACGTTAGAGAAAACGGTTAAACGGCTCGGCGTATTCCACCAGCCCGCTCGCGCTTTCAAACCCGCTTTCACCCTCAGGACGACCCTCACCGACGACATGGTTATCCGCCAGCGGATAGACCTGAAAAGCCGATGCACTGTCCGGCCAGCGGCAGTGCAACTGATGCTCTGTAGCCGGAACGAAGCCAAAACGAGAATAGTACGTTGGCTCACCCAGCACGACGACGGCGGTATAGCTAAATTCATTCAGCGCATCCAGCCCTTCGTAGACCAGCTTCTCCCCCACGCCCTGCCGACGCAGGCTTTCGTCTACCGCCAACGGCGCAAGCGCCACCCACTGGCGATCCTCACCGTCGATCAGCACCGGGCTGAATGCCGCGTAGCCCACCACGCCGCCTTCATCGTCAGTCGCCACAACGCCGAGCGTCAATAAGCCATCTTCACGCAGTTGATGAACCAGATCCGCTTCCGCGCCCGTTGGAAAAGCACGGCGCAATAAGTTGTCGATCCCTGCGGCATCAACGGGAATTTCCACCCGAACTAGCATGATGCTGGCGCGTGATTCGTTGATTGCACTACGCCCTCCTGTAAGCCGGCTTCAACAAAGTTCGCCAGTTGCAGCAGGCCAATGCGCAGCGGCGCAGGCATGGCTTCCAGCTCAATGGCGTCCATCAGGTTCTTCACATACAACCCTAACTCGGTATCGCCCTCAATGCGCAGACGACGCTGGAAAAAGAGCGTATCGGGATCTTCTTTACGCGCGGCGATCAAAATCAGATCGTTCGCGTCTGCACTGAAGCTGACATCCGGCGTCTCAGCGTGGCTCACGACCAGACGCCCGTCGCGCAGCGTCATAAACCACTGCAAACCAACGTCACGCACCTCAATTTTCAGCCAGCGGCTTTCGAGAAATGCCAGATCGCCCTCTTCCAGCGCCTGACGGAACTGCCAGCCCAACATCTGTTCCAAAACCTGACGCTGTAGCGCAAAGGGAGTGAACTTGAGTGGCTTACCTAATAAGCTCGGCCCCTGACGCACAATCTGCGCTCGTAGTTTTTCCAACACTGGCGTACTCCTCTTAAAGCAATCTGACTGTTCAGATAATCTGCAAACATTTTGCCACATCCACCGCACGCGGCAGAGGTCTATGTCAATAATTTAGTCGGTTATCCGATTATGCCCAACAGATTTTGTCCTTGCGCGACGATTAGCACCATAAACTGCCTTAAATCAAAGTCCTTACCGATTTGGTTAATTAAGATTCCCAATCGTTAACAACATTCATCGACTGATAAAAAATCGCTTACGGCAACCCGCAAGGGCGAGAAGCTGAATGCCCGTCATAAACGCGATCGTCAGTCTGAACATCATTGATCGTACCGAGCAGCTACGGCCCCGAAGGGATTAATGAAGGATTGTGTATGGAACTGCTTTGCCCCGCTGGCAACCTGCCGGCACTGAAAGCTGCCATCGATAATGGCGCAGATGCGGTCTATATCGGCCTAAAAGATGACACCAACGCACGTCATTTTGCCGGGCTGAATTTTACCGATAAGAAGCTACAGGAAGCGCGCGAGTACGTGCACCGCCACCGGCGTAAGCTGCACATCGCCATCAATACGTTTGCTCACCCAGACGGCTATCAGCGCTGGCAGCGCGCCGTGGACATGGCCGCACAGATCGGGGCCGACGTGCTGATCCTCGCCGATCTCGCCATGCTGGAATATGCCGCCGAGCGCTATCCCCACATCGAACGTCACGTGTCGGTGCAGGCTTCCGCGACAAACACCGAAGCGATCCGTTTCTATCATCGCCATTTCGATGTCTCACGCATCGTACTGCCGCGCGTGCTGTCCATTCATCAAGTGAAGCAAATTGCCCGCACCAGCCCGGTGCCGCTCGAAGTGTTCGCTTTCGGCAGCCTGTGCATCATGGCGGAAGGCCGCTGTTATCTCTCTTCTTATCTGACCGGTGAATCACCGAATACCGTGGGTGCCTGCTCACCAGCGCGATTTGTACGCTGGCAGCAGACCGAAAACGGTATGGAATCTCGCCTGAACAATATCCTGATCGATCGCTATCAGGACGATGAAAACGCCGGTTACCCCACATTGTGCAAAGGCCGTTATGTAGTCGATGGGCAGCGCTACCATGCGCTGGAAGAACCAACCAGCCTGAACACACTGGAGCTTCTGCCTGAATTGATGGCTGCCAATATTGCCTCTGTGAAGATAGAAGGCCGCCAGCGTAGCCCGGCCTACGTCAGCCAGATTACGCAGGTGTGGCGACAGGCTATCGATCGCTGCCGTGCCAATCCTGACACATTCGTTCCCACTCAGGCCTGGATGGATGCGTTAGGCGCAGTGGCAGAAGGCACGCAGACCACGCTCGGCGCTTATCACCGTAAATGGCAGTAGCAGGAGAACACATGAAATACGCATTAGGGAATATCCTCTACTATTGGCCGAAAGAGGATGTTGAGGCGTTTTATCGGGCCGCGGTGAACAGCAGCGCTGATATCATTTATCTCGGCGAAACGGTGTGCAGCAAACGCCGCTTGATGAAGGTGGCGGACTGGTTCAACGTTGCCCGCGAGGTCGCCAACAGCGGTAAGCAGGTGGTGATTTCTACGCTCGCGCTCTTACAAGCGCCGTCTGAACTTACCGAGCTAAAACGCTATGTGGAGAACGGCGAGTTTTTGCTGGAAGCGAACGATCTGGGCGCAGTTAACATCGCCGCCGAACGCAATCTGCCGTTTGTCGCCGGGCACGCGCTCAACTGCTACAACGCTTACACTCTGCGAGTCCTGCATAAACAAGGCATGGTGCGCTGGTGCATGCCAGTTGAGCTATCCCGAGACTGGCTGCAAAACTTGCTGAATCAGTGTGACGAGCTTGGCTTTCGCCATCAGTTTGAAGTGGAAGTGCTCAGCTACGGCCATTTACCGTTAGCCTATTCCGCCCGCTGCTTTACCGCCCGCTCAGAAGATCGGCCGAAGGATGAATGCGAAACCTGCTGCCTCAGCTATCCGCAAGGCAGAAAAATGCTGTCGCAGGAGAACCAGCAGGTGTTTGTCCTCAACGGCATCCAGACGCAAAGCGGCTATTGCTACAACCTCGGCAACGAACTGGCATCAATGCAGGATCTGGTCGATATCGTCAGGCTGTCCCCGAACGATATCAGCACCCCGGCGATGCTGGATAAATTCCGCGCTAACGAACAAGGCAATGCACCATTAACGCTGGAAAATCAGGCAGATTGCAACGGCTACTGGCGCCGCGTCGCCGGCCTTGAACTCGTTCAATAACTCATTTCCTATCAGGGCGGTCAGCCGCCCTTTTCTCAAACGCACCTTTTGAATTACGCATAACAGACACATTCCCTCATACTGCTCTGACTTTCATCATTGACTGACGGCGTTAGCATCCACCGTGATGGGTGGAGTCAGTGAACAACAAAGTGAGCCATATTATGTCCACACCTTCTCAATCCACCGTGTTTTCCGTCCTCGATCTTGCGCCTATTCCGCAGGGTGCAACAGCGCGTGACGCCTTTCATCGCTCGCTGGATCTGGCGCAACAGACAGAAAAATGGGGCTATCACCGCTATTGGCTGGCGGAACATCACAGCATGACGGGTATCGCCAGCGCGGCGACGTCGGTGCTGCTCGGCTATCTTGCCTCGGGTACACAACGCATCCGTCTCGGCTCCGGCGGCGTGATGCTACCAAACCACTCACCGCTCGTCATCGCCGAGCAGTTCGGTACGCTGGAATCGCTGTACCCCGGCCGTATCGATTTAGGATTAGGCCGTGCACCCGGCACCGACCAGCGCACCATGATGGCACTGCGCCGTCACCTCAATGCCGATATCGAAGATTTCCCACGCGATGTGCAGGAATTGCAGCGCTATTTTGCCGACGCACAGCCGGGTCAACCGGTGCAAGCCGTCCCTGGGCAAGGTCTGCACGTTCCAATTTGGCTATTGGGCTCGAGCCTGTACAGCGCACAGCTGGCAGCGAGACTGGGTTTACCTTTCGCTTTTGCCGCCCATTTCGCACCCGATATGTTGCTGGAGGCATTCCGCCTCTACCGTGAGAACTTTGTCCCTTCAGCCACCCACGCCAAGCCCTACGCGATGGTTTGCGTCAATGTGGTGGCAGCCGATAGCGATCGAGATGCGCGCTTCCTCTTCACCTCGATGCAGCAACAGTTCATCAACCTGCGCCGTGGCACACCGGGCCCGCTGCCCGCGCCGGTAGAAAACATCGACACGGTCGGATCGCCTGCCGAGCAGTTCGGTACAGATCAAGCATTACGGCTGTCGATTGTTGGCGATAGCGTGAAAGTCCGTCATGGATTGCAGAGCCTTTTGCGTGAAACGCAGGCGGATGAAGTGATGATCAATGGTCAAATTTTTGACCATCAGGCGCGACTGCGCTCGTTTGAAATCGCGATGGATGTACGGCAGACGCTGTAATATCGAACGAGTGAGTTTGTTCTGACCAAAAAAAACGACCCGTTCAGGGTCGTTTTGTATTGCAGTAGATTTTAAAAAAATCGTAGCTTACGCGTCAGCAGGACGACGACGTGGAGCACGTGAAGCACCGTCACGGTTATCACGGTTGAAAGAACGTTCGCGACGCTCACCGCCGTTACCGTTACCTTCACGGCGTTCACCACCGCCGAAAGAGCGACGTGGCGCAGCGCCATCACGACGTTCGCCACCAGGACGACCACCGCCACGACGTTCTGGCTGTGCAACTGCATCACCCATCAACTGCATATTCATTGGTTTGTTCAGAATACGCGTACGAGTGAAATGTGATAACAGGTCGCCCGGCATACCTTTCGGCAATTCAATCGTCGAGTGAGACGCGAACAGCTTGATGTTACCGATATAACGGCTGCTGATATCACCTTCGTTGGCGATGGCGCCAACAATGTGACGCACTTCAACGCCGTCATCACGACCCACTTCAATACGATACAGTTCCATCTCACCAGCATCACGACGTTCGCGACGCTGCGGACGATCGCCATCACGAGGTTCACGGGAATCGCGAGGCTCACGACGACGATCGCCACGTGAATCACTGCGAGACTCATCACGATCGCGGAATTCACGACGAGGACGGAATACCGGATCGGGTGGCAGAATCAGAGGACGTTCGCCCTGCGCCATTTTCAGCAGCGCAGCAGCCAGCGTTTCAACATCCAGCTCTTCCTGCGGCTGCAGTTTTGTCAGCAGCGCACGGTACATATCCAGATCGCTGCTTTCCAGCTGTTGCTGTACTTTAGCGGCAAACTTAGCCAGACGACGTTGACCCAGCAATTCTGCATTTGGCAATTCCACTTCTGGAATTGTCAGCTTCATTGTGCGCTCAACGTTGCGCAGCAGGCGACGTTCACGGTTTTCGACGAACAGCAGAGCACGGCCCGCACGACCTGCACGGCCAGTACGGCCAATACGGTGAACGTAAGACTCGGAATCCATCGGGATATCGTAGTTCACTACCAGGCTGATACGCTCAACGTCCAGACCACGCGCCGCAACGTCGGTTGCGATCAGGATATCAAGACGGCCATCTTTCAGACGCTCCAGCGTTTGCTCACGCAGCGCCTGATTCATATCACCGTTCAGCGCGGCGCTGTTGTAACCGCTACGCTCCAGAGCTTCGGCCACTTCCAGCGTCGCATTCTTGGTACGAACGAAAATAATCGCCGCATCAAAATCTTCCGCTTCCAGGAAACGTACCAGCGCTTCATTTTTACGCATGCCCTGCACCGTCCAGTAGCTCTGGCTGATGTCTGGACGCGTAGTAATGCTTGATTGAATGCGAACTTCTTGCGGATCTTTCATGAAACGGCGCGTAATGCGGCGAATCGCTTCCGGCATGGTCGCAGAGAACAGCGCAGTCTGATGTTGAGCAGGGATCTGAGCCATGATGTTTTCAACATCTTCAATGAAGCCCATACGCAGCATTTCATCAGCTTCGTCCAGCACCAGACCACTCAGGTTGGACAGATCCAACGTACCGCGTTTCAGGTGATCCAGCAGACGGCCCGGCGTACCCACAACGATCTGTGCTCCGCCACGCAAAGCGCGCAGTTGCACGTCATAACGCTGGCCGCCGTACAGTGCAACGACATTCACGCCGTGCATATGTTTGGAGAAATCATTGCAGGCCTCTGCTACCTGCACCGCCAGTTCGCGGGTCGGTGCCAGCACCAGAATCTGTGGTGCTTTAAGTTCAGGTTTCAGATTGTTCAGTAATGGCAGAGAGAACGCTGCTGTTTTACCGCTACCGGTCTGTGCCATACCCAGCACATCGCGACCGTTCAGCAGGTGGGGAATACATTCCGCCTGAATCGGAGACGGTTTTTCATAGCCCAAATCAGTCAGGGCATTAAGGATAGAGGTGTTCAGCCCCAAATCGGCAAAAGAAGTTACTAAATCAGTCATGTACACGTGCCTCATTAAACATGGCGGCCAGTCTACATAACTCGTCGTGAAAATTTTCAGTCATTTTCATTGAAAAGTGTGAACCGGCTCAAATTGGATTAAAAAGCGAACAAAAAAGCCCTCACCCGTGAAGGTGATAACCGAAGTTTTTCAGGCTGATTAAGTGTTCGTCAGCTATTGCTGGTCCGATCCTGATAGGTCGTCTTGCTCTTGGCCTAATAGCGCCAATTCCAACAATGCATAGCGGTGCTCAACAAAGTTATGAACGTTGTTGGCAACCGTCAGCTTGAACAGCGCCAAAGCGGTGTTCTTGTCCCCCAGACTTAGGTAGTGCTTACCTAAATAGAAGTCAGTTTCACTGAGATGCTCAGCGAGCGAAGTGTTATCCGTAGCTTCTACCTGTAAACGCTGCATCAGTGTTTTTTCACTGATACTGCCCAGATAGAATTCGACAATATTCCATCCCCAAGGCCCTTTCTTGGCGTCGTCATAGCGTTTCTTCAACGCAATTTTGGCCGTCTCTGGATTGATTTCTCGCTCCACAAGATACAGCCACAACGAACGGAAAGGATCATTCGGATCGTCTCGATAAAACGCCAGCAGATCATCCTGCGCTAACAGATAGCGACCGCCATAATACAAAGCGATGCCCCGGTTTAAACGCGCATAATTGTAAGTTGGATCAAGCTCTAGTACAGAATCAAACGCTTCATAGGCAGCATCAAAATTGCCTGCCTGCGTTAAATAGATACCCAAATAGTTAAAAACTTCTGGAATATCAGGGCGGATAGTCAGCGCTTGTGAAAAATCATTCCGCGCCAATGCCCGTAACCCGAGACTATCATACAGCACTCCGCGCTCATATAATAGCTGTGCTCGCTCATCATCGGTTAATGCCCGGCTTGCAAGGATTTGTTCCATGCGTGCCAGAATCACTTCCTGCTGTAAAGTAGGCTGTAACGGAATCGCCAATACTGCGTCTTTACGCCAATCCGTGTTGCTGCATCCTGCCAGCATGAGTGCTGTTGCAACATAACACCAGCGCAAGAAAGGCTTCATTTCCCACTCCCGAAGACAAACATTGGATGAACATCCTGTCCCGGACCGCTCAACGCAAGGACATCCATTCCCTTACGATACACGCAGCACCTTGCCATGATAATCAGGCAAGGTGCCATAAGACCGTTATCTAACAGTCGTTATTCCTCAGAAGACGGGGCTGCCGCTTCCTGAGTTTGCGCAGTTGCTTCTTTGATGCTTAAGCGCACGCGGCCCTGACGATCAACTTCCAGAACCTTGACCGGCACTTCCTGACCCATTTGCAGGTAGTCAGTCACTTTCTCTACGCGCTTGTCGGCGATCTGAGAAATATGCACCAGGCCTTCTTTGCCGCCGCCGATAGCGACGAAAGCACCAAAATCAACGATGCGGGTAACTTTACCCTGATACACGCGGCCGACTTCGATTTCGGCAGTGATCTCTTCAATACGACGAATCGCGTGTTTCGCTTTTTCGCCGTCGGTTGAAGCGATCTTCACAGTACCATCGTCTTCGATTTCAATCGTCGTGCCTGTTTCTTCCGTCAGCGCACGAATCACAGAACCACCTTTACCGATGACATCTTTGATCTTATCGGTACTGATTTTGATGGTGTGAATACGTGGTGCGAATTCAGAGATATCGCCACGTGGCGTGCTGATCGCCTGCTCCATCACGCCCAGAATGTGCAAACGTGCACCTTTGGCCTGATTCAAAGCAACCTGCATGATCTCACGGGTAATCCCTTCGATCTTGATATCCATCTGCAGCGCGGTGATACCTTCACGGCTACCGGCAACTTTAAAGTCCATATCGCCCAGGTGGTCTTCGTCACCCAGAATGTCGGACAGAACAACAAAGTTGTCGCCTTCTTTCACCAGACCCATCGCGATACCCGCAACGGCTGATTTGATTGGCACGCCTGCATCCATCAGTGCCAGAGAAGCACCGCAGACAGACGCCATGGAAGAAGAACCGTTGGATTCAGTGATTTCAGACACCACACGCACGGTGTACGGGAATTCGTTCGCCTTCGGCATAACGGCCAACACGCCACGCTTAGCCAGACGACCGTGACCGATTTCACGACGCTTAGGTGAACCGACCATACCGGTTTCACCAACAGAGTACGGAGGGAAGTTGTAGTGCAGCAGGAAGCGATCGGTACGTTCACCGGTCAGTTCGTCGATATTCTGCGCATCACGCTCAGTCCCCAACGTTGCCGTTACCAACGCCTGCGTTTCACCACGGGTGAACAGCGCAGAACCGTGGGTACGCGGCAGTACGCCAGTACGCACATCCAAACCACGAATCATGTCTTTTTCACGGCCATCGATACGCGGTTCGCCAGCCAGCACGCGGCTACGTACGACATTTTTCTCAACGTTACCCAGAATTTCCTGGATATCGCCCGCATTCAGCGTTTCGTCTTCAGCTTGCAGAGCGGCAACAACATCAGCTTTGATGACGTCAACTTGTGCATAACGCTCTTGTTTTTCAGTGATGCGGTAAGCGTCACCCAGACGTGCTTCAGACAAAGCCTGTACACGCTGCTCTAAAGAAACGTTAACTTCTGGCGCATGCCAGTCCCACTTCGGTTTGCCAGCTTCAGCAACCAGAGCGTTGATGTTCTGGATAACGATCTGCTGTTGCTCGTGACCAAACACCACAGCACCCAGCATCTGATCTTCGCTCAGCAGCTCAGCTTCGGATTCCACCATCAGAACCGCGCCTTCTGTACCTGCAACCACCAGATCCAGACGGCTTTCTTTCAGCTCATCCATCGTTGGGTTCAGGACATACTGATCGTTCAGGTAACCGACGCGTGCAACACCGATAGGACCGTTGAACGGAATACCAGACAGGCTCAGCGCCGCAGAGGCACCGATCATGGCAACGATGTCAGGGCTAACCTGTGGGTTAACAGAAACGACGGTCGCAATCACCTGAACTTCATTCAGGAAACCTTCTGGGAACAGAGGGCGGATCGGGCGGTCAATCAGACGAGAGGTCAGCGTTTCACCTTCGCTTGGACGGCCTTCACGGCGGAAGAAACCACCAGGGAAACGTCCAGCAGCGTAAGTACGCTCCTGATAGTTAACCGTTAATGGGAAGAAACTTTGACCAGGTTTAGCACTTTTAGCGCCTACAACGGTAACGAATACCGCGGTGTCATCCATGCTTACCATCACAGCGGCGGTAGCCTGGCGTGCCATCATACCGGTCTCTAACGTGACGGTATGCTGACCATATTGGAACTTACGGACGATCGGATTCAGCAAAATAATATCCTTAGCTGGGGCGCGCTACACGTATTCAAGATAAACGCGCCAGTGAACTCCCGACCTTTACACTACATCCTCACGACTAATGACAACCCTTATCTTGCTTATGCAGATAAAGCCTCTCATTAGCCGCGCGAACCTCTGTAATGAAAGATCATATTAACAACAATACACTACTCTGTTTTGCTAACGCTTCCTAGAAGAAAGGGGCCAAAAGAGGCCCCTTCCCACTGAAACTCAGAAGACTTAGCGACGCAGACCCAGACGCTCGATCAGACTGGTGTAACGTGCTACATCTTTACGCTTCAGGTAGTCCAGCAGCTTACGACGCTGAGAAACCATACGCAGCAGACCACGACGGCTGTGGTGATCTTTTTTGTGCTCAGAAAAGTGGCCTTGCAGATGGTTGATCTGCGCAGTCAGCAAAGCAACCTGAACTTCAGTAGAACCACTATCGTTAGTGCCACGACCGAAGTCTGCTACGATTTTAGCTTTAGCTTCAACACTTAGAGACATTGTAATACTCCAAACATTATAGATAAAAAAACAGGCGCCGATCTCTAATTCAGCCACCCAATAGTCAAGCCGCGCTATTCTACCCTCAGCGTTCTGCGATAGCAAGGCAGCAACAGGCGGGTTTACACCGGAAACTCAACAACCAGACGACGTGGCGCAACGCGGCCATCGCTGTCGATTTCGCCCATTCCGATAAATTTGTGTTCGTCACCTTCGGTGATTCTCACCATGCCGTTCGAGGGCGCATTCGCTGCCTGAACCGCTTGCCCCAGCTTCAAATAACCCGCGACAACCGGCGTCAAATTCACCTCAGGAAAATCAATAACTGGGCTTTCCATCGGCATGAGCAGCGGATCGAGGCTCTGCGAAAGTGGGAGCTCTTGTGTTTGAGCCTGCTCGGCCAAAGCCGCTAGCTGCTCCAGCGTCACCATTCTTTCTGTAGGATAGGTGGCCACCTGTAAACGACGCAGGTAAATCACATGCGCGCCACAGCCCAGCTTTTCACCCAGATCGTCAATAATGGTTCGGATGTACGTGCCTTTCGAACAGTGAATCTCCAGCTCCAGCTCATCCCCTTCCCAGCGAATAAACTGCAGTTCGTACACGGTGATTTCACGCGCTTCACGTGGAACCGTCAGCCCCTGACGCGCATACTCATACAGCTTACGCCCCTGATACTTCAGCGCCGAGTACATGGATGGCACTTGCTGCGTGGTACCACGAAAACCTTCCAGCGCCTGTTCCAGATCGGCAGCAGAAAAACCAATCGCACGCTCTTCAATCACGTTGCCATCGGCATCAGAGGTGTCAGTCCGTTGCCCAAGGCGAGCAATAACACGGTAGCGTTTATCAGAATCGAGCAAATACTGGGAAAATTTCGTCGCTTCCCCAAGGCAAATCGGCAACATGCCGGTGGCTAATGGATCCAACGCCCCTGTATGGCCCGCTCTGTTGGCGTTAAAAATCCGTTTTACCTTCTGCAAAACATCATTAGACGACACGCCCTGCGGCTTATCTAATAGCAATACGCCGTGTATATCACGGCCACGGCGACGAGGACGACTCATTAATCCTCCTGATCTTCGCCCGTAACAGAACGACGTTCCGTATCGTTTTTGATCACATTGGTCACCAGATTGGACATTCTCATCCCTTCAACCAATGAGTTGTCGTAGGAGAATGTCAGTGCCGGGACAACACGCAGGCGCATTGCTTTGCCAACCAGGGTACGGATAAAACCAGACGCATCCTGCAGTGCTTTGATTGCCGTCTGAACTTGCTCTGGTTCGTTATCATTCAGGAAGGTCACAAAAACCTTGGCATACGCCAGATCGCGAGACACTTCCACACCGGATACGGTCGCCATGCCGATACGCGGATCTTTCACTTCACGCTGAATGATAATGGCGATTTCTTTTTGCATTTCCTGCGCAACGCGCTGGGTGCGGCTGAATTCTTTTGCCATGATAAATTCTCCAGTAAAAATCGGGGGGCACTAGGCCCCCCTTACGAATCACTTACGTCGTCGCCGAAAACGGATTACGCGATCGTACGTTTGATCTCAATCGTTTCAAAGACTTCGATCATATCGCCAGGGCGAACGTCGTTGTAGTTCTTCACGCCGATACCACATTCCATGCCGTTACGGACTTCGTTAACGTCATCTTTGAAGCGGCGCAGAGATTCCAGCTCGCCTTCATAGATCACCACGTTGTCACGCAGTACACGGATCTTGTTGTGACGCTTAACGATACCTTCCGTCACCATACAACCGGCGATAGCGCCAAATTTCGGTGATTTAAAGACATCACGCACTTCGGCCAGACCGATGATCTCTTGCTTATATTCCGGCGCCAGCATACCGCTCATCGCCTGTTTCACTTCGTCGATCAAATCATAGATGACGGAGTAATAACGCAGATCCAGACTTTCCGCTTCAACTACGCGGCGAGCTGATGCATCTGCACGAACGTTAAAGCCAAGGATAATCGCATTCGATGCCGCTGCCAGCGTAGCATCCGTTTCTGTGATACCGCCCACACCGGAACCGACGATCTTCACTTTCACTTCGTCAGTAGACAGTTTCTGCAGTGAATCGGAAATCGCTTCACAAGAACCCTGAACGTCAGATTTCAGAACGATGTTCAGCTCAGAAACTTCACCTTCTGTCATGTTGGCAAACATGTTTTCCAGTTTAGATTTCTGCTGACGAGCCAGCTTAACTTCACGGAATTTACCCTGACGATACAAGGCTACTTCACGTGCTTTCTTCTCGTCACGAACAACCGTCGCTTCGTCACCTGCAGCAGGCACACCGGACATACCGAGAATTTCTACAGGAATAGAAGGACCCGCAGACGTAATTTCACGACCTAATTCATCACGCATCGCACGAACACGGCCATATTCGAAGCCGCACAGAACGATATCGCCTTTATTCAGCGTACCTTCACGAACCAGTACGGTTGCAACTGGGCCACGACCTTTATCCAGGAAGGATTCGATCACGACACCGTTCGCCATGCCGCTACGGACCGCTTTCAGTTCCAGAACTTCGGCCTGCAACAGAATCGCATCCAGCAGTTCGTCGATACCGGTACCCGCTTTAGCAGATACGTGGACAAACTGAGATTCGCCGCCCCACTCTTCCGGCATAATGCCGTACTGAGACAGTTCAGTTTTCACACGGTCTGGATCAGAGTCAGGCTTATCGATTTTGTTTACTGCAACAACAACCGGAACCTGAGCCGCTTTCGCGTGCTGGATCGCTTCGATGGTCTGAGGCATCACGCCATCATCCGCTGCGACAACCAGTACCACGATATCCGTTGCCTGAGCACCACGAGCACGCATTGCGGTAAACGCGGCGTGTCCCGGTGTATCCAGGAACGTGATCATACCGTTGTCAGTTTCAACGTGGTAAGCACCGATGTGCTGGGTAATACCACCCGCTTCACCTGCTGCTACCTTGGTTGAACGAATATAGTCAAGCAGCGAGGTTTTACCGTGGTCAACGTGACCCATGATGGTCACGACTGGCGCGCGGGATTCCGCCGCAACACCCGTATCACGGTCGCTCATTACCGCTTCTTCCAGCTCGTTCTCACGACGCAGGATGACTTTATGGCCCATCTCTTCCGCTACGAGCTGTGCGGTTTCCTGGTCGATGACCTGGTTGATGGTTGCCATTGCACCCAGTTTCATCATCGTTTTGATGACCTGAGAGCCTTTAACAGCCATTTTGTTAGCCAGTTCAGCAACGGTAACCGTTTCGCCGATGATCACATCGCGGTTCACTGCCTGAGCGGGCTTATTGAAGCTCTGCTGCAGTGTACTTGGCTTACGTTTACCTTTGCCACCACGGGTAACAGCACGCGCTTCTTCACGGTCAGCCTTGGACTCAGACTGGCGATTACCTTTCTTCTGCTTGGTGACTTTGGCTGCGCGAGTACGGGTACGGCGCTCACCTTCAACCTGACGGTCGTTTTCATCTTCCGCTTCGCGGGCATGATGAGAAGTCGTCACATGATAATCGGCAGATTCTTCAGGTTTAGCGCTTTCCGCTTCCCAACGCCCGGCATTTTCTTCAGCCATACGGCGAGCTTCTTCAGCAATACGACGAGCTTCTTCTTCAACCTTAAGGCGTGCAGTTTCTTCTGCTTTACGCTTAAGTTCGGCAGCTTCCGCTTCACGTTTCGCTTTCTCAGACTGAGCCGGCTTGGTCATATTTTCGTTTTGTTGGTTCGTCACTTTTTCTTTTTCCGCTACATCACGCTTAGCTTTTTCAGCGGCCTCACGTTTGGCTTGCTCGTCGGCAGCACGCTTCGCTTTCTCAGCAGCTTCGCGCAGATCGGCCTCGCGTTTAGCCTGCTCTTCAGCGGCACGTTGTGCCTGTTCTTCCGCTTCACGCCGTGCCTGCTCTTCCTCTTCAGCCTGTTGGGCATCAATCGGATCGCGTTTTACATAAGTGCGTGTCTTGCGGACTTCGATCTGCACCGACTTACTTTTTCCGCCGGTGCTAGGGACATTTAACGTGCTGCGCGTTTTGCGTTGCAGCGTCAATTTACTCGGTGCATTACCGCGATCGCGGTTCAAATGCGCCAATAACGTTTCTTTTTCATGCTGGGTCACAGAGTCTGATGCAGACTTGGTCATTCCCGCATCAGCAAACTGCTGTATCAGGCGGTCAACCGGCGTCTGAATCTCTGCTGCCAGCGATTTTACGGTTACATCTGTCATGCTGTTCCTTTCCTGCTACAGTTCGTTATTCGTTGTCGTCGCCAAACCAACAGATATTACGTGCGGCCATAATCAATTCGCCCGCTTGCTCATCATTGAGCTCTTCAATATCTGTCAGGTCGTCAACACCCTGTTCAGCAAGATCTTCCAGCGTACAAACACCGATCGCAGCAAGCTTGAATGCCAACTCACGCGACAGCCCAGGCAAGCCAAGCAAGTCTTCAGCAGGTTGACCGTCACCCAGGCTTTCTTCATGCGCCAGTGCCAACGTTGTTAATGCGGCTTTCGCACGCTCACGCAATGCTTCAACGGTTTCTTCATCAAGGCCTTCGATGGCCAACAGTTCCTTGATTGGCACGTAAGCCAGTTCTTCAAGTGAGGAGAAACCTTCTTCAACCAGCACGGTGGCAAACTCTTCATCAATATCAAGGTGCTTGGTAAAGACGTCGATTGCAGCATGTGCTTCAGCCTGATGCTTGGCTTGAAGATCTTCCACTGTCATCACGTTCAGTTCCCAACGATCGTCTGAACGATGCTGTTTCAACAGTTGGGAGGCCAAACGTACGTTCTGCCCGTTTCGACCAATCGCCTGAGCCAGATTGCTCGACTCAACAGCGATATCCATCGTGCAGGTATCTTCATCAACCACGATCGATACCACATCGGCAGGTGCCATGGCATTGATGACAAACTGTGCAGGATTATCATCCCACAGAATGATATCAATACGCTCGCCGCCCAGCTCGCTGGAAACAGCCTGCACACGCGCACCGCGCATACCGACACAAGCACCGACAGGATCGATACGTTTGTCGTTCGTCTTCACTGCAATTTTTGCACGTGAACCCGGATCGCGGGCCGCTGCCTTAATCTCGATAACTTCTTCACCGATTTCTGGCACTTCAATGCGGAAGAGTTCAACCAGCATTTCCGGGCGGGAACGGCTGACAAACAGTTGAGCACCGCGAGCTTCAGGACGAACAGAGTACAGCACGCCACGAATACGGTCGCCAGGGCGGAAATTTTCACGAGGCAGCATGTCTTCACGGCCAATTACCGCTTCTGCACTGGTGTTAGAGCCATCGATTGGTCTGACTTCAAGCGAAATATTATCACGGTTCACCTTCTTCACGACACCGGTGATAATCTCGCCTTCTTGCTCACGGAACTGATCAACAACCATCGCACGTTCTGCTTCACGAACTTTCTGTACGATAACCTGTTTTGCCGTTTGCGTCGTAATGCGGTCAAAAGTTACGGATTCGATTTGATCTTCAACGTAACCGCCAACATCAAGAGCAGGATCTTCAAACTGCGCCGCTTCAAGCGTAATTTCGCGGGTTGGCTGAGTGACTTCATTCACCACTAACCAACGGCGGAAGGTATCAAAATCGCCCGTTTTGCGATCGATACTGACGCGGACATCAATTTCCTGCTCATATTTTTTCTTGGTCGCTGTCGCCAGTGCGGTTTCCAGCGCTTCAAAAATCTTCTCGCGCGGAAGGGCTTTCTCATTGGAAACTGCTTCAACAACAGCCAGAATCTCTTTGTTCATCCTAGTTGCCTCATCCAAACTTTAAAAGTGGGGTACAAGATTCGCTTTCTGAATGTTGCTCAGTGCGAATACTTCATCTTTGCCTTCCACTGTTATGGTGATCATTTCGCCGTCAACAGCTTTGATCACACCCAACCATTTACGGCGATTCTGGACTGCCATACGCAGCACCACGGTGACTTCTTCACCAACGAAATGCAGATAATGTGCTGCCGTGAATAAGGGACGCTCAAGCCCTGGAGACGAAACCTCCAGGTTATAGGCGACAGTGATTGGATCTTCTACGTCCAATACCGCACTGACCTGGTGGCTGACATCAGCACAATCATCAACAGTGATTCCATCTTCACTATCAATATAGATACGCAGCGTCGATTGGCGACTACGGATGAATTCAATCCCAACCAATTCGTAGCCTAATGCGGCAACGGGTGCTGAAATCATCTCTGTTAATTTTTGCTCTAATGTGGACAAGTCCACCCCCAAGACATAAAAAAAGGGCCTAATAGCCCAGTTGTTTGTTGCCAAATAACAAAAAACCCCGATAAATCGGGGCTTTATGCAACTGGACCCTAATACCGCTTACCGATGCGGCATAACTTTCGGTGAAGGATTTTTTCAAAAATCACTGCAAAAAGAGATAGAAATTGAGTGAAGAACGTATTTGAAAAAACACTTTACTGGAAGTTAAGTGGTTGCGGGGGCCGGATTTGAACCGACGACCTTCGGGTTATGAGCCCGACGAGCTACCAAGCTGCTCCACCCCGCGTCCGAAATCGTGGCAAATACTACGCTGACAACTGCATAAATGCAAGTCATCCATAGGATTGGTTCGAAGGCGATTCTTATACGTGTAATTCGTTCTTTTGTCAAGAATCATTAAAGGGCGTAGAAGCGGCCATCGCGATGATGGTATTCCACTGTAGGAAGCAGATCTTGTGTCGTCACGCGAGCTACAAAGCGGGCAAACCGTTGCAAAAAGGCACGGACGCCAGAAATAGCTGAAAGAGGTGACGCTGTGGGGGATTCCCTGATGCTTAAAAATCAAACAATAACTGAATAATATAATAGGATAGAACTTATCTTCGTTCTTCTTCTAATAGTACGATCGCAGCCTGTGTTCTGTTACGCACATTAAGCCGCCTGAAAATCGACTCCAGGTGTGACTTCACGGTTCCTGCACTGATGTTTAATGTTCGACTGATTTGTTTATTAGAAGCCCCTGACGCAATCAGCTGTAGAACCTCATGCTGCCTTTCACTGAGTTTGCCTTTTACACTGTTATCGACACTCCACCCCTCATAGATCACCCCATCATCCGGTAAACAGACCATACCCATCGACACCGTTTTTAATGCCTGAGCAATAGAATCAACCGGCGATGTTTTAAGAATGACGCCCATAACATGGTGTTTAAGATAGTTATTCAAAATATGTCTTTCAATCGCATCAACCATAATAATTACACTAACACCAATATATTTCTCATGCAGTTCCTCAAGGAATAAACTGCACTCTCCATTTTCTTTATTACAATTTAGTAAAATAAAAGCGTTGTTCATCTCCTCAAGACAAGGCCATACATCATCAATTTCATTTACGCCAACAATATTGACATCGTGCATAAAATCATTCAGTCCAACAGATAAGCCCTGAATGAAAACAGGGGATTTGTCAATAATAACAACATTCACTGTGCAATCTCCATTTACCTTTATTTTAAAAATGCCATATTTAAAAGTACTCTCTAATAAGTTTTAGCCTATCTTGAAAGATATGATGTTGCGCCATTTGGCATATGCCGTTTACCTTATAGACTTAGCCATATTTATTCGCGCATACTGACATGATAATTTCAGATGAAAAACTGAAAAGGAATACCACTAGCAATGAAACATTATCTCAGAATAAACCACCATAGTGTAATAATTCCACAAACATACAAAAACACCTAACGCAATCAATTTTAAAATAGTGAAAAAACGGCCTATGTCATATTACATGACGCCTCCAACACAATGACTGATACGTTATTTTTTCATTAACTGTTAACGTCTTCTCAAATTATCATGCATTCCCCTCCAGATTGTTTATGTTTAGCAACTGGAAATTAAGATAAGGAGAGAGTATGTCATTCAAGAGTTGGATCACGGGGGAAAATAAAAAAACAAAAAATGGTGATAATACCCAAGGGGAAAATATCCATTCCCCACAGAACCATCTCACGGAGTCATCAAAGGCAATGACGCTAGCAGATATTGCTCGCGGTATGCAGCATGCTGCCACCGCCGCCAATCAATTTATCGCTCATCAATATCAACAGACTCTCGAGCCTTTTTTTGAACGTGACGCTGATGGCGTGTTAACCCCGAAGACCGTTGCGATTCAACTCGATCCCCGACACCACGTCGAACTGCCACTGGTTGCCCTTTCTACTCCAAGGGGGTTGATGCTGGAAAAAATGAAAGTGCAAATGACAGTGAGAACCGATTCGGTCAGCCAGGACGAAATCACCTCATCTTTAGACGCTCATAACATCACTAATTTTCACGTCAGCATGTCGCCTTCAGGCAAAAACAAAAAAGGAAGAAATAGTCAGCACGTCGATATAGAAATGCAATTCACTGCGCTGGATCCTCCAGAAAGCATCATGCGGTTAATTGATGAATACACCAATCTCGTTCTCCCCCGAATAACGCAAGAGGAAAAAAGCAATGGCTAATATTCCAGATACGATCAATGAAGCAGGTCTCTCGCTGATTAAGAGTTTTGAAGGTCTGAAATTAACAAAGTATCGTGACACAGCAGGTAAATGGACGATTGGATATGGACATTTAATACTGCCGAATGAAAACTTTGATAATGGAATTACCCTTCAGGAAGCGGATTCATTGTTACGGCAGGACTTAAAAACGGCGGAGGCCGGTGTTCAGCATTATGTGACCGTTGATCTCAACGGAAATCAATTTGGTGCATTAACGTCATTTACCTACAACCTGGGCGTCAATAGCCTGAAGACGTCGACATTATTACGCCTGCTTAACCAAGGTGGCTATGCTGCCGCAGCCGATCAATTCCCACGCTGGGACAAAGATGGTCAACAAGTCGTGGAAGGGCTCCTGCGCCGTAGAGAAGCAGAGAAAGCACTTTTCCTACAGGCCATCACACCAAATTAATATTCAAAAAAAGTTAAAAAACGCTATTTCATAGAAAAAACCATCGTGGATATATTATGGATACTTCACAACTCCCTATCATTTATGACATTCTGATCAGTGATATTATTGCATCAGTTGCAGGATTATTCGGCGGCCTCAGTATTTCCTTTTTTTGGCGACCGCAGAAACTGAATAATTACGACAAGCTCATTGCCGCATTAATCATTATCATCATCAGCATTTCAGCAGCCTTCTCACTGGTAGGCATTATCGCCGAATTGCTGCACGTTAATATCAGTAAAGTGGAGAACGCAATAGGATTAGGTTATCTGGTTGGTGCTATTAGCGTAGGCCTGGTTACGCTGCTGGCAAATTTCTTCAGCTATCGAGAGAATAACGATATTCTGGATGTCGCATCAGAAATAAAGCAGGCGACGAAAGGCGTTCATTCAATCGACGAGGCTCGGGGAAAAACGCCCGATGATAAAAACTCGTCAGGCCATTAATGCGCGATTCTCAACAGTCATCGCTCTCAGCCGTAAATCGCCCATATGGCAGGAAGGCACCCCGTTGCCTTCCTGCTACTGCTTTCCCTTTTCTGACATATTCAACCACGCAGTCAATGCCTTGCCAATAAAGCCAATGCCTATATGCGGGTTCCTCAACGAAGGTGTCTCAATTCGGGACACCTTCGTTAGCGTTCTCTACAGATTACTGCACAAGAGAGCCGTATTTGGCTGTACGACATCCATCAGAATTTGATGGTACTGATGGGACAGTGCAGCAATCTCTTCCGCGTTAAAAGCCGCCTGCTGATAATTAAAACACAGCGCCAGAGCCTCATCGTCATAAACAGAGAGCGTTAAATCCAGTCGAGCCTGATGATTAGCAATATCCGTAATCTGATAGGCAGTTTCATTGATCTGTACGGCTGGCGGCATGGCCGTCAGATAGTTAAAACTGACCGGAAAACGCAGCTTATCAGACCATCCTTTAGCCCGGACATCGGCCATTAACACATCATAGGGCAATGTCTGATGGTCCAAAATAGCATGGATCTTATTCTGGCTGCGGGCCAAAAGCGTGCTGAAAGATTCCTGAGCCGGCGAATCATCGTAGTAAGCCACCATGTTAACGAAACAGCCTATTGTGGTGGCGTTTTCAGTCAACATACGGTTCGACACCGGAATACCGATGGGAACATGACGATAGTTTGTCGTTTTGAGCAGTTGGGTAAAAGCGGTCAGCATGCAGACAAACGGCGTCGTGCGATGCTGTTGGGCATAGTGCTTTATCGCCTGCGTCAGCGTATCTGACAAAATGCACCAATAATTTTCTCCGTCCTGGCAGTCACTGAGCGGGAATGCCGTCGCATCAGCTCCTGCAGCCAGGTAATCCTCCATCTTATCCAGCCAGAACTGACGCTCTCTCGGATGGCATTGATCTTTGGTGCGACGTTGCTGCTGCCGATAGCGCAGATAGCGCTCTTCACTGCCTATTCGATAGCTGCGATCGCCAGCGCTATAAGCACGGACGTAATCAACAAACTGATGGAAGAACAAGCCAATGGCGTCATGATCGAATACCGTATGGTGTACACGCCCCAGCAGAATATGTCGTTGTGTTGTCAGCGAAATCAGATGAAAACAGATGAGCGGCGAGTGTTCTACATCCATTTCAGGTGTGCTGATCAGCTCCAGCAGCCGTCGGTCGCTCAGTGTATTCTTTCCCCCATCAGGAGAGAACGCCGTCAGGCGTTCAATCGGGATCGCCTCGATCGGATAATCCCCCTCAAAGCACTGTAGCCGATCCAGATCGAAGCGGGTTCGTAACACCGGATTACCTTCCAGAATACGCCGGATACTCCACTCCACAGCAGACTCATCCAGTGGGCCCTTTATCGTCAGACGAAAAGCCAATTGATAGGCCGACGGCTCCGAGCTGAGCTGGTCCAGCGTCAGAAAATAACGCTGCTGCGATGAGGGTGCGAGTGCCTCGATATCCGCGTTGTTCTCGTCAGACGTAGGCTCGTCATCGTTCACATAGTAAGGGACGATGAAAGCCAGCAGATGGGGCGTCGCATTGTTGAAAAATAACGGGTAGTCGATTTCACTAAACAGCCGTTTTCTAATCAGTAGCCGGGCTTTCATCGCCTGAAGCGAATCGCCCCCTAAATCGAAAAAGTTATCGTTGGCGCCGAGTTCACGAAAGCCAAGCACCTCTTGCCAGATATCGATCAGTTCCTGTTCCAGCTCGTTACCTGCGGCTTTAACAGGATATCCCAACTCAGGGCGCTGCGGACAAGGCTCTGGAAGCCGGCTCACATCCAATTTCCCGTTAGGCAATTTGGGCAGGGTTTCCAGCATAATAAAGTGAGACGGATGCATCGCTCGCGGCAGTTTATCCTGCAAGAAGCGGCGCAGATCGTTCGTGGCAAGCGACGGGTTACGGCTCACCAGATAGGCCACCAGACGCTGACGCCCGTTTTCCTGAATCGGCCGCACCAGCGCCTTGTCGATATCGCCATGCTGACGTAACACAATTTCGACTTCTTCAGGCTCGATACGAATGCCATTAATCTTAATCTGGCGATCGATACGTCCCAGATACAGGATCTCCCCTTCTGGCGTCATTTTCCCTAGATCGCCAGTGCGGTGCCCCCAAGAGCGTTTATCGGCTCGAACATGGGTGAAGAAACGCTGCTGTGTTAATTCGTCGCGGTTAATATAGCCACGGGCGACGCCTTCACCGAACGCGCAAATTTCCCCTTCTTGCCCTTCAGCCACGGGACGCAGGTTCTCATCCACGATCATAATTTCGCTGCCACGCAGTGCCTTACCAAGCGTCACACTTTTTCCCGGCTTTAATTCAGCAAATGAGCAGTTGGCCGTCGTTTCCGTCGGGCCATACAGATTAAAGAGCCTGACATCAGGAATCTGCTGGAACGTACGCTCTTTTAAATCAAAAGAGACGGGCTCGCCGGAAAGAAAGACCGTTTTAGGTAATGCCCACGCATGAGAAGAAGATGCCTGATAGCGCAGCAGCTCATCCCAAACGGTCGGCACGCAATAAATGGCACCGTCGGGATGCTGTTGATGCCAGCGTAATAACACCTCCGGCTCATTCAAGCTGCCGGCAGGCAAAATAAATAGAGTGTCGCCGCGCAATAAAGGCGCATAAAGCTGTGTCACGGCAGCGGCAAAGCTGAGTGTCGATGTCAGAGGAAGCGTCGCACGGGTCTCTGGCCACACATCCTCATTAAACCAGTTCAGATAATAACTCAGGTTTCGGTGTTCAATGGCCACCCCTTTTGGTTTCCCTGTAGAACCAGAGGTATAGAGAATATAAGCCAGATCGTTTTCGCAAACGGGTGGCAGCGTCGCCACAGGCTCAGCAGAATAATGGATATCCTCTAATACCATCGTGGAGGGAAAAACCTTATCGATGGCCGTTTTATTTAACATCGCTCGCGTGGAAATAAGTAAAAATGTCGAAGAATCATCAAGGATCTGCGTAATTCTTTCTGACGGATGAAAATGCGAGAGCGGAACATAGGTATGCCCTGCTTTTAAAATAGCTAGCAAGACCACGGGCATCATCACACCAGGTTCCAGATAAACGGCAATTCTTCCCCGTTTATTATCTGGATAATGTGATAACAAATAATCGGCCAAACGGCGCGACTGAGACTCTAGTTGTTGATAATTCAGCCTGTCGCCATTAAATTCCACCGCCGTCTTCTCGGGACTTTTCAGTGACCATTCAGAGATAATTTCAAAGACCGTTTTTCTATTCTTCATCATTTTCCTTCCATATTGTAAAAGGATGCTTTTTTCGGGAATGGTTCTAACGCGACTTCCGGTATCTCACGCGATGAAAAATTAATGCTATAAAAATGAAAACACGTAATGATGGGTTCGTCATGCTAATACCAGGAAAGACACATGAAATAACGCGCATGCCTGAGTATGGGTTTAACAAATAAAAGACATTATTGCCTATATACCAAAAGGACTATGCCAGAATGCGAAAGTCTCCCCGTACCCTGGCGGGTATTATTTTTCCTTCCCTTTGCTATTTTTTATTGACAGTGCATCACACCCTATTCGTAGATAATTGGAGGCTCCGATGGATTCACAATTTATCGGTTCTGTTATTAATGCGCTACCGCTGGAAAATATGATTAGCGGGCCATTACAGGCAATGATTAACGCACAGGTTCAAGCCAGCAAAGCCTATACGGATTTTCTATTATCCGTCTGCATTCAAAATAATAAAGCTGTCGCCATCCAATTCGACTACGACGAAACGCTTATTGACGAAAGCGGAGTCGCAAAAGGTGCAGTGACAAAAACGATGCGCATACCGCTCATTGCCGCGATTACCCATCCGATTATTTCTATTGAAGAAGGGACGATCGATTTCGAACTTGAAGTCACACAGAGTGAATCTTCATCCGATGATACCGGAGAAGACGGCAATCTGGCGGCGTCACTGGGATGGGGGCCGTTCAAAGTCAAAATGGCTGGTCGGGTATCACACAAGTCAGCGCAGACCCGAGCTACAGACACACGCGCTAAATACAGCATTCACACGCAGGTAAAACGTCAACCCGCGCCTGAAGCGCTCATGCGCGTCATCGATTTTCTGACCGATGCTGCGATCAGACCCAGTATTCCCGCAGGGGAAAGCGTGCCACAGACAGCGGAAAACGCCACGTCACCAGCACCTGCGGAGCAACAAGAAGCGTCATCATAATCAAAGCACATTGTTCAGCAGCAATATTACTCAGCGGCAATTACTCATCGGCATAGTGCATGTGTGCCGTACCTGCATAACGCGTAAAAGGATGCCCGGCGTGACCCCTGGCATCACCAGAGGATCAGACCATGGCATCGGCAAGAGTGCTCCACACCTTATTTGAACAGCAGCGGCATCAGACGCCGGACGCTATCGCCCTGAGAAGCGATACAGAAACGTTGACCTACCGACAATTGGATCAGCGGGCAAACGCCATGGCGAGCGATCTATTGCAGCGGGGCGTAAAGCCGAAGGATGTTGTCGGTATTTATTTGAATAAAAGCCCGAATCTGATCGTCAGCCTGCTCGGCGTATTGAAAACCGGTGCGTGCTATTTACCGCTTGATCCTTACTATCCGCACGAGCGTCTGGATTACATGGTCAATCATGCCGATGCGCGTCTGGTTATTACCGACAATGCACACGCGCTTACGCTGGCACCGAGCCATCGTGAGATCGTTGACATCAATCAGATCGATCTGAGCGTTCAGGCTACCCCCACGCTTCCTTCAGTTAGTGAAGAACAGCTTTGTTATGTGATGTACACCTCCGGCTCCACCGGAACGCCAAAGGGCGTCATGGTCAGCCACAGAACGGTGGTCAATTATCTGGCATGGATGCAAAGCGCCTTCGTGCTACAGCACGACGATGTTGTCCTTAACCAGTCCACGTTCAGCTTTGACGTCTCAGTGTGGGAAATTTTCTGGCCGCTGATCGCTGGCGCAAGCTGTGCGGTCATTACCGAGGATGCCAAGTACGATCCGCAGCTGCTGGCTGAATTTATGCATCGTCATCAGGTCACGGTCGCACAGTTCGTGCCGACAGCACTGCGCGTCATTGTGGATACGGAGGTGCTATCCCGCTGCACCTCTCTATGCCATATCTTTTCTGGCGGCGAGGCGCTCGATCAAACGCTGGTCAACGATCTCTCCCTGCAATATCCGGGAAAGATCCACAATCTCTACGGCCCGACCGAGGCAACAATCTTTGCCTGTCATTGGCTCTGCCAGCCGGGAGCAGAAGAAAAAATTGCCCCGATTGGCAAGCCTATCCCTCATGCCGCCGCTTATGTATTAGATGAGGCGCAACAGCCTGTCGATGTGGGGGAAAGCGGTGAGCTTTATCTGGCAGGGGATATTCTGGCAAAAGGCTATCTGCATGCGGAAAAGCTGACGCAGGAGCGATTTGTTGATGACCCGTTTAACCATCAGACTGGGCAGAAAATGTATAAAACCGGCGACTGGGTTAAGCAGCGCGTCGATGGCGTTCTGGAGTTCATTGGCCGAATAGACAGCCAGGTTAAATTGCGTGGACACCGTATTGAGCTGGCGGAAATAGAAACGCACATACAGGCGCTACCGCAAATTAACCATGCTGCCGTGATTCTCGAAAAGCGCTCAGAAAACGCGGCGCCATCACTCTCAGCCTTTTATGTATTACGGCATCAGAAGCACATCGATATTCAAGAGATAAAAGCGCACCTTGCCAAGACGCTGCCTTTTTTCATGGTGCCCTCTCATTTCGTTGCGTTGGAAAAAATGCCAACGCACCCCAATGGAAAAATTGATAAATCCAAGCTGTGTTCCTGCGTAAATAACTAATGGTGAAAAAATGTCAAATGACAAAGCAATATTACCTTCCGAGATAGAGAAAAATATTATTTCTATCTGGCGGACCGTACTCAACAATCCGAAAGTCTCTATCCAAGAGAACTTTTTCGATGCAGGCGGAAATTCCCTGCTGATGTCCAAGGTTTATCGCGAAATAAAAAACAAAATGGAGTCACCTATCTCTATTGTTGATTTATTCCAATACCCAACGGTACAGATGCTAAGCAAGCGTATTAGCGAAATACACGCTGGGAAATCAAGCAGCAAGAAGTAATTACGCCAAAAAGCGTATTTATACTCCAGGGGAATAACCGCCCAACAATGGGCAATGTGTTTCATCATCCTTATTTCACTGATAATAGGTGGTAATACCATGTCTGCAAATCAATTGAACGCTGCCTCGGCAGTCAAAGCGAAAGTGGCTTCGGCAATTAAATTTGTTCTGAGTCACCAAAATTCATCCAAGCCCGCTAGCTACTATGCGATTGGCCAGAAAATCCTTCCTAACACCAAGAAGTACTGGCATGCGAAGTCTATTCCAGCCATTCCTGTTTCAATCAAAGCAGCATTGCAACACCCGTCGGCATCTAACCTGCAAAGCCTTATCAGCCGGGTTACTGCTGGCGTCGCAGGTAGCAAAAAGTAATTAACTTTTAATGTAGCTGTCCCTTCTATATTCACGGCGTAGGACGTCGACCTTTCTTCCTCTGGATAGTATTCGGAGAAAGAAGGTTAGCGGCCTGCGCCGTGAAAAGGAGGCGAATATATTCACGGTGAGGTAATGAAATGAAACAGCAAGAACAGTTCCGCGATAAGGATATTGCCATTGTAGGAATGTCGGCTCGCTTTCCCGGTGCAGAAGATACCGCAATATTTTGGCAAAACCTGTTGGACGGCGTGGAGACGATCAGCACATTCAGTGAAGAAGAACTGAGGGAGTCAGGCATTGAAGAAGAAATGATCGCCTCGCCCAACTATATTCGCCGCCGGGGCATTCTGGGTAACGCACAGCACTTTGACGCTAACTTTTTTGATATTACGCCACGCGATGCCGAAATTATGGATCCACAGCATCGCGTCTTTTTGGAATGCTGCTGGCACGCGTTTGAAGATGCCGGCTACGTCCCTGCCACCTATCCTGGAAAAGTCGGCATATTCGGCGGAACAGGAACCGCCTGGCATTTGAGTAAAGTAAATGCCCATCCTGAAGTGCAGAAGTACGCCAGCGGTGCATCGGTCGTCACCAACAATGATAAAGACTACGTAACGACCCGAGTATCTTACAAGCTCAACCTCAAAGGGCCGAGCGTTAACGTACAGACCGCCTGTTCAACCGCGATGGTCGCCGTCGTGATGGGCATGAATAGCCTGCTGAACGGGGAAAGTGACCTGATCGTCGCGGGCGGTGTTTCCGTGGATACGCCAGAACGCCGGGGCTATCCTTATATGCAAGGCGGCATGGAATCCGCAGATGGCCGCTGCTATGCCTTTGACTCCCGAGCCAACGGCACGGTGTTCAGCCGCGGTGCTGGCGTCGTGTTACTGAAACGTCTGAATGACGCCGTACGCGACGGCGACCATATTTACGCCGTGCTGAAAGGCGGCGCAGTGAATAACGACGGTAACCTGAAAGCCGGCTTTACCGCGCCGAGCATCCACGGGCAGATCGCCGTTGCCAAACAGGCGATAGCTAATGCACAGCTCGATCCCGCCACGATCAACTTTGTTGAAGCTCACGGCACCGCCACGGCGCTGGGCGATCCCATCGAGTTCACCTCGCTCACTCAGACGTTTCAGGAATACACGGATAAAACTCAATATTGCCGTCTGGGATCGGTGAAAACCAACATTGGCCATACGGACGCAGCGTCAGGCATGGCCAGCCTCATCAAAGCCTCACTGGCGCTGGAAACCGGCAAACTGCCAGCTTCGCTCCATTTCGAATCGCCAAACCCTAACATTGAGTTTGAAACCAGTCCGTTCATCATGAACACCGAACTCAGTGAACTGGAACCGTCAGAAACACCGCATCGCGCGCTGGTGAACTCTTTTGGCGTCGGCGGCACCAATGCCTGCGTCATTCTGGAAGCCGCACCGTCGCTAAAAGCGGGCGATACCCATGACAACAGCCTGCTGATTTTACCTTTCTCCGCGAAAAGCCGCACGGCGCTGGAAGACATGAAACACCGTCTGCGCGATTACCTCAGTGCGCATGACGATGCCAATCTGGCAGATATCGCCTACACCTTGCAGGTTGGGAGACAAAAATTCTCTCACAGCACGGCTATTATCGGGAAGGATCGCGATTCACTGCTGGCCAAGCTGGATCAGCCTTCACTGGTGGTGACGCAGCAGGGAAAAAACCAAAAATCCGTCGTATTTATGTTCCCGGGACAGGGCAACCAGTACGTCAATATGGCGCGTGAGCTGTACGACACCTACGATGTTTTCCGCGCGAGCATGGATCAATGCTGTAACTATCTGGAGCCGATTCTGGACGTCAATCTGACGTCGATTATCTTTCAGGACAGCGACGATATCGCCGAGTCTCGCATCAATGAAACCCAGTTTACCCAGCCATCCCTGTTCGTGGTGGAGTACAGTCTGGCAAAACTGTGGATGTCGTGGGGTATTCAGCCAGATGTCATGATCGGTCACAGCGTGGGGGAATACGTAGCAGCCTGCCTGTCCGGCGTGTTCTCACTGGAAGATGCGCTGAAAGCCGTTGCGATGCGGGGCAAGATGGTACAGGCATTACCCGCGGGAGATATGCTGGCCGTCCTGCTCGATGAAGAAAGCCTGAAGGCCAAACTTCACGGCAGCAAGCTGGAAATTGCGGCGGTTAACTACCCTGGATTATGCGTCATCGCCGGTGCTTCAAACGATGTCGCACGTTTCCAACAGCAGTTGGAAGACAGCAATATCTTCTGCAAACATCTGGATACCTCGCATGCTTTCCACTCACACATGATGGAACCCATGCTGCCCGCTTTCAAAAAGGTCATTGATAGCATCACGCTGCACGCGCCACAGATCCCATTTGTGTCTACCGTTAACGGCGAATGGGTGACTGAAGAACTGGCGAAAAACAGCGACTACTGGGTGCGCCACGTACGAAATCCGGTGCTGTTCTCTCACGCCTTCAAAACGCTGATGGCTGATGAGCATCACGATTTCGTGTTCCTTGAAGTCGGGCCGGGACGCTCGCTGGAATCGTCTGCCAAGCAGCATTTCAGCGCAGAAGACGGCGCATTGATTTATGCCTCCCTGCCAACGGCGAAAGACGTGGCCTTATCCGGCGAGCATCTCCTGTCGACGCTAGGCGCGCTTTGGGCAAGCGGCGTAAACGTTCCCTGGCATCAGCATCATCCAGAACAGCACCGTCGTCGTATCCCGCTGCCGGGCTACCCTTTTGAGCGGAAACGCTTCGCCCTGCCAGCCCTGTCGTCAGCCAGTAATGACATGCAGAGTGAGCAATCCGTTAAAGCTAAAAAGCGGAAACAGGCGGATATCGGCGATTGGTTCTATATGCCGACCTGGAAGAAAACCATTCCGGCGAAATACATGGCGGGCAAACGCGTTGAAGCTGAGAACACCTGCTGGCTGCTGCTGACGGATACGCTGGGTATCGCCGAACGTGCGAAGCAACTACTGGAAAAGGACGGGCATAAGGTCTTTTTCGTCAGCCCGGGAATGCAGTATCAGGAAACGCTTTCCGAAAGCCAATACACCCTCAATGTATCCTCACGCGCCGACTATGTCCGGCTGCTGAAAAGCCTGACAGGACAAGGGTTACGTCCATCACGCATCCTGTATTTATGGAACCTGACGGCGGCGGAACAGGTCCAGCCGCTTGAGCATACCTATCTCTCTTCACCGCTGAACACGTTCTACCCTGCTCTCTATCTCCAGCAGGCGCTGGTGAACGAGAATTTGCTGGACGATCTGCATGTGACCTTCGCCACCAGCAACACGTTCAGCGTGATGGGTGAGCGCATCGCTTCACCAGAGAATGCGCTACTGGTCGGGCCGTCGCGCGTGTTCTATCACGAGTATCCTGAAGTGCAGTGCCACCTGGTGGATATCGATCTTAAACAAAACGCCGAACAGCTTGATGAGTTTGCCCACAGCCTGATTGCAGAAAGCCATATCGCAACACACGGCAATCTGGTGGCTTACCGCGGAAACCAGCGCTGGGAAGAAAGTTACCAGGCCGTGCATCTGAAACAGGACGATATCGGTTTACCTGCGGAATTGAAAGACGACGGCGTCTACCTCATCACTGGTGGCCTCGGTGGGTTGGGAATCTTACTTGCCAACCACCTGTCTGAAAACAGTAATGCGACGATCATCCTGACTTACCGTGCGGCGTTACCACCGCGTGAAGAGTGGCAAGCCTGGATCCAACAGCATCCGGTTGACGATCCTATCAGTGAAAAACTGGCGAGCGTTTTACGTCTGGAAGCCCGTGGCAACACGATACATCTGGCGCAGGTCGACGTGAATGACTATCACGGTATGCGCGAGATGTTATCCGCGTTCCCGCAGGTCGATGGCGTGTTCCATACGGCAGGCGTGGCTGGCGGCGGTATCATTGCTCTGAAGAATGACGCCGATTGCGCCAACGTGCTCGATCCCAAAGTGGCAGGATCGCTCATTCTGGATGAGCTGCTGCAGGACAAACAGCCTGACTTCTTTATTTTATTCTCTTCTATTACCTCCATCGTCGGTGACGAAGCCCGCATTGATTACTGCTCGGGTAACGCGTTTATGGATGCCTTTGCGCATTATCGCAACCAGCATCGCCGTGGGCGCACCGTCTCGCTGAACTGGGGAAAATGGGGCGATGTGGGAATGGCCGTCCGTTGGGGAAAACAGCTGCAGGAGAAGAAAAACAGCAAGCTGGCTGCCGTTGAAGAAGCCAAAGGCGACCTGCTGACGCTCCTTGAGCGTGAAGGCATGCAGGAAAGCTATCAGGTCAATCTCACCACGCAGGACTGGGTTATCGATGAGCACCGCCTTGCGAAACAACCTTCACTGGTGGGAGCGACAATCTTATCGCTGCTGCATGAATTCATGACAGGCTTTAAATCTCAGGAAAGCCTTCAGGTCAAGAACCTGATGTTGACCAAGCCGGTGATCTATACCGATGCCTGGCCGCGTCAGATGAGGCTATTCATCACGCCAGAGGGGAAAGGCTATAAATTCAGCCTCAAGACTCAGGGCGTGCTTGAGCTGGCATGGCAAGAACACGCGTTCGGAAGCATCGGCCACGGCGCTCCAACGGCTGACCTCGCGCCACAATCGATTGACGCCATCAAACAGCGCTGCACCACGCAGGTTCCCTACGCGCCATTTATCACCGAGCTGGGAAATGCCAACACGGGCGAGAATTTCCTGTCATTTAGCCAGCGTTGGAACAACCATCGCGAGATTGCTCAGGGCCATAACGAATGGCTGATCCACAAAGTGCTGGGGAGCGACTATACGCACGATCTTACCCGCTACCCGTACCACCCCGCAGTGATTGATGCCACGGCCATCTCCTGCCTGTCATTGATTACACAGGAGAATTTCCTGCCTATCAGCTATGGCAAGATGACCTTCTTATCGCCACTGGGGAAAGAGTGCTACGCCCACGCCAGGCTCAAGCAGGCCTATCAGCCGCAGGATAACGCCATCGTCATGGATATCACGTTCCTGTCACCAGAGGGCGTTCCGCTGCTGGTCCTGGAAAACTACACGCTGATGAAGATGACGATGGGCAATCAGCTCGCGACGTCAGAAAACGCCTCAACGGCAGCCACAGCAGCAGTAAAAGTGAATCTGGCAGATAAAGACATTCTGTTGCCAGAAGGGCTGGACGCGATAAAACGCCAGCTTGCGCATCTGGAATTTGAACAGTTAGTCGTCGTCACCAGCGATCTGGATCAGCTCATTTATGAGTCGATTCCTGAACAGGAAACGCCTGAATTCATTTTGCAGAATAGCGAAGCAACGGAAGGATATGCCCGACCGGCCCTCTCTGTGGATTATGTCGCGCCAGAAAATGACATCGAGAAGGAGATCGTCAAAGTCTGGCAGTCGATTCTGGGGATCTCGGGGATCGGCGTTAACGACAGCTTTACTGAACTGGGCGGTAACTCGCTGCTGGCAGTACAGGTCGTGTCTACCGTTTCCGGCATATTTGAAATCGATATTCGCGTTGATCTGTTTTACCAGAACCAGACCGTGAAAGGGTTAGCAACGCTGATCCTTACCGAGCTGGAAGCCTTATTGCAGGAATAAGGGAACGGCCGCCTTCAGTATGCATCTCGAAGGCGGCCGCTAATGTAAAACCGAATGTCACAAAATGAGACTCGATAATGACGCAGCTTCCCACCGCAAAACTGACCTCGCTTAGCCTGGATGAACTCAAAAAGCTGGCAAGAGAAAAGAAGAAAACGGGCAACACAGCCTCAGGCAAGGCCATTGTTCCGCACGCGACACCCGGCAGAGTACATTTCCCCATGACCAGCGCGCAGAAGCGTATCTGGATGCTCTCCCAATACCTTGACGATAGCCAGGTCTATAACAATCCCTATGTGCTTGCCTGCAGGATCGAGCACGACATGGAGCCGCAGCGAGTACAGCAAACGCTCGACTATCTGATGCAACAACATGACATTCTGCGTACGACATTCCGGCTGGTCGATAACGACGTATGCCAGTGCGTTGCTGACGACATGTCTTTCACGTTCAGCTTTGAAGATATCTCCGCATTCAGCGAAGAAGACATTGAAAAATATGTCTCGGAGACAGCCAAGGCGAAAGGGAATATTATTTTTGATCTGGAGAATGGCCCCTTGGTTTATCTCCATATGGTCAAAACCCATCAGTACGACTATGTCCTGTTCCTGACATTTCATCACATTATTTCCGACGGGTGGACGGTCAATGTGTTCTTCAAGATGCTCATGGAAAACTACTTTCGTCTGCTGCAGGGCGGGACATTACCCATCGAAAAAACGCTCCAGTTCACCGATTATGCACTGGCGGAAGATCGGTGGTATACCGAGGGCGAATACCAGACCGGGCTGGCCTACTGGGCGAAGAAGCTGGATGGCATCACAGGGCAGTTAGATCTGGCAACGGATTACCCGCGTCCGGCCAAAATGAGCACCACCGGGGGAATCGCCAGCCAGTTCTTTGATGCGTCTTTCTGCCAGCGCTTACAAACCTGTGCGACACAGCATCAGGCGACACAATTCCACGTTATCCTCACGGCATACCAACTCCTGCTGCATAAATACAGCGGGCAGCAGGAAATCATCATCGGCGCACCGTTTGCCAACCGAAATTTACCTGCCACGCAAAACATGATGGGGCTATTCATGAATACCCTGCCATTACGTTTTGATATCGATCCTAATGCCAGTGTCGCCTCCCTGATTGAGGGCGCGCGCGCCGAGTGTGAAGAAACCTTGAGATACCAGGACGTGCCGTTCAATTATATTCTGGACGAGATTACCTATGTGCGTAATCCCCAGATCAATCCAATCTTCCAGGCAATCTTGACGTATCAGGTCTTCCCCCATTTTCACAGCAGCCATGGCGGGTTCAAATATAAGCCGTTAAAAGTGGATTACGGCACCGCAAAACTGGATCTGAACTTATGGGTAGAAGAAGACAAGGATAGCGACGGCCTGCTGTTCACCATGAACTACAGCAGCGCATTATTTTCCAGCAGCACCATCCAGCGTATGTTGAACGATCTGCGGACGGTTCTTGAAACCTTAATCACCCAGCCGCAGTTAACCGTTCGGGATATCTCACTGTTAAGCGACGAAGAACGTCGCGCGACAATCGCACAGTGCCGCCCGACCCCTAACGCGTTCCCGCCTGCAGTTCATCGGCAGTTTGAACAACAGGCACAGCAACATCCCGATGCCATCGCGGTTCGTTGTGAAGGCCGGACGTTCAGCTATGCTCAGCTCAATGAACGGGCAAACCAGCTGGCTCATCAGCTCCAGAAAGACGGCATGGCTCATGGCGAGTGCGTCGCGCTGTTCATGCCGAAAAGCGAGTATTACGTCGTCGCGATTCTGGCCGTGTTAAAAGCAGGCGGATGCTATGTTCCAATCGATATCGATCTCCCTGCTCAGCAGGTTGAGTTCATCTTGCAAAACTCCGCCGCCCGCTGTGTCATCATCGACGAACAGGCACCCGGTGACAGGCTCCCTTGCCTCTACGTAAGACAAAATCGCAGTAGAATGCCGGTCAGCAATCCATCTCCGCCACAGGTTACGGATGGCCCGGCTCACATCATTTATACCTCGGGCAGTACCGGCAAACCGAAAGGCGTTCGTGTCAAACACTCACAGCTTAGCCACTACTGTCAGGCCATTCGGCCCGTGCTCAACCTGCCGCCCGATGCTCGCTACGGCATGTTTTCATCCTTCACAACCGATTTGGCACACACGGTGCTGTTCCCTGCCCTGATTCACCAGGGTCAGTTAGACGTGATCAGCACGGAATTACTCCGCTCCCCACAGGAGCTATTCGCTTATCTGGCGCACTATCCGGTCGATTGCATAAAGATTACGCCGTCGCATTTAGCGACGTTATTGACTTCACCGCAGGCTGAAGCGTTGTTGCCTCGTCAGTTATTGGTTATCGGCGGAGAACGCGTTCCTCTGTCTCTCATCAAGCGCGTACGCGAGTTCCGAACGTCTTGCCGCATCCTCAATCATTATGGCCCAACCGAATGCACCGTCGGCATCACCACCTATCCGGTGCCGGACGATCTCAGCTCCCTTTCAGGCGACTATTTACCCATCGGTAAGCCTCTGTCCGATAGTCATGTCCTGCTGCTTGATGCTTATCACCAGCTCGTTCCAGCCGGCTTACCGGGCGAAATTTATCTGGGCGGTTCGCATGTCGCAGAAGGGTACATCGGCCTGCCAGATCAAAATCACGCACGCTTTATTCCCCACCCTTATCTTGAGGGCGAGCGGCTTTATCGCAGCGGTGACAAAGGTCGCTTCCTGCCTGATGGCAATCTTGAATTTATGGGGCGCTTGGATCGTCAGGTTAAAGTGCGCGGCTACCGTGTTGAACTGACGGAGATCGAACAGGCATTACAACAGGTTGCTAATGCAACCCACGTTGCCATTAAACAAAACACGCTGCCCCACGGGGAAACCGTCTTAACCGCGTACCTGTGCGGCATTGATGAACCCAGTCAGGCCACAGTAAAAACGGCGCTGCAAAAAAAGCTGCCAGATTATATGCATCCCGAACGCTGGGTATGGCTAGAGGCAATGCCATTAACTGCTAGCGGTAAGATAAATTATGCCGCGTTACCCCTGCCCTCAGCAGAAAAGCGCGTAGCATTCCATACCCCGGAAAATCAGCGCGAACACGATCTGCATGAAATTTATCGCGATATTTTACAAAGCGAGACGATTGATACGCAGGAGAGCTTTTTTACCCTTGGCGGGAATTCTCTCAGCGCATTAAAGCTCATCCTGAGCGTTAATCAGCACTTTGGGACATCCCTGTCTCTGGGGCAACTGTTCGAAAACAGCAGCATTGCCCAGTTGGCCCACGTGATTGAAGAAAAGGGATCGCAGACTCAAGCCGCAAGGGTGACGATCAATCGTGGGCAGCCTGAAGATAACCCCACGTTGCTTCTGATCCATCCAGCAGGCGGTAACGTGCTGTGCTATTCCGGGCTGGCGCGAGAATTGGGCGAGCGCTATCCGATCTATGGTATTCAGGTGCCCGATTTCAGCGTTAACCAGCCTTATAACGCCGATATCAAAGCGCTTGCCGCTTTTTATCTCTCAGAAGCTAGCGACATCGTTCATCACTCTCGTCTGGTATTAGGAGGATGGTCTCTGGGTGCAACTATTGCTTTTGAAATGGCGCAGCAGCTCGCGAAAAAAGGCATAACACCGACGGTGTTAGTGTTGGATCAACCGGCACCAGAGATCAACATCGACGGCTCAGCAGACATGAACGAGGCTGAACGTCTGGCGTATTTTGCGCATAAAGTGGCTTTGTTTACCGGAGCGTCTTTCGATCTGTCGGAGCAGTCGCTTGCAGACATGAGCAATGCGCAACGAACGTCGCGCTTTCTGGCTGAATTTAAACGTGTGGGGCTGGTTCCTCAGTCGATTGGGCCTGGAGCATTTCAGGACTTTATCAATATCCTGCAAACCCATATCTATGCGACGGACGCTTACCGTGGCGAGCTTTACTCAGGTGATGTGCTGGTCGTCGAAGCGGAAGATATCTTACCCGGTCGTATCCGTCTGCCAGAGTCTGGACTGGGGTGGCGTCGCCTCACTTCAGGTTGCCTGACGGTACTGCCGACGTCCGGCGATCATATCTCAATGATGAACGCACCGCACATTTCCCGTATAGCCGAACAGCTCAAAAAAGTATGGCAATAACACATTCGCCGTCTGCGGTTTCCAACGCAGAACGGCGATTTTATGACGTAAGTAAGGAGAAAACATGGGCCATCCCCCGTCGTTAACCGTTTGGCGATATCTGGTATCGCGCGATGCGCTTCTGACCATCATCATACCGGTCGTTATTTACAACATCGCATTTTTACAATGGGGGGCTGGCGTCGCGCTGTTAATAACCGCGATCTATTCCGGTGTACTGCAACTCATCAGCCGTTGGCAAGGCTATCTGCCAATCATTGCTCTCATCCTTGTGTCGGGGCTTAGCCACTACCTTTATCTGGAAGGCGTCATCCTGTTTGATATCCATCAGGAGAGCGTTTTTTTGTCGGTCAGCGGCGCAATATCAACCGTGATTATTTTTACCCTTTACAGCATCAAGGGGCGTCCAGTCATACAAACATTGGCGGAACAAGCTACGCCAGCGCTTAAGACGCTCCCCGTTTATGGCACACCGCAGTACGTCCGAGTCTGGAACGAGGTATCACTGGTCTGGATTCTGGTTTATCTGGTGAAAGCCATCATTATCTACCTCCTTTCCCGCCAGCCTGGGCTGCCGATGGATACGATTGTCCTCATCAGCGGATGGCCTCTTACGCTACTGCTGGTGATCTTCAGTTTCCGATGGCCAAAGCATCGCTGGTCCTCACTCGCACACGATAACGCTGCCTGATCAGCGCCGCAGGTAGTGCATAACATAATGAATGCTAAATATAGGGAATATTATGAACTCGTTAGAAAACAAGCTGATTGTATTGAATCGTCATCCTGATGGCCCCGCACAGTTAGAGGATTTCCGGCTCGAAGAACGCCATATCAATGCACTACAGCCCGGCGAATATCTGGTTGAAAACAAATGGCTATCCATTGATCTTTATACACGCCCACGGCTTAACAAGAACACAGCCTATGTGAGCCCAATCAAACAGGGAGAAGTGATTCAAGGCGAAACGGTAGGCTACGTCGTGGCAACGAAGAACCCACACTTTAAGGTTGGAGATTGTGTGTTCACCTTTTCAGGCTGGCAGAAATACTATGTCGGCACGCCTCAGGATTTTATTACGCACCGCCTGCCGCCAACGGCTCTGTCACCCTCTATTTTTCTCGGCGTGGTGGGTACACCGGGACGTTCCGCTTATTTTGGCATGAACAAAATTGCCAAACCCAAAGCGGGAGAAACGCTGGTGGTCTCCGCCGCGTCAGGGGGCGTAGGTTCCGTCGTCGGTCAATTAGGTAAACAGGCTGGATGCCGGGTTGTCGGTTTGGCTGGAAGCGAAGAGAAATGTCGCTATGTCGTTAAGACATTAGGCTTTGACGCCTGCATTAATTATAAAGAAGATGACTTAAATCACGCCTTGCGAGCTGCCTGCCCTAACGGAATTGATATCTATTTTGAAAACGTTGGCGGCAGGGTTTCGCTTTTTGTTGCCAAACTGCTTAACGAAGGTGCAAGAGTCCCCGTCTGTGGCAGTGCGGCACAATACAATCAGGATCCTGACGTTGACGCTTCCAGCACGGTAGCATTTTTCTCTTCGCTGCCCGATGCCCCGCTAAGCCGTTTTTTTCTTGTGACAGAATGGTTCAAAGACTATGCCGAAGCAAACATCTGGCTATTGGATGCCGTGGAGAAAGGGCGATTAAAATATCGGGAAAATATTATTGAGGGAATAGAGAATGCGCCTCAAGCCTTTATCGACTTATTAGACAGCAAACACTTTGGCAAGCAGTTGGTACGCCTGTAAGGCGCTGAGACAGTAAATTAAAGACAAAAAAATAGACGTCAATCGACGTCTATTTTTTATGTTGGTACCGAGGACGGGACTTGAACCCGTAAGCCCAATCGGGCACTACCACCTCAAGGTAGCGTGTCTACCAATTCCACCACCACGGCATCACAATTACTGCTTTAAAACGCTTACTTCGGAATGTCACTCGCCGGCGTTGAAGGTGCAGCAGGCGTTGTCGTCTGCTCGGCTTTTTCTGGCTGGCTCAGGTTATCCCATGCACCGCCTTTTTTCTGCAGCGAACTTAAGTTGCCCAGAATGAGACTGATGATGAAGAACAGGGTCGCCAGTATCGCCGTCATGCGGGTCATGAAATTACCAGAGCCGCTCGAACCGAACAAAGTGGCAGAAGCACCTGCTCCGAACGACGCTCCCATATCAGCACCTTTACCCTGCTGAAGCATGATCAAGGCAACAAGCCCGATCGATACTAACAGGAAAATCACTAATAGAGCTTCGTACATAGTCGTACCCGTTAACCGTTTTCCCCATGATTTATGGAGATGCTATATTCTGGCGGTAAACCGCGTGTCATTCCGCTAAGCAGGATGTAGAACATCCCTTATCAAGCGGGTCTGAATACTAACCAAAGGATGTAGCGTACGCAAGGGTAATTTGGTCACCACAGGTTGATTGCAGAAAAAAACAGCGGCTTTCGACACAAGATACCTATCGAAAGCCTTATCTACCTGATTGGCGAATCAAAAACGCCCTCAACCGGCAGCTTTTACCGCATCGGCAATACGATTCGCCAACGCGATGACCGTCTCTTCGTGTTCACCCTCAACCATGACACGGATGAGTGGCTCAGTACCGGATTTACGCAGCAATACCCGCCCACGTCCGGCCAATTCTTTTTCCACATCCTGCGTAATCTGCTGCACGTTTTTGTCTTCCAGCGGATCGTGTTCACCCGTAAACCGCACGTTAACCAGAATCTGTGGAAACAGCTTCATACCGCTGCATAAATCATGCAGGCTCATATGGTTTTTCACTATCGCGGTAAGGACTTGTAAACCGGCAATCACACCGTCGCCCGTCGTGGTTTTATCCAGCAGGATCACATGACCGGAGTTTTCGGCCCCGATGCGCCACCCTTTTGCCTGCATCATTTCTAATACATAGCGGTCACCCACTTTGGCACGAGCAAACGGGATACCGAGCTGCTTTAACGCAACCTCAAGCCCCATGTTACTCATCAGCGTGCCCACCGCGCCACCGCGCAGTTGCCCTTGACGTAAACCTTCACGGGCGATGATATACAGAATCTGATCGCCATCGACCTTATTGCCTAAATGGTCGACCATGATGAGCCGATCGCCATCGCCATCAAACGCCAGCCCAACGTCCGCTTTTTCAGCCAGTACACGCGCCTGTAGCTGTCTGACGTCCGTGGCCCCGCACTCTTCATTGATGTTCATCCCATCCGGCTCACAGCCAATCGCGATGACTTTAGCGCCAAGCTCGCGCAATACGCTGGGAGCGATATGATAGGTAGCGCCATTGGCGCAATCGACGACAATCTTTAAGCCATTAAGGCTCAGCTCGCTCGGGAATGTCCCCTTACAAAATTCGATGTAGCGTCCGGCAGCATCAACAATACGACTGGCTTTACCTAATTCAGCCGATTCAACACACGTCAGCGGTTTTTCTAGTTCAGCTTCGATCGCTTCTTCTACGTCATCCGGCAGCTTGGTCCCGTCAATTGAGAAGAATTTAATACCGTTGTCGTAATACGGGTTGTGAGAAGCAGAAATAACGATACCCGCTTCAGCACGGAACGTACGGGTAAGATAAGCAACCGCAGGCGTAGGCATCGGGCCGGTAAAAGAAGCGGATAACCCCGCAGCAGCCAGCCCGGCTTCCAGCGCAGACTCCAGCATATAGCCAGAAATACGAGTATCTTTGCCGATAATAATCTTACGAGAGCCATGTCGCGCGAGAACTTTCCCGGCAGCCCAGCCCAGTTTAAGCACAAAATCAGGGGTAATCGGCGTATCGCCAACCTTGCCGCGTACGCCATCGGTACCAAAATATTTGCGGTTACTCATTTCGTTTTTATTCCTTCGCAGAAAGGGTAGCTTCAACAATACGCATGGCATCAGCCGTTTCTTTAACATCGTGCACGCGAATAATCTGTGCTCCCTGCATCGCTGCGATCACTGCGCAAGCGACGCTACCATGAACACGCTGTGCAGGAGGTACATTGAGGATCTGTCCAATCATGGATTTCCTCGACATGCCAACCAGAAGAGGCAGTTCAAAACGATGTAACTCGCTCAGGCGAGCCAGAAGCGCATAATTATGGGCAAGATTCTTACCGAATCCGAACCCAGGATCCAGCAATAGCTTACTTTTCGGAATATTGGCGCTCACACAGCGATCAATCTGCTGTTGCAAGAAATCGCCGATATCCTGCATCAGGTCATCATAATGGGGCTTGTGCTGCATGGTTCTCGGCATACCCTGCATGTGCATTAGACACACTGGCAAGCCTGTTGCCGCCGCCGCCTCTAGAGCTCCCGGCTCTTGCAAAGCGCGAATATCATTAATCAGGTGCGCACCCGCCTGCGCCGACGCCGTCATCACTTCCGGCTTTGAGGTATCGACCGAGATCCATACGTCAAAGCGTTTAGCAATGGCTTCCACCACAGGCACCACACGGTTCAGCTCTTCTTCCGTGCTCACGTCAGCGGCTCCGGGGCGCGTTGATTCGCCACCAATATCGATCAGGGTCGCACCAGCGGTAATCATCTCCTGAACGTGCAGTAATGCCGCATCGAGTTTGTTGTGTTTGCCGCCATCGGAAAAAGAGTCCGGCGTGACGTTAAGAATGCCCATGATGTGTGGGCAGGAAAGATCCAGCGTTGAGTCTCTGGCAACCAGTTGCATGATTTACCTCCGCATTCTGGTGTACATAGTTAGCGTGAAATGTGATTCAAAGAACATTCCCAGTAAAAAACCCCAGCCTGAGCTGGGGTTTCGTAAGTTACAGATGTCAATCGCAGGCGAATTACTTGTCGTCCACTTGCTCAGACATTGTATTACCAGGATTAGGCGTCTGTGGCTCATCTACTGGCGTAGGGGCTTTAGGTGTACCGCCACCGTTACCAGAATCGTTGTCAGAGCGGGACTCTTCCCAACCCGCAGGCGGGCGAACGTCTTTCTTACGTCCCATCAGATCGTCGATCTGCGGCGCATCAATGGTTTCATACTTCATCAACGCATCTTTCATTGAGTGAAGAATGTCCATGTTTGCCATCAACAGTTCGCGAGCACGCACGTAGTTACGTTCAACCAGAGATTTTACTTCCTGATCGATAATACGCGCGGTTTCATCTGACATGTGCTTGGCTTTTGCCACGGAGCGACCGAGGAATACCTCGCCTTCTTCTTCCGCATAAAGCAAAGGACCCAGTTTTTCAGAAAAGCCCCACTGCGTTACCATGTTACGAGCAATCGACGTTGCCACTTTGATGTCATTGGACGCGCCTGTTGAAACATGTTCCACGCCGTAAATGATTTCTTCGGCCAGTCGACCACCGTACAGCGTAGAGATCTGGCTTTCCAGCTTCTGACGGCTGGCGCTGATCGCATCACCTTCAGGCAGGAAGAACGTCACGCCAAGTGCACGGCCACGCGGAATGATCGTCACTTTATGGACTGGATCGTGCTCTGGCACCAGACGACCGATGATGGCGTGTCCTGCTTCATGATACGCCGTCGATTCTTTCTGCTTTTCCGTCATTACCATGGAACGGCGCTCTGCACCCATCATGATTTTGTCTTTCGCTTTCTCGAACTCGACCATCGACACAACGCGTTTGTTGCCACGCGCGGAGAACAATGCGGCTTCGTTAACCAGGTTAGCCAAATCCGCACCAGAGAAGCCTGGAGTACCACGAGCAATCACTGACGCATCGATATCTGGAGACAGCGGTACGCGACGCATGTGAACTTTCAGAATCTGTTCACGACCGCGAACATCCGGCAGGCCAACCACAACCTGACGGTCAAAACGGCCTGGACGCAGTAACGCGGGGTCAAGCACATCGGGGCGGTTAGTTGCCGCGATGACAATAATGCCCTCGTTACCTTCGAAGCCGTCCATCTCAACCAGCATTTGGTTCAGCGTTTGTTCACGTTCATCGTGACCACCGCCCAAACCTGCGCCACGCTGACGGCCAACGGCGTCGATTTCATCGATAAAGATGATACAAGGCGCGGCTTTCTTCGCTTGTTCGAACATGTCACGAACACGGGAAGCACCAACACCCACAAACATTTCAACGAAGTCAGAACCGGAAATCGTAAAGAAAGGCACTTTCGCTTCACCAGCAATCGCTTTTGCCAACAGCGTTTTACCTGTTCCCGGCGGGCCGACCATCAGAATGCCTTTCGGAATTTTACCGCCCAGTTTCTGGAAACGGCTAGGCTCGCGCAGGTACTCGACCAGCTCGCTAACCTCTTCCTTCGCTTCGTCACAACCGGCTACATCAGCAAACGTCGTCTTGATCTGATCTTCAGTCAGCATACGCGCTTTGCTCTTGCCGAAGGACATGGCACCTTTACCGCCGCCGCCTTGCATTTGACGCATGAAGAAGATCCAGACGCCAATCAGTAACAGCATCGGGAACCAGGAAATAAAGATAGAAGCCAGCAGGCTCGGCTCTTCCGGTGGCTCACCAACGACTTTCACGTTCTTCGTTAGCAGGTTATCCAGTAGCTTGGGGTCATTGACAGGAATGTAAGTCGTGTATCTGTTGCTGTCTTTTTTGATAACACTGATCTCACGCCCGTTAATACGTGCTTCACGGACCTGATCCTGATTCACTTCAGTCAAGAAGGTTGAATAATCCACCCTACGGCCATTCGACTCGCTGGGCCCAAAGCTCTGGAAAACAGACATCAGCACAACTGCGATGACTAACCAGAGAATTAGGTTTTTCGCCATGTCACTCAAGGGATTAACCTCATATTACAACTGTGTTAAAAAACAGCGTTAGGGTACTACAGTTTGCGCCCTGTCGCTACAATATACACTTCACGAGACCGGGCACGTGAGGCGTCTGGTTTACGAATTTTCACCTTCGTAAACAGGGAGCGAATTTCCCGCAGGTATTCATCAAAACCTTCTCCCTGAAACACTTTCACCAGGAAACTTCCGCCTGGTGCTAATACATCCCGACACATACCAAGTGCTAATTCAACCAGATACATCGACTTCGGAATATCAACGGCTGGTGTACCACTCATGTTAGGGGCCATGTCAGACATCACCACCTGAACTTTGCTATCGCCAACCCTTTCGAGCAAGGCTTTGAGGACCAGTTCATCACGAAAGTCCCCTTGCAGGAAATCGACGCCGACAATCGGATCCATCGGTAAAATATCACACGCGATAATTCGACCATTTCCACCAATTTGCGTGACCACATATTGTGACCAGCCGCCCGGCGCTGCGCCTAAATCCACAACTGTCATACCGGGTTTAAACAGTTTGTCGCCTTGCTGTATTTCGTCAAGTTTAAACCAAGCACGTGAGCGCAGCCCTTTTTTCTGGGCTTGCTGCACATATTTATCGCTAAAGTGTTCCTGCAACCAGCGACTGGAGCTTGCAGAACGCTTTTTATTCGCCATCGATTTTCCAACTATTCTCAGTAACACGCTCGTGGTGGGGAGAAACTTCTCACATATTACCAATCAGAACAGTCAAATTGGTTATAATCATGAGATGGCGGTAGAATGAACCGTTTTCAATCCCAACCTAAGTAAAAAAGACAATGAACCTAAGTAATAAACAAAAACAACACCTGAAAGGCTTGGCACATCCGCTAAAACCGGTTGTCATGCTGGGCAATAACGGTCTCACCGAAGGTGTTCTGGCTGAGATCGAACAAGCATTAGCGCATCACGAACTGATCAAGATAAAAGTAGCGACAGAAGACCGCGAAACCAAAGCCTTGATTGTTGAAGCGATTGTTCGTGAAACGGGTGCCGCTAACGTCCAGGTCATCGGCCATACGCTGGTGCTCTACCGTCCTGCGAAAGAACGTAAAATTGTGTTACCACGATAACACTTTTTATTTCAGGATACTCGGTTTTAACGGAAAGGTGCCATGCCTCTCGGTTAGAGAAAAGGCCGCAAGCGGCCTTTTTCTTTTCTTTACAATTTTTGCTGTTTTAATCAACAATACGGCAAAGTTTACAGATATTCGACCTTCAGGATCTCATATTCCACGTCGCCGCCTGGCGTACGGATAACCACGACGTCATCTTGCTCTTTGCCGATCAGACCACGCGCGATGGGGGAATTTACAGAGATCAGATTCTGTTTAAAATCCGCTTCGTCATCGCCAACAATCCGATAAGTTTGCTCTTCCTCGTTATCCAGATTCATCACCGTCACGGTCGAACCAAAAATAACACGCCCGTTCGCAGTCATCTTCGTAACATCGATAACCTGTGCGTTAGATAATTTAGCTTCAATGTCTTGAATACGCCCTTCACAGAAGCCCTGCTGCTCGCGTGCGGCATGATATTCTGCATTCTCTTTCAGATCGCCGTGCTCACGCGCTTCGGCAATCGCCGCAATAATTTCAGGTCGACGCACAGATTTCAGGTGGTCAAGCTCTTCGCGCAATTTTTCAGCGCCACGCAATGTCATCGGAAATTGTTTCATATTGTCTATACCTCTAAAAAAGTCCGTAAGACTCAAATAATCGTCATCCTGACGCGCTAAAAATCAAAGGCGACGGAGTCTCTGCAACGTGCAAGTCCTCACTGGACATAAAACAAAAGCAACCAGCCCCGGAACAAAATTTCCAGGCTAGCAGCGGTTTTGCATTTTGATACGTATTTTACCCCAGAGTTCAATGAGGGTCATCGTTTACTTTAGCCCTTGTTGCGCCGTAGTATGACCACACGTTACCCCGTTATTAGCTGAGATTATGCGTTTTTCATCGATTGTTACCGGACTTGCCTGCGCTTTTGTTCTGCATGCCAATGCAGCTTCTGTTGAGGATCATCGCCAATATTTACCAGATGGTGCCAATTTGGCGCTATTGGTACAAAAAGTTGGCGCAACAACACCCAGTATGGCCTTCAATAGCCAGCAAATGGCGCTTCCGGCCAGTACGCAAAAGGTGATAACCGCATTAGCAGCATTACTGCAATTAGGTCCAGATTATCGATTCATCACCACGATGGAAAGCCACGGGCCTGTCACCAGCGGTATTCTGAACGGTAACCTCATCGTACGGTTTAGCGGCGATCCTACGCTTAAGCGCCAGCAAATACGGAATATGGTGCAGGAATTAAGAAAGCGCGGGATACAGGAAATCGCGGGGGATGTACTGATCGACACCTCAGTGTTCGCCAGCCACGATAAAGCGCCGGGCTGGCCCTGGAACGACATGACACAATGCTTCAGCGCCCCGCCGGGTGCCGCAATTGTCGATCGCAACTGCTTCTCCGTCTCACTCTACAGTGCGCCTAAGGCGGGTGATAATGCGTTTATCCGCGTTGCATCCTATTATCCGGTGCAAATGTTCAGCGAGGTACGCACGCTGGCTAAAGGCTCCGCCGATGCCCAATACTGCGAGCTGGATGTGGTTCCTGGGGAATTGAATCGCTTTACGCTTACGGGCTGTCTAACCCAGCGCACAGAACCGCTTCCGCTGGCGTTCGCGATTCAGGATGGAGCCAGCTATGCCGGCGCTATCGTTAAAGATGAGCTACAGCAGGCAGATATCCGTATTAAAGGCAGCCTTCGTCGCCAGACACAGCCAGGTCCGGCAGGAAGCGTACTGGCTCAAACACAATCGCCTCCGATGCACGACCTGCTCACTATCATGCTGAAAAAATCAGACAATATGATAGCCGATACGGTTTTTCGTACCATTGGACATGAGCGTTTTAGCGTGCCGGGAACGTGGCGCGCTGGCGCTGATGCCGTGCGACAAATCCTGCGTCAGAAAGCGGGTGTAGATTTAGGAAACAGCATTGTTGTCGATGGTTCAGGCCTGTCACGACACAACCTGATTTCACCAGAAACGATGATGCAGGTCTTGCAGTACATCGCACAGCACGATAATGAACTGAATTACATCACGATGCTTCCGCTTTCCGGCTATGACGGCACGCTGCGTTATCGTGGCGGCCTGCATGAAGCTGGCGTTGATGGCAAGGTTTCGGCTAAAACCGGGGCACTGCAGGGCGTATACAATCTGGCAGGCTTCATTACTACCGCAAGCGGCCAGCGTATGGCATTCGTCCAGTTCCTATCCGGCTATGCCGTGCCGCCAGAAGACCAGCGCGCCCGTCGCGTCCCTCTGGTGAGATTTGAAAGCCGTCTCTACAAAGATATTTATCAGAGCAATTAAAACAACAACGCGGCCTTACTTTGAAGGTAAGGCCGCGTTGGCGAGAGCTGACTAGCAGAAGAACGAATTATTTTTGATAGATGATTTCAACACCTTCATCATCTTCATCGTCCCAGTCATCATCCCACTCTTCTTCAGCTTCTTTTTCTATTTCAGCCAGCTGTTCGCGGTGATAATCATCCCACATGAACTCCACTTTTTCCGGTGCGCTTTCGGCAATCGCCGTCACTTTCGGATTGGCTTTCAGGAAGTTCATCACGTCCCAGCAAAGTGGGTTGACGCCTTCACGGTTCGCTGCAGAAATCAGATAATACTTATCATCCCAGCCAAGCGCAGCCGCAATCTCTTTGGCACGTTTTTCCGCTTCAGCCTTATCGATCAAATCAACCTTGTTGAAAACCAACCAACGCGGTTTTTCTGCCAAACCTGCGCCATACTGCTCTAGCTCATTGATAATGATTTTGGCATTTTCAATCGGTTCTGACTCATCAATCGGTGCTAAATCAACCAGATGCAACAGTACACGGCAGCGTTCAAGGTGTTTCAGGAAGCGAATCCCTAACCCAGCGCCTTCGGATGCACCTTCAATCAAACCTGGGATATCCGCCACAACAAAGCTCTGTTCGCTATCCATACGGACAACACCAAGGCTCGGCACCAGCGTAGTAAACGGATAATCAGCCACTTTCGGCTTCGCTGCAGATACCGCGCGGATAAAGGTCGATTTACCTGCGTTAGGCAGGCCAAGCATGCCCACGTCAGCCAGCAACAGCAGTTCCAGCGTCAATTCACGTTCTTCGCCTTTCGTACCGCTGGTCTTCTGACGAGGGGCACGGTTGACAGACGATTTAAAACGCGTGTTACCTAAACCATGCCAGCCGCCTTTCGCCACCATCAGACTCTGCTGATGACGCGTCATATCACCTAGCACTTCGCCAGTTCCCTGATCCAGAACACGGGTACCAACAGGAACTTTAATCGTAATGTCTTTGCCGCGTTTACCCGTACAGTCACGACTTTGCCCGTTTTGTCCACGCTCAGCGCGGAAGGATTTCTCAAAACGGTAGTCAATCAGCGTGTTCAGGTTTTCGTCTGCCAGCAGATAAACGTCACCGCCATCGCCGCCGTCACCACCGTCCGGACCACCGTTGGGAATATATTTTTCACGGCGAAAGCTGACACAACCGTTACCGCCATCGCCTGCCACAACGAGAATTGTGGCTTCATCTACAAACTTCATTGATTCTCTCCGCAAAAAACCAATAGAGAATATCTACGTGTTTTAGGCTTGTTATTGGTTCTTCTTGGCGTAACTTTTTGATTTTATGGCATGTAGCGTGTGTCTACTCACCATTAAAAAACCGACGCACCAGAACGCATTCCAGCAAAGGAGCGGATTGTACCTGCCTGCTCCAATAATTTCATCTGTATTAAAAATAAACAACACATGCTGGCTGTCAAAAAATGGCAGTGACCGCTGCAATACGCGTTCTCTTAAGCTACTTTTTCGCTACCAATGGCAGCACAGGCTCTTTCTTTCCAGGAAGGAAACGATGTCCAATAGCGGAAAACATGGCGCCAGCAACAACCACAAACGCACCGACATAGCCAACCCAATTCAGTACGGGCGCAGCAAAGAAAGTCGGCCACCCTAACGCCAGCAGATCGGAAAACAGCAGCGTAAACAACGGCGTCAGCGTAATGACCGCACTAACCTGCGACGCCTGCCAGCGAGCCATTGCCTCAGCCAGCGCACCATAGCCAATCAACGTATTCGCACCGCAGAATAGCAGGCAAATAAGCTGCCAGTTGCTCAGTTGGAAAATAACCTCAAGCTTGGCAAAAGGCGTGATAAAGACGACGCACAGCACATATAACAAAAACAGAATCTGCTGTGATGTCAGACGTCGCAATAGAACTTTCTGCGCTACACCATAGGATACCCATACCGCCGAGGCGCAAACACCCAGCAATACGCCCAACGTGTAGTCCGTCAGTCGGGTAAAAATCTCAATCAGGCTGGTATTAAAGAACAGGATCAGACCACAGATCAGCATGATCGCGCCGATAACCTGCGTACCGCGCATCTTTTCCTTTAGGATAAGTACGCTGGCGAACATCATGCCTACGGGGGAAAGCTGCCCGATAACCTGAGACGCCGTCGGGCTCAGATATTGCAGAGATGAGCTAAAGAAAACAAAGTTACCCAGTAGTCCAGCCGTTGCAATCAGTAGCAGAACCCACCAACGCCGATGCCGGAAAACCCGCATTGGCGGCAACATCTTACGGGATGACAGAATAATGCCGAGTCCAATCGAAGCGATAAAAAAGCGATACCAAACAATCGTATAAGGTTCCATCACCACCAGAACCTGTTTCATGGCTATCGGTAACGCCCCCCAGCAAACAGCCGTAGTCAGCGCCAGACAAAGACCGATGCCCGTCTGTTGTTTAGTATTCATACTTATCCAGATGGTTTACTCAGAATCAGAATGTAAAAAGCCCCGCAAAGAATTGCGGGGCTTAAATCCGTAAGACCTAACGCGAAAAATTATTCAGCAACGATGCTGATAAATTTACGGTTTTTCGGGCCTTTAACTTCAAACTGAACTTTACCATCAGTCAAAGCAAACAGAGTATGGTCTTTCCCGCAGCCAACGTTAGTTCCTGCGTGGAATTTAGTACCACGTTGACGAACGATGATGTTACCAGCCAGTACACTTTCGCCGCCAAAACGTTTTACGCCCAGACGTTGTGCGTTAGAGTCACGACCGTTACGGGTTGAACCGCCAGCTTTCTTGTGTGCCATTTAATCCGCTCTCCTAATCTTAAGCGCTGATGCCGGTAATTTTCACGTCAGTGAACCACTGACGATGGCCTGCTTGCTTACGGTAGTGTTTACGGCGACGGAACTTAACGATCTTCACCTTTTCGCCACGACCATGAGCAACAACTTCAGCTTTGATTTTACCGCCATCGACAAAAGGAACGCCGATTTTGATTTCTTCACCATTGGCAACCATCAGAACTTGGTCAAACTCAACGGCTTCACCAGTTGCGATGTCCAGCTTTTCCAAGCGAACGGTTTGACCTTCGCTTACTCGGTGTTGTTTACCACCACTTTGGAAAACTGCGTACATATAAAACTCCGCTTTCCGCGCACCCGTTAATAGGTTTCAGAGCGCGCTATAAATATTCATAATAGGGCGCGAATTCTACGCAAAAATACTGAGGATGACAAGTGCATAATCAACGGATGTGAAGAAAAAGAATACAACGTATCAACTGCCGTTTATCTCTCTCATTTTTCAAGTACAATCGGCGCAATAAGTTCCGTCTTGCCGATATGCAGCAGCAATCTTACGGCAGTGTTGAAGACATACGTTGGCACAAACCATGAATCTAGAACAAATTACAACATTAACTGCGCAGGATATGGCGGCTGTTAATAACGTCATTCTTGAACAGCTGAATTCCGACGTCGTTTTGATAAACCAGCTTGGACATTACATCATCAGCGGTGGTGGAAAACGTATACGCCCGATGATTGCTGTACTTGCCGCCAGAGCCCTCGACTATAACGGTGATAAGCATGTCACTGTCGCAGCACTGATCGAATTTATCCATACCGCAACGCTGCTGCATGATGATGTGGTAGACGAGTCCGACATGCGCCGGGGTAAAGCGACAGCAAATGCCGCCTTTGGCAACGCAGCGAGCGTGTTGGTTGGGGATTTCATCTATACCCGCGCCTTCCAGATGATGACCAGCCTCGAATCGTTACGCGTGCTGGCGCTGATGTCAGAAGCAGTAAACGTAATTGCTGAAGGTGAAGTCTTGCAGCTAATGAACTGCAACGACCCGGATATCACTGAAGAAAGCTATATGCGCGTCATTTACAGCAAAACGGCGCGTTTATTTGAAGCCGCAGCGCAATCTTCATCCATACTTGCCGGCGCGACGCCAGAGCAAGAAAAGGCGCTTCAGGACTATGGCCGCTACCTGGGCACTGCCTTCCAATTAATTGATGACCTGCTCGACTACAGCGCAGACGGCAAAACGCTGGGTAAAAATACGGGCGATGACCTCAATGAAGGCAAGCCAACGCTGCCGTTACTGCACGCGATGCGTAATGGAAATGCAGAACAGAGTTCGCTGATTCGCAAGGCGATTGAAGAAGGAAACGGGCGTCATCTGCTGGAACCGGTTCTTGCCGCTATGCAGCAATGTGGTTCGCTTGATTATACGCGTCAGCGTGCCGAAGAAGAGGCAGATAAGGCAATTAGCGCACTACAGTTGCTGCCGGAAACGCCGCACCGTATGGCGCTCGAAGGCCTCGCCCACTTAGCCGTACAGCGTGATTTCTAACGTAGTGTAAGGTTCTTATCAGATAAGATCGTTGATTCATAAGTAGCGCTGCCTTGCAGCGCTACTCGTTCGCCAGACTAGGCAGTCTGGTCGATGGCGACATCATCCAGCCGAGACAGCATCGCTATTGTCCCTTCACGCAAGATGAAATTAATCAGCCGGGTTCGTTCATCAACGGAAAGTTGATGGAAAATGTGCACCCACGATGACAGCAGGGTCGGCTCATTATCGATACGATAATATTCGGTTGGCGGATTCTCTTTCACTAACAGAGAATTCCTGACCTCATTCGGCAAACTGCGAATAGAGTATTCGACGCCTCGCCCTTGAACCCCTTTCCGCCTGCGCTTTTCCCAACCATCGTCTCGCGCCCGCTTGTTCAACCCCTGCGGCGACTTAGGCAATCCACCCACGCCAACCAGCTCACTTGTTGCAAACCATTCTTTGTCCATACTCGTCACTCCCTTGTTTGTTTTGAACAGGCATTACGTCAACTCGCCCAAAAGTTTCCATATAATAGACTATAATTACCTAAACCGCTAACTTTTACGCGTTACCGACACACCTAAGTAATAGAAGAAATGATGAAATCTAGCGCGATGACCAGGCACCGCGGCCAGAAAAAGTGCTACAAAGCGACAGAAAATAAAGGTTCCTTTTCGTCACTGAGATTAACGTTCGAAAAGATCGCCAGTAGCGAATCAGTCAATTTCCATTGATGAGACAGGCTCCTCATCCGACGGCGTAATCCCCAACTGGCTCAGCGTGGAGGATACCCCGACTCGCAGAATATAAGCGATTAGTTCATCTCTTTCTTTTTCAGATAGTTGCTGGTAAATCTGCATCCATACGGCCAGTGCCGCAGGCTGTTTCGCCGAGTAGGCGGAAGGCTCGATTTCGAGTAATAGGGATTTCTTTACCGTATCCGGCAAGCTGTGAATTGAGTACTCCACTCCTCTTCCCTGGACGCCTTTACGGCGACGCTTCTCCCATCCATCCTCGCGGGCGCGCTTATTTAATCCTTGTCTTGATTTCGGAAGGCCGCCGACTCCAACCAAATCGCTGGTAGCAAACCACTCTTTTTTCATTGCCTTTCATCCTGATAGTGCCATCCCTAACAAAAACGCGCTCATTTGGAAATTAATTGAGAATTTTAAGGAAAATTAATGCTATATTATTTCCAAATAATAATGTCATGTTAGTTCGGCATATAACTAACATCCGTTATTTATACCACTAATCGACAGTCGTCTTATAGCAAATAAGGGAAGGATTATGATTTTAAGGAAACAAGACTGGCATCCCGCTGATATCATTGCTGCACTGCGCAAGAAAAACACAACGCTGGCGGCGGTATCGCGAGCGGCCGGATTAAGCTCATCGACGTTAGCTAATGCGCTCTCACGCCCTTGGCCCAAGGGGGAATGGCTTATTGCCGATGCGCTGGGTATTCACCCTTCAGAGATTTGGCCCAGCCGGTACTACAATCCGGAAACCAATGAGCTTATCGACAGAAAAAAACTCATCCGTCCCGATTAAAAAAAGAAAAGCCGGAGATATCAATCTCCGGCTTTTTATTCAACGCCACGTATTACAAGAATCTCAATGATTAATTCTTGATGAACGTCTCGCCCAGCTCAATATCCTGCTTCAGCGTATCCAGCATGCTGTTAAGCGCGTTTTGCTCAAAAGCGCTTAATGTGCCGATGTCTTTACGCTCGGCGACGCCATCTTTGCCTAACAGAATCGGTTGAGCGAAGAAGCGAGCATGTTTGCCATCACTTTCAACGTATGCACATTCCACCACACCGCTTTCGCCTTGCAGCGCACGAACCAGAGACAGGCCAAAACGCGCAGCTGCCTGACCCATAGACAGCGTTGCCGATCCGCCACCGGCTTTGGCTTCAACAACCTCGGTACCCGCATTCTGGATACGCTTGGTCAGATCGGCCACTTCCTGCTCGCTGAAGCTGATACCAGGAACCTGAGACAGCAGAGGCAGAATCGTCACACCAGAGTGTCCGCCGATAACAGGCACATTAATATCTTGCGGTTGTTTGCCTTTCAGCTCAGCAACGAACGTGTTGGAACGGATGATATCCAGCGTGGTGACGCCGAACAGTTTGTTTTTGTCATATACGCCAGCTTTTTTCAGCACTTCTGCCGCAATCGCAACAGTCGTGTTCACTGGGTTAGTGATGATACCGATACAGGCTTTCGGGCAAGTAACCGCAATTTGCTCAACCAGATTACGCACAATGCCAGCATTGACGTTGAACAGATCGGAACGATCCATACCAGGTTTACGTGCCACACCCGCGGAGATCAGCACGATATCTGCACCAGCAAGCGCCGGTTTAGCATCTTCACCGCTATAGCCTTTGATCTTCACTGCTGTAGGAATATGGCTCAGATCGACGGCAACACCCGGGGTTACTGGGGCGATATCGTAAAGGGATAGTTCTGAACCTGAAGGAAGCTGGGTTTTGAGGAGGAGTGCGAGTGCCTGACCGATACCACCTGCTGCTCCGAGAACTGCAACTTTCATCCTAAACTCCTTATTATCATAAAATAAAAAAGTGCCGTGAATTCATTTGGTTATAAACAGAATATAAAAATGGGGATACGAGCAACCTACTTATCTTTCTACAAATGACATGAGAGACAAAAAATACGCTATGTCTCTAATAATAAATCAAAAACAACCATTCGTTTGAAAGGTAAGTAAAGTTAATAAGCTATTGAGCTATAACGCAGTGTTCATTCACGTGCGATTAACCTGTGCGCTACATTACACCGATCGATGGCGTCCAAACAACATCATTCTGATAACATTTGATTTACTTTTATGTGACGCATGACGCATTTTTCGGACTACCCGAGAGTCGATTTTTTTTGAAAACAGCGACTAACGCATATCTGGTGAAAGGGACTGGAATTATACGCGATTTAATTGCATAAAAATTCACACAACTGCATAATAGGAAGATTAACCATAACAATTAATCCGGTGCAGAATGCGAAATTCGACAAAACAAGAAGACCTCGTTAAAGCGTTCAAAGCGCTGTTAAAGGAAGAGAAGTTCAGTTCTCAAAGTGAAATTGTTCAGGCATTGCAAGACGAAGGATTTGAAAACATCAACCAATCCAAGGTGTCACGCATGCTAACGAAATTTGGTGCCGTGCGCACACGCAATGCCAAAATGGAGATGGTGTATTGTCTCCCTGCCGAGCTTGGCGTCCCAACGACGTCCAGCCCGCTGAAGAACCTTGTGCTGGACGTGGACTACAACGACGCGGTTGTCGTGATCCATACCAGCCCTGGCGCTGCACAGCTCATTGCTCGCCTGCTGGACTCACTTGGGAAGTCAGAAGGTATTCTCGGCACCATCGCGGGTGATGACACCATCTTTACCACCCCGGCACGAGGCTTCAGCGTCAAACAGCTTTACGAAGCTATTCTGGTGCTATTCGAACAAGAACTGTAATTCGCTCGTCCGCTGCCGTTTTTGTAATTCGTTCTTTGCTACGTGTTTTTTTACTACGTTTTCCGCTACGTGTAGATCCGCTACACGTAGCGACTATTGAGTTTGAAGTCTCACACCGCAGGCAATTCAGCCAACGGCCAACGTGGCCGAACGGATACGCCCAGCGTCTGGCTTGCACCATGAACCAAACGTACGCTGCCCGCGTAGGCAATCATCGCACCATTATCCGTGCAGAATTCAGGGCGTGCATAAAACACTTCACCACCGCGTTTCGCCATCACTTCACCTAAGCGCTGGCGCAGCGTCCGGTTTGCACTCACTCCCCCCGCCATGACCAGTCGTTTAAAACCCGTCTCATCCAGCGCACGACGACATTTTATCGCCAGCGTATCTACAACGGCATCTTCAAACGCACGTGCGATGTCGGCACGTGTCTGGTCGTCATCACCGTTACTACGAATCGTATTAGCAGCAAACGTTTTTAGCCCGGAAAAGCTGAAATCCAGCCCCGGCCGGTCGGTCATCGGGCGTGGAAACGTAAAGCGCTGGGAATCCCCCGCCTGCGCCATTTTCGACAGCATTGGGCCACCGGGATAATCTAATCCCAGTAATTTCGCCGTTTTATCAAATGCTTCACCCGCCGCATCATCAATCGACTCGCCCAGCAGGCGATATTCACCAATGCCCGTCACGCTGATGAGCTGCGTATGACCACCAGAAACCAGCAGCGCCACGAAAGGAAACGCAGGTGGATTATCTTCCAGCATCGGCGCCAGCAAATGCCCTTCCATATGATGCACAGGAATCGCCGGTACCCCCCATGCGAATGCCAACGACCTGCCGACAGTCGCACCCACCAATAGCGCGCCGACCAAGCCTGGGCCAGCGGTGTAAGCCACACCATCGATATCGTCAGCCTGTAGCCCAGCTTCGCGCAGCGCCGCCTGAATCAACGGAACTGTTTTACGCACGTGATCGCGTGAGGCGAGCTCAGGCACAACACCGCCATAATCAGCATGTAATTTGACCTGACTGTATAGCTGATTGGCGAGCAAACCAGCTTCCGTGTCATAAATAGCTACTCCGGTTTCATCACAGGATGTTTCGATACCCAATACGCGCATTGCTGTTCCTACTTTGATGACGATACAAGCATTCGTTAAATGCCGCTTGCTTCAAACTGCGGATAGTCTACCATAAGCGGCCTGATTTCTGCGCTGGCCGCGGTTGGGTGTTTTATGATCACCGCAATGCTTTACAAAGGCGTCACGTTTGCAGTAGAATTCCGCACCATTTTGAAAAGGCTGGCACAAGGCCAGCGGCAAACCGAATTTATTGAGGTGAGAGGCACATGCCGGTAATTAAAGTACGTGAAAACGAGCCGTTCGACGTAGCTCTACGTCGCTTCAAACGTTCCTGTGAAAAAGCAGGCGTTCTGGCTGAAGTTCGTCGTCGTGAGTTTTATGAAAAACCAACGACTGAACGCAAGCGCGCTAAAGCTTCTGCAGTGAAACGTCACGCGAAGAAATTGGCTCGAGAAAACGCACGCCGCACTCGTCTGTATTAATTTTCAGGAGGGTTTCCCTCCAACGCGTGATTAATCCGCAGACTTAGCAGTTGCATACGTAAGGCCGTGCTTTCCGAAAGGAAGCGCGGCTTGTTGTCGTTTATAAGCTATATCCAATGTAACCACCTTACAGAAGGGTATACACTAGGGGCTTATGGCTGGACGAATCCCACGCGTATTTATTAATGACCTGCTGGCTCGCACCGACATCGTCGATCTCATTGACGCGCGCGTCAAACTGAAAAAGCAGGGCAAAAACTACCATGCGTGCTGTCCGTTCCATCACGAAAAAACCCCCTCATTCACCGTAAACGGTGACAAACAGTTCTATCACTGTTTTGGCTGTGGCGCACACGGCAACGCCATAGACTTTTTGATGAATTACGATCGTCTCGAATTCGTTGAAACCATTGAAGAACTGGCCACCCAATACGGCCTCGAAGTGCCTTATGAAACCGGCACAGGCCCAACCCAGTTAGAGCGTCACCAACGGCAAAGTCTGTACGAATTGATGGGACAGCTCAGCGGGTTCTATCAACAAGCACTAAGCCAATCAGTCGGTTCGCCAGCGTTGCAGTACCTGCAACAGCGCGGTTTAAGCGCAGAAGTGATCAGTCATTTTGCAATTGGCTTCGCCCCGCCCGGCTGGGATAACGTTTTAAAGCGCTTTGGCCGCAATAATGATGACCGCAGCACATTGAACGATGCTGGCATGCTGGTGACTAACGATCAGGGCCGAACGTATGACCGCTTCCGCGAGCGTGTAATGTTCCCCATCCGCGACAAACGGGGGCGAGTGATTGCCTTCGGCGGACGCGTATTAGGCGACGGTACCCCAAAGTACCTTAACTCGCCGGAAACAGAAATTTTTCATAAAGGTCGCCAGTTGTACGGCCTGTATGAAGCGCAGCAAAACCACGCTGAGCTCAAGCGACTCTTGGTTGTTGAAGGCTATATGGATGTGGTGGCGCTGGCACAGTTTGGGATTGACTATGCAGTGGCATCGCTGGGTACGTCCACGACCGCCGATCACATTCAGTTACTATTTCGCGCCACCGATCTGGTGGTGTGTTGTTACGACGGTGACCGTGCCGGACGCGAAGCGGCATGGCGCGCGCTGGAAACTGCGCTACCCTATTTGAACGATGGTCGTCAGCTACGCTTTATGTTCCTGCCGGACGGTGAAGATCCCGACACGCTGGTGCGTAAAGAAGGCAAAGTCGCCTTTGAACAGCGCATGGAACAGGCCCTGCCGCTGTCGCAGTTTCTATTTGAAACGCTGCAACAGCAGGTGGACATGAGTTCACCCGATGGCCGTACCAAGCTCAGCACGCTGGCACTGCCGCTGATAGGCCAGGTACCGGGAGAAACGCTGCGGCTGTATTTGCGCCAGCAGCTCGGCAACAAGCTAGGCATTTTGGACGACAGCCAGTTGGACAGACTGCTCCCGAAAGTGGCAGAGCAGGCTCAGTCCTACCAGCCGCCGCAACTAAAAGTCACAACTATGCGTATACTTATAGGACTTTTAGTACAAAACCCAAGACTGGCGGCCGAGGTGCCTGACCTCGCGCTGGAAGGCATTGAAGAAGACAAAGTGGCTGGTTTATCGCTGTTTCAGGACTTGGTGAAAACCTGCAATGTCAGCCCTGGGATGAACATGGGTCTGCTGTTGGAAAAATATCGCGACAGCAAGTACCGCAAACAGCTTGAAACCATGGCTTCATGGAACCATATGATCGTAGAGGAAGAGCTCGACGAGAAGTTCAGAATCAGTCTGGCAGAGCTCTACGATCAGCTGCTGAAACAGCGACAAGAAACATTGATTGCCCGTGACAGAACGCATGGGCTCAACGCCAAAGAAAAAAAAGAGCTTTGGTCGTTGCAACTGGCGTTGACCAGAAAACACTGATACAGAGGCTTAATTGCCGATAAATAGCAGGGTTGAGCCCTGCAAAGAGCCGCTACAGGGGCCGCGGCGATAAGAAAAATACCCCTAATGCTATTGTTAGCGAACTACGCTGACCGACACCAACCCAAATACTCTGAAGTGTGGATACCGTCTTATGGAGCAAAACCCGCAGTCACAGCTGAAGCTGCTTGTCACCCGTGGTAAGGAGCAAGGCTACCTGACCTATGCTGAGGTCAATGACCATCTGCCGGAAGATATCATCGACTCGGATCAGATCGAAGATATCATCCAGATGATTAACGACATGGGCATCCAGGTGATGGAAGAAGCACCGGATGCAGACGATCTGTTGCTGGCCGAAAACACCAATGATGCCGATGAAGATGCGGCAGAGGCTGCTGCGCAGGTTCTATCCAGTGTTGAATCGGAAATTGGTCGCACCACCGATCCGGTTCGCATGTACATGCGTGAAATGGGTACCGTTGAGCTGTTGACGCGTGAGGGCGAGATCGATATCGCCAAGCGTATTGAAGACGGTATCAACCAGGTTCAGTGCTCTGTTGCAGAGTATCCTGAAGCCATTACTTACCTGCTGGAACAGTATGACCGCGTCGAAGCGGGCGAAAGCCGCCTGTCCGATCTGATCACTGGTTTCGTCGATCCTAATGCGGAAGAGGATATTGCCCCTACCGCGACTCACGTTGGCTCCGAGCTTTCGACCGAAGAAATGGACGATGACGACGAGGAAGAAGACGACGAGGAAGAAGAAGACGATAACAGCATCGATCCTGAGCTGGCGCGTGAGAAATTCACCGAGCTGCGTGAGCAATATGAAACGACCCGTCAGGTTATCAAAGCCCACGGTCGTAGCCATGCGCTGGCAGCACAGGAAATCCTGAATCTGTCTGAAGTCTTCAAACAGTTCCGTCTGGTGCCGAAACAGTTTGATTTCCTGGTTAACAGCATGCGTTCCATGATGGATCGCGTACGTACTCAGGAACGTTTGATCATTAAGTTGTGCGTTGAACAGTGCAAAATGCCGAAGAAAAACTTCGTCACGATGTTCACTGGCAATGAAACCAACAACACCTGGTTTGCCGCAGCCGTCGCAATGGGCAAGCCATGGTCTGAAAAGCTGAATGATGTTGAAGAAGACGTCACCCGCAGCCTGCAAAAACTGCAGCAGATCGAAGAAGAAACCGGTCTGACGATCGAGCAAGTTAAAGACATCAACCGCCGTATGTCGATTGGTGAAGCGAAAGCTCGCCGTGCTAAGAAAGAAATGGTGGAAGCGAACCTGCGTCTGGTTATTTCTATCGCGAAGAAATACACCAACCGTGGTTTGCAGTTCCTCGACCTGATTCAGGAAGGCAACATCGGTCTGATGAAAGCGGTAGATAAGTTTGAATATCGCCGTGGTTACAAATTCTCGACCTATGCCACCTGGTGGATCCGTCAGGCGATCACCCGTTCTATCGCCGATCAGGCGCGTACCATCCGTATTCCGGTACACATGATTGAGACGATCAACAAACTGAACCGTATCTCTCGTCAGATGTTGCAGGAAATGGGTCGCGAACCGACGCCGGAAGAGCTGGCTGAGCGTATGCTGATGCCGGAAGACAAAATCCGTAAAGTGCTGAAAATCGCGAAAGAGCCGATTTCAATGGAAACCCCGATTGGTGATGATGAAGATTCACATTTGGGCGATTTCATCGAAGATACGACGCTGGAGCTGCCGCTGGATTCCGCCACGTCGGAAAGCCTGCGTTCTGCGACACACGACGTACTGGCTGGCCTGACCGCACGTGAAGCGAAAGTCCTGCGCATGCGTTTCGGTATCGATATGAACACCGACCATACGCTGGAAGAAGTGGGCAAACAGTTTGACGTTACACGTGAACGTATTCGTCAGATCGAAGCGAAAGCGCTGCGTAAACTGCGCCACCCAAGCCGTTCCGAAGTGCTGCGTAGCTTCCTGGATGATTAATTCACTCCTCAGCTAATCCACACTTCAGATAACTACATGAAAAATAACCCCGGTCCGCCGGGGTTATTTTTTGCCTGTCAGAACGTCCAGCCCTGATTTATGCGCCATCCTGCAATACCTGATACAGTTCCTGATACGACGCCACCAGTGACTCCAGCGTCGCACGATTCAGCCCGCTAGGGTTCGGCAGTACCCAAACCTGCGTCTCGCCAATACGCAGCTCCTGACGCCCCCACGAAACCTTCTTGATACCAAACGCCTGACTGAACGCCTGCTTCCCTAATACCGCCAGCGCACGCGGCTGATAGCGCGTCATCTTCTCAACAATCGCATTGCCGCCTTGCAGCAGCTCATCTCGCCCCAGTTCGGTGGCTTCAACCGTTGGGCGCTCCACCAGCATGGTGATGCCACATCCGGTATCCAGCAGATGCTGTTCTTCCGCGGGTGTCAGCAAACGCTCGGTAAAGCCTGCCTGATAAATCACTTTCCAGAAGCGATTACTGGGATTCGCGAAGTGGTAACCGTGATGGGCCGTCGACAGCCCAGGGTTGATGCCGCAGAAAACAACCTGAAGATTCATAGCCAGAATATCGGTAATCATGTCTTTCCCTACTTCCGTTGACTACAGCTATCGTAAATTCTGATAAGAATAACAACAAGCTATCTTGAGTATAAAACCACCACCCGGCAGATAGGCTATAGACCTCCCCCCGCACATTACCGTATAATCATCGCCCATTCGGCCCCTTAGCTCAGTGGTTAGAGCAGGCGACTCATAATCGCTTGGTCGCTGGTTCAAGTCCAGCAGGGGCCACCAAATTCGAGGAGTTGCGTTAATAGCGCAGCTCCTTTATTTTTTAGAGATATTTTCAAACAGGACAAGTGGTTAGCAAACACCATCACAGCTCCTCACCTCACCCACTATTCACCAGCATCAACAACCTGCCTCTCGTAAACCAGAGTGTTTTTATCGAAGGGGTTACCGGAAATATCAGACAGAAAGACGGGCTTTTTACCTGTTCGGCACGGAGAATAAAATCACATGAACCACGGGCGCTCGCTGTATGACTATAACAGCAAGCGCTCCGTGAATATCTGAATAGGCTAGTACTGGAAAATACCAGCCGAAAAGCTGACTACCTCAAGACAAGCGTGAAACTAAAATAGATGTACTCACACTCTTAATTGTCAGCGGGCGCTGAGTCGAGAATCGCTGGAACATGGCTCGATGCCCATTTAATAAAGTATTCCTGAAGCAGCAGCGAAGCATATTCTGAGGTATGGCCTTCGTCACGATATAATGGAAGGCCGTTTCTAACATAAGAACATTTACCGTCCTTTCGATCACAGGATACGTCATTTTGTTCAAAAACAAGCACACCGGGGTGGGTTTTATTAACCGCCACGAGCAGCGGGTTGAAATCTTTCAGAATGGAACTCCGAACATCAGAGGAAACCAAGCAATCCTTTGGATGCTGTTTAAGGGGCGACTTAAAGCAGGCCTTTGGATGAAAACCCGGTCTTATATGTGGCGTAAAAATAATGACCTTCACACCCTGACTTTCAAGAAAGTCGATACGCTGAATCACTTTGGCAATATAGTCACTCGATGGTTCTAGTGACAAACCATCCAAGATAACAAATTTTATGGAGGCTACTCTCTTGATAATGTCATCAATAAAATTTTCCTGCTCTGTTACCCTGGAGCCATAGCAAGGATGTCTCGGATCGTCCCCAGAACTGTCAAAACCAACCCCACACGTTCCTATAGAAAGGATGGTATGGTGTTTCAGTTTTTCATTTTTAGCGAACCCAGGATAAAGCTGGTTTGCATAGCTATTACCCAAAAGAAGAATAGTTGGAGGCTTAGTCCCACTCTTCATGCAGAACCACCAAGCAATCTTCTCCTGATCTTTATAAGGGTATTCAGACAGGCAAATATCATTCTTTGTATAGGCCCATATTGGTCCCATAAACTGATACTGAACCTCTTTGGTAAAATCACTCGTTGTCACAGCCTTGCGTTCTGCAAATCCATCTTTATAAAAAACAGCAGAACCGGATAAAAATAGTACAAAACTTAAAAGAACCAACGTACTAACAAATTTATATCCCTTTGATTTTCTTATTTTTCCTTCAATAAATTTATACGTAAGCCAGGCTAACAAGATCGATAAAAAAATAGCCGCTAATCGCAACAAACGATCTGGCGAGCCCCTCTCTACAATTCTCAAAAAGGTCAATAACGGCCAGTGCCATAGATACAAAGGGAAACTGATTAAACCAAACCAAACTATTATCTTATTGCTCAAAAACAAACGATTGAGCATCGCATTAGGGCCGGAAAAAATGATTAAAACAGCACCAATAACGGGAATTAGAGCCCAAAAGCCAGGAAAGTATGCATCTTTATTGATGGATAAAAAACCAAAACCCAAGACCAAAAAACCAAATAACGAAAAGCCATTTATCACAAACTGATTTTTTTGAAACCTATCGACAAAACTCTTGTGATAAAGAACGATAAACGCCAATAAACTACCGAACAACAGTTCCCAGAATCGGGTCAATGGAGAGTAAAACGTTGCGATTCCATCGCTCCTTATCATATAAATATTCAGAAAAAAAGAAGCCAAAATAAAACTAAGTAGTAACGCAATTCGGCGAAAATTAATTCTCCAAAAAAACCAACACAGCAAAGGCCAGAGAAAATAGAATTGTTCCTCTATACCTAAGCTCCACAAATGCAAAAGTGGCTTAGTTTCTGCAGCATTATCAAAATAGCCAGATTCGCCCCAGAGCACGAGGTTGGAAACAAAGCCAACCCCCGCCATAGTATGCTTGCCTAATTGCTTATACTCATCAGCAAGTAAAGCAAACCAGCCAAAGACAAGAGAAACCGATAACACGAGTAACAAGGCAGGAAATATCCGCTTGATACGACGTGCATAGAACTCTGAAAAACTGAAGGTTCCCTTATCTAAATTCTCGAAAATAATGGTGGAAATCAAAAAACCAGAAATTACAAAAAAGATATCGACACCAATAAAACCGCCTTTCATCCAGGCAGGAAAGGCGTGGAAAGCCACAACAGAAAGAACAGCAACAGCTCTTAATCCGTCAATGTCAGGGCGATATTTTGGGTGTGAAAGATGAGGATTCGATGTTGTCATTAGAGTGAATTCACGTTTTGCAAAAATTATCAAAGTATTTTAGCAGGATAGAGTGTAAAAAATTATACCTCCAGATAACCATCAGCAACAACTTTTACTCTATCTAACCATTACGGTAATCAATGATTCATATATTTTATCTGCCTCCAAACATCCCCCGCCAAGCGCCATGCTCATCATACCTGTTGTTTTTCTGATGTGCTGTTATCAATTTCCACTTTTCAGGAAAATACACTATAAAAAACAGAATTATTTACCATAAAGACCAGAAATAGATTAATTAGCAAAATTTTAACCTACTTACTGAGCGGTATTGTGATATTTACCGCTATTGAAGTACATACCACTGAAAAGGGAGGAGCTTTGCAGAGTTATTTTCACAGCGAAACTATTAGGGTAGACGCATTCACGTCTTAATTATCTGCGAACACACGTCGATAAACGCACGCAATTTGGGTTGATTCCTCGCAGCTCTGGAGAAATAAAGAAAGAGGCCGTCGTTGCCCGGCGAGAGGTCGAGTAACGCCGCTTCCAGCGTGCCATTTGCCAGTTCGCGTGAGGTATGGAAGGTGGATGAGTAAATAAGCCCAACGCCCCTGACCGCGAGGCTACGCATGAGCTCACCATCGTTCACGGTAATTGTACCGGTCGGCTCAACTCTTACACTTTCTTTATTTTCGACAAACTCCCACCGATAAATATCTCCCTTTTCTGGGCGACGAAAGCGAATACATTCGTGATGCACCAGATCGCACGTCGCTTTAGGCTTACCGTTCGCTTTGAAATAGTCTGGCGAACCAAATATCGCCCACTTAAATGGCGGGGAGAGCCGTACTGCAATCATATCCTGTTCGATGTATGAACCGATCATGATGCCAGCATCGTAGCCTTCAGAGACGAAATTATCGTGACGATTACTCACCGTGATATCGATATTCAAATTCGGCCACGCCTGACGAAATGCAGGTATGAGGGGCTCGATAACATGAGGCAATGCCAAACGTTCTACGATCAGCTTCAACGTCCCCGAGGGCTTTTTTGCCGATTGAGCCACATCTTCAAAACCCGTTGCGATAACGTGTGCCGCGGGCCCAATTCTCAGCAGCAGGTCTTCTCCTGCTTCCGTCAATGCCATTTTGCGTGTCGTGCGATGGAAAAGTAGCACGCCGAGGCGATGCTCCAGTTTCTGGAGCGACAGACTCACCGAACCCGGCGTCTTGCCCAGATCGAGCGCGGCTTTGCGAATGCTCAATCGTTTCGCTATCGCCAGAAATTCTGCCAGTCCATCAAAGCTATCAGATTGCCCCATCAGGGTTCCTCATCGTCATGCGATACCAGGATCATTAAACGCACTTTACGACATTTTCTCACGCCAATAAAAAGTTATTACATCGATTTATTAAACAATACATCCCGTTATTACCCCCTATTTTCAACCAGTTATCACAGATATAGTCGGCAGACCCCACCTGCTAAAAGGAGTTTTTTATGTCAATAATAAAGCGCTGTGCTGGTCTTATCGCCGCGATGGCTGTGTTTGCCGCAGCCTCCCCTGTTTTTGCTCAGACCAATCTGAAAGAAGAGAAAGTATTAATCGTCGTCTCCAGTCTGGATAAAAAGACGCCGGAGCTGGTTGGCGGGTTCTGGTTTCCAGAACTGACCCACCCGGTTGAAGTCTTCGATAAAGCCGGACTGGATTATGATATCGCCAGCCCGAAAGGAGGGTTGCCTCCGTTTGACGGGTTCGATCTCAAAGATCGCGCGAGTCTGGATTTTTGGACTAACCCAGAGCACCGCAACAAATTGGCCAATTCCATCCCGCTGGCAAAAGTTGATCCTGCTAAATACACCGCGATCCTGCTCGTTGGTGGACACGGGCCGATGTGGGATTTCGTCAACAATCCTGAGTTGATCAACATCGTGCGTACGATGTACGAGAAAAATGACATCATCAGTGCCGTTTGCCACGGCCCAGCTGGCTTGCTGAATGTGAAGCTCAGCAATGGCGAACTGTTGATTAAAGGCCGTCACCTTACCGGCTTTACTGCGGAAGAAGAAGCATCCCGTAATTACGACAAGATTGTGCCGTTTGAACTTGAAGCGGCGCTGAAAAAAGATGGTGCAACATTCGAAGAAGCCCCAATCTTCGAAAATAAAGTCGTCGTTGACGGGCGGTTGATCACCGGCCAGAACCCAGCATCCGCTCAAGCGCTTGGCGAAGCCGTAATCAAGGCGCTGAAAACGAAAGCGTAATCACCGCATCATCAGTTGCGTTAGGTGGTAAAACACCTAACGCATCAACCTTAGAAAGGACGTCACACATCAGGCGGTGCGCCTGATACCAGCAAAAGCCACTGGCAAACTCAGTACACATCGCGGACATAGCGTTTGTCCTGTGCCATTTTGGCAATATAGGCCGCCGCATCTTCACGGCTCATGTTCCCGTGAACCTGCACAACCTGCCGAAGCGCCGAATCAACGTCTTTCGCCATGCGGCTGGCATCACCACACACGTAGAAATGCGCGCCCTTCTCTAACCAGCGCCATAGCTCAGCCCCCTGCTCACACATACGGTGCTGAACATAAATTTTCTCACGTTGGTCACGCGAAAAAGCCGTATCAAACCGATGCAGGTAACCCTCGCGTTGTAGTTTCTCCAACTCCTCACGATAGTAAAAGTCGGTCGCGGCACGCTGCTCGCCAAAGAATAGCCAGTTTTTACCTTGTGCTCCTGTCGCCCGACGCTCTTGCAAAAAAGCCCGGAAAGGTGCGATACCCGTGCCTGCCCCAACCATGATGATTGGCATCTCTGGGTTTTTCGGCATACGAAAATGAGCTGTTTTTTGGATGAAGATAGGCACGGCAACCGACCCTGCTGCGCGGTCAGCCAGAAACGTTGAACACACGCCGCCGCGCGGTTTGCCCTCAGCACCATAGCGCACCGTCGACACGGTCAGATGGATCTGGTGCGGCGTGACTTTCGGGCTGGACGAAATCGAGTACAAACGCGGCTGCATACGTTTAAGCACGCACAACCATTCGTCAGCCTGAACCTGTATCGGAAAATCCTGTAGCAAATCGACAATCTGCCGTCCCCACAGCCACTGTTTGAGTTCTTCTTTACGTTCCTCTTTCAGCAGGTCGGCCAGCGCAGGGGCGCCCGAGCGTGCGCTGACAAACTGCAAGATCTCCGGCGTGATACGGGCAATCTCGAAATGCTGGGATAACGCCTCAGCAAGCGCCATGTCGCCCTTATCTTTGACGGCCACGACGGTAGAAGGCGAGAGTTTGAGGGCAGAAAGCATATCGCTCACCAGTTCAGGGCTGTTAATCGGCCAGATACCAAGCGCATCCCCTGCTTCGTAGCTCACATTGCTGTCTGAAATATCAAAGGCGAATTGCCGGGTCTCTTTTTCCGCTCCCGGCGCATTAAGCAACTGATTGATGACAAGGCATGCAGGCAGAGGCGCATTTCGACTAAAGGTAGGCAGCGAAGCCGCAGGTGCCGTCGTGCATGCTTCATTTCCGTCAGCCAGCACCGCCGTCGCGGGCGTAGCAACCTTGCTTGCCATTGGCGTATGCGCTCCCGCGAGAGCGTTGACCATGCTGTCTAACCAGGCTTTCGCCGCATCCTGATAGTCAGGCTCACAGTCGATTCGTGCTGACAGACGCTGCGCGCCCAGCGCCTCCAGCCGTGCATCGAGCCGGCGGCCAAAACCGCAAAATTGATCGTAGTTTGAATCACCGAATGCCAGCACGGAGAACGACACGTCCGCCAGTCTGGGTGCAGTCTCCGCCTCTAATGCCATCCAGAAATTGGTGCCATTGTCGGGAGGGTCGCCGTCGCCAAACGTGCTGGCGATGAAGAGCACACGCGGCATTGCAGGCAGATTGGTACTGTTGAAGCTGTCCATATCGGACAGGGTGACGGTATGCCCTTCAATCTTCAGACGTTCGGCGCACTGTGCCGCGAAACTTTCCGCATTGCCGGTCGACGACGCCCATAAAATCAAAATAGGGGGTTGTGATGGCACGGTTGCAGCCACCACATTGGGAGAAGAAGCGGGTAGTAACGTTATACCGTCACTGGGTAGCCAGGTGCGGGCAAAAAGCCCCGCCAGCATGCCGTCGAGCATCAGGCGTCTGGAGGGTTCCAGTGGTGCCGTGGCGGGCAGGACAGGCACGCCACCAGTCAGTCTTGATGCATCAGTACGCAAAGCCGCAATATAACCTTGCAGATAGTGTTGTTCGGGCGCGCTGAGTGTCATCGCCGGCGCGGCATCAAGACCAAGTAGCGTGGCCAGCGCATCAATGTGTTTCATGTCGAGTTCCTTGATGTCGTTTTTCGGCGTACTCGCCTCGGCCAGTTCCGATACAGGAACAGCTGTTGGGCGGCTCTCCCGCTCAAGAGAAATAAGCGCTGAGGGTTCAGCGATCCGCGTCAGCGCCACCGCAGAAATCTTGAATTCAGGCTGCTGGGAAATCGGATCAATGGCATCGCTGGTGACGGCGTTAATCGCCAGATCGTCACCAAAAACGTCATTCCAGTGAAAGGGAGCAAAGCAGTTACCGGGACGAACCCGATTGTTCACCACGGCGGGGAGTACCGCACGCCCACGACGCGACCGGACTTCCACACGATCCTTATCCTGAATACCGAGCGCAATGGCATCTTCGGGATGCACTTCGATAAAAGGCCCTGGATTGAGCTTGTTGAGCGTTGGAATCTTTCCGGTTTTCGTCATCGTGTGCCACTGGTGCTGCAAGCGACCGGTATTCAGCACAAACTGAAAATCGCCATCCGGCATTTCGGCGGGCGACATATGCGGTCGGGGGAGGAATATTCCTTTACCGCTTTCAGTCGCAAAAACGAGGCGTGGCTGGGTGCCGTTCGGCAGGTCTTTACGCGTCTGGCTCACGCCGTCATTGAGGTAGCGAATGGGGTGACGATCTTGGTTATCCTCAGGAGGACAGGGCCACTGTAAGGGAGCCTGCCGTAAGCGTTCATAGCTGGCGCCACGAATGTCGTATCCCGTCTTCGGGTTCCAGAACTGTTTGATTTCTTCAAACACCTCGGATGCCGAACCGTAGCTAAACCCTTGCTCATAGCCCATCTCGCAAGCCACTTTGGCGATGATTTGCCAATCGGCCATCGCTTCACCGGGCGGTTCAACGGCCTTTTGCATCAGCGTCAAATTTCGCTCGGAGTTAATCATCACGCCTTCAGCCTCAGCCCACAGTGCGCCGGGCAGCAGGATATCGGTGTAGCGGTTGGTCTCGGTATCGAGAAACGCATCTTGTGTGATAACCAGTTCGGCGGCTTGCAGCCCCGCGATCACATTCTTGCGGTTGGGAACCGTAGCCACCGGATTCGTACAAATGATCCAGCACGCTTTGATCTTGCCCGCCATCATGTCTTCAAACATGGCGACGGTGCCGCCACCGAGATCCGTGCGCAGCGTTCCAGCAGGAACACCCCAGAGTGCCTCAATGGCCGCCCGATCTTTCTCCACCAGCACAGAACGTTGCCCCGGCAATCCCATCCCCATATAGCCTATCTCACGCCCGCCCATCGCATTGGGCTGCCCCGTCAGGGAAAACGGGCCGCTTCCCGTACGGCAAATCGCGCCAGTGGCTAAATGCAGGTTGCAGATCGCATTAGTATTCCAGGTGCCATGCGTGCTTTGGTTAAGCCCCATCGTCCAGCAACTCATCCACTCCGCCGCCGTACCAATCCACTCCGCCGCCTTGCGGATGTCCGCCTCTGGCAGCCCGGTGATCTCCGCGACTTTCTCTGGGGGATAGTCTTCAAGGAATTCAGGCATCGCCTCCCACCCTTCGGTGAACTCGGCGATAAAAGCGGGATCGGTGTGTCCATTCTGGACAAGCAGATACAGCAGACCGTTGAGCAGAGCCAAATCCGTACCGGGTTTGATTTGCAGGAACAGGTTCGCTTTGTCCGCCGTAGCATTACGCCGTGGGTCAACCACGATGAGCTTAGCCCCTGCCTTAACGCGGTCCATCATGCGCAGGAAAAGGATCGGGTGACAGTCGGCCATGTTCGCGCCAATGACGAAAAAGACATCAGCGTGGTCAAAGTCTTGATAGGAGCCCGGCGGCCCGTCCGATCCCAAAGAGAGCTTGTAACCGCTACCCGCACTGGCCATACAAAGACGGGAGTTTGACTCTATGTTATTCGTACCGATAAACCCCTTAACGAGTTTATTCGCCAGATATTGAGATTCCAGCGACATCTGACCGGAGACGTAAAGCGACACCGCATCCGGGCCGTAGGCATCAATAATAGCCCGTAACCGTCGCGCGGTTTCCTTGATGGCTTTCCCCATATCAACCCTGACCGACTCGTGCTGACGATCTGCCCGCAGGTAGGCATTCTCCAGCCGTCCTGATTCAGCAAGAGCCTGACCGCTGGTGTTGCCCTTGGTACACAATCGACCAAAGTTGGTGGGATGCATCTTGTCACCTGATACCTTGATCACACGATTATCTTTTACTTCCATCACCACACCACAACCGACCCCACAGTAAGGGCAAACACTCTTTACACACGCTGAGGATTTGGCATCCATGACTGACTCCCGTAAGGACTGAGTTGCAACAGCCGAGCAAAATAAGGGCTGCACCGGGCAAATTCAGGCATAAAAAATTTCTGGGAGAAATTTTTAACGTTGCGTTAGCAACGGCCCATAAGGGTGGCGGCCAGGGATGGCACGCCATAAAAAAACGTCCACAGAACCCTGCTCTCGCCTTGATGCGAAAAGCATGATTGTGTGGACGCCATTGTCCTGACCGAGGCTTTGCTCACCGTTGAGGCAAAGCGACGGAATCGCTATAAGGTTGAGAAGCAAGTTGCGTGCCAGCGTTATGCACAGCCAGATATAACGTAGGAGAGGGGAAGCTAGGCATTTTTTACCGCGTAGCTGCATCACGGTGGTGCAGAATCGGAGGGCAGCCGTTCACTTCTGGTTCATCTGCTGCTTCAGCGATGCACGTCGATGAGGAAAAGCCGGTATGCCATCACAGCACGTTCTACCGGCTTCATGAAAGGACAGGCAAGATGCGGTAATCAGAGACCGATGGGTTGATAGCCCTGCCATTCTGGTGTGAATGGCACACCCGTTGCACAAGGGGTCAGATGGATATACAGACCGCCGATTTTCTCAAGCAGCAGGCAGTCATCTACGTCCTTGAGGTTGTCTTTATGCTGGTGTAGCGCACCATTTAGCAGTGATGCCAATCCTTTCGATTTCGCTTCTTGCGCCGTCTTCGCCACAAAGAGATCGAACGCGTGCAGCTCTGACAATGTTGACGGGTGATAAGCCCCCGCGTTGACAAAAAAGAGCCGATTACCGTCCGTTGGTCGCGTCTCAGAAAGGGTCACGCTGTAACCATCAGCCCATGTGATCCGAGCATATCCATCAATATGCACTTTATCAGGATCGCCAAACCACGCCTCCCGGAGTGCAGGCCAGGCTTCCTCTGGCTTCTCAGCCGCGACAAACTGGATATCATGAACTTCGATATTGGACTTCCCAGCATTGCCTCCCAGATAAAACATATACAGATGCACGCTATTTTTCTCCTTAATATGACGTCAGGCACCGGACGGCATTATCCCACAATCGCTATGTTTTTTTATATACAGCGATTTTATACGCAAGGATAAGACCCCAAATGCCCCTACCCTTTCCGCTATCGCATCCCGCCCTGTGCCAATGTGGCGTCAGCAGAGATGTCGTGACCGAAGTCACATAACCAAACGGGGGCATTGCCGCAGAGATTCAGGATTGTATAGTGTACTAACAAGACGTTACCGCCAATGGCGGGCGAGACTTGGGCAGAGGTGAGTAGCACTACTCTCTTCTGCCCAAGTTTTTTTTTGCCTGTCATCCGGTAGTTCCCTGAGCGGAACCAGCGTCCGGCGCAGCGTAATGATGTAGAAAACGATAAGGAGAAATACCATGAAAGCATTCCCCGACGGATTTTTATGGGGCGGTTCAGTCGCAGCAAACCAGGTCGAAGGCGCATGGAATGAAGACGGTAAAGGCGTATCCACCTCCGATCTTCAGCTAAAGGGCGTGCACGGTCCGGTGACAGAGCGCGATGAGCACATTAGCTGCATCAAAGATCGGGCCATCGATTTTTATCATCAATACCCGCAGGATATTCAGCTGTTCGCCGAAATGGGGTTCAAGGTGTTGCGCACCTCCATCGCCTGGACGCGCATTTATCCCGAGGGCGACGAAGCAGAGCCTTGCGAAGCCGGTTTGGCCTTCTACGATCGCCTGTTCGATGAAATGGCAAAGCATCAGATTCAGCCGCTGATTACGCTGTCGCACTATGAAATGCCGTACGGCCTGGTGAAAAAGCTGGGAGGCTGGGGCAACCGTGCCGTCATCGACCATTTTGAGAAGTATGCGCGTACCGTTTTCAGCCGCTACAAAGACAAAGTGAAGCACTGGCTGACCTTCAATGAAATCAACATGGCGCTGCACTCACCTTTTACGGGCATCGGGCTGAGCGGCGAGCCTACGAAGCAAGAGATTTATCAGGCTATCCACCACCAGTTGGTTGCCAGCGCACGCGCGGTAAAAGCCTGCCACGAGATCATCCCCGATGCCAAAATTGGCAACATGCTGCTGGGCGCGGTGCGCTATCCCATGACCTGCCACCCGAAAGATGTGCTGGAAGCGCAGAGCAAGAACCGTGAATGGTTGTTCTTCGGTGATGTCCAGGTGCGCGGCACCTATCCGGCCTGGATTCAGCGCTATTTCCGGGAAAATGGCGTCGAACTCACCATTACCGCACAAGACAAAGACGATCTGAGCCACACCGTGGACTTTGTCTCGTTCAGCTATTACATGAGCGGCTGTGCGACCTTCGAACCGGAAAAATATCAATCTTCACGCGGCAATATCATCCGTCTGATTCCTAACCCGCACCTTGAAGCGTCCGAATGGGGCTGGCAGATCGACCCCGAAGGCCTGCGCTTCCTGCTGAATGAGCTGTATGACCGCTATCAGAAGCCACTGTTCATCGTGGAAAACGGGCTGGGTGCACGCGACGTGGTGGAAGAGGACGGCAGCATTCACGACAGCTACCGCATTGATTACCTGCGTCGCCATCTGATTCAGGTACGTGAATCCATTGACGATGGCGTTGAGCTGCTGGGCTACACCAGTTGGGGGCCGATCGATCTGGTCAGTGCGGGTACGGCACAGATGTCAAAACGCTACGGCTTTATTCATGTCGATCGCGATGATGAAGGCAAAGGCACGCTGGAACGTCGGCGAAAAGACAGCTTCTACTGGTATCAGGATGTGATTAACAGCAACGGGAAGTCGTTGTAATCAGGTAGAAAATCAAACGATAGAAAAAATTAGACGGCGTGTTCATACATCGCCGTCTGATTTATTGCACTGGATTATTTATCCATTAATTCTTTCAGCAGCGGTTCGCTCTTTTTCACCGCGTCGTTCGAGGCTTTCACCTTCGCTTCTTTGCCGACCTGATCGGGGATAAACCCAGCGAGAATCTCCTCGTGGTTGTACCCTTTCAGCCATTCGCGCGGGAACGGCGCTAACTGCTCGCCCCCCCCCTCATGACGATAAACCTGCCCTTGCCCTGTACGCTGGTTATACGGGATCACGTTTTTCCCCTGCCGATCCTTCAGCTCTTCATACAGCTTTTTGCGCAGCGCGATTTTGACATTCACGATCTTCTCATCGGTAGAGTCGATCAGGTTGTGTTTTTCTTCCCGATCGTTCTGCATGTCGTAGAGTTCTTCTTTATCCCACACGCCGTAGTATTGGATGTATTTGTATTCCGGCGTCCGGATCGCAAACGTGGTTGGCGTCTGCGGGAAGCTGTATTCCCAGAAGTATTCATAGACGAAGTAATCTTTGCGCTTCGGCACGGTATAACCATCCAACCCCAGACGCCAGAAGCTTTGCCCGTCATAATGCTGTGGTGCGGCAACACCGGCGGCTTCCAGAATGGTTGGTGCCACGTCGATGTTTCTGACGATATCTTCTACCACTTTGTCTTTGGCGAAACCCGGCCCCGAGGCAATCAGCGGCACGCGGATCGACTCTTCATAGGCATTACGCTTATCGATCAGCCCATGTTCACCGAACATAAAGCCGTTATCCCCCATCACCATGATAATGGTGTTTTTATCCAGCCCCTGTTTTTGCAGCCAGTCACGCACGCGCCCTACGCTGTCATCCACCGAGCGCAGCGTTTCATAGTAGTCACGCTGGTACTGCTGAAGATCCATATCCGTGTTGTAGGGGTAATCCACGCCGTGCCAGCTGTTGCGCTGGTTCTTCACCCACATCGGCTTGCCAGCATAGTTTTCCGGCGTATCGGCATAGGTATCCGGCACGGGGAAGGTCACCTCTTTCATGCTGCCACGGTGGCGCTTGGCAGGCAGGAAATCGGAGTGCACGCCTTTATGCGACAGATACATCATGAACGGCTTTTTCTTATCGAGCGTATTCAGCCAGTCCACGGCGTAGTCCGTTAGCTCATCGGTGATGTAGCCTTTTTGCGGCACCATCTTGCCATCAATATTGAGCAGGGTCGGCTTACCATAGTTATCAATTGGATAATAGCTGCCTTGCCCCAGCAGCCCTACCCAGCGATCGAAGCCAGCGAAACCTTTCGTGGCCGTTTTATCCGCGCCGCCGAAATGCCATTTGCCAAAGAAACCGGTCTGATAGCCGTTGTCGCGCAGCAGTTCCGGGAAGTAATTCAGATGAGAGAGATCGGACGGATTGTTATCCGATACCCCATGATTATGCACGTACATCCCCGTCAGGATGCTGGCACGACTAGGGGAGCACAGTGAAGTCGTCACGAACGCGTTCTTAAAATACGTCCCTTCTCTGGCGATGCTATCCATATTCGGCGTGTGAATAGCTGAATTCAGGAAGCCGAACGCGTCGTAACGCTGATCGTCAAGAATGATATAAACCACGTTTGGCTGCTTTCCACCCGCCGACGGCGCAGCCGTGGCAGGAGAAGCCCTCGCCGCGGCCTGTACACCCGCTGCTTGCATACAGGCCAGCGTAATCGCGGCCAGAAGTCTGTTTTTTTTCATCGTTCTTCCTTTTATGCCATCCCTTCCCAGAGCGCTCGAAGAGTATTCGGCATCGGTTAATAAAACTCTGCTTTTATATTCCTTCTTATTTTCTTCATCGATTCCTGGCGTCCCAATTGAGAGAGCAAGGCATTCATGCGTGGTAAAACATGAAATAGGTGCGTTTTAAAACCATCACAGAAATAGTTTTTATTCGGTCGCCCATCGCTGGAAATTTCAAACCGATGCTTCGGGCAGCCACCATGACAAACCGCTTTCACTTCGCAATTCAGGCAATCTTTGCTGATGTTTTTTCGCTTATTTTCGCCAAAGGCGAGGTTTTGTGGCGAATTCACCAGCGACGTCAGATCGTCCTGATTAATATTGCCGAGCTTATTTTCGGGATAAACAAAATGGTCGCAGGAATACACGTCGCCATTCGCTTCAACAATCAGATTGCCGCCGCAGGTTTCATTGATGATGCAGGCGCTAAGCTGCCCGGTCATTTTGGTCAGCGTTTGTTCGAAGTTCATGACAAACACATTGCCCAGATCGTGTTGAACCCAATGGTCAAAGATCGTATTCAGGAAACGGCCATACGCTTTGGCGGGCACTGACCACTCCGTCACGCTGCACTGGCCCGAAAAGTCCGGTTGAATCAGCACCAGTCCGTTGTCATCCGGCTGAGCCGCGCGACGCTCCACCAGCGGAATGAACTGCATGTAGCGGCTGCCGATGCGTTTAAGAAACTGGTAGACATCCAGCGGGCGTTTCACGTTTTCCGCATTCACCACCGTCAGGGTATTAAACTCGACCCGATGACGCTTCAGTGCCTCCAGCCCTTTCATTACGTCGTCAAAGGTACTTTTCCCTGCTCGCGTAAGGCGATGCGCATCATTGCTGATACGGTCACCGTCAATCGACAACCCCACCAGAAACTGGTTCTCTTTCAGGAAACGCGCCCAGTCGTCATCAATATTGGTGCCATTGGTCTGAAAGAAGTTATTGATCTGCTTGGTGCCACGATATTGGTTCTGTAGCCGTACCGCTTCACGGAAGAAATCGATGCCCAATAGCGTCGGTTCGCCCCCCTGCCACGGGAAATCAACGACGGGTGCCTGCTGGCTACTGATATTCTTGCGCACATAGTTTTCCAGCGTATCACCATCCATCTTCCAGCGACTTTTGCGCTCGGGATACAGATGTTCCTTTTCCAGATAAAAACAGTATGAGCAATCGATATTGCACACGGACCCTGAAGGCTTGGCCATCAACTGAAAATTGGCAATAGACTGACTCATTAGCACCTCGACTTAACTTACCGATTACGCCAGCGCGATGACCGTCTCTCCGGCCTGCTGCTGACGTGCCGCGCCAAGGCTGAATACGCGATATTCTTCCGCATTCGTAATAACCATTGGCGTCACGGTATCGTAGCCCGCCTTCTGGATTGCTTCCAAATCAAACTCCAGCAGCAGTTGGCCTTTTTGCACCTTGTCGCCTTCTGTAACGTGCATCTGATAATGCTGGCCTTCCAGCTGTACCGTGTTGATGCCGACATGGATCAGAATCTCCGCACCGCCCTGCGAAAGAATACCGACGGCATGGCCGCTGGCGAACGTGCTGGCAATCACGCCGTCCACCGGCGAATAGATGCGCCCTTCCTGCGGCAGAATGGCGACACCCTGCCCGACGACGCCGGAAGAGAACACCTTGTCATTTACCTCTTCCAGCGAGATCAGTTCACCTTTTGCTGGCGACCCCAGTTGTTCAGCCGTTTCAGGTGCGTCTTTCAGCGCCAGAGGCACAGCATTCGCGTTCTGACGTGATACAGGCGCAGCAGGTGTCGCTGCTGGAGAGTGCGTTGGCACTGGCGCTTTTTCAGCAGGCGTTACGGGATCGTCAAACCCAACAATGATGGTCAGTACAAAACTCACCGCGAAGGCGATAGCGCAACCGATGAGGAACCCAACAAAACCTTCGCCGTAGAAAATCGGCAGCGTCAGCAAGCCGGGCATCCCCATAGAAACCGCAGAGCTTTTCGCATAACCGACGATAGCGCCCCCGATTGCAGCGGCGATCACCGCGCAGATAAACGGTTTTTTCAGCTTCAGCGTCACGCCGTAAACACCGGGTTCCGTGATGCCAAACAGCGATGCGATAAACGTACTACCCGCCAGCGCTTTGAGCTTTTTATCTTTGGTACGCACCATAACGCCCAGCAGTGCGCCAGACTGGGCAAAGACCGACGGGCTGGAGGCTGCTTTAAGGTAGCTGTGCCCCATGACAGAGAGATCGTTGATGAACACGGTCACAAATCCCCAGTGAACGCCAAAAATCACCAAGATTTGCCATGACGCCGCCATCAACGCCCCGGCAAGAATAGGATTGAATTCATAGATACTGACGAATACCGACGCAATGAGCTTACTGGCTGAAATGCCAATCGGCCCGATGGTCATCAGCGTGAGGGGCACCATCAGCACCAGCAGGAAGAACGGCGTCAGGATATTGCGCACGCTTTCGTGAATATGGCGATTCAGGAAACGCTCGATATATGACATCAGCCACACGCTGAAGATAATCGGGATCACCGAGGAGGTGTACTTCATCATCACAACGGGCAGACCGAAAAACGTCACGGGCTGACCGGCGTCGAACAACCCCTGAATCGTGGGGTAAACCAGTGCGCCAGCAACCGACACGGCCACAAAAATGTTGGTTTCGAATTTACGCGCGGCGGTAATCGCCAACAGCATCGGCAGGAAGTAGAACAGGCTGTCAGACGCCGCGTGCAGGATGACATAGGTACTTTCTTTGGTATTCAGCCACCCGAGCGCAATCACAATAGACAACGCCCCTTTCAGCACCCCCGCTGCCGCCATCGCCCCCAGCAATGGGGTAAAGATCCCAGCAACCAGATCAATCAGCCGTCCCATCGCAGACGTTGATGCCTCACTTTCCGCCGTCTGGCGTTTCCCGTCGCCGTCCTCCAGCAACCTGGAGATCGAACCAAAAGCGCGGTACACCTCCGGCACCCGATTCCCGATCACCACCTGCAATTGCCCTGAAGCATTGATGACCGTAATGACGCCATCCAGCGCCTCAAGCGCAGCCACATCCACTTTACCGTGATCAACAATCTTAAAGCGCAAGCGTGTTGCACAATGCACCAGAGTAGAAACGTTGGTTTCTCCTCCGACTAACTCCAGAATATTTTCAGCGAGCACTTTGCTATTCATAATGACTTCCCGTTTCGTCAATGGCTGCAACTGCCTGATACACGTCATCCCGCTTGTTGTCCGCTGGCCAGCTGGAAAATAAGCAAAAAAAAACCTGGATAAAGCAGCGTGCTATACGCTGCTTTATCCAGGTCTCGCCCAGAAGATTCTGGTGACGTCCTTTCCTGTTTTCTAACAAGTTAACGCGGAGAAAGCTATCTCCACGTTTTATTCTGTGAAAACAGTCACTAAATTTTTACCAATCAGGCAAAGCCGCCCAATTCACGGCGTTATAAAAGCAAAATGACGCCTCTCAGAAGAAGCGCCATCGGAAAATGGACTATTTGCCCTGCTTCTTCAGCCAGGCTTCCATTTGGTCGATCTCTGGCTGTTGCGCTTTAATAATCTCTTCCGCCAGCTTGCGCAATTCCGGATCTTTGCCGTATTGCAACTCCGTCTTCGCCATATCAATCGCGCCACGGTGGTGGGCAATCATCCCTTTGGCGAAAGCAATATCAGGGTCGCTGGATTGCATCCCTTCCATCATCTCGCTATGCATCGCATCCATCCCTTTCTTATACGCCTGCTGGGAGGACGACGCGTCGTTTGCAGAACCATGGCCGCTATGCGCGCTGTCGGCCGCAAACGAGAGAAACGGAACCAGCAACGCTGCCGTTAATAACAAATGGACTTTCTTCATCACAACCCCTCAATCAGTCACAGTACGTTTTGAGGGTAGACGTTCCAGTAAGGGGAAGGTCAAGGGAAGATTCAAGCCTCCTCGACCAGACGCAGACAGACACGATTACGCCCCTGCGCCTTCGCTTTATACAATTGCTCGTCCGCCAGCCCGATCAGATCGTAAATATTACCGCCCTCATACTGGGCAAACACGGCAACACCAATACTGGTCGTAAAATGGATTTCCCGCCCATCGGACAGCGTAAGCGCCGTGGATTCAGTAAGATGCCGCAGCGCTTCGGCCATCGCCTCAGATTGCTCAGCCGTCAGGTCATAAGCCGCAATGACAAACTCTTCACCCCCCCAGCGGCAAAGAATGTCGCTCGGCCGAATAGTGGTGCTCAGCATACGGGCAAAGCTGGCGATCAGTTCATCACCGCAGGCATGGCCGTAGGTATCGTTGACCTGCTTAAAATAATCAATATCCAGAAAGAGCAGCGTTAATTGGCGCTTTTTCTTATACCCCGGCGCACTCTGCTTCCCATTCGACATGCTGAGAAACGCCCGACGATTGAAAGTATTGGTAAGCGCATCCTTCCGGCTGCCGCTTTCAATGATCTTAATCAGTCGCCGGTTCATCGAGACAAAATGAGAGACGCTTAACATCGCCATAATTAGCATCGCGATATTCAGCCGCGCCGTGGTCAGAAACGAATTAATGTACGCTTCGGAGTTCGAATCGATGAGTATACCGACCTGATTAATATAGAGATAATTCAGTATTACGCCGGTAATCGCACAGAGCAACGACATGATCGGGAAAGAGTAATTGAACGCACACAGCGTAAGCGGAATAACGGACAACGTAATCAGGCTGGCATCGAGAAAAAGCAGGCTCACTAATAAGAAAATGATGAAGACCAGAAAGGGAAAGATATTTTCTCTGATGTTCTTAGGGCACAGCGGAATATTCCGTAGCGCGCGCAGGATGTCTTTACCGCGCAGGAAAAAGAACGCGAGGATAATGCCGGTTCCCAGTTGCTCGCTGAACCAGTCCATAAACTCGGCATAGCGGTTCCCCGTATCATAGACATACGCATAGAACCCATACGCCACGCCGGATAAGAACGCGCCGACAAACGTCGAAGCGAAAATAATATAGACGTAATATTTGCTGAATTTCTCAAAGGTCGACCACTTTCCGGTAAACCGACACAGCAGGCAAAAAGCGCACCAGGCCGTCACCACAAAGACCATATTGCACAAACATAACAGCACTTTGGTTTTTAACGGTGAGTTATTGTCCATCAGTAACGCAGCCGACAGCATCGCGGCATAACCCACCAAAAAACCGATACAGATAGAGAGCGTTTTACCTTTTATCGTCCCTTTTCTGGCTCTGAAACTAATCATGAGGCAAAAAACCAGAATGTTGGCGGGCCAAAACAGCGATAGCTCATCTAACACCCGAAACCGAAATCCCAGACAACTCACTATCAGGGTGGTCAGAAACAGAAACGGCATGAATTTTATAGTTTTCAACGTCAAATCGTGATTCATCTGTCCTTTACCGCCCACTGTCCAATCATTTCATCTGCTCTCTCCGCGTGAGAATAGCATTAATCATTTCCCTACTCACAGTGTGATGGGAGAGGGAAAATAAATAAAAAAACCACCGGACCGAAGCATTACCCGTGAGGTAATACGTCAATCCGGTGGTCTACTGACTTGGGTATTTTAGCTATCGCGCCGATTCATGAAATAACGTGTTATTCCGCAGGAACGGGCTTGCCGTCAGGTTTTTGCGGTTGAGTCAGTCGCTTTTCAAAGTTGTCGTTGTACTGCTTCTTCTGTTCTGGCGTCAGAACGTTGTAAATTTTGTTTTTGGTTTCCAGTCCGTTAAGCATTCTGGCCTTGTGCGCGGCGTCGGCTTTATCCAACTGTGCCTGGGCTTTTGCGGCATCAAACGTATCGGAGGCGACCAGGCTATGCATATCGCGGCGGTCATCCTGCATCGCTTTGTGCATTTTCTCGCGGGAATCTTTCATGATGTCTTTAATTTGCTGTTTCTGCGCTTCCGTCAAATTCAGCTCCTTAAACATCGCATCCGGCCCCATCATGCCACGATGCTCCCGACCCTCTTTCATCATCATCTTGTGTTCCGGGCCAGGACCTTTCGGTGCGTCATTAGCATGCGCGATACCTGCCGCGCCCAATGCCAAAGAAGAAGCAACCAGCATTGCAGTGAGTTTACGCATATTCTATTCCTCTCTCTGAATTGACTTGTCGACGGCGAGTGCCGTGCTACGAGAGAAAGTATAGGCCCGACACCTTCAGTTAATTAGAGCAAGGGTAAATCTCTGCAAGTGTCGGCTCCACATTTGCGGCAATTATGGAGAATGAGGAGGAATTGTGTAAGGAAGCGGAAGCATTACGTTAACGAAATAGAGTATTAACGACACATCGTATTAATACTGCGGCGCGATTACCGCAGTGAACGTCTAAAGGCGCTAGCGTCTTGTGCTAACCCATCAAGATGGGCATGAATGATCTTCATTTTCTGAATCAGCGGATTGCGCTCCGGCGAACTATCCATCGCGCTCAACTGCGCAGAGAGCCGTTCAATCTGAGCACAAAGGTAAGCATCACGCTCTTTCACCTGAAGCAACTGCTGCTGGAGGGATTGATGTTCCTGCCGCCACGTCTGCTGCTGACGCTGAACGCTTTGCTCTAACGCCCGAAGTGCGCTATCCAGCCGATATTCCAACTCTTCCACCCGCATAACGATACCTTTGCCCAATAAACTCGCGGATTATAATGTCACACGCACCCGACAACAAACACTCCAGCGCACAATCCCTTGCCTCTGCGCGGTTCCCCCTACGATTAGCAATGACATCAATCACAATAAATAAACATAAATTTCACAACTCCCTCAATTACCGCTAGATTGAACATCACGACTCATCAGACCAGTTGACTTCACCGGAGAGTGCAATGACTGCCTACCCCACGCTGCTTTCCCCACTCGATCTTGGTTTCACGACGTTAAAGAACCGCGTGGTGATGGGATCTATGCATACCGGTCTGGAAGAACACCCGGACGGCACCGAAAGGCTGGCGGCATTTTACCGCGAACGGGCGCAGGGCGGCGTTGGCCTGATTGTTACTGGCGGCATTGCGCCAAACGCCAAAGGGGCTGTCGCAAAGGGCGGCGCAACCCTGCATGATGAGGCGCAGCTGGCACATCATCAGGTACTGACACAGGCGGTACACGACGCGGGCGGAAAAATCGCGCTGCAAATTCTCCACGCCGGACGCTACAGCTATCAGCCCGATCCAGTCGCGCCATCGTCTATTCAGGCACCGATTAACCGCTTTGCGCCACGAGAAATGAGTACGCAGGATATTGTGCAAACCATCAACGACTTTGCCCGTTGCGCCGCGCTGGCGCAGCAGGCCGGTTACGATGGCGTGGAAATCATGGGGTCGGAAGGCTACCTGATTAATCAGTTTTTGGTGACGCACACCAACCATCGCGATGACGAATGGGGCGGCGATTTCCAGCGCCGTAGCCGCTTCGCGCTTGAGATTGTTCGCGCCGTGCGGGAGCGAACAGGGCCGAACTTTATTCTGATTTATCGTTTATCCATGCTCGACCTGATAGAAGAAGGCTCAAGCTGGCAAGAAATTGTGCAACTGGCGCAGGCGATTGAACAAGCAGGTGCGACGCTCATCAATACGGGTATCGGCTGGCATGAAGCGCGAATTCCGACTATCGCCACGCTGGTGCCGCGCGGTGCCTTCGGCTGGGTGACGAAGAAGCTGATGGGGAAAGTCCGCATCCCGCTGATTACCACCAACCGTATCAACGATCCCGGCGTGGCCGAACAACTGTTGGCTGAAGGCTGTGCCGACATGGTGTCGATGGCCCGCCCTTTTCTCGCCGATGCAGAACTGGTGGAAAAGGCGCAATCGGGACGTGCCGATGAAATCAATACCTGCATCGGCTGCAATCAGGCCTGCCTCGATCAGATTTTCGCTGGCAAAATCACGTCCTGTCTGGTCAACCCACGCGCCTGCCACGAAACCGAACTGCCTATCCAACCCGCCAGAGTCGGTAAACGCTTTGCGGTAGTCGGCGCGGGGCCTGCCGGCATGGCTTTTGCCGTCAACGCCGCCGCACGCGGCCATCATGTCACGCTGTTTGAATCGTCTTCCTATATCGGCGGACAGTTCAATATTGCCAAACAGATACCCGGTAAAACGGAATTTTATGAAACGCTGCGCTACTACCGTCGGCAGCTAGAATTGTTTGGCGTCACGCTTCGCCTGAGCACGCAGGCAACCGCCGCCGATTTACTCGGTTTTGATGACGTTATTCTGGCCTGTGGCATCGTGCCGCGTACTCCCGCGATTACAGGCATCGATCACCCTAGCGTGCTGAGTTATCTGGACGTGCTGCGCGACAAAAAGCCTGTCGGCAAGCGGGTAGCCATTATCGGCGCAGGCGGTATCGGTTTTGATACCGCGCACTATCTTTTGAGCAAGAATGATCTTTTGAACAAGAATAATCACCTTAATCCCCAGTCTTCTCAGGCTGGGCATGGCGATTTTTATACGGAATGGGGAATCGATAAACAACTACAGCATCGGGGTGGCCTGCTGCCTCATCAACCTAGCGAGGTTCCCCACCAGCGGGACATTACGTTATTACAGCGGAAAACCGGTAAACCCGGTGAAAATCTGGGGAAAACGACAGGTTGGATACACCGCACTACGCTGCTGCGCCACGGCGTCACGCTGCTGGGCGGCGTGGAATATCGCCATATTGATGATGAGGGACTGCACATCATCCACGACCAGCAACCACGCTGTTTGCCAGTGGATAGCATCATTATCTGTGCTGGTCAGGAACCCAACCGTAAGCTGTATGACCCTTTACTGGCTGCTGGATGTCACGTTCATCTGATTGGCGGTGCCGATGTGGCGCAGGAGCTGGACGCTCGCCGGGCGATCGATCAGGCTACCCGGCTGGCGTTAACGCTATAATTTATACCCGTCATACTTCAAGTTGCATGTGCGTTGGCTGCGTTCACTCACCCGAATCACTTACCTGAGTAAGCTCATCGGGATTAAATGAGAGACATCCTGTCTCTCACCGGAGGCCAGCCGTTGGCTGGTCAAATTCGTTCCCGACGAATTTGTCCTTCGCTTGCCGCGTTATTCGGCCTTATGGCATCACCCCTTTGGGGTCAGCGCAAGCGCTGTTCAAAAACGCCTTGCCGTTTTTGTCCTGAAACTCGAATTATTTAGGGTATAGACAAATTCAGCTTAGCGGGACGACCCCGTTTTAACCGCACGCAGTACAGCGAACTTCGTGTTGCTGGCGAGGGTTTCACAGTTACCGAATAGACGCTTCAACTTGTGGAAATAATCCAGATGGCGATTTCCCACGATGCGTAGCTCTCCACCAACCTGAAGGCAGCGGCGGGCATCCATAAACATCTGCCAGGCAATTTCATCGGTCACTGCCTGCTGTTGATGGAAAGGCGGATTACACAGCACCGCCTGCAACGTATCGCGTTTCACGCGAGCCAATCCGTGGTTCACCACAAAGCTACAGCGCTCGATATCCTGCGGGCGGTTGACTTCAACGTTGATTTGGCTTGATGCCACCGCCATATAGGATTCATCAAAGAAGCCGACGGTGGCCTCTGGGTTGGCTTCAAGCGCCGCCAGCCCAATGACGCCATTACCGCAGCCGAGATCGATGATCTTACCGTCTATCTGTTCCGGCAAATGCTGCATAAAGAAACGGGCGCCGATATCCAACCCATTACGCGAATACACGTTAGCATGGTTTTGAATGCGATAGCCGTAACCATCCAGCTCCCACTCAGTAGTGAGTGACTGCTCACTGACTTTGAGTTCCGCCCACTCACAGTGAACCAGACGCGCTTTTTTCCAGGCCAGCGAGGTTTTCGTCGGCCCCATCACGCGTTCAAACAGTTGCAGCGTAGAAGTATGAATATCCCGTGCTTTCGCCCCGGCGATGATGCGCGTTTGCGGCGTAACGACCTTGCGCAACATTCTCAACTGGTGTTCCAGTAGCGCGATCGTTTTGGGGATTTTTATCACCACCAGCGCGGGCGCAGCGGGTAGTTCCGCCATGCTATCCAACAGGGTTACCGCATCGACAGCATAACCATTCAGTTCCAGATTATGTCGCGTCGCCAGTTGGCTGAGATAAGAGTCACTGATGCTGACGGGCGATTGCGCCTGTAAACCGCAGGCCAGCGCACCAAACGTATCATTGAAAATCAGGCGCGGACCCGGCGCGATTTCCATGTTAGCCAGTTCACGCAGCAGATATTCATCTGCGGCATCCCACGCCTGTAGCGCCGAGTTTTCAGCGACCTGAGGGTAACGCACCAACGTCAGGTTGCACGTTTCCAATTCGAGTTGGCTCATTAGCCTCTCCTGCATCATAAAATTTGCGCTGTTTATCCCTTAAATTAGCCCATCAGTAAATGCTTTTCTCTGCCAGAACGGGAAATGATTGACGTTGCCTTGTCATTTCACCGTGATAATCTGCATAGTCATCACCCATGCCTCCAGGATACCAAACGCTTATGATTCGCTTCGCCATTGTAGGAACTAGTTGGATCACCCGTCAGTTTGTTGATGCCGCTCATGAAACCGGCAAACTGAAGCTCACCGCCATCTATTCACGAACGGCAGAAAAAGCGCAGCCGTTTCAAGCGGATTACATGGTGGATACGCTGTTTGATTCACTGGAAACCATGGCGAAATCCGACCTTATCGACGCGGTGTATCTGGCCAGCCCGAATTCCCTGCATTGCGAACAGGCGCTGCTTTTCCTGAGCCACGGCAAGCACGTCATCTGTGAAAAACCGCTGGCTTCCAACCGCTATGAAGTCGAACAAATGATAGCCTGCGCCAGAGAAAATCAAGTTGTGCTGTTTGAGGCATTCAAAACCGCCAGTCTGCCTAACTTTAACGTGGTGCAGCAGGCACTGCCGAAAGTCGGCAGGTTGCGTAAAGTGGTGCTGAGTTACTGCCAGTATTCCTCACGCTACCCGCTCTATCTGGCAGGTGAGAACCCCAACACGTTCAATCCGGCGTTCTCCAACGGTTCCATCATGGATATCGGCTACTACTGTCTGGCCTTCGCCGTGGCGCTGTGGGGCGAACCGTGCACCACGCAGGCCAGCGCGACACTGCTGGAAAGCGGCGTCGATGCACATGGCAGCATCATCCTGAATTACGGCGATTTCGACGTGACCATCGTCCACTCCAAAGTCAGCCACTCCGCTATCCCTAGCGAAATTCAAGGGGAAGACGGTTCGCTGGTGATTGAGAAAGTGTCCGAATGCCATAACGTAAAATTCATCCCGCGTGAAGGCAAGCAGGTGGACCTCACCCAACCGCAGCATATCAACAGCATGCTGTACGAAGCCGAGGTCTTTGCCACGCTGGTAAACGATAACGACATTAACCATGCGGAACTGGCACGATCGCGTACCGTTGCGGGGCTGCTGACGGAAATTCGCCGCCAAACCGGGGTCGTGTTTCCTGCCGATGCCGCAACGCCAGGAAATACGGAGTAAGACAGCGATAATTATTTGACCAGGATCATCTTTTCACCTATCTTCTGTCAGGCAAAGGGGAGTAACTTTTCCGCCGGTCAATCGTCATTACGATGCTTTACGCATCCGGTTACCGGGCAACCTTGATGAGACAGCTTCATTAATGTTGTAAGTGAGACCTTGCCGGAAGGCGAGGTGCATTTGCAGCTTTAATAACAAGCGGCCAGCGTCCTTCCGATGTTGGCCGTTTTTGTTTCTATTTAAGGATCTTGCTATGCACACCATCGGCACGCCATGGTTATGGGGCAGCTTCGCTGCCATTGTTATAGTGATGCTGGCCATCGACCTGCTCTATCAAGGGCGCAAAGGGTCGACGGTAATGACGTTCAAACAGGCTGCCGTCTGGTCTATCATCTGGGTCACGCTCTCTCTGCTGTTCAACGCCGGTTTCTGGTGGTATCTGGATGGCACGATGGGTCGCGAGGTTGCCAACGCCCAGTCGCTGGCCTTCCTGACCGGCTATTTAATCGAGAAAGCGCTTGCCGTCGATAACGTCTTCGTCTGGCTGATGCTATTCGGCTACTTCGCCGTTCCCCCGCAATACCAACGTCGCGTGCTGATTTACGGCGTGTTGGGTGCCATCGTTCTCAGAACGCTGATGGTGTTTGGCGGCAGTTGGCTCGTCACGCAGTTCCAGTGGCTGCTCTACGTGTTCGGCGCGTTCCTGCTGTTCACCGGCCTCAAAATGGCGCTGGCGAAAGAAGATGGCGGCGCGATAGGCGACAAGCCGCTGGTGCGCTGGCTGCGTAGCCGTCTGCGCATGACGGATAGCATCGAGAATGAAAAATTCTTCGTCCGTCGTAACGGCATCCTGTATGCCACGCCGCTGTTTCTGGTGCTGATTATGGTTGAAATCAGCGACGTGATTTTCGCCGTAGACAGTATCCCGGCTATTTTCGCCGTCACGACCGATCCCTTTATCGTACTGACGTCAAACCTGTTCGCTATTCTGGGCCTGCGTGCGATGTACTTCCTGCTGGCTGGCGTGGCTGAACGCTTCTCGCTGTTGAAATATGGCCTGGCCGTCATCCTGATCTTCATTGGTACCAAGATGATGCTCATCGACATTTTCCATATTCCGGTGGCGATTTCTCTGGGCGTCGTTGCCAGCATTCTGGTCATCACCATGCTGATCAACGTCTGGGTGAACAAACGCGCTGAGCGTTAACGCTTCCCCTTCTCGCCGCACGGTTTCTCCCGTGCGGCGTTCGCTTTCCTCATTCCATCGTTTCCGTTCCTATACATGCGCGACGCAACGGCCCGCAGGGTGACGGACAAGGATGTCCGTCATAAAAAACGTCGGGAGCGTTTTTCAACGTTGCATAGCAACGGCCCGTAGGGTGACGGACAAGGATGTCCGTCATAAAAAACCACATCATCGCTTTTCTCAAAAACAAATTTTCATATACTGATACATGCAAACACACTTCGTTACGGAAAAACAAAGTCACCCGGCGCAGGCCAGAGGTGTCAGCTCCGTACAGACAACCACTTAGCGGAACGGTTACGCCATCAAAATTATGGAAACTCAACACTCTCGTTTTTTGCAGTACATTACTCACGGCAGCCTGGTTAAACAGATTCTTCTGGGGCTTGCCGCTGGTATTATTCTGGCTTCACTGTCCACGCAGGCTGCGCTGGCGGCTGGCTTATTGGGAACGCTATTCGTCGGCGCATTGAAAGCCGTTGCCCCCATTCTGGTATTAGTGCTGGTCATGGCGTCTATCGCCAACCACCAACAAGGGCAGAAAACCAATATCCGCCCTGTCCTGTTTCTTTACTTACTTGGCACCTTCTCTGCGGCTTTTGTTGCCGTGATATTAAGCATTAGCTTTCCCTCTACGCTGGCACTGAGTGCACAAGCGGCGGACATCACGCCCCCTTCAGGTATTGTTCAGGTATTGAAAGGCTTGCTGATGAGTGTGGTTTCTAACCCTATCAATGCGCTTCTCAATGCCAACTATATCGGGATTCTCGTGTGGGCTGTCGGATTAGGCCTTGCTTTACGTCATGGCACTGCATCAACCAAAGCACTGATCACGGATGTATCTCATGCTGTCACGGCGATTGTACGTGTCGTGATTCGCTTCGCCCCTCTGGGAATTTTCGGACTGGTCGCGTCAACGCTGGCGGAAACGGGCTTCAGCGCATTGTGGGGCTATGCTCATCTGCTGATGGTGCTAATTGGCGGTATGCTGCTGGTCGCATTGGTGATCAATCCACTAATCGTTTATTGGAAGATCCGTAGCAATCCTTATCCACTGGTATTTCGCTGCCTGCGCGAGAGCGGCGTGACGGCGTTCTTTACCCGCAGCTCTGCCGCTAATATTCCGGTGAATATGGAATTGTGCCGCAAACTGAACCTGGATGAAGATAGTTACTCAGTGGCTATCCCACTTGGTGCCACTATCAATATGGCGGGGGCAGCGATTACCGTCACGGTGCTGACACTCGCGGCAGTTCATACACTTGGCATAGGAGTTGATATGGCTACAGCACTGTTACTGAGCGTGGTGGCCTCTATCTGCGCCTGTGGCGCATCGGGCGTGGCGGGTGGTTCACTGCTGTTGATTCCACTGGCGTGCAGCATGTTCGGTATCTCTAACGATATCGCCATGCAGGTGGTTGCGGTTGGTTTCATCATCGGCGTCTTGCAGGATTCTGCCGAAACGGCGCTCAACTCTTCAACTGACGTAATTTTTACTGCTGCGGTATGTCAGGCAGAAGATGCCAAACTGGCGGAAAAAGAGCGTCTGAATTTGCTGTAATTGATTAGGGATTAATTATCCCCCTTTCCTCTCACGCCGTTCGCATCGGCTTCAAAACGAACGGCGTTAGATTACGAGAAACACCTGAAATTACGCTTTGTTCTCTACGCTAAATGGATCGATACCGCGCTGTTGCATGCGCCAGAAGCGGATGATATTAAAGCCGTTCATCAGCAGGAAACTGCCTTCTATTAGCGATCCGCCAATCGATCCCAGCCAGATATTATGCGCGACCCAGCAGGCGGTTGAGCACCACATCACACAGCGCGTCGTCAGCCCAGAAGTACGGAACAGCGCCCAGGTACTGGCGACGGTGCCCGCGATCGGCAGCAGTTCCATCGCATGGTTCATGCCTGATAAACCAAAGAGCAGCGTCAGTGAGATAAAGACAAACATCACAAGGATGTTGTGTGTTTTCAGTGAAATAAGCGTACGTGCCGAGTTCAACAATGCACTGGCACCCGCCGCATTTGCCCCCATCAGGAAGAAATGCAGGCCAATGACGGCGCTGTATGCCGAGAGCTGTATTTTGAATTTTTGATCGTTACGGTTGAAAAACATGGTGATACCGACCAGAAATGCCAGTACACCAACAGACTGGGCAATCCAATAATGTGTCATGATCCCTGCCTCTAAAAAGTTGTGGCGAAAAAAAACGGCGCCATCATAAAAATGAAACGCCGTTTTATTTTAATTGGAATGAATGTGATTTACAACGTCACGCCGCTCTTAAATATCGCTAATTCGCGGAAATCGTTCACCTCATTCTTCGTACGCTTGCCGTCAGCAATCTCAACAATCAACTCCACGAACTGGCTCAACAGTTCATCCATCGGCATGTCGTGGATCAGACGTCCCGCATCAAAATCAATCCAATGTGGTTTCTTCTTCGCCAGTTCGCTGTTGGTCGCCAGTTTTACGGTAGGCACGAATCCACCGTAAGGCGTACCGCGCCCGGTACTGAACAGCACCATATGGCAACCGGCACCCGCCAGCGCGCTGGTTGCGACGGCATCATTCCCCGGTGCGCTGAGCAGGTTGAGCCCTGGGGTATGTAAGCGCTCACCATATTTCAGTACGTCCACTACCTTGCTCTGTCCGGCTTTTTGCGTACAGCCCAGTGATTTCTCTTCCAGCGTGGTAATCCCGCCCGCTTTGTTACCCGGCGATGGGTTCTCGTAAATCGGCTGGTTGTGCGCAATGAAGTACTGTTTGAAGTCGTTCACCATGTGCACGGTTTTCTCAAACGTGGCTTCATCACGGCAGCGGCTCATCAGAATACGTTCCGCACCGAACATTTCCGGCACTTCGGTCAGTACGGTGGTGCCGCCGTTGGCGATCAGATAGTCAGAGAAGCGGCCTAACAGCGGGTTGGCAGTAATACCAGACAGCCCATCGGAGCCACCGCATTCCAGACCAAACTTCAGCTCGCTCAGCTTACCCGGCTCGCGTTTGTCATGGCGCATCGCCTCATACAGCGTATGCAGCCGCTCCAGACCGGCTTCGACTTCATCGTCCTGCTGCTGACACACCATGAACGTCACGCGATCGGAATCAAAATCGCCCAGCGTCGTGCGGAATGCGTCAACCTGATTGTTCTCACAGCCCAGACCGATCACCAGCACCGCACCCGCATTCGGGTGACGCACCATGTTTTGCAGCATCGTACGGGTGTTTTCGTGATCCTGACCAAGCTGTGAGCAGCCAAAGGTATGACTGAACAGGTAAACGCCGTCGATCCCTTCCGCATCGTTGGTTTCTTTCAGGAAACGCTGCTGAATCTGGCGGGCAATCCCGTTCACGCAGCCGACAGTTGGCAGGATCCACAGCTCATTACGGATACCGACATCGCCATTTTGGCGGCGATAGAGCTGTACATCCCGATCGCCCATCTGCGGCGGCAATTCGAGGAACTCAGGCTGGTACTGATATTCATCCAAATCGCTCAGATTGGTTTTCGCATTCTGGGAATGGATGTGTTCTCCAGGAGCAATAGACACCAACGCATGGCCGATCGGCAGGCCATACTTGGTAATCATTTCTCCCGGTGCGATGGTTTCCAGCGCAAACTTATGTCCGCGCACGACAGGTTGCTGAAGTGTCACCGTATGGCTATCCACCGACACCGTTTCGCCTTGCTCGACATCACGCAGGGCGACAGCCACATTGTCCAGAGAATGAATTTTTATAATACTTTGCATGGATAACCCTTCTTACTGATTAGCAATAACCTTCCACGGCTGCGCGCATGCCGCGCTCAACGATGGTTTGCAACTGTTCAGTCACCTGCGCAGCCAAGCCAGGAACCTGTGTTAAATCCTGTTCCCAGTGATCGGCATCACGCAGTACGACATTCACCAGCTCAGCCAAGCTGACGGTGTTTTCTTTTACGCCCGCCCACAGCGTGGAATAACGTTCCAGCCAGTGTGCATCGTCCTGCAATGGATAGGTTTGTAACGCATCGCCTTCACCACCGCGCTCGCCGCGATAGAATGCAATCAGGGCCGCCAGCGCAAACGTCAAGCGAGCAGGCAGCTCACCGTGACGCTCACGGTAGGTCAGCAGTTGCGGCAGAATGCGGGTGCGGAATTTGGTCATGCCATTCAGCGAGATCGATAACAGCTGATGCTGAATGAACGGGTTACGGAAGCGGCTTAGTACAGCCTGAGCAAACGACGTCAGTTCGTCATGCGGCAAATCCAATACCGGCACAATCTCTTCGGCAATGGTCTTTTCCACGAATTTGCCAATCAGGGCATCATTCATCGATTCGCCAACGGTATCCAGACCTGCGAGGAATGCCACCGGCACCAGCGCAGTATGAGCACCGTTGAGAATCGCCACTTTACGTTCTTTGTACGGCTTGATGTCATCAACGATACGAACGTTCAGATCCAGCTTGTTCAGACGTAATTCTTCCGCCAGCCACTGTGGCCCCTGAATCACGAACAGGTAGAAGTGTTCCGCCGTATCCCAGAAGGTATCCTTGTAGCCCATCTCCTGCTCTAGCGCTTCCACTTCGGCACGCGGATAACCCGTGACAATACGGTCCACCAGCGTTGAGCAGAAGGTATTGTGATCGTTCAGCCAGGCGGTAAACGTTGGCGTCAGTTTCCACTGTGCGGCATAGCGCAGCACCAGCTCTTTCAGCGCCACGCCGTTGTAATCAATCAGCTCGCACGGCAGCAGCACCCAGCCTTTATCTGCTGCGCCGTCAAAATGACAGAAGCGCTCATACAGCAGACGGGTTAATTTCGCCGGGAAGCTGACAGGCGGCGCGTCGTTCAGGCGGTCATCGGCGTGATAGCTGATACCCGCTTCGGTGGTATTGGAGAACACAAAGCGGATATTCGGATCGTGCGCCAGCGCCAGATACTCATCGAACTGACGGTACACGTTAATTTCACGGTTTACCGAACGGATCAGGCGGGGTTCACGCACCGCTTCACCCTGCTCGTTCAGACCACGGATAATGGTGGTGTACAGCCCATCCTGAGTGTCCAGCGCGGGTGGGAAATCGGAATCGATCGGGCGAACAACGACAATGCCCGCATCCAGATCGGTGTGCTCATTCAGCAAATCCAACTGCCAGTCGACGAAGGCGCGCAGGAAGTTACCTTCACCAAACTGGATAACACGATCCGGGTGTTGACGACCGGGGAAGTTACGACGATTTAACGTTTGCATTAACAGGCTACCTTAAGACAAAAGACCGAGACATAGAGAGCCGCGGCGTAAGCCCCTTTGGGAGTCTTACTGCCGCGTCCTCGCGCAATTCACACCTTACGACGCCGTGGAATTACAGCTCGATGGCAAAATAGTTTTTAGCGTTATCGAAACTGATGTTTTTCACCATTTCGCCCAGCAGCGGCAGGTCGGCTGGCGCTTCGCCATCTTCCACCCAGCGGCCAATCATCTGGCACAGGATGCGGCGGAAATATTCATGGCGGGTATAAGACAGGAAGCTACGGCTATCGGTCAGCATGCCGACGAAGCGGCTCAGCAGACCAAGCTGTGCTAACTGGGTCATCTGACGTTGCATGCCGTCCTTCTGATCGTTGAACCACCAGCCGGAACCGAACTGCATCTTGCCCGGCATCCCTTCGCCCTGGAAGTTACCGATCATAGTGCCGAGCACTTCGTTATCGCGCGGGTTCAGGCAGTAAAGGATGGTTTTCGGCAGCAGGTTTTCTTCATTCTGCTTGCTGAGCAAACGAGACAGTTCCTGAGCCAGCGGACGGTCGTTGATGGAATCGAAGCCCACATCCGGCCCCAGCAGCTTGAACTGACGCAGGTTGTTGTTGCGCAGTGCACCAATGTGGTACTGCTGAACCCAGCCGCGACGGGCATATTCCGCCCCCAGCCAGACCAGTACGCCGGTCTTGAACTGTGCCACTTCATGTTCACTCAGCGTTTCGCCCGCAAGACGACGAGCCAGAATTTTATCCAGCGTTGCCTCATCCGCCTCGGCAAACATCACTACATCCAGCGCGTGGTCAGACACTTTACAGCCGTGCGCGGCAAAGTGATCCAGACGCTTGGTCAGCGCCGTTTGCAGATCGCTGAAACGACGAATGTCGGTGTCGGAGACTTCACCCAGTTTCGCCATATAGTCGTTGAAGGTTGCCAGTTCAATGTTGAACGCTTTATCCGGGCGCCAGCTCGGCAACACTTTGATAGAGAAGCTTGAATCCTGAGCAACGGTTTTATGGTGGCGCAGATCGTCAATCGGATCGTCTGTCGTCCCAACCATTTTCACGTTCATCTGCTGCATGATGCCGCGCGCGGTAAAGTCATCGCGCTCCAGCATGGCATTACAACGATCCCAAATGTCTTTTGCCGTGCTCGGCGACAGCAGCGTGCCGGTTACACCGAACGGACGACGCAGTTCCAGGTGCGTCCAGTGGTAGAGCGGGTTGCCGATGGTGTGCGGCACGGTAGCAGCCCAGGCTTCAAATTTTTCCCAATCGCTGGCATCGCCCGTACACAAGCGCTCAGGCACGCCGTTGGTGCGCATCGCACGCCACTTGTAGTGATCGCCTTTCAGCCAGATGTCATACAAATTTTTGAAGCGGTAGTTTTCCGCGATCTGTTCAGGCGGTAAATGGCAATGATAGTCAAATATCGGTTGGTCGACGGCATATTCATGATAAAGACGACGGGCAAATTCACTGTCTAACAGAAAATCTTCACTCAGAAACTGGGGCATGTTCTCTTCCTTACCGTGCTTCTTGTGCACCAAATTAGTTGACCGTTAAAAGATATCACACCAATTATGCGCGATATCTCACAGTATTTGTGAGGTCATGATCGCAAAAATGTAACAAACAGTACAATAACTCAGCATTTATCGCCGCAAACGGCGTGTCTCTCTCGGTTTAAACGAGGAATCCGCTATTCCATATAAAAATAATGGTTTTGTGATATCACTCAACTTTTAAAGTTGTATGACAAATTATTGTAGCGCTGCCTTAAGCAGGGATTCAATCGCTATCTCACAAAGAGAAGGGTTTTCCTGTTCAGCACAACAAAAAAACGTGTCGTACAACATCACAAGACACATCACACCGTGACGCCACTCAAGAGCCATCACGGTGTTTTTATTGACTCGGAGAGAAAGTAAATGCGTAAAATCAAAGGATTACGCTGGTATATGATCGGCCTGGTGACCATTGGCACCGTGCTGGGATATCTGACGCGTAATGCAATATCTGTCGCCGCCCCGACGCTACAGGATCAGTTACACATTACTACACAGCAGTATTCTTACATCGTTGCTGCCTACTCAGCTTGTTATACCATTATGCAGCCCATCGCTGGCTATGTGCTGGATTTGCTTGGCACAAAAATCGGCTATGCCATGTTCGCCATTCTGTGGGCCATCTTCTGTATGGGCACCGCGCTGGCAAATAGCTGGGGGGGTTTAGCGATCGCCCGCGGCGCGGTGGGTATGGCAGAAGCGGCCATGATCCCTGCTGGCCTGAAAGCCAGCAGCGAATGGTTCCCGGCAAAAGAGCGTTCTGTTGCGGTGGGTTACTTCAACGTGGGGTCATCCATCGGCGCCATGATCGCACCACCGCTGGTGGTCTGGGCGATTGTGGCACACAGCTGGGAAATGGCCTTTATCATTACCGGTGCGCTAAGCCTGATCTGGGCCATCTGCTGGCTCGTGTTCTATAAGCACCCGAAAGATCAGAAAAAACTCAGCGACGAAGAGCGCGACTACATTCTTAGCGGGCAAGAAGCACAGCACCAGACTAATAACGCGAAGAAAATGTCTGCCTGGCAGATCCTGCGTAACCGTCAGTTTTGGGGTATCGCACTGCCGCGTTTCCTGGCTGAACCCGCCTGGGGAACCTTCAATGCGTGGATCCCGCTGTTCATGTTTAAAGCCTACGGCTTTAACCTGAAAGAAATCGCCATGTTCGCCTGGATGCCAATGCTGTTCGCCGATATCGGCTGCATTCTGGGTGGTTACCTGCCGATGCTGTTCCAAAAACACTTCAAAGTGAACCTGATCGTTTCCCGCAAACTGGTGGTCACGATGGGCGCAGTACTGATGATTGCACCGGGCATGATCGGGCTGTTCTCCAGCCCTTATGTCGCCATCGCCCTGCTGTGCGTCGGTGGTTTTGCACATCAGTCGCTGTCCGGCGCGCTGATTACCCTGTCATCTGACGTATTTGGCCGTAATGAAGTGGCTACCGCGAACGGTTTGACCGGCATGGCAGCCTGGATGGCAAGTACCATGTTTGCACTGGTTGTCGGCGCGCTGGCCGATACGCTGGGCTTCAGCCCGCTGTTTGCTGCACTGGCCGTCTTTGACCTGTTAGGTGCCGTCGTCATCTGGACGGTGTTGAAAAACCAACCCGCATCAGAAGTCGCTGCGGCGGCGGAAACGCTGAAAGAAGCCAACCAGCACTGATAATCCCTGCATTATCCTGGCTCATCCGGTATGATCTGCGACTGGGTGAGCCACCTCCCTCCGATAACACACCGCGATAACTGTGACCACAACATTGGTTGCTGCTATGATTAAGTGGTATAACAAATCATCCCTGAAAGATTAACGAGATAGACACTCAGGCCCTGACGTGGCACATGGACCGTCATCTATCGAGAGTAGACATCATCATGGCACTCACTGAACCCCGACGGCTATACCAGCAGCTAGCCGCAGAATTAAAACAGCGCATTGAAAGTGGTATATATCAGGTCGGCGAAAAATTACCGGCAGAGCGCTATATTTCTGAAGAAATGAACGTCAGCCGCACCGTGGTGCGCGAAGCCATCATCATGCTGGAAGTCGAAGGGTACGTTGAAGTACGCAAGGGTTCAGGCATTCACGTTATTTCCAACCAGCAGAAGAATCCGTTCATTAATAGCGGCGATATTGAATTTGTTGCGGCAGGCCCCTTTGAGCTGCTTCAGGCTCGCCAACTTATTGAAAGCAACATTGCCGAATTTGCGGCCACGCAGGTGACCCGTCAGGACATCATCCAACTGATGGAAATTCAGGAATACGCACGGCAAGAAGATCGCTTTCGTGATTCTCAGTGGGATCTCAAATTCCACGTTCAGGTCGCGCTGGCAACACAGAACTCTGCGATGGCAACCATCGTCGAGAAAATGTGGAGCCAACGGATTCATAATCCTTACTGGCGCAAACTGCATGAGCACATTGACGACAAGTCGATTGAAAGCTGGTGCGAAGAACACGATCGCATCCTTAAGGCACTGATTCGCAAAGATCCTTACGCGGCCAAACTGGCAATGTGGCAACATCTGGAAAATACCAAACAGATGCTATTTCGCGCCACGACGGATGATTTCGAGTTTAACGTCGACCGCTATATGTTCGCCGAGAATCCGGTCGTCCACCTCGACCAGATACACACGGGCAAGTCCTAACTATGCATCCTCCCCCTTGTTTTGAGCGAAGGGGGAAAATTTTGGACCAGAGAGAAAAAGTCAGAAAACGTTGATTTCTGTCAGCGAGTGTAAAATATCGCAGAAATCCCCACTCTTCTTCGAAAAATCCCCCTAAACTGCCCCAGTTGTCGTAATATTTTTCTGTCTCAGTAACACCTATTTTGTTACAGTTAACGCGTCTTTCTTACGCTTAATCCGTCGCTTTGGATGCAAAGTCTGCCAAGACCAAACAATCCCCAAGCAGCCTGTTTATCGGGTTCGCAGCGAAAAGCGAGCATCAAGTCAGACGCCAGTTCCACTATCAGGCAGAAAAACAGAGATCATCAAAAAATCATAATCCTGTGCCTTGATATACCCTAAATAATTCGAGTTTCAGGCAACTTGAAGTATGACGGGATTAACACTGTATTCACTCTTATCATGTCCAGAAGCGTGATTGTCGCCAAGGCTAAAATGCAACAGCAGTATTAGGAATACCGGATGGAATTAATCAAAGAACTGTTAAACGCACTCTGGCATCAGGATTTCGATATTTTAGCCGACCCGAAGCTGGTATGGACCATCTACATATTACTGTTTCTGATTATCTTTCTGGAAAATGGCCTGCTCCCCGCCGCTTTCCTGCCCGGCGATAGCCTGCTCATTTTGGTCGGCGTCCTCGTTGCCAAGGGCACAATGAATTACCCTTTTACGATATTTCTCCTGACGACAGCCGCTAGCCTCGGCTGTTGGGCCAGCTATATTCAAGGAAAGTGGCTTGGCAATACGGGAGTGGTTCAGGGCTGGCTATCACATTTGCCTGCGCACTATCACCAACGCGCCCACCAGCTCTTCCATCGTCATGGCTTGTCCGCACTCTTAGTTGGCCGTTTTCTGGCTTTTGTCAGAACGTTACTCCCTACCATCGCAGGCTTGTCTGGTCTGAATAACGCACGCTTTCAGTTCTTTAACTGGATGAGCGGGTTCCTGTGGGTATTTATTCTGGTTACGCTGGGCTTCGCCTTAGGAAAAACAACGGTCTTCCTGAAATATGAAGACGAGCTGATGTTCTGCCTGATGATGCTGCCGCTGGTGCTGCTGTTTATCGGCCTGTTTGGATCGCTTTTTGTCCTGTGGCGTAAAAAACGTGACGCTAAAGTAGATAACGCTGAAAAAGGGAGCTAACCGTGTCAATCAGCGGGTTATTCTCTAGGCTCTTCTCCAGGAAAGCAGCTCGCATACTGCTCTTGCTTGCTTTACCGATGATTGCATTGACGCAGTCCCAGTCACTGCGCCGCTCCCAAGACGATGCTATGCTACACATCAGGCCTTATGACGGTGCCGCGCTGCCAGACGGCTTTTACGTGTATCAGCGTCTCAACGAAAAAGGGATTGCGATCAAAAGCATTACGCCAGAACAAGATAGCCTTATCGTCCGTCTGGCCTCGCCAGAACAAAGCATCGCTGCCAGAGATATCCTGCGTTTGTCTCTGCCTAAAGTCACAATTACCGCGCAGCAAGTGACAACCCCGACACCGTTCTGGCAGCAGAAACTGACACAGAAACAATCCAAACTGGGGTGACGACTATGAAATTATCTCCATCGAAACTATCTCCATCCATTATTGCCTTATCTGTCCTGCTTTCTGGCCATGCCCTGGCGAATACCGCCAACCAGATAGAGACCTGTCAGCAGAAAGCGCAGGATATTCAGCGCCAAATCGATGAAGCGCGTAAGCACGGCAATCAGAACCGCATCAGTGGCTTAGAGAAGGCGCTGGACGGCGTGAAAACCCACTGTACGGATGCTGGGTTAGCAGAGAAACGTCAGGAAACCATTGCGGAAAAGCGTAAAGACGTCGCTGAACGGCAGCAGGAACTGAATGAAAGCCGCCAGAAAGGGGATGACGCCGAGAAGATTCTCAAGCGCGAAAGAAAGCTGGCTGAAGCCGAGCAGGAATTGCGCGCCGCAGAACGTGGCACATCGCAATAGCCCATCACCACATTGCCCCTAAAAAACACACGACTACTGTTCATTTTGTATTCAAAAACCAAATCGCTAAAATTTACAGCGAGTTATCAGAATTGTCCGTACCGTTTGGGGCAGCATAAATCTCAGCTTCAGCTATAGTTAACGTTCAGGTTTATAACATGAAGGGTTATTAATATGGCTAAAGATCAAAATTCTGAGTACCTACGCGCCGAATTGAAATCACTGGCGGACACGCTGGAAGAAGTATTAAGCACCTCCAGCGATAAATCTAAAGCGGAACTCGACAAGCTGCGTAATAAAGCAGAAAGCGCGCTGAAAGAAACCCGCAGTCGCCTGAGCGATACTGGTGAGCGCATCGCTTCCCAAACCAAAGAAGCGGTTGAATCTGCGGATGATTATGTACGCCAGAATCCGTGGACCGGTGTCGGCATTGGCGCAGCAGTCGGTGTCGTACTTGGCGTCCTGCTGTCTCGTCGCTAATTAGCGGATTGCTATGACGGATAAATCACAACAAGGCCCCGCAAGCGGGGTCATGGCTTCTGCTCAGCGCATCATCTCCATTATTGTCAGTATGGTGGAAAGCCGCGTTCGACTGGCCGTAATTGAATTAGAGGAAGAGAAAGCCAATCTGATTCAGTTGCTGATTATGGTCGGCCTGACGCTGCTTTTTGCCGCTTTTGGCATTATGAGCCTGATCGCGCTGATCATCTGGGGCATCGATCCGCAATATCGTCTCTTTGCGCTGGGCTGTATTACCGCCACATTGCTCGGACTGGCGCTGATAGGCGGTATATGGACACTCGTGAAGGTACGTCGCTCCACCTTGCTCAAAGCAACGCGTAAAGAGCTGGCGACCGACAGATCGCTGCTGGAGGAAGATCCCAAGTGAACCAGCGTCAGCAGCGAGACAGAGAAAAAGCCCAGCTACTGCGCCAGATACAGCAGCAGCGGCTGGATTTATCGGCAGGTAAAAAACACTGGCTGGATACCACCTCCCGTTACGATCGCGGCTGGCAAAGCCTGATGCAGTGGCGTAAATACTGGATCGTGGGTTCCAGCCTCGTGGCGCTCTATGGCGTACGCCATCCCAGCCGTATGATTCGCTGGGGACGCCGCCTCGTCGGGCTGTGGGGCACAGTCAGACTCGTTCGCAAAACGTTTGAGCCACGTCCGTAATCCTTCCTACCGCCTCGGCTATCTGCCTTATCGATAAGACATTCTTCATCTGACTTTTACCTAACGCGCTCATGTCATTACAGCGCGTTCTTGCACAATTCACTGAACATCAATTTTTCTGAAATAAAGCAACAATTATACTCGCTGGCAGCGCAAATCATCTCTCTATACTATCTGCCCATAACCTGATGGCGGGCCAAGTTTTCAGACCACACCTGCTACAACAAACAAAACAGGGCAATATAGCCCACAACAAAATTAATTGGAGAGATGATGAAAAATTTAGAAAGTACTGCACTGCTGGTTGCACGTATCTTAATGCCAATTCTGTTTATCGTTGCAGGTTACGGTAAGCTGGGTGATGCCTATGCAGGCACACAACAATACATGCAGGCGATGGGCGTGCCGACCTTCCTGCTGCCGCTGACCATTCTGCTGGAGCTGGGTGGTGGTCTGGCGGTTCTGTTCGGTCTGCTGACGCGTACCGTCGCGCTGTTCACTGCCGGCTTTACGCTGCTGACTGCATTGATTTTCCACTCTAACTTTGCGGAAGGCATGAACCAACTGATGTTCATGAAAAATCTGACCATCGCTGGCGGCTACCTCCTGCTCGCTGTAACTGGCCCAGGCGCATTCAGTATCGACCGCCTGCTGGGCAAAAAGTGGTAAGACAAGCCTTTTCCGGCCTGTACTACACTTAATAGTCGAATAACGAATGAGACGGCAAGCACACAAGGCTTGCCGTCGTTTTATCATCACTCACTCACGGAGGATTTATGGGACAACTGGTTGACGGCGTATGGCACGATACCTGGTATGAAACCAAATCTACCGGCGGCCATTTTAAGCGTTCAGAATCTGCATTCCGCAACTGGGTAACGCCCGATGGCGCACCCGGCCTCACCGGCAAAGGTGGCTTCCCTGCCCAGTCCGGCCGTTATCATCTCTACGTTTCACTCGCCTGCCCGTGGGCACACCGCACGCTGCTTATGCGGCAATTGAAAGAGTTAGAAGATCACATCGCCGTTTCGGTGGTTCATCCGCTCATGCTCGATCATGGCTGGACGTTCGGTACCGATTTTGAAGCGGCGACGGGTGACTCACTCTATCAGCATGAATTCCTCTACCAGCTCTACCTGCACGCCATGCCAGACTACAGCGGTCGGGTGACCGTGCCTGTCCTGTGGGATACCGAGCAGCACACCATCGTCAGTAACGAATCCGCCGATATCATCCGCATGCTGAATAGCGCTTTTGATGGCGTGGGAGCAACGGCGGGAGATTATTACCCAGAAGCGCTACGCGCTCAGATTGACGAATTGAACGGCTGGATTTACGACAAGGTCAATAACGGTGTGTACAAAGCTGGTTTTGCGACAAGCCAGTCAGCCTATGATGAATCCGCCACGACCGTTTTCGCCGCGTTATCCGATCTGGAAAGCATTCTGGCAAAACAGCGCTATCTGACGGGTGAGCAGTTAACCGAAGCCGACCTGCGGCTGTGGACGACATTGATCCGTTTCGATCCGGTCTATCACACGCATTTTAAATGCGATAAATATCGCCTGAGCGATTACCCTAATCTGTTCGGTTTCCTGCGTGATATTTATCAGATGCCCGGCATCGCCGATACCGTCGATATGGCGCATATTCGTCACCACTACTATCGTAGCCACGGCACGATTAATCCGCATGGCGTGATTTCGCTGGGTCCAGAGCAAGATCTGAACCAGCCTCACCACCGTGATAAGACGTTTGTCGATTTATACTGACATAATGAAGTGCAGAGGCAAGGTGTGAAACCACACCTTGCCGCAGAAAATGCAGGGTTTAGGGCTGGTTCAGCAGTTTTGGAATTTCACGCAGGAACCAGGATTTCGCCTCGCCCATGCTGTCTCGTCGCCACGCCATAATGATCTGGCTTTCCATCTGATGCTCCGGCCCAATCACCAGCAAACGCCCTTCAGCAATATCTTGCGCAACCATCTGATACGGCATGGTCGCGACACCTAGTCCCGCTAGCAATGCCCGCCGCTTATCATCCAGCGAACTCACCGTCAGACGTTGCTGTTTATCCAACAGTTGCACGGTCAGTACCGGGCGTTCGCGCGCGGTATCTGCCATCGCAATCCCACGGTATTTCACCCGGGTTGCATCCGACAGCGGTTCAGGCTCCTGATGAATCGGATGATCTGGGCTGGCGACATAAACGTTATTCATCGTGTACAGCTTGCGGGTATTCATTTCAGAAGACGCGCGAAAATGCATGTCTGGCGCAATCACAATATCGGCACGCCCTTGCTCAAGGCGCTCCCACGCCCCCGCCAGCACTTCCGTCAGAATCGATACCTGAGTATTGGCTTTAAGCGCCAGTTTATCGATTAATGGAAAAATTCGCTGAGTGGGAATGAGTGCTTCCGTCACAATCGTCAGATGCGTTTCCCAACCGCGCGCCAGCGCCTCTGCGTCCGTCGTGAGCTTATCTGCGGCCTCCAGCAGGATACGTCCGCGTTCCAGCAGCATCCGCCCGACATTCGTGAATTTAGTACGATGCCCGGAACGATCGAACAGCACCACATCTAACTCTTCTTCCAGTTTCTGCATGGTATAGCTCAGTGCCGAAGGCACCCTACCCAGCTCGTCTGCCGCAGCGGCAAAGCTGCCACGGCGATCGATCGCATCCATCACCCTCAACGCTTCCAGCGTCAATGCTCGTTCTTTCGCCATCTTCGTACTCATTCAGGAATTTTGAATATACCGACCAGATTAACTAGCTAACAATCCAACGTCCACACAATTACTATCAGTTCAATAAATAATTCTCTGGGGGGATAACAATTATGATCACACGAAGAGCAGCGGGACAATGCGGCCAGGCCGACTATGGCTGGTTGCAGGCGCGCTATACCTTTTCTTTTGGTCACTATTTTGACCCACAGCTGCTGGGCTACGCGTCTCTGCGCGTGCTCAATCAGGAAGTATTGGCACCGGGGGCATCATTCCAGCCGCGAACCTACCCACGGGTTGATATTCTGAACATTATTCTTCAGGGCGAAGCGGAATACCGCGACAGCAACGGCGGCCACATTCAGGCCAAAGCCGGAGATGTCCTGCTGCTCGCCACGCAGCCAAACGTCAGCTATAGCGAACATAATACCAACGCCAACAAGCCGCTGACGCGTCTGCAATTATGGCTGAATGCCTGCCAGACCCGCGAGAACAGCCCTCTGCAACGCATGGGATTGAATTCAGTAAACCATACGCTGCTTGCCTCACCGGAAGGTGAACACAATAGCCTGCAACTGCGCCAGCAGGTTTGGGTTCATCATGTCGATCTCCAGCAGAATGAGCAAAGCACAATCGCGCTACAGGGAAATCAGGCATACCTCCAACTGATCCACGGTTCAATGGCGGTCAAAGGCAATCAGAACAGTGAAACACTACACTGCGGCGACGGCGCCTTCATTAAGGAAGAAACGGCGTTGACGCTACAGGCAGAGTCGCCTTTGCGGGCGCTGCTCATCGATCTGGTCGTGTAGCGCTTCCGTACATTGTTTTTGCAGGGATTTGTTTTTGCAGGAAAACGCCACCAGTTCGGCGTTTTTATTCAGTCGTGGTAAGATATCCGTCTTGTTCCTCAATGCGTCAGGGTGATATGACAATGGATTCAACCAAACAGGACAAACTTCTTGCCCAGGCTGAACAGATTTGTCAGCAGCGCGCTGTGCGTCTCACGCCACAGCGGTTAGAGGTTTTACGCCTTATGGCACAGCAGTCCGGTGCTATCAGCGCTTATGACCTGCTGGATCTGCTGCGCGTTTCCGAGCCTCAGGCGAAACCGCCGACCGTCTATCGCGCACTGGATTTTCTGCTGGAACAAGGCTTCATTCATCGCGTCGAATCCAACAACAGCTATGTGCTGTGTCACCATATCGAAGACCACAGCCACACGTCCGCCCTTTTCATCTGCGATCGCTGCGGGCAAGTCACCGAACGTCAAACCGAAGGTGTCGAAGAAACATTACGCAGTCTGGCACAGCAGTCGGGATTTACGCTGCGTCACAGCGTGGTGGAAGCACACGGCTTGTGTGGAGGCTGTCAGGAAGTTGCCTCATGCAAACAGCCGGATCATTGCGATCACGACCATACGGTTCCAATTAAAAAACGATAGCCCTGAGGGCTATCGTCTCTTTCAGCGAAGAAGCATCACGTTCGCTACCAGTGATATTTGTGGTGTTCTTCCCAGTGTTTCACTTCTTTCTCTGCCGCTTCTTTTGCGTACCCGTAACGCTCCTGGATTCTCCCCACCAGTTGGTCACGTTTACCTTCAACGACCGTCAGATCGTCATCCGTTAATTTGCCCCATTGCTCTTTCGCTTTACCTTTAAACTGTTTCCAGTTACCGCTGGCTTGGTCTTTATTCATAAGAATCTCCATACCTTAGGTGAATTGTGCATAAAAATCGTGACTACCGACTTATGCGTCAGTTTCAGATAAATAGATTTATTCAGTAAGCAGCATCATAACTCTGTGAACCATGACGGTGCTCTTCGCCACTGTCTCCCTTGATTACCGGGCTATCTAAATGCGATGGCTAATGATCAATCAAGATAAAAATGCTTACCTTGATAAAAATTATAGTCGAATATTTCACTTAATATAAAAAACCAGGAATCTGTGACTGGAAAGGACGTTGAAAAAGAGAAAATCACCGCAAAAAGCAGTGAAAAAACAGAGGGTAATAGGGATCGTAGAAAATGCGCGCGAAATGTAACTAAATATATATGGTTAGCAGATTAACACGCTAAACGATGAATACAGGACATGATGCACTGACCCAGACAGACGAGCAGTGCATCTCTGCGAATGGTTAGCTCCAGTCGCTGTTACGAATCACGCCAACCGCTAAGCCTTCTATCGAAAAGCTTTGCTGACGCAGGTCGACAACAATCGGGGCAAACTCTTCATTTTCAGCGAGGAGGTGTACCGTATTGCCCTGCTTTTTCAGGCGCTTCACCGTCACTTCATCGTCAATACGCGCGACGACAATCTGACCATTTCGCACATCTTCTGTTTTATGCACGGCCAGTAAATCGCCATCCATAATACCGATATTTTTCATCGACATGCCGCTCACCCGCAGCAAAAAATCAGCGCTGGGTTTGAACATCGCAGGGTCAACCTGATAGCGACATTCGATGTGTTCCTGCGCCAGCAGCGGTTCACCTGCGGCCACGCGACCAACCAGAGGAATACCCGTCTCTTCTTCCATCAGCAGACGAATACCACGAGACGCGCCCGATACAATTTCAATCACACCTTTACGCGCCAGTGCTTTCAGATGTTCTTCAGCCGCATTGGGAGAGCGAAACCCTAGTTGTTGAGCAATTTCCGCCCGCGTTGGCGGCATTCCGGTTTGCGCAATATGATCGCGGATCAGGTCATAAACCTGCTGCTGCCTTGCTGTTAATACTTTCATTCCGCCCCCTGGTTGTTTATACAGTCTTGCTGTGAGTATATACAGGTAAGGCACAATTGGGAATGAAGATATCGGCAAAGCCCCTGACTTTTACTCATTTATGCGCGCCGTCAGGCAAAATGTTGCCAGAGGATGCTACCCCAGACGACAGCGGCTAACAAGATGGCAACAAAGACAGCGGCCGAGCCAATATCTTTCGCCCGACCGGATAATTCGTGATGCTCAGGCCCAATGCGATCGACCACGGCTTCAATGGCGCTATTCGCCAGCTCAAACAGCATAATCAGTACCACAGACCCGATCAGCAGCAGTTTTTCGACCAGCGTAACCGGCAGTAAACACGCAATAATGACGCCGACAAAGGTCAGTATCGTTTCCTGACGAAATGCCGCCTCATGCTGCCACGCCTGCTTCAGCCCCTTAAAGGAATAACCGGTCGCCTTAATAATCCGGGTCATCCCCGTTGCTTTATTCATTTATCCTCCATTATTTATACGCTAAATAATTCGAGTTTCAGGCAGGCGGCAAGAGAACGAATCCCGATGAGCTTACTGGAGTAAGTGATTCGGGTGAGTGAACGCAGCCAACGCACATGCAACTTGAAGTATGACGAGTATATGCAAAATAGTTCGCATTTTAACGCACCTACGTTGTCTCATCACCACAGATCTCCGGCGCAGTTTCTGGTATCCTTGCGGCGCATTGCTAACAAGAGGCTCCATGTTGTTATGTCAGGTTGGCGTAAAATTTACTATAAATTATTGAATCTCCCACTGAAACTGCTGGTGAAGAGCAAAGTTATTCCCGCAGATCCCGTGGTCGAGCTGGGGTTAGATCCCTCACGTCCTATACTCTATGTTCTGCCTTATAACTCCCAGGCGGATCTCTTGACGCTACGTGCGAAATGCCTGGCATTGGGGCTACCCGATCCTTCGCTATCGTTCGAATTCAATGGCGTCGAACTTCCTAGCCACGTCTTTATTAATGACGGGCCTCGTGTCTTCCGCTATTACGTTCCCAAGCAGAAATCCGTCAAGCTGTTCCACGACTATCTGGATTTGCACCGTGCCAATCCAGATTTAGACGTACAGATGGTGCCGGTTTCCGTGATGTTTGGGCGCTCTCCGGGTCGGGAAGGCCACGCTCAGGCAGCACCACACCTGCGCTTGCTCAACGGTATCGAGAAATTCTTCGCCGTCCTGTGGCTAGGCCGCGATAGCTTTGTCCGCTTCTCCAGCCCGGTGTCGCTGCGCTATATGGCGACCGAGCACGGCACTGACAAAACCATAGCCCACAAACTGGCGCGTGTCGCACGTATGCACTTCTCTCGCCAACGTTTGGCAGCAGTTGGACCGCGTTTGCCGGTGCGTCAGGAGCTGTTTAACAAGCTGCTGGATTCCAAAGCGATCAAGAAAGCCGTCGACGATGAGGCGCGTAGTAAGAAGATTTCTCATGAGAAAGCGCAGCAGAATGCGATTGCGCTGATGGAAGAAATCGCTGCCGATTTCTCCTACGAGGCCGTGCGTCTGTCGGATCGCGTATTAAGCTGGACGTGGAACCGCCTTTATCAGGGGATTAACGTCCACAACGCCGAACGCGTTCGCCAACTGGCACAGGATGGTCACGGTATTGTCTATGTGCCCTGCCACCGCAGCCACATGGATTATCTGCTGCTGTCCTACGTCCTGTACCATCAAGGCTTAGTCCCGCCGCACATCGCCGCAGGCATCAACCTGAATTTCTGGCCAGCGGGACCGATCTTCCGTCGTCTTGGCGCGTTCTTTATTCGCCGTACCTTCAAAGGCAACAAGCTCTATTCCACGATTTTCCGTGAATATCTGGGTGAGCTATTTGCCCGCGGTTATTCGGTTGAATACTTCATGGAAGGCGGACGTTCACGCACGGGCCGTCTGTTAGAGCCGAAAACTGGTACGCTGGCGATGACCATTCAAGCCATGCTCAGAGGCGGTACGCGACCAATCACGCTGGTCCCGATTTATGTCGGCTACGAACATGTGATGGAAGTCGGCACCTATGCGAAAGAGCTGCGCGGTGCGGTGAAGGAAAAAGAAGGTTTTATGCAGATGGTGCGCGGTTTGCGCAAACTGCGTAATTTGGGTCAGGGTTATGTGAACTTCGGCGAACCCCTCCCGCTGACAACCTATCTGAATCAGCATGTTCCGCAATGGCGTGATGCGATCGATCCCATCGAAGCACAGCGTCCAAGCTGGCTAACGCCGACGGTGCAGGATATCTCGATGGATATCATGGTGCGCATCAATAATTCTGCAGCAGCAAACGCGATGAACCTGTGCTCTACGGCCTTGTTAGCCTCGCGCCAGCGCTCACTGACGCGCGAACAAATGCACGAACAGCTGGATTGCTATCTGCAGTTGCTACGTCAGGTTCCTTATCATAAAGATATTACGGCGCCGAAGAAGACAGCGGATGAACTGCTGGAACATGCGCTGGGGATGAACAAGTTTGAAGTAGAAAAGGATAGCATTGGCGATATCATCATTCTGCCGCGCGAGCAGGCGGTACTGATGACTTACTATCGCAATAACATCCAGCATCTGTTGGTCTTGCCGTCACTGATCGCCAGCATCGTCATCCATCATCGCCGGATTACGCTTGACGAAGTCGTGCGACAGATCACACTGGTCTATCCGCTGCTGCAAGCTGAACTGTTCCTGCACTATTCCAAAGAGCAGTTGCCAGGCGTGCTGGAAACGTTGGCTAACGAACTGATTCGACAAGAGTTGCTATGTAGCCGTGACGGTCAATTAGCTATCAATCCGCCACGCATCCGTACGCTGCAACTGCTGTCAGCAGGCGTGCGTGAAACGCTGCAACGCTATGCGATCACGCTGTCCTTGCTGTGCGCGAACCCAGCAATCAACCGTGGAACGCTGGAGAAAGAAAGCCGGAACATGGCGCAGCGTCTGTCCGTTCTGCACGGCATCAACGCGCCGGAATTCTTTGATAAAGCGGTGTTCTCAACGCTGGTCGCCACCTTACGTACAGAAGGGTATATCACCGACAGTGCGGAAACGGCGCAAGGCGATATCGTGGCAATCTACAATATCCTCGGCGATCTGATCACCCCGGAAGTTCGGTTGACTATCGAAAGCGCCAGCTCATCTGCTGAAATGGAGGCCGGCAATCAGTTGGGAACCGACAGTCAGATAGAGACCAATGATCCGGCAGTAGAAAAAGTGGAAGAGACAAAGCAGGCGTAGCCCCAGACGGGCGTCACGGGAGAATGGCGGATAACACGCCGCCATCAAGCCGTAAATGCGTTTGGCATGATAAACATCTCAGAGCATTCCACCATAAAAAAAGCAGCGAGAAATCGCTGCTTTTTTGTCTCTGCCGGTTCGACCTATAGGCCAAACAGCACGCCAATAAATATCGCCATACCCGCATATTTATTATTATGGAATGCCTTAAAACAGGCATCGCGTTCGCGCCCAGCGGTCAGGATTTGCTGATAAACAAACATTCCCGCAGCCACCAGCAGCGAAATATAGTATGGCATTCCTAATCCGGTGGTGATGCCCAAAGCCAGTAGCAATGCCAGCATACTAAACTGCAGTAACCCGATGATGATATTGTCAAAACGGCCAAATAGGATCGCGGTGGATTTCACGCCGATCTTCAGGTCGTCATCACGATCCACCATCGCATATTGGGTATCGTAGGCGACCGTCCAGCAAATATACGCTAAAAACATCATCCAGCAGCTCGCCGGTAGGCTTTCACTCACCGCCGCGTAAGCCATCGGGATCGACCAGCCAAACGCCGCGCCCAGCACAAACTGAGGAAGATGGCTGACCCGTTTCATAAACGGATAGACCCATGCCAGAACCAGCCCCGCAACGGACAGCCAGATCGTCATCTTATTCAGCGTCAGCACCAGACCAAACGCCAGCAAGACCAGCACGACAAACAGCACTTTGGCCGCTCGCTCACTCACCTCACCGCTGGGCAAGGGGCGAGAAGCGGTACGTTTTACATGGCCGTCAAAATGACGATCGGCATAATCATTGATGACGCAGCCCGCTGCACGCATCAAGAAAACGCCAGCGACAAAAACAAGCAGCGTCCACGGTGCAGGCGCTCCCCCACCCGCCAGCCACAGCGCCCATAGCGTTGGCCACAGCAGCAACAGAGAACCTATCGGTTTATCAATCCGCATCAAGCGACAATAAGCCAGCCATTTCCCTGCTGTAACACTTCTTTCCAAGGATTTATCTCCTCAAATTACCTGCCAACCTTCATCACCGGCTGAAATAAATCGGTGATTCCGGTAAGAAAAGCTCGGTCAACAGTAACGGATAACCCGAGACACACAGGCGGGAACGCCGCGCCCATAAGCCTTCACTGCATCCGGTATGAATATAGTCACGCGTCAGCGCCTTTTGCCCAAACAGGTAGCGGCCTAGCGGCTGATTGCCTATTTTCATCAGGGCGGAATCCGTACCGTCGAGCGTTTGTTGTGGAACAATGGTACGGCCAAAAAGCCAGGGACGATCGTCACCATACAGCACCACTTCACGCAGCCAGTAACGTTCACTGTACGGCAGTTGCTCGCGGTCTTCGCCCAGCGCCTGTGGCGTAATGAATTTCTCACTGCACAGTATGGTCTTCAGTTGGGCACAATATTTTTCCAGTCGCCGCGTCATGGAGCCGGTTTCCATCAGCCAGTCACCAATGTGCTCAGGTAATACCGAAGGAGGCTCAGTAAACCAGGAAATAGAGCTCAGAAGCGTAGACGCATCGTCAGACATTGTCCCTACTCCGAACAGGGTTGTTTTGAATAAAAGGGTATTCGTAAATAAAGTAACGCCGCCATTGTAGCGCAGAATGCCTTCCCCGATAACACGCGATAAACGCATTCATCAACGATACGGCAACATTTCAGCAATGCGGCGCATAAAAAAAAGCACCACCCAGTCTCGCGACCAGATAGTGCTCTTTGAAGGACAGAAAGACGAACTTCTGTAACCTGACGCCTGTCACCAGAAAATGGCTTCCAGCGACAAGGGTGTCACATTACATCATGCCGCCCATACCACCCATGCCGCCCATACCGCCAGCGCCACCTAAGTCAGGTGCATCGCTTTTCGGCAGGTCGGTAACCATACATTCGGTGGTGATCATCAGACCAGCAACAGAAGCCGCGAACTGCAGAGCAGAACGGGTGACTTTGGTTGGGTCCAGGATACCGAAGTCGATCATGTTGCCGTATTCTTCAGTTGCTGCGTTGTAACCGTAGTTACCTTCGCCTGCTTTAACGCTGTTCGCAACCACAGATGGCTCTTCGCCAGCGTTGGAAACGATCTGACGCAGTGGAGCTTCCATCGCGCGCAGCGCAACTTTGATACCCACGTTCTGGTCTTCGTTTTGAGCAGTCAGAGAAGCCAGTTTAGCCGCAACGCGAACCAGCGCCACACCACCACCAGCAACCACGCCTTCTTCTACCGCGGCGCGAGTCGCAGCCAGGGCATCTTCAACGCGTGCTTTCTTCTCTTTCATTTCAACTTCAGTTGCTGCGCCAACTTTGATAACGGCTACGCCGCCAGCCAGTTTAGCCACACGCTCTTGCAGTTTTTCGCGATCGTAATCAGACGTTGCTTCTTCAACCTGCTGACGGATCTGAGCAACACGGCCCTGGATCGCAGCTTCTTCACCCGTACCATCGATGATAGTGGTGGTGTCTTTGTTGATTACAACGCGTTTTGCCTGACCCAGATCTTCCAGCGTCGCTTTTTCCAGCTCCAGACCGATCTCTTCAGAGATAACGGTACCGCCAGTCAGCGTCGCGATGTCTTGCAGCATAGCTTTACGACGGTCGCCGAAGCCCGGTGCTTTCACCGCAGCCACTTTCACGATGCCACGCATGGTGTTAACCACCAGCGTTGCCAGCGCTTCGCCTTCAACATCTTCAGCAACGATAACCAGCGGTTTGCCCGCTTTCGCTACGGCTTCCAGTACTGGCAGCATTTCGCGGATGTTGGAGATTTTTTTGTCAGCCAGCAGGATGAACGGGCTTTCCAGTTCTACAGCACCAGTTTCCGGCTTGTTGATGAAGTACGGAGACAGGTAGCCGCGGTCAAACTGCATACCTTCAACCACGTCCAGCTCGTCTTGCAGACCGGTACCTTCTTCAACGGTGATAACACCTTCTTTACCGACTTTGTCCATTGCTTCGGCAATCATTTTGCCTACGGTTTCGTCGGAGTTAGCAGAGATGGTACCAACCTGAGCGATAGCTTTAGAGTCAGAGCACGGTACAGACAGTGCTTTCAGCTCTTCAACAGCGGCGATAACGGCTTTATCGATACCGCGCTTCAGATCCATCGGGTTCATGCCCGCTGCAACAGCTTTCAGGCCTTCAGTGATGATAGCCTGCGCCAATACGGTTGCGGTCGTGGTGCCGTCGCCTGCTGCGTCATTCGCTTTAGAGGCAACTTCTTTCACCATCTGTGCGCCCATGTTCTCAAACTTGTCTTCCAGCTCGATTTCACGCGCAACAGATACGCCGTCTTTAGTAATGGTCGGTGCACCGAAGGATTTATCCAACACGACATTACGGCCTTTCGGGCCCAGGGTAACCTTCACTGCATCAGCCAGTACATTTACGCCGCGCAGCATTTTTACGCGCGCGTCATTACCGAATTTTACGTCTTTAGCTGCCATGGTCTATTTCCCTCAAATTCTTTCAGTTCAGATGATTACGCGCAATTACGCTTCAACAATTGCCAGAATGTCGCTTTCAGACATGATCAACACTTCTTCGTTATCAATCTTCTCTGCTTTCACGCCATAGCCATCATTGAAAATAACGATGTCGCCAACTTTCACATCCAGCGGCTTCACTTCGCCATTTTCCAGGATACGTCCGTGACCTACGGCCAGAACTTCACCGCGGGTAGATTTACCAGCAGCGGAACCAGTCAGTACGATACCGCCAGCAGATTTTGACTCAACTTCTTTGCGCTTGACGATCACGCGGTCATGCAATGGACGAATATTCATTGATAGCTCTCCTTTGAGAAAGTCCATATCGGTTTAGGATAAACGCCGACTATGTTTTCATAACGATTATGCTTTTCATAATCGGCCTTGTGGTGTTCTAAATGGGGGCGTTTCACCGCCCTTCAAGGGAAAAAATTCATTTTTTTTGCGTTAGGCGCCTGCCTATCGCTGAAATCTGATAAAAAATAAGGATTATCAATATGATAATCCTTATCTGCTTTTCAATTCGTCTTGACGTTAACGGTCGTCACGATCGTCATGGTGTTCAATATTTCCGCGCCCGCCATCCTTGCGCTGGTATTCACCTTCAAAGGTGTTACCGCCGGAAGACGACGCGCCTGGGCCAGAACCAGAACGCCAGACATGCAGGTGAGGCATCAGTTTGAGTGTCAGCCTTTTCTGCACCGGCGGTAGCAGCAACAGCAGCCCCAGAAAGTCAGTCAGGAAGCCCGGAATCAGGAGCAGGAAGCCCGCCAGCACCAGTGACACGCTTTTTACCATCTCGGCCGCTGGGCTTTCACCTGCCGCCATTTTCTGCTGCATCTGCACCAGCGTTTTCATCCCCTGATTACGCACCAGCGAGACGCCCACGCAGGACGTGAAGACGACCAGCAGCAAGGTCATGGCAACGCCAAGCACCTCAGCCACCTGAATAAACAGCGATATCTCGATGTAAGCCAAAAGAAAAATAAGTAATAACGGTAACCAGCGCACCCGGTACTCCTGTGTGTTTTACGCGTACTGTTTTTAATAAAAACGTCTGTTAATAAAAACGTGTTAAGCCATCGCTATTGAAAATCCAGTACGCCTTACTACCCATCGCATTTACTACCAATGGATTAGGTAAAATGCGCGCCTGCTCTGCGATCCGGCACATCATGATTTACTGAAATGGGTACGACTTTCCGCATTTTCAAGCCGCCGCCCTACGATTATTGTTCTAAAATAGTGACTCGTGACTACAGTCACAGTTCATTTACCGTCGTGGCAGAGAACGCCAGTATAGTGATCTAAACACCTATTTTTCGCTGTCGTAACGACATATCCTCACGGCAATGGATACTTGGTTGGTCAAACATCCCGAGGCGATTGCCGAGATAAGACGGTTTATCCGAGATAACAGATAACGCCGCCCGACACACCAGCCCACAACGTCTAGTTGCATCACTAGTCGCACAACAGGATAAGCACTCTCATGTCAGAAAACATCCGTATTGAAGAAGACCTGTTAGGCACCCGAGAAGTTCCCGCAGACGCGTATTATGGCGTTCACACGCTGCGCGCCGTCGAAAACTTCTATATCAGCACCAATAAAATCAGCGACATACCCGAGTTCGTGCGCGGCATGGTGATGGTGAAGAAAGCCGCGGCGCTGGCGAACAGAGAGCTACAAACTATCCCGAAAAAAATCGCTGACGTCATCATCCGCGCCTGCGATGAAGTGCTGAATAACGGCAAATGCATGGATCAGTTCCCGGTAGATGTCTATCAAGGGGGCGCTGGCACGTCGGTGAATATGAATACCAACGAAGTATTAGCCAATATTGGTCTGGAGTTAATGGGTCACCAGAAAGGCGAATACCAGTATCTGAACCCCAACGATCACCTGAATAAATGCCAATCCACCAATGATGCCTACCCCACCGGATTTCGTATCGCGGTCTACGCGGCCGTACTGAAGCTGACGGAAGCGATAGCGAAGTTGAGTGAGGGTTTCGAGCGTAAAGCCAAAGAATTTGAAGACGTACTGAAAATGGGCCGCACCCAGTTGCAGGACGCCGTACCGATGACGCTCGGCCAGGAATTTCATGCGTTCAACGTGCTGTTGCAGGAAGAAATCAAAAACCTGCTGCGCACGGCGGAACTGCTGCTTGAAGTCAATCTGGGTGCGACCGCAATCGGTACGCGTCTGAATACGCCGGATGGCTATCAGCAACTGGCGGTGCAGCGTCTGGCGGAAGTCAGCGGCCTGCCGTGCGTGCCCGCAGAAGATTTGATCGAAGCCACGTCAGACTGCGGCGCCTATGTGATGGTGCACAGTTCGCTGAAGCGGCTGGCCGTGAAGCTGTCGAAGATCTGTAATGACCTGCGTCTGCTCTCTTCCGGCCCGCGCGCGGGCCTGAATGAAATCAACCTGCCGGAGTTGCAGGCGGGTTCTTCAATCATGCCAGCCAAGGTTAACCCAGTGGTGCCGGAAGTCGTCAATCAGGTGTGTTTCAAGGTCATCGGTAACGACACCTGCGTCACGATGGCGTCAGAGGCTGGGCAATTACAGTTAAACGTGATGGAGCCGGTCATCGGTCAGGCGATGTTTGAATCGACCCACATTCTGACCAATGCCTGCTACAACCTGCTGGAAAAATGCGTCAACGGCATCACCGCCAACAAGAGCGTGTGCGAAGCCTATGTCTTCAACTCCATCGGGATTGTGACGTACCTGAACCCGTTCATCGGCCACCATAATGGCGATATCGTCGGCAGAATCTGCGCCGAAACAGGGAAAAGCGTGCGTGAAGTCGTACTGGAGCGCGGCCTGCTGACGGAAGCCGAGCTGGATGACATTTTCTCCATCCAGAACCTGATGCATCCGGCGTACAAAGCCAAACGCTACACCGATGAAAACGAGCTTCCCTAATACCGACATCTAATTCCAACAGGCACGTCCGTTCACGAAGAACAGCGTGCCTTTATTTTTTGCCGTCTACGGCCATAAGAATAAGTTATGTACTCTAAATAATTCGAGTTGCGTGACAAAACGTGAGCGTTTTGAACAACGCTCTGCGTTGGTCCTTTAGGACAAGGCCGCATGGCCTTGTAACGCGGCAACCGCATGAATCCCCAGGAGCTTACACAAGTAAGTGACTGGGGTGAGTAAGGACAAATTGGCTTCGCCGATTTGAACGCCGCTTGCGGCGGCCCTTCAGGGCGAGGCTCAGAAATGAGCCGAGTATTGCCAACGCACAAGCAGCTTGAAGTATGACGAGTAGATTGAATTTTTTATTAATTAAGGAGCATAGTCATGCTTGGTCTTGAGTTACTGATCGTTCTGCTCGCCATCTATTTGGGGGCACGACTGGGAGGCATCGGCATTGGTTTCGCCGGTGGCCTGGGAGTGCTTGTTCTTACGCTGGGATTTCAGATAAAGCCCGGCGTCATCCCTTTTGATGTCATTGAAATTATCATGGCCGTTATCGCCGCCATCGCCGCGATGCAGGTGGCGGGCGGAATGGATTATCTGGTCAGTCTGGCGGAGAAACTGCTGCGTAAGCACCCGAAATACGTCACCTTTCTCGCACCGCTGGTCACCTATTTCATGACGATTCTGGCTGGTACCGGACACACCGCGTTTTCCACCCTGCCGGTTATCGCCGAAGTTGCCAAAGAGCAGGGTATTCGCCCTTCTCGCCCTCTCTCTATCGCCGTTGTCGCGTCGCAAATCGCGATTACCGCCTCGCCGATCTCGGCGGCGGTGGTGTTTGTCGCCGGTATTCTTGAGCCGCACGGGGTCAGCTACCTGCTGCTGTTAGGGATTTGTATTCCTACCACGCTGGCAGCGATCATGCTGACGGCGATTGTGACCAACTTCCTGGGTAAAGAGCTGAAAGACGATCCGATTTATCAGGAACGTCTGAAAAAAGGCGAAACCACGCTGCGCGGTAATAGCCAGCATGAGGTCAAACCGGGTGCCAAGCTTTCCGTGATGCTGTTTCTGATCGGCATCGTCGCTGTCGTTCTGTATGCCACGGCAATCAGCGGCACCGTTGGGCTGATTCAAAACCCGGTTCTGCCACGTAACGAAGCGATTGTGGTCTTTATGCTGACCATCGCCACGCTGATTTGCATCACCTGCAAAATCGACACCGCGCGCATCCTCTCCGCCAGCACGTTTAAGTCCGGCATGAGCGCCTGTATCTGCGTGATGGGCGTGGCCTGGCTGGGCGATACCTTTGTTAAAGCGCACATTTCCGATATTCAGGATACCGCTGGCGCGCTGCTGCAAAGCTATCCGTGGATGCTGGCCGTCGTGCTGTTCTTCGCCGCCACGCTGCTTTACTCACAGGCGGCAACGGCAAAAGCACTGATGCCTGCTGCACTGCTGCTGGGCGTGTCTCCGGTTACGGCCGTGGCGTCTTTTGCTGCCGTTTCCGCCCTGTTCGTTCTGCCGACCTACCCGACTCTGCTGGCCGCCGTAGAGATGGACGACACCGGCTCAACGCGCATCGGCAAGTTTGTGTTTAACCACTCCTTCCTGATTCCGGGCGTGATGGCGATTACGCTGTCGGTGATATTTGGCTTTATCCTCGGCAGCATCCTGATCTAAAGATTGCTTTCCAGACAGTCCCTCGCGGATCGACTTAACTCGTCGATCCGCCTCATTCCCTTCAAACAATAAAGCAAGGTATAGTGTGGCTCTGGTTGTCTGGAATTTGTTCATCTGACACGGAGGATGTGATGTCTGACCGCCCGCTTTGCGATGCTGTCGTCATATTATGTACCGCACCTGACGACGCCTGTGCACAACGGCTTGCCGACTCGCTGCTGGAAACGCGGCTTGCCGCCTGCGTCACCCTGCTTCCCGGCGCACGTTCGCTCTATTACTGGGAAGGCAAGCTCGAACAGCAATCAGAAGTACAAATGCTGATAAAAAGCGATACCTCACATCAGCAAGCGCTGCTGACTCATCTGAAACAACAACACCCTTATGATACGCCGGAGCTGTTAGTCCTGCCGGTATCCGGGGGCGATAGCGATTATCTGACATGGCTCAACGCATCTTTACGCTGATTTTCCTGTTATGGACAGCTTTCGGCACACCCAATGTGGCCGCCTCTTCTTTCGGCCAGAAACTGTTTGGCAACAGCACGACGTCACGCTTTCTGCCGGTCGATGGGGCCTTCGCCTTTGAGTTTCAACAGCAGGATAACCAGCTCAACCTGCGCTGGGATATCCATCCCGATTACTACCTGTACCGCGCACAAATCAAGATCGAAGGGAACGGTGCTACGCTTGGCAAGGTGGAGTTGCCGCAGGGCGAAAGCCATAATGATGAGTTCTTCGGTCAGGTCTTTATCCTGCGGGATCGGCTGGCGCTAGCGGTTCCCATTGAACGGGCTGAAAGCGGCGCGACGGTTAAAGTCACCTATCAAGGCTGCGCCGATGCCGGTTTCTGCTATCCGCCGGAAACGCGCGTCGTTCCTCTCAGTCAGGTGCTGGCTAACGCAGGCACGGCTACATCGAATACCGCATCAGCCCAGACGGCACCACCGCAGAGCACGCCGATGCCGTTCTCGCCGTGGTGGGCACTATTGATTGGTATCGGCGTCGCCTTCACCCCCTGCGTCCTGCCTATGTACCCGCTGATTGCCAGTTTGGTGCTGGGTAGAAAAGAACAGCTGACGCCGCGCCGCACGCTGCTGCTGTCGATGACCTATGTGCAGGGCATGGCGCTCACCTACACGCTGCTCGGGCTGGTTGTCGCTGCCGCCGGATTGCGCTTTCAGGCGGCGCTCCAGCATCCGTATATTTTGATTGGTCTGTCGGTGATGTTTGCTGCGCTGGCGCTGTCCATGTTTGGCCTGTATACGCTCCAGCTCCCGTCATCGGTACAAACCCGGCTGACAGAGTGGAGCAACCGTCAACAAGGCGGCTCCGTCACCGGCGTATTCTGCATGGGCGCGTTGGCGGGACTCATTTGTTCCCCCTGCACCACCGCCCCGCTTAGCGCCATCCTGCTTTACATCGCTCAGAGCGGCAACATGCTGGCAGGTGGCGGCACGCTCTATCTCTACGCGCTCGGCATGGGTTTACCGCTCATTCTGGTCACGCTGTTCGGCAACAAACTGCTGCCGCGCAGCGGCCCGTGGATGCAGTACGTTAAGGAAGCGTTTGGCTTCATTATTCTGGCACTGCCCGTCTTCCTGCTGGAACGTATTCTGGGTGAAACGTGGGGAATGCGTCTGTGGAGCGCGCTCGGCATCGCCTTCTTCGGCTGGGCGCTCATGCTGACGTTGCGCAGCAACAAAGGCTGGATGCGCGGCGTGCAGTTACTGCTGCTGGCAGGCGTAGTGATCAGCGCTAAACCGCTGCAAGACTGGGTATTCCCCCCAACTGGCGCGGCGCAAGCCCACACATCGGCACTGAACTTCGCCCCCGTCGCCAACATTGCCGATCTCAACAGCGCGCTGGCAAAGAGCGCTCAGCCTGTTATGCTCGATCTTTACGCTGACTGGTGCGTGGCCTGCAAAGAGTTCGAGAAATACACGTTCAGCGACCCGGCGGTGCAAAACCATCTGTCGCGCATCACGCTACTACAGGCAGATGTCACCGCTAACCGCGAAGAACAAAACGCGCTGCTGAAAAAGCTACAGGTTTTAGGGCTGCCGACCATCGTCTTTTTTGACGCTCAGGGGAAAGAGATCCCCGGCTCGCGCGTCACCGGTTTTATGAACGCTGAACAATTTCAGGCACATTTGCAGAAGTTCAGTCCATAAACAACACGATATATGTGCTTCTGGAGGAGACTTAATGCAACGGGAAGACGTTCTTGAACATGCGCTTACTCTGCTGGAGCAGCACGGATTTGCCATGACAACGCTGGATATGCTGGCGGAGAAACTGGGGGTTCCGGTAGAGGAACTGACGCCATTCTGGCCGGATCGGGAAGCGCTGCTGTACGACGGCCTGCGTCACCATAGCCAGCAGGTCGATACCTGGCGGCGTCAGCTTATCTTGGACGACGAGAAAAGCATCGAGCAGAAGCTACTGGCGCGCTATCAGGTGCTACATGATTCGGTGAACAAACAGCGTTATCCGGGCTGCTTGTTTATTGCGGCGTGCAGCTTCTTCCCTGATATCAACCACCCTATTCACCAGATTGCGGAACAGCAGAAGCTGGCGTCTTACCAGTACACTCGCGATTTACTGGAAGAGCTGGAAACGGACGATCCCGAGATGGTGGCACAGCAGATGGAATTGATTCTGGAAGGCTGCCTGAGCAACCTGCTGGTCAAGCATCAGGCCGCCAGCATCGCCACCGCCCAGCGGCTGGCAGAAGATGTCTTACGCTTTGCGCTGTGCCGCAAAAACGGTGCGTTAACCTAAGCGAGCATGCCTGCCCAGGCAGAAACGAACAGACACAGCGCCATCAGGCGCTGAAAACGCACCATTGCAAAGATGGTGCGAAATACCCTGTTCACGGCCTTCCCCAGCCCTGCCCAGCACACCAGACAGGCCATCGAGATAATCAAAAACCACAGCGCCATGATCGATATCTCCCGCAATGCATGCTCCCCCGCTGGGGCGAACAAGCTGACGACGGCCAATGCCATCATCCACGTTTTCGGGTTGATCACCTGTAACAGCGCCGCTGCGCGAGCCGTAAAACGATTGTGCGATTCACCAGAGAGAGTAGCCGCGGGTGCCCTGAATAACTGCCAGCTCATCCAGCTTAGCCACAGCACACCCGCCCAACTCATCACCTGACGAACCACCGGATACTGACGTAGCATTTCTCCCGCGCCGGCACCGGAAATCAGGACGATAGCGCTTGCCACCACGCAGGCACCGACCACTGCGGGTAGCGTGTTTCTCACGCCATGGCGCTGGCTGTTGGTCAAAATCAGGATATTCGTTGGGCCCGGCGTTATCGAGGCGACAAACGCAAACAATAGAAACGGCATCAAACTCACAGGTCACTCCTTTTTTAAGAGCCCTGACTGTGCCGCTATTTTCTGGAAACGTCTGGAAGGTTTGTGCACAACCGACGGTAATGGGCTGGCGAGATCCGATAGGCCCGCTGAAACCACCGGCCAAGATGGCTTTGATCGGAGAAACCCAAGGCCGCAGCCACGTCGGCAGGCTGATCGCCGCACGCCAGTCGCTGCCGTGCTTTCGCCAAACGAAGCTGGATAAGCCAGGCGTGCGGAGCCAGATGAAATTCACGTTTAAAGCAACGTGTCAGCGTGAAGCGGTCGGTACCCGTCTCCCGCGCGAGGTCAGACAGACCGATATTTTCGCCCAGATGCGCATAAAGATAATCGCGTGCGCGATGGGCAACCGCCGTGCTTTGCAGCTGCGATGGCAACCTTTTTCGCCAGTGACAGTGCGCGGTGATCTGCGAGAGCAGGTTATCCATGGCGCTCTGTTGCACAATTTTCATTTCATCGTTGTGAAGCGTAGCGAACGTGTCGCCAATCGAACGGACCAGCAGCGGATCACGCGTGAGTGTTTGCGCAAAATGGAGCGAGTAACTTCCTGGCGTGGAGGCATATAAGCCGTGCAGCGCATGAGTCAGCCACTGCTCATCGAGGTAAAACGTCAGATAGGTAAACCCGCCATCGACCGGCGCGTCACCGTCGTGGATTTCGCCCGGTTCCAGCAAGAAGGCATCACCGGGACGACTACGATGCCGTTCACGGCGGCAATGAAACTGCTGCGTACCGGAAAGGGTCACCCCCACGAGGTAGCTGTCGTGCCAGTGTGGATCGTAGGCGTGTCCTTCAAAATGCGCCTTGATCGTCTCAATCCCCGTATCTGCATGCTGACGTAGCTCAAGCCAGTCGTTCGCCATCTCGCCCCCCTCTTTTCGCTATCAGCATTACTCCTTCATACGCATCTATCTGGAAGATTTGTGCAAAATCGACGCCTACCCGATCAGATTGCCGTAAAGTTAATCAGTTGAACAGCTTTTCCCTAAATAGGGTTGACGATCATACGGGATTAAGGTTTAATGCGCCCCGTTGCCCGGATAGCTCAGTCGGTAGAGCAGAGGATTGAAAATCCTCGTGTCCTTGGTTCGATTCCGAGTCCGGGCACCATTAATTCAGAGAACCCGCCCAAAAGGCGGGTTTTTGCTTTTGGGATTGGGTCCTGAACTGGGTTCGGTTATGTGTTATAGCGTGACGGCCATACTTGTTCAGGTGATGAACCTAGCGCTTCCGCAATCAGCCGTTCGCCTTTAGGCCAGTGCCTTTGCAGCGCATTTGCCAACGTGGAAGAAGCCAAACCAGCGTTGCGGGACACAGCCGCCAGTGATGTTCCCCGCTTTTTCAGTGCCGCAATAATATCGGCGGGATGCCAGTCTTGATCATTCATTCGGCCACCTCATCAATAAACGTCACGCCATCTGCGGTGCGAACCCAGCGCGGTGCTTTCAGCCCTGCGGCAAAAGAACGCACCATTTCCCCCAGCAACACCGTTAACGGGTGTGAAATCCCCTGCGGCAGCACGTAACCCACCATCAGTTGAGCCAGCGCAAAGCTGTAGTCACAGAGCAGTTCGGAATCGTGTTCAGCACAAGGAGAATCAGCAGGCAGCGTATTCACGGTGAGGCGTTCGGTCAGATGTGGTGGAATGGGTTCACTCAACGTCGGCCTCAGCAGTGCAAGACAAGCCGCCAGCCTGTCGCACAGCGCCAGCTTTAACGCAGGGTCGAGGGTTTCCGTCAAGGTTTCGGCGAGGCGTTCGCAGTGGTCGGCCAGCGTGATGAAATCCGTTTTGGCGCTAAAAGAAACGGTCAGTAATGGGTGAGTGTGGGTAGTGATCGTAGCCATAAGGCAGCCTCCAGTAAGTGATTGTTTGAACCACCACCGAAGAGACCAATCTTCTGGTGGTGGAACCGGACGGAGTTGGTCTTACCGGCCTTACTGGACACCGGCGCACCTTGCGGTGCCTCCGCCCGGCCCACCATTGAGATGTAGCCGTGCGTACGACATAAAAAAAGACGCGAGCGCGTCCTATGCCGCCAGTAAGGTATATTTCAGGAGACCAATCCCGACACCTGATTTTTGCAGGTGCGGGTAAACGATAGCGCCATCAGCGATGCGTCGCAAGCGGTTTAAATCGACCGAATACATTTGGCCCTTACTTGCCCGTTTTCATCTGATGTTTATATTTTTCAGGATATGTCGATTTTAAATCGACACCTTTTGAAATAATCAAACTCAATCTTGTTATGCAGAACGGATAAACCTAAGATAGTTTAATAATTTTCATAATTGTCTATTCAGAGGCGATATTTGACTAATTATCTAAACTGGCTAATGCAAAACACACTGCCCGGTCAGGTGTTGCTCCAATCATGGCTTACCCGCAACGGCATAGATCGTAAGCTCTCTTACGTCTATGTCCAAAACGGTTGGCTCAGGCGGATCGCTCACGGCGTTTACTGCCGGACGGGCCGAGAACCGGATTGGGTAGATGCGGTTTATTGCCTGCAAACACAATGGGAAAAACCAATACGGGTAGCAGGACTGACGAGCATCGCGTTACAAGGTTATTCCCACTATACCGAACCGGGTAAACCTCAAGTTTGGCTCACGCTCCCGGCGTACATTACGCTACCGGGGTGGTTCGCCGCCTTTGAAAAATCCGCCACCTTTGTCGTTCTCTACACATCAGGCCTGTCGGTTGATGTGATGCCATTCACGACAGAACTGAGAATCGGCGATCGGCGATTGACTGGCAGCGTTCCAGAACTGGCCGCGTATGAAATCGCCAGCGGCGTTCCCACACAAATATCATTTGAGCATGCCGATGCATTATTTCAGGGTCTACACCTTCTTAGCCCGCGTAAATTACAGGCGCTGCTTTCCGCCAGTCGTTCGGTAAAAACCAACCGGGTGATGCTCTACCTTGCCCAGCGCAATGGGCATCCTTATTTTCAGTATCTCGATAAAAGTGGTATAGAAACAGGCGCTGGAAAGCGGCAAATTATCCCCGGCGGCTGGCTGGAACCGGATTACCAAATCACCGTTCCCAGGGAATTTAAATCGAAAGGAATCGAAGATGGATCAGCGTGATATTTATGCCCGACAGGTCAGGCTGTTAATGACCGCCCTGCCTCATGTAGCGAAAGAGTCCTGTTTCGCGCTGAAAGGCGGCACAGCTATCAATCTGTTTATGCAGGATTTCCCTCGCCTATCAGTAGATATCGATCTGGTTTATCAAACCTTCATGGACCGTGATACCGATCTAGCCGCTATCGATGACGCCTTGATGCGCATTACCGAATCGCTGAAAAGCCAACCTGGGATCACTGCAATTCGACAGGATAATAAAGCCGATGAAAAGCGCATCATCGTTAACACCGCTAATGCACAGATAAAGATTGAAGTCAGTCCGGTTTGGCGTGGATTGCTGTTGCCTCCAGCAGAAATACCGGTATGCGAGCAGGTAGAAATGGAATTCGGCTTTACCACCATGAATGTCGTTTCACTGGCAGATCTTTACGGCGGTAAAATCTGCGCCGCGCTCGATCGCCAGCATCCACGCGATCTGTTTGACGTGCTAAATATGCTGGAGAAACCGGGCCTCACACGCGAGCTCTTTGATGGATTTCTTTGCTATCTGGCTGGTCATCCCCGTCCCATCGCTGAACTACTGGCACCAAACTGGGATATTGCACGGATCGCTACACTATACCAACAGGAATTTTCGGGTATGACGCAGCATGAAACGTCTCTGGAATCACTTTTGTCAGTGACGACGTTACTGCCGCAAGCATTGAGATCTCACTTTACCACTCAAGATAAACAGTTTTTACTTAGCTATAAGCAAAACACCCCTGACTGGTCGCTATATCGCTATCCTGATATTCAACATCTTCCCGCTATTCGCTGGAAACAGCATAATTTATCGGCCTTATATGCTAAAAATCCGGCCAAATTTAGTGCGGCGGTAAGCAAGCTTGAGAAGGTTCTGGAACAGCGATTTTAGTTCGGACTCAGAGGAACTAGATTTAGCCGTCATGTTTAATCATCTCAACTGACGTCTGGAAACATCTCTAAAAACAATAAAAAACGTCAGTTAAATCAATAAATTTATCACAATCATTTCGATGCATTATCTCGAAAAACCTATTCCAAAATGTGGATTTTTAGCCCTGTTATGTGTGGAACTACTCCACACATAACGACACTACAGGCCACTTACTCAAAAAAACCAGCCTGGCACTTGAGCCTACATTTAACTGTATTTACACAGAAAATCGCTGCGCTCTCGTCTTAAATCTCAGCTTCTAAAAACGTAATAAATGCCCTTACCTTTGAATTCAGTGCCGAACGTTCATTGACACAGGCATAAATATTCATAGGTAAAGACTCTACGTGGTTACCGTTACGGTGGTCTGAACAGAACAAAGGCGTGAGTTGACCACTGTCTATCAACGGCTGGGCAACAAAGCTTGCCAGACGGGTAACGCCGCCTCCGTTTGCTGCGATTTTTGCAATGATATCAATATCATCACTGATGAATTTAGGGTTGAGCTTCACGTTAACAGCTTGCCCGTTGACCATAAATGTCCAGGGAAGAAAACGTCCATCTGTGGGATAGCGGAAAACCAGACAGGCGTGCTGACTGAGTTCTTCGGGAGTCTGAGGGGTGCCTGCGCGATCCAGATAAGCCTGGGCCGCGCAGAATATAAATGGTATCGATGCGATTTTTCTGGCAATCAGTTGATCGTTCAGCTGTGCCTCAATGCGAATACTGACGTCAACGCCTTCCAACCGATGGTTGACGTTGCGATCGGTACTAATCAGTTCGATATCGATATCGGGGAAAGACGCTTTGAAAGCAGGCATCAGTGGAGCGATAACGTACCGACCAAACGCGGCAGTCGTCGCGATGCAAAGCGGACCTTGCAGCTTGGTTTCACTCGCAGCAGCCTGCGAAGCGAGCTCGATATCATGTGGAATATGACGTACTTTCTCGAAATAACGTTTACCATTTTCGGTTAATGTCATGCTGCGGGTGGTACGCGATATCAGGCGCACGCCCAAATGTGTCTCAAGCCGTGAAAGGCTCTGGCTTACCGCCGCCGGACTCATACCTTTAGCTCGTGCCGCCGCGGCGATACTGCCGTTCTCCACCACGCGGATAAAATTGCTAATCAGCCCTAACACATCCATATTATCCCCAACGCTTGATTCGTTACTTTTATTTAATAATGATTAAAGCATAGCTGCTCTACTACCATCCTAGTTAGCTTGATAGGTTAGCAACCGTTTCACTCACCGTTGTTAACCAGGATAACTTGATGACTAATGCTGTTGCTAAAAATACCCCGCGATTCCGCTTCCCTAAGCACACTTCACCCTACGTATTTGCTCTTTATATGGCGACCATCATGGCATTTCTGATGTGTCTGGTCATCATTCTGGCCGAATTTGGCATGGGGCCACATTACATGGAAAATGTGATGAATGCCTATCAGGTTGCCATGCCAGCCGCTTTTGTTTGCATACTGATTGTCCGTCCTATTGTTACCCGATTGGTAGGACTGACTGTTCACGGTCACTGAGTCATGCTCTAACACAGAACACTGCCATCATTATTGATGGCACCGCGATGGTATCTGTTCGCCTTAAACCGTTCGCCAACAATCCCGTTCCCCTACAACCCCAACACCAGCCCGTCATACGCTGCATGAACGTTTTCAGGCAGCAACGTTTGCGTTTGGAGCCAGCGATCCAGTTCATGGCCGATGTGGGTCAGGTACAGTTGTTTGGGGTTTAGCTGAGTGAAGATCTCCAGCGCACAGGTGATGTCATTGTGGTTGCGCGGAGGCGTCGTCTGGGGAGGGTGGCTGCAATCGACAATCGCATAGTCCAGCGTGTGGGATGAGAGAAACGCGGCGGTTTCGGGCGGTAGTCCGATGGTGTCGGTCAGGTAGGCCAGCGTATGCATCGGCGTCTGGATGAGGTAACCGTAGGTTAATTTAGAATGGATTAAGGGAACCGGCGTGATCCTGATGCCGTCCAGTTCGAAGGGTTGGAAAGGCATCAGGTGCGGTTGAAAATGCAGGATCCCTGGGTGCTTAAAGAGCTCGTCGCAGCCCGCTTCGTCTGGGGGGCCAAAGACCGGAATGGGCTCGCCGTAGCCCCAGCGCAGGGGAAATAATCCCTGAACGTGATCCATGTGATAGTGGGTCAGCAGAATATGCCGGATCGGATAGGGAAGCAGATACGGCGCTAGCTCAGACAATCCGGCATCAATCAGAATGATGTGGTCTTTTGTGGTGATTGCCGCGCAGCAGGCACGACGCCGTTTTTTTTCATCGCGTTGCGCCTGCTGGCAGACCTCACATTCACAGCCAAAGGCGGGAACCTGCTGCGCGCCACCGGTTCCCAGAAAGTGAAAAACGCTCCCGTCACTATTTGCTGCCATCGGTTTCCTCCTGCTCTTCGGTGCGATTACCACTCGGCCTATTGTTCGCTGCGCGTCGCACAAGTGCTGTCGAACGACAGCAGCGACTGAAAGGTGGATAAGGTGCCTTGCAGATCGCCGTCGTTATTCAATAAAACACAGTCGTTTGCTAAGCGGCTTTGCTCTTCTTCAGCACGCTGCAAACGCGTAGCGATCTGCTGTTCACTTTCCCGTCCTCTGGCGCGTAACCGCTCTCGCAGTGCCGATGCAGAGACGGTCAGGCATATCGGAAACAGCGTGTTGCCATAGCGTTCACGCGCCTGAGTCAGGTAAGCCCGTGAGCCATTCACGATGACGTCATTCCCTCGCTGTAGCCAGTCATCAATCTCTATCCCTATGCCATAGTGGCACTGATGCGCCTGCCAATGGAGCGCAAAGAGGCCAAGCTGCTGACGAATCGCAAACTCCTCCGGCGTCAGTGCAATATGGTTCTCGCCTTGTATTTCAGCGGGACGGGTAATGTATCGGTGCGCCACCAGCAGGCGTGGCAGTGCAAGTTGACGAATCGCCCGCAGCAGGCTGTCTTTGCCTGCACCGGAAGGGCCAATGAGGTAGATGAGTTTCGTCATGATCAGAATACCCGGACGCCCTGACGCCACACACGCATCAGCTTCATTTGCGGCGCGTGCCGTTTGACGAGCAGCAGGTCGGCTCGCCGCCCTTCTTCAATGCAGCGGCGTGAACCCACCAGTTAACGCCGGGGCGCGGTGTAAAACACTTATCGAGATTATCCGTGTGTAGCTCGACAAGCACCGGCAGGAGCCAGACCTGTTCGCCATCCAGCGCACCGGGATGACGGCTGGGCCTATCGCTGATGTGATGGATCACGCCGTTGCGCACTTCCAGTGAGCCATGAATAATTTCCCGTGAGAGCACCATGTTGACGTTATTAATGATCATTTGCGGTCTCCTGAGCATTGGAAGCTATCGGCATCGTGAAAGATGCCGACGATGGCACACCCTTTGTCCTTCGCATTGTTGATGAGCTGTGTGACAGCCAGTCGGTTTTTGGCATCCAGCGAAGCCGTCGGTTCGTCTAGCAGCAGAATCGGGTAGTCGCCGATAAGCCCGCGGGCAATATTGATGCGCTGCTGTTCACCGCCGGAAAAGGTGGTTGGCAAATCGTCCAGACAGTTTTCTGGCAGCTCGACGTTTTCCATCCACTGCGCCGCTTTGCGGCGAATATCGCCATAGTGTCGATTGCCGATTGCCATGAGCCGCTCACCGATGTTGCCGCCCGCAAACACCGTGGGGCGTAATCCCGCCTGCGGATGTTGCCAGACTATCCCCCACTCGGTGCGCACCAGCGCACGTCGCTGCCGTTCGCTGATGTCATAGATCGAGAGCGCCTGCTGCTCGGCGTCGCGGAAGCCTTTTTCCGGCGCATACAGGTGTGTGAGGTGCCGTTCCCGTCCCCATTTACACCGTTTTAAACGGTTATTTACATTTATGTAAATATCTATGTCTGCGCACCGATTTGTTGGTATAACTGTAATCATTATCAAGTAGATACAACACGGTGACCCCCGAAATCCTGCCTGCACATGCTGCTGATAAAGCGCGATGTTGTCGGCGTGATGACTCAACAACAGGCCAAGAATTTACGCTATGACATTAATTTCTAAATCACTCACCGCATTGGTTAAGCGCCGCACGCAGCTGCGCGAGATGTTCGCGACGCATCAATTCGATGCACTCGATACCCTGCTGGAGCAAGAACACCAGATTTGGCTGGATGGCCCCAACCTGCCTTATACCTATCTTTGGCACGTTAATTCGCTCTTTGACCCAGCGGTATCTGATGCTGATACCCTGTCACACTTGCAGGCATGGGTTGCCGCATGCCCAGAGAGCTATCACGCCACTTATCTGACAGGGCAATATTGGGAGAACGCCGCTGCGCGGATTCGTACCTCAAACGGCGGGCAATATGTAGAAGACGATCGCTGGATGGGCGCGGAACTGGCTCGCGATCTGGGCGTCTCGGCCTACCTACGCGCCAGTGCTTTACATCAACGGCCTGCGCTGGCCTTTTCCCGCCTGTTTCGTTTGACCTGCTATTTAGGGGAACCGCAATGGCTGGGCGTATTACTACAAGGTGGTGAACCACTGACCTACGCACAGCGTCAGGCGCAGGTGGAACCCGAGTTGTGGGAAGCGGGTCTACAGCACTTGCGTAATGAAGGCGCACAAGCGCTTGTTGAGCTTCCTGTTGCTCTGCCCGCATCACTGCCGGCCAGAGAGGAACACGAATGGGAAGAGCCCATGCACTACTGGCTGCGTGTCACCTTAGCCGTTCGTCCACAGGATGTAGAAGTACGCAAAGAGTGCGTTTACTTCCTGTACCCACGCTGGGGCGGCAGCCATGAGCTCATGACACAATTTATTGATGGGCCACAGTGTGAAGTGCTGACAGAGCTGGAACGTAACAGCCTGCGTGTGACGCAGTGTTGGGACTACCTTGGCTATGCCGCACTCATTCCAGACGTGGGCGATACCGAAAGCATCACATACTGTCGGGAAACGTTCGACTGGCTGCTTAGTCTGGAGCTTTTTCCAGAAACCCGCGCACGTGTTTTACGCCAGTACGCCTGGTTCCTCAGCCACTATGCACGTATCGAGGATGAAAACGGCATTCGCTGGAATACAGCGGATATGCAACTGGCCTACGACCTGATGGTTGAAGCGTGGCAGGTTGATTCTCCAGAATCCGATCCCGAAGGCGATGCATTCGCCACGTTAATCAGCTGTCTGGATTTCGCCCACATTCAAGATAGTTTCGGTTTAATGCCGAAATGGCTGGAACGCTGCCAATACTGGGGCGATGCGCACTATGAAACCACCATCGCGGCGCTCGCCAGTAAATTTGGCTTCTACGGTATCTCAAAAGGCCAATTTGATAGCGATGCGTTGCTTGCCCGTTGCCGTGTAATGAAATCAGATACAAATTTTGGTCAAGCAGCCACAAACCTGTTCGAGTATGTTTCTGAAGAAGCGGGCGTATTCCTGCTGCATGAAGCCGCTGACTGGGGGGAAGCCTCCTCAATGGCTGCGCTGTCGGATTTATACTCCGGCCATCTTTCCCGCCGTAACGGCCGCGATCCTTCGCCTTACGAAGATCAGGAAAAATCAGACTACTGGCAGGAACGCGCGGCAGATGCCGGCAGCGAGATTTGCCAGTACAACATTGCCTATTGCCTGATCAGAGATAATGAAACGCTATCGCCAGAGCAGTACCAGCGCGCACGCGAACTGATGTTCGGCGTCCTGCATCGCCCCAACGTGGGGAGAACGGTATGGACACGAGCAGCAAGGGAACTGAGCACGCTGCTGCTGTTTAGCAACATTGCGGAAGATCAGGCGATCTGTGTGGATGTCGTCCTGCCTGAATTATGGAACGATGAAGATGATGCCAACTGCGACTATGCGGCAGGTTATTACGCGTATGCTTTCCGTAACGGGGCGGGCGTCACCCAGAATAGCTATCTGGCCAAAGTGTGGATCGACCGCGCGCTGGAAATCAGCCCCGATAGCCAGTACAACCGCGATCGGGCGAACGAAATCTATCAACGGAGCGGCATGCTGGGCGGCGTTCGCGCCAAAATGGGCTTCAGCCGCGATAAAGCGCAAATGGATGCGCGTGGACGAGCGATCACGTTTGGCGATGACGCCCGTCAGGAGCACCAGTAAGCCACGACCGGTTTTCCCGTTTCATCATGGGGAAATCGCGGCATAGTATTATTGGGGCAGCACCGCTGCCCCTGTTATTTCAGGTGTTAATATCTATCGAGCTTCAAATCGCACAGACATGGGCTAAAACGACAAACTGAGACCAGAACAGCCCTCTATTGCAGTTGTCAATTCAGCGCATTTTGTACCATTATATTCCCCAAAATAAGCACCATTAATAAGTGAAAATTCAGAAAGTCCCTTTATCTTTTCTGACGTGGCACACACCTCAACAAATAAGGCAGGTCAGTGTGGATGGTTTCAGTAACGTAATATTTCGCCACGCTTTTCAATTGCTGGCACTTTCCTTATTCGCGTTTGCGGCCCATGCACAAACGAGCGACCCACTCTTGGCAATGCCCTCTCATGACACATCATCTCTCACGTCTACTGACAATCAGGCTCGCGGTATTCTGATAGCGGTGGAACAAGCCACACTGTCCAGCGAATTGGCCGGACGTATTGTGGAAATACCGTTTAGGGAAGGGGAATCCTTCAAGAAAGGCGATCTGTTGGTGCGGTTTGACTGTTCCATTTACCAAGCTCAATTGGCTGCGGCTTCTGCTGCCACACGAGCCGCAGAAGCGGAGCTGAGCCAAAATCAGCAGTTGGCACAGATGAAATCAGTGGGGAGACACGCGGTATCGTTATCAGCCGCGCACTTTGCACAAGCTCAGGCAGAAAGCCAGGTTTACCAAATTCAGGTCAATCGTTGTCGCATCACCGCCCCCTTCGACGGTCAGGTGGTAAAACGCCGTGTGCAAGCCTTTGAGAGTGTGGCGCAAGGTGCTCCACTGCTGGACGTGGTGAATAACCGCCATCTAGAGATCAACTTGCTAGTACCATCACGACTTCTGTCGGTGCTCAAACCCGGATTAGTCTTTACCTTCACGCCGGATGAAACCGGAAAACCGTTGCAAGCCAAGGTCACACGGCTTGGCGCACGTATTGATGAGAGCAGTCAAACCCTAGGCCTGATTGGTACGCTGGCCCACGCGGACAATACCTTGATGGCCGGTATGAGCGGAACGGCACAGTTTTCGGAGGCGAGGTGAGTACTACGCCAACGTCTGTCAGCACCGCTACGTTTGCCCGCTTCCTTGACCTCGAGCAGCAAGCACGGGCAGCCAACAGCATAGAAGAGCTAGCTTACTGCATCGTCAACGACAGCCAGCCGCTATTCAGTTTTCGCCATGCCGCCCTTGTGATTAACGGTAAGGTGCGCGCCGTAACCGGCGTCACTCAACCTGCACCCCATGCTCCCTTTGTCGCCTTTGTTGAACGAGCCTGTACGCAGTTATCATCCGTCGATGAGAAAGCATTGGCGCAATGCAGAGTGATTCAAGCCTCACAGCTTGATGAACAAAGCCGTAAAGATTGGCAGGCGCTGTCTGCCCCCGAGGCACTATGGTCTCCCCTCAACGATCGTCAAGGGAACCCCTTCGGTGGTATTTGGTATGCAAGAGAGCAACCATGGCAGAGTACCGATCAGGTACTGGCGGAGCAACTCAGCGGGGCTTTTAGCCACGCCTGGCTGGCTCTCGAACCGCAAACGACCCGTTGGCGTCGCCGGGCTCGGTGGAAAATCGTCGTACCTGCGCTGCTACTGCTCGCTTGCCTGTTCATTCCGGTGCGCCAATCCGTGTTGGCTCCCGCCGAGGTTATTCCTCATCAAGGCCGTGTCGTCGCCGCCCCACTGGACGGCGTGATCCAATCCTTTACCGTGTTACCGAACCAGAGTGTACGTCAAGGAGACGTGTTGGTTCGCTTTGACAGTACAACCTTGAAAGCTCAGGCAGATGTGGCCGAACGTGCATTGAATGTCGCCGAAGCGGAGCATCGTGCGAGTTCTCAACGTGCGTTTCAGGATGCGGACTCCAAAGCCAGGCTCGACTTTCTCGCCGCTCAGGTGGCACAAAAACGAGCGGAACGCGATTACGCCAATGCCTTGCTGAGTCGCGCAGAAATCCGCGCCGAACGGGATGGCATTGCGGTATTTGCCGATGCAACGCGCTGGATGGGGAAGCCGGTACGCACCGGCGAACGTTTGATGGAGCTGGCAGACCCCGCTCTCACCGCGTTACGCATCGAGTTGGACGTGGGCGACGCCATCCAGTTGCAGCAAGAGGCACCCATTACACTGTTTCTGGACAGCGATCCACTGACGCCACACGCCGCATTGTTAGAACGTATCGCCTATGAGTCGGAACAGACACCAGCCGGCAATCTAGCCTACCGTCTGGATGCACGTTTCACTGACACACCGCCACGTATCGGCCTGCGCGGCACGGCAAAAATTTCCGGCGACTATGTTCCCCTTGCCGTTTATTTGTTCCGTCGCCCGCTAGCAGTGATCCGTCAGGCGATTGGACTATGAATCCGCATCTGCCTCCCCTGCGCGCCGATCTTCAATTGGTAGAATCGGCTCCTGGCATCAACGGAGCCCCGCAGTGGGTGCTGTCCGATCCTATAACAGGGCGTTATTTTACCCTGACTCCCTCGGCTATCCGCCTGCTGCGGCATTGGCCATTGCGCCAGCCGCAGCAAATATTGGCCGCCGCCAACAGTGAGCCCGGCCTGCCGCTGAGAGTGAAAGAATTGGAGAAACTACTGCAGTTCCTGCGCCAGCATGATTTAGTCGCGGCTAGTGATGCGGAACAACGTCAGCGCTATCTGGGCAAAGCTCAGGCGATGCGCACCAGTTTGTGGAAAAGTGTGTTGCACCAGTATCTTTTTTTCCGCATTCCTCTGTGGCGACCCGATCCGGTACTCAACCGCTGTTGGCCGTGGCTACAGCGCTATGGCGCGCCCTTTCTGATTTGGGTCTTTCCATTAATCCTGCTGCTGGGCTTATTTTTAGTCAGTCGAGACTGGGTACGTTACACCCATTCGTTTCCACACCTCTTCAGCCTTTCCGGTATGGCCGTGTTCGGTGTCTCTCTGGTGTTCGCCAAATTTATCCATGAGCTAGGCCATGCCTTCATGGCCAAACGGGCGGGCTGCCGTGTGCAAAGCATGGGCGTTGCCTTTATCGTGTTATTTCCCTTGTTTTATACTGACACTACCGACGCCTGGAAACTGAAGGATCGTCAGGCACGTTTGCTGATCGGCGCGGGCGGTATTCTGGCCGAACTGATGTTGGCGGTCATTGCGCTATTGGCCTGGGCATTACTGCCAGATGGCCCGGCACGAACGGCAGCCTTTATGCTTTCCAGCGCGACGTGGCTGACCACGTTGGTCGTAAACCTTAACCCTTTGATGCGCTTCGATGGCTACTTTTTACTTAGCGATTTCTGGCGCGTAGAGAATCTGCAAGAACGTGCTTATGCCCTCTGCCGCTGGCGGTTGCGGGAAAGTCTGTTCGGTCATGGTCACCCTGCGCCGGAAAACCTCTCTCCCTCCCTGCAACGCAAACTGCTGGTATGGGGCTATGCCTCTTGGATATGGCGCTTTTTCCTGTTCTTTGGCATCGCGCTGGTGGTTTACCACTTTTTTATCAAGGTGATCGGCATTGGTTTAATGCTGGTTGAAATCGTCTGGTTTATCGCGCTACCGATAGCCAAAGAAGCCTATGCCTGGTGGTCAATGCGCAAATCAATACACCCCATCGCTTTTTTGCGCAGCGCCCTGCTGTGCTCGACCCTCTTGTTTATCTTGCTCTATCCATGGGGTGGCAGCATCCACATTCCTGCCGTATTGGAATCCGAGAAGGTCAGTACCCTCTACAGTCCGGTTCCGGCGCAGGTTAACCGGCTACACGTTACAGATGGTCAGCGGGTAGATGCCGGAGACATTCTGCTGGAGCTGACGTCAGTCGATCTGGATTATCGTCTCGATATTGAGCGTCAGCGTATCGCCCAGTTACAACAGCAACGACAGCGTGGAGCGGCACGACAGGAAACGGCGAGTGAAATTCAGGTCATGGATTGGCAGTTAGCTGAGGCGCTGGCACGCTATCGTGGGTTGGCAGCACAGCGTCAACGCTTAACGATTCGAGCACCGCAAGCAGGTGTAGTACGCGATCTGGCTCGTGATATGACAGCAGGACGCTGGCTAACGGCGGATACGCCATTATTACGCGTGGTGGAACCCACGCAGGGACGGGTGATTGGCTATATACCCGAAGAATCCCTCATGCGTACTCAAGAGGGCATACAGGGCATCTTCCTTGCCGACGATCCCGCTTTCCCACGTCTTGACGTCACGCTTCATGACATTGCTCCCACGGGCAGCGCTTACCTGCAACAAGAAATGCTCGCTTCCGATCGCCACGGCCCGATTGCCGTACGACGCGACCGCGACCACAATCCTCAACCAGTGCAGGCACAGTACCGCGTTCGTTTCATAGTACAGGAAGAGCAATTCCTACCGCTGCAACAGCCTCTACGGGGAAGCGTCATTCTGGAAGGAGAAAAGGAATCTATTCTTGGTACGGTGTGGCGTCGGGTAGCAGCATTGGGTATCAGGGAAAGTGGTTTTTAGCGGGTTGGTTATCCTCAACATATACACCTACCTCTGTGGGAATCTGGAGCAGAGCATGCTCCAGATTCTGTAGAAAAGCGTTACACCTTTTCTGATTTCATCAGTTAATAAGATTACCTAACGTTTTCACGTCCCTATCGTGCCGAACATACACTACATTTTATTAACAAATAAATTTCTCTCTGGTTTTGTATTACATTGACAACATACACATATCGCAGCAATTTCAGCACATCCCTCCTTTGACAAGCCCAAATCAAACCAAATTAATTTTATTAAAAATCAATAATTTAAAAAAACAAATCTTTTTCTTATCGGCCTACGTAAAAGCCTATTGCTAGTTTCACTTTTTATATGTAATTTTGTTTTTATTGTTTACATAAAATTACATGTTACTTAGCAAGTGAAGTTAGGCATCACAAGACCAAGCATCAAAATCATCAAATATATTTCACCCAGCGTGGAACTGTCCCCATTCCAAGGAGAGATGTTTATGAAATGCGTTCAGCGTCTGTTTGCCAAATCTGCGATCGCGACTGTTTTAGCTGTAGGCCTATCGCAATCAGCTACCGCATCTGCATGCAGTACCGAGCCTTACATTGGCTCTATTTGTTATATGGTCACCAGTTATTGCCCAGAGGGATATCTTCCTGCAAATGGACAAACGGTGACGATCAATCAATATCAGGCGCTTTATGCCTTGATCGGAAATATTTGGGGAGGTTCTCTACAGCAAGGTAACTTTGCGCTCCCCGACATGCGTGGGCGAGTACCGGTAGGGACTGGACAAGGGCCAGGATTAGCCAATGTCACTCGTGCACAAGTATTTGGGGCAGAGAATGTCTCATTGACGACAAGTAATGTTGCCCCACACATACATCCGGCTACCGTTGCCTCTTCTGGAAGCGCTAGCGGCACGGCTTCTATCGCTATTCCTGTGGTAAACGGTGCGGCAACGACTAACGTACCAGACAACACGACATCATTGGCGACAACGTCTCCTTCGTTTGATTTAAGTGCTGTTGGCGGGGCTGACTCACCAGCTAAAATTTATAGTAATGCCTCACCCACCACGACGTTGAAGCCATTTTCCGCCCCGTTTAGTGTAACTAACCTAACAGGCATAGCCATTTCCCCTAATATTGGCGGCACACCTTTCAGCGTTCGTAACCCCAGTGTGGGGCTAACGGCGTGCATAGCGGCTATAGGCATTTTTCCTGTAAATCCAAACTAATAACCACGCGCTTCCCTCATTTTCAGGGAAGCGCAACATTTGTAAGATTGTGAAATTAAAAGCGTAATATGTAATCTAATGATGGGCATAGGAGTGGTCTGTTTGTACGCACAATGGCAAGCGTACTGATAGTCCGTATTTAGTGATGACTTCCCGATATTAGCTGTAGAAAAATTATACGTACTAACACCACTCTGGAGTATGTCTTATGCTGTGGCGCCAATTATTCAGTAAAAAAAGTGACCATCCAACTGACCACATTGAGCAGGATTATTCCACTCCTCTTGGTTGTGTCCTTGAATCCCGCGTCTTATTTGACGGTGCAATAGCCGCAACGGCTACTCAGGCTGAAACCGGTAATTCGAGTGACGCCACAGCCTCTTCTCATCCTGCACAGACTGCAAACCATTCTGCTGAGACCGCATCGGAGAACAGCACATCATCCGATCAGAATAGTGCCACTCATGACATCACGACTGACGTCGTTGTACAGGCGGTTGCAGGCGAAACAATACGTAAAGAAGCGGTATTTATTGATACGGCGCTAACGGATTACCAAACACTGGTCAATAGTGTCCCCACTGGGGTTGATGTATTTTTATTGGACAGCAGCAAAGACGGCCTGAGCCAGTTGGCAGCATGGGCTGAAACCCACGAGGGTTACGACGCGATCCATATATTGAGCCATGGCAATGAAGGACAGGTTCGCCTTGGTAATCTGACGCTTGATAGCGCTACGGCGGAGGCTCGTTCGGCCGACCTGGCTAAACTCGGCACAGCGTTAACACAGGATGGCGATCTGCTGCTCTATGGCTGTGATATTGCACAAGACACAGGAAAAAGTTTTGTCTCTTTACTCTCACAGCTCACTCAGGCAGATATTGCAGCCTCGGATGATTTGACTGGCGCTATAGCCAAAGGGGGAAACTGGCAACTGGAAACAACGGTTGGTAGCATAGAAACGAACAATGCTGCACTGGGTGAAATAACGCGAGAGTACAATAACTTACTCGCTTCTCCGACTCTCGGCACCAACACATTCTCGCAATTTTCAGGCTCGTCTACATTTGTCAGCAGCCAGCCTGGTCTCCAATCTTATGATGATATCAACAACGGCTTTACCTACATTGCTTCCAGTACTGACAGAGTAACACTTCAAACTGTTGCGATAAGCGGTAATCAGGTCCTGAATACGATTGTTGCTCCTGGGGGAGATCTTAACTATTTTGCGGTTAAATCGACGGATGGCAGCGAATTCAAACTATCGAGCATTGATCTTAGAGGGCTGGGCAGTTACGCATCAACGTTCACCATCACTGGGTATAAAGACGGTAGCGCGGTGGCAGGTGCAACGCAAACTATCACCCTCACTACCGCATTCCAGACGGCGACACTCTCCAATGCGTTTCAAAATATTGATGAGGTGAGATTAACAACAGCAACAATGGGTAGCGGTACCGTTACATGGGATAATATCGTCACCGCAGCTCTCGTCGCTTCCACCGATAACGTTCCCAGCGTCACCGCCACCGGGGCCAACCCCACCTACACCGAAAACGGCACGGCTGTCGGCGTGTTTACTGGTGTCAGCGTCGACACCCATGACGCCGGGCAAACCTTCACCAGTGCGGCATTCACCGTCAGCAATGTGGCAGGCAGCACCGAATACCTGACCCTTCACGGCATCAATGTGGCACTGAGCAACGGTAACAGTGTCTCGCTCGGCAGTGGCTATGGCTCTGCAAGCGTTAGCCTGAGCGGCGGGATTGCTACGGTCAGCATCACGGGTGCAACGCTGAGTAACAGCGACATGGGCAGCCTGTTGTCCGGCATGACGTATGGCAACAGCAGCGACAACCCCGGCAATGCCATACGCACGGTGACGCTGACGCAACTGACCGATTCCGGCGCCAGCAACAATACCATTGCGCCGAATATCAGCAGCGCCATCACCGTGGTACCGGTGAACGATGCACCGACCGATATTACGCTCTCTGCCACCACCTTTGCGCAATCGCTCGGTAGCAACGGCACTGTTGCCACCCTGACGGCGACCGATGTGGATTCCTCGGTGTTTACCTACAGTCTGGTGAGTGGCAGCGGCAGTACCGATAACGCGCTGTTCACCATTAGCGGCAACACCCTAAAAGCAGTCAACGCCACTGGCATGGCAGCGGGTACCTACTCGGTACGCCTACAGGTATCTGACGGTGCCGCTACCTATGACAAAGTGGTGTCATTGGTGGTGGTGGATGATATCGCCCCCACGTTTGACCAGTCACCCAGCGTCTCCAACGCCACCGCGGGCGGTTTTAACCTGAGCGGCAGCCTCACTGAAACTGGCAATGTGTATTATGTGGTGGTGGCTGACGGTGCCAGTGCTCCAACCGCGACGCAAGTGATCGCTGGGCAAACCGCTACAGGCAGCAACGCCACCGCCTCCGGCAGCCAGGTGCTGGGTTCTTCGCCATTCAACTTTAGCTTTACCTTGGCCGGCCTTGCCGCCAGCACTGCGTATGATGTGTATGTGGTGGCGAGGGACAGTGCAGGTAATAATACGGTCAGTGTAGTTAAGGTTGATGCCACCACGGCCAGCGCGGGCACAGCGCCGACACTCAGCGCCACTGGCAGCAACCCGGTATTTATCGGCGGTATGGCGGGTTCGATTGATCTGTTCAGCGGTGTCAGCGCCAATACCAACGACAGCGGCCAGACCTTTAGTTCGCTAACGTTGACGGTTTCCAATGCCACCGACAGCGGCGAATTTATCAACGTTGGCGGCAATAACATCAGCCTGAGCGCCAACAATTCCGGCACCCTGGCCGGTATCGGCAGCTACAGCGTGACACGCTCCGGTAACACCGTCACGCTGCAATTGAGCGGCATGAGCGCCAGTAACAGTGAGATAGCCGGGCTGGTGGATGGCTTGCGCTATGGCAATACCAGCGCCACCGCCACCGCGGCTACGCGTGCAGTCACCCTAAGCGCCGTCAGCGACAACGGCAGCAGTAACAACAGCACAGCACTCAGTCTGACCTCAAACGTCAACGTGCTTACCAGCAACAGCGCCTTGTTTGTCACCGCCGGGGATGATATCGGCGACAATGCAACTTTCGGCAGTTCGGTGCAAGAGGATGCCAATGACGGCGGCGGGCTCAGTCTGCGTGAAGCCCTGTATTGGGCAAATAACACGGCGGGTATTGACCGTATTGTGTTCCAAACCGACGTGACGCTGGCCAGTTCCCTTCTGTCGCCGACCGACAGCATGCTGATTGACGGTCAGAGTTTCACCCTGAACGGTGGCGGCTATTCCGGTTTTCAAATCGTTACCGGGTCGATCACCCTGGCCATCCAAAACCTGACACTGACCAATTTCACCACCGATTACAGTACCGACACCGGCGGCGTGTTTGGGATCAGCTACAGTGCCAGCGATGTCAACTTCCGGCTGTACAACGTGGATATTTCAGGCAACCGTGACACCATGTTCGGCAATGGCGTCTTCGACCTGTTTAACATTGCCCCCGGCAGCTACAACTTCGATTTTGACCGGGTGAATATTCACGACAACCTGATGATTGGCAATTTGAATGAAGGGGTGATCAGACTGTTTGTGTCCCGTACCCAGCAAACAGTGTCCCTGTCGATCACCAATTCCGCCATCACCAACAATACTGGTATTAACCCGGCAGGCAGCACCTTCGGTATCAGTGGGTTGTGGTTAACCGGGAATCAGGGTAACCCCACCAGCACCCACATCAGCCTGATCAACACCACCATTACCGGGCAGGACAACGGCATCGTCTTCGAATTTATCAATAATGCCCTCAGTTGGGCCGCCAGCGTGCGCAATTCCATCATTACCGGCACCAGCCAGGATATTGTAGCCTACACCCCAACGGGACAACCCGCCGGTGGCAGCTACACCTTGTACGGCGGTAACAACATCCTGAGTGGCAGCGTGAATCAGGTATCGTCATCCGATCCGCGACTGGCTGCCACGGCCAGCAATGCGATTAATCAAGGCAACCGTTTCTATATTACGGGTGAGACAGATGTACGCGGCTTGGATCGGGTACGGCAAGGTGCTGTTGATATTGGCGCTTATGAATCGCAGTTTGCTGCGGGTACCGCCCCGCAGGTCGATTTGAATGGCACCACCACAGGCAATAATTACTCCACGACGGTACCCGTAGCCTCCGCCGCTGCGGGTATTTCTGTGACGGATGCCTTAGCAACCCTGAGTCAAACCGACGGGGACTCCCGCCTCTGGACGCTGACGCTCAATTTGGCAGGAACGACAGACGGTAGCAGTGAGTCCTTATCCCTTTCACAGCAGGCATTGCTCGCAGCCCATGCCGCCGGCATCAACGTAACTGGTAATGGTAGCCAGACGCTGACGCTGACAGGCGGTGCGACGCAGGAAGCCTTCCAGATCGCGCTACGTGCCATTGTGTATGCCAACGTAGCCGCTACGCCAACGGCAGGAAATCGGACCGTATCGGTAACGGCCAATGATGATGCCAGTAGCACCGCAACCTCTACCTTGACATTGACTGCGAGTAACAATGCGTCTCCGGTAGTGTCCGGCACGATTGCCGCGCAGAGCATCGCGCAAGGCGGCAGTCTGAATGTCACCGTACCTGCGGGTACCTTTACCGATCCGGATGGTGATACGCTGACGCTCAGTGCCACGCTGGCGGACGGCACGGCGCTGCCCGCCTGGCTGTCGTTTAACCCAACCACCGGCACTTTCTCCGGCACACCGGCCAATGGGGATGTGGGCAGCCTGACCATCAAGGTCACCGCCACCGACGGCAGCAACGCTTCCGTCAGCACCACCTTTGGCCTGACCGTCACCAACGTCAACGATGCGCCTGTCGTCGCCACGCCGATCCCCGCGCAAAGTGTCGCGCAGGATGGCAGCCTGAGTTTCACCGTGCCCGCAGGCACCTTTACCGATCCCGATGGCGATACCCTGACCCTCAGCGCTACGCTGGCGGACGGCACCGCGTTGCCAGCCTGGCTGTCGTTTAACCCAGCTACCGGCACCTTCTCTGGCACACCGGCCAATGGGGATGTGGGCAGCCTGACTATCAAGGTTACCGCCACCGACGGCAGCAGCGCTTCGGTCAGCACCACCTTTGGCCTGACCGTCACCAACGTCAACGATGTACCTGTCGTCGCCACGCCTATCCCCGCGCAAAGTGTCGCGCAGGATGGCAGCCTGAGTTTCACCGTGCCCGCCGGCACCTTTACCGATCCCGATGGCGATACCCTGACGCTCAGCGCCACGCTGGCGGACGGCACCGCGCTACCAGCCTGGCTGTCGTTTAACCCAGCTACCGGCACCTTCTCTGGCACACCGGCCAATGGGGATGTGGGCAGCCTGACCATCAAAGTCACCGCCACCGACGGCAGCAGTGCCTCGGTCAGCACCACCTTTGGTCTGACCGTCACCAATGTGAACGATGCCCCGGTGGTCTCCGGCACGATTGCCGCGCAGAGCATTGCGCAAGGCGGCAGTCTGAGTGTCACGGTGCCAGCCGGCACCTTTACCGATCCGGATGGCGATACCCTGACGCTCAGCGCCACGCTGGCGGACGGCACGGCGCTGCCAGCATGGCTGTCGTTTAACCCAGCTACCGGCACCTTCTCCGGCACACCGGCCAATGGGGATGTGGGCAGCCTGACCATCAAGGTCACCGCCACCGACGGCAGCAACGCTTCGGTCAGCACTACCTTTGGCCTGACCGTCACCAACGTTAACGATGCGCCTGTCGTCGCCACGCCGATCCCCGCGCAAAGTGTCGCGCAGGATGGCAGCCTGAGTTTCACCGTACCCGCCGGCACCTTTACCGATCCGGATGGCGATACCCTGACGCTCAGTGCCACGCTGGCGGACGGCACCGCGCTACCAGCCTGGCTGTCGTTTAACCCGGCCACTGGCACCTTCTCTGGCACCCCCGCCAGTGGTGATATTGGCAACCTGACCATCAAAGTCACCGCCACCGACGGCAGCAGCGCCTCAGTCAGCACCACCTTTAGTTTGACGGTCACCACCGTTAATGAAGCCCCGGTGGTCTCCGGCACGATTGCCGCGCAGAGCATTGCACAAGGTGGCAACCTGAATGTCACCATCCCGGCAGGCACCTTTACCGATCCGGATGGCGATACTCTGACGCTCAGTGCCACGCTGGCGGACGGCACCACACTGCCATCCTGGCTGTCGTTTAATCCAGCTACCGGCACCTTCTCCGGCACACCGGCCAATGGGGATGTGGGTAGCCTGACCATCAAGGTCACCGCCACCGACGGCAGCAACGCCTCGGTCAGCACCACCTTTGGCCTGACCGTCACCAATGTGAACGATGCCCCAGTGGTTTCCGGCACGATCCCGCCGCAGAATATTGCACAAGGTGGCAGTCTGAATATCACCATCCCAGCGGGCACCTTTACCGATCCGGATGGCGATACGCTGACGCTCAGTGCCACGCTGGCGGACGGCACCGCACTGCCATCCTGGCTGTCGTTTAACCCCGCTACCGGCACCTTCTCCGGTACACCGGGTAACGGTGATGTGGGTAACCTGACCATCAAGGTCACCGCCACCGACGGCAGCAGCGCCTCGGTCAGCACCACCTTTGGCCTGAGCGTCACCAATGTGAACGATGCCCCGGTGGTCTCCGGCACGATTGCCGCGCAGAGCATTGCACAAGGTGGCAGCCTGAATGTCACCATCCCGGCAGGCACCTTTACCGATCCGGATGGCGATACCCTGACGCTCAGTGCCACGCTGGCGGACGGCACCGCGCTGCCAGCCTGGCTGTCGTTTAACCCGGCGACTGGTACCTTCTCCGGCACACCGGCCAATGGGGATGTGGGCAGCCTGACCATCAAGGTCACCGCCACCGACGGCAGCAACACTTCAGTCAGCACCACCTTTGGCCTGACCGTTACCAACGTTAACGATACACCCGTGGTCTCCACGCCAATCCCGCCGCAAAACGTGGCTCAGGGGGGTGGCTTCAACTTTACCGTGCCTGACGGCACCTTTAGCGATCCCGATGGTGACACGCTGACGCTAAGCGCCACCCTCGCCAACGGGTCACCGCTGCCGAGCTGGCTGCGCTTCGATCCGACCATCGGCACCTTCTCCGGTACACCGGGCAACGCGGATGTCGGTACCTTGGTGATCAGGGTAACGGCCACCGATGGCAGTAATACGTCCATCAGTACCAGCTTTGGCCTGACGGTAACTAACGTCAACGATGCACCCGTGGTCGCCACGCCAATCCCGCCGCAAAACGTGGCTCAGGGGGGTGGCTTCAACTTTACCGTGCCTGACGGCACCTTTAGCGATCCCGATGGTGACACGCTGACGCTGAGCGCCACCCTCGCCAACGGGTCACCGCTGCCGAGCTGGCTGCGCTTCGATCCGACCATTGGCACCTTCTCCGGTACGCCGGGCAATGCAGATGTCGGTACCTTGGTGATCAGGGTGACAGCCACCGACGGCAGTAACACGTCCATCAGTACGAGCTTTGGCCTGACGGTAACTAACGCCAACGACGCCCCCGTGGTCGCCACGCCAATCCCGCCGCAAAACGTGACTCAGGGGGGTGGCTTCAACTTTACCGTGCCTGACGGCACCTTTAGCGATCCCGATGGTGACACGCTGACGCTGAGCGCCACCCTCGCCAACGGGTCACCGCTGCCGAACTGGCTGCGCTTCGATCCGACCATCGGCACCTTCTCCGGTACACCGGGCAATGCAGATGTCGGTACCTTGGTGATCAGGGTGACAGCCACCGACGGCAGTAATACGTCCATCAGCACCAGCTTTGGCCTGACGGTAACTAACGCCAACGACGCACCCGTGGTCGCCACGCCAATCCCGCCGCAAAACGTGACTCAGGGGGGTGGCTTCAACTTTACCGTGCCTGACAGCACCTTTAGCGATCCCGATGGTGACACGCTGACGCTAAGCGCCACCCTCGCCAACGGGTCGCCGCTGCCAAGCTGGCTGCGCTTCGATCCGACCATCGGCACCTTCTCCGGTACACCAGGCAATGCGGATGTCGGTACCTTGGTGATCAGGGTGACAGCCACCGACGGCAGTAATACGTCCATCAGCACCAGCTTTGGCCTGACGGTGACGAGCAGTTTTGTAAGCAGCGATCCTGAGTTCAAAGCCAACGACGGTCTTGGCCGGACGCCGTCAGCCAGCGATACACGCCAGCTGTTTACGCAGGATGCCACGATAGCACTGCCGGCATTGGATGGTCTGATCGCCAATCCGTCGCTCGGCAGTTTCACCGTGGGTAATGACGGTGCACCGCAGTCAGTGATGTCTGCCATTTTTGCTACCGGACGCCAGAACACCGAAGGAGGCACCCTCCCAACGAGTCAGGTGGCGGGCACTTTCGGACGTGGAGCCGCCAGCGGCATTGGCATTAACTTCGACAGCACACTAGGTTCCTTCCCCAGCTTCAGCAAAGATCCCGCTTTAGGCGGCACCTCATCGCTGGCTAGCACGTTCTCAGGGATCTATCTGCCTTCACTGAAGCCAATGGAGGTCTTCTCCGGTGGCAGTTGGAGGGATATTCCGCTCGATGGGGCGAGTAACGCAATGAATAGCACTGATGACGGCACTGGGCGCTCGGTGGCATTTACGCCCTCGCTGCATCAGCAATTACAACAGATAGGTGATTCGAAACAGCAACGTCTTGCGGCTATTGAGCAAGCATTGCAGGAAAGTGGTCAGCAGCAGGGATAACCTGCGTGGCAGCGCAGCAACTGCGATACGCAAGACGATCGCAAGAACAACTAGAACCATCATAAGAATAACATTGGTAATGATGATAATGACGAGGAGCGGAATCGTGTTAAAGGGTCGGAAACTATTTAGCCTTAGCGCCATCGTGCTAGCCGCCAGCGGCTGTGCCGTGACCACCCAGCCGATCAGCAAGGTCGAAAGCGGACAACGCAGCCAGCAAGACCGAGTCGCCATGTTCAGCCAGCAGGAGCCCGTCACGGCACCGATCACGCTGTATGATGCCATGGCACGTGCGCTGAAATATAACCTCGAATCACGCTTAAAAGTGATGGAATATGCGCTGAGCCAGCAGCAGGTGGAGCTAGCACGCTACGATATGTTGCCGAAACTGGCGGCATCAGCGGGCTACGTTGGTCGCAGCAATACCAGCGCCTCCAGTAGTACGAATATTGCTACTGGTGCACAATCATTAGCCCCTTCCACCTCACAGGAGCGCGACCGAGATGTAGCCGATCTGACTATGGTGTGGAACGTGCTCGACTTTGGCGTCAGCTACGTGACCGCCCAGCAAAAATCAGATCAGCGCTGGATTGCCGAAGAGCGTAAACGCAAAGTCGTGCACACCATCCAGCAAGACGTACGCTCCGCCTACTGGCGCGCCGTGGCAGCTGAACGGTTGTTGGGGCAGATTGATGGCCTGATCGTCCGTGTCAACGCTGCGCGCGACGCGAGCGAACACATGTCGTCACAGCAGATTGGTGACCCGATTGAAGTCCTTAGTTACCAACGCGCGCTGATCGACGCCACACGCCAATTGGAGGAACAGCGTCGCGCACTGTCGCTAGCCAAGACTGAGCTGGCAACCTTGATGAACCTGCCATTGGATACGGCCTACAAACTTGCGTTGCCACAAAGCGGTGACGAAACCGTACCGCAGCTGAATGTCGATGTGAAGGTGCTGGAAGAAGCGGCGCTGGTCAGTCGCCCAGAACTGCGCGAGCAGGATTATCAGGTACGAATTCATGCCGCTGAAACCCGTAAAGCGCTGCTGCGTATGCTGCCCGGCGTGGAAATCAGCGCAGGTGGCCACTATGACAGCAACTCTTTTCTGGTCAACAACAGCTGGGCTGACGTCGGCGTGAAAGCCACCTGGAACCTGTTCAATCTGCTGTCCGGCCCAGCCGCGCGTAAAGCCGCTCAGGCTAACGAGTCCGTGTCGGAAATGCAGCGCCAAGCGATGTCACTGGCAATCATGGCACAGTTATACATCGCCCGAGCCAACTTCAATGAGGCGCAGCGACAATATAAAACCAGTTCGGAATTACGCAATCTTGACACTAAAATCGTCGAACAGCTGAGAAACCGCTATAAGGCTAACAGCATCGGTGAACTACAGTTGATTCAAGGTGAGCTGAACGCACTCAACGCCAGTTTGCGTCAAGATCTGGCCTATGCAGAACTACGCAATACCTACGGCCAGATATTCTCAACGATCGGACTGGATTTGCTACCGAAAACCCTCCCGTCCAACAGCCTTGCAGATATCAGTCAGGCACTGCGTCAATCTGACACCAACTGGCAACAGGGCAAAATCAGTACATTGCAATCGTTCTGATACGCACTATTGTCGTGCCTGAAATATCATGTTTACGCGATTAGGAGGGGCAGCAGCGCTGCCCCTCCTACTGTCAGACGCCCGTCAGGCGCTTGCGATCGACCTTGCCGCTGCCGGTTTTCGGCAGCTTATCAAGCACCACAATGCGCCCTGGCACCATGTAAGCCGGTAAGAACTGATGCAGCTGTTTGCGCAGCGCCAGTTTGGTCATCTCCGAGCCGGGTTTATACTCAACGTAGCCGACCAGCACTGCGTCATCCCCTTCCCCCTGAAGCTTAACGGCCGCATCCTGTACCTGTTCGATCCGTTTCAATTGCGCCTCGATCTCTCCTAATTCGATGCGAAATCCCCGTAATTTTACCTGATCGTCGAAGCGACCCAGATACTGATAACGATCGTCCGCCAGTAGCCGGACTTTATCGCCAGTGCGATACATTCTCTGCCCAGATTCCACCTGCTGAATAAAACGATCCTGCGTCAGATCGTCACGTTGCCAGTATCCGCTACTCAGCGCTTCGCCGAGAATGCACAGTTCGCCGACCATCCCTTCCTCTAACGGATGGCGATCGTCATCGATCACCAAATGCTGATAGCCCGCCAGCGTATTGCCCAGCGCGACCGTGTGCTGGTTCTCCAACGCGGCCCCGTCGATCTGCGCCATCTGCGACCAAATTGTCGCTTCGGTTGGCCCATAGCAATTCCACAGCGTCCTGCAACGGCTAACCAGACGCTGTGCCAGTCGCAGATCCAGCGCTTCACCGCCGCACAGCGCGACCAGATCGGGTTTACCCTGCCAGCCCGCTTTGAACATCATGCGCCAAAACGCGGGCGTCGCCTGCAATACGTTGATTTCCGGCCGAGCCTGCAAATACGCCGCGACCGCCTGCGGATCTTTGTATTCCTCATGCGTGGTCAGGTGCTGCACGCCGCCAACCCACAGCGGCGCAAACACTTCCAGCATGGAGATATCAAACGCCAGCGTGGTAATCAGCAGCCAGTTGGCTTTATCCGTTAACGCCAACCGCTCTACACTGGCATGAATAAAGGTTTGCAGAGCCCGCTGACCAATCACAACGCCTTTTGGTTTCCCTGTCGAACCGGAGGTAAACATCATGTAAGCCGCCGTTTCCGGTCCACCGGCCCGCGCCAGCTGTACGCTCGCCGTGGAATCACTGGCGGCATACGGTAAATCGCAGAGGTTCAGTATCGGGCAGTCAAACGCCAGCGAACCGCCGGTATAGCCGTCCTGCAAGACCGCTGCCAACGCCGCCTCCTGCTGAATCGCCTGTAGACGCTCCCCCGGAAAATCCGGCTCCAGCGGCACAAACGTCACCTGAGAAAACAGGCAGGCCAGCAGCGCCGCGACGGTGTCAGGCTGGCGACTAAGGTGCAGCCCCACACGCTGACCCGCAGTCACACCCTGTGCAGCCAGTGCCTGTTGAATCAGCGCCACGCGTTGCAGCAGTTCCCGATAGCGAATGTCGCGCTCCTGAAAGGCGATCGCCACGCAATCCTGACGCGCTTCCTGAGTCAGGCGCGCCAGCAGTTCATCGTGCAGAGCATGCGTCGTGGCTCGGTGCGGTAACGGTGCTACCCGCGGGCTGAGGCGGATCTGCGTCAGCCGTTCCCAGCGCGATGCCAGCAGGCCATCAAGTAGCTGCGTGAGATGGCGAGCAATGCGCTGTAGCTGGCGATTATCGAACTGTCCGTCAGGTGCGGTCAGAATGACCCGATCGTTTTGAACCTGTACGATCAGCGCTACGTTTTGCGCCGCTTTTTGTACTACCACGGGTAACGATGCCATCTCCCCCACAATCAGCAGACTGCTAAACAGCGCATGCTGGATGTCTGCTGCCAGAAGCTCTGACGCAGACTGCGGATCGCACGACGATCCCACCGCTGCGATCCACTCGCTGACGAGACGATCACGCTGTTGAAAATGCGCGATCAGCGGCCTTACGTTATCAGGACGATCGGCCATGACGAGCGCGGCACACACCTGCTCTTCACCGCTGTATTTGTACAGTAGCCAGCTCCACGCCGCGCTCACCAGCGACGCGGGATAGTGCTTAATAAGTTCACTGCTGTACCGCTGTTCACCGTGCGCGGCACCCACCCGCTGCCCGAAAGCCGTGGGCTGTTGGATATCCGCCAGCGGGTTCTCCACTGCTTCATCGTTCCCTGTCATGACAGCGTTTCCTCATTGGCGGTAACCCTCGACTGTGCCAGATACCCGCTCAGCGCCTGCGGTGAAGGATAGCGTTGTAATAACGCCACGCTCACTGGCTGTGCTAACGCACGGCTTAATGCCTGTGCCAGCGCGATACGCTGGAGCGAATCGACACCACTTTCACACAGCGTCTGCGACCAGAGGCCGGATTCATTGAGATGCAGCGTCTGCGCCCACACGCGCAGCAGCGACAGGGCTGACGGCGTATCAGGCGAGCCTGCACGGCTATCCGGCGTGACAGCCTGCCGCATCGCCGCATCTACCACCTTATTATGTCCAACGATCTCGGCTGGCTGCTGCGGTGAGCTATTCACCAACGCCACCACTTCGTCATGCCAGCGCATCAGCACCCGGCGCGCCTGCGCACTGTCCAGCACATCGGCGTCAAACTCGAAGCGCAGCAGCATGCAGCCCGCCTGCTCACGCACCACCAGATTCAGCGGCATCTCGACTTTTTCATAGGCGGCGGAGAATTCGGGGGATAACCTATGCGGATCGTCAGCACGTTGGCCCTGATCCGCTTTCGCGCCAGGATAGTTTTCATAAATAAACAGGCTGTTGAACAGACGCGGGCGTCCAGCCGTCAGGGCAATCAGCGACTGCGTAGCATGCTGATTCATCGCCATCAGCTCATTCTGCAACTGCACCAGATGCTGTTGCAGCGATACCGGCTGCTGCCAGCTCAACGCCAGCGGCAGGCTGTTGATGTACAGACCCACGCTACTCGCCACGTCCTCCACCGGGCTTTCCCTGCCCGACAGTACGTTTCCGACAATACTGACCGCATCGCCAGTCGAGCGAGCCAGCAGCCGGTGCCAGGCATATTGCGCAATAATGCTATGCGTGACGCCCACCTCACGGGCAAAGGCAATGAGTGCCGCCTGATCCTGCTCGTTCAGGCTCACGCCAGTGACCTGCGGTTCAACCTGCGTCAGATGCTGGCTGAGATCGGCACGTTTCCCCGTCGCCGCAAACAGCATCGCCACATCGTTCGTCTGCGCCAGCAGCGGCTGACGCTGCTGCCAGAAGGCATCGACGGCAGGCTGCTGCGCCACGGCGTGCCACGCATGATCCACATAAGCACGATCCGACTGAATCGCGGATGTTTCGCCGTGCATTAATGTCTGATAATCGCGGTGTACCGCGCCCAGTAGCTGCGGGCCGCTCCAGCCATCAATCACGCTATGGTGACAGCTCAGCAGTACCCGATAGTCCTGTTCGCCCAAACGGAAACAGGCAATGCGCAACAGCGGCGGCTGCGACAAGTCAAATCCTGAACGTAAATCCTGCTGGCGATAGCGCTCGATGACCGCCAGTGGATCGGCCTCCTGCGCCACATCCTGATAGTAGAAAGGCAGATCGGCCTGCTTCACAATCACCTGCACGCTGGCACATTCGCTTTCCAACGCGGCACGCAGCGCAGGGAAACGCTGAATCTGACGCTGCCAGGCCTGACGATAGCCTTCCACATCCAGCACCTGCGCATAGCGAATCGGCGTTTGCAAATGATAGGCATCATCCTGTGGACAGCGTAGACGGTGATACAACATCGACTGCTGGAGCGATGACAGCGGCAACAAGGTGTCGATGTCATAACGCTGCGACAGGCTATCAAGTTGCGTCTGGCTCAGCGCAACCGCCGGGAAATCGCTGGGGGTAAAGGCCGTGCCGTGGTGCAACTGTGCCAGACAGGCTGCCGTCAGCGCCCGCAGATTCTCCGTCAGTCGCACCATCAGACGTTCACTATCGCGCTGGTTGAGGCACCCCACCTGACGCAGCGTTAACTGCCCGTCTGCAATACCACCGTGGAGACTGATCACCTCCGCCGGTTTATTCTCTGGAGACACACAGCAGCCCGGCGCGATGTCCACCGGACGCCATGTGCCAGCGGCCTGAACCGACAGCCCGAGATAGTTGAACACAATCGGAGACAGCGTTAGCGCACTGCCCTGCGGATGATGGTAGCGCAACGGGTTAAACCCAACGCCTTTATCCGGCACCTGACGCAGCTGTTCCTTGCTGGATTTAATCAGGGAAGCCCAGTCAGGCTTATCTTGCAGGCACACCGGATAGGTGCTGGTAAACCACCCCACCGTGCGGCTGACATCCAGCGTCGGATCAATCGCTTCGCGGCCGTGCCCTTCCAGCATGATGCGCGCTTTGTCGCCCCAGCCGAGATCGTTTAACGTGCGGGTTAGCGCCGCCAGCAGCAAATCGCTGACTTCGGTATTAAAGGCACGATTCGCCTCGCTTACCAGTTGGCCCGTGGTTTCGGCGTCCAACGTCAGAATAGCGGCGCTGGCCTGGCCCTGCGGATCTTTCGCCGCCAGCAACGCTGCCTGATCCACGCCATTTTCCTGCGCCTGCCAGTACGCCAGTTGTTCCGCATGCTGCGTAGCATAGTGATGCAACGCCGTGCCCCACTGGCGATAGCTCGACGTTTTCGGCGCCAGCGCTTCACCGAGGTACAGCCGTTCCAGATCGTCGACCAGAATGCGCCAGGATACAGCGTCAATCACCAGATGGTGGAAAGCGAGGAACACCGCCGTGTCCGCCTGCGGATGGTGCCGCACCAGCGCACACCCCATCGTTCTTCCCTGCGCGGGATCGAATTCACTCTGCAACGCGGTAAACGCCTGTTGCAGGCCGTCGTCACCAAGCTGGTGATAATCCAGCGTCGACACAACCGGGCAAGGCACCTCCGTCAGATAGCGTTGCCCGTCGGCATCACAAGCCAGACGCAGCGCGTCATGCTGCGCCATCAACGCCTGCAACAGCGTGGTAAGTCGTTCGGTATCCACGTCCGGCAGTTGGATCATCGCCGCCTGATTCCAGTGTTCTGGACGTGCCAGCGGCTGTTCCATAAACCAGCGCTGAATCGGCAGCAGCGCGAATTCGCCTTCCAGCGAGCCTTGCTCCGCGACAATGCCTGTGCCACGGTTATTCTGCGCCAGCACGCGGCACAAACGCCGCACGCTCTTCGCTTCGAAAACGTCCTTCACCGTGCAGACATAGCCCGCGCTGCGCAGACGAGTGGTCAGTTGGATACTGAGAATGGAATCGCCGCCTAAGCGGAAGAAATCATCTTCAACGCCCAACGGCGTATTCAGCACGCTGCGCCAAATCGCCAGTACATCGGCTTCCAGCGGATTATCGGCTTCCCCGTCGCCCTCGCTGGCTTCCAGCACCGGCGGCAGCTGTTTCGTATCGAGCTTGCCGTTCGGCGTCAGCGGCATGTCTTCTAGCAGAATCAGTCGGAACGGCACCATGTATTCTGGCAGATGCTTCGCGACATCAATCAGCACGGCGGCGGGTTCCGGCGTGCTGCTACCGGCTTTCACCGTGCCATAGGCGACCAGCGCCGGACGGTTCCCCACCTGCGCCACAATAACTTTAACCTGCTTCAGCGACGGGCATACTGTCGCCAGCTGTGCCTCGATTTCACCCGGTTCAATGCGGTAACCGCGCAGCTTGATCTGCTCATCAATACGGCCACAGTATTCATAGTCGCCGTTGTTCAGCAGTCTGGCCTTGTCGCCCGTGCGATAAATGCGTAGCGTCGCCGTGCCGTGTTCAGCATTATTCACGTCATTCAGCGTGATGTGTTCAAAGCAGCTGGCCGTCATTTGTGGCTGGTTGAGGTAGCCACGCGCCAGCCCAAGCCCCGCAAGACACAGCTCTCCGGGTACGCCCGCTGGACACAGTTGCCCGGCCGCATCCAGAATCAGCGCCTGAATATGAGTAAGCGGTTTACCGATAGTGACAGGCTGGCCTTTGCGCAGACGGGTGCTCAACGCCGTGACGGTACACTCCGTCGGCCCGTACATGTTGTACAGCGCCACCTTATCGGCCCAGTTTTCCACCACCGCGTTCGGGCAGGCTTCTCCACCCATGCCAATCGCCTGAATGCCATTAACCTGCTGTGGATCGAGAATCGACATCAGCGCCGTCGGCAGGATCAGATGCGTCGCGCCCGCCTGTTCGGCCTGCACAATCGCCCGATCGTTGGGTTCGCCAAACGCCAGCGTGCCACCGCTGCTCAGCGGCAGCAGCGTCGTCATGTTACCGGCGTCAAACGAGAGCGACATGCAGTTGAACATGGTGCTTTGCGGCGTGAACGCGATGCGATCGCGATGATCGTCCAGCAGATTGATCAGCGAACCGTGTTCGATCATGACGCCCTTCGGCAAACCGGTCGATCCCGAGGTGTAGATCACCTGTGCCAGTTGCTGTGCATGGCGCGGAATGGCTGGCGCTTCATCGCCCGGTAGATCGTGCCACTGCGCGACAACCGTAGGATCGGTCAGATCGATGCACCGTTCGGCGGACCACTGCGCCAGCTGCTGCCCATCGCCGCCGAGAATGACAGCAAGATTGGCATCGGTAATGATGTGGCGCAGCCGCTCCGGCGGATAGTCAGGATCCAGCGGCACATAGGCAGCACCCGCTTTCCAGACGGCCAGCAGCGCAATGACAAAATAGCGATCGCGTTTCGCAAGCACGCCAACCAGCGACTGTTCGCCCAGCCCCTGACGGTGCAGCCAATGCGCCAGCTGATTCGCCTGCCTGTTCAGTTCAGCGTACGTCAGCGTGTCAGTGCGCTGTTCACCATCAAAAGCAATCGCCAGCTGCTGTGGAGCGCGCAGTGCCATCGCTTCAATCACATCGGTTACCGTCAACTGCGGCTGCGGATAGCTACGCGGCAGTTGCTGACTTTCCGCCAGCACGGCAGCAAACCGCTCCGCTTCCATCAGCGGCAGGTGCCAGACATCGGTTTCCGGCGCCTCAACCACGGCCTCAATCAGCCTGATAAAGCGGTCGGCGTAATACTGGATCGTCTGGCGCTCAAACAGCGCAGTGGCAAACAGCCAGTCCAGCCGCACCTCGCCCATCAGCTCCGTCACCTTGACCGAAATATCGGTCTTGGCAGGCAGCACGGGTGAGGTTTCTTCCGCCGCATCACAGCCGGGGATCAGATCGTTGAAATCTACTTTGGCCTGATAAACCAGCATCACCTGGAAGATCGGGTTGATCGCAGTGGTGCGATCGGAGCCGATCGCCTCGCTTAATGCTTCAAAACGGTAGAGTTGATGATCGAAAGCCGACAGATCCTGCTCGCGGCAGTATTGCAGGTAATCGACGAAACTCTGGTTGTCCTGCAACTGGGTGCGCAGCACGATGGTGTTCACGAAGAAGCCGACGACATCTTCGATATCCGGCCGCTCACGGTAGGCCAGCGGCGAACCAATCACGATATCTTTCTCGCCGCTGATGCGCGCCAGCATCAGGGAGAACACCGCATGCAGGCCAATGAAATTAGACGTGTTATAGCGCTGGCACAGGCGTTTAAATTTATCCCACAGATCGTTGTTGATCGCGGAGAAGATCACCTCCCCACCACTGTTCTGATGCGCCGGACGCGGTTTATCCAGCGGCAGGCTATGCACTTCGGGGATTCCCGTCAGACGCTCAACCCAGAACGGTTTGAATTCATTGTGGTAATCCAGAAACGAGGCGGAATTAAACCAGTGTGCGTAATCGATGTAGTTAAGCTGGGTCGGTTCGACGGGATGAGGCTGGCGATTTTGACAAGCAAGAAAAGCCGGTTTGAAGTCCGCGAACATATTCTTCACCGACCAGCCATCGGAAATAATATGGTGCTGGGTGATCATCAGAACATGCATCCGTTCGCTCATCTTCACTAGCCGCACGCGGGTGAGATCGCCCGCCGTAAGATCGAACGGACGGCTAATTTCCGCTTTCACCTGCTGCTGCAAGCGCCCTTCCCGCTCGGCTTCCGGCAACAGTGAGAAGTCATCATGCTGTATCACAAACGGTTGATAGGCATCGATACGCTGTTCACCCTTGCCTTGTTCATTGACCACAAAACGGGTGCGTAAGCTGGCATGACGCTGCGCCAGTGCGTCAAAAGCAAACTCCAGCGCAGCCACATCCAGCGTGCCGGTCAGACGAAAATAAACCGGCATATTGTAAAGGTGTGATTGCTCTTCGTACTGCTCGATAAACCACAGTCCGCTTTGCGATGACGATAGCGGGCCAGACGTCGCATTTTGCGGCGTGATGGGGCGCTCAAACGCCTGCTGCGCCGTCAGGCAACGCACAATGGCGTCTTTGTTTTCCTTAATCGTGCGCCCAATCTCTGCCGTGATCGCGTCTTTGTTGGACTGCGAAATCAGCTGCCCCTGTGCATTCAACGCCAGACGAACGCCCTGCCGTTCCAACTGTTTTAACAGCGTTACGATATCTTTCATGACTTATCACTCTCTCAGCAAATCAGGCCGTCAGCGTTGCCCCGCCATCCACCACCACGTCCTGCATGGTGATGTGGCTGGCCAGATCGGAAGCCAGAAAAACCACGGTATTGGCGATCTCTTCCGGCTGAGCGATCTTGCCCAGAGGAATTCCCAGTTTGTACTGGTCAGGAAAGCCCGCGATAGTGCGCTGCTCGGCACCCGCACTGTGCCACATGCCGCGCTGCATCGGCGTATCCGTCGAGCCCGGTGACACCAGATTGCAGCGCACGCCGTAAGGCGCTAACTCCAGACCCGCACAGTGAGACAGGCTGGTAAGTGCCGCTTTTGACGCGCAGTACGCCGCCATTTGCATGCGGGGAACATGCGCGGCATTGGAGCCGACGCAGACAATCGCGCCGCGACGCTGCTGCTTGAAATGCGGTACCAGTGCGTTCAGCAGGTAAAACGCGCCAGAAGCGTTGACGTTAATGCACTGGTGCCAGTCGTCCACGCTCAGCGCATCAATGTCACCCAGACGCAGAATCCCTGCAGCATTAACCAGAACGTCGAGCCCGGTTTCCGCCAACTGCTGGCGACAGACCGCCGCCACGCTGTCCGGTTCGCTGATATCCAGCGTCACGCAGCTAAACGGATGATCGTCATGTCGGAATGCGCGATCGAAGCCGATCACGTTCGCGCCCAGCGCGACAAACTGGCGGGCAATGCTTTCGCCAATGCCACTCGCCGCCCCGGTTACCCAGACGGTCTTGCCGCTGAAATCAAACTGAAGAGGTTGTGCCTTGTTCATCATTTTCCCTACCACACCATTTCCACGCTGTTTTCATCCTGTGACAGCCTGTCGTCCAGATAGCGGCAGAAGTCGCTGAGCTGGGGATGATCGAACACATCAGACACCTTGATGCTGACGGAAAATTCGGCGGCCAGACGGTTGACGATCTGGATGGTCTGCAACGACTGTCCGCCCAGTTCGAAGAAGTTGTCCCGCGATTGGATCCCCGACACGCCGAGGATCTGCTGCCAGATTGCGCTGACCCGGTTCTCGGTTTCGCTGGCTAACGCTTGAACAGGTGCCTCGTCGCGGTATTCCGCCAGCAAGCGCTTGCGATCAACCTTGTTGGAACCGGTTTTCGGCAACTGGCGGAAGGCACGGTAATCGGTCGGGATCATCGCCGGCGGCAACACGCTGCCCAGACGCTGCTTCAGCGCACGTGCATCGATCTCGCCCGCTTTCGTGGCGACAAACGCCACCAGACGCCGCACGCCGTTAGGGTAAACAATGCCCTGCACGCAGGCTTCATCAACGTCCGGCTGTGCCAGCAGATGAGCTTCGACCTCCCCTGGCTGGATCCGGTAGCCGCTGATTTTAAATTCGTTATCCATACGCCCGAGGTACAACAGCTGTCCTTTTTCCAGCCGAACTCTGTCGCCGGTGCGGTAAGCCGGAAGATCCTGATCGCCCACGGCTATTTGCGTAAACGCCGTGTGTTCTGTACCGATATAACCCGCCGCCAGCGTTGGCCCCAGCAGCACCAGTTCTCCTTCCGCCGCGGGGCGATCGCCCGCCGCCAAAATCAGCGCGTTGACGCCCGCCAGCGGCAGACCGATAGGAAGCTGCGCCACATCGGCAGACTGCGTTTGCAGATCGCAACTGGTCGCGACTACCGTGGTTTCGGTTGGGCCATAGGTGTTGATTAAGCGCAGCGTGTTCGGTGCATGACGCTGCCACTGTGCCAGCTGTTCGGGGTACACCGCTTCACCGCCGATGATGATGGCGCGCAGTGCGGAAGGCATGGTCAGCGTGCCGGTTTTCAGCCCCACCACCCATTCATTCCAGAATGCAGTTGGCAGATCGAGTAGCGTAATCGCCTGTTCTTCTACCTGTTCGACAAAGGTCGGAATCGATTCCAGCATCTCGTCAGTGCGCAGCACCAGCGTCGCACCGCTGGTCAGCGTGGCAAAAATTTCTTCGATGCTGGCATCAAAATTGAACGGGGCAAATTGCAGCATGCGATCCGCCGCACGCAGGCCGTAGCGCTGACGTGCAGCCGCCGTGAAGTGATCCAATGCGCTGACGCCGATCTCCACGCCTTTCGGCAATCCGGTCGATCCCGATGTGAACATGACATAGGCAATCTGCCCGTCTCTCGCTTCCACAGGCGGCAGCGCGGCGGCCTGTGCGTTGGATGACAGAAGATGCCCCGCCAGAACGATCTCGCCGGAAAAGACCGACGCCAGCCGATGTTGATAATCCGCCTGCGTGACGATCGTATGCAGATCGGCAATCTGGATGATGTGCTGCTGACGTTCACGCGGCTGTTCAGGATCGAGCGGCACATACACCGCACCGCACTGCATCACGGCCAGCAGGCAAATGATGGTTTCAGGGCTACGGTTCAGCATGATGCCGATGCGTTCGCCGGGCTGAACGCCGCGCTCATGCAGTGCCGCGGCAGCCTGACCGCTCAGATCCAGCAATTGCTGGTAGCTGTACTGCCGATCGCGCTGCGTCAGCGCCGGATGGTTCGGGTTTTTACGCGCCTGTTTGGCGATCGCCGTCAGAACCGGTTCGGCAAACGGCTCAGGCTCGCGGCTGGTGATCAGCGCCAATTCGCGTTCTTCGCGCAGCCAGCGTCCCAGCAACTCGCCACTGGTTTGCTGCGGTTGTACCAGCCAGCGTTGAAGCAGCGTGAACAGCGTTTCTTGCAGGCTGGCAAGCGCTTCCGCGCTGTAACAGGCTGGGTTAGCATCAAAATCCAGCACCGGTGTGCCATCCGGTTTGAAATGGATCTCGATCGTCAGATCTTCGACTGGCCCGGCACTGAGATTCAGGGTACTGGATGACAAAGATCCGTAATTGAGTGGATGATCAAACGGCATGATATTGATCAGCGGACCGAAGAGGCGCTGTTCGCCGCCGACGCGATTCAGATCGCGCCGTAAATGTTCATAGCGATAATGCTGGTGACGACGCAGCGTGCGTTTGGTGCGAGCAACCTGCTGCGCCAGTGTGACAAAGTCCGCCTGCTCATCCACCTGAATGCACAGCGGCACGATATTCATCTGCATGCTCGGCACCGTCAGCGAGGCGGAACCGATACGATTCATCACCATCATGCCGAACGTCAGCCTGTCGCTGCCGGACACCAGCTTGAGGTGCGTCGCCAGCATCGCCAAAAACAAATCCGGCCAGCTGATTTTGTTGCCTTCACACAGCGCCGTCAGCGGCTGCCAGATATCCGTCGGCAACACGCTGCTTTGGCGTAAAAAACGCGCCGCGATCGGGGCTTTCTTCTCGCTGAAGCTGGCCGGTTCCGGCATTGCGTTCAGCGTTTCTAGCCAGAAATCACGCGCCTGCACCGTCTGCCCGCTGGCATCACGCTGCTGCTCTTCTTCCAGTATCTCGCTGAACGGGCCGAACTCCGCCACCGCCACGGGTTGCCCCGCCGTCAGCGCGGTATAGATCTGGGCGATGCGTTGAAACAGCATCGTGGTGCCAAAGCCGTCCAGCGCAATGTGGTGAACGCAGCTATAGAGAAAATCACGCTTTTCACCGCACAGCAGCGCAAAGCGGCAGGGTAATCCGTTCAGCAGATCCAGCGGCTGGGCGATTTCCTCACGCGCCCACTGGCGTATTGTCTGCTCTTCATCCGTCATCGGCGCAGGCAACAGTTCAATAATCGGCAGCACGCCGATCGGCACTGGCCGCTGTGAAGCCACAAAGCCGATTTCCGGCTGCTCGGCCTGTTCACCTGCAATTTCAACAAACTGGCAGTACAGGCACTCGCACTCCATGACTGCCTGACGGATCGCGCTTAGCATGGCTTCAATATCGACTTTGCCATCAAACGCGATGCACTCCGCCGTGTTGAACGTCGCTTTATCATCGTTCAAGGCATGACCCAGCCACAGCCCGCGCTGCGCAACGCTCAACGGCTTCATGATGCGGCTCCCTGCTGTTTTTCGATCAGCGCCCACCAGGCATTCAGGCTAGGGTTACGCGCCAGATCGACAAAGCTCAGCGTGACGCCCTGATTGCGCCATTCGGTCAGCAGCGCCATCATGCGCACCGAATCCAAACCGTAGTCGATCAGGTTTTCATCTTCATCGAACTGATCTTCTTCTTCGTCGATCAAGGTCAGCAGGTGCGCTCTCAGTCCTTGTTTCGTCAGTGCCTGTGCCATTTTTGCTCCTGTGAGTTCTGCCGTGCTAACCACCCGTCCGGCGCGCGTCGCCACATATTTCAGCGCCATCTGGTGTTCCTGAAGTGAGAAATCCGCCACCGCATCGCCGACCATGAACGGCTTGATGTCACGCATGAAGGCATCCGTTGCGGTAATCATGCAGCCGATATGTCCGTAAACGCCGCAGATGATCAGCTGATCTTTGCCCATCTCTTTCATCATCGGTTCCAGCGGCGAACGGTGGAAGGCGCTGTAGCGCCACTTCACCAGCACCGTGTCGTGCTCATCCGGTGCCAGCGCACTCACGACACGCTGCTTTTCAGGATGGTTATTCAGCCCTGCGCCCCACATGTCGTTCAGCAGCGCCCGGTCGGCCGCACTTTGTGCATTCGGCTGCGCGGTATACACCACCGGAATCCCCTGTGCTTTGCAGTAGGTTCGCAACGCCACAATGTTCTCAATCAGTTGCTGCGCCAGCGGGCTGTCCGCACCATAGAAATTCACGAAATAGTCCTGCATGTCATGAATCAGCAGCACCGCGCGTTCAGGCTCAAACGCCCAGGAAACCTTGTTCTCAGGGAAATCCTCTGCGCGCGGCAGGGGATAAGAAGCAATAGAAGGGATTGCCATCACAAAATCCTTATTTATTTTGAGTGCTAAGTTGGGTCTGGATGCGCTGACGGAGTGATTTCTTATCAATCTTGCCGACAGGTGTAACGGGCAAGGTGTCGATCATCTCGAAGCGGTCCGGCAGTTTGAATTCAGCAATACCCTGATTACGAAGATATTTTCTTAACGTGATGGCTTTCAGCGAGGGATCGCTGACCACCAGAAAAGCGCAGCTCTTTTCGCCCATAATCGGATCGGGCATGGACACCAGCGCAGCATGGAGAATGCCATCATGCTTGAGCAGAAGGTTTTCGATCTCTTCCGCGGCAATCTTTTCACCACCGCGGTTAATCTGATCTTTTTCCCGCCCGACCACGCGCAAATAGCCATCTTCGGTCATCTGCACCACATCGCCCGAGTGGTAGAAGCCTTCGCTGTCGAAGGCGCGGGCGTTGTGTTCCGGGCTGCGGTAATAACCGCGGAAGGTATACGGACCACGCGTCGCCAGCAGACCCGCTTCGCCTCTCGGCACCGGATTGCCGTCGATATCCAACACTTTCACTTCATCGTCTGGGCTCATCGGATAGCCCTGCGTGGTGAAAGTGTGCTCGTCGCTATCGTCCAGTCGGGTGTAGTTCACCAGCCCTTCCGCCATGCCGAGCACCTGCTGTAGCTGACAGCCCAGCACCGCCGGAATACGGCGGGCGACGGTTTCACTCAGCTTCGCGCCGCCTACCTGCAAGATCTTCAAGCTACGCAGCGCGCCACCGAACTGTTCGGCTGCCTGAATCCACAGCGCGGCGGCGGGCGGCACCAGCGAGGTAATATCGATCTGATGGCGTTCGATCAGCGGGAAACAGGTCATCGCCCCCGGATCCGGTGCCAGCACGACGCGTCCACCGGCGTAGAACACGCCAAGCGAACCGGGCGAACTTAACGGGAAGTTGTGTGGCGCAGGCAACGCGCACAGATAGCGAGTTTGTGGCGTCAGCTCGCAGATTTCCACGCTGCGGCGCACGCTGTAGTAATAATCATCATGGGTGCGGGGAATCAGCTTCGGCGTGCCGGTACTGCCGCCAGAAAGCTGGAAGAAAGCCACCTGCCCCGACGCAGAAGGCTGATACTGGCTGGTCGACGCGTACGGTTGCAGCCAGTCCGTCAGACTGTGCCCCAGCGGGCTGTCGCCGAGCATCACCACCGTTTGTAGGCGGGGAACCTGCGTCTGTAGCCGATCCAGAAATTCACCGTTGCCAAACAGCGAATGTTCAGCCGAGGCGATCAGCAAACGCGGTTCGATCTGCGTGGCGTACGACAGCAGCTCCAGCTTGTTATGGCTGAACAGTGCGTTAACCGGTGCGACGCCCATTTTCAGCAACGCAAAAAAGGTCAGGTAGAACTCGGCCACATTCGGCAACTGCACCAGCGCCGTGTCGCCACAGCGCAAGCCGCTTTCCGTCAGGCGCGATGCCAGTGCGGAAGACTGTCGATCCAGCTCCCGATAGCTCCACTGGCGCTCGCCGCACACTACCGCAACAGCGTCAGGCTGCGTCGCCAGATGACGTTCCCAGGCATCCGTTAGCGGCAGGCCAACCCAGTACCCCTTGTCGCGATAACGCTGTGCCAGTTCCTCTGGCCAGGGCGTAAATTCAATGCTCATAGTCCATCCACACCTGAGTTAAGCCCAAACGCATTCAGCATCGTGTTTAATTTGGCGGCGGTTTCAGCCCATTCATCCTCGGGGACGGACGCCTCAACAATGCCCGCACCGGCAAACAGGCGGACTTTGTTGTGTTTAATGGTGCCGCAGCGAATCGCTATCGCCCATTCACCATCGCCGTTGGCATCACACCAGCCGACGATGCCGCTGAATACGCCGCGATCGTGCGGTTCCAGCTCGGCGATCAGCTGACGCGCTTCCTGCGTGGGGAAGCCGCACAGTGCGGGGGTAGGATGGAGCTGGCAGGCGACCTGAAGCGCCGTCATCTCCGGGTTCGCCAGTTCACCGCGGATAGCGGTAGACAGGTGCCACATGGAGGCGGTGTGCATCAACGAAGGGGCCGATGGAATGGTTAACGCCGAGCACAGCGGCATCAGGCGTTGGCGGATGTCATCCACCACCAGCTTATGCTCGTGCTTGTCTTTACCCGATTTCAGCAGGCGCTGGCTGTTCAGGTAATCCAGATGCTCATCGTTCATCCGTCGCGCCGATCCCGCCAGCGGATTAGAGACAATGACGTTCCCCTGCTTGCGCACCAGCAGTTCCGGGCTCGCGCCCAGCAATACCGAACCATCCGGCAGCGGCAGTGAGAAGTGATAGCCACCCGCGTTCTGCACCATCAGGTTATTGAGGATCGTTTGCGCCTTAACGGGGCTCGTCAGCTCAATGTCCAAAACGCGTGACAGCACCGCTTTGCTCAGTTCACCACGGCGGAACCGCTCAACGGCCTCTGCCACGATGGACTTGAACTGACATTCGTCTGGGACGCTGTTTAACGTTAGTGCGGTAGGGCTCACAGCCGTGTGCTTACGGGCGCGGCTGACGAGTTCAGATTTTGTCGTAACGGTATAACTATCAGGGATATAGAGACAAGATGGTTGCGTGGTATCAAAGGGAATCGCCCCCACAACAATAGGCAGCGACTGCCCTGCCTGACGCGCTCGCTGGAATGCCTGCGCGATTGCAGGGCTAAGCCTGTCATCGTGCGAGCCAGGAACACAAACAGGGGACGAAATACGTTCAAATAAGCCTGAAGTAGACAGGCTTCGGTGCTCCGATGCATATAAAAAAGCGGTCTGTTCCGAATAGGTTAGCCCGCTAAATGCTTCAGTTTTTGTAATCAGTGTATCCACAAGACAGCTCCTGCGCCCGCAAATTAAATACCAATGATTATTAAAATCATTATCATTTATATTAAGCGCAGTTAAATTACACTGAAGTAACGTGTTCGGTCAATCCTTCCACAGAATGGTTATTCACGCCCATTAATTAGGGGTTATATTGATGTTAATCAATTTTTTTGTGCATGTTTCATAATGGATAATGGTTAGCAACAGGAATGTATTGATTATAAAACCCACATCACAGATGATAATGAAAATACTTATCATTCATTGTCAGAAAAATTAAGCTGCGCTAGACTGCGCAAATATTTTACTAATTATGTCTAAATGTGAGCCTGTCATGGATGAAAGCATGTACCGCCCGCACACCCGATCCGTTGTGCATCTGGCGCTGCTCATTAACATGCTTTCCCTCGGTAGCTTGATGATGGTGATGCCGCTAGGCCCCGATTTCGTCAGCGCCCTGTCTATGGATGCCAAAAACATCGGCTACATTAGCGGCGGCGCAACGTTCGCTTCCGCCATCGTCGGCTTCCTCGCCGCCCCTTATCTGGATAGATTTAACCGTAAACATGCTCTGATTGTGCTGCTGACGCTACGCTTTGGCCTGACGGCAGCCTGCATGTTTTCCACCAGCCAAACCGATCTTTTGCTGCTGTTTATTCTGGCGGGCTGCGTTGCCGGGCCGGCATCCGGTGTCTTGATGGCTGCGGTTGTCGATATTGTGCCGGCCAACGAGCGCGGAAAGCAGCTTGCCTATGTCGGCATGAGCTTTTCGCTCGCGGCGATTGTCATCATGCCGCTGTCACTGGAATTGGCTCACCGTATTAACTGGCAAGCGCCATTTTATACTTTCGGCCTCGGCGGCCTGTTGCTGGTGTTGTTGGTGCTGTGGCTATTTCCTTCCATGCCGCCAACGCATCGGGTTCAGCAAGGTAATTCCCCCACGGCGGCACCCACGTCGGTATTACATGACCTGTTGGCATTTCCCCTTTTCCTGCTGGGGCTGACGGTAATTTCGCTGCAAATGTTCGGTCATTTCCTGCTGATTCCCCACTTTTCCAACTACTTTCAGTTCAATCTGGCCTTCCCGCGGGATGATATTTCCCTGCTCTATCTCTGCGGCGGGCTGGCCAGCATGGTGACCATGCAGCTGTGCGGCAATCTGTTGGATCGGGGATATGCCAGCCGGACGATTATCGTCACGACGCTGCTGCTGGCGGCTGTGATTCTCTGCGGTTTCGTTCTGCCTTTTTCACTTTCCCTGTATCTGGTGTTCACCCTGTTCATGGCGCTCAGCGCCGCCCGCTCCAGCAGCACGCTGGCAATTACCGCCGGTATTCCGCTACCGCATCAGCGCGCCGCGTTCATGTCCTATCAGGGAACCGCAGCCAACGTGGCATCCGGGCTTGCCAGCGTCGCTTCTGCCGCTTATCTGAGCACCTCTGCCGAGGGAAAAATTGACGGATTCTCGCAGCTCGCCATCGCCAGCACCGTATTTGCGCTGGCCGCCATGCTGCTGACCATGCGCTTAATTCCGCAGTTGGCTGAACGCAGCCGAAAGATGGCCGCACGCCAACCTGCACAGGCTACAGGGCAATAAACCGATCACGCACGAATGGGTCGGCAATACATGCAACACAGCACGTTTACGGGGATATTTTTTCCACTCTTTGATGGGGTCTTTGACATGCAGCTAAAACCGGAAAGTCGTTTTTCACATCATCATTTCCCACACAGCAAGGTGTATCACGCCCTGCTGGTGACCGGGTTACTAACGTTACCTGCGCTTGCACAGGCAGAAAACGCGGCAGATGAAAAAATCGTCGTGACAGCGACACAGACGAAACACACCACGTTGAGCGCCCCCGCCAGCGTTTCTGTCATCACTCGCTCCGAACTGGAAAAGATGTCGGTGAATAACGTTACCGACGCGGTGAAAAAGCTGCCGGGCATTAATATCAACCCGTCATCGACCTACGGCCGTAACGAGATCAAAATCCGTGGTATGCGTGCAGACTACACGCTGCTACTGGTGAATGGTCGCCGTATCAACTCCCAAGAATCACTTGCGACCGACATGGGGAATGATTTCGATCTTAGCTCCATTCCTATGTCGGCGATTGAACGTATCGAAGTCATTCGCGGCCCAATGTCTTCCTTGTACGGTGCCGACGCGCTGGGCGGTGTGGTAAACGTGATTCTGCGCCAGCCGGGGGAGAAAGTGGCCGGTGAGATCGGCTATAACTTTCAGGCACCAACCGAAGGCTCCGGCGGGGACAATAATCGCCTGAATGGCTACGTCAGCGGGCCATTAATAGAAAATACGTTGCTGGGTAGTTTGATTGTTGATGGTGGCAAGCGCGATGCCTGGCGTACCGAACAATCTAAGAATCGTAACTCAGATGCCTTGGAAAAACGCGATAACTACAGCGTGCTGGGTAACCTGACGTGGTTGATCGATTCCCAGCAGAGTCTGGATTTTGATGCGACTTATACCAAAGATGACCGTTTCGTCGACTGGAATAACTTTGGTACCACTGCTCATAATACACAAAAAATCGATCGCCTCGCTCTGGGACTCACGCATAACGGTAGCTGGGACAATGTTGATACGCGGCTACGTTATTACTACGAAAACATCGACTTAATGGACAACTCTCAGCTTAATGAGAGTATAGCCGATATTACCCAGAATAATCAGACAGTTGATGGACAAATCTCCGGTTACTTGGGCGACCATCTGCTAACTGGCGGCGGCGAATACCGCATCACGTCGCTGGAACACAGCATGAACATGAAAGGCGGTAAAGTAGACGTCAACCAGAGTGCTCTTTTCCTACAAGATGAGTTCAAACTCGCGGATTTAGCCCTCACGTTTGGTGGCCGTGTCGACCACCATGAAGTCTATGGAACAGAATTCAGCCCACGCGCCTACGCCACTTATAGTTTAACCGACAACTGGGTGATCAAAGGCGGCGTGAATAAGGCCTTTAAAGCGCCTACGCTAGCTCAGTTCACCAAAGGCTATTCCAAAGCGGACTGCCGCATATTCTGCCGACGCATAGGCAATCCAGACCTCAAAGCAGAAACCTCTATCAGCTATGAAATCGGTACTGCCTATGAAGCTGAACGCTTCGGTGGAGGCGTTACCTTATTTAATAATGATATCAAGGATATGATCCAAGCTGAGGCTTGGAATGGTGTCAGGTCTACGCCTCCAGTCAATCTTACTTATTACAACGTGAGTAAAGCACGTATTCAGGGGATTGAAACCTCATTCTGGGTCGATCTGACTGATGATCTGAACTGGACCACCAACTGGACGGTTGTCGATGCTGAAGATCGCACCACCAGAAAGCGCCTGAAGCAAACCCCGAAAAATACGGTTAACACGCAGTTGAACTGGCAGGCACTGGATAATCTCTCAACTTATGTGTCCTATCAGTACACGGGCAACCAATATTTGCGTGATAAGGAAGTCCTTAAAACCAGAGGCTTCAACACCGTGGATATTGGCGCGACCTATACTCCGATTAAAAACGTGGATCTGAAATTGGGCGTCACTAACCTGACCAACGAAAAACGCGACTATATTGCCACTGACAATGACTACTTCCTGTCTGGACGTACGGTGTACGGTGGCGTGAGCTATAAGTTCTGATACCGATAAGTTCTGATCAGCAACCTCAGCCCGCTATTCGCGGGCTTTTTTAGCAGCAGAGAAACGTGGTGACGTCGTACTCTCTCAGCAGATACGCGCCTTTAAAACGGCGTCCGGCGTAAAACGTTGGCGTCAGATCGGTCAGCAGTTCCAGCTCGAACTCGCGTTTGGTGATATCCAGCGCCACCAGCCGGGCATCCAGAAAATCGAAATAGTGCCGAACCTGCGGGTAAAGCGCCTTGAACAGGCTCTCTTTCGCCGAGAAGCTGATCGTCAGCAAGCAGCTAAATGCCTCATCCCGCTCCTGAAACCACTGGAACTCTTCATCGCCAATGATGCCGGGCCACAGCGACTGCGCACGCTCGTCGGACATAAATCCTTCGATATCCACACCCACGCACGATAGCGCATCGCTACGTAAATGGGCGGCGCAGAGTACGCTGTCTTTGTTATGGCTCAGCGAACCGGCAATATTTCCTGGCCACTGCGGCGAGCGGTCTTCTCCGCTATGCAGAACAAAATCAGGGTGATCCAGCTTGTTCAACACATGTTTGGCAACACAGCGCCCAGCCAGAAATTCGGCGCGTCGTTTCGGTACGGCGCGCTCTAGCGCGTCGGAAAAAGGAATGTTCGCCTCGGCAAAAAGCGCGTCGTCGTAGGCAGACAAATGGAAATGGCAGCGTGCAGTAATACCTGGGTAGGCGGCACCGTCCGTTGCCCGTGGAAAAGAAATCCATTCAACATCATCAATAAAAGCAGAAAGCATGTTGCTCCACTCAGGCAAGCATATCGCACCCGCATTCGGTAAATGCTGCGCAAGCCACGTTTAAACCCTGAAAAACGTAGGGACTTAAACGAACAATGGGCGACTTTCGCCGCCCATCATCTCGCTACTGCAAGAATGCCTGGTTACATTTACAGGGCCAGGAAGAACCCTGCGATGCAGGCGCTCATCAGGTTAGAAAGCGTACCTGCCGCAACCGCTTTCAAACCAAAGCGGGCAATATCCTGGCGCCGAGTCGGTGCCATACTGCCCAAACCTCCAATAAGGATAGCAATAGACGAAAGGTTAGCAAAGCCGCACAGCGCGAACGAAATCACAGCTTTGGTATGATCCGACAGAACCTGCAAACCAGCGGCCTGCACCACCTCATCCGCTTTCAGATATTCACTGAAATTCAGGTAAGCAACGAACTCGTTGACGATCAGTTTCTGCCCAATGAACGAACCCGCCACGGTTGCCTCACTCCACGGAATACCAATCAGGAACGCAACAGGTGCAAAGCACCAGCCCAGAATCAGCTCCAGTGACAGCTGCGGGTAGTCAAACCAGCCGCCAATGCCGCCCAGAATACCGTTCAACACGGCGATCAAGGCGATAAACGCCAGCAGCATCGCACCGACATTCAGCGCCAGCTGCATACCGGACGCCGCACCGCTTGCCGCCGCATCGATGACGTTAGCTGGGCGATCGTCTTCATCGACAAAGCCAACCATCTCATCATGGTCGTGCGTTTTTTCCGTTTCCGGCACCATCAGTTTCGCGAACAGTAACCCGCCCGGAGCAGCCATGAAGGACGCTGCAATCAGGTATTCCAACGGCACGCCCATCTGGGCATAGCCTGCCATCACCGCTCCGGCAATTGAGGCCAACCCACCACACATCACGGCAAACAGTTCTGACTGCGTCATGTTGGCAATATACGGACGGACCACCAGCGGCGCTTCCGTTTGGCCGACAAAGATATTGGCCGTCGCAGAGAGCGATTCAGTACGGGAGGTGCCCAACAGTTTCTGCAATCCGCCACCGAGTACCTTGATGACGATCTGCATAATGCCCATGTAGTACAACACGGCGATCAGAGAAGAGAAAAAGACGATAATCGGCAAGACGCGGAGTGCGAAAACAAAGCCACCCCCGCCAAATACTTCGAACATTTTGTCGGAGACCAGACCGCCAAACATGAACGAAACGCCTTGATTTCCGTAGGCGATAACGTTTGCTACACCGCCCGTCAAACCTTCCAGAATCTTGCGGCCTACTGGTACATACAGCACCAGCGCACCGATACCGATCTGAAGAATGAAAGCACCGGCTACGGTGCGCAATCTGATAGCTTTACGGTTATTGGACAGCATAACCGCGCACAGTATCAGAACAATCATGCCGATGAGACTCATAACGAGTTGCATGTGTAGTTCCCTATAACGCGTGAAAAAGTGAGAGCATAATAAAAATCGGGTCACCAGAACGGTAAACACGCGCTGGCGGGCCGATTATAAAGACAGGCCCGTGAAGGTCGCTAATTTATGTCACAAATACATACAACATCGAACAGTCAAAAACACTGAAAAGTGATCTTCATCACAATTTTATGGTTGGTATATGAAATCAAAATGACTGTTCTGCTTGTTGTTGCACAGAAATAACAGAAAAGTGGAAGCAAAGATTCTTCCACTTGGGGGAATGGTAGTGGTGTAACGGGTAGCGTCGTAACACTCTCAGCGTTACATCGGGGTCAGCCGTCCAAACAGCCTGAATGAATTCTGCCACAACGCCTCGGCAATCTCTTCAGGCGATTCTGCACGTAGCTCACACAGCGTTTGAAACGCGCACGAAATACGTTCAGGTCGGTTTGGCTGCCCCTGATAGCCACTCATCGGCATGTCGGGTGCGTCAGTTTCCAGCAGCAGCCGATCTAACGGCAGCTGCGCGATTGCCTGACGCGTTTTATTCGCTCGGTCATAGGTTATGGTTCCCCCTACACCGATGTAATAGCCCAGCCGGATAAAGGCCTGCGCCTGTGCCAGACTGCCCGCAAACCCGTGAACCACGCCGGTACGCGGCACATCGATACGGCGCAGTAATTGCGCCAGCCTGTCGTGGCTGCGTCGCGAGTGCAGGATCGTCGGGAGATCGTATTTTTTCGCCAGCCGAAGCTGAGCCTCAAGGAAAGTAAGCTGCCGCTCAAACTGCGGTTCCGGCATATAGAGATCCAACCCAATCTCCCCCACTGCCACCAGTTTAGCGGGCAACTGGCGCAGTTCGTCTTCCAGACGGAGCAGGTCGCTCTCCTGATGCTCGGCGATATAAAGCGGGTGAAGACCCAGTGCGGCGTAGAGCGGTGAGTAGGTGCGAGAGAGCGTCAATACGCGCTCAAAATGCTGAGAAGCCACGGCAGGAATGATGATGCGATCAACCCCAGCGTCTTGCGCCAGACGCAAGCTTTCCGGTGCGTCATCATAGAATAAGGGAAAATCAAAATGGCAGTGGGTATCGATAAAACGGTATCGTTCAGCGGGCACGTCGCTTCTCTCCGTCAAAATTAGGTCCGTCAAGATGAGGCGACCTAATCTACGCCCAAGAACTATCCTGCCAAAGCCTCATGGCAGAATCGGACTTGTCGTTGCGGTGAGGCCTCAGTGTAACGTAGTTTTCTCTGAGGATACCTCTTCGTGCGCTTTTCCGTAACCCTCTTGCAAGACACCGGACAGGTAATCGTTACTCCCTTCCACCCAGGCGCAGTCGCTGTCAAACCAATCGGCCCACAGCGCGAGGAAATTCCCTTTCCACTGTTTCCATTTGCCAACAACGATATCGCTATTCATCATAAACCTCCTGATAAACTGTCGAAATGCAGCAAATACGTGAACAGTGTGCCGGTAAAATATGACAGCCGCGTGGCGCGGCTGTGTGCTCTGTATGACATTTCTTTCTATAGAGAAAGAATGAAAGAATTCGCTGTGCTACGGCCGTTTCCGACCCGTGAACAAGCTAACCAGAAACAGAATAATACCGACTACAAAGACGATTTTTGCCGCGCCAGCTGCTGTGCCGGCCAACCCGCCGAAACCCAGTGCTGCAGCAATGAGTGCGATGACTAAAAATATAATGCCCCAACGAAACATACGCTCTCCTTACCAGACAAAATGAAAAATCATGGTGGTCATCCTGACGCGATTCTTGCGTCCTGACTGCGTATCCACAGGTGGTGTTTTATTATGCGGATTAGGTAGGGTTATCCACCATTGTGGATAACCCTGTATCAAAGGGTTATTTAACTGTCAGGTCGTTCTTGACGCTTTTCACACCGTCGACGGCCTTCGCAATACTCTCAGCACGGTCGGACTGCGCTTTATTATCCACCCCGCCGCTCAGTTGCACGACGCCAGCCTGCGTTTCGACTTTCACTTTACGGGACGGAACAATGTCATCCGCCAGCAGTTTGGCCTTAATGGTGCTGGTAATCACGGCATCATCTGCATACGCGCCAACCGATTGTGATTGATTATCTTTCACCTGCAGTTTATCGCTGACAGACTGGACGCCCTCAACCTGCGTAGTGATTTCTACCGCGCGGGTGCTCAATTCCTGACTACCGACAAAGCCACTCAGCGTGACGACGCCATTTGATGTTTCAACGGAAATATCGCTGCTGGTGATCGATTTGTCTTCCAACAACGCACTCTTCACTTTTGCTGTGATAGCGCTGTCACTGACGTAGCCAGAGGCTTTATTAGCGGAGCTATCGATTTTTGCACCAGTTGTGTCCGCGATACGCTCTACTTTCTGCCCTAACGTTTCTTCAGCCATGGCACCGCCAGCCAGAATCGAACCCAGAGCAACTACGATCAGCGATTGTGTCAATTTGGTCTTTTTCATCGATGTCTTCCTTCTTATGCTCTTCTATAAACCCGAACCGATTTGGGTCACGTTAACGCCTGCACCGTCATCAGCAAATCAAGGTGATAATGACGTTATCAATACTCCGATGATTCCCTCTACTTGCATAAAAAATCAGAGTATTGAATTGCAAAGACGAAACAAATCAAAATAATGAACCAACTTAAATTGCACTAACAGTTGAACAAGCTAAATCAGTTAACACGCTGTTAACTATAGCCTACAGAATGGAAAATCACAGGGGAGCAAGGGAATATGTGCAGCAATTCAGATTTGTCTGTTGCACTGAAGCGAGAAATAACAGCAGGGAAAAAGCTCGGGTAATACATTGTTTTTAAATACATTTAAAAATAAAAACACCCGGCACTTTTGGCCTAAAGCCAAGCATAACCGGGTGATGATTATTTTAACAATGTGGTCACGATTTAAACGCCACAGTCACGATGATTTTCATGAAACCGTGGCGCCATCGATCAAAATTAATGCTCGCGCGTTTGGTGGAACGTCACTTCTGGATAGCGTTCCCGAGTCAGGTTCAGGTTCACCATCGTCGGTGCCACATAGGCCAGATTATCACCGCCATCCAATGCCAGATGCAGTTCGTTCTTACGCTTAAACTCTTCGAATTTCTTCACATCGCTGCACTCAACCCAGCGCGCGGTAGAAACGTTCACCGACTCGTAAATCGCCTCAACGTTGTATTCCGTTTTCAGACGGGCAACGACCACATCAAACTGCAGCACACCGACGGCACCCACGATAAGATCGTTGTTGGTCAATGGACGGAAGACCTGCACCGCGCCTTCCTCGGACAGCTGTACCAGCCCTTTAAGCAGCTGTTTCTGCTTGAGCGGGTCACGCAGGCGGATACGACGGAACAGTTCCGGCGCAAAGTTGGGGATACCGGTGAATTTCATGTCTTCACCCTGCGTAAACGTATCGCCAATCTGGATAGTGCCGTGGTTGTGTAACCCGATGATATCGCCGGGGTAGGCTTCTTCAATATGGGAACGGTCGCCCGCCATAAAGGTCAGCGCGTCTGAAATCACCACGTCTTTGCCCGTACGAACCTGACGCAGCTTCATGCTCTTTTCATATCTTCCGGACACCACGCGCATAAACGCCACGCGGTCACGGTGTTTCGGGTCCATGTTGGCCTGAATCTTGAACACAAAGCCGGTGAATTTCTCTTCCGCCGCCGTCACTTCACGGGTATCCGTTTTACGCGGCATCGGCGCAGGTGCCCAGGCGACTAAGCCATCCAGCATGTGGTCAACGCCGAAGTTACCCAGCGCCGTACCAAAGAAGACTGGCGTCAGTTCACCTGCCAGAAATGCATCCAGCTCAAATTCGTGCGATGCGCCTTGCACCAGCTCCAGCTCTTCACGCAGCTGCGCGGCCAGCTCTTCGCCAACGGCGGTATCCAGTTCCGGGTTATCCAGCCCTTTAACGATGCGCACTTCCTGAATCGTATGGCCTTTACCAGTCTGATACAGATAGGTTTCGTCTTTATAAAGGTGGTAAACGCCTTTGAACAATTTGCCACAGCCAATCGGCCAGGTAATTGGCGCACAGGCGATCTTAAGTTCGCTCTCGACTTCATCCAGCACTTCCATCGGATCGCGGATGTCACGGTCAAGTTTGTTCATGAACGTCAGAATCGGGGTGTCGCGCAGCCGAGTGACTTCCATCAGCTTACGCGTACGATCTTCGACCCCTTTTGCGGCATCGATCACCATCAGGCAGCAGTCCACCGCCGTCAGCGTACGATAGGTATCTTCGGAGAAGTCTTCGTGCCCTGGGGTATCCAGCAGGTTAACCAGACATTCGCGGTAGGGAAACTGCATCACGGACGTGGTGATGGAGATACCACGCTGCTTTTCCATCTCCATCCAGTCGGATTTCGCATGCTGGTTCGAACCACGCCCTTTTACCGTACCGGCAGTCTGGATCGCCTGTCCGAACAGCAGGACCTTTTCGGTAATCGTGGTTTTACCGGCATCGGGGTGAGAAATGATAGCGAACGTTCTTCTTTTGGAGACTTCGCGGGCGTATTCACTTGGAGACATGATTTTCAGGTTTCTTTTGTTAGCCACCCGGCGTCAGCATCAAGTCAACAACACACCGATGTCAGATCGTCAGGCAAAGCGGAAATAAACTGTAGCCGAGCATTTTCCCTGATTTAACGTGCAGACACAATCGGTGATGGCATAAACAGCAAAGCAGCGTCTTTACTTGCCAAACCTCAGCGCCACATCACAAGTAATAATAACGGAATAAACCATTTATAAAGTTACCATCTATCCTTGCCGATAACCTTCAGGTCAACATTTAACCATTCGATCGCACTTAAGGAGAGAGTATGAGCTTGTCTGTAAATAATACGGGTTATAGCAATTCTCAGGCCCAAAGCACCGCGACATCACCATCAACAAAAACGGCTACAACGGATGACGCTTATAACGTTCCCACCCCCATTATCGATCCGACAACCGGAAAGGCCGTTATCTCCCCAGGCAATACAACAATCTCTGAAGAAGGCCAAGCTACCCTTGCCGTCTGGAAAAATATGTCTGCCGAGGAAATGAAGAAAATAGAAGAAAAGGCGTCGAACGATTTTCGCACCCTTACCGAACGTGAACATGAGAAAATAAAGAATGCGCCGGCCGTCAACCCTGCCGACGTCAAGCTATCCGTTGATAACATCGGCACGAACGAAATGGCCATTGAACTCTGGTCAAATCACCTCAAAGAAGACAGCGGCATCAGTAAAGAAGAGTTTGTCGGTCTGGTTAATCAGGCCCTGTCAAAACCGTCTAATGTGACAACGTGGAGCTATACCACCGATAGTATCGAAATCACGCTAAAAGCCGCAAAACTGGAAGAACTGAAAAACCGCTATGTGGATAGCAGCGCTCACCAGAAAGCCGATAAAGATATTCAGGACTTCATCACGTACCAGTCTGATGCGCTGAGTAATCTGGAAAAAAATATTCTGCAAGATGAGTATCAGCGCAGTGTAGACGCGGGAGACACCGATAAGGCGAATTCCACCTTTTTGGAACTACAAAAAAACGCGGAAGGCACATCAGCAACGCAGATTCAACGCCAGCAAATCTTTTCTCTGGCTGCATCAAGCGACAACGGCGCCATATTCAGCCATTTTCGTAACTATATTGCCGTTACTGCATCCGATCGCTACACCAAAAGCGAATACACCTCGATACTCAATCAATTCCAGAGCCACTGGTTGGAATTTCAACTAGCATTGAAGTAACTCGCTACGCCCTCCGTACAAACAGACCGTTTGTACGGGGTGCCCGCCCGCATGTCAGAGACTTTTCTCTTCCCCGTCTTTTTTCACTACCGCGCCGCTGTCCGGCTGCGTGTCGCTTTCTACCTCATCCCCTTCTTCTTTCACTGGCGTACTGGCCGTGAGAAGGTAAGGCGACTGCTGCCAGCGAGTTCGACGATTCTGCAAGAGCGTACGAGTCAGAATGATGCCGATAGCCAGTGAAAGCAAAATCATCAGACGCAGAATATTGGTGGTGTTATCTACCTGTCTGGCTTCGGTCGCCAGCACATGGGTATCTAAAGTAATACGCAGGAAACCGATAGGCCCTTCTTTTCCCTCAATTGGCTGCACCAGTTGATGGTTAAAGTAGCTACCGACCCGATTGCCGTCCAGCGCCAGCCGGTCTCTCAGTTGCACCTGCTCACCGATATGCGCCACCAGCGAGCCGTCCTGCTGATACACGCCAGCATCCAGAATACGACTGTGATCGGTAAGCTGTTTGAGGATGGTATTAATTTTTTGACTATTATCATCCACGCTACCCATCAGCGGAGAAAGGCTGTAAGCCACCTGTCTGGAGAGCGTTCGCGCCAGATCTTCAACCTGTTCAGATCGTGCCATCTGGTGGCTCAAACTGAAATAAGACGCACCTTGCATTAATACCACTAGCAGAGCGAGGCAAATCAGCACAATTGCCGTGCGGTGTAGACGAAATTTCACCCGGGCGCGAACCATGATAATCCTTACACGATTTGGATACTTTCATGTTGCCAGAAGCGCCGACGATAGGATAGCTTGTTGCCCAGTTTTTGGAGGGATATGTTTGGTCGACGCCGCATCCTTCTTTATCGCACGACTTTATCGCACTACTGCAAGCAGAGGATTTATCCCATGTCGAATAGTCTGACCTATCGTGACCTCCCTGATGAGATCAACTGTTGGCCGGGACTGCCATTATCACTGAGCGGTGACGAAGTGATGCCGCTTGACTACCGCGCTGGCGACACCGGCTGGCTGATTTACAGCGACGTCCTCGATAAGAACCTGATTTCCCGCTACCAGCGTAAGCTGGGGAGCGCGATGGTGATCGTGAGTGCCTGGAACGTGGGCGATTATCAGGTCGTGCGTTTGGCAGGCACGCTGACGCCACGCGCAACCAAGCTGGCTCACGAACTGGGTATCGATGTCGCGGCCATGCGTAACGCGCCGACGCTACGTTCGCCGGGTTTACTGGTGATGGACATGGATTCCACCGCGATTCAGATCGAATGTATTGATGAAATCGCCAAACTGGCGGGCACAGGCGAGCTGGTGGCTGAAGTCACCGAACGTGCGATGCGCGGCGAGCTGGATTTCGCTGACAGCCTGCGCCAGCGCGTAGGGACATTAAAAGGTGCCGACGCCAATATCTTACAGACGGTGCGTAAAAACCTGCCGCTGATGCCGGGCCTGCGTAATATGGTTAGTCAGCTTCAGGAAGCAGGCTGGCACGTCGCGATTGCATCGGGCGGGTTTACCTACTTTGCTGATTATTTACGTGATGAGTTAGGTCTGGTCGCCGCCGTTGCCAACGAGTTAGGCATGCAAGACGGCAAGCTGACCGGCGACGTCATCGGCACCATTGTCGATTCAAAATATAAAGCGACCACGCTGCAACAGCTGGCGGAAAAGCTGGAAATCCCAATGCATCAGACCGTTGCGATTGGCGACGGCGCAAACGATCTGCCGATGATCAAGGCAGCCAGCTTAGGCATTGCCTATCACGCCAAACCGAAGGTCAATGAGCAATCTGCGGTGACCATCCGTCATGCCGACCTGACTGGTGTACTATGCATCCTCAGCGGCAGCATGAGACACGAAAAGCGTTAATCAGTGGGAGGTGAGACGTGGCAAAAGCCGTCAAACGGGCGTTTGTATGTAATGAATGCGGGGCTGATTACCCGCGCTGGCAAGGACAGTGCAGCGCCTGCCATGCCTGGAACACCATTACCGAAGTCCGTCTGGCCTCGGCGTCAGTATCACGTTCCGACCGTCTCACCGGCTATGCGGGCGAAAGCGCTGGCGTCAGCCGGGTACAAAAGCTCTCGGAAATCAGTCTTGAAGCGCTGCCTCGCTTTTCTACCGGCTTTCAGGAGTTTGACCGCGTTCTGGGCGGCGGCGTCGTTCCGGGCAGCGCCATTCTGATCGGCGGTAACCCCGGCGCAGGTAAAAGTACCCTGCTGCTGCAAACGCTCTGCAAGCTGTCAGAGAACATGAAAACCCTGTACGTCACCGGTGAAGAATCACTACAGCAGGTGGCAATGCGGGCACATCGCCTCAATCTGCCGACCCAAAATCTCAACATGCTGTCGGAAACCAGCATCGAACAGATTTGCCTGATTGCCGAGCAGGAACAGCCAAAGCTGATGGTGATCGACTCCATTCAGGTCATGCATCTCGCCGATATTCAATCGTCTCCCGGCAGCGTGGCGCAGGTACGTGAAACCGCCGCCTACCTAACGCGCTTCGCCAAAACGCGCGGCGTTGCTATCGTCATGGTCGGCCATGTCACCAAAGACGGTTCGCTCGCCGGGCCAAAAGTCTTGGAACACTGCATCGACTGCTCCGTGCTGCTGGATGGCGATGCCGATTCCCGCTTCCGCACGCTGCGCAGCCATAAAAACCGTTTCGGCGCCGTTAACGAGCTGGGCGTGTTCGCGATGACGGAACAAGGTCTACGCGAGATCAGCAATCCGTCGGCGATTTTCCTCAGCCGCGGGGACGAAATCACGTCCGGCAGTTCGGTCATGGTGGTGTGGGAAGGCACACGTCCGCTGCTGGTCGAAATTCAGGCGCTGGTGGATCAATCGATGATGGCCAACCCGCGCCGCGTTGCGGTCGGGCTGGAGCAAAACCGCTTAGCCATCCTGCTGGCGGTGCTGCATCGCCACGGCGGCTTGCAGATGTCGGATCAGGATGTATTTGTGAATGTCGTCGGCGGCGTGAAAGTCACCGAAACCAGTGCCGACCTGGCGCTGCTGCTATCGCTGGTCTCCAGCTTCCGCGACCGCCCGCTGCCACAAGATCTGGTCATCTTCGGTGAAGTCGGTCTGGCTGGCGAAATCCGCCCGGTTCCCAGCGGACAAGAGCGGATTACCGAAGCCGCCAAACACGGTTTCAAACGCGCCATCGTTCCTCATGCCAATATGCCGAAGAAAGCCCCTGCCAGCATGCAGGTGTTCGGCGTGAAAAAGCTAGCCGACGCGCTGGCGATCCTCGACGATCTCTAAACGGACCACAGAAAGCCATCCGCCCCTTCCATCCTGAGCTAAACAAGGGGAAAGAGTAGCGGATGTTGCCCTGTTCTGTGGTATTTTGTTTAGTAAGCTAAACAAGAGTGCTGCACCATGTCATCATTTGATTATCTGAAATCCGCCATCCGGCAGAAGGGTTGCACCCTACAGCAGGTTGCCGACGCAACCGATATGACCAAAGGCTATCTCAGTCAATTACTTAATGCCAAAATCAAAAGCCCTAGCGCCCAGAAACTGGAAGCGCTGCATCGCTTTCTTGAACTGGAATTCCCGCGCTACGAAAAGAGCATTGGTGTTGTCTTCGGCAAGTTCTATCCGCTACACACCGGCCACATTTATCTGATTCAGAGAGCCTGTAGCCAGGTCGATGAACTGCATGTGATTTTAGGTTACGACGAACCGCGCGACCGCCTGCTGTTTGAGAACAGCTCGATGTCACAGCAGCCAACCGTCAGCGACCGCTTGCGCTGGCTCTTACAGACCTTTAAATATCAGAAAAATATTCATATTCACGCCTTCAATGAGCAAGGAATGGAGCCTTACCCGCACGGCTGGGATGTGTGGAGCAAAGGGATTCAGGCGTTTATGCAGGAAAAAAGCATCACGCCGAATTTCGTCTACACCAGCGAAGAACAGGATGCCGCGCAATACCGTGAGCAACTGGGCATTGAGGCCGTCCTGATCGACCCGCAGCGCTCCTTTATGAACATCAGCGGTTCGCAGATTCGCCACGATCCTTTCCGCTACTGGGACTATATCCCGACCGAGGTGAAGCCGTTCTTTGTGCGTACCGTTGCCATTCTTGGCGGCGAATCCAGCGGTAAGTCCACGCTGGTGAACAAGCTGGCGAATATCTTCAACACCACCAGCGCCTGGGAATATGGTCGCGATTACGTGTTCTCCCATTTGGGCGGCGACGAGATGGCGCTGCAATATTCCGACTACGATAAGATCGCGCTGGGTCAGGCACAGTACATTGATTTTGCAGTGAAATATGCCAATAAAGTGGCTTTCATCGATACCGACTTTGTCACCACGCAGGCGTTCTGCAAGAAATACGAGGGCCGTGAGCACCCGTTCGTTCAGGCGCTGATCGATGAATACCGTTTCGATCTGGTGATCTTGCTGGAAAACAACACGCCGTGGGTCGCCGATGGGTTGCGTAGCTTAGGCAGCGCCACCGCCCGCTCGGAGTTTCAGGATCTGCTGAAAACGATGCTGGCTAACAATAATATTCCGTACGTTTACATCAAAGAGTCGGACTACGATTCGCGCTTCCTACACTGTGTGGAATTGGTACAGCAGATGTTAGGCCACGATCGCTCGCCTGAAGCGCTCAAAAGCTAGCGTGAGTTCCACTGCCAATGGCAGGAGGGGGTAATAATTTCCGGCAGCGGAATATCCCAACTTTCCACTGGCAGTGCGTCAACCTGCTGACAATCGTGGGCCAGGCCGATCGGATAAGGCCCGCGAGATGTATAGTTGCGATACTGCAACGTACGGTCGTAAAACCCGCCCCCCATACCCAGCCGCTGCCCCTGATGATCAAACGCCACCAGCGGCGTCAGCAGGACGTCCAACTGCGGTAACGGCAGCACCTGACGCACATCCAGACGCGGCTCCATAATTTTCAGACGATTACGCACCAGTTCGGTGTCCGGTGCATAGCGCAGGAACAGCAGATGCCCGGTACGAAACGGATGCAGAACCGGCAAATAAACGCGTTTCTCCTGCTGCCACAGCTGTTGAATCAACGGAGAAGTATCCAGCTCGCCATCAAATGACAGAAATACCGCGACGCTATCTGCCCGTATGATTTTCGGGTGCGCCATGACGCGCTCACTCGCCTGCTGCGCAAAGCGCGACTGCTGCGCTGACGTCAGTAAACGACGCTGCTGACGCACAGCCTGACGAATCTGCTGACGCGATGTTGCCGTAGAAGAGAGTGAAGTATCGGGAAGTGCCGATGAAAATGAATCAGAAGATGACATGGGCTGCGTTCGCCACGGGTCAAAAATGATAAAAGAAAGGGAATCTCCGAGATGCCGCCGCAGGCTGTAACCCTTGAACCCTTGGTTCAAGGTGAACATAACGTCGCAGTCTTAAGGCTTCTCGGACGAACCGAGCGTGCTCACCAACCGCAGAGCATTACATTCTGTTGGTATGAAATATCGGCTCAGGGGACTGGCCCGCTGACAAACATCTCAGAGAAATTTTATTCGTTACTCGCGATAAACCTTAGCACGTCTTCTCGCGTAAAAACACCGTACTTTTGTCAAAATACGACGTTATTCAAATTGTGCACCCTGACGTTCAGTGATCTTGCCTTGCTCCAGCAACGCCTGTTCGATCGTCTGCTGCAACATACGAATACGCTGTTCCATATTCGATGCATAATCACGCGTCTTACCCCGCTCCTGCGCCAATTCATGACACACATTCAGAGCGGCAATAAACACCAGTTGCTCAGTGTTTGTGACTCTAGTGCGAACTTTAAGATCTTGCAACCGCTGGTTAAGATCTTCCGCCGCCTGATTCAACGCATCCTGTTGTTCTGGCGGGCAATTCACTCTTAACGAACGGCCAAAAATTTGAATATCTACTGGTTGTGCAGACATACCACCTTCCTGCCTTTTGTCGTTCTTACGCCCGCGTGCCACATAGCATGAGCATTACCCGTTACATCGGGCTCGTTAAAGCGGGCGCAACTATATATAGCCGAGATCTAAGATACAAGCCCTTTCTGGAATCGAAAGGGAGCTTGGTGGTAGCATAGCACGAACCAATCCAGCCAACGATGACGAATCCGCATGTCTATAGAGAATACGTTTCCTGCCTATGAAGGCCTTGACCAACTGCTTCACCAACAGCAGGTCGCGCTGACCGCAGCAGAAATGCACGGTTTGATCAGTGGGATGCTGTGTGGTGGAAACCATGACGACAGTTGGAGAACGCTGGTTTTTGAACTGACTAACGAAGGCATGGCGTTTACCCAAACGCTGTCGCAGCCGCTTCAGGAGCTGTATCAGGCCACGCGTGAAGCGCTGGAAGATGACGGCTTTCTGTTCCAGCTTTTCCTGCCGGACGACTCGCAGGATGACGTGAGCGTTTTCGATCGCGCCGACGCGCTGGCAGGCTGGGTCAACCACTTCCTGCTCGGGCTGGGCGTGGCTCAGCCACAGTTGAACAAAGCCAAAGGCGAGCTGAAAGAAGCTATCGAAGATTTACGCAACATCGCACAGCTGGGCTACGACGAAGATGAAGACCAGGAAGAGCTGGAGCAATCACTGGAAGAAGTGATTGAGTATGTTCGCGTTTCTGCCATTTTGTGTCATACCGAATTTACCAGCCAACGCGTTGTGACTGCGCCCGAGCAGCAAAAGCCAACGCTGCACTAAATAACGTAGAAAGGCATGCCTCATTCAGAGCGGAAGGGAAAGGCAACCGCACGGACTATTTTCAGGAGCAGGTGATGAATCCACAAGAATTTCTTCGTCGTCGTCAGGGTCTGTTGGAAAAAATGGCACCGGGCAGCGCGGCGATTATTTTTGCCGCGCCGGAAGCGCAGCGCAATGCCGACAGTGACTATCCTTATCGTCAAAATAGCGATTTCTGGTATTTCACGGGATTCAACGAACCAGAAGCCGTTCTGCTGCTGGTAAAAAGCGATGCCAAACATCATCACAGCGTGATCTTCAACCGCGTACGCGATCTGACAGCCGAAATCTGGTTTGGTCGTCGCCTCGGTCAGGAAGCGGCGCCAGCTAAACTCGGCGTTGACCGCGCGCTGCCGTTTGGCGAAATCGGCGCACAGCTGCATCTTTTATTGAATGGGCTGGACGTGGTGTACCACGCGCAAGGGCAGTACGATTATGCCGACAAGCTGGTCTTCGCCGCGCTAGACACCTTGCGCAACGGCTCCCGTCAGGGCTTTGCTGCCCCTGCTACGCTGACAGACTGGCGCCCGTGGGTGCATGAGATGCGCCTGTTTAAATCACCGGAAGAAATTAGCGTGATGCGCCGCGCCTGTGAAATTACCGCGCTGGCCCACACCCGCGCCATGCAAAAATGCCGTCCCGGCATGTATGAATATCAGCTTGAAGGCGAAATTCACCACGAATTTACCCGTCACGGTGCGCGTTATCCTTCTTACAACACCATCGTCGGCAGCGGTGACAACGCCTGCATCCTGCATTACACCGAAAATGAAACGCAAATGCGTGACGGCGATCTGGTGCTGATTGACGCCGGCTGTGAATACAAAAGCTATGCTGGCGACATTACCCGCACCTTCCCCGTCAACGGCAAATTTACTGCGCCGCAGCGTGCCATTTACGACATCGTGCTGCGCTCACAGCTGCGTGCGCTGGAACTGTTTGGCCCAGGTCGCAGCATCCGTGAAGTGAACGAAGAAGTGGTGCGCATCATGGTCAGCGGGCTTATCAAGCTCGGCGTGCTGAAAGGTGAAGTGGAAGAGCTGATTGCCGAGCAGGCACATCGCCAGTTCTTCATGCACGGCCTCAGCCACTGGCTGGGTCTGGACGTGCACGACGTTGGAAATTACGGCACCACCGATCGGGGCCGTCCGCTTGAACCGGGTATGGTACTGACCATTGAGCCGGGTCTTTACATCGCACCTGATGCCAAAGTGCCGCAGCAGTATCGGGGAATCGGCGTACGTATCGAAGATAACATCGTGATCACCGAAAACGGCAATGAAAACCTGACGGCTGGCGTAATCAAAGACGCTGATGCCATCGAAGCGCTCATGGCGCAGCAGCATGATAAGCAACGCTAAGCAACGCTTTCAAAGGGCAACGGCATAATTGCAAAGGACAACAGCATGGCGGTCATGATTGTCGGTGGCGGGATGGCAGGCGCAACGCTGGCGCTAGCGATATCGCGGCTTTCGCAGGGCGCAATCCCGGTCGATCTTATCGAGGCGCACTCGCCACTCGACAAGGAACATCCGGGTTTTGACGCACGCGCCCTCGCGCTGTCTGATGGCACACGCCAGCAGCTAGCGGCGTTAGGCATCTGGCAAGCGCTATCGGGTAACGCAACGGCGATAACCGATATTCACGTCAGCGAACGCGGACATGCCAGCGTGGTGAATCTGAAGGCCTCGGACTATCACGTTCAGGCATTAGGCCATGTGGTTGAGCTGCACGACGTCGGACAACGCCTGTTTTCCCTGCTGCAACAGGCTCCGGGCGTGCGTCTGCATTGCCCGGCCAAAGTCGTTGCCGTCACGCGGACGCAGGATAATGCGACGCTAACGCTGGACGACGGCACCGAGCTAACAGGCCAACTGCTGGTCGCCGCCGATGGCTCACGTTCCATGCTGTCGCAGTCCTGCGGCATTCAGTGGCAGCAGCATGATTATGATCAGATTGCGACGATCGCCAATGTAACAACCGCCGAACCCCATCGCGGCCGCGCGTTCGAGCGGTTTACTCCGCACGGCCCGCTGGCGCTCTTGCCGATGAGTAACGGTCGCAGTTCACTCGTCTGGTGCCATAATAAACACCGTCAACATGAGGTCGATGGCTGGAGCGAAGCCGACTTTCGTCAGCAGCTACAACAGGCTTTTGGCTGGCGTCTGGGACAATTCACCCACATCGGCGAACGCCACAGCTACCCGCTGCGCTTACTCACGGCCAGCCAGCATATTAGCCATCGGCTGGCGCTGGTGGGTAACGCCGCGCAAACGCTACACCCGATTGCCGGACAGGGCTTTAATCTGGGGATTCGCGATGTCATGTCGCTGGCAGAAACGGTCGTCGATGCAGCGAAAAAACAGCAGGATATCGGCCAGTACAGCGCACTCAGCCGCTACCAACAGCGGCGCGAGCCCGACCAACACGCCACGGTGGCGATCACCGATGGACTGGTCAGGCTATTCGCCAACCGCTATGCCGCACTGACCGTCAGCCGCAATCTGGGACTGATCGCCATGAATAACCTACCGCTAATGCGCGACGCCTTTGCTCGTCGCACGCTGGGCTGGGTAGAACGTTAATTAAGCTCGCCAACAGGAAATACGGAAATGCAATCATTCGACGTGGTTATTGCCGGTGGCGGTATGGTCGGTCTGGCGCTAGCCTGCGGCTTACAGGGCAGCGGCCTGCGTATCGCCGTGCTGGAGAAACAGGCGGCCGAACCTCAGCCGCTTGGGAAAGACCATGCCCTGCGCGTCTCCGCCATTAATGCCGCCAGCGAATGCCTCCTGCGCCATATCGGCGTCTGGGAAAATCTCGTGGCGCAACGCGTTAGTCCTTACAACGATATGCAGGTGTGGGACAAAGACAGCTTCGGTAAAATCAGCTTTAGCGGCGAAGAATTCGGCTTTTCCCATCTTGGGCATATCATTGAAAATCCGGTGATTCAGCAGGTACTGTGGCAACGCGCCTCTCAGTTAAGCGATATCACCCTGCTCTCCCCAGCATCGTTAAAACAGGTTGCCTGGGGCGAGAACGAAGCCTTCATTACGTTGCAGGACGACAGCATGCTGACCGCCCGGCTGGTCGTCGCTGCGGACGGCGCCCATTCGTGGCTGCGTCAGCATGCGGATATTCCGCTGACCTTTTGGGACTACGGCCATCACGCGCTGGTCGCCAACATTCGTACTGAACATCCCCATCAGTCCGTTGCGCGTCAGACGTTTCACGGCGACGGTATTCTGGCGTTCTTGCCGCTGGACGATCCGCACCTTTGCTCGATTGTCTGGTCGCTTTCTCCGGAGCAGACTCAGGCGATGCGGAGCTTGCCTGCCGACGAGTTCAATCGTCAGGTCGCGATGGCGTTTGATATGCGCCTGGGGCTGTGTGAGCTGGAAAGCGAGCGCCAGACTTTCCCACTGACTGGGCGCTACGCCCGCAGTTTTGCGGCACACCGGCTGGTACTGGTCGGCGACGCAGCGCACACCATTCATCCGCTGGCAGGGCAAGGTGTCAATCTGGGCTTCATGGATGTCGCCGAACTGATTGCGGAAGTGAAGCGCTTACAGGCGCAGGGAAAAGACATCGGCCAACACCTTTATCTGCGACGCTATGAACGTCGCCGCAAACATAGTGCCGCGGTGATGCTCGCCAGCATGCAGGGGTTCCGTGAACTGTTTGACGGTGACAATCCGGCGAAAAAGCTGCTGCGCGATGTCGGTCTGGTGCTGGCGGATAAATTGCCCGGCATTAAACCCACGCTGGTTCGTCAGGCAATGGGATTACACGATCTACCAGACTGGCTTAGCGTCGGAAAATAATAAAACCAGAATAGATAATAAAGCTCGCCGCTTAAGCGGCGAGTTATCAATAACGCTTTCTTCTTAATTAAAGCACTAACTTCTTCAACCATATCCATTATTATTTTAGCTACTGCTCTTTTTTATTTACACAATAAACCCATCACTCAAAAAACAATTAGCAGGATAATAAAAAATCTTATCCCGCATAAGCATTTACCATTAAAAACAATCAATTATAGAATTTTGGAAAGAATATCTTTCTGACAGAAATCATATTTATTATTAAATAGTCGAGTTCTTCTTTTGTTCAATAAAGATTTACGTTATAACGTTCCCAACAAGGATTTTTTTAACAGGGAGTTACACGAATGGCTAATTCTATTTTCATGAAGATCACCGGAAAAATTCAGGGACTGATATCTGAAGGGTGTTTAAGTATCGATTCTGTAGGAAATAAACATATATCTGGTCACAAGAAAGCCGTTTTCATCGTATGAAAACGATCTTAACCATCTTCATTTCATTATCTTCCCTGCTGTTTTTTGGGGGATGGCTTATCATCGTTCCTTATACCGTTTATACGGAAAAAGACATTTTTAAGTACTATGCATTAACCTATAAAGAAATCAGAGATGTGCCGAGGCTGTCAAAGAATTATTATTTTTCTTATGAACCAAGTGATGAAGCAAAACCTCAGATAAGTACGATATATTTATGTGATCTAGATAACATTAATGAAGCTTACAATAAGTTGCTCGATTATGTTAACAGTACTGGAGTCCCATTAGTTGATGATTTTTCCTTAGGTAATTATCCATCATTCGATGAATACTTTCAAATCATTAGAATAAAAGAGAAAGATAGGGTAACAATGAAAGAAGTCGAATGTCTAATGTTGGATTTATCCAAGGAACAACGCTAATGAATGAGTGAATAGCGTTGTGGCTTAAAAATAATTACATTCGCGTTTGATCTGCCTTTGGCTTAGAACCCATCCCAAAAGGAATTATAAATCGGGCAATTAAAAAATGTTAAGAAAAATCAGCTATATCTACAACATCTACTTTTATGCCTATGCCGCTTTATGCCTATGCCGCTTTATGCCTTTTTTTAATCAATGCTTTTTCTACCATCGAATATGAATGGATGATAGATGGCGACTCAGTTGCAGATTTCTGTGAAGTGCCAGAAGCCGATGCTGATGGCTTTTTCAGTTTCATTATCGTTCCTTTATCTATCCCTTTTTTTATTTTTAAAAGAAGCCTACCCAGAGTCATTACTTATCTTATCATCCTCGGGTATCATTCATACCGTTTTTATACGCGAATAAGTCTTTGTCCAAATTAGACTACCTCTATGAAACAGACGGATTAAATAAATAAAAAATACGAAAGAAAAATTAAAAAAGGAATTTGAAAGCATGATTAGTAAAAAGCACATATATAATATCTATTTTTATGCTTATTCTGTCCTATGTCTTTTTTTAATTCATGCTTTTTCATCAGTCGAATATGAATGGCTATTTGGTGACAGCTCACTTAAAAACTTTTGTGAAAACCCGAGAAGCTATGCTGATAGTTTTTCAAATTTCATTATCATCCCTTTGTCTATCCCTTTTCTTTTAGTCAAACAGACGCCACCAAGAATAATAACTTACCTTGTTATTCTCATGTATTACTCAGTCAGTTTCTATACGCGCGTGACTATCTGCCCGTACTGGTAACATACTCTGTCGAGTGCAAAACTCGCCGCCGCAGCGGCGAGTCCAGTGTATCAGGCGTCGGGCCCGACTCTGACCACTAACTTACCGAAGTTTCGGCCATGCAGCAGGCCGATAAAGGCTTCAGGAGCGTTTTCCAACCCGTCGACGATCTCTTCGCGATATTTGATCTTACCTTCCTCCACCCACGGCGACACATCCTTCCAGAACTCATCGAAGCGATGACCATAATCATCAAAGATAATGAATCCCTGCATCCGAATACGTTTCTTCAGGATCGTCCCCATCAGCAGCGGTAAGCGATCCGGTCCATCCGGTAGCCCTGTGGCGTTGTAGCCAGAGACTAATCCGCACACCGGAATACGCGCTGAGGTATTCAGCAGCGGCAGCACAGCGTCAAAGACTTTTCCGCCGACGTTTTCAAAGTAGATATCGATTCCCTGCGGGCAGGCTTGTTTCAGCTGTTCTGCAAAATCATCCGCCCGGTGGTCGAGGCAAGCATCAAACCCCAACACCTCAACCGCGTAGCGACATTTCTCTGCGCCACCCGCCACGCCAACCACCCGACAGCCTTTCAATTTCCCAAGCTGTCCAACCGTCGCGCCGACCGGGCCAGTCGCGGCGGCCACGACCAGCGTTTCACCCGCTTTAGGCTGGCCGATATCCGTCAGCCCCATATACGCGGTGAAGCCGGGCATACCCAGCACACCCAACGCGTAGGAAGGATTCGTCGGCGACTGACCCAGATTCGTTAATCCTTTGCCGTCAGAAATCGCATAATCCTGCCAGCCGCTGAAAGACAGCACCCAATCGCCAGTCTGATAATCTGGATGTTTTGACGCCACCACGCGGCTGATTGTCCCGCCGACCATCACGTCATTCAGTTCGACAGGTTTGGCATAAGAAGGGGCGTCGCTCATGCGGCCACGCATATAAGGATCAAGGGAAAGGAACACCGTACGCAGCAGGATATGCCCTGAATCGACCTGTGGGACAGGCTGCGGTTCCAGACGGAAAGTCTCTTGTGTTGGCGCACCGTGCGGGCGCTGAGCCAGAACCACACGGCGGTTAATTTGATCGGTTTGCGGCATAATATCCTCCGTTAAACAAAGCGTGTTGATAAAATCACTTCGTTAACAATAGGATCTGTTCTTTCATCTGGCTACGCAAACCGTGCGGCGTTGATTATGCCGTTTTACTTTTTTCGTAACGCGACATGCGATCCAGATACCCCATGACAAGTGCAGACAGCACAAACGTCAAATGGATAATCACGTACCACATCAGCTTGTTATCCGGGATATTACGGGCATCCATGAACACGCGCAGCAGATGGATCGACGAGATAGCGACAATCGAGGCGGCAACTTTATTTTTCAGCGAGCCGGAGTCCATCTTACCGAGCCAGTTCAGCTTTTCTCTGCCTTTGGAAATATCCAGCGCCGAGACAAAGTTCTCGTAACCGGACAGCATCACCATCACCAGCAATCCGCCGACCAGCGTCATATCGATCAGTGACAGCAGCACCAGCACCAAATCTGCTTCAGCGATATCCAGGATATTGGGCAGGACGTGGAACACCTCCTGGAAAAATTTGATCGCCAGCACCAGCAAACCCAGCGATAGCCCGAGATAAACAGGGGCAAGCAGCCAGCGCGATGAGTACATCAGATTCTCAATAAAACGTTCCATAACTCACTATATGCAGGTGGAAAAGAGGGAAATAATAGCGAAAAGTCCTGCTGTGGTGTTAATCAATTCTTGAGCAGAATGCACCATTTACAGAATGCTCTGCCCTGTCGTGCCCTCAGCGATGATTTCCGCGTTTTGTGATCCGGCCTGCACTCACCTTCAAACCGATGCCGTCCTCCTGCTGCTCGTGGCACGCATCTGAAGGTTCACCCTTTTTCACCTTCCTACACTGTCTAGCGCCAGCAGGTCTGGCAGCAATCATACACTGCACTCTACATTCAGAGCCGAATACAGGCTTACCACAAAGTAAAACAAGGGGTTACGCATGAGCGATCCTATTTTCCTTGGAATTTTCTGGCATTTCATCGGTGCGGCCAGCGCGGCCTGTTTCTATGCACCGTTTAAGCAAGTCAAAAACTGGTCGTGGGAAACCATGTGGTCACTGGGCGGATTTTTCTCGTGGATTATCCTGCCCTGGAGCATCAGCTGGTGGTTACTGCCTGATTTTTGGCGTTATTACGGTTCGTTCGATATGGCGACCCTACTCCCCGTTTTTCTCTTCGGCGCGATGTGGGGCATCGGCAATATCAACTACGGCCTGACAATGCGCTACCTTGGCATGTCGATGGGCATCGGTATCGCCATCGGCGTAACGCTGATTATCGGTACGCTGATGACACCCGTCCTGCAAGGCAAGTTCTCCATTCTGTTTGGTTCGGCGGGCGGACGCATGACGCTACTGGGCGTGCTGGTCGCAGTCATCGGCGTCGCCATTGTTAGCTACGCCGGTTTACTGAAAGAGCGTGCACTCGGTATTCGTGCCGAGGAATTCAACCTGAAAAAAGGGCTGCTTCTGGCCGTGATGTGCGGCATCTTCTCCGCAGGCATGTCCTTTGCGATGGATGCCGCGAAACCCATGCACACCGCAGCACAAACGCTGGGGATCAATGCGCTGTATGTCGCACTCCCCAGCTACGTAGTGATTATGGGCGGTGGTGCCATCGTCAATCTAGGCTTCTGCTTCATTCGTCTGGCAACCTGCAAAGGGATTTCATTAAAAGCCGATCTGGCACAGGCCAAACCATTACTGATTGCCAACGCGCTCTTCGCCATTCTGGGCGGCGTCATGTGGTATTTGCAGTTCTTCTTCTACGCCTGGGGACACGCCAACATTCCGGCTGATTACACCTACATCAGTTGGATGCTGCACATGAGTTTCTACGTACTGTGCGGCGGCATCGTCGGTCTGCTGTTTAAAGAGTGGAAAGCCGTTGGTCAGAAGCCAGTACGCGTGCTGGTTCTCGGCTGCATGGTCATTATTCTGGCGGCGAATATCGTCGGACTAGGAATGGCCGTGTAAGCGCCTTATCATCGCGTTCGGTGCCACCAAAGCGAGTACCGAACGCGATGGCATTCCGATGAGGATATTAAGATAAAGATTGATTAGCATGAAAAACAGAAAACTGGAGATCTCTGGTGAGAGCGCACCCTAAAAAAATTGAAAATATTTATCGTTTAGACTCACAAGAAAGGTGTGATTACTTTATCCGTAAGATTACGGATTTTGAAATTGTCTGGGGATTATTTAATGAGGGATGGGCAACAACGATATCCGATCAGAAAATGGCGATTCCCTTCTGGCCGGAGGAAAGTTTTGCCACACTGTGTGCTAATGATGAATGGGCTGGATTCACCGCAAAAGCCATTGAGTTAAACGCATTTCTATCACACTGGCTCCCTGGAATGCAGAGCGACAGTAGAATATGTCAAATTTTCCCCACGCCAAGTGAACACGGCTTTTTCATTCCCCCAACAGCCTTACTGCATGCCATTAAAGAAGAACGTGAACAGTACGAATGACCGTTCAGTTTACAATTTATCCCGAGAGACATTTATTTGAATCTTGTGGAAATGAGCAAAGGGAAATGAGGATGTCAGACGTTTTTAACAAAATAGCCAGATTTTCCCCGAGAGAGTTGCAACGCTATGCGTCTGCCTGTTTGCAGGCCTATTGCAACGCAAAATTAATTCAACACCCATCGATCGATGCGTTGATAGCTCATCTTAATCGTTATCCAGAGAGTGGCAGTCTGGTTGAATGGGAAAGGAAAGGCGCGTTGCTGCCGCTAAATGGCCGGGGAGATGATATACCACAGGATCTGATCCTATCGATCTCACCACAGGATATTGAAACATTCTCTTATCTTGTTGATGTCGTAGTGGAGGTCGGAATCGTGGATATGTACGGGGCACCCACCACGCTTCCAGCTGAGTTTGTTACGAAGATAGCCTTGATTCTGTTTAAAAATAACATCGACCTACCTGAGTGTTAGGTGAAAAGAAATGCAGTGCTCAATATTAGAAAAACATTGAGATGTCGTTCGGATGAAGAGGTTGAAAACCAGTGAACAGGTCAATCAGAACATGAGCTATGAGTACAAATTAGTCTTTGATAATGCCTCGGCTGCCCAAGATGTCATGAGGACGATTAAACGCAGTGAAACCTGCATTCGCGCCGAAAACGGTGATGTCTATTTGAAAGACAAATCCCTAAACAATTGCGCTGAATATGACATCCGTCTGATCGATGAAGACGATGGCTCGCTGTGGCTTCAGGTTAACGTTAAATCTGTCGATCTTTACGCGCTTGTGCGAGAAACCCTAAGCGGGAAACCTTTCAAATGCTTTGAAGATGGGGATGCGGAGAGTGAAGTCGAACTCAACGAGGCTTTTCGTCTCAACACGTTACTCAATCCGCTCTGACATCGTCAGGAACGTGCCCCCTGCGTGATAAGCTCCAACAAAATGAATATGATAGGTCGGATACGGATGAAGGTGTCATCAGAATCGCCAAACGCAATGTTGATGAGAGATAAAGGTTAAGTTCTCATAGAGAAGACAGCAGGAGAAAACCATGAGCGTCAGATTTCCGGCAGCCTATTATGATGCGTCCTCTGAAGAGGGCATTTTGACGGTTGGATTCGCAGATAATGAAGATGACCCACAACATTTCCTCATTTTGCAACGGGCGGAAGAACCTGACGAGCAAGATGAAGAACTGGGCCAAGATACTTATTATGTTGAAATTGGCAATCCAAGCGTAGCTGGATATGGCGGTATTGATGCTGTTTTGGTTACGACAAACAAAATCATTTTTACGTGCTCAGGCACGACGAGCTGGCGCAAAGAAATAGAAACGATTGAGATAGAGATTTCGCCTCAATTGGGAGCCATTGACAGCATTGAATCCTCGCTTCGGAAAATATTTATCGATACGCCAACACACGTCTCTCGGTCATAGCGACAGTCCTCAATGCATAAAACGGCGCGCGGAAAACAAGATAGAGAGCGTACGTTTTGGCTAACATCGAGCATCATTTTACTTCACTGACTCAGATAGTGGTAATCACTCACCTATGTTAGTTCATGTATACGTAGCAGATAACGATGGGCCAACCTTTGAAGTGCTGCCTGTCCGAGAAATCGAGAAGGACACTTACGAATTGCTGTCTTCTCCCGGCCTTGCGTTAAATTTAGCGCGTGGGGATATCTTCCGAATTAACGATAAACATGCCCATCCTGAAGTGTTGCAAAGAGGGGGTAATTTTTGCATTCACATCTATGCCGATTACCTTCCCCCCGAAGACATTACCCGTTTAGAGCATGATGTGGTTAGCCAATTAAATGGAACCTTAGACGGTGTATATCAAGGAAACTTGACGTTGGCCGTTCCTGCCAGAAATGGGATGGATAAGATTGCCGACGTTTTCGACGCCTTTCGCGAAAAAACAGGAGTTCAATGGTACTTCGCGAACATTTATAAGAACATCGATGACGATGAAGACGAAACGCTTTTAAATTGGTGGCTGGATAGTTAAGCGCCCATCAGCCAGCCCTCAAGTGAAAGCGTTCATGGTTAAGATCAGCGGCATTTTTCTAGGAAAACACAAACGCCCTGAGAGATCCTCAAGGCGTTCTGGAATGGACTTCAATGTTTACGGCTAATTTTTTCACAATTCATTAATAGTGCGACATTTAAATAATAAGCATCGCACTATTTAACATTATCTAAAATAAAATCACAGCCTATCGTGAGGCATTCAAAGGGACTTCTGGATCAGGTTCGTGGGTCATACGATTACGTAAATCACGACGAATAATTTCAATAGACCAGAACCAAATGAGGTGACCTACGATTTCTGATACATGTTCATACCAAGGGAGAACAAACAGAGACGGCGTGAGGCCCATTAATGGGAATGAAATCATATGGACAAATAATTGAGCCAGCGCACCAGCCAACAGACCTTGCCATAATTTTATTTTAGGAAATACTTCTGCAACAACGCAGTAACCTACAGCGAAAACAATAGAGAAAATAATGTGCGTTACACCAACCCAATTAAATACGTGGCCGGCAAAGGTATAAACCGCCGCATTAGGGTCAACAACCCCAAGCCAATCGCGTAAAAAGATGTAGGGAGGGTTAAGAAAATTACGAGAGCAATCAATGTGTTCGGCCGCTCTAATCAGTGACTCAGGTGCACAAGCACCGCTAAACATATCAGTAGGGCTACGTGGAGGAAGCGGATTTTCTGCGCCCCATTTTACGAAAGATGAAACAATACCTGCAATCAAACCAATAAAAGCAGCTAATCCATAGCGTCTCCGGGATGGAGATGTTTGTTCAAAAAAGTTCATTTTTTTACCAATCTAACCATTAAAGGTTATAGTCTTACATAGACATCACGTACTTATAAAGAGGTTAATTGATATATCGAACAATCTCTCTAGTATATTTTGTTATTAGGAACGCGATTTTAAATTTTATAAAAATGAAAAGAAGAAATCATGCGTTTATTTTTTGTGAACCTTTTATTCAATAATTGAAAAACCAGATTCTCTAACGTATCCGAAATGTATATTTCCTCCGATAAAAACGAATAATAATTCTCCAATAAAAACATTTCGGTTATTTTTGTGTAAAATACTAACAGTTCAGTAACTCATAATTTCACGCTGCACCACACTGATATTCAGCCTGCAACATGGATTGATGGGATGCAGGAACCCAGCAAACCTCATCCCAAACCCCCGTCTTACCCTTCCTTAATTCTGCCGGAACCAATCCGGACGCTGATGCTCTTCACACCAGAATAATGCCGCCATTCCCCATGACGTCCCATCCTGATGACGTAGCTGCCAGACTACGCCGCCATAAATCGGAAACGTCTGGCCATTTTTTCTGACTCGAATTCCGCTGTAGCCATAGACGATCCCTTGCAGAGACACATTTTCAAGAAACTGCTGCCGGGCGGGCTGCAAAGATGTCTCAGCACTCAGTCGTGAAGGCAGTACCAGCATTTCTGCTTCGCTATACCCAAAACAGTCGAGCGCAAAGCGATTGGCATAAATAAAATGGGGATCGTCCCCCATTCCTTGCGCTAATACACTATAAGGTGCCTGTTCATGCAGCGATCGGCAAGATCAGCAGGCGAAGGTAATAGGGAACCACTCTGAGTCAGGTAACACGAATCAATCTTCTCAAGCAATGTAAGTGGCATAATCGCTCCTTAAAGGTTTCGTAAGCGTGGATTACTCCCCAGAAGCTGATGCGCATCAACAGGCACCTTAACCAATAGCGAAGGTCACCCAATTTCGCCAGCTCTGACCAGCACGTCTTCTAAATTAGCGAGATCGGGTTGCAGCGTCTCCGCATCCCAGCCACAGGCCTTAGCAATCGCGCAGTAGTCGAGAGAACACACGCCAGCGTGATAATACTCTGGCACGGCCTCAGGCAGGATTTTGGGTAACTCTTGCGCCACGATACCCAGGCTCTCATTGTTTAGCAGGAAGATGACAATTCCCAATTCCCGCACTTCTCCTAATGCTCCAGAAAACAGGCGAAAGCAGCCATCGTCAGTAAATAAAAAGACCGCGTGCTCAGACAGAGCCAGCTTCGCACCCACAGCAGCGCCAAATGCACCGCCCATCGCCGAGCCACGGTAAAAGGAGTAGAAACGAATGTGGGGATGAGGACGCTGCGTCACGTACTGGCGATCTTTATACGCAAGGCATATATCATCAAACCCAACCGAGTCCGCAGGCCACCAGCTATCCAGACGCTGATATAGCGTCGCCATATTGACATACCCCTGACGCGGGGAAGAGAAGGCATGCTGATTTAGGTTGTCCGGTGCAGGTACGGCCTCCGTGTTGGCAAAGGAGCACGCTTCCATCGTGGCAGCCACCTTTCGTATATATATATTTTTATGGAATTGAAAATCAATTTTTATTCTTTTACATGCATAAGACCGCTCTCTAGAGTAGCGAAAAGACCGCCGTGTATGGCCTCATGTCATCGTAAAGGACACAGGGAATGGAAAAAAATCACCCGCAAGTTACGACTCTCGCAGCAGGATTACTCACGCTGCTTTTCGCACTCAATCCCGGTGCTTACGCTGCACAAAGCGGTGAAAAACCGGTATCCGGTGGTATTCTGAACGTAGGTCTGGGTAGCGATACGCCGATCATCGACCCGCACATTACGGCCTATGGTGTAACGGCGCTGATTTCCCGCAACGTGGTGGATTCACTGGTAGGACAGGCGGAAGATAACCGCTTTACGCCCTGGTTGGCGGAAAGCTGGAAAATTAACGACAACAATACCGAGTACACTTTCCACCTGCGCAAGGACGTGACGTTCAGCGACGGCACCAAGCTGGATGCGGAAGCGGTGAAATACAACATTGAGCGTATTCTCGATCCGAAAACCACCTCCAGCTACGCGAAATCGCTGTTAGGTCCTATCGACAAGATCTCAACGCCGGATGACTATACGATTGTGCTCCACTACAGCTCACCGTTTGCGGCGCTGTTGCAGGGGCTGAGCCTGCCATATCTGGGCATCCAATCGCCGACGTACCTGAAGAAAACACCAAACACCAGCACCACCGTGGTGGGTTCTGGTCCGTTTATTCTTGATTCCTTTGTGAAAGGCAGCGGCAGCAAGCTGACGAAGCGCCCTGATTACAACTGGGGACCGGGTTATGCCAAGCACACTGGCCCAGCCTATCTGGATGGTCTGGTGTTCAAATATCTGCCAGAAGCGTCGGTTCGCCTTGGCGCACTGAGCAGCGGCCAGATTCAGGCCATTGACGCCGTGCCGCCTGCCAATTTCCCGACGGTGAAGCGCAATCCAAAGCTGGAAGTAATTACCTATGAGAACCCGGGCGTTAACCGCGTACTCTATCTCAACACCACCAAAGGCCCTTTCCAGGATGTCGCGGTACGTAAGGCATTCCAGAGCGCGGTAGATACCAACGCGGCAGTGAAGGTTGCCTTCTTCGGTACGCTGAAATCCGCCGATAACGTTCTCGGCCCGGCCACGCTGTACTACGATCCGAGCGTCGCGTCCCGCTGGGGCTTTGATGTAAAAAAAGCCAACGAACTGCTGGATAACGCAGGCTGGAAACAGAAAGACGGCGAAGGGTTCCGTACTAAAGATGGCAAGCGCCTGAGCGTCAGCTTCGTTTATGCTTCAACCAACGTTGAAGCCGCAGATGTCGCGCTGTTCCAGGCGGTGCAATATCAGGTGAAGCAGGCAGGCTTCGAAGTCAAACTGACGCCAGTTGATGCGGGTGAATTCACCACACGCACCAATGCCAACGAGTACGATATCGCCTCTAACTTCTTCGTGCGTGCAGAGCCAGATATTCTGCGTACCGTGTTCGATTCTGCCTATGCGCCACCGAACGGTAACGGCTTTACTCGCATCAGCGTGCTGGACGGTAAACTGAGAAAAGCCATTGGCGCGGGTGACGCGGAACGTAAACAGCTCTACAGCGAAATACAGCGTGAGGTCATCGATCAGGCGTATGTTGTTCCGCTGTATGTTCCAGCCTACCAACTCGGCCTGTCCAAACAGGTACAGGGCATAAGCTGGGCCACCAACGCAAAACCGAACTTCTATGATGTCTGGATTAAACGTTAATCTGTACGCGCTAGGTAAACGTCTACTCACCATTCTGGCTGTGCTCTGGGGCGCAGCCACATTGACGTTTATTGCCGTCAAACTGATCCCCGGCGATCCCGTCGCTATTCTCAGCGGCGGCGATAACGTGGTGGATGAAGCCTATCGCGCCGTACTCATCAAACAATTTGGGCTCGATCAGCCGCTGTGGGTGCAATATCTGCGCTACTGTGGACAGGCGCTACAGGGCGATTTTGGCGTCAGCTATCTCTATCGTCTGCCAGTCGGCAGCGTGATTAGTGATGCAATGCATGAAACCCTGCCGCTGGCGCTCGGTGGCCTAATTCTGGCTCTGCTCCTCGCAATTACCAGCGCGCTGCTCACCGCAGGCCGCTATGGTGCGCTGCGCACTAGCGTATCGTGGTTGGAACTGACGCTGCTTAGCACACCGGTCTACTGGATTGGTATCGTGCTATTAAGCCTGTTCAGTTTTCGCCTGCAATGGTTTCCTGTCACTGGCAACGACGGTTTTATGTCGCTGGTGTTACCGGTTATCACCCTAGGCTTGCCGATTGCCGCCATTCTAAGCCAGGTACTGCGCGACGGTTTGGAAGATGCGCTCTCCCAGCCGTTCTCGCTCACTGTACGCACGCGCGGCGTCAGCGAAATCCGGCTGCGTTTCCGTCACGGTTTGCGCCACGCGGCGCTGGCCGCCTCAACGCTGACCGGCACCTTGCTGGCAAGCGTACTCGGCGGCTCCGTGCTGACCGAAACCGTCTTTGGCCGCGCGGGTATCGGGCAGGTCACGCTGAGTGCGATTGAAAACCGCGACATGCCGCTGGTGCTCGGCGTCGTCATGCTGTCCGCGTTCCTGTTCGTCGTCATCAATCTGCTGGTGGATGCGCTGTATCTCCTCATCGATCCCCGTTTACGCAAGAAGGCGAGCGCCCATGAGTAGTGAACCAATGCCCTTCACGCAGACACCATCAAGAAAAACCTATCGCAACCCGTGGCTGAGCACGGCGACGCTGCTGCCTGCCGCTATCGTTTTCCTGCTGGCGCTAGCGGTCTTTTTCCCTTCGCTGTTTACCAGCCGCACCGCCGATGAAATGGATATGGGGGCGGTATTCCAGTCGCCGAATAGCACTTATTGGTTCGGCACCGATCAACTGGGGCGCGACATTTTTTCCCGCATCGTTCACGGCACCTCGCTGTCGCTGGGTATTGGCGTCGGCGCGATGCTGATCGCCTGCTTCGGCGGCGTGCTGTTTGGTACGCTCTCGGTGCTCGCACCGCTGCGTATCCGTCAGGTTCTGGTACGCCTGCTGGACATCATGCTGGCGTTTCCCGATCTGTTGCTGGCGCTGCTGGTGATCGCCGTACTAGGACGCGGCCCGGAAAACACCATGCTGGCCGTCGGTCTGGCGGGGATTGCGGGTTATGCGCGTTTGATCCGTTCTCAGGTGCTGCAAGTCAGATTATCCGGCTATGTTGAGCATGCGATTGCGCTGGGCGAGCACCCGCTGTATATCGTTTTTCGCCATATCATTCCCAATACGCTGCGTCCGCTGTTGATTGTCGCCACCATTGGCGTCGGCCACGCGGTGCTGTCTGCCTCAGCGCTGAGCTTTTTGGGATTGGGCGTCGTTCCGCCGACCGCCGAATGGGGCGCGCTACTGGCCGATGGACGTAACTTCCTTGATATTGCGCCGTGGGTCAGCCTGCTGCCCGCTAGCGTCGTCGCGCTGTCGGTAATTTCCATCACGCTGCTGGGGCGTCGTTTACAGGCTATTTTGGCAAAAGGAGAGGCACGATGAGCCTGAACACACTCCCTCACTCCTCTCATTCGTCTTCAGATGCACCGGCGAAGACGCCGCTGCTACGTGTGGAGAACTTGAGCGTCACGTTTCCCAGCCCATCCGGCCCCATTCGTTCGGTTAAAAACCTCTCTTTTCAGGTGAATGCCGGAGAAATTCTGGCGCTGGTCGGCGAATCGGGTTCAGGAAAATCCGTCACCGCCCGCACGCTGGTAGGTTTATCCGGTGAAGGCGTTGACGTACAGGCAAACGCGATTGAACTCACGCGCCATGATGGCAGCCTGTGCGATTTACGCTATCTGACCGATCGCGACTGGCGGGTGATTCGCGGCCGTGAAATTGGCTTTGTTTTGCAGGATGCGCTGGTGTCTCTCGACCCGCTGCGCAAAATCGGTCAGGAAGTTGCCGAGCCGATTCTGACCCATCGCCTGTTGCCCCGCGAGCAAATTCCCGCCCGCGTCGCCGAACTCCTGACGAAGGCAGGCATTCCCGATCCTGAGAATCGTGCGGCGCAGTATCCGCATGAGCTGTCCGGCGGCCTGCGTCAACGCGCGCTTATTGCCTCCGCGCTGGCAGCCGGCCCACAGTTGCTGATTGCCGATGAACCCACCACCGCGCTGGATGCCACAGTGCAAAAGCAGGTGCTGAAAGTCTTCACCGCATTAGCACAGGCGGGGCACGGTGTTCTGCTGATCACTCACGATCTTGCCGTCGTCGCGGACGTCGCAGATCGCGTCATTGTCATGCAGCACGGCGCGCTGGTAGAAGGCGGTGAGGCGCGGCAGATTCTGTCAGCGCCGACACATCCCTACACCCGCAAGCTGCTGGCGGCGATCCCGACCGCATCTACGCGAGGAAAGTGGCTAGCCGGTGTCGATCCGTTACAGAGCGGTATTGCACCATCAGCGGCGTCTCTGGCAGCGAATCACGCCAACACCGACGCGATAGCCCTGACGGCGGATCGCATTGCGGTGTCGTTCAAGCGTCCGGACGGTAGCCGGATGCAGGCCGTCAATCAGGTTTCTCTCCAGATCAAGCGCGGCGAAACGCTGGGTATCGTCGGGGAATCCGGCTCAGGTAAAACCACGCTGGGCAAAGTCATTCTGGCTCTGCAAAAGCCAGACAGCGGGGAAATCCGACTCGCAGACAATGCCTGGAGCAGGTTAACGGAACGCGAGCGCCGTCCGCTACGCGCCCGAATTCAGACGATCACACAGGATCCGCTCAGTTCGTTCGCTCCACAATTTACCGTCGCCCAGATTCTGAACCAACCGCTGCGCTTGCGCCGCGATCTGAGTGACGATGAGAAACAGCGACGTATTCTGACGCTGCTGGAGTATGTCGGCTTGACGCCCGATCTGCTGACCCGACGCCCTACGGCGCTGTCCGGCGGTCAACGTCAGCGCGTCTCCATCGCACAAGCGCTGGCCTCAGATCCTGAAATCCTGATCTGCGACGAGCCGGTATCGGCACTGGATGTCACTACACAGGCGCAGGTGTTGGATTTACTGGTGGCGTTGCAGCGCCAGTTGGGGCTGACAATGCTGTTCATCTCCCACGATCTGGGCGTGGTACAGCACATGAGCCACCGCATCGCGGTCATGAAGGACGGGGATATCGTAGAAACCGGGCCGGTCGAACAAATCTTCAATCAGCCTCAGCATCCTTACACGCGCCTGTTACTCTCGACGGTGGCGGAATAGGGATGTTGAAGCGGGAATTCATGTTGAAGCAGGAGAGCCATGTCGAATTGTCGTGGCACGCTGAATGTGACTACCCGAGCATATGGCTCCGCTGACCGATAAATCTCAGAGAGACAGCATTACGGGTTTTGATAACCAGCTTCTTTTTGATGTTTAACGGTCAGTATCACCACTCTGCCGGTCAGCTCATCGTGACGGTAAAGCATCACATACCCGCTGCTGCCGAATTCGATCACCAACTCTTGATATTCAAGGGGAAGATGTTCCACTGGTCGCCCGATATTCGGCAGCGCTTCTAACTGACGAATGCCCCGAATCAAAACTTCAGCGGCCTTTTTCGCGGCCAGCGCATTTTTGTTTTTTAGAAAATCCTGTAGACGCTGCAAATCACGCCTCGCGCGTTCTGAAACGATCACTTGTGGCATGCAGGCGCATCCTGTTCATGTCCAGAACCCCAGGATTCTAACCAGGTAACGGTCTCATCTGCGGTGATATGTTTGCCAGTGTCCTGATAGTCTTCCCACGCGGCCAACGCCTCTTTACGATACTGGCTGCGTTTTTCTTCCCGTTCAACGTATTCGGCAATCGCTTCCAGCATCAGCGCATGGGCTGAGCTGTTGCGGTCATCGGCCAGCGTTTTCAGTCGTTCTTTGATGTCCTGATCGATGCGCAGCGTCGTGGTTTGACGTGTGGTGTCAGCCATCATGTGCTCCGGTTAATATCATTGGTGTCACCAGTGATATTAACCCCGAACGATGCGGGTGTCACTCCACATTCAGGAAGCGCTGGCGATAAGCGCTGGGCGAAACGCCGAACGCCTGATGGAACACCACAGAGAAGTAGTTACTGTCCTCAAAACCACACAGCGCGGCGACGTCGCCGATGGTTTGCAGATCATAACGCAGCAGCTCCATCGCCTTACATAGCCGCAGTTGGCGCAGGTAGTGCGGCACGCTCATGCCGGTTTGCTCTTTAAAGCGCGCACGCAAACTGCGGGCGCTGAAGTGGTGCTGTTCGCAAAAGGCTTCAAAGCGGAACGGTGCCGCGATGCTGGCACGCAGCGCATTCATCAACATATCCAACGGGTGCGCATCGGCCAGTTGCGGACTATTCGGCGTGTGGCGATAGCGCGCCGCCAGCAGCGCAATCTGCAACAGCAGCGCTTCACTCAATTGCAGCGACAGCGCATCCGATTTCATGCACTCCTGACTCAGCGCGTCCACCTTCTCGCGAAGGGTATCCATGCCTTCCGAGCCTAAACACCAGTAGCGCTGGCTTTGTGGAAGCTCCCCGCCCGGCAGTAACGCTTGCCAATCGGCAGATAACGTTAGGCGATTGCGAATATAGAGAATGTTGTCCAGCTCAAGCTCGTGGACGGATTCATAGCTGTGGCGATCGTTCGCGGAGACATAGAACATATCGCCACGAGTAATACGGTAAGGCACATCGTTCCAGAGGTGCAGGCCATTGCCACGCCAGACGATGACGAGTTCATCAAAATCATGATGATGCAGCGGAAACACGGGCTGTGGGTGCCGTTCGGCAACCATCACGGCATTCTTGTCGGTGAGGAAATAGTCTTCAGTCTGTAATTTCAAACCCCGTATTGCTGTCGCCATTCCCTCACCCGCAGTTGCCGTTACCTACTCTTCACGAGAAAACGCCTGATGGCGCAGTGATTTAGGCGCCTGCGAGAATGCCTTGCGGAATTGCGTCGAGAAGTGATTGCTGTCGCTAAATCCACAGGCGTGCGCAATCGTGGTGATGGAATCATCACTCTGCTGCAACCGCCGACGAGCCTCCAGTAATCTTAACCGATTCAGATAGCGTTGTGGCGTCATACCGGTGTGTTGTTTGAGCTGACGGTGCAGCGTACGCAGCGGCAGCGAGAACCGATCGGCCAGACTGCCCCAGTTGACCTCTTCGCTGTAGTTGTTTTGCAACCAGCCCAGCAGCGCCTGTACCCCCTGACGCTCGGAGCCGTTGGCCTGCGTCTGAAAACAGTGCTGGCGCAGTTGCACCAGAATGTGCAGAAACAGGCTCTCGCTGGCGGCAATCGCTTCCGGTGCATCGCTCTGCGCCAGTTCAGCCAGACTGTTCATCGACTGTTTCAGCTGCTGCATTCCCACCGCATTGACCTGCCATTGCCCCTGCCACTCGCCGTTCGGGCCATACGGCAAAAAGGCGGCGATATCGGAAAGGAAGCGGAATCCGCGCGGCGAGCGGTACAGCATGTTCGTCAGGCACAGCCCTTCGACGTCTTCAAAAAGATGCCGATCGTTATCACGAACGAAGAATACCGAACCGCTGCACAGTGCATAGGGCTGATCGTTAAACACATGGACGCCTGCGCCCTGCTCCACCAGCACAATTTCCCAGAAATCATGATAGTGCTCAGGAAACGCCGCTTGTGGGGTACGCGGCTCCACCGCAACCGTTACGGCACGCGAAGTAAAAAAATCATCACCACGAAGTAACGTCATTTCAGTTCTCCATTCAGCCTCTGGCAAAAGTGCAGCCTTTGAAAAAGGGTAGCCATAAGCTACAAAACCAGCCTTGAAATACCGTCACCCGCACGCCGTCTGGCTGCTCTTTTTTTAAGATCGCACCGCCTAATTGATTGAAGTGTGGTAAGGATCACACCGCCTTTTCCCTGATTTTTTCGTGGTTATTCCCTAAATAATTTCCCAGATTGTGAGCCCTTTCACGGTCAGCTTTGTCATTTTGCCAGCCGCCTGTTGTTGATGGCACTCATAGGAAGGTGGCTTCTGTTACCGCTCCTTACACTGCAACACATCCAACAAGTAAGGAGTGCGGCTATGGCGGTGAAGAATATCGTGGCGGTGGATTTAGGTGCATCCAGTGGTCGGGTCATGCTGGCAACCTTGCACACCGCAACGCAGCATTTGACGCTGAAAGAAATTCACCGTTTCAGCAATACGCTGGTGTTTCAGGACAACCATCATCAGTGGGATCTGGCCGCGCTAGAAGGCGATATCCTCACCGGATTACACCAAATCGATGCCATGGGTATCGCCCCCGATAGCATCGGGATCGACAGTTGGGGCGTGGACTATGTGCTACTCGATAAGGACGGGAAGCGTGTTGGCCTGCCGTATTCCTATCGCGACCACCGCACCGACGGCGTAATGGCCGCGGTTACCGCAGAACTGGGACGTGAGGCGATCTATCAGCGTACCGGCATTCAGTTCCTGCCGTTTAATACGCTGTACCAGCTTAAAGCGCTGGGCGATGCGCCGCCTGACGATCTGGCTCAGGTGGCACACCTGCTGATGATCCCCGACTATTTTCACTATCGCCTCACGGGGAATGTCGTCTGCGAATACACCAACGCCAGCACGACCCAACTGCTTAATCTGGAAAAGAAAACCTGGGACAGTGAACTGCTGGACTATCTGAGCATCCCGCGCCGCTGGTTGAGCGATCCGGTACAACCGGGGCACGCCGTCGGGAACTGGACAGCGCCAAGCGGACGACACATTCCCGTTACCGCTGTCGCCACGCACGATACCGCCAGCGCGGTAGTCGGCGCACCGTTGCTGAGCCGCGACAGCGCCTACCTCAGTTCCGGCACCTGGTCGCTAATGGGCATCGAGAGCGACACGCCGTTTAATAGCCCGCAGGCGCTGGCCGCCAATATCACCAACGAAGGCGGCGTAGACGGCACCTATCGGGTGCTAAAAAATATCATGGGTCTGTGGCTGCTACAGCGCGTTTGTCAGGAGCGTAATATCAAGGATTTAGGCGCGCTGATTCAGTCCGCCGCCGCCGTGCCCGCCTTCGCCAGCCTGATTAACCCCAATGACGATCGCTTTATCAATCCGCCATCCATGCATCAGGCGATCCGCGACTATTGCCGTGAGCACGGCCAGCCTGTGCCCCACAGCGATGCCGAACTGGCACGCTGCATCTTCGACAGCCTCGCGCTGCTCTACCGGCAGGTGGTGCTGGAACTCGGCGAACTGCGCCATGCGCCAATCCGCCAGTTGCATATTGTCGGCGGCGGCAGCCAGAACGCCTTCCTGAACCAGCTGTGCGCCGATGTGTGCCAGATTCCGGTTCTGGCCGGGCCGGTCGAGGCCTCAACGCTTGGCAACATCGGCTGCCAACTGATGGCGCTGGGCGCCGTTGCCGACCTTGCCGCCTTCCGGCACATGCTGACTCATAACTTCCCTCTGCATCGCTATACCCCGCGTGCGGAGAGTGATTTTGCCGGGCACTGGCGTCGTTTTCAGGCGCTCAGCCAGCCAGAAACCGCCCCACAGGGCAAAAAGGAGACAACGCAATGAGCACACCAATTGAAGCTGCCTGGCAGCTGGCAAAAACGCGTTACGCCAGCCTGAATATTGATGTAGAGGCCGTGCTGGAACAGCTCGATCAGATTCCGGTGTCAATGCACTGCTGGCAAGGTGACGATGTGGCTGGATTCGAGAACACCGGCGGACCGTTGACCGGCGGCATTCAGGCTACTGGCAACTACCCCGGCAAAGCGAGCACGCCAGATGAGCTGCGTGCCGATCTGGAACAGGCGTTTGCGCTGATCCCCGGTCCAAAACGGCTGAACCTGCACGCCATCTATCTGGAATCCGCCCAGCCCGTCGCCCGTAACGAGATTGCCCCTGAGCATTTCAGCACCTGGGTTGAATGGGCCAAGCACCACAAGCTCGGGCTGGATTTTAACCCGACCTGCTTTTCTCACCCGCTGAGCGCGGACGGTTTTACCCTGTCGCACCCGGACGAAAAAGTCCGCCGCTTCTGGATTGAACACTGTCAGGCTAGCCGCCGGATTTCCGCCTACTTTGGGCGTGAACTCGGCACGCCGTCCGTCATGAACATCTGGGTGCCGGACGGCATGAAAGATTTGACCATCGATCGTCTGGCATTCCGCCAGCGACTGCTCAGCGCACTGGATGAGGTCATCGCCGAACCGCTCGATCAGGCACACCATATCGATGCGGTGGAAAGTAAGCTGTTCGGGATCGGCGCAGAAAGCTTTACCGTCGGCTCCAGCGAATTCTGCCTCGGCTACGCGACCAGCCGCGGCACCGCGCTCTGTCTGGATGCCGGACACTTCCACCCAACCGAAGTGATTTCCGACAAGATCTCCAGCGCGATTCTGTACGTTCCACGCCTGCTGCTGCACGTTAGCCGTCCGGTACGCTGGGACAGCGACCATGTGGTGCTGCTGGACGACGAAACGCAGGCCATCGCCCACGAAATCGTGCGCCATAAGCTGCTTAACCGCGTGCATATCGGGCTCGATTTCTTTGATGCCTCAATCAACCGCATCGCGGCCTGGGTTATCGGCACCCGCAACATGAAGAAAGCCCTGCTGCGCGCGCTGCTGGAACCGACAGAAACGCTGCGCACACTGGAGCAAAACGGCGATTACACCGCGCGTCTGGCCCTGCTGGAAGAGCAAAAATCGCTGCCGTGGCAGGCCGTGTGGGAACACTACTGCCAGCGTCATGACGTCATCCCGGGCAGCGAATGGCTGCAACAGGTGCGTCAGTATGAAGAAACCATCCTCACTCAACGTCAAGGGTAAGACTATGCAAGCAATTCTCTCTTCCTGGTTTGTACAGGGAATGATTAAAGCCACCAGCGACATGTGGCTCAAAGGCTGGGACGAACGTAACGGCGGTAACGTCAGCCTGCGCCTGACGGCTGAGGATGTGACGCCTTATGAAAGCGATTTCTACCCGCAGCCGCGCCACGAGGCGTTATCACAGCCGATGCCTGCGCTGGCAGACTGCTGGTTTATCGTCACCGGCTCCGGCAAATTCTTCCGCAACGTGCAGTTGGATCCGGCTGATTCACTGGTGGTGTTACAGGTCGATAGCGACGGCAAAGGCTATCGCATTTTCTGGGGGCTGACCAACGGCGGCCTGCCAACGTCTGAACTGGCCTCGCATTTCCAGTCGCACATTGTCCGTATGGGCGTGACCCACGGGCGCGATCGCGTCATCATGCACTGCCACGCGACCAATCTGATCGCCCTGAGCTATGTGCTGGAACTGGATACCGCGAAGTTCACGCGTGAACTGTGGGAAGGCAGCACGGAGTGTCTGGTCGTTTTCCCAGACGGCGTGGGGATTGTGCCGTGGATGGTGCCGGGCACAGATGCCATTGGCGATGCCACCTCCGAACAAATGAAGCGTCATTCGCTGGTGCTGTGGCCTTTCCACGGCATCTTCGGCACAGGACCGACGCTGGACGAGGCCTTCGGCCTGATCGATACCGCAGAGAAATCTGCCGAAGTGATGGTAAAAGTGATATCGATGGGCGGTAAGAAGCAGACGATCTCGACCGAAGAGCTGATCGCGCTGGGTAAACGTTTCGGCGTCACACCAATGGAAGCCGCGCTGCGCGTGTAGGTTGTGTAACGCATGCAGTGCGTGTAATGCGTATAGCACTAGCTTCAGCCTCAACTCGCCACGGCATTACCGCCGTGGCGTTCTGCCAACGACTACGGGGGACTCATCCATGTTGCGTAAGGCTTTTGTGATGTCGGTTTTTCCTGACAGCCACGATGAATATCAGCGTCGCCACAATCCTATCTGGCCGGAACTGGCCGAGGTGCTAAAGAACCACGGTGCGCACCATTACAGCATTTTTCTGGATAAACAGCGCAATCTGCTGTTCGGCTATGTCGAGGTCGAGTCCGAAGCACGCTGGGAAGCGATTGCACAAACGGATGTCTGTCAGCGCTGGTGGAAGCACATGAGCGATATCATGCCCTCCAACCCTGATAACAGCCCGGTCAGCGATGCGCTGGAACCCGTGTTCTATCTGGACTGAGGAGAATCGTGCAGCGGTAATATAATTAAAGTATTACCGCTGTAACATTATTTTGAAGGCATAAGAAAGATGACGGAGGACAGAAGAAAGAAATAATTTGTCATTTAATTAATGGATTCCGTTACATATAAGCATTATTTTTATTAAACACATAAATATTTATTAATTATTGATGGCAATCACATTTTATTCTCTCTGTTTGTGAATGCTTTGTTTTTCACATTAAAAATAAAAACATTTATTAAAACAATGATTAACAACCCTCCCTTCAAAAACAACCCATCACCATAATCCGTTGTCACATTGAAATAAAACAGAATTTAGTCTCGATATAATCAATTTGGTTATTATTAAACTCTGTTTATTCACCGGCACCACTTTATCGAATTACACATTATAAAGATCTTATTTTATTTGCCGTTATCACTACTACCTTCTCTCTATAATCAATAAGAATAGCGATGAAATTCTCTCAACTCACAGTACTTTCCAAGTTATTACTCGGTTTTTCCGTCCTGATAGCCATGATGTTGTTATTAGGTGTGGTTTCACTACTCCAACTTAGCGTTAATAATAGCCGTATTGATGAATTAAGCAGCAGCAGCCTGCCTGGCGTGCGATATAGTCTGGAAATGCGCGGTGCATTGTCTGAAACGCGTTTGCAGCAAATTCAGTATATCGATTCTAAAACCCCCGAGGAGCGCGAAGGCCACCGCAAAGAATTACTGCAAAACGCCGATGCCTTCCTTGCCGCGTTTAAGAACTACCAAACCGTTGCTAACAGCGAGGATAAAAAAGCGCTGATTAAGGTAATTGGCGAAAATTTCTCCGGCTTTAACTCGGTCAATTCCACGCTGGTTGATACGGTCAATCGGGGCGATCTTGCAGAAGCCAGCAAAATCAGCGGTGCAAGCTCTTCCAAGTACCGTAGTCAGCTAATGAAAGATTTGGCCAAGCTGGTGGAGATGGAAGTGGCGACGGCAAAAGATATCGTCGACGGTGCCAATTCGACGTATCGGACGTCACAATACTATGTCTGGGGATTGCTGCTGCTCGCTCTGCTGACGACCGTCGTTATCGCCACCGTGATCTCACGTAATATTTCGCGCCAGCTCGGCGGCGACCCGAATTACGCGCAGGAAATCATGACCGAGATTGCTTCTGGTAATCTCACAACGGAAATCAAGCTGCGTCAGGGGGATAACAGCAGCCTGCTGGCCTCCATCAACCACATGAATCGGCAGTTGGTGAATACCGTACACACCATCATGAACGGCAGTGAATCCATCACGCTGGCGTCCAGTGAGATTGCTCAGGGCAACAGCGACCTGTCACAGCGTACCGAAGAGCAGGCGGCTTCACTGATTCAGGCATCGGCCAATATGCAGCAGTTGACGCACACCGTGCGCCAGAACGCGGATAACGCCAAAGAAGCGAGCCAGTTGGCGCAGCAAACCTCGGAAACCGCTTCTCAAGGCGGGCTTATCGTGGACGACATGCTCAAGCGTATGCATGAGATCTCCGACAGTTCGCAGAAGATCGTTGATATTATCGCCGTGATCGAAGGCATTGCCTTCCAGACCAATATCCTTGCCCTGAACGCCGCAGTAGAAGCGGCCAGAGCAGGCAGCGAAGGGAAAGGCTTTGCCGTCGTAGCCGGCGAAGTCCGCACGCTGGCACAGAAGAGCGCCAACGCGGCTAAAGAGATCAAGACGCTGATCGAAGGCACCGTTGAGAAGATTACTGACGGCTCCGCGCGGGCAGACAAAGCCAGCCAGGCGATGTCGGAAATTGTGCTGTCGGTGAAAAAGGTGACGGATATCGTGGCAGAGATTTCTCAGGCCTCCAACGAGCAGCATATCGGCATCAAAGAGATCAGCGTGGCGGTAGAACAGATGGATCGGGTCACCCAGCAGAATGCCGCACTGGTTGAAGAATCCGCCACGGCGGCGCACGCCATGACAGAACAGGGCGAACAGCTACGCGATGCCGTTCGTTTCTTCAAAGTTAACCAAGACCACATGCTGAGAATTCATTAATTCTCCTCTGCCCCGTCGACCACTCGGCGGGGCAACAAGCCTCTCACCCACTGCATAGCAATACGCCGCCGACGCCCGCTGATTAGCGGCAAGCACACCCGATCTCACTCACGAACAAACGTTGACGTCCGGTTTAGGCAAACAGGGTTATGGTTGCACCACTAAACTACGTACTGTGTTTTTACGTAGTCGGTTTCGTCAACTGACGACTATTTTTATACCTCGCCGCACGGCGATAAGGAGACAACATGGACGAGCACCCTCGATGGCCCGGTAAACCGCATCCGTTAGAATAAGGACTGTCTTCTTCCTCGACCTCTCTGTTCTCTCCGCCTGCGCTGTTTACCCCCCTTAATACCTTCATTTTTTTCCGCTTTACGTCCCTTTATCCGGGATGCGCGCCCGTGCGCGGCGGACAGGCAACATTAAGAGAGCAGCATCATGACCCATATGATCACGCAAACGGGATATCGCCGCGCCCGTAAGACACCCACGGCCACCTTTGCGATTGCCCGCGAGGCGCAAAATAGCCTCGACCAAACGCTGGCTAACCTGAATACTCATCTGCACGGCTTAAGCCATGATGACGTCATTGAGCGTCAGCAAACCTATGGCGAAAACCGCGTCGCCCACGAAAAAGCACCCCATGCGCTGGTGCAACTGGCCGCCGCGTTTAATAACCCATTTATTTACGTACTGATGGCGCTGGCCGCTATCAGCTTTTTCACCGATTACTGGCTACCGCTGCGCCATAACGAAGAGACATCGCTCACTGGTGTGATCATCATTCTGGTGATGGTGAGCCTGAGCGGCCTGCTACGCTTCTGGCAGGAGTTTCGGACCAATAAAGCCGCAGAAGCACTGAAATCGATGGTGCGGACAACGGCCACCGTGCTGCGTCGTCCTCACGCCAACGCCACCGCCGTCTTGCAGGAAATTCCGCTTCAACAGCTGGTTCCCGGCGATATTCTGACGCTTTCCGCCGGCGATATGGTGCCAGCGGATGTTCGGCTGGTGGAATCACGCGATCTGTTCGTTAGCCAGGCGGTACTGACTGGTGAATCGCTGCCGATCGAAAAATACGACGTATTCAGCGATATCAGCGCCAAAGGCTGTCAGCCCGCAGGTAGCGGCGGCGAAAGCGATCTGCTGGCACTCTCCAACATTTGTCTGATGGGCACCAACATTTCCAGCGGCACAGCAACGGCGATTGTCGTAGCGACCGGCAGCCACACCTACTTCGGTTCGCTGGCAAAATCCATCGTCGGCACCCGATCCCAAACCGCCTTCGATCGCGGCGTGAACAGCGTAAGCTGGCTGCTGATCCGCTTTATGATTGTGATGGTGCCGGTCGTGCTGCTGATTAACGGCTTCACCAAAGGCGACTGGATGGAGGCCAGCCTGTTTGCGCTGGCGGTGGCGGTCGGCCTGACACCAGAAATGCTGCCGATGATTGTCTCATCCAATCTGGCAAAAGGCGCGATTGCCATGGCGCGGCGCAAAGTGGTGGTCAAACGCCTGAACGCGATTCAGAACTTTGGCGCGATGGACGTCCTGTGCACCGATAAAACCGGCACGCTAACGCAGGATCGCATCATCCTTGAACATCACCTGAATACGCAGGGTCAGATCGATACAAGTGTACTCCAGCTCGCCTGGCTCAACAGCGCACACCAGAGCGGCATGAAAAACCTGATGGATCAGGCCATCATGCATTTTGGTCGTCATAATCCTGCCATCGCCGCACTAGGCCGCTATCGCAAAATCGATGAGCTGCCGTTTGATTTTATTCGCCGCCGTCTGTCCATCATCGTTGCCGATGAACACAACCAGCAACGCCTGATTTGCAAAGGAGCAGTAGAAGAAATGCTGGCGGTTGCCACGCATGTCAGTGAGAACGGACAGCAGTATGAACTGGACGACGCGCGCCGCAATGCGCTGAAAACGCTGGCGGAAAGCTACAACCAGCAAGGGTTCCGTGTGCTGATGATTGGCACCCGGGAACTGAGTCCGGTGGGCAGCACGCTGCCACTCAGTGCCGAAGATGAACGCGACCTGACAATTTGCGGCCTGCTGACGTTCCTCGATCCGCCGAAAGAAAGCGCCTCTGCCGCCATTCGCGCCCTGCATGAAAACGGTGTGACGGTTAAAGTTCTGACGGGCGATAACGCGATTATTACCAGCAAGATCTGCCGCGATGTCGGACTGGAGCCGTGCGAGGTGCTGGAAGGTAACGCTATCGATGCGCTCAGCGATGAACAGCTCGGCGTACTGGTAGAACAACGCACCATTTTTGCCCGACTGACGCCGCTACAAAAATCCCGCGTGCTGAAAGCGTTGCAGGGGAATAACCATACGGTCGGCTTTTTGGGCGACGGTATCAACGATGCCCCCGCCCTGCGCGATGCGGATATCGGGATTTCCGTCGATACGGGCACGGATATCGCCAAAGAATCGGCCGATATCATTCTGCTGGAAAAGAACCTGATGGTGCTGGAAGAAGGCGTGATCAAAGGGCGCGAGACGTTCGGGAATATCATCAAATACCTGAACATGACCGCCAGTTCCAATTTCGGCAACGTGTTTTCCGTGCTGGTCGCCAGCGCCTTTATTCCGTTCCTGCCGATGCTGGCGATCCATCTGCTGATTCAGAACCTGATGTACGACATCTCTCAGCTGTCGCTGCCGTGGGACAAAATGGATAAGGAGTTCCTGCGTAAACCGCGTAAATGGGATGCCAAAAATATCGGGCGCTTCATGCTGTGTATCGGGCCAACGTCATCGATTTTTGACATCACCACCTACGCGCTGATGTGGTTCGTGTTTGCCGCCAACAGCGTAGAGCATCAGGCTCTGTTTCAGTCAGGCTGGTTCGTTGAGGGGTTGCTGTCACAAACGCTGGTGGTGCACATGCTGCGTACCCAGAAGATCCCGTTCATTCAGAGTACAGCGGCGCTGCCAGTGATGTTGATGACCGGGCTGGTGATGGCGCTGGGCATCTATCTACCGTTCTCACCGCTGGGGCCGCTGGTCGGTTTACAGCCGCTGCCGTGGGAATATTTCCCGTGGCTGGCCGCCACGCTGATTGGCTACTGCACTGTCGCTCAACTGGTCAAACGCGCCTATATCCGCCGCTTCGGCCAGTGGTTCTGATCCCTTATTTACCTCTTCACGGCGGGTGCGCTGTCGCCCGCCGAATCAGGAGCCGCTATGAAACCTTCTCGCCACGCATTCAGGATCGTTGTCTTCTTTCTTACCCTGATTTCACTGATTAACGTCACGATGCTGCTCACCGTCATCTAGACTGTAAAAATACCAATACAGTGGCAAAAATACATACCACCTTGGATGTATCATAAGTTAACGATCTTGTTGCAAAAAAAGAGAGAAAAAATATATAAGCAATTAAATAATAAGCAATATATTCTTATCAATGGGGTGGTAAGCAAAATAGGCATGGTTTTTTTAAGGGAATCATGGGGTCAGCGCTAAACCATTCCCCTATTAGGCCGAAACTAAAATAAACCCCCTGTCTACTTTTGCAAACTGCACATGTCAGGAACGGACTACTTGCAGGCTATGGAGCACACCTATGAAATCCCTTCATCACATCTCGATCCGTAGTAAGTTCATTCTTGCCCTTCTCCCGCCCATCCTTGCCCTCCTCTGGTTCAGTTTTTCCGGCGTAATGGAACGCCGCAGCACAGAAAATGAAATGATCCGTATGGAGAAGCTCATCACACTGGCGCGCGACGCAGGCGAGTACGCCCACCAGCTACAGCGTGAGCGCGGCTTGAGCGCGGGCTATTTTGGTAGTCAGGGGAAAAATTTTGGCCCGGAGCTCACCACGCAGCGGCAAGCCACCGATCGGGCACAGCAGGTGCTTGAGCAAACCGCCGCAAACCTGAGCCGCGCCGAGCTTGGCGATGCCGTCAGCGAAGCACTCGGTCGCGTTACACAGAAAACACAGCAACTTGCGGAACATCGCCGCAGTGTCGATAGCATATCGATACCCGTCGCCCAAGCGATTGGCTACTATTCCGATTCAGTCAGCAATCTGCTGAATATCGTCGGGGATATGGCCCATCTGGTCAGCGACGGTGGTATCGCCCAGCGGCTGGCGGCCTATTACAATCTGCTGAACGTCAAAGAACAGGCTGGGCTTGAACGCGCCGTGCTCTCCAACGCGTTCTCTGCTAATAGCTTTGCTACCGGTATGTTCGAACGTCTGAACCAGATGGTTGGCCGGGGAGATGCCTACACCACGGCCTACAACATGTTCGCCAATCCCGAGCTGCGCCGGGCTTTTGAACAGGCCCTCAACAATCCTTCTGCACAAAGCGCACTTCAGATGCGCAACAAAGCTATCACTTCGCCTGGCGGCAATTTTGATATCGATGCCAGCCAGTGGTTTAACCAACAAACGGCAAAAATCGATGAGTTGAAAAAGGTTGAACAGCTCGCCACCAACGACCTGACGGCACAGGTGAATACCTTAGCCGCCAATGCCCGCCAGTCATGGATCAGCTACCTGGCCGGAGCGTTGATTTCTCTGCTCATGGCGCTCGGCCTTGCTTCCATGGTCATGCGCAGCATCAACGAGCAACTTCAGCAAACGCTGACGACTATTCGCGAGATGGGCGGGGATCTTACACGCCGCCTGCGCGTGCCGGGAACCGACGAACTGTCGCAACTAAATCAGGCGTATAACGCCTCACTGGAAAACATCGCCGACATGGTGGTGAGCATTAAGCGCAGCTCGCAGACGATCGGACAAGCCAGCAGCGAGATCGCCAACGGCAATCAGGATCTGGCGCAGCGTACCGAAGAGCAATCCGCTTCGCTGGTGCAAACCGCCAGCAGCATGGAAGAAATTACCGTTACGGTAAAACAAACCGCCGACTTTGCCGGACAGGCACGTCAGTTGACGACGGAGGTGGACGATCAGGCGCACCGCGTCGGCACCATTACCGAGTCGGCTAGCGGTGCGATGGAAAAAATTCAGGACGCCAGCCAGCGCGTGAACGCGGTAGTTTCCGCCATTGATGCCATTGCCTTTCAGACCAACCTGCTGGCACTGAACGCGGCGGTTGAGGCCGCACGAGCGGGGCAGCATGGCCGCGGGTTCTCTGTCGTCGCGGCAGAGGTTCGTCAGCTATCGCAGCGCAGTGCTGACGAAGCGGGCAAAATCCGCGCGCTCATCGCCGACAGTATTGCCAGCGTCAGCGAAGGGACGAAGCTGGTGAATCAATCAAACCGGGGAATTAACGACATCGTCGCCGGCACCCGTAAAGTGCGCGATCTGGTAAATGAAATCGCGGTCGCCGCCGATGAACAGTCGCTAGGCATCGCGCAAATAAACGAAGCGCTCAGCCAGCTAGAGATGGTCACGCAGCAGAATGCGACGCTGGTTTCTCAGGCTTCCGTTGCCAGCCAGTTACTGGATGAACAGGCGATTGAAATGGAATCACTGGTCAGCCGTTTCAAGGTTGACGACAGCGCACCGCAGCAGCCTTTGCGGCAAGCGCTGTTATCAAGATAGAGCATAAAGACATGCGGGCTTAAGTGGCCGACAGCAGATATCTGCTGTTCTCTTAGCCGGGCGATATAGCCCGGCTCCCTCTCCATTATTTAGACGATATATCCCGTATATCCCTCTTCACTTCCCTCTCTATATTTCCTCTATATCTCTTCTATTTATTTCCACACTTTATATTGGGTTAATGTAGATAAAATCTATTTTATATTTCCAAACATAATTGTAATTGGTACCCTCGTCGCTTTAATTAACTAATTAAAGTGGATGTCGATAACGCATTACTTTATATAAAAAGGCTTGGCAATAAGGATGTAAATTGCAATATCAATGCAACATTAAATACCTAACCTCAAATGCGGTTAAGTAAAATAGCTTTTTCTTATTATAAGGATATAAATCACAACTCATTGCTTTTAAAGGATTTAAATGGAATTTAAAGTTATATAAAAAACAAATAACAATATAAGAAAAGTCTCAATAAACGTCACAATTTAGAAAACACCAGAACTAAATTTAATTATGCCTAACTTAATTAAGTGAAGGCTAATAATTAATGATTCCGTTTTCCTTCCCAACTGGGCGGAAAATATCCCTGTGTTTTCTAAAGAGAGAGTTTAATTTGACGACATTAAAACCCCTATTAGCCAAGAATCGCAGTTGGGCTACGTTGCGTCGCCAACGCCATCCACACTATTTCAGAAAGCACACGCAGGGCCAGACGCCCCATTCACTCTGGATCGGCTGTTCAGACAGCCGAGTGCCTGCCGAAGTGCTGACGGGTTCTGCGCCCGGCGAGCTTTTTGTTCACCGCAACATCGCGAATATGGTGGTGGCAGACGACGATAACTTCATGAGCGTGCTGCAATATGCCCTCGAATACCTGCATGTTTCCCGCATCGTGCTCTGCGGCCACTATGGCTGTGGCGGTGTTCAGGCGGCGGTGAACCTGCCCGAAATGGGGCTCGCTCAGGAGGATTCCGCCCTTTCCCGCCGCATTACGGATTTGCGTCAGGCGCTTTCGCCGCATATTGCCGCCTCGCAAGATAGCGATGCCGATGAAAGCACGCGCCAGAATCAGCTGGTGGAAGCCAACGTGCTGGCACAGTTCGCCCACCTGATCGCCTGTGAACCGGTGCAGAAAGCCTGGCGCAATGGCGTTGAGCTTGATGTTTTCGGCTGTGTCTACGACCTGCATAGCGGCCACCTGAAAGAACTCATCCACCGTCACGCCCAGAAACAGGAGGCATCCCCATGAACCTGAGCACACTCCGACATGATATCCCCGCGGGGCTCGTCGTCTTCCTTGTTGCCCTGCCGCTGAGCCTCGGTATCGCGCAGGCCAGCGGTCTTCCTCCTTTTGTCGGTCTGTTGACCGGCGTCGTCGGCGGTATCGTCGTCACCCTGTTCAGTCCGTCTCGCTACGCCGTCAGCGGCCCTGCCGCCGGTCTGGTTACTATCGTCTCCGGCTCTATCGCCAGCCTGGGATCGTTTTCAGCATTGCTATTGGCGATCATGCTCGCAGGGGTGCTGCAATGCATTATGGGCCTGCTGCGCGCCGGGCGTTTCATTACGCTCATCCCCGGCACCGTGATTAAAGGCATGCTGTCTGCTATCGGCATCCTGCTGATTATTCAGCAAATCCCACTTGCCTTCGGCTCGGACGGTGAGGACGATTTAAAATCGCTCTTCGACGCTTCCGAACCTGGATTTTCCGCCAGCGCGCTGACTGTCTGTCTGGTCGGGCTGGCGATTCTCTGGCTTTGGACCACTAAGCCCGTGCAGAAAATCAGCGCATTGAGTTGGCTTCCCGGCCCGCTGGTCGCCGTGCTCTTTGGCGGACTCTTTACCGTCTACGGCGAGCGCCTGTCTACCGAGATGGTCGATAACCTGCCGCGTATTGTCCTGCCGGAGTTTGGCAGTCTGGAACAGTTGATGGGAGAGATGACCCGCCCTGACTGGCAGGCGTGGAAGAACCCGGCGGTTTATGTGGTTGCGGTGACATTGGCGCTGGTGGCTAGCCTGGAAACCTTGTTAAGTCAGGAAGCGTTGAAGAAAATTCGCCCGCAGCACCCTGCGCCCTCGCCGGATAAAGAGATGCGTGCGCAAGGTATCGGGAACATGCTCAGCGGTTTTCTGGGCGGATTGCCGATTACTGCCGTGATCGTACGCAGCTCCGTCAACGTCAACGCCGGCGCGCGTACCAAGTTCTCCATCCTGCTGCACGGCGTGCTGCTGCTGCTTTGCGGCCTGTTCATGACCGACTTGCTCAACGTCATTCCGCTTGCCAGTCTGGCAGCCGTATTGCTGTATACCGGCTATAAGCTGGCTTCACCGCAACAGTTCCTGCTGCTGTGGCGTCAGGGTTTACAACAGTTCGTGCCTTTCGCGGCGACCGTTATCGGAATCATCGTGTTTGGGATGCTGGCAGGCATCGGGATTGGCATCGTGACCCAGTTAGCTTTTAGCATTTATAAAAGCCACCGCAACGCGATGCAGCTCACACGCTACGGCGATCACTTTGTCCTGAGCTTTCAGCAGAACCTGACGTTTGTGCACAACCCGCGTCTGCAAGGCTTGCTCAACAAGATCCCCGCCAACAGCGTCGTGATTGTAGAACACGACAATGCCGACTATATCGATCCTGATGTCCGCACGATGCTGGAAGATTTCCGCGAAAATGCGCAAGAACGCGGCATCAAACTCAGCCAATGGCCGGTTTGATGCACTAATCGCCATACATGACAGCAACGCCCTTGGTGGAGGGCGTTGCCTATTTGGCCCTTGCCAAACACCGCTGGCGACGTTCATCAACGCGATTGGCAAACCACGCCGTGGTGAGCTTACGGGTGATTTTCGGGCTTTCCAGCGTAATTCCTGGCAGGATGACACGTGGAGCCTTGTTGCCTGACTTATCCGCCAGCGCAAAGACGCGCTCATACAAGCTGGTGTCTTCAAAATCGAGGCTATTGCCCTTCTCCAGCGCACGACGGATTGCGCTATCACTCATGTCCAGACGTTTCCCCAATGCGCGCACCGCCAGTTCCGTAGCGCTGGCTTTATCCGAACCGTAGTTGATTAGATCACCGTCCAGCGCCAGCTTGACCCCGGTCAGACGGCTAACAGCACGCTGGAACGCCGCATTTCGGCTGGCATACCAACCCGCGTTGAAATCCGCGAATCGGTATATCGACTGCGGATAATTCGCCGGATAACCCAGCAGGTGCTTGATGCCAAAATACATCCCGCCACGACGGCTAAACACCTCCTGACGAATCGTGCCGCCCACGGTATACGGATAGCCCTTCGCGTTAGCTTCTGCAAACGCGATGCTCACCTGCATCGGCCCACCGGTATGCACCGGGTTCAGCCGACCGAACAGCGTCTGCCCCATCGGCACCATGTCGATGAAATCATCAAAGATCGCGCTGAGCTCTTTTTCCGTGCGCACCTTATCGAGCCGCTCGCTGTAGCTTTTTCCGTTAGAGGATTTGATGAGTAGCGCGGTGCGCACCAGAAATGCCGGAACATGAACTTTCTCCGCACGACGGTCGATCTCCTGCCAGGCGATTTTCGACAGATTCGGCACCTGCGGATCGGCATTAAACGTCGATTCCTGCTCGGTCACCGCGAGCACCGAGCACAGATTTTCATTGCTGGGATCGAGCCCCTGCGTGGTAAATGCGGTGGCGATATCGGTCGCCCAGCCCTGACGATCTTTCACGCTGTCTGGCAACAGCTTGAGTAGTTGAGCACGAACATCCGCAGGCCGCGATTCCGGTGTCGTCGCGGTCTTGCTGGCACAGCCCGCCAGCACTAGCAGAGCCAACGCACACAGGGGACGAAACAAGGGAATAGAAGAACAGGGCATAGTTTCTCGGCATCATAATAGGAAGGCTGTCAGAACGTTAGCGCAGCCTGCACCAATTATCCAGCCGCAGGCAAGCACATGCATTTTACGCACTGACCTGGCATAGTTAGCGCTATCACTAACCGAATGCGCTAACGAACGGACGACACACGCATGGCTGCCACCAACCATTGGACGCGAGATCAGCTACTGATCGCCTTCACCCTGTACAGCCAACTACCGTTTGGCAGGCTGCATTCGCGTAACCCCGATATCATTCGCTACGCCAAGCTGATTAACCGCACGCCTTCCGCACTGGCGATGAAGCTAGTGAATCTCGCCAGCCTCGATCCATTTATTATCGATTCGGGTCGCACTGGCTTGCGCGGCGCGTCCAACGCTGACCGCGCGCTGTGGCAGGAAATGGACGATAACCCTGAGTTATTTGAACAGCAGTGCCAACAGGCCATAATATCGCTCGAAGCAGGAGCGGCGGAAGCGACAACAGCGCCATCACCGTATCAGGCTAACGAAAGCAAAATTCCTGATTATCACGGCGGCGAGCGCCTTACACAGGTAAAAACGCGTATTGGTCAGCAGCTGTTCCGCAAACGCGTACTCAGCAACTACGGCGAACGCTGCTGCGTGACCGGGTTGGAAGAGCCCGCGCTACTGGTGGCCAGCCATATTCAACCGTGGAAAACGACGCCAGAATATCGCCTCGATCCCAGCAACGGTCTCTGCCTGTCCAACCTGCACGACAAAGCCTTTGATATGGGGCTGATTAGCTTCAATGATTCGCTCGAAATGCTGCTTTCTCCACGCATCAAAAAACTGAAAAGCGCCATCAGCGACGTCAATTTCGTCCAATACGAAGGCAAACAAATCCACCTGCCAGACACCTACCCGCCCAGCCTGTCCCAGATGGCATACCATCGTGAGCATATTTTTTTGGGGCGAGGGTAAATACGCTATCGGTAGGTCGCCGACAGTTTGCGGGAGGTATGTAATATACGCAGGATATGCACTTCGTTTATCTTTCGCTTGAGTGCATAAATGATAATGAAGGGGAATCGCGTCAGTACCAGTTTTCGCCTTTCCCCCGATTTTCCGATATCAGTACCCGCTTCTGGCGTGGCTTCGAGCACCGAGACTGATGAAATAAACTTTTCATCCGCCGCATTCGCAACATCCAGCCCCGCCTCTTTATACAGATAGCGGTATATTCCTTCACGATCTGCCAGTGCCTGCTTCTCCCATCGGACCTTAAATATCACAACTCACCTCGCGCCGCCCGCGCTTTCAATGCATCCATTCTCTGGCTGACGTCCTCATTACTGACGAGCTCACCTTCACCCGCATCATAACGAGAAAACGCTTCCTGAATCTGCGTTTCAAGCCATTCATCACCCGCGTTGCGCTGATACTGACGCTCTTCTTCTGCCAATTCCTCTGCACGTTGCCGCATCAATTCCGTCAGACTCACCTGATGACGATCCGCAGCCTGCATAGCCAGTTGCTTGGTTTCTTCATCGATTCTGAAATGGATGGTACTCATTTCCGCCTCCGTGGTGTCAATTGTGTTGTCACTTTACGCGATCCTATCCACTTTTTCCTGTTCTTTTTTTATACGAAAATCAACTATACAAAAACAGGGCGATATAGGGGCTGTCGCGCGAGATGACGTGTGGATGTTCATCAAGCAGCGTCCGCAAACGCGCCTGCTGTCGCGTATTTGGCAGCATGCCCGAACGGTTGAACCGCTGTACCCAGTACGCCACACCAGCCTGCGTTAGTGCAGTATTCTCTGACTTAGCGTTATCCAGCAGGAACACCAGCCAATCCCATTTATTCAGCTTGTGCGCTAGAAAGTAGTACACCTCAACGTGTTCTCTGGAAGATGCACTTTCCATACAGCCCTGAAGTTCAGGCAGCGACAGAGAAATTTTCTGCTGGAAAAACAGCTTCCGCGCGACCTTCACAATAGCCAGCGAGGGGTGACGCAGAGAGAGCAGCAGTTGCTCACGCGCGTCGTCACCGGTGCGCAGAATAAGAATGCGCAGAGCGCTGTAGTAAAGGCTGGGATAGCACTCGTCCAGGTTGCGCTCCGCCAGCGCCACAATGCCGTCATAGCGATGCTCATCTAGCCCCCAGAGCGTGATTTTTCGCACTGTGACGGTACTCGCCCGATCCAGTGCCGCAAGATAATGCGCAACCGGATCGTCGTTTCGTTCGCGCAGTAGCGCTGAGGCTCGTTGACGCACCAATGCATTCTTATCAAACAGTAAGGCAATCAGTTGAGGCTCAGACACGGGGAACGCATTGTCTATCACATACTGCAACGCCACCTGCTTGATGGGTGCGAATGTGTCTTTCAGCAGAATAGTCAACGCGTCGTGATCGACGTCCTTGTCCGCACGTAGCAGATATCGCGCCGCGTTCGCCCTGACTAACGGATCGTGATGCAACATCGCCTGACCAAAGATCTGCTTCAACGGGAACCGCTCACGCTCAGCGAGAATATCCAGCGATAACCGGGCAACAGTTTTGTCTTCCGAACACAATCCCGTCAGTAACGACGGCGCGTGCGCCTCCTCGGATAGAAAGCTGACGATCTCATCCACCAGCGGCTGATGATCTTCTCGCTGGCACTGCAACAGCCAGAAAATGGCAGGCAAATTGGCGACAAAAGACGCGGTGTTATTCGGCGTTAACAGCAGCCGCACACTCTGCTTGGCAGCACGGCGCACCGGTTCAGCCCAATCGTTTACTCGTTCAATCAGCGCGGGTAATGCCGAGACCTCGTCCATGAAACCCAAACACAGCACCGCACGCTGCCGAATATGCCCGTTATAGTGACGCGTGAGTGTTATCAGGTGTGACGCTGAACCCAGTGCATCAGCCTGCGCGGGCCGATAATAGTTATCTGGTAAAGCCACCAGTTTTTCCAACTGTTGCAGGAGTAAATTGTACGATGCCATATTCCCTGCCCTCTTCTTATCCTTTCACACACACCACCTGACGCAGCGTATGCACAATTTCCACCAGCGATGACTGTGCCGCCATCACCTTATCGATATCTTTGTACGCCATCGGGATTTCATCGATAACGTCGCTGTCTTTTCTGCACTCAACGTGCGCGGTTGCGCGGATCTGATCTTCCACGGTGAAGCGTTTTTTCGCGGCGGTACGGCTCATCGTTCTCCCCGCGCCGTGGCTACAGGAACAGAAGCTCTCTTCGTTCCCCAATCCGCGCACGATAAAGCTCTTCGCGCCCATCGACCCCGGAATAATTCCCATCTGGCCTTTCTGCGCCGACACCGCGCCTTTACGGGTAATCAGCACCGATTCACCAAAGTGCGTTTCACGCTGTACATAATTATGGTGGCAGTTCACGCCTTCCTGCTGCGTCGTAAACGGTTTCGTCACAATTCGGGACAGCGCCGCCAGCGTATGCGACATCATCACTTCGCGGTTATGACGGGCAAAATCCTGCGCCCATTCCACCGCTTCTATGTAATCGTCAAAGTGCAGGCTTCCTTCCTCGAAATACGCCAGATTACGGTCCGGCAGATTCGCAATGTGCTGTTGCATATCTTCCTGCGCCAGTTTGATGAACAGCGATCCAATCGCGTTCCCCACACCACGTGATCCGCTATGCAACATCACCCACACGCGATCGACTTCATCCAGACAGATTTCAATAAAGTGGTTACCCGTTCCTAAGGTTCCCAAATGCTGATAGTTGTTAGTTTTCAGCAACTGCGGATATTTATCCGTCAAACGCTTAAAACGCGGCTCTAGCAGTGACCAGTGCGCATCCACCGTCTGTGGCGGATTCTGCCAGGAACCGACATCACGTTTGGAACGCGTTACGCTACGTCCGTGCGGCACCGCCTGCTCAATCGCGCTACGCAACCCCATCAGGTTATCCGGCAGGTCGCTGGCAACCAGTGACGTACGCACCGCAATCATCCCGCAACCGATATCCACGCCGACCGCGGCGGGAATAATCGCGCCACGCGTGGGGATCACGCTACCAATCGTCGATCCTTTTCCCAGATGCACATCCGGCATCACCGCCAGATGTTTAAAAATGAACGGCATTTTGGCCGTATTCAGCAGTTGGTCTCGGGCTTCCGGCTCCACAGGCACGCCCTGCGTCCACATTTTTACCGGGGCGCTATTCACTGGTGACATCATGTCGTAATCCTGCGTTTTCATTTCTTCCATTTTTTCTTCTCTTTGTTTGTCGTTGTTCGCTATAGATATTGCCAAAGACGTGCCAGATTTATTAAAAAGACAAAATAAAAATATAAACCACTGATAATTAATGGTTAAAAAATAAAATATGCAAACTAGCAACAAAACAAGATAACGGGTAAGTTTATCCCACAGGATAATAATTTATAACAAGGTATAGCATGAAGCGTCGCGTCGTCATTGGTGTGCTGGGCACTACATTGGACAAACGAGGTAAACGGGAGAATCGCTGGACGAAATGGCGGCCTACCGTCGGCCTATGTCAGCAGCAGGATTTCCCCGTCGATCGTCTGGAACTGTTGCACCAATCACGCAATGAAGGAATGGCACAGCAGGTGGCGGAGGATATCGCCGTGGTGTCACCGACTACGCAGGTCACGCTTCAGGCCGTTGAACTGCGCGACCCGTGGAATCTTGAAGAGGTCTACAGCGCCTTTCTGGACTTTGCGAGCCGCTACCCGTTCGATACCGAGAACGAAGAGTATTTCGTTCACATCACCACCGGCACTCACGTCGTGCAGATTTGCTGGTTCCTGTTGACCGAAGCGCGCTATCTGCCCGCCAAGCTACTGCAAACCGCGCCGGGGGAAAAAGCGGATCGTCCGGCACCGAAGGGCATCTACGCCGTCATCGATCTGGATCTCAGCCGCTACGCCACGCTCACCAGTCGCTTCCAGCATGAACAGGAGCGCTCCGTCTCGTTCCTGAAATCGGGCATCGAGACGCGCAATACCACGTTTAATGCGCTGATCGATCAGATTGAGCGCGTCGCACTGCGCTCCACCGCGCCGATGCTCTTAACTGGCCCGACCGGTGCGGGGAAATCCTTTCTGGCACAGCGTATCTACCAGCTACGCCAGTCCCGCCATCTGGTCAGCGGCCGCTTTGTCGCGGTTAACTGTGCCACGCTGCGCGGTGACAACGCGATGTCGACACTGTTCGGCCACGTAAAAGGCGCGTTTACTGGTGCGTTGCAGGCGAGAACCGGACTGCTACGTGAAGCTGACGGCGGAATGCTGTTCCTGGATGAAATCGCCGAACTCGGGCTAGATGAACAGGCCATGCTGCTCAAAGCGATTGAAGAAAAACGCTTTTTACCGTTTGGTTCGGATAAAGAAGTCAGCAGCGATTTCCAACTGATCGCTGGCACACACCGCAATCTGCGCGAGTGGATCACACAGGGCAAGTTCCGTGAAGATCTCTACGCCCGTATCAACATGTGGACCTTCCCCTTGCCGGGGCTGGCGGAACGTCGGGAAGATATCGAACCGAACATTGAGTACGAGCTCCAGCGCTTCACTCGCGATCACCAAACGCAGATCCGCTTCGATAAAGACGCTCGACAGCGCTACCTCACCTTTGCCAGCTCGCCGCAGGCCGCGTGGCGCGGCAACTTCCGCGAGCTTGGTTCATCCATCGCCCGCATGGCGACACTAGCGGAACAAGGTCGCATCACCACCGAACTGGTAGAAGAGGAAATCACTCGCCTGCGAGCCAACTGGCAGAGCGATTCCCCAGCAACTGCGCTATCACCCGCACTACCGCCCGAACTCGCCAACATCGATCTCTTTGAACAGCGCCAGCTCGAAACCGTGCTCGACGTCTGCCGCACATCCAACTCACTCTCCGAAGCTGGCCGCCGCCTGTTCGCCGTCTCACGCCAGCAAAAACAAAAGCCCAACGACGCCGATCGGCTGCGTAAATATTTGGCACGTTTTGGGCTGAGCTGGGAGGGGTTGAAGCGGGAAAGCGAATAACAAAGAAGAAACCTCCTCATGCACAATACATGAGGAGGCCTAGAGACCAAGAGTGTAGAAAATCAAATGGCGTGGTGTTTTACCAGACAAGTTCCCCATGCGCGAAAGCCAATCTTGCCTGATTCAAACTCATTCGGTTCGCTCCGCCCCCTCTGTCAGGGTTACTCGCCTGAAAAGGATCGTCCTCCCATCGGCAACGGGAACAAATTTCATACTCCCCCACACCTTCTACCGAATCAGAACCACAGCACGGGCACCCCGGATCATCAGACATAGATTTCCCTCTTCATTATTCTGAAAGTGGCTCCACCACAACGTGTTGATCCAAACAGTCCGACTTACACCATGCCATTCTTTCACCCGGCAACGCCATGACACGATAAGGCACAACCCATAATCGCAACTCCCCAGAAAATTCAAAATGTTGTGCGACAGGGTGGGTGAAGCCATCATGTTCTGGATAGATCAGGTATAAATCCCCTTTGCCTTCCAAATACTTCTGCCCGTAAGCAAACATTTGATAAAAATCGTCTTGGGATAGTCCATACAACGACTGACCTTTGGTGACATTATTCACTAACTTCCATTTAGTATCTAATACCATTTGGTTTTTGGCGGGATGCCGAGATTGAATCAGAAGGTCAGGACGAAGCTTAAAACAGTCTTTACCCGCGTGGCGAACCAATGTTTGGCCGGAGAACTGTATTTTGGCCAGCAAATGCTGGGGTAACTCTTCAGAAATCGTCTGTGCCACAAAAGATTCAAACACTGCCTCCATCGGGAATAGGAGAGACAGCGCTTTGGTATCACCTTGCAGCGCAAGTGGGCTTACTCCTTGCAGAATCAACTGCGCCCAGGCAAGCGGCTCATCATAATGAGATAATCCGCGTTCAGGCCGTAAACAGGCAATATCACCTTCAATATCCTGACTCGGCGTAATGCCTTCAAATGCAAAACGCAGTTCCTGACACCAGCGCTGATTCTCTGCAGATAAACGCATGCCGCTGAGCTGCACTAACGCCGCATGTAACAAGCGATTTGCCGGACAATCAGGTAAATACTCTTCGTAATCCACCCAGAATTTGTGCCGATTGACCAAATTATGGCGCAGCTGTTGGGGAAACATCAGTTTTCCCTTCATAAACGAGAGGTTATCTTGCTCACGAACATACTCCGCCCGCAGCCCCTGCTTTAATAACCGGCTGATGCTATGTAGAAACTGGGTGACGAAGATTTCCAGCAGCGGCATATTCTTTGCCTGCACGGATGCTTGCTGAGTCTGGATGTGTCGGAAACCCGATAAATAGCTCAGCATGACCAGCAAGGTTTCACGCGCACGCTCCGGCGTTAACCTTCTCCCCACCTTAGGCAGAATCTCCAACTGCACGCCATAAGGGGTGTACAGCACACCCGCATAGTTCTGTACCTGGAGAATCCGATGGCCGGAACGCGACGTCAGACGGAGGAATGAGCAACCCTGTTCATCCAACGCCAAGGATTCCAGATAGCCGAATACCTCAGGCGAAATGGCAGTTATCGCTGGGGGGAGCGATTTACCTACCCCCAGCAAGCCATATTCAAAAACTGATACGACCTCATCCATTACGTTCATCCGAGTCGGAAATATAGTCGACTTTTGGCTCATAAATCGCACGGTAAGCCGACGGTTCGCTCCAGACGCCCAATTCAAAATCTTTCAACTCATACGCAGTTGATTTCTGATTGTGCCGACGTAAACCATGATCGTCGCCAAACAGTTCATCCAGCTCATCAACTTTTTCGATAATGAACTGCAAGCTGTCGTTTTTTTTCTGATTGTCCGCCAGCACCAGCCGAATTTTGTTCCAGTCATCGAAAAAGTACTCCTGCAATAGAGGAATAACTTTCTTCTTAAATACCGCCTGAAGCACCTTGAATGCGCTTTCTTCTCCTTTCTCTTCCTGCGCTGTTTTCACGGGGATAAAAAACGCATGGCCCAACGTGTGCTCACGATCGTAAAGAGCCTCAATACGGCTATTGAGCTTCTCTAACAGCGATTCAAGCTCTATCCCTTTTACCTTAACACCGCTGAGAAGTGACAAGTCCGGCATCATCTCGATAAACTCGAAACGCCGCCGCAATGCGGTATCCATGAGCGCCAGAGAGCGGTCTGCGGTATTCATGGCACCAATAATATCGACATTCGCGGGTACGCTGAATAGGTCTCCACTTTCACTGTAGGCAAGCTGCAAACTCAGTGCATTCTTCATTCCTGCTCGCTTATCCGTTTCGATAAGCGCGATCAGTTCACCGAAGATTTTGGAGATATTTCCGCGATTGATCTCATCAATAAATATCGCATAGCGATGCTCAGGATCAGCTTTGGCTCTGTCACAGAGCTGCAAAAATATTCCCTGTTCGGTCGAGTAGGAAACATTACCATTGCCATCCGACCGAGCACGTATCCCCTGAATAAACTCCTCATAACCATAAGATTGGTGGAACGTGACGGTGGAAAAGCGTTGGATCTTCTCTCCCTGTTCAGGCCCGCGTTTTAATCCATCATAAAACGTCACCAAATCCTCAATCTGCTCCAACTGGGACTCGACCAAAAACCATTCGCTCCCCGTTGTTTTATCAAATACAGCAGGCTCACGGCGATTGCTATACTTGACGGTTTCAGAACTCGCTACAGCAAACTCCTGTAATGCCGTCCATGCTGTTTGAGATAGATGGCTGTCTCTTCCATTTAGCAGAGCCTTACGCCGGAACCACCGATGAATAATGATTTGAGGTACTCTAGTTGCCTTCTTAACATCCAATAGTACTAGGGCAACAATCTGCATCCAGTTCAGTGGCGCAAGACGAGAATCCAACCAAACGTCATAATCTTCCGGCGTTGCCTGTGTGGTGTATTCGGCCATTTTCTGTTGCAGGGTATACGTTTTCCCGGTGCCCGGTGGGCCGAAGAATATCTGATTGAAGGGAGAAGGCATCACTACTTCGTTGCTTTTATGGGAAACCGCATCCCGAATACTTGTGCTGTCCACCTGCTCTTGTGTTTTTTGCCGCTGGTTTAATAATTCACATAGTCCCCACACAGCCATATTCACTTTGAAATCATTAATCTGAAGAAGTGAACTCAGCGCTTTTTTCAGATCATGATTGAGTTGCAGCCAGCTACGGTTATCATTTACCGATAACTTCAACTTGAAGTGCGTATTTAAAAAAACCATCGTTTTAGTAAACGCTTTATAATCGACCGTAGTGGTACAGATATCGGGAGCAAAGGCGGCGAACACGCGATTACGCAATGCAAAATACATCCGGCTTAACCTGCCATCTTCCTTGGCGGCCTCCATCTCCTGCGTGATTTTCCAATAGGTGCCTTCATTTTTCTGCTGGCGGATTTGCTCCGTTACCGCTCGGAAAAATGGCAAATTGCGCTCAAACTCTGCTAGCGAAAAACCACCCTGCCTTATATTGGCAATACCGTTATCACGTACATACCAAAGGCGTTTGAGCAAATCATCCGTTGCAGGGGTGGAGAAAGAAGATGCTTCTTTCACATCAACGACTAAATCATGGTAGTTATTTTCCCACTTGGGATATTTTTCTTGGCTATATTTCACCAGGTGTTTAATAAATGCGTCTAATGACCATTGGCCTTTTTCAACTTGAGCAATAATATCCATCGGTAATCATTCCTTTGCTGTGCTACTCAGTACCCTTGATACGTCAACATGGCTGACAAGGTTGAGCGAGTAAATTTTGAATGTGTTATTAAGTAGTGCTCATCACTTGTACAACTTGCAGCAGTGGTAAGCACTACTACTTGTAATCGCTATAAAAATACATCTAACTCAAGGAATAAAAAGTAGCATTGTAACGAAAACTTATCCAAGCTCCTGTTACAACTTTCGCCTTGCGCAGAGTGGTATCAGATTATCTATGCTAGTCCTCATGCAGGATACGGCCCATTTCTGCGAGCACCATTCCAAAACCCGCTGTAATTCCACTGTAAATCCATCCACCCTATTTCACGTTTTCCGTCGTTGGAATACAGTCTCTGTGCTGCGGCAACATCCACAGCCGGGCTTGGAACCCCGACTATCTAGAACTGAAAACGCTTTGTTTTTTCAGGGGCTACGTGCACACTCTAATCCGTGGCTCAGGCAGGGCAACCGCAAGGTTGGCCGGTCGCTAGATCCGGTGTTCCAACCCTGTCTGGGTCACACCTTTAGTTTGGAACCTGAGGGCGTGATGAAATAATTATCTAGCTATGGAAGAGTTAATCATGACGGACACTCACGCCACACCCGCTGACAGCACCATTACTATTTTCCGCGATCTGATAGCCAGCCTGCCTTTCGCGCAGTTAGATGACGTTCAGATCTGCGACCTCGGCGCGATTGCCGCCGAATCGGTTGAAGGCCTGTGCCACGGCCTGCATTACCTCGGCGACACGCTGCAAAATGACGTTGAACTGCCGCAAGAAAGCCTCAGCCAGCTCGGCGCGTGCCTCAACGCCGCCGCACACCTGATTCCGGCACTGCTGGAAATGTGTGAACAGGCAGAACGTCACGTGCGCACAGCAACACCAGTGGGAGATTCGCTTCTCACTACGCAGTAAAAGCAATACGTTATAACTGGCAAGATTGGCCTTAGCCAAACTTTTATGCTGCTACTGAGGCAGTTTCGTGCGCGATAATGACGTCATTTTCATGCGACTTCGTAGCACGCGCCCGACACGGGACGGCTCACACGCCGCTCGCCCCGTGACCCCAGGCTTTTGGCGGAAATTATGCCGCTGACGCGGTACCTTCGTCGGTATCTGACTTAGCGGACCGCTTGCGACACGTTCCCTACGTGGCGCAAGCTTTCGCCGCGTCCTGCGGCTCATCCGAAGCCAGCTATCTCCTCAGCATAATTTTTTACGCCGGATAACAGCAAAACCTGCAATCATCCTGTATTTATGTATAAAAACATCACGAACAAGGGGGAGGAATACAACCGACGCACTAGCCATCACATCATGTCATTCATTTCACCTTCAGATCCGCTAAAGCTAGAAATAAGAAAAAATTAATCAGTGATACAACCTGTATTTTTTCTGAAGTTAGCCGACTATTCTGACATCAGTTAGCGAGGTCGTAGTCAGCGAGATGAGATAGACTAACGCTTCATATTTCGACGACATTCACCTTGCAGCGTAGGCAAACTCACATGGTTAAACGCACAGTGTCCGCCAATAAATCGATCGATATGTACGCCGTCTATGTCTTTGTGACGATGGCGGAAGCAGGAAGCATGACAGCAGCCGCCACGCGGCTAGGTCTGACGCCTTCTGCCATTTCGCAAACTATCCGGTTATTGGAAGAAGATTTCGGCGTCAAATTGGTTAACCGGGCTCGTCGCCCCTTTGTCCTGACGCCCTACGGCATTGCGTTGAAAAACCGCGGAGAAATCCTGACGGAGGAGATCGCAAACCTCAAGGCACAGGTGCTGGAAGCGGGAAAAGGAATCAAACCCGACTTGCGTATCGGCCTGGTAGATTCGTTTGCCATCACCTGCGGTTCGGTGTTTACCAAGAGTTTGATGAAGAGTTCATCGCAGTTGCTGATTCGTACCGGGCTCAGCCCGCAGCAGGGTGAAGCGTTAATGCGCCGCGAGCTGGATTTGATCGTCACCAGCGACCCGTTGATCGACAGCGATAGCGTGGTGCGTCATCAGCTGTTTTCCGAAGGCTATTTCATTATCACGCCGCCGGATTACCGCAAACGCATCAAAACGGTTGAGGACATCCGCGAGCTTTCCTCAGCGCTGCCGCTGGTGCGCTTTAACCGGAACTCGCAGATTGGGATGCAGATTGAGCGTTACCTGCGACGCATCGATGTCCGCGTACCGAATATGCTCGAATTTGATAATGCGGATACCTTAACGTCGATGGTGGCGGCAGGTATCGGTTGGGCGGTAACCACTCCGCTCAGTTTCCTGCAATCCGTTGCACACTCCCGCGAGGTGCTAACGCATATGCCGGAACAGCTGAATATTAAGCGCTCGCTTTATATTGTCGGGCACCGTGATGAATACAGCGCGTTCTTTGAAGAAGCGTGCGATGTCACACATGACATTATTAAAACCGTATTTATTCCGAAATTGAAAACGCTGAACCGCGGAATAGAAAAACTGGTTGAGATTAACCCGGATAATACGGAATAACGGTTAGGTATAACTATTCACGATTGGGAGACAAAACATAAATGGAGGAATATATCCACCACTAGCCATTTAACGATGCTAATTCAATGTTCGTCTCCCCGAGAACGCTTTTTAGTCATGATTTTATAAAAATCGTGATGGGTTCGTGTTACCTGAAAATCAAAAACAGGAAATACAAACCCTAAAAAATCATAGTCTTAATATTGAAAACGATGCTATGTACATCGAACAAGAAAAAAGGAAGAAGATCCATGTCAACGAATATCCGTATTGAAGAAGACCTGTTAGGTACCCGTGAAGTCCCTGCTGATGCCTATTATGGTATCCATACGCTGCGTGCGATTGAGAACTTTTATATTAGCAATAGCACCATCAGCGATATTCCAGAATTTGTCCGCGCCATGGTAATGGTAAAGAAAGCGGCCGCACTGGCAAATAAAGAACTGCAAACCATCCCACGTAAAATTGCCGACACTATTCTGCAAGCCTGTGATGAAGTGCTGAATAACGGTAAATGCCTGGACCAATTCCCTGTCGATGTCTATCAGGGCGGCGCGGGTACGTCAGTCAACATGAACACCAACGAAGTGCTGGCGAATATCGGTCTGGAATTGATGGGTCATCAGAAAGGTGAATACCAATACCTGAACCCGAACGACCACCTGAACAAATGCCAGTCCACCAACGATGCCTACCCGACTGGCTTCCGTATCGCGGTGTACACCTCCATCCTGAAACTGGTTGAAGCGATCACCCAGTTGAGCGATGGCTTTGAGCGCAAAGCGAAAGAGTTCGAAAACATCCTGAAAATGGGCCGTACCCAGCTGCAGGACGCCGTACCGATGACCCTCGGTCAGGAATTCCACGCGTTCAACGTGCTGCTGAAAGAAGAAAACCGTAACCTGCTGCGCACCGCCGAGCTGCTGCTGGAAGTGAACCTTGGCGCAACCGCCATCGGTACGCGCCTGAACACGCCAGATGAATACCAGAAACTGGCCGTTCAACATCTGGCAAAAGTCAGCGGCCTGCCTTGCGTACCGGCAGAAGACCTGATCGAAGCGACCTCCGACTGCGGCGCTTACGTGATGATGCACAGCGCCCTGAAACGCGTTGCGGTTAAAATGTCGAAGATCTGTAACGACCTGCGTCTGCTGTCTTCCGGCCCGCGCACTGGCCTGAACGAAATCAACCTGCCGGAACTGCAGGCGGGCTCGTCCATCATGCCAGCCAAAGTTAACCCAGTCGTACCGGAAGTGGTCAATCAGGTGTGCTTCAAAGTCATCGGCAACGATACCTGCGTCACCATGGCCGCAGAAGCGGGTCAATTGCAGTTGAACGTGATGGAACCGGTTATCGGACAAGCGATGTTCGAATCCATCCAGATTCTGTCTAACGCCTGCTACAACCTGCTGGAAAAATGCGTCGACGGCATCACCGCCAACAAAGAAGTGTGTGAAGCTTACGTCTTCAACTCTATCGGTATCGTGACCTACCTGAACCCGTTCATCGGCCACCACAACGGCGATATCGTTGGGAAAATCTGTGCCGAAACCGGTAAGAGCGTGCGTGAAGTAGTGCTGGAGCGTGGCCTGCTGACCGAAGAACAGCTGGACGACATTTTCTCCATCCAGAACCTGATGCACCCGGCCTACAAAGCCAAACGCTATACCGACGAAAACGAAGCCGTTTAATTTTCGTTTTCCGTCACGCTTTTCGCTAGTTGTCACACAGGCCCGAAGGAAACGTCGGGCCTTTTCTTTGCCAAGATGCATTTATGGATGTTGGTCGCGCTGTACGACCTGCTGGCGTGATTCATGCCAGGGTACCAGAACGGCAATACCGCCGAGATAATCAGGCCGTGCGTCGATGGCTGGAGCATTATTGATAATTGGAAGAATCACCGATAACAGGAAAAATAACGTCCCGGCAGTTACACCGGAACGTTGGTATAAAAGCGTCGCTTAGTGTTTTTTCGCTTCAGCGTGCAAATTTCTCAGTACGAAAGGAACCGAGTCACGCAGTGAAACATTAACGGTTTCACTGTGGTTCATCCCCTTATATTCATGCACGTCAACCGACGTTCCGGCTTTAGCGACATTGCTAGCAATAGCAGACCATTCGTAGGCTAAGACGCGGCCTTGAGCCACACCATGCCGTGTGTTCTCAGAAGCCGCCAGTGAGAAGCATGTTATTCGTCGAAGAACCAGTAACCCTGATTAACCAGCGCGGTTAATTCAGCCACAAAGGCTGGATTCTCCAGCGCCTCTCCCAGCTCTTTTTTACCGAGAATGGTGTAACGACACAGCGCATCCGCCGCTTTCGGATCGACCGTGTCTAGCGGTTCGCTGTTGATGAAGTAGCTACCGCCTACTTCCAGCACGCGCAACCCGCTCAGACGTGTCAACACACCGCCGTCCATCAGCGCGCCCACAATCTCGTCCTGCTCGTAAGGTGGCTCCGCCGGAGCGATATCCAGCTCGTGGCGCGGCGTCGTCACAAAGCGACCGAACCACGCTTTCAGTGCTTCCGGCTGATTAATCACATCAATCATCATCTCGCGCAGACGGTCAAACTCATACGCCTCAACCCGGCCCGAATGCTCCCGACAGGTCAAATCAGGGTCGCTATAATGCTCACCGCCGAGATCGTTCTCCAGTACGTAGTCAGCAAAACTGCTGATTAAATCTCTACCGTTCGGCCCACGGAATCCCACGGAGTAGTTGAGTGCAGTTTCATGAGTGAAGCCATCGTGCGGGAAGCCTGGCGGAATATAGAGAATGTCGCCCGGCTCAAGATCTTCATCAATAATCGGCGGGAAAGGATCGACATGCAGCAACGCAGGATGCGAGCAAAACTGACGCATCGGCAGCTTGTCACCCACGCGCCAACGACGGCTGCCCATTCCCTGAATGATGAAGACATCGTACTGATCGATATGCGGACCAACGCCGCCGCCCGGTACGGAAAAAGAGATCATCAGGTCATCTAAACGCCAGTCCGGCAACACGCGGAACGGGCTCACGAGTTCAGCAGACGGCGCATGCCAGTGGTTCACCGCCTGAGCCAACAGCGACCAACCGGTTTCGCCCAGATTATCAAAATGCTCAAACGGCCCGTTGCTGGCCTGCCACTGACCATTTTTATGGCTGACCAAACGACTATCGACCTCAGCCTCCATCGCCAGACCCGCCAGCTCATCCGGCGTAATCGGATCGACGAAATTAGGCAAGGCGTTCTTCAATACAACAGGTTGTTTTTGCCAGTATTTTTCTAAGAATTCAGGCCAGTTAAGATTAAGTTGGTAAGCCATACGTCCACACCAGTGAGAAGAGAAACGGGCCTGATTATAAAGAGGGTCACGCGCGGTCTACCTTGTCATTGGTCAATGGGTGGATAACTATCATGCAGCCTACATATTTTTCTTTATTAGATAGTGCCTTAACATGCCTTCCTCAGGAAAATCAGGTAAAGACATTTGCAACTGATAACCTTGTTTTTCATAGAAAGGAAGTGCCTGAAAACTAAAGGTATCTACAAGCGAATGACGGCATCCAAGACGTATAGCCTCCTGTTCCGCTTCTTTCACCAACGCGCTACCGAGCTTCAGGCCTCTGGATTCCTCACCCACCCATAAGTAATCAATGCACAGCCATAGTCCCTTACGCGTAGCAATCAGTCCTCCGGTCATGGTTCCAGCACTATTGCGGTGAAAAATACCGATTTGCCCAAAAGAAGCCGGATTAATAAACTGGCAGTTGTAGCTCCGAAGACCCGCAAAAAGTTCTTCCCGATCGCTATCGATAATGTCATGCGTCACGATTAATTCCACTCGTCTTCCCCCAGTTCCTGTTTATTAAAAATCATAAGGTTGCATGAACAACGCGCCGCTGAAAATGTGGTTTCAGGGATTCCCGAGTCTCTACACATTGCCCAACGCAGACACTGCGTTTCAGCATAAGCACAATCCGCCTTTCGGTATATAATTCTTTTTCATGGTGATTGTGCTGATTCGTGTGGTTAAGGGAAGGTTGGGTGACTTGGGGGAGGTTGAAGGAAAAGAGGCTAGGGAGAAGGTATAGCCATCTGAATTTCAGACATAAAAAAGCCACCTTAAGGTGGCTTACTTTTCATACTGTTGGGAAGAGATCAACATCATCAGCAATTTGTCGGTAGGTCGCCATAAGCGTCCATACTCCTCAGGTTGTTATTTTTTCCGCAGGATTCCGCATATTCCGTCAATGGCAAGGTTACGCTTGTTTCATTTGGCTTCGTCAGCCACTCTAAGAGAGTCTCGCGAATTCTGCACTGATTCACTACCCCTGAGAAAAAACGCGCCTGGAGGCTTCCCGGCGCGTCTCACACTTGAGTGCGGCGACGATGAACATGACCCTGAATCATTTCAACGGCAAATAGATATCCGTGAGTAATTCATGTTCCGCAACCTCATGTACAAAGTTGTGGTAATGAAAGAAAAGCGGGAAGTCGCGAAGTTCCTCCCCGCTCTCAGGCAACCAGTCACGATATAGAGTCTTAGCCAACTCGGGTAACACATCATGCGATCCCTGATGACGCAACACCGCACATCGACCAGCAGGGATGACGCTATTTATCACCCCGAAGCGATTGTCTTCCGAAATCGGTGACTTTACTGTTCCACAAATATGGAACTCAAATTCATCCGGCGGTGTTAAGGTAGGATCGTGTGGTGCAATACCGTATGTCTGGCTGCTGGCAACAGGCGAATAACCCGTGGTTTTTCGCCATTCAATAAATCGAGCCGCAGTTTCGTTTATTAGCTCTGCTTGTCCATAATGAGTCAGCATTGCGACTGATGTCGCAGGGAAATTGATGATCTTGACTTGGCCTTGCATTATTTGTCTCCTGGCTTTGTAAGGTTCGGATATGCGCTTATACCAATCTACCCAAGGGGGCTGCTGGCGGAATTGCGTCGGTGATAGATCGAACATTTGTCTGAAAGCACGGCTAAATGATTCAGAATGCTGGAAACCGGCGTCGAACGCGATATCAGTGATTTTCTCTAACGGATTAAAAGCCAATCGATAAGATGCGCGCTTTAAGCGCATCATCTGGATGTAGCGACCAGGTGGCATCCCACAATAACTACAAAACTGACGATGGAAATGAAATGGCGAGAAGTGAGCCACTTCACTCAGTTTTTCCAGTAATAATGTGTCATCAAGATGACAGTCAATATAATCAAAGACCTGTTTAAAACGTCTGGCGTAACTATCAGTTTTATTATCACACATGACTTCCTCCGTGCTGCTTAATATGCTCGAAGGCGGTTCAGTTTGCCTGACCGATCTTGCCCAAAGAACGTTTAAAGGAAATATTAACGAATAAAAAACGTGCCAGAGCGCTTCTCAGCGCGTTTGAGTCGCTTATTGCAGCTTTGCTGACAGATGGTCGTTTGGTTAGTTGTGGCCCCACGGATCAATCCCGTTTATTTTAATCCCTATCAACAAGGAACCGCCCAGTGGCTACCTACGGAGATAACACTTTGAGAACTGTCGAGATACTGCAATACACCTTACATAAAGGCAGCAGTGCCGCTTTTCACGCCATCATGCAGGAAATCAGTGTTCCCCTACACCAACGCCACGGGATTGATGTTGTTTCGTTTGGTAACTCGCTTCATGACCCGGATTGCTACTACCTCATTCGCACCTTTGACAGCGCTGAAAAAATGGCTGCGGTTCTCAATGCTTTTTATGCAAGCGATGACTGGCGCAGCGGCCCACGCGAAGACATTATTCGCAGCATCGAAACCAGCATTAAAACAGTGATGAACCTACCATCAGAAAGCGTGGAAGGGCTGCGGGTGCAATCGTAGGTCATCTGGTTTCACCAGACGCGTTTTAGCGCCTCCACACATATTGCACAAATTCGCTACTCTTAAGAAAAAACGCGCTTGGGAGCCTCCCAGCACATTCAAGCATCACTCAACTGAATAGTAACCCCGGATTAGTCTGCTTGTTTGCCTCTTTTTCTTCGCCGAGCATCTTTGACCGCATCTAGTCCATCGGGAATGTTGAACTTCGCTATGTCAGGCAACAAAAAATCAATTTTCTCCACGACTTCAATCATATGAATCGGTTTGAGATCTTTGCTATACCGCACTTCTGTTTTCGTTTTTCCGCTCACATGCCCTGCTAGTTGAGCACGTAGTTCCGAGTTGACGCCTTTCTCTTTGAGCAAGGTCGAGACTGCGTGACGAAAAGAATGGAATGCCTTCGTTCTGTCTCTTTCAAGTGACCTGCCCCCCGTTCATTAGTGCGGGATGATATGCGGGCAATGGGCTTTGATGTGAACAAGAAATTCACCCGCTGGCTGGACAAACTGGAAAAGGATGGCTTGATCGCCTTTGAAGGGGAACAGATTTCGCCGCTCTCGCAACGGAATAAGGTGGGGGAAGCCGTGATCCCTGAGTAAGTGGGGGAACGTGGGGATGGTTTGCTAATCGCTTACTCTGCCGACACACGTCAAATATAACTTATGAGTTATTATAACTTATGAGTTATACTCCCCGTTAATAAGGGGACTGACATGTATGAATTGATTTTTCACCCCGAAGCTGCAAGCGAAATTTATGACCTCGAACCTGTTATGCAGGTAAAAGCGCTTAAAGGGCTTGAAAAACTTGAAGCTAAAGGGCCCGAGCTAAGATATCCAGACACGGACATCATCGAAGGTGGGTTGTTTGAGCTACGGGTTGGTAGAAAAGACATCAGCAGAACGTTTTTTGCTTACGCAAAAGGACGTAAGATCTATATTTTAAGGACATTCGTAAAGAAAACCCCTAAGACCCCGAAAGCTGAAATAGCGCTGGCAAAGTCAAGATGGGAGGAATTGAAAGATGGCAGTTAAAGGTATCAACTTCTCTGAAGTTAAAGCGAAAGCGCTTTCTAATCCTGAAGTTAAAAAAGCGTATGAGGACGAAACTCAAGAAGAAGCGCTTCGCGCTGTTCTGCTCGAAATGAAGTCCAAGTCAGGTCTGACAAGTACAGAGATCGCTGCTCGCATGGGTGTAAGCCAACCTGCGGTGAGCCGCCTGGAGAGAAATGTTTCCAGTGCGAGTATCTCAACCTTACAACGGTATGCCGCTGCTTGCGGGATGCAGATTAAGCTGTCACTGGGTTAAGATTAGCGCTGTATTTATAAGCCGGATTTTTTACTGTCTTGCCAGTTAGCATCGGTGCTACAGGTTCCGGCTTGCTACTTCTATACGGTGGAAAACGATCTGGTGGAAATGATACCTAGGTATGATGAGCAGCAGGAAAACCACTCACATAAGAAAAATGAGCGCCAGCCCCTCCCAAAAAAGGGGCTGGCGCTGCGCTTAATACATAGGCTTTTGATACAGGATACGCCTCTGTATTTCTATTGATTATGCTTGCTTCAGTCTGGTGATGAATGCCTGCATATCAGAGTGATTCACAACACGCCCAGCATCAACATCAGCAAGTCCCTGTAAGACTCTCTGATGACGCTGTTCTGCCTCTTCAATCAGAGAAGTAAGCGCTACCGTTGATTTTTTCGTTTTTTTCATCGCTAACGCCCTAATGAATAAAATATTTTTAAATTCATACGGCACCACATACTCTTCCCGAGTCGCATCCAGATAATCCGCCCATCATTGCAGCATTAGCCTGCGCTCATCCAAATGTTCCGCCTTGTGGATATAAGCAGCACGAACTCCATTACGTTCCTGATGGCTCATTTGCCGATCTACCGCATCCCGTGACCACTGGCCGGATTCCACCAGTGCACTACAGGCCATGGTGCGAAAGCCGTGTCCGCAAACCTCTGTGGTGGTATCATAGCCCATTGTTCGTAATGCGTTGTTGACGGTGTTTTCACTCATCGGTTTGGTTGGCCGACGATCGCCGGGGAAGATTAGTTCATGAGCGCCGCTGATAGCCTTAATCTCTTCCAGTAGTGCTAAAGCCTGTCGGGATAACGGCACCAGATGTTCAGCGCGCATCTTTGCGCCGCGCTGCGAATGCTTCACGCCAGGAATGGCTTCACGTTCAGCCGGTATCGTCCACATGGCGCGTTTAAAATCGATTTCCGGCCAGCGGGCAAAACGTAGCTCGCTGGAACGAATAAAAACGCACAGCGTGAGTTTTAAGGCTAGTTTGGTTAACTCCCGCCCTTTGTGGCGTTCTATCCGTGCCAGAAAATCCGGCAGTTTATTCAGCTTCAGGGCTGGCCGATGGGTGGCCTTGGGCGCGGCTATCGCCCCGGAGAGGTCTTGCGCGGGGTTGCGTTCTATCAGATCGTTCTGCACCGCGTAGCGCATGATATCGGTGACACGCTGGCGCAGCCATGACGCCAAATCAAGATGACCGTTTTGTTCCACGGCTTTAAGCGGTTCAAGCAGGTCTTTAGTTTTCAGGTCGGCAATATGGCGATGCCCAATAGCAGGCAGGAGATTTCGTTCCATATCGCGCCATACCCGTCCGGCGTGCGTTTCTGACCATCTGTTTTGGCTAATGTTTCGGTGCCAGTCCTGCGCGACCTTCGCAAAAGTATTCAACGCTTCTTGCGCCTGCTCTTTTTCTTCTTCACGCTTTTCCGTAGGGTGAATGCCCTCCAACAGCAGCAATCGTATCTCATCACGCTTCTCTCTGGCCTTCGCCAGCGAGATCAGCGGATAGGCACCGAATGCAATCCGGCTTTCCTTACCTTAAAAGCGGTATTTGAGATACCAGCGCTTAGAGCCGTTAGGACTCACTAAAAGATACAGGCCGTGCGCGTCCGCGAGTTTATAGGCTTTCTCGCGAGGCCTAGCAGTACGGGCAACAACGTCGGTCAGCGCCATAATTGGGGTCAACTCATAATCGAAGTGAATTGACCCTCATCTTGACCCCCAAATCATCTGGATGTCAATGGACGAAAAAAGACCACTGTGGATAAAAAAGACAAAACCGCAGAGATGAGAAGTAAATTAAAATTGTTATTTTACAATGTGATATGGACGTTACTGGACGATTGCGGACATAAAAAAAGCCACCCTGAGGTGACTTGATTTTCATACGATGGTGCAAGGCCGGACTCGCACATTGCATATAACCTCATGATTTAATATTAATTTAAATAAAGACTAAAGACATTATACCAACGCAGATACCAACGCTTGAAATTGTTAAATTTGGGACTCGAAGCCGCGCAGATATTTTAGAAGGGGAAGATTGGCATCTGACGATATCATTGCAGCAGATATCATGCATTCAATTTACTGTTCCCCACGCTAAGCACTCTTTTAAAACTCGGCGGAGTTTCTATTTCCGGAGAGGTTGGGATCTGCGTAGATTTTCCACTGTTATACGCTGCCGTTGCACCAACGAAACGATAAGGGACATTGAAACGCTCTAGCGTTTCAATAATCACTGCTGAAGATCCCCCTGGCGCGGCGGGCATAATGTTGCCGGTAATGTTATTTTGACGAGCTTTGGTGTACACCCCATAGCCCACTTTCAACAATAAGCCTTCACTGACCAGACTACGCAATACTTTTCCAACTTGAGCATAGCTGCCAATATCTTTGAAGTCGTTGCGAGTGAAGACATAATGCTTGGAACGCTTCAGTCTGGACTGGATACGATCTCTTGTCGTCATGTTCTCCTCCGTTATTGGCAAGAAAATTGATACACTCACCCTATGCGTTTTTATCAATCATGCATTTTCAGCTCGTTAGCAAAGTCGAGCACATCTGCATGGTTTACCACCTTCCCAGCATCAACATCAGCAAGTCCTTTTTGAACCATCTGATGCCGTCGTTCTCTCTTTTCGATCATCTCGGTCAGTGCTTCTTTAATCACCCAGCTTTTGGATCTATCCAGTTCAATAGCCAGGCTTTCAACCGCAGCAGCAAGCCCGGCGGGTATCTGAGCACTGAGCGTCTTTTTAGACGGTGTTCCCATCAGTATCACCTCGACAAGAAAGGCCAATTACCTTTTATTAAGATAACCTGTGTTTGATACATCATTCATCAAGTAAGCACAACATCAGCATCCTTGCTACGTCATTTGATCACCTCGCCGCCAACATCCCTGGATAATGTTTGGCAATAATGTCGTTCATCTGCTCGATCAAGTCGGGGCGTTTAAAGATGAGATGACCGGTACCTTTCTGAAAGTAACGCACACTAAAGAACTTATCTTCGTATTCCTGCTGGTGCGGATTATCGCGGATATGGTCCATCAGCCGGATAGTGACATCGCCCCGATTATCGGGGATCGGTTTGCCATCCAACAGATACAGCATACGTTCCAGATCGGCCAGTTGATCGCGTCGCCAGCCCCAGTTCAGGCCAAAGCCCCAGCGGTTATATGTCACCAGATTATTAATGATTATTTTCTTACCAAAGTAGCAAGGGTGATTGGTTTTGTAATCCCACGATAGTCCTTTGAATACGTTGATGACCCCACGCTCGAATACCTCTTGTTTACTCTGGTGAAGTTGCTCAAACGTGCTGAGAATATTGGCTTCGCTGATCGCCGGTAGCTCATCCTCATCCAGATTTTTATGCCACTGGCTACGCGCTTCGGCATCCATCAGCGACAGCATGCCGGATTTCAGCATCAGGTCACGCCAGATATTGCGATCCAGCGTGCGGGTGATGGCTGGCATCGCCTTATTGGGCGTTTCTGTCAGCCAGCAATCGTAGCGGTGCCCCTGCTTCAGCCCCCAGTCTTCGGCGGTGCCGCCACCGATAGTGGCCGTGAGTGTTGAAATCGCCTGTAACTGTTTGAGGAGTTGTTCTATCTGTTGCAGCGCGGTATCACGTCCAGTGACGATGCGTTCGATATTGGTCGAGCAGATAAGTCCGGTGTGTTCGGTTAACACCTCGGGTTCAATTTGCATAGTTTGTGGTCCATACATAAAAGCAAATGCGCCAACCGGTAAGGGCTGGCGCATTATGCATTGGGGAGAAAGATAAATAAGTTTGGTGTGGTGTTACTGGAAAACAGCTCGGGATCTTTATGCCTTAAGTAAACCCGTTGCACGTCTGGCGCGAAGGATATCGACAGTAGTGAGAAACGGCGATTGCTCCTGCCAGTTAAAGCCGTTGCGATCGATACGCACCAGTTAGTATTTTTCCACCAGAAAATTGACAGCATTGATCAACGTGACGCCAGCATCGATGTGCTCCTGAATCACGTTTTCCTCACAAAACGGTGTGTCATTCAGCGTGAGTCCGTAGTGCTTTTCCAATAGATAGACCAGAAGTCGTTGCCAGACGGCTACAGGTGACGGGCAAGACTGATCCTCCCGTGACGGGATTGCAGGTGATGTTTGCATGAGAATACTCGCTTCAGGTTAGGTCGATAAAATCAGGAAAATGCGCAAGGTGAGTAGAGAAACAGCGGATTAGTGTGTTGCAGCAGAAGTTGGATAAATAACAATATACACATAACCAAAACTACCCAGCATATCGGCTTCACAGGTCCAGTCGTTGCAATGTAGTGTGATGCAACCTTGCTGGCGAGGATTTAGCTCACCCGCTCTCAGTTTTTGTTCCAACTGCTTAATCAACTCAGGAAAGATCTGTTCCAGATTACGGGCTTCCGTTTCGCTGAACGTACCGATAACGCTGGCACGGTCTGCCAGATAATGAAGAGAGTGACCTTCCTGAACCAGCCTGGCTCCGAATCGTGGAGTAACGGCACGTTTTAGTCCCCATTCCGGGGTATCCGATAATGACATAGTGCTTTCCTTATAAGAGAGCAGTAGTAAGTGAGATCATCACAGCCAGCCACGTTCAGCAAACGACACCACCTCATCGCCGCCAATAACCAGGTGATCAAGTACTCTGATATCAAGCGGCAAGAGGGAATTTTTCAGTGTATCGGTGATATGGCGATCGGCCTGACTGGGCTCGGCCCAGCCGGAGGGGTGATTGTGTGCCAATATCACGGCAGCGGCGTTATGACGCAGTGAGGCTTTGAGGATTTCACGCGGATGCACTTCGGTGCTGTTGATGCCACCCAGCGCGATAATTTCCTTTTCTATCAGGCGATGCTGATTATCCAGGTACAGCACCATAAAGACTTCGCGTTCCAGGCTACTGAGTTCCAGCAGTAACCAGCTTTTGGTGTCCTCCGAGGTTTTGAACTGGCGTGTATTTTTACGCACTCGCTTTTCCAGCAGGCACAGCGCCATTTGGATAATGCGCTGCTCTTTGGACGCAATGCTGCCTTCCAATGAATTACATGACATGGTAAGTCCTTGAAGTGAGATAATAAGGGACAATGAAACAAAATGAGGGAAATTAGGATGCCAGTTCCAGCATATTTTCGGCCAGTATCCACAGGGCGCGGTTAAGTTTTACGTCACCATCAATCCCTTTGATAGCACGGGTTCTGGCTCGTTTACCTTGAACTGTACGGCCTGATAGTCCACCTTTTATTAAATTTTCCTGAATACGCTGGTAAGTGGTCCATAGATCGTTGCTTTCGTCCTGCCAGCGGCGAGGAGACAGGATTTGAGCCTCTGTCACTGGTTGATACTCTTCACCAAATCGGTAGGTTAACGCTGCCTGAGCCAAGGCAGTCTGTGCCGGTGGTGGTAATAGTAATGACTGCATGGCATCACGTTTTTCATCAATACGCTCAAAGGTATCTAATATCTCATAAGCCCCCTCAATAACACGGCCAACCACATCACCCTTATGGGGAACACAGACTTCACCCAAGGATTCACCACAAATTAAACCATTGTGGCAAACCTGTCTAAAAAGACCGGGCAACATTTGATAGCTGCTGGATCCGTCATGGCTATTCAGCAAAATAATCTCTGGCACCTGTTTGCCCGTAATTTGCCCCTCCCGGCGCAAGCGCAGCATGTGCTTAGTGTGCTCCCGTTTCTCCGGATCACGTACACGGGTTTGACAGGCAAAAAATGGCTGAAAGCCTTCACGCTGTAAGTTATCCAACAGGGTAATGGTAGGAATATAGGTATACCGTTCGCTACGCGAGCCATGCTTGTCTTCACTAAATATACTGGGAACCGTGTGTGCCAGTTCGTCACGGGTTAATGGACGGTCACGGCGAATAATATTTACCGCGCCAAAGCGCGAGGCTAACTTGGGCATAAAAGCTCCTTATGTACCAGAGTGAATGACTCTGGCACATATTGTTGAAATGATAATTAATGAAAGAGTGGATTTCATCTTTCAGGCAGTAAAAGCAGTGCGAAGAATAAAATTTATTATTGTAGTGATTATTGCACCAACCAATAAAAAAGCAGCCTCCCGGGCTGCTTCAACTTCTTCGTCATTATAACCTGCCTGCTGTAAGTGCTCAGCCACAAAATCCTGAGCTTGAGCACCTGAATACCAGGTAATTACTTTACCTAATGCAGCAATTAACATTTTAAGTAATGACATAATGCCTGACCTTTATCGATAATACTTGAAAGTCATTCTTTATCACAGGGATAGTACTCAGAATCAAAGGGGGGGAAGTCTTTATTGCCTGTAACATTAAATGTGTATGACTTTCCAGTCGCATCACTGACACGAATGGTTTTCGCCTGACGTAATGCCTCCCATTCTGTTTTTATCCGTTCTAATGAGTGAAATGGTTGTGATACTTCATGTCCATCAATCTGTAGCTGAGAATAATCACCGCTAAATCCTGCCTGTACACGTAAAACAGGCGGTTTTGAGGAGTATAATTCACAGCTGATTTCAAGATAATGTTTATCGTCATTACTCAAATGAACACCGGCATATCCCTGCAATGACCAGTATGTCCATTCAGCCGCAACAGCACTTCCTAAAGGTAGCAACAGCGCCGCCAATGCGGCACCTTTTAAGTATTTCATGTGGCGTATCCTTATATTTTAGTGATATACCGAGGTGTTATTTCAATCAAAAGTGAATGTCCAACCACCTTTGTCAGTATCCACCTGGACTTCTGAGGCAACACAATTATTGTAAAAAGGGACTTTTACGGATTCACCAAAGCGCAGTGTGGCCGGAATAATGGTTTCCTTATTGCTGGTGCCGAAGTATTTCAGATTTCCGATACGGCAATTACCACGATTGACACTGATATTATTGATGCGAACAGTATCGGTTTGAGCGGTGACAACGACATCAACGTAGCGATTTCCCGCCACATGGACATTGTTATATGCCATTACCTTTATTGGTACTGGTGTTTGCGCACCGATCACCATTCCAGAGAAGAGTAATGATAATGCAGGTAACAAATATTTTGAATGATTCATGCAATAACTCCTTATAAAATGCTTATAATATCTCATTGCGTAAAGTAGTGATTTAATAAATGTGAATGAGTTTGACTATACTCATTGTTCATCTCATTTATTCACGTATGAGTTCACAGATATATTGAAAGTGTGGTAACGCTGTAATGAATCGTTTATCCTGAAAAATTCGTCTCATTTCCTCCTTTTTACTAAATGAACTAATGGTCATCGCTACATCCGTAATTGCCACCAGATTAAATACTTTTATGTGGTTTTGCTTTTCTGTCGCCAGATACCATTCCCCATCAAAGTAAATAAGGCGATAGGGGGCAATGGCGATGTGTCTGCGACCATTATGTAAAAAGTTGATTAATCGGTTTTTAACAATAGCCTGGGTAATGGCATAAAAACCACCGAACAAAGAAGGGACATTCCGTGGCGGTGCGTTATAGACGATATAGGGAGAGTCCTGTCCTGCATCCAGCAAAACGGAAAGTAACTTTTTATCCAGTGCAGGGAAAAATTGTGCCACATGGGTGATACGTGCAAACGTAATGATATCGTGATCGGTACGAAATGGCCCCCTCGCATCAGAAAGACGCAAGTATCCATCTTTTAATTCGGTATCCAGATACTGTAACCGCTGTCGTAAATCTCTCTGAATCGTTCTTTCCGAGACATTGAATTCTAAAGCCAGTTGTTTGACTGACAGAGACTCCCCCATGAAGAGCCTGCTGACTAAAATAGCCAGGCGACTGGCGAGCCGGTCGTAACGTTTTCCCTGTTCAGGCATGGTGATAATTCCTGTATAAATTCCGTGCATCCCTTTTGGCATACACGGAATAAATTAATATTTGGTAAGGTTTTTCTGACGTAGCCAGGCGATAACGATGCAGGCAGGGATCGTGACTCGGTATGCCGGGCCCGCAATATCCGACAGCATCCAGGCTGAACTGAGCGCTAAACCGACGGGGCCAGCGAGAACTGAAAGGGCGCGAGACGCAACGAACACGGTTCCCCAGGTGGCGATCCCGCCGAGTGCGGTGATAACGCTGGCTGCCAATGTTGTTGCGAGTTCCAAAGCGGCAACAGAAGAGGTTCGAATGGCTGCCTGTATAGCGATAAGAATGAGTTGTGGTGTTGGGCTGGTTAAATCGAGCTGCATATTTTTAGACAACATCGCCAGTTCGTCTGGTGTCATGTTGTCCAGACTTTTTTCCAGCACTTTCATGAGCAAATTAAGTTCAATCGACTCCGTCGTGCTGTTTTTATTGTAATTAACATCCAGCTTGTCACAGACATCGCACAAAATTTCACGGTAAAGAACGCCCTGTCCACCGCGCACCAAGCTGACTAAAGTATTTGCGCCAAAAGTTTGTAACTCTGCGCCAATCGACGTCCAGTATTTGCTGTGGTCCGGGTAAAAACGCTGATATTCGCTTGTACTGGTTAACGTCTCTGACCAGCGTTTTTCACCATCCTTACTATCAATGGTTAACAACTCAACCAGTAGTTGAAGGTCTTCATTACTGCATTGGCTTAGCAAGGCCAAATCAGGATCTAACCGATAAACTGCCATCATCCATCCTCAATAATCGTTTAGGAGCGATTACTGTAATGGGTAGAACGGACAGGATGTGTCGACTAATATGATTGATTTTTATACATAAAATCCACCAAGACGACAGGATATGTCATATAAATTACCTGATGGCCAAAGCCTATGCGCGATATCCATAAAATAATATATTGTTATTTTATTTTTGATTCATAGATAAAAACACAGAATTAACATCAATACCTGACTCGCCACTTACTGCTCCCCATTCCATATATGTTCACCATTGTCTACTGAAGTCAACTTATGTCCTCCCCTGAAAACTCGATTAATAACACTTTGATTAAAAATGAAATCTCATTTATTAATAAACTCCGAAATAAATCATTTTGACAAAACAAAGGTGATAAAATGAATTATTTAGCGAATACCAATATGGTAGCCCCTAACTCTCATTTAGAAAATCCAACTTTTCCTACAGAAAAAATTCCAGATGTGCTCCGAGATGCTATTAGTGCAGTAAGTAGTAAAACCCAAGCACCAATACCTCTTATATTTGCTTCGGCAATGGCCCCCATAGCACTATTAGCTCAAGGGATGATTGATGTAAGCCCTAAGGATGGGCTTACATTCCCAGTCTCATGCAATTTTTTAACAGTTGCAGAATCGGGGGAAAGGAAATCAACGGTTGATAAAATATTTATGCAGCCGATTCATGAACATGAAAGAATCTCTTATTTAAAACATCAAGAAAATTTAAAAAAATACAAGTTTGAAGTAGATATTTGGAAAATAGAATTAAGTGCAATAAAAAATAATCTCGAAAAAAACACAAGAAAAATTTTGCCAACAGATGATGTAAAAGCACGGCTAATGGAACATTTTCAGAATGAACCACAACTACCGAAAAAAGTGCAACTATTGGCTAACGATATAACACCAGCGGCCTTGCAACATTTATTGCACACAGGTGGAGGATCATTAGCACTACACTCATCCGAAGGTGGAGAAATAATAAACAGTCAAGCGTTTAAAAATCTGGCATTGCTCAATGAGTTATGGGATGGAATGCCGATTTCTGTCACGCGTCGTCATTCTGAGAGCTATAAAATATTCGGAGCTCGGCTGAGTGCAAATATAATGGTGCAAAATGCGCCATTGCATAGGTACCTTAAACATGCACACGAACAAGTTAGGGGCAGTGGTTTTTTGGCTCGCTTTTTCTTTTCCTTTCCGACATCAACAATTGGCACCCGTATAGGAAACATGAATGATAGCTACCACGACCTTATTTCCCCTTATTATTCACGTCTTAACCAGATGTTAAGCTGTTATTTAGAAACGCATATATCCAAAAATAAAAACCGTACATTATTACATTTCTCTCCTGACGCTAAGAATCGATGGATATATTTATGTGAAAAGATTGAGCGTAGCGTTGGTGTTAATGGTGACTATTTCTCTATTCGTGACTTTGCAAGTAAAGAAGGAAATAAAATAGCTCGTATGGCCGCACTTTTTCATTATTTTAGCAACGAAGATGGAGATATAACATTAGGAAACGTGGAAAGTGCTGTTGCCGTGTGCCAGTGGTATCTAAATGAAGCTCTACGAATATTGACACCAGAACCACAGCACATAACAGATGCTAATATACTATGGGCATGGTTGTCAGGACGTTTTCATATGAATAATTTCCAACCCATTAAAAAAAACCACATACGTCAGTACGGCCCAAACTCATTACGCCAACACGCACGCTTTGAATCCGCGCTTAGATACTTATATGACACTGGAAAAATTCACGTAGCATCATGTGGAAAAACAATTTTTGTTTCCTATAAATTACAAAATAAATCATTTTTCTGACTTACCATCCGTCGTAATAGTAAAAACGCGCCTTCAATGAAGGCGCGTTTTATTTCACAAAAGAGAAGATAACCATACAACTTACAACACCACTCTTATATTTTTTTATTCAACTCAAAGGCCATAAAATAATAAAAACCCGTGTTGATAATTACGTCTAAATGGTGTATTTATTTTTTACAAAAAAAACAAAATTATATTTTACATTGATGAGCCAATCATCAAAAAAACGGGGGGGCACATATATCAAGATTCGCAAATTTGTTATATTTCACCAAGAGGAAAATATCACTTACCAATTATCATCGAATACTTTCAACCGTACACTCAATGATTATAATCTCTTTTTCATTACATAAAGAACATAGTGATAGACATAGAAGCTATCCCATTTAGCCTATTTCATTTTACTCAACATTCTCATGTGCTACCAGTATGCTCCAGTTTCTGCACGCTGTTCGTGTCCAAACTGACAGCATCATAGCCTGTACTGGTATAGACTCTTAAATCATACGTGGTGTATGCTGTTCAGTAGCTGCTATTTCTGCTATTAATAGCAGAAATAGCAGCTACTAAATTGTATTTACGGTATGATTTATGGATTTGCTGCCTCAATCAAGCGATAAAACAACAGTCAAAATTAAATTCAGAAAAAATAGGTTCACTCCAATGCTAGACAAAAGATAGGAATTTAAAAAACAAGACATTAATTCAATAATATATTTAAATGATAAAAAAGGGAAAGAATAATGAAAGAAAACATATATACGAAAATGTTAACATCCCCCACTACAAAGAAACATAAGGCCACACGAGAGGATGTGAGTTGGTTTAATATAAAAAATTACAGCTTTGTTCGAAAATTAACCATTATAGATATGTTAGAGGAACTATATGCCCGTCTTGAGCTCATCGGATTCTCTTCACCTGAGGAACTTATTGACTTCCCTAGCATAAAAAAATCATATATTGACATTACCTCCGGAAAACCAGAAATAAGAAAAAACACTTATCAAGAAACCTCCCAACTAGAGGATTTATCGAAAAAAGTAATCACAGCAGATAAAAACCCATTGAGTGTAGATATAGAAAATAGAACCATAGAAATTAAATCGCCAGTATATGAATTAACGGTATCGCACATTGAGAATATTTATCAAAATCTAAAATTACGTGACTTTCATTCTCCTTATATTAAACACATTACAGACGATGATGAGCCAAATAAAACAGATACATTAACAAGCCTTCAAAAGCCTTATGTCGACCATGTTTATTTATATGTCGATTTAGAAGGATACACAGATGCGCAATTAATCAATTCATTCAAAAACACAATTTCAACTTTACGAGAAAGATATAAAATAGAAAAAAAATTCAATTACACTGAAAAACCGCTCCCTAAAAATAAAATAATTGATATATTTAGAAACCAAGCAATACCTATTGCTGACCTATTAATTTGGCAAAGAATTAATGGCATTCAGATACCCTTATCTCAAGTCAACAAACTATTAAATCTTGAAGATATAGACACGCCAAATAAATATGTCGAATTTGATGGTTCTAATTTCAAGGCAACAAAACTTAAAACTTTTGATCTTACTTTTAACGATGGCAGGCTAGAACAACTATCAATAGCAATTCAGAAAAATGAAAATCTTAAAACGATGACTATTGAGGAGTTAATAAAAAACACCAAGTAAGTAAAAGTAATTTATATTCATGTTTCCATAGATACATGATTTACGCAGTTCTCTTCGCGGTTAGAGTAAGAGTCCATCCCATTAGGCTACTTTACGGCTTTATCAAAAAAACTACAAAATTAACAAAACCATAATAATAAGTTACTCAGGCAATACATACACTTTCTATCATATCGGTTTTCATAATTTTTTCATGGTTATAACTATTGCTAAAGCCTCTGCGACCTGAATCATAGTCACGCAACATCACTGTGCAATCAACGCTGATGTAGTTAGTAAGTTTTTTGGATAAATTTCTTACCAAGTAATTTTTACTACCAGTGTTTATGCTTCATCTCGAATTTAAAAACAGCGAGGTGAATAAAATGAACGCAATCTCTCTTGACGAAAACCCGGCAGATCGCTTAGTTGACATGAAATATCTATGTCAGCACTCCGGACTCTCTCGGGCCTTCTTCTACAAGCTTATGGCTAGTGGTCTCTTCCCTAAGCCAATAAAAATAGGCAACCGCAGTCGTTGGGAACTAAGAATTTATCTAAGATGGCTAAATAGCCATTATCCTGATGATAACAGATCACCAACAGATCACTAACTTGCTATCACGGTATTATCCCGGGAATACCGTCTATACGTAAGAGATCTGTAATGAAACCCCTCCAATGGTTATTACCCACTTAAATACTCAACTTAAGCATTTAGGATTTTATTATATACTAAATACTAATTTCTTATAAATAATAACTTAATCACGACCCATCCATATAAACATTACTTTTTGAGAGAGTAGAAGAGTTACTACAATGAATGATAAAGAATGGTCATTATTAGAATCATCATGCTTACACGACGCAATCAATGACACAACATTATTGATAACAAAAGATTATGATTACATTAAATCACAGGTACGAATACTGTCAATATTAAACCAACTCGTACGAAAGGAAAACACATCTTTAAAGACTAACGCGACAGTAAATAATAAATATACAACCCGTATTTTATTAGAAGCAATAAGTTGTATTGAACAGGTTAAAAACTCCATGTGTGAATATCATAAACCCCATCCGCTAATAGAGTTGTTTTTTCATATTAAAAAAAACAACAACCTATATAGAACGCTAGGGGAATCAAATCCCATCCCGGCGGACATAATTATGCTAAATAATTTACTACACCAATTTCAGGTTGAATCAAACTCAGTAAAATATAAAAGAAAACTACGGAATTTTCATCGAACATCTCAAAAAAACTATTTAAGTTCATTGTCTTACATCGACGAACTTTTTGAAAACTATAGCAAAATCTTAGTACTCAGAGTTGATCTTTCGTATCTAAAGTCGAAATACAATTCAATAACAGCAGCGACTACTCAAATCCATCGTAAAAAATTACTGAAAAGCGTACAATCACACTCATTATTTCAGTATTGTATAGGTTACTTGTGGAAAATGGAATTTGGCTCCATTAAAGGATTTCATTACCATACTTGCTTTTTTTTGATGGCAATAAAGTTCGCAATGATATTTTATTGGCTAGACTTGTTGGAGTATATTGGTCACAAAAAATAACTGATGGTATGGGGCTCTATTTCAACTGCAATGCAGCCTATCATCAGGACGATAGGTCAGGAATCGGCAATGTACATTACTCAGATAACAAAAAAAGAGATAATTTAAAAATAGCCATAAAATACTTAACAAAAACCGATAGTATAATACGATTAACGCTGCCAAATAACTCCAGAATATTTGGCCGAGGAGAAATGATAAAGAATCAATCGAAAAAACGAGGTCGTCCTCGTCAATCCAACTTTGGATAATACCCCACAACGGTTAATAATTGGCCAACCATTATTAACCAATTGATAAACAGCAAGTTCATAACTCATAAGACTTTCCGTGCTCTAGTCTAGAGCCACTAAAGTTGAATCTCAAAGTTAGCTACTACGTTATTCTAGATAGCTAACCTTGATTTTTTCACTTAGCCATCTGTGTGCTTAGATACAACTTGTAACCCATTAGCCACTTCCCGGAAAGCGGTTAATGCAGCTTCTAAATGTTCAATAATTTCGTGCTGTAGAACATCTGGTGGAGGCAAATCCTCAAGATTATCCAGGCTGTCGTCTTTCAACCAAAAAACATCGAGGCTAGCCTTATCTCTAGCTACAAGCTCCTCATAGCTGAAAAACTTGAAACGTTCAGTTTCTTGCCTTTTGTGACGATTTTTCGGATTGTAGCAAGCGATAAAATCCTGCAAGTCATTTAGTTTTAGCGTGCGAGTCTTTAACGTAAAATGCTTGCCAGTACGCAGATCATAGAACCAAATTCCTTTTGTATGAATTTTCCCATCTTTAGGCTTTGCGTCAAAGAACACAACATTAGCTTTCACCCCTTGTGCATAAAAAATACCTGAGGGTAAACGCAATATGGTGTGAACATCACAATTTTCCAGCAATTTCCGTCGAATTTTTTCCCCTACACCACCTTCAAATAATACATTATCAGGCAGTACAACAGCCGCTTTACCGTCTAATTTCAGCATACTTACTATATGCTGCAAAAAATTTAGCTGTTTGTTAGAGGTCGTTTCCCAAAAGTCCTGACGCTCATAAGTTAACGCATCGTGGTCTTCTTCACCTTCCTCGTTAGTAATAATCATGCTGCTTTTTTTGCCAAATGGCGGGTTGGCTAGCACGTAATCAACTTTAATTTTAGGCTCAGAAATTAAGGCATCAGCACGTTCAATAACGGGTTCACCATTCAGCTCACCGATATTATGCAAGAACAGATTCATTAGGCACATGCGACGAGTATTAGAAACAATCTCATTGCCATAAAACGTTCCTTCACGTAAAAAACGTGCCTGCTTACTATTTAACTTTGGGATTTCACGAGGCAACCAAGCTTTATTTTCTTTGATCCAGTGTCCAGTACCAGATAGCCACTCATTAGCAACCAAGAAGAAACCACCTGTTCCACAAGCAGGATCAGCTATGGTTTTCATAGGGACTGGCTGCATACAAGTGACTATCGCTTGTATGATCGCCCGAGGTGTAAAGTACTGCCCAGCTCCACTCTTAGTATCTTCGGCATTCTTTTGCAGCAAGCCTTCATATAGATCACCTTTAGTATCGGAATCAAGACTAATCCAACGTTCAGCATCGATTAACTGAACCAGCCGAGAGAGTTTAGCTGGGTCTTGAATCTTATTCTGAGCTTTAAAAAAGATAGCTCCAAGCATCCCGGATTGCTGCCCTAGCTTGTGCAAAGTTGCCAAATAATGGGCTTCTAACGGTTCCCCTGTTTTACGGCTCAAACTGTCCCAGTCATAGCCTTTAGGAATCTTTGTTTCGTGATTATATGGCTCTTGTGCGTATTCATGGGCTAACTTCAGAAACAGTAAATAAGTCAACTGTTCTAAATAATCACCATAGCCGACACCGTCATCGCGAAGAGTGTTGCAGAAGTTCCAGAGTTTCTGGATTAGGGTGCTTGCGTTCATTTCAAATTTCCAACAATTTTTGAATCCAAGGGTGGTCTGCGTGTCGCTGCCCCTTCAGAAGGAAAATCATATCCCCACTGAAAGGTGCCTTACGATTTATAGCTCGCCGTATTTTTTTCGCGACAGCAGTAAAATGTACATCCATACCAGGCAGCCCGAATAACTGCTTAGCTTGATCAATATCAGCCATAAGTCTCACCGCTACTGCATGCCTTTGCTTGCAAGTTGGCTCATAATCAAGATGATAGATAGAAATAGATTCCTCAGCCCTGTGTTTTGCTAACTGTTCATTACTTGTCGGGCAGGGCTTTCCGTTTTCCTGTTTGCAACCAATAAGCTCCCAGTCATTGAGCTCACACGGATCGAGCAAGATTGGTTTTTCCTGAGCCAGTGGCCCTGGAGCATAAAGACGGTCTGCCTCAACAATGAGAGGAAATCTATCAGCCTTTCCTCCAGTATCTCCGGTTGCGATATCTTTTCTCAGACTATTACAAAAAGTACACGCATAACGATAATTTCGATGTTCGAAACTCAGCCATCGATAACCAGAATGAGGACTAGATGCATCACTCACTCGGCCTTTTGGGCGGAAGTGGTCAACAGCATTGTCAGCACGATCCACCGGAGACTCACAGTACCAACACTTTTTATCAGGAAATAGCTCCGCCAAAGCATCTTTGAGTTCACGCCAGACTTTTGAATATTCATCGGGATCGGCTCCAGCGGCAACAGCATTAGAAGCAGTAGCTGCTTTATCTAACCACCCATCAGGTAACACTAATTCATCAATGTCGATATATCTCATCGATCGACCTTATCTATCTGTTCATCATCGTCAGCTATGAGTTTTTCAATAAGTTTGGTCGCTAGTTCTTCCCGTTCTAAACGGCTCATGGCAAGAACCTTACTGGCTATGTCACTAGGCTTTGTCACAGCCAAACGGGATTTAAGCAAATCATTACGTAGCCTCAAATAACGAGAGTACTCATCATCAGGATGGAAGAAACGAAAACCCAGACGGTCTAGTTGAGCATTGATGTTATCCAGTTCTTGCTGTTCATCTGCTGAGAGGCGTGTTTTGGCGGCAAATGCCCGCTGCGTTTCCAAAAGCAATTGTGTAGGTTGATCCAGTGTTGAAGCAATACCAAACATATCACTGGTTACGATTGCCGCATACCCCATCCCTCGCGGAGCCATCTCAGGGTAACAGGCCACAACCCTCCGTTGCTCATTCTCTTTGACCATCCGCAGGATCTGTACTTGTTCACGATCCAATTCAGCAATAGCAAGTGGGTTATGAGTTGTCAGTAAGATGTGACTTGTCTCTTCTTGCTTAGTACCACTGGCAATAAACTGCTTTAGGTATGAGATATAATCTACGCTCCACCTAGGGTTCAAATGAGTGTCCGGCTCATCCAATAAAAACAGACTTTCGTCTTCGGCAGTAAAGCACAGGAGTCCCAGTACAGTCAGTAACTGTTGCTCACCTTCGCTGAGCTCTCGAAAGGTCACATACCCTTCGTTTTTCTTTAGACGAACGCGAATGCGAACCTCTTCAATCAGTTCAGATACATAGGTGCTTTCCAAATCTCGAAAGAATTCGGCTGGCGCTTGACTGCCGACCAAACGTCGTAACGCATCAATATCCTTTATATAGAGATATTTAAATTGCAGTGTTTCTTTGTTCCAAATAGAAGTTGACACACGCCGTGATACCTCAATCGGTGCCAAGGCGATGTCATAGAGGCGCGATAAGAAATCACGCACAACTCCTCGTGCATTCCAGAAGCGACTATCCCCATCTGGAGCTTTGGATTTCCATGGGGGTTGTCTCAACACAAACAGTACAGATTCAATCCCCTCATCAGGATCGAGACCTAAATGCTCATTCAGAAAGTTCCTAACAATATCAGACTGTTGAATCAGAAAAGCGAGCAGGACGAATTGACTGTGTACCGGCATAGCATAGAACAATCGTTTTAAGCCAGGATCTTCACCATTGCGTAGCTTACTATCATAACTTTCCAAATAAGGCCGGAAAATCTCGTGCATACGCGAACTTTCGCCCGAATAGTAGCTGAATACATAACGAGGAAGATACTCAACACCAGCATTCAAAAAGGTACTAAATTTTATCACTCTGCCACGTAGAGCTGAGACATCTCCCTCTCCATCTAGGAAGGGAGCGAGAGTTCCCTTACCATGGGCCTCTGCATCCGTTGCAACATGGATAATAAAAGATTCTTTTTCTCGATCAGGGTCAGCATCAATATGAATGTATCGGAGACTATCGCCAGCTCCCATACGATAAGACAACTGAAAGGCAAAAACAGGCGAGCGTTTTTTGGCGATCAAATCACGAAAAATTATAGCCAGTGCCTCTAGCACATTTGACTTCCCCGTACCGTTCCAACCAATTACCACAGTAACCCAATGCTCCTGATCGAAATCGATAGTGACATTCTTCAGGTTTTTGAACTGGTGAGTTGGGCTGTCTTTAGGGCTGCCTATAGTGAGCTTATCCAAACGCATAGCTTAACCTACCAACTTTAAGCGATCACCAATTTTGCGGCCTTCTTCGTCCATGACCACATCGACTAACAACCGTTTATCTTTATCCAACACACGCAACTCAGCATACAGCATTTCAATCTCTTCGGTTTGAGCACTATCAGCTATACCACAGAGCTGAAAAGCATCTTGTGCTGGTAACCAGTCGCTCGCTTCAGTAAGTACATCTACTAATTTGCGGGTCACAGTCGAGAGCTCCTTTTTTTTGTTCTTGGTTCTGCGCGGTTTAGGTTGCTTAGCCTGCTCAGCCCTTTGAGCACGGATACGTTCCAGCAGCACATTGGCCGCTTCATCGCTCGGATTTTGTGGGACTAACCGACCAGTAAAAGCCGCACACAAGATATTTTGCCGTTGGGCAGCACATTGTTTCAACAGCAGCATAGTTGCTTCTTCTTGCTGAATTATCAAATCATTGGCTTCATCAAACAAAGTCAGTGCTCGATGTTGCTCTTCTCGCGGAGGAAGCGGAATGGGCATCATCAATAGAGTAGAAAGACTGATATTGTGTTGGCCAGCAGATGATGCAGCTCGGGCTTCTAACCACTCTCGTCCACAATGTGCTGATAAAGCAGCTAATAACCAACGGTGACCAATAGACGTCTCGGTACAGCGTAGTCTCAATAAGTATGAAGCAAAATAATACTGAGAGGGCAGAGCATCAATTACCGCTGCCGCTCGTCCTACCAAACCAATGCTGCCGTTTGTTCTTATTATCAAAACATCACCCACGGCTAAAAAATCTTTTTGATCAAGATGTAAATCAGTTGTAGCGAATTTGATATCTTGAAGATCAATGCTTCCATAACTGACGTTTGGAATCCGTAAAACCGGGGTGCCTTTACTTTCGTAATTACATTTAACAGAAGTTCCGTAAGACGACTCAGACACGATCTGGTCAATACTCACCCATATCCAATCTTGTGGCAGTTGCGGTAAATCAGTGGTATCGGGCTGAACCGGTTCAGGGTATTTTTTCTGCCAGTCCTTCGGTGGTTTTTTGCCCTGCTCGGTGAACTTGGCCAACTGCTTCGCTTCCCAGCGCGCGCGGCGCTCAAGCAGAATGCGTTCCAACAGTTGTGTCCCGCTTTCGGTCGGTGGATTGTTCTCTCTCCACTCTGCTGTCAGAGTTCCTTCAACGGCGGTTTTGAGCAATGACTGGCGATACTGAGAAAGCTTTTTCTGTGCAGTTTTAAGCTCAGCCACGCCCACATCAAGATCTGTCAGCAGTTCTTCAAGTTTGGTGACAATGCGGGTTTGTTCGTTGGATGGCGGCAAAAGTATAGGTATCGTGTTAGCCAAGACTTTTGACGAAACGCTTGCTTGATTAACATGGTTGGTACACCGATGTCTCATGTACCCTGTCATCCATAAAAAGTGGAGCTGCAAGGCCAAAAAACTGGGCGTGATACCAGCACAAGGACGCACACGAGTCATGTGATTGGAGAAAGCAAAACCTTCTTCTTGACGAGATATGACAGCCGTTTTGCCAACAAGCTCAGAAGAGTTTGTGTTGTTAAAAAGAACATCGCCTACGCTAAGCCTTACCCCGCTGCTGTCGACTACAGATTTGATAACGCTAAGATCAATTTGTCCATCGCGGCTCACATTCATAGGGCGAAGATGGGGGATACCCGTACCATTGGAGTTATGCTTTCCGCTTGCAAAGCCAGAACTAATATCGGATGAAATATCAAGCAGAGTCACCCTTTCCCAATTTGGTGGGGAAGATATCTCGACAAAAGGATAATACTGTAGTACCTCATCGCTAAATTCTCTCATTACGCTACCAACTCTTTATTCATCTCATTTATCAGCATATATAGGTCTTTGCCAAATAGTTGCCATGCCTTCTGCAACCCGCCCTTATCGGCCAGTTCGGCGTAGTCAAAATCATCGCACTGAATGCTGCAACTGCTGGCGATATGCTCTTTAATCAAGCGCAACCATTCCGTTTGTTCTGGGGTAAAGGCGCTAGCTCGCTGAGCATTATGGCGGAAAATCCAGGTCTGGAAGCGCTTATCTACCTCATCGGCAAAAGGTTTGAGCTCACTCTCCAGCCCCAGTGCAAAACGGACCAGCGAGACCAGATCGGTGAGTTGGCGTTTGCGCTCAACCCCCTTGACCTGGTTGGTCTGAACCCGCGCATAGGCACTCCATAGTCGCTCAGTAGTAAGCATCAACGGCGGCTTGGCGAGATGTTCGTGCAATTCCTCGATCATGTTAAAGGTCAATGCCCGTCGCTGGTAAGGTTGTTGATAGAAGAAGCTAAGTGCAGCAATTTCATCCTTATGCCGCTGAATATAACTCACAAATTCAGCAATATTAGCTTTAGCTTGGCTCTCAGCCTGTTCAGAGAAGCCGGAGAAGATGACCTGATCCAGGTTGATATGGTCAATCAGTTGCTCTCGCTCACGGCGAGCATTCTCAATAGCATCACGCAATGATGGTTTATCAAAAGGAGCACAAGCTTCAGCGACACGGCCAGCACGAGCAGCAGCGATCTCCTCAGGCAATAAAGTCTCTTCGTTACGGATAAGCCCCTGTGCGAGAGCAATATCCAACGCTGTCGCAACAATAGCATCGGGATCCAGTGCAGTGATCAAACCTTTACCGAGATCACCAATACTCAGTCCCCCAGAAGCTTCTTCAATCCGAGCCTTGGCCTTGCAATCCAACTGTTTGGCAAGTCGGACGAGACGATTAGCCAATGACAAAACGGTGTCATCATCCCGACACCCAATAGCGACGCCCTGAAGGAGATCCTTCAACGCAATATTCGGCTTTTTCTCTAGTGGGCGGCTCTCAGTTTTAAGCGATTTCTCCACCCCAACAGCATCAATCAGCACGAAACGACTTTTATCGCTATCAGCACTGTTACTCACACGCTTCAAGCTATCGCTATCGAGCGATCGCACACCCCGGCCTTTCATCTGCTCGTAATAACCCTTGCTGCGAACATCACGCATAAACAGCAGAACTTCCAACGGCTTGATATCAGTACCAGTGGCAATCATATCCACTGTCACAGCGATACGCGGGTTGTAGTCATTACGAAAACTACTGAGGACACTATCCGCATCTTCGTCCGATCGATAAGTGACTTTCTTGCAAAATGCATTCCCTTGGTCATAGATTTCACGCACTATATTGATGATGTCATCAGCGTGGCTGTCTGTTTTAGCAAAAATAAGCGTTTTGGGTGTCTCTTGCCGGGATGGAAAGATCTGTTTTTCAACTGCATTCTTCATCGCAAGGATCACTTTGCGAATCTGGCTGGGATTAACTACTGAACGATCCAACTCTTTCCCTGAATAAATGGTATCTTCCTCAGTTTCACTCCAACGCTTTTTGCGCGTTTGCCGGTCACGATGATCCACCCATTCTTTAGCTTTAAGTTCAGAACCTTTCTTGGTTATTTCCGTTTCGATTTCGTAGACGTCGTAACCGACGTTGACTCCATCAGCGACTGATTGTTCATAAGTGTATTCAGCCACAATGTTTTCGTTAAAAAAGCCAAAGGTACGCTTATCAGGGGTAGCGGTCAGGCCTACCAAACTGGCGTCAAAGTAATCGAGAACCTGCTTCCAAAGGTTGTAAATGCTTCGATGGCATTCATCGATAATGATGAAGTCGAAAGTCTCTACCGGAACAAGCGGATTGTAGCGGACCAGCTTTTCTTGCCGACTGGTTTGTTGCACCTCATTGAGAGAAACATCTTCAGCCGACTCGTCTATAGGCTCTCCACTTAGGATGGAATACATCCGTTGGATGGTGCTGATACACACCTGAGCATGAGGATCGACATTCGGAGAATTCAAACGTTGTACGTTATAGAGTTCGGTAAACTTACGCCCATCATCCGGCGGAGTGTAAGCCATGAACTCTTGATGTGCTTGTTTGCCGAGGTTACGAGTATCCACCAAAAAGAGAATACGCTTAGCACCGCCAAATTTAAGCAATCGGTACACAGAAGTGATCGCCGTAAAGGTTTTGCCCGCACCAGTAGCCATATGTACTAAAGCTCTCGGCTTATTCTGGGCCAACGATGCTTCTAGACCAGTTACTGCACTAATTTGGCAGTCGCGTAAATTACGCTCTGGCAAGGCAGGCATCTGCTCGGCCAAACGGCGTCGCAGGGTCTCTGGTTGATCCAGCCAGGTTGCCAAGGTTTCCGGTTTGAAGAAGTGGAAGATCTCGCGCGAGCGCGGGGAGGGATCCGCATTATCAGTAAAGCGGATGATTTGCCCCGTAGCTTGGAATAGGAAACGCAGAGGAGTCGAGTCTTTCCGCCATTTCAGTTTGGCCGAAGCATAACGGTCGGACTGGATCTCGGTCGCTGTAATATTTTCACCAACGCTATCCCTTTTAGCTTCAATGACGCCGACCATATCCCGGTTTATGAACAACACATAATCCGCAGGTCCGCTGTCTGTGGGGAATTCACGTATCACTACGCCAAGGCCTGCCGACAGGTTAACTTGCTTCATATCCTGAATAATCCAACCGGCTTGTTCTAGCCTCGAATCGATTATCTGGCGCGCCTTCGCTTCTGGCGTCATACGTGCCTCCTCCTTTACCCGCGTGTGTATACAGTCTTATAGGTCAAAATCATGTTCAAAAAAATAGCTCTTTTAATAATTCTACTTTATTAGGTTGTAACGCTTTCCAGAGTTACAACCTGTTATTTATTATGAATTAGCCAGCCAATAACTTCCCAAAATCAAACGCACTCACCGCCTTCTCCCGATTCGCATCGAGAAAATCTGCCCACCATTGCAGCATCAGCTTACGCTCGTCCAAGTGTTCCGCCTTGTGGATATACGCCGCCCGTACCGAGTTACGTTCCATATGGCTCATCTGGCGCTCCACTGCATCCCTCGACCATAACCCCGATTCAATTAGCGAGCTACAGGCCATTGTCCTGAAGCCGTGACCGCAGACTTCAACCTTGGTGTCGTACCCCATTACCCGCAAGGCATTGTTCACCGTATTTTCACTCATGGGCTTACGCGGATCGTGATCGCCAATAAAGATCAGTTCATGGTTGCCGCTGAATTGCTGTATTTGCTTCAAAATAACCAACGCCTGTCGGGAAAGGGGCACCAAATGCGGAGTACGCATTTTTGAGCCACGATGAGAGTGCTTCACACCCTCTATCGGTTTTCTCTCAGGAGGGATAGTCCACATTGAGGTTTCAAAATCGATCTCCGACCAACGGGCAAAGCGCAGTTCGCTGGAGCGGATAAAGATCAATAACGTCAACTCTACCGCCAAACGCGTTAATGGCCTGCCGGTATAGCTATCGATGCGCTGAAGCAGCTCGGGAGTATGCTTTAATTCCAGTGCAGGACGATGCTGCCGATTACTTGATGCCACAGCGCCCGCCATTTCCTGCGCCGGGTTGTAGTCGATTAACCCGCTTTGTACCGCGTAGCGCATTATTGCGGTTGTGCGTTGTTGAAGTCGTGATGCCACTTCAAGACGGCCTGATTGTTCAACCACCTTAATAGGGGCTAACAGGTCTCGCGTTTTGAGTTCGGCAATGTTGCGTTTACCGATAGCAGAGAAGAGGTTATCTTCCAGGCTTTTCAGCACGCGGCGGCTATGCTCTTCCGACCACTTTTGATTGGTAGCGTGCCACTCTCGGGCTACAAACTCAAAAGTGAATACCGCTTTCGCCTGTTCTTCTTGTACCGCACGTTTTTGCTCACGCGGATCAATGCCCGCAGCAACCAACTTTCTGGCGTCTTCCCGCTTCTGTCTGGCATCCGCCAGTGAAACTTCGGGATAGACGCCAAACGCCATCAGGTGCTGTTTGCCACCGAAGCGAAAACGAAAGCGCCAGTATTTTGAGCCATTGGGATGAACTAGCAAAAACATGCCGTCGCCATCGACCAGCGAATACTCTTTTTCCTCGGGTTTAGCAGAACGTACCTTAGTATCTGTCAGGGCCATAATGGTTATCCTTCCATAATCCTGCTGTGAGTATATAAGCAATATCGAACCAGCATATATACTCGGTTCTATACTCACAAGCAGATTGATGTGGGTGGACTCAGATTGACTTCCGTTGACAGAAAATTCGGGTAAGGCCTTGTGTGGCGCGGATTTCAGGCATAAAAAAAGACGTCCGTAGACGTCTATTTACATACTGTTGGTGCCGAAGGCCGGACTCGAACCGGCACATCTTTCGATGGTTGATTTTGAATCAACTGCGTCTACCGATTTCGCCACTTCGGCACAGAAGTAGTATGCGGAAAACGGGTGCATTATACCGTTTGACGGCTCTCGCGCAACGTTAATCCACTCCGTGTTCGGTTAAGTGCTGAAAAAATCATCTCTAGCAACGTGTTATGACTTTTTTGCCTTCAAGATTGTGTGGTAATGGGTGTTGCCAAGGCGATTTGTCACGACCAATAAAAAAGCGCCGAGGGGTTATCCACTCGGCGCTTTCTCTGATTTATTGGCTGCTATCGGCGTTTCAGTAGCAGTGCCACGCTGATGAACAGAAACACCGAGCTCGGCAAGATCGCGCCCAGGATCGGCGGGATGCCATAGACCAGGCTGAGTGGGCGGAAAATCTCATTCAGCAGGTAGAAGAGGAAGCCGAAGCTAATACCTATCACGATGCGTGAACCCGCCGACACGCTGCGCAGCGGGCCGAAGATGAAAGAGACTGCCATGAGCATCATCACCGCCACAGAGACCGGTGCAAAGATTTTGCTCCACATGTTCAGCTGGTAGCGGTTCGCTTCCTGTCCGCTTTGTTTCAGGTATTTGGCGTAATTGTGTAGCCCACGGATAGACAGCGCATCCGGTTCCAGCGCCACCACGCCGAGCTTATCCGGCGTCAGGTTGGTTTTCCATTCCCCGCTGAACGTCTGGCTGCCACCAATTTGTTTGCCGTCGCTCAAATCAGATTCATCAACCTGCGAGAGCTTCCAGACATTCCTGTCATCTTCAAACTCGGCGGAGGCCGCATAGCGCACAGATAGCAGCTTGTTCTTATCGTCGAAGTGGTAGATGTTGACGCCAGACAGCTCTTTATCGCCCGTCACTCGTTCGATATAGATAAAGTCATTGCCGTCTTTTGCCCACAGTCCGCCCTGCGTAGAGATCATCGACCCACCGGAGATCATCTGAGAGCGGTAGTTGCGCGCCATCTGTTCCCCTTGCGGAGACACCCATTCGCCAATCGCCATCGTCAGCAGCACCAGCGGGATCGCGGTTTTCATCACGGCCGTCGCAATCTGCAAGCGGGTAAAGCCGGAAGCCTGCATCACCACCAGTTCGCTGCGGGTCGCAAGCTGACCCAGCCCGAGCAACGCGCCAAGCAGCGCCGCCATTGGGAAGAAGATCTCAATATCTTTGGGTACGCTGAGCAGCGTGTATAGCCCAGCGCCCAGCGCCGAATACTCGCCCTGCCCAACTTTACGCAACTGGTCGACAAACTTGATGATGCCGGAGAGCGACACCAGCATGAACAGCGTCGTCATGATGGTGGTGAAAATCGTTTTGCCGATATAGCGGTCTAATACACCAAACATCAGGCCGCTCCTTGTGTTCTAAGAGTGCGGGGCTTAAAGCGGGCGCGCACTTTGCGCATCGGCACGGTATCCCAGAGGTTAAGCATGACCGCGATACCGAAGTACGTCAGGTTGGTCAGCCAGACCCATACCATCGGATCGATTTTGCCTTTACTGGCGTTAGAACGCAGCGAGCTTTGCAGCAGGAAGAAAATCAGGTACAGCAGCATCGCAGGCAGCATACTCAGCACCCTACCCTGACGTGGGTTCACCACACTCAGCGGCACCACCATCAGCGCCATGATCAGTACCGAAATAATCAACGTCAGCCGCCAGTGGAACTCTGCACGCGCATCGTGCGCATCCGAATGCCACAAGGTCTGCATATCCATTTGCTGCACATCGCTATTATTTAGCGTCACGCTCTGGTGACCAATCACGGCCTGATAGTTGGTGAAGTCCGTGATACGAAAATCACGCAGCAGCGCCGTACCTTCGTAACGCGAACCGTTATCCAGCGTTACGACCTGCGCACCGTCTTCGTTTTGCTTGATATGACCGCGATCGGCCACGACGACAGAAGGCCGTGCGTTACCGCTGGGGCGCAGCTGTGCCAGAAAGACGTGCTCAAACTCCGAGCCTTTGACATTGCCGACAAACAACACCGCGTTACCACCCTGTGCGGACTGGAACTGCCCTTCTACCAATGCCGCCATGCCGGGGTTCGCTTTCGCTTCCGCCAGTACTTCTTCCTGATGCCGGGACGACCATGGGCTGAGCCACATGACGTTAATGGTTGCAATAATGGCAGTGAACACCGCCAGAACCAGCGCGGCTTTCAGCAACACGCGTTTGCCTAGCCCGCAGGCGTGCATGACGGTGATCTCGCTTTCCGCATAGAGGCGGCCAAACGTCATCAATACGCCAAGAAACAGACTTAATGGCAGGATGAGCTGCACCATTTCTGGCACGCCCAATCCCAACAGGGAGATAACCAAATTTGTCGGGATTTCACCATCAACAGCGGCACCCAGTATCCGTACCAATTTCTGACAAAAGAAAATCAGTAACAGAATGAAAAGGATGGCCAGTTGGCTCTTAAAGGTTTCCCGTACCAGATATCGAATGATGATCACGCTTAATTACGCCTGTGAAAACTTGTCTTTTTGCAGGAAAATCGATAGTTTCTTCGCTAACGCGCCATTTATACTCATTTTTGGCTGCCCTCTTAGCTAAAACTGTATTACAACACACTGCGTTTGAGCTGTTGTATCAGAACCTGCTTATTAGTCACTAAAACAGGTTCGTTACGTCGTTAAGATTAACACAGGTTATGTTAACGCAACGGCGGGAAGTATTACGGAGTGTCACATTCTAGCCGTTGCCCCCGCCGTTGTCTTTAAGATTCAGGAGAGTACATGGAGTTCAGCGTAAAAAGCGGTAGCCCGGAAAAACAACGCAGTGCCTGCATTGTCGTCGGCGTGTTTGAACCGCGTCGTCTGTCCCCTATTGCCGAACAACTCGATAAAATCAGCGACGGCTACATCAGCGCGTTGCTTCGCCGTGGTGAATTAGAAGGCAAAGTGGGGCAATCACTGCTCTTGCACCATGTACCTAACATTCTTTCCGAGCGCATTCTGCTGATTGGTTGCGGTAAAGAGCGCGAACTTGATGAGCGCCAGTACAAACAGGTGATTCAGAAGACGATCAACGCCCTGAACGAAACCGGCTCGATGGAAGCAGTCTGCTTCCTGACCGAGCTGCACGTGAAAGGCCGTAACACGTACTGGAAAGTGCGTCAGGCGGTCGAAACTGCAAAAGAGACGCTGTATACCTTCGATCAGCTTAAGAGCAATAAGGTCGAACTGCGCCGTCCACTGCGCAAAATGGTCTTCAACGTACCGACGCGCCGTGAGCTGACCAGCGGCGAGCGCGCTATTCAGCACGGTCTGGCGATTGCAGCGGGCATCAAAGCCGCGAAAGATCTCGGCAACATGCCACCGAATATCTGTAATGCCGCGTATCTGGCTTCGCAAGCGCGTCAACTGGCCGATACCTACAGCCAGAACATCATCACGCGCGTGATTGGTGAACAGCAGATGAAAGAGCTGGGCATGAATGCCTATCTGGCCGTGGGTCAGGGCTCGCAGAATGAATCGCTGATGTCCGTGATCGAATATAAAGGCGATCCGAACCCGGAAACCCGCCCGATTGTGCTGGTAGGTAAAGGGCTGACGTTCGATTCCGGCGGCATCTCCATCAAACCTGCCGACAGCATGGACGAAATGAAGTACGACATGTGCGGCGCGGCCACGGTCTACGGCGTGATGCGCATGGCGGCCGAACTGGCGCTGCCATTGAATATCATCGGCGTGCTGGCGGGCTGTGAAAACATGGTCGATGGCCGTGCATACCGTCCGGGAGACGTGCTGACCACAATGTCCGGCCAAACGGTAGAAGTGCTGAACACCGATGCGGAAGGTCGTCTGGTCTTGTGTGATACGCTGACCTACGTTGAGCGTTATGAGCCAGACGTGGTGATTGACGTCGCGACGCTGACCGGCGCGTGCGTGATTGCGCTGGGGCACCACATCACCGGGCTGATGGCGAACCACAATCCGCTGGCGCACGAACTGTTGAGCGCGTCCGAGCAGTCTGGCGACCGCGCATGGCGTCTGCCGCTGACCGACGAATTCCAGGAACAGCTGGAATCCAATTTTGCCGATATGGCGAATATTGGTGGTCGTCCGGGCGGAGCGATTACCGCAGGCTGCTTCCTGTCGCGCTTTACGCGTAAGTACAGCTGGGCGCATCTGGATATCGCGGGCACCGCTTGGCGTTCTGGTAAAGCCAAAGGCGCAACGGGTCGTCCGGTCGCGCTGTTATCACAGTTCCTGCTTAACCGCGCCGGACAGAACGACGTAGAATAAGACTTTCACGTCAACGGCGATGACCAAAGCCAGCGATTGCCTTATCCTTATAAGGTAATTGTCTATCGGGCCGGATATTCCGGCCCTTATCAATAGTGTAAACAATGAAAAACGCAACGTTCTATCTTCTCGAACACGACAGCAAAAGCGGTGAGCTCAGCGCCCATGAAGCACTGGCATGCGATCTGGCGGCAGAACGTTGGCGAGCAGGAAAGCGCGTGCTGATTGCCTGTGAAGACGAGCAACAGGCCATCAGACTGGACGAGGCGCTGTGGCAACGCGATCCCAACGCATTTGTGCCGCATAATCTGGCAGGCGAAGGGCCGCGTCACGGCGCACCGGTTGAACTGGCCTGGCCGCAGCGGCGTGGCAACGCGCCACGAGATCTGCTGATCAGCCTATTGCCGCAGTTCGCAGATTTTGCCACCGCTTTCCATGAAGTGATAGACTTTGTCCCTTACGAAGAATCCTTGAAACAGTTGGCGCGCGACCGCTATAAAACCTATCGCAGCGTCGGCTTCCAATTGACCACGGCTACGCCGCCAACTCACTGAATTTTGAGCATAATGGAAACGAAATATAACCCGCAAGATATCGAGCAGCCGCTCTACGAACACTGGGAAAAGCAAGGCTACTTCAAGCCGCACGGCGACACGAGTAAAGAAAGCTTCAGCATCATGATCCCGCCGCCCAACGTCACCGGCAGCTTGCATATGGGTCATGCTTTCCAGCAAACCATTATGGATACGTTGATCCGCTATCAGCGCATGCAGGGCAAAAATACCCTGTGGCAGGCGGGTACTGACCACGCGGGTATCGCCACGCAAATGGTCGTTGAGCGCAAGATCGCCGCAGAAGAAGGCAAAACTCGCCACGATTACGGCCGCGAGGCGTTCATCGACAAAATCTGGCAGTGGAAAGGCGAATCCGGTGGCAACATTACCAATCAGATGCGCCGTCTGGGCAACTCCGTTGACTGGGAACGCGAGCGTTTCACCATGGATGAAGGCCTGTCCAACGCGGTGAAAGAAGTGTTCGTTCGTCTGTATAAAGAAGACCTGATTTACCGTGGCAAGCGTCTGGTGAACTGGGATCCGAAACTGCGCACCGCGATTTCCGATCTGGAAGTAGAAAACCGCGAAGTGAAAGGGTCGATGTGGCACCTGCGTTATCCGCTGGCCGATGGCGTGAAAACCGCCGACGGGAAAGACTATCTGGTCGTCGCGACCACCCGCCCGGAAACCGTGCTGGGTGATACCGGTGTCGCCGTTAACCCGGAAGATCCGCGTTATAAAGATCTGATCGGCAAAGAGGTGATCCTGCCGCTGATTGGCCGCCGTATTCCGATCGTTGGCGACGAACACGCCGATATGGAAAAAGGCACCGGCTGCGTGAAGATCACACCAGCGCACGACTTCAACGACTACGAAGTCGGTAAACGCCACCAGTTGCCAATGGTGAACATCCTGACGTTCGACGGTGATATCCGCCAGAGCGCTGAAATCTTTGATACCAATGGCGAAGCCAGCACCGCTTACAGCAGCGACATTCCAGAAGCCTTCCAGGGTCTGGAGCGTTTTGCCGCACGTAAAGCGCTGGTAGCCGCATTCGATGAACTCGGCCTGCTGGAAGAGATCAAAGCGCACGATCTGACCGTGCCTTACGGTGACCGTGGCGGCGTTGTCATTGAGCCGATGCTGACCGACCAGTGGTACGTGCGTGCTGCCGTACTGGCTAAACCGGCAGTGGAAGCGGTAGAAGATGGCCGCATCCAGTTCGTACCAAAACAGTACGAAAACATGTACTTCAGCTGGATGCGCGACATTCAGGACTGGTGTATCTCCCGTCAACTGTGGTGGGGTCACCGCATTCCGGCCTGGTACGATGCCAATGGCAACGTCTATGTGGGCCGTACCGAAGCGGAAGTACGCAGTGAAAACAACCTCTCTGATGATGTCGTCCTGAATCAGGATGAAGACGTACTGGATACCTGGTTCTCATCCGGGCTGTGGACGTTCTCTACGCTGGGTTGGCCAGAACAAACCCCCGATCTGAAAGCCTTCCACCCAAGCAGCGTGATGGTCAGCGGCTTCGACATCATCTTCTTCTGGATTGCCCGCATGATCATGCTGACCATGCATTTCATCAAAGATGAAGACGGCAAATCGCAGGTGCCATTCCACACCGTTTACATGACCGGCCTGATCCGTGATGAGGAAGGCCAGAAGATGTCTAAATCCAAAGGGAACGTCATCGACCCGCTGGATATGGTGGACGGTATTTCGCTGGAAGCCCTGCTGGAAAAACGTACTGGCAATATGATGCAGCCGCAGCTGGCGGAAAAAATCCGCAAGCGCACCGAGAAACAGTTCCCGAACGGCATCGAACCTCACGGTACAGATGCTCTGCGCTTCACGCTGGCGGCGCTGGCCTCTACCGGTCGCGACATCAACTGGGACATGAAGCGTCTGGAAGGTTACCGCAACTTCTGTAACAAGCTGTGGAACGCTAGCCGTTTTGTGCTGATGAACACCGAAGATCAGGATTGCGGCTTTAGCGCAGGCGAGAAAGTGCTGTCGCTGGCTGACCGCTGGATTCTGGCGGAATTCAACCGTACGGTGAAAGCCTACCGCGAAGCGCTGGACAGCTATCGCTTTGATATTGCGGCCGGTATTCTGTACGAATTCACCTGGAACCAGTTCTGCGACTGGTATCTGGAGCTGACGAAGCCTGTGATGAATGGCGGATCGGAAGCAGAACTGCGCGGTACGCGCCATACGCTGGTTACCGTACTGGAAGCGTTGCTGCGTCTGGCGCATCCAATTATTCCGTTCATTACCGAAACCATCTGGCTACGCGTTAAAACGCTGAAAGGCATTAGCGCCGCTGTTCGTACAAATGAAAGCATCATGTTACAGCCGTTCCCTGAGTTCGATGCCGCGCAGGAAGATACGCTGGCGCTGAACGATCTGGAGTGGATCAAGCAGGCGATTATCGCTGTGCGTAACATTCGTGCAGAAATGAACATCGCGCCGGGCAAACCGCTGGAAGTGTTACTGCGTGATGTCACTGCTGAAGCACAGCGTCGCGTGGAAGAGAACCGCAGCTTTATCCAAACGCTGGCGCGTCTGGAAAGCATTACGCTGCTGCCTGCGGGCGACAAAGGTCCGGTTTCCGTCACTAAACTCATCGAGGGTGCCGAGCTGTTAATCCCGATGGCTGGCCTGATCGATAAAGCGGCAGAGCTGGATCGTCTGGCGAAAGAAGTGGCGAAAATCGAAGCAGAGATTGAGCGCATCGAAAGCAAGCTGTCCAACGAAGGCTTTGTGGCTCGCGCACCGGAAGCGGTCGTAGCCAAAGAGCGCGAGAAGTTGGACGGTTACGCCGTAGCGAAAGCCAAACTGCTGGATCAGCACGCGGTCATCGCTGCGCTGTAACGCTCATCGATTTTCTAGCGGTAGTACGGTAAGTACGAAAGCCTCGTTGAAAAACGAGGCTTTTTACTTTTTATTCGCGTAAAAAGTATTTCAATTACAATCTATTCGCTTCGCAAAATGCATAAATGGAGTAACACAATGAGCAACACGAATCATGCTGAGGTCAGCAAATTTCTGAGCTACGTTTTACGGCACAAGCCCGAAGCCATTGGGCTCACGCTGAATAGCGAAGGATGGGCAAACATAGCGGAACTGATTAGCGGTGCGGCCAAAGACGGACGCCTTCTTACCAGAGAAGTGATTCAAGATGTCGTCGATAGCAGTGATAAAAAGCGTTTTTCTATTTCGGCGGATGGGTTATCGATCCGCGCAGCGCAGGGGCACTCGTCATCACAGGTCGATATGCGTTACGAGCCCAAAGTGCCGCCCGAGTTTCTTTACCACGGCACCGCAACCCGATTCGTCGACTCGATAAATCAGCAGGGTTTGCTTCCTGGCTCGCGTCAGTATGTGCATTTGTCTGCCGATGAAGCCACAGCGATAAACGTCGGCCAACGGCATGGCAAACCCGTGGTATTAGAAATAAAGGCACGGGAAATGCACCAACAAGGGTTTGTTTTTTATCAGGCGGATAACGGCGTCTGGTTAACGTTGACGGTTCCCGTGCCGTTTATCGATACCACACCATTTATTGATGAATGAATACGTGTATGAATCGCCTGTCTTCGCTGCTCATGCTCATATAGCATTAACGAAAACAGGCGATAAGCTCATTTAACGATTAGCGGGCATCGGCCAGCGCAATGTTCTGGCGCAAGCCGGGCAGCACATTACCGAGTTCCATGTTTTCTCTTGCGATCTGGAAACGGGAAACGGACTGTTGCAGATTAATAACCTGCTCCTGAAGTGAATTCGCTGACGTCGCGACTTCGGATACCAAGGACGCATTCTGCTGAGTCACACCATCCATCTGGTTGATGGCGATATTGATCTGCGAAATGCCGCGACTCTGCTCGCTGGAAGCCAGCGTGATCTCATCCATAATATCGACCACTTTTTTCACATCCATCAGCACTTCGTCCATGGTGTTACCCGCGACTTCAACCAGCCCCGCGCCCTTTTCAATACGGCTGAGAGAATCATCGATCATAGTGCCGATCTCTTTTGCGGCCGTTGCACTGCGCGCAGCCAGCATCCGTACTTCGGAAGCCACCACCGCAAAACCTTTACCGTATTGACCCGCACGCGCAGATTCCACAGCCGCGTTCAGCGCCAACAGGTTGGTCTGGAAAGCGATGCCGTCGATTACGCCAACAATGTCGGAGATCTTGGCAGAACTCTGCTTGATGGAACGCATGGTATCAACCACTTCAGAGACAACATTCCCGCCGCGAGACGCGGAATTAGAGGCTTTCAGCGCCAGATCGTTGGCCTTACGCGTGTTGTCTTCGTTGTTTTTCACCGTCGACATGATCTGTTCCATGCTTGAAGCGGTTTCATCCAACGAGGCCGCCTGCTGCTCGGTACGGCTGGAGAGATCGATGTTGCCGGAGGCTATTTCCTCGACACCTACGCTTATCGCATCGGTACCGTTACGCACCACGCGCACCATATTTTCCAGCCCGTCGCGCATACGTTGAACCGCGGCAAACAGCTGTGCAATTTCATTTTTTCCGCTGCTATCAATCTGTGCCCGCAGGTCGCCTTCGGCGATGCGATCAAAGACGGAAATAGCCTGATTCAGCGGTTTCACGATCATGTTGGTCACCACAGACCAGGCCAGCACCGCCAGCAGCAACGCACAGGCAATCGCACCGTACAGGATGGTTTCCATCAGCTCGACGCGTCCATTCGAATCGGCATAGGCTTCATCAATACTCTTCAGCTTGAAGGCAACCAACGCTTTAGAGGATTTATCAAACGCGGCATACAGCACCGTCGATTTCCCAGCACGCTGACGATATTCATCCAGATTCCCTGCGTTAAGCGCTGCAAATGCCGGATCGATAAACTCCTGCATCAGCGTATTACGCTTTTCAGCCATGTCCGCAGAAATGACTTTCTCCGCTTCGGACTGCGGGTATTTCAGGTATTCCTGCCACTTTTCACTGGCACCGTCGACCTTGCCTCTGGCGCGCCCTAGCGCGACTTTAGCCGCCTCGACGTCCCCTTTTCCCATTAATGATTCGTACAGACGCAAATCCAACCGACCACGCAACAGCAGTTCAGAGCTGTCATTCAGTGCAACCAGCCCTGGCAGCACTTCCATATCGACGCGAGCAAATGATTTATTCCCTGACTGAACGGCAACTAACCCTAACACGCCGACGAAAAGCAGTAACGCCGCTAACGAAAACACCATCATGCTAAGTGCAGTACGGATCTTTATCTTACGAAACATAAATTATCCCTGTGGCCTGAAAATAAGAAAGGATGAGCGCCAGCTCCAGAGCAGAGCCGTTCCGTTATTTACGTAATAGTCGTTATTCATTTTTCCAGACGTGTTAATCCCCACGAACTGAAATAAATTCGTTATAAAACCGTAATAAAATAAAGAGACGTATATAGAAAATGATGACCGACAGAAAGAAACTTTCTGCCGGTCATGTATTTTTATTTTTTATTATTTTTCTGAGACGGATTCTTTTCTAAGAAACGTTGCAATTCATCTTTATAAAACTTCGCCGACATCATCGTGCCATGCCCACTGGTATCTTTACTGGCGGGAATAAGGAACAACGTCGCCTGCTTAATTTTCTTAAGCTCATTATCCAGGATGCCTGTTTCAATAGGATTACGCTCATCATCCGCAGAGTTAATCACCAGAACAGGTGCCTTAATTTTATTCAGCTCCGGTGCCGCGTTATAATTTGCAGACGAGCCCCAGATATAAATAAAGTCGTTGGCATCGCTGGTCGACGGTGCCGCAAGGCGATCTTCTACCAGTTTGTCCGCCTGTGCACGCGTCGGTGCTTTGCTCTGATACGCCAGCGTGCCGCCAGTGGTGGCGATACTGAACATAATGTTGGCCGTTTTCAGCGTTGGCGGCTGCTGTGTGTAATCACCGTTATTCCACACCGGATCGTTCTTGATGGATTCAATCAAAATGCGGCGCATCATCCAGTTACGGCCAGACAGCTCATTCGGCAGCGATGCCATTGGCACCAGCGCATCCATCATGTCTGGGTATTTTTCACCCCAGAGCCAGGTTTGCATGCCGCCCATGGAATATCCCATCACCAGGCGCAGGTGGTTAATACCCAGTCCTTCTTTGATTAAGCGATATTGTGCCTGCACCATATCGTTATAATCGTACTGCGGGAATTTCATTCGTAAGCCGTCTGACGGTTTGGACGATTTTCCAGAACCGATGCTCTCCGGCATGATAATAAAGTATTTGCTACTATCCAGCGCCTGACCCGGCCCAAACAGCTCGCCGCCAAAGCCATTTGCTAACAGTGATTTAATCGGCTGGTTCGTTCCATGTAGCAATAAGACAGCGGGCTTGGTTTTATCACCGATCGTGTAGTAGTGAATACGCAGATCTTTTAATTTTTCGCCGCTGTTGAAGGTAAATTCTGGCGCAATCCAGTCGCCTTCTTTGGGCTCTGGGAAATTGGCCTGTGCATGCGTTAATGGTGACAGCATTAACAGAAATGCGCCCACCACCCCTGATAGTATTCGATTAATCATAAATAACTCTTCGGTAATCATGAAGTCGTGAAGCCGCGATTTTAATGTCTATTAGGAAAAATCCCAATAAACATAAGCGAACTAATAATAAAAAGAGATTATTGTCTGTTTTTTTTATTTATCGCGAGAGATTCTACAGATAGTTTTTAATAGGATGATATTTAACGTATTCCTGTTAATCGTCTGGCTACTCGGCTCATATTTTTCGCTCGACATTCGCACTTATAAAAACAGAAAAGTGAGCTTTTTTTGATCAAAAATATAATCATACTCTAAATAATTCGAGTTTCAGGACAAAAACGGCAAGGCGTTTTTGAACAGTGCTTGCGCTGACCCCGAAGGGGTGAGGCCATAAGGCCGAATAACGCGGCAAGCGAAGGAATCCCGATGAGCTTACTCAAGTAAGTGATTCGGGTGACTGACAAACCTGCCATAGGCAGGTTTGAACGCTGCTTGCAGCGGCCCCAACGGGGCGAGGCACACGCAAGTGTGCCGAGTAGCGTAGCCAACGCAAATGCAACTTGAAGTATGACGAGTATAGAAGGAGATCGTGTGCGGTGACACCACACACGATCGACACAAGGCAGGGTTAGATTGGAGGTGAAAATAGAGAGCTGAGGATTAGCGCTTATTCATCTCGCTTTCAATGGCTTTCAGCCGCTCATCCATATCCGGGTGCGTACTCAGCCAGTCCGGTAAATCCAGCGAATCAATTTCATCCTGACTGCGGTCGTTAGCGATCAAGGCCCGATACATTGCCTGCATCGACTGAAGCGAACGCCCTTGCTGCTGCATTTCTGCTATTGCCCATGCGTCGGCTTCCCGTTCCATATCGCGGGAAAACTGCATCTCGTTGATAAAGGCAGCAGACTGCAACAAGGTATCCCCCACACCGCTGACATCTCCCGTCATCCACATGAAGGTCAGCGATACCAGTGATGAACGCACCACCATGCGCATGGGGTGGCGATAGGCGTGGTGTCCCATTTCATGCAGCATCACCGCGGCCAGCTCGTTGTCATTTTTCGCCAGCTTCACCAGATCGTCACTGATAATCAGCGTGCCATCTGCCAGCATAAAAGCATTCGGCCCGATAGGCGCAGACATAATCTCCAGGCGCAGTGGCGTTTTGTCTTCCCGCATGTCAGCGGGCATAACCTGTTGAAACAGCGTTTGCATCGCCTGCTGGCGCTCAACAGGCAGTTTAGAAGGCTTAAAATCACTGTGCCGTAACAGCTTTAGCGTATTTTGCCCCAGCTGCTGTTCGATAGCGCTAGGCATCTGTAGCGCCAGCGCGGAACTTGCCCACGGCAGAACCACGTAAACGTAGTTTATGACGAGCAAGATTGTGGCGAGTAGCGTGAGAATGACGCCACGCTTATGGCGTTCCAGACGATGGACAAGTCCTGGGCGACGTCGTGCGGAATACCACGTGCGAAAAGTGGGATCGTCGGCAGGAACAAAGCGACCGCCGTCAGGAAATGTGAGCGTTAGAGGAATCGAGCCCAATGCATCAGAAACCGTGACCTGCTCTAACGCAAATGTCGTATTCGATGACCCAGTGTTCAACACCATCATCGAACCGTTGTCCGTTAAATGAAGAGAAGCGGCCACGCGGGCCGCCAATCCGGGGTATTGATAATGCCCCTCAATATTCATATTCCTGCCTTAGAGACCGACACCCAAGTCGAGCGCTTGCACGGCTTCTTCGGCCAGTGCGCTGTTTGCAGTGTCCTGATGTGCCTGAACGTGCAGCAGTGCCAGATCGCCTTCAACCGCTGTCGCATTTGCGATATAGCGTGCATGACGAATCTCTGCCACCGGTGCTGCCCAACCCAAAGAGAAAATAGTGATCAGGCTATTGGTTATCAGCAGCCCCATGTAAGACAGCGTTTGCATGGAAGAGTGCAATTTCACACCACCATTCAGCGACGTCTGGTTAAACAGATAATTACGCTGTGCGACTACCAGATAACTGCTGGAAACCAGCACACCCAGCAGCGCCACAACGAACATCATAATCATATTGAAGACGTTGCTCAGCAGCATCATCAGTACAAGATCTTCATTTCCGCCGCCCATCATAATAGTTTGGAACAGCGTGAAAAAGAATGAGCTCATGAATGACAGCGATGCGATCAGGAAAGGAACAAAAATCAGCAGGCTAATCAGGGCGAACTTAATAAACGCCGCTTTTGCCAATTCCGCTTTAAACGCTGTTTTGCCGAAGAATAGGTTATTAACATAGAAATCGAGTTGCATCATTTTCATGATGCCATTCACCGCGGCAAATCCCGGAATAGCAACTGCCAGCACAATGAATCCGATCAGAATCGGGCTATCGCTCTGCGAGCCAATCAACAGAGCTACAGCCAACACGGCATAAAAAGCCAGTAACAGCAGAATAGGACAAAGCAGCAACACCCAATACGCGCGGCCCGTCTGGCAGTGATAGTTAAAACGGACGCCACGGTAGCTGGACATAATGGCGTCATAACGCCAGTTGCGGATTACAATAATTGGAATCAGTGCCGCAAATGCCAGTGCGATAATAGTACCGAGAACGGGTGACATCCCCATTATGATATAAAACAGAATAATACCGGCGATAACCAGCAAACGCCCTTTGAGGATCTGAATGGGCTGTGCGTGGTAATCAAAACGGTCACCGTTAATTTCCGTGTTGCCGTAGAAATAACGGCGGCGGCGTACGGTAGCCCAGGCAGAATAAATACCCAGAGTGATGGCCGTTAATAACGCATTCACCAGCCAAATTGCAAAATATTCCCCAGCCTTACCATGAAACTGCACGCGATGCTGCGTGCTATTTTCTGAAGTATTGATTGTCATAAACCTTTCATCCTAAAAGAAATAAGCCTAATAAAGCGCTTAAAAGCGTTACTGGCATACAAAAAGCGGCTTATTTAAGCACGTCTTGTTAACGACAACAATAAAAGTTAACAGTAATTAAACAACCTCATAGTCTTATAAATCGTAAGGAATAGAGCACCTCAATATTTATATCTTGAGATATTGCAGGAAATTTTACTTATATCTTAGATAATTCGAGCTTCAGAGTGTCATGTTATGGCGTTAACAGTAGAAAATGCTGGCGCGTTAGTGTGGATATGGAATAAAAATCACCGCAGATACCACCCGAAGAACAGCAGGAAGAACGGGGATAGGCGTTGCATCGATGTGGCCTGAAATGGTATTACAATCGACCAGAATCATTCCCCTCGTAAACCGTAAGAGCAAGAGTACGTATTATGACAACCGCGACCTCCGCCAATCTTCAGGTACGCCCAATTACTGCGCAGGACGATGCCGCTATCGCTCAGGTCATCCGTCAGGTTTCTGCTGAATTTGGTTTGACGGCCGATAAAGGCTACACCGTTTCCGACCCTAATCTGGACGCGCTGTTTGCCCTCTATAGCCAGCCGAAAAGCGCCTACTGGGTGGTTGAATATGAAGGCAGCGTGGTTGGCGGTGGCGGCATTGCACCGCTGCTCGCAGGCGAAGAAGATGTGTGTGAATTACAGAAAATGTATTTCCTACCCGTCGTGCGGGGAAAAGGGCTGGCACGTCAGTTGGCAATACAGGCGCTTGATTTTGCACGTCAGCACGGCTTTCGACGCTGCTATCTGGAAACAACTGGCCACCTGACCAGCGCGATCCGACTGTATGAGTCACTGGGCTTCGAGCTGATTCCCCACTCAATGGGCAACACGGGCCACACCGACTGTGAAGTGACGATGTTGAAGGTACTGTAATAGGCTGAAAGTACGGTAATAACACGTTGTCATACCGAATAAAAAACGCCGCAGGGGTTCCGGCGGCGTTTTCAGTGAGGCGTGTGCTTTCGAGTTAATGACTCAATAATTAGTGGCGCTTGCCGTCATCATCTTCATCATAAAAATCTTCATCATCCCCGTCTTCTTCGCCTTCACCATCTGGATCTTCGAAGTAGGTGCCCCATCCGTCGTAATTCACGCCGTGGCGTTCTGCCAGCGCCAGCAGCTGTTCTACCTGTGCGTCGATCAGCTCCGCCTTCAGCGCAACTTCACTGATGGCATCGCAGCACATCAGCAACACGCCATCTTCCACTTCGAGTTCTTCCGCATCCGTCACTTCATAACCCAACTTGAAGGCTTCTACAGCGACTTTTTCCAACACTTCAAACTTCTCAGCGGAGAAATGGTGTTCAATGGTATAGAGCGCGTCAGGATCGCTGCCATCATCAAGCAGTTCTTCAATGATCAGGCGTGTCTCTTCCCGTTGCTCTTCCAGTAATTCGCGGTTTGCCATGCCTCAGTCCTCATTAAACGACGTAATATTGCTTATTGTCCCACAGCCCTGCGGCTTGCTCCACCACAAAGTTTGATATCACCACTTGAATTTGAATAATTACACATATAAAGTGAATTTTAATTCAACCGATGGTGTTGAGCCACATGGAGAGGTACATCATGCAACCGTTCTATAAGCGTCATTTTTTAAGGTTAATGGATTTTACACCCGCAGAAATTGCCCATCTTTTAGCCCTGTCAACGAAACTGAAAGCCGATAAAAAAAACGGGACAGAAGCCCGCCGCCTGCAAGGTAAAAACATCGCACTCATCTTCGAAAAAGATTCGACTCGTACTCGCTGCTCTTTCGAAGTTGCTGCATACGATCAGGGCGCGCAAGTGACCTATCTCGGCCCGAGCGGCAGCCAAATCGGCCATAAAGAATCCATCAAAGATACCGCTCGCGTATTGGGAAGAATGTACGACGGGATTCAATATCGCGGCTATGGCCAGCAAATTGTCGAAACGCTGGCGCAATACGCGGGCGTCCCGGTCTGGAACGGGCTGACGAACGAATTCCACCCTACGCAGTTGCTGGCGGATCTGCTGACGATGCAGGAACATTTGCCGAGTAAACCGCTGTCAGAGATGACGCTCGTCTACGCTGGCGATGCACGCAACAACATGGGTAACACCATGCTGGAAGCGGCAGCACTGACCGGGCTGGATTTACGTCTTGTTGCGCCAAAAGCCTGTTGGCCGGATGCCGGTCTGGTGGCTGAGTGTCAGGCGGCGGCAGAACAAACCGGTGGCAGCATCACGCTGACGGAAGATATCGCTGCGGGCGTCGCGGGCGCAGATTTCATTTATACCGACGTCTGGGTTTCCATGGGGGAACCGAAAGAGACCTGGAAAGAGCGTATCGCGCTGCTGAAACCATACCAGGTGAACATGGCGATGATCGCCGCAACGGGTAATCCGCAGGTGAAGTTCCTGCACTGCCTGCCCGCATTCCATGACGATCAGACGACGATGGGCCAACAAATGGCGGAGCAGTATGGTCTGCACGGTGGAATGGAAGTGACGGATGAAGTCTTTGAATCCGCGCACAGCATCGTGTTCGATCAGGCGGAAAACCGTATGCACACCATTAAAGCGGTGATGGTCGCTACGCTGGTTCAGGAGTAAGATTGACTTCCCTCCCCAGAACGGGGAGGGAGAGATTTTCCGGCGGTCTACACCACCAGCGACGCGTCGATTTTCACCACGGCTTTGCGCACGTGCGCCGGTTCGCCGACGGCACACAGCGGTTTGTGCACTTCGCCTGGGAAGAAGACGACAAAATCCCCTTCCTGCATCACAAACTGTTTTTCCTGCTCGCCCGCAGGCAGGAAAGCGATGTCTTTATCCGCCAGCCAATCGGTATCCGGCTTGCCTGCTGGCAGGTTACTGAACGTCATCCCTTCTACACCGGACAGTACAATTTGAATGTCCAGATATTTGGCGTGATACTCGGCGCGGCGTTTTTCCAGCAGGTCGGTGCTGTCGTTGGAGATCAGGACGAACACGCTGTTGCCTTCGATATCATGCTTGCCCAGCGGCGTATCTGCCGTAATATTTTGCTTCACGTATTCAATCGCTTCGCGCAGTTTGGCAGGCAGATAAGGAACCAGTTCAAGGTGGTGGACGTTGCCAGTAATCATAAAAAACCTCGCTAATATAAAAATGAAACCCTGTTTTATAATCCTTATACTCTCCAAATGTGACGCCCGCCAGCGTGTTAATACGAAAAAGTGAACTGCCCACCACTCTTCTCAATCGGCCTTCTTTCACTGACGAACATTATGCATACGACACGCGACCCGCAACCGATTGCTATGCGTAAAAAACCACGTTTTCTGCTTGAAATAGCCTAGTCGGCGCGTATAATTCCCGACAGTTTGCCGGGAGGGGTCATGCACCGTTACACCAAAAGATTCGCTGCTTATATTGGTTCTCAACGACAACTGCCATCCGGCAGCCAGCTAGCGTTTTCCTTTCCGTTGCTCAATTATTCAATGAAGAAAGCCCCTCAATGAGGGGCTTTTTTTTGGCCCCCAATCCGGGCAGCCAGATACGACATTTCCTGTTTACTCGTTAGGAGAAAGACAACATGGTCAATCCGCTCTATCAAAAACATATTATTTCGATTAACGACCTCAGTCGGGAAGATTTAGAACTGACGCTGCGTGTCGCCGCCAGCCTGAAAGCCAATCCTCAGCCTGAGTTGTTGAAACATAAAGTGATTGCCAGCTGCTTCTTCGAGGCCTCCACCCGGACGCGTTTATCCTTTGAAACCGCAATGCATCGCCTCGGCGCCTCCGTCGTCGGTTTCGCTGACAGCAACAACACGTCGCTGGGGAAAAAGGGCGAAACGCTGGCCGACACCATTTCCGTTATCAGCCAGTACGTTGATGCCATCGTGATGCGTCACCCGCAGGAAGGCGCTTCCCGCCTTGCCACCGAATTCTCCGGCGGTATTCCGATTCTGAACGCTGGCGACGGCGCGAACCAGCACCCGACGCAGACGCTGCTCGATTTGTTCACCATTCAGGAAACGCAGGGCCGGCTGAATAACATCAATATCGCGATGGTCGGTGATTTGAAGTACGGCCGCACCGTGCATTCACTCACGCAGGCGCTGGCGAAGTTCGAAGGCAACCGCTTCTACTTCATCGCCCCAGACGCACTGGCGATGCCGGACTACATTCTGAGCATGCTGAAAGAGAAGAATATTGCTTACAGCCTGCACAACAGCATCGACGATGTCGTCGGCGAGCTGGATATTCTGTACATGACGCGCGTTCAGAAAGAGCGTCTGGACCCGTCTGAATACATCAACATCAAATCCCAGTTTGTCCTGCGCGCCGCCGACCTGCACAGCGCCCGCCCGAATTTGAAAGTGCTGCACCCGCTGCCGCGCGTTGATGAGATCACCATTGATGTGGATGCCACGCCTTACGCCTATTATTTCCAACAGGCAGGCAACGGAATCTACGCTCGTCAGGCGCTGCTGGCGCTGGTCCTGAATCGCGAACTGGTTCTGTAAGAGGAAGAAACCATCATGACACACGATAATAAATTACAGGTTGAAGCGATCAAACGTGGCACGGTGATCGACCACATTCCCGCACAGGTGGGTTTTAAGCTGCTGACGCTGTTTAAACTGACCGCGACAGACCAGCGCATCACTATCGGCCTGAACTTGCCGTCCAACCACCTTGGGCGCAAAGATCTGATCAAGATCGAGAACATCTTCCTGACTGAACAGCAGGCGAACCAGTTGGCGATCTACGCACCGCAGGCTACCGTCAATCAGATTGATGAGTATGACGTGGTACGCAAGCTGGTGCCGACGCTACCAGACCATATTACCGGCGTACTCACCTGCCCGAACAGCAACTGCATCAGCCGCAGCGAGCCGGTGTCGTCGTCATTCAGCGTGAAGCAGCGCGACGGCGACGTTCACCTGAAGTGTAAGTACTGCGAGAAAGAGTTTGAGCGTCAGGCGGTGCTGCAAGATCGCTAGTTTTCCGCGTTGCCCCGCAATGGACATTGCCTGTAGCGGGGCTTTTTTGAATAATGGCGGCGTCCGCGTTCCTTTTACGCCCCCATCAAGGAGATACCATGTCACGCATTATCAGCACTGAGCACGCCCCAGCCGCCATCGGCCCTTATGTTCAGGGCGTCGACCTTGGCAGCATGATCTTCACGTCCGGCCAGATCCCTGTGAATCCGAAAAGCGGCCTGGTGGCAGATAACATCACCGCTCAGACGCGCCAGTCACTGGAAAACGTTCAGGCGATTGTGGAAGCCGCTGGCCTGAAAGTTTCCGATATCGTGAAAATGACCGTGTTCGTGAAAGACCTGCACGATTTCGCTCTCGTAAACACCGCGTATGAGGCCTTCTTCAACGAGCATAGCGCACCGTTCCCGGCTCGCTCTTGCGTTGAAGTTGCACGCCTGCCAAAAGACGTGAAGATCGAGATCGAAGCGATCGCCGTTCGTCGCTAAATATCGCAGCAATATCCCCAAAAAGCGCACGGTAACCGGTGCGCTTTTTTTCTGTTCTTTCTTTCACCACAACAACATTATTGACATTTCCAGCACACATCACGGTCAAAAAATAAACGAATTTTCGCCAAGCCGCGTGTAGCAAGCCTTCCCACTCTCATCGCCTTTTTTGACTACTTTTTGTTCAGGCTCAAATTCCCCGCGACATGAGGATTTCTTTGCTCTACATCAATTTTACAGCGATAAAAGCGCAAACACCCCTACGCAATTTCAATATATAGTGCCTATCCTGTAAACATGAACTACATATAGTGTTTATCCACAGTGTCATCCACAGCCCCCTGTAACCCTTGTCAGTTACGGTTTTCGCCTGTGGATAACCTTTCCAGAGGAAGAAAACGTGAAACCAGTAGTGATTAAACGGGACGGTTGCCAGGTGCCTTTTGATGAAGTGCGTATCAAAGAGGCGGTCGAACGCGCGGCACATGCAGCCGGTGTCAATGATGCAGACTACTGTGCAACTGTGGCCTGTGCGGTCGCTCAACAAATGCAGGATAAATCGCGCGTGGATATCCGCGATATTCAGGACGCGGTCGAAAACCTGCTGATGTCAGGCAATTACAAAAAACTGGCGCGAACCTATATCGAATACCGCCATGACCGCGATATTGCGCGTGAACGCCACGGTCGCCTGAATCAGGAAATTCGCGGTCTGGTCGAGCAGAGCAACATGGCGCTGCTGAACGAGAACGCCAACAAAGACAGTAAAGTGATTCCCACCCAGCGCGATCTGCTGGCTGGTATTGTCGCCAAGCATTACGCCAAACAGTACATCCTGCCACGTGATGTAGTACTGGCGCACGAGCGCGGTGAGATTCACTATCACGACCTCGACTACTCGCCCTTTTTCCCAATGTTTAACTGCATGCTGATCGACCTGAACGGCATGCTGACCAACGGCTTCAAAATGGGCAACGCGGAGATTGAGCCACCGAAGTCGATCTCAACCGCTACCGCCGTCACCGCGCAGATTATCGCGCAGGTTGCCAGCCACATTTATGGCGGCACCACGATTAACCGTATTGATGAAATTCTGGCGCCGTTCGTCACCGCCAGCCATGCGAAACATAAAGCGGTGGCAGAAGAGTGGCAGATTCCAGATGCGGAAAATTATGCTCTAACCCGCACGGAAAAAGAGTGCTACGACGCTTTCCAGTCACTGGAATACGAAGTTAACACGCTGCACACCGCTAACGGCCAGACGCCGTTCGTGACCTTTGGTTTCGGGCTCGGCGTCAGTTGGGAATCGCGTCTGATTCAGGAATCGATCCTGCGCAACCGCATTGCCGGACTGGGTAAAAACCACAAAACGGCGGTATTCCCGAAACTGGTTTTTGCTATCCGCGACGGTCTGAACCACAAAGCGGGCGATCCAAATTACGATATCAAACAGCTCGCGCTGGAGTGCGCCAGCAAGCGCATGTACCCAGATATTCTGAACTACGATCAGGTCGTGAACGTCACCGGTTCGTTCAAAACGCCAATGGGCTGCCGCAGCTTCCTCGGCGTTTATGAAGAAAACGGCCAGCAGATTCACGACGGCCGCAATAACTTAGGTGTGATCAGCCTGAACCTGCCGCGCATCGCGCTGGAGGCCGAAGGCAATGAAGATCGCTTCTGGACGCTGCTCGACCAGCGTCTGGCGCTGGCGAAGAAAGCGCTGATGACGCGCATTGCGCGGTTGGAAAGCGTGAAAGCCCGCGTTGCGCCAATCCTGTATATGGAAGGGGCTTGCGGCGTGCGTTTAAAAGCGGACGACAGCATTGCGGACATCTTCAAGAATGGGCGCGCCTCGATTTCGCTGGGCTATATCGGCCTGCATGAAACGATTAACGCGCTCTTCGGTAGCCAAACGCACGTGTTTGATGACGAGGCGCTGCGTGCCAAAGCCGTGGCCGTTATCACTCGCCTGAAAGCCACCACCGAGCAGTGGAAAGACGAAACGGGCTATGGCTTCAGCCTGTACAGCACACCGAGTGAAAACCTGTGCGACCGCTTCTGCCGTCTGGATACCGCCGAGTTTGGCGTCGTGCAGGGCGTGACGGACAAAGGGTATTACACCAACAGCTTCCACCTTGATGTGGAGAAGAAGGTGAACCCTTACCAGAAAATCGACTTCGAGCTGCCCTATCCGCCGCTGGCTAACGGTGGGTTCATTTGCTACGGCGAATACCCGAACCTGCAACACAACCTCAAAGCGCTGGAAGACGTGTGGGATTACAGCTACAGCCGCGTGCCATACTACGGCACCAACACGCCGATCGACGAATGCTATGAGTGTGGCTTTACCGGTGAATTCGAGTGCACCAGCAAAGGCTTCACCTGCCCGAAATGCGGCAACCACGATTCGGCCCGCGTTTCCGTCACGCGCCGCGTGTGCGGCTACCTCGGTAGCCCGGATGCACGCCCGTTCAACGCGGGTAAGCAGGAAGAAGTGAAGCGTCGCATCAAGCATTTAGGCAACGGTCAACTGGGGTGATCCCTTCCGGGCCGCAGCAATGCGGCCCCCTTTCGCGGCACCGTCAACACGCGCCCGCTTCATAACATGGGCTCTACCGTATGAATTACCACCAGTATTATCCCGTTGATGTCGTCAACGGCCCCGGCACCCGCTGCACGCTGTTTGTCGCTGGCTGCGTGCATGAGTGCGTGGGGTGCTACAACAAAAGCACCTGGCGACTCAACTCCGGTCAGCCGTTTACGCAGGAACAGGAAGATCGGATCATCGCCGATCTCCAGGATACCGCGATCCCCCGGCAGGGAATTTCGCTGTCTGGCGGCGATCCGCTTCACCCTCAGAATGTGCCTGATATCCTGCGGTTAGTCGAACGGATACGCGCGGAATGCCCAGGCAAAGATATCTGGGTCTGGACGGGCTACGTGCTGGCGGAACTTACGCCGGAGCAGCAGCGGGTGGTCGATCTCATCAACGTGTTAGTCGATGGAAAATTTGTGCAAGATCTGAAAGATCCCGCACTGATCTGGCGCGGCAGCAGCAATCAGGTTGTCCACCGCCTGCGTTGATCGACAGGAGGCTACTGAAGCGCCTGCTGCTTACCCAGTGAACGTAATTGATCGGATTCCAGCACGGTAACCCGCGCTTTGGGCTCAGGTGAGAACGCCTGATTCAGCAACGCCTGCGCGACCGTTTTCCCCTCAATGGCTCGCCACTTTGCCGGGAACAGGCGGAACAGCGGGGCAGCCAGACTTTCTAGCGGACGGCTGTCCTCTCTTTCCCCCAGCAGCATCGACGGCTGTGCCAATGTCAGATGTTGCCAGCCTTGCTGACGCAGCGATTTTTCCGCTTCTCCCTTCACTCGCGAATAGAAGAAAGGCGACGTCGCATTCGCACTCAGAGAACTGACGACCAACAGGTGCGTCGCACCCAGCGCCAGCGCCACTTTTGATCCTTCCACCACCAGCGTGTAATCCACATAGCGGAACGCCTGCTTACTGCCTGCCGTCTTAAGCGTCGATCCCAGACAGCAAAAGGCGATGTCGACAGGATCGGTCAATTGCGCCAGCGCGGCAGACAGATCGGGATCGTGCGGATTGATCACTTTCTCCGACGGTGCCAGCGGCTTACGGGTCGGCGCATAGATCGTCTCAACCCGATTATTGGCTTTCAACAGCTGTAACAACTCGTGCCCCACTAACCCCGTTGCACCTAATAATAGTACTCGGCTCATCGGTTTTCCCCCTTGCTCTACGTCTTTCACTATCCCATCTTTTTACGTTTATGTTCTTATCTATGACACCGCTATCCCTGAAGCACGATTAGCGCTGAAGAGCCTGCTCGTCGCGCTGCCAGTGGCGTTTCTTACCAAAGCCCAGCGTATTGTCCGTCATTTTGATTTCTGTCAGATCGAGCCGCCAGATCGGCGCTTGCGATGCTCGGGCAATAGGGAAACGCGCGTTGTACCGTGCTCTGGCCTGCTGCGCGTCATCTCCCTCCAACTGCACCGCCTGCGCCCGAAACTGCACGCCTTTAATCAGCATCACACTCTTCGGCTGGCCGCTGACCGTGCCGGCCACCTGCGGCAACCTTGCCATGATTTCACCGTGACGCGTCTGCAACTCTGTCATTAGATAGAAGGCTATTTGTTGATCGTCATAAGTATAGAAGCAACTCGCACACCATAATTCCGAATTTTCACCCACGCATAACGTCAGTACGTGCAACTTCTTCAAATAGCGGGAGATTGCTTCAAGATCGCTGCTTATTTCTCTCGGTTCTTTCTGCATTGCGCTGCCTCAATCCACTTTCTGAACGAACGTATCCTGCCCGACCACTAACTGCCCTTCCGCAGAATGCGGCAACATGGTTTGCAGAGGCTGCCCGGTGTGTTTATCCAATAGCAGGGAGTGAGATTCTCCCTCCGCAAACAGCTGTTGCTCCCCCCACTGGCGTAGCGCCACGACGAGTGGGAATAGCTGTTCGCCTTTTGGCGTCAGGATATATTCCTGATAGGCCGAGCTTTCGGAAACGGGCTGAACGGACAAGATGCCTTCCTCAACCAGGGTACGCAGACGATCGGTAAGAATATTTTTGGCAACGCCCAAACTGCGTTGAAAATCGCCGAAACGGCGGCGATTGTCGAAGGCATCGCGGATAATCAGCAACGCCCAGCGATCGCCAACCACATCCAGCGCGCGGGCGACGGGACACGCATCCTCTTTCAGACTTTTGCGCTTCACCATGAATACTTCCTCTCCTTTTTCCTGTTCATCCTACCTGCCTTACCCACAGGCTGAAAACTGACCGCACGTTTTTTGGTTGCAGAATAAAACCAGAGTATTTACGCTTCAAGTGGTTTTATTTTGAAACCAAACTGAATGATGAAAGCCAATACAATGAAAACAAGCCCTATTCATACCACGTCATCCGTCACCGAAGGCGATCTTTACAGCACGCAGACGGCATTACCACGCGCTTTAGTTTTGCTGTTTGCCTGTGCCAGCGCCCTCAGCGTCGCCAATGTCTATTACGCACAGCCGCTGCTGGATGCATTATCGGTAGATTTTCACATCAGTATCGCTGCCGTTGGCGGCGTGATGACCGCAACGCAGCTTGGCTGTGCGCTGGCGTTAGTTTTGCTAGTACCTCTGGGTGATATCTTCAATCGGCGCTATTTGATGCTCGCCCAGTTGGGTGCGCTCATCGTGGCGCTGATCGCCGTTGGGCTATCCACCACGCCCCTGTCTTTATTGATCGGCATGTTGGCCGTGGGCATGCTCGGTACGGCAATGACGCAGGGGCTGATTGCTTATGCCGCGACGGCTGCCGCCCCGCAGGAGCGCGGGCGCGTGGTGGGTGCGGCACAGGGTGGCGTAGTGATTGGGCTGTTGCTCGCGCGCGTGCTATCCGGCTTCATCGCCGATCTAGCAGGCTGGCGCAGCGTGTACTTTTTCTCCGCGCTGCTGATGCTCCTGCTTGCCTTACTTTTATGGCGGGCGCTGCCGCATCAGCCATCTGCCCGGCAATGCCCGCGCTATTCCGCGTTGCTGATTTCTATGCTGACCCTGTTGCGCAAAGAACGGGTGTTGCAAATACGTGGCGTCATCGCTTTACTGATGTTTGCTGCCCTGAGCATTTTCTGGAGCGCGTTAGTTCTGCCGCTGAGTCGCGAACCTTATTTCTTTTCTCATACGGTTATCGGTGCGTTTGGTCTGGTCGGTATTCTCGGCGCACTGGCGGCCGTGAAAGCGGGTTCGCTAGCCGATAAAGGGCGAGAACAGTGGGTCAGCGGCATCGCCCTGTTATTGTTGCTGACATCGTGGCTGCCGCTGTGGCTAGCGCCCTATTCTCTCTTCGCGCTGGTGGTCGGCATCATCGTGCTCGATCTGGGCGGACAGGCCATTCATGTCACTAACCAAAGTATGATTTTCAAGACGCATCCTGATGCGCACAGCCGTCTGGTTGGCTGTTATATGCTGTTTTATAGCATCGGCAGCGGGCTGGGTGCGATGGCAACCACCGCGGCGTATGACGCTGCGGGCTGGTCAGGCGTGTGCCTCCTTGGTGCAGCCGTCAGTCTACTGGCGCTGCTTTTCTGGAAAATGACACTGCCCATTTCAGCGCCGTCACCGACCGCCTCCACGCCATCGTGATAGCGGAACAACGTTTCTTGATAAAAAACCATATTGATAAGGGAAAAAGCATGAGCGAACTGACTTTACTGGCTGATGCCGACGAGCGCGGCCGACGTTATCTGGCTGAGACTGCACAGCGTCGGGTTTTCCCCGATGCAGATGCCATCGCGGCGCTGGCACGTTTTGATGAAACGCTGCCGCAACAGGGCTTCTCGCCCGAAAGCACGCTGGCGCTGCTGGATGAAGTCGGTTCACCGGCCACCACCGCCTCCAATGGCCCGAACTATTTCGGCTTTGTTATCGGTGCCTCATTACCGGTTGCCGCCGCCTCCGAACGATTGATGATCGCCTGGGATCAGTGCGCGTCCACCTTTGATAATTCGCCGGTATCCGCCACGCTGGAACGCCTCGCCAGCCGCTGGGTACTCGATGCGCTGAACTTACCCAAGGAAAGCGCCGTGGGGTTCGGCACCAGCGCCACGGCCTGTACGCTTTCCTGTCTGGCCGCCGCGCGTCGTGCCCTGCTGGCAAAACAGGGCTGGGATTTTGACAACGATGGACTGAACGGCGCGCCTGAAATTAAGGTCGTGATTTCGGAACTGACGCACATCACCGTCAAGAAAGCGCTGCGCGTACTCGGTTTTGGGCTACGCCATTTACGTATCGCGCCCGTGAATGCGTTTGGGCAGATTGATGTATCGCAGCTTCCTCCGCTGGACGATCGTACGATTCTTTGTTTGCAGGCGGGTGAAGTAAACACGGGTGAGTTCGATGACTTTGCGCAGATCATTCCCATCGCAAAAGCGGCGGGTGCCTGGGTTCACGTTGACGGCGCATTCGGACTGTGGGCCAGAGCCTCATCCCACGCGGCGCTCACCGACGGCATCGAACTGGCCGACAGTTGGACAACGGACGCGCATAAATGGCTAAACACCCCCTACGACTGCGCGATGGCGATTTGCCGCAATGCGGACGTGCTGGCCGAGGCCATGAACGCAGATGCGGTTTACTCCAGTGCGGCACGCGATGCGCAGAAGAATCTGACGCTCGAATTTTCCCGTCGTCCGCGCGGCATTCCGGTATGGGCGGTACTGCGTACGCTGGGGCGTGATGGCGTAGCAGAGATGGTCGAACGGCACTGCCGACAGGCGACACTCATCGCTGGCGGCCTTCGTCACGCGGGTTTTGAGGTACTGAACCGGGTTGTGCTCAATCAGGTTCTGCTGCGGGGGGAAACCGACCGCCAAACGACGGCGATACGAGAAGCGCTACAGGCGTCTGGTAAAGCATGGTTTGGCGGCACCGTCTGGCAGGGGCGTCCGGCGCTGCGCATCAGCGTGTCATCCTGGCGCACGCAGGACAACAACGTGCAGGCGTTGATCGCACTGCTGACGGAGATCAAAGCTCAGACCCCACGCTGAACGAAGCCTAAAACGATGAGCGCGGTATAAAACGACTATCCCCGCAAATGCGGGGATAGATAGACGTCATCAGACTACGGCGCGTCGGAATACGCTAAACGTAAACGCTAATGCTGGAGACCTGTCCCTGAAAGCGGTTCAGCGCTTCTGCGGCACGTTGCAGGCTTTCAGTATTTTGCACTTCGCTACGGGATGATGCGCCCGCAACGCCTTGCTGAATGGTGTCGAAAACATTAATTGGCTGGAACACATTGGAAGGTGGAATACTTCCCCCTTCGGCTCTCGGTGACGAGACAAAACCCAGCAGCGCAGACCCTTCTTCACGTCCCAACCGCCCACTGCTAACAAGGCCTTCAACCGTTTCATACAGTTCGGCAGGGCTAATGCGGGTGAAATCATACCGTGTCGTCTGACCAGCAGGAACGGCACCGCTGCCCGCCTGATAAGACTGAAGCTGTTCGGACAGCGCCGCTTTCTCTGCATGCTCGGTAGAACGCTTCGCCATCACCTGCTGGCTGGCAAAAACGGACGACTCTGCGGCTTCAACTTTCATATCACCTCCTTACGGTAACGTATGGAAGACAAAAATCATTGGCATAGCGCGTCACCATTACGGTGAGTGCAAAAATGGCGTGCTTTAATACTGACACGCAATCCCCCATCGCGCCAGCCAGAGGCTGGATTTGAACCGTGCAGGGGATATTTAGACCAACATGAAACAAGGGGTATAAGCCCAGTTTATCCCCGCTAGCGCGGGGAACACTCCGGCGGAATACCCGGTGGCAATGTTCTCCCCGGTTTATCCCCGCTAGCGCGGGGAACACATCAGCCACCCAGAGACGTCCATTCTGAACTTCGGTTTATCCCCGCTGGCGCGGGGAACACGGTGTGTCTTGGTCCATAATGAACGCAGCGAACGGTTTATCCCCACTTGCGCAAGGAACACGCTAGAGATAGGGGTTTTATCTTTTACTTCTTCGGTTTATCCCCGCTGGCGCGGGGAACACGTATTCACTGGCACGGTTTTGGCTACTTTGTCCGGTTTATCCCCGCTGGCGCGGGGAACACTTGCTTGATTTACCTGAATGTATCGCTACTGCCGGTTTATCCCCGCTGGCGCGGGGAACACCTAAGTGTTTGAGCGCAGGTACGCTTATGTCCCTGGTTTATCCCCGCTGGCGCGGGGAACACCAGGTTGTCCGGCAGACTGGTGATGCCGGTGCCGGTTTATCCCCGCTGGCGCGGGGAACACGGATTACGCTATATCTCGTAGGGATTCATATGCGGTTTATCCCCGCTGGCGCGGGGAACACTCTAAAAGTAGAGAGTTGTTTTATAACACTTTTTTCGGCATAAAAAATTCTACCGATTTTCCCATGTTGTTAAAGATCGCTAACTTATTGATTTTCAATAGGTGAAAAAGAGACTAACCGCAGGCCATCCAGATCTACCGGCATTCGGCGGTTTTCGCCCCAGGTTTGGAACTCAAAGCCAGATTCCGTGTTTTTCGCCCACGCTATCACCACGTTTCCCTGTTCTGCCAGTTTGATTTCATACATCCGGAAAACGTTCAGTTGCTGAATTAAACGCTGCACACTGCTGCAAGAGCTATACCACTGCGCTTTTATTTCTATTTCTCGGTAAAAATTTCCCTGTTAAAAATATTCTTTCTCAACCGAATATCGATATAACCTGTAAATGCCAATATTTTTCATCCACTATATCTAATGATTACAAGTATATTGACATAAATTGGAAGTAATCAATGCATATCCATCGTCTTGAAGTAACGCAGTAAATAATTAGCAGGAAATGAAAATAATAAAACAATCCCAATTAAATATAAAAACCATAATGAAAATTTTCATACTTGTGTTATAGGTTTAATAGGTGCCGTTAAACGTCGGCACTAAGTAGCAAATAAAAAGACAACCTAATTTAAAAATCGCCTCCCACTATTCGTCAATATAGGTGAATAAAATGAGAGTTATTCTTGTTATATCTATCGCTATGTTGTTATCTGGGTGTATGGTTACAAAAACCATTGAGAATGATTCACCAACGCTTGTCAGAAGCAGTTCAAGCCAGAGAGTTGGCATCTTAATACCAAATAGTGTCAATGCTAAATATTGTCCCGATGCACCAGCGGATACGGCAAAGACCATTGATGGCACTGTAGCTGCCGAGCTGACTGATAAATTAGGAAATGATGCAAAAATTGATGCCAGCTTAAAAACAGCCATAGTGGATCTGGCAAAAAGAAACACCACCACTAATGTTTTAGTTTATTCTTTAAATAGTTTATGCTTCCTTTCTATGAATGGAGTACTAAACGCATCTGAAGTAGCGGCTCGATTCGACGCAGTTTTAAATGTCGTTGAAAATATAGCAGAAACAGATAAAGAAAATGCAGAAAAGGAAAAAACAAAAGCAGAAGAACAACTACTTTTAAGGAGATATAATTTAATGGGTAATATAATAGAAAGATAGGCACATACATTTCCTATGTTTTATTACAGCATCCATTCTGTGATCTTTCTATCAATATTTACAAGCATATAGACGATTACTTTTAATCATTAAGGTACTCCCCGCTAACGCGGGGAGTACTTAGACAACAGCCAGCCATAGCGTCATACCGCTGTTTATTCCTTACGAGATGCATAATTCCGCTCTTAGCAAGAATTGCTGAACCGTCGCGTCAATCAACAAAAGCACTCACAGGAATATCGAATCGTTTAGCAAGCGCTCTCATGTGATCAAGCGTTAGAGTGCGCTCACCATTTAGAATGCGGGATACCAGTGACTTTTTACCGATCTCAGCTTCAAAATCACTCTGCGTTAGCTGGTACTGATCCATGAGGACGCGCAGTAAAGCGATACCAGCAGGCAGAGCTTTAACACGTTCGTTGAAGGCAGAAAACTCCGGTGCATCATCTTCGTATTTGTCAATTTTAGCAGTCAGCATATCGATTAGCGGACTATCAGGCTCACTCTCGATCAGGTATTCAGTGAGTTTCAGCGCATCCTCATAATCCTTACGAGAGGTGCTGCCTCCGAGGAATGGTACGATACTCGTCAGGTTGTTAGCGGCCTTGATGGCGTCTGCGTACATCATTCTTTATTCCTCCGGTAATACTCTGTCAGCCAGAACAGCTAATTCTTTAGCGATTCCCACGGATTAGGGTTTATCCCCGCTGGCGCGGGGAAGATTCGCATTGCCACGCATCACAGAATTGCGCAGCCACGGTTTATCCCTGAAGGCACAGCAAAACCATAAACAAAACATAAGAAAAATCGTTAAATTGTCTTATAATTAACTTATATCAGGGAAGGCTTTCGTTTGAGGGATTCATGACTAAGGTTAGTTGGTCAAAACGGGCATTAAAACAACTCGGCACAATTGACACCAGATATCGAAGACGAATCAAAGACAAAGTGGGCGAGCTTAGTACATTTCCAGATGTGAATCTGGATCTGAAAAAACTCGAATCGTCTGGCAAACGGTATCGTCTACGAGTTGGAGATTACCGCATTATCTTTGAGCTCATCAACGGCGAACCACAAGTGTGCGAGATACTTGAAGTCAAGCGAAGGACCACAACGACATATTGAGGAGGGAAGCGTATCCCTCTTTACACCACAACTGATTTTTACCCATCGCAAGAAAATGTTGGAGCAATACACTATGAGCATACAAGTCATTCGGGATAAAAGCGGTAAACCTGAATATGTTGTTGTTCCGTATGAGTTATACCAGAAACTTATCGCAAACGCTGATGAACCCGCCCTTTATGAGAGCATTCCCTACGCTCATAGCGAAGAGGATGATGTCTCCATTCCTCATGAAGTAGTGAGTATTCACATTGATCAAGACATCAGCTTACAGGCAGCCTGGCGAATTTTTAGGGGCCTCTCACAGCAAGAGGTTGCAACCGCACTTGGCATTACCCAAGCCGCCGTCTCTCAGCTTGAATCCCCAGATTCAAGACCGCAGAAACGCACCCGAAAAAAGCTAGCTAAGCTGTACAACTGTGAGCCAGAACAGCTAATTCTTTAGCGATTTCCACGGATTAGGGTTTATCCCCGCTAGCGCGGGGAATACACCAGCGCAAATAGTGTTTCCATCAATTTCCTCGGTTTATCCCCGCTGGCGCGGGGAACACTCCTACAAGTCCCTGTAATTTATTAGAACCACCGGTTTATCCCCGCTGGCGCGGGGAACACGAACGGCGAACTTGCAAAGGCGTAACCCATTCCGGTTTATCCCCGCTGGCGCGGGGAACACTGATGATGCGATAACGGAATCGTTACCAGTGGCGGTTTATCCCCGCTGGCGCGGGGAACACGAACAGCCGCTGATTAACGAAAAGTGGATGGACGGTTTATCCCCGCTGGCGCGGGGAACACATCAGAAATAACCACAGCCGGAACAGAGAGCGCGGTTTATCCCCGCTGGCGCGGGGAACACACATCAGTGGTCGAAATCTGTCCCTCATACGCCGGTTTATCCCCGCTGGCGCGGGGAACACTCATCTACCTGTTCATACGCCGGTAGCGGCTACGGTTTATCCCCGCTGGCGCGGGGAACACTTTTGCTTGTAGTTTGATGATTCCCGCTAGTTCGGTTTATCCCCGCTGGCGCGGGGAACACGCGATGTTGAATGCTGGCCAGAACTGGAGCGGCGGTTTATCCCCGCTGGCGCGGGGAACACGTCTGCCGGACAACCTGTCTGTCGGTGGCTCCCGGTTTATCCCCGCTGGCGCGGGGAACACGCACCATCCGCGCGATACGCCATGTCGTGGTGCGGTTTATCCCCGCTGGCGCGGGGAACACTCTAAAAGTAGAGAGTTGTTTTATAACACTTTTTTCGGCATAAAAAATTCTACCGATTTTTCCATGTTGTTAAAGATCGCTAACTTATTGATTTTCAATAGGTGAAAAAGAGACTAACCGCAGGCCATCCAGATCTACCGGCATTCGGCGGTTTTCGCCCCTGGTTTGGAACTCAAAGCCGGATTCCGTATTCGTCGCCCACGCCATCACCACGTTGCCCTGTTCTGCCAGTTCGATAATCTGCTGCCAGACCATTTCTCTCACCCGCTGTGAGGTATCACCGACATACACTCCCGCGCGGACTTCCAGTAGCCACACCGCCAGCCTGCCGCGCAAACGCGGCGGGACATTTTCCGTCACAACCACCAGCATGCTCATTTAACCCTGCCCCCGGTGGCCGCTATCACCAAACGGTTTCGGTTCTGGAATTGCAGGCGGCTGTGCATCGTCCGGCGGTAGCGGCGGCGTAATGCCACCCGCAGACAAGACATCCTCAATCAAGGGAATCAGTTTGCTCAGCGTTTTCTGGCTGCGGAAAATATCACGACAGGCAAGCCGAACTTCACGATCCGGCTCGGCAGGGTTGCGGGCTGCAATTTCAAAAGCTTTCGCCACCACCCCCTCGAATTTGATGATGTCGGCAATGTCGTAGACAAAAGAAAGCGGTTTGCCGCTGTGGACAAACCCGATTGCTGGCGCATAGCCCGCCGCCAGCACGGCCGCTTCCGTAATACCGTACAGGCAGGACGTTGCCGCGCTAATGCACTGGTTGACCTTGTCGCCTCGTTCCCAGTCTTTTGGATCGTAACGTCGGCCATTCCATTTCACGCCATACTGCTGCGCCAACAGCGTATACGTTTGGCGCACGCGAGCACCTTCAATTCCCCTGAGCTGATCGACCGAACGGCGGCTCGGCGCAGGTTCACCAAAGCGTAGCTCAAACATTTTGCGCACCACTTTCAGGCGCAATTCCTCATCCAACGCCAGCTTGGCCTGATAGAGCAATTTATCCGACCGCGCACCACCGGGCTGGCCAGACGCATACAGCCGTACACCCGCTTCGCCGACCCATACCAGCAGCGTCCCGACCGTTGCAGCTAGCCGCACAGCCGCATGAGAAACCCGCGTACCCGGCTCCAGCATGATGCAGGCAACCGACCCCACGGGAATATGCGTTCGCACGCCGGTTTTATCCACCAGCACAAACGCACCGTCAATGACATCAATCTGCCCGTATTGCAGAAAGATGAGTGAAACCCGATCCTTCAGCGGGATCGGGTTAAGCGGAACATACATCGTCAACTCTCCCTGTAACGGGGCAGGCTACGCCCGTTTCAGCAGCAGCAGGCCGCACCCCAATGCTTTGCTTTTTCCTAACCCTTGTCGGGCAGCCGTCGCAAAGCGTTCAGCATCCGTAATGTGAAGCACGCCGTCATAATCCACGCTGCTGAACATAATCACCGCCGACTGGCCGGGCTTATTCAGGCGGTGGCGCTGATAGCCATCGACCCGACACGACGACACCGCAAAGCCCGCGTTTTCCCCCTGACGCACCAGCCAGTCATGAGCACGCTGCTGTTGGTGCCGCCACAGTTCTACGCCAGATAGCCCGGCAACTTTCGCCTGATGACGCGCATCCATCAGCACATCGCTCCGCTTGCCGTCTCGCGTGACCACCGGATTAGCACGTAGCGAAAATGCTAGCGTCATGCCGTTATGCCACTGCGGTTGATAGGGCTTGGTTTCCACCTGAAACAGATTGTGACCCGCCTGCGGTGCCTTTTCAGAAAGCAGGTAAAACAGGCTTTTGGTTTCATGCGCCTCTTCGCGGAACAGGAACGAACGCTGAAGCTGTTCAGGGAAAAGCTGCCAGAGCCATTGGTGGCTGGCATAGCCCCCTGCATGCAGCCGCTTTTCCGCCATCACACGCGGCAACGCATTGAGTTGCAGCGTTATTCTGGAAAAATACATTATTCATCTCCCTTTTCACTGCCGACATATTGCACGCGGGAGGTGAACTGCCAGCGCCGTCGATCGGCGGGCTGATCGTTTCGTGAGACCCGATATTGCTCCGTTAGCCCTGTGTCGGTTTCCTGCTCCCAGTAGCACACGCCCTCGGCACGGCCGATCATCTCTAACGCGAGATCGTTCAGCGCAGGCGTCTGCTTTGCTAACTGCCACACCTCAGCCAACGTGCCAGCAAACAGGTGCGGCGCCAACGGCAGCGCAGGCGGACAGCTTTTACGCCCGAAATAAAGCGTAAACACCGGTGATAACAGTGCATCCCGCAGCGCACTTAACGAGTAAGGTGCATCCGGTGTGGCGCTAATGGCGATGTGGTAATAGGCATCACAGCGGTATTCGCGTGAGGTCAGCATGGTTTCGAGCGATTGCCCTGCCTCCGGCCGTAATTCATCACGCCTTGTGTAGCGCGGCACCTTGCGGTTTTCTTTCGGCATCTGCACCGTGTGGTAGTCATTCAACCAGGTTTCACGATCGGAAAGCGGCCGCACCGCAACATGGTAATGTTGGTTAAAAACCGTCAGCGCGGCTCGCTCGTCACGCCGGATCCCTAGCGCCGCCGCCAACAGCCCCAGCAGCGCCGAACGGCTGGGTACCGTCGAGGTGTGGCGCACCTCACCGACCGCCACTTCCCCCCACGACATTAGCGGGGCGTAGACCTGGAAGACCAGATAGTTATCCATAGCGCGCTCCTACTGGCTGATGAAATCCAGTAACCCTTGCAGCGAACCGCCCTCGCTGTCAGCTTCCACGTTCAGCTCATAGGAAGGAACGCCGCCCGCAGAGGCGTACACCCGGTCAAATTTGGTTTTTTGTTTACGCAACAGATCGATGGCGTCATTGACCTGATCGTCACTACGAATAGGTTTGAAAAACGCGACCGACAAGGTACGCGGCTGATCGGTGCTCTTTTCTGCCAACGCATAGGTTGCCAGCGCCCGACTGGCAAAGCTGTTCTGCTTGCCGCCCGGCGATACGGTCAGCACCGTTTCCGTCAGCGCACGCAGGGTACGCGCCACCAGCGCTTCATCATTATTCAGATTTTCCAGCAGCAGATCGCGGTTAATGCAGACATAGTGATAGAACAGCGCCGAAGCAAAGCTCTGTTCGCCCATATGCGCCGATCCGCTGTCGGCTGACGTATTCAGATCATCCACCGCCGTGAAAAAGTCATCTTCGATGGTGACAGCACTCACGCCCAGCGCGTGTGCCACCTGACAGGCTGCTTCGACATTGAATTCCGGTTCGGCGGCCAGCATCCGGCCAAACAGCGCGATATCGACGCTGGCGGCATCCTTACGCAGCAGTTTTAGTTCTTCGCTATTCGGCTTACGCGATTCTGCAATCAGGCGAGCAACCAGTTGATCGATCAACGCCCTTTCCCGCACGCTGAAATGAGCGAGCTGTTCGATATCATATTTTTCCAGCGGATCTTTACTGCCTTTTTCTTCTTTCTTCGGTTTACCGAACTGTTCAGCAATGCTCTTCGCCGCTTCATCGGCCAGCTTTTCACTCATACCGCCCGCAATCAACGTATTGTAGATGTCGCGCCCAATGCGACGACTGCGGGTGCCGATATGGCCGTCCATTGCGGACTCAAACACCTCAGAGGTACGCCATGCACGTTTCAGGCTTTGCGAGGACACTCGCAAACGCTCGACGCCGCCGACGATTGCGGTTTTAGGACGACCTGCATCATCACGGTTCAGGTTAGAAGACGGATAAGCAGTTAAAAAATGAAGCTGGATAAAAGTGGTCATCAGTTATTCCTTGTCTGAAGCTGTCGTTGACGTTTCTGTCGTTAACATTGCTGTCGTGTCTGGCTCATCGGCGGTGATGTTTTGTGACGCCTGCGCATACTCGCACGCCCAGCGCACGGCGTTGCGTCGTAAAGGATGAAGCGTCGGCGCACGGTTTTCCTGCCGTGCCTGCCACTCATCCACCCACAGGAAAATACCATCCGCCAGCGAAGGGAGGTTTACACCTGCCTCACCGCGTATTTGCACCGCGCGGAAAAGTTGGCGATGCAGTTCTTCCGGCGTTTGCGCCCGCTGTAGCCGTTCAAAACGCAAAGGGGAAAGAAAAGGACGATCGCCACCCTGCTTTTCACCTAGCTGGGCAGCGAAGCTGGTCTTCAACATGTTTTTCGTCGCATGTGCCGCGACAGAAACAAAAATCGCCAGCGCCACGATGTGGTGTTCCTTTTCCAGCCGCGCGGTGAGCTTTCCCGCCAAATCGTGATATCCCTGACAGGTCAACACGCCAAAAGGCGGTGTGGCGCGGCGCAACTCTGCCCGGCGCGCACGACCATTGCCCGCAGCGCTGTGGCGATTTTGTAGCGCCTCGAACCAGTCACTAATCTTTTTTGCGTCATCCTTGTTGATGACCAAAAAATCAGCCGTGTTTGCCATCCACTGCCTCCTGCATTTGTTTAATGGTTTCTGCTGCTTTTTGCTTATAGAAAAACGCACTCAGCTTTTTCCGCGTCCCCGCTGCCTTAACCAGATCGCGATGTTCGTCTGGGTTGCTAAACACGCGGGCATCGTAGTTCTCCAACAGGTAGCGATAGAGTGCCTTTTGCCACGTTTTCAGCGCCGTAGCGGGGGCATCGCCCTGAGCCAGAGACCGACAGAGCCGCATAAAACCGGGCTGCGTTTCCTGCCAGAACGCAATATCAATGGCGCTGAAATCTCCTTTTGCGTCCTTAGGGCGCGAAAACCAGGCTTCCTTAGTCATCTGACGCAGCAGCGTGGCACTGTCCCGCGCCAGTTCTACCGCCAGTTGCAAATGATCTTTATATTCACGCAACGCTAGGGGATCATCACGAAAACGGGCAGAAGCAAACAACTGCGGAACATGGTGCTCATACCAGCAGCGCGCCTTCATGTTGTCCATATCGTAGCCAAAGCACCACAGCCCAGACTCTCTACGCAGTTCATCTCGTCGGGCATTGTGGTGTACGACCGTGGCGGGAAAGGTGCTATTAAGCTTATCTTCCCCCTGAACCAGCAGCCCCAGCCAGTCACGGTACGCCAGCCCGCCCGGCTGCCCTTTCACCGACAGAAAAGGGGCATCGCCTTTCAGCGCATGACGATAGGGAGTGAGCGGGTGCCGCCAACTGTCGTACTGGATGCCATAGTTTTTGGTGCGATACTGCGTGAGCAGCGTGGTCGATTCCGTACCGCACAGATCGCATTCACCCGTCTGTAGCGTGGTGAAATCCAGCTCAATGCGGCGCGGCATGCCCCAATAGGCTTGCAGCCGATGCGCATTTTCCGGCGTCACGGGTGGGTGAGCGCCATCGCTGGTCTGCGTATCCGCTAACCACGGGAACACCGTGGCATCGGGTTTACCCTTGGGCATCACCTCTTGCGTCACCACGTTCATCCAGAGTTTTTTCCACAGCGGCAGACTGGTATCTTCCGGCATCAGCAGCGTGGTGATCGGCCCACCGCCGCGCATCCCCGTGCGATGCCCCACACCGCCTGCTGGAGAATTGGTTTGCAGTGTGAACAGCGCCATTGCCGCACAGTGCAGGCACACCGCGTTGACCGTACCGCGCTTGATGAAGTGATCTTTGTTCAGCTTGAGTGTATTGCCGCCAGGGGCATCAATCAGCAGGCCGGAAATGGGCGTCGGATCGCTGTCGAGCGTGGCAAAATCCTGCATAAATGCGGGTTTCTGTACGCCAAACTGCATCGCCGATGCCAGCGTGGCTAACGCCTGCGGAAAATCTTCACCCAGCCCTTCCTCCCAAATTTCACTCCAGTCATCGTCATCAGCGGGCGCATAGGCGGTTTGCAGCAGGCCGATAAGAAGCTGATAGCCCGCCCCCTGCAAATCGGCACGCGGCCAGGCAAGATCGATAATATTGTCGTCGGAGAGCTGCTGCGGGGAAATGTTACCCATCCGACCATCCGAAAAAACGGCGGGTAACCAAGGTTCTTCAATCAATGAAAACATCGTACCTCCTGTGTACGCCGCATCCCTGCGGCAAGCCGATTACGGCTGGTTCTACAGTCTCTTTTTTAACGCATTCAGCCCGCGACGCCAGAGAGATGGCTCACGTTTGTGGCTGAGGATACTGCTGTACTCGCACTCGTTTGCTGTATGTCAAAGTAGTGAATGTTTCGTGCGCAGCTATTTCACTATTCTTAAGCCACTTCATCGCACGAAACCAGCATATTCCTTGCAAATAACTAACCGATAAACACCCCAATTACGGCACTGCTCGCAAAAGCCCCTATTCGTGCGATAAGAGTAGAAACTCCCATTTGCCTGCTTCCGACGTCTGGCGATATAGTTGCTTCGCTGCCGCAAGATCGGCTTCCGAGGGTGAGAATCCGAATGACTTCAAAGCGATAACGGGAACGCTACGCATGGCGTCAGCCAATCGTTAAGCGATTGTCAGACTCACTCAGCAAGCACTATTTAATTGGCACAAAACACAGGGAATAGCAGAAAAAGATCTTCCGCAACAAGGGATATTTTGTATGTTAACAGCGCGCTCTGTGAGGTACCGAATACGCCGTATTTTTGCAATTATCGCAATTTGCGATATTATTAGGGAGCAAGAATGAGAGTCATCTCAGCCAAGGCCATCACCGATGCGATGAAAAAGCATGCGAAATGGAAAGTTGGTTTGAAGTTATGGCTGGATGTTTTTGACAAGCCATCGCTGCGGTTTGAGTCCTACGAACAGTTATGTCATGTATGGCGAAATACATCTTGCTGGAATGTCGATCGCATACCTTTCGCATTGCTAGAAAACGAAAGCCGCAAAGGACCACTTGATATATATGCATTTGATATTAATGGTAAAAATTGCAGAATCATAGCATGGTTAAACCCTAATACGGGTTCTTTGTATGTGAAAGACGTGTGCTCTCACGCAGAGTACGATAAGTGGTGGAAAGCTCAAACGAAGACAAAAAGGTGAATTATGCGAAATACATCTCTGGGTTCTAACAGTTCTGTAGGAATCAGTGGGCTCATCGAAAATTTACCTCTTCTACTTCAGGAAGCCTCTGAGCAGCTTAACAGCCTGTCTGTTTTACTCTCTGCCTGTATGGAACCTATTGAAGACGATAATGATCTTCAGGAAAGAATGGAGTGCATCAATCAACTTTACCTCTATTCCTCTGATGTCAATGATATTCCAGCCACTTTTGCAGAGCTCATCGCGGACAGAGTCTATGAATATGAAAAGAAACACCGAGATGTGCCCCACGTCAGTCAGGCTGAAGCCTTAGCTTTTTTTATTGAAGAAAGAGGGCTGAAACAGTCAGATTTAAAGCAAATTGCAACGCAAAGCGTCATCTCTGACATTATTAACGGTAAGCGAACCATGACATTACAGCAAGTTAAGGATTTTTCTCGCTACTTTAATGTGCCTGTTGAGACATTTATTGACTGAGCATCAACCCTACCTGCTTACTATAAAACGCGTGGGTTTCACCCCGATTCAGCAGCAGCACTTCGGCCTGTGGGCGGTGTAATTGCTGCCGAAACTGTTCCAGCGCGTCACCTTCCAGTATCGGTAATCCAGTTTTACGCTTCTGCCACCAGCTTAACCGAACCTGCACGCGGCTTTGCTCCCAGCCGAAGGTTTCGGACGCAGCGTACGGCTGCGGGAGTTCGCCATCATTTTCCGGTTTCCATGACAGATACAGATCCAGCGTTTCCTCTCCTATGCGGGTGGAGATATCCACCGCATCGCTCCAGCCAGAGTCGCTGGATTGAGCACAGTAACCGTGTACAAACGCCAACGATGACTGACCCGCCACTGAACGCTGGCCATATCGTTCTCCCAGAACCTTGTTGGCTATCGCTTCCAAGGCCGGAGGCACCGCGATCTGTTCTTCATACACGCTGTTGATCAGCTGTCGCGCCGCTTCCGGCATTTTTATCGCGCCGTGTTCGCGTAATATCGCCTGCGTGCGCCACAACGCGGCATGATCGGGGTAAACGTAGCCGCTGTTGCGTAGTTCATCGCCCAGCCAGTCGGCTCCTGCTTCCGGCTGCCAGACCGGTGCCATAATGTGCAGCACCGCCGCCGGGCGCTCATCCGTTAGCGGTGCAGTGTCCATTTCAGTTTTACGACGCCCGTCGAGAAACCGGATATGCCGCTGTAGCCGCCCTGCACGCTGAATCAGCAGATCGATCGGCGCAAGGTCGCTAATCATGTTATCAACATCAATATCCAGCGATTGCTCGACAACCTGCGTGGCAATCAGCACCTTGCCAGCACGCTGCTCCGGCGTACTGTCTTTGCCAAACCACGTCAGCGCCTGTTCCTCAATCGCCATGCGATCGCAAAAGGCGAAACGACTATGGAACAGCAACATATTTTCCTCTGCAATACCCGCCTCAATGAGCTGGCGATACACGGCAATGGCGTCATCCACCGTATTCCTGATCCAACAGATCGATTGCCCCGCCGCCACGGCAGCTTTCACACGTTCAATGCCCTGCAACCGTTCCATCAACCAGCCAATCTTGACCTCGCGTCGCACTTCCGCCCGTGTATCCAACCGCGCTTCCAGCAGACACTCACGCGTTAACTGCGTCATCCACGGATAATCCGCGTCGGGATTGAGCTGTACAGCTTCACACGCAATCCCCTGCGCGAACGCCCACGTCAGCTTTTCTCGCAGATTAAGCGGCAGCGTCGCGGTGAGGATAATCACGCTACCACCCTGCTGTGCATGGAAGCCAATCAACAGTTCGATCAGCTTGCTCATATAGGCGTCATACGCGTGCACTTCATCCAGAATCAGCAGCTTGTTCTGTAGCCCCAACACCCGTAACGACTGGTGGCGAAATGGCATCACCGCCATCAGCGCCTGATCGAGCGTCCCCACGCCGATATCCGCCAGCAGCGCTTTCTTGCGCGAGTCCGCAAACCAGATGTCGCAGTCTTTGCTGGCGGCGTTTTCCTTCTTGTCGTACTGCGCCTGCCCCTGACTGTCGCCTTCCCACAGCGATTGCATAAAGGCTGACGACATATGCCGCGCTCCGTGCGCCAGCATCAGCGAAGGGCTGTGCTCTGGTGAATATAATGCGTGGTAGGCCTTGGCAAGCCGCAGATACATCGCATTCGCCGTCGCCATCGTCGGCAGGCCGACATAAATACCGCTCGCTTTTTGCTGCGCCATCAGCCGATGCGCCAGTACCATCGCCGCTTCTGTTTTCCCCGCGCCGGTCACGTCTTCTAAAATGAAAAGCTGCGGCCCGTCAGCAGAAATATCAGCCTCCAGCGCCTGCTGTTGCAGCGGCGTTGGGCGTTGGATAAACGGAAAGAGCTGTTGGATAGAATGGAAAGGAGCAGGAGACGGGGTTCGTGGCAAACGCGAGATGACCTTTTCTGCCGTCGGCAGCGCGTGTTCACGCCAGTAGGTTTCAAGCGGCATCGGCGTGCTGCAATAGCGAAAATCCTGCTGGCGCGAGCCCAGCCAATCCGCCAGCACGGTCAAGCCAGCCAGCGCCCAGCTTTGCTGCTTCAGCCTGTTTCGCCAGCCTTTATCAGCGAAACAGGCAGGGAACGCAGACGCGTTGGGAAAACACGTTTCCAGATCATGCAGGTAATGTTCTACCGCCAGATAGTCATCACGATGAAAAGCCAGACTGCCTTTGCATTCCGCCGCCGGTTTGCCGTGGTGCCCGGTAACAATGTTCAGCCAGATCTCCAGCGTATTTTTCACCACCGAAGTGGGCTTTTTCGTCCCTAAAGGAAATAAATTGGGAATGTCACCACGCATCGTCCATAGCCAGAAGCCCAGATCGTCATGCCTGTCCCTCCCAGACTGCCCCGAATGCTGGACTAACGGGGAATCAGGGTTGGCATATTTGCTCTGAAAACCACGAGCAAACTTTCCAATATCGTGCCAGGCCAGAAAATACGCAAACCATGCGGCGACATCATCATCGCCAAATACCAGTTCACGCAGCACATGATTAGCCTGAAAATAGTTTTCCTTTAATAAAAAATAACCGCAGGCCGCCACATCCAAACCGTGATAAGGCAGCAGATGATAATCATCCCCCTCCAGCGCATCCGCGGCTCTTTTTGCTTTTCCCCAATACTGGAAATAGCGCCGGTCGATGATGTCTTCCTTGTGCATGGGCGTTACCTGTCAGAATGACCTTACGACCTCACGCCGTTGGCGCATTGCTCGTTAGCGCGACGACGTTCTCTTGCTCTGCGGGGGTTTTGCTGGTTTTCTCTTTTTTCTTTTCCACGTAGGTCAGTTTTTCCTGGCTCTGCGTTGGCGGGGTCAGCGGGTGGGATTGGCCAGTGAAGACGCCGCCTTTTTCGATGGAGAGCTCATCGGTGAAAATGTCGCCGAATACTTTTCCCTGCGCCAGAATGGCTACGACGCTGGCGGCAATGCGTCCTTCAACGCGACCGTTGATGACGATCTGCTGCGATTTCATTTCGCCGTTTACCTGACCGGTGTGCTCCACCTTAATCGTGTTATCACACTGCACATCACCTTCTACCCGGCCTTCCACGGTAATGTTGCCATCCACAGCCAGAGAGCCCGTAATACGTGCGCCCTGAGAAATGAAGGTATCTTTTTTCACGCGCACAGGGTTCACTGAATTAATCAACTCGTTCGATGGACTGATAGAGGGAGAGCTGTTTATTTCACTGCGCTCTTGCGGTTCTTTTGCGTCTTTTTTGTTTTTATCGAATGAAAACATCGTGTTATTCCTTTTAACAGTATAGAAAAATGCGATCGTGGCACTTGCGGCGAGTACGGCAGCCACTCCCTGACCGTAATATCGAAGGGGAAATTCGCTATAAATATCAATAAGCCAGGCGATAACCAATAAAGCCCATATCGCCCATATTCCCCAAAGCAGGTTGTAATTACGCACGATCGGAACGCCGATTAAATTCAATTTCCAGGGTGGAAATATCAGGAATAGTAATACGAAGTGTTTTACGTCCTCCTTCCAGATAGCGTATGTCGATCTGAACATCAGCACTATCGCCGACGTGCTGTTTAACCACGGTCTTTAATTCATCCAACATGTTATCCAAGATTTTATGAGCCATGCCCTTCTCTCCTTCTTGGTATCTTCCTTGGTGACAGTCACGCTGTACTGCCAAACGACATAGAGAGTATCGGGCAAGAATGTATTTTATTTAGCCCGCGATTTCAAAAACCCGCTCTCGTTCACTTTCCTTTCTTTACACGACTATGTCAAAAAAACATGATTATCCAAACACTTAATATATTCCTGTAACTAACTGCCTCTCCCTCTGCTTATTTCCTCGTTGTAGGTAATTACGCAGACATTTTCATAATGACGTTGCGTAGCTAAACCGATTCTTCTATTTTAGCAAACAGTCTAATTATCATTGATAAGAGTAACGTTATGGCAAACAGAATTTGGGTCATGGGCGACGCGGTTGTCGATCTCATCTCGGAAGATACGGAACGCTATCTGAAATGCCCTGGCGGCGCGCCAGCCAATGTTGCGGTCGGCATTGCCAGACTGGGGGGAAACAGTGCCTTTGTTGGTCGCGTCGGCGACGATGTTTTTGGCCATTTTCTAAAAGCGGTTCTGGAACAGGAAAGCGTCGATACCCGCTACATGGCACACGACAGGCTCCACCGAACCTCAACCGTGGTCGTGAGCCTCGATGAAACAGGGGAGCGCACCTTCACGTTTATGGTGCGCCCGAGTGCCGATCTGTTTTTACAGTCGGAAGACCTGCCGGTGTTCAACCAGAGAGAATGGCTGCACCTCTGCTCAATTGCACTCTCGCAGGAGCCCTCACGCAGTACCGCATTTGAAGCAATGAGGCAGGTGAAAGCCGCACAGGGAAGGGTCAGCTTCGACCCGAATATCCGTGACGATCTCTGGCAAAGCGAGGAGGAACTGCGCGACTGTCTGACACAAGCGCTGATGCTGGCCGACGTGGTGAAACTATCGCGTGAAGAACTGGCCTTTCTCTGTTCCACACCGGATGTTGAAGCAGGGATTCAGCAGTTTATGCAGCGCTACCCTACCCAACTCTTGCTGGTGACGCTGGGTAGCGAAGGCGTCTGGCTGCACGATCGCCACCAGCTACGACACTTTGCCGCGCCGTTGGTGACGCCCGTCGATACTACCGGTGCGGGCGATGCTTTCGTCGCCGGTTTGCTGCACGGTCTGGCGCAGTATGACGACCTGTCACAGCCGCCTAGCTGGGACCCGATTATCGCGCAGGCGCAGCGGTGCGGTGCGCTGGCCACCACGGCAAAAGGCGCGATGACCGCACTCCCCTATGCGCAGCAGCTGCACGCCCTCCCGTAAACAAGCACTAAAGCCCTTCGCTTAATACGGTTACCGCCCGGTTTTGTAGTCAGGATCACAGTTACAGAATCGGGTGAGTGAAATTTCTTGCTAACCCTTCTGCTGGCTTTTATTTTCCTCATGAAAAACCGGTTTAGCAATTTAGCTAAACATGAGAAATCAAAAAACAATAAATCTCCTTCACGACGAGAACGAAAAAATGAAACCAAGCCACCTTGCTGTGACGATAGGATTATTACTCTTCTCCCCGTTTTATGTTTCCGCTGCCAACACCGACAGTATCGAAGCGCGCCTGAACGCCATGGAACAGCGTTTGCAACAGGCTGAAGCCCGTGCCCAGGCCGCCGAGGCCAGAGCCGACGCCGCTGAAAAACAAACCCAGCAGCTCGCCACCCGCACTACGCAAACTGAACAGAAAACTCAGCAGGTGGAACAGCGCACGACGGCGTTGGCCAAGCAGAAATCGTTCGCCGATGGATTTGAATTCCATGGCTATGCGCGTTCTGGCCTGTCGATCAATGATTCCGCCACCAGTTCCAAAACCGATATCGGGCCGGGCATGTCCCCAGCCGGTCAGACTGGCGGACATATTGGTCGTTTAGGCAATGAAGACGACACCTACGTCGAGATCAAACTGGAGCACAAACAGAAGCTGGATAACGGCGCAACCACCCGCTTCAAGGTGATGATGGCAGACGGCCAGCGCAGCTATAACGACTGGACAGCGGCCACCAGCGACCTGAACATCCGTGAAGCCTTCGTCGAGCTGGGTTCACTGCCAACCTTCACCGGTGCCTTTAAGGACACCACGCTGTGGGCGGGTAAACGTTTCGATCGCGATAACTTCGATATTCACTGGCTGGACAGCGACGTAGTCTTCCTCGCAGGCACCGGCGGCGGGATCTACGACGTGAAATGGGCGGATAGCGCCAAGAGTAACTTCTCGCTGTATGGCCGCAGCCTCGGCGAAATTACCTCGCTGGATAACGACATCAAAAACTACGTCTTCACTGCCAACAACTACGCCGGGCCATTCCAGTTCATGCTGAGCGGGTTAACCGCGAAGAACAACGATGTCAAAGAAAACACCGGTACCAGCCGCGATAACCTCGCCGTCACCAATACCAATGCAGGCGACAAAGGCTATCACGCGATGGTGGCTTACCACGGCGACAGCTTCTACGGCTTACGCGACGGGACATCGAAAACCGCGATCCTTTACGGCCACGGTCTGGGCGGCGAAGTGAAGAACATCGGCTCCGATGGCAATCTGACCAACGATGCCAACACCTGGCGCTTTGCGACCTACGGTACGACAGCGCTGAACAAAACCTGGAGCTTCGCACCGTCCATTCTGGCGCAAACCAGCAAAGACCGTTACGTCAGCGGCGATAGCTACGAATGGGTCACCTTTAATGCGCGTCTGATTCAGGAAATCACCGAAAACTTTGCACTGGCCTATGAAGGCAGCTATCAATACATGGACCTCGATCCGCGCGGCTATCGGAGCCTGAATCAGGTTAGCGGCGGCTTCTATAAGCTGACCTTTGCACCAACGTTCAAGGTCGGCGATATCGGTAACTTCTTTAGCCGCCCTGAACTGCGCGTGTTTGCCAGCTACATGGACTGGGATAAGCGACTGGATAACTACTCCAGTGAAGATACCTTTGGCTCCACCGGCTTTAAAGCAGGCGGCGAATGGAACTTCGGTATCCAGATGGAAACCTGGTTCTGATAATTGGCCAGCCTTAGCGTCGGTTACACTGTGACCGACGCTGAAGAAACCGCATATATAGAGGAATAACATGGATATCAACGCTACTGCCGCCGCGCTAATCCCCCTTCTCGGCGGGAAAGAAAATATCGCCAGCGCTGCCCACTGTGCGACTCGCCTGCGTCTGGTGCTGAATGACGACAGTCTGGCTGACAAGAAAGCGATCGAGAACGTCGACGGCGTGAAAGGCTGCTTCCAGAATGCCGGGCAAATGCAGATCATTTTCGGCACCGGGCTGGTTAACAAGGTGTATGCCGAGTTCATCAAAGCGGCAGGCATCAGTGAATCAAGCAAATCCGAAGCCGCCTCGATTGCCGCGAAAAAGCTGAACCCGCTTCAACGTCTGGCACGCCTGCTCTCGAACATCTTCGTCCCTATCATGCCGGCAATTATCGCATCCGGTCTGTTGATGGGGCTGCTCGGCATGATCAAGACCTACGGCTGGGTCGATTCCAGCAGCGCGATCTTCGTCATGCTGGATATGTTCAGCTCCGCTGCATTTATTATACTACCTGTCCTGATCGGTTTTACCGCCGCACGGGAATTCGGCGGTAACCCTTATCTGGGCGCGACGCTGGGCGGCATCCTGACTCACCCAGCGTTGACCAACGCCTGGGGCGTCGCCGGGGGCTTCCAGACCATGCATTTCTTCGGCATGGACATCGCCATGATCGGCTATCAAGGCACCGTGTTTCCAGTCCTGCTCGCCGTCTGGTTTATGAGCATCGTGGAAAAGCGCCTGCGTAAAATCGTACCGGACGCGCTGGATATCATCGTCACGCCGTTCCTGACGGTCATCATTTCCGGCTTTGTCGCCATGCTGCTCATCGGGCCTGCTGGGCGTGCGCTGGGCGATGGCATTTCCTTGGTTCTCAGTACGTTGATTGCTCACGCTGGCTGGTTGGCTGGTTTGCTGTTCGGCGGCCTCTACTCCGTCATCGTGATCACTGGCGTCCATCACAGCTTCCATGCCATTGAAGCCGGACTGCTTGGCAACCCGAATATCGGCGTCAACTTCCTGCTGCCAATTTGGGCAATGGCGAACGTGGCGCAGGGCGGCGCATGTCTGGCGGTATACTTCAAAACGCGTGATGCCAAAACCCGAGCGATTGCCGTTCCTGCCGGGCTTTCTTGTCTGCTGGGCATCACGGAAGCCGCGATATTTGGTATCAACCTGCGCTTCATTAAACCGTTCCTGGCAGCACTGGCAGGCGGTGCGCTCGGTGGCGCGTGGGTGGTCTTCAATCACGTCAATATGACGGCCGTCGGGCTAACCGGTTTTCCGGGGTTGGCTATTGTGCAAGGGGGATCGATGCTTAACTACCTGATCGGGATGTTAATTGCGTTCGGCGCCGCCTTTATCCTTTCCTTACTGCTGAAATATAAAACGGATAGCGAATAATGAAGGAAGTCCACTTACTAAAGCGCATGGCGCACGCCCTGATGTCAGGCCATTCACGGAAACAGGAAGACCCGTATCGTCCGGAATGGCATCTGTCCCCGAGCGTTGGTCTGCTTAACGATCCGAATGGATTCATTCATCACAACGGGCGTTACCATCTGTTTTATCAGTGGAATCCTTTGTCTTGTGCCCACGGAGCGAAATTCTGGGGGCACTGGAGTTCCGTCGATCTGGTGAACTGGATGCATGAACCCGTCGCGCTGGTGCCGAGCGAAAGCTATGAAAGCCACGGCTGTTATTCAGGCTCTGCGGTAGTGGATCAGGGGGCGATCATGCTGATCTACACCGGTAACGTGAAATACGATGACGGTTCGCGTACCGCATTTCAGTGTCTCGCCCGTGAGAATCCTAACGGTGAATATGACAAGCTGGGAGCAGTTCTGACGCTCCCAGACGGCTATACCGGACACGTTCGCGATCCCAAAGTGTGGCGTCAGGACGACCACTGGTACATGGTGCTCGGCGCACAGGACCTCGATCTACAAGGTAAAGTGCTGCTCTACCGTTCTGCCGATCTGCTGGCGTGGGAGAAGATCGGCGAGATCGCCGGTTCCCGTCTGGGTGGACTCGGTGATTTTGGCTACATGTGGGAGTGCCCGGACCTGTTCCCATTGGATGGCAAAGACGTCCTGATTTGTTGCCCGCAGGGGGTTCCCGCCGAAGAGGAACGCTACCTGAATACCTTTCAGGCGGGCTATTTCATTGGCTCACTCAATTACGAAAACGGCACGTACCCACATCAGGATTTCCACGAACTGGATCTCGGCTTCGAGTTTTACGCGCCGCAAACCACGCTGAGTGAAGACGGACGACGCCTGCTGTTCGGTTGGATGTCGATTCCTGACGACAATGAATTTTTTGAACCCACGATCGAACAGGGCTGGATCCATACCATGACCTGTCCGCGTGAACTCACGCTGCATGGCGATCGCGTTTATCAGCGTCCTGCGCGCGAACTGCAACAACTGCGCAGGCAGCATTACACTTGGCATGGTGCCGCAGACTATGCGTCTCCACTTCATGCTAGCAGCGCAGAAATTCTCATCACCGTGCAGGGGGAATTCCAGTTCAACCTCGCCTCCCAGTTGGTTCTCTGTTGGGATGGTGAGCGCGTGACGCTGAGCCGACGTAACCGTCGCACCGGCGAGCCCGAGCATCGCTACTGGCGTGGTGACCTGAGCCAATTGCAGATCCTGTGCGATCGCTCCAGCGTTGAAATTTTTATCAACGACGGCGAAGCCGTGATGTCTGCACGCTATTTCCCGGAAAGCGAGGCAACCATGACATTCAGCGGCTCTGGGCGATTAACGCTACAGCACTGGCTGTTAGCGCCATGCGTGATAGAATAACTTTCCTTTTTTCTGATAGCAGACCTCGCGGTGAAACCGACTAAACGCATAACAATCAGTGACATCGCCGCGCTGGCCGGTGTATCAAAATCCACCGCTAGTCTGGTGCTTAACGGACGCAGCAAAGAGTTTCGCGTTTCTGATGAAACCCGCGACCGCATTTTAGCCGTCGCGCATGAACAACGTTATCAGCCCAGTATTCACGCCCGTTCGCTGCGTTCCTCACGCAGCAACACGTTGGGGCTGGTGGTGCCAGAAATGACCAACTACGGCTTTGCCGTGATTTCCCGCGAGTTGGAAATGCTGTGCCGTGAAGCGGGGCTACAACTGCTGATTGCCTGCACCGACGAAAACGCCAGTCAGGAGATGATGGCGGTCAACAGTCTGGTACAGCGTCAGGTCGATGGCCTGATTGTCGCTTCCAGCCTGTTAAGCGATGTCGAATATCAGAAAATTAATCAGCAGTTGCCCGTCGTACAGTTTGACCGGGTCATTGGTGACTCCACACTGCCGATGGTCATTTCCGAAGCGGTAGAATCCACGGCAGAAATGGTCGAGCGTATCGCCCGCCAGCATCGTGATGAGTTCTATTTCCTTGGCGGCCAGCCGCGAATTTCCCCGACTCGCCACCGTCTGGAAGGCTTCCAGCTTGGACTAACGCGCGCAGGTATCGACTGCAAGCCAGAGTGGATCATTCACGGCAGCTATCACCCCAGCGCGGGTTATGAAATGTTTGCTCAGCTGTGTGCAACGCTGGGTCGTCCGCCAAAAGCGCTGTTTGTTGCCGCCTGTGGCCTGATGGAAGGCGTGCTGCGTTATATGAACCAGCATAACCTGATGGAAAGCGGCATTCGACTGTGCTGCTTTGACGATCACTATCTGTTTGATTGCTTACCGCTGAAGATCGATACCGTGGCGCAGGATTGTGAGAATCTGGCGCGCAGCAGCTTTGAAATGATTACGAGTTTGATTGCACAACAGCCGCTTGAAGAAGACCGACGCTATATCCCGACGCGTATTCACTGGCGTCATCCTGACTCGCGGGCGTAGACCAACGCCCAAAGCGCCCTGCCATCATCTGGACGTAAATCTACAGACGTAAAAAAAGGAACGCGGTTTGAACGCCCGCATTCCTTCTTACAACACAACCCTCAGCCGTTATTTAGCGGCAGCGGTTTCCGCACCGACCAGGCCAACCTTGAGGTAGCCCGCCTTACGCAGTGAATCCATCACGCTCATGATGGTTTCATAATCGACGCTTTTATCCGCCTGGAAGAAGATGGTCGTTTCTTTATTGGCACTGGTTTTCGCATCCAGCACCTGCGCCAGCGACTGCTCGCTAACCACCTCTTCCCCCAGGAACATTTGCTTATCTGCTTTTACCGTCAGATAAAGCGGTTTTTCCGGCCGCGGCTGTGGTGCTGCCGATGAGGCTGGCAGATCGACACGAATGTCTACCGTTGCCAGCGGGGCCGCCACCATGAAGATAATCAGCAGAACCAGCATGACGTCAATGAACGGCGTGACGTTAATGTCATGCATTTCACCGTCATCACTCACGTCCTCCTTCAAATGCATCGCCATGACTTAACCCACCCGCAGTTTATGCGCTGCTGAAGACGCCCGGTTATCGTTGCTGGCAGCCACGTCGAGATCGCGACTTTGCAGCAGCAGCACTTGTGCAGCCACATCGCCGACCATCGCTTTGTAGCTGGCAATCGAGCGAGCAAAGACGTTATAGATGACAACCGCAGGAATCGCCGCAACCAGGCCAATCGCCGTCGCCAGCAGGGCTTCTGCGATCCCTGGTGCCACTACCGCCAGATTGGTGGTTTGCGTCTGTGCGATACCGATGAAGCTGTTCATGATGCCCCATACCGTACCGAACAGCCCCACGAACGGGGCAACCGCGCCGACCGTCGCCAGATAACCGTTACCACGCCCCATGTGACGCCCGGTAGCCGCTACGCGACGTTCCAGACGAAACGCGGTGCGCTCTTTAATTCCGTTGTTGTCATCGGAACGTGCGGAAAGCTCCAGTTCGTTCTGCGCATCGACCAGCAGTTGCTGTGCAACGCTGCCTGCTTTGAACGCGTCCGCGGTTTCCAGCGCGTCGTCCAGCGTTTTCGCCTGTTCCAACGCCAGATACTCACGGCGCAGACGGCGTTTCGCACCAGACATCTCAACGCTTTTACTGAAGAAGATCGCCCAGGTAATCACGGAGGCCAGCAGCAAACCGATCATCACCGTTTTCACGACGGCATCGGCGTGCTGGTACATACCCCAGACGGACAAATCGGTTTTCATCAGGTTATTGGTGCCCGGTGCCGCACTGGCAGGCAGCGCGAGTGCTGACGCTGGTGCCTGCGCATCGGTCGTCACAGGAGCGGAAGGCGACGCAGCAGCAGGTTGAACGGCTGGTGCTGCATTCTCTGTCGATAACGGTGCAGTTGCCGGAGCCGCAAACGCATTTCCACTTAGTCCTGCCGTACACAGCAGGATAACCAGCACGCTACGGGAAAATGCGCTGAGCGCGCCACGTTTTTTTTGCCAGGTTGATAACACCTGTTGAGTTGTATTACTGACAGCCGTCTTCACGCTGTGCCTCCACCATTCGTTCTGTACAATCATCTGTTCTGTACAATCATCTGTTCTGTACAATATCCGCACATATTCGCAGGTATAATGCCGCAATAACGCAGCCTGAAATGATACCAAACCCTGAACGAATTGATAGTCGTTCTCATTATTATTTACATCAGATAACGCACTTTCCTTGCGCTTTGACAGGATTTCAGAGGGTATTGCTCGCACATCGGCAGGAAAAGCATAAGAACGACAAGAAAAATAGCATTCAGGAATATATCAGGCAGGAGATCCCCCTAAAACACGGTGCGATAACCAAGATTTTTACGATCGGCTTTTTGTGATCAACATTAAGTTATCACACCATTTAATGGTAGCTGGCGATAAGTTTAATGAAATAAATAGATACATATGTACATAATAAGATAAATAAAAACACCAAGTTACGTATATTCCTATAAGTCAAATAGGAATAAAGTCCATATAAAACAGCATTTCATATTAGCTTTTTCTTTTGTGACACGAGTCATTCTACGAAGTTGTATAATAGGTTAGCTTAACTCGCAGAGAATACTGACTCACGCCACAATAATATGTAATAGGCGGTCGTCTTCTCATCATTAAACCCACTCTTCATTACGCTATTTTTCATGGGTTTATATTTTTAAATCACCATTTGATTATCGATAATGTCACCCCACCTCTGGAGATAATTCAATGAAGCTGTCGAAAACATTGATCGGCGTTTGTCTGGGTTCTACTGCACTCCTGATGAGCCAAGCGATTCAGGCACAACAAATTAAAGCCTCTGATGTTCACCCTGAAGGTTATCCTAATGTCGTCGCCGTTCAGAAAATGGGAGAGAAATTAAAAGCCGCTACAAATGGCAGGCTGGAAATTAAAACCTTCCCCGGCGGGGTATTGGGTGATGAGAAACAAATGATTGAGCAGGCGCAGCTCGGCGCGATTGATATTATCCGTGTATCAATGACGCCTGTTGCGGCAATTTTACCGGAAATAGAAGTCTTCACGCTGCCCTATATTTTCCGTGATGAAGATCATCTGCATAAAGTGCTGGATGGAAAAATCGGTCAGGAAATTGGTGACAAGATTACCCATAGCAGTAAATCAAAATTGGTTTTTCTGGGCTGGATGGATGCGGGAACGCGTAACTTAATCACCAAGGAACCGGTGGTGAAACCAGAAGACCTCAAGGGCATGAAAATTCGCGTACAGGGTAGTCCAGTCGCGCTGGCCACGCTAAAAGCGATGGGGGCCAACTCGATTGCCATGGGCGTCAGTGAAGTCTTCAGCGGCATGCAAACCGGCGTGATTGACGGCACCGAAAATAACCCACCAACGTTTGTCGCACACAACTACCTGCCTGTCGTGAAAAACTATACCTGGAGCCGCCACTTCATTATTCCTGAGCTGTTCCTGTATTCCAAAGCCAAATGGGACAAACTTTCTAAAGAGGATCAGGATCTTATCCTGAAGCTGGCGAAAGAAGCGCAGCAGGAACAGCGCGTACTGTGGAAAGAATATACGCAGCAATCTCTGGATAAAATGAAAGCCGGCGGCGTTCAGTTCCATGACATTGATACCGAGTACTATTTTAAAGCCACGCAACCCGTCCGCGATCAGTTTGGTGCCAAATATCAGGATCTGATTAAAGCCGTCGCCGACGTCCAATAATCAGTACCTCATCTCAGCGGATAAATAGCCTGCTATTTATCCGCCACCATTAATAGCCTGATATCAACAATGATCCTTTGCTTATCACCCAGCGAAGTGAGTATAGGTGGAAAAATGGCACAGTCTTATCTTTCCAGCATGGATGTACTCTATCGTATTGCCATGTGGGTTTCTGGTCTGGCGTTATTAATTATGACGCTTGTTATTCCTGTCGGTATATTCGCACGCTATGTTTTAAATGCCGCGTTATCCTGGCCAGAACCCATTTCAATTATTTGTATGGTGACGTTTACTTTTGTCGGCGCCGCCGTCAGTTACCGTTCCAACTCACATATTGCCGTCAGCATGTTGACCGACAGATTGCCAGAAACTGGTAAGAAGGTTTGCGTTCATCTGGCGAACCTCCTGATGCTGTTAATCAGCCTGTTTATTCTCTATTACAGCACCGTGCTCTGCATGGAATTATGGGAACAGCCCGTCGCGGAGTTTCCCTTATTAACCGCAGGTGAAAGTTATTTGCCGCTGCCTATTGGCTCATTCATCACCGTGCTGTTCATCATCGAAAAAATGTTTTTCGGCCCGCAGGATAAACGCCCTGTGGTAATGCTTGGCAGTTCTTAATTCGGAGCCAATACCATGGATGCATTTATTCTGATTGCCACGCTGGCCGTGCTGCTGGCGGTCGGCGTTCCCGTCGCCTACGCGGTAGGGTTGAGCGCGATTGTTGGGGCTTTCTGGATCGATCTGCCACTTGAGGCGGTGATGATCCAGATTACCAACGGCGTAAACAAATTTTCGCTGCTGGCAATCCCCTTCTTCATTCTGGCCGGTGCCATTATGGCCGAAGGCGGCATCGCCCGTCGGCTGGTCAGCTTCGCGTATATTTTTGTCGGCTTTATTCGCGGCGGCTTATCGCTGGTTAACATCGTCGCATCAACATTTTTTGGTGCAATATCCGGTTCTTCCGTGGCAGACACCGCCTCTATCGGTTCGGTGATGATCCCGGAAATGGAGAAGAAAGGTTATCCACGCGACTTCTCCGCTGCCGTCACCGCCAGTGGCTCCGTGCAGGCGATTTTGACACCGCCGAGCCACAACTCCGTGATCTACTCGCTGGCAACCGGCGGTACGGTTTCCATTGCTTCGCTGTTTATTGCAGGGATCCTGCCTGGCCTGCTGCTCAGCCTGACCCTGATGGTGATGTGCGTCGGTTTCGCACATCGGCGCGGTTATCCAAAAGGCGAACGCGTACCGTTCCGTCAGGCACTGAAAATCTTTGTCGATACCCTGTGGGGATTGATGACCGTCGTCATCATCATGGGCGGGATCCTGTCCGGCATTTTCACCGCAACCGAGTCTGCGGCCATCGCCTGCCTATGGTCCTTCTTCGTGACCATGTTTATCTACAAAGACTATAAATGGTCAGAACTGCCCAAGCTGATGTACCGCACGGTAAAAACTGTCACGATCGTGATGATCTTGATCGGCTTCGCCGCCGCGTTCGGTGCCATCATGACCTACATGCAGCTGCCGAGCCGCATTACCGAGTTTTTCACCTCTATTTCGGATAACAAGTACGTCATCCTGATGTGGATTAACATCATGTTGCTGCTACTGGGCACGCTGATGGACATGGCACCGCTGATCCTGATCCTGACGCCCGTTTTGCTGCCCGTCGCCCTCTCGCTCGGCATCGATCCGGTACATTTCGGCATGATCATGCTGGTGAACCTTGGGATCGGCCTGATTACACCGCCGGTGGGGTCGGTGCTTTTCGTCGCCAGTGCGGTGAGTAAACAGAAGATAGAACAGGTGGTTAAAGCGATGCTGCCCTTCTACTGTGGACTTTTCTTTGTGCTGATGCTAGTCACCTATATTCCGGCCATCTCGCTCTGGCTGCCAAAATTCTTTGGCGTCCATACGGGTTAACGCACACCCAATTGCGCCATGTCGTTCAACAATGTAGAACAACATGGCGCTTTCCCTGCATTTTCTTCCTGAAATGTTTTCATTTACACCCGATCTTATCCCACTCAAGCCCACACGCCGCCCAAGCCGTGATAACGTAGCCCCCATCAATCGAACGCTTATAAATCCAATCATGCCCCCGCGATTCCCCACCGTTCACTGTCGGGAATCGTCGGCGTAGTGAGTCATCCGGCAGGACTGAACAGAAAAGGTGATAGTGGTTATGACAAGCAAAAAAACGGCAACAGCATTAGTCGCCGCAGGACGCAGCAAGAAATTCACCCACGGCTCCGTCAACCCCGTTATTCAGCGCGCATCCTCTTTGGTATTCGATACCGTACAGGACAAAAAACACGCCACCATTAACAGAGCTAAAGGCGCGCTGTTCTATGGTCGTCGTGGCACGCTGACCCATTTCTCGCTTCAGGAAGCGATGGTGGAACTGGAAGGCGGCGTAGGCTGTGTGTTGTACCCGTGCGGTGCAGCGGCTATCTCTAACGCGATTCTCTCTTTCGTCTCAGCAGGCGATCATGTGCTGGTGACCGGTTCAGCCTATGAACCCACGCAGGATTTCTGTAATAAAGTCCTCAGCAAGCTGAACGTCAGCACCACCTACTTTAACCCGCTGATCGGTGCCGGTATTGCCGAGCTGATCCAGCCTAATACCAAAGTCGTGTTTCTCGAATCGCCCGGCTCCATCACGATGGAAGTACACGATGTACCCGCCATCGTACAAGCCGTGCGCCGCATCAACCCCGACATTATTGTCATGATTGATAACACCTGGGCGGCAGGTATTTTATTCAGGGCATTCGACTTTGATATTGATATCTCTATTCAGTCCGCCACCAAATATATCGTCGGCCATTCCGATGCCATGATAGGCACGGCGGTCGCTAACGAACGCTGCTGGGCACAGCTGCGTGAACACTCTTACCTGATGGGACAAATGGTCGATGCCGATACCGCCTATGTCGCCAGCCGTGGCCTGCGCACATTGGGCGTTAGACTCAAGCAGCATCAGGAAAGCAGCATCCGCATTGCAAAATGGCTAGCGGAGCAACCCGAAGTCGCGGTGGTTAACCACCCGGCCTTACCAGAGTGCAAAGGGCATGAATTCTACGTACGCGACTTTAAGGGCTGCAACGGCTTGTTCTCTTTTGTGCTGAAAGAGAAATTGAGCAAAGAAGCGTTGGCGAACTATCTGGACAATTTTGAGCACTTCAGCATGGCGTACTCCTGGGGCGGCTTTGAGTCGTTGATTCTGGCGAATCAACCGGAAGATCTGGCCGCCATCCGCCCTGTTGGCGGTGTGGATTTTACCGGCACACTTATTCGGTTACATATTGGGCTTGAAGACAGTGACGATCTAATTGACGATCTGGCCGCCGGTTTCAGCAGGCTGAGCGCTTAGTCTGGCAAGGCGTCAGCAAGCTCACTGCTGCCAAACGACAGGAAAAGAAATTAGGCAGGAAATAAAATATAGAAAGTGTGACGGCCATAAAACCGCCGCATCTTGATTTCCCCTGCGGCACGGTGGGTAATGCGTTATGATGATCATGAGTCAACGCTTACCAAAAACTGCGTTACCTTAACCAAAATTAAGCATTAAGCCCTGCCGCATTCTCATCACGCGGCAAGGCGTTTTGCCCCATATACCCTAAATAATTCGAGTTGCATGAAGGCGGCGACGCAGTGAATTCCCAGGAGCTTACTCAAGTAAGTGACTGGGGTGAACGAAGGAAGCCAACGCGTATGCAGCTTGAAGTATGACGGGTAGACTGATTTTAGGGCTTGATAGGCAGTAGATTTCAGGTAGCCCAGCGTTCCACGCCGCAGCCTGAGAGATAGTGAATATCGTCACTGGCGGGAAGTAATATGAGTGTGGTTCACGACATTATTCAGGCGCTCTGGCAGCAGGATTTTAGTGCACTGGCCGATCCCCACGTCGTTTGGGTGGTTTACGGCATTCTGTTCACAACGCTATTTCTGGAGAATGGCCTGCTCCCTGCCTCTTTTCTGCCTGGCGATAGCCTATTGCTGCTCACGGGTGCCATGATTGCCAAAGGCGTGATGAGCTTTTTCCCTACGATGATTCTGCTCACCATCGCCGCCAGCCTCGGCTGCTGGCTCAGCTACCTTCAGGGGCGCTGGCTAAGCGATACCCGGTTGGTAAAAGGCTGGCTGTTACAGCTTCCCGCCCATTACCACCAGCGCGCCTATCACCTGTTCCACCAGCACGGTCTGGCAGCGCTGCTGGTTGGTCGCTTTTTAGCGTTTATCCGCACACTGCTGCCAACGATGGCGGGGATTTCGGGGTTAAACAATACGCGCTTTCAGATTTTCAACTGGCTCAGTGGGCTGCTGTGGGTCGGTGGGATTGTCACGCTCGGCTATGCGCTCAGCCACATTCCGTTGGTCAAACGCTATGAAGATCAGGTGATGACCGCGCTGATCCTGCTCCCGATTATTTTGCTGGTGAGCGGCCTGATCGGCATGGCTATCGTGGTGTGGCGCAAAAAACGTGCGGTCGCCTAAATCGGGCAACGGCACGCTTTCTTCACGTCTTCAGCTTTCTTCAACCACCATGTTACTGGCCTTTACTCTTGTGACTTCATCGCTCGGCGTCGCACCGAAATAGCGCTTAAATTCCCGGCTAAACTGCGACACGCTCTCATACCCGACGCGAGCCGCCGCAACGCCCGCCCTCAGCCCTTCGTTGATCATCATCACGCGCGCTTTATGCAAGCGGTAGGATTTCAGGTACTGCAACGGCGATGTGTTGGTGACGGCCTTAAAGTTATGATGAAACGCCGAGACGCTCATGTTCACTTCAGACGCCAGCTGTTCCACATTCAGGCTATCGGCATAGTGGTTTTCAATACGTCGCAGAGACTTGGCTATCTGGCTGAAGTGCGTGTGTCGATTCACCAACGCCTGTAACGCCGCACCGCGTTCGCCGCAGAGCATATGATAGATAATCTCGCGCACAATCGCCGGGCCCAGCACGCGGGCATCACGCGGGTTATTCATCGCATCCAGCAGCCGCTCAACGGCACACAGAATCTCATCGGTCAGCGGCGCGCTGTTCACCCCACACGTGCAGGAACAGGGGCGGATCGCGCTGTCGTCGTCACCGATGTCGATCAGCAAATCCTGAAGCATCTGGATATCGATACGGATCGCCATCCCCACCAGCGGGTGTTCAGCGCTGGCTATCGTTTCACATTCGAACGGCAGCGGCACGGTCATCAACAGGTAGTTTTCTGGGTCATACTGGAAGGTTTTTCCGCCCAGATAGCCAATCTTTTGACCCTGAAAAATGATGACAATCGTCGGTTCATACATCACCGGCACACGCGGATGATGCTGTTCCGTATACAGAATCCTGACCTGCGGGACGAGCGACGGCGTGGCCCAGCTTTTAGCTGAACAGCGTATTGCCTGCTGCACGATGCGCTGCCGCACCGTCTGTTGCGGCTCAATCTGTTGTAACTCAATCTGTTGCAGCTCTGCCTGTTTCTGAACAAGCCGCTCACATTGGCTTTCTGTCGACATACCTTGGCGTTCCGTCAACATATATGGGGTCTGCGTCAAAATCGTGTTCTCTCGCTACGGGTTCACTTTTCCTGCCCGAAGCCTCTCTCCTGACAGAAGAAACAAAATGACATACCTGCGAATTATTATCACCCTTTTCTCCTATATTTTGGAGAAATAGGCAACAACCAAACAGAAATGTGCATTGAACGCCTTACGTAGGTTGATGACAATATTGAGCATACCGCTATCCCCTCACCCCACGGGAAAAGACATGAATAAAACGATTGAGCTGTTCACCTCACACCGCAGTGAACGTAGCTATCTTGATAAAGCGATTCCCGATGACGTGCTGGATGCCATTATTCAGTCCGCCCATCTGGCACCAACATCCGTAAACTCTCAGCAGGTCTCGCTCATCGTCACCCGCGACCCGGAACGCAAAGCACGCATTGCCGAATTGGCTGGCGGCCAGCCGTGGATTGCCCAAGCACCCGTCTTCATTACCGTGGTGCTGGATATGCATAAAACGCAGGTCGGGATTGCCATGAGCGACAAGCAGCAGCACGCGCATGAAAGCCTTGAAAGCCTGATTTCCGGCACAACGGATGTTGGCATCGCGCTCGGCACGCTGATGGCCGCCGCACGCTCATTTGGGCTGGGCATTGTCCCGATTGGCGGCATTCGTCGCGACCCGCAGGCGATGATCGACTTTCTGGAACTTCCTGAACTGACGTTCCCCGTTGCAGGCGTCGCTATCGGCTATGTCGATACCCCAGCGCATCAGAAACCGCGCCTGCCGCTGAACTCATTCCGCCATGATGAAACCTATCATCAGGACGTTCTGCCTGCGGCGATTGAGCAATATAACCAAACGCTGGTGGCACACTGGCAGCAAGCCGGTCGCGCAGATGGCGACAACTGGGGTGACAACACCGCCAGTTACTATCAGCACATCTACTTCCCAAAAGTCTTGCCCGCGATCCTCCAACAGGGCTTTAAACTGGACAAATAACCTATGCTGAATTTCACACTCCATACCCCTACCAAGATTTTGTTTGGCGAAGGCCAGATTGCTGAATTAGGCAAAGAAATTCCTGCCGATGCCCGCATCCTCATTACCTACGGCGGCGGCAGCGTGAAGCACAATGGCGTGCTGGATCAGGTCTATCGCGCCTTAGAAGGCCGCAACGTACGCGAATTTGCCGGCATTGAACCGAACCCGACTTACGAAACGCTAATGAAAGCCGTTGAGGTCGTCCGGGCGGAGAAGATTGACTTCCTGCTGGCGGTTGGCGGTGGCTCTGTGGTTGATGGCACGAAATTTATCGCTGCCGCCGCAGACTATCAGGCCGCACAGGACCCGTGGCATATTCTGCAAACCGGTGGGGCGGAAATCGATCGCGGTGTCGCGCTGGCGGCCGTGCTCACCCTGCCTGCGACCGGTTCGGAATCCAACAACGGCGCGGTCATCACTCGCAAATCGACCAACGATAAACTCGCTTTCCGCTCACGCCACACGCAGCCGCTTTTCGCGGTGCTCGACCCGGTCGTGACGTACACCCTGCCCGCTCGCCAGATCGCGAACGGCGTGGTTGATGCCTTCGTTCACACCGTTGAGCAGTACCTGACGTATTCCGTCGATGCCAAAGTACAGGATCGTTTTGCGGAAGGTTTACTGCTGACGCTGGTTGAAGAAGGCCCGCGCGCGCTGGCTGAACCGGAGAACTACAAGGTCAGAGCTAACGTAATGTGGAGCGCGACCATGGCGTTGAACGGCCTGATTGGCGCAGGCGTGCCGCAGGACTGGTCAACCCACATGCTGGGACACGAATTAACGGCGCTGCACGGTCTTGACCATGCCCAGACGCTGGCTATCGTTCTGCCTGCCATGCTGGCGGCAAGAAAAGACCAGAAGCGTGACAAGCTGCTGCAATACGCCGAGCGCGTCTGGAACCTGCGTGACGGTAGCGAAGATCAGCGCATCGACGGCGCGATTGCCGCCACGCGTGACTTCTTCGAGAAAATGGGCGTGCCGACCCGTATGTCTGACTATCAGTTGGATGGCAGCTCCATTCCAACGCTGGTCGCCAAACTCAGCGAGCACGGCTTGACTGCTCTGGGCGAGCATCGCGACATTACGCTGGAAGAAAGCCAGAAGATTTATGAGGCGGCGCGTTAAGCCCCTCTAATCCCCATCCTTCGAGTGACAGGAGAAAATGCCACCGGTTAAACAACGCCTATATCAGATGATATACCCTCAATGCTGTGTCTGTTAAAGGGAGCCAACCGGCTCCCTTTATCATCAGGCAATGTATAACTGACGAATTTTTCTACTAGAATGAAATCATATGCCTGTTCCTGCTAGGGATCACGTTCCGCTATGTCCGTGATATGAACAGGTCGCCCATCCAGTTAACCCTATGATACGTTTATGGATTAACGGATATAAAAGGAGAATGAGATGACGCAACCGAAAGTTAAGCTGGCGGACGGCAATATCATGCCCCAGTTGGGCCTTGGTGTCTGGCGAGCAAGCAGTGAGGACACGGTGATCGCTGTGACTGAGGCTTTGTCCATCGGTTATCGGGCGATCGATACCGCCGCGATTTATAAGAACGAGGAGGCCGTTGGTCAGGCACTGAGTTCCGCGAACCTGCCGCGTGAAGAGGTGTTCATCACCACCAAACTCTGGAATGGCGATCATACCGATCCCCAAAAAGCACTGGAAGAGAGCCTGAGAAAACTTCGGTTAGATTATATCGATCTCTACCTGATTCACTGGCCGCTCCCGCAACAGAATACCTTCGTGGATGCCTGGCGTGGACTCATCAAACTCCAGGAACAAGGTCTGGCGAAAAGTATCGGCGTCAGTAATTTCCATACTCACCACTTACAGCGGCTAAAAGAAGAAACGGGCGTCTTGCCGGTCATCGATCAGGTCGAGCTGCACCCTCTTCTCCAGCAAAAGCAGCTTCATTCCTGGAACGCCACGCATCATATCCAGACGGAATCCTGGAGCCCACTGGCGCAGGGTGGCGAAGGCGTCTTCGACCATCCCATTATCCGTAAACTGGCGAGCAAATACGGGAAAACGCCGGCACAGATCGTGATCCGCTGGCATCTGGACAGCGGGCTGGTGGTGATTCCTAAATCGGTGACGCCTGCACGCATCAAGGAAAACTTCGAGGTGTTTGATTTCCGTCTGGATAAAGACGAACTGGGGGAAATTGCCAAGCTGGACAGCGGGAAGCGTCTGGGCTCGGACCCTGATGAACCGAGAAACGACTAAGAGCTAAGCCACCGTCAATGCCAGCCTTCACCGGGCTGGCATTGTTCTTCTAATCGGCAAACTGAATCTCATACACATCGCTACGGCAATGTGCTTCGCTGTATTCCAGCAGTTCACCCCGTTCGTTATAAACATGCAGTTGGCAGTACAGCGCAGGTGCCTCCGCCGCAATACCAAGAAGCGCAGCGATGTCTGCCTTACAGGCAATCGCTTTGAAACGATAGCGTTTTTTGTCCGGTGTGATGCCACGCGTCACCCAATATTGATAGAGAGATTGCTCAAGCGCTTCCGGGTCGGGTAGGAATTTTTGCGGTATCCAAGTCGTTTCCAGGGAAACAGGCTCGCCATTGCTGAGCCGGACGCGTCGCAGATAAGTGACGGCCTCGCCTTCCGGCAGAGACATTTTTGCGGCGATGGCAGCAGGCGGAACCTGTATTGCCTTTTCTAACCAAAGGCTGCCAGCAACGCCGCCTTGTTTCAATATCAGCGCGGTGAACCCTTCATCCTCAGCGCTCAACGCGTAGTTAAGCCGTTGAGCCACACGGGTTCCCACACCTTGCTGGCGCACAATCAGCCCTTTTTCTTCCAGCAGTGACAGGGAACGGGAAACCGTTACGCGCGATAATCCCAATTGCTGCGCAATCAGCCTTTCGGCGGGTAAGAACTGGCCGGATAACGTCTTACGGCGGCCGATTTCTGATTCAAGCAACGACGCGAGCTGCATGTAGCGAGGCGCCGATGGCGCTCCAGCCAGCTGATCCCTGACCCAAAGCAGTAATTCCCGCATAGTGCTGCCCTTTTAATGACGCAGCGTTCTGGCTGCGTACAGGTTAAAACAGAAAGTGAACCTGATTTCATAGCGAAACGAAACGCTCTGACTCTGACATTGTTGTAATAAAAAATGTTCTTTTAGCACCAATCAGACCCGGAACGGTACGCGACGCAAAACGCCATTCACCCTTAATTAATAGCAACATCAATATATAAGGTATCGTCCGCACGCCTTCGCATCTTTAATTTTGGTTTGTCTGAATAGAGGTGGATCACATTAAGAAACAGATAAGCATCGCCGTCACATTTGTCACGGCGGGGGGTAACGCGGAGAAGCTGGCAGGCTATGGGTCGGTTTACATCGCAGATTGTACGATGAGCTGCCCCGTCGAGCCGCGATCGGCCAGTTCCAACGTCTGGCTGTAATACAGGAAAGGGAACGCCATTGAAGAAGGCTGCGTGAAATAAACCAGCAGCTCGACATCGCTATCTACCCACACCGTATCTTTCCAGCCGCTGTCTTCCACCGCTGGCGGACGACCATTCGCGCTGCGCACCAGGAATTTTACGCCCTGAATGTGGAAAGCCTGCGGCGTGTCGGCGTGGATAATCCAGCGCTCACAGCGGCCAAGCTGAGTTTGTACATCGGCCCGCGTCATGTCCCACATCGCGCCGTTGATGCCGGGCAGACTGTCCCCCAGACGGAACTCACGCGTGCGACTGATGCTGCCTTCAATGATGTTGTCGGCCAGCAAACGCATCGGCAGGTTGTCCGTGACTAATGGCAACAGCCCGGTCGGCTTCAGCGTGAGTATTTGCGTCGAAATCAGGATGCTGGACGGCTCAAACAACCCGCGCAGACGATCCATAATCCCTGCCGACTCGCCAGCCGTCAGCGTGACCTCTTCGCCTTGCGACATATCGATCAGAATTTCGCGTCGTTCGCCGGGCGCGAGAGAAAGCTGGTTCACCGCCATTGGTGCCGGTAATAGCCCTTGATCGCTGGCGATTACATGCATCGCCCGGCCATCGCTCAGCCGCATCACATAGCGCCGGGAGTTCGACGCGTTCAGCAATCTCAGGCGAACCCAGCCACGGGACACTTCAACAAAGGGATTTTGCACGCCGTTGACGAGCAGCGAGTCCCCCACAAATCCGCCGTTAGAAGGCGGGTTATAGAGAGGGACACCAAAGTTATCCAGCCGTTTATCCTGAATAATCAATGGGAAATCATCAACGCCATAGTGATTGGGAAGCGGCAGGGATTTACTGGCGCTGTCTTCCACCAGCCATAGCCCAGCTAGCCCGTTATAGATATGCGGGGCCATGCGGTTCGGCGTATTGGCATGATACCAGCAGGTCGCCGCTGGCTGACGAACGGGCAATACTGGTGACCAGTCGGTTCCAGGAGAAATGATGCGAGCCGCACCGCCCATCAGCGGCCCCGGCACCTGCAAGCCGCCGATCGTCATCGCGACAGGCTCATTCAGGCGGTTACTGTAAATCAGCTTAACGTCATCGCCGTCATACACCCGCACCGTCGGCCCCAGATAATGGCCGTTGATTCCCCAAACTGAGGTCTTACGGTCGCCGGAAAATGCCCAATGGGCACGCTGCATGGTCAGAAAAAGCGGCTGGCCTCGGCGCGACTCCAGTAATGGCGGTATCGGCAATGCGGCGGGGTTCCCACTGGCTTTGGCTGCCAGTGGCGTCATACCCGCACATAACGCAAGGCCCGATGCCTGAATAAACTGACGTCGGCTGAGTGACATAATGACTCCGTAAATCCATTAACCGTAAGCAAAGTTTAACTTCCGATTCGTTCTTGAATAGACAATCGGAAGAAATAATCGCGTAACCCGAGGGAAAACTTATTTTTTGTTTGCTGCTTCGCGCGCCGCCACTTCCGCATCCAGCTCCGCAATCTTGGCAGCCATCACATCATGGCAGTGTGTCGCCAGTTCGCGAACCTGCTCTTTGGTATATGCGCGGGTATCAATGGGTGGCAACATTTCGACGATAACGAGTCCGTTATTCCAGCGGTTCAACTTCACCTTGTTGCTGGTCGTGGAAACGCAAATCGGCACAATCGGCACTTCTGCGCTAATCGCGGCATGAAAGGCACCGGTTTTGAATGGCAGCAGGCCGCGTCCACGGCTGCGAGTACCTTCGGGGAACATCCAGATAGACGTGTTACGCTCTTTAATATGCTTCACGACCTGGGCAATGGTGCCATGCGCTTTAGTGCGGTTTTCACGGTCAATCAGCAAGTTACCCGTCAGCCAATAAAGCGGCCCGAAGAACGGGATCCACAGCAGGCTTTTCTTGCCCACGGTAACAGTACGAGGCTGAACTGCGCTGGATACCGTGACCATATCGTAGTTGTTCTGATGATTCGCGATATAGATGCAGTTGCCGTAATGCGCCGCTTCTTCCGGTATCCGCATTTCTACTTTCAGGCCAAACACGACGGACAAGCGACCAAAAAGATGGCCGAAGGTCGCTACATGGCGGGGATTTCGAGGGCTGAACAGGCAGTAAAACAAGCCAAAAATACAGATCAAAATCGAAAATATAACGACAATAAAAAAACGCAAAATGGATAACATAGCAACCTCATGAGCCGACAGCCGCCGCTAGTATAGCGATTTCGCGCTAAAACACACGGTGATTCAATTTGCGACGGGATGGCAACCGGAAACTAAAGAAAGGCGGTATGACACCGCCTTTCTCAACATGCACATGACAATACGGAGGCGTTATTCTTCGCTGCTGCCGGTGCTAATTTGCTGCGGTGCATCCACCTCAATCCGGTCGATACGCTGTAGCCCACGCAGCAATGTGCCTTTCCGCCCGCGTTCGCCCTGATACTTCTGAAGCTCGTTTGGACGCAGCACCAGCTTACGCTTACCGAAGTACAGCGTGACTGAAGCCTGTGGTGGCAGCAGATACAGCCAGGTCAGACGATCTTTGCCTTCCGCAAAATCAGCCGAGGAGATAGACACAATCTTGTTGCCCTTACCTTTCGACAGCTGTGGCAGATCGGAGACAGGGAACAGCAGCATTCTGCCTGCGGCGGTGATCGCCATCAGCAGGTTATCGTCGCCTTTGATCTCGATCGGTGCCAGCGCCTTCGCATTATCCGGCAGTGTAATAATCGCTTTACCCGCGCGGTTACGCGCCACCAGATCGTTGAAGGTACAGACGAAGCCGTAGCCCGCATCGGATGCCATCAGCAGCGGCTGATCGTCCGCGGCCATCAGCACCTGTTCAATCGTCGCGCCCGGCGGCGGCGTGAGTTTGCCCGTCAGCGGCTCACCCTGACCACGTGCAGAAGGCAGCGTGATCGGATCCAGCGCATAGCTGCGGCCGGTGGAGTCAATGAACACCACAGGCTGATTGCTCTTACCTTTCGCCACAGCGCGGAAGCTATCGCCCGCTTTATAGCTCAGCCCAGTAGGATCGATGTCATGCCCTTTCGCGCTACGTACCCAGCCCATTTCTGACAGCACAATGGTAACCGGTTCGGACGGCACAAAGTCGTGCTCGCTCATCGCTTTCGCTTCGCTACGTTCACGCAGCGGCGAACGGCGATCGTCACCATAGGCTTGCGCATCTGACTGAATTTCTTTCTTAATCAGGTTGCTGAGCTTACGATCGGATGCCAGCAGCGCTTGAAGCTGATCGCGCTCTTTTGCCAGATCGTCCTGCTCACCACGGATTTTCATCTCTTCCAGCTTGGCCAAATGACGTAATTTCAGCTCAAGGATCGCTTCAGCCTGTGTTTCACTCAGGCTGAACTGGCGCATCAGAACGGGCTTCGGCTCATCTTCCGTGCGGATGATATGAATCACTTCGTCAATATTCAGGAACGCGATCAGCAAGCCTTCAAGGATATGCAGGCGCTTGAGCACTTTTTCCAGACGGTAGTTCAGACGGCGGCACACGGTGTCGCGACGGAAAACCAGCCACTCGCTCAGGATCTCGACCAGCCCTTTCACACTAGGGCGACCATCCAGACCGATCATGTTCATGTTAACGCGATAGCTCTTTTCCAGATCGGTCGTGGCAAACAGGTGGTTCATCACCTGATCCATATCGATACGGTTCGAGCGCGGCACCAGCACCAGACGGGTTGGATTCTCATGATCGGATTCATCGCGCAGGTCTTCGACCATCGGCAGCTTCTTCGCTCGCATCTGGCTGGCAATCTGCTCCAGCACTTTGGCACCGGAAACCTGATGCGGCAGCGCGGTAATCACGACATCACCGTCTTCTTTCTTCCAGACCGCACGCATACGCACTGAACCACGGCCATTCTGGTAGAGTTTGCGCACTTCATCGCGTGGCGTGATGATTTCAGCTTCCGTCGGGAAATCCGGCCCTTGAACATGCTGCAACAACTCTTCCAGCGAGGCCTTTGGGTTTTCCAGCAGCATCACGGCGGCGGCGGCGACTTCACGCACGTTGTGCGGCGGTATGTCCGTCGCCATCCCAACGGCAATCCCGGTGGTGCCGTTCAGCAGAATATTAGGCAGACGCGCAGGCAGCATCTTCGGCTCTTGCATCGTGCCATCAAAGTTCGGGGTGTAATCGACCGTGCCCTGCCCGAGCTCGGACAGCAGCAGTTCTGCATATTTGGATAACCGCGATTCGGTATAACGCATGGCGGCGAACGATTTCGGATCGTCCGGTGCCCCCCAGTTCCCCTGACCATCCACCAGCGGATAGCGGTAAGAGAACGGCTGCGCCATCAGCACCATCGCTTCATAGCAGGCGCTGTCGCCGTGCGGATGGTATTTACCCAGCACGTCACCCACGGTACGGGCAGATTTTTTAAATTTGGCGCTGGAATTCAGTCCCAGCTCGGACATCGCATACACAATGCGACGCTGCACAGGCTTCAGGCCATCGCCAATGAACGGCAATGCCCTGTCCATGATGACGTACATGGAATAATTTAGGTATGCATTTTCGGTAAACGTGCGCAGCGCAAGGCTTTCTGCGCCGTCATGAGTCATCTCACTCATTTATCTCACTTCCCTCACATCGCGGCGCGATGGTTACGCTTTCCGGCACGCCATAGCGGCGGTATGTTTGGCGGGAATAGTACCTTATCTGATGAGGTGATGTCACAGGGAACAATCTCACAGAGAACCGTGCTGCGACTCCACATTGTCGATGGCTGATGTGAATGCGTACGATGGGAGAAGGTGGCTAGCGGTAGCGATGAACGCTCGGATGATCTGCGGTAATCGTTTCGCCATACACAGAAATTGATGGCTGGTCTGGTCGCAGCATCGGTTGTCCCTTGCGGCCCAGCAGAATGCGTTCAACGGCAGCACCGAAAGACGCCCCTTCAAACCAGAATGCATCATGGATAAAGCTCATCCCGTAGCAGGCTCCCGTGCTATCCATCAGCAAAGCACCGTGAGAATGGTGGGTTTCACCGACAAGAATGAGCGTCGAGTTCAAAATACCTTGCCACTCGAGTAGCGTTTCATCCTGCTGCAAATCTTCGCTGCCGCCAAAAATAATATCGCCACTGGCACACGCTTCTCCTGCATCGCACTCCCCAACCGTCAGCCCGCTGAACGCGTGCAGGATGGCAGCAGCCGGATGGTTCTCCGGCACAAACGGCGGGATTGGTTGCTCGCCGGCACGCGGCCAGCCTGCCGCCTGAAAAAGTGGAAGAACGGATTCAGGTATTTCAATCGACATCGTGAGTCATCTCGCAGTAGCAGCGAAGGAAAAAGTCAGCGTGTATTTCGCAGTCGCTGACGAATAGCGCGTATTACGCTCATCCTTATCGTGTCATTGGGCGGAGCCAGATCGTTCTGGCTTGCCAGCAGATCCAGAGAGGATGCATCGCCCACGCCACGCAGCGCACAGAATATCAGTAAGGTGTGATGTTCCGCCGTCGCTAGCGGTAACAGCCGCATCAGGAAAGTGCGAACGGCGGTTGCCTGCTCATCGGTCGCCACAACGCTGCCTTTGATGCTCAGGAGTAAGTTATAGGCCGTGGTAAGGCGCCACGCCGTGTCGGGTGCCTGTTCAGGATCCTGCATGACTGCGGGAAAGAAAGCGATCAGCGCATCCACCGCGGCATGAGACCGAAGCTCTTCCAGTAGGCCAATCACATACGCGACATTGTCGGATTCAGCCGCCAACACGCCGAGTGCTTCAATCCCTTCCTCAGCATAAGCGCCTGCAATTTCAGCCCATTTCGCTAACGGAACAACGTGTGTACCGTCGGGCAAGTACGGTGAGTGAGACCAGTTAAACTCAGCGGATAGCCGATTAAGCTCATCGCGTAACCCCGGCAAGCGCGCTTTCGCCGCCGCAAGAATATGCTCGACTTCCAGCGTGTTACGCCGAGCCTTCGACCTAAGTGCAGCAATCTTCATCGACAAATACCCTATCAACCATCAGAACAGCGCACGGATAGCAACACAGCTAGCCATCCTTTCCATAAATGCCAATCACGTGACGAGCCTGAAACATCACAATCTGGCCGCACCGCACGTAGTCACTTCCCGTGGGGTCATTATCTAAAACACCTTCGTAAAACGCGTGATGTTTTTTCGTCACTCTGACCCACATCCTTTCCACCGACAGCGCATCCGAGCCTGCGGTTTTTTCCATACGGAAGATCAACTTAACAAAATCGTCGGGTGCTAATGATTCACGCACCGCGTTGTCTGGAATCCAGAATGAGTCCGGGTACTCGCGGTTAAGCGCTTCGCCATCGTCCAGTTCGTAGCAGTCAGTTTCGTAAGTCGGTAATTTCATTACGCCTCATTGATACATCTCGCATACACCGTCGCGTCAGCATTGATAGCACACATACCGTTTCATTAAGAATTATTCATCATCGTTGCAACAACAAATGATAATGCTTAGCATATTGATAATAATTATCATTTCCACATGATGATTAATGTTATTCGACGTCTTGCATTTCCTTTGCAGACGTTAGCTACCAGCACGCCATGTTTCCCCAACGCCGCTGGCCAGAACAACCCTTATAACAGAGTATCATTATGTTAATTAACAAGAATTTAAATAAAATTCTTCTCACCGGCATCTTGACTGGCGTCGCGCTAAACAGCATGGCAGCGGATAGCACCACGGGCAACAACGCACTCAGCGGGAAGAATCCAGACAGTTCGGCGGCAAAAGCAGGACAGACCGACGACGTGATGGTAGTCAACTCGCCGAAAATCGAGAAAAAAGCGGGTTCAAGTACGACGCTAACAGCCGCAGACATGCAAAAAGAAGGCGGCAACAATTTTGGCACCATCATGCGTTATCAACCTCTGGTGAGCGCAACAGGTTCCAGCGGCGGCAGCAATACAGGGAAAAGTGGCTTCGACCGCGGCGGTTACACGGGCTACAACATTCGCGGCATTGAAAGCAACCGTGTGGCGATCGATACCGATGGCATCGCCCTGCCCAATGCCACAGGCCGTAGCTACGCCAGCCGTGCCGGATTCAATACGTTCGGTATGGGACGCGACTATATCGACCCTTACCTGTACAGCAGCGTCGATATTGAGTCAGGTGTCACCTCCGCAGAAAATACTGTCAACGCACTCGGAGGCAGCGTCTCCTTTCGACCAAAATCTGCCGATAATTACCTGAAAGCGGGCAAGCAGGACTACTTCGGTTTCCAGAGTGACTACGATTCCGCCAACCATGGTTGGCATAATGGCATCACCGCTGCAGGCGGTGATGACGAACTGCGCGGCATTGTGGTGCTCAGCCGCCGCGACGGCCAGCAAACGCGTAATAACAGCGACGAGATCGCCGCTTACCCTGCCAACTGGCACTCTAACGCCATTTTGGCGTCCGGTATTTGGCAGGCTAACGACGAGCATCAGCTCACCGGTACGCTGGATTATTACCATAAAACCAATCACACCCATTATGACTACTGGGGGAGTCTGCCAAGCGGCAACAACACCATTTACGGCACGGCGCAACAGAGCAGCGAGACACGCCGCTGGACCGCCAGCCTGAAAGATCGCTGGACGCCCGTCAACAATACGCTGGTCGATTTGGTTGATAGCCGCATTTACTTCCAAAACAGCGAATCACACGATAATACCTGGCTGCCAGCAACCACGGGGATGGCGGCGGCAGATAGCCACCGAGTCTATTCCGACTACAATGTCACCACCTACGGGTTCGATACCCATATGGTGAAAAGCTGGGATCGCCACGAGTTCAGTTGGGGTCTGAATGCCAGCCAAAGCAAAACAGAGCGCCCGTTCAGGCAATCGCCTAACCAAACGGGTGCGAATAACATCATGCAGCCAGAAGCCGATAGCAACAGCTATACCGTTGGTGGCTTCGTGCAGGATACCGCTACGTGGGATCTGGCGGGGCACGCTTTCTCGGTTGTTCCTGCCGTACGCGCCATTCATCAACGCACCAAACCGACCAATACGGTTCGTCTAAGCGGTGACGGCAGCGTCATCAATGAATCCGATGTCAACAAACTGTACGGTAAAGCCAACAGTGATACGCAAGTCCTGCCTTCTCTGAGCTTCCTCTATGACATCACCCCGACGCTGACAACCTATGTGCAGTACCGTCGCGGCGCGCAGTTCCCGGATGCCAGCCAGCTTTATGGCAGCACCAACCTTGACGCCAACTATGCCGGGCCGTTCCAGTATGCCTTTATCGGCAATAGCGACCTCAAAACGGAAACCAGCAACAACGTAGAATGGGGCTTAAAAGGTGAAGCAACGGAGGGAATCACCTTCCGTACCGCGCTGTTCTACAACACGTATAAGAATTTTATCGCCAACACCCGCTACCGTCGTAGCGCTAACCCCGATAAATTTACCAATGTGCCAAGCAATATCAGCACGATATATCAGGCGGAAAACCGCGATAAGGCTTATATCTACGGCGGCGAAGTCAGCAGCAAAATACAGCTAGGCACCTGGTTCCCGGCTGTTGATGGGCTCAGCACCACGCTGGCATTTGGCTACACCAAAGGCCAATCGCAATCCCGCTACCTCGGCGACCGCTATGTCGACCTCGACAGCGTTGCCCCGATGAAAGCCGTGGTAGGTATCGCCTATGACGATCCTTCCCAACGCTACGGGGCCGCCCTGACCTCCACCTTCCAGAAAGGGAAACAGGCGAAGGATACCAGCCGCGAAAGCTATACCAATGCGGGTAATGCGATCCCCGCGTCTAGCACAGAGTATATGCGGATTCCCGGCTATGGCATGGTTGACCTGACCGCCTACTATCGCATCAGCAAGAATGTGAAAGTTAACGGTGGCGTGTATAACCTGACTGACCGTAAATATTGGGATTATCTCAGCAGTCGCCAGATTGAAACCAACGATCGGCAGGGACAGTATGACCGCGCACTCTCCGTGCAGCCTGGCCGTTCCTTCCAACTGGGTGTGAATGTAGATTTCTAATCCGCATCACTCACGATTCAATAAAAAAGGCGATGCATCATTCAGGCATCGCCACCACTCAGGCAAGAGCGCACACCACGGCTTTCTTGCCTTTTTATTTTCCTCATATGGGTTTCCCCGTAGCATTATTTCAATATGGTGTCTTCTTACCCTTGATTATTGATATTTAGTCAACAGTGTTATGCGCTAGCGCACATTTTTCTGCGCAGCTCTCTGCCCTAGACTACGCCCAACATCTTCGTTGATAACCGATTCGAGAGCAGACCTATGCAGAACATTTTGCTGATTAATGCAGGCAAGTCATTCGCCCATTCCAAAGGGGAATTGAACCATACCCTTACCGATGCCGCCGCCAGTTTCCTTCGCGATAAAGGTCACGACGTCCGCGTGACGGTCGTGGACAACGGCTATGATATTGAACAGGAAATTCAGAACTACCTGTGGGCAGATACTATCATTTACCAGATGCCGGGATGGTGGATGGATACGCCGTGGATTCTGAAGAAATACATCGATGAGGTATTTACCGCCGGTCACGGTTCGCTTTACGCCAGCGATGGCCGCAGCCGTTCGGATGTCAGCAAGAAATACGGTTCTGGGGGATTGTTGCAGGGCCGGAAATACATGCTGTCTCTGACGTGGAATGCGCCGCTGGAGGCCTTCGAGGATCCTGAGCAGTTCTTCCACGGTGTGGGCGTAGACGGCGTATATCTGCCGTTCCATAAAGCGAACCAGTTCATCGGGTTATCCCCACTGCCGACCTTCATCTGCAATGATGTGATGAAAGCACCGGACGTCCCCACTTATCTTGCAAATTATCGCCAGCATCTGGATGAACACTTTTCCTGATCGGCGTTTTACTCGCCTCTCTACCGCTGTGGGTCACGCCTCACAGCGGATTTTCCGTGAGTTTTTCGCTCATAAAATCGAGAAAACAGGTAATGCGCGCCGCCAGTTGGCTATTGCGATAATACACCGCGTAAACCGGCAGGCTGGCTTCCACCGTCTCTTCGGTGAGGATCGGCACCAGCCGCCCCGTCGCCAAATCGTCCCGAATCAGGAAGTTGGACATGCGCACGATTCCTTCGCCTTGCAGCGCAAGCTGACGTAATATCTCACCGTTTGATGCCAACAGCACCGGCGTGATGGGGTAGAAATCCTGAAGGCCATGCCGCAGCGGCCAGTGGTTCAGCGACTCCGACTGAGTAAACCCCAGACAACGATGATCGGCCAATGACTCGACCGTCGCAGGTGTACCATGCTGTTCTAGATAGTCAGGGCTGGCGACGATTCGCAGCTTGCTTGCGCCGAGCGGTCGGGCATGAATGGTAGAGTCTTTGAGCGTACCAATGCGAATGGCGATATCGGTATGCTGCTCAAGCAAATCAATAATGAAATCATTGGTATTGAGTTCAAGAACGATCTTGGGATAGCGGCGGCGAAACTCCGGCACCAGAGGCACAATCACATGCTGCATAAACGCCGAGCCCGAATTAACCCGCAGCCGTCCACTCGGTTGCTCATGGCGCAGCAGCACCTGCTCTTCGGCATGTTCCACCGCGTGAATCACGTCACGAGCGTGCTCAAGAAACATCATGCCTTCTTCGGAAAGCGAGAGACGTCGCGTCGTACGATGCAACAACGTCGTACCCAGCTTATCCTCCAGGCGCCGCAACGCCCGGCTAATGCCCGACGTGGTTTGCCCAAGCTGTTCCGCGGCTGCCGTGATAGAACCGGTGTCGATCACCACCACAAAAGCCTGAAGTTCCTCAAGCGTGACCTTCATAAGCGAATATACCTGCCTCGATGAGGTGTTTACTCAAGCGCTAGACCTCGATCTCCGCCTTATCGCCTTTCTCTTGCAGCCAGTTGCGGCGATCTTCCGAGCGTTTCTTCGCTAGCAGCATATCCATCATCGCCATCGTCTGATCCATATCCTCTTCGCTGATGGTCAACTGCACCAGACGGCGAGTATTCGGATCCAGCGTGGTTTCACGCAGCTGTAGCGGGTTCATTTCGCCCAGACCTTTAAAGCGCTGTACGTTCGGCTTGCCTTTCTTGCGCTTAAGCTGTTCCAGCACGCCCGCTTTTTCCTCTTCGTCCAGCGCGTAGTACACCTCTTTGCCCAGATCGATACGGTACAACGGCGGCATGGCGACATAAACGTGTCCGCCCTGAACCAGCGCCCGGAAATGGCGGACAAACAGCGCACACAGCAGCGTGGCAATGTGCAGACCATCGGAGTCCGCATCCGCCAGAATACAGATCTTCCCGTAACGCAGCTGGCTGAGATCGGCACTGTCAGGATCGATACCGATCGCCACCGAAATATCATGTACTTCCTGCGACGCCAGGACTTCATCGGAGGAGACTTCCCAGGTATTCAGGATCTTACCTTTCAGCGGCATGATCGCCTGGAATTCACGCTCGCGTGCCTGTTTCGCCGATCCGCCCGCCGAATCCCCTTCCACCAGGAACAGCTCCGTCCGGTTGAGATCCTGCGAGGTACAATCGGCCAGTTTGCCTGGCAACGCTGGCCCGCTGGTCAGCTTTTTACGTACCACTTTTTTGGCGGCGCGCATACGGCGCTGCGCGCTGGAAATCGCCAGCTCAGCCAGTTGCTCCGCAGCCTGCACGTTCTGGTTCAGCCACAGACTGAAAGCGTCTTTCACGACGCCGGACACAAACGCGGCACACTGACGAGAAGAGAGACGCTCTTTGGTCTGCCCGGCAAACTGCGGTTCCTGCATTTTGACCGACAGCACGTAAGCACAGCGTTCCCAGATGTCATCTGCGCTCAGCTTCACACCGCGCGGCAGAATATTGCGGAATTCGCAGAATTCACGCATCGCATCCAGCAGCCCTTGACGCAGGCCGTTAACGTGCGTCCCGCCCATCGGCGTCGGGATGAGGTTAACGTAGCTTTCCGTCAACAGCTCACCGCCTTCCGGCAGCCAGAGCAGCGCCCAGTCTACCGCTTCCGTATCGCCAGTAATCGACCCCAGAAACGGTTTTTCCGGCAGCGTAATCAGGCCATTTACCGCCTCGCACAGGTAGTCATTCAGGCCATCCTGATAGCACCAGCGTTGTTCGGTGTTGTTAACTTTATCTTTAAAGATGATTTCCACACCGGGACATAAGACCGCTTTGGCCTTCAGCAGGTGCGTCAAACGGGATACTGAAAAACGGGGGCTGTCGAAGAACTTCTCATCCGGCCAGAAATGCACGCGCGTACCAGTATTGCGACGTCCGCAGGTGCCAGTGACGGTGAGTTCCTGCACTTTATCGCCGTTTTCAAACGCAATGTCATATACCTGACCATCACGCTTAACAGTGACTTCAACACGGGTAGACAGGGCGTTCACCACGGAAATCCCTACGCCGTGCAAACCGCCCGAAAATTGGTAGTTTTTACCGGAAAATTTGCCGCCCGCGTGCAGGCGACACAGGATCAGCTCAACGGCGGGTACACCCTCTTCCGGGTGAATATCCACCGGCATCCCACGGCCATCATCAATCACTTCCAGTGACTGATCGGCATGCAGAATCACATCAATACGGCGCGCATGACCCGCCAGCGCTTCATCAACGCTGTTATCTATGACCTCTTGTCCCAGATGGTTAGGACGCGTGGTATCGGTGTACATTCCCGGACGACGGCGCACCGGTTCCAGTCCGCTGAGTACTTCAATCGCATCAGCGTTATAACTTGATTGAGCCATAGTTTGCGTTAATTCTTTGAGTTCAGTGAATGGTGTTTAACGAACCGCTTTCGGCGATTCGTTTTTCAATGCATATGCGGCGATTCAGTCTGTCGTGAGCCCTAAAAAATTCACAATTGGTGTGAAAAAGTGCTCAAACCCAACAAAGGCATGATTGCCCCCTGACTCCACAGTTTGACGGCAGGCCGTGTAATACGCGACTGCCTGACGATAGTCCAGAACCTCGTCCCCCGTCTGCAACAGCAGCCAGAGCAAATCCGGCGATTCCAGTCGGTCAACCTGCATGACCTTCAGATCGTACACGTGCCGAGACTCTAGCACATATTGTTCACCGGTGTAGGGGTTCTGATATTCGCCCAGATGGTCCAGCAACAGTTCAAACGGCTTCACCGCAGGATTCACCACCACGGCAGGCAGCATAAAACACTGGGATAGCCAGGTGGCATAATAACCACCGAGGGAAGAGCCAACAATGCCCACCGGACGACCGGCCCGCTCCATAATCAGCGACTCCATCATCTCGGCAGCTTCCGCCGGATACGGTGGAAGCTGGGGAATCACCATGTCAATTTCAGGATGCTGTTCTGCAAGCCACGTTTTCAGGGCCGTCGCTTTCGCCGACTGTGGCGTACTGTTGAAGCCGTGCAGATAAAGAAGCGTTGGCATTAGTAACCGTCCGAATCCATGTCAGGCAGGAATTCACTGCCTGAGAGACGATAGACCTCGGTTTCCAGACGGCCATCCGGCAGTAAGTCCAGATAGCGCCAGCCCGGCGCCACATCATCAATCGTGAAGTTAGTGCAGTGCGGTTTGAACTGTACGCAGGTCGACGGCGTGGCCAGCAAGCGGCGACCATGCCAGTCAAAATCCATCTCCTGATGAATATGCCCACACAGCACGGTATTCACCTGTGGATAGCGATCCAGTACCGCAGATAGATTATGCGCGTTACGCAGGCTGTGCTGATCGAGCCAGGTACAGCCGGAAGGATGCGGATGATGGTGCAGCAGCAGCAGCGTAAAGCGGTCAGGCTGACTTTTCAGGCTGCGCTCTAACCATTCAAGCTGGTATTCGCTCAGCTCACCGTGCGGCACGCCGAACACCTGACTGTCCAACAGAATAATTTGCCACTTGTCGCCCAGCAACACATGCTTGGACGGCGCAATACCCGCGTCAGCCAGCGCATCGACCATCGCCGGTTGGAAATCGTGGTTACCTGGGAGCCATACGCAAGGTGCAGGGATCTGCGCAATCCCGCGTGAAAAATGGTGATAGGCTTGCAGCGTGTGATCCTGCGCCAAATCGCCCGTCGCGACGATCAAATCAAACGCATCCTGCCGAGCCTTGATGGCATTCAGCACAGCGTGATAGCTACGATAGGTGTTGATACCCAGCAAGGTTTCATGCTCGCCCGCAAAAAGATGGGTATCTGTTATTTGTAAAATCCTGACTCTGGCGCCACTCGCCACAGGCAGTGTCAACAGGCTTTCCAAATGGTGTCCTTGGTTACGTAAATCTGTCTCAACCCGTCATCTTTCAAATTGCAGAATACGCTGCCTTCCCTTGTTGGCTCGACTGTCGCCGTCCTGCGTCTTGAAATCTATTGGGTATCAAAAACCGGTATCGACATCGAACCATACGCCAAACAATACTTTAGCCAATCAGCAAGAAACTGATTAATTTGATGCTTTTCGTCACGTTGATGTAACTTCTTATTAGGATAATCATAACGTGCTTTGAAACGAAAGATCTGCTGGCTGGCACACACTTCCGCAACCAACGCATCATGATACAACCTAACGCTCATCATTGGCAGGCTCCAATAGCTGACAGTGGGCGCTGTCTGCTTAATTTCCACCAATGAGGTATAGCGAGTAGACTCAAGAATTGTCAGTTGATAGACCGCATTATTGACGTGATAAACCGCGATTTCGCCAACTTCATCAACTTTTGGCAGCAAACGCCGCAATTGCATGAAGTTGGTTTCACATAGCCTCATCATGGCCGGGAAATCCGGAGTATAACGTTTCATAAATTCAATCCACCCACTCACGTTTCAGTTCTTCATGGTGCAACGCCAACCATTGCAAGGCAATGACAGACGCGGCGTTATCAACGATGCCTTCTTCAACCCATTGATAACTTTGTTTACGGCTCACCACATGTACGCGGATATCTTCATTCTCTTCCGCCAGGCCGTGAATGCCTTTCGCCGTACGCGTATCCACTTCGCCTACTAGCACTGCCAGACGCTCACTGGTGCCGCCGGGGCTGGCAAGATAGTTGATTATCGGTCGACAACGGCCAACCCTTAATCCGGCTTCTTCCTCTGCTTCGCGCCGCGCTACCTCTTCGTGGCTTTCTCCCGGCTCAATCATGCCAGCCACCAGCTCAAACAGCCAGGGAGACGCGCTGGTGTCGTAGGCAGCGATACGAATTTGTTCTATTAATACCACTTCATCACGCACCGGATCGTAAGGCAGCAACACCACAGCATGACCGCGTTCTAAAATCTCACGGCTGACTTCACCGCTCATGCCGCCATTAAACAGGCGATGGCGGAAACGGTAACGTTCCAGCGAAAAAAAACCGTCGTACAGCGTTTCGCGTGCAATAATTTCTACATCATCTTTGGTGAAAGTAACCGGACCGGATGCGGAAGACGACATGGCTGTACTCCTGTAACAAGTATTAATGGAATCCGGTATTGTATGGCGGAATCCGCTGTCATTATACTCATCATTGTTTTTGAACGTTTATTAGGCGTGACGTCGGCCAAGTGAGGGGATTCCCACCCATCGCATCACTTTTCGGTGCCTTACTGAACAGCAAAACGCCGCACTGAATCATCCAAAGGGTCAATTTACCTGACCATTTGGACATACTCCGCTGAAAGATGGCACGTTCAGCTACCTTATCCTATTGGCAGATTCTGATAGAATCGACAATTATTCGTCTACAGACAGCGCTACCATAGCGAGATTGCTGCACAACAAGGAATGCAAATGAAGAAATTGCTCCCTCTTCTGATTGGTCTGAGCCTGGGCGGTTTTAGCGCCATGAGTCAGGCGGAAAACCTGTTACAGGTCTACCAGCAGGCAAAAAGCACCAACCCTGATTTACGCAGCTCTGCGGCAACCCGCGACGCCGCGTTTGAAAAAATTAATCAAGCGCGCAGCCCGTTACTGCCTCAGCTCGGTCTAGGGGCCGACTATACCTATAACAGGGGCTACCGTGACAGCAAAGGCGTCGACAGCAACGTCAAAGGCGCTTCACTGCAATTGACCCAGACCCTGTTCGATATGTCCAAATGGCGTGCGCTGACGTTGCAGGAAAAACAAGCGGGCATTGAAGACGTCACCTATCAGACCGCTCAGCAAAACCTGATGCTGAACACGGCAACCGCCTATTTCAACGTCCTACGTGCGATTGACTCACTGTCCTATACCAATGCGCAGAAGCAGGCGATTTATCGCCAGTTAGATCAGACGACACAGCGCTTCAACGTGGGTCTGGTCGCGATTACCGACGTCCAGAACGCCCGTTCACAGTATGATAGCGTGCTGGCAAATGAAGTTCTGGCTCGTAATTCGCTGGATAACGCGCTGGAATCCCTGCGTCAGATTACCGGTAACTTCTACCCACAGTTGGCCGGTCTGAACATCGAGCGTTTCTCTACCCAGAAACCGGAAGCGGTTAACAACCTGCTGAAAGAAGCCGAAAACCGCAACCTGAACCTGTTGTCTGCACGTTTGAGTCAGGATTTGGCGCGCGAGCAGATTCGCTCCGCCGAAACAGGCTATATGCCAACGTTGGATCTCACCGCCTCAACGGGCGTGAGCGATACCCGTTATTCTGGTTCAAGAACACAGAACAGTAACTCGTTTAACGATTCAGACGCTGGGCAGCACAAAGTGGGGATCAACTTCACCCTGCCGCTCTACAGCGGTGGCGCGACTAACTCTCAGGTGAAACAGGCGCAGCACAGCTACGTCAGCGCCAGTGAACTGCTGGAAAGTGCACACCGTTCTGTTATCCAGATCGTGCGTTCATCGTTTAACAATATTTCTGCATCCATCAGCAGCATCAACGCTTATAAACAGGCTGAAGTGTCTGCACAAAGCTCTCTGGATGCGATGGAAGCGGGTTATCAGGTAGGCACGCGCACCATCGTTGACGTACTGAATGCTACCACCACGCTATATAACGCTAAACAGCAGCTCTCTAGCGCTCGTTATGATTACCTGATCAATCAGTTAAACATAAAATCCGCACAGGGCACGCTGAGCGAAACTGACCTGCAAGCGCTGAATGCGTCGCTGGGTCAGCCGGTTTCAACCACGCCAGCCGTAACCGACAACACCGCTCCGCAGGCCACTACCGCCTCGGCGCAGCGTTAATCGGTAGCCGCGTTTACACGCATCAAATACAGGGGAACCACGGTTCCCCTTTTTTATACCCGCGCTTTTTCCACAAAATAACGCGACGGCACCAGAACACAGAAACCGCCTTCTTTCGCAATAAAGCGAAACGTTGCACAACAGAATGTATAGCAACGTAAAGACCCCTCCCGTTACACCTATTGCCGCTTTAAATTCAAGCAGCGTTCCCCTATTCTTAGGCACACTTATTTGTTATTGGCCGTGATGCTTTGCTCTGGGATAAACACGATGAAACGTACAAAAAATATTAATCAGGAAACGTTCCGCAAGGAATGGCGGACGCACCGTCTGGCACCTGTTGCTTTGGCCGTCAGCGCCGTATTTTTCCTCGCGGGCTGCGAGCAAACTGATGAAACCGTCTCCCTCTACCAGAATGCGGATGACTGTTCGTCAGCGAACCCGTCAATGGCAGCCCAGTGCACCACTGCGTACAATAATGCGTTAAAAGAAGCAGAAAAAACGGCACCAAAATACGCCACGAAAGAAGACTGCGTAGCAGAATTTGGCGAAGCGCAGTGTACTCAAACACCTGCACCGGCACAGGCCGGTATGGCAGCAGAATCGCAGCAGGGCGGCGGTATGTCTTGGATGCCGTTGATGGCGGGTTACATGATGGGCCGAATGATGGGTGGCGGCGCTGGTTTCGCACAGCAGCCGCTGTTCAGTCCAAAAACGCCAGCCAGCCCGGCCAATGGTCAGTTCGTTGATGCTGCGGGTAAAAACTACGGCAACGCAACGACAGGTCGATCAATGACCGTGCCTAAAACCGCATTGGCGCCGAAGCCTGCAACCACCTCGACCATCACGCGCGGTGGCTTTGGTGAAACCGTCGCGAAGCAAAACAGCATGCAGCGTAGCAGCGCCAGTTCAAGTTCCAGCTCTTCCCGTAGCATGGGCGGCTGAGGCGTATTGAATGAAGCGGATAGATATTACAGCGCGTCCTGACTGGCAGGAAAAAGCCACCGAATTTGGTTTTCGTTTCCACACCATGTATGGCGAGCCCTACTGGAGCGAAGAGGCTTACTACCAATTCACGCTTGCTCAGATCGAAGAGCTGGAAGAAGCCACAGCAGAACTGCACCAGATGTGTCTGCAGGTGGTGGAAAAAGTCGTCAACAGCGACGCGCTGCTTGCCAAATTCCGTATTCCCAAACACACCTGGGAATTCGTCAGACATTCATGGCGTACCAATCAGCCTTCGCTGTATTCACGCCTCGATCTGGCGTATGACGGAAAATCCCCAGCAAAACTGCTGGAGAACAATGCAGATACGCCGACGTCGCTGTACGAAGCGGCCTTTTTCCAGTGGCTCTGGCTGGAAGATCAAATCAACGCCGGAAATCTGCCGCAGAATTCTGACCAGTACAACAGCATTCAGGAAAAGCTGATCGAACGCTTTGAAGAGCTAAAACTGAATCACGGCTTCGGCTTGCTGCATTTCGCCTGCTGTCAGGATACGGAAGAAGATCGCGGCACAGTGCAATACCTTCAGGATTGCGCGCTGGAAGCCGGTCTGCCGAGCGAGTTTCTGTACATTGAGGAAATTGGCCTCGGTGAGAAAGGTCAGTTTACCGATCCTGAAAATCAGGTGATTGGTAATCTGTTCAAGCTGTATCCGTGGGAGTTCATGCTGCGCGAGATGTTTTCCACCAAGCTGGAAGATGCGGGCGTGCGCTGGCTGGAACCGGCCTGGAAAAGCATCATTTCCAATAAAGCGCTGCTGCCGATGCTGTGGGAAATGTTCCCGAACCACCCCAACCTGCTTCCTGCCTACTTCGCGGAGGATGAACACCCTGAGCTGGACAGCTATGTTATTAAGCCGCTGTTTTCACGCGAAGGGGCGAACATCCAGATCGTCGAAAACGGCAAAGAGATTGCGTCAGCCGACGGCCCTTACGGCGAAGAAGGGATGATCGTCCAGCAGTACCATCAACTACCGAAATTCGGCGACAGCTACACGCTGATTGGTAGCTGGCTGGTGAACGATCAACCTTGTGGTATCGGCGTACGTGAAGATCGCGCTCTGATCACACAGGATCTCTCGCGCTTCTATCCGCATACCATTCTGGATTAAGCATCAGAATATACTCTAAATAATTCGAGTTGCATGGCGGCGGCAAGAGAAGACATCCCGATGAGCTTACTCAGGTAAGTGATTCGGGTGACAAATCTGCCGGGAGCAGATTTGAACGCTGCCAGCAGCGGCCCTTTAGGGCGAGGCCCACGACGGGCCGAGTATTTAAGCGCAGCCAACATACATGCAGCTTGAAGTATGACGAGTATATAAGGCACGGTGAGAACCGTGCCTTACTCATTTCTGCCGCAAAAGCGGATTACCCCACCTGCACCGACAGCATACTCAGCGATCCCATTTCAAGCCCATCGACCGGAATACTGATTGCCTCTTTGCCGTCCCAACCTCCCAGCACATAAAGCAGCGGGAAATAGTGATCGGGCGTCGGGTTGGATAATGCGGCACCGTCATGCTGCATAAAATTAACCAGCGGATGGTCGTCGCCCTGATAAGTCAGGTTATCACGCACAAATTGATTGAACGAGACGGCCCACGGATACGGCTCTGCATCACCGTCCCATTTCACCATCCGCAGGTTATGCACGACGTTGCCACTGGCCACAATCATGAAGCCTTCATCACGCAGTGCCGCCAGCTTGCGCCCTAATTCATAGTGATACGCAGCAGGCTGCGTACCGTCCACGCTCAGTTGCACAACGGGAATATCCGCATCGGGATACATCTTGATCAGCACGCCCCAAGAGCCGTGATCAAACCCCCATTGGCTTTGATCGGCGGTAACGGGATACGGCGCCAGCACCTGCTGGATTCTCGCCGCCAACTCAGGCGAACCGGGTGCCGGATACTGGGTATCAAACAGCGCCTGCGGGAAGCCGCCAAAATCATGGATGGTGCGCGGGTTTTCCATCGCCGTCACGGCCGTACCACGGGTATACCAGTGGGCGGAAACCGCGATAATCGCCTTTGGACGCGGCAGCGTCTCACCCAGCGTTTGCCATGCCTGAGTATACACATTGCTCTCCAACACGTTCATCGGGCTACCGTGGCCGAGGAACAGTGCAGGCATCCGGGAAGTGTTGTTCATAGTCATATCCTCTGAAAGATGTCAGCGAGCGTGCAGCCGCACGCGATGGCCTTACTTTACGCGCTTTATGACACAGAAAAAGTCAGAGTTATGTGATGGAGAACATCAATTAATTTGAAAGGTATAATGCGGCAAGAAAAGATATCGACAAGGGGTTGGACTCATAAAAGACCAGATTAAGCAGAACGACCTTTCGTATCAGAATAAATCTGGCTACCTTCGCGCTTTCCAACGCCCATAACCATCACAGTAATGGTCTCATCCTGGACCAAATACACCAGCCTGTAGCCAGCGGACTTCAGTTTAATTTTATACTGGTCTTTACGGCCATGAAGTTGGGCTGAAGGAACATGAGGATTTTCCAAACGCTCAACCAGCTTTTTCTTGAACTGCTCCCGGACAGGGTGCCCTAATTTTTTCCATTCCTTCAATGCAGAAGGCACAAATTTTAACTTATAGGTCATCGGGCGAAATCTCTTCCGCGTCAGCTAGTTCTGACATCCGGTCATCAACGGTACGCCCCAGTTCGGCATCTTCAGCCAGTTCCATTAAATAAGCGAATACGGCAGGAGGCACACAGTAGAACGCCGGCTCATTCCGGTTCAGTATAGCGATAGTTTCACCTTCAGCAGCCCGTACCGTCCCCATCGGGTCACGTTTCAACTCAGTAATACTGGCGGCTGTGTTAGTCAGGATGTTGAAAGCCATAATTTCATTCACTCAATTCGGTTAGTCAAAGGTGACTTAAACATACTAATAATAGCACTTTTAAAAGCACTCATTATAGTATTTCCTAAGCGTCGTTTTACACTGACCGTTAAGCCGCTTTCTTTCATAAAAAGCAAAACCCCGCCGAAGCGGGGTTTCATGATGAAGGGAGTTGACCGTTAAGCCGGGTTCTGTCGTGGACAGTCATTCATCTAGGCCAGCAATCACTCACTGGCTCAAGCAGCCTACCCGGGTTCAGTACGGGCCGTACCATGTGAACCCCTATTTGGCCTTGCTCCGGGTGGAGTTTACCGTGCCACGAACTGTTGCCAGTCGCGCGGTGCGCTCTTACCGCACCCTTTCACCCTTACCTGATCCCACTTGCGTGGGCCATCGGCGGTTTGCTCTCTGTTGCACTAGTCGTAGGCTTGCGCCTCCCAGGCGTTACCTGGCACCCTGCCCTATGGAGCCCGGACTTTCCTCCCCTCCACCTGTCTCCCCCGAAAGGGACGGCAGTGAAGCGGCGACTGTCTGGTCAACTCCGGCGCGGATAATAGGGTAAATTGCCCTACTTGTCATCCCCCGATTCACCACTATCGCCTTCCTGCTCCAGCCCGTAGCGGTAAAGCGCGTTTTTCTTCACGCCGTGAATTTCAGCCGCCAGCGCGGCCGCTTTCTTCAGCGGCAGCTCGGCACGCAATAACGTCAGCGTGCGCAACGCTTCTGCCGACAGCGCGCTGTCATCAACCTGATGCCCTTCCACAATCAGCACCATTTCCCCTTTGCGGCGATTCTCATCTTCTTTCACCCAGGCCAGCAGTTCGCCCACGGGCGCGCCGTGAATAGATTCCCAAGTTTTAGTGATTTCGCGGGCTAACACCACGTAGCGCTCGGCTCCCAGTACTTCGCTGATATCCTGCAGGCTGTCCAAAAGACGATGTGTGGATTCATAGAAAATCAGGGTGCGGGTTTCTTCTCCGAGCTCACGCAGCTTATCTTTACGCCCTTTCGTTTTGGCGGGCAGAAAACCTTCATAGCAAAAACGGTCAGACGCCAAACCGGACGCGGAGAGCGCAGTGATCGCCGCGCACGCGCCCGGCAGCGGCACCACGCGAACGCCTGCTTCACGGCAGCGTCGAACCAAATGGTAGCCGGGGTCGTTAATCAGCGGCGTGCCCGCATCAGAAACCAGCGCGATGCTTTGTCCTGACTGCAATTTAGCCAGCAACACATCCGCTTTTTGTTGTTCGTTGTGATCGTGTAATGCGAACAGTCGCGCATTAATCGCAAAATGTTGTAACAGCAGACCGGTATGGCGGGTATCCTCTGCGGCGATCAGATCAACGCTCGCCAATACCGCCAGCGCACGCTGCGTGATGTCGCCCAGATTGCCGATTGGCGTGGGGACAATGTAGAGGGTAGATGCAGAAATGTCTGCTTGTTGGTCTTGATTCATTGTTTCATCCGGGTTGCCGATTTAATATTGAGCATCTTTAAAAAAAATCACTGGATACAGTATGCTTCCCTTTCATTTCGTCCGTACCCAGGCAGGGCGTGTTATCCCTGTTTTGTTAGCGGCACTGTTTCTCGCAGGCTGTCCAAGCCATGCACCGCAGAGCCCGCCACCCGAGGTTCAGGGCAAAGCTGACGCATCATCCGATTATTATCTGCAGCAGATGCAGCAAAGCAGCGATAATAACAAGGCTGACTGGCAATTACTTGCTATTCGTTCCCTGCTACAGGAAGGGAAAGCCCCTCAGGCGAGCCAGCAGTTCAATGCGCTGCCAGAAAAATTGAGCGCAGCGCAAAAGCAAGAACAGCAGTTACTCAGTGCGGAACTGTCCGTCGCCCAAAACAATATGGATGCGGCCAAAGCGGCACTGAGCCAGCTTGATGTGGGCGCACTTTCCGATCAGCAGAAACAGCGTTACTACCAGACGCAAATCAAAACAGCACAAGGTCGTCCTTCCATTGAGCTGCTTCGGGCCTATATCGCTCAAGAGCCGCTGCTGAAAGGTGACGAGCATCAGATGAACCTCGATCAGACCTGGTTGGCATTGACGCAAATGTCACCGCAGGAGTCGAACTCGCTGCTGATTAATGCGAATGAAAATGTGCTGCAAGGCTGGGTCGATTTGCTCAATAACTATCAGGATAACCGTACTTCTCCCGATCAGTTAAAAAGCGCGATTCAGGACTGGCAAACCCGCTATCCGCACCATCCTGCTGCAAAAACGCTGCCTACGCAGTTGAATCAGGTCATTAACTATCAGCAGTCATCGGTGAACAGCATCGCATTGCTGTTGCCACTAAATGGTCAGGCGCAGGTTTTCGCCAATGCCATCCAACAAGGCTTTAACGCAGCAAAGAACGGCCAGATAGCCACCGCAGCCGTCTCTGCCCCTGTCGCACCGTCAGCGGATGCCACGCAAGCCGAACAGGTTACCCCACCGTCAGAGGGTCAGAGTTCCCAATCGCCCGCACCGTACAGCGATCAGGCGGTAGCCTCCCCGACGCCTGCACCGGAAGCACAGGCGACCAGCGCTGGGCTGTCCAGCTCACTCCCGGTCAAAGTGTATGATACCTCTTCACAGCCGCTGGCGAATATTCTCACGCAGGCACAACAGGATGGTGCATCGCTGGTCATCGGTCCGTTGCTGAAAAATGAAGTGGATCAGTTGGCGAACAGTCAGTCACCGCTGAATATTTTGGCGTTGAACCAGCCGGAACACGTCGAAAATAGCCCTAACATCTGCTATTTCGCCCTCTCTCCAGAGGATGAAGCCCGAGACGCGGCAAAATTTATCCATCAGCAGGGTAAACAGCAGCCGCTGGTCTTAGCCCCTCGCGGTGCGCTGGGCGACCGTATCATCAACGCCTTCGCGCAGGCCTGGAACCAGCAAAGCGGCACCAGCTCGCTGCAACAGCGCTTTGGCAACACGGCGGAATTAAAGCAGGCCATCAATAGTGGCGCGGGCTTAAGCCTGAGCGGTCAACCCGTTAACGTGTCGCAGCAGCAGGCACCGTCGGGCACCACTATCGGCGGCTTAACCATCCCCTCTCAGGTTCAGCCTACGTCCACTTCATCCGTCAGCGGTAATATCGATGCGGTCTATATCATCGCAACGCCAGATGAATTGGCGCTGATTAAGCCGATGATTGATATGCGCACCACGTCACGCGCACGTCCGGCGCTCTACGCCAGCTCACGTAGCTTCCAGGCAGGCTTAGGCCCTGACTTCCGTCTCGAAATGGAAGGGTTGCAGTTCAGCGATATTCCGCTGTTAGCCGGCGCTAACCCGGCGTTGATGCAGCAGGTCAGCAGCCAGTTTAAAAACGATTACTCGTTAGTCCGCCTGTATGCGATGGGGATGGATGCCTGGACGCTCGCCAGCCACTTCGGTGAAATGCGCCAGATTCCAGGACACCAAATTCCTGGGGCAACAGGAATGCTGAGTTCAGGGCCGGATTGCACCATCAATCGACAGCTAACCTGGCAGCAATATCGTCAGGGCCAACTGGTGCCCGTTCTCTGAATCAGCGAGCGGCTGGCGCAGTTTACGAACAACAAGCCCGGCGTTATCTTGAACGCGCGGGCCTGACCTTCACCGCGGCGAATGTTACGCTACGCGGCGGTGAACTGGATTTGATCATGCGCGATCGCCATATTTGGGTGTTTGTTGAAGTGCGCTATCGGCGCAACGCCCATTTTGGCGATGCAGCAGCCAGCGTCACCCGACGCAAACAGCAGCGGTTGTTGCACGCCGCCGCCGTGTGGTTGGCGCAGCGAGGTGCCAGCTTTGACACAGTGGATTGCCGTTTTGACGTGCTGGCAATTACGGGCGAACAGTTCGACTGGCTCCCTAACGCCTTCACCGCACAGGGATAACATTTTTATACCCTAAATAATTCAAGTTTCAGGCAGGCGGCAAGAGAAGGAATCCCGATGAACTTACTCAGGTAAGTGATTCGGGTGACTAAACGTAGCCAACGCACATGCAACTCGAAGTATGACGGGTATCCCACTCTGGGATAGCCCATCCTTGATGGACTTCAATTTACGTAGGTTAATTCAACGTGCTGGATAGAATAAAAGTTTGTTTTACCGAGAGTATTCAAACGCAGATTGCAGCGGCAGAAGCCTTGCCAGACGCCATTTCCCGCGGCGCGATTGCGATGGTGCAGTCTCTGCTAAACGGCAACAAAATTCTGTGCTGTGGTAACGGAACATCGGCAGCCAATTCACAGCATTTTGCCGCCAGCATGATTAACCGCTTTGAAGCAGAGCGCCCAAGCTTACCGGCTATCGCACTTAATGCGGATAATGTGGTCTTAACTGCGATAGCCAATGACCGTTTGCATGAAGAGGTCTATGCCAAACAAGTCAGAGCGTTAGGTCAGGCTGGCGACGTACTACTGGCAATTTCAACCCGTGGTAACAGTCGCGATATTGTTAAAGCCGTAGAGTCTGCTGTTACCCGCGACATGACGATTGTCGCTCTGACCGGCTACGATGGCGGAGAACTGGCCGGGCTGCTCGGGCCTCAGGATGTGGAAATTCGCATTCCGTCACACCGCAGCGCTCGTATTCAGGAAATGCACATGCTGACAGTAAATTGCCTGTGCGATTTAATTGATAACACACTTTTTCCACACCAGAACGATTGAAGGAGCACTACATGAGGATAAGTTCTGCATTTGCCGTGCTGTCTATCGCCCTGCTGCTACAAGGCTGTGTCGGGGTTGTTGCTGTTGGCAGTGCTGTGGCAACCAAAACGGCCACGGACCCGCGTACCGTAGGCACGCAGGTTGACGATGGCACACTGGAAGTCCGCGTGACGAATGCAATCAGCAAAGACGAGCAACTGAAAAAAGAGGCCCGTATCGTTGCAACAGCTTATCAGGGGAAAGTATTGTTAACAGGGCAAGCACCGAGCACAGAAATGGCAAGCCGGGCTAAGCAAATCGCCCTCGGCGTGGAAGGCGCAGCCGAAGTCTACAACGAAATACGCCAAGGTACGCCGGTTTCAATGGGAACCGCCTCCATGGATACCTGGATCACCACCAAAGTGCGCTCACAGATCCTGGCGAGCGACACAGTTAAATCCTCTAACGTCAAAGTCACAACGGAAAACGGCGAAGTCTTCCTGTTAGGTCTGGTGACACAGCGTGAAGGCACCTCCGCCGCAGAAATCGCCAGTAAAGTTGGCGGCGTGAAGCATGTAACGACGGCCTTCACCTACCTGCAATAACGCGCTTTTTTCTTTAAAAAACAAAAAACCGCTGATGACGACATCAGCGGTTTTTTTATCTCTGCGCTTTTTATCCCAGTTCAGGGACGTATATCTTTGCCCGATGAGACCGGGGCTCAAGAAAATTATGGCGTAACAGAATTAAGCAGCCAGAGCGCACGGCGGGTTTCAACGCTGATATGACTCGGTTCTTTATCACGCACGCCAGCCTCACCGGTAAGCAATTCCGCAAAGCCCGCCTGCTTGATTTGCGCCTGATAACGCGGCGTTTTCAAGCCACGTTCTGCCTGTAATAGCAGCGGGATAAGGCGGCTGCTTTGCCTGTCCATCGTCTTGCGCGGCCACGCTTTATTTTCATCCAGATACGGTGCCATAAAATCCAGCGCCTTTATCACACTGCTTCCCGTCGGCGTTTGGTACTGCCAGATATTCTCCCCGACGCGGGAAGCCAGCATCGCCATATCCGTTATCGCCTGAAGGTTGAAGTAGCTGTAATGGAAAGAACGGGTACGCGCCAGCTCTTCCGGCTGAGCGCCATCTGGTTGCAGTTGGTGATCCAATTTCTCCCGCTGCAATTGCGCCATGGACTTCACTACGTCGATTTCCCCCAGATACCAGGCGATCCCCGCAACCTGTACGGTATACCAGCTACCGTGGTTATTCTGGGCCGTTGCCTCTTTTTTCCCCAGTTTGCTGGTTTGCAGCCAGTGCAGATAATCGCTCATCCATTTCTGCATCTGCTGTTCATCCTGCGTCGTCCAGCCCGGAGCCTGACGCAGCATAATCAGCGAATCGACAATGCGGGTGGAAAAATAGCGCCCGTCCAGCACGCCTGAGCCCCTGCCCGGCGCGATGCCCGGCACACCCTGCGCAAAGTCGAGATTAGGGTTCATACGCGTAGCGGGGTCGATAAACCAGGTACGGATCATCGACATGGCTTTATCGGCATAAGCCTGTTTGCCAGAGAAATACCACGCCAGCGTCAACGCCTGCGTTTGGGCGGTAAATTTCGCCAGCCGAACACCGTCAGTCTCTTCATCCTTGCTGGCAGGGTTTACCTGCCCATCACGACGAATCCAAGGCAAACCATCAGCTTTGTCGGGATCGGGCCACCAGTAGGCGCTGAGGCTCAAATAATCATGCTTTGAACCACTGGGTGGCGTGGATTTCTTTTCCGTCACGCTAGGGTTATCACTTTTCAGTGCGCGATCGGCTTCCGAAATAAGCTGCTCGTACGCCATTCGCGTCTGCGGCTTTTCCGTTTTCTGCTGTAACTGCTGTTTTACCGAGGATAGCGGAGGCTGCTGCAAGAAGGCGTAGGGATTATCGGGGGGTGAAGCTTTAGGCTCCGCGTCCGCACGGGCAACAGAAGCCACACAACACAATGCAACCAGTAAACCTGACCAATAACGTAACCGCATACTTTCTCCTAATGTCGAAAACACGACCGTTAACGCGAAAATTCCTCGGTATACTAAACGAACAAGGCGAATTAATTCAGATTGTTACCTCACAACAGATCGTTATCTCGCAAAAATGCGTCGCCGCCCATCTGTCGCATCTGGCGTAAAATCCACTGCTGGCGTTGAATCACGTAGCCGGAGGGCGCATTTGCACGAAAGCGAATCGGGTTTGGCAGCACCGCCGCCAACAAAGCGGATTCGCTTGCCGTCAGCCTGCTGGCCGATTTATTGAAATAACGTCTGGCAGCCGCTTCCACGCCAAAAATCCCGGGGCCAAATTCGGCGATATTCAGATACACGGTCAGAATCCGCCGTTTCGTCCAGACCAGCTCAACCCCGGTGGTAATACCTGCCTCAAGCCCCTTGCGCACCCAGCTACGCCCATCCCACAGGAACAGGTTCTTCACCATCTGCTGTGACAGCGTAGACGCACCGCGAATCCGCTGCGTGTTGCGCTCGTTGTGCTTCAATGCCTGACCAATCGCATCAAGATCGAAGCCCCAGTGCTGAGGGAATTTTTGGTCTTCCGCCGCTATCACCGCCAGCGCCATTTCCGGTGCAATATCGTCCATCGCAACCCAGTCCGAATGGGCAACGTAGGAGAATTCGCCTTTCAACCATGCGCTGATCTGCCTGTCGACCATCACCGCAGAGAACGGTACGGGCAGGAAGGAAAACAACACAATGCCTGCCAGCCACGCACCGATGACGACCAACACACTCCGAACAATCAGGCGCTTCAGCCACGTGAGTAAGCCTCCACGCCCTCGGTTCCACCTCATTCGGTGAGATCCAATACGCGGGCAACGAGCTTATCAATGCCTTTTGCCGCTTCGCTGATGGAGTTAGCCAGCATATAGGCTGGTGTCGTCACGATTTTATGTTCCTCATCAACCACGATATCATCGACCGGACAAACAACGTGGATACCGCCCATCTCCTCAACGGCCTCAGCGGTATCAATATCGTTACCAATGGTTACGCGAACAGGTACACCCAAAATCGTCGGCAGCAGCGCAGGTGAGATGCAAATAAAACCAATTGGTTTATTTTGCTTATAAATTTCCTGTGTGAGCAATTGCAGCGTTTCATCAATCTGACACGCCGTTCCTTGCGTTGCGAAGTCACTTAAATTTTTCGCAGCGCCAAAACCACCCGGCACAATCAGTGCATCTAAGTCTTGTGCATTCGCGGTAGAAAGCGGCTGGATTTTTCCTCTGGCGATCCGTGCTGATTCTGCTAAAACGTTGCGATTCTCACCAGTTACGTCACCCGTGAGGTGATTAACCACCTGTAATTGTGGCTTATCTGGCGCAAAGCAAACCGCTTGTGCGCCCGCGCGATCCAGCGCAAGTAACGTCAATACGGCTTCATGAATCTCGGAACCGTCATAAACACCACAGCCACTAAGGACAATGCCGACTCGTTTCATCATCTTTTCCTTCATTTCATTACATCAACTAATTGATTTTTTAATTGACAAACACTAATCTACATCACACATTTTAATGATTCTTGTAACAAAGATTTCTACATTTGCTATTTTGTTGCTTGATGAAGATGTACAGTAGCGAGGTTTTAGTCGCTGTTGTAAATTGTACTAGTAAGAACGTTGGTAGTAAGAACATAGTTAAGACACGAATATCCGCACTTGCGAGTTTACAAACCCTGAGATCTAAATGCAGGTGCATGTTTTCCCTGGTGTTGGCGCATAATTCGCGTACCCCGGCTTCGGCCGGGGTCATTTTTTTCTACCGTATGAAAACGTGCAAACCCTCGCATCCCCGACCCCTCTTCAATCGTAAACACCACTTAATCTGACGCTGTTTTATCTGACGTCGTTTTGCACTTTTTGCATGATATCGCGTGAGACGAAAAAAATTTTCTAACCGTTTTGCTCGCCACGCCCCTGTGGCTGCAACAGACCGTATCAGGATTCTTTTTCTGCTTTTGCAACCCAATCACGCAGTACCTGAACGTCATGACGCCAGTCATGCTTAAGCTCATCAACCCATTCCTGCACGTTATCCCACCATGCCGGTAGCGATGAGGTCTGAATCTGCTGGGCAACTTGCTGTAGATGCCGTAACCCGACGGAACCCGCCGCCCCTTTAATTTTGTGCCCTTCTTCCGTAATGCCTTTCTGGTCGCGCGCCGTCATGTTGGAATCCAGAATCGCCAGATAGCCCGGCATCATCTGCTCAAACATCTCCAGACTCTGGTGGATCAATTTCGGCCCCACCAAATCCAGATACTGTTCCAGCATTGGGATATCCAGCAGATCGTCTTCTGCATTTGCCATTTCATCACCTTCCTCAATCACCAGCTCTTCCGTCCACGCCGTATGAGTATCCCAGAATTGTTTGATGACGGCCGTCAGCGCTGGCACCGATAGCGGCTTGCTGAGCACGTCATCCATACCCGCATCCAGATATTCACGTTTATCTTTCAGCACGTTCGCCGTCAGCGCCACCAGCGGCGGCATGCTACGTTTGCCATAGCGTGAACGCAGCTGACGCGCCACGTCCAGCCCGGTCATATCCGGCAGTTGGATATCGAGCAACACCAGATCGAACTCATCGGGATCAAACATGTCCAGCGCTTCCTGTCCGGTCATCGCGACATCCACACTGTTCCCCAGTTTTTCCAGCACCGAACGCGCGACCACCACGTTCAGTTCGATATCTTCCACCAGCAGAACGTGCAGCGCCGGTAACGGCAAATCATCATCTAGGCCATTTCCTACTTCATCGACGCTCGGTGCAATCACCGTCAGGGTAAAGCAGGACCCCTTGCCTTGCGTGCTGGAAACCTGGATATCGCCCCCCATGTTCTGTGCCAGACGCTTCGACACCGCCAGACCAATTCCCGTGCCCGTTGCGGGTTTCCCGCCGTGCTGGTCTTTGACCTGATAATACATGGCGAAGATTTTTTCCAGCTCATCCGCCGGAATACCCATCCCGGAATCTTCCACCTCAAAGCGCAGGCGATCGCCCTTTTCATGCCAGACGCGCACCACAATTTCGCCTTTTTTGCCGTTCTCACCCTTCGGCGTGAATTTCACCGCGTTACTGAGCAGGTTCCACAGAATCTGCCGCAGGCGCGTTCCGTCAGTCATGACTTTCTGCGGCAGAGGCTGATGCTGGTCCATAATCAGCTTCAGGCCTTTCGGCTCCGCCAGCAGGCCGCCGAGGTTTTCCAGATCCACCAGGAAACCGGTGAAATCGATCGGCTGGTTATCCAGTTGCACCTTGCGGCGCTCCTGTTTGTCCATCTCGATTACGTCGTTAAAGATATTGCCCAGCGTAATCGCGCTGACGTGGATGGTTTTCAGGTATTTTTGCTGCTCAGGGTCGAGTTGAGTATCCAGCAGGATGCGACTTAACCCGACAATGCCATTAAGCGGCGTACGAAGCTCGTGGCTGATAGTTGAGATAAAGGTGGTCTTCTCCCTACTGGCGTTCTCTAACGCGTCCTGGTAACGCTTACGCTCCGTTATATCGCGTCCAAATCCCATCAGCCCGTGACGTTTGCCCATTCGGTCATAAAACGGCACCTTGCGCAGCTCAAAACAGGCTTTACGGCCATCGGGATAAACCAGCCATTGTTCATAGGTCAGAGAAACGTTGTGACGGAACACTTTTTCGTCCGTCTCCATCACTTTCTCGGCAATATCGGGAGCGTAAACATCTTGCGGCGTCAGGCCAATGAGCTGCTTCTGGCTTTTGCCCACCAGCAGTTCCATCGCACGGTTGCAGCCGGAGAATTCTTTCTCTTCGTTACGGTAGTAAACCAAATCCGGCGAAGCATCGAGGAACGAGCGCAGCAGCGCCGACTGTTGCTCCAGCTCAATCTGCGCCTGTTCGCGGCGGGACATTTCTTCTTTGAGTCGGCTCATCACCAGCACACGCGCGTCTTCCGCTTTGATACGGTCGGCGATTTCCTGATTGAGCTGCGCGATATTCTCTTGAAGCTGCGCATTCAGCTCCAGATCCCGGTGGCGCATTTCTTCCAGTTTCGCCACCAGCTTCGCCAGCCGCTGGCGCGACTCTTCGAGCTGTTCCACCACCACGGAGAGAAAATAAACGGCCCAGGGCGTAATCAACAGCCCGAAGAAAATGGAGCGGACGACGTCGATATTTTCGACTTCCCCGCTGAGCAACAGGGTGACCGCCATTTGCACCACCATCGCCAGCAGCACCAATACCGAGGCCAGCAGCAGTGAAAAACGGACAAGCCCCAGTTTTACCATCAAATCAACATAGTACTGCGCCAACAGACGAATTTGCTTCATAGCGATTTCCCTTAGTCACCAACCCGCGCATCATAACGTAAAATAGCGACTTATACGGCGCTACCCCGTAGATTCACAACACGAAATATCAGCCTCTACTGCTCGTGTCTTTTGACGCATTACATACTAGCGTAGCGGTAGGGCGTGCCCAGCGCGGAACCCTGTACGCCATGCGTTTGCAGATAGCGATCCAGCTCGACCATGCCCGTCCAGCGGTTTTCACACCAGAGCGGGGCCAGCAGGGTCGGACGGCGGGCGCTGGCGGAAATGCGGTGATAAATCACATCCGGCGGCGTATGGCGAATCATCTCTCCCGCTGTCTCCACGTAGCGATCCAGCGCCAGCTCGGGCAGCCTTCCGGCTCGCCAGGCCTTCGCCATCGTGCTGCCTTCCACGATATGGAGAGGATGGAGCTTAATGCCTTCCACGCCGGTCTCGATAACCTGCTCCAGCGTCGATAAACAGCGCTGTGCGTCCTCTCCCGGTAAACCCACAATCAGATGGCTACACACCTTCAGCCCGCGCTCACGCGCACGGCGGGTGGTTTCCTGATAGCAGGCGAAGTCATGACCACGATTAATCCGGTGCAGCGTTTTGTCACATGCGCTTTGCAGCCCCAGTTCCAGCCAGACCTCATAACCCTGTTCATGATAGCGGGACAGCAAATCCAGCACCGCATCGGGCACGCAGTCGGGGCGAGTGCCCACACAAAGCCCCACCATTTCGGCCTGCTTCAGCGCTTCCTGATACATGCTTTCCAGCACCTGAACCTCGGCATAGGTGCTGGTATACGCCTGAAAATACGCCAGATAGCGCTTGGCTCGGTTCACCTTTCCCGCCTGCGCTTCCAGCTGTTGTGCAATGCTGCGCTGCTGCATCTGCTCATCGGCAAACGAGGCCACATTGCAGAACGTACAACCGCCCCGCCCCAGCGTCCCGTCACGGTTTGGGCAATTAAATCCGCCGTGCAACGTCAGCTTGTGAACCTTCTCGCCATAGCGGCGTTGAAGATTTCCGCCAAACATATTGATTAATTTTTGCAATTGCATATTCTAACCTGCTCCCTTGAGGAACAGCAGACTACCTTTCTCTCGCCCCCTTCGCGATGACCGCGATCAATCACACACATCCCAATGAAATGCATTTTTATTCGCTTTTAGTGAAAATAAACTCACATCCGTGTTAATTAATTTTTCTTATCCCGCATGCTCGCTTAATGAAAAGATGAAGCAATACTTAAAAATAGTTTCATAAAATCTAAAAGTAGCCATATACAGCACAATATGCTGCAACACAGAAAGAACGTAGCACGGAGAAGGGTTCTCACGCTTTTGTATAGTGATACAGCTCACACTTCAATTAAACGCCATATTCATTTACCGAGATTGTTTTTCTAAAAAAATCATTATATTTCATAGGTATAATTAAAAATTATCGCTTATCAGCACATTTTACACTGGTATTTGACCTGAACAGGCTTTCTCGCTAATTTGGGGATCCGCTGGAAGCTTTCCTGACGGGTACACAACTCGTCATATTTATGCAGTAAATGAAGACTCCCTCTAAAAACAAGTCATTTACCACTTGTGAGACCGTCACGAGAGGCCGAAGAAGAGAGCGTAATACTAGCCGCTCAACGCCACGGTGCTTTCTCGCAGTAGGTTGTGAGAGTCACACAGAGCCTGGGGAGGTTCACTAACATGTTGTACGATGCATCCCAAGAGAGAGATAACTGTGGTTTCGGATTAATCGCCCATATAGAAGGTGAGCCGAGCCATAAAGTAGTGCGTACTGCCATTCACGCACTCGCACGCATGCAGCACCGTGGCGCAATCCTTGCTGACGGCAAGACTGGCGACGGCTGCGGTTTATTACTTCAGAAGCCCGATCGTTTCTTTCGTCTGGTGGCGGAAGAGCACGGCTGGCGTTTAGCCAAAAACTACGCCGTTGGCATGATGTTTCTCAATCAAGACGAAGAACTGGCTCGCGCCACGCGTCGGATTGTAGAAGAAGAGTTGCAGAACGAAACGCTGTCCGTACTGGGCTGGCGTGAAGTTCCAACCAACCCGGATGTACTGGGGGAAATTGCCCTGTCGTCCATGCCGCGTATCGAGCAAATTTTCGTTAACGCCCCGGCTGGCTGGCGTCAACGTGATATGGAACGTCGCCTGTTCATGGCACGTCGCCGTATCGAAAAGCGCATTGAAGATAAAGAGTTCTACGTTTGTAGCTTCTCTAATCTGGTCACGATCTATAAAGGTCTGTGCATGCCGGCGGATCTGCCGCGCTTCTACCTCGATCTGGCCGATCTGCGTCTGGAGTCAGCAATTTGCCTGTTCCACCAGCGCTTCTCAACCAACACGGTTCCACGCTGGCCGCTGGCGCAGCCGTTCCGCTATCTGGCACACAACGGCGAGATCAACACCATCGCGGGTAACCGCCAGTGGGCTCGCGCGCGTGCTTACAAATTCAAAACCCCGCTGATCCCAGATTTGCAGGATGCTGCGCCGTTCGTCAACGAAACCGGCTCTGACTCCAGCTCGCTGGATAACATGCTGGAACTGTTCCTGAGCGGCGGGATGGATATCATCCGTGCCATGCGCCTGCTGGTTCCGCCAGCCTGGCAGAACAACCCGGATATGGATCCTGAACTGCGCGCCTTCTTCGACTTTAACTCCATGCACATGGAGCCGTGGGATGGCCCGGCCGGTATTGTTATGTCCGACGGGCGCTATGCGGCCTGTAACCTGGATCGTAACGGCCTGCGCCCCGCACGCTACGTCATTACTAAAGACAAGCTGATCACCTGTGCCTCTGAAGTTGGTATATGGGATTATCAGCCGGACGAAGTGGTTGAGAAAGGCCGCGTCGGTCCGGGCGAGCTGATGGTGATCGACACCCGCAGTGGCCGCATCCTGCACTCCGCCGAAACCGATGACGATTTGAAAAGCCGCCACCCTTACAAAGAGTGGATGGAGAAAAACGTTAAGCGTCTGGTGCCGTTTGAAGAGTTGCCAGACGATCAGGTTGGCAGCCGTGAATTCGACGATGAGTTGCTGGAGACCTTCCAGAAACAGTACGGTTACAGCAGCGAAGAGCTGGATCAGGTCATCCGCGTGCTGGGCGAAAACGGTCAGGAAGCCACCGGTTCGATGGGCGATGATACGCCGTTCGCCGTGCTGTCCAGCCGTCCACGCATCATTTATGACTACTTCCGTCAGCAGTTCGCGCAGGTCACCAACCCGCCGATCGATCCGCTGCGCGAAGCACATGTAATGTCACTGGCGACCAGCATTGGCCGTGAAATGAACGTCTTCTGTGAAGCCGAAGGTCAGGCTCACCGTCTGAGCTTTAAATCGCCGATCCTGCTTTACTCCGACTTCACACAGTTGACGTCACAGGATGAGCTGCACTATCGCGCCGACACGCTGGATCTGACGTTTGATCCGTCGCAGCAAACGCTGCAACAGACCATCGAGAAACTGTGTGACGAAGCTGAAAGCAAAGTCAGAGACGGTGCCGTTCTGCTGGTGCTGTCTGACCGTGGCATTAGCGAATCACGCTTGCCTGTCCCTGCGCCGATGGCCGTGGGCGCGGTTCAGCGCCGTCTGGTCGAAAAGAGCCTGCGCTGTGATGCCAACATCATTGTCGAAACCGCCAGTGCGCGCGATCCGCACCACTTTGCCGTGCTGTTAGGCTTTGGTGCGACGGCTATCTACCCTTACCTCGCTTACGAAACGCTGGCGCGGATGGTGGATAACCACACCATCGACAAACCTTATCGTGCCGTGATGCTGAACTACCGTAACGGCATCAACAAAGGCCTGTACAAGATTATGTCCAAGATGGGCATCTCGACGATTGCGTCTTATCGCTGTTCCAAGCTGTTTGAAGCCGTGGGCCTGCATAAAGACGTGTCGACGCAATGCTTCCTGGGCGTCGTCAGCCGCATCGGCGGGGCAAACTACAGCGACTTCGAACAGGATCTGTTGAACCTGTCTAAGCGTGCCTGGCTGAAACGTAAAACGCTGGAACAGGGCGGCCTGCTGAAATTTGTTCACGGCGGCGAATACCATGCCTACAACCCGGATGTCGTCACCACGCTGCAAACCGCAGTGAAATCCGGTGAGTACAGCGATTACGAGCAATACGCCAAACTGGTTAACGAGCGCCCAGCAGCGACCTTACGCGACCTGCTGGCACTGAAACCGCAGGAAGGTGCGGCTATCGCGATCGACAGCGTTGAACCGGCCTCTGAAATGTTCAAACGCTTCGATACCGCGGCCATGTCCATCGGTGCACTCAGCCCCGAAGCCCATGAATCGCTGGCTGAAGCGATGAACGGACTGGGCGGTTTCTCCAACTCCGGTGAAGGCGGCGAAGATCCAGCGCGTTACGGCACCAATAAAGTGTCCCGTATCAAGCAGGTTGCTTCTGGCCGCTTTGGTGTGACGCCAGCCTATCTGGTTAACGCCGATGTGATTCAGATTAAAGTGGCACAGGGCGCGAAGCCGGGCGAAGGCGGTCAGTTACCGGGTGATAAAGTCACGCCGTACATTGCTCGTCTGCGTTATTCCGTGCCGGGCGTGACGCTGATTTCACCACCGCCGCACCACGATATTTACTCTATTGAAGATCTGGCTCAGCTGATTTTCGATCTGAAACAGGTCAACCCGAAAGCGATGATTTCGGTAAAACTGGTGTCCGAACCGGGCGTCGGGACTATCGCTACGGGCGTTGCCAAGGCGTATGCCGACCTGATCACCATCGCCGGCTACGACGGTGGTACGGGTGCCAGCCCGCTGTCCTCCGTGAAATACGCGGGTTGCCCGTGGGAACTGGGTCTGGTTGAAACGCAGCAGGCTTTGGTCTCCAACGGTCTGCGCCACAAAATCCGCCTTCAGGTGGACGGTGGCTTGAAAACCGGTCTGGATATCGTCAAAGCGGCGATTCTCGGCGCGGAAAGCTTCGGCTTCGGCACCGGACCGATGGTGGCGCTGGGTTGTAAATACCTGCGTATCTGTCACCTGAATAACTGTGCGACAGGCGTTGCAACGCAGGATGAGAAGCTGCGCCGCGATCACTACCACGGCCTGCCTGAGCGTGTAACCAACTACTTCCACTTCATCGCGCATGAAACTCGTGTGTTGATGGCAGAACTGGGCGTCAGCCGTCTGGTGGATCTGATTGGTCGTACCGACCTGCTGGTTGAGCTGGACGGTTTCAGTGCGAAACAAAACAAGCTGGATCTGTCTCCGCTGTTGCACGCAGCACAGCCTCAGCCGGGCAAAGCGCTGTATTGCACGGAAAGCAATCTGTCGTTCGATAAAGGCTTGCTGAACAAAGAGCTGCTGGCTCAGGCACAGCCGCATATCGATTCGAAGCAGGGCAAAGCGCTCTACTTCGATATCCGTAACACAGATCGCTCCGTCGGCGCGACGCTGTCCGGTGCGATTGCCGAGAAACATGGCGATCAAGGACTGGCGGGCGATCCGATTAAAGCGCACTTCTCCGGTACCGCAGGACAGAGCTTTGGCGTCTGGAACGCAGGCGGCGTGGAGCTGAAATTAACTGGCGATGCCAACGACTACGTGGGCAAAGGCATGGCGGGCGGCAGCATCTCCGTACGTCCTCCGGTGGGTTCCGCCTTCCGCAGCCACGAAGCCAGCATCATCGGTAACACCTGCCTCTACGGCGCGACTGGCGGTAAGCTGTTTGCCGCAGGCCGTGCAGGCGAGCGTTTCGCCGTACGTAACTCCGGCTGTATCACCGTGGTAGAAGGCATCGGCGATAACGGCTGTGAATACATGACGGGCGGTATCGTCTGCGTGCTGGGCCGTACTGGCGTGAACTTTGGCGCAGGTATGACCGGTGGGTTCGCCTACGTGCTGGATGAAGACGGTGAATTCCGCAAACGCGTTAACCCGGAACTGGTGGAAGTGCTGGATGTCGAAGAACTGGCTATTCATGAAGAGCATCTGCGTGGCCTGATCACCGAGCATGTACAGAATACCGGTTCACACCGCGGAGAAGAGATCCTCGCTAACTGGCCGACCTGGGCACCGAAATTTGCTCTGGTGAAACCGAAGTCAAGTGATGTGAAGGCATTGTTGGGTCACCGTAGTCGTTCCGCAGCCGAGCTGCGGGTTCAGGCGCAGTAAGAGGTCATCATGAGTCAGAATGTTTACCAGTTTATCGACTTACAGCGCGTTGATCCGCCCAAGAAACCGCTGAAGATTCGTAAAATTGAATTTGTTGAGATCTACGAGCCGTTCTCAGAAAGCCAGTCCAAAGCGCAGGCAGACCGCTGCCTGGCATGCGGCAACCCTTACTGTGAGTGGAAATGTCCGGTACATAACTACATCCCGAACTGGCTGAAGCTGGCGAACGAAGGCCGCATTATCGAAGCGGCTGAGTTATCGCACCAGACCAATAGCCTGCCGGAAGTCTGTGGTCGCGTATGCCCGCAGGACCGTCTGTGTGAAGGGTCTTGTACGCTGAATGATGAATTCGGCGCGGTCACCATCGGCAACATCGAGCGCTATATCAATGATAAAGCGATAGAGATGGGCTGGAAGCCAAGCGTTGCCAACGTCAAACCGACCGGCAAACGCGTCGCCATCATTGGCGCGGGCCCGGCAGGATTGGCGTGTGCCGACGTGCTGGCACGCAGTGGCGTACAAGCTGTCGTCTTCGATCGTCATCCTGAGATCGGTGGCCTGCTGACCTTCGGTATCCCTTCTTTCAAGCTGGAAAAAGAAGTGATGGTGAAACGTCGTGAGATCTTCACTGAGATGGGCATCGAATTCCGTCTGAATATCGAAGTCGGCAAAGACGTGCAGATGAAAGCGCTGCTGGACGAGTACGATGCGGTATTCATCGGCGTCGGCACCTATCAGTCTATGCGTGGCGGATTGGACAATGAAGATGCTCAGGGTGTCTACGACGCTCTGCCGTTCCTGATTGCCAACACCAAGCAGCTGATGGGCTTTGAAGCCGCCGTTGACGAGCCTTACGTCAGCATGCAGGGTAAACGCGTTGTCGTACTGGGCGGTGGTGACACCGCGATGGACTGCGTGCGTACCTCGATTCGTCAAGGTGCAACGCACGTGACCTGTGCCTATCGTCGTGATGAAGAGAACATGCCGGGTTCTAAACGCGAAGTGAAAAACGCGCGTGAAGAAGGCGTCGAGTTCAAATTCAACCTGCAACCGTTAAGCGTCGAGATCAATGGCGCGGGCAAAGTGTGCGGTGTGAAAATGGCGCGTACTGCGCTGGGCGCACCGGATGCCAATGGCCGTCGTCGTCCTGAAATCGTAGAGGGTTCCGAGCACGTTCTGGAAGCCGATGCGGTCATCATGGCGTTCGGCTTCCGTCCGCACAAAATGGCGTGGCTGGCAGAACATGACGTCAAGCTGGACGATCAAGGTCGCATTGTCGCGCCAGAAAGTTGCGATAACGCGTTCCAGACCAGCAACCCGAAAATTTTTGCGGGCGGCGATGCAGTACGCGGTTCCGATCTGGTGGTGACAGCCATTGCAGAGGGCCGTAAAGCCGCTGACGGCATCATGAACTATCTGGAAGTGTAGAAACGCATCACATCTCTTAAGGGCAGCGCTGGCTGCCCTTTTCTTTTTTAGTCTTTACCAGATTCGTCTTTACCGGAATACAGCGCAATCACCTCCTGCTCTGTCAGCATCGGCGTCTTTTCCGCAAACGAGTAGTAGCTCGGTTTGTTATCGATATAAATCTGAGTGACCATCTTCTTGTTAGCTTCGTCGGTAAAAAAACCTGCTGGAATTTCATAAGCATCCGTACCGCGTAGACGGTAAAACAGATGTGTGCCGCACACGCGGCAAAACGCGCGCTCGGCCCATTCCGATGATTGCCATACCGTAATGTTTTCTTCGCCTTCTATTTTAATCGCCGGATCTTTGCACTCCACCGCCATGAGCGGCCCGCCGCCCCACGTCTGACACATACCACAATGGCAGACACCCACTTCACTGACAGAATGCGTCGTGGAAATCGTCACCCCGCCGCATAAACAACGACCTTGATGCATAGCTCCCTCTCCTAATGTTCTGCCTTCTGGAATCGCAATGTCCCATAAACAAGGAATATCGCCGCTAGTTTCGGTTATAGCATAGGTTATATACGCCTTTGCTCTTACTCTCAGGAAGTCGGGCAATGCTCAACGTTCAATCTGTATTCCTCTAAGGCCGCGGCCAGCAAATGAACTACGTCGCGCCATAGCAACCGATGGCCATTTTCTCTACTTCTCTTCTCGGAATATCAAACCAGATAGGCTAATAAAATCTTCATCTTTCCACTGGGTTCTAAAGAACCTTTCGTAATAAATCCTGCAATATCACATTAACGACCTACACTTACCTCCGGCATTAACTTGTCTTTATTGAGATTGGATTTCATTAAGGAGGAAATATGACAGTCGAAGTGGCTCTTGTAACAGGAGCCGGTCAAGGTATTGGCCGCGCTATTGCTCTCAGACTGGCGGCAGACGGTTTTGCCGTCGCCATCGTGGACTATAACCAAGAAACCGCGCGCAGTGTGGCGCAGGAAATCGAAAAATCCGGCGGACAGGCCATCGCACTACAGGCAGACGTCGCGGATCGTGAGGCCGTTTTTGCTGCCGTTGCCGCAACCAAAGAGCGCTTTGGTGACTTTAACGTCATCGTCAATAACGCCGGTGTTGCCCCTTCAACCCTGATTGAAGACATCACGCCAGACGTTGTCGATCGCGTTTATAACATCAACGTCAAAGGCGTTATCTGGGGCATTCAGGCGGCGCTCGATGCCTTTAAATCTCTGGGGCACGGCGGAAAAATCATCAATGCCTGTTCGCAGGCTGGGCATGTGGGCAACCCCGAACTTGCCGTCTACAGCTCAAGTAAATTCGCAGTTCGTGGCTTAACGCAAACGGCCGCACGCGATTTAGCGCCGCTGGGCATCACGGTCAATGGCTACTGTCCGGGTATCGTAAAAACGCCAATGTGGGATGAAATCGATCGGAAGATCTCTGAATCCGCAGGAAAACCGCGTGGCTATGCGACGGAAGAATTCGCCAAACGCATCACGCTGGGCCGTCTTTCCGAACCGGAAGATGTTGCTGCCTGCGTGTCCTATCTGGCCAGCCACGATTCCGACTATATGACGGGACAATCGCTATTGATTGATGGCGGAATGGTGTTCAATTAACACGATGCTCAATTAAGAGCATGTTCAATTAACGGCACGAAATAAAAAGGGCACTGTTAAAGTGCCCTTAGAAACAAATTACTTCACGACCCGTAGCGACGGTCGGCCACCTTTAGGTGGCTGCGGTGGTTCATCATCAGAACCCGAGCCATCGTCAGGTGCTTCAGAATCAGGTGAGCTATCGACAATCGACATGACCGTCCCTGAAGCGGGTGCGCCTTCCTGAAAGTCTTCGTATTCACCAGCAGATTCGTAAGCAGGTTCGGACTCAAACATCGTTCCAGCCCCGTTCTCACGAGCATAGATCGCCATGACAGCCGCCATCGGCACATAAACCTGACGCGGTACGCCACCAAAACGGGCATTGAAACGAACGCTGTCATCAGCTAACTCAAGGCCGCCAACAGCGCGCGGTGCGATATTCAGCACGATCTGGCCGTCACGGGCGAACTCCATCGGCACCATAACATCTGGCAGAGTAACATCTACCACCAGATGAGGCGTTAATTGGTTATCCAGCAACCAATCATAAAAAGCCCGTAATAAATACGGACGACGCGGAGACAGTTGAGACAACGCCATACGGTTTAACCTCGGGTTTGCAAACGCATTTCACGTTCCACTTCCGTCAGGGAAGCCAGGAACGCATCACGCTCAAAGACGCGAGTCATGTAGCCTTTCAGCTCTTTCGCGCCCGAACCACTCAGTTCAATGCCTAACTGCGGCAAACGCCACAGCAGCGGAGCCAGATAGCAATCCACAAGGCTGAACTCTTCGCTCATGAAATAAGGCGCTTCATTGAATACTGGGGCAATAGCCAGCAATTCTTCACGCAATTGCTTACGTGCCGCATCCGCTTCCTGAGCGTTGCCGTGCGTAATTTTCTTCAGCAAAGAATACCAGTCGCTCTCAATACGATGCATCATCAGGCGGCTGTTACCGCGCGCAACCGGATAGACAGGCATTAACGGCGGATGAGGAAAACGTTCATCCAGATACTCCATGATAATGCGTGATTCATAGAGCGTCAGTTCGCGATCGACCAGCGTCGGCACGGAACCGTAAGGATTGAGGTCAATAAGATCCTGAGGCAGATTATCCATGTCTACCTGCTCAATCTCGACACTCACACCCTTTTCCGCCAATACAATGCGGACCTGATGGCTAAAAATGTCGGATGGACCAGAAAACAGCGTCATTACCGAACGTTTGTTGGCAGCGACAGCCATGAAAACCTCCAAGTTTATCGAGAAAATATGGCGAATAATCGTGCAGTCAGTAACCTGCAAACCGCTATTCGAAATGCTGCTCGCCAATGTGTGTAAACGTCACCGGATAAAACCCAGCTGGTTTAAACCGCTACACGATAGCTTACACACAGGCATAAAATCGGCAGATAGCTTATCAGATTTTGTTCGTTTTGTGGGGATATAAGCGGAGAATCTTATTTAACAGAATGATAAATAAGAATTTTTTTATTAAATACAAATTTTTCATTTGCAATAGCGAAGTCTAAACAACACCGCCAGAGAATAATCTATCCCCTGTATTGGCCTGCGCTGAGTCGTCAACCGCCTAGAAGCCGACGATGACCGTCGGCTTCTAAGTAAGCGAAATTAAAGCGAATTGGCGTCATTAAGCCAATAATTAAGGTCGTGCCGCAGTGCCATCCGGCAAGCGTGCATTCGTCCATGACGGCAATCCACCTTCAACAGGGAATTGCTTCGCTTTTTGCTCATCGATATCAATCCCTAATCCTGGCTTATCGTTCAGGTACGCGTATCCACCTTCAATATCCGGGCAACCGGGGAAAACGTCCCGCAGGGCCTCATTCATCGGCGTATATTCTTGAATACCCAGATTCGTAATGCTCATATCAATGTGCATATTCGCGACTACACCGACAGGAGAGATATCCCCCGGACCATGCCAGGCGGTTCTCACGCCATGAAACTCGGCGAGTGTCGCCAGTTTTTTGGCAGGCGTAATCCCACCGATCATACTGATATGGCAGCGAATAAAATCAATCAGATGATTGGTTATCAGGTGTTTGTATTCGGCAACATGAACAAACAGCTCCCCCATCGCGATTGGGGTTGAGGTTTGCTGGCGCATCACGCTAAGGAAATCAACATTCTCTGGGGCGACGGGATCTTCAAGATAAAAGAGCTTGTAATCTTCCAGAGACTTCGCCATTTGCAACGCGGTAACCGGCGATACCCGTTCATGAACATCATGAATAAATTCAACATCAAACCCAATCTTATTGCGCAGATGATCGAAAAAGGCCGGAATGCTTCTGGCATAAGCATCAGGATCGAAATAAATACCGGGCGTCTTCGTTCTTGGTGAGCGCTTCGGCGTGATATTGGCTTTATCCAACTGAGTGGCAATCAGTTTGAGGTCTTCCGTCCCGGCCCCACCGTACATGCCCATCTGACAACGCACATACTGGTACCCTTCTTCCATTGCCGCACGGATGTTATCTTCCGCCGCAACCGCATCCGCACCATCGCAATGACGATAAAGTGGAATACCGTCGCGGCATTTGCCGCCCAGCAATTCATAGACCGGCAAGTTAGCGACTTTACCCTTGATATCCCACAGCGCCATATCGATAGCCGAGATCGCATTGTTCATCACCGGCCCATTGCGCCAATAGCCGCTCACGACGGCAGACTGCCAGATATCTTCAATACGAGAAGGATCTTTCCCGATCAGAAAAGGCTTCATATATTCATTAATGGCCGCTTCAACCGCGAAAATACGTTGGGTAAAGGTTGCACACCCTAAGCCGTATAAGCCGTCCTGGTTGGTTTCGACCTTGACGACAACCAGATCAATGCCACCCGGTGCCGTTAGAATCGTTTTTACGTTTGTTACCTTTATCATTCAAAAACTCCTGTGATAGCCACAATCAGATTATGTAGAATCTCATTTGTTGTATGACATCATATCTCTTGATGTATTACTATCAAAAGGAAAAAATAAAAGCAACTTAATTGAGGAGAAAATCGGGAAGTACAGCGGGCTGAAAGAGATATCACCAAAGGTAATAATTTTAATAAATTAGATAAATAGTGGATCACTACGGGTACATTTCTGATACAAAAATATAGTGAATTAACACCATTTTTACGCCGATGCTGCAAAGCAAGCACCGGCAGGCCGTTACTGACAGACAAATAAAGGAGAGGTAAGCGACCTGAGAAATAGGGCGATATTTACACGTTAGTTATTATCAAGGTTGTTAATCATAATAATGTTACATTCCATCGCCTGATCCAGGCATAGCTTCGCGGTTTCAATGTCACGGTTTTTTATCGCCATAAAAATTTTGATATGCGCGTCAATACTATCTAACGTTATGCCTAACACACGGTTTAACTCTTCCAGATAGAAATAGTACATACTTTTCACATACTTAATGGCATGTGAAAACACTTTGTTGTGCGCCGCATTGATAATCGCCATGTGGAAATCCAGATCGGCCTGCGAGTATTTTTTATAGTCATTTTTGTTAACCAGCATTCGGTTAAGTGCATCTTCTATAAGAGCAATATCCTCATCCGTTGCATTTTTTGCCGCCAACTCGATGCACTTGAATTCCACCGTTTGCCGAAACACCATCATGTCCATGAACTCACCTTTCGTCAGGTGAAGAATCGGCTTGTCATTCGCCTGCATACGGAAGCTTTCAATTTCATTTGAAACAAAAGAACCTCGACCATGCTTGGTATAGATGATTCCCAGGTTCCTCAGTTTTTGCACCGCGCTGCGAATACTCGTTCTACTTACTTCAAAAGCCTCACTTAATTCAAACTCAGACGGTAATTTCTCACCCTGTTTCCACTCACCGCTGAGTATTTTTTTCTGCATCTTCTGATAGACGGCTTCAGCAATATTATTTCTTGGTATTGATTCTATATTGTCCATAACGCCTCAAATCAATTATTGGAATCATGATCACAAAAAAACGCTTTGACTGTTGATTGAAGTATAACAAAGCGACACCATCACTTCCACTCGTTAGTTGTATGACAACATGATGTATGACAATACTACCTCTTAAAAAATAACCTATTCAATGCTCAATAATCAGTTAAGGAGTTGATAATGGATGCCGCAAAACTATTTGATCTATCAGGGAAAACTGCACTCATTACCGGTTCTGCAAGAGGCCTCGGCTTTTCCTATGCAGAAGGATTAGCCTCAGCCGGTGCCGCCATTGTACTTAGCGATATCAGAGAGGAAACGCTGAACGAAGCGGTACAAAAGCTAACGGCAAAGGGCTATAACGCTAAAGGTTACGTGATTGACGTCTCAAAAGAAGATCAGATCGTCAATGCATTCAATCTGATGGATGCCGCTGGTATAGAAATCGACATTGTGATTAATAACGCAGGGATCCAACATCGTCAACCGTTAGTCGACCTCGCGCTACAGGACTGGCAGCGCGTCATGGACATTCACCTGACAGGGACATTCCTCGTGTCGCGCGAAGCTGCAATCCGCATGATAAAACGCGGCCGCGGCGGCAAATTTATCAATATCTGTTCACTGACCAGTGAGCAAGCACGTCCTACCGTCGCACCTTATACCGCCGCTAAAGGCGGAATCAAAATGTTGACGCGCTCCATGTCGGCGGAATGGGCAGAATATAACATTCAAGCGAACGCAATCGGCCCCGGCTACATACTGACCGACATGAATGAAGCCTTGATTAAAGATGTTGAGTTCGATAAGTGGGTCAAAAGTAGCAACCCAACTAAACGCTGGGGAAAAACCGAAGAACTTATCGGTACGGCTATTTTCCTGTCTGCTGATGCATCGAATTATATCAATGGTCAGGTCATCTATGTCGATGGCGGATGGTTAGCGGTACTCTGATTCTCAGAAATCGATATTCTTCAGGGATGATTGATAAGTCAACGTGTGGTTTTTAATTCTCTCCACCGCGACAAAGGAAAACCACACTATATTATTTTAGAGGTATCAATATGAAACAAGATACGCTTACCTTTGATGCATGTATTGTTCATGGGAAAAAAGACGTAAAAGTAGAAAGCCGTGAACTGACTTATACCGAAAACGATATTGTCGTTAACGTTGAATGTGGCGGTATTTGTGGCTCAGATATTCATTATTATCATGAAGGCCATGCTGGTTTGTCTGTAATAAAACATCCTATGGTCATGGGTCACGAATTCGTTGGCAGAATTCATCAGGCACCTGAAAATAGTCAATTAAAAGTCGGGCAAAAAGTTGCGATCAATCCTTCCCAGCCTTGCAATCAATGTAACTATTGCCTGGAAGGCAAACAGAACGAATGTCAAAGTATGCGATTTATGGGAAGTGCGCAGTTTAATCCGCACGTACACGGCGGTTTTGCTCAATATGTCACTGTTTCTGCACAGCAGTGCTATCCCTATGATGAAAATGTCCCTTCACAAATTATGGCACTTGCGGAACCAACGGCGGTTGTTATTCATGCCATCAACGTCGCAGGCAGCCTGGTCGGTAAAAAAGTCTTGGTCATCGGTGCGGGCCCGATTGGTGCCTTGACGATTGCCGCAGCGAAAGCCTCGGGCGCCGTAGAGATTGTGGCATCCGATATCAGTGAAAGGTGCAGAAATATCGCGTTGGAAATGGGAGCCGATGCCTCGGTCAATCCGCTTGATGAAAGTGCAATGGAAATCTATAACCAAAATAAAGGCTACTTTGATGTGACCTTCGAGGCCAGCGGTGCACCTGCGGCAATCGCCTCATCGGTCTTTGCGACCCGCCCTAATGGTTTGATTGTACAAATTGGTATGGGACCAAGCCCTGTCCAATATCCCGTTGCACAAATGCTAGTAAAAGAACTCTCGTGGAAAGGATCATTCCGATTCATTAATGAATTTGCGACTGCGGTTAAATGGCTGGAGAAAGGTATTATCAATCCACAGCCCATTATCTCCGCTGAATATTCTTATCATGATGTTGAAAATGCATTAATTGCAGCAAGTGATAAAAATATTTCTTCAAAAGTACTCGTTAAATTTTAATAAAGACATCACCTTTAATCTTAAATCGGATTAATACGGCAAAGGAATGCTGATAATACGCTATTGACCCAAAATCAAGATGTGGTGTTTTTTCTTATTATTCTATCGATTAATTATTTCCACACATTGTCTGGAAATGATTTTTCGTGTGTGCCACCAGGTATTTATACCTCACCACATATTGAATTAAATCTAATAATCATATGGTGACACTATGAACTCATCTCCAGTTAAAGTGAAAAGAAGCACGTCCGATCTTGCCAGGGCATCCGTTTCTGGCTGGCTCGGTACAACATTAGAATTCATGGATTTCCAGCTCTATTCTCTTGGTGCCGCACTGGTCTTCCATGAAGTTTTCTTTCCTGAACAATCGGCTGCTATGGCATTAATTCTCGCGATGGGAACCTACGGTGCAGGCTATGTAGCCCGTATTGTCGGCGCCGTCTTCTTCGGGAAAATGGGGGATAGAGTCGGCAGGAAAAAGGTCCTGTTTATTACCATTGCATTAATGGGCGTTTGTACCACATTAATAGGCGCACTCCCGACCTACCAGCAGGTTGGCATTCTGGCACCGATTCTATTGGTAGTGCTCAGGATTATTCAGGGACTGGGTGCCGGTGCAGAGATTTCTGGTGCCAGTACCATGCTGGCAGAATACGCGCCTAAGGGTAAAAAAGGCATTATTGCCTCGCTGGTTGCAATGGGAACCAACTGCGGAACCTTGAGCGCGACGGCCATTTGGGCTGCGATGTTTTACCTCTTTAGCAATGAAGAGATCATTGATTGGGCGTGGCGTCTTCCCTTCCTTGCGAGTTTCGTGGTGATGGGGTTTGCTATCTGGTTACGTCTGAATCTGAAAGAAAGCCCGGTATTTGAAGGGGTACAAGAAACGAAAGAAGTCGCCCATCAGCACACACCTTTTTGGTCTTTGCTAAAAGGGAAAGCGTTTTGGATTGCAACGGGTCTGCGCTTCGGACAGGCGGGGAACTCAGGGATTATCCAGACTTTCCTGGCTGGCTACATGGTACAAACGCTACTATTCAGCAAGGCCGTTCCAACCGATGCCATCATGATTAGTTCAGTTATCGGCTTCCTGACAATCCCATTGATGGGGTGGCTATCAGATAGAATCGGGCGCCGTATTCCTTATATTATCCTGACGCTGGGCTCTATTCTTCTCGCTTATCCGATGATTTCGATCATCGTGAATAAAGAGCAGGCGGTCGCTACAATCACGGTATGCTTAATCCTAATTCACAATATTGCGGTATTAGGGCAGGCAGCAATTGAGGGGATTACGATGGCGGAGATGTTTGGTTCAAAAAACCGCTTCTCCCAAATGGCAATTTCCAAAGAAATCGGTGGGTTATTCGCTACAGGGCTTGGTCCTTTGCTAGCCGGTATTTTTTGCCAAATAACAGGGTCGTGGTATCCCATCGTTGTGATGCTAATTTGCTACTCCTGCATTGGCCTGCTGTCCGCCCTTTTGATGCCAGAAGTCAAAGATCGCGATCTGCATGATGTAAGAAACGCAACGGAATAGCAGACACCATCGCAGCAGAAGTAAAAGCTAAATTCTAAATGCAAAAGACCACCTCCAGAGGTGGTCTTTTGCATTGGTAGCCTAAAGCGCAGCTGGGACATAAAAAAACCCGGTGACCAGCACCGGGTTTTTTGCATTGATTTCGCTGCAGAGCAGCCAGAAATTAACGCTTGGAGAACTGAGGACGACGACGTGCTTTACGCAGACCGACTTTCTTACGTTCAACCTGACGAGCATCACGAGTAACGAAACCAGCTTTACGCAGTTCGCTACGCAGGGACTCATCATACTCCATCAGAGCGCGGGTGATACCGTGACGGATCGCACCAGCCTGACCAGAGATACCACCACCTTTAACGGTGATGTACAGATCAAATTTACCAACCATGTCGACCAGTTCAAGCGGCTGACGAACTACCATGCGGGCAGTTTCGCGACCGAAGTACTGTTCCAGACTACGCTGGTTGATAACGATGTTACCGTTGCCCGGTTTGATGAACACGCGAGCGGCGGAGCTTTTGCGGCGACCAGTGCCGTAGTATTGATTTTCAGCCATTGCCTATAATCCCGATTAAATGTCCAGAACTTGCGGTTGCTGTGCCGCGTGATTGTGCTCGGTGCCCGCGTAAACTTTCAGTTTACGGAACATAGCACGACCCAACGGGCCCTTCGGCAGCATGCCTTTAACCGCGATTTCAATCACACGCTCAGGACGGCGGGCAATCATCTCTTCAAAGGTCGCTTGTTTAATACCACCGATGTGACCGGTGTGATGATAATAAATCTTGTCAGTACGCTTGTTGCCAGTTACAGCAACTTTGTCAGCGTTCAGAACGATGATGTAATCACCCGTATCAACGTGCGGAGTGTATTCCGCTTTATGCTTGCCGCGCAGACGACGAGCCAGTTCAGTAGCGAGACGGCCTAAAGTTTTACCGTTCGCATCAACAACGTACCAGTCGCGTTTTACGGTCTCTGGTTTAGCTGTAAAAGTTTTCATTAAAAGCTTACCCAATAATTAGTTACACGTTGGTGAACACCCAAACGCTCGAAAACAGTTGAGGCTCACACGACCATCAAGTCCAGCAAACCTACCCCTTCGAATAGCCATTGCCGGCACTATAAAGTTTTTGGGAAAAAAAACTTTGTTGTAACGTGGGGTCGCAAGATTATAGAGAAGTCATTCTCAAAGATCGACCTTTTTTCACACGCAAATGACTAAAAAACCGCAGCCTGCGTTACGCCAAATGCGGCTGCCGTAAGTACTCTTCGCTTTGCATTTCCTGCAAACGGGATAAACAGCGCTGGTATTCAAATTTCAGGTGATCTCCCTGATAGATCTCAAACATCGATGCCTGCGCAGAAATAATCAATTTGATACGGCGATCGTAGCACTCGTCCACCAGCGCCAGAAAACGGCGGGCGGTGTTCTCTTCCTTCGTCTCCATTACCGTCACATTGTGCAACAGCATCGTGTGGTAGAGGCGCGACAGTGCGATGTAATCATTCTGGCTACGCGCTTCTGTACACAGCGTGTGGAAATCGACCGCCAATACGCCATCGCTCACGCCAAGTGTCGATAACGGACGATGATTGATCTCCAACACCGGCCCTGGCGTCTGCCACGGTTTCCCTGTCAGGCGGGTAAACATCTGCTGCATCGCAGCATCCGTCTCTTCATTCAGCGGCGAGAGATAAAGATGTGCCTGCGTCAGCGTGCGCAGACGATAATCGATACCCGCATCGACATTACGCACGTCGCAATACTGCTTAATCAGCTCAATCGCAGGCAGAAAACGCGCGCGTTGCAGCCCATTACGGTAGAGATCGTCTGGCGGAATATTCGACGTCGCCACCAGCGCAATGCCGCGAGCAAACAGCGCACGCAGCAGCTCAGCCAGCAGCATCGCATCGGTAATGTCAGAGACGAAAAACTCATCGAAGCACAGCACATCCGTTTCGGCTTTAAAACCGTCGGCCACTTTCTCCAGCGGATTTTCCTGCCCTTGAAACTGGTTCAGTTCTTCATGCACACGCAGCATAAAACGATGAAAATGCAGGCGCATCTTGCGCTCAGCGGGCAAACTGTGGAAAAACATGTCCATCAGCCAGGTTTTACCTCGCCCGACGCCGCCCCACATGTAAAGCCCTTGAACTGGCGCAGATTCCCGTTTATTACGTCGTCCTAGCCAGCTACGCCATTTCCCCACGCGATCGGATGTCCCCGCATCGCCATCAGCAGCGCGTTCACATAACGCCTGATGTATCGCTTCCAGACGCACAACGGTTTGCCGTTGCACCTCGTCCGGCTGATATTCACCAGCGGAAAGCGCCTGCTGGTAAAGTGCCAAGGGTGTTGTTTGCTGTTGTGTTGTCTGTGGAATAACCATAGCCATCGCAATCCCTGAGAAAAAAGTTAGTCGTATTTTGCTGTGTGTTGTCGTCGATTTAAGCCGTAATCGTCGCAGTTAACAACCTTGATGTCTGCGGTAGGTCAACATTCCTTTCTGTCATCGAGTATCAGGATTCCACTCAGGCAAGGTTAACGGTTATAGTGACTATATTAAGTGAAAAACCCTACGGGACAACAACGTCAAAATAGGAGCTATTATGACTTGGGAGTATGCGCTGATAGGTTTAGTTGTCGGTATTATTATTGGTGCTGTAGCCATGCGCTTTGGTAACCGTAAGCTGCGGCAACAGCAGGTCTTGCAGAATGAGCTGGAGAAAAGCAAAACCGAACTGGAAGATTATCGTCAGGAATTGGTGGGTCACTTCGCCCGCAGTGCGGAGCTGTTGGATAACATGGCGGATGATTATCGTCAGCTTTATCAGCACATGGCGAAAAGCTCCAATAATCTGTTACCTCACGTTCCCGGTCAGGATAATCCGTTTAAATATCGTCTGACCGAATCAGAAGCAGATAACGATCAGGCTCCGGTGAACATGCCGCCGCGCGATTATTCAGACGGTGCCTCAGGCCTGCTGCGGGGCGAACGTCCGATTCGCAAGTAATTCAGTTTCCCCTAGCGTGAGGCTTTCTGTCTCACGCTTTCCCCTCTCTTGTTCTACGCTTAAAACGCTTGTACGTTTAAGACGCGTACCACAGGCTGCCATCGTCCGATCACGCACTAAAATAGCGATAGTTACAATCTGCTGACGAAACAGCAGTGAACTTTACACATTGATCGCCAGTCTGACTCTTCACCGTGTCTTTAAGTTTATATATCATCGTTTTATTCATCCGCAGGCCGTGAGAGAGTTAATAACAATGAAAAAAACATCATTACTATTTAGTGCACTGGCAATGAGTATAGGTTTGACCCTGTCCACGCTTCCCGCTGCAAATGCTGCGCTGCCTGCCGTGGTTCAAGGCCAACAGACGCCAAGTCTGGCCCCGATGCTGGAGAAAGTCTTGCCAGCCGTCGTCAGCGTGCACGTTGAAGGTACACAGGTACAGCGTCAGCGCGTACCAGAAGAGTTCAAGTTCTTCTTTGGTCCTAACTTCCCGACGGACAAACAAAATTCTCGCCCGTTTGAAGGGCTGGGTTCTGGCGTCATTATTGATGCCGCAAAAGGTTACGTGCTCACCAACAATCACGTGATCAATAACGCCGACAAGATCCGCGTCCAGCTTAATGACGGACGTGAATATGAGGCGAAATTGATTGGTCGCGATGAGCAGACCGATATCGCCCTGCTACAGCTAAATGACGCCAAGAATCTGGTCTCTGTAAAAATGGCCGATTCCGATCAACTGCGCGTCGGTGATTTTGCCGTTGCCGTGGGTAACCCGTTCGGCCTTGGCCAGACCGCAACCTCCGGTATTATCTCCGCACTGGGACGTAGCGGCCTGAATCTTGAAGGGTTAGAAAACTTCATCCAGACCGATGCTTCCATCAACCGCGGTAACTCCGGCGGTGCGCTGGTGAACCTCAACGGTGAGCTGATCGGTATCAACACGGCGATCCTGGCGCCGGGCGGCGGAAACATCGGTATCGGTTTCGCTATCCCTAGCAACATGGCCCAGAATCTGGCACAGCAGCTGGTTGAATTTGGCGAAGTGAAACGCGGGCTACTGGGTATTAAAGGCAGCGAGATGACGTCGGAGATGGCGAAAGCCTTCAACGTCGATGCGCAGCGCGGCGCCTTCGTCAGCGAAGTCTTACCGAAATCTGCCGCATCCAAAGCCGGTATCAAGGCGGGCGACGTGCTGACGACGCTGGATGGTAAACCAATCAGCAGCTTTGCAGAACTGCGGGCCAAAGTCGGCACCACCGCACCGGGCAAGACCGTGAAAATCGGTCTGCTGCGTGATGGCAAACCGCAGGAAGTTTCCGTCGTGTTGGATAACAGCTCATCGGCATCAACCAGCGCTGAAACGCTTTCACCGTCATTGCAGGGGGCTTCTCTGACGAATGGCCAATTGAAAGACGGCAGCAAAGGTGTGCAGATTGATAACGTCGCCAAGGACACACCTGCCGCGCAGGTCGGTCTGCAAAAAGGCGATATCATCATCGGTGTAAACCGCGAGCGCATTGAAAACATCACGCAACTGCGCAAACTGCTGGAAGCGAAACCTTCCGTTCTGGCTTTGAATATCGTCCGGGGCGAAGAAACAATTTATCTGCTGCTACGTTAATCGCTTGCCGTCTTTTTCGGCAGCTTAACTGGCCAGAACATCGCTAATGTTAAAAAATCGGACACCGAGCCATGCGGTGTCCGAACTTCTCGTGATATCCTCCCCTTATCTCCCTTTTTCCACAGTAAATCACGGCCATGCTTGCTAAGTTATTACGTTCAGCGCTCTTTGGTGCCCTCGTCGCCGGTATTATTCTGGCCGTACTGCCCTTTATCGGGTCTGGCACGTCGTTTCTGAAAGGCAATGACAAAAATACTGATGGTTCACCCATAAGCTACCATCAGGGCGTCAGCCATGCGGCGCCTGCTGTGGTGAACGTTTATAACCGGGTTGCCAAAGAGGGTAAGCCCAACGAAGTCGCCATTCATCCTCTCGGATCCGGCGTCATCATGAATGAAAAAGGGTACATTTTAACCAACAAGCATGTGATTAATAACGTGCAACAAATCCAGATAGAGCTATCAGACGGCAGGCTGTACGAAGCCCGCGTGATCGGTTCCGATAGCCTGACCGACCTGGCCGTGTTGCAAATTGATGGCGTCAATCTGCCCGTTATTCCCATAAATCCAGACCGTATACCGCACGTCGGCGATATCGTGATGGCGATCGGCAACCCTTATAATCTGGGGCAAACCGTCACGCAGGGCGTCATCAGCGCCACTGGCCGCGTCAGCCTTAGCACCTATGGTCAGCAAAGAAGCCAGGTAGGGCGCCAAAATTTGCTGCAAACCGATGCCTCAATTAACCACGGGAATTCCGGTGGTGCGCTGGTCAACACGCTCGGTGAGCTGGTCGGGATTAATACTCTTTCGTTTGATAAAAGCAGCAATGGCGAAACGCCGGAAGGCATTAGCTTCGCCATTCCCGTCGCGCTGGCGACCAAGGTAATGAGCAAGCTCATCCGCGATGGTCGCGTGGTGCGTGGCTATATTGGCGTCAACGGCGTCCAGATCGAGAATATTGAGAACAGCACGTCGACTAACAATCGTGATGCGCAGGACAGGTTAAGCGGGATTCTCGTTCAGACTATCGACCCAGGTGGACCGGCGGATAAAGCAGGTATTCGTGTCGAAGACGTCATCGTTAGCGTGAACAATAAGCCTGCGCGCTCGATTATTGAAACGATGGAACAGGTTTCGGAAATACGCCCCGGCACTGTCATTCCAGTCACGATTGTGCGTGATAAAAATCAAGTCACGCTGCAAATGACGATTCAGGAATTCCCTACCCAATAACGGCATATAAGGTCGGTCGATAGAATCACATCGGCAGGTAAACAAGAAACCGGGTGGGAACCCACCCGGCTGACAAACCTAATTATGACTGAAACACTTACTCGTGCTCTTTAACGCGCTCGATGTTCGCACCTAACGCACGCAGCTTATCTTCGATGCGGTCATAGCCGCGATCGATGTGATAAATACGATCGACTATCGTCACACCTTCCGCGATACAACCGGCTAACACCAGACTGGCTGACGCACGTAAGTCGGTCGCCATCACCTGCGCACCAGACAGCTTATCCACGCCGTGGCAAATTACCGTGTTGCTCTCAATTTCCGCCTGCGCGCCCATACGAATAAGCTCAGGTACATGCATGAAGCGATTTTCGAAGATGGTTTCGGTAATCACGCCCGTGCCTTCCGCGACCAGATTCAGCAGGCTGAACTGCGCCTGCATATCGGTCGGGAACCCCGGATGTGGCGACGTACGAACGGTAACGGCTTTTGGACGTTTACCGTGCATATCCAGACTGATCCAGTCTTCGCCAATTTCGATCTCCGCGCCTGCTTCGCGCAGCTTCGCCAATACCGCATCCAGCGTATCAGGACGAGTATTGCGGCACATAATCTGACCACGAGATACCGCAGCCGCGACCAGGAATGTCCCGGTTTCAATACGGTCAGGCACCACGCGGTAGACACCGCCGCCCAGACGCGCAACACCTTCAATGGTGATTTTATCCGTGCCCGCACCGCTGATTTTCGCACCCAGCGTATTCAGGAAGTTTGCCGTATCGACAATCTCGGGTTCACGCGCCGCGTTCTCAATAATTGTGGTGCCTTCCGCCAGCGTCGCCGCGCTCATGATGGTGACCGTGGCGCCCACGCTCACTTTGTCCATCACGATGTGCGCACCTTTCAGGCGGCCATCAACCGTCGCTTTGACATAGCCTTCTTCCAGTACGATCTGCGCACCAAGCTGCTCAAGGCCATAAATGTGCAAATCTACCGGGCGGGCGCCAATCGCACAGCCACCGGGCAGTGAAACCTGACCTTGACCAAAACGCGCCACCAGCGGCCCTAAAGCCCAAATAGAGGCGCGCATGGTTTTCACCAGATCGTACGGCGCGCAGAACACGTTTACATCGCTGGCATCCACATGGACGGAACCGTTACGCTCAACGCGCGCACCCAGCTGACCCAGCAGCTTCATGGTGGTATCAATGTCGCGCAGTTTCGGTACGTTCTGAATTTCTACCGGCTCTTCTGCGAGTAACGCAGCGAACAGGATGGGCAACGCAGCATTCTTGGCGCCAGAAATGGTCACTTCCCCCGCTAAGCGGGTTGGGCCCTGAACACGAAATTTATCCATAGTCTTTGTATCTCGATGTCTTAATTCAATGTGTCGTCACGCTGATACCGGCCGTTTATTCCCACTCGCAGGGGGGAATAATACTTAGAAGCCGTTCAGTTTACGGTCGCGTTGCCACTCTTCAGGCGTATAAGCCTTGATCGACAGCGCATGAATACGGTTATCCGCGATGTACTCCATCAGCGGCGCATAAACAGCCTGCTGTTTTTTTACTCGGCTCATTCCAGCAAAAAGTCCGCCCACTACGATGACCTGAAAATGGCTGCCATCACCAGAAACATGGGCTTCTTCCAGTGCCAATGCGTTCATCAGCACGTCTTTAATTTCGTTATTTTCCATCGCTCTCGATTTCTATGTCAGGGGGAGATGATTTACAGGGAGGTATCTTAGATGAATATGACGCTATCTTAAACAAAGAATACGCCCCTTCAGACGATGCCTAAAGGGGCGAATCCGGTAACCCGCGTTACCGTTTAAGACACAGGAATGATTTCATTCAGGTTATAGAGCGCAATGAGCGTTTTTAGCCGATCGCTGGCACCGACAATCGTTATATCTCCGCCTGAAGACGGCTGCTGATAAACGTGCATCAGCAATGCTAACCCGGCAGAATCAACGCGGTTTAATCCAGACACATCCAGCATAGTTTTACCCGCCAGCAACGATTCACGCTGCTGCCAGAACGGTAACAGCGTTTCTCGATCCAGATCGCCCGTTAACGCCAGCGTGGAGTCCTGTGCCTGCCAGTTCAATGCGTTCGCCATGTTCGTACCCAAATTACTTTTTCTGATCCAACGTGATGGTCTGCTTCGCCGAGGATTCCAGCTGTTTAGTCAGGCCATCCACGCCGTTCTGACGCAGTACTGCCGCCCACTCGTTCTGTTTAGTGGTGATCATACTGACACCCTCGGCAATCATGTCGAACGCCTGCCAGTGGCCAGTTTGGCTGTTCTTACGCCATTGGAAGTCCAGACGTACCGGAGGGCGGCCGCCGTTATCAACAATGTTCACGCGAATGGAAACGATATCATTATTGCCCAGCGGCTGTCCCGACACAATTTGATAGGTTTGCCCGTTATACATCGCCAAAGCCTGCCCGTAGGCCTGTTCCAAATAGGCTTCAAACGCTTTGAAATAGGCATCACGCTGTGCCAGTGTCGCGTCTTTGTAGTAACGCCCCAACACCAACGCACCGGCGTATCTCACCTGAACATACGGCAGCAACTCTTCACGTACGATAGTACGCAGATAGTCAGGATTTTGTTTGATCTTTGGCTGTTCGTTCTTCAAGCGGTTAAACGTTTTTTCCGCCGCTTCATTCATTAAACTGTAGGGATTCGTTTGGTCCGCCGCGTTGGCTAATGGCGCGACCACCAGTAAAGCCACCATCAGTAAACGTTTAAACATGCAGATATCCTCTTATGGATGTGAAGGAACAGGTTCGTTGTTGTGCTCAGGCGTTGCCGCAGGATTAGCACCCGGCTCCGTACCCGATTGACCGGCATTATCTTCGCTATTGCTACCGCTCTTATATAGGAATTGGCCGATGAGGTCTTCAAGCACCATCGCTGACTTGGTGTCCTGAATCACACCACCGTCTTTCAGGATCGCGGTGCCCATTTCCTCATCTTCAAACCCAATGTTCAGTGCCAGATACTGTTCGCCCAGCAAACCGGAGGTACGAATGGCCAGAGAGCTGGTATCAGGAATATGATCGTAGCGCTGCTGAATATCCATCGCCACGCGCGGCAGGTACGTTTTCTCGTCCAGCGAAATATCCGCTACGCGGCCAACAACCACGCCGCCAATTCTGATCGGAGAACGCGATTTTAACCCGCCAATGTTGTCAAACGTCGCATACAGGCGATACGTCGGCTCGTTACCGATCGATTTGAGATCGGCGACTTTCAGGCATAAAAAGAGGATGGCAGCCAGCGCGATCAACATAAACACACCAACCCAGACTTCAGTTTTCTTTGTTTGCATCGACTCAGTTCCCAAACATCAGTGCTGTCAGCACAAAATCCAATCCCAGTACCGCTAACGACGAGTGCACGACGGTTCGGGTCGTTGCACGGCTGATCCCCTCAGACGTCGGGATCGCGTCATAGCCGTTAAACAGTGCAATCCAGGTCACGGTAATCGCAAATACGATACTTTTAATCACGCAGTTCAAGACATCCTGACGCCAGTCAACCGCGCCCTGCATGGCAGACCAGAAGAACCCGCTGTCGATGCCTTTCCAGTCCACACCGACCAGCGCGCCGCCCCAAATGCCCACCGCGACAAAAATTACCGCCAGCAGCGGCATGCTGATTAACCCAGCCCAGAAGCGAGGTGCGACAACGCGGCGCAGCGGATCGACCGCCATCATCTCCATGCTGGAGAGCTGTTCCGTTGCCTTCATCAGGCCAATTTCCGCCGTCAATGCAGAACCCGCACGTCCGGCAAACAGCAGCGCCGTCACCACCGGACCGAGCTCACGCAGCAGCGACAGCGCCACCATCATGCCCAGGCTGGCCTCGGCGCTATAAGTCGTCAGGATGAGATAGCCCTGTAACCCCAGAACCATGCCGATGAACAGACCGGAAACCATGATGATCAGCAGCGACTGCACGCCAACGCTGTAAAGCTGTTTCACCAACAGCGGCCACTGTTTTCTGAATTCGGGTTTACCCACCAAGGCATTAAACAGCATCAGCCCGGCGCGCCCAAACGAGGCACTGGTGGAGATTCCCTGACGCCCCAACGACGCCAACGTCCGTAATAACATGACTGCGTTAACCCCCTGAACCTAGCAGCGACGTTTTATAGTCACCCGCAGGAAAACGGAAAGGCACTGGCCCGTCGGCGATACCATCCAGGAACTGACGAACCTGCGGGTCATTATTTGCCCTCAGTTGGTCCGCAGTCCCTTCTCCGATCACCCGCTTATCGGCCACGATATACGCGTAATCGGCAATGCTCATCACCTCTGGTACATCGTGAGAAACCACAATGCAGGTCACGCCCAATGCATGATTCAACTCGTCGATGAGCTTCACCAGTGTCCCGAGCGTAATCGGGTCTTGCCCGACAAAAGGCTCATCAAACATAATCAGCTGTGGGTCGAGCGCGATGGCTCTCGCCAACGCCGCGCGCCGCGCCATGCCGCCGGAAAGCTCCGCGGGCATCAGCTCGGCGGCGCCACGTAATCCCACGGCTTCCAGCTTCATCATGACGATGCTACGCAACAGCGCTTCCGGCAGTTTGGTATGTTCACGCAGCGGCCAGGCGACATTATCAAACACATTCAAATCGGTGAATAACGCACCGGACTGAAACAACATGCTCATTTTCTTGCGCGCGTTGTACAACTCACTGCGCGACAACGTCGGGATATTCTCGCCATCAAACCAGATTTCGCCGCTGTCTGGCGGTAGCTGTCCACCAATCAGGCGCAACAGCGTGGTTTTACCGATACCGGAAGGCCCCATGATCGCGGTGACCTTGCCTTTAGGCACATTCAGCGTGATGTCCGTAAAAATCTCTCGCTCTCCGCGCCGAAAGCTAAGACCACGGATCTCGACCAGATTAGTTGCCTCATGGTTCATTATTTCCATTCCTTACCCATCAGTACGCTCATAAAGAGGTCTTTCACTCCAGCCTAACGGCTGGCTTTCATCAAGGTGCGAGTTTTACAAAAACTTACCGTAAGTTCTTGTCCAAAATGGCGGCACAAACCGTTACTGGGTTTTACTTATCGCGACAGGTTTTACTTTTTCGCCAAGCACCGTCAGAATTAGCACTCATCACAGAAAATGCTTTTTGTGCGAAAATCGTCCAGAAATACTGACTTATTCGACAACAGGCCGGTGATTATATCCTATTAAAGGACGCTGCATGCTTTTTGCAACACTACTCTTGTTCGTTGGTTTGCTATTACTGGTTTACGGTGCCGATCGTCTTGTCTATGGTGCCGCCGTGCTTGCGCGTTCTCTTGGCTTACCTCCTTTCGTTATCGGCATCACCATTGTCGGCTTCGGCACCTCGCTCCCCGAGCTGATCGTTTCGGTTACTGCCGCGTTGAACGATCAGAACGATATGGCCGTCGGTAATGTTCTGGGCTCCAATATCACCAATATTTTACTCATTCTCGGCAGCGCGGCACTCATTCGCCCTCTAACGGTACATTCGGCCATTCTGCGCCGGGAATTGCCGCTCATGTTGTCCGTCACTTTATTGTGTGGCGTTTTACTGCATGATAGCTACCTGAGCCGCACCGACGGCATAATGCTGCTCTTTGCCGCCATTCTGTGTCTGGTGCTGATACTCCGCATGGCACAACAGGCGCAGCGGGAAGGCGGCGATAGCCTGACACGCGAACAGTTGGCGGAACTCCCACAGGATGACAGCAGCCAGATGGTCGCCGTGCTGTGGTTGATTCTCGGCATGATTATTTTACCCATGGCCGCCCGTATGGTGGTGGATAACGCTACCGTCATTGCACGCTACTTCGATGTCAGCGAGTTGACTATCGGGCTGACCATATTGGCGATTGGCACCAGCCTGCCTGAGCTTGCTACCGCCATCGTCGGGACGCTGAAGAAAGAAGATGATATTGCGCTGGGCAACTTGATTGGCTCGAACATTTTTAATATCGCGATTGTTCTAGGCGTACCTGCGCTGCTCTCGCCGGGCGCACTGAACCCTCAGGTTTTTCAGCGCGACTATTGGGTCATGCTGGCGGCGAGCGTGCTGTTAACCGCGCTGTGCCTCAGCAAAAAACGCCGTATAGGACAGGGTGCAGGCGCATTATTATGCTGCGCGTTTATCGCCTATCTGACGGCCCTGTTTTGCTTTTCATAAGAAGTTTTGTTTTTCATAAGACGCTCTGTTTTTCATCATAATCAGGACTATTGGTATGTCACAGTTTGAACAAGATGCTCATCTAAAACAGCAGTCTGACCGTGCACTATCCGATCATGCACCACAAGCCGATCACGCACCACAAGCCGCTCACACGCGACAAAAGGCTCATGAACTACCAGCCGATTTCGATTTCCAGCAAGCGGGCAAGCAGGTACTGAGTATCGAGCGCGATGGGCTTGCGCAATTAGACCAGTACATTGATGACAATTTTACCCTCGCCTGCAAAAAGATATTTCACTGCGAGGGCAAAGTGGTGGTGATGGGAATGGGCAAATCCGGCCACATCGGCTGCAAGATTGCCGCGACCTTCGCCAGCACCGGTACACCTGCTTTTTTTGTTCACCCGGGCGAAGCCAGCCACGGTGACCTCGGCATGGTGACGCCGCACGATATCGTGATCGCCATTTCCAACTCTGGCGAGTCCCATGAAATTCTGTCGCTGATTCCCGTTCTGAAACGCCAGAAAGTGTTCCTGATCTGCATGACCAGCGCACCGGAAAGTACGATGGGCAAGGCTGCGGATATTCACCTATGCGTTCACGTCCCACAGGAAGCCTGCCCGCTCGGTCTGGCGCCCACCACCAGCACCACCGCGACGCTGGTCATGGGAGATGCGCTGGCCGTAGCCTTGTTACAGGCGCGCGGCTTTACCGCAGAAGATTTCGCCCTTTCTCACCCCGGTGGCGCACTCGGCCGCAAACTTTTACTGCGCGTCAGCGATATCATGCATTCGGGCGATGAGATTCCCCATGTCCCACACGATGCCTCATTACGTGATGCCTTGGTGGAAATTACGCGCAAAAATCTGGGTATGACGGTAATCTGCGAGGCGGATATGAAAATTCAGGGCATCTTTACCGATGGTGACCTGCGCCGCATCTTCGACATGAATATTGACTTGAACAGCGCGCGCATTGCTGATGTGATGACCGCGGGCGGCATCCGGGTCGCACCGCAAACGCTGGCGGTGGATGCACTTAACCTGATGCAGTCACGCCACATCACCTCAGTGCTGGTGGCAGAAAACGATCGTCTGGTCGGGATCGTCCATATGCACGATATGCTGCGGGCTGGCGTGGTTTAAAAAGAAAGGATAATAGTGAATGAGTGAAGTCAGGGCGCAAACCGATACCTGCTATGGACCTGTCGATCAACAGGTACTGGATAAAGCCCGTGAGGTACGCCTGTTAATCTGCGACGTTGACGGCGTGATGTCCGATGGTCTGATTTATATGGGTAACCACGGCGAGGAGCTGAAAGCCTTTAACGTCCGCGACGGCTATGGTATTCGCTGCTTGCTGACGTCCGATATTGAGGTTGCCATCATTACCGGGCGTTCTGCAAAATTGCTGGAAGATCGGTGTAAGACGCTGGGCATTAACCATCTTTATCAGGGGCAATCGGATAAGGTTTTGGCCTTCAACGATCTGTTGGATAAACTGTCAGTAACGGCAAATCAGGTCGCGTATATCGGCGACGATATGATCGACTGGCCAGTAATGGCACAGGTCGGGCTGAGCGTTGCCGTGGCAGACGCCCATCCGCTGCTGTTACCACGCGCAGATTATGTCACCCGCATTGCGGGAGGCCGTGGCGCAGTACGTGAGCTGTGTGATTTGATTCTGTTCTCGCAGGACAAGCTGGAGCATGCCAAAGGGTTGTCAATATGAGTAAAACCAAGCGTTGGCTCACCGCTTTTCTGGCCCTGTTGGTGCTTATCCTCATCGGCTGGAACATTGCAGATGACGACACGGTAACAGCACCGGATGCAAACGACCCCGCCGTGCCGGTTTATACCAGCGAAAAGACTAATACGCAGGTATACAGCCCTGCGGGTAAGCTGAGCTACAGGCTGATTTCGGAAAAAGCGGAGTATTTCAACGACGAGCAGTTGAGCTGGTTTACCAAGCCTGTAGCCACGCTGTTCAATGAACAAGGCACGGCAACCTGGTCAGTACGCGCAGATCGCGCCAAGCTGACAAAAGACAAGATGCTCTATCTGTACGGCAACGTTGAGGTGAATAGCCTGACGAAAGACGCACAGCTTCAGCGCATCACAACGAATAATGCCCAGGTGAATCTGGTCACACAGGACGTCTCTTCCGATGATGAAGTCACCCTGTACGGTGCCAGCTTTACCTCAAGCGGAATGAAAATGCGCGGGAATCTGCGTAACAAAACGGCCGAGTTGATCGAAAAGGTAAAAACCTCTTATGAAATCCAAAACCAATAACCTCATGCGTAACACCCTGATCGCCAGCTCGCTGTTCGCCGTCAGCGTTTCCGCCGTTGCCCTTACCGGCGATAGCAACCAACCTATTCACATAGATTCAGCACAGCAATCTCTGGACATGCAGGGCAACACGGTGACGTTCACTGGTAATGTTGTCGTGAAGCAAGGGACGATTGAAGTGAAAGCCGACAAGGTCGTCGTGACGCGTCCACAGGGCACGCAAGGCAGTGAAGTGGTGGAAGGTTACGGCAACCCCGTGACCTTCTACCAGATGCAGGACAACGGCAAGCCGGTGAAAGGTCACGCGCAGAAAATCCGCTACGAGCTGGCCAAAGACTTTCTGGTACTCACAGGCAATGCCTATCTGGAACAGCAGGACAGCAATGTCAAAGGCGATCGCATCACTTATCTGGTGAAACAGCAGCAGATGGAAGCCACCAGCGACAAAGGAAAACGCGTGACGACGGTGTTGGTCCCTTCTCAGCTTCAGGAGAAAGAGAACAAGAGCCAGCCTTCTCGTTCTCAGCAACCGCAACCACGGGTCACTGAATAAGTTATGGCAACATTAACCGCAGAAAATCTAGCCAAGGCGTACAAAGGCCGTAAGGTCGTGGAAAACGTCAGCCTCACCGTGAATTCTGGTGAAATCGTCGGCCTGCTCGGGCCGAACGGTGCTGGCAAAACGACAACGTTCTACATGGTGGTGGGCATCGTCCCGCGTGATGAAGGACGCATCGTCATTGATGACGACGACATCAGCCTGCTTCCTTTGCACGAACGTGCACTGCGTGGCATCGGCTATCTGCCGCAGGAAGCCTCTATCTTCCGTCGCTTAAGCGTGTATGACAATCTGATGGCGGTGTTACAGATCCGTAAAGATCTGACGACCGAACAGCAGGAAGATCGTGCCAATGAGCTAATGGAAGAATTCCATATTATTCATTTGCGCGATAGTCTGGGACAATCGCTGTCCGGTGGGGAAAGACGCCGCGTAGAGATTGCGCGTGCGCTGGCAGCGAATCCGAAGTTCATCCTGCTGGATGAACCGTTTGCGGGCGTAGACCCGATCTCCGTACTGGATATTAAAAAAATCATTGAGCATCTGCGTGACAGCGGGCTTGGCGTGTTGATTACCGATCATAACGTCCGCGAAACGCTTGATGTCTGTGAACGAGCCTACATCGTGAGTCAGGGTAACCTGATCGCCCACGGTTCACCGACCGATATTCTGGCCGATGAACAGGTAAAACGCGTGTATCTGGGCGAAGGCTTCCGACTCTGATAGGGTAATATTTTATCTTTGCAGTACTTATGGGACGTTAGCGCGATTTATGAAGCAAGGTTTGCAACTCAGGCTTAGCCAGCAACTGGCCATGACTCCACAGCTCCAACAGGCGATCCGCCTGTTGCAACTGTCCACGCTTGAATTGCAACAGGAGATTCAACTGGCGTTAGAAAGTAATCCGTTGCTCGAACAAACGGATCAGCACGACGAAATCGAGTCATTTGAAAAGGCAGACAGCGATTCACTGGATACCGGTGAAGCCCTTGAACAAAGGGACATGCCGGAAGAATTGCCGCTTGATGCCACCTGGGATGAAATCTACTCCGCAGGCACGCCGTCGGGCACTGGCACCGATTATCGCGATGAAGAACTACCGATTTATCAAGGCGAAACCACGCAAACGCTTCAGGATTACCTGATGTGGCAGGTTGAGCTGACGCCGTTTTCCGATACCGACGCGGCTATCGCGACCTCTATCGTCGATGCGGTGGACAACACCGGTTACCTGACTGTACCGCTACAAGACATTCTTGAGAGCATCGGTGACGACGACGTGACGCTGGAAGAAGTTGAAGCCGTACTCAAACGCGTACAGCGCTTCGATCCCGTTGGCGTCGCCGCCCGCGACCTGCGTGATTGTCTGCTGGTGCAGCTTTCCCAATTCGCCGACGACACGCCACGCCTGACCGAAGCGCGTCTGATCGTCAGCGATCATCTCGATCTGTTAGCCAACCATGATTTCCGCAGCCTGATCCGCATCACGCGCCTGAAAGAAGAAGTGCTGAAAGAAGCACTGGCGCTGATCCAATCGCTCGATCCCCGTCCGGGACAATCGATCAACACGGGTGAATCCGAATACGTCATCCCTGACGTGCTGGTCCGTAAAGTTCAGGGAATCTGGTCCGTTGAACTGAACACTGACAGCGTTCCCCGTTTGCAGATTAACCAGCAATACGCTGCGCTGGGTAACAGCGCGCGCAACGACAGCGACGGGCAGTTTATCCGCAGCAACCTGCAAGAAGCGCGCTGGCTCATCAAAAGCCTGGAAAGTCGCAATGACACGCTGCTGAAGGTAACCCGCTGCATCGTCGAGCAGCAGCAGGATTTCTTCGAGCAGGGTGAAGAATTCATGAAGCCCATGGTACTGGCAGACATCGCGCAGGCAGTGGATATGCATGAATCCACCATCTCACGCGTGACGACACAGAAGTTCCTGCACAGCCCGCGCGGCATTTTTGAGCTAAAATATTTCTTCTCCAGCCACGTTAATACCGATAGCGGCGGAGAAGCGTCGTCAACGGCAATCCGCGCGTTGGTGAAGAAGCTTATTGCAGCGGAAAATCCCGTGAAGCCACTGAGCGATAGTAAGCTGACAGCGCTACTCTCCGATCAGGGCATTATCGTGGCACGTCGAACCGTTGCAAAATACCGAGAGTCTTTATCTATCCCACCATCGAATCAGCGTAAACAACTGGTTTGATCTCAACAGAGAAGGAAGACACTATGCAGCTCAACATTACCGGACACCACATCGATATCACTGAACCACTGCGTGATTTTGTGAATGGCAAATTTGCCAAATTAGAGCAGTATTTTGACCGGATTAATCAGGTCAATGTGGTATTGAGAGTGGAAAAAGTTCAGCAAATTGCCGAGGCCACGCTCCACGTTAATGGCGGCGAGCTGCATGCAACCTCAGAGGCGGCAGATATGTACGCTGCGATAGATTTATTGATTGATAAGCTGGCGAGACAGCTCAATAAGCATAAAGATAAACTTAAGCAGCACTAATTTTCTCCTTTGCCGTTTGGCAAAGGAACAAACTCGGCCCATCCATCGGGTGGGTCGGGATCACCAGAAGTGAAAGCGTCGTTAAGTGAAAATATAATGAACCACGATCCCGTATTGCAGCTCAGCACCGTATTACGCCCTGAGTGCACCCGAAGCACCGTCCACTGCCAGAGTAAGAAACGGGCATTGGAAATTATCAGCGAGCTGGCCGCAAAGCAGCTTAACATTCCTTCGCAGATTATTTTTGATGCCATCCTCACCCGCGAACGCATGGGCAGCACGGGAATCGGCGGCGGCATTGCCATTCCTCACGGTAAGCTGGAAGACGATAATGCGCTGGGCGCCATCGGTGTTTTCATCCAGTTAGAGCAACCGATCGCTTTCGATGCCATTGATAATCAGGCCGTTGATCTGCTTTTTGCCTTGCTGGTTCCGGCGGAACAATGTAAAACCCATTTGCATACCCTGTCGCTTGTTGCCAAGCGGCTGGCGGATAAAACGGTTTGCCGACGCCTGCGTGCGGCGCAAAGCGATGAAGAGCTGTACCAGATTATGACGGAAGCCGGTTAAGCCGGATGGTGGTCATGTTCACGATGATGAGCGATTTGCCGTGGATTCAGAGAATGCTTGCAATCCATGCGCTAAGCCGTCATTTTTTTAGCTATACATCACTTTATAAAAACAGTGGCAATGCAAATTCGCCATCACGTTGCCAGAGGGGAGTCGTCAGATGGTGCTGATGATTGTCAGTGGTCGCTCAGGTTCAGGGAAATCTGTCGCCCTGCGCGCACTGGAAGATATGGGGTTCTACTGCGTAGATAACCTGCCAGTGGTTCTACTGCCAGAACTGGCTAATACGCTTGCGGCACGTAACATTTCCGCAGCAGTCAGCATTGACGTGCGCAATATGCCGGAATCCCCAGAGATCTTCGAGCATGCCATGGAGCAACTGCCACCCAGCTTCTCGCCTCAACTGCTGTTTCTGGATGCCGATCGCAATACGCTGATTCGTCGCTACAGCGATACCCGTCGCCTTCACCCGCTCTCCAGCAAGAATCTGTCACTGGAAAGCGCCATTGATGAAGAAAGCGACCTACTGGAGCCGCTGCGTTCACGTGCCGATCTGATTATCGACACCTCAGAGATGTCGGTACATGAGCTGGCCGAAATGCTGCGTACTCGGCTGCTCGGCAAGCGAGAACGCGAGCTCACGATGGTGTTCGAATCGTTCGGCTTCAAGCACGGTATCCCTATCGATGCGGATTACGTCTTTGACGTGCGCTTCCTGCCGAACCCGCACTGGGATCCGAAACTGCGCCCGATGACCGGTCTGGATAAGCCCGTTGCGTCTTTCCTCGACAGGCATACCGAAGTTCACAACTTCATCTACCAGACTCGCAGCTATCTGGAACTGTGGCTGCCGATGCTGGAAACCAATAACCGCAGCTACCTGACCGTTGCGATTGGCTGTACCGGCGGTAAACACCGTTCCGTCTACGTTGCTGAACAGCTGGCAGACTACTTCCGCTCACGCGGTAAGAACGTACAGTCACGCCACCGTACGCTGGAAAAACGTAAACCCTCGTGATAGTCGGCAAACCAGTACAGCCAGGTAACCTATGACAGTCCGGCAAACGGTTGAAATCAAAAACAAGCTGGGCATGCACGCTCGCCCAGCCATGAAATTGTTCGAGCTGGTACAGAGCTTTGATGCAGAAGTAATACTGCGTAATGACAGCGGCACCGAAGCCGAAGCCAGCAGCGTGATTGCCATGCTGATGCTGGACTCGGCCAAAGGGCGTCTCATTGAGGTGGAAGCCACTGGCCCGGATGAAGAACAGGCGCTTGCCGCCGTCATCGGGCTGTTTGAAGCCGGGTTCGACGAGGACTAGCATTTCCTTAGCAGGCTATCTGCCAGCCTTCGTGACAAGCATCGCTTCACTTTCCCTTCCGAACCTCCTACTATCTACCTATATAAATCATAATATTTTCTTATACCCCCTGCTCCTTTGGGCGCGGGGGGTTATTTTTATATCATCTGAAAATACCAACTGGAGAGGAGTATGACGAAACCTAACCTGACAATCAGTGAATTGGATGCAGAACGTCTGGATATGTTATTGGAGCAGCCCGCCTTTGCGGACAGCGATATCGCACAGGCGTTGAATGAGGAGCTGGATCGGGCAGACATTCTGCCTTCGGCATCGATTCCCTCACATGTCGTCACCATGAATAGTCGGGTGCGTTTCCGCGATCTGAATACCAACGAAGAGCACATCCGCACGCTGGTTTACCCAGCCGCAGTGAAGGACAGCAAAGAACCGCTGTCGGTGATGGCTCCGCTGGGTGCGGCACTATTGGGAATGCATGTGGGAAATTCTATCACCTGGCAATTGCCAAACGGTGAAGAAACGCGAATTGAAGTACTAGAACTACTCTATCAGCCAGAAGCCGCGGGCGAGTACCACCGCTAAACCAGAGATAGAGTAACAGCCGTCGGACACTGCCGACGGCGACGGTTACTCACGAAGAGCAGGTTTATTCCCCTGCGATCTTCATCGATGGCAGCAGAACGGAACCACACTGGATATTGCTTCGGGTTTCGATATCGTTCCCCACCGTCACAATATTACGCAGCATGTCTTTCAGGTTACCCGCGATAGTAATCTCGCTGACCGGATATTGAATTTCACCGTTTTCGACCCAGAAGCCGGATGCTCCACGGGAATAATCCCCCGTCACACCGCTCACACCTTGCCCCATCAGTTCGGTCACCAGCAGGCCTTTGCCCATCTGTTTCAACATACCGTTGAAATCCAAACCCTGTCCGGCAATCCGCCAGTTATGAATGCCTCCCGCATGACCGGTGCTCTGCATGCCCAGCTTACGCGCGGAGTAGCTTGTCATGAGCCAGGTCTGCAACACGCCCGCCTTCACAATTTCACGCGCCTGCGTCCGCACGCCTTCACTGTCGAACGGCGTAGAGGCCAGCCCTCTCAGCAGATGAGGTTGTTCCTCAATCGTCAGCCACTTCGGCAGAATCTGCTGACCCAGCTTATCCAGCAGGAAAGTGGATTTACGATAAACGCTGCCGCCGCTAATGGCGCCAACCAAATGGCCAAACAGGCCCGTCGCCACTTCCGCAGAGAACATCACCGGAGCCTGCATGGTGGGCAGTTTACGCGGTGACAAACGGGATAATGTGCGGCGCGCGCACTCTTCGCCCACCCATTCCGGGCTGAGTAAGTCATCCAGCGCACGGCCAACGGTGTAGGCATAATCTCGCTCCATATCGCCATTCACTTCGGCAATCACACAGCTGGACATAGAGTGACGGCTAGAGCAGTAGCTTTTCAGCAGGCCGTGGCTATTGCCGAACACCTTCACACCGTAGTGGCTGTTAAAACTGCCGCCTTCGGTGTTAGTGATGCGCTTGTCTGCCTGTAACGCCGCCTGCTCTGCGCGAGCGGCTAATTCAATGCCGCGATCCGCATCCAGCTCGGTCGGATGGAACAGATCCAGATCCGGCGCGTCGAACGCCAGAAGCTCCCGATCCGCCGGGCCAGCAAAAGGATCGACAGAGGTATAACGCGCAATATCCAGCGCGGCCTGTACGGTACGGGCTATCGCATCCGGGCTGAGATCGGTAGACGATGCGCTGCCTTTACGCTGTTGGTGATAAACCGTAATGCCCAACGCGCCATCGCTGTTGAATTCAACATTTTCAACCTCACCATAACGGGTACTGACGCTAATGCCCGTCGTTTTTGACACCGCGACTTCTGCCGCATCAGAACCGGCACGCGCCAGTTCCAGCGCCTGAGCAACCGCGAGCTCCAGCGCTTTACGCTGCTCTGCAACCTGAGTAGTTATCGTCATTGTTCTGCCATAATGAGTGGAAGAAAGCTCACCATCATCATCCCCGCAACGAGCACAAAAGGGGCGTATACTCTATATACTTCGCGCAGCCAACACGTAGGTAACGTGAAGTATGAGGAGCATAAAATGGTGTAGCATAATGCTTTCTAGTCTAACAGGATCTACGGACAATTTCGCACAAAGCCCAAACCTGTTAGTATCAGCCTCTTTTTTCTGGTGGGCACGCTGTTCACCATCCCGGAGCCGCTACACGTAGCGTTACGAATTGCTCCTGGACACTTTTTAGGAGCCAACCATGAAGCAAAAATACGAAGACTGGCTGAACGACGCCCCCGATAACCAAGAAGACGACGAAGATGATGAAATTATCTGGGTCAGCAAAAGTGAAATAAAGCGCGATGCCGAAGCGCTGAAAGATCTCGGCGCGGAACTGGTCGATCTGGGCAAAAACGCCCTGGAGAAGATCCCGTTGGACGACGATCTGCGTGCGGCAGTGGAACTGGCGCAGCGGATTAAGAAAGAAGGCCGCCGCCGTCAGCTACAGCTGATTGGTAAAATGCTGCGCGCCCGCGATCCAGAGCCGATCCAAACCGCGCTGGATAAGCTGAACAACCGTCATAATCAGCAGGTGGCGTTATTCCACAAACTGGAACAGCTGCGCGACCGTCTGATTGAAGAGGGTGACGATGTGGTCCCCGATATTCTGGCGCTGTATCCTCACGCTGACCGTCAGCAGTTACGTTCTCTGGTGCGCAATGCGCAGAAAGAGAAAGCGACGAATAAGCCGCCGAAATCTGCCCGCCAGATCTTCCAGTATCTACGCGAACTGGCTGAGACCACAGACTAACGGCGATCGTGGGATGAGGAGTATGTCTCACTCATCCCATGTATTACCGGTAGTTCGTTAAGCTCACGTTCCATTCCGATCGCGACAGCATCCCAGATTACAACCCGCCCAGATGCCAGGTTTTCACTTCCAGAAACTCATCCAGCCCCAGAACAGAGCCTTCGCGGCCTAATCCTGACTCTTTCACGCCGCCGAAGGGGGCTAACTCGGTTGAAACCGCGCATTCGTTAATGCCAATCATGCCGCTCTCCAGCGCTTCTGCTACGCGGAACACACGCTGCAAATTCTGGCTGTAGAAGTAAGCCGCCAGACCAAATGGCGTATTGTTGGCGCGCTGAATCACTTCTTCTTCCGTTTTGAAGCGGAAACAGGGAGCTACCGGGCCAAAGGTTTCTTCCTGCGCCAGCAGCATCGCTTCGTTGGCATCAACAATCACCGTCGGCTCAAAGAAGCTGTGGCCCAGCTTGTACCGTTTACCACCGACAAGCGCCTTGCCTCCCTTTTCTACCGCGTCATTGACGTGCTTTTCCACCTTCTCAACGGCAGCATCGTCAATCAGCGGACCGAGCACGACGCCGTCATCCATACCGTTGCCGACCTTCAACTTCTTCACTTCTTCCGCAAGCAGAGAGACAAACTCATCGTAGACGCCGTCCTGAATATAAAATCGGTTGGCGCTGACGCAGACCTGACCCGCATTGCGGAAGCGATTAGCGATCGCGCCTTTCACCGCAGCCTGAATATCCGCATCATCAAACACGATATAAGGCGCGTTGCCGCCCAGCTCCATCGACACTTTCTTCATCGTATCTGCAGCGTTGCGCACCAGCGTTTTCCCTACTTCTGTCGAACCAGTGAAGGAAATTTTGCGCACTTTATCGCTCGCCATGACGGTATCGCTAATCGCCTGCGTGTCGCCCGCCACACCGTTGAGTACGCCATCCGGCACACCCGCCTGCTGTGCCAGCGCCAACAGCGCAAACGCAGACAGCGGCGTGTTGTTCGCGGGTTTGATGACGCCGGTACATCCCGCGGCCAGGGCTGGCCCCAGCTTACGTGTCAGCATCGCCAGCGGGAAATTCCACGGTGTAATAGCGACAACGACGCCTACGGGTTCACGCGTGGCGTAAATCTTCGATCCGGGTTTCGCAGGCGGAATAATCTCACCGTTAGCCCGTTTTCCCTGCTCAGCAAACCACTGAATGAAATTCGCCGCGTAGACGACTTCACCTTCGGCTTCCTGCACTGGCTTACCCTGCTCAGCGGTCATCAACTCCGCCAGATAGCGTTTATTTTCCAGAATCAGTTCGTACCAGCGATACAGAATTTCAGACCGTTCCTTCGCGGTTTTACGCTTCCAGGCAGGAAAAGCGGCATAGGCTGCATCAATCGCCGCCTGCGTCTCTTTCTTTCCCGCTTTCGCCACGCTGGCAATCGATTCACCCGTCGCCGGATTCACAACCTCGAAGGTCGCGCCGCTCTGCTGCCATTTCCCCGCAGCAAAGTAGCCCGTTTTGAACAGTTCATGACTCTGCAAATTTTGTCCTGACATCGTGTTACCTCCTGAAAAGGGTCATATTCCATGACGTTATGAGGGAAGCTATGGATAATTCAGTATAGAAGGGATGGGCGCGGCCTGAGGCACTCTCGGATTAATCGTTAGTGTTATCGCACCATCTCGCCCACCGAGGTTAGCGGCTTAGCGGCTTAGCGCATGCTGATAATCACGCAGAATCCCGGTTAATCGCCCTACAGGCACCGTCACGCTTGGAGGAAGTTGCTGTTCTGTCAGCATTTGCTGATAACGTTCAAGCTCATCCAACAGCTGCGTGAAATAGCGGCTGCGCGTAGTATCGCGTCGGGCTGAAATCACCTGCTCTGCGGTTGCACGAATCTGACGATGAAAGGCAGACAGCGCCGCGTTTTGCGGAATATTCAGCGTTCTCAAACGTTGGTGCATAATGATCAGCCATAGCGCGAGACGATACTTGGCAATATCGTCAGGGAAGCTGCTCAGCAGCAGGAACAGCTGTTGATACAGCGCGGGCAGGTGGTTTTCCTTGCGACGCGCCGTGTTGGTCGTCAGTGCTGAGACGGCACCATACACAAAGCGGTTCAGCAGCGTTCTCCCCGTGTGTGCTTTGGTGTTATCCCGGATCAGCAGGATCACCATCAGCGCCAGAAAACAGCCGATGATCTGGCCGATCGCGCTGTCCAGGAACTGGCTAATGTTGAACGTCATCGGGTTATCCAGCACCAGGATATTGATCGTACTGGCTAATGCGCCCAGCGAGCCCAACCGACGCTTTTGTACCTCAAGCCCGAGGAAGAAAGCCATCGCCCCCAGACTCAGGCACAGCAGCAGCATGCTTTGCTGCGTTGACGGCATGATAAACATGAACATCAATGCGCCCAGCGGCAGCGCGTAGATCGTCCCAAAAAGAAAATCCTTCGCCATCATCTGTGGATTCGGCAAACGCATGGCAAGCGACGTCACCACCGCAATCATCACCATACACACACTGCCGGAAGTCCAGCCGGTGCTTAGCCAGAACAGGCAGCCCAGCGCCGTCGCCACGCCAGTGCGTAAACCGTTGATCATGGCATGATGGGTTTCAGCCGAAGGCGCTTTAATTTCCACCTCGCTGTTCAGCACGTCAGCTTCTATCGTATTAATGCGCCCGTTGGTCTGTACGCCCTTCGCCAATAGCAGATAGCGCATTGCCGCGCCAACCCAACTGACCAACGTAGGCGGCACATCGCGGCTATCCGCCGCAATCAAGTGGCGTAATGCTTTCACACGGCAATGCACATCGCGGAGCGACTCAACAGGCTGCTCCAACACCAGTTTCAGGCTGCTTTTTACAGGGGTCGGGACATCCTGCAACATCAGATAGTTTTCACACGCCTGTGTGATCATCGTGAGCGATTGCGTATGCAGCGATGTTAAGCGGCGATTGCTGTTCTGCCAGCGTGAAGACTCCAGCATCAGGCTGCTGTGCATGCCGTTCAGCGCGGTCGTTTTACGCACCAGCGCGTGCCATGCCGCGTCTATCGCTTCTTTCTCCGCCCCGCTCATGCTGAGTTGCAGTAGCCGATACTGATCCACCAGCAGTTCACCGATGCTGCGGTCAACATCCTGCTTGATCGAACGTGGCGAAAACAGTAAATCCGCCAAAATGGCACAGACGATGCCCAGCACAATCTCGCTACAGCGTTCCACGGCAAACTGCGGCGTCAGCAACGGCGTTCCCTGCGTCGATACAATAATAATCAGCGCGGTATAACCTGCCAGCCCGAAGATATAGGCGTTTTCGACTTTAACCAGCGAGGAAACCCAGGTGCAGAGCCCTGCCCAAATACAGCACAGCATCAACATCACGACAGGTGCACGAACGGTAGCGATAATGATGACAAGCGCACCGATACAGCCGATAAACGTACCAATAATGCGCAGAATACCACGATGACGGATCGCGCCAGAAAACGGTTCACCACCCGCAGCGAACGCCGGGCCAGCGGCGACAATCGCCGCCGTCAGCACCGACCAGCGCGGCGTTTCCAACTGGAGGTGGAAGCCCAGAAACAGGGATAGCACAATCGCGAAGCTCAGTTTGAAAGCGAAGCGAAGGCGCGCAAACTTTGGCGTCGTAAAGAACATAGAGCCTGTTAGCGACGGAGTTTTCATCATCGCCTCACTTAGCCGAACTCACGCAGGCGATAAAGCAGACGAATGAGCGGCGACGGTTTTTTGTCGTTGTTGACCTGCTCGCCGGTAATCACTACGGTCGCCGTCGTGCCAGCTGGATAGAGATCGCCCATTTGTCGATCGAGACGGATTTTTACCGGCACGCGCTGCGCCAAACGCACCCACTCCAGATTGGAATCCACGTTAGCCAGGCCTTTCGTGTTCGCACTGTTGCTGTTGTTATTGACCCCAGCCGCCACGCTGTCTACCGTGCCGTAAAATATCTTTTCGCTACCCAGCGGGGTGATTTCCGCACGATAGCCACGGCGAACACCTTCAAGCTTGGTCTCTTCCATGTAAGCCAGCAGGTAAAACGAATCCTTTTTCACCAGCGCCACCGCCGTATTGCCGCGTTCGATAAACTCGCCGCTCTGTACATGCAGGTTGGTGACCCAGCCGTCGGCAGGGGCGCGTACCACGGTGCGTTCCAGTTCCAGTTTAGCCAGTGACAGTACCGCCTGCGCTTTAGCAAGCTGGTGCGTGGCGGTTTCTAACGCATTGCTGGACTGGTCGATATTTTCCTGGGACATCGCGCTGACACCCAGCCGCGCCCGACGACCGGACTCCCGGCGTTTTTCCGTCACCAGCGCCTGATAGTAGGCAACATCCGCTTCCGCCTGTGCCACGGCCTGATGGTAGCGCGGCTGGTCGATGACAAACAGCACATCACCTTTGTTTACCAGTTGATTGTCCGTGACGCGAACATCGGTCAATAATCCGCTGACATCTGGCGCGATCGCCACCACATCTGCCGTAAATTTGGCATCACGCGTCCAGGGAGATTCGGTATAGAACGCCCAGACACGGAAGATTGCCACAATCGCACACAGCACAATCACCAGCGTGATGACCACGCGGCTCAGTTTTTTGATCAGCACGGCCTGCTGTCTAAACAAGGGTAAAAAGAACGCTTTCACAGACACCTCACAGACCGTAACGGAACAGTAAATAAAACAGACAGCAGAACAGCGCGCTGTTAAACAGCGCAGGGTGCCAGACGAAGTCATAGATACCCGTCGGTTGCAGCAGGCGGTTCACGACAAAGAACAGGGTCAACGACACCAGCAAGACAAAAAATACGGGGGGAAATGACAGCCCGAACAGCACCATAACCGGGAGTGAACTCATCCTCTTTTCCTTTTTCTAGTCGATAACGGTAGCGAGCAGGTGTGCTACCGGGTGGTAAATTATGTCGTCTGGCGCGGCCTTTCAGCACCGACAACAGAGCCTCATCCCGCAGGCGAGCAGCCAACGGATGGGATAACGTTAAACTGATGAATAGCGATGTCAGCAGGGGCTGACTAACGATGGGAAATCAGCGTATTACTCTAATTGGGTAAATAAACACAATCATTGAATGGCTCTGTTCTGCCCAGAACCACCGGATAGGCTATATTATGGATGCTTATTATCACCTTATCTACATAGTGTGATCTAAATCACTTTTAAGCCAGAGTGAATAATGGAAAGACTAAAGAGTATGTCGGTGTTTGCCCGCGTGGTGGAATTTGGTTCTTTTACCGCCGCCGCTCGCCAGTTGCAGATGAGCGTATCCGCCGTCAGCCAGACCGTCACCAAGCTTGAAGATGAACTACAGATTAAGCTGCTTAATCGCAGTACGCGCAGCATTGGTTTGACGGAAGCGGGGAAAATTTACTACCACGGCTGTCGCCGCATGCTGCATGAAGCGCATGAGGTCCATGAGCAGCTTTATGCTTTCAACAACACGCCGATCGGCACGCTGCGCATCGGTAGTTCTTCCACGATGGCACAGAATGTGTTGTCCACCATGACTGCCGCGATGCTGAAGGAATATCCCGGTCTATCCGTCAATCTGGTCACCGGAATTCCCGCGCCCGACCTGATTGCCGACGGACTGGATATCGTTATCCGCGTCGGTGCGCTACAGGATTCCAGCCTGTTCTCGAAACGCTTAGGCTCGATGCCGATGGTGGTCTGTGCCGCGAAAAGCTATCTGGCACAGCACGGTACGCCGGATAAGCCGGCAGATATGGTGAATTTTTCCTGGCTGGAATACAGCGTGCGGCCCGACAGCGAATTTGAGCTGATCGCCCCCGAAGGCATTTCGACCCGCGTCACACCACAAGGACGCTTTGTCACTAACGACCCACAAACGCTGGTGCGCTGGCTCAAGGCCGGAGCGGGCATCGCGTACGTGCCGCTCATGTGGATCGTGGACGAAATCAATCGCGGCGAAATTGAGATCCTGTTCAACCGCTACCACTCCGACCCGCGTCCGGTCTACGCGCTCTACACCCGCAAAGATAACCTGCCGCTAAAAGTACAGGTCTGCATTAACTACATGACGGAATACTTCAAAAACGTCGCCCTGACATATCAGGGTTATCGGCAGAATCATAGCGAGGAAAAAAAACCGCGCTAATAAAGCGCGGTTCTAAAGGGTTCTCAAACATCAGCACGAATTACGCGGTGCCGCCGACGGTCAGGCTTTCCAGCTTCAGCGTAGGCTGACCCACACCGACAGGCAGGCTTTGCCCTTCTTTACCGCACACGCCGACGCCTTTATCCAACGCCAGATCGTTACCAACCATCGAGATCTGCTGCATCGCTTCAATGCCGGAACCAATCAGCGTTGCGCCTTTGACTGGCGTAGTGATACGGCCTTTTTCGATCAGGTATGCTTCAGATGTCGAGAAGACGAACTTGCCAGAAGTGATATCGACCTGACCGCCGCCAAAGTTTGGCGCATACAGACCGTATTCAACGCTGGAGATAATCTCTTCCGGCGTGGATTTCCCAGCCAGCATGTAGGTGTTCGTCATGCGCGGCATCGGCAGATGCGCATAAGATTCGCGGCGACCGTTGCCCGTTGGCGCAACGCCCATCAGACGAGCATTCATCTTGTCCTGCATATAGCCTTTCAGAATACCGTTTTCGATCAGGACATTGTATTGCCCCGGAACGCCTTCATCGTCCATCGAAACCGAACCGCGACGCCCGGTCAGCGTGCCGTCATCCACCACCGTGCACAGCTCTGACGCAACGAGTTTCCCCATCTGTCCGCTGAACACTGACGTACCGCGACGGTTAAAATCGCCTTCCAGACCGTGTCCTACCGCTTCATGCAGCAACACACCCGGCCAGCCAGCACCCAGCACCACAGGCATTGGCCCCGCAGGTGCAGCCACCGCCGACAGGTTAACCAGCGCCATACGCACGGCTTCTTTTGCCCAGGCATCGACGCGCGCTTCGCCGTCAGCCACTTCCCAGAAATAGTCATAGCCGCCACGCAGGCCGCCACCGCTGGAGCCGCGTTCACGTTTGCCCTCGGCTTCGACCAACACGCTGATCGACAAACGCACTAACGGCCGCACATCCGCCGCCAGCGTACCGTCCGTCGCCGCCACCAGCACCAGCTCATACACGCCGGTCAGGCTGGCTGACACTTCCTGCACGCGCGCATCTGCGGCACGCGCGACCGTGTCAGCACGCTGCAACAGCGCAATTTTGTCCTCACGCGTCAGGCTATCCAGCGGGTTCAACGTTGGATAGAGCGCATGATGCGATACCGCTCCCAACGTGTGCGCCGTGCCTGTACCCTGTTCCCGCACAATACTGCGTGCTGCCTGCGCGCTCTGGTGCAATGCGTTCAGCGTGATCTGATCGGCATAAGCAAACCCGGTCTTTTCACCGTCAATCGCACGGATACCCACGCCCTGATCGATATTGTAAGAACCGTCTTTAATGATGCGATCTTCCAGTACCCAAGACTCATGGTAGCTGGACTGGAAATAGAGATCGGCATAGTCCAGTCGACGCTCATTAAGCGACCCCAGCACAGCGGCGAGATCGTCAAGATTCAATTTGTTGGCGGTGAGTAACTGCTCACTGACAAACGAAAGGCTCATAGTTTTTCACTCTTTATCAGATAATCGGCTGAGTACGCTGCGCTGCCCTAACGGCATTATTCGCCTTTCTTCTTGTTCGGCTCACGCAACACTTCCTGAATCTTTGGCTGATCGAGGCTACCGGAAATCTGGTAGCGAATCAGCGAAATCTTGTTCCATAGCGGTGCCAGCACTTTACTGGCAGCAAACACCGCGGCCCCAACGACCGGGTTGACGGCAAATGCGGTCGCCACCCCCACCGTCGCAGAAATTTCCGGGGCGATAACCGCTTCCATATTGACCTGTCGCTTAGCGAGATCGAGATCGCCTTTTATCGCGATATCGGCCTCCAGCCCGTCGACCAACATATCATCAGTATGCAACACGCCGTCTTTAATCCATGCCGTGTTGCGAATCGAGTCGAAGTAAAATCCACGGCCAAACGTATCACTAAAATCGAACCGCAGCTTACGCATCAGCGCATCAAAGCTCAATAAACGCAGCAATTGACCAGCCTGACCCGCCCCCACTTCAGCAATCTCACCCTTACCGATGCGCGTGTGCAATATTCCGCTCAGGCTGGCAATATCCGGTGCCCAAGGCGTACCGCGCCAGTACAGATCGTAGTCCACATCGAAAGAACCAGCTTTCAGCGGTGAATCAACGCCAAACCAGTTAGCGTTCTGCTCTAGGCTATCACCTGTCAGACGGCCTTTTAACGCCGTCCGCACGCCTTCTGCGTTTTCCTGCCAGGAACCGTTTACCGTCAAACGCGCCTTGCCCGTATCAATGATGCCGTCTGCCAGCGTTAATTTTTCCTTTTCTGGCAGCAGCGTTCCCTGGATACGTCCCATATTCTGCCCGAGAATCCAGCACTGCCGACAGTTAACCGCCAGCGACGGCCAGTCCTCAAAGCTGATGCTCGGGTCGTTTAGCGGCGATTTTTTCTCTGCTAATGCCACTGGGTTGGTCGCTTCATTCCCTTTCCACTGAGGATTGTAGTAGAGATAATTGATGTCGCTGCGCCACATGCCGCGATTGGGTATCTCAACCATGCCGTCAATTTCGCGCCCTTTTGCCTGCACTTCACTGCCAGAAAGCGTATTTTTACGCGTGATTTCCAGATCGTGCCACTGTTGCCCCAGCAACTGTAGCTCAGGCGTCCGCAGTGTCACGGCTTCAGGAAAACGAAGAGAACTATGCGCCTTTTTCCCTTCGGCTGGTGTCGAGGCACGCAGCGCAGGCAGAAGCCCCAGCCAGCTTTCAGCATCCAGCGGCGGGAGATCGAGTACCAAAGCGGAATCTTCTGGCAATGCAGGCGCCGCCGTTGCCCCGTTCTGCCAGCTTGCCCGCGCCAGCGTCACGGTGTCGCCTTTTAGCAGCCATTGGCTATTGAAACGGTTATCTTTGCCCACTCGCCCTTGCATGGCAAAACCATTCAGGTCGCCGCTGGCTTTCACTTCCAGCGGCAGGTTCTCGCCAGCAGGCTTACTGAGTGGGTTAGGTAAGTGACTACTTACTTTATTTAGATCAGCCTGTACATCAACATCATAGGTCGTTTTACCAGAATGCGGCAGGTTGACAGCCACCGTACTCTTCCAGCCTGCTGTGCCGGACAGGGCTTTGCTTGCCGATGCCGGTAAACCGGGCAAGAGCGCAGGCTGCCAGTCGCCCTGCAAGCCAACATTCACCAGAAAAGCCTTCGCCTGCTCTTCCGTCGTGAAATTGACCGCCATCGGCTGATTCAGCCAGTTCGCCTGAAGGGTTTCACTGCGTAAGTTACCGTTTTCATAGCGGAACTTACCGGTGAGATTCTTAATCGTGGTATCCAGCGGCTTGATGTAGAGACTGTTATTGTTCAGCGTAATGTCGCCACTGGCGCGGACATCGTCACCGGCAAGCGGAATATCCAGATGCAGCGTCCCTTTCACCGGCCCGCCAATTTTCAGCTCGTCCAGCGCCGTGCCCAACGAGGATTTCAGCGGCGTCTGATGAAAATAGTTCCCCACCTCTGGCCCCGGACCGTCCAGTTCGCCATCGACGAGCAGCATCTCTTTTTCATAATCGGGAATAACCGCGCTAATGTTTTTGCCTTCCACCTTACCCAGCCAGGTTTGTGGCGCAAACATCCACAGGCCGTTGTTAGCAAAGTCCAGATTGATATCCAGCGGCGTCAGCGCAGGCCAGCCCGGCTGAAATTCGAAGGTGGCATCTTTAACCGGTACCCAGACTTCAAACTGGCCCTCGTTGTGCGTATACGGGAAATGCTGCGGATTACCAGCAAAGATCAGCGTCGCGTTATCAACACGGCCGCCTTTCAGCGCACCGCTCAGGTAGTCCACCAGCTCGGTGCCCATAAACAGTTCGGGATAATAGCGCCAGGCATCCGCCGCATCGGTCAGCCGAATGCCCGCCAAAATATCCAGCTTCGGTTCCTGTTTGGCGGGCTGTTCATAGCGGAAATCGCCGTTAGCCCATAGCGATTTCGCCTGCACATCCAGCCCATGACTCCAGAGCGACAGGCCTTGCGCATCATTACGCCAGTCAATCGTGCCGCTGGCCTGCTTGATTTCCAGCGGCGCGCGGAACATATCAACATAGGGCAGCGTGCTCTGTTTTAATTCGACGCTGACCTGACCACGCTCGGCGCTACCGCGCGCAGAGCCGGAGAAATGATCGACCCCCGGCAGTAATTTCCACTGTTTCCAGCTCACATCCTGCCAGTTGGCCTGAAAGCGGCTTCGCTCCGGCTGTTGCAGAGGAATATCGACGGCAACGGTATTCAAGGTGCCTGTCGGTTGCAGTTCATCCCAGCGCGCTTTCAATTCTGGCGTCGTGCCGGACAGCAGTGGAAGCAGCGTGCTTACCCGCTCCAATGCCAGGTTGCTGGCTCGAACACGCAGCTCTTCCTGCCGATCGGGCCCTAACATATGTTCATTTTTGGGCAGCCAGAGGGCGGAAAGCCGACCTTTCGGCCAGGCGACGCCATCCGTTGCCAGATTCAATGTAGGCACATCCACCTGCCAGCCATTTTCCTGACGGCTGATATGTAGCGCCATATCATCCACATTCAGGCGATGCGCATCACTTCCTTCACCCCAGTTCGCCGTACCCTGATTAAGGAGCACATCGCCACTGTGGATGTCACCATCACGGACGTTGAGCCACGCCGCCAAACTAAAATCTGCACTTTCCAGCCCGGTATTGTTTTTCATCCAGCGGCTGAGCCAGGGCTTCATATCGATATTGTCAGCCTGCAGGTAGAACGTACCGTTGCTGAGTAGCCCCTGATCGTCATGCAAGTCCATACGCATCTGCACGACACCGTGCTGACCGTTAAAACTCGACAGGCTGATCAAGCCTTCCGCTCGGTGGCGCTTCTCGGAATTCAGCCAGGTCAGTTGCGGAATGCTCAGCTCCGCGCGGGAACCGGAAGGGGTAAGAAAGGTAACGTGGCTATCACGCAGGTCAAAGTGGTCAAACTGGCGCAGGAAAAGATCGCTGACCTTCCCTGACTCCATCAGTTTGCTATCCTGCTGCTGCCCGGTAAATTGGCTATTAATATCCAGTTTTAACTGGTGAAACGTGAGATCGCGAAACTGCCAGCGCCCGTGCAACAGCGACTGCCACACATCCAACGCCAGCGTAATACGGTCAACCTGCCAGTCCGATTCCGGCAGGGACGTGCGAAGCTTTTCAATTTCTAGCGTGGGGCCAAAGGACTCCCAGCGCCCTGTCATCGAGCCGATCTCTAACGGAACACCGGCAGCAGACTGCGCCCAGGCCACCAGCTGTGGCCGGAAGTGATCGAGCTGTGGCAGCACCAGTCTTAAGCCGCTGACTAACAGCGCTACCATCACGACAAGAGTGGCACCCGTGATGATAAGTATTCCGGGCAGTCGCCTCACTAATTTCTCCTTCTTTCGTCGCCGACGACGAGCGCACGAATTTACATCATTACGACGTCAAACTGCTCCTGGCTATACAGGGGTTCGATTTGTACTTTGACCTGTTTGCCGACGAAAATCTCAACCTCAGCTAACGCGTGCGACTCTTCACTTCTCAGCGCTTCCCCGACTGCCGGTGAGGCATAGACCAGGAAACGATCGGTGTCATAAGCGTGGTGGACACGCACGATTTCACGCATAATTTCATAGCAGACGCTTTCTACTGTCTTCACGGTGCCACGGCCATGACACGTCGGGCATTCATGACACAGCACGTGTTCGATACTCTCACGCGTGCGTTTGCGCGTCATCTCCACTAATCCTAGTTGAGAGAAGCCGCTAATACTGGTTTTGACCCGATCTTTACTGAGCGCCTGCTCCAGAGAATGCAGCACCCGCCGACGGTGATCTTCATTATTCATATCGATGAAGTCGATAATGATGATGCCGCCGAGGTTACGCAGACGCAGCTGTCGTGCAATCGCCTGCGTCGCTTCCGTATTGGTGTTGAAAATGGTTTCATCCAGATTGCGGTGGCCGACGAATGCCCCCGTGTTGATATCGACGGTGGTCATCGCTTCGGTCTGATCGATGATCAAATAGCCGCCAGACTTCAGTTCAACCTTTCTGTCCAGCGAACGCTGAATCTCATTTTCCACGTCAAACAGGTCAAAAATCGGCTGTTTGCCCGCATAGTGTTCAAGTTTGCGGGTCATCTCCGGGATGTATTCGGCGGTAAATTCCAGCAGCGCTTCATACGTCAGTCGGGAGTCAATCCGAATGCGATCCAGCGCGGCACCAGCAAAATCACGTAAAATTCGCTGGGCGAGTGCCACTTCACCGTAGAGCTTACATTTGGTCTGGTTGCGCTTTTTGCGCTCCATCACCTTGCCCCACAGACGCTTCAGGAACGCCGCATCCTGCGAGAGCTCTTCTTCACCGACGCCTTCCGCAGCGGTACGAATGATGAAACCACCATCATCATCACAATACTCGGCGACCGTTTTCTTTAAGCGCTCGCGTTCCGCTTCGCTCTCAATCCGCTGTGACACGCCGACGTGCGATGCGCCCGGCATAAACACCAGATAGCGCGACGGCAGCGTGATATCCGTCGTCAGACGTGCGCCTTTGGTTCCCAGCGGATCTTTGACCACCTGCACCATGAGATCCTGCCCCTGACGCACCAGTTCGGCGATATCACGGACGTGAAAATTCTTTTGTTCGTCACCGGCAACGCATTCGGTATGCGGCATAATATCGGACGCGTGCAGGAATGCCGCTTTATCCAGACCGATATCCACAAACGCCGCCTGCATTCCCGGCAGGACGCGGCTCACGCGGCCCTTATAGATGTTGCCGACAATACCGCGCTTCGCATCACGCTCAATATGAATTTCTTGCAGAATACCGCCGTCGATATAGGCAACGCGCGTTTCTGACGGTGTAACGTTTACCAGTAACTCAGCAGTCATGTTTTCCTCTTGCACTCCGCAACGCAGCAAAATTACTGAATAGCTCATGGGTTTCTACCAGCGGCAGCCCAACCACCGCGTAATAGCTCCCGTTAAGCGACCGGACAAAGCATCCACCTTTGCCCTGAATACCGTAAGCCCCGGCTTTATCCATCGGTTCGCCGCTGGCGATATACCGCTCGATATCCTGCTGCGAGAGCGGACGGAAGACGACATCGGTTATCACCAGACAGCTCAAGACATCGTCTTTATCTGCCAACGCGACGGCCGTCATCACCTGATGTGATTTCCCGGACAGTTGACTCAGCATCTCTGCCGCATGGGCTTCATCCTGCGGTTTTTCTAATACCTGACCGTTCAGTACCACAATGGTATCGGCACCCAGAACCGGCAAATCGGACGGGGCAGCCGCGACACCGGCGGCCGCTTTCTCATGCGCCAGACGTCGGACATAAACTTCCGCCGCTTCTTCTGGTAACCGCTGTTCTTCCACCGCGACATTCAGTACAGAAAAAGTAATATCGAGCTGCGTAAGCAGTTCGCGACGGCGGGGAGAAGCGGAGGCCAGATAAAGCTGAGTCATGAATCACCTTATTGCACAGTAAACTGACGACGAATTTTACGCATCAGCAGGAACAGCCACGGCCAGAGTACGCCATCAACGACGCTATTCCAGAATGTTTCCGGTCGGAAAGAGACATTAATAACTAAAAATTCTGCCCAGAATACCGTGAGATCCATCAGCAGCGACAACAACATGACGATTAACGCCTGCTGCCATAACGCCATATTTCGGAATAGCTGGAATTTAAAGGCGACCAAATAAGCAACAATGCTCAGCGCCAGCGCCCGTACTCCCAGTGTAGACCCAAGAATCAGGTCCATAATCAGACCTAATATAAATCCGGTGCCGACATTCACTCGATGTGGCAATGCCATCACCCAGTAAATGAGGAACAGCGTCAGCCAGGAGGGGCGAAACATGTAGATTTCATCCGGCCACGGCATAATCTGCAAAACCATGGCGATCAGAAAAGAAAGCCAGATAATCCAGTTGCCATGCCTGCGATAACGGTTCATTGGCGGCCTCTCTGCGGCTCGGCGGTGGGCGTAGCGGTATCAGGAGGAAGCGGCGGTCCCATGTCGTCAGGCGACGGTAAAACCTGCGGCATCATCTGCATCAGGCGCTCATTGGCAACCCGATGCACTTCTGCTGGCGGCAGCGCCGTATTGGAGTTGTTTTCCACGCCCCACAGTAATAGCAGATAGCGCAGGCGCTGTAGCCCCGCTGTCGGACGTGCCTGAATAATCGTATAGGCTCGCTGCGTATCGGCCTTGACCGATGACACAACACCAACGGGATACCCTTCTGGGAAACGACCGCCCAGACCCGATGTGACCAGCACATCACCCACTCGGATGTCGGTATTGTTAGGCAGGTGTTCCAGTTGCAGATCGTCGGCGCAGCCATTACCGGCAGCAATCACACGGATATCATTGCGTAGCACCTGAATCGGCAACGCGTGGGAAACATCACAAATCAACAAAACCCGACTGGTAAACTGACCAACCGCCACAACCTGACCCACCACGCCTTTATCGCTGATGACCGGTTGCCCTTCATACACGCCGTTCGCCTGACCTTTATCAATCACCACCTGATCGCTGTAAGGGTCGGTTCCGGCGGACATCACCTGCGTCACCATTTTCTGCTCATCCTGACGCAGCGGCGAGCCGAGCAGTTCACGTAACCGCGCATTTTCCTGCTTGAACTGGCCTAGCAGCAACAGGTCACTGTTTTTCATCAACAGTTCCTGACGCAGCGCGGTATTTTCAAGGCTTAATTGCTCACGGGTTGCCAGTGAGGCAGACATATTGTCCAAAACCTGACGGGGTCCATTCGCCAGAAAGTAGAATGGGCTGACAGTGGTATCCATGTACGTTCTGATTTTGACGAACGAACCGAGCCGACTGTCCGCAACGATCACGACAATCGCGGTAACGACAGCAAGAAAAAGTCGTAATTGCAGGGAAGGCCCCCTGCTAAAAAGCGGCTTCATAAAATTTGCGTATTCCTCGACAGCAACCTCAAATCGCACCTGGCGATTTTTAACGTCACAAAGCGGCGCCCCGTAAGGCTACAGGCAAATAAAAAAGGGGTAACCACGAGAGATGAAAAACGCAAGCGTTCATCCATCAGGTCCCCCCTTTTCCAGACAGGATTACTCCTCGCTGAACAAATCGCCACCGTGCATGTCGATCATTTCCAGCGCCTTGCCGCCGCCGCGGGCAACACAGGTCAGTGGATCTTCAGCCACCACAACCGGAATACCGGTTTCTTCCATCAGCAAACGATCCAGGTTACGCAGCAGCGCGCCGCCGCCGGTTAACACCATACCGCGCTCGGAAATATCGGAAGCCAACTCTGGTGGACACTGTTCCAACGCCGCCATGACCGCGCTGACGATGCCCGTCAACGGTTCTTGCAGCGCTTCCAGAATTTCGTTGGAGTTCAGCGTGAATCCACGCGGTACACCTTCAGCAAGGTTACGGCCGCGCACTTCAATCTCCAGCACTTCGTCGCCCGGATAAGCAGAGCCGATTTCATGCTTGATACGTTCTGCCGTCGCTTCACCGATCAGTGAACCATAGTTACGGCGAACGTAGTTGATGATCGCTTCATCAAAGCGGTCACCACCAATACGTACAGAAGAGGAGTACACCACGCCGTTTAGCGAGATCACCGCGACTTCCGTGGTACCACCACCGATATCCACAACCATGGAACCGGTCGCTTCGGATACTGGCATGCCAGCACCAATCGCAGCCGCCATCGGCTCTTCAATCAGGAACACTTCACGGGCACCGGCACCCAATGCGGATTCGCGAATGGCACGACGCTCAACCTGCGTTGCGCCTACCGGAACACACACCAGCACGCGCGGGCTCGGACGCATAAAGCTGTCGCTATGCACTTGCTTGATGAAGTGCTGCAACATTTTTTCTGTGACCTGGAAATCGGCAATCACACCGTCTTTCATCGGGCGAATCGCCACGATATTTCCAGGGGTTCTGCCTAGCATCTGCTTAGCGTCATGGCCGACTGCTGCCACACTCTTTTGAGAACCAGCACGATCCTGACGAATCGCAACCACAGAGGGTTCATTCAGTATGATGCCCTGCCCTTTAACATAAATCAGGGTATTGGCGGTACCCAGGTCGATGGACAAGTCGTTGGAAAACATGCCACGAAATTTCTTAAACATAACTAAAGGATAATCCTGCAAGCTGGGGGCGAAAAATAAATCCGCCTACTTTACCAACCACACGAAGCAGCGACAAGGCACGAAAAGGGTCTGCTTCGGTGAAAATAAGTCTGCGTTGCGCACGTCGGCGTCAGGGAGAAAGGCACAACATGCTTTCTCCTCAGGCGGCAAGGCATCTTACCACTGTCCACCCGACAGAATTGCGCTAACACAGGACATAAAATCTAACATTTAATCGGATTGCCGCTAACGTAAGCACACACTAACCGATTTAACAACCGCCTCATTCTACGTCAATTTGAACGGGACGTTTATATTAAACACGATGCCGCGGTGAATATTTTTTCAGCTCATCCGTTACAGAGACTGATGCGGCAAAAAAATCACCTTGCCCACCATAAACTCCCTTGCCCAACAGCATCCGCCACTCCTCTTTGGTCCGCACGCCAGCGGCAAATACCCGCGTTTGCGTGCCTTTACAGGCCTCGGTCAAGCTTTGTACAAACAGCTGATTTTCCGGGCGGCGCTCAAGACTGCGGACCAAACCAGGATGAAGCTTGATGATCTCCACGGGGAGTGACTTGATGTACGTCGTACTGACCAGCGTCAAACCCGCCTGCGTGACCGCCAGGCGACAGCCTAATCCCAGGATCAAATTGAGAACCGGGCGCAGGCGGCCGATATATTGACAGACATCTGCCTCTGCAAGTTCAAATAAAATGCACTGACGCTGCGTTTTCGGACATTGCAGTAAGACTTCTTTCAGCCAGCGCAGGAAAGGTTTCTGCAAAAGTGAGTCCACACTTACCGGTAAAGCCAGTGTTTCTCCGGGCCAACTCGCTGACAAATCAATAATTCGCGCCACAAGCTGCCGATCATAGCTGGCCGCCAGCCCCAGCTGTTGAACCAGCGGCATATACTCCGCCGCGAGCAGTTCCTGTTCTCCGTCGTAAATACGGCTCATCATTTCACGATGATGTACCACGCCCTCTTTGGTGACCGCAGGTTTCTGATACAACCGCGGACCGCCGCGCGCCAGCGTCTGCTCCAGCAAGGTCCGCCATTTCACGCTGCCGCGCCCTTTGTCTGGCACCTGCCTGTCAAATACACACCAGCTGTTACCGCCCTGCAACACCGCATTGCGCGTCGCGTCCTCCACACTCTCCATCACGTGCTCAGCGCTTTGCCCGCCGCGATAGGCGCAAATACCAATGTGGAGAACGTCCTCGCGATCGATCAACGGACAGGCGGGGAGAATATCGATGGATTTCACCAGTTGCGTGGCTATCGCAGTGGCTTCCTTTAGCGTGCGGTGGGGGAGTAATACGGTGAAATCGCTGCTGAAATAACGCGCCAGCAGCGCAGAGGGATAGCGCATGACAAACGTCGACAGCAGGTTGATCAGCGTGAAACGGTATTCCTGAAGCGCACTGGTATCGCCGTGCGTTTCTTGCAAGGTTTCAAAATCAGGTACGCGAATCATCATGACAACGCCGTGCGTCCCCACCTCTTCGCCATCTTCCAGCTGTGTGGTCAGTTGATTATCAAAAAACAGACGATTACTCAGCCCGGTTTCAGCATCCTGCGCGGCGAAAGCGCGGATTAAGGTATCAACCCGCCCGCGTTCCTCACGCGCTTCCACTAAATCAGACAGCAGTTGATCGAGCGCCCCGCTGGTCTTAACTGGCCATTCACGCACCGACCCCTGCATAACCGATTCTCGCTCGCCCTTGAGAATACGCTGTGCGCGTTTTTCCAACTCTTCCTGTCCGGCAGCCTGCCGACGCAGCCAGCGAATGGAGAAGTACAGCATCAGGAGCATCAGGCCCGCAGCCAGCAGCACTGATAGCGTCGACACCACGAAACGCGGTAAACCAATCAGCGGGTCGACATATTTTAAGGCGATCGACATGTTCAAATGATGCATCAGTGGAAATTCGACCTCATGATAGAGGTGCGTGCGTTCCCAGCCGGCCTCGGGCAGCTGTATTGAATAGAGGGTTGAATCGTTATCCTGAATATCCAACGCCACAATGCCTGCCGTTTTCATCATTCCCGGCAGCCAATATTGAATATTTTCGGGCGATTGCACTAATAGCGCCTGATCGATACTGGCCGTGACCTCGCGTAGCTGTTGCTCGGTTCGCAACTGGCTATAATAACAGAGACTAAATATGCTACTGAAAAGCATAAGAAAAATGGCGAGAACCGTCAGCAATACTATGAGTATCGAGAACCTGGTCGTAAATCCCATCCCTGCGTCCTATTCCAAATAATTGTTATTTCTGCGAGTTTGTTGTTTTTTATCAGTTCGCATAGGCCAGCTACATAGTACTTTTTTAACAAACAGTACCTTTTAACAAATAGTACCTGTAATAACTATAGTCGTTAATGACTTCCCCATATTTAATCCTGCTACAGGAGATAGCCCATGCAGGCTTTAGTTCTTGAACAGTCAGACGGACTGACCCACGCTCAGATTCGCGAGATTGACGCAGAGCAGCTTCCCGCCGGGGATGTAACTGTTGATATCAGTTGGTCCGGTATTAATTATAAAGATGCGCTTGCCATTACCGGCAAAGGCAAAATTATTCGTAACTTCCCGATGGTTCCAGGGATCGATTTTGTCGGAACCGTGCGTCACAGTGACAGCGATCGGTTTGCCGTCGGTCAGCCAGTCATCCTGACGGGGTGGGGCGTGGGTGAAAACCACTGGGGCGGCCTGGCACAACAGGCGCGAGTGAAGAGCGATTGGCTGGTCCCTCTGCCCGCGTCGCTGGATGCGCGTAAAGCTATGATTCTTGGCACCGCAGGCTTTACTGCGATGCTGTGCGTGATGGCGCTGGAAGACGGCGGCATCACTCCGGAAAGCGGCGACATCATTGTGACGGGTGCCAGCGGCGGCGTCGGCAGCACGGCAGTCGCCCTGCTTGCAGAGCTAGGCTATCAGGTGACCGCCGTCAGCGGCCGTGCCGACAACACTGATTACCTGAAAAAATTGGGTGCCAAACAGGTGCTGGATCGCAGCGAATTCAGCGGCAGCCCTCGCCCGCTAGAGAAACAACGTTGGGCTGGCGCGGTGGATACCGTCGGCGACAACGTGCTGGCGACGCTGCTGGCGCAGATGGATTACAACGCGACGGTTGCCGCATGCGGTCTGGCTGGTGGTGTTGCCCTGCCGACAACTGTGATGCCATTTATTTTACGTAATGTTCGCCTGCAAGGCGTGGATTCCGTGATGGCACCGCTGGCGCGCCGTCAGCAAGCGTGGGAGCGTCTGGCTGCCATCCTGCCTGAGTCGTTCTATCAGCAGGTCACGCAGGAAATCGGGTTGGAAGACGTCCCTGCCGTTGCTGCTGCCCTGCTGGAAAACAAAGTCACCGGCCGTACGCTGGTGAAAATCAGCTAACGTCTTTTGTTGATGCACTCAGCCACCTTCGGGTGGCTGTTACACCCTGCAAAAAAGTATTTCATCTCTCCTGTCGCAGTTTCTACCGCAAGTCATCTATAACTAAGTGAACGGTAAGCATTAAAAACGCCACTTTGCGTCAACAATAATAATGACTGGCGGGAGTTCACATGCACAAACATCGCAAATTCACGGAAGCCGACGTTACCCCGGAATCCCTCTTCTATCAGCGTCGACGCGTATTAAAAGCGCTGGGTATTTCCGCTGCGGCGCTCTCACTGCCGTTTTCTGCACAGGCTGACCTGCTGGCCTGGTTTAAAGGCGGCGATAAACCCAAAGCTCCACTGGGTAAACCGCTCACGTTTAGCCAACCCGCCGACTGGAAACTCGACCTGCCACTCACGCCGGAAGATAAAGTTACGGGCTATAACAACTTCTATGAATTCGGGTTGGACAAAGCCGATCCGGCGGCCAATGCGGGCGGGTTAAAAACCGAAGGCTGGACTGTCAAGATAGACGGCGACGTCGCCAAGCCTCTCACGCTGGATATCGACGATTTGCTAAAACGCTTTCCGCTGGAAGAACGGATCTACCGTTTCCGCTGCGTCGAGGCGTGGTCGATGGTGATTCCGTGGGTCGGCTTTGAGCTGGGCAAGCTGATTAAATTCGCCGAGCCCACCAGCAACGCCCGCTACGTGGCGTTTCAGACGCTTTACGACCCGGAGCAAATGCCGGGGCAAAAAGATCGTTTCATGGGCGGCGGGCTGGATTATCCCTATGTAGAAGGGCTACGGATGGATGAAGCAATGAATCCTCTGGCACTGCTGGCCGTCGGCGTCTACGGCAAGACGTTGCCGCCGCAGAACGGTGCGCCCATCCGGTTAGTCACACCGTGGAAATACGGCTTCAAGAACATCAAATCCATAGTACATATCCGGCTCACTCGTGAGAAGCCGCCCTGCACGTGGAATCTGGCGGCGCCAGACGAGTATGGCTTCTATGCCAACGTTAACCCGCATGTGGATCACCCACGCTGGTCGCAGGCGACAGAGCGCGTCATTGGCTCAGGCGGCCTGCTTAACGTTGAACGTCAACCCACGCTGTTGTTCAACGGCTATGCCGATCAGGTCGCCTCGCTGTATCGCGGCCTGAATCTGCGCGACAACTTTTAGTTAACAACACAAAACATCTAGCTAATAACACAAAACTTCTCGCTACAGCATCCTGTCAGGATAGGGATCCACATCAGCATGAGACTGACGTTACAACACATTAACGGGCTAAAAGTGCTACTCCATCTGGCTGGTTTTCTGCCGCTGCTGTGGCTGATATTGTCAGTTGACCAAGGGTGGTTCAGCGCTGACCCCGCCAAAGATATCCAGCATTTTACCGGCCGAATGGCGCTGAAATTGCTGCTGGCGACGCTGTTGGTCACGCCACTGGCGCGCTACGGTAAACAGCCGCTGCTGATTCGCTGCCGACGCCTCCTCGGGCTGTGGTGCTTTTTCTGGGCGACGTTACATCTGGTGAGCTATGCGCTGCTGGAGCTGGGTCTGGATCATCTGGCCCTGCTGGGAAAAGAACTGATATCCCGGCCGTATCTAACGTTGGGAATCATAAGCTGGCTGATTTTGCTGGCGCTGGCGGTGACCTCACCACAGATAATGATGCGCAAGTTGGGATCGCAATGGCAAAAACTGCATAATTTCGTCTATTTAGTCGCCATCCTTGCGCCTATCCACTATCTTTGGTCAGTTAAAACGCTCTCCCCGCAGCCTATTTTGTATGCGCTCGCGGCGCTGATATTGCTGCTGTTGCGTTATAAGAAATTTCGCCAATGGTGGCGCTAAACGCCGCAGCAACACAGGAAAAGCCGGTTACGGACCGCAGTGAAATTCACGCCTTCTCACGGTCTGGTGCAGGAATATCTCCGCAGATAAGACCAGTATTTAGCTGCGAATTGCCACGATATGGTTATAATGCACGACTTTAATTTCTCGGGCCGGACAATTTGCGTCACGAAAGGTGACAAACGAATAGCTTCGCGCTATTTTGTGCGACACGGTTTTGGCAATCTTGGTCAATCGCGGGAGATAGCAGCACAATGGCAGAAAAGTTTCACATTTTGCTCTTGAACGGTCCAAACCTGAATCTGCTAGGAACCCGGGAGCCCGACAAATACGGTAACACGACGTTAGCAGACATTGTCAGCGAGCTGGAAACCCAGGCGCAGGCATTGAACGTGAAGTTTTCCCATCGGCAATCCAATGCGGAACATGTCCTGATCGATACTATCCATCAGGCCAGAGGAAACACAGACTTCATTCTGATTAACCCGGCGGCATTTACCCACACCAGCGTTGCGCTGCGTGATGCCCTGCTGGCAGTCGCGATTCCGTTTATCGAAATTCATCTGTCCAACGTGCACGCACGTGAGCCTTTTCGTCATCATTCCTACCTTTCTGATGTTGCGGTAGGCGTGATATGTGGCCTGGGGGCAGATGGTTATCAGTATGCTTTACAGACGGCGGTAAAACGCCTGTCAACTTCCAATTAAACAAAAGAGTACGGAACCACATCCATGGATATTCGTAAAATCAAAAAACTGATCGAACTGGTTGAAGAGTCCGGCATCGCCGAACTGGAAATTTCTGAAGGTGAAGAATCAGTACGTATCAGTCGTGCCCCAGCAGCGGTTAACTACCCGATGATGCAACAGGCCTACGCTACGCCAATGATGCAGCCACAGCCTGCTCTGGCCGCCGCCGTTGCACCAGCGCCAGTGGAAACTCCTGCCGCACCGGCTGCCATCAGTGGACACATCGTTCGTTCTCCAATGGTTGGAACCTTCTATCGCACCCCAAGCCCGGATGCTAAAGCTTTCGTGGAAGTGGGTCAGCGCGTCAACGTTGGCGATACCCTGTGCATCGTCGAAGCCATGAAAATGATGAACCAGATCGAAGCCGACAAAGCGGGCGTGGTTAAAGCCATTCTGCTCGAAAGCGGTCAGCCGGTCGAATTTGACGAGCCACTGATTGTCATCGAATAACGAGGCTTATCATGTTAGATAAAATCGTTATCGCTAACCGCGGAGAGATCGCGCTGCGTATTTTGCGTGCCTGTAAAGAACTGGGCATCAAAACCGTCGCCGTTCACTCCAGTGCGGATCGCGATTTGAAACACGTATTGCTGGCGGACGAAACCGTGTGTATCGGCCCGGCGCCGTCAACAAAAAGCTATCTGAACATCCCAGCGATTATTTCCGCTGCGGAAATCACCGGTGCCGTCGCGATTCACCCTGGTTACGGTTTCCTGTCCGAAAATGCGGATTTTGCCGAGCAGGTTGAACGCTCTGGCTTTATCTTCATCGGCCCACGCGCAGAAACCATTCGCCTGATGGGCGACAAAGTGTCTGCCATCACCGCAATGAAAAAAGCGGGGGTTCCGACCGTACCAGGCTCTGATGGTCCGTTAGACGGTGACATGGACGCTAACCGTGCTCATGCAAAACGCATCGGCTATCCGGTCATCATCAAAGCCTCTGGCGGCGGCGGTGGTCGTGGTATGCGAGTAGTGCGCAGCGACAAAGAGCTGGAACAATCCATCAACATGACCCGTGCGGAAGCCAAAGCGGCTTTCAACAACGACATGGTCTACATGGAAAAGTATCTGGAAAACCCACGTCACGTGGAAATTCAGATTCTGGCTGATGGTCAGGGCCACGCCGTCTATCTGGCCGAGCGTGACTGCTCCATGCAGCGTCGCCACCAGAAAGTGGTGGAAGAAGCGCCGGCACCGGGCATTACGGACGAGCTGCGCCGCAATATCGGCGATCGCTGCGCCAAAGCCTGTATCGATATCAACTATCGTGGTGCGGGTACGTTTGAGTTCCTGTACGAAAACGGTGAGTTCTACTTCATTGAAATGAACACCCGTATTCAGGTGGAGCATCCGGTAACCGAAATGATTACCGGCGTGGACCTGATCAAAGAGCAGCTGCGCATCGCTGCCGGTCTGCCACTGTCCATCAAGCAGAAAGACGTCAAGGTTCGCGGCCATGCGGTAGAATGCCGTATCAACGCGGAAGACCCGAACTCCTTCCTGCCAAGCCCGGGTAAAATCACGCGCTTCCACGCGCCGGGTGGCTTTGGTGTCCGTTGGGAATCGCATATTTACGCCGGTTATACCGTACCGCCGTATTACGATTCCATGATCGGCAAGCTGATCACCTACGGCGAAACCCGCGAAATCGCGATTTCCCGTATGAAGAACGCGCTGGCTGAACTGATCATCGATGGCATCAAAACCAACATCGAACTTCAGATGAAGATCATGAGCGACGAAAACTTCCAGAGAGGTGGCACGAACATCCACTATCTGGAAAAGAAACTCGGCTTGCAGTAAACCCCACGCAATCGAGTCAAAAGGCCAGCCTATGCTGGCCTTTGTTATTTATGCCGATGTATATCTCTTAAATAACCCTATTCAAGGTCAATCATTCAGATCACACTTCCGACGATACCCAACATTGGCTATTTAAACGGGAAATAAGAGATATTTGAATTCGCTAAAGCAATCGGTAATTATTTCCGGGTAGCCAGAATAATACTGGAAGCCTTAACCAGAGCGATTAATTCGCTGCCCACATCAATGTTCATCTCTTCCAGGCTTTCATTGGTCACGGTTGAGGTCAGCGTCAACCCACCCGCGGTAACCAGTTGCACCGTCGAGTTGACGGCACCTTTAGCCACGGTACTCACTTTGCCGTGAAATTGATTGCGGGCAGAAAAATTCAAACCACATTCCGCCGATGCCAGAATGACCCAAGGGGCTTTCACCAGCGCAATGGCCGGCTTGCCGACAGCCAATTCCATTGAATCACAGCTGGTTCGTGTAATCACCGTCGTTAACTTATCCCCACTTTCCAGAGTCAATGCGACTTCATTGTTTACCGCACCCTCAAAAATGGAAGACACAACACCCGAAAGCTGATTTCTTGCTGAAACTGACATAACGACTCCTTTGGTTCGTCTTTAACTATTCTGCTCTGGAATAGCAGACGGTAAATAATAGCCTCATAGTAGGCTTTCCTCTGAGAGAATTATGCGATGCTACTTCCATCATTAGCCAATTACCTCAATATCAATAAATAAACATACTCACTTGGTATTATTTTTTGGAGAGATGTCTTCTATTTTCGCCCCGATCAGTTGCTCAAAAAACCGAAATAAAATGGGTGAAGCAACACGCTGCCAACCCCTCTTTTTATCCCCCAATGGTTCTCGCTCCTTACACGATCGGGATGACCCCACGGCTGGCTTTTACGCTGATAGCGCAATTCTTACTAGTCAATTGGCCCACATGCCGTAAAATTCCCGCTTTCGTCATCACGACGTTCATAACGATGCCAATCCTCCCATTTACGGTGGAGAAGAACATGGATACACGCTTTCCTCAGGCGCACAAAGAGGCCCGCTGGGCTTTTGGCCTGACGCTGGTTTATTTAGTGGCCTGGGTGCTTGCCGCCTATTTGCCTGACAACACACAAGGGATCACCGGCCTGCCACACTGGTTTGAGATGGCCTGCCTGCTGCTGCCGCTCGTGTTTACGCTGCTGTGCTGGCTGATGGTGCGCGTTATTTTCCGCGATATCTCACTGGAGAGTGACGATGCAAATTGAAATCTTATTGCCGCTGATTGGCTACCTGCTGCTGGTCTTCGGGCTGTCGGTCTATGCGTACCGTCGCCGTCAAGCGGGTAACTTCCTTAACGAGTATTTCCTCGGCGGCCGCTCAATGGGCGGGTTTGTCCTAGCGATGACGCTCATCGGCACTTACGTCAGCGCCAGCTCTTTTATCGGCGGGCCAGGTGCCGCGTATAAATACGGGCTGGGCTGGGTGCTGCTTTCGATGATCCAGCTTCCTACCATGCTGCTATCGCTCGGGATTTTGGGGAAAAAGTTCGCCATTTTGGCGCGGCGTTACAACGCCATCACGTTGAACGACATGCTGTACGCCCGCTACAACAGCCCGCTGCTGGTATGGTTCGCCAGCATCAGCCTGCTGGTCGCGTTTATCGGCGCCATGGCTGTGCAGTTCATCGGCGGCGCACGCCTGCTGGAAACCGCAGCGAACATCCCTTACGACATCGGCCTACTGATTTTCGGCGTCACCATCGCGCTGTACACCACGTTTGGCGGCTTCCGTGCCAGCGTGCTCAATGATGCAATGCAGGGCATCGTAATGCTGATCGGCACCGTCATCCTGCTGGTGGGCGTGATTTATGCCGCAGGGGGCTTACATAGCGCAGTCGATAAGCTGCAACAAATCGACCCGATGCTGGTATCGCCGCAGGGCAGCAACGGTATTCTGTCGATGCCGTTTATGGCTTCATTCTGGGTGCTGGTCTGCTTCGGCGTCATCGGCTTGCCGAACACCGCCGTGCGCTGCATCTCTTATCGTGACAGCAAAGCGCTGCACCGTGGCATTATCATCGGCACCATCGTCATCGGTATCCTGATGCTCGGCATGCACTTGGCCGGTGCGCTGGGCCGCGCCGTGATGCCAAACCTGACGATCCCCGATCAAGTGTTACCGGCGCTGATGGTCACCGTATTACCGCCGCTGGCCGCTGGGATCTTTCTCGCTGCGCCAATGGCCGCTATCATGTCCAACATTAATGCGCATTTGCTTCAGGCCTCCGCCACGATCATCAAAGATCTCTATCTCAGCGTACGCCCGCAGCAGATCCATAACGAACGCCGCATCAAGATCCTGTCCAGCGTGACGACCCTACTATTGGGCCTGCTGGTGCTGCTGGCCTCCTTACGGCCGCCGGAAATGATTATCTGGCTGAATCTGCTGGCGTTTGGCGGGCTGGAAGCGGTGTTCCTGTGGCCGCTGGTGCTAGGCCTGTATTGGGAACGCGCGAATGCCGCGGGCGCGCTCAGCGCCATGTTCACCGGGGCGATTTGCTATACCTTACTGGCCAGCTTCAACCTTCAGCTGGCCGGGTATCACCCGATTGTGCCATCGCTGTTACTCAGCCTGATGGCGTTTATTATTGGCAACCGCTTTGGTCATAATCCACCAGCGCCAGTTGCCGCTTCATCTTCACTTTAAATGTAATAGAGACTGCTATGCCGTGGATTCAACTGAAAATAAACACCTCAGGAAAGGTTGCAGAACAACTGGGTGACGTCATGATGGAAAGCGGTGCGGTATCCGTTACGTTTCAGGATACGCACGATACACCGGTGTTCGAACCGCTACCGGGCGAGACCCGCCTGTGGGGCGATACTGACGCGATTGCGCTGTACGATGCCGAAACCGACATGAACGCGGTTATCGCGATGCTGGAGCAAGAGCCGCTGCTGGGCGTGGGTTTTAAACACAAAATCGAGCAGTTGGAAGACAAAGACTGGGAACGCGAGTGGATGGATAACTTCCACCCGATGCAGTTCGGCAAACGTCTGTGGATTTGCCCAAGCTGGCGTGACATTCCTGACCCGACTGCCGTCAACGTGATGCTCGATCCTGGCCTAGCATTTGGCACTGGCACCCACCCAACAACCGCACTGTGCCTGCAATGGCTCGATGGGCTGGATCTGGAAGGGAAAACCATCATCGATTTTGGCTGCGGTTCCGGCATTCTGGCAATTGCCGCCCTGAAACTGGGTGCAGCACGCGCCATCGGGATTGATATCGATCCGCAGGCGATTCAGGCCAGCCGAGACAACGCACAGCGCAACGGCGTTTCTGAGCGTCTGGAGCTTTATCTGCCGAAAGACCAACCTGCCGACCTGTCTGCTGATGTCGTCGTCGCCAACATCCTTGCTGGCCCGCTGCGCGAGCTGGCACCGCTGATTAGCGATCTGCCAAAAGCGGGAGGTCACCTTGGCCTTTCCGGCGTGCTGGCGACGCAGGCCGATGGCGTCGCAGAAGCCTACGCAGACAAGTTCACGCTCGATCCGGTGGCTGAACGCGAAGAGTGGTGCCGCATTACCGGCCAACGCCGCGCATCGTAATAACATTATCCCGCTAGTCCCGCCCACCGTATGTGCAACGGTGGGCACCTTTCTTCTTGCTATATCTCACGATTGATCCCAATAAACTGGCGTATTATGCCCTAAATAATTCGAGTTTCAGGAAGGCGGCAAGCGAGGGAATCCGATGAGCTTACTCAAGTAAGTGATTCGGGTGAGTAAGCGCAGCCAACGCACATGAAACTTGAAGTATGACGGGCAGATGCAGTCCGGCAAGCGACTGGACGTACCTGCGCCCGGCGCTCAACGATGCCATATCATTATTTTCAAGGGATGAAAAATGAAAGGTAAACTCTCTATCGTATTGATGCTATCCGCCTGCTCTTCCGCCTTGGCGGCCGATCCGGTACACTGGGGCTACGAAGGCAACGGCGATCCCGCACACTGGGGAAAGCTGTCTCCAGACTTCTCGCTATGTGAAACGGGTAAAAACCAGTCTCCCATCAATATCCGCCAGGCTCTGAACGCTCAACACGACCCTCTACAGTTAGCTTTCCAGTCTGGGACGCAGCAAATTATCAACAATGGGCATACCGTTCAGGTTAACGTTGGCCCAGGGAATACGCTGGTATTGGATAACGAGACATTCACCTTGCAGCAGTTTCACTTTCACGCACCGAGCGAGAATGAAATTGACGGTAAACAGTTCCCGCTGGAAGGCCATTTTGTCTATAAAGACGCGGCTGGCGCACTTACCGTTATCGCGCTGATGTTTCAGGAAGGAGAAGCCAATCTGCCGTTAGCCACGACATGGCAGCAGATTCCGGCTCAGGTTAATCAGGCAGAGGACGTGCGCACGCCAATCGCGATTCAGAGCCTGTTACCGACGTCATTAAACTACTATCGGTTTAGTGGGTCGCTCACCACGCCACCTTGCTCAGAAGGCATTCGCTGGCTCGTACTAGATCACCCCGTCACTGCCTCTGCCGATCAGATAAACCAGTTCCGCTCGGTCATGCATCACGCCAATAATCGCCCCACACAACCGCTTAATGGCCGAATCATCATCCATTAAGTCACTTCACGAGGCTGGTCAGACGGTCTGTCGGCCAGCCTCAGGTAAATCGGTACCCTTTTTTGCCACATTAACCAACGCATTTCACTGATAAAGCATTGATAGGCTGCTGTATCTCCACCAAAAATGACCGCGCTTGCAGATAAAATTCTGTAAACAGATGATTATTTCCCAGAACAAAAAATCGACATAAAAATATAACTATCTGTTAAATATGAATAATATTTTTATGCATCTTTATGAAGTGCATTTTCATTGATCGATAGCTGTAAATTGGTCAAAGTTTGGCCTTTCATCTGACGTAAAAAATGCGTAATATACGCGCCCTTGCAGGCACAGTATGGTCAATTTTTGTCTATGCACATTGGACAATTTCAGCTTAGTAATCGCTTGATAGCAGCCCCAATGGCTGGTATTAGCGATCGCCCATTTAGAGCACTCTGTCATGCGATGGGCGCTGGAATGACCGTGTCTGAAATGCTTTCTTCCAACCCGGAAGTGTGGCGTTCAGACAAGTCGCGTTTGCGAATGGTTCATAGCGATGAACCGGGTATCAGAGCCGTGCAGATTGCCGGTTGTGACCCCGATGAGATGGCGGCGGCAGCGAGAATCAACGCTGATTCCGGCGCACAGATCATCGACATCAATATGGGCTGCCCGGCGAAGAAGGTGAACCGCAAGATGGCAGGATCTGCGTTGTTGCAGTATCCGGATTTGGTCAAACAAATCCTCTCTACGGTAGTGAAAGCGGTAGACGTACCGGTGACACTGAAAATCCGTACCGGTTGGGCACCAGAGCACCGCAACTGTGTAGAAATTGCCAAATTGGCTGAAGACTGTGGGATTCAGGCGTTAACCATTCACGGACGCACGCGTGCGTGCCTGTTCAATGGTTTCGCCGAATACGACAGCATTCGGGCAGTTAAGCAGGCCGTTTCCATTCCTATTATTGCGAATGGCGACATTACAGACCCGCATAAAGCCAGAGCGGTTCTTGACTACACCGGGGCTGACGCCCTGATGATAGGACGAGCCGCTCAGGGAAGACCCTGGATCTTTCGGGAAATCCAGCATTATCTGGACACAGGGGAGTTGCTGGCACCGATGCCATTGGCAGAGGTTAAGCGCTTGTTGATCGAGCACATACGGGAATTGCACGACTTTTATGGTCCAGGCAAGGGATTTCGTATCGCTCGTAAGCACGTATCCTGGTATCTCCAGGAGCATGCCCCAAACGACCAGTTTAGGCGCACATTCAACGCCATTGAGGATGCCAGCGAGCAGCTGGAGGCGTTGAAGGCATATTTTGAAAATCTTGCGTAAACAGAAAAAGAGCTGACAGAACTATGTTCGAACAACGCGTGAATTCTGACGTACTGACCGTTTCCACTGTAAACTCTCAGGCTCAGGTAACCCAAAAACCCCTGCGCGACTCGGTTAAACAGGCACTGAAGAACTATTTTGCTCAATTGAACGGTCAGGATGTAAGTGACCTGTATGAGCTGGTACTGGCTGAAGTTGAACAGCCACTGTTGGACATGGTGATGCAATACACCCGCGGTAACCAAACCCGCGCCGCCCTGATGATGGGCATCAACCGCGGTACTCTGCGTAAGAAATTGAAAAAATACGGCATGAACTGATACTAATCAGTTAAGCATTTGAAAAAAGGCGCTTTACCTCTTGGGTTAAGCGCCTTTTTCTTTGCCTTCTATTTAGGCAGCAACGGCCTTAGCGTGGACATGCTGAGCGGTGGCATCTGAGAGATGGGGAATTCGTTGTTAATGACTCATCCCTTCTTGTTGATCCGTTTCCGACGCGTGAAGAATTCGGTACAGGTTATCTAATCGCTCTGCCAACACGAACGTTAAAATCTCTTTCGATTCTGGGTTATTCAATTCAACAATGGCGTAAGCCAGCGCACGACACTGATCGAGTGCTTCTTCTGGCTCTAACGGCGTGCTATCAAACATGGCGCACCTCCTGAACAGGCAGGCGACCAGCAAAGACCATGACATGACCATCAGGGGAATGTTCCCGCGCCTGACGTTCGGTAGCCGCGATAACATGGACGACGGATTGGGACGATATACCCAGAGCAAGAAAGCGATACTGAAATTCGGGGCGAGTTTGGGTAGACTGGATATCAGCCATAGTGTTAGCTCCAATAACATTGTGGTTAGAGGCCCGGTTAGTGCTCCAACACTGCCGGGCTTCGCATTTCATAGGTGAATCGCACCTATGCAGCTAACATTACGCCCAAGTGAATCGCACCTCAAGCTATTTTTTAGAATTATTTTTACGTATACTGAATCGCACTTAGTACATGGAGATCCAGCAATGGCAACGGGTTCAATTAACAACAAATCACAGCAGTTGAATGCAAGATTCCCGCACGACGTTGTTGCTGAAATGGAAAGCAGCCTTGAAGCTGGTGAGACAAAGGCGCAATTCATCATCACCGCAGTAAAAGGCGAGATTAAACGCCGCCAGCGCAAGCAGCTTAAAGACGAATCAAAAGACTGACTGGTATTACGGGTGGCGTAGACCAGTTCGTCTAAAGTTAGATACTATCGAGGTTAGCAACTGAGTACTGCATAACTAGATGTGCTTTACACATTGATGACTCATATTCGACCACCCCATAATCCAAAACCAGTAAGTGGTAATAATAAAATAGCTTTAAAAAACAAAAAGTAAAAAAATTAAAAGCATTCTTAACGAACAACTCATCACAAAAATTTCGACATGATTTGGTTTACCCCCCTGATAAATTAACAGTATTGTTAGAAGTTAGTGATAATAATATTATACAGATAGTTATCAATACGTGTCTTTTAGGGGCTGATAAATATGACCTCAACACTGATAATTATTTAATAAATATAAAATATAATCACCATGGAAAATAACATTAAAACCTAGGAGTTTGATGTGATTTCACATAGCAATTATATAATCGAACCAATGAACCAGATCGGAACTGGTAGTTTTGGGGTAGTAGAGAAAGTAAGAGTTAAAAACACTCAAAATGTTATCTGTGGTGAATACGCTAGAAAAATATTAATCAATCAACATGAAGACCCTGACTTAATTTCAAGGTTTATAAGAGAAGTAAGACTTCAAGATTTATGCCTTCATAAGAATGTTGCTCAAATATTCATATGCAATCTAGATACGACCCCTCCATGGTTTATAATGGAACTTGCAGAGTCAAATTTAGATAATGAAATTAAATCAGGAAAGCTAAGTAGAAAAGAAAAAATAAATATTGTTTTAATGATAGCAGAAGGAATAGCTTGGATTCATTCTAAAGGTTATCTACACCGTGATATAAAACCTCAAAATATATTAAAATTCTCTAACGGAACTTATAAAATATCTGACTTTGGAATTGCAAGACACATGGATCCGTCCGAAGCCAGCAAAATTCTAACACTAGCAGGCCATTTCCCAAGAACACCAAAATATTTCGATCACAATGTTGTTATTAATGGATACTCAAGACAATCAGATATTTTTTCACTAGGTATAATAATCGAAGAATTAAATATTGATGGATTCGATGATATAGTGGCAAGAAGTACTGATAGAAAATTACAAAAAAGATATGTCAGCGCTGAGCAACTTATAACGGATATCAAAAGAATAGGCGAGGTTATATAACCATGTTAAATTTAACATCAGCTTCATTTTTTTCATTTTCAAAAGAAAATAATAGAATCAACCAAGATACCATTCTTCCCCCATTAAAAATAAATGATGGCTACCTTTTTGCTATTGCTGATGGGCTAGGAGGATATAAAGGTGGGGATAAAGCCTCTCAAAGGGTTGTAGACTATTTAGCTAAAAATTTCGCAAGTGAAATAGAAAGTAATTTTATAAGTTTATTTCAGAATCTCAAAGATGAGATAAAAAAAATAAGCGAGGTCGAAAAAGAATATGTTAATGCGGCCAGTACATTAACATTGTGTTATGTCACTCAAGAGTCAGTTATTATTGGTCACATTGGTGATTGCAGATTATATATAAAAAACAAATCAAAATTAAGCCAGTTAACCAAAGATCATACTCAGCATCAAGCCTATATAGATGATGGAATTTTTACTTCCCGTCAGCTTAAAAACGCAAAAGGAAAAAATATACTGACAACAGCCATTTCAAAAACGTTAGAGCTAAAATACAATATTATTAATTTTACATTCAAAGAATTAGCAGATGAACATGGGAACTTATCTATTTTTATTATGTCTGATGGCGCACATTCATTTTGGGAAAAGCGACCACGTTTTTCTCTTAACACATTATCAGAACCTTCACGCTTTAGTTCAAGCTTGAAGAAAAGAATTGAAAATGGCCCCCCCATTGACGACTATTCGCTTATCTCGGTAAAATTCAGCTCCCAAGATATTTAACAACCAATTATAACAATAACACAATCTGGCTAGCTCGTCAGGTTGTGTACTCTAAATAGAGTTTTTGAGATAATTAATATACTATTTAATAATCTATTGGGTTTTTTTCTTCCGACTGACTATGTAATAACTCGTATCTGCTACCGGATACGAGTTACTCTAGACTCCTTATTTATACAAATCATAAGATCAGTAAATCACAACAGATAAGTGCTTTTAAAAATGCTGGCAAGTAATCGCCAGATTTTTTATTCCTGCTAATCCAGAATCAAAACACCTCGACCAGCTCAAACTCTTCAAACACCAGCAGCATATCGGGGGCGAAAGTGCCTTCTCGTTCGAAAAATGTCTGATGGCCTTCACGCCAGAAAGCCAGGCTTTTGTCGCCTTCGCCTTCTTTGGCTGCCATCTCAGCGGTGACGTCGCAGTAACGCACCAGCGTTAGCGAGCGCGTGCGGATTACGCAGGAAGGCTGTCCGGCACCGTCCAGAACGATGTTGTAATCACCGACCTGCGGCGTTTCCTCATTTTTGAACGCGTGATACGAGCTACAGGTTGCCGTTTTATGCCCTTTCCGTACCAGCTGCAACAGCTCATCGGCCAGCTCGGTGCTATCGCCAAACGACCAGCGCAGCGCGTCTGGGTACTTTTCCAATCCTTGTTTATGACTCATCATCTTCCTCGGTTTATACGGCTATGATTACTCTCTTTTATTACGCCATCATAGCCGTAAAGAGGTCATCAAGTAATGTCTACTTCCACCCAGAGCGCGGCATGGTCAGACGCCGCCGTGTCCCATGAGGTGACTTCGGGTAGCGGCGTAACGGGTTCAGCGCCCTCTTTGGCGGCAATCTTGTCGATATTGTAGATACCTCGGCGCTCGACTCCCCACTCCACCACCGCCTGATGCAGCGGTGCAGATAGGAAAATATAGTCCAGCTGATTTAACCGCGCGCCCTTCTTTCCCCCAGAGAAATAGTAGGTATAACGCTCTTTCTCCGGACGTTCAGGGTCGATAACCGGGTGTAAGTCCGACAGGGAAAACAACGGAGCCAAACTTTGCCAGGGGTTTGACGAATCCTCGTTCAAATCACCGAGAATGACCACGTAGTCCTTCTTGAGATCGTAAGTCTGTTGAACAATCTCTGCGACACGTTCGGATTGGTCACGTCGCTTCTGCGCTCCACGCTGTCGCTCTTCTTCCGTTTGACCGCTCTGGCTTTTGAAATGGTTACACAAAACATAGAGCGGCTGCTTGAGGCCAGCGTCCAACGTGACTTCGAGACAATCACGGCTAAAGACGGGGTCAAACTGTTTTCCGGCGTCAAAAATATGGGTACGTAGTTGAGCAATCCGGTAACGCGTCAGGCAGGCAACATCAATGCCGCGTGGATCGTTCGGGCTGTCGATCATCACGAACTGATTAAACTTCTTTTTCCCCAACACCTGACTGTTGAAATCACGCAAGACGTCCATGTTTTCGACTTCAACAGCGCACAGAATGTCGGCGTTAAGCAGAGTAATAACCTTGCCCGTATTCTTACGCTGTTGGCTGCTGAATTCCTGAGATTTGAACACGATTTCGCCGATCCAATCCCCACGACCGCGGCAGCTTTTATTGATCCTGAATCCGGTGCCTGCGTCCTCCTTTTTCCATCGCCCCAACGTGCCTGCATCGGTGCGGATATCAATATAGGGGCGCAGCACGATAGAAAGGCGGAACACCTGATCTTTCAGGTCATCATCGTATTGGGGTTGTTCGAGAAGTTGCTGAAGCTGCCTGACCTGTTCCAATAGGGCATCGATCTGCTGCGAATCGGGGAGGTTGAGAATCGCGGTACGATGGAACAGGTTCTCAACGTTATAGCTGGCGATGCGGATCTTCATTGTTGTCTCCTGCTGGGTAGTGGCAAAAGCAATGATGTCCTTGAGAATAGAAGCACATTGTGACAGTTGGGCCGCATTCCCAGCAGCAATAGACTTTTTCTATCGTTCTTTGACTCAACATGGTTAAAACGTGTTAGACGCACTATATTCACTACAAAAGTCAGGCTCGCGACAAAAGTACGCACGCTATGAGTACTATATTCACTTCTGATATAAATAATCACACAACGTGATTTATAAACAGATGTTTTGTCGCGTAGATTCGTTATTAACAAAAGTTATAAGCACATCGCTGCACACCACTCACAGGAATTCATAATGAAAAAAATACGTTTTGCTTTACTGACCAGCGCCCTGCTTGCTACCAGCGTATTCGCTCATGCCGATGACCTTAGCGCCATCAAGTCCGCAGGGGTTATCAAGATCGGCACGGAAGGCACCTACGCGCCTTATACCTATCATGATAAATCAGGCCAGTTGGTTGGCTTCGATGTGGATATTGGCCGTGCAGTGGCAGAAAAGCTTGGCGTGAAAGCACAGTTTATTGAAGGACGTTGGGACGGTTTAATCGCCGGTATTGATGCCAAGCGCTACGATGCGGTCATCAATCAGGTTGGCGTAACCAAAGAGCGTCAGGCTAAGTATGATTTCTCCAAGCCTTATATTGATTCCAAAGCGGTGCTGGTTGTCCGTGGCGATAACACCACCATCAAAGATTTCAGCGATCTGAAAGGCAAAAAATCTGCCCAGAGCCTGACCAGCAATTACTCTAAGCAAGCCACCAGCTACGGTGCGGAAATTGTACCAACGGATGGTTTTAACCAATCTCTGGATCTGGTTCTCAGCGGTCGTGCCGACGCCACGTTGAACGATAACCTGTCATTCCTGGATTTCAAAAAGCAGAAGCCGGATGCCAACGTGAAGATTGCGGCAACCTCAAAAGACGGTGAGCCTTCCGCGATTCTGGTACGTAAAAATCAGGCTCCACTGGTGGAAGCATTAAATAAAGCTCTGGATGAAATTAAAGCAGACGGCACCTATAAAACGATATCTGTGCGATACTTCGGGGAGGATGTTTCTCAATAATCGCACTGTTACCAGAGCGCGTTGTTATAAATGTGATTATCATCAGCGCGCTCTGTAATTAGAGCATATCTTTATCGGAGCTCGTTTTCATGCCGCCTTGGCTACAACTCATGGCAGACTCCTTCTGGAGCCTGCTGTCTGCGGGACTGAAATTTACCGTCCCTCTGGCTATCCTGTCTTTCATCTTTGGCTTAGCTCTCGGCATTATCATCGCGCTGGTTCGCCTCTATGGTCCAAAGCCGCTGAAATGGGTGGGTGATTTCTACGTTTGGGTTATTCGTGGAACGCCATTATTGGTTCAGCTTTTCCTGATTTTTTATGGACTACCCAGCGCGGGGATTACTCTGGATGCCTTTCCGGCTGCCCTTATTGGTTTCACTATCAGCGTGGGTGCCTATAGCTCGGAGATCGTCCGTGGGGCAATATTGTCTGTCCCAAAAGGCCAATGGAATGCCGCCTATTCTCTCGGTATGAACGGAAGGCAGGCGATTCGTTGGGTCATCTTCCCGCAATCCGTTTTCGTGTCGCTGCCGCCGCTCTCCAATACGTTTATTTCCTTAATCAAGGATACATCGCTAGCTGCCGTCATCACCGTGCCAGAGATGTTTTTATCCGCTCAGCGTATCGTTTCGGTTACCTATGAACCCTTGATTCTGTATGTTGAGGCTGCACTGATTTACCTGATGTTCAGCACGGTGCTAAGCCAGCTACAGGTTAAGCTCGAAAAATATTATCAGCGCCACATCACACAATAACGCCTCCTGCATCAGCCCACGCAATCCGCTGGGCTGATGACGCTACCACGCTCCTCATTTCTCCCTGCTTAACAGTAATCCCACACCTGAAAATATGCGTACAGGATGAAAATGCCTCACTCTCCATTCTGACGCACCAAAAAAGGGCGCACTGCCCTCTTTGCATTTGTCACGGTGCGCACATACCCATTTAGAATTACCCACTTAGATCAATAAGCCTTTCCTTTCGTCTTCATTATCAAGCAAATAGAAAATTGGCATTTTATTTGCTTCGCTCTGCTCACGTCGGCATCCCGACAGACAGGTATGGTGCACCTTATTGTGTACTTCAAAAACAGCAAATAACTCTAGACGCTAGGATGATTATGAAAAGAATAGTGATTTCTACTCTGGTTGCTGGCGCGTCACTCTTTGCCGCCATCAACCAAGCCCATGCAGGTGCAACGCTGGACGCCATTCAGAAGAAAGGATTTGTGCAGTGTGGAATCAGCGATGGCTTGCCCGGCTTTTCCTATGCGGATGCCAGTGGCAAATACTCCGGTATTGATGTTGACGTGTGTCGCGGCCTTGCCGCCGCCGTATTCGGCGATGCCAATAAAGTCAAATACACGCCGCTGACAGCGAAAGAGCGCTTCACTGCGCTGCAATCCGGCGAAGTTGACGTGCTGTCACGCAACACCACCTGGACATCTTCCCGCGACGGCGGCATGGGTATGCTCTTTACTGGCGTCACCTACTACGATGGCATTGGCTTCCTGACGCATAACAAAGCAGGTTTAACCAGCGCAAAAGAGCTGGATGGCGCAACCGTCTGTATTCAGGCCGGCACCGATACCGAGCTGAATGTCGCTGACTACTTCAAAACTCATAAAATGCAGTACACCCCCGTCACGTTCGACCGCTCCGATGAAAGCGCCAAAGCGCTGGAGTCTGGCCGCTGCGATACGCTGGCATCAGACCAATCACAGCTGTACGCACTGCGTATCAAGTTGAGCAAACCTGCTGAGTTTATCGTCCTGCCAGAAGTGATTTCTAAGGAACCTCTGGGCCCGGTGGTACGTCGTGGTGATGAAGAGTGGTTTTCGATCGTCCGCTGGACGCTGTTCGCCATGCTGAATGCCGAAGAGATGGGCGTGACTTCGAAAAACGTCGACCAACTGGCAGCAAAACCTACCACGCCAGATATGTCTCACCTGCTTGGTCATGAAGGCAGCTACGGAAAAGATCTCAAATTACCGAACGATTGGGCATTCAAAATCATCAAACAGGTCGGTAACTACGGCGAAATCTTTGAACGTAATGTCGGTATGGGCAGCGAGCTGAAAATTAAGCGCGGCCTGAACGAATTGTGGAACAAAGGCGGGATCCAGTACGCACCAGCGGTACGTTAATTATCAGAAAAAACCGGGCGCAGTTGTATTGCTGCGCCCCTCAGTACCCCGTATCGAGGTTCCAGCATGCTACAACGCCCAACCGTAAAAGGTGATTTATCACTGACTAATCCAGCGGTGCGCGCCTGGCTGTATCAAATTGTCGTTGTTATCGCGGTATTGGCTGTCGCAGCCTACCTGTTGCACAACACCGTGACCAATCTGGCACAGAGGGGCATCACCTCTGGCTTCGATTTCCTGAATAAAAGCGCTGGCTTTGGCATCGTCCAGCACCTGATTGACTATCAACAAGGTGACACCTACGCCCGCGTTTTTCTTGTTGGGTTATTCAACACGCTGCTGGTTTCGGCGTTGTGTATCGTGTTTGCGTCGATTCTCGGCTTCACTGTTGGTCTCGCTCGACTGTCCGACAACTGGCTATTACGGAAAATATCCAACATTTACATTGAGATATTCCGTAACATTCCGCCGTTATTGCAGATCTTCTTCTGGTACTTTGCCGTATTGCGGAATCTGCCAGGGCCGCGCCAGTCAATCAGCGCGTTTGATGTCGCGTTCCTCAGCAATCGGGGTTTTTACCTGCCATCACCTGAATTGGGGCCCGGTGCGGCGGCATTTTTCCTTTCTCTGTTGATCACCGCGATCGTGACATGGGTCGTCTTTCGGCGTAATAAGCGTTATCACGCCTTAACCGGCCAGCCACGTAGAACCTGGCCGCTGACGTTAGGCCTGTTTCTTGTGCTGTGCACACTCAGCCACCTGATTTTCGGCCCCGCTTTTCACTGGGATATGCCGGAATTAAAAGGGTTTAACTTCCGTGGCGGTATGGTGCTGATCCCCGAGCTGGCGGCGTTAACCGTTGCGCTTTCGGTCTACACCTCATCGTTTATTGCCGAGATTATTCGTTCAGGTATCCAATCGGTTTCACACGGTCAGCACGAGGCGGCGCGTTCTCTCGGCTTACCGAATCCCGTTACGTTACGCAAAGTGATCCTTCCACAAGCACTGCGCGTCATCATTCCGCCCCTGACCAGCCAGTATCTCAACATCGTGAAAAACTCATCGTTGGCGGCTGCAATTGGCTACCCCGATATGGTGTCGCTGTTCGCGGGAACCGTGTTGAATCAGACCGGTCAGGCCATCGAAACCATCGCGATTACCATGTCGGTCTACCTCATTATCAGTCTGCTGATCTCGCTGCTGATGAATCTGTATAACCGCAAGATCGCGTTAGTCGAACGCTAAGAGGACGTCATGACGATGAACCATTATACGCAAGGCCGTCAGTCCCCTCTTTTCAGAACGATACAGTGGGCACGACGTAATCTCTTCTCAAGTATCAGCAATAGCCTGTTAACGCTGTTTTGCCTCTGGCTATTGTGGGTTGCCATACCGCCGCTGCTCAATTGGGCGATCTTTCAGGCTAACTGGATTGGCACAACCCGTAATGACTGTACGCGTGATGGTGCTTGTTGGGTCTTCATTCATGCCAGATTTGGTCATTTCATGTATGGACTGTATCCGGCAGAGGAAGTCTGGCGTATCAACTTTGCGCTCGCTATCGGGTTGCTGAGTATCCTGCCGATGTTCCTGAAAAGTATCCCCTATAGCGGACGTTATATTGCCGTCTGGACGGTGATTTATCCGCTCGTCGCCTGGTGGTTACTTTACGGTGGTTTTGGCGGGCTCAGTAGAGTGGAAACCTATCAGTGGGGCGGCTTAACGTTGACGCTGATCATCGCCGCTGTGGGTATCGCCGGTGCGTTGCCGCTTGGCATCTTGCTCGCGTTAGGCCGCCGTTCCACGCTGCCGATTGTCCGTATGCTTTCCGTCGTATTCATCGAATTTTGGCGTGGCGTACCGCTCATCACCGTGCTTTTTATGTCATCCGTGATGCTGCCGCTGTTTTTAACGGAAGGCACCACGATCGACAAACTGCTAAGAGCATTAGTTGGCGTGATTTTATTCCAGTCAGCTTATGTCGCCGAAGTGGTTCGCGGTGGCTTACAGGCGCTTCCCAAAGGACAATATGAAGCCGCGGAATCCCTGGGCTTAGGCTATTGGCGCATGCAGGGGCTGGTCATCCTCCCGCAAGCACTGAAAATGGTTATCCCTGGTCTGGTGAATACCATTATTTCTCTCTTTAAAGACACCAGTCTGGTGATCATCATCGGCCTTTTCGATCTCTTCAGCAGCATCCAGCAGGCAACCGTCGACCCCACCTGGCTGGGTATGTCGACAGAAGGCTATGTCTTTGCCGCCATGGTTTATTGGATTTTCTGTTTCAGCATGTCGCGCTATAGCCAACATCTGGAAAATCGTTTTAACACCGGACACAAGTCACACTGAGGCCATCCATGAATCAGACTGCATTCACTCAATCAACCGATCACATGATTACCTTAGAAAATGTGAATAAGTGGTACGGGCAATTTCACGTGCTCAAAGACATCAATTTACAGGTCAGGCAAGGCGAGCGCATTGTGCTATGCGGCCCTTCCGGTTCGGGAAAATCAACCACCATACGCTGTATTAATCATCTCGAAGAGCATCAGCAAGGGCGAATTGTTGTTGATGGGATTGAATTAAATAATGATTTGCGCAACATCGAAAAAATTCGTACGGAAGTCGGCATGGTTTTTCAGCACTTTAATCTTTTCCCACACTTAACCGTATTGCAGAACTGCACGTTGGCACCATGCTGGGTGCGCCACACACCGAAAAAAGAAGCGGAAGAGCTGGCAATGCACTATCTGGAGCGTGTGCGTATTGCCGCACACGCGCATAAATTTCCAGGACAGCTATCTGGAGGTCAGCAACAGCGAGTGGCCATCGCGCGTTCGCTGTGCATGAAGCCCAAGATTATGCTGTTCGACGAACCGACGTCCGCCCTGGACCCTGAGATGGTGAAAGAGGTGTTAGATACTATGCTCGGGCTGGCTCAGGATGGTATGACGATGCTTTGCGTCACGCATGAAATGGGATTCGCGAGAACCGTCGCTGATCGGGTGATCTTTATGGATCAAGGTGAGATCGTAGAACAAGCCCCACCGGACATCTTCTTCTCAAGCCCTCGTTCAGAGCGCACGCAGTCATTTCTTTCACAGATTTTGCACTAATCCAGTACAACCAAATTAGCCTGCGTACCTGCGCAGGCTTTCCCCAACATCACCATGATGAGGGATCTTACAGCTCGCGTTAATTCATAACTAACGCGAGCTGCATAAGGTAGAAAGGTTTCTGCATCCTAAAAGCTGCCCTTCTATCCCGCATTTGCTACGGCTATCTACCTGATCTACGCAAGATACCGGCTGTCTTTTGCCACCGGATACGTATAAACAACTATTCCTAACGTCCATAGCAAAAAGCCCCTGTCTTTCGACAGGGGCTTTCCACGTAGTTGATGCCTGGCAGTTCCCTACTCTCACATGGGGAAGCCCCACACTACCATCGGCGCTACGGCGTTTCACTTCTGAGTTCGGCATGGGGTCAGGT
>NZ_FQWI01000022.1 GCF_900129615.1 Pectobacterium carotovorum | reverse complement strand
CGTGCGCTCTCCTGTTCCTGCCTTTCGGTTTACCGGTGTCATTCCGCTGTTGTGGCCGCGGTTTCTCATTCCACGCCTGACACTCAATTCCGGGTAGGCAGTTCGCTCCAATCTGTACTGTGTGCACGAACACTCCTTTCAGTCCGACTGCTGCGCCTATTCCGATAACTATCGACTTGAGTCCAACCCGGAAAGACACGACAAAGCGCCAATGGCAGCAGCCACTGGTAACTGATTTAGAGGAGAGAGTCTTGATGTTATGCGCCGGTTAAGGCTAAACTGAAAGGACAAGTTTTGGTGACTGCGCTCCTCCAAGCCAGTTACCTCGGTTCAGAAACTTGCCGGTTTCCTGAACCCTCAAAAAACCACCTTGCCGGGTGGTTTTTTTGTTTCCGAAACAGACTAATTCTCTCAAGCCCCCCCGTCAAGAAACGCCATCAAGATCCACAGAGAACATGCAAAAAAAAGCCTAATAGCTCAAAAAACAAGCAATCGACGCGATATACAAAAAATTATATAAATAAGCACTATCGGAACATCCCGAAAAAACTTTATACTTCACAGTTGAAATTCTGCCGCCTTAAGGATAAGTGGCAGGTAATAGCAACCAACAGAGGAAACGCGTATGTGCGCTTTTAATCGACGACGACACTGAGGAGGTGTTTATGAAACCAGTAGTATATGTAGGGGGTTCACAAAAAAGCCTAACAGGGCAAAAAGTGTTCCCAAAGAGTCTTGAAGAAGAAGTAGCAGTGGAGATAGGTCGCTTGCAATATGGCTTGTCCCCCCTGAAGAAGACCAAGGCAATGAATGGCCTCGGACAAGGTGTTATCGAGTGGGTGAAGAATGGTAAACCAGCTTACCGGATGGTTTACGTAGTAGGTAAAAAAGCTATCTACATACTACATGCATTCTCAAAAACATCAGATGGCACACCAAAGTCCGAGGAAGACACAATCAAGCTACGGTATAAGATGCTTCCAAAAGACTTCTGATAAATCAGGAGATAATCAAAGCAGTGTTCATAGCACTGCTTTTCTCACCTTCACGTCAATCGGGCTCTCTTTGTCGTGAGGTCGAAATGAAACATCCATAACGAATCCTATGCGGCACAAGATCTCCAGTAACGTATCAATGGCAAATTTTGAAAGTTGACCGTTCATAAGATTACTGACTCTTGGCTGACTGACACCGAGTTTCTCTGCTGCGACACGCTGCGACCAACCTTGCTCACGAATCAACTCCGTAAGAATGATGATCAGCTTGGACTTCAGTGAAATCATATTTAGCTCAACAGCGTCCTTAGCAAAGAGTTCGTACGGTTCACTTACACGGTGAAGCATATCTCTCCTCATAAGTCCTGCGAGTGTAAAAAAGTAGATGTAGCTCGAAACTATTCGGGCGTTCACAGGGAGCGGCATTATACGCACCCCCCAATAAGTCGGCAACAAGAAATATAAATTCTTATATACACATCCACTATATAGTGATCTTTAAACCAAGATGCAAGCGGCAACCGCATTTTTTGCCATAAAAGATCATCAAACGTCAGCGAATTTAATGGTAATTGAATTGAAAAAGCAGTGCCATTTACCATAACACCCGTTTAACGCACCACTCAAAACGCACTGAGAGCGCTTTTACCTTCCAGGCCTCAAAACACCATGCTTTATACCCAAAAACACCGCAGAATCGCACACAAGAGTTTTGAAGGCATGAATCGTTATGCATCCGTGCGCATGAATTCCAATGTCACACCATATGTCCCGAAAAAGCCCCGTTTTAGACTGTCTTCTTTTCTGGTTCGTAGAACCACAGCAGGTTCAAAGGGGGCTCTTTGGCACCGCGACTGTATCACCGCGTGTATACATCGCCGTCGTGCCTGACGGTTGAAAGAAAAAGCAGATCACGGATGAAGCGCACACACGGCACCTGCGGTTTACCTACAGTTTGCCTACATTCCAACAGCCAGCACCCACGCTTTACCTACAGAATGCCTACGGAAGACCTACACTCAGCACCCACGCTTTACCTACAGAATGCCTACGGAAGACCTACACTCAGCATCCACGTCAAGCACGGCAGGGAAGCAACTGAAGGAATTGCCTCACGAACACGCAATTTATTGTGTGATCGTGAGGCGATGGCGGGTGTCGGGGCGGCGAGCCCTGACCAGAGTATTTGTGATGCGGTCGCGTGCGCGGTATTACAAATGCACATCCTGTCCTGTCGTTTTGTGAAGAAGCCGCAGCGGCGGTGGCCACAAAACATTTCCTGTCCAGACCATTGGAAATGACAGGGAAGCAATGTCAGTTATGCGCGTAAGGTGATCTATGTAAGGAGGGTGGATCTTCCGCTTCCTCGCTCACTGAATCG
>NZ_FQWI01000003.1 GCF_900129615.1 Pectobacterium carotovorum | reverse complement strand
GACTCGCCGAGCGAGACATTACCCGAGGGCGGTAAAAAAGAAGCCGCAACGTTACACGTTACGGCTACCTTCAAAAGCTTAACTGAAAAGCATTAGGCCTGTGCCGGGTTTTTTTATGGCGAGCGTCCTGCCCGCCACCCTACGGGCAACCGTTAGATATTACTTGCTACGGCGCTCGCGTACCGCAGATGCCAGCTGACGCAGCAGGGATTCTGTATCTTCCCAGCCAATGCAGGCATCGGTCACGCTACGGCCATAGACCAGCGGCTCACCGCTTTCCAGATTCTGGTTGCCTTCGACCAGATGGCTTTCCACCATCACGCCCATAATCGCCTTTTCACCCTGTGCGATCTGCCCGCAGACGTCAGTGCAGACATCCATCTGCTTTTTGAACTGCTTGCTGCTGTTCGCATGGCTGAAATCGATCATGACCTGCGGTGTCAGGCCCGCTTTTTCCAGACCAATTTTCACGTCTTTCACGTGCTCAGCGCTGTAGTTCGGCGTTTTGCCGCCGCGCAGAATAATGTGGCAATCGTTGTTACCGCTGGTATTCACGATAGCCGAATGGCCCCATTTGGTGACAGACAGGAAGCAATGTGGCGCGCTGGCGGCGTTGATCGCATCAATCGCGACCTTGATCGTGCCGTCGGTACCGTTTTTAAAGCCGACAGGGCATGACAGGCCGGAGGCCAGTTCACGGTGTACCTGAGATTCTGTCGTACGTGCGCCGATAGCGCCCCAACTCATCAGATCCGCCATGTATTGCGGGGTGATCATGTCCAGAAACTCACCCGCAGCCGGTAAACCGATGTCGTTAATTTCCAGCAGCAGTTGGCGTGCAATGCGCAGGCCGTCATTAATCTGGAAACTATTGTCCATGTGCGGATCGTTGATTAGCCCTTTCCAGCCAATCGTGGTGCGTGGTTTTTCAAAATAAACCCGCATAACCACTTCCAGATCGTCGCTCAGCTCGTTACGCAGCGTCAGCAGACGCGCGGCATACTCTTTTGCTGCTTTCGTGTCGTGAATCGAGCAAGGACCAATTACCACCAACAGGCGGTCATCATTGCCGTTAAGAATTTTATGAATGGCAGTACGCGCGAACGATACCGTTTCCGCGGCCTTCTCCGTGGCTGGAAACTTTTCTAGCAAAGCAACCGGCGGCAAAAGTTCATTAATTTCTTTAATTCTTAAATCATCATTTTGGTAATTCATAAATAAATCCATCGGTTCCGAAACGGTATGTTAACCCCATCCAATACGCGCCATCCCGCCTGTACGGGTCGCCTGAGAAACGGGATGTTTCATATTGAAGATTGATTATTATATGTCAAGCTGGTGTTGTCAGGGCGCTGAAATCAGCGGGATTTACGCGATCAAATGCTCTCAGATACCGCATCCGTCCTATTTTCACCAGAAAATAGCGCAACTGACAGGTCGGTGAACCGCAGAATAGGCTTTCTCTGTGGGTTTCAGTAAAGTGGAATAAAATCGCAATTCAGGGTGATCTATGGCACATAACCACAGCCACACAGAATCAGGTAACAGTAAACGTCTGCTGGCCGCGTTTATCATTACCGCCACGTTTATGGTGGCAGAAGTCATTGGCGGCCTGCTGTCCGGCTCCCTCGCCTTGCTGGCGGATGCTGGCCATATGTTGACGGACGCCGCCGCGCTGTTTGTCGCGCTTGTTGCCGTACGTTTCGCACAGCGTAAGCCCAATGCTCGCCATACCTTTGGCTATTTGCGGCTCACTACCCTCGCCGCCTTTGTGAACGCGCTGACGCTGATGCTGATTACCGCCTTCATCTTCTGGGAAGCCATCCAGCGCTTCTATGATCCCCAGCCCGTTGCGGGCGTCCCTATGCTGCTTGTCGCCGTTGCCGGATTGGTGGCAAATATCGTGGCATTTTGGCTGTTACACCACGGCAGCGAAGAGAAAAATATTAACGTCCGCGCAGCGGCCCTGCATGTGCTGGGCGATCTGCTCGGATCCGTTGGCGCGATTGCCGCCGCCATTATCATTCTTTATACCAACTGGACACCTATCGACCCGATTCTCTCTATTTTGGTGTCGTGTCTGGTGCTGCGCAGTGCATGGGCGCTATTGAAAGAGAGCATTCACGAGTTGTTGGAAGGTACGCCGACCCAGCTCAGCGTTGAGGTTCTACAGAAAGATCTGACGCTGAATATTCCCGAGGTCAGGAACATTCACCATGTTCATTTATGGCAGGTGGGCGAGAAACCGATGATGACGCTGCATGCACAGGTGGTTCCGCCTCACGATCACGATGCGCTGTTAAGACGTATTCAGGAATATTTACTGAAGCATTACCAGATTGAACACGCGACGGTTCAGATGGAATATCAACGCTGTGATGATGACCACTGCGCTTTCCACCATCAGGAAAGCCATCATCATGAAAGCCATGATGCAGACGGCCACCACCACAAGCATTAAATTTGGATTACGCGCCGTGTGAAACCGCGCTGACGCGGTTTTCCTGTGCGCTCTTAATCCACAGCCAGGAGCCGTTCAGGGCAATCAGCGTCAGGATCGCGTATTCTACCGCCATCGCATACACGCCCTGATAAGCAAAAATCACCACGCTTATCACATCAATCACCACCCACAGCAGCCAGTTCTCGACGTATTTACGCGTCATCAGGATCATCGCCACAATCGACAGTACCATCATGGTGGAATCCCAGAATGGGAACGCATCCGGCTGAAGGTTCGGCATCTGCACAGACAACCCAAGCCCCTGCATACCGGAAACGGCAATGCGCGTCAGCACAGCAAACACCGCGTCAATGTAGAACGTCATCAAGCCAATCGCGACAACGCACGCCACCGACCAGCCAATCAGTTTTTGCACCGGTAGCCAGCGGATGCGCAACTCCACTTCCTGCGAATCTGTCTTACGCGTCCAGGCATACCAGCCATAAATGTTGGCGGCAAAAAAGAAGATTTGCAGCAACAGGCTGGCGTAAAGCTGAATCTGGAAAAAGATCACAGCAAATAGCGTGACGTTAATCAACCCAAACAGATAGTTGATGGTTTTTTCCTGGCTCGCAAACCAGATACACAGCAGGCCAAACAGCGTGCCAATCGCCTCAATCCAGGAAAGATCGTATCCCCCTTCCCCCAAAGGGATATGAATTAAAATATTGCTGGTACTCAAAAAATCCATCTCATCACCCTGTCTCAATTATTGTAAAAAAATCTCTATCAAGATGCCCAAGATCTCCGTCAGGCATTCCCTTTCACTCGTAATTGCAGTGAAGCCGCAAAATCCAGCATGCGATTCAGAGGGATTAATGCGCCTTCTCGCAGGGCTGCATCAACATGAATCTCATGAGCGCCACCGCCTTGCTCCAGACCGTTAGCAATCGCCTCCAGCCCATTCATCGCCATCCACGGACAGTGGGCGCAGCTGCGGCAGGTTGCCCCTTCGCCAGCTGTCGGCGCTTCCAGCAATGTTTTCTCTGGGCAGGCCTGCTGCATCTTGTAGAAAATGCCGCGATCGGTCGCCACAATCAGTTCGCGCTGTGGCAGCGTTTTCGCCGCCTGAATCAGTTGGCTGGTTGACCCAACGGCGTCAGCCATCTCTACCACACTCTGTGGCGATTCTGGATGGACCAAAATTGCCGCGTCGGGGTACAGCATCTTCATGCGCTGCAGCGCCTGCGTTTTAAATTCGTCATGCACAATGCACGCACCCTGCCAACACAGTACATCCGCCCCTGTCTGCTTTTGTACATAGCTTCCCAGATGACGGTCCGGTGCCCAGATAATTTTTTCTCCCAGGCTATCCAGATGTTCGATCAACTCCACCGCGATGCTGGATGTGACCACCCAGTCAGCACGCGCTTTCACTGCTGCAGAGGTGTTGGCATACACCACCACCGTTCGGTCCGGGTGCGCATCGCAAAAACGGCTGAACTCATCGACGGGACAACCGAGATCGAGCGAGCACTCTGCTTCCAGCGTGGGCATCAGAATCGTCTTTTCCGGGTTGAGTATCTTGGCGGTCTCTCCCATAAAGCGGACCCCAGCCACCAGCAGCGTTGATGCCGAATGGGTGCTGCCGAAGCGTGCCATTTCCAGCGAGTCCGCTACACAGCCGCCAGTTTCTTCCGCCAGCGCCTGAATTTCAGGATCGGTATAATAGTGCGCGACCATGACGGCATTTCTTTCCCGCAGCAGCGTTTTTATCCTGTTACGATAGTGCTGTTTTGCATCAGCCGATAAGGGTCTGGGCTTCGGCGGAAAGGGATAAATGGTCTCATTGCTATCAAAAAGGATACTCATTATAAATTTCCACGATGACAACTCGGGTTGTAACACCTGATACTAATGAATGATCAGCATCGACGTTTTTTATCCTAAACAAAATACCGAAAACCCGCCCTAAAGTCGCGGTGTTTTTTCCATATGACCCGCCATTCTGTTTAATATGCTTAAAATGGTGAGGTGAAATGCGTAAGTGGCATGACTTGTAGAAAGTAGAAAAGAGACAAGGAGAGAAATGGCATGGCCAGCCTCTATATCAGACTATATCGCGATACCCTGACCGTCAGAAACGTGGACACGAAACAAGAGGTGACAGAGCAATCAGAAACGCCTTTTACCACCACGCGCTTACTGCTCGGGCAGATGATCCCGGCAATGAAGCTATTGGATCGACTCGCGCGCAAGGTAGCCCCCAAACGACTGCTCGATCTGTTCTCGTCACACAAGGTCATCATCCATGCCATGGAGATGAATGAAGGCGGACACAGCCAGGTCGAGTTTGCCAGCTACATAGAGCTAGCCAAGAGCATCAGCCCACAAGGAAAGCATATTTATGTCTGTAGCAAAAATGTGCCGCTTACCGACCAGGAAGTGATACAAATTTTTAGCGGCGACATGCCTTCGATTGTCAGCCGCTAATCAGACGTTGCGCTTTAGGCGAAAAAGCGGTGCCAGTACAGAGAGATAGGAATAACCAGAACCAACGCAGGTAGGAAGTTCACCACCGCAAATGATTTGATCTGCGCGATCCGTAGCCCTACCGCAATCATGATAATCCCGCCACAGGCAGAAAAATCGCCCATCGTGATATCTGTCATAAAGGGCATAATCAATTTGGCGGAGAAGAACAACAGCGTCTGGACAATAACTTGCGGTATCGCAATCGACATCACGGCAAGGCCAAGCGTGATGGAGAAAATCAGCGCGGTGAAAATATCCAAAGCAGATTTGATGATCAACAGTTGATAATCACCAGTTAGCCCTTCCGTTAACGCTCCAACCACGCCGGTTCCGCTGGCACAAAACAGGACGATTAACGCGGTAAAATTCTGAGTGTAGACATCCTGCGGCAAGCGGTGCTCTTGTGCAGGCAGCACGCGGTTTAATCCTTTCTGAATCATCGTACCAGCCCACTGCACGCCGGACTCCATGCGTAACAGCTCACCTAACGCCACACCAATCACAATAGCCAGCGCCACCGCAGGCAGTTGCTGGACTTTCACAACCAGCGTCACCCCCATTGCAATCGACACCATCGCAAATGCTGGCGGAAGGCCATCCTGCAAACGCTGAGGGATAAAACGACGCAAAGCGATACCCAGACCACTACCAATCAAGATAGCGGCACCATTAATCAACGGACCAATCATATATCTTCCTAAACAGGGCTACACGCGCTTCCCTGTGGCAATGACTCCATCCCTGCTCGATAGGATTAGAAAACAGTTCCTGACGGGTTATATAGTCCATAGAGAGGGGCAAAAACCTAATATACCGCAAAGTCTTAATGAGTAGGGAATGATGATGGGCTTTATCTCACCGATGCGACATGTGCGATATATGATTTAAAATGAATTTATTCGAGGAAGAAAATCTACTGCCGAAGTGGTGGGTCGTGCAGGATTCGAACCTGCGACCAATTGATTAAAAGTCAACTGCTCTACCGACTGAGCTAACGACCCGCAATGCGGAACTACTTTGATACTTAATGCTGTTATAACTATGCTTGAAATTGGTGGGTCGTGCAGGATTCGAACCTGCGACCAATTGATTAAAAGTCAACTGCTCTACCGACTGAGCTAACGACCCAATTTCATGCTGCTTTAGCGTTTTGCTATTTGCCTTGGCAACGGCGGCACATATTACTGATTTAAATTTTCGGCGCAACCTATTTTCTTAAATAACTTTTTGATTGCTTACTCTTAAGACGTTTAGGCACAAAAATCGCTCATGATGCGCAATTTTTGTGCCAATTAAGACGGGGTTACGATGCAGATAAACGTTTTTGAGCCTGCTTTGCACTTTCCGTATTGGGGTACATTTTTACAACTTGCTGGTAAACGGCCTTGGCTTTATCAACCTGACCTTTTTCCTGCATGATCACCCCAACCTTCAGCAACGCCTCGGAACTTTTTGGTGACTTGGGATAATTTTTGACTACATTGGCGAAATAGTACGCCGCATCGTCCTTTTTCCCCTTGTTGTAATTCAACTGACCAAGCCAATAGTTAGCATTAGGCTGATAGGTTGAATCTGGGTACTTTTTGACGAATGCCTGAAATGCGCTGATCGCCTGATCGTACTGTTTTTTCTCCAGCACGAGCGCGACTGCGGCATTGTAATCCGTATTCGCATCACCCGTACTGGCCGGTGCCGCCGTATTGGCTGCACCGGTATCAGTACCCGCAGCAGCGGCAGGTGCACCGTCTGTCGTCGGTGTAGAAGATGATTGCGAACTTAATCCATCAATCTGCTGATAGATCTGTTTCTGCCGTTCAACAACCTGATTCAACTGATACTGACTTTCCTGAATCTGCCCACGGAGGCTGTCAATATCACGCTGATTATCAGAGAGCTGCTGTTGAAGTTGGGTTAAAAGCTGACTGTGAGCGTTAGAAATACGCTCCAATTGAGTGACGCGGTCTTCGACCGAGCCTGAGCCGACATTACTGATTGGCGCTTGGGCAGTAGCGGCCCAAGGGACCGCTACGCCAACCAGTAACGACAGACCCAACAGGTGACGTCTGAAGTTACTGCTCATGCGATTCTCTTAATATACCAGAACGGCACGACGGTTTTTGGCATAAGCCGCTTCGTCATGACCGAGAACAGCTGGTTTCTCTTTACCGTAAGAAACGATAGAGATCTGATCGGAAGAAACGCCTTTACCTTGCAGGTACATTTGTACCGCGTTGGCACGACGCTCACCCAGAGCGATGTTGTATTCTGGCGTACCGCGTTCGTCCGCGTGACCTTCGATAGTCACTTTGTAAGACGGGTTGCTACGCAGGAATGCAGCGTGTGCGTCCAGCATCTGAGCGAATTCAGAGCTCACATCGTACTTGTCCAGACCGAAGTAAACGATGTTGTTGCGCTGTAATTCTTGCATCTGCAAACGAGCTTGCTCAGAAGAAGACATGTTGCCGCCGTCCATCATGCCATTGTTGCCAGCACCCATGGAAGATTGGTCATTGTCCGCATTCTTGTTAGAGCTACAAGCGGCCACTGCCAGTACCGGCAGAGCCAACATCAGGCCTTTCAGCACTTTATTGAATTGCATTTCTTATGTCCTTTGACGAGTTTATTGTACATATCTGTACTTATAGATACGGCGACCAGGCAGGGAATTTAACCTGTCCATCAGTAGCCGGAAGACGCGCTTTGAAACGCCCATCTGTCGAAACCAGCTGTAGCACTGAACCCAGCCCTTGTTTGGAACTGTAGATCACCATCGTGCCATTCGGTGCGATACTTGGCGTTTCGTCCAGGAACGTGTCCGTTAATACTTGTACGGCACCCGTTACCAGATCCAGTTTGGAAATATGCTGAGCCCCACCATTCGAGCTCACCGTTACCAAAAATTTCCCGTCGGCACTCACGTCAGAGTCCTGGTTCTGAGAACCTTCCCAGGTCAGACGTTGTGGCGCACCGCCGTTAGCATTCACTTTGTAAACCTGAGGACGACCAGCCTGGTCTGAAGTATAGGCCAAGGTCTGGCTGTCTGGGAACCAGGTTGGTTCCGTGTTGTTGCTGCGACCATCAGTCACCTGGCTGATTTGCCCAGATCCCAAATTCATCACATACAGATTCAGGCTACCGCTCTTAGACAGTGCGAACGCCAACTTGCTGCCATCAGGAGAGAAAGAAGGCGCACCGTTGTGACGCGGGAAGGAAGCAACCTGACGGATCGCACCATTTGCCAGCGTCTGAATAACCAGCGCAGAACGGCCGCTTTCAAACGTTACATACGCAAGCTTGCTGCCGTCTGCGGACCAGGCCGGAGACATCAGCGGTTGTGGTGAGCGGTGAACCACAAACTGGTTGTAACCGTCGTAGTCGGCAACGCGCAGTTCATAAGGGAACTGACCACCGTTAGTCTGAACAACGTAAGCGATACGGGTACGGAACGCCCCTTTAATACCACTCAGTTTCTCAAACACTTCATCACTGGCGGTGTGCGCAGCATAGCGCAACCACTGCTTGGTCACTTTGAACTGGTTCTGCGCCAATACGTTACCCGGGTTACCGGAGGTATCGACGAGTTGGTAAGAAACCAGATAGCTGCCATCAGCACTCGGTTGAACCTGACCAACCACAACCGCATCGATGCCCAACGCCGTCCATGCAGCAGGCGTCACTTCGGATGCTGTTGCAGGTTGCTGAGGCATACGGTTTGCATCGATCGGGTTGAATTTGCCACTGTTACGTAAGTCAGCACCCACGATGCCGCCGACGTCTTCAGGCGCAGCGCCCGGGCCTGCCCACTTGAACGGAACCACACCGATAGGACGTGCAGAGTCTACCCCTTGGGTAATCTCTATACGTACTTCCGCGTGAACAACCGCAGTCCACAGCATTAAAAAGCTTAATGCAACTTTCAGTACTTGCTTCATCTCATCTCCCTTATCCAGACGCGAAGTCTACGATAAATTAGCAGAATTTTAACAAAAACAAACCAATGTCAACAAAACAACATAACCTGGTTTATTTACCATCGTAATAATCTTAAATCTATTGGGGTAAACAGCCCGGTTACTGCGGTTTAAAGTCTATTGGCGCATTTTTAAAAGCCTCATAAACATCCGTACTTGGTGGCTTCGGTATTCTGGCCTGTTTGGCAGCCGCAATAGCCGCCTGACATAACGCCGGATCGCCGCCTTCAGCAGTGACGTCAATCAGCAGACCATCTGGCGCCAGCTTAATCCGTAACGTACAGGTGCGACCTTTGTAGAGCTGCCAGTCATAAAACTTGCTCTGAATGGCTGAACGAACCTGACTACCATAGCTATCAAGCGCTGCACCTGATGCACCGCTCTTCTTATTGTTACCTGTGCCCGCAGGTGCACCACCGCCAGACTTCGGCGCATTTTTCGATGAAGCCAGCCCACCCAGCAAATCATCAACGGCGCTTTCCTGCTTAGCCGCTTCTGCTGCCGCTTTCTTTTTATCATCAGCGGCTTTCTTAGCTGCTGCGGCTGCTTCTGCTTTCTTCGCTGCTTCAGCGTCGGCTTTTTGCTTAGCCGCCTCGGCTGCTGCTTTTTGTTTAGCTTGCTCAGCCTCTGCGGCTGCCTTTGCAGCTTCTGCTTTAGCGGTTTCTGCTGCCTTCTGTTTAGCGGCTTCAGCGGCTTTTTCTTTAGCCTCTTCCTCCGCCTGCTTCTTAGCAGCAGCGGCCGCAGCAGCCTGTTTCTTCGCTTCGTCTTCCGCTTTCTTTTTAGCGTCTGCCGCCGCTTTCGCCTGCTGTTCAGCTTCAGCCTTCGCTTTTGCTGCTGCAGCTTCGGCTTGCTTCTGCTGTTCTTTTGCCTGCTGAGCCGCCGCTTCAGACTGCTTACGCTGTTCAGCCTGTTCCTGAGCCTGCTTTTTCGCCTCTTCCTGCGCTTGCAGACGCTCTTTTTCCAACTCTTTCAGCCGCTGCTGTTCAGCCGCTTGCTTCTGCTGGAGCTCTTCGGCCTGCCGTTCAGCCTGCTTTTGACGCTGCTGTTCAGAACGTTTCGCATCGGTCTGCTGCTGCTGTTGGCGGTTATATTGCTCCACCACTGCGCTCGGATCGACCATTACGGCATCAATTGACGAGCCTCCGCCGCCCCCGCTGGCATCCATCGTTTGCGTCGACGAACTCCAAAGCAGCAAAGCAATCAGTATGATGTGCAAAACAGCCGAAATAATAACGGCGCGTTTTAGCTTATCGTTTTGTTCGTTTGCCTTTAGCACAAGCGATTCCCAAAAACAGTGTTGCCAGAAATAGGCTTAACGATCATTACCGTGATGCGCTCATTTAAATCGGTTGTGTCATCAAACCAACGGATTTAACGCCAGCCTGATGCAACAAATTCAACGCTTTAATGATCTCATCATAAGGAACATCCTTCGCGCCACCAATCAAAAAGACCGTCTTGGGATTGGTTGACAGCCGCGATTGCGCTTCAGCAACCACCTGCTCTGCCGGAAGCTGCTCCATACGGTTTTGTTCAACAACCAGGCTATATTGCCCTATGCCTGAAACCTCTACGATCACGGGCGGATTGTCATTGCTGGAGACCGTTTTTGAGTCGGTCGCATCCGGTAGATCCACCTCAACGCTCTGCGTAATAATCGGGGCTGTCGCCATAAAAATCAGCAACAGCACCAACAGCACGTCCAGTAACGGAACAATGTTGATCTCGGATTTCAGCTCACGACGGCCTCTGCGTACTCGTGCCATGATCCCCCCTGATTACTTGCTGTTGTCGCTGGAGAACGCCTGACGGTGCAGGATAGCGATAAACTCTTCCGTAAAGTTGTCGTAGTTTTGCTCCAGTTTGCCCACCCGCTGGCTAAGACGGTTATACGCCATGACCGCAGGGATCGCCGCAAACAAGCCGATTGCCGTTGCAATCAAAGCTTCGGCAATACCAGGGGCAACCATTTGTAAGGTGGCCTGCTTCACTGCGCCCAGCGCGATGAAGGCATGCATAATCCCCCAAACGGTACCGAACAGGCCGATATACGGGCTGATAGAACCAACGGTTCCCAAAAAGGGAATGTGCGTTTCCAGCGTTTCCAACTCACGATTCATTGAAATACGCATTGCGCGGGACGCCCCTTCCACCACGGCCTCCGGCGCATGGCTGTTGACACGATGCAACCGTGCAAATTCTTTGAAACCTGAATGGAAGATTTGTTCAGTGCCCGTCAGGCTATCGCGACGAGTCTGACTTTCCTGATAGAGGCGCGACAGTTCGATGCCCGACCAAAATTTGTCCTCGAACGCCTCAGCTTCACGCGTCGCCGCATTCAAAATTCGGGTACGTTGAATAATGATCGCCCAGGAAGCGATAGAAAAACAGATTAAAATCAGCATGATTAGTTTAACCAGAAGGCTTGCCTTCAGGAACAAATCAAAAACGTTCATGTCAGTCACTGCTTGAACTCCGCGACAATAGACTTAGGAAGCGCAATAGGCTTCATTTGATGTGGATCGATGCATGCGATCAAAACTTCAGCATGGCTTAGCAGGGTACCATGAGCATTAAGAATACGCTGGGCGAAAGTCAGAGAAGCACCACGCAGCGAGATAATCTCGCTTTGCACTTCCAACATGTCGTCGAGGCGCGCAGGAGCAAGATACTCCACCGTCATCCGACGAACAGCAAACGCGACATGCTCACTTAGCAAGGCTTGCTGGTGAAAGTTGCGCTCACGCAACGCCTCGGTTCTTGCCCTTTCATAAAAGGCAATATAGCGAGCGTGGTAGACAACGCCACCTGCATCAGTGTCTTCAAAGTAGACTCGAACTGGCCAGCGAAACAACGAATTACTCACTCTACATCCCAGTAATGCATTAAACCTCGCTACTATACGCAAGAGAAATGAGGTTTGGAATGGATTGTGACAACGGAAAGAAAATAATTATGGGCTGCAAGCAACCCATAACTAAATGGAATAGGAGGCTATTTTAGCCGAAGAAATAGTACAATCCTGCGCACAGGATCACAAAGGCGGGAAGTGGTGCGAAAAACGCGCGCCAGAGCAGGCGATGTGGACGAAAACCAACGCCATGAACAACGCCAGCGCAAACGGCCCAAATCAACAGCAGCCCCTGCCAAACCGCGAGCTCACTGGTCCGCGCGGCAAAGCGCGTCGGATCCCAGAATACGCAACCAGCCAGCAGCAACGCCATGATAAGGGAAAGAGCCCTTAACGGGCTCTTATCCATCAGGCGATAGAGTTTATCGACCAGATCACTCATTGCTTATCTTCTTCAGCCGCTTTGCTTGCCTCACTCTGCTCAATAGCCAGGGCCGTGATGATCCCTAGTGAGCAAGCAAGAAGCGTTCCGAGTATCCAGGCAAAATACCACATAAATTAAGCTCCTTACTTAGTACATAGAGTGAGTGTTTTGCTCAATCTGCTCTTTGGTAATGCGACCGAACATCTTGTAGTAACACCATGCGGTGTAAGACAGCACGATAGGAACGAAAATCATCGCAACCACTGTCATGACTTTCAGCGTCAGCAGGCTTGATGTCGCATCCCATACCGTCAAGCTGACGTTAGGCACAGTCACTGACGGCATGATGAACGGGAACATAGCGATCCCTGCGGTCAGAATCACACACGCGATAGTCAGAGAAGAGAACAGGAATGCCCAAGCCCCTTTCTCTGCACGCGCCATAAGGGTAGTCAGCACTGGCAGCACTACGCCCAGAGCCGGGATAGCCCACAATACCGGATGGTTATTGAAGTTGATCAGCCAGGCACCCGCCTGATGAACGACTTCTTTACGCAGCGGGTTAGACTCAGCCGCGGTGTTGATCGCCGACGTCACCACATAACCATCAATACCGTAAACCACCCATACGCCAGCCAGAGCAAACGTCACCATCATCACCAGCGCGGAAATCTGCGCGGCGGATTTGGAGCGCACGTGCAGATCGCCCGTGGTCCGCATCATCAGGTAGGTTGCACCCTGAGTCAGGATCATCGTCAGGCTAACCACACCCGCCAACAAGCCAAACGGGTTCAGCAGTTGGAAGAAGTTTCCGGTGTAGTACAGACGCAGATATTCATCGACGTGGAACGGTACACCCTGCAACAGGTTACCAAATGCCACCCCAATCACTACCGGTGGGACAAAGCTACCGATGAAGATGCCCCAGTCCCACATGCCACGCCAGCGCGGATCTTCGATTTTTGAACGGTAATCGAAGCCGACAGGACGGAAGAACAGTGAGGCCAACACCAGAATCATGGCAATGTAGAAACCAGAGAACGCGGCGGCATAAACCATCGGCCAGGCAGCAAACAGCGCACCACCTGCGGTGATCAACCAGACCTGGTTACCATCCCAGTGCGGCGCAATACTGTTAATCATAACGCGACGTTCGGTATCACCACGTCCCATCAGACGCACCAGAATGCCCACGCCCATGTCAAAACCATCAGTGATGGCGAAGCCAATCAGCAAAATACCGATCAACAGCCACCAGATAAAACGTAAGACTTCATATTCAAACATAGTGGACTCCTGTTTACCGTGCTTCCTGCGCAGCCGCTATAGGTTGTTCAAAATGGTAGCGTCCTGTTTTCAGGCTGCTTGGCCCCAGACGTGCGAATTTGAACATCAGATACATTTCTGCAATCAGGAAGAGCGTATACAGACCACAGATCAGCCCCATGGAGAACAGAATATCCCCTGCGGTCAATGATGACGCTGCAACGGCTGTCGGCAGAATCTCACCGATAGCCCAAGGCTGACGGCCGTATTCAGCCACAAACCAGCCAGCTTCGATAGCAATCCACGGCAGCGGAATACCGTACAACGCCGTACGGAGCAGCCAACGTTTCTGACCAATTTTGTTACGCAGAACAGACCAGAAAGACAGGCCGATGATTAACAGCATCAGAACGCCACAGCCCACCATGATACGGAAAGAGAAATACAGTGGTGCAACGCGCGGGATAGAATCTTTAACCGCCTGTTGAATCTGCGTTTCTGTCGCATCAGAGACTTTCGGCGTATAGCGCTTCAGCAGCATGCCATAACCGAGATCCTGTTTGGACTGTTCGAACGCCAGCCTTACTGCCGGGTCGGTGTTGCCCGCGCGTAATTCTTCCAGCAACTGGTAAGCCTTCATACCATTGCGAATACGCACTTCATGCATCTCCATCAGCTCTTTCAGGCCGGTAACTTCTTTATCCGTTGAACGCGTGGCAATGAGCCCCAGAGCATAAGGGATCTTGATGGCATAGTTATTTTCCATCGTATCCTGATTGGGGATGCCGATCAGCGTAAAGGATGCTGGTGCAGGTTGCGTTTCCCATTCTGCTTCAATTGCTGCCAGTTTGGTTTTCTGTACGTCACCCATTTCATAACCAGATTCATCACCCAGTACGATAACGGACAGGACAGAAGCCATACCGAAGCTTGCAGCAATAGCGAATGAACGCTTGGCAAACGCAATGTCGCGGCCTTTCAGCAGATAGTAAGAGCTGATACCCAGAATGAACATCGCGCCCGTACAGTAACCTGCCGCTACCGTGTGAACGAATTTCACCTGAGCAACCGGGTTCAGTACCAGATCGGCGAAGCTCACCATTTCCATACGCATGGTTTCGAAGTTGAAATCCGATGCGATGGGGTTCTGCATCCAGCCATTGGCAACCAGAATCCACAGTGCAGAGAAGTTAGAGCCCAGCGCAACCAGCCAGGTCACGGCCATATGCTGCACTTTTCCTAAACGGTCCCAGCCGAAGAAGAACAAGCCAACAAAGGTCGATTCCAGGAAGAATGCCATCAGGCCTTCAATCGCTAGCGGCGCGCCGAAAATATCCCCGACGTAGTGAGAGAAATATGACCAGTTGGTCCCGAATTGAAACTCCATGGTCAATCCGGTAGCGACCCCCAGAGCGAAGTTAATTGCAAATAACTTGCCCCAGAATTTGGTCATATCTTTATAGATTTGTTTGCCGGACAGCACATATACCGTTTCCATAATCGCCAGCAAAAACGCCATCCCCAGCGTTAATGGTACGAATAGAAAATGGTACATTGCTGTTAAGGCAAACTGTAAACGTGACAGTTCGACTACATCAAACATTTTGACTCCTTGCTCCTCGCAGGAAGGGATTAGCTTGCAAACGCTGACAAGCTGCCAAACATCCGGCCATTACACCCAAAAAGAACACAACAAGAATTGCTTTAACACAGGCTGTAATGAACGCTAGAAATACCGTTCACCAGGGCAGTCGCATCGCGATACCCCGACAGCAAGCTCAAGATAAATCACAAGTATTACAAATCGCATACCCCATAGGGAGGTAGCCGTATATTACGCCTGTAATCCCCTACAATAAATAGGTTTTTACGTGACCCAGACTAGGTTTTTGGCTTCAAATCAACTTTTCCACTAGACGGCGTGAAAGACGATAATTGACCTCGCGCAATTTAAGCCTATTTCAGAAATTATATCCAGAGGCGTTTTTTGATCTAAAACAATTTAACGCTTTTCTCGTGATTGTCGCGTTGCATTAATTTCCTTATTACACTCATTGTTAATGCAATGTGACTTTTAGGTTTAATTAAAATTAATTCGGCAATATAATTTTTACTTTCCGTTATCGATTATTCACATGTGTTTTTATCTTCTATTTTATGTCAAATTTCTATTTTTTATTGCTGACAACCGCGCTGTATTTTCGCCATGAATTCCCCTGCCCTTCCCCCCCTATGAATCGCCAGCTTGTAACGCTCCATGCCACAGCGGAGACCAAAAGGCCTCCGCTGTGGTTGCAGGTTAAGTGACACGTAGCAAGATGCTGCGATTTACTGCTTCGCTTTCATCCGTTCAATGGCGTTATCGTAAACCGTGTTACTTTTCTCGCTTCTTGCAAGCTCGTAATGCTGGAGTGCATCGCTGAACTGACCCGCATTCTCGTAGATTTTTGCAATATTGTAGTACGAGCTGGCACGCGTGGTTGCCGCGTTGCTACCATTTGCCAACGCAATCGCTTTGCGGTTGGCCCAAATGGCTTCGGCAATGTTGCCGCGTTTTTGATAGGTCAGGCCCAGGTTGCTATATGCCTGACCAAACGCGCTGTCCTGATCGATCGCTGCCAGGAAGAGTGTGGTGGCCTGCTCTAGCTCACCGCGCCCATAGGCGGCTTCGCCGTCACGATTGAGGCTTTTTGCCAGCGCGGTATTCCCAGTAACAGAAGCTGCCGTCTGCGCCGGGTTAAGCACCATTGGCAGCACATCGCTGTCCTTCACTTTGGTGAAATCCGCCTCGCCAACCGCATTGATATCTTCAAAATCACCGTTAGGGTTAAGACGGAAAACCGTCCAGATATTCCCTGCTTTATTCAGTGGGACGGAATATGAACGTACCTGTGAGCTGCCAACATAGACAAATACTTTTGCACGGCTTGCGGAAAGCGCTAATGAATTCGCCTTCTCACTATTTGAATAATCATGGACGGCATAAATATAACTTTCGCCTAAACGCTTTTTATCAATCGTGATCGTTTCTGGACCAAAACTATCTGTATCATCGACATCAAGATTAGCATCGCGTCCATTTTTGTGGCTGAAATAAATATGATTACCCGGATAAATAAGATGGGAATCTAAATCGTCAGGTTTTTCACCCCAGGTTAATACAATTCGCATCCCGTCCAGGCTTTTCATTACTGGACTAATCGCATAGGTCATACCATCACACGGGCATTTCACTACCAGATCGGAATACCCTGCTTTTTTAATGATCAGCAGACTGTCTTGATCGACGTCGAATGGCGCGTTAAGCGCCGCACGGCCCGCGACATCAGAACGTGCAGTCACTGACTGCGCACCGTTCTTCTGTAAAATAACCGTTGCATCATCAATTTTTTTATCTTTGACAGTCGCACTTAGCACTTCAATATTAATAGACTGTGCGCTGACTGCACAGGTAAACGCAGATAGTGCCAGAACTAGCGCTTTTATATTTCCTTTCACACAACATCCCCTTAAGGCAAATTAATTAATCATTCCCTGCTTACACATAACAAATGAGATAATCATCACTTCTGTTTATCGCTAACAGCCCTTTACAGGCGCGCGAATTATCCAATAAAACCCCGTAGAAGTCATGCGTAATTCAATTATGCCAATTATCCCAGACAGCCAAATTGGAATAAAAAAAGCCACCCGAAGGTGGCTGGTATATTTAATCGACTCATCGATTAACGCGATAATATCGCTTTTACTGCATCGCCGATATCCGCCAGGCTGCGAACGGTTTTAACACCCGCCGCTTCTAACGCTGCGAATTTATCGTCAGCGGTACCTTTACCACCCGCGATGATGGCGCCAGCGTGGCCCATGCGCTTACCTTTCGGTGCCGTCACACCCGCGATGTAACCGACAACCGGTTTAGTCACGTGCTCTTTAATGTACGCCGCCGCTTCTTCTTCTGCCGTACCACCGATTTCACCGATCATCACGATGGCTTCCGTCTGTGGATCTTGTTCAAACAGCTTCAGAATATCGATGAAGTTAGAGCCTGGGATCGGGTCACCACCGATCCCCACACAGCTTGACTGACCCAAACCGGCATCGGTCGTTTGCTTCACCGCTTCATACGTCAGCGTACCAGAGCGAGAAACGATACCGACTTTACCCGGCAGGTGAATATGGCCCGGCATAATACCGATCTTACATTCGCCCGGCGTGATCACACCTGGGCAGTTCGGGCCGATCATCCGCACGCCGCTCTGATCGAGTTTCACTTTCACCGTCAGCATATCCAGCGTCGGGATACCTTCGGTGATACAGATAATCAGCTCGATACCTGCGTCAATCGCTTCCAGAATGGAGTCTTTACAGAACGGAGCGGGAACGTAGATAACCGATGCCGTTGCGCCCGTCGCTTCTACCGCTTCACGCACCGTATTAAATACGGGCAGACCCAGATGTTCCGTGCCGCCTTTACCCGGCGTCACACCACCGACCATTTGCGTACCGTAAGCAAGTGCTTGCTCAGAGTGGAATGTCCCCTGACTACCGGTAAAACCCTGACAGATAACTTTGGTATTTTTATTAATCAGAATGGACATTATTTATCCCCCACTGCTGCAACAACCTGCTGAGCTGCACCCGTCAGGCTGGTCGCGGCAATAATATTCAGGCCGCTATCCGCCAGTTTCTTGGCACCCAGTTCCGCATTGTTTCCTTCAAGACGTACAACAACCGGTACGTTAACGCCCACTTCGGCTACCGCACCGATAATACCGTCAGCGATCAAATCACAACGTACAATGCCACCAAAGATGTTAACAAAGACGGCTTTTACCTTGTCGTCAGACAGGATGATTTTGAACGCTTCAGTAACACGCTCTTTCGTCGCACCGCCACCTACATCGAGGAAGTTAGCAGGAGAACCGCCGTGCAGCTTCACGATGTCCATCGTGCCCATCGCCAGACCCGCACCGTTGACCATACAGCCAATGTTACCGTCCAGCGCAACATAGTTCAGTTCCCACTGCGCCGCATGCGCTTCACGAGAATCTTCCTGACTTGGGTCACGCATTTCACGCAGCTCAGGCTGACGGAACAGGGCATTGCCGTCCGCACCCAGCTTGCCATCCAGACAGATCAGATCGCCCTGCTTGGTGATAACCAGCGGGTTGATTTCTACCAGAGCCAGATCGCGCTCAAGGAACAGCGTCGCCAGACCCATGAAGATTTTGGTGAACTGAGCCACTTGCTTACCGCTCAGACCCAGTTTGAAGGCCAGTTCACGGCCCTGATAAGGCTGTGGGCCGACCAGTGGATCGATCGCCGCTTTATGAATCAGCTCCGGCGTTTCTTCCGCCACTTTTTCAATTTCTACGCCACCTTCGGTGGACGCCATGAACACCACGCGACGCGTGCCACGGTCAACAACCGCGCCCAGGTACAGCTCTTTGTCGATATCCGTTGCAGCTTCAACCAGAATCTGATGAACCGGCTGACCCTGTGCGTCAGTTTGATAAGTAACGAGTTTTTTACCCAGCCAGTTTTCAGCAAAGGCGCGGATATCTTCTTTGTTGCTGACGACTTTAACGCCGCCTGCTTTACCGCGGCCACCAGCGTGAACCTGACATTTTACGACCCACGGACCCGCACCAATTTTAGACGCGGCTTCTTCCGCTTCACGCGGTGTGGTACAGGCATAGCCGGTCGGTGCCGGTAAACCATATCGAGCAAAGAGTTGTTTTGCCTGATACTCGTGTAAATTCATGATGTTCTATCCATTTAGGTTTGGAGATAAGTCGGCAGACGGTTTTTCATCACCGAGTCTTTCGGTAGAGAAAAGCGCCATTAACTCTCTGATATATTTGGATAACGCCGCTGGGAAGAAGCGGCCTGCATAGCACATAATCTGTGTATTTCGGGCGGAAACCGTCAGGGTTACCGCCCGAAAGTCTACCTGTCGGACTACACGTCTAACAGCAGACGCGCCGGATCTTCCAGCATCTCTTTCACCGTCACCAGGAAGCCAACGGACTCACGGCCGTCGACCAAACGGTGATCGTAAGACAGTGCCAGATACATCATTGGCAGAATAACGACCTGACCATCAACCGCCATCGGACGATCTTTAATGGCGTGCATACCCAGAATCGCACTCTGCGGTGGGTTGATGATCGGGGTAGACATCAGAGAGCCAAAGACGCCGCCGTTGGTAATCGTGAAGTTACCGCCCAGCAGTTCTTCAACCGTCAGTTTGCCGTCACGGCCTTTCACAGCCAGCTCTTTGATACGCTTCTCGATGTCGGCCATGCCCAGCGCATCCACATCACGCAGCACTGGCGTAACCAGACCACGCGGGGTAGATACCGCGATGCTGACATCGAAGTAGTTGTGGTACACCACATCTTCGCCATCAATAGACGCATTCACTTCTGGATAACGCTTCAGCGCTTCGACCACAGCTTTGATGTAGAAGGACATGAAGCCCAGACGCACACCGTGACGCTTCTCAAATGCGTCGCCGTACTGCTTGCGCAGATCCATGATTGGCTGCATGTTGATTTCGTTGAACGTCGTCAACATTGCTGTGCTGTTTTTCGCTTCCAGCAGACGTTCTGCAACGCGCTTGCGCAGACGCGTCATCGGTACGCGTTTTTCGCTGCGCGCGCCCAGAGCGGGTGCCGGAGAAGCCGCTGGTGCCTCGGACTTAGCCGCTTTAGCAGGCTCTTTCTTCTGGGCAGCCAAATGCTTATCCACGTCTTCACGGGTAATTCGACCGCCTACGCCGCTGCCTTTGATCGCAGCTGCATCGAGATCGTGCTCTGCAATCAGACGGCGGATTGCCGGGCTGAGCGCGTCGCTGTTCTCTTCTTCCAGCCCAGCCGTATGGCGCTGTGCTGGTGTTGATTCTTTACTCTGTGACTTCTCGCTGGTTTCTTTACCGGAGCTATCGCCACGGCGAATACGGCCCAGTAGCTGGCGAGACGTTACGGTCGCGCCTTCTTCTTCCAGCACGGCATCCAGAATGCCCGCTTCAGAGGCAGGCACTTCCAGCACAACTTTGTCAGTTTCAATTTCAACCAGCACTTCATCACGCTGAACGCTATCGCCTGGTTTTTTATGCCAGGTAGCAACGGTGGCGTCAGCGACGGATTCAGGCAGGTCGGGTACATGAATATCTACGCTACTCATTATCTATCCTTTTATTTAATCAACGTTCAGCGCGTCATCAACCAGATCTTGCTGTTGTTTCTGGTGTACGGACATATAGCCAACGGCGGGTGATGCAGACGCCGGGCGTCCTGCGTAACGTAAAGAAGCCCCAAACGGAATCACTTCACGGAAATGGTGCTGACTGCAATACCAGGCTCCCTGATTCAGCGGCTCTTCCTGACACCACACGAAATCGTGAACATGGGCAAACGGTTCCAACGCAGCTTGAACGGACTGATGCGGGAACGGATAAAGCTGTTCGATACGGACGATCGCGACATTCTTTTGCTCGTTCTTGCGGCGCTGTTCCACCAAATCATAGTAGACCTTACCGGAACAAAGCACGACACGCTTCACGGCTGCCGGATCTAATTCTTCTACTTCACCAATCGCTGGCTGGAAGGAACCATTTGCCAGTTCATCCAGTGAAGAAATCGCCAGCGGATGGCGCAACAGAGATTTCGGTGACATGACCACCAGCGGACGGCGCATACCGCGCAGCGCCTGACGGCGAAGCATGTGATACACCTGTGCTGGCGTTGACGGAATACAAACCTGCATATTTTGCTCAGCGCACAACTGCAGATAACGTTCCAGTCTGGCAGACGAGTGCTCTGGACCTTGACCTTCGTAACCGTGCGGCAGCAGCATGACCAGACCACACATACGGCCCCACTTCTGCTCACCGGAGCTGATGAACTGGTCGATAACGACCTGCGCACCGTTGGCAAAGTCACCAAACTGCGCTTCCCAGATGGTCAGGGTGCGCGGTTCTGCGGTCGCATAGCCGTATTCAAACGCCAGAATCGCTTCTTCGGATAGCACGGAGTCCCAAACGTTGAACTCGCCCTGCCCGTTGTGTACGTGGTTCAACGGCGTGTAGCTGGAACCATTTTTCTGGTTATGTACGACAGCGTGGCGATGGAAGAACGTGCCACGACCACTGTCTTCACCAGACAAGCGAATCGGAATGCCTTCATCGACCAATGTGGCATAAGCCAGCGTTTCAGCGCCACCCCAGTCGAACGGTTTGTTGCCCGCCGCCATTTCTGCACGGTCGGTATAAACCTTGGCAACGCGAGGATGGATATCAATCCCTTCCGGCACTTCACTGATACGCTTCGCCAGTTCCTGCAAACGTTTCATTTCTGTGGCGTGCGGGTAAGGTTCATCCCACTCATGGTTCAGATACGGCGTCCAGGTAAAGGACTGCATATCCATCTGACGCCATTCTTCCACCACGCATTCACCTGCATCCAGCGCATCGCGGTACAGATTGACCATCTCGGTGGCATCTTCCAGCGTGATGGATTTTTCCTGCTCCAGACGATCGGCGTATACCTTACGCGGCGTCGGGTGCTTCTTGATCTTCTGGTACATCATCGGCTGCGTTGCACTTGGCTCGTCAGCTTCGTTATGACCATGACGGCGATAACAAATCAGATCGATGAACACATCGCGCTTAAACTCATTACGGAAATCCAGCGCCAGACGCGTAACAAACGCCACCGCTTCCGGGTCGTCTGCGTTAACGTGGAAAATCGGTGCCTGCACCATCTTGCCGATATCGGTACAGTATTCGGTTGAACGAATATCCAACGGGTTAGAAGTGGTGAAGCCGATACGGTTGTTGATCACAATACGCAGTGTGCCGCCAACTTCGTAGCCACGCACCGTCGACATGTTCAACAGCTCCTGCACCACGCCCTGACCGCTAATTGCCGCATCGCCGTGAATGGTGATAGGTAAAACACGCGGGCCGCTTTGGCTATTCAGACGATCGAGACGCGCACGTACCGAGCCCGTCACTACCGGACTGACGATCTCCAGATGCGATGGGTTGAACGCCAGCGCCAAATGCACCAGACCGCCAGCCGTCTCGAATTCAGACGAGAAGCCCTGGTGATATTTCACATCACCGGTACCGAGGTGTTCTTTATGCTTGCCAGCAAATTCGTCGAACAGATCCTGAGATTTTTTGCCCAATACGTTGATCAGCACGTTGAGGCGACCACGGTGTGCCATCCCCAATACCACTTCGCGAGTATCGTTTGCACCCGCATGGCGAATCAGCTCTTTCAGCATCGGAACCAGCGCATCACCGCCTTCCAGCGAGAAACGCTTGGCACCAGGATATTTGGCACCCAGATAACGCTCCAGCCCTTCGGCTGCGGTTAACTCTTTCAGGAAACGGCGTTTTTCTTCAAGAGAAAATGACGGCTGCCCCATTACCGATTCGATACGCTGCTGGATCCAACGTTTCTCTTCCGTACTGGTCATGTGCATATATTCCGCACCGATAGAACCGCAATAGGTGCGTTTCAGCGCGTCATACAGATCTTCCAGTTTCATGGTGTCTTTGCCGATGGCAAAAGACCCCACATTGAAGGATTCCTGCAGATCATCCTGCGTCAGGTTGTGGTAATCCAGATCCAATTCTGCAACAGGTTCCTGCGGGCGCAGGAAGATCGGGTCCAGGTTAGCTTGCTGATGTCCACGGAAGCGGAACGCATTGATCAGCTGCAATACCTTGACCTGCTTAGCATCAATATCGGGATCGGTGACTGACGAGGTAAAGCGCGAAGAGTCTTTCGCCAGACGGCGGAAATATTCACGCGTTTTGGAATGGAGTTGATCCGGTTTGACCCCACTCGTAGGCAATTGCTGGAAGATCGAGCGCCAGCTATGTTCGATCGAGTCAGGATCGGTTAAAAAATCTTCATAGAGTTGCTCTATGTAGGACTGATTCGCACCCGCCAAATAGGAGGAATCCAGCCAGGCCTTCATCGCGCCGTTCTGCATTATGATCCCTTAAGCTAATAAGCTTCAGTTTTCGCCGTGGTTAACATGTAATTAGTGTCCGTATATTGTTCGCCGTAAAAACGGTTCACTTGTCGTACTTCGGTACGCACTTAGGGTATCCATCCCCCCTAAGGAACCTTTAAAAACCGGTTCGGGCGCGTAAGCCGGTTTTTAAAGGTTTCCTGCGCTCCCTCTGAAGAATAGCAACTTCAGAGGGAGATACATGTTTTACTACTTAATCTTTATGCAATAACACGTTACGTACTGACGAGTCATTACGCGCTACGGTGCAACAGCATCGATTTAATATGACCAATAGCCTTGGTCGGGTTCAGCCCTTTCGGACACACGTTGACGCAGTTCATGATGCCGTGGCAGCGGAAAACGCTGAATGCATCGTCCAAATCGTCCAGTCGTGGCGTGGTTTCCGTATCACGACTGTCAATCAGGAAGCGGTACGCTGCCAGCAGCCCCGCAGGTCCGACAAACTTGTCCGGGTTCCACCAGAACGACGGGCAAGACGTTGAACAGCAGGCACACATGATGCATTCATACAACCCATCCAACTTGGCACGTTGTTCAGGCGATTGCAGATGCTCACGCGCCGGCGGATTTTTCCCATTATTCAACAGGTAAGGCTTTATTTTCTCATATTGAGCATAGAACTGTCCCATGTCCACTACCAAATCACGCACAACCGGTAATCCAGGTAAAGGACGGATAACAATTTTGCTGTTTCCGCGACGTAACGCAGAAACAGGCGTAATACAGGCCAGCCCATTTTTGCCGTTCATGTTGACGCCATCGGAACCGCAGACGCCTTCACGGCAGGAACGACGGAATGACAGCGTCGGATCCTGCTCTTTCAGCAGCATCAGCGCATCCAGCAGCATCATGTCGCGGCCTTCTTCCGCCTCCAGTTGGTAATCCTGCATCCGCGGAGCATCGTCAACATCCGGGTTGTAACGATAAATAGAAAATTCGAGTTTCATCGTTTGATCTCCGCAATTAATAAGTACGTACTTTCGGCGGGAACGCCGGACGCAGTTTAGGCTGCATGTTCACCTCACGGCGCGTCATGCTGTCGGTTTGCGGCAGATACAACGAATGGCACAGCCAATTTTCATCGTCGCGCTCTGGGTAGTCGAAGCGGCTGTGTGCGCCACGGCTTTCGGTACGGAAGTTGGCCGATACCGCCGTTGCATACGCGGTTTCCATCAGGTTATCCAGTTCCAGACACTCGATACGCTGGGTGTTGAACTCACTTGATGTGTCATCCAAACGCGCATTTTTCAGGCGTTCACGGATCACTTTCAGCTCTTCCAGCCCTTTCGCCATCGCATCGCCTTCACGGAAGACCGAGAAGTTGTTCTGCATACAGGATTGCAGCGCCTTGCGGATTTCAACCGGATCTTCCCCTGAACGGGTAGTGTTCCAGCGGTTCAGACGGTCGAGCGAGGCTTCAATATCGGATTCGCTGGCATCACGGCTTTCGCCCTGCTCGTTCAACGACTCTTGCAGGTGAATACCCGCTGAGCGACCGAATACCACCAAGTCGAGCAACGAGTTACCGCCCAGACGGTTGGCACCATGAACCGAGACGCAGGCTATTTCGCCCACGGCAAACAGCCCAGGGATCACCACATCTTCGCCTTTCTCATTCACCGTCAACGCCTGACCGCTCACTTTGGTCGGAATACCGCCCATCATGTAGTGGCAGGTTGGGATAACCGGAATAGGCTCTTTCACTGGGTCAACGTGAGCAAACGTGCGGGACAGCTCCAGAATGCCCGGCAGACGGGATTCCAGAACATCTTTACCCAGATGGTCCAGCTTCAGCTTGGCGTGTGGTCCCCACGGGCCTTCACAGCCGCGGCCTTCACGAATTTCGATCATAATGGAACGGGCAACTACATCACGCCCGGCCAGATCTTTCGCGTTCGGCGCATAGCGCTCCATGAAACGCTCACCGTGCTTGTTCAGCAGGTAACCGCCTTCACCACGGCAGCCTTCTGTCACCAGCACCCCAGCACCAGCAATACCGGTCGGGTGGAACTGCCACATTTCCATGTCCTGCAACGGAACGCCAGCACGCAGCGCCATGCCCACGCCGTCACCCGTATTAATGTGTGCGTTGGTGGTGGACTGGTAGATACGGCCTGCGCCGCCAGTTGCCAGCACGGTCGCTTTCGCTTTGAAATAGACCACTTCACCGGTTTCGATACAGATCGCCGTACAGCCGACAACCGCGCCATCCTGATTCTTAACCAGATCGAGGGCGTACCATTCGGAGAAGATAGTGGTGTGATTTTTCAGGTTCTGCTGATACAGCGTATGCAGCAATGCATGCCCAGTACGGTCGGCCGCCGCCGCAGTACGCGCAGCCTGCTCGCCGCCAAAGTTCTTGGATTGACCACCGAACGGACGCTGATAAATGCTGCCATCATCCAGACGGGAGAACGGTAATCCCATGTGTTCCAGTTCCAGAATCGCTTCCGGGCCGGTTTTACACATATATTCAATGGCGTCTTGATCGCCAATGTAATCCGACCCTTTTACGGTGTCGTACATGTGCCATTCCCAGTTGTCCTCATGGGTGTTGCCCAGCGCAACGGTAATACCGCCCTGCGCAGACACGGTATGGGAACGGGTTGGGAACACTTTCGATAACAGGGCACAGGACAGGCCCATTTGGGAAATTTGCAGCGCGGCGCGCATACCTGCGCCACCCGCACCCACAACAACTGCATCAAATTCTCTGACTGGCAAATTCATCACGCACCCCACACCACAATAGTTCCATAAATGACGTACACCAACAGCGCAACCACAATCGCCAACTGTAAAGTCAGGCGTAAGGCCAGCGGTTTAATGTAGTCGGTCAGCACTTGCCACATCCCTATCCAGGCATGAACCAGAATGGAAAATAACGTTAGCAGTGTGAATACTTTGGTGAGGGCCATCGCGAAGAAACCACGCCAGATTTCATACGTGATGTCGCCAGCCGTAGCAATAAAACCAATAATATAAATTACATACAGAACAATGACGATGGCGGAAGCGCGAATCAGTAACCAATCGTGTACGCCATTGCGTCCTAACGCAGAAGCATTGCTTACCATACGAGGACTCCAGCCAGAATTGAAAGCACGACAGTAATAATAAAGGAGATATTTGCAGAACGCTTACCTGCGGCAAAGTCTTCTTCTATATAGCCAAAATCCATCAACAGGTGACGTATACCACCAACAATGTGATAAGCCAACGCGACGAGGATGCCCCAAACGATAAACTTGACGATGAAGCTATCCATAATTTCCGCAGCGCGCAGGAACCCTTCCTCAGAAGAAAGAGAAGTGCCTAACAGCCACAGTAAAATACCGACAGCGACAAAGGTGATAACGCCGGAGACGCGGTGAAGAATAGATGCTATCGCAGTAACGGGGAACTGGATCGTCTGCAATTCCAGATTGACAGGTCTTTGTTTTTTCACGGATTTGCCCACACAGCTTTTATTATTGTTTCTTCCTCCGGGCCTGATGTGAGGTCAGACAGCATGAAAGTTACGGCCCTGAAAAGTGGGTTTACGATACGCGCTCAAACATCGACATTCCGGTGTCTAAACAGCGCATGATCCTTTCATACTGGGTGCTCCTACTGCAGGGTGATTCCGGAGACCTGTCGGCAGTATAAGTACTTCACATTCCCATTACAATTCCCATACAAACTGTTTGGTGACATTTGCCCCGAACAGTGATTTAGATCACGAATTTCACAATTTATATAAAATTAATTATCTGATTTGACAAAAGTTCAACATTTCAATTACAACTAGGGGATTGAATTCCTTATGATGTGTTAAAGCACAACGGCGACACTTCCACACTGGCGTAACTTATGTAACAGTGGGGAGAGTCCACGTAAAAATCATAGGTAATGACTACAATCTATTCAGAGCATAGTTAATTGCCTGAAGATCGCTAATAACCTGAAGATTGTTAATTACCTGGAGAACGAATTTTTCATCCTGAATGCGGCTATCCGCCTTACTCTGTATCCTATTTGACGACTGTGTCACGACAGAGTTTCACCGGTCATTCTTCACTCGCCGGTGCACAGGCATGACGGTATTTCTTCAGTGAGAATTTTTAAAATTAAAGCGCTAAGGAGACTGTAAATGGCTGATAAGAAAGCAACACTTACTCTAGAGGGTAAAGATCCAATTGAGCTAAATGTCCTATCAGGTACATTGGGGTATGATGAGATTGATATTCGTCCCCTCGGTTCTAAAGGTTACTTCACATTTGACCCCGGCTTTACCTCTACCGCATCTTGCGAATCCAAGATTACCTATATCGACGGCGACGAAGGCATCCTGCTACACCGTGGCTTCCCGATTGCCCAACTGGCTGAAAAATCAAATTATCTTGAAGTTTGTTACATCCTGCTGTTCGGTGAAGTCCCGACGGTAGAACAGTATGAAACCTTCAAGACCACCGTGACTCGCCACACCATGATCCATGAGCAGATTACCCGTCTGTTCCACGGTTTCCGTCGTGATTCACATCCAATGGCCGTATTGTGCGGCGTCACTGGCGCACTGGCGGCGTTCTATCACGATTCACTGGACATTAACATTGAGCGCCACCGCGAAATCGCGGCCTACCGCCTGCTGTCCAAAATGCCGACCGTTGCAGCAATGTGCTACAAATACTCACTGGGTCAGCCGTTTGTTTATCCAAAAAACAACCTGTCCTACGCGGGTAACTTCCTGCACATGATGTTCTCCACCCCTTGTGAAGAATATGTTGTAAATCCAGTGCTGGAACGTGCCATGGACCGTATCCTGATCCTGCATGCCGATCACGAACAAAACGCCTCGACGTCTACCGTGCGTACTGCTGGTTCGTCTGGTGCGAATCCATTTGCCTGTATCGCCGCGGGGATCGCCTCGCTGTGGGGACCGGCACACGGCGGCGCGAACGAAGCCTGCCTGCGTATGCTGGAAGAAATCAGCAGCGTGGAGCACATCCCTGCGTTTATCGAGCGTGCTAAAGACAAGAACGACTCCTTCCGCCTGATGGGCTTCGGTCACCGTGTGTACAAAAACCACGACCCGCGCGCCACCGTCATGCGTGAAACCTGCCATGAAGTGCTGAAAGAGCTGGGCAGAAAAGATGACCTGCTGGAAGTGGCGATGGAGCTGGAGCATATCGCGCTGAACGACCCGTACTTCATTGAGAAGAAACTGTACCCGAACGTCGACTTCTACTCAGGCATCATCCTGAAAGCGATGGGTATTCCGTCTTCCATGTTTACCGTTATCTTTGCGATGGCGCGTACCGTGGGCTGGATTGCGCATTGGAGCGAAATGCACGCCGACGGCATCAAGATTGCCCGTCCACGTCAGCTGTATACCGGCTACGACAAACGTGACTTTACGTCCAATCTGAAAAACGACTAATCCATTCAGTACGAGCAAAAAGGCCGGATATCACATCCGGCCTTTTTTATAACGGTACTAAAGGGATGACTTACAACCTAAACTTTGCGTGAATCGCAATAAATAGCCATCTGGATCCTGTACCAGAAAATTACTTTCCCCGTGGTACACCTCATGATCGCGATACCAGCACGTTTCTACGGGTCTGCGTAGCGTATAACCCGCACGTTCAATCGTCGCCGCCAGCGCCTGAGCATCCGGGCACTCAATCGATAAATTCATACCACGTCCAAACGGCGGTTCTAAAGGCTCCACACGCCAGGGCGATTCAGTTAAATAATCCTGTTCCAGCATCAGTTGGCTCCCATGAAAAGAAAGGAACGCGAACTTATCTTCAGGCCTGTCGTACTCAATCTGAAATCCCAAAACGTGGCAATAAAACACCAGACTCTTTTGTAAGTCAGAGACAATCATTTCTGGAATTAACGTATTCATCTTGCGCATAAATCACTCACATTATTACTTCTGGCAGTGCGGACACCAATAAAACGGGCGTGATGACAGCATCGTTCTTTCGATGATGCCACTACAGCGCTCGCAGCTTTTTCCTTCACGATGGAAAACCTTGAACGAAAAAATCGCCCCGTGATATCGATTCTCATCAACGGTGCCACGCGTGTTGTAGGACAAACGGGGAATCTCCAGCAGCGCGTGACTTAACGTCTGTAACTGTTCCTCATTCAACTGCGCTGCCGTGTGTTGGGGTGCAAGCTGTGCCTGCCAGAGAATCTCGACGCGCAGATAATTCCCCAGCCCGGCGAGAAAAGCCTGATCCAGCAGCAAACCACTAAACTGGCGACGGCGAAAGCGCGGTAATAACAGACGCTCACACACCTGTTCCGGTGTCAGTGAAAGATCCAAGACATCAGGGCCAATACGTTGCAGGAAAGGATGCGTCGAGAGCGTCTCCAGCGTCAGCATTTCAATATCGGACGCGCTGTAAAGCAGAATGGCGCGATCCTGTGTTTCCAGTCGGACGCGCAAATCCCGCTTCGTTTCCGGTGATTCACCCGCATTCACGACTCGCCACACGCCATAGAGCTGATTGTGGCTATACAACACCCGATCGTTGCTAAAATAGGTCAGCAGCGCCTTCCCACGCGTTTCAATCTGCCTGACCTGCTGCCCGACCAATTCTGCTTCGTATAGCTTCAATTCTGGAAATGCAAACCAGACACGCGTCAGCGTTTTGCCCACGACGGCCTCAACCAGCTTATCGGCCGCCCGGCGAATCTCCGGTCCTTCCGGCATACCTTACTCCCTGAAAATCAGACGTATTGTGCGATTAACTAGACTAGTGCAGGGCGCCGCCAGTCACCGCCACATCAACCTGCTGCACCAGCGATTGCTTGATCATCACTTCCAGCGCCGCCGTGACTAACGGTGTAGGCATGCTCGGTTCACCGGGGTGTCGTGCAGCCTGTTCTGGCGAATAGGGAATGTGAACGAATCCGCCGCGCACCACATCGCCCTGCTGATGTAACTGGTGTAAAAGCCCGTACATCACATGATTGCAGACAAACGTCCCTGCGGTTTGCGACACCGACGCGGGAATACCCGCCACACGTAATGCCTGAACCAGCGCTTTCACTGGCAGCGTCGAAAAATATGCCGCAGGCCCGCCTTCCACCACCGGCGTATCAATCGGTTGGTTACCTCGGTTATCCGCGATTCGAGCGTCATTAATATTAATCGCCACGCGTTCGACAGAAATATCAGTACGACCGCCCGCCTGCCCCACCGCGATCACTACTTCCGGCTGCCATTCGGCTATCGCGCGGTAAAGCTGTTCCAGCGACAGGTCGAAAACGCAAGATAAACGGCAGGCCACCACGCGCGCACCGCCAACTTCCCGCTGATGAAGGTCTTTTACCGCTTCCCATGAGGGATTAATCGCTTCGCCCTCAAAAGGTTCAAATGCCGTGATCAAAACGGTTTTCATCGGTTATCCCCGTCATACAAAAATAATGATTATGCCGCCGCAACAGCGATCTGATGCTGGCTAAAGCAGTTACGCAGTTTGCGGGCAAACAGCAGCGCGTGTTGTCCATCGCCGTGAATACATACGGTATCCGCTTGTACGTTAACCCAGGAGCCGTCGATCGCCCTAACCCGCTGACGTTGAATCATCTCCAGCGTCTGCGCCAGCGCCAGCTCATCACTGTTAATCAATGCCCCCGCCTGAGTGCGTGGCACCAGCGATCCGTCAGGCAGATAGCAACGATCGGCGAACACTTCCTGACGCGTCTCCAACCCCAGCCGTTGCCCAGCGCGGATTAATTCGCTTCCCGCCAGCCCGACTAAGCGCAACGCCGGATTCACCACTTTCACCGCCTTGGCTATCGCATCGGCCAGCACCGGTTCGCATGCCGCCTGATTGTAAAGCATGCCGTGAGGCTTAACGTGCGACAACGTGCCCCCTTCAGCAGCGACGATCGCGCTGAGTGCGCCAAGCTGATACACCACCTGTGCAAAGACAATTTCCGCAGGCACATTCATCGCCTTGCGGCCAAAATTTTCACGATCGGGAAAGCTCGGGTGTGCGCCAAGCGCGACCCCATAGCCAATTCCCCAACGCACCGACTGACGCATGGTTTGTGCATCACCAGCATGAAACCCACAGGCAATATTGGCAGACGTCACCAACTTGAGCAGCGCTTCATCGTTCTCACTGCCTTCACCCAGATCGGCATTCAGATCAATAATCATGCAGCCTCCACGCCAGCTGTTCGAGGTAACGTCGCTGTTCTTCGGCGGCTTTTTGCGCCTGTGCCTGCGTACAGTGAATAAAATGTATCGGCTCGCCGAGTCGGATTTGCGCCAGATGGAATAAGTCCGCTTCGATCACCGTCGCAATACGCGGGTAACCGCCGGTCGTCTGCGCATCTGCCAGCAGTACGATAGGGTGACCATTATGCGGAACCTGCACCACGCCCGGCAGCAGCCCATGCGATGGCAGCTCGCGCGGTTTGCTGCCCGGCAATGCAGCGCGCTGTAGCTCAGCACCCAGCAAACGGTAACCCATACGGTTACTTTGCGGGCTCAGTTGCCAAGAAGTTCGCCAGAACAGTTCCTGCATTTCCTCGCTGAATTCCTGATACTCCGGCCCCGGCAAGGCCCGCACGCGATTGCTGAATAACAACTGCTTGATACCGACTTCTTGCGTCAGTTCACGAGTCGGCGTTCCCAGCGGAAGTTCATCGCCATCCATCAGCAAACGTCCGTCAAAGCCCCCAAAACCGGCTTTCAAATCGGTACTGCGCGAACCAAGCGCTTCCGGCACATCCACGCCACCGGACAGCGCCAGATAGCTGCGCATTCCGTTACGCGGCATGCGCATTTTCAACGTTTGTCCCGGCTTCACAGCGAAACGCCAGCCTGTCCAGAGTGGTTTTCCATCCAAGTCGGCATGACAGTCCGCACCAGTCAACGCCACCCAGCAGGCGGTGGTGAATGTTGCGGTAAACTTGCCCAGCGTAATTTCCAGCGCGGCAGCATTCTCCGCGTTGCCCACCAGCAGGTTGGCCATTGTCAGTGCAGGCAGATCGAGCGCGCCTGACTGGCTGATACCCAAACGGCGAAAGCCGATGCGACCGCCGTCCTGCACCGAAGTATGTAATCCGGCATGGATAACCTTCAGCATACGCCCTCCTTCTGTGGCAGAAACCGAACGTTATCGCCAGGACGCAGCAGCGTGGGCGGCATCGTTTGTGGATTAAACAATTTCAGCGAGGTGCGACCAATCAGCTGCCAGCCACCCGGCGTCGCCAGCGGGTAAATCCCCGTCTGTGCGCCACCAATCCCGACCGATCCTGCTGCCACGCGCAGGCGCGGCTCAGCGCGACGCGGCATATGCAGTTTCTCGTTTAATCCGCCGAGGTAGGCAAAACCCGGCTGGAAGCCCAAAAAGTAGACCACATACTGTGCGGCTGCGTGTGCTTCCACAACCTGACTCACTGTCAGGCCACTGTGAGCGGCAACCTCCACCAAATCCGGCCCTGCTTCTCCGCCATACACGACGGGAATGTCGATATCGCGTGGATCAAACACCAGCGATTCGCTCTCTTCCCACCAGCGCTGCAAGCGTTCAATCGCATCCAGCGCCACCTGCTGTGGATGCGCCAGCAGCACTGTCAGATTATTCATGCCCGGAATTGCTTCCAGCACCTCTTCATGATGGTTCAGGCGCTCGGCAAGCCCCCATATCCGCTGCTGGCTCTCCAGCGACATTGGCGGTTCCAGTTCCAGAACGACAGCCCTCTCGCCCAGAAGATAACACCGTGCTCGTTGCAATCTTTCCTCCTGAATCGCGTTTTATCCGTCATGGTGAACATGGCTAAATGATTAGCGTGGCTTACTGTTCTATTTTCTTCTCAACAGCTAAGCAACAACAATGCCAATATCAAAAATGTGACATCATTCCTGTGCGGTTCAGAAACTTTCAACCCATCACGCGGGGTTAGGAATATCAATAAATGTCACATCAAAACCATGCTGTGCCGCCAGCCATTCGCCCAACGCTTTGATGCCGCCACGTTCGGTGGCATGGTGTCCGGCAGCAAAGAAGTGCAGCCCCATTTCGCGCGCGATATGAATCGTTTGCTCAGACACTTCACCGGTAATAAACGCATCGACCCCGAAGCGGGCCGCTTGTTCAATAAAGCCCTGACCGCCGCCGGTACACCAGGCCACGCGTTGTATCTGTTGCGGTGCATTATCCCCACAATGCAGCACGCTACGCCCCAGTCGTTTTTCTACACGGCGGCAAAAGGCGTCTGCCGTCATGGGCTGTGCCAGTTCGCCATACGGCACCAGCGGTTCGATCGCGCCCTGCACCTGAATCTCCAGCAGAGCCGCCAGCTGTGCGTTATTCCCCAGTTCCGGATGTGCATCCAGCGGCAGATGGTAGCCATACAGGTTGATATCATTGAGCAACAGCGTTTTCAGTCGGTTACGCTTCATACCACAGACAATCTGCGGTTCGTTTTTCCAGAAGTAACCGTGGTGAACCAGAATCGCATCGGCCTGCTTCTCTACCGCCGCATCCAGCAGCGCCTGTGAGGCCGTTACGCCCGTCACAATACGTTTTACGTCCGCACGCCCTTCAACCTGTAAACCATTCGGTGCGTAGTCCTGAAACGTCGCCGTGCTCAGTTTCTCGTTAATAATTCTTTCCAGTTCCACATTACGCATACTTACTTTTCTCTTCTCGATCGTTATCCGCCATACCGATATTTTTGGCCGCCTCAAATGCCGCCAGCGTATTCTGACGCGCGGTTTTATGGTCGACGATTGGCAACGGATAGTTCAGCTGATGGTGGTGTTTGTCAGCCCAGCGATGGGGCTGATGAATATCTTTATCCGGCACGGCGGCCAGTTCAGGCAGCCAGTGACGAATAAACCGACCTTCAGGGTCGAAACGCTCGCCCTGCGTTGTCGGATTGAAAATGCGAAAATAAGGTGCCGCATCGGTGCCGGTCGACGCCGCCCACTGCCAGCCGCCGTTATTCGCCGCCAGATCGCCATCCAGCAACTGCGACATAAAGTAGCGTTCACCTTCACGCCAATCGATCAGTAAATCTTTGACGAGAAAACTGGCGCAAATCATACGCAGGCGATTGTGCATCCATCCCGTTTCATTCAGTTGACGCATCGCCGCATCCACGATTGGGTAGCCCGTTTTCCCCTGCTGCCAGGCGGCTAAATCCTCCGGTGATTCTCGCCATTTCACCCACTGCGTCCACGCGGTGAACGGTCGGTGTTTACACAGCTGCGGCCAAGAGACAATCAGGTGGCGGTAAAACTCACGCCAGACCAGCTCGTTAAACCAGGTAAACGCCCCGCCCTCACGCCGTTCCAGCATATCCGGACACTCGGCACGCAGGCGGTTAAAACATTGGCGCGGCGATACGATCCCAAGCGCCAGGTACGGAGAAAGTTTGCTGGTGCCGGGTAGCGCAGGAAAATCCCGCTGCTGATCATAATCATGCACCTGCTCGCGGCAGAAACGGCGCAGTTGCTGTAATGCCGCGCGTTCGCCGCGAGGAAAATCCTCACTATCCACTTCGCGCTGCGAATAGCTGAACGGTGCCAGTTCCACCGTGTTATCGATCGGCTCACCGCGCGCGTCTGGTGCCGGTACGCACGTAGTATCCGACTCCAGCAGGCGTTTGATAAAGGCCTGACGAAAGGGCGTAAACACTTTGTACATCTCGCCGTTGCCCGTCAGCACGCTACCCGGCGGTAACAACAGGCTGTCATGATAACCGTGACAAACCACGCTATCCGCCAGCCGATCTTTCACCTGCTTATCACGCAGGCGCTCGTTAATTTCATACTGATAATTGTAGAAAAGGTCGGTGGCCTGCTGCTGCGCACAAAACTGCACCAGCCAGTCAACCGACGCCGCAAAGTCAGCACATTCGTGGTAATGCAGCGGGATACCTTTTTCGGCCAGCGCATGCTGCACCAGCGTCAGGTTCTCAAGCAGAAAGGCCGCCTGACGCGGTGCCATATCGTGCTTTTCCCACTGCGCAGGCGTGGCGATAAAAACCGCCAGCACGCTGGCATTCGGATCCTGACAGGCGGCGTACAGCGCCAGATTATCGGTAACGCGCAGGTCGTTGCGTAGCCAGACTACATGGGTGGTCATGACATTCCTCGGGCGGTCAAACTAGTGTCCGTAACGCAGGCGTAATGCCTCGGGGTACGGCTCAAAATAACGCTGCTGAGCCAGATACACATCGGGGTATTCTGCCATGTAATGTTTTAGCAACGTGATAGGCGCCAATAGCGGCTGCAAGCCCTGTCGATAGCGGTCGATGAGCTGCGCCAGTTCCTGTCGCTGCTGAGAATTAAGCTGGCGTCGGAAATAGCCCTGCACGTGCATCAACACATTGGTGTGGTTACGCCGCGTCGCAGGCTTCGACAAAAGCTTCATTAGCCGTTTCCGGTATTCAACGATGTAGTCTTCCAGCGATTCCCACTTATCGATCCCCGCAACAAACGGCCCTAGTTCACGGTATTCCGGCTGGGAATGCGCCAGCAGCAGGAGTTTATAGCGGCTATGAAAGGCAATCAGCGCACCACGGCTCAGGCCGTTTTGCCATAGCTGATTCAGTTCGTGTAACGCATAAACGCGCTCAATGAAATTTTCCCGCAAGCCGGGATCCTGCAGGCGTCCGTCTTCCTCAACCGGGAGCCAAGGCATTTGCCGCATCAGCTCCTGCGTAAACAGGCCGATACCACTTTTACGCGCATCCTTTTGCGTTTCATTGTAAACCTTCACGCGCTCCATACCGCAGCTCGGCGATTTGGCGCAGACGATATAACCGCATAAGTGCTGAAGCTGGCTGACTTTGTCAGCGGAAAACGCCGCCATCTGCTGGGTGACATCCAGCGGTGAACCGTTGCTGGCACGCAGCGTGATATGGCTTTCCCCTTCTCTCACCAGCCTGAGTGCCGGACGCGGCACCGGTAAACCAATCGCCATTTCCGGGCAGACAGGTTCAAAACGAAAATAGGGTGCCAGTTGTTCAGCAGCAAACGTCAAACGCTTGTGTCCGCCATCAAATCGCACGGGATTACCGAGCAAACAGGCGCTGATACCAACAGGGATGAGTTCGAGCGTCATGATTTATCCTTATACCCGTCATATTTCAAGTTGCACGTGCGTTGGCATTCTGCAAACCCTCTGACCAGCATAGCGGATTTCACCACGATTCTGTGCAGTCGCAGCGAAGAATAAAGTAATAAATCATGAGATTGGGGAGAAATAACGGAAGAACAGACGGGAAGGGAAAAGGGTAAATCGCGTCAAAACATCCTTAAACCGATACTTCATCGGTTCATTTTTCGTGTTTACCTACCGGAGATGGCAGATAAACACGAGAGACCTTAGACGTTGGCCTTAATAAAAATCGCAGGCGGCGGCTTCGGACTGCGCCATCCAGACCGGTTTATCGCTGGTTTTCAGCCAGACGCGGTGTAAATAGCTGTAAAAACGTGCCCGATCGCGGCGGAACAGCATCACCGGTAACGCCAGCACGCCGATGGCAACCACGGCAGCGCGACGCAGGAGAATACGGTGCAAGGGATAAGTAGTATAAAGCGACATAACGATCCTCCTCTGGGATAAGCACCCTTGTTCAGCGGCGCTTTTCATAACGATAAAATAAGAACTGTGACATTGGTTAAAATTTTACCGCCTTTTCTGAAAGTTTACTACTCATCTGACCAGTAAAAGATGAAATAATCGCCAATTTTTTCGTCATTACGTCATTAAGTTACAGCGACGTTAAAAATAAAATTACCATTGGTTAATTTATGGTTTTAGGTTGGATCATTTTACTCTCTCTTCTTTAATGCTCTCTTCTCACTGCCTTCAGCGTTGCTGGCGCCACAACGCCCTTACGGCCTCCACCGCCTACTTTTCATCCCATTTTTATACTTTTTTTACGCCCACAGACGGGAAATTTGCACCTTCTTTTCCTGCGTTTTCCTACTCTGACGCTGTCTATTCTGTTCTGGAGGTGTGTTGTGACGCTTAGCATCGTCTTAGGCGGCCTGCTCGTGCTGCTATTACTGGCCTATCTGGTTTATGCCTTGTTGAAGGCGGAGGAATTCTGATGGCCGCTGACGCTTTTTTACTGATCTTTGGTCTGCTGCTCACGGTGCTAATCGTAGCCCAGCCGTTGGGCAGCGTACTGGCCCGTCTGATTGAGGGCGAAACGAGTACGTTCCTGCAAAAATTTGAGGCGGGTACTGCGCGCCTTTTCGCTTTGGATACGACGGAGATGCGCTGGCAGCAGTATGCGGCGGCCATTCTGACGCTTAACCTCATCGGCATTGTCGTGCTGTTTGTGCTGTTAATGGCGCAGGGTGCTCTGCCGCTTAACCCAGAAAATATGCCGGGACTGTCGTGGCATTTGGCGTTGAACACGGCAATCAGCTTTGTGACCAACACCAACTGGCAGGCTTACAGTGGCGAAAACACGCTGAGCTACCTGAGCCAGATGGTCGGGCTAACGGTACAAAACTTCCTTTCCGCCGCCAGCGGCATTGCGGTGGCTTTCGCGTTAATCCGCGCGTTTTCCCGCCGCTGTGTCGATACGCTGGGCAATGCGTGGCTCGATCTATTGCGTATCACGCTGTACGTGTTGCTGCCACTGTCTCTGCTGTTAGCGCTGTTTTTCGTCAGTCAGGGCGTATTGCAGAACCTGCTGCCTTACCAGCATCTGACCACGCTGGACGGCGCAGCCCAAACGCTGCCGATGGGGCCCGTCGCCTCACAGGAAGCGATTAAACTGCTGGGCACCAACGGCGGTGGCTTCTTTGGCGCCAACTCGGCGCACCCGTTTGAAAACCCGACGGCGCTGAGCAACATCGTGCAAATGCTGGCGATCCTGTTGATCCCTACTGCGCTGTGCTTCGCCTTTGGCAAAGCCGTCAGCGATAAGCGACAAGGCCACGCGCTGCTGTGGGCGATGGCGCTGATCTTTATCGTCGCCGCTGCCGTAGTGATGAAAATGGAGATCAATGGTAACCCGCATCTGCTGGCCTTAGGCGCGGACAGCGCCGCGAATCTGGAGGGCAAAGAGACGCGTTTTGGCGTCCTGACGTCCAGCCTGTATGCCGTTGTCACCACGGCCACCTCGACAGGTGCGGTGAATGCAATGCATGACTCCTTCACGGCTCTCGGCGGCATGGTTCCCATGTGGCTGATGCAAATTGGCGAAGTGGTGTTCGGCGGCGTCGGCTCTGGCCTGTACGGCATGCTGTTATTCGTGCTTCTGACCGTCTTTATTGCCGGCCTGATGATTGGTCGCTCGCCGGAGTATCTGGGCAAAAAGATCGAAGTCTATGAGATGAAGATGACGGCACTGGCGATTCTGATTCCGCCCGCACTGGTGCTGCTCGGCACCGCGCTGGCGCTGAGTACGGAAGCGGGACGCAGCGGCATTCTGAACCCCGGCGCACACGGCTTTAGCGAAGTGCTCTATGCGGTGTCTTCCGCCGCAAACAACAACGGCAGTGCGTTTGCTGGCCTGAGCGTCAATACGCCGTTCTATAACGTCCTGCTCGCTGTCGCGATGCTGCTGGGCCGCTTTGCCGTCATGGTGCCCGTGCTGGCTATCGCTGGTTCGCTGGTCATGAAAAAGCGCCAGCCGGAAAGCAAAGGCTCACTGTCGACGCGCAGCCCGCTGTTTATCGGCATGCTCATCGCCATCGTTCTGCTGATTGGTGCGCTGACGTTTATCCCTGCACTGGCGTTAGGGCCAGTTGCTGAACATTTACAGTTCGGCCTGACTCACTAAGGCTGGAGACTCTTTATGACTCGTCACACGATGAATCATCAGGCAACACAGGAACCGACCTCAGCCCAACAGGGTGAGGCCTCCCGCCAGATTGGCAAACGTAAACAGCAAACGCTGTTTGACAGAACGTTAATCCGTTCGGCGCTGAAAGATGCGTTGAAGAAACTCGACCCGCGCATACAGTGGCGCAACCCGGTCATGTTTGTGGTGTATCTCGGCAGTATGCTGACCACCCTCGTCTGGCTGACTATTCTGGCAGGTAAAACGGAAGGGAATGCCGTGTTTACCGGGCTGGTGTCACTCTGGCTGTGGTTTACCGTGCTATTCGCCAACATGGCCGAAGCACTGGCGGAAGGTCGCAGCAAAGCGCAGGCAAACGCGCTGAAAGGCGTCAAGAAAACCAGTTGGGCTAACAAGCTCTCCGCGCCGAATCACGATGCCAGTTCAGAATCGGTACCGGCAGACAGCCTGCGTAAAGGCGATATCGTGCTGGTGAGCGCGGGTGAAACCATTCCGTGCGACGGCGAGGTGCTGGAAGGCGGTGCGTCCGTCGATGAAAGCGCCATCACCGGGGAATCCGCGCCAGTGATCCGCGAGTCCGGCGGCGATTTCGCTTCCGTTACGGGTGGCACCCGCGTGCTGTCCGACTGGCTGGTGATTCAGTGCAGCGTCAATCCCGGCGAAACCTTCCTCGACCGAATGATCGCCATGGTTGAAGGGGCACAGCGCCGGAAAACGCCGAACGAAATCGCCTTAACCATTCTGCTGATCGAGCTTACGCTCATCTTCCTGCTGGTGACTGCCACGCTCTACCCTTTCTCCTGGTTCGGCGTACAGGCGAATAACAGTGGCGATATCGTCGGCGTGACCGTGCTTGTCGCTCTGCTCGTCTGCCTGATCCCGACCACTATCGGCGGCCTGCTGTCGGCTATCGGCGTGGCTGGGATGAGCCGGATGCTGGGGGCTAACGTGATTGCCACCAGCGGACGTGCCGTCGAAGCGGCGGGCGATATCGACGTTCTGCTGCTGGATAAAACCGGCACCATTACGCTGGGTAACCGTCAGGCTTCCGCTTTTCTGCCCGCGCCGGGTGTGACCGAACAGGCGCTGGCTGACGCCGCACGCCTCGCGTCTTTAGCCGATGAAACGCCTGAAGGCCGCAGCATCGTGGTGTTGGCAAAGCAGCGCTTTAATCTGCCGGAGCAGGACTTAACGTCGCTGGACGCCACCTTTGTTCCCTTTACCGCCCAAACGCGCATGAGTGGCGTCAATTTTGGGCAGCGTGCCATTCGTAAAGGCGCGGTCGATGCCCTGCGTCGCTACATTGAAGCAAACAATGGTGATTTCCCGCATCAGGTCGAAGAAGCGGTATCCAACGTCGCACGCAGCGGGGGCACACCGCTGGTGGTTGCAGAAGGCAAACGCGTGCTTGGCGTGGTGGAGCTGAAAGATATCGTGAAAAGCGGCATCAAGGCGCGCTTTGCCGAACTGCGCAGCATGGGGATAAAAACCGTGATGATCACCGGCGACAACCCGCTCACGGCGGCAGCGATTGCCGCAGAAGCCGGCGTCGATGATTTTCTGGCAGAAGCGACACCGGAAACCAAGCTGGCGCTGATTCGCCAGTATCAGGCCGAAGGGCGGCTGGTGGCGATGACCGGCGACGGCACTAACGATGCTCCCGCGCTGGCGCAGGCCGATGTCGCGGTGGCTATGAACTCCGGCACGCAGGCAGCGAAAGAAGCAGGCAACATGGTCGATCTGGATTCCAATCCGACCAAGCTGATCGAAGTGGTGCATATCGGCAAACAGATGCTGATGACGCGCGGCTCGCTGACCACGTTCAGTATCGCCAACGACGTGGCGAAATATTTCGCCATTATCCCGGCTGCCTTTGCTGCCACCTATCCGCAGCTCAATGCGCTAAACGTAATGCAACTGCATTCTCCCACGTCAGCCATGTTGTCAGCGGTGATCTTCAATGCGCTGATTATCGTGTTTCTGATCCCGCTGGCGCTCAAAGGGATTAGCTATCGCCCCATGAGCGCGGCGGCACAGTTAAGTCGCAATCTGTGGATTTATGGTCTTGGCGGGCTGCTGGTGCCGTTCCTCGGTATCAAGCTCATCGATATGTTACTGACCGGGCTGAATCTGGCTTAAGGACTGACGGGTATACGCTATGCGCTATTTACGTTCTTCTTTGTTTTTATTCTTATTACTGCTGCTGTTTACCGGTCTGGCCTACCCGCTGCTGACAACGGTGTTGGCACAGTGGCTGTTCCCAACACAGGCAAACGGATCGCTGATTTACCGTGAGAATGCCGTCGTCGGTTCATCCCTGATCGGGCAATCGTTCAGTCGGGCGGGCTATTTTCAGGGGCGTCCGTCGGCCACGTCAGATGCCGCGTATAATGCACTGGCGTCCGGCGGTAGCAATCTGGCCGCCAGCAATCCGGCGCTGGATAAACTGATCGGTGAACGCGCCGCTCACTGGCATCAGGCGATCGGCAACCAGCAGCCGGTGCCAACTGAACTGTTGACGGCCTCCGGCAGCGGGCTGGATCCGCAGATTTCCCCAGAGGCAGCACGCTATCAGGCACTCTATATCGCGCAGGCCAGAGGGATGTCGCTCCAGCAGGTACAGCAATTAATCGACCGCTTTACTGAGACCAGCAAGCCCGCGTTTATTGGGCAGCCAGCAGTCAATGTTCTGTTGCTGAATTTGGCGCTGGATAAGGAAAAGCCTCTGCCTTAATCAACAGTGCGTTACTATTAATTATTATACGGGGAGCCAGACTCCCCGCCGTCTTTGCTACGGCCTGACCACCGTTCAGGCCGCGCTAATAAGGGATAGAACATGATTGACGGTGAAGATCGTCGCCCGGATCCCGATAGCCTGTTGGCACAGGTCGGTGCGCCACCGCGTGGCAAGCTGAAAATCTTTTTTGGCGCCTGCGCGGGCGTCGGGAAAACCTATGCCATGTTGCAGGAAGCCCAGCGGCTGCGGGCGCAGGGATTAGATATTCTTGTCGGCGTGGTCGAAACCCACGGTCGCAGCGAAACCGCCGCGCTGCTGGAGGGTTTACCGCTACTGCCGCTCAGGCATTTTCGCCATCACGGTCGCCACACGGTTGAATTCGATCTGGATGCCGCACTGGCGCGCTGTCCGGCGCTGATTCTGATCGACGAACTGGCGCACAGTAACGTCAACGGCTCTCGCCATCCTAAACGCTGGCAGGACGTGCAGGAATTGCTCGATGCCGGTATCGATGTCTTTACCACCGTGAACGTTCAGCATCTGGAAAGCCTGAACGACGTGGTCGGCGGCGTCACGGGGATTCGCGTACGGGAAACCGTGCCTGACCCGATCTTCGATCAGGCCAGCGAAGTTATTTTGGTGGACCTGCCGCCGGACGATCTGCGCCAGCGCCTGAATGAAGGCAAAGTGTATCTGCCGCTTCAGGCCGAGCGTGCCGTCGAGAATTTTTTCCGTAAAGGCAATTTGATCGCCCTGCGTGAGCTGGCGCTGCGGCGCATGGCGGATCGGGTTGACGATCAAATGCGCGCCATGCGTGCCGGGAAAGGCCGCGAGCAAGTCTGGCATACGCGCGATGCCATTCTGTTATGCATCGGCCACGGCACGGGCAATGAAAAACTGGTGCGTACGGCAGCGCGGCTGGCGGCACGGTTGGGCAGTGCCTGGCACGCCGTTTACGTCGAAACGCCGCGTCTGCACCGCTTGCCGGAACCGCAGCGACGCGCCATCTTGCGGGCGCTCAAGCTGGCACAGGATTTAGGGGCAGAAACCGTTACGCTGTCCGAACCCGACGAAGAGCTTGCCGTCCTGCGCTATGCGCGTGAGCACAACCTCGGCAAAATCGTCATTGGTCGCCATGTGGAGCAGCGCTTCGGCTGGTGGTGGCGCACGCGTTTTGCCGAACGACTCGGCAGGCTGGGGCCGGATCTCGATCTGGTCGTGGTGGCCGTGCAGGATGATGCGCCAGCCGCACCGATTAAAACGCCTGATGCCCGCGGACTGGTAGAAAAATGGCGTATGCAGCTGTTTGGCTGCGGGCTTGCCACGCTGCTGTGCGCCTTTATTACCCTGCTCGCCTCGTGGTCGCCGTTTGCCATGCTGGAGCCAGTCAATCTGGTGATGATTTATCTGCTGGCAGTGGTGATCGTTGCGCTTTTCTTTGGCCGCTGGCCGTCGGTGTTCGCCGCCGTCATCAACGTCGCCAGTTTCGATCTCTTCTTTATTCTGCCGCGCGGCACGTTTGCCGTGTCGGACGCACAATATCTGGTCACTTTTGCCGTGATGCTCGGCGTCGGCCTGCTGGTCGGTAATCTGACCGCTGGCGTACGCTATCAGGCCAGAGTCGCCCGCTATCGCGAGCAGCGCGTCCGCCATCTGTATGAGATGTCCAAAGCGCTGAACCGCAGCCTGTCCAGCACCGATATTGTCGAAGCCAGCCAGCACTTTCTCAGCACGACGTTTCAGGCCAGAATCGCTGTTCTGCTCGCCGACAGCCTGCATCATAGCTCGCCCGAACTCGCGCACCCCGCACGGGATAGTCAGCAGTTGATTGTCGATCATGCTATCGCCCGCTGGAGCTTCGATCACCGCGCGCCAGCCGGAGCGGGAACATCCACCCTGCCCGGCGTGTCGTACCAGATTCTGCCACTCGCCACCACGCAGCAAATCTTCGGCGTGCTGGCGATCGAGCCTAATAACGCTCGGCAGTTGATGATTCCCGAACAGCAGCGCCTGTTGGAAACCTTTACCGTACTGATTGCCAATGCGTTGGAGCGTCTGCATCTGGTGCAAAGCACGGAGAATGCCCGGCTGGATGCCGAACGTGAGCAGTTGCGTAACTCGCTGCTTGCCGCACTCTCGCACGACCTCCGTACACCGCTGACCGTCCTTTTTGGTCAGGCCGAGATTCTGACGTTGAATCTGGCAAGCGAGGGGTCGCCTTATGCCCAACAGGCCAACCAGATTCGCCAGCATATTTTGAACACCACGCGACTGGTGAATAATCTGCTCGATATGGCGCGCATTCAGTCGGATGGTTTTAACCTGCGCAAAGAGTGGCAAACGCCAGAGGAGCTTATCGGCAGTGCCCTGCAACAGCTGGAAAGCGCACTGGCAAAAAACACCATTCAGGTTAATCTACCTGATGAGATGGTTCTGGTTTATTGTGATGCCGGGCTGGTGGAGCGCGTGTTCATTAATCTGCTGGAGAATGCGCTGAAGTACGCCGGAGAGCAGGCCACGATCGCGATTTCAGCACGCGTTATCCCAGCAAGCCTTATTTCAGAGAGCGCTGCCTCGCAGCCCGATGCACAGGAGAGCGCGCTGGAAATCATCGTGCAGGACAATGGCCTGGGGATTGAACACGGCCAGGAAAGCATGATTTTTGATAAATTTTCCCGTGGTCACAAAGAGTCATCGATTCCCGGCGTGGGGCTGGGGCTGGCGATCTGTCGGGCAATTGTGGAAATTCACGGTGGCCGTATCTGGGCAACGAATGCGGAAAGTGGCGGTGCCGCTTTCCATTTCACGTTACCGCTGTCAGCACCGCCGGATCTCGACCCGGAAGATATTGAGGAGCACTGAATCCATTGCAGGCCACTATTCTGATCGTTGAAGATGAAAAAGAGATCCGTCGTTTTGTTCGTCAGGCGCTGGAAAGCGAAGGCTGCCGCGTGTTTGACGCCGAAACGATGCAGCGCGGCTTGCTAGAGGCGGCCACGCGCAAACCCGATCTGATTATTCTCGATTTGGGCCTGCCGGACGGCAACGGTATCGACTACATCCGCGATTTACGTCAGTGGAGCAGCCTGCCCGTGATTGTGCTGTCTGCCCGTACCGACGAGCAGGATAAAATAGACGCGCTGGATGCCGGTGCCGATGACTATCTGACAAAACCGTTCGGCATCGGCGAGCTGCTGGCACGGTTGCGCGTCGCGCTGCGTCGCCACAGCAATACGCAGCAGAAAACGCCGCTGGTGAGCTTCGGTAATATTACTGTCGATTTGCTTAACCGGCAGGTCAATCGTGATGGTCAGGAACTGCACCTGACGCCCATCGAATTTCGTCTACTGGCAACACTACTCGCCAGCCCCGGTAAAGTGCTAACGCAGCGCCAACTCCTGACGCAGGTCTGGGGGCCAAACGCCGTCGAGCACAGCCACTATCTGCGTATTTATATGGGGCATCTGCGCCAGAAGCTGGAAAGCGACCCGGCAAGACCACGCCATCTCTTGACTGAAACCGCTATCGGCTATCGTTTTATGCCGTAAAATCATCTTTCTGTATCAGGCGACGTCCGTGGAGAATCCCTCCCGCTGCACGCGCTTGTCTTTTCTTCAGGAATACGTCGTCATGAGTAGTTGGTTAATTTACGCTTTGCTGTCTGCTGTATGTGCTGCGATGGTTGCGATATTTGGCAAGATTGGTTTGCAGAATTTGGACGCCAATACGGCGACTGCAATTCGTGCCGTCATCATGGCACTTTTTCTGGTGGGCGTGGTGGTCGCGCAAGGTAAGCTGGCGCTGGTCGGTGAGGTTGTCGCCAATAAAAAAGCACTGTTGTTCATTGTGCTCAGCGGTGTCGCGGGTGCGCTGTCGTGGCTGTTTTATTTTGTCGCGTTGAAGAACGGTAACGTCGCACAGGTCGCGCCGATCGATAAACTCAGTGTGGTCTTCGCCGTCGTGCTGGCGGTCATACTGCTGGGAGAAAAAATTTCGCTGATGGCAGGAGCTGGCGTTGCGCTGATTTCAGTGGGAGCGTTGCTTGTCGCCTTGGGATAAATACACTCTACGTTTTATCGCTGCACAAGATTAAAAAAGGCGCTGCAAGCAGCGCCTTTCCACTTATTTAGCCGTTGCCAGAACCGCGCTAACAATCTCTACCGCTTCTTTCTCGATACGCTCGCGGTGTTCCACCCCGAGGAAACTTTCACAGTAGATCTTGTAGGCTTCTTCCGTACCAGAAGGACGCGCGGCAAACCAGCCGTTCTCCGTCATCACTTTCAGGCCACCAATCGATGCCCCGTTCCCCGGAGCGGCGGTCAGGCGTGCGGTAATCGGATCGCCCGCCAGCGTACTGGCCGACACCTGCTCAGGCGACAGCTTAGACAGCGCAGCTTTTTGTGCATGTGTCGCAGAAGCCTGAATACGGTTGTAGCTCGGTGCGCCAAAGCGCTGTGCCAGCTCGTCATAGTGCTGCTGCGGGTTTTTACCCGTCACGGCCGTAATTTCCGCCGCCAGCAGACACAGAATGATGCCGTCTTTGTCCGTCGACCACGGCGTGCCATCGAAACGCAGGAAAGACGCCCCCGCACTCTCTTCACCACCGAAGCCAAAGCTACCGTCATACAGACCGTCAACGAACCATTTGAAGCCAACCGGTACTTCTACCAGCTTACGACCCAAATCTGCCACTACGCGGTCGATCATTGCGCTGGATACCAGCGTTTTGCCGACGGCAACAGACTGTCCCCACTGTGGACGATGCTGGAACAGGTAGTTGATTGCCACTGCCAGATAGTGGTTCGGGTTCATCAGCCCTGCCGGGGTAACAATACCGTGGCGGTCATAGTCAGGATCGTTGGCAAATGCCAGATCAAACTTGTCACGTAGCGCCAGCAGCCCAGCCATCGCGAATTCTGATGAGCAGTCCATACGGATCACACCGTCGTGATCCAGCGACATAAAGCGGAATGTCTGATCGACGGCATCGTTAACCAGCGTCAAATCCAGCTTGTAGTGCTCTGCGATACGCTGCCAGTAGGCAATGCCAGAACCACCCAGCGGGTCGACGCCCAGCTTCAGGCCAGCGCGTTGAATCGCCGCCATGTCCACCACGCTAGCCAGCCCTTCTACATAGGCCTGAACCAAATCCTGTTCATGGACGTGTCCGCTTTTCAACGCCTGATCCAGCGTAATGCGTTTCACGTCACGCAGTTCATCCGCCAGCAGCGCATTCGCGCGCGTCTCAATCACACTGGTGAGGTTGGTATCTGCCGGGCCACCGTTTGGCGGATTATATTTGATGCCACCATCTTCCGGCGGGTTGTGGGACGGCGTAATCACAATGCCGTCCGCCAGCGCACCGCCCTGACGATTGTGAACCAGAATCGCATTAGACACCGCAGGCGTTGGGGTAAAGCCATTATCCAACTGAACGATCACATCCACACCGTTGGCAGCCAGCACCTCAAGCACGGAGATAAACGCCGGCTCGGAGAGCGCATGAGTATCTTTACCGACATAGCACGGGCCGCTGATACCTTGCTTTTTACGCTCTTCAGCAATCGCCTGCGCAATTGCCAAAATGTGCGGTTCATTAAAGCTATGGCGCCCCGCGCTACCGCGATGGCCAGACGTACCGAATTTCACCGCGTGCGCTGTGTTGCCGACTTCCGGGCGCAGCACATAATATTGTGACGTTAACTGTGCCACATTAATCAAATCGCTCTGCTGGGCAGGCTGTCCGGCCCTTGGGTGATTAGCCATTGGCGCTTCTCCCTAACGCTGTAGTTAGATAAGTAGTTAATAAATAATTAGATGGTTCCGCACACTTTTTCTGTCAGTTCCGCTGGGAACTGCATCGTCAGCATGATGTGCTCAACCATGCTGCGTTTACGACCGGTATTCGTGTTGGTAATCACCCAGTATGGCGTGCCCGGAATATGTTTGGGCTTGGTGTGTGTGCCATGCTGAAGCAACGTTTGCTGGTCGCCCGCGAAATAGACTCGGGTGCGGCCATGAAGGGATTCTGTCGCGGCAGCAAATTCCTGCGGCGATAAGGTATACAGCGTGGACAGAACCAGCATAAAGCGATTGATGGCTTTATTCTGTTCAGCGTATTCATCCGACAGCAGCAGTTCACGCAGGGTTCGTACCCGATCGCGCGGGCTCGGCGCAGCGGCAGGCTGAGACGTCGTCGTTGTTGCAACAGCCGCTACCGCTGGTGTTGTGACAGGCTGCCCAGCGGTAAATTTCAGCATGCGCCGTAAAATATCCGATGCGCTCTCACCAATATGCTGTGTGTGGCTGGCAATATAACGATAAAGCTCTTCGTCGACTTCAATAGTTTTCATCTTTATCCAGTGCTGTTTTTACCCATTACCATGCAAATTACAGAGACGTTTCCCTTCTGTAACCCGACATCTATGGGTAGATGACTCAAATCAAAAGGATTATACAGGCGTTCAAACATTATCGAACAGCGGCATAGTGGGACAATAGCAAAAGTCAGACTATGCCCCAATGCCTTTCACATCCCTTCGAGTGGCTATACTGTTCCTTCAGCGACAACATTGATTCTAAAGTCATGATACCCTAAGCCCATGTCTCTCTGAATGAACTTCACCATGAAATTGAATCATCGCTGGCAAAATGCGCACCAGCCCACAGATAAGCTCCCTGTCGTCCTGATTCATGGCCTGTTTGGCACATTAGATAACCTTGGCGTATTGGGCCGGGATTTGCAAAATACGCATGACATTCTGCAAATCGATTTACGCAATCACGGTTTGTCGCCACGTTCATCGCAAATGAACTACCCCGCGATGGCGCAGGATGTGCTGGCATTACTGGATGAACTGAACATCGAACGCGCTATCGTTATTGGGCATTCGATGGGCGGAAAAGTCGCCATGGCGCTCAGCGCGCTCATTCCCGAACGGTTGGACAAACTGGTCGCCATTGATATCGCTCCGGTGGATTATCAGGTGCGTCGCCACGACACTATCTTTGCCGCACTGCGTGCTGTAACAGAAGCGGGCGTGACATCACGCGCGGAAGCGGCAGCATTAATGCGCCAGCATATAAAAGAAGAAGGCGTGATTCAGTTTTTGCTGAAATCCTTCCAACAGGGAGAGTGGCGTTTTAACGTACCTGTTTTGTGGGATGAGTACGAAAACATCGTCGGCTGGCAAGAGGTTCCGGCTTGGCAAGGGCCAATCCTGTTCATTCGCGGCGGCGATTCTCCCTATCTGGACGATTCCTACCGCGATTCGCTATTGCGTCAATTCCCGGCGGCGCGTGCGCATGTGATCAGCGGTGCTGGACACTGGGTTCACTCAGAAAAACCCGATGCGGTTTTGCGTGCTATTCACCGTTTTCTGGACACGAATTAACCAGACGACACTGACACTGGCGGATTCATGATAACGGCGGCAGTTAACCGTTGTCGCCGCCAGTGCGGCTAGGGTATGATGGCGCCCGCAGTAGAGGGACGGCTGATTCAGCCACAAGCATTGTAACCACTTCATCAGAATGCACGCATAACTTCCCGACATGTTTCACAGATAGAAAACCGCCACCTGACAATCCTGTAGCAGGGTGAGAATAGGCATCGATTTTATCTGTAGAACAAGACGGACAGCGCGGTGTATTTTGGTCCGAATACCTTGCAGTATCATTACTTATGGCAAAAGAACAAACGGATCGCACCACACTGGATCTGTTCGCAGACGAGCGTCGTCCGGGCCGCCCCAAGACCAACCCGCTCACGCGTGACGAACAACTAAGAATCAACAAACGTAATCAACTACGTCGCGACAAAGTTCGTGGGTTGCGCCGTGTCGAATTAAAGATTAACAGCGACGCCGTCGATATCCTGAACAGCCTTGCTGAAGAGCGGAACATTAGCCGCAGTGAATTGATTGAAGAGATGCTGCTGGCGCAGTTGGCCGAACAGCAATCCTGATTGACGTAACCCGCTATTTATATAACGTAGTACTCACATAACTTAAGCATTCACATCTTGTGCGGCGCCATTTCTGACGCCGCCTGAACGTTCATCCAAGATTAAACACGCTATCTCAGGCTAAAACGACGCTTAGAATTTTTCCCAGTTGTCGTTACTGGGTGGTAGCGCTTTGCCAGCACGCGGGGCAATCGCCGGCGTTTTCTGCACCGGTTTTGCCGCCACTTGCAGCCCTGACTGCGTATCGGACAGTTGGAACAGCGACACGGTCTGGTTCAACAGCGCCGCCTGCTCTTCCAGCGACAAGGCTGCTGACGAGGCCTGTTCCACCAACGCGGCGTTTTGCTGCGTTACGCTGTCCATTTCCGCCACGGCCTGACCCACCTGTGCAATCCCTTTGCTCTGCTCTTCCGATGCCGACGCAATTTCACCCATGATATCCGTCACGTTAGTCACCGCACGGACGATATCCTGCATGGTGTCACCCGCATCACTAACCAGATTGGAACCGGTATCCACACAGCGAACAGACTCAGAAATCAGCCCTTCAATCTCTTTCGCCGCCTGCGCACTGCGCTGCGCCAGACTGCGGACTTCGCCCGCCACCACGGCAAACCCACGGCCTTGTTCACCCGCACGCGCCGCTTCTACCGCCGCGTTCAGCGCCAGAATGTTAGTCTGGAACGCAATGCCGTTAATCACGGTGGTGATCTCTGCGATTTTTCTTGAGCTGCCGGAGATTTCCGCCATGGTTTTCACCACGTTCTCAACGATTTCACCGCCCTTCTTCGCCGTTGTCGAGGCTTGCAATGCCAGTTGGCTGGCGTGGTTGGCGTTTTCGGCGTTCTGTTTCACCGTCGCCGTCAGTTGCTCCATGCTCGCTGCGGTTTCTTCCAGCGCAGAAGCCTGTTCTTCGGTACGTGAAGACAGATCGTTGTTGCCCGCGGCAATTTCAGAAGCGCCCTGATAGATGGAATCCGTGCTGTTTCTGATCGTGCTAACCGTGCTAGCCAAACTCCCCTGCATTTCACGCAGCAGTGGGAACAGACGACCCACGCAGTTGTTACCAAAGTCCAGAATCGGCTTGCCCAGGTGACCAGAAGCAATCACGCTAAAGTGATAGCGCAGATCGTTTAACGGACGAACCAGACACACCACCAGATAGCGGTCGGTCAGGAACAGCATGACCAGGCCGATAACCAACCCGCTCAGCAAAATGTTCTGTCCTATCGTGGTGATTTGTTCGAAACGGACACCTGCGGCATCGAATTTCTCTGCGCTGGCGTTACTGAATGCAGAGAGAGAGGCACCAAACTGACGACTCAATGGCGGCACAACGTTCTTGGCCTGATTTTGGTAGTCATCCAGCGCGTTGGCAACGGCCTTCTGGTAAAGCGGTTCAACGCCCTGAACAACCAGGTTATTCCAGTCACGACTGACGGCCTGTACCAGTGCAGCATCCAGACCCGCATGATCGATAGCGTTAAACGCCACCAAATCAGACTTGAGTTTATCCAGCGCAACAAGTGCAGAAGCCTGCTCTTTATCTGCAGTGGCATTATCACCGCTGCGACGAGCGTCAACTGCACGCGCCAGACGGGTTACCATACGGAAATATTGATCGTTGCCCTGGTTGATAAAATTCATGTTCTGAACCAGCAAAGTGCTGGTTTTCGAGGTCGCCGTCATCTCTTTAAAAGAGAACATGGTATATATCGATACGCCCCCCCAAAGAACACAAAAAATGCCCAGCACCCACAGCATCGCGGTTCTGATGGCAATATTTTTTATAAGTTTCATAGCTCACTCCAAATCAGGAAAATGGTTAAAAAGATTTTTATCGCTAATCAACCGATATGAATCAGAAAATTCACACCATGAAACAGGTCACTTCTCCCTAGCGTTCACATTTCACCGAGTTGAAAACTCAAAAACCACGCTAACTCATCGGCTAAATACAGAGAATATTTAGCGTTCTTGCTATATTTATTAAAATAATTTTTCACACTGAGAATAAATTCACCTATTTCTATAGATATAAGTATTTTAATCATAGAGTTGCAATTAAACGTGCCGCGCGCCCGCGTCCTGCTTGCGTTGGCATGGACATACCATTAGGCAATAAGGTGGTTTGAGATGAGCTTTCATTTTATTCTTTAACATCAAAAGAATAAAAGCCTTTCTTTCATGATTGCATCGTTTCAGCTGCAAATGGTTATAATTCTTATTTCCATTTATTAAGAATATTCCCGAGAAATGTTACAGGTTTTCATTTCTATAAAAACATTATCTTTTGTGTGCATTTTAATTCCCAGGATTAGTAATGTACCGCTCCGTGATTTTTATTTTTCACAAACAGAAGTCTGCTTTTAATTACAATTGAAACAAACAAGGAAATAAAAAATACATTCATAAAAAATGAAACGTCGTTGCAAATATATAACCTCAGTTATATTAAGGAAATGTGTGCGTAATCTCAGACAATAACATAATCCCTATTCATTATGGGGAATTTAGCATCAAGCAGAGATACGTTTCGTTTCCTTACTCACCTTCGCATGTCACACGCTCTTGATTTACGCATCCTTACCGATACGAGTTTCTCCCGATGTGAGTGTCTGTTATTATTAACAGATAAGTGGGTGAAATATTACACCATACCATTAGGAATCAAGAGGTTATTCAATTCATGGCACTCATCGGAATATTCTTTGGCAGTGATACTGGCAACACTGAAAACATCGCCAAAACGATTCAACAGCAGTTAGGCACCAACGTTGCTGATGTTCATGACATCGCCAAAAGCAGCAAAGAAGACCTCGAAGGTTTCGATATTCTGCTGCTGGGTATTCCAACCTGGTATTACGGTGAAGCTCAGTGTGATTGGGATGACTTCTTCCCGTCGCTGGAAGAAGTGGATTTCACAGGAAAATTGGTTGCCCTGTTTGGCTGCGGCGATCAGGAAGACTACGCAGAATACTTCTGTGATGCCATGGGCACCATCCGTGACATTATTGAGCCGCGCGGCGCGACGATTGTCGGCCACTGGCCAACAGAGGGCTATTACTTTGAAGCCTCTAAAGGACTCGCCGACGACAATCACTTCATCGGCTTGGCTATCGATGAAGACCGTCAGCCTGAACTGACCAGCGAACGCGTAACAACGTGGGTGAAACAGATCAGCGATGAGCTGAACCTGAAAGAACTGGTTGGCTAAGCCATTTCGGCTCTGATAATCCCTATCAGAGCCGAAACAGCATTGATAGGTAAAACCTTTCATAATAATTGATACATTTTTTTAACTTCTATCAGTAAACCTGTACAATAATCCCATCGGCTTTGTATGTGCATCATCATTTCCTCATTCATCAACAACGAATTGCGTTGTATACCAATAGTGTGAATGGGGACAATATTGTTAACATTCGCTTGTTTTCATTTTGTATGCGCGGTTCTATAATTGAGACGCTTTTGCATTTTTTGAGCCGACCGATGTCATAGGCTAGGCAGCCTCCATTGATAAGTAAGCAACAGGATTAAACCCGCATGACTGACAACAATACCGCATTAAAGAAGGCCGGCCTGAAAGTCACTCTTCCAAGACTGAAAATACTGGAAGTGTTACAGGACCCTGTCTGCCATCACGTCAGTGCGGAAGATTTATATAAGAAACTGATTGATATGGGCGAAGAGATTGGTCTTGCTACTGTCTATCGCGTACTCAACCAGTTTGATGATGCGGGTATCGTAACCCGTCATAACTTCGAAGGTGGCAAATCCGTCTTTGAATTGACGCAGCAGCATCATCACGATCACTTAATTTGCCTCGACTGTGGCAAAGTCATTGAATTCCGCGATGAATATATCGAAGCGCGTCAGCGCGAGATCGCAGAAAGACACGGCATCAAACTGTCCAACCACAGTCTGTATCTCTATGGGCATTGCAGTGAAGGGGATTGCCGAGAGGATGAAACCCTGCACGATTCCACACGATAAATCGACCGCATAAAAAAATAAAACCGCCAAGGCGGTTTTATTTTTGTCTTCTTACCGGTGGCCTTAGCCTACCCAGGTATCTCGCAGTCCAACCGTACGGTTAAACACCAGATGTTCTGCGCTGGAATAAACGCGGTCAGCACAGAAATAGCCTTCACGCTCAAACTGATACGCTTTCTCTACTTCCGCTTGTGCCAGGCTCGCTTCCACAAAACCTTGCGTAATTTTCAGTGAATCTGGATTAATCGTCGACAGGAAGTCTTCCGCCGCACCAGGGTTTGCCACACTGAACAGGCGATCGTACAAGCGGAATTCTGCTGGTACCGCGTGTGCCGCAGAAACCCAGTGGATAACGCCTTTCACTTTACGGCCGTCAGCCGGATCTTTGCTCAGCGTTTCCGCATCATAGCTACAGTAGATCGTGGTGATAGTACCCTGCTCGTCTTTCTCAATGCGCTCTGCTTTGATCACATAGGCATTACGTAGGCGTACTTCTTTACCCAGCACCAGACGCTTGTACTGTTTGTTGGCTTCTTCACGGAAGTCAGCACGATCGATGTAAACTTCGCGGCTGAATGCGACCTGACGTGAGCCCATTTCCGGCTTGTTCGGATGGTTTGGCATCGCGACAAACTCTTCATGCTCAGTTGGCAGATTCTCGATCACAACTTTAACCGGATCCAACACTGCCATTGCACGTGGAGCATTCTCATTCAGATCGTCACGGATACAGGACTCAAGCGCGGCCATTTCCACGTTGTTGTCCTGCTTCGTTACGCCAATGCGCACACAGAACTCACGGATAGATGACGCGCTGTAACCACGACGGCGCAGACCAGAGATGGTCGGCATACGCGGATCGTCCCATCCTTCAACGACGTTTTCCACAACCAGCTGATTCAGCTTACGCTTGGACATAATCGCGTATTCAAGGTTAAGGCGGGAGAACTCGTACTGACGCGGGTGACAAGGAATAGTGATGTTATCCAGCACCCAGTCATACAGACGGCGGTTATCCTGGAATTCCAGCGTACACAGCGAATGCGTGATCCCTTCCAGCGCATCGGAAATGCAGTGGGTGAAGTCATACATCGGATAGATGCACCACTTGTTGCCCGTCTGGTGATGATCGGCAAATTTAATGCGATACAACACCGGATCGCGCATCACGATAAAGGACGATGCCATATCGATTTTTGCACGCAGACAGGCCGTACCTTCCGCAAATCCACCGTTACGCATTTTTTCAAACAGCGACAGGTTTTCCTGCACGGTACGGTCGCGGTAAGGGCTGTTTTTACCCGGTGCCGTCAGCGTACCGCGGTATTCGCGAATCTGCTCAGGCGTCAGTTCATCAACGTAAGCCAGCCCTTTACCGATCAGCTCAACCGCATAAGCGTGCAGTTGATCGAAATAATCAGAAGAATAGCGAACGTCGCCGCTCCATGAAAAGCCCAGCCACTCGACGTCACGTTTGATCGACTCAACGTATTCGATATCTTCTTTTACCGGGTTGGTGTCGTCAAAACGCAGGTTGCATTGCCCCTGATAGTCACGCGCGATACCAAAATTCAGGCAAATAGATTTTGCATGCCCAATATGCAGATAGCCGTTCGGCTCTGGCGGGAAACGCGTCTGAATATGGTCATGTTTACCGGACGCCAGATCTTCATCGATAATCTGACGGATAAAGTTGGTTGGGCGGGCTTCAGCCTCACTCATTCTTCATTCCTCAATGCTAAAACGACGTATAACCGACAATGATCCAACAAGCTACGCTGGGAAACAACCGTTAGTTTCATTTAATTATTCATAACGAAAAAAAAGGGCGAGATTGCTATCTCGCCCCACCGCTTTCATCGACATAACATCGCGTTAAACAAGTAACGCCGTCATATTACGCCTTGTCATACTATATCTTTTCATACTCCGCTTTCAGCGCGTTCGCTATCGATTCAGCCTGCGTACCCACAACAATCTGTACGCTCTGCTTATTCAGACGAATAACGCCCGCCGCACCAAGACGTTTTGCCTGTACATCATCAACCAGAGAGGAATCAGCCACGTTCAAACGCAGGCGTGTAATACAGGCATCAATGCCCGTCAGATTGGCTTTTCCGCCCAGCGCCTGCAGATAGCCCCGCGCCAACACCGCTGCATCGCTTGATTTCTCGCCCGCAGACGCTGTACTCACGTCATAACCATCGGCTTCACTACCGCTCACCGCCAGTTCACGCCCCGGCGTTAACAGATTGAAGCGAGTAATAGTAAAGCGGAACACCACATAGTAAATGACGAAGAATACCAGCCCCTGAGCAAGCAGCATGTACCACTGGGTAGCCAACGGGTTACGTGAGGACAGCACCATATCCACCAGACCCGCACTGAAACCAAAACCGGCGATCCAATGCATGCTGGCCGCGATAAAGACGGAAAAACCGGTCAGCAGCGCATGCAGGAAATACAGCACTGGCGCGACAAACATGAAGGAGAATTCCAGCGGCTCGGTAATCCCGGTAAAGAAGGAGGCAAATGCCGCCGCCAGCATAATCCCGGCCACTTTGCTTTTGTTTTCAGGGCGCGCGCAGTGATAAATCGCCAGCGCGGCTCCCGGCAGGCCGAACATCATAATCGGGAAGAAGCCCGCCTGATAACGTCCGGTGATCCCCACTACGGCTTTACCAGAGTCGATTGACTGTTGGCCAGCCAGGAAGTTAGGAATATCGTTGATACCTGCGACATCAAACCAGAACACGGAATTCAGCGCATGGTGCAATCCAACAGGAATCAGCAAGCGGTTAAAGAAGGCGTAAACCCCGGCGCCAACCGAACCCAACTGCTGAATATGTTCACCGAACGATACCAGCGCATTGTAAATCACCGGCCAGACGTACATTAAAATGAACGCGACCAGAATCATCAGGAAAGAAACCAGAATCGGCACCAGGCGGCGTCCGCTGAAGAACGACAGCGCCTTGGGCAACTCAACCTGACTGAAGCGGTTATACAGCTCGGCGGACATCACACCGACCAGAATCCCGATAAACTGGTTTTCAATCTTGCCAAACGCAGCAGGTACCTGTTCAACAGGGATTCGTTGGATCATGGCAACAACGGCCGGCGAACACAGCGTGGTCAGCACCAGATAACCGACAAAGCCGGTCAATGCCGCCGCACCATCTTTATCTTTAGACATACCGTATGCGACACCAACCGCAAACAGCACGGCCATATGCCCGATAATCGCTTCACCCGATTTGATGAGGAGTGCCGCCAACGCGTTCTCGCTTCCCCAGCCAACCGGATCAATCCAGTAACCTATCCCCATCAGGATAGCGGCAGCAGGCAGCGTCGCGACAGGCACCATCAATGCCCGACCGACTTTTTGTAAATAGCTCAGAGTACTCACTTTTCCCTCTCTTACCTTTGCGAGGTAATGAAATGTTGTGGGGCAAACAAACCTGCCAATAAATTTCACTGCCGAAGAACGTCGCTGTCGAAAAACGCCATTGTCGAAAAAATGTGGCAGCGGTGGTTCTTAGGGGGAGTGTAAGAAAAATAATTCGCTACACAAATTAAACCCCGTAATTATGTGATAAAAATCACCAAAAAACTGCATACAAAAAGTTTATACCTGAATAAAACCCCAACTTATTTCAAGATTAAAAAAAACGGAGTAGACTAATTTTAATGCATAGACAAAACGCGCAGCTGGCGCGATTTGTGCAATAACGTATTTAATTCCACTAAAAATCAGGAGAGCGCCGATGAGACTCATTCCTTTAACCACCGCCGCCGACGTCGGAAAATGGGCCGCCCGCCACATCGTTGAGAAAATTAACGCTTTCAAGCCCAGTGCAGATCGCCCTTTTATTCTGGGATTGCCGACAGGCAGTTCACCGCTCGAGGCCTACAAATCGCTGGTCGCCATGCACAAGGCGGGACTGGTGAGCTTCAAACACGTCATCACCTTCAATATGGATGAATATGTCGATCTGCCGACCGATCACCCTGAAAGCTATCATACCTTCATGCATCAGAATTTTTTCAATCACGTTGATATTCCGCGTGAAAACATTAACCTGTTGAACGGCAACGCAGAAGACACCACAGCAGAATGTCGCCGCTATGAAGAGAAAATAAAGTCCTACGGGAAAATTCATCTTTTCATGGGCGGCGTGGGCAATGATGGACATATCGCCTTCAATGAACCCGCCTCCTCTCTGGCCTCCCGCACACGCATCAAAACGTTGACAGAAGAAACCCGTATCGCCAATTCCCGTTTCTTCGGCGGGGACGTCAGTCTGGTGCCTAAATTTGCCCTGACCGTGGGTGTCGGTACGCTGCTGGATGCCGAAGAAGTGATGATTCTGGTGACCGGTCGTAACAAGGCACAGGCACTACAGGCTGCGGTAGAAGGCAATGTTAACCATATGTGGACCATTAGCTGCCTGCAACTTCATGCCAAAGCCATCATGGTTTGTGACGAGCCTTCAACAATGGAACTGAAGGTAAAAACCGTTAAATACTTCCGTGAATTAGAAACGGAAAGTATGAAAAATCTCTAACCGATGCGGGAGTCGATGATGTACGCGTTAACCCATAGCCGGATTTTCACCGGCCATCAGATTCTGGATAATCACGCCGTCGTGATTGCCGATGGGCTGATCGAACGAATCTGTCCACTTGCCGAACTTCCTGCCGGCATTGAACAACATGATCTGGGCGGTGCATTCCTCGCCCCGGGGTTTATCGATCTCCAGTTGAACGGCTGCGGCGGCGTGCAGTTCAACGACTCGCTGGACACGATCTCCGTCAAGACATTGGAGATCATGCAGCAGGCAAACGAGCGTTCAGGCTGTACCAGTTTTTTGCCTACTCTGATTACCTCCAGCGATGCCTTTATGAAGCACAGCATCAGCGTGATGAGAGACTGGCTGGCTCAGAATCAGCATCAGGCGCTTGGGTTACATCTCGAAGGTCCATGGCTGAATGTGCTAAAGAAAGGCACGCATGACCCTGCTTTTATCCGCAAACCAACGCAAGAATTGGTCGACTTTCTGTGCGCCAACGCGGACGCCATTACGAAAATCACGCTGGCACCGGAAGAAGTCGAACCGTCGGTTATCCGTCAGCTAACGGCGGCGGGCATTATCGTCTCTGCCGGGCATTCCAACGCCACCTGGGAACAGGCTAAGCAGGGTTTTTCCGCTGGTATTCGTTTCGCTACCCACCTGTTCAACGCCATGCCGTATCTGACTGGCCGCGAACCAGGATTGGTCGGCGCGATTTACGACGCACCGGAAGTCTATTGCGGTATTATCGCAGATGGACGACACGTTGACTGGGCCAATATTCGCAACAGTAAACGTATCAAGGGCGATAAACTGGTGCTGGTGACCGACGCCACGGCACCAGCCGGTGCGGATATTGACCAGTTCATTTTTGCTGGTAAAACCATATACTACCGCGATGGTATTTGTGTCGATGAACACGGCACTCTGAGCGGTTCGGCACTGACCATGATCGAAGCCGTGCGTAATAGCGTCGAACATGCGGGTATCGCGCTGGATGAAGCAATTCGGATGGCAACGCTCTATCCCGCTCGCGCCATCGGCGTCGATAAGCAGTTAGGCAGTATTGAAAGCGGTAAAGTGGCCAACCTGACCGTCTTTGACCGTGACTATCACATTCTCAAGACGTTTGTTAACGGTAATCCTGTTTGGGGATAAAACGAGAAACGCCTTGGGGTAAAGCAGAAATACGTTGGGTAAACTGCGATAAGGTTTACCCAACGCTGAGTTAAACCTAAGCGAGTAACTTCTTAATGACCACAGGCGGACAAGCGCAGATAGGGAATGTCGATCTGGTTAAACAATTAAACAGTGCGGTGGTTTATCGCCTGATTGACCAGCAGGGTCCGATCTCACGAATTCAGATAGCAGAACAAAGCCAGCTTGCCCCCGCCAGCGTCACCAAAATCACCCGCCAGCTTCTGGAACGTGGGCTAATCAAAGAAGTCGATCAGCAAGCTTCCACCGGCGGCAGACGCGCCATTTCGATTATCACCGAAAACCGCCCTTTCCATAGCATCGCCGTACGCCTTGGCCGTTACGACGCCACTATTGCGCTGTACGATTTGCAGGGAAAAGCGCTGGAAGAAGCGCACTACGAACTGCAAGAAAAAACGCAGGAGTCGCTGGAAGCCGCACTCTTTCAGGCCATCGGCGGCTTTATCAGCAGCCATCAACGCCGTATTCGCGAGCTCATTGCGATCTCCGTTGTGCTGCCGGGGCTGGTTGATCCCGTTGCAGGCATCGTCCGCTATATGCCGCACATCAGCGTGGATAACTGGCAACTGGTCGAAAACCTGCAACGCCAATTCAATGTTACCAGCTTTGTCGGTCACGATATCCGCAGCCTGGCGCTAGCAGAACACTATTTCGGTGCCACACACGATTCACTGGATTCTATTCTGGTACGCGTCCATCGCGGCACAGGCGCGGGTATTCTCGTCAACGGGCAAATATTTCTTGGCAGCAACGGCAACGTGGGCGAGATCGGCCATATTCAGATCGATCCACTCGGCGATCGCTGCCACTGCGGCAATTTCGGCTGTCTGGAAACCGTCGTCGCCAACGCCGCCATTGAACAGCGCGTACGACACCTGCTGGGTCAGGGCTACCCCAGCAAGCTTTCTACCGACCACTGTACGATTTCTACGATTTGCAAAGCGGCAAACCGAGGTGATGCCCTCGCCCGTGAAGTTATCGAACAGGCCGGGCTCAATCTCGGCAAAGCGCTGTCCATCGCGATTAACCTGTTCAACCCGCAGAAAGTCGTGATTGCGGGTGAAATCACCGAAGCAGAAAAAACGCTGCTTCCTGCGATCCAACGCTGCATCAACGCGCAGGTGCTGAAAGAATTTCGCCACAACCTGCCGATTGAGATCTCCAGCCTCAACCATCTTTCTGCTATCAGCGCGTTCGCGTTGGTCAAACGGGCGATGCTAAACGGCGTGCTGCTACAGCAATTGCTCGAAAACGCCTGATTCCCTTTCTGGCCGGATTATGTAATCACTAAAAATCCGGCCTTTCCCTTCTATGAATTTGACGAATCAACACCAAAAAACCGCATAAATTAACGAAACACCATGTCGATGGCTTTTTTCATTAAATAATATTGAATTCCCATGGCACTTTGATGCTAAATCAATGGCACTGAGTTCGAATCTGTCATTACTGGGAGTCATGTATGTGTTCTATTTTTGGTGTGCTTGATCTGAAAAGCGATCCTGTTGAACTGCGTAAGAAAGCGCTGGAATTATCCCGTTTGATGCGTCACCGCGGCCCAGACTGGTCCGGCGTGTATGCCAGCGACAAAGCGATTCTGGCTCACGAACGTCTGTCTATCGTTGACGTCAACACGGGCGCACAGCCGCTTTACAACGCCGAGCGCACCCACATTCTGGCTGTTAACGGTGAAATTTATAACCATCAAGCATTGCGTCAGCAATACGGCGACCGTTACGCGTTTCAGACTGGCTCCGACTGCGAAGTGATTCTGGCGCTGTATCAGGAAAAAGGCCCTGAATTCCTGGATGAACTGCGCGGCATGTTCGCCTTTGCCCTGTATGACAGCGAGAAAGACGCCTACCTGATTGGCCGTGACCACCTCGGCATCATCCCGCTGTATATGGGTTACGATGAGCACGGCAACCTCTACGTCGCTTCTGAAATGAAAGCGTTGGTACCGGTTTGCCGCACCATCAAAGAATTCCCGGCTGGCAGCTACCTGTGGAGCAAAGACGGCGAAATTCGCGAGTATTACCAGCGTGACTGGTTTGATTATGACGCAGTAAAAGACAACGAAACGGATAAAGAAGCGCTGCGCGATGCACTGGAAGAAGCGGTGAAAAGCCACCTGATGTCTGACGTGCCCTACGGTGTGTTGCTCTCTGGCGGTCTGGATTCCTCCGTTATCTCCGCGATCACCAAAAAATATGCCGCACGTCGCGTAGAAGATGACGAGCGCAGTGAAGCCTGGTGGCCTCAGTTGCACTCTTTCGCCGTCGGTTTGGAAGGTGCGCCAGATTTGAAAGCGGCGCAGGAAGTTGCTAACCACTTAGGCACCGTGCACCACGAAATTCACTTCACCGTTCAGGAAGGGCTGGATGCGATTCGTGACGTGATTTATCACATCGAAACCTATGACGTCACCACGATTCGCGCTTCAACGCCGATGTACCTGATGTCCCGTAAAATCAAAGCGATGGGCATCAAGATGGTGCTGTCTGGTGAAGGTTCTGACGAAGTATTCGGCGGCTATCTCTATTTCCACAAAGCGCCAAACGCCAAAGAGCTGCATGAAGAAACCGTGCGTAAGCTGCTGGCACTGCACCAGTACGACTGCGCCCGCGCCAACAAAGCGATGTCAGCCTGGGGCGTGGAAGCTCGCGTACCGTTCCTGGACAAAAACTTCCTCGATGTCGCGATGCGCATCAACCCACGCGACAAAATGTGTGGCAACGGCAAGATGGAAAAACACATCCTGCGCGAGTGCTTTGAATCCTACCTGCCGCACAGCGTTGCATGGCGTCAGAAAGAACAGTTCTCTGACGGCGTGGGCTACAGCTGGATCGACACGCTGAAAGAAGTGGCAGCTAACCAAGTTACCGATCAACAGTTAGAAACGGCACGCTTCCGCTTCCCGTACAACACGCCGGGCTCCAAAGAAGCGTACCTGTACCGTGAAATCTTCGAAGAGCTGTTCCCAGTTCCAAGCGCGGCAGAATGCGTACCGGGTGGCCCATCCGTCGCCTGTTCGTCAGCTAAAGCGATTGAGTGGGATGAATCCTTCAAGAAACTGGATGATCCATCAGGCCGCGCAGTTGGCGTACACCAGTCCGCCTACAAATAATCCGATTTAATTTCTTCAGTCAACGGGCCTTTCATGGCCCGTTTTTGTACGCTTAATTGACTGGGAATGCGTGCTTTTTGGCGTTTTTCTCACCATACTGTTCACAACCCAAACAAACGATACATTGAGGGCACTTTTCGGGAAAAAACTAGTTGACGCAATTAGGCCAACTACGCATAATGCGCCCCGCAACGCCGATGAAGGTGACGCGGAAAAGATGGCTACGTAGCTCAGCTGGTTAGAGCACAGCACTCATAATGCTGGGGTCACAGGTTCGATTCCCGTCGTAGCCACCATCTTTTTTGCGGGAGTGGCGAAATTGGTAGACGCACCAGATTTAGGTTCTGGCGCCGCAAGGTGTGCGAGTTCAAGTCTCGCCTCCCGCACCATATCATCTTCTCGGTCTGACATCGCTTTTCGAAGCCTGTTAGTGTTTTGTAGTGATTGGGGTATCGCCAAGCGGTAAGGCACCGGTTTTTGATACCGGCATTCCCTGGTTCGAATCCAGGTACCCCAGCCATTTCAAAACATATGCTGAAAAATTCGTTGTCCTGTTGGGGTATCGCCAAGCGGTAAGGCACTGGTTTTTGATACCAGCATTCCCTGGTTCGAATCCAGGTACCCCAGCCATCTACTTGATAGTAGAAGATTTGTTGAAGTAAAGTAACATTAGCAGTAAGTTTGGCTACGTAGCTCAGCTGGTTAGAGCACAGCACTCATAATGCTGGGGTCACAGGTTCGATTCCCGTCGTAGCCACCATATTTTTGGGGTATCGCCAAGCGGTAAGGCACCGGATTCTGATTCCGGCATTCCGAGGTTCGAATCCTCGTACCCCAGCCAAATAAAGCTGGTAAAACAGCAAAGAAACGGGGCGACAATCGAAAGATGTCGCCCCGTTTTGTTGTGTCTGGTATTAACATAGTCTGGTGTTAATATATCCAAACCAATCATTCGATTTTCCTAAAAGGGCGGGCATGAAGGTTTTATCTACATCCTCTGTTACTCATGGTTTCAGCCATGTTGTGCTGCCACAGCAGAATGACGTCGGCCAATCGCGATGGTCTGTCAGACGTGCGCAGTTAACCACACTGTTACTCAGCGTGGCGTTGCTGCTTTGCTTCATTACACCGACTTATGCTGCTGGCGTCCCTTCTTTTAAGATGTCTTCGCAAACGTTCGCTGACCGGATGAATGCTAATCTGACGAAACTCAATATCCCTCTCGCATTGACCGTTAAGTTGGAAAAGGGAAGCTCCGTCGATGACTTTCAGCACATTTTTAACGAGCATGTTGGATTAATTGGGTCAGTAGAGAGTAAAGGCCAACAGCTTAATGGACTCGTGATACTCAACGCCGCGTCAGAATCCCCCGAAGCAACAAGACTGAATCTGCAAATCGTCACAGCCGCATTTTCTGCGCTATTGGGCGAGAACAATATGGAAAGCCCTGAGCTGACCGAGATGATGTTCGGCCTGCTGCAGGATAGCCAGACCTCAGGCAAAGGTGTTCGACAGGTAGGAAAGGTTCGCTTTACAGCAACAACCAATGAGGACACCGATATTATCTTCACCGCCGAGCCCGTGCTCTAGCGGGTGGCATCCTCATTATTCATTAAACGCCAATGGCATATTTCAATGCGCGCTGTTTTAACACGCCAGCGCGCTGTGCAACCATCAGCGCCATATTGCGAGCAAAGCTCAGCGGTGGTAACGCATTACTGAACGCGTTATAGAAGAGATCCATCCCGCTTTGCATCATCAGGTTATCCGGCATACGGCGGCACTGATAGCGGCGTAACACACGCTCAGAAGCCCATTCTTCCCCTGCATTGCGCGCGTTAATTAACACATCCAGCAGCGCCTCAACATCGCGATATCCCAGATTTACCCCCTGCCCCGCCAGTGGATTGATGGTATGCGCGGCATCACCCAATAGCACCAAGCCTGGCTTGATATAGGTTTGCGCATGGCGTCTGACCAGCGGGAATGATCCGGCGGAGAGCGCCTTGACCTTGCCCAATCGCTCAGGAAACGCGGCCGCAATTTCTTTATCCAGCTGTGTAAGCGGCATCGCCTGAAGCTGACGAATGCGCTGAGGGCTGTCATACCACACCAGCGATCCCCACTGGTCAAACAGCGGCAAAAACGCACGCGGGCCGCTCGGTGTAAACTGCTGCCAGGTCACATCCTGCTGGGGTTGCGAGGTCTCTACGCCGATCAACATACAAGACTGGCGATACTGCCAGCCGCTGATGCCAATCCCCGCCCACTGGCGAACCTGAGAATTCGCGCCATCGGCGCCAATTACCAGCGCAGCCGTCAGCTGTTGCCCATCGGCAAGCTGTAAACACCAGCCATCATCGGTGCGTTGCAAGTTCTGCGGCGTAGCCGGGCAATAACAGTGGCAGCGTTCCTCTTCCTGCAAACTTTCCCAGAGCGCCAGTTGCAGCACGCGGTTTTCCACCATAAAACCCAGCTCGGGCAGGTGAATGTCGGCAGCATCAAAAACGACTCTGGCATTCGCCCATTCCCAGGTTTCCAACCGACGGTAAGGCGCGCTGCGCATCTGCTGCACCCGTGGCCATGCACCCAGTTCTTTCAATAGCGCAACCGACGCATAGCCAATCGCCGAGATCCGTAAATCTGGCGGACTGGCGGCATCAAAAGGCGTCGGCATTTCCTGCTCAACGACTGCAACCTGAAATCCTTGCTGTGCCAGCCCAAGCGCCGCGGCCGCACCGACCATGCCACCGCCAACCACAATCGCATCGTAATGCATATTGGCTTTATCCTCTCTGGTTCTGGTTTATTCACACCAGTAAAAATGCATGAAAATAGTGTACTGGATTTGCGGGTAACTTTTCAGAAAAGCCGCATTTTTATAGAAAGTAAGGAGTTATCAAATCAGCGTGGTTTCCGGCGCTGGTCACAACGTCAGCGAGCGATTACAATACCCACCCCAAATGAGGGGAATCTTTCTTATCCGCACTGAGTAATGGTAAGTCGATGACAAAAAAACTGCATATTAAAACCTGGGGCTGTCAGATGAATGAGTACGATTCATCGAAGATGGCTGATTTACTGGGAAGTACGCACGGCTATGAGCTGACTGAAATCGCTGAAGAAGCCGATGTCCTGCTGCTCAATACCTGCTCGATCCGTGAAAAGGCGCAGGAAAAGGTCTTCCATCAACTTGGCCGTTGGAAAACGCTGAAAGATCTCAATCCGAACCTGATTATTGGTGTCGGTGGCTGCGTGGCCTCACAGGAAGGCGCGCATATTCGTGAACGTGCGCACTACGTTGACGTTATTTTTGGCCCGCAAACCTTGCACCGACTGCCGGAAATGATTAATCACGTTCAGGGCACGCGTAGCCCTATCGTGGATATCAGTTTCCCTGAAATCGAAAAATTCGACCGTCTACCAGAACCACGCGCCGAAGGGCCAACGGCTTTCGTCTCCATCATGGAAGGCTGCAATAAATACTGCACATTCTGCGTTGTGCCTTATACCCGCGGCGAAGAAGTCAGCCGCCCGTGCGATGATGTGTTGTTTGAAATCGCTCAACTGGCCGCGCAAGGCGTACGTGAAGTTAACCTTTTAGGGCAGAACGTCAACGCCTATCGCGGCGAAACCTATGACGGTGAAATCTGCTCCTTTGCTGAGCTGCTGCGTCTGGTTGCTGCTATTGACGGGATCGACCGCGTCCGCTTTACCACCAGCCATCCAATTGAATTCACAGATGATATTATCAGCGTCTATGAAGATACGCCGGAGCTGGTCAGCTTCCTGCATTTGCCAGTACAAAGCGGTTCTGACCGCGTGCTGACAATGATGAAACGTCGTCATACCGCACTGGAATACAAAGCGATCATCCGTAAACTGCACAATGCACGTCCGGGCATCCTGATCAGTTCTGACTTTATCGTCGGTTTCCCTGGCGAAACGCAGGCTGACTTTGAACAGACGATGAAGCTGATTGCCGATGTGAATTTCGATATGAGCTACAGCTTCGTCTACTCTGCCCGTCCAGGGACACCGGCTGCGGATATGGTTGATGATGTGCCAGAAGAAGAGAAAAAACAGCGTCTGTATCTTCTGCAAGAACGCATTACCCAGCAGGCAATGCGGTTTAGCCGCCTCATGCTAGGCACCGTCCAGCGTATTTTGGTAGAAGGCACCTCACGTAAGAGCGTGATGGAGCTGTCTGGCCGTACGGAAAACAACCGCGTCGTTAACTTCGAAGGCACGCCGGATATGATCGGTAAATTCGTCGATGTGGAAATCGTTGATGTTTATACCAACTCGCTGCGCGGCATCGTGGTGCGCACCGAAGATCAAATGGATCTGCGCGTACATGAATCACCGTCTTCCGTGATTGCGCGTACCCGCAAAGAGAATGAGATCGGCGTCGGGTTCTATCAGCCGTAACTGACGTTCATTCCAGTCTCAGCATGATGATGGGTGGCTTTGCCACCCATTTTTTATGGCAGGCTATCCCTGCCTTCCACCCTCCGGGCCGCTGCTTCGCAACGTTGAAAAACGCTCCTGCGTTTTTTTATGGCAAGCTATCCGCTTCAATTTCATGCCGCTTACATTTGCTTTTGCGAGGCGGCATCCCAATATCATGATTGTGACTTGCACCATCGGGCATTCACGATGAATAATTCACTCATAGGGCGGACACATCAGGCCGTCTGACAACTGTTCACTTTGTGCGGGCAGGATGGAGCCAGCACAGTAACGCTCAAGAGGAATAATTTGAACGTAACGACAAAAGAGATTGCCCTTGAACCCGCCGACAACCAACGCCTGCTCAGCCTTTGCGGTCCGTTTGATGACAATATTAAACAGTTAGAACGCCGCTTAGGCATCGAGATCAACCGCCGGGATAATCAATTCAAACTGGTCGGCAAAAGCCTGCTGACGCAAGCTGCCGCCGATATCCTGCAACGTCTGTATGTCGATACAGCACCGGTACGTGGCGTCATTGGTGATATCGATCCTGAGCAAATTCACCTTGCGATTAAAGAATCCCGCGTGCTGGAACAGTCTGCGGAACACGTTCCTGACTATGGTAAAGTGGTCAACATCCGCACCAAACGCGGCGTAATCAAACCGCGCACGCCGAATCAGGCGCAGTATGTCGCCAACATCCTCGATCACGACATCACGTTCGGCGTTGGCCCGGCGGGAACGGGGAAAACCTACTTAGCTGTCGCTGCCGCCGTAGATGCGTTGGAGCGTCAGGATATTCGCCGCATTCTGTTAACGCGCCCAGCAGTCGAAGCGGGTGAAAAGCTGGGTTTCCTGCCTGGCGATCTGAGCCAGAAAGTCGATCCTTATTTGCGCCCACTTTATGATGCCCTGTTTGAAATGCTGGGCTTTGAGCGCGTCGAGAAGCTTATCGAACGTAACGTGATTGAAGTCGCGCCACTGGCTTACATGCGTGGCCGAACGCTGAACGATGCCTTTATTATTCTGGATGAAAGCCAGAACACTACCATCGAACAAATGAAAATGTTCCTGACACGCATCGGGTTCAACTCAAAAGCGGTCATCACGGGTGACGTCACGCAGATCGACCTGCCGAAGAATCTGAAATCCGGCTTACGCCACGCGATAGAAGTGCTGGCAGATGTGGAAGAGATAAGCTTTAACTTTTTCCACAGCGAAGACGTGGTGCGCCATCCAGTGGTCGCACGGATTGTGAATGCCTATGAAGCGTGGGAAAATGCCGAACAGAAACGTAAAGACGCCTTAGCAGAACAGCGTAAGCGTGAAGCGCAGGCTGCGGCATCAGATCAGGAGCAAAAATGAGTCAGGTGATTCTGGATTTACAAATCGCCAGCGAGCAAGCACAGGGGCTACCAGAAGAAAAAGACTTTCAGCGCTGGCTGGAAGGCGTTCTACCACAGTTTCAGGAAGTCGCTGAAGTCACCATCCGTATCGTGGATGAGGCCGAAAGCCGCGACCTGAATAACACCTATCGCGGTAAAGACAAGCCGACCAACGTGCTGTCGTTTCCTTTTGAGGCACCGCCTGAAGTCGAGCTTCCTTTGCTTGGCGATTTAATCATCTGCCGTCAGGTTGTCGAGCGTGAAGCCGCCGAGCAGGAAAAAACCGTAGAAGAGCACTGGGCGCACATGGTTGTCCATGGTAGCCTGCATCTGCTAGGGTACGACCATATCGAAGACAGCGAAGCCGAAGAAATGGAAGCGCTGGAAACCGAGATTATGCAGGGCATGGGTTATGCCGATCCCTACCTTGCAGAAAAAGATGGCCTCACCGAATAAATAGAAATACATTTTGTCTAGCCCGAGATCGGGAAGATATCGGGCATTTGTCTTCACACATCAGCCACTGTGCCGCTTCCAGTTGCTGGCAATAATCCTTTAACAAGAGTGATGTTAATTAAAACGCATGAGCGACGACCATTCTCAAAACAGCGATGCACCCAGTCCCAAAAAGGGCTTCTTTTCTCTTATTCTTAATCAGCTTTTTCACGGCGAGCCAAAAGATCGTAACGGTTTACTCACTCTGATTCGTGATTCCGAACAGAATGATCTGATCGATCCTGAAACGCGAGATATGCTCGAAGGCGTCATGGATATCGCCGACCAGCGTGTACGCGACATCATGATCCCTCGCTCGCAGATGATTACGCTCAAGCGCGATCAAACGCTGGAAGAGTGTCTGGACGTGATTATCGAATCCGCCCACTCCCGTTTCCCCGTCATTAGCGAAGATAAAGACCACATTGAAGGCATCCTGATGGCGAAGGATTTGCTGCCGTTTATGCGCAGCGATTCCGAACCGTTCAGTATGGATAAAGTTCTGCGTTCCGCCGTGGTTGTGCCGGAAAGTAAACGCGTTGATAGGATGCTGAATGAGTTCCGCTCACTGCGCTATCACATGGCGATTGTCATCGATGAGTTTGGTGGCGTATCCGGTCTGGTCACGATTGAAGATATTCTTGAGCTGATTGTTGGCGAAATTGAAGACGAATATGACGATGAAGAAGACCGAGATATTCGTCAGCTTAATCGCCAGACCTACACCGTTCGTGCTTTAACCGATATCGAAGATTTTAACGAGGCTTTCGGCACACGGTTCAGCGATGACGAGGTCGACACTATTGGCGGCTTGGTTATGCAGTCCTTCGGCCATCTTCCTGCCCGTGGCGAAACCATCGACATAGAAGGTTACCTGTTTAAGGTTGCGATGGCGGACAGCCGCCGTATTATTCAGGTTCATGTCAGAATCCCTGACAATGCCCCTCAACCAAAATTGGAAGAATAATTTGGCAATGGTTGTCGCTTCTTTTCTACAACGCCAGCAGGTTAAAGCCCTGCTGGCGCTCTTATTTGGTGCCTGTGGCACGCTGGCATTTTCTCCCTTTGATTTCTGGCCCGCGGCGATTATCTCGCTCATGGGCCTACAGGCACTGACGCTCAACCGTACGAGTCGCCAGTCAGCCTGGATAGGATTTTGCTGGGGATTGGGTCTGTTCGGTAGCGGCGTTAACTGGGTTTACGTCAGTATCGCGCAGTTTGGCGGAATGCCAGGCCCTGTCAATGTTGCGCTGGTCATTCTGCTCGCCGCCTATCTGTCGCTCTATCCCCTGCTGTTTTCGGCCCTGCTCTCACGCCTGTGGCCAAAGACGACGCTATGGCGTCTGGTGCTTGCCGCTCCCGTACTCTGGCAGTTAACTGAATTTCTGCGCGGCTGGGTGCTCACCGGTTTTCCATGGCTGCAATTCGGCTACAGCCAAATCGACGGCCCGCTAAAAGGTATCGCGCCTATTCTGGGTATCGACACCATTACCTTTCTACTGATGGGCCTCAGCGGACTGCTCGTTTATGCCATCAATCAACGAAAAATCGCACCGGCAGCCATTGCTATCGGCGTTTTCGTTTTATCATGGCCGCTGCGCAACGTGCAGTGGTACACCCTGCAACCTGAACGCGCCGTCAATGTCGCGCTGGTACAGGGCAATATCCCGCAGGCTATGAAGTGGGAACAAGACGAGCTGTTGAACACGCTGAAAATCTATCTGGATAACAGCCTGCCCTATATGGACAAGGCCCCCATCGTTATCTGGCCAGAAACGGCAATTCCTGATATTGAAAGCCGTCAGGGCGCTTATCTGAAGCAGATTGACGATATCCTGCGTAGCCGTAATAGCAGCCTGATTACGGGTATCGTCGATATCCGGCGTGAGGGTAATAAAACCGATTTTTATAACTCAGTGATCGTTTTGGGCGATAAAGATCCGTATCACTACCCCACAACGAACCGTTACAACAAAAACCATCTGGTGCCTTTTGGCGAGTTTGTCCCGCTGGAAACGTTGTTACGTCCGCTGGCGCCGTTCTTCGATCTCCCCATGTCGTCGTTCAGCCGCGGAGACTATGTTCAGCCCCAGCTTTCTGTGCACGGCTTCAAGCTCAACGCCGCTATTTGTTATGAAATCATCTTAGGCCAGCAATTGCGTGATAACTTCCGGCCAGACACCGATATGCTGCTGACCATCTCGAACGATGCCTGGTTTGGTCATTCAATCGGCCCGTGGCAACACTTCCAGATGGCCCGCATGCGCGCACTGGAATTAGGACGTCCTCTGGTTCGTAGCACCAATAACGGCGTCACAGCGGTGATTACGCCTGATGGCGAGGTCAGCGCTAGCCTGCCGCAGTTTACGCGCGCGGTGCTGAGCACGCAGGTCGTGCCAGCAACGGGGATAACGCCTTATGCGCGCTTCGGTTCCTGGCCGCTCTGGATCATTACGCTACTGGGCGGTACCGCTGCCGCTTTCTTCGGTTTGCGTCGCCGATAATCGTCCCCTCCTCACATCCCTAAGGGCATGCTTTTGCATGCCTTTTTTTATTTATGGCACGGTATTTGCCTCTTATTACCCTGTAAATGGTTGTTTCTGTATTTTTTTGGATATTACGCCGGCGTAAAGCTCTCTATTGGGGCAAGCAACGCACCAAATTGGTGCCACCCTCTGACATTGCTGTTATTTGGTGCGGCAGATATCGCAAAAAACAAACATTTCTATTTCAATCTATTTACAATCAGCTACTTTTTAACTGTATAGACAGTAACTTCGCGCTTTAACGGTGCAGCGTTATCACTGAGAGGTAGCAAAGCATTATGAGTGATGCAGCGATACGCTGTTTACCTTGAAGACAATGCTAGCTTGAAGATAACGGGCACATTAACCATACGGTTATTAATGACAGCGCTATAACTATTGCACTGCAACGACAGCAAAGGAGTTAGAACATGCAAATGCGTAAACTGGCATTATCACTGCTTCTGCTTGGCACCGCCGCCAGCGTAGCTCAGGCTGAAGATCTGGCCGGTACATTGAAGAAGGTCAAAGATAATGGCGTGATCGTCATTGGACACCGCGAATCGTCCGTACCTTTCTCTTACTATGACAACACGCAAAAAGTGGTCGGCTACTCTCAAGCCTACTCTGACAAAATTGTCGAAGCGGTTAAGAAAAAACTGGATGCGCCTAACCTGCAGGTCAAGCTACTCCCTATCACCTCTCAGAACCGTATCCCGCTGTTGCAGAACGGTACCTTTGATTTTGAATGTGGTTCAACGACTAACAACCTGGAACGTCAGAAACAAGCTGCGTTCTCTAACACCATTTTCGTGGTCGGTACGCGTCTGTTAACCAAAAAAGATTCCGGCGTAAAAGACTTCCCGGATCTGGCGGGTAAAACCGTCGTAGTGACTTCCGGCACCACCTCTGAAGTTCTGCTGAACAAGCTGAATGAAGAAAAACAGCTGAAGATGCGTATCATTAGTGCGAAAGACCACGGCGACTCCTTCCGTACGCTGGAAAGCGGCCGTGCTGTCGCCTTTATGATGGATGACGCGCTGCTGGCGGGCGAACGTGCGAAAGCGAAAAACGCCGATCAGTGGGATATCGTCGGCAAAGCGCAGTCTGAAGAAGCCTACGGCTGTATGCTGCGTAAAGACGATCCGCAATTCAAGAAACTGGTTGATGACACCATCGCTGAAGTTCAGACCTCCGGTGAAGCTGAAAAATGGTTCGATCGCTGGTTCAAACAACCTATTCCGCCAAAAGATCTCAACCTGAACTTTGCACTGTCAGATGAAATGAAGGCCTTGTTCAAAGCGCCAAATGACAAAGCACTAAACTAATTAATAATGAGAATAAGGGCAGAGTCATCTGCCCTCTGATTGCTGATTCGTGGCAGGACAGACAGGCATGTGATGGTCGTTCCCCATCACATGTTGCCCCGAGAAATTTCGATAAACAGGAAAATAAACAATACGCCTGTAGTTTGAAACAGAACGGGAATATGGCCGCTCATCAATCTTCAGGGTAGCTTAGCTACCCTTTTTTTACCGGAGTTCGTTATGTCAATAGATTGGAACTGGGGCATATTTCTACAAGCCGCCCCCTTCGGCAACACAACCTACCTCGGGTGGATTTTGTCCGGTCTGCAAGTCACCGTCACATTATCTATCTGTGCCTGGATTATCGCGTTTCTGATTGGTTCTTTATTTGGAATCCTGCGTACCGTCCCTAATCGTTTCCTTGCGGGCATTGGCACCTGCTACGTCGAGCTATTTCGCAACGTCCCACTGATTGTCCAGTTTTTTACCTGGTATCTGGTGGTTCCCGAGCTGCTTCCCGTCAACATTGGCATGTGGTTTAAAGCCGAGCTAGACCCGAATATTCAATTCTTCCTGTCATCGATGATTTGCCTGGGGCTCTTCACCGCAGCGCGCGTTTGTGAGCAGGTGCGTGCGGGGATTCAGTCTTTACCACGCGGGCAGAAAGCCGCCGGGCTGGCGATGGGCCTGACGCTGCCGCAAACCTACCGCTATGTATTACTGCCGAATGCGTACCGCGTGATTGTTCCGCCGCTGACGTCAGAGATGCTGAATCTGGTAAAAAACTCGGCCATCGCTTCCACTATTGGTCTGGTTGATATGGCGGCACAGGCAGGGAAACTGCTGGACTATTCCGCCCACGCGTATGAATCCTTTACTGCCATCACGCTGGCGTATGTTGGCATCAATGCCGTCATTATGTTGATTATGCAGGTCGTTGAGCGAAAAACCCGTTTGCCGGGCAATATGGGGAGCAAATAAATCATGCATGAATTTGACTGGAGCTCAATTGGGCCAAGCATGCCGTACCTGATTCAGGGGATGGTCGTCACACTCAAAATTACGCTAACGGCGGTGGTATTCGGGATTGTCTGGGGCACGATTCTGGCGGTGATGCGCCTGTCGCCGATCAAACCCATCAGTTGGTTCGCCAAACTGTATGTGAACCTGTTCCGCTCCGTGCCACTCGTCATGGTGCTGCTGTGGTTCTATCTGGTGGTTCCTAGCTTATTACAAAATGTGCTTGGGCTATCGCCTAAAACCGATATTCGACTGATTTCAGCTATGGTAGCCTTCTCGCTGTTCGAGGCAGCCTATTATTCGGAAATCATTCGTGCGGGTATTCTCAGCGTGTCACGCGGTCAATCCTCCGCGGCGTTAGCATTAGGCATGACACACTGGCAATCCATGAAGCTGGTTATTCTGCCGCAGGCATTCCGCGCTATGGTGCCGCTGCTGCTGACGCAGGGGATTGTTCTGTTCCAGGATACCTCACTGGTTTACGTGCTCAGCCTCGCTGATTTCTTCCGTACCGCCTCAACCATCGGCGAGCGTGACGGAACACAAGTTGAAATGATCCTGTTTGCTGGGTTCATTTATTTTCTCTTCAGCATTACTGCCTCAATGCTGGTCAGTTACCTGAAAAAAAGGACGGTTTGATGATTTCCCTGAAAAATGTTTCTAAATGGTACGGCCAATTTCAGGTGCTAGCCGACTGCTCCACAGAAGTAAAAAAAGGTGAAGTTGTGGTCGTCTGCGGGCCTTCTGGCTCTGGTAAATCAACCCTGATCAAAACCGTAAACGGTCTGGAACCGATTCAAAAAGGTGAAATTACCGTTAATGGCATCGCCGTTAACGATAAAAAAACCAATCTGGCTCAGTTGCGTTCCAAAGTCGGGATGGTGTTCCAGCACTTCGAACTGTTTCCACATCTGTCGATTATCGAGAACCTGACGCTGGCGCAGGTGAAAGTGCTGAAACGTAAGCGTGAAGACGCCAAAGCCAAAGCACAGAAGCTGTTGGAACGCGTTGGGCTAGCGGCACACGCCAACAAGTATCCAGGGCAGCTTTCGGGTGGTCAGCAACAGCGTGTCGCCATCGCCCGCGCGCTGTGCATGGATCCTATCGCGATGTTATTCGATGAACCGACTTCCGCGCTCGACCCAGAAATGATCAACGAAGTGTTGGACGTTATGGTTGAATTGGCGCAGGAAGGCATGACCATGATGGTCGTCACCCATGAAATGGGCTTTGCCCGTAAAGTGGCGCACCGCGTGATCTTTATGGATGAGGGCAAAATCGTTGAAGACACCCGCAAGGATGATTTCTTCAATAACCCGCAGTCCGAACGCGCTAAAGACTTCCTGGCGAAAATCCTGCATTAATACTCAGATAAAGCGTGCCGCAAGGCACGCTTATTTACCCCCAACAGCTCTACGGCTGAAACGGCTGACGGTGGAACAGGTCATGCGAGCATTTCGGGCAGAGTGGCAAAACCTCCGGCGTGTAGAATGCAATATGGTGATGGCAGTTCTCGCACACCAGATTACCTAGCCCCACCACTTCACCGCTGTGGTACACCCCGTGGTGATTCACATCTTTGAAGATCTCGCGCCACTCTAGCTGCGTTTTATCCGTAATATCCGCCAGTTCCTGCCACAGGCTTTCCTTGATGACTCGCATAAAAACGCTGTCAGTAAACTCATCCTGACTTTCGTTATAGCTGCGGGCAAACTCTTCGAGATCGCGCTGAACAGCCTGAATCACCTGCTCTATTTCTTTCTGCGTCAGCTCCGAGCTTTCCTGCAAGGTTTTACGGGCGCTCAGCACCAGACTGTCGAGATCGCGTTCACCGTTGTTCAGCCGGGCCGTCACTGAAGCCATTAACTCGCGGTAATAGCGGGCTAGTTTATTCATGCTTCCTCCTGAATAAGCGGGTTGAAGGGTGATAAAGAACGCATATTCGCCGTCTGGCACACCGGGCCAAAAACCGCTACGTTGCCTATCTCTCTCTATTTTAGATTATTTTTGCCATTCTTCTGGTGAATTGTCGCTAATTTGCGCAACAGCTCGCAGTCTATCGCTCACAAATCAGAAATATTCCTCAGTCGGGCGCTGGGTGTTGTTGCCCGCGTCGCTTACGGCTATGCTATGCGGATCTTTTGTTATGAATCAGAACAGGCTACTCACGTAGCGATTCTTCACTAAACAGGACCCCTGGCAGCCATGCAAGAGCAATACCGCCCAGAAGAGATAGAAGCGGACGTCCAGCTTCACTGGCAAGAGAAGCAGACATTTAAAGTCACCGAACAGCCCGGCAAGGAAAAATACTATTGCCTTTCCATGCTGCCTTACCCTTCTGGCCGACTACATATGGGCCACGTCCGTAACTACACCATCGGCGACGTGATCTCCCGCTATCAGCGCATGCTGGGAAAAAACGTTCTGCAACCGATCGGTTGGGATGCTTTTGGTCTGCCGGCAGAAGGTGCTGCGGTTAAAAACAACACCGCGCCAGCCCCCTGGACATACGCCAACATCGACTACATGAAAAACCAGCTCAAACTGCTGGGCTTTGGCTATGACTGGGATCGTGAAGTCGCGACCTGTAAACCAGACTACTACCGCTGGGAACAGTGGTTCTTCACCAAGCTGTACGAGAAAGGTCTGGTTTATAAAAAAACCTCCGCCGTTAACTGGTGTCCGAATGACCAGACCGTACTGGCGAACGAACAGGTTATCGACGGCTGCTGCTGGCGCTGCGATACCAAAGTTGAGCGCAAAGAGATTCCGCAGTGGTTTATCAAAATCACCGCTTATGCAGACCAATTGCTGAACGATTTGGATACGCTGGAAAGCTGGCCTGAACAGGTCAAAACCATGCAGCGTAACTGGATTGGTCGTTCCGAAGGTGTAGAAATCACCTTTGACGTGGCAGACAGCGCAGAGAAATTGACTGTCTATACCACACGTCCGGATACGTTCATGGGCGTGACCTACGTTGCCGTTGCCGCCGGTCACCCTCTCGCTGCACAAGCGGCAGCAACCAACCCAGCGCTGGCCGATTTCATTGCAGAATGCCGTAATACCAAAGTCGCCGAAGCCGATATGGCGACGATGGAGAAAAAAGGCATGGCCACTGGCCTGTATGCTATTCACCCGCTGAACGGTGAGAAAGTCGCTATCTGGGTCGCCAACTTCGTCCTGATGGAATACGGTACGGGCGCAGTGATGGCCGTTCCGGGCCACGACCAGCGCGACTGGGAATTTGCCACCAAATACGATCTGTCCATCAAGCCGGTTATTCTGAATGCCGACGGCAGCGAGCCCGATCTGTCCGCTCAGGCGATGACGGAAAAAGGCAACCTGTTCAACTCTGATGAGTTTGACGGTCTGGATTTCGAAGCCGGGTTCAACGCCATTGCCGATAAGCTGGTCGAAAAAGGCATCGGCGAACGTAAAGTCAACTATCGCCTGCGCGACTGGGGTGTCTCCCGCCAGCGTTATTGGGGTGCTCCAATCCCAATGGTGACGCTGGAAGACGGTACCGTTATCCCGACACCAGAAGATCAGTTGCCGGTTATCCTGCCGGAAGATGTCGTGATGGATGGCATCACCAGCCCGCTGAAATCTAACCCAGAATGGGCGAAGACGACCGTTAACGGTCAGCCAGCGCTGCGTGAAACCGACACGTTCGACACCTTTATGGAATCGTCCTGGTACTACGCGCGCTACACCTGCCCGCAGTACGATCAGGGAATGCTGGATCCGGCTGCCGCCAACTACTGGCTGCCCGTTGACCAATACGTTGGTGGTATCGAACACGCCATCATGCACCTGATGTATTTCCGCTTCTTCCACAAACTGATGCGCGACGCTGGTCTGGTTACCTCTGATGAACCCGCCAAACGCCTGCTGTGTCAGGGCATGGTGCTGGCCGATGCCTTCTATTATCTCGGTAATAACGGCGAGCGCGTCTGGGTTTCTCCGACCGATGTCACCGTTGAGCGTGATGAGAAAGGACGCATCGTCAAAGCCGTAGATAACGAAGGCCGTGACGTGGTTTACGCGGGCATGAGCAAAATGTCGAAGTCCAAAAACAACGGCATCGACCCGCAGGTCATGGTAGAGAAATACGGTGCAGATACCGTTCGTCTGTTCATGATGTTTGCTTCTCCGGCAGAAATGACGCTGGAATGGCAGGAATCCGGCGTAGAAGGCGCAAACCGCTTCCTGAAACGCGTCTGGAGACAAGCCTTTGAGCATACCGAGAAAGGTGCGGTAACGGCTCTGGATATCGCTACACTGACTGAAGATCAGAAATCACTGCGCCGCGACCTGCACAAAACGATCGCTAAAGTGACCGATGATATCGGCCGTCGTCAGACCTTCAACACCGCGATCGCCGCCATCATGGAACTGATGAACAAACTGGCGAAAGCGCCGCAGGACAGCGATCAGGATCGCGCACTGACGCAGGAAACGCTGCTGGCCGTCGTTCGTATGCTGTATCCGTTCACGCCGCACGTCTGCTTCACACTGTGGCAGGCATTGCAAGGTGAAGGCGACGTCGATACTGCGCCGTGGCCAGTTGCAGATGAAAACGCAATGGTTGAAGATTCCAAGCTGGTCGTTGTTCAGGTTAACGGTAAAGTACGTGGTAAAATCACCGTTGCCGCTGACGCGAGCGAAGAACAGGTTCGCGAACGCGCTGCTCAGGAACCGCTGGTCGCGAAATATCTGGACGGCGTCACGGTTCGTAAAGTGATTTATGTCCCTGGCAAACTGCTTAACCTGGTTGTGGGTTAAGGCAAGGAGGAACTGTGCGACATCGTCTATTCACGTTGTTGCTGGGGCTGGCGGTGTTAATCACCGCTGGCTGCGGTTTTCACCTGCGCGGCACGACACAAGTGCCTGCGCAGTTACAAACACTGGTGCTCGATAGCAGCGATCCTTATGGTCCGCTAACGCGTGCGGTACGTGAGCAGCTCCGTCTTAGCGATGTAAAAATCGTTGACGATGCGACGCGTCAGGACATCCCGTCTCTGCGGGTACTGGGCTCAAGCGAAACGCGCGATACCGTCTCTATTTTTCAGGACGGTAAAACAGCGGAGTACCAGATGGTGCTGACGTTGCAGGCGCAGGTGCTGATGCCGGGTGAAGATATTTATCCGCTCAGCGTGACGGTGTTCCGCACGTTCTTTGATAACCCGCTGGCTGCACTGGCGAAAGATGCCGAACAGGACATCGTCCGTCAGGAAATGCGCGAGCAGGCTGCCCAGCAGTTGGTGCGTAAATTGCTGACCATCAACGGTAGTCAGGAAGTCAAAAATCGGTTGCAGTCCACCGATTCACCTACTGCCGCCACGCGTTCATGATTCGGCTTTACCCCGAACAACTCACCGCGCAGCTCCATGAGGGGCTGCGCGGTTGTTATTTGGTCTTTGGTTCAGACCCGCTCCTGCTGCAGGAAAGTCTCGACAGCATCAAACGGGTCGCTCAACAGCACGAATTCAGCGAGCATTTCAGTTTCATCCTGGATCTTCATACCGACTGGGATGCGATTTTCAGCACCTGTCAGGCGCTCAGCCTGTTCGCCTCACGCCAATCACTCTTGCTGGTTTTGCCGGAGAACGGCCCAAACGCCGCGATGGGTGAAAATCTGGTTAAGCTCTCTGGATTATTGCACCCCGATATTTTGTTGATTCTGCGCGGTCATAAGCTGACCAAAGCGCAGGAAAACAGCGCCTGGTTCAAAGCGCTGGCGCAAGACAGCGTCTATATCAATTGTCTGACGCCGGAACAGGCACAGCTTCCCCGCTGGGTCGCCCATCGTGCCAAATCCATGAAATTGACGCTGGATGAACAAGCCACGCAGCTCATTTGCTATTGCTATGAAGGCAACCTGCTTGCGCTGTCTCAGGCGTTAGAGCGGCTGGCACTGCTGTATCCCGATGGCAAGCTGACCCTGCCGCGTGTGGAAAGTGCTGTCAATGATGCCGCTCACTTCACGCCGTTCCATTGGCTTGATGCGCTGCTGGCAGGCAAAGGCAAACGCGCCTGGCACATTTTGCAGCAGTTAAAACAGGAAGATTGCGAACCTGTCATTTTACTACGCACGCTACAGCGTGAACTGCTACAGTTGCTGGCGCTAAAACGACGCATGTCAGACACGCCGCTGCGTACGCTATTCGATCAGCAAAAAGTGTGGCAAAACCGGCGTGACCTGCTCACTCAGGCACTGCAGCGGCTCTCTCTTCAACAGCTACAGCAGGCCGTACGATTGCTGACGCAGGTGGAAATAACCTTAAAGCAAGACTATGGTCAGTCCGTTTGGTCTGAACTGGAATCGCTTGCCATGCTGCTGTGCGGCAAAGCCTTGCCGGAGGCATTCATCTGAATACGTCACCCGCTGCGCCATCGCTGACCGCATTTTTTGGCGGTACGTTCGACCCCATTCATTACGGTCACCTTCAGCCAGTGACCGCACTGGCAAAGCTCGTGGGGCTGACTCAAGTCGTCCTGATGCCCAATAACGTTCCGCCACACCGGCAGCAGCCCGAAGCCAGTTCCCGACAGCGTTTTCATATGGCTCAGTTGGCCGTTGAAGGCAACCCGCTATTTACCGTGGACGATCGTGAACTGCAACGGCAAACCCCCTCCTATACCATCGATACGCTGGAAGCGTTGCGGGCTGAAAAAGGCTGTGATGCGCCGCTGGGCTTTATCATCGGGCAGGACTCGCTGCTGACGCTACACCATTGGCATCGCTGGCAAGATCTGCTGAACGTTTGTCATTTGCTGGTATGCGCTCGGCCCGGCTATCGCTCGACGCTGGAAACACCCGAATTACAACAGTGGCTGGACGACCATCTGACGCACACGCCGGACGATCTTCATCAGAAGCCGCATGGGCGGATTTTTTTGGCAGACACACCGCTGGTCACCATTTCCGCAACGGACATTCGCCAACGTCGCCAGCAAGGCCTAGACTGTCACGATTTATTACCTCCCGCCGTGCTCAGCTACATCGACGAAAGCGGCCTGTACCAATAACACCGCTTTTCCTGCCCATCAGCCACGGGCTTTATACCACTCGGTAAAAGTGCGTGATATACTCCGCGGCTGGTTTCAATCACCGGGAAAAGCGGAAATTCTCGGCAATTACTCGGTGATTCACCTTTTTCTTAAACAATTCAGCGCCACACGCGTTCGTCAGTTGCTGACAAAACGCCATTGAGGGGGAACCTTTGCAAGGCCAAGCACTCCAAGACTTCGTTATTGATAAGGTCGATGACTTAAAAGCCCAGGATATTGTTGCACTTAACGTGCAGGGTAAGTCCAGCATCACCGATTACATGGTTATCTGTACGGGAACCTCTACGCGTCATGTCGCGTCTATTGCCGATCACGTTGTGCAGTCTTCACGCGCCGCGGGTCTGATTCCACTCGGTGTCGAGGGCGAAAGCGCTGCTGACTGGGTTGTTGTTGATTTAGGTGACGTGATGGTTCATGTCATGCAAGAAGAAAGCCGCCAGTTGTACGAATTAGAAAAGCTGTGGGGCTAGTATGAAACTGCAACTGGTCGCCGTTGGCACCAAAATGCCCGACTGGGTGCAGACTGGTTTCACCGATTATCTGCGCCGTTTCCCAAAGGACATGCCTTTCGAATTACTCGAAATTCCGGCGGGGAAACGGGGTAAAAATGCGGACATTAAACGCATTCTGGAGCGCGAAGGCGAACAGATGCTAGCCGCGGTGGGCAAAGGCAACCGCATTGTTACGCTGGACATTCCAGGGACTCGCTGGGAGACGCCGCAGTTAGCGCAACAGCTAGAGCGCTGGAAACAGGACGGACGCGACGTCAGCTTGCTGATTGGTGGGCCCGAAGGGCTTTCGCCGGAATGCAAAGCCGCAGCAGAACAAAGCTGGTCACTCTCGCCATTAACGCTGCCGCACCCGCTTGTTCGTGTGCTGGTGGCAGAGAGCCTGTATCGTGCATGGAGCATTACGACTAATCACCCTTACCATCGGGAGTAAGGCGATACGATGAAACCTGTGAAATAACGCTGGATGAAAGTAGAACGTAAACCCTTTCGTGATTATACGGCTGAGTCCGCCCTGTTTGTGCGCCGTGCTTTGGTAGCCTTTCTGGGCATTTTGCTGCTTTCCGGTGTATTAGTCGCTAATCTTTATCATCTGCAAATTGTGCGCGTTGATGACTACCGCACACGCTCTAATGAGAACCGTATTAAGCTGGTTCCTATCGCGCCCAGCCGCGGCATCATCTATGACCGTAACGGCACCCCGCTGGCGCTGAATCGCACTATCTATCAGTTAGAACTGGTGCCCGACAAAGTCGATAACCTCAAAGATACGCTGGAAGCCCTGCGCCCCGTCGTCGATCTGACCGATAGCGATCTGGAAAATTTTGAAAAAGAGCGCAAGCGCTCACGCCGCTTTACCTCCATTCCGGTAAAAACCGGGCTCGATGAGATTCAGGTTGCCCGTTTTGCCGTCAACCAATATCGCTTCCCCGGCGTTGAAGTTAAAGGCTACCAGCGCCGCTATTATCCTTACGGTTCTGCGCTGACACACGTCATCGGCTATGTTTCCAAAATCACCGATAAAGAAGTGGAGCGGTTGACCAAAGAAGAAAAAATTGCCGACTATGCCGCCACGCGTGACATCGGTAAGCTGGGGATTGAACGTCATTACGAAGACCTGCTGCACGGCAAGCCCGGTTATGAAGAAGTTGAGGTTAACAACCGTGGCCGCGTGATCCGCCAGCTCCACGAACAGCCGCCGCAGGCCGGGCGTGATATTTATCTGACGCTGGATCTGAGCCTGCAAATCTACATCGAGAAACTGCTGGAAGGCAGTCGTGCCGCCGTGATTGTCACCGATCCACGCGACGGCGGTATTCTGGCGATGGTTTCCACGCCCAGTTACGATCCCAACCTGTTTGTCGACGGAATTTCCACCAAAAATTATAACAAACTACAAAGCGATCCCGATCGTCCGTTGATCAACCGTGCAACACAGGGGATTTATCCTCCCGCTTCCACCGTGAAACCTTATATCGCGGTTTCCGCCCTGACGGCGGGCGTGATCACCACTAATACCAGCCTGTTCGATCCCGGCTGGTGGCAATTACCGGGCTCCGAAAAGCGCTTCCGTGACTGGAAAAAATGGGGGCATGGTCGCCTTAACCTCACCAAATCGCTGGAAGAGTCCGCGGATACCTTCTTCTACCAGGTCGCTTATGACATGGGGATCGATCGCCTGTCCGAATGGATGAACAAATTTGGTTACGGCGAGAGAACCGGTATCGATATTTCGGAAGAAAGCAGAGGCAATATGCCAACGCGCGAGTGGAAACTAGCACGGTTCAAAAAGCCTTGGTATCAAGGAGATACGATTCCGGTCGGGATTGGTCAAGGTTATTGGACTGCAACGCCTATCCAAATGAATAAGGCGCTGGTGACGCTGATCAACGACGGTCAGGTCAAAACACCGCACCTGCTTTATAGCTCGCGGGAAAATGGCAAGATTGTGCCTTTCCGACAGACTGAGAATCAGCAAATTGGCAACATCCACTCTGGCTATTGGGAAGTGGCGAAGGACGGCATGTATGGCGTGGCTAATCGGCCTAACGGTACCGCCCACAAAAGCTTTGAGGATGCGCCTTATAAAATTGCGGCAAAATCCGGTACAGCACAGGTTTTCGGCCTGAAAGAAAACGAAACCTATAATGCGCACAAGATCGCAGAACATCTGCGTGACCATAAATTAATGGTTGCGTTTGCCCCGTATAAAGACCCTAAAGTAGCGATGTCGATTATTCTGGAAAACGGTGGAGTAGGCCCGACCGTTGGCACCATCACCCGCCAGATCCTTGACCATATTCTGCTGGGTGATAACAATACCGATTTACCTAGTGCGCCTCCTGCGCCGCCGGGTAGCGAGAGTGAGTAACAGACAGTCATGACCGATAGCCAACAAAAGGGATCGTTTTGGGCGAAAATCCACATCGATCTCCCGTTTCTTCTCTGCATCCTGGCACTGCTGGGCTATAGCCTATTTGTCTTATGGAGTGCCAGCGGGCAGGACATCGGCATGATGGAACGAAAAGTCGTTCAAATCGTGTTGGGGTTTACGGTGATGATCGTGATGGCGCAAATTCCCCCGCGCGTCTACGAAGGCTGGGCGCCCTACCTTTACATCGTCTGCGTGATTTTGCTGCTCATCGTGGATATTTTTGGGCAAATCAGTAAAGGCGCACAGCGCTGGCTGGATCTGGGCTTTATCCGTTTTCAGCCGTCAGAAATTGCCAAAATCGCCGTACCGCTGATGGTCGCGCGTTTTATCAACCGTGATATGTGCCCACCGTCGTTAAAAAATACGGCAATCGCGCTGGTGCTGATTTTTGTCCCTACGCTGCTGGTTGCCGCACAGCCCGACTTGGGCACCTCGATTCTGGTCGCGCTATCAGGGCTATTTGTGCTTTTCCTCGCAGGCATGAGCTGGCGGTTAATTGGTATCGCCGTCCTGCTACTCGCCGCTTTTATTCCTATACTCTGGTTTTTCCTGATGCATGACTATCAGCGCGCCAGGGTCATGATGCTGCTCGATCCAGAAAGCGATCCGCTCGGGGCCGGGTACCATATTATTCAGTCGAAAATTGCGATAGGCTCAGGTGGCCTGTCAGGAAAAGGCTGGCTGCATGGCACACAGTCTCAGTTAGAGTTTCTGCCTGAGCGCCACACCGACTTTATCTTTGCGGTGCTGTCAGAAGAGCTCGGGTTAATCGGCGTCTTGATTCTGCTCGCCATGTATCTGTTCATGATTATGCGCGGTCTGGTCATCGCCGCGAATGCGCAAACTTCGTTCGGCCGGGTGATGGTCGGCGGGCTGATGTTGATTCTGTTTTTCTATGTGTTCGTCAATATCGGGATGGTCAGCGGTATACTTCCCGTCGTTGGCGTGCCGCTGCCGCTAGTCAGCTACGGTGGGTCGGCGCTGGTCGTCTTAATGGCGGGGTTCGGTATCGTCATGTCGATACATACTCACCGCAAACTGCTATCTAAGAATTTATAACACGAGGTGAGCAATGCGTAAGGATTGGCTTTGGGTCGGCGTAGCAACTCTGGCGCTTGCGGCCTGTACCACAACGGAACAACGGCAGCCTACGCCGCCCGTGACTCAGGTTTACAGCGGACCGACGGAAGAGATCGGTGGCGCTGAACCGCGTTATGAACCCTACAATCAGGGCACGCTGCAAGATTACAACATCAAAGGCAAGACCTATAAGATTGTCAAAAATCCGCAAAATTTTAGCGAGACAGGCTTAGCGGCATGGTATGGCGAAGAAGCCAGCGGCAACCGCACGTCAATCGGCGAAACGTTTGACCCGAATGCGATCACTGCCGCCCACCCAACGCTGCCGCTGCCAAGCTATGTCCGCGTGACCAACCTGAGTAACGGTCGCCGTCTAGTCGTGCGTGTGAACGATCGCGGGCCGTATACGCCGGGCAGAATTATCGATCTGTCGAAGGCCGCAGGCGATCGGCTGAATATCTCGAACAATACCAAAGTAAAAGTGGACTTCATCAACGTTGCGCCAGACGGTACGCTCTCCGGTCCCGGAACCGTAGGCACCACCGTCGCCAAGCAAAGCTTCGCCCTGCCGGAACGCCCGAGCTTCGGTGCCAGCGGCTTGGGTACACCGATGATGGAAACGACGTCACCCACGCCCAACAGTGCGGTTCGTCCGATCAGCAATAGCAGCCTGAGTGCACCAGCAGAAAGCACACAGCCGCAGAGCAGCGCGCCGTCACACAGCGGCGGTTTTTTGGGTGCACCTTCCGCCCTGCGCGCTGGCGTGGTTGAATCCAGCGTAACGCCAGCGGTAGCGCCATCATCATCCGCTGCGCCAATGAATGTCGCGCCAGCGGCGGCTGCGGTTACAGCTCCTGCGGCTGCAACGCCTTCCGCCACGGGTCGCTATGTAGTTCAGGTCGGTGCACTGAGCGATCAGCAGCGCGCGCAAACCTGGCAGCGCAGCCTGAGCGAACGCTTCCGCGTGGCCGGGAAAGTCACGGCGAGCGGCGGCCTGTATCGTATTCAACTGGGGCCATTCCAGAATCGTCAGCAAGCTGCTGAACTTCAACAACGTTTGTCAGTCGAAGCTCAGCAGCAGTCGTTTATTACCGCCGCACCCAGCACCCTCTAGTAACGGATAATCGGCAGACTCACGCAGCGAAAAAGGCGGCTATGGCATTGAACATACCGCCCTTTTGCAAAATCACGTAACGTAATGTCTGATGCCTGCCTATTTCCCATCTGCTATAGTGTGGCTCGTTTTTTAACTCATACCCACGGATGTTGTTGTTCCAATCATGAATACTGTAAACACGTCTCGTTTTACTAAACGTACTGCGCTTGGCGCACTGCTCGCCATTAGCGCCTCTTCCTTTGCCTATGCCGAAGATATCAATCTTAAAACGATGATCCCCGGCGTCCCGCAAATCGATGCTGAATCCTACATCCTGATTGATTACAACTCTGGGAAAGTGTTGGCGGAAATGAATGCCGACACGCGCCGCGATCCGGCCAGCTTAACGAAAATGATGACCAGCTACGTGATTGGTCAGGCCATTAAATCAGGAAAAATCAGCCCGAACGACATCGTTACCGTCGGTAAAGATGCCTGGGCAACTGGCAACCCGACTTTCCAGGGTTCTTCCCTGATGTTCCTGAAGCCGGGCGACCGCGTTCCTGTCTCCCAGTTAAACCGCGGCATTATCCTGCAATCCGGTAACGATGCCTGCGTCGCAATGGCCGACTACGTTGCTGGCAGTCAGGATGCCTTCGTTAACCTGATGAACGGTTACGTGAAAGCACTGGGACTGAAAAATACCAATTTTGAAACCGTGCACGGTCTTGATGCACCGGGCCAGTTCAGTTCGGCACGCGATATGGCCCTGATCGGTCAGGCGCTGATCCGCGATGTGCCAGAAGAGTACGCGACCTACAAAGAGAAAGAGTTCACGTTCAACAATATTCGCCAGCCTAACCGTAACGGTTTGCTGTGGGATTCCAGCCTGAATGTTGACGGCATCAAAACGGGCCATACGTCATCAGCCGGCTTTAATCTGGTTGCCTCGGCAACAGAAGGTCAGATGCGCCTGATTTCGGCGGTACTGGGCGGGCGTAACGCTAAAGGACGCGAATCAGAAAGTAAGAAACTGCTGACCTGGGGCTTCCGCTTCTTTGAAACCGTCGCACCATTGAAAGCAGGCAAAGAATTCGCTTCCGAGCCTGTCTGGTTTGGCGACAGCGACCGCGTTGCGCTGGGCGTTGAGAAAGATGCCTACCTGACCATTCCGCGTGGCCGTATGAAAGATCTGAAAGCCAGCTATGTTCTGGACAATACAGAACTGCATGCGCCATTAGCCAAAAATCAGGTTGTGGGTTCTATCAACTTCCAACTGGATGGCAAAACCATCGATCAGCGCCCGCTGGTCGTCATGAACGAAGTGAAAGAAGGCGGGATCTTTGGCCGCATGATCGACTACATCAAACTGATGTTCCATCACTGGTTCGGCTAATCCCCCTTGTATGGGGCCAAAACGCCCCCATATAGATACCATCCATAACTCCCGCACAACGCGGGAGTTATATTTTTTAGTATAATGTCGTTATGTCAGTGCTAATACCGTTGTATTATCCTCTCTGGAGCGCAAATGAAAACCAAATTAAACGAACTGCTTGAATTCCCCTGTGTTTTTACCTACAAAGTCATGGGCGAGGCAAAACCAGAGTTAGTCGATCTGGTCGTTGAAGTGGTACAGCGTCATGCGCCAGGCGACTACACGCCGCAGATCAAACCCAGCAGCAAAGGGAATTATCACTCGGTTTCCATCACCATCACGGCGACTCACATTGAGCAGGTGGAAACGCTGTACGAAGAACTGGGCAACATCGACATCGTGCGCATGGTTCTGTAAGGCATATAGTTCTGTAAGCATCGAGCTGTAAGAAGAACGGGCGGGAAAATTGGCGAATGCGGCATAGTTTTATACTACATAGTTTTATACCGCATAGTTTTGCATAGGACTGTTCGCTGACGCTTCCCGCCGTTATAATCTCCCCCACCTTTCCTTAACCTGAAGATGACACACTTGCTACAGGATAAGATCATCGTACGCCAATTTGACGTACAGCCGTATGAACCCGTCTCTCTGGCGATGCATAATTTCACCGACCGACGTGATGATAAAACCCCAGATGAAATCTGGCTGGTTCAGCATCCCCGCGTATTCACACAGGGTCAGGCAGGCAAAGCCGAACATGTCCTCATGCCCGGCGATATTCCCGTGATTCAGAGCGACAGAGGCGGTCAGGTAACCTACCACGGCCCCGGTCAGCAGGTCATGTACGTGTTGATTGACCTGAAGCGTCGCAAGCTCGGCGTTCGCCAGCTCGTCACCGCCATCGAAAACACCGTGATTGGCACGCTGGCACACTTCCAGATTGAAGCCCATGCGCGCCCTGATGCACCCGGCGTCTATGTAGGCGAACGTAAAATCTGTTCGTTAGGACTGCGTATTCGCAAAGGCTGCTCTTTCCACGGGCTGGCGCTCAACATTGCCATGGATCTCTCCCCTTTCCTGCGTATCAACCCGTGTGGTTACGCTGGAATGGAAATGACGCAAATCAGCGATCTGGTGCCGGGCGTCACGTTGGATGACACCGCCCCCGTGCTGGTGAACACCTTTTTGCAGTTAGTCGGCTATTCCGCACCCGAATTTGTTTCGTGGAATCTGGACGTTCAGGGTGAGCCGCTTCCTGGTTAATGCATTTCATCCTGTTAATAAAAATCAGTCAGTTAGACGATCGTTTTTTGATAAATTACATTTTATTCACATAATTTCTTCATTTTGATCGCGCAAAGGCTGATTGTGGTTAGGCAAGATGATATAATTTTTATAGTTTTTTAAAAAAAAGTTTAACTAAAAACATAATCCTTTGAATTTGAATTACAAATTTAAAGAAACGATTCAGAACTGGAACTTACGCAAACATGAGTAAACCGATTCAGATCGAACGCGGCGTTAAATACCGCGATGCCGATAAGATGGCGCTAATCCCGGTACGTACCGTCGTCACCGAACGCCAAGAGCTTCTGCGCAAACCTGAATGGATGAAGATTAAGCTTCCGGCGGATTCAAGCCGTATTCAGGGAATCAAAGCGGCCATGCGCAAAAACGGGTTGCACTCAGTTTGCGAAGAAGCGTCCTGTCCGAATCTGGCGGAGTGTTTCAACCACGGTACCGCCACCTTCATGATTCTGGGCGCCATTTGTACGCGTCGCTGCCCGTTCTGTGACGTTGCCCACGGCCGCCCGCTTACGCCGGATGCCAATGAGCCTGAGAAACTGGCACAGACCATCCATGACATGGGCTTACGCTATGTCGTGATCACCTCCGTTGACCGTGATGATCTGCGCGACGGTGGAGCCCAGCACTTTGCAGACTGCATTAGCGCTATTCGCCGCAAGAACCCGAATATCCGCATCGAAACGCTGGTGCCAGACTTCCGTGGTCGTATGGATCGCGCGTTAGAGATCCTGACCGCCACACCGCCAGATGTGTTCAACCACAATCTGGAAAACGTACCGCGCGTTTACCGTCAGGTTCGTCCTGGTGCGAACTATGAGTGGTCACTGAAGCTGCTGGAAAACTTCAAAAAAGCGCATCCAGATATCCCAACCAAATCTGGCCTGATGGTTGGATTGGGGGAAACCAATGCTGAAATCGTGGAAGTGATGCGTGACCTGCGCCGCCACGGTGTGACGATGCTGACGCTGGGACAATATTTACAGCCGAGCCGCCATCACCTGCCAGTACAGCGCTACGTCAGCCCAGATGAGTTCGATGAGATGAAGGCCGAAGCGATGGCGATGGGCTTTACCCACGCTGCCTGCGGTCCATTTGTTCGCTCGTCCTACCATGCCGACCTACAGGCAAGGGGCATCGAAGTAAAATAAGCGCTCATACATATTTACACATTTTTTGTGTGGAATAAAAAACGGACGGCTATTGCCGTCCGTTTTGCTGTGTGAGATGCGATCAGGATTCTTTACGAGAAGAATCATTCAGCGCTGTCGTATCATCCGTCTTCGCCGGTTGATCGTCATTCATCGCCTTCTTGAAGCCTTTAATCGCCGCGCCCAAGTCACCGCCGAGGCTACGAAGTTTATTCGTACCGAACAGCAGAATGATTAATGCGCCAATCACCAACAGCTTGGCAATACTGATACCTTCCATACAAACCTACCTGATTTACAGAGGCTGGAGACGCCAGCAAACGAGACTATTCTCTTCTCTACAAAGCACGCTGTAGAAAAAATCTTCAGTGCTTTATACTCTAAATAATTCGAGTTGCAGGACAAAACGTTAACGTTTTGAACAGCGCTTGCGCTGACCCCAAAGGGGTGAGGCCACAAGGCCGAATCACGCGGCAAGAGAAGGACAAATTCGTCGGGAACGAATTTGACCAGCCAACGGCTGACCTCCGGTGAGAGACAGGATGTCTCTCATTTCATCCCGATGAGCTTACTCAAGTAAGTGATTCGGGTGAGTGAATGCAGCCAACGCACATGCAGCTTGAAGTATGACGAGTATATGTAAAACCTTATGCAGCAAGGACACAATCTCCATCTGTAACAAAGTAAGACGCGGCAAAAGTGCTTTCGCCCGCATTCAGATTGCTTTACAACTTTCGCCCCGACATCACTACAAAAATCCCGCCTGACGGCGTACACTTTCCCTACTAAAGCGGAGATGACATTCCTCCCTACCCTCGCGCAGCCAAAACGCTGACAGCCTTAAAAACAGGGTACAACCGCCACTCGGCTAATGATGTCTACGTCCACCTCGCAGAGAGGGCGTAGCGTCCTGCCCAACACTCTCCGAGATCGCAAAAACAATCTAGGTAAAAGCAACCCAAGAAAGGTTTCTATGTTTAGTACATTACTCGCGGTATTTATTGGTGGCGGAGTCGGTAGCGTGGCGCGCTGGCAGCTTGGTGTGAAGTTTAACAATCTGTATCCAACGCTGCCGCTGGGCACGCTGCTTGCCAACCTGATTGGTGCTTTCGTTATTGGCGGCGCGTTAGCCTTCTTCCTGCGCCATCCTCATCTCGATCAAGACTGGAAAATATTGATTACCACCGGACTGTGCGGCGGATTAACGACGTTTTCGACCTTTTCTGCTGAAGTCGTCATGTTCCTACAAAGCGGGCAGCTAGCGGCGGCGGGGTTGCATGTGTTGTTGAATCTGGCGGGTTCGTTGCTCATGACCGCACTGGCGTTTACTCTGGTCACGTGGGTGACAACGCACTGATGTCATGTGGAAATTGATAGCACGTGGAAAATAAAGCAAAAAAAACCCGCCATCGGCGGGTTTTTCACGAAATCGGTATAATTAAATAGCGTTAACGTTAGCAGCTGAAGGACCTTTGGCACCGTCAGTGATTTCGAACTCTACACGCTGACCTTCAGCCAGAGTTTTGAAACCATTGCTCTGGATGGCAGAGAAGTGTACGAACACGTCTTTGCTACCATCTTCAGGAGTGATGAAACCGAAGCCTTTAGACTCATTGAACCACTTAACACTACCTTTAATCTTAGACATCAAACTTACCTTTACATGAATGAAAGACACAAAATCTGTGTCAGGTACAGTACAACAATAGATTGGCCTTTTGTCCAGTTGAAGTTGGATAAAAAGTGATAAAAGTCGCTAAAAATGTATACCGCGCAACTCCGCTGTCCTATTTTAACCCGATGCAGAACGCAGAGAGTTCAGTTCTGGCCAATTCATCACTTTTTACGATATGAAGGAAGGCACTATGGTAAGCAAAACGCTGGGTCTGATCGGGGGCATGAGTTGGGAATCCACCATCCCGTATTACCGCATTATCAACGAGTATGTGAAAAGCCAACTTGGCGGTCTGCACTCCGCCAAAATTATCCTGCACAGCGTCGATTTCCACGAAATCGAACGGTTGCAGTCACAAGGTGATTGGGAGCAGTCAGCCGCTGTACTCAGCAATATCGCAGTAGGATTACGTCAGGCAGGCGCAGAGGCGATCGTCATCTGTACCAACACCATGCATAAAGTGGCCGATGACGTTGAACGGGCCTGCCAGCTTCCCCTTTTGCATATTGCCGATGCCACCGGTACCAGCCTGAAACAACATGGATTGAAGAAAGTCGGTTTGCTTGGAACCCGCTACACAATGGAGCAGGATTTCTATCGCCAGCGCATTCAGGAACGATTTGGCGTGAAGGTGATGGTTCCTGACCATGAGGGGAAAGAAGCCGTTAATCGCATCATTTACGACGAACTGTGTCTGGGGAACATTAATGACGCATCAAGGCAGATCTATCGGGACATTATCCAGCAGCTTGAACAGCAAGGCGCGGAAGGCATCATTTTGGGTTGTACGGAGATCCCGCTATTAATCAGTGCTCAGGATGCGAAGGTTCCTCTTTTTGATACCAGCAGGCTCCACGCGATTGCCGCAGCGAAATTTGCGCTTAGTCAGCCATCGTCATGAATTAGCTAGATAAAATAAAATTCATACGCAAACTAATAATAGCCTCTTTTATTTACTCAGGTTTCCCCTTTTTACAAAGAAAAAAAGCAGTATTGAGAGACTCAACACTGCTTTATTCGTATGATTTTATTCCTGGTATGGTATGCAATGGCTAACAGTACTTCTCGTTATTATTTACGTAACATTGCTTCAATAAAATCTTTCCAAGTACTCACTTCTACTTCTACCATGCGAACCTCTTGGTGATTAACGGCGACGCATTATATGCACACTTTTTAATCAGGGAAAAGTGTTATGAAAGTATAAAAATCATACTTCCTCACATTTCTGCAACACAGTTCACAGTAGATCTCCCCGCCTTTTTTCGGCATGCTGGGCTATCGCACGATTAGGCTCAGTCAGGGCGTGCCGTCCTGAACAGCAATCGTCATGCAACCCAATAAGCAGAAAGGATTTTACCCCTATGGCGCTGACCATGTACGGCATCAAAAACTGTGACACTATAAAGAAAGCGCGCCGCTGGCTGGACGATCAGCAAGTGGCGTATCGCTTCCATGACTACCGTGCCGACGGTCTGGATGAACAGCAGCTACAGCGTTTTATCGACCAACTGGGGTTTCAGGCCTTACTCAACACGCGCGGAACGACATGGCGTAAGCTCAGCGAAGAATTGCGTGAACAGATCAACAGCGATACCAGCGACAGCGCAGAGGCCGCCAAAAACCTGATGCTGGAGCAGCCAGCAGTGATTAAACGGCCGTTGCTGATGACCGATGACGGCCACGTGCTGCTTGGTTTCAGTATCGACAGCTACCAGAAATTTATTGCGGAGAACAAATAACGTGTCTTGCCCAGTCATAGAACTCGCTCAACAGCTAATTAAACGCCCTTCCCTCAGCCCGAATGACGAGGGTTGCCAAGCGCTCATGATTGAACGCCTGACGGCGATTGGCTTTACCGTCGAAGCGATGGATTTTGGCGATACCCAGAATTTCTGGGCATGGCGCGGCACAGGGAAAACGCTGGCCTTCGCCGGACACACCGATGTGGTTCCCAGCGGTGATGAAAGCTACTGGCAGCATCCACCGTTTGAACCCATCATCCGTGACGGCATGCTGTACGGTCGCGGCGCGGCGGACATGAAAGGTTCACTGGCTGCGATGGTGATTGCCGCCGAGCGCTTTGTCGCAGCCCATCCGAATCATCAAGGGCGTCTGGCGTTCCTGATTACCTCGGACGAAGAAGCCAGCGCCGTTAACGGCACCGTAAAAGTGGTTGAGGCGCTGATGGCACGCAACGAGCGGCTGGACTACTGTCTGGTCGGCGAGCCGTCCAGTACGCATGTTGTGGGTGATGTGGTAAAAAACGGCCGTCGTGGCTCTATCACCGCGAATCTGCGCGTACACGGCGTACAAGGGCACGTTGCCTACCCTCATCTGGCAGACAACCCCGTTCACCGTGCAGCTCCGGCGCTTAACGAGTTGATCGCCACCGAGTGGGATCAGGGCAACGATTTCTTCCCGCCAACCACGATGCAAATCGCCAATATTCAGGCTGGCACCGGCAGCAATAACATCATCCCCGGTGAGCTATTTGTGCAGTTCAATTTCCGCTTCAGCACCGAATTGACGGATGTGTTAATCCAGCAGCGCGTGGCTGAATTATTGGATCGCCACCAGCTTAATTACACCATCGACTGGAAGCTTTCCGGCCAGCCATTCCTGACCGCACGCGGCGAGCTGGTCGATGCCGTGGTGAATGCCGTCAAACATTACAACGAGGTTACGCCAGAGTTGCTGACCACCGGCGGCACCTCCGATGGCCGTTTCATTGCTCGTATGGGCGCGCAGGTCGTTGAACTTGGGCCCGTCAATGCCACGATTCACAAAGTCGATGAATGCGTCAGCGCAGCAGACCTACAGCTACTGAGCCGCATGTATCAGCGCATTATGGAGCAGCTCATCGCATGATGACGCCAGCTACGTTAACCGGTAAAAGCGACCAGCATCTGGTCGCTTTACACAACCACCATCGTCTTCAGCCGGAGGCGGTAACCGCGTTTCTGGCGCTACAGCAGGCGGCAAAAGCGGCGGGATTTAACCTACAGCCCGCCAGCACGTTTCGTGATTTCGAGCGCCAGCGTCAGATCTGGAATGGCAAATTTCGCGGCGAACGTCCCGTTATGGATGCCAACAGCCAGCCGCTGGACGTGTTATCTCTGGACGAAGGCGAGCGCTGTGAAGCGATTCTGCGCTGGTCCGCCATGCCCGGTTCCAGCCGCCACCATTGGGGCAGCGATCTTGATATCTACGATCCCGATTTATTACCCGCAGGCCGTTCGCTCCAGTTGGAGCCGTGGGAATATGAAGAAGGCGGTTACTTTGCCGCACTGAACGCGTGGCTGAGTGCACACATGCATGAATACGGTTTTTATCGGCCTTATGCGCACGATCTCGGCGGTGTCGCAGCCGAACTCTGGCATATCAGCTATTATCCACTAGCACAGTATGCGGAAGAACAGCTTACACCCGACCTCATTCTTGCCGCCTGGCAAAATGAAGACATTGCAGGCTACCACTGGCTTTGCCAGAACTTGCCGCAGCTGTTTACCCGTTATATTCATAATGTTGATGAGGCGTAACCATGGCATGGCTGGCTGATTACTGGTGGATAATTTTGATTGTCCTGATAGGCATGCTGATTAACGGCATCAAAGAATTGCGCAACGTTGACCATACGCGTTTTCTGCTCAACAAACCGAAATTGCCCCCGCACCGTGACAACAACGACAAGTGGGACAAGGAAGAAGACGAAGACTGGCCGAAGAAAAAACCCTGACATCTATCATCGCCAAACCGCCTGCACGCGAGCTAAGCCCCGCGCGGCGGGCGGTTTGATTCTTATATTTCCGTTAGAACACTCACTTCCGTTAAACACTCATCTCCGCTAAAACGTTTCCCAATTTGCATTCGATGACCCGGCATGGGCGGGTTTAGGTAACAGTGACTTTGGTAATGCAGCAAGCGAAGGCGCTCGCTCGGCACGATGTTCCTGCGCTGCTGCCTGATCAATCTTGAACACCGCCACCGCGTTCTGTAAATATCTGGCCTGCTCTTCCAATGCCGCTGCGGCAGACGCGGATTCTTCCACCAGCGAGGCGTTTTGCTGGGTGACACGATCCATTTCATTGACCGCCTGACCGACCTGATCAATCCCCCGGCTTTGCTCATCGGATGCCGACGCGATTTCCCCCATGATATCCGTTACCCGGCTCACCGCACCGACGATTTCTTTCATCGTGTCACCCGCGTCTTTCACCTGTAAAGAGCCGGTATTGGTGCGGCTCACCGAATCATCAATCAGCATTTTGATTTCTTTGGCAGCCTGCGCACTGCGCTGTGCCAGCGTTCGCACTTCACCCGCCACCACGGCAAAACCTCGCCCTTGCTCCCCTGCTCGCGCCGCTTCTACCGCCGCATTCAGCGCCAGAATATTGGTTTGGAAGGCGATGCTATCAATCACGCTGGTGATGTGGGCGATTTTTTGTGAACTGTCGGCTATCTCATTCATCGTTTTCACAACATTATCGACGACAGTGCCGCCTTTATTGGCCGTTTCCGACGCATTTTTTGCCAGCAGCGTAGCCTGACGCGCGTTGTCTGAGTTCTGCTTCACCGTTGAGGTCAGTTGCTCCATGCTAGCCGCCGTTTCCTGTAGCGATGCGGCCTGTTGCTCCGTGCGCGAAGACAGGTCGTTACTGCCCACCGAAATTTCACTGGCTCCGGCGTGGATGGAGTGGGAGCTGTCGCGCACCAGACTGACGGTGCGGATTAATGACTGCTGCATATGATGTAGCCCTGCCGCAAGCTGGCTCATCTCATTGCGACCGGTCGCATCAATAGGATGTGTCAGATTGCCCTCGGCAATCGCGCTGATATGCCGCATGAGGGTACGCAGCGGGTGCAAAAGAATACGCTGCAACCCGATCCAACTGAGGATAATCACCAGCACGACAACCACAGAGAGTGCACCCAGAAGCCACAGCATCGTTTCAAATGCCGCGTGGTTCTCCTGTAGCCCGTCATCCGATAGCTGGTTTTGCGCCGCCCGCCACGTAATATAGGCGTCCTGCATGGCCACGTTCAGCGGCGTGGCACCGCTACTCAATTTCATCGCCGCCCCCGCTAACCCACCGGAAAGCGAATCCACAATATCATTCAGTAGCTTGTCGTAAGCGATATAGCTCGCCTCAAGCTTTTTGGATAATGCTTCATCCAACCCGGGCGTATTAGGCAGAGACAAATAGTGTTTATAACTACTCTCTGAGGCGGCCAATTGCGATTTTGCTTGCTGTAAAAGAGCCTGCATAGCCTCTTTATCCGCATTCCCCATCATCATGTTTTGTATAATAGAACCGATAGCGATGCGCGTCTGATTCATCATAATCCATGCATCGGTAAAGGCAGCTACATTCTGGTTAGAGCGTTGGGAGACAAGGAATCCCTCTCTGTCGTTAATCAGTGCGCGAACGGATAGCGCACCGGTTAAGAATTGAGATATCCCCAAAACAAACAATAAGATAACAAGGATGGTAATGACTTTAATACGCTTAAACATGGCACACCCTCTTTTTCCATAAGGATGTGATATTTATATCTGAAAAAATAAGATAAATATTGAACACTCAACACAAATAAAAACATTGCCTATATTATTTAACATCCCAATATGGACTATATTATTTTAAATATGGATAAAATCTTATCTCTAAAAATAGAGCCTCCATTTTGAATATAAAAGTGAAAGAATGAGAAATAAGATAATCTGATGAAATAAACATTAGGTCATTCGAGTGAAATGATAAAACGTGAGCGGGTTGAACAGCGCAAGGCGCTGATCCTTTAAATGTCCCGTAATGAGCCGAGCATTTAAGGGAACCAACGCACATGCAGCTTGAAGTATGACGGGTATAGCGGGATAGATTTTTATTTGAGGTAGGCCAACGCCTGTTTCAACATCCGTTCATCAATGCCGTGTCCGACAGCGGGGGCGACATCCAACGTAAACGACGTCCCCAGTTCCTGAAAGCGCTGAGCGGCGGCGTGAGCATGTCCAACCACAATCACGCCGTCCGCTTCACCGTGAATCAGGTGCACCGCGACATCGGCAAATGCCTTTTCTGGCAACACAGCAAAGCGACCGCTGAACGCGATAATGTGCCCAGCCAGCGAGGATTCAGACTTCAACGCCTCCAGCGACATAATACTGCCCTGTGAGAAGCCCACCAGCACGGTGTGTTCCGCACTCATGCCGCTTTGCGCCTGCCAGTGGCGTACAGTATCAATAAAACGCGGCAGGTTTGCTTCAATGCGGGAGAAACGATTCTCTTCTGTGATGCCCTGAACAGAGAACCACTGCCGCCCGTCGCCATAGCCGCTGCTGAACGGTCCAGCAATGCTGACCACCATCGCCTGTGGCAATGCGGCAGCAAAATAGCGCCCAATCTGCGCCATACCCGCGGCGGTATCGCCCACGCCATGAAATAGCAGGATTAACCGATTTGCTTCCGAAGGCTGCTGAACAACAACATAATCTTGACTCACGTTTCTCTCCTGAAGGCATGCGCCGAAGGCGTCACCTGCCGATATTCGTCATAAGGTACGGTTAATCCTCACTATACGCCGTGCACTAACAGGAGAAATCGGGAATTACTGAACGAGATGTTCCATTTTTTGCAACGACAGACAGAGATGCTCCCCCTCCCTGTCAATGCGGTTTGATAATACGGATCGTTGAGGCCGGATCGTTCGCCAGACAGCGAGCTGGGCGTACCGGCCGTTTAACCAGTCCACCGCCGCAGTTCGGGCAGGCGTGGTGAAAGACGGAATCCGCACAGTCAGGACAGAACGTGCATTCGTAGGAACAGATATACGTTTCGGCGTCCGGCGGCAAATCACAATCGCAGTGCTCACAGTTGGGGCGTAATTCCAGCATCGGCTTATCCTGACTCAGCAAAAATAATGGGGTTCGCGCTGTCACTTTCCTGTGGCTATTGCACAAAGATCAGTGAAGGGGAATGAAGTTCTTTTCTACCAGAAACTGCCTTTCATGCAAATAAGGTTTATTCACCAGAATAACGCCTCTCATTAGCGGCAATTGGTTTTCCAAATCCCTGTTTCTTTGGGAGGCGGTTCCATGTTCTAAAAATACAGGGAAAATAAAATGACAGCAGCGCGGCGATTCTCATTAAAAAGAACCGTTTCATTAAAAAATCACGTATTCAGGCAGTCAATCATTGCGGCCAATATCAGTCTCGCATTGCTGATGTTGGCAGGCTGCGGCAGTGGTGGAGGTGGCGGCAGTGAAACCGCCAGCGTCGCGCCAACATCGCCGCCCACAACGACACCGACTACGCCGACAACGCCAACCACACCTACGACGCCGGAAACGCCGGAAACGCCGACAGCATCCGCTGTTAAAGTCGGGATTATTGATTCCGGGCTGGAAGCGGCTCGCCCGGAATTTAATTACAGCAATCTACATTTCACCTCTTTTGTCGGCGGTTCACAGCTTAACGATAATCAGGGCGTTAACGGCCACGGCACGCTGGTGGCACTGGCGCTGGCGGGTCTGGCGACGGAAAGCTATGCGGGAGGCATCGCACCGGACAGCGAACTCTATATTGCACAAACGTCGTTAAATAACCGCTTCGATTACCAAAACACCACGTCTGCCGTGAATTGGTTGCTCAATTCAGGCGTGAAAATCATCAATATGTCCTATGGGCAAGATGAGCGGTTGACGACCACCGAGACATTTAACAGCGCCAGAAACAATTTTAGCTATCTCTTAGTGCGTAACGAATTGAAAAGTATCGTTGATGCCGAAGCGCTGAGTATTGTCGCCACAGGGAACAATGCTGGCTCCACGCCGTCACCGAATACCCAGATCCCGCTGATTTTTGGCGATGCCTCGCTGCAAAAAGGCATTTTGGCCGTTACGGGCTATATCCCCGAATGGGTTGGTCAGGAAGGCAATGAACGCCCTGCTGAGATGTATCTTTTTGATAAATGTGGCAATGTCGCCGTCTACTGCATGAGCGCACCAGGCTATGTTGATTATCCCGTTGCGGGCAGCAGTGCTTCAGAGCGTTCGCACGGGACCTCCTTTGCGGCTCCACGCGTTGCAGGCGGGGCTTCACGAGTACAGGCCGCCTACCCGTGGATGACCGGATATAACCTGCAACAAACGTTGCTCACTACCGCGACCTACCACACCGATGGGTATACTCGCTACGACGCAGAGAATTCTTACTACGAAATCATCCGAGACAGCGACGGCAATATCACAGGAAGTGTTTTCCATCCAGCCTATATTTCAGTAGCCGACACCACCAACGGACGCCCTTATAACGATACCTTTGGCTGGGGCGATCTGAACGTCGAAAAAGCGGTAAAAGGACCGGCCATGTTTTATGCCGATAACTTCACCGCGCGTTTAACCGCAGGCGACTACACGTTCGCTAACGATATCAGCGGCGACTACGGCCTGATCGTCAACGGTGCCAGCAATGCGGGGGGCGTTCTGCATTTGACTGGCAACAACACCTATAAAGGCGATACGCAAATCACCGCTAACAGCTTGTACGTTGACGGCGCCATTGCGGGCAACGCCAGCGTATCCGGCTCCGGCACGCTGGCAGGAAAAGGCCGCATTGGCGGCAATGTGAGTAACACGGGCCTTGTTGCCACCACCGCAGATGGCGGGCTGACCGTCGCAGGCAATTACACTCAGGGCAGCAACGGCCTGCTGAGCGTAACGCTAGCGAATCCGTTCACCGTGGAAGGCAGTGCAGCACTGGATGGCACATTGCGCGTTGGCCTGCCCAGCAATACCTACATCGTCCAAACGCAGGAAACACTGCTGCACAGCAATCAGGGTATCAGCGGCACGTTTCGCACTACCGATCTCGGGCTGTTCCTCACGGGGAACCTGACTTACGGCAGCAACGATGTGACAGGCGCATTCAGCCGCCTGAACACCGTAGAGGCCGCCACCAGCAGCGGCTTACACAGCGCCGCACAGTTGCAGACCGCCGCCAATATCGAATCGGCGCTACAGGTTGCCGACCGCTGGTCAACCTTGTCCTCAACCAACGAGCAGCAATCCAGTTTGCTAGCGAAAGCCGCCGCCTTCCAGCAATTAGGCAGCGCGAGTGCCGCCGCTACCACGCTGGATTCGCTATCCGGTCAGGCGCATGCCTCCAGCAATGCCATTTTGTTTAACAGTCTGGATTATCAGAACCAGCTCCTCAACAACCGATTGGATCTGTTAGGGAACGGGAAAAACTACGGTCTGTGGATTGAAACCGGCAAGCTGCGCGGCGACCTGAAACAGTCCGGCTATCTGGGCAGCCATTACGATATCACCCTGACCGCCATCGGTACGGACACCGACTTCAACACGCCGGGGCTACGCGCCGGGATTGCCTATACCAACAGCCAGATCAAAGCAGACTACGACGGTAGCGGCGGCAGCAGTGAGAATGAACTGCACGGGGTGATGACCTACGCGCGCTATAACCTCACGCCGGAATGGTACGTTCAGGGCAACCTGAGCTATCAGCACGGCCGCGATAAGCTGAAGCGCTCTATCCTGCTGAACAATGTCGAAGCCGTTTCCAGCAGCACTTCAAGCGATAGTTGGCAGAGCCTGCTCAAAACTGGCTACGAGTTGGCGCTCAACGATATCTTTAGCGTGCAGCCTTATGCAGGACTCAAGTACAGCTACCTGTCCACTGGCGGCTTTACGGATACTGGTAGCGCATTGGGCCTGACGGGCGAAGGCAACGATTATTCCCGTACCGTAGGTCTGACAGGGCTTAACCTGCGCGCCCTGCTGCAATGGAATCAGGGATGGTGGAGCAGCGTCGGCGTGAGCGGCGAGTATCAGCATGCGTTCACCAACCCATCGCTTGATGTCTCTGCCCGCTGGAGCGGACTAGGCCGCGAAGGAGAACGCCTCGATATTCCGGGCATTCGACTGGACAAAGACTCGCAGTGGGCGGGCGTGAGACTGGACGTCGGTAAAGCGGCAGATGCCCGTTTCTTCCTGCGTGCTGACAAACACTTTGCCGATCGTGGTAACGAAGAAGTGCTGCGCGGCGGCGTCGACGTTTCCTTCTGATAAAGCATGACGCCGACGGTATCTCCGTCGGCGTCAACATTAAAAAATAGTCGTACAACGGCATTGGGGAATACCGTCGGCAATGGCTAAAGCGACATGCTCCTATAAGGAATTCGTTTCATATAAAGAGTCGCCATCGCCCGCAATCACGTGTATGTCGCCCAGCGATAATGCCTGAATCGACGCTTGAATTAACGTCCAGTCTCCCGCAATCAGCCATGTTAATGTTTCTGGATGAAAGAGTTCTTTTGCCAGCGTGTTCACGCCATCCACCGTGGTACTGCTAATACGTTCCTGATGGCGCTGCCAGTGATCGTCCGGCAGTTGATAACGCACAAGGTGAGACAACATACTGTTCAGGCCGCCCAGTCCTTCAATAGAACTTTGCAACCTTAACAACGCCGCGTTCTTCACTTCCTGCAGTTCCTCTGCCGTAACAGGGCGATCGCTGAGAATCGCACGGTATTCATCAAAGATTTCCTGCATGGCCGCCGCGGTGCGATCGGCCTGAACCGAGGTTTGTACCGAATGAATCCGTGAGCCCACATCATTCAACAACTGGCCGTGTACGCCATAAGTCCAGTTTTTGTTTTCACGAAGATTGAGGTTAATGCGAGAGGTAAACCCGTTGGCAAGCACGTCATTCAGCATCGTGAAGCTGGCTTCATGCGGCCATTCGAGGCCGGGAATGATGGTCGACGCGGCAATAGCAGACTGCTCCGCACCGGGAACATCAAATACAAATACCTGGCTTTTCCTCGCGGGGCTCAACTGACCATCGCTGGCACGCTCGGTTCCCTGAGACCACGGGATCGCGCCGATAGACGCATTCAACACCGGGACGATTTGCTCCAGTGTGGTATCACCCACAATGACTATCGTGCCCCCAACCGGCTGGATCGCGCGTGACTGGTACTGCTGAACGTTTTCAAACGTCACACGTTCCAGGCTCGCTTTTGTCCCTTCAATCCCTGACGGTTTACGGTAAGGATGCCCCTGCGGGTACATCACCGCGGGCAGCAAACGGCTCACCATTCCACTGACGTTGTGTTTTAATCCGGTCAGGGTGTCTCGCAACACGCCACGTTGGCGTTCAAAGTCGCTCAGCGCTAACGTGGAATGCTGAAAGCGATCCAGAAAGAGAGGAAGTAACGCGGATAGCTGCGAGGGTCGGCATGACAGCGACAATGTTGTGGTTTGATCGCGTCGCCACACATTAATCGAGGCGCTTAACCGACGAACCGCGCTTGAGAATTCAAACGCATCACGCTCGCCAGCGCCTGACTGATTAAGCAAATCAAACAGTAATGCCGCTTCACTCTGCGTATTCTCTTTCACGCGGGGTAATACCAGTTCGATATTGACGGTGGGATGGCTGTGCCGCGCTATCAGAACCAGCGGTAGCCCATTGTCTAATTGTCCGTGCTGCACGGCGGGAAGCTGGAAAGGCGTTGGAGATAAAATCGCAGGCGGCATTATCGGTCCGGCGGGCTGCACGGTGGTCGTTGTTGAGGCAAACGGAACGATGTGCAGGGTATGGCATGCGCGCGCTAACCAATGCTGTGCGGCTTGCTGCACGCTGTCGACATCAGCCTGCTTGATGATCGCGATAATCTGCCGATAGCGATCGGCATCCCCTAACAGCACATGAGAATTGGACAGCAGCCCTGCGATCGGCGCAGAAGTCTTGTGAGCGTTGGCGAAAGAAGATAATGCGGTGATTTTCACCAGCTCCAGCGTCTCGTCATCAACACCATGCGATAAAAAACGTTGCAGTATGTCGTGCACGGACAGCTCTATCTGACTCAGCGCGACACCGGGTACTGCCGTGACAGTAACCGTAAACTGGCTAACCAGCGCGGCGTAATTGATGTTTGCCGTGACATGGCTGGCAATTTTCTCTTCATACACCAAGTGCTTGACGAGTAGCGAAGCAATACCCGAGGCAAGCAAATCTGCGGCGATAGACAGCAAGATTGTCGCCTTGTCGCCATAAGGCGGGATGTTCCAGGACAGCATGACGCTGCCATTCGGCACTTTGGCCTGATAGACATCGCGTCGGTTTTCAGGAATATCGGGCACCCACACGGCGGGTCGGGAGAGCGGCGGGCCAGAAGGAATATGGCCAAACCAGGCGGTCACTTTTTCCCGCGCAGTTTGCTCGTCAATCGCACCGGATAAAGCCAGCACCGCGTTTGATGGCGAATAATAGGTGCGGAACCAATTCTGCACATCTTCCAGCGTCGCCTCTTGCAAATCCTTCACTTCACCGATAACGGTGTGAGCATAAGGGTGTGAAGCAGGAAAACACCCTTTTAATTTCAGCTCGTGGAGTTTGCCGTAAGGGCCGCTTTCCGTTTGCAGTTTTTCATTCAGTACGACACGACGCTGCTGATCGAGCGAGTCTTGATTGATGGTTGAATAGAAATGCCCCATCCGATCCGCTTCCATAAACAGCGCATAGTCCAGTGACCCAACCGGCACGGTTTCATGATAGGTGGTGCGATCCTGCCCGGTATAAGCATTCAGGTTTGACGCACCGGCTTTCAGGAGATTTTCCAAAAAAGAGCCCGGTGCATTTTCACTTCCTTCAAACATCAGGTGTTCAAATAAATGCGCAAAGCCCGTTTTTCCTGATGGCTCATCTTTTGAACCGACCTGATAAATCAGGTTCAGCGAAACCAACGGTGCATCATGATTTTCATGGACAATAACGGTAAGCCCATTGTCCAGCACAAACGTGGTAGACGAAATATCCACATTGTCATAACGCTCATCGTCTTCTGGTCGTGGCTGTGCGGTAAGCTGTGTCGTCACACGTATTCCTCAATTGATTGGTTGAACGGTTAGTCAGGACGCGTAAAAAACCCGATCTGAAGCTTGAGGCTGTGGCGCTTCATCACCCGTTGCCGTCTCGCTTTCATGACGACTGTCACTTTCAGCTAACGGTGTCAGATGCAGGTGATGAGTATGCAAGGCGGCCAGCGCTTCCCGATGCGCCACGCTGATAATGGCGCTGTCAGGCAAGCCAGTGACCAATGCCTGATAAACCCGTTGCTCAGTCTCAGGATCGAGCGCGCTCGTCGCTTCATCCAGGAAAAGAAAGTCGGGACGATGCAGCAATGTCCGGGCGACCGCCACTCGCTGCTGCTCGCCGCCGGATAACCGCTGCTGCCAGCGATCTTCGACATTCAGTTGCGAGGCCATGTCCGGTAATTCACTGTCAATCAGTACCTGACGGCACTGCTCGTCGGTGAAGTCCTGCTCGTTAGCGGGGTAGCACAGCGCAGCTTTCAGCGATCCCGTTGGAAGGTAGCTTTTTTGCGGTAAAAACAGATAGCGGCAGCGGCGAGGACGCGTAATCGCCCCGCTACCGTGATGCCATAGTCCGGCACAGGCGCGTAGCAACGTGCTCTTACCCACGCCGGACGCGCCGTTAATCATCCAGCGTTCGCCGGGTAAAACCTGCCAGTCGTGTAATGCCGTCAGCGCACGACCATCCGGCGTGAGCAGCCGCAAGCCCTGACAGGAAAAGTCAGATCCATCGTGTTCCGTTACCCGAATAGGCGATGATGTCCGTACGCTTTTGTTCAGCGCTTCTTCCATATCCTGTAAACGCTTGGTTAGCGCCAGCCAGCGCGTGAAAGCCTGATACGCCTGCATAAAATAGCTCAGCGTCGCACCAAGAGAGCCGTAAGCCATCTGAATTCGCGTCAAATCACCAAAAGAGATCTCTCCACGCAATAGCTGCGGCAGCGCCAGAAGCGTCGGTAACGGCGAGAGGAAATGGCTAAACAGGCTCTGACCAAACGACACCTTAAAGCCGCGCAGCAGCACGGACAGCGCATTGTCACGCACGCGCGCAAACCGCTGGGCAAGCCGTTCGCCTTCGCGTGGCCCTCCCTGATAGAAGGCAATCTGTTCGGCATTTTCACGTAATTGAACGCCCAGAAAGCGGAAGTCACCTTCCGCATTCTGCTGGTTCATGTTCAGCTTGATCAAAGCCTTACCGAGCCAGTGCGACAGCAAAATCTGGAGAAAGTATTCGATATAAAGGGCATAGACCATATAGCCGGATATCGCCCAGTCACTGCCCATAAACGAGAAGCGCAGCACCCCAGACACCGACCACAGCAGTGCCGTGTACGTTACGGTACTGATGACGACCGAGATAAGGCTGAGGAAAAAATTCAGCGAGGCGGACACCAGCTCATTAACGTCATCGGCGATACGCTGATCGATATTCGACAGCGCACCGTCCCTTTCTATTTCGTAATAAGCCGATGTCCCCGTCCAGCGCAGGATATAGTGGAGCGTCATCCAGGTACGCCAGCGCAACGCCAGATAGCCTTGACCGAGTACGTTTACCCATCTCAGCATCATCGCACTCAAACCGAGGATGAAACTGAAGATAAACAGTGGCTTTATTTGCTCCCAATCCAGCCCAATCAGCGCGTCGGTGAATTTCCCCGATATGCGGTTCGCCTCCACGCTGATGTAGGCCGTACCCAGATTGATGCTAATAATCACCACCAGAATAAACAGCGCCAGATACTTCTCTGGCGTCTGCCAATAGGGCATCAGAATCTGACCGATGCCCGGTCTTGTCGTACTCGTCTCACTTGCGTTCATGCGCCGTTTCTACCTGCTGATTCGTGTGAATGACCGTTCTCGTCATTTACCGAACGGATGATCAGAACGAATACGTCCCGGTGAGACGCCACGTCCGCCCTTCTTTCACCCCGATATACAGCGGTGTGGTGCTGGTGTAGTAGATATCGCGATCGAAGACGTTATTAACCCCCAGCGTCAGCGACCAGTCAGGCTGGCGATAGAACACCGATGCATCGGTTGACGCCTGGCTGCCGATCGAGAAGTATTGTCTTCTATCTCCATTTTCAGTTTTTGACGTTCCGCTAATACCGGCAGACGCACCAAGTCCCTGATAACGCCCAGATTGGACCTCATACGATGTCCAAATATTACCGGTATGACGTGGCGTGTTGGTCCGGATCCTCACGCTCTCTGGATCTTTACTGGCGGAGTAAGTATAACTGGCTGATACATCCCAGCCCGGTAATAACGTCCCATTCAAATCAACATCAAATCCTTCACTTTTTCTCCCTGTCGTCGCGATAGAAAAACCATTATTGTTGGTCACCGTCAGGTTATTCTGCTCAATACGGAATACCGCCGTTGTCAGCGTCAGGTCGTCATCAAGCAGGTTAAACTTCAGTCCGGCTTCTCTTGATTTTCCTGTCATTGGAGGAAGTTGCTCGCCCGTGCGGGTAACGGCAGCACTACCGCTAAAACTATTCAACTGGTTAGCATACGCCGTAATATCCGGTGTAATATCAAAACTCACGCCATAATTTGGTATCCACTTGCTGGTGTTATAATTCGAATGTGCTCGACCGATTAAATAACTATTACTCCAAGTGGCATGTTTAACAGACAATTGAAAATGCAGGCGTTCGAAGACGTCCACTTCGTCCTGGAATAGAAAGCCGCTTTGGATCGATTTTGTCGAATAAGACAGGAAGTTAGGCTCACCAATACCAGGATAAACCAGAGAGTCTGGGTTATAGATATTCCCATTGGTTAACAGAATAAAATCACTATCATAGCTGGCATAGCGTTCATGCTTATAGTCATGACCGACCAGCAGCGTCTGCGTGACGGGTCCTGTTTCTATCTTACCGCGAAAATCATTCTGCGCACTCCACGTCTGATTGGTGGATTTATAGGCCAGCGGGTGACTGACTTTGTCGCCATTAGCGGCAATCAGCAGCGTTTCGTTAAGCTTCATCTGAGAAGCGGTACTCTGAAAACCGGCTTTGCTATTGAACGTCCAATCGTCGACGAGCTTTTGCTCCAGCTCATAATACGCATTCGTCGTTTTCATCTTGTTATGATCGTCTTTATCGCCCAGACGATATTCCGGCAGCTTCTGTATTCTCCCGTTGGCGTAAATCGTCCCGGCTGGCCCCGACTTACGCGCCTGATTCACCTCTGCGCCAACCGTGATCCGCGTCTTGTCATTTTGCCAGGTCAACGCGGGGGCTAAATAATCGCCGTGGTTGCCGTTGTAATCAGGAAAGGAATGCTGAGATTTCATGGTTGAGGCATTCAAACGGTAGCTAAGCGATTTGTCATCCGTAATCGCGCCGCCCAGATCGACAGCCGTTTTGAATTCCCCATAACGCGCCGCTTCAACCTTCAGACGACGTAATGGTTCAGTCACTGGTTTTTTACGCACCACATTGATCGATCCTGCTGCCGAACTGCTGCCTGCGAGTACCGACTGCGGCCCTTTCAGCACTTCCACCCGTTCCACACCTTCAATCTCAGTTCCACGGCCAATCCCAGCATTACTGGAGCCTGACAGCCCGTCCGTTGAACCGGATGTAACGGCATAGCCGCGTATCCAGTAGGTCGGATCACCACGGTTCGATTTTACCGTGACGACGCTGGCCGAGTTTTTTAACGCCTCTTCCAGCGATGTCGCCTGACGCGCGTTAATCAGCTTATTACTGATAACCTGCACCGACTGCGCCGTTTGCTGCAACGATGTACTGGTGCGTAATGCCGAAGACGACGTGCCGGGGTTTAATACCGTTTCATCTTCGCTGCCTGCATTTACCGTAATTGCTGGCAGCGTTTTGTCGCTGGCCTGCGCCACTTCTGCATCATTGGCACGAGAAGAAACAATGGTCAGCGTGCCATTGTCCGTCGTCGTCAGTAATAAAGGCGTGCCTTGTAATAAACGCAGAATCGCCTGACGCGTTGAATAGTTGCCATTTAGCGCCGCACTCTGGTAATTCGCTACCAGCGCAGGATTAAAAGAGAGCGTTTGTTTGCTTTGATTGGCAATAGCCAATAATCCTTTTTGCAGGTCGCCCGCAGGAATAGAAAATGCCACGGTGTCATTTTCACCCGCCGCGTAGACGGCCATAGGAACAGCCGTTGCACCCACGAATAACGCAGAATGAATCGCCAACATATTCGTGAAAAATAAGCGTTTCTTAAAACTTAACCCCAGAGCGGGAGAGGCAGCATTACGTTTTTTCATTTTTCCCTCGTCAATTGCTTCAACAAATCAGTTTTTATTGGTCTTCGTATGAGTTGTGCAATGACGATGAAAAAGTGACAGCAGGAAGTCATTTTTTCACGTAATTATTTTTTCGCGACAGCAAAAATATTGATTTTGAAAATACTTTTTCTCTGTATTTTTTACTGTGTGAAATACCGTTCTCCGATACACCTTCTTTTTATTTCCTTTTACAGACGTATCCGGAAATAGCCATTTACCCATTTCAGGCAATAACAGAACATTTCTAACTAACCATAGAAAAAAAATGTGGTTTGACTCCTGCAAATTTTGACTTAAAAACAGCACAGGACGCATCGTTCCTTTTGTTCTGCGGCCCTGGGGTATCCCGGCTCAAGCATTGTTGTGATTTACGCTATTTAAGGATGCCCATGTACACAGAGGCTGTTAAAAAACCCGACTTACTGTCGCTGATATTTCGCAGTGATTATCGCTGGCTAACGGAAAAATTACGCCGCCGTATTGCCTACGGCTGTGAAGCGGAAGATGTCGCCTCTGAGGCATTTTTACGTTTAGCGTCTCTGCCGAATCTCGCCAACGTACAAGAACCGCGTGCGATGCTCACTACGCTCGCCAAGCGCGTACTGTATGAAAACTGGCGTCGTCGCGATCTGGAAAAAGCCTATCTCACGGCGCTGGCAAGTAAACCTGAATTTCACCATCCGTCGCCGGAAGAGCAACAGCTTTTGATGGAAGCGCTGCTCACTATCGATCAAGCGCTGGATGGGCTATCCATCAAAGCACGACAGGCCTTTCTGTTCAGCCAGCTTGATGGCATGACTTATGCCGACATTGCCGTACAGCTCGATGTCTCCGCCAGCATGGTGAGGAAGTATATCGCCAAAGCGCTGACCAACTGCTATCTGGCCACGCAGGACAGCAGTGACTTATAGGTGAACCGCATGGCAAGACGACACATGGACGACCCGATTGCCGAAGAGGCAATTGAATGGATGGTGCTGCTGCGTTCCGGTGAAGCAACCCAGAACGATTATGATGAGTACCGCCGCTGGCGATACGAAAACCCGCTGCACGAGCGGGCCTGCCAACGCATTGAGCGAACGCTGGGGAAATTCCAGCCGCTGCTTGCCGCGCTGCCTCATGAACCGATTCGTCAGGCGCTCTTAGCACCATCCGGCCGACGGAAAGTCCTGCAATATGGGCTGGGGATGGTGGCTGTCGCATCGCTAAGCAGCCTGCTGCTTAATCAGCACTACCCTCTGTCTCCGCTTGTGTCCGACGTAAAAACCGCAACGGCACAGCGCCAGCAGGTTCCACTCAGTGACGGCAGTATGCTCATGTTGAACGCACGTACCGCTGTCGATATCAACGTGCGCCCGGAAACGCCAGTGCGTCAGATTGCTCTGCATAACGGCGGTATCTTCGCCAATATTCAGCCAGATACGCAGCGCCCCTTCGTGATCGCCACCGGTATGGGCGATATCGTCGCCCTTCAGGCCAATGTGAACGTACGTTATGAAAGCGGTGGCATCCATGTCGGCGTGCTGGACAACATCGCCAAAATTACCAACCACGCCGGACAAAGCCTGCGCCTTCACGCGGGTCAGGGTGTCTGGTTCGATCGTTCCACGCTCTATCAAGTCGCCGTTACGCCGGAATCAGAAACAGACTGGTTACACGGCCGGCTGGAAGTACGCGATCGTTCGTTGGCTTCCGTCATCAGTACGCTACGTGATTACACCCCCGGCATCATCCGGCTGGATCCCGCTATCGCCGATCTGCGCGTCAGCGGGAATTTCCCGCTCGATAATCTGAACTACACGCTGGATTCGCTGGCGCAAACCATGCCTATCGCGATTGTGCATACCACCGATTACTGGATACATATCCGCGCCGCCAGACCGACATAAACGGTAAGCCACAAAAAAACGCCGGGAGCGTTTTTTGACGTCACGACGTGACGGCCCGTCAGGGTGGCAACCAAGGACGGTTGCCACAAAAAAATTTCGCGCGCGTGGTGACACTTTTTCTGCCTCGTTGCACATCGTTAATAGAGGTCATCATAGTTCCGTGTTCAGGACTGGATGAAACGTCCGACACCGTAAGCCAGAGCAGCAGAGGAAAACGTGCAACAGGCATCCGTACAACACCTTTCGTTAAACGCGCGCGTCGACGCGGCTCCCGCCGCACGGCGTGACGTCGCCCCCGCACAGCCGTCGCGAAGTGTGGCGATGGCTGCGCCCGTTCGGGGAGAAATGGGGAAGATCGCGCTCAGCTTTCTGACGGTCGCGCTGATCCATGCGGGTGTCGCCGCGTTGCTCATCACGCGAACCACCGAATACACACCGATCAATCTGCTTAATCCGGCAGCCAGCATCAGCATTCAGGCCACGATGGTTGAAGCGCCAGAACCCGAACCGATTCCCGAGCCGTCGCCGGAACCGCCCGTGCTGACATCAGAACAGGGTGAACGTGAAATTGCACCCATCCCTGAAAAGCCCGTCGTTGAGGAACAGCAGACGCCGCCCCCGACGGTCAAAAAAGAAGTTCACCAGCCGCCGGTGAAGCCAGTAGTCAAACCGCAGCCCGTCCGACCTAAAACTATCGCCGAGCGTCAGCCTGCGGCTCGTTCCACACCGGAGCCTTCCCCCGCTGCACCGGAAGCGACGCCAGGCCCGCTGACTACCGCCAGCAAAGGCAACCTGATGCAGAACAGCCCGGGTGCACAGCCCAAGCAGGTCGCTTCCGTCGGCTGTGTCGTTCCGCAGCCTGACTACCCTCGCCGCGCCAAACGTCTCCAGCAGGAAGGCAACGTGCTGGTTCGTCTGGTCATTAGCCCAGAGGGACGCTTGATTCGGCACGACATTGCCCGCAGCAGCGGCTATGACGTCCTCGATCAGGCCGCGATTGACGCCGTAGCGCAGGCGCGCTGTACGCCTTACCGCGAAAACGGACAGGCCATTACCGTCATGACGGTTCAGCCAGTCAATTTCCGGCTGACTCATTAAGAAAGAATCCGCGTTGAAATAGCGCATCCGCCGTTTCGCAGACACGCCCGAATCAGGTTATTGCATAAGAGGTCACACATGAACACGTTAGATATCCACCATTTTTGGCAGCAGGGCGATCTTGTCACCCACTCGGTAGCCATCATTCTGCTCATCATGTCGCTGCTGTCATGGACGGTCATGCTGCTCAAAGCACGCCAGCTGTTTGCATTGAACAAGAGCGTGCAATACAGCCGCAATACCTTTTGGCAGGCGACCAGCCTGCAAGAAAGCGTCGAGAAATTTGGCAAACAGCGTTTTAATCCGTTCCGCGATCTGGTGATCGAAGGACATGCGCTGCTGAAACACCCGCACAAATTCTCTTCCACGCTGGGCGGACACGTCGATCTCAGCGACTGGCTGGTGCGCGGCCTGAGCAACACGCTGGACACCAACTCAGGGAAACTGCAATCCGGCCTCGGAACGCTGGCCTCGATTGGCAGCACCGCACCGTTTATCGGCCTGCTAGGTACCGTATGGGGCATTTTTCACGCGTTGCAAACCATCAGCACCATCGGCCAGCCCGATCTGGCGCAGGTGGCTGGCCCGGTCGGCGAAGCGCTGATCATGACGGCATTTGGCCTGTTCGTGGCGATTCCCGCCGTATTAGGGTTCAACGCCATTAACCGCCGCAACCGTATCGTCCTGCATGCCATGAACCGTTTTGCGCACGATCTCCACGCTTACCTGCTGACGGGCGCGCGCGTGGACACCAGCGTTAGCGACCTGAATAGCCCCGCGCGGTATGAAGCGGCTCACCCCGTTGAACGCTCCGCCTGAAGAGGAACACCGCCATGAGTATGTCATCCCCGTTTGAAAGTCAGGAAGACGCGCTGCTTAACGACATTAACATGACACCGTTTATCGACGTCATGCTGGTGCTGCTGATCGTGTTTATGATTACTCTGCCGGTCATTAACCACGCTGTTAAAGTGGAGCTACCGCGTGCCAGCGTCGAGAAAATCAAGAAAGATCCGCAGGCCGTGGATATCGCGATTACCGCGACGGGGCAGATTAACTGGAATAAAGAAGCGATTGATGATGCCCAACTGATCGCCAAACTCGATGCGGCCTCAGCCGACGGCACTCACCCGAATATACGGCTGTTTGCCGATCAGGCTGTTGAGTATGGCCGGGTAGCGTATGTCATGACTAACGCCCAACAGCGCGGCCTGAGCAAGATTGATTTCGTCCTGCAACCCGCCAAAGCCCCCTAACCTTCTGTGTTGATGCGGATAGCCAATCGACAACATAACCGTGACGGCTCGCCATAAGCTGAGCCGTCACGGTTAATGACCCGCATCCCGCTCATTTACTCACGATTTTCTCTGAATGGAGACACCCATGTCCGACGCCATCATCACTGCCAGCGACACCTCGCTGGATACCTTACTCAATCATAGCGACAAGCCTATTCTGCTTGACCTGTGGGCACCCTGGTGTCAGCCATGTAAAACGCTGGCTCCTTTGCTAAACACCATCGCGGACAACACGCCAGACAACCTGACCGTCGCCAAGCTGGATGTGGAGCAATATCCGGCATTGATGCAGCGTTTTGGCGTGCGCGGCATTCCTACGCTACTGCTGTTTAAAAACGGACAGGAAATTTCCCGGCAAATCGGCGTGAAAACGCTGGCACAGCTGCGCGGCTGGCTGGAATCGCACCAGATTGCGATACAAAACACCACACCGCCGTTGGCAGACACTCGCGTAACGTGGGGAGCGTTCTATGGCGATGCGTCGCTGCACGGTTTTCTCCACCAGCGGCTGCGCCAGCATGCAGCGGACGGCGATATTGAACAGGCATTTTCTCCCTACTGGCAGGACAACAAAGGCTCGGTTTCTGCCGTACTGGCGCACAGCGCGGATATTCACATCTTTGAACGTATCACCGGGCTACCTGCCGCACTCGGTCTGCTGCTGGAAAAGCTGCCGAGCACCACACCAGCGCAGGTTGACGCCCTCTTTACCGCCATCGCGCCGGGAAAAGCCGTAGACGGCGTCGCGCTGCAATGGCTACAGCAATGGTTAGACGATTCGGGCAATCCGTGGTCAGACTGGCTGGCAGACAGCACAGTAGACGGGCTGCGCAAGCAGTGGATTCGTGCGATTTCGCAACGGTTAGCGGGAGAAACCGTGGCAGAAAGCGAATGGACAGCGCTGCATCAGCAGGCAATAAGTTGGGAAGAGAAAGCCTCCGGCGAACTCGGCCTGGAAAAAAATATTGCGGCAATACTCGCGAGCCTATCGCCGCCGCCAGCCGCATCTGATGTAGATAGCTGGCGGGGTATCAGTATCACTCTCGGCTTTGCGCTGGCGCAGATCATGCAAATTAACGACGGATGGAACAGAGAAGAACGCGCAACGCCGGATAAACGCTTCCGCTGGTTTAAAGAACAGGAAGACGCCACGCCCAACAAACAGCTAACGGACGAGCAAATTACCGCGCTCCGTGCGCAATGGCTTCAGGAGAACCCGGATTTTTCCGCGAAAGAGGGCGCGTTTTATCAGCGCTATCCGCAGTTGTTAGAAGCGCAGAAAATCCCCTTACAGGAAACGCTGTGGGCATTGCTCCGTCGTGCCCCCGCCTTCAAAGCACAGCTGGATTGATACCGTAATCTGCGCCTCACGGATGAGGCGCATCCTCCGCCGACCAAACAGAAAGCCCCCCATTCTCGCCAGCACTTCAAGAGCGCTTTCCAACAGAACCTCAAGCGATAACAGGCAGAGCCTGATAAAATTCACCACTCGTACCCGATGAGTAGAGTCGGACCGTTTGGGAAGAATAAGGCGATGAGAGATGACACGTGACAGAGATGAAATTTATCGGCTCGCGGGCGATCTGTTGGGGGGCATCCAGCATAGCGATCCCGCAGCGCTACTCAATTTTGGCGTGAGCCCTGCTATCTACGAAGAGATTCTTGAAGAGCTGGATAGCTCGGGAGAACCTGTTGCAGATTTGACGCTTCCGCCTTTCGACGTTGCCTTTACACCCGATAAAACGGGCAGAATTCCCCTGTACCGTTACGACATTGACGCCGATGCTCCGCGAAAAAGAGTCGAGTGTCAGCTCTGGTCTGGAGAGAGGAAAACTGACCTCACGTTAATTGCCGACTACTCTGATGAACAGGGGAAAGCGCCGCTGATTTTCCGGCTACTAGAGACGCAGTAATCCACTTCATCTTCCTATATTCGACGTACCTGTACGATTTGCGAGTTCTGTCGCCTTCAATCACGCAATACTCGTCAAGAGTCACCGAATACGACGGTTCTTCGCCAGCGCTCACTGCGTTGCACATCGAGATCGACCAGCGCAGCAGCGGTCTCTTCACGCCAGCGTTTCAGGAGCGCTTTTTTACCAGTCAGCCCCAGCGTCGTGGCTATCTGCTCGCTTTCACCCGGTTTTTCCGCCAGCAGGCATAGCGCAGGCAGCAGCAAAGTGGTGTGACTCAACAGACGGCAAATCGCAGCGAAGCTGGCCTCTATCGGCCGATGCGCAAACGCAAACCCCGCCAGTTCACGCCAGTCGTCTTCATCCAGCTCAGTATTTCCTGTCTGCGGCAGCGCGAGGTTAAGCGGAATCAGGCGCTGTAACCAATACCAGTCACGCGCCAATTGCCGGCTTCCCTGCTCCGCCAGTCTATGTCCCGCTTCACTCAGCGGCAGTATCGCCATCGCACTGTAACAGCCGCTGCTGGCTTCAAGATGGCTACCGATACGCACCAGTTGAAACCCACACGACTGCCAGAATGCCCACAGCTCTGGCTGATAGCCGAAGCTAACCGACAGGTAATCCAGCGCCTGTCGCTGTGCCTCACACATCTGTTCAGCAATTAACGCGCGACCAATCCCCTGTCGGCGATATGACGATGCCACCGCAATCCGGCTCACGCGGCGAGCACGTAGCGTTGGTGCATACCATAGCCCGGCGTGTGCCGCCAGCGACTGCGCCACCAGATTACCGCGTGGGCGTCGCCGTCCAGCCCACACCTCATGCGCCAGTGAGGCAGACAGTCCGCCTTCCTCTACTAACCACAGCACGCCACCAATCTCGCCCGCCATCTGTGCGCTGGCAATATGCATGCCCGGCGCATCCATCAGGCGGCGCAGATCCAGCGGCGAGGTACGGTAATGCGCGCTGCACAAGAGCGCGTAGCACCACTTCAGGCGGTCAGGATGTGCCAGCCAGTCGTCAGCGCGTTCGATTCGACTTTCCACCGTAGGTCGATCGGACGGCTGCGGGGAATGAAACGCTTCGGGTTCGCTAAACAGCAGTGCCTGATCCAACACCCGCTCCAGCGGATCGTTAACGGCCCAGCGCAAAGGTTCGTCCAGCGTAAATGCCCGCCACTGCGGCAGCGTCGCACAAAATTTGAGAAGAAATCCCCGTCCGGTCCCTTCATACCCTTGCACCGTCGTGGTCATCAGAATGCGGGAAAAATACGGTAACAACGCGGAGAGCACGGAAGACGGGATCGCCGCCGCTTCATCAATTAACAACCAGTCGACATTGGGTGCACCATGAAGGCGGCAGTGTTCCAGCAGCGCATCCGGTGCCCAGAATGGCACATCGGCACGCGCGTGCTGTTGCAGGATATCCGCCGCCGCGCGGGAAGGTGCAGTGATCCAGCAGGCTGCACGACTCCGCTGCGTCAGCATTCCCGCCAGCGCCGATTTCCCTCGTCCGCGCGGGGCGGTAATCACCAATACGCCGGACTCAGCGGCATTCAGTTCGTGCAGAATATGCTGCTGTTGCGCGGTCGGTTCACCGCTAGCTGGCTGCCAGTCCGAACGCGCGGCCAGTGGCCGAATCACGAATGCCTGATCCTGCTGCCAGAGAACGACATCCTCATCGGCTAACAGCTGGCGCTGAAAATGTTGGATAAAGTGCGGGGTAGCAATCGGCTGTTCTTGTTCACTCCAGCGCAGGCTGTCTTGATCCGGCTGTGTCGGCCATCCCTGCCACGACGGCACCAGCATAATCAGCCAGCTACCGGCCTGTAGCGTGCCTGACAGCATCGCCAGCGCTTCGACATCCACGCCGCTACGTGCATCAAACACCGCGTGAAGAAACTCCCGCCCCAGCAGCGTCCGCACTCGACTGGCTGGCAATGAGGTAACGGAATCAGGCGCGTGTTCGCTAACCCACAGCCAGTCGCCGGACAATTGGCCACTGAGCGCCAGCGCCTGCTCTTCACACCAGTTCACTTTACCGCTCAGCACCAGCAATCGCCGGACGCCATAGCGCTGCTGCTGGCATTGGCTGTGGAGAAAATCACGCAACATCATCACACGCGCCGAATCAATCAGGTCTTGCCAATCAGCAGAGAAAGCAGCCCTGCGGCGATCAGCGGACCAACCGGAACGCCGCGAAACAGCGCCACGCCCATGACCGTCCCCACCAGCAGCCCGGCCACAACGGAGGGCTGGTTGCTCATCAGCGACACGCCGCGTCCGCCAAGCCAGGACACGACAACACCAATGAGGATCGCCAGCAGGGATTTCCAGTGCAGGAAGGAATGCATTACTTCACTGGCGGTAATTTTTCCGCTGGCAATCGGTGCCATCACGCCAATCGTCAGAATGACGATACCGATGCTCAGGCCGTATTTTTCTACCCACGGAAAATAGCTATTCAAAGGCGTGATACGTATCGCCAGCAAAACCAGAATCGCCAGCGTGACGGTCATGTTGTGGCTGATGATACCCAGCCCCGCCAGGACGAGCAGAATTAACAATGTCGGATCGAAGTAAGCCATGGATGTGAGTCTGTCGAAAGTCGTCGGGTTGCGCGTTAAGCAAACCGCGATGATAGCATTAATCGGGGTCAGGGGCAGGAGTCGAAATAAGGGGTAAGTCAGCAAATCATTCAGACAGAGACGAGAAGATAAAGGCAGCTTTTCGAGAGGAAAATAGGTAAAAGATTCAGGCCGTCAGCCTATCGCCAGCCGGCGACCTGAACGTAAACGATTGCGCAGTTAGTCTAATTTTACGCCGATACGGTGCGCAACTTCTTCATACGCTTCAATCAAGCCACCAAGGCTCTGACGGAAACGGTCTTTATCCATTTTGTTCAGCGTTTCTTTGTCCCACAAGCGGCTACCGTCTGGTGAAAATTCATCACCCAGCACGACTTCACCTTTGAACAGACCAAACTCCAGCTTGAAATCGACCAGAATCAGCCCGGCGTCGCCAAACAGTTTGCTCAGCACGTCGTTCGCCTTGTAGCTCAGCTCTTTCATGCGAGCCAGATTCTCTTCATTCACCCAGCCGAACGTCTTGCAGTAAGATTCGTTCACCATCGGGTCATGCATCTCATCGTTTTTCAGGAACAGATCGAACAACGGCGGGTTCAGCTCGATGCCTTCTTCAATACCCAGACGTTTTACCAGCGATCCCGCCGCGCGGTTGCGCACGACACACTCGACCGGCACCATCTCCAGCTTTTTCACCAGCACTTCATTGTCAGACAGCAGGCTCACCATTTGAGTTGGGATTCCAGCTTCTTCCAGTTTGCTCATGATGAAATGGTTGAATTTGTTATTCACCATCCCTTTACGGTCAAACTGTTCAATGCGTGCACCGTCTCCTGCTGATGTATCATTGCGGAACTCCAGCACCAGTAGATCGGGATCTTCGGTGGTGTAGACGGTTTTCGCCTTTCCACGATACAGCTCAGCTAGCTTTTGCATCTTTAATTACTCCACACAGTGAGGGTCAACAAGTACGACCCGATATTTAACGCTTCCCCGAACGGTTGCCGATAGCGCCCGTCAATTCGGGTAGAGATTGTTGAATGAAGAAGGGCCGGATAATCCGACCCTTGGTTTATGCGTTATTTACTGAACGCCGCCTGGAATACGGCCACCAGTGCATCATTCTGAGACTGGGTTAGCGTATGCCCTTTGGAGTCGATAAATTGCAGACTGCTGCGGTTGTCTAAATCGCCGACCTGCAATTTGTAATCACCGTTAGGCAGTTCAGGATTTTTCGCGCCCAGATCATCCCAGGTTCCGCCGCTCGGCGCACGATACGTCACGGAGACAGAACCCTGCGGACGGCTGCGATCGTTAACCTTCATGCCGATCTTGTCCAATGCGACAGGCAGACGATCCCACACAACGGTATACGGGCCGCGCACAATCAGCAGTGGCAAGCCTGTATCATCCGCCCCGCTCTGCACATCCAGCGAACCGATGGTGCGGTTTGCCAGTGCGTTTTCGCGTGCGGTTGCCTGAGAATCCAGACCATTGCTAAGCGCATTCAGCATCAGACCCGTGTAGCGCTGAGCCTGATCGCCCGTCGTCACTGGCTGACCGTTCAGCTGTAATCCCAGCAGTTTCACAACCAGTGCGACCTGATACCCCTGTTGCTGCACGGAAATCTGATAACGCCCTTGATACGGGACGTCTTCATCTTCACGCGGCCATGAAATCCAGTCGGTTGTCAGCGTTTGGCTGGCATCCTGACGGCTGGCAATGGTAAACGCTTTGTCTTGCAGCACGCGGATAACCTGAGACCAGAGCTGGCTGTTTTGCGCGCTGTTTTCTAACAACAGCGTGGCCGTATCTCCTGAGATCTGGGTGCGGGAACCATTCAACAAAGCCAATGGCTGCACAGGAGGACGAATATCCAGCTCCTTGCCGACCGCACCATTCAGGGTAACTGGCGGTATATCATAATCCCCGTTCTGCACCGGTAAAATCATCCCGGCAGGCGTATTCAGCGCGTGCAGCGCCGGTGCCTTCAGATAGGATTCATCGCCACTGACCTGACGTTTATAGCGCTGATCGCTGGAACAAGCCGCAAGCAACATCACGAGTGATATGCCAACAACTTTCGCCACCATCGACTTTTGTAATGAATAACTCATTAAATCTCCCTAACGATTACAGCAAACCCGCTTGCTTAAGTGCTTGCCCCATCACCGTGCGACCGGAATCGGTCAGCGGTGTCATCGGCAGGCGCAGCCTATCGGTCGCCATGAGTCCCAATTCCTTACAGGCCCACTTCACCGGAATAGGATTGGGTTCAACAAATAATTTCTGATGCAGTGGCATCAGGCGCTGATTTAAACGGCGCGCTTCGACAAAATTGCCCTGCGCCGCCAGCTTGCAAAGTTCCGCCATTTCACGCGCAGCAATGTTCGCCGTTACGGAAATCACACCTTTACCGCCGAGTTGCATAAAGTCCAGACCGCTGGCGTCATCGCCGCTCAGCAAAATGAAGTCTTCACTAACCAGCTCTTGGATCTGGCTTACCCGACTTAAGTTCCCCGTCGCTTCTTTAATTGCGACAATATTTTTCACTTCGGACAAACGGGCAACGGTTTCCGGCAGCATGTCACAGCCGGTGCGGGAAGGTACGTTATACAGGATTTGCGGCAGATCGGTATGCTCGGCAATCGCTTTGAAGTGCTGGTACAGGCCTTCCTGCGTCGGTTTATTATAGTACGGTGTGACCGTCAGGCAGCCAACAACGCCTGTGCCATGAAAGCGTTTGGTCAGTGAAACGCCTTCAGCGGTAGCATTCGCACCGGTTCCAGCGATGACAGGAATACGTCCGTCGCTCAGTTCCAGCGTCAGCAGCACGACATCGCCATGCTCGTCGTGGCTCAGCGTGGCGGATTCCCCCGTTGTGCCGACAGAGACAATCGCCGATGTACCGCTAGCGACATGATAATCAATCAGTTTTTTCAAGCTCGCCCGATCGACGGCGCCTTTGGCGTCCATCGGCGTAACTAGCGCAACAATACTTCCCGTAAACATTGGCCATCCCCTCCACAAACAAGTGCTTCATGGTACTTTTGACTTCTATGCAAAAGCAAGCGGACAAGGGCGTTGTAGGTGCCTGACGCAGGTTTTTTTATGACGCAGTAAACGAAATTAAAAATGCTTCTGACGTTTTGGGGAAATAGGCTGGCAAGGATAGCTAAAATTGCTCCAGGTTTTTACGGCGGCTATCCCTGCCCGCCACCCTTCGGGCCGCCGCAAGCGGCGTTAAAAATTGCTCCAGGTTTTTTACGGCGGGCTATCCCTGCCCGCCGCCCTTCGGGCCGCCGCAAGCGGCGTTAAAAATTGCTCCAGGCAATTTTTTATGTTTACCATGTGATTAATGGGAAAAAAGACAGGAAGCATGATGTTGCCAAGCTCACAAGAACACTATCTGGTTATTACCGCGCTGGGAGTTGATCGTCCCGGTATTGTCAATGCGATTACCCGCCACGTCAGTAGCTGTGGCTGTAACATCGAAGATAGCCGTCTTGCCATGCTGGGCAAAGAGTTCACCTTCATTATGCTGCTGTCCGGCAGTTGGAACGCGATAACGCTGATTGAATCGACCCTGCCGCTGAAAGGCGCAGAGATGGATTTGCTGATCGTGATGAAACGAACGGAGTCACAGGCCAGCCAGCCAACGCCCTCAACCGTCTGGGTGAAGGTTGACGTTGCCGACTCCCCTCACATCATTGAGCGTTTTACCGATTTGTTCGATTCTCACCAGTTAAACATTGCTGAGCTGGTGTCAAAAACCCAGCCCGCCGAGGGTGACAAGCCGCCGCAGCTGTATATTCAGATTGCCGCACACAGCTCTGCCACGCTTGATAGCTTAATTATTGAGCCAGCCTTTCATCAGCTATGTACAGAATTGCACGCACAAGGCAGTATTAGCGTCGTTAACTATGCCCAATAGTATAAATTATGGGTATATCCACAGCATGAAGAGAAACAAGACGGAGAGTCGTGATGAACACACTGAAAGCCGGTGATATTGCACCGAAATTTAGCTTGCCCGACCAAGATGGCGAACAAGTAAATTTAACCGACTTCCAGGGACAGAAAGTGTTGGTGTATTTCTACCCTAAAGCGATGACGCCAGGATGCACCGTTCAGGCCTGCGGCCTGCGCGATAACATGGACGATTTGAAAAAACATGGCGTTGAAGTTCTCGGTATTAGCACGGACAAATCAGAAAAACTGTCCCGCTTCGTCGAGAAAGAAGTCTTAAATTTCACGCTGCTTTCTGATGAGGATCATCAGGTTTCAGAAGGATTTGGCGTTTGGGGAGAAAAAACCTTCATGGGGAAAACCTATGACGGTATTCATCGCATCAGTTTCCTGATCGACGAAAACGGCAAGGTGGAGAAGGTGTTTGACGACTTCAAAACCAGCAACCACCACGACATCGTTCTTGATTATCTGAAAAGCGCCTGATTCACCGCTTTCAGATTTTCCACCGGCACCGTCATACGTGCCGGTTTTTCCCTATCATTCTCTCTCTTCACCACGTTTTTCCCGCTCGGGCATTTCTTTGTCTGCCATCGCTGGCTAAGATAGTCAGCAGAATGTTTTCACGTTAGCTGTTGATAAGGTTATCTTCCGTTATGTCTATTCGGTTAAGAAAAACGGTCATGTCCGTCCTGTTTGGGACATTACTGGCTGGCAACCTGCTTCCTGCTCAGGCCGACACGCAGGATCGGCTGCCGGATATCGGCACCACCGCAGGCGGTACGCTCAGTATCAATCAGGAACTGGCGATGGGCGATTTTTACGTCCGCCAGCTGCGAGCCGGTGCGCCGCTTATCAACGATCCGCTACTGTCCAATTACATTAGCCAGCTCGGCAACAGATTGGTCAAACAGGCTGATTCAGTGCGTACGCCGTTCCATTTTTACCTGATCCGTAATGATGACATCAACGCCTTCGCCTTCTTCGGCGGCAACGTGGTGCTGCATTCCGCGCTTTTCCGCTATGCCGATAGCGAAAGCGAGCTGGCCTCGGTGATGGCGCATGAAATCTCTCACGTTACCCAGCGTCATCTGGCACGTAGCATGGAATCACAGCAGCGTAGCGCCCCGCTTACCTGGGTCGGCGCGCTCGGTTCTATTCTGCTGGCGATGGCCAACCCGCAGTTGGGGATGGCGGCGCTCAGCGGCACGCTGGCGGGTGCGCAGCAGGGCATGATTACGTTCACACAGTCGAATGAACAAGAAGCGGACCGCATCGGTATTCAGGTGTTGCAGCGCGCGGGCTTTGATCCACAGGCCATGCCGAATTTCCTGCAAAAGCTGGCCGATCAATCACGCTATGCGTCCAGACCGCCGGAAATGTTGCTGACTCACCCCTTGCCGGAAAGCCGCCTGTCCGATGCACGCAACCGCGCCAACCAGATGCGCTCAACGCCGGTACAGTCCTCTCAGGATTTCCTGTTCGCCAAAATACGCACCTTTGGTATGTATGGCTCACCGGAGCGTCCGCTGAGCGACGATCTGCTGGTGCAATGGGAAAAGGGTAACGTGCGAGAGCAGTTAGCCGCAAAGTATGGCCGCGCGATTCAGCTTTATCAGGCGAAGAAGTACGATGAAGCACGTAATGTGCTGCAACCGCTGCTAAGCAGCGCGCCTGAAAACCCGTGGTTTCTGGATATGATGACGGATATCGATCTGGGACAAAGCCGCGCGACGCAGGCTATCGCCCGCTTACAAAACGTGCCTGGAATGCAGGCGAATCCGGTACTTCAGCTCAATCTGGCGAATGCTTATGTGGAAGGGAAACAGCCCGCTGCCGCCAGCAAAATACTGTATCGTTACACCTACGCGCACCCTGACGATTCGAACGGCTGGGATCTGCTGGCACAAGCCGCTGCTGCACAAGGACAGCGGGCAGAAGAACTGGCCGCACGAGCGGAAAGTCTGGCACTCAGTGGTCAGCTCGATCAATCTATTCGGTTACTGAGCAACGCGAGTTCACTGGTCAAATTGGGGAGTCTGGAACAGGCGCGTTACGACGCCCGCATCGACCAGCTCCGCCAGTTGCAGCAGCGCTTCCGCCAGTACCAAAAATCCTGATAAGGAGCATGACGATGACACCGTCTCCAACCAAAACATCCGTGACGATTTACCACAACCCGCGCTGCTCCAAGAGCCGTGAAACGCTGGCGCTGTTGCAAGAACACAATATTACGCCTGACGTCGTGCTCTATCTCGACACGCCGCCCGATGCCGCGACGTTGGCTCAGCTTATCAAGCAGTTGGGCTTTACTAGCGCACGCGAATTGATGAGAACCAAAGAAGAAATTTATCAGCAGTTGGGGCTGTCAGATGCCGCACTAACGGACGCGCAGCTGATTCAGGCGATGATCGATAATCCGAAGCTCATCGAGCGCCCCATCGTCGTGGCACAAGGTCAGGCACGTATCGGCCGTCCGCCAGAGCAGGTGCTGGAAATACTGTAGTTGTAAAAGATAACTGTAAACGATAACCGGAAGCGATCCTCAACGACGATCGTTAATTACAGTCCGAGGATCTCTTTCACAAAAGGAATGGTCAGCTTGCGCTGGGCGGTGATAGAAGCGTGGTCAAGCTGATCGAGTGTCATAAATAACGTGCGCATTTCCCGATCCAGACGCTTAAGCAGAAAACGGCTGACGTCTTCCGGCAATTCGAACCCACGCAGTCTGGCACGCAGCTGTAGCGCTTCCCCTTTTTCGTCATCCGACAGCGGCTGTAGCTTGTAGATTTGTCCCCAATCGAGACGAGAAGCCAGATCGGGCAGACGTAAATTCAGCTGACGCGGCGGACGATCGCCGGTAATCAACAACCGGGCACGCCCTGTTTCCTGAATGCGGTTATACAGATTAAACACCGCCATTTCCCACTCTTCATCGCCCGCGATAGATTCGATGTTATCGATGCACACCAGCGCCAGTTGCTCCATCCCTTCCAGCACATCCGGTACAAAGTAGGCACGTTTATCCAGCGGCACATAGCCCACCGCACGTTCCTGACGCGACAATTCGGCGCAGGCAGCATGCAGCAGATGGCTGCGCCCGCCCCCTTCGCGTGACCAGAAATAGATATAGCTACCATGCTCTTGATACAAAGCATTATTGACGGCGGCAAGAAGAGACGCGTTTTCACCCGGATAGAAACTGGCAAATGTTTCGTCATCGGGTAAGTAGAGTGGCAATGAAAGCTGTGCCGGCGTGTTCAGAATCACCTCAAGCAAAACGGGCAGGAAACGGATCGAGTTTATCACAGAAACCGAGCCCTGTTGAGGACGCGATATGCACGGCCTCAACAGGGGGAACGATGCGGCTATGAACGCACGTCGTTCTCTTCTGGCGCATCGAGGATCTCTTCCTCTTTGCGGAACAGGCTGATGACCTTAAACACCAGACTCATGCCGATACCGACAACTGTCGCCAGCGCCATGCCTTTCAGTTCGGTCGAGCCCAGATGCACTTTCGCGCCACTGACGCCGATGATCAGAATCACGGAAGTCAGGATCAGGTTTTGTGCTTTGTTGTAATCTACTTTGGATTCAATCAGCACGCGAATACCGGACGCACCAATTACGCCGTACAGCAGCAGCGACACGCCGCCCATAACCGGAACCGGTACAGCCTGAATCGCCGCGGCCAGTTTGCCCACGCAGGAGAGCAGGATCGCAAGGATCGCCGCACCGCCGATTACCCAGGTGCTGTACACTTTGGTAATGGCCAGCACGCCGATATTTTCGCCGTAGGTCGTGTTCGGCGTAGAGCCGAAAAAGCCAGACAGCACGGTAGAAATCCCGTTGGCGAACATGGAGCGGTGCAGCCCCGGCTCACGCATCAGGTCTTTCTTCACGATATTCGCCGTTACCACCAGATGGCCGACGTGTTCCGCAATCACCACTAGCGCCGCGGGCAGAATCGCCAGAATGGCAAACCACTCAAAGCGTGGCGTATAGAATGTTGGCATCGCAAACCAGTGCGCTTCACGAATCGGGGTCAAATCGACCACACCCAGCGCGAACGACAGTGCATAGCCAGCGAGTACCCCGATCAGAATCGGGATAATCGCCAGAAAGCCGCGAAACAGCACCGAACCCAGAATGGTGATCGCCAGCGTCGCCAGTGAAATCGTCACGGCGGTAGAATCGACAGACGTGCCATCGGCAGGCAGTAGCCCAGCCATTCCTGCCGCGACACCCGCCAGTTCAAGGCCGATAACGGCGACAATCGCCCCCATCGCCGCAGGTGGGAATAGCACATTCAGCCAGCCGGTGCCCGCTTTCTTAACAATCAGCGCCACCAGACAGAACAACACGCCGCACATAATAAAACCACCCAGTGCGACTTCATACCCCAGCGGTAACAGCAGTAAAACTGGGGAAATAAACGCGAAGCTCGATCCTAAATACGCCGGGATTTTGCCCTTACAAATGAATAAATAAAGCAGCGTCCCCACACCGTTGAATAACAGTACGGTAGCTGGATTGATCTTGAACAGAATGGGTACCAGAACGGTAGCGCCAAACATCGCAAACAGATGCTGGAAACTCAACGGGATGGTTTGTAACAAGGGTGGTCGTTCACTTACCCCGATGGCGCGACGAGTCATCTTCAATATCCTCTGTAGTGTTGTTATCTAGTGTTGCTATTTATGTGTGCAGGTATACCCGCACCTCTTATGGCAGCCAGACTTATCCCGCTCCACCGTAGTAAAGCAGGAAAAGGTTGGCTACTGATGTAATAAAGCACCGCGTGTGACGAAGCACAGGCTCTGGCGCACCATAGGAAATACTTAGGTTTGCGCCAAAAAAAAGCCGACTATCAAGTCGGCTTACCTGTTATTTCGTACCAAATATTTTATCGCCCGCATCACCGAGGCCCGGCATGATGTAACCCTGCTCGTTGAGGCCTTTATCGATGGATGCCGTGTAAAGCTCGACATCGGGGTGGGCTTTTTCCAGTGCGGCAATCCCTTCTGGGGCCGCGACCAACACCAGCACCTTAATGCTGTGACAACCCGCTTTTTTCAGCAGATCGATCGTCGCGATCATTGAGCCACCGGTTGCCAGCATGGGGTCAACAACCAGCGCCATGCGCTCTTCGATATTGGAAACCAGCTTCTGGAAATAAGGAACAGGCTCCAGCGTCTCTTCATCACGGTAGATGCCGACAACGCTGATACGCGCGCTAGGCACATTTTCCAGCACGCCATCCATCATCCCCAATCCTGCACGCAGAATCGGTACGACGGTAATTTTCTTGCCTTTGATCTGATCGACTTCAACCGGACCGCACCAGCCATCAATGGTGACTTTTTCGGTTGCCAGGTCAGCCGTCGCTTCGTAAGTCAGCAAACTTCCCACTTCGGAAGCCAGCTCACGAAAACGCTTCGTACTAATATCGTTCTCACGCATCAAACCCAGTTTGTGTTTGACGAGTGGGTGTTTCACCTCGACGATCTTCATCATTATCTCCCCATCGGCTAGTGGACGGACAAAAACGCCAAACGCGTTTTTAAACACCGCTTGCGGCGGCCCGCAGGGCGGCGGGCATGAGAGCCCGTCGTAAAAAAAATCGCGGGATTATACCGCCTTTTTTACTTAGCGCCATATGATTAAGCCTGATCCAGATCAACCGAGGAGAGAAATTGTCGCCATTGACGAAAAATAGCCAGCCGATGACTCATCACTCGCAAACGATTGCCTACACTGTTAGAATTAGCGCGCATTATTTTTACCACAGTATGTTTTCTAAATACCGTGTTTTCTGAATACGACCCGTAACCTTCGTGGGGACTCAGCAGTGACCGACAAAACCTCTCTCAGCTATAAAGACGCAGGCGTGGATATCGATGCGGGTAATGCATTGGTAGACCGTATCAAAGGTGTAGTGAAACAGACCCGTCGCCCGGAAGTTATGGGTGGATTGGGTGGTTTCGGTGCCTTGTGCGCCTTACCGCAAAAATACCGCGAACCGATTCTGGTTTCCGGCACTGACGGAGTCGGCACCAAACTGCGCCTGGCGATGGACCTGAAACGCCACGATACCATTGGTATCGATCTGGTTGCGATGTGCGTGAACGATCTGGTCGTTCAGGGCGCTGAGCCGCTGTTCTTCCTCGACTACTACGCCACGGGCAAGCTGGATGTCGACACCGCTGCCAGCGTAATTACCGGTATCGCGGAAGGCTGTAAGCAATCAGGCTGTGCGCTGGTCGGTGGCGAAACCGCCGAAATGCCGGGTATGTATCACGGCGAAGACTACGACGTTGCTGGCTTCTGCGTCGGTGTGGTAGAAAAATCAGAAATTATTGACGGCAGCAAAGTTCAGAACGGCGATGTTCTGGTTGCCCTCGCTTCTAGCGGCCCACACTCAAACGGCTATTCGCTGGTGCGCAAAGTGCTTGAAGTCAGCAAGACCGATCCAGAGCAGTTCGAGCTGGAAGGCAAATCGCTGGCCGACCACCTGCTGGCCCCGACCAAAATCTACGTGAAGTCCATACTTTCCCTGATTGAGAAAGTCGATGTCCACGCGATTTCTCACCTGACCGGCGGCGGCTTCTGGGAAAATATCCCACGCGTGCTGCCAGAAGGCATGCAGGCGACAATCGACGAATCCAGCTGGCAATGGCCTGCTGTGTTCAACTGGCTGCAACAGGCCGGTAATGTCAGCCGCCACGAAATGTATCGTACTTTCAACTGCGGTGTTGGTATGATCATCGCACTGCCAGCCGAACAGGCAGACGAGGCCGTTGCATTACTCAACAGCAGCGGCGAAAACGCATGGAAAATCGGCGTCATTACTCAAACCGATGCCGGAGACGCAGTGGTTATTAACTGATGAAAAACATCGTTGTGCTGATTTCAGGTCATGGAAGCAACTTACAGGCGTTAATTGACGCCTGTAAGAACGGACGCCTTAAGGGAAAGATCGCCGCCGTATTCAGTAATAATGCGGAGGCTTACGGGCTAGAACGCGCACAGGATGCGGATATTCCTACGTGCGTCCTGAACCCTGAGGACTTTGCCGACCGTGCTGCATTTGATGCCGCACTGGCAAACGAAATTGAGCAATATGAACCGGCGCTGGTGATCTTAGCTGGCTACATGCGGATTCTTAGCCCGGAATTTGTTGCCCAGTTTGCCGGCAAAATGCTGAACATTCACCCTTCTCTGCTGCCCAAATATCCCGGCCTACACACGCACCGCAAGGCGCTGGAAAATGGCGATCGGGAACATGGGACGTCCGTCCATTTCGTCACCGATGAGCTGGATGGCGGCCCACTGATTCTGCAAGCGAAGGTGCCTGTATTTAGTGACGACACGGAAGAAAGCCTGAGCGAGCGCGTGAAGACGCACGAGCACACGATTTATCCGATGGTCATCAACTGGTTCCTGAACGGCAGACTGGTGATGCGTGATAATGAAGCCTGGCTGGACAGCGTTCGCATCCCGCCACAGGGCTATGCTGCCGAGTAGTGAGTTCGTCGTATCTATCTATCAACTCGTCATAGTAGTAAGGCTCCCCTGCGGAGCCTTACTCTTTATTACGTCTTCCTTTTCACACCCATTCATTACTCATCAACTTTTCCCCTCCCTTCCTACGCTTTAAATATTTACTAATCTTTACGAAATAATCTCTAAGACTCAGATAAGAAAGAATATTTTTATCAACCGACATTACACGCACTCTTCATCGGTTGAAAACGGAAATGACAATGATTATCTTTCCCCATCTTAATTTTTGTGAACTCCATCATGCGTACCGTCTTACTGCTTTGCCTGCTTTTTCTCAGCCCGCTCTTGCAGGCAAAAACCGTCACCGACCTTTTAGGCCGACAGGTGGAGATCCCAGACAGTCCCCAGCGCATCATTCTGGGCGAGAGCCGCATGCTGTATACGCTGGCGTTGCTCCAGCCTGATAATCCGGCAAAGCATGTCGTCGGTTGGCCGGCAGATATGGCACGCTACGATGCACAGAGCTGGTCGCGTTATACCGAGAAATTCCCACAGCTGAACCAGATCCCACAGTTAGGTAACGGCAGTCTGCAAGCGATGAATGCAGAAATGCTGCTGCCGTTAAAACCCGATCTGGTCATTCTTCCACGACTGGCAAAAAGCGCGACCAATGAAGATCTCCTGCAACAAACGCTGACCCGTGCAGGGATCCCTTTTATTTATGTCGATCTGCGTATCGACCTGCTTAACAACACGTTGCCCAGCATTCGTCTGCTCGGTGAGGTGCTGAATCAACCCCAGCGCGCGACCGCTTTCAGCGATTTCTATCAGCAACATATGGATGTGATTCGCCAACGCATCGCGCAATACCACGGCAAGAAACCGACGGTTATGTTGCATTTGCATCTGGGCAGACGTGACACCTGCTGTACTACAGCAGTCGGCGGCAGCCTTGGCGATCTGCTGACTTTCGCTGGCGGCGAGAATATTGCTAGCGGCACCATTAACAGCGTCTACGGAGAACTGAGCCCGGAGCGCGTGCTGGCCGCCAATCCCGATGTTTACATCGCCACCGGTATGGCCGGGCCTGATGGCAAACGCTTCTCCAGTCTGATGCTCGGGCCGCTGGTTAGCGCTGCACAGGCGAAAGAGAGCTTCGACACACTCATTCATCAGGAACCTATTTTGTCTCACCTGCGAGCCGTACAAACCGGTCGTGCCTGGAGCATGTGGCACAACTTCTATCTCAGCCCGTACCACGTCGTGATGGTTGAGATGTTTGCCAAGGCGCTTTATCCAGAGCGATTTGCCGATATCGATCCACAACAAACACTACAACAGCTCTATCAGCAGTTTTTACCGATTGAATTTTCAGGGATTTATTGGAGTCAGATTTCGCATGAATAAGTTTGCTATAGAAAAAACCACGCTCCGTCACGGCTGGCCGCTGCTGGCGCTACTGCCGTTTAGCATTCAGGCTGCCATTGTTGATAACAAAACTGTTGATGGCAAAGAAGACACCATGGTGGTGAGTGCCACCACGGGTGCTCAGGCAGGAAAAGAGACTGGCTATCAGCCGCATAAAACCGTGACCGGCACCCGCACTGAAAGCCGTCTGCTGGATGTCCCACAGGCAGTTAACGTTGTCCCCACGCAGGTGCTTGAAGATCGTGCGGTACGCAACATTGATGAAGCGTTGTATAACGTCAGCGGTATCACCCAATCTAATACGCTAGGCGGCACACAGGATGCCATCATCAAACGCGGCTTCGGCGATAACCGCGACGGTTCAATCTTTCGTGACGGCGTGCGTTCTATACAGGCGCGCAATTTTACCCCTAGCAGCGACCGCGTCGAAGTACTGAAAGGCCCAGCCTCTATGCTCTACGGTATGGGTGAACCCGGCGGCGTCATCAATATCATCAGCAAGAAGCCCGAACTGGTACAGAAAACGCACATTGAAGGCTGGGGAAGCAGCTTCAAAGGCGGCGGCGGGCAGTTAGATGTCACCGGTCCGTTAGGGACATCCGGTCTGGCTTATCGCATGGTGGTCGATCACGATGAAACCGACTACTGGCGCAACTTCGGGCGTAACCGCCAGACGACAATTGCGCCGTCATTAATGTGGTACGGCGAAGACACCACCGTGCGCGTCTCCTACGAACATATGGAATATCTGACGCCTTTCGATCGCGGTACGATTATCGATCCGAAAACGGGCAAACCGGTGAATACGCCGCGCGACCGCCGCTTTGATGAAAGCTACAATGCGACACGCGGCGATCAGGACAGCGTCACCATGCAGGTTGATCGCAACCTGAATGACCGCTGGAAAAGCAGCCTGACCTATTCGTATAACCGCAACCGCTACAGCGACAATCAGGCGCGGGCGACGAAATATAATGCCAACACAGGAATCCTGACGCGTCAGCCAGACGCTACTGGCTATGCACATAGTCAGGCTCAAATTGTCCAGCTCACACTGAACGGTGATGTTGACTGGGGCCACATTAATCACCAACTGTTGTTTGGATTTGATTATGAAGCGGATAGAACCTTCCGTGGCGATATGATTCGCGGTACAGCGACTTCAGGGTTCAACATTTACAACCCGGTATATGGTCAACTGCCTGCCTCTACCGCCGTCAATGCCAAAGACAGCGATCAACGAGAGAATATCGACAGTAAAGCCGTCTTTATGCAGGATGCCATTCGCCTTAACGATCGCTGGCAATTACTGGGCGGTCTGCGTTATGACACGTTTGATGTCATGGCAGGTAAAGGGCGTCCGTTCATCACCAACACGGACAGCTCATACCACCGCGTCGTGCCGCGTGCGGGCATTATCTACAGCCTGACATCTTACTCATCACTCTATGCCAGCTACAGCGGATCATTTAAGCCCAACAGTAATATTGCCAATAATATCGGCGCCCTTCCGCCGGAAATTGGTAAGTCTTACGAAATCGGAGCCAAGCTCGATCTACCCAATCGTATGACTGGTAACGTGGCCTTGTTCGACATTGAGAAGCAAAACGTGATGGTTAAGGTCGATGACAATCTTTACCGCACTGCGGGCAAAGTGCGTTCACAAGGTGTGGAACTGGATTTAGCAGGCAGCCTCACGGATTCACTAAGCCTAATCGGTTCTTATGCCTATACCGATGCTCGCGTCACAGCCGATCCTGAAAACACCGGTAAGCGTATGCCTAACGCCGCACGTCATACTGCTTCGCTGTTCCTGACGCAGGACTTTGGCAACATTGGGCTGGCCGCCGGTGACGATCTCCGCGCCGGAGCAGGTGCACGCTACGTCAGCCGTCGCGCGGGCGATGCAGCAAATACCTTTTATCTCGATGACTACACCGTTGCCGATGCGTTTGTCGCCTATAGCCTGCCGCTCAACGGCTACAAGGTGAAATGGCAGCTCAACGTGAAAAACCTGTTCGATCAAACCTATTATCCATCCAGCGGTAACAACCTGCGTGTCGCCATCGGCGAGCCGCGTCAGGTGGTGCTGCGCGCCAGCGTCGATTTCTAATGCGTTTTAGCCCCCGTGTCTCACTGATACGGGGCATTTTGCTACTTGCCATTCCACATTGGGAGTTCAGCACCCGCCTCCCCGCCGCTATACTAGCGTTGGCATATCCATGCCAGCGTGACGCCGGCAATGCCGTTTCACGTTTATCTAATCAATTAAGGATTCACTATGTCCGGTACGAGCAATTCCGTTCGGCTACGACCGCTGGAGCGAGACGATCTCACTTTTGTTCATCAGTTGGATAACAATGCCAGCGTGATGCGTTATTGGTTTGAAGAGCCTTACGAGGCCTTTGTCGAACTCAGCGATCTGTACGACAAGCATATTCATGACCAAAGCGAGCGCCGCTTCATCATTGAACATGAGCAAACTAAGGTAGGTCTGGTTGAGCTGGTGGAAATTAACCATATCCACCGTCGCGCGGAATTTCAGATCATCATCGATCCCGCCTATCAAGGCAAAGGCTACGCCAGCGCGGCGGCCAAGCTGGCGATGGATTACGGCTTCTCGGTATTAAATCTCTACAAGCTGTATTTGATTGTGGATAAGGAAAACAAGAAAGCGATCCATATCTACAGCAAGCTGGGGTTTGAGGTTGAAGGCGAACTGATCCACGAGTTTTTCATCAACGGTGAATACCGCAACACGATCCGCATGTGCATTTTCCAACATCAATATATGGCGAAGCACAAAACCGTGACGGGAACCGGCGGCGAAGCACCGGGAAGTTCTATCAGCCAATAAGGTAAGAAGGCCAGCACCGCTGGCCTCAAGCGATTTACGTCCCCTTTCGCACAGTCTCTGTGGCTCGTGTTATGTAGCTTCAGAGACGGTTTCGTGCGCCATAATACTGTCATTTCATGCTACCTCGTAGCACGCGCCCGACGCAGGTCGCTCAGGCGCCGCCGCCCTGCGAACCCAGGCTTTCCAGCTAAATTATGCCGCTACGCGGTGCCATCGGTGTTCATGACCGCTGATCGAGCTGCCAGTGACGCGTTTACTCACCCCATAAATGGGGTTCGCCCTGCGGGCCAGCAACAAGTGCTGTTCAAAACGTCTTTGACGTTTTGTCCGACGCGGCACGGGCTTTCGCGACGTCCTGTCGCTCACTCGGCATTCATGCCCACCGCTGCATAATTTTTTACGCCGGATGATGCTAAAAACCATCGTGTCATAGCGTTTCTGTATAAGAGATTAACGCACCGTATATAAATTTTACCCCGCGAATTGCCGGAATAGCGCTTTACCGCGCAAGAGCCGTAGTCCCAGCCAGCCGCCGCAGAGCGACAGGAGGAACGCCGCGATTAACGGAAGTGCTATCCACATCCCGATATTCGGTTCCCAGGCAAAGTTAAAGACCTTACGCTGCAACAGCCACAGGGCCGATTCTGCGCCAATCGCCGCGGCGGTTCCCGCCACCAATCCCAGCACCGCGAATTCACACCACAGCGTGGTGCGCAGCAGGCGCAACCCGGCTCCTAGCGTGCGGTATACCATCAACTCCTGCCGTCGCTGACGCATCCCGACCTGAATCTGTGCCAGTAATAACAGCACGCCGCAGAACAGCACCAGTATGACCATAATCTCCAGCGCGCGACTTACCTGCTGTAAAACCTGCCCAACCTGACGCAGAATACTGCCGATATCCAGCACGCTCACCGTCGGGAACTGGCGGTTCAGTTGCGTAATCATCTTCTCATCGCCATCGTAGCGGAAGCTCGTCAGCCAAGACTGTGGCTGGTTATCCAGCGCCCCCACGGGGAAAATAAAGAAGAAATTCGGACGCAGGCTTTCCCAATCCACCTGACGGAAGCTCGTTACCGTCGCACTAAACGGCTGTGTATCGCCGGTGAAGGTCAGCGTATCGCCAATCTTGATGCCCATCTCTTTGGCTTCTTTCGCTTCCATCGAGACTTCGCCCGTCTTCGGCGCTTCGCCCTCCACCAATACGTTGTGCTGTGGAATTCCGTTCATCCAGGTCAGATTCAGCTCACGGTTCACCGTGTTGCCGCCCGGATCGTCTTCGTGGATCACTTCCGTAGCAACCTGCTGATTAATCTCCGTCAGGCGCGCACGAATAATCGGGAAGAACTGCTCTGGCGTCACGTCATGCTGAGAAAGGAACTCCCTCATCTGCGGCACCTGTTCCGCTGTGATATTCAGCAGGAAATAGTTCGGGCTGCCCGGCGGTAACTGTTGCTGCCAGCGTTCCAGTAAATCACCGCGCATCACCAGCAGCAGCGCTAATAGCATGAAGGACAACGAAAACGCCGCCAGTTGGCTGAGCGTCGACCACGGCTGACGCAGCAGGCGATTAATGGCCAGACGCAGCGCTAGACGTTTAACCGTCAGACGCCGTAACAGCAGCAGACCGCCCCAGCCAATAACACCCAGCAGTAGCGACAATACCGCCACGCCGCCGAGCAGCGACCACAGCAGCACGCCGCCACCGGACAACACCGCCAGCAGCCCGACGACAATAATCAGGACAATCGGCAGGTAATAGCGTAGCGGCCACACGTTCGCCACCACATCCTGTCGTAACACGCGCAGCGGCTGTGTCGCCAGCAGCAGTCGATACGGACGCAGCCCAACCAGCAGCGAGATCAGCACCAGCGATCCCAGCGCCCATACCCACGGCCACAGCCCGGATGCAGGCAATGCGGCGGGCAGCACCGGAGCCAGCATTTTCATCAGCAGCGCCTCAAACCCAAGGCCGAGCACGCTACCGCAAACCGCCGCCAGACCTAGCACGGAAAGCCACTGCCCGATAATTAACCGCCTCAGCGCTTGTTTGCCTGCTCCCAGCGTTTTCAGAATGGCGACCAAATCATAGCGACTGCGGCAGTAGTGCCCCATCGCCACCGCGACCGCAGCAATAGACAACAGCAGCGTCAGCAGCGCCGACAGCAACAAGAACTGCTGCGACCGCTTTAACGACTGGCTCAGCGCACCTTCAGAATCTTCCATGCCATACCAGCGCTGATCGGGCTTGAGCTGTGGCTTGATGAAGTTGCTAAATTCGCTAATTTGCTTCTCATTGCCAGAAAACATGTAGCGCCAGGTAATACGGCCCCCCGGCTGAATCGCCCCCGTTTTCTCGACATCATCCAGATTCATCAAAATACGCGGCGCGGTCTCAAACGGATTAAAGCCGGAATCTGGTTCCTGAATCAGTTCGCCGCTGATACGCAGTGAGGTATCGCCGACATCCAGCATGTCACCGACTTTCAGCCCAAGCAACGCCAGCAGGCGCGGGGCCACCAGCACCGTTCCCGCTTCCGCATGCAGCCCTTCAGGGCGCGTCTGCAAATTGCCGTACAGCGGATAGCGCTGGTCGGTCGCTTTAACCTGCGCCAGCTGCGGCGTATCGCCCGCGAACGTCATGGTCATAAAGGAAATTTGTCGGCTGAGCGTCAGTCCGCGCTGCTGCGCGTCCAAAAGCCAGTCTTCCGTGACGGGCCGCGACGCACGCAGCACGCGGTCGCCCGCCAGAAAATCACGGCTCTGCTGGCTGAGTCCTTTTTCCATCCGGTCGCTAATCGTACCCAGCGCCAGCACACAGGCCACGGCCAGCGTTAACGCCAGCCAGACAATCAATAAGGAAGGAGAGCGCCATTCGCGCCAGAACCATCGCCAGATCATGCGTCCTCCCGCAGCTTGCCGTCGACTAACCGCAGGCGTCGCTCGCAGCGGGCCGCCAGTTGCTCATCGTGCGTCACCAGAATCAGCGTGGTGGCATAATCGCGATTGAGGGAAAACAGCAGATCAACAATGCGCTCACCGGTTTTACGATCCAGATTCCCAGTAGGTTCATCGGCAAACAAGACGTTAGGACGACCGCTGAACGCGCGAGCCAGCGCCACACGCTGCTGTTCACCGCCGGAAAGCTGAGCGGGAAGATGATGTAAGCGCTCACCCAACCCGAGCTGCTGTAAAAGCTGCTCGGCCTGTCCACGACTGTGGCTGTCGCTTTCGCCACGCAGCAACGCAGGTAATTGCACGTTCTCCAGCGCATTCAGCGTCGGCACCAACATGAAAGACTGGAAGACGAAACCGACATGCTGGGCACGCAGCGCCGCACGGCCTTCTTCATCCAGTGCGCTCAGCGATTTGCCCATCAGGCTAACGTCACCTTCGGTGCCATCATCCAGACCAGCCAGAATCCCCAGTAACGTCGATTTCCCCGAACCGGATTCACCAATCAGGGCAATTGTCTGCGCAGGTTTGACAATGAGCTCAACTCCGGTAAGGATGGAAAGCCGATTTTCTCCCTGACCAACGTGCTTACTAAGATGATGAACTTCAAGAATGTTTTCTACGTGCGCAGTTTTGCTTGGCGTAGCACTCGCTGGGCTGGTCTTCGCAAACATGTTTTCGTCCTTTTGCTTCTGGGATTATGCAGCGTACGCGCTTTCGCCGCTGACACATTATTAATTCTGGGCGATAGCCTCAGTGCGGGCTATCAAATGCCGATCGCTAACGCGTGGCCAACGCTATTGAACACGCAGTGGCAGACGCAGAAAAAAGGCGTCGCGGTGGTTAACGCCAGCATTAGTGGAGACACCACCGCACAAGCGCTAGCGCGTCTTCCTGCCCTGCTGAAACAGCATCAGCCGCGTTGGGTGTTGATTGAACTGGGCGGCAATGACGGTCTTCGGGGATTTCCAGCAGCCAACATAGAGCAGGATCTGGCGAAAATCATCACGCTGGTCAAACAGGATAATGCCCAACCGTTGCTCATGCAGGTTCGTTTGCCGACCAACTATGGCCGCCGCTACACCGAGTCATTCAGCAATATCTACCCCAAACTCGCGGAGCAGTTTGCGCTTCCTCTGCTGCCTTTCTTTATGGAGCAGGTGTATCTTAAACCGGAGTGGATGATGGAAGATGGCATCCATCCAACCCGGGATGCCCAACCGTTTATCGCAGACTGGATGGCGAAGCAGCTGGAACCCTTAGTTAACCATGAGTCTTAATAAATAGGCTTTTGAATTAGGTAAAGTTATGCAAAAAACGGTCTTCATTACGGGTTGCTCCAGCGGCATTGGCCTGATTGCCGCTCAGGATCTGCAAAAACGCGGCTATCGCGTGATTGCGTCCTGCCGCCGCGCAGAGGATGTCGCTCGTCTGACTGAACTGGGTCTGGAGGCAATTACGCTCGATCTGGATGACAGCACCAGCGTGGAACAGGCTGCGGCGGAGGTGATCAGACTGGCCGATAATCGACTGTACGGTTTGTTTAATAACGCCGGATATGGCCTGTATGGCCCGTTGAATACCATTTCGCGCCAGCAGCTTGAACAGCAGTTTTCCAGCAACCTGTTCGGCACGCACCAGCTCACCCAACTGCTATTGCCCGCGATGCTGCCACATGGTGAAGGCCGCATCATCCAGACCAGTTCCGTACTGGGGCTAGTGTCTACACCGGGTCGCGGGGCGTATGCCGCCAGCAAATATGCGCTGGAAGCCTGGTCAGATGCGTTGCGTATGGAGCTCCACGGCAGCGGCTTGCACGTCAGCCTGATCGAGCCCGGCCCGATCAGTACGCGCTTTACCAATAACGTGGCACAGACGCAGACGGACAAACCGGTCACCAACCCCGGCATCGCTAAACGCTTCACGCTGCCGCCAGAAGCGATCTTGCCGAAGCTCCACCATGCGCTGGAAAGTTCACGGCCAAAATTACGCTATCCCGTGACGCTGGTAGCTCACGCCTTAACCTGGCTGCGTCGTTTGCTACCGGGGTGTCTTCTGGATAAGGTATTACGAGGATAAGGTCGCAGAAGGTGACGGATTGCGCACTCACCTCTGCACAAGGCTTGTAAGTGACTCCGACAGGCCCCATCTAAGAGTCAAATGAATTCAAGAAGTAAGAGAGACTACTCATGTTAGAACAACAAGCGACTATCGTTGACGTCAATGAATCCAACCTGCATCAGGTGTTGGAACACTCCACGACACTGCCAGTCCTGTTTTACTTCTGGTCGGGGCGTAGCCAGCACTGCCTGGAGCTGGAACCGGTGCTGGACAAGCTGGCGCAGGAATACGCAGGACAGTTCGTTCTGGCGAAGGTTGACTGTGATGCCGAGCAGCGCGTCGCCGCTCAATTTGGCCTGCGATCAATCCCAACCGTTTATCTGTTTAAAGACGGGCAGCCGCTGGATGGTTTTCAGGGGCCACAGCCGGAAGAAGCGATTCGTGAATTGCTGAAACGCGCGCTGCCGAAAGAAGAAGAGCTGAAAGTGGCACAGGCACAGCAGCTGATTCAGGAAGACAAACTGCCGGAAGCAATGCAACTGCTGAAAGACGCCTGGCAACTCAGCCAGCAGCGCAGTGACATCGGTCTGATGCTGGCGGAAGTGCAGATTCAAATTAAACGCAGTGAAGATGCTGAAGCCGTGTTGGCCACAATTCCTTTGCAAGATCGAGACACGCGCTACCATAGCCTCGTGGCTCAGATTGAATTGCTGAAACAGGCGGCAGACACGCCAGAAATTCAGCATCTACAGCAGCAATTGGACGCCGATCCGCAAAATGCGGATCTCGCGGTACAGCTGGCTCTGCAACTGCATCAGGTCGGCCGTAACGAAGAAGCGCTTGAACTGCTGATGGGCTTCCTGAAGAAAGATCTGGCCGTTGCTAACGGCAGCGCACGTAAAACGCTGATGGACATCATGGCCGCCCTCGGCACCAGCGACGCCCTCGCCGCCCGCTACCGCCGCCAGCTCTATTCGTTATTATATTGATTTATCTTGTGAAAAAAGCCAGAACGTTGATTCTGGCCTTTTTATTTTCAGGCAAGCATTAGCGTTGCTTTTTTATCGTCTTATCATTTTATGCTGAATTGCTGTGATAGTTGCGGGCGTGCTAACCCGGCGTAAAAATTGCGCTGAGGTGAGCGTTACCGCCGAGTGAGCGGCATGGACGCCGCGAAAGCCAGTGCCGCGTCGGGAACGCGTCACTGGCGGCTCGACAAGCGGGAACGATCGCCGAAGGCACCGCGTAGCGGCATAATTCACGCCAAAAAGCCTGGGGTCACGGGGCGAGCGGCGCTTGAGACGCCCCGTGTCGGGCGCGTGCTATGAAGTAGCATGAAAATGACGGTATCATCGCGCACGAAACAGCCTCAACAGTGACATAAAAATACGACTCAGAGGCAGTCTTAGATCCCCCCGCCGACTACAACGTCTTCAACACCGTTATCCAACCATGGCCACCATAGACGGACCAGCCATTTAGCCAGCGGCGCAGCATGTTCATCGCCAGCATCGCAACGACTTCCTGATGGGTTTTCAGGCTGTAGCGCTGTACGTTGAACTGTATCGTTTGGGCAAAAGATCCTTCCGGCGTATGCAGCGCTAATGACAGCTCCGCATCGTTTCGGTTCCCGACAACCAGCGCTAATGACGCCCCCTGACGCTCCGCCAGATGGTGAGCATAATCCGCTAGCCCAGACAGGCTGACATCCTCAACGTTTGCCAGCAGTTCTCCACCCACCAGCGGAACGTTCGCCGACTGGAGCTGCCAGTTGAGCAATCCTGCCGTGAAGTGTTCACTCACTGCCAGCGTCATATCACGCTCGGCAAGACGTCGTGCCAGCTGTGCAGGTAATCCCTCGGTTCCTTCGAAGATGGTATTTTCCCCTGCCACGGTGCGCACCGTTTCCCACAGTTGCTCCATATTTTCCTGCTGGGCAGCAGGGCCAGTCAGCTTCAGCTCGATAATCGGCATAGAAGAGCGGTAGCCCAGCACCACGCCCGGCGGTAACGCCATGCCGTCCAACTGGCTTGCCAGATCGCTCTCGGAGCGGCCAAAGGTGGTCAGGCGTAGGCACAGTGGGGCATCGGCGACAGCAAAACGCTCGCGCAGGCGCGGCATAATTTGCTGATCGACCATGACCTTAAACTCAGACGGCACGCCCGGTGTAAAAAACATCAGGCACTTGTTCAATTGCAGCGCGAAACCACAGGCGGTGCCCACCGGGTTATCCACCATTTCCGCGCTTGCGGGGATTTGCGCCTGTTTACGGTTGCTCGGTGCCATCACTCTGCCACGCTCGGCAAAGAAAGCCTCCATACGCGCCAGCCATTCCGCGTGCTCAACCAGCCCTTCTCCTGCGGCGGTGGCCGCCGCCAATGCGCTGAGATCGTCGCTGGTCGGCCCCAGGCCGCCGTTCACAATCAGGATATCGGCTATCTGGCTACGCTGCGTTATCGCAGTCACCAGCGCATCGAGATCGTCCCCCACCGTCATTCGGCTGGTCATCGGTAATCCCTGCTGAAACAGATAATCCGCCAGCCAGGCCGCATTGGTATCAATAATCTGACCATGCAGCACTTCATCGCCGGTACATAACATCTCGACCCTAAGCATTTTTTTATTCCTCGTGACGATCCTGAAACCACTTTAAAAAGTCGCATGAACAAACACAATGTTTCTTTCTGCCTGCCCGATAACGCACCGCCTCCGACGCCCTCACTCCAGTGTAAATATAAAATTACACCCCTCGTAACGGCGTTTTGACAGAAATCACTGAATACTCTACCCTGCTGCCAAAAATATCTGGATAGCCACGCTATATATAGAGGAATAGGTGAAAAATCGTACTCTTGGCAGCATTTTTATCGTTGCTGGCACCACCATTGGAGCAGGAATGTTGGCGATGCCGCTGGCAACTGCGAGTGTTGGGTTTGGTACTACATTGATGATATTGATCGGTCTGTGGGCACTGATGTGTTACAGCGCCCTGTTGCTGGTTGAAGTCTATCAGCATCAGCCGTCGCACACTGGGCTGGGCACGCTGGCAAAAATCTACCTCGGTCGCTGGGGACAGTGGATTACCGGCTTTAGTATGTTATTTCTGATGTATGCGCTCACCGCGGCCTATATCAGCGGAGCAGGCGAACTACTCGCCAGCAGTATCAGCCAGTGGAGTGGCTACTCACTTCCGCTGTCCGCAGGCATTCTGCTCTTCACGCTGGTTGCTGGCGGCGTCGTCTGTATCGGAACATCCTCAGTCGATTTGTTTAACCGCATCCTGTTTAGCGGCAAAGTGCTGATGCTCGTCATCATGTTGGCCGTCATGGTTCCCCATATTCAGCGCGTCAACCTTCTAACGCTGCCGCTGCAACAGGGTCTGACGCTCTCGGCATTACCGGTCATTCTGACCTCATTTGGTTTTCACGGCAGTATCCCCAGCATCGTGCACTACATGGGTGGCGACAGCCGTAAGTTACGCCGGATATTCCTTATCGGTAGCGTGATACCGCTGATTGCCTATATCTTCTGGCAGCTCGTGATTTTGGGTAGCCTCAGTTCTTCAACATTCAACGCTATTTTGGCCGATCAGGCGGGATTGAATGGGTTGATGCAGGCTATTCGCACGCTGGTTGCCTCACCACACGTTGAACTAGCCGTCCACCTGTTTGCCGATCTGGCGCTGGCGACCTCTTTCCTCGGAGTGGCGCTTGGATTATTCGATTATTTAGCCGATCTGTTTAAACGTAAAAATAGCATCATCGGGCGCGCGCAAACGGGCTTGCTGACCTTTATTCCCCCGCTGGTGTTTGCCCTCTTTTATCCACAAGGATTCGTGATGGCACTTGGCTATGCGGCAATTGCGCTGGCCGTGCTGGCACTGCTTATTCCAGTCTTGCTGAGCTGGCAGGTGCGCAAACAACGTCCTGAAATACGCGCGACGCGCGGTGGCGCACCGGTCTTGGCACTGGTCTTCACCAGCGGCATCGCAATCATCCTGATCCAACTGGCGATGGTGGCAGGCTGGCTGCCGTCAATCAGTTAACCTTCTCATTGGTTAATCCAAGACATAAAAAAACGCTGGGAGCGTTTTTCAACGTCGCTTGCGACGGCCCGAAGGGGGACGGACAAGGATGTCCGTCATAAAAAAAGAGCGTGAACTCAACATTCACGCTCTTTTTTCTTTTAACTTCAGATAGCTATCAGAAGTTCAGGCCAACGCCGACATAGGCAGAATCCGCCAGTCTGTTATCCGGGCCGTTTTCACGTGCCATATTGATGTAGCGGTAGCCGACATCAACGCTCAACGGTGCAAACACCTGCCAGCGTACGCCTGCTTTCCCTTCAACATAGTGATCAACATGGCTGGAGAAGGAATCCGGTGAATAGTAACCTTCACCATACAGCGAGAACTGACGGCTCAGCGGCCACTGCACGCCACCTCCCAGTGCGACGCCATAGCCATCATTGCCGTGATCCTGATTCAGGTACAGCGCTTTGCCACCCAAAGTCAGCTTGAGTGGACCAACAGGAATGGTGTATCCCAAGCCGAAGCCGTATACATCATTGTTGTTGTCGCCGTGGGCATAGCTCACATTGCCCGCAAGCCCAGGAATGCCCAGACCGAAGCCCGCACTGGCACCAGCGTAATCGCGACCTGCTTCCCCGGAAAGGCTAATGGCATGTACAGAGGCACTTGCAAGTAACAAGCTTCCCGCACAGGCAATCACAAACTTTTTCATTTTCAATATCCTTAAAAACCGTCGTTAAACGCGCGTGTAAAGGTGTTATCGTTGCCGATTCTACCCGAAACGCCCCCTCACTCCAGCATGAAATTGCCCTGAGCAGCGATTTATTCTTTTAATAATCATGAAAGTTTGCCTTCAGCGCTGCTGACAATAGCAGCAATAAGCGCCGCCTATTTGCTCAAAAAAGACAAAGTGAACAATAGTAATCATCATGGATGACGATAAAACAGGCAGAAGGAAACGATGATGAGAGAAGGGAAATTAGCCACAGAAAAGCGCGCAACGACGATCGATCCCCCTCATACGGTGAGTTCCGACAGGCACAGCCCAATGCGATTTCAGGACATATGGTTTCTGGAAAAGCTGGCGCTGTTTGATCGTGAAACCAGCGCCAGTAACCAGACCAGTCATCCACGAAAGGTGACGAAACCCGGCACCAGCGCACCGGACAACTAGCCTACCGCCGCGCTGCGCGACCTGTTGTGTTGGGTGAATGGTGCGTTGCATTGACCCAGCTTTTCACCTGCTGGCGAGATAGCTTAATCCCACCATTTTTCAGTTCAACGGGCAGCGCATAATACGCGACCGGACGCTGAAATCCGGCAAGCTGCGGCTGTAGCCAATCGCGTATCGCATCAAGCGTCGTGGTTTGTGCCACCTCCAATACCGCAACAGGACGGTGGCCGAACTCCGCATCGTCAACAGGCACAATGCAGGCCTGTTGAACATCGGGATGTGCCAACAGCACGGCTTCGATATTCTCGGGCTGAATCCCTTCCCCACCGCTGAAGAATTGATTATCCAGACGCCCCAGAATGTGCCATTCGCCTTCGGTAAATAACCCGCGATCTCGCGTGTGGAACCAGCCATCATCATCGACGAGTGGAATCAGTTTTCCGTCACGCCAATAACCGGCGGCCAGCGTGCTGCCACGCAGCAGGATTTCATCCTCCACCAGCCGGATCTCTCGCCCGTGCAGTGGCATGCCGACGCCCGAACATCCATCAGCACGTTTCGCGCAGACCGTGGACGCCAGTTCCGTCAGACCATAGCCACACCAGCAACTGACGCCTCGCGCTTCCGCCTGTTGCGTCAGCGCCTGCGGGATCATCGCACCACCGAGCAATACGGCCTTTAATGCCGTGGGGAATGTCCCCTCTGACAGCAGTCGCCACAGCTGCGTCGGCACCAGAGAAGCATGGGTGCAATCGCGCAGCGCACTATCCAGAGGCTGATGCGCACGGACAACAATCGTTGCCCCAGTCGCAAGCCAGCGCCAGACGATGCCCTGCCCAGAAACGTGAAAGAGCGGAAGTGACAACAGCCAGCTATCGCTGGAGGAAAATGCCATCATCTGCACCACGCCTTCCGCGCTGGAGAGATGGGCAGCAAATGAATGCACCGCCGCCTTCGGCATCCCGCTGGAGCCGGATGTCAGCGTCAGCGTCGCCAGCCGATCGGCCTGCCAGCGTAGTCTATCGATACGGCGGCTTTCCTCGGCATCACACAGGGGTAAAGAATCAGACGGCAAAGAAAGCGTACGTACAGCCTTCGACCACGATTTATCATTCAGGCACAGGCCATGCGCTACATTCAGCGCAGGCAGTAGCGCCTCGGTTAATGCATCAGGTAACTGTGGATTCAGCGGCAGTACGCGCACACCACACTGTAACAACGCCAGATAACTGAACAGCATCTGGACGCTATTTTTCCCGCGTAGCGCGACTGTACTGTCGGCCATAACGCCCTGCTGGGTGAAATGCTCTGCCAGCTGATCCACCCACTGGGCAAGCGACTGCCAGCTCCAGCGGGTTTCATCTTCAATCAATGCCACAGACTGGGGCATCTGGCTAGCCCAGTATCGCCACGGCCAGTCGGTCAGGATTGCCATACCACGTCCAGTTGCTCAGCAGCCAACAGCGGCAACGCGCTATCCGGCCAGCGTTGAACCACCTGCGCCTGCATCAGATCCAACGTGTCCAGCCCTGGAACCGTATCCGGTGTCAGCCAGTGCGCCAGACGTGCCAGCTGCGTTAAGCCCAGACTGGATTCGATGCTGGAGCTGATCACCGCCGTTAATCCAGCCTGATGCGTTTCCTGCACCAGCTGTTGGCAGCGTGCGAGGCTGCCGACCAGCATAGGTTTGATCACAATCGCACTCACGCCCGGCTCGGCTTCTACCCGAAAATCCGCCTCGCGCACGCTTTCATCCCAGGCAATGTTGATGCCCGTTTCTCGCGCAAACTCGCGAGATTCTTCACGGGTTTTGCAAGGTTCTTCGAGGAAGGCAATGCGCGAACGCAATGACGGCGCGACATAACGAGCGAAGCCATCGGCTTTGGCTCGCGTCCAACTGCGGTTGGCATCCAGACGGAGTTTCAGATCCGGCAAGGCTTCCAGCAGCACGTTAACGATCATGCCATCACGCACCGCTTCGTACAGGCCGACTTTGATCTTTGCCACTTTCTCGCCCGGCATCGCCTGTAGCATCTCAAACAGCTCGTCAGGATCGCCGCTGCACAATGGCGCTTTGCGATAGTCCGCTGCCTGCGGCAGATGCCGATCCAGCTCGGCCTGCGCACAGCTCAAACCAAAGGCAACCGACGGCGGAAGATCGTCAGAAAATGCCTGTCCTGCTGCCCACGATTGCAGCTGTTCAAGCGTGGCTGATTCCGCCTCTTTCAACGTTTCCACGCTGAATTCTGGCAACGGCGCAATCTCACCCCAGCCCAACCGCTCGCCGTCTTGCAGGCGAACGATAAGCCCATCGCGGGTTTTCAGACGCTGATTGCGCAGCACCACTCCGGCTTCCATCGGCACGCTGTAACGATAGAGAGTGACTTGACGCATTACGGATTCCGTTTGAATTTGCTGAAGTCAGGCTGACGTTTTTCATTGAACGCGTTGCGGCCTTCCTGCCCTTCGTCTGTCATGTAGAACAGCATGGTGGCGTTACCCGCCAGCTCCTGCAGGCCAGCCTGACCGTCGCAGTCTGCGTTCAGCGCCGCTTTCAGGCAGCGCAGCGCCATTGGGCTGTTTTGCAGCATTTCACGGCACCAGCGCACGGTTTCTTTTTCCAGATCCGCCAACGGCACTACCGTGTTCACCAGCCCCATATCCAACGCTTGCGCAGCGTCGTACTGGCGGCACAGGAACCAGATTTCACGCGCTTTCTTCTGACCCACGATGCGTGCCATGTAAGAAGCGCCCCAGCCGCCGTCAAAGGAGCCGACGCGCGGACCCGTTTGACCGAAGATGGCGTTTTCTGCCGCAATGGTCAGGTCACACATCATGTGTAGAACATGTCCACCACCGATGGAATAGCCTGCGACCATCGCGACAACCGGCTTCGGACAGGTACGGATCTGACGCTGGAAATCCAGCACGTTCAGATGATGCACGCCGCTGTCATCCTGATAACCGCCGTAGTCGCCACGAACTTTCTGATCGCCGCCGGAGCAGAATGCTTTATCGCCAGCACCGGTCAGGATAATCGTCCCGATACCGTCGTCATGACGCGCATTATCAAGCGCCTGAATCATCTCTTTTACCGTTTGCGGACGGAACGCATTGCGTACCTGAGGACGGTTAATGGTGATTTTGGCAATGCCATCGATGGATTTATGGTAGAGGATATCGGCGAAGTCGCCGCTGCAATCGTGCCATTCAATCGGTGCGTAAAGCAGGTCTTCACTCGGATAAAGCATAGTTATCAATCCTTAACGTGATGCAAAAGAAAAGAGCGAACCCGCTCGGCATAGGCCGTTGGATTCGCCTGATGGGCATTGTGGCCCGCCTGAGCCACGCTCAGTAACGGCAGGCCGTATTGCGCCGCCAGCGTTTGAAACTTCACGTCGCTGGCACCGCATAAGTAAACAAAAGGTATCGACAGGTGCTGGAGGCGTTCCACCAAAAAAGGCTGCCGCCCCAGCGAGGTGGCTTCCAGCATCGCCGCAACGGACGCACCGTGATTGGCGCTGCGCCGCGCAATCAGCTGTTCACGCTGAGTAGAATCAACATCGGCAAAGACCGCCTGCTGATACCAGTCCTGCAAGACCGCTGGCAGCGGTTCCTGACGAAAGCGCTGCGCCCAGCGTGCATCATGGTGGATGCGTTCCGTACGCAGATCCGGCGTTACCAAGCCGGGATGTCCGCCTTCGACCAGCAGCCCCAGCATGCCGTCATGCTGTCCGTTGCAGGCGTGATACATTGCGATACGCCCACCGAGCGAATAGCCTAGCAGCCAGTAATTCTCAATGCCTTGATCCAACAGCGTCTTGCTTAACTGGCGGCTGACATCGGCAAAATCTGTTGTGGAAATCGTTCGCGATGCGCCGTGTCCGGGTAAATCCACCAGCAGCACGGGCCAGTCACGGCAGAACGGGAGGATGGACTGCCAATCCTCACCACTGCCTAATAAACCATGCAGACACACCAGCCACGGCTGCCTCGGAGCCACCGCGCCGTGCGTCACTTTCCGGCAGCCTAGCCCTTGAAAATCTATCCCCTGAAACTCTAATGCGCCCACGTCGCCACCTGAGCGACCAGTTCATTGAGCGTTTCCGCGCCGTCTTTCGGTTCAACCACCACTTCCAGTAGCGTGACGCCGCCCTGAGTCCAGCAATCCGCCACCGTACCCGCCAGCTGTTCCCAGCTCTCGGCACGTACGTAATTCAGGCCAAACATCGCGGCCGCGTGCCCGAATTCCACATTTTGCGGCATGCAATAAAACGCTTCACGCTGTGCAACCGGCGTCGGCAGCAGGGAAAATATCTGGCCACCGTTATTGTTCACCACGATCAACACCAGCGGTGCGGGAGACTGACGCAGGAGCGCCAGCGCATTCAAATCGTATAACGCGGAAAGATCGCCGACGATGCCCAGCGTGGCTTTTGACGTGGCACGCTGTACACCGGCCAGCGTGGAAATCAGGCCATCAATGCCGCTGGCACCACGATTACCGTACACCGGATACCCTTGCGGGAGCTGCGCCAGCGCGTCGATCAGGCGCACAACGAGACTGTTGCCGACAAACAGCTGCCCGTCCGGTGGCAACAGCGCCGGTATGCGCTGCGCCAGCTGTGCCTCACCAAAGCGGGAAGCCAGATGTGCGTCAACCTGCCGCTGCGTTCTGTCGGCAATATCCGCCAGCAAATCCGCCCACGGAGCTTGCTTATGTGCAGGATGCGCAGACAGCCATTCACCCACGTCCGCCACCAGACGGCGTCCGCGGTGATGAGCCGGATCCAGCCGTCCCGGTAGGTCATCGATTAACCAGAATTCTTGCGGCTGGCACTGTTCCTGCCATTGCAACAGGCGCTTACCGGTCAGGCTGCCGCCGAACTGCAAGACAATTTCTGCCTGCCGTAAGCGATCCGCTGCATCAGGATGCGCCAGCCAAATATCCGCACAGGGTAACGGCTGCCCGCTCTGCGACAGGACGTCACCAATCAGCGGCCAGCCCAGTTCGTTCGCCCACGCAGCGAGTTGCGCCCCTTGTTCAGGACTCACGCGCCCAGCGAGGACGACGCCCCGCTTTTGTCGCCACTGCAACCAGTCCGGCTGTACCGCCAGCGAACTCTGGCGCATTTCGCGCAGCCAGGGCTCACGGCTATTCCACCAGTCGCCCAGCGTCATCAGCCAGTCCTGGTACGCCGTGCCGTCATCGGCACCGTAAAGCGGTTCGGCAAAGGGACAGTTAATGTGCAGCGCGCCGTGCGTCAGCCGCGCCATGGCGCTATCCACAGAGGAAACTAGCCAGCTAGCCGGAATGTCGGGCGTAGGGCGCGGCAAATCCAGCGCCAGCGTGGGGTGTGAAGCATACAGTGCATGTTGACGAATCGCCTGATTCGCACCGCAGTCAATCAGCTCCGGCGGGCGGTCGGCCGTCAGAACCACCAGACGTTCGCCAGTCAACCCCGCTTCAATGATGGCGGGATAAAGATTCGCGGCAGCAGTGCCTGACGTCACGATAATCGCAACCGGTTCACGCGAGGCTTTTGCCAGCCCCAGCGCCAGATGCCCGAGCCCCCGCTCGTCAAAATGCGTGTGGCAAATGAGTGCGCGATTATCCGCCGCAGACAGCGTCAACGGGGTGGAGCGAGAGCCAGGCGCGATGCAGACATGCCGGACACCGTGGCGGGTCAGCGATTCCAGCAGTAATGTAGCCCAGCGGCGATTAAATACACTTGTTGACATGTTGTACTCAACAACTCAGGTTGCAGGTTATATCCGTTATACTTCAAGCCGCATAGCGCTGTTCAAAACGCTAACGTTTTGTCACGCAACTCGAATGATTTAGGGTATTAAGCAAATACTAATGATCAAACTGTTGGCGGTCTGGTTGCCCTTCAGCAAACATCGAGATCAGCCTTATTATATTTTTTTTTATCACGCTGACTTTGATATAAACCAGTACCTCGCACAACAACCATAAAACAAAACTATGACATATCACCGTCTAACAGGGATCTTAGCCCTGCTGCTTTGTTTTCTAACTCCTGCCATTCTTGTTCTGGATCAGAACCCGCCACAATTCCGGCACCGGCATAAAGCGTTAAAACATGATCCCGCACTTCGGCCGAACGTAGCGCCACGCTGAATTCAGACTGCTGACGCGAAAGGTAACCTGCGGAACCCGCGTACCAGCCGCGTTCAAACGGTTCATGTTCGGCAATAAAACAGCGAGCCTCTTGCCTCGGCAGGCCTGCGACGGCTGCCGTGGGCTGTAACGCATTCAGGCATGCGCTATCGGATGCGGTGCGCAGCGTGGCGTGAATGGTGCGGCGCAGATGCTGTACTTTACGCAGGCGCACAATTTCCGGCGGCATGACATCCAGCGACAGCGCGGACTGCTGTAGCCGCTGGCAAATATCATCCACCACCAACATGTTCTCGCACTGATTTTTGGTGTCATTCATCAGCCAGTCGGCCAGCTCAGCAGCTTTGTGCGCATCGCGATCGCTTGCCACCGTCCCCGCCAGCGCCTCGGTTTCCAGTTCGCTACCCCGCCGACGATAAAGCCGCTCCGGGCTGGAGCCGAGAAACGCATGACGCGCATCGTGCGCCAACATGAAATGGAAACAGTGGTGATTCGCCGCTCGGCTGGCAGCCATAAAGGTGGTGGCCTGTAGCGGCTGCGTCAGCGTTAACGTGGTCGCCCGCGCCAGAACCACCTTTTCCATCAACCCAGTATTGATGTCATGCAGCGCCCGCTGGAGCAAATCGATCCATCCCTGACGCTCCGGCTGATGCCCGACGGACTGAACTTCCGCATGCAAAAGAGGCTGCGACGCAGGTGGCAGAAGCAGATTAATAAACGCCGAGGCTTCAACGGCATCCTGTTGCAATGATGTATCACTGAACAAATTAATACTCAGGCTGAGCGTATCATCCTGACGCCGCAGTTCCGCACGGGGCAAAAACAGGTAGCCGGGTGAAGAAACAGCGTCCTCTTTCGTTTGATTAAACGCGTTCAGCCCCCAGATGCGCACAGTGGGATCGCACTGCTGCTGAGCAAGAAACGCCTCGGCATCCTGAATGTGGCGAAACCCGCACACGTTGCCGCACACGGCGGCCTCTTCACGATCCTGACGATGCTGCCAATAGAACTGGGGGTACACAGGCTGAGTCGCCAGCCACGGCAATAGCTCAGACGCGTCGCTGAGGGTCAACGAACGCGTTATTTGTCTGAAACCTGCGCGTTCAGGCTGTGGCTCGCGCAAATCCTGCTGCAGATGCCGCAGCAAGTCGGAAAGTTGTTTCACCGTTACCCCGGAGACCTAACACAAAGTAGGGGATTATACGGGAAAAAAACACGCCGTGGGTGAGAGGTTACGCAAGACCATAACGGTGAACACTGACTGAAATCGCACCAAACGGCAAAACGGGTCGCGCGCATCGCTCTAAAATCCTCTCCCATCATCATTATTGCTTCAATTGACCGATTCTTTTGCCGATTATCTAATCGGCATTTTTTTGCCCGCGCCACTGCCCCGCCTCTCCCTTCTTCCCCCGCGCCAAAACCGTACACCAGGATTCTTTCCATTCAGACCGCTAACTATGGTAAAAATAGGCTTTTGTTACGTCGACCGGATAGCCTCATCAGGATGAGTACAACACTGAATTCCAACCCGTTATGCATTAATCAGAATCTGCCAGGCAAGAAAGCACAGGCAGCCACGCGCATCGTTTTCTTTGTTGCGGGCTTTGCTATGGCTTCCTGGGCACCGCTGGTGCCCTTTGTCAAAACGCGGTTGGCTATCAGTGATGCCTCTCTGGGGATGTTGCTGCTTTCTCTCGGTATTGGTTCGCTCCTAGCCATGCCGCTGACCGGTTTTCTCACCAGTAAACTGGGGTGCCGCAGCGTTATTTTGCTGGCAAGCGCGCTGCTTTGTCTGGTGTTGCCCGCGCTGACGCAGGCTGAAACGCTGCCTCTAATGGCGATAACGCTGCTCTTTTTCGGCGCGTCTATGGGGATGATTGATGTCGCGATGAATATTCAGGCCGTTATCGTAGAACGGGCGAGCGGCCGGGCGATGATGTCTGGTTTTCATGGCTTCTTTAGCATCGGGGGGATTGTCGGCGCAGGCGGCGTCAGCGCCCTGCTGTGGCTTGGCCTGTCCCCGCTGATGGCGATTCTGGCGATTGTCGCACTCATGCTGATATTTATGGCAACGGCGCATAAACACCTGCTGCGCACCACAAATCAAGATGACGACAGCCCGCTGTTTGTCATCCCGCGCGGCTGGGTGATGTTCATTGGCTCACTGTGCTTCATCATGTTCTTAGCCGAAGGCTCCATACTAGACTGGAGCGCCCTCTTTTTAACCGTTGAGCGCAACCTGAGCGGCGCGCAGGCGGGCATGGGCTATGCGGCATTTTCCGTCGCGATGACGCTGGGCAGGCTGAACGGCGATCGCATCGTTAACGCACTCGGCCGTTACGCAATTCTGACCGGTGGCAGCCTCTGTGCCGCTCTCGGTCTGCTGTTAACGATCAGCATTGATAATGCGATCACCGCCATTCTTGGCTTTGTGATGGTGGGTATCGGCGCCTCGAATGTGGTACCGATCCTTTTCAGCGCAGCAGGGAATCAAAAGATCATGCCGCCGAATCTAGCCATCGCCTCCATTACTACCGTAGGCTATGCAGGTATTCTGCTCGGCCCGACCATTCTCGGCTTTATTGCACAGTTCAGCAATTTGGCTACCGCATTCGGGTTTGTCGCACTGCTATTGCTGGGCGTTAGCGCCAGCGCGCGTGCCGTTATCCGCTAATCAGGAGCGTTAATTGATGCCAGCCATAATCCTGCGTTATTTTTCACTCCTTACGGTGCTGTCGCTCCTTATTACCGGAACGTTCGGCTATAGCTACATCAACGATTTGCTGGCGGACAAAAAACACTCGCTGACGACCATCGCTCAGGGCATACAAAAACGCGTCGATACTTATCGTTTTTTCACCTATCAAATATATGGCAGCCTGAACAGCGAGCCAGCGGCTAGCGACACCAATATTACCGCCATTAATTTAATGCCGAATGTTTTCTACGTAGAAAAAAACGGTCAGAAAACGGACGCGCTGATTTTTGGGCAACACGATAAAAGCACGCTGACCTCGGTTCGCCGGATATCACGTTATCTTGATATTCTCTGGGGAGCGGAGAATAGCGTCTATTCCATGTATTACCTGAATGGTATCGACAACAGCCTGACGATGATTTCCACGCAGACGTTGAAAGATATCTCCTCGCAGTTCCGTGGGAATTATATTACGGTCATTGCCGAAGCCCGCCGGACAGAAATGCTGCAACAGGCGAATGTATTAGACGAACGCGAAAGTTTTTCCCCGCTGCGTAAATTACGCTTCTATAACGACTACTATTTTACGCTGCGCACCACATTCAATCAACCGGGTCATCTGGCGACGATTCTGGCGTTCGATTTACCGATTAACGATTTAATCCCAGACACCATTCCGCGTGAGCATCTTATGCTTAAGCCGGATACGCCGGCGGCCAGCAATATGGACAATAATAATGGCGAAGGCACGGCTGACGTTCAGCTTCATGGCTCGAATCTTGAAATCTCCGCCACGCTCGTGAATGCACCGATAAAAATCGTTTTTCAGATGCCTGTAAAAGCCCTGATTATTGATTCATTGCGTAATAACATCTGGCTTCTGCTGTTGAGTCTGGTCCTGCTGAGTTTGTCCATCGTCGGCTTTTATCTTTTCCGTCGGCAGTATGTGCGTCCCGGCGAAGATGTCTCTCGTCAGTTGGAAAAGACGCTGGATGTTTACCGCGAAACAACGGGCAGAATCCCGATGGGCGTGCTGCTTTATGATTTCAGCAGCAATAAAGTCGTCATCCAGAATGAGCGCGCTGAGCAGTTGCTTCCGCACCTGAGCCTGCAAAAAATCACCAATATGGCGGACGAGCATCAGGGCGTCATTCAGGTCACGATTAATAATGAGATGTATGAAATCCGCCAAATCCGCAGTCAATATTCGCCTGACTATTGCCTCTTCCTGCTGCGTGAGCAAGATAAAGAGATTCTGGTACAGCGTAAACTGCTGCTCGCCCAGCGTGAATACGAAAAGAATATTCATGCCAGAAAACGGTTATTCCAAAACCTGCTCAGCGAATTCAAACAGCCGCTGATTTCACTACGGCAGCATATTCATGCGCTACGCCACAGCGAGACAGCAACCATACCGGTACCCACGCTGGATCAGCTAACGGCCGATACCCGCTGCGCTATCGAGCTGCTGGAAAATATCGCCTTGCACGAAAAGCTGGAAGCGCAGGAATGGAATGCGGTCAACGAGAGCTTTTCACTGCTGACGGCTATCGACCATGTTCTCCTTGAGCTGCTGCCGCGATTGAATCAAAAAGGTCTGACCCTATTCCATCATTACAATCTGGATATGAATCAAACCTACGTGGGCGATGTCGAGCTGTTGAAAAAGACGCTGGCGCTGCTGCTGAATTATTCGGTGACCAATACGGATTACGGCAAGATTACGGTGTCGATTGATAGAAAAAATAATGAGTCGGATACGCTGATTATTCAGATCAGCGATACGGGAACGAATGTTTCAGGCAAAGAGCAGGAAAATATTCGACACCCTTTCCTGCATCCTGCGACATCCGATCGTTTCGGACAAAATTCAGGATTGACCTTATTTTTGTGCAATCAACTCTGTAATAAACTGGGCGGTGCGTTAACGATCAACAGTAAGGCCGGATTAGGCACACACTATATTCTGACGCTAAAACTGGAGCCGGAAGCGCTTCCCGTTGAGGAAGAAAAACTGCTGGATGGTATTACCGTTCTGCTGGATGTGACGTCTGATGAAGTACAGCATATTGTCGGCAATATGCTGACGGGCTGGGGTGCGAATTATCTGGTTAGCGATGAACGCCAGATTAATCAGGAAGCAGATATCTGCATGACTGACGACCCGGAGAAAAAAGCAGATTATACGCTGCTGTTGAGTCATGACGATGACACAGTAACGCCTTTGGGCCCGCGCCGTTTACGGGTGAATTATAATATCAGCCACCTCCTGCTGGAGGCATTACTTAAGCTGATTGAGCTACAACTGGAAACATCACCCGATGCGCTACAGGAAGGGGAACCGGATAATGTCGAATTTTACGCCGCGCAATTGGCAGCAAGCGACTATTATTCGCTGTTCGTGGAGACAGTACCGGATGATTTAAAGAGGCTGTATACTGAAGTGGAAGCAGGCGATTTTCCGTCGCTTTCGCAGACGGCACACCGGCTGAAAGGCGTGTTTGCCATGCTTAATCTGCATCCTGGCAAACAGTTGTGTGAACAGCTTGAACAGCATATTACCGCGCATGATAGTGAACAGATTGAGGCTAACCTTCATGAAATCGAGAGGTTTGTCAGTGCATTACTATCCCCAGAAGAACCTAAAGGGCAGCAAGGTAGCCAACAAGATGAGTAACCAAAACGATGAGTAACTTAAACGTAATTATTGCCGACGACCATCCTATTGTTCTTTTTGGCATCAAAAAATCGCTTGAGCAGATTGAATGGGTCAATGTGGTTGGCGAATTTGAAGACTCAACAGCGCTGATCAATAACCTACCTAAGCTGGACGCTAATGTTTTAATCACCGATTTATCCATGCCAGGCGATAAATACGGTGATGGTATTACCCTCATTAAATACATTAAGCGCCATTTTCCTCACCTTTCTATTATTGTTCTTACCATGAACAATAATCCGGCAATTCTGAGCGCGGTGTTGGATTTGGATATCGAAGGCATCGTACTGAAACAGGGTGCGCCGACCGATTTACCCAAAGCGCTGGCGGCCCTGCAAAAAGGGAAGAAATTCACGCCGGATAGCGTATCCAAAGTGCTGGAGAAAATCAGCGCCAGCGGCTACGGCGACAAACGCCTGTCCCCGAAAGAAAGTGAAGTGCTGCGCTTGTTTGCAGAAGGCTTTTTGGTTACCGAAATCGCCAAAAAACTGAATCGCAGTATCAAAACGATCAGTAGCCAGAAGAAGTCAGCCATGACCAAGCTGGGCGTCGAGAACGATATCGCCCTGCTGAATTACCTGTCCTCCGTTAACGGCGGCGCGACGCAGGTAGACTAAGCCTTTCTTCACCTGCACCAGCAGCCGCTGGTGCAGGTTATTCCTCAGAGGTTCTCGCCTGACGCACCACGTTGCTGTAATGCGCCAACGACTGCTGCAACGTATCCAGCGTAACCGGTTTTGACAAACAGTGATCCATCCCAGCCCCGAGGCAACGCTCTCTTTCTTCCGCCAACGCATTTGCCGTCACGCCGATAACCGGGAAACGTAACCCCTGCTCGCGCATGCGTCGTGTGAACAGATAGCCATCCATATTCGGCATGTTGACATCCGTCAGCACGATATCGATGTGATTTTTACTCAGTACGCCCAGAGCGTCTATGCCATCATTTGCCGTCATCGCCTGATAGCCCAGAGAACCGAGCTGATCCGCCAGCAGTCGACGGTTGATGGGGTGATCGTCAACCACCAGAATCATAATATCGCCATTCTCAGCCCGTATGTAGCTGGTCAACGGTGGTGAAATCTCGACGCGATTTCTGTCTTCGCTTTCTGAGCGATAGATTTTCTCGAGCAAATCAGGCAAATGTTGAGGTGTGGACGTCCCTTGCACCCAGTGCCCATCGCTCACTTCCTGCGCTGATCCGTTATGCGCGCCACTCATCACGATATGCGCCCGAACGTTAACGTCCTCTTCTGACGCGTAATCGCTAATCATCACATCATCAGGCGACACGGTTTGATTCTGATAACGCGCGACCTGCACCCCCTGTTCCTGCAATAGCGTCAGCAGATAAGCCTCCAGCCGGGCGTTGCGTATCCTCAACCAGCACATTTTCCCTTGCAGGCTGGCATTGATCGCCGCTGGGGCATAGCGCGCTTTATACAGCGGAATTCTGACGCCAAACAGGCTGCCGAGCCCAGGTTCCGACTCGATGGTAATGTCTCCATCCATCAAATTGACCAGCTTTTCACAAATCGCCAGCCCTAAGCCCGTGCCCTGAAAATGCCGCTGAACACCGCTACCTGCCTGGAAAAACGGGTCAAACAGCTTCACCGCCTCGCGAGGTTGAATACCCACGCCGGTATCACGCACCACAAATTCCAGATAACCATCGCGGCAACCGACCTCGAAAATGATGCAGCCCGTGTCCGTAAATTTGATGGCGTTACTCAGCAAGTTAGATAACACCTGCTGCAAACGTACGGGATCGCCAAACAGGCTGACCGGCACATTGGGATCGATAAAGCAGTACAGCGTCAGGCGTTTCTTCACTACCAGCGGGAGATAGTTGCTGGTGATGTGGCTGATGACTTCATGCGGCGCAAACTCACACGCTTCGATCTTCAACTGCTCCGATTCAATCTTGGAAAAATCGAGGATATCGCTGATGATTTTCAGCAACAGCGAGGAAGAGTTGTTCATCGCGGCAACCAGACGATTGGCGTCCTGCGGCAGCGATTTGGTTTGCAGTAAATCGAGGTTACCGATAATCCCGTACAGCGGCGTACGCAATTCATGGCTGACGGTGGCAAGGAACATCGATTTAGACTGGCTTGCCTGCTCGGCGGCATTCGCCATTTCCTGTAGCGACTCTTCCATTTTGACGCGTGCGCTGACGTCCAGCAGTACACAAATCGCCACGTTTTCATTACGATAGCGCGAATGGACAAAGCTGATTTGCAGGTGATGATTGCGGCTGGTCATGACATCCACAAACTTGGACTGCTGCTCGCAAATGATACGGGTAATTCGCAGCCTATCCTCGTGGGTAAGCAGGTTAAGATAGTTGTGCGCCAGCTCGTTACTGAGGATGTTCGTGCCGTCATTAATACGCAGGATGCAAATCCCTACCGGCGCCGATGCGACAATCTTGCGGTTGAATTGCTCGTTTTCTTCCAGTTGGAACGCATTCACTTCCGCAGGCAGCAACATTTTCCGCTCAAACACCAGCGCCAGCACAAACAGCAAGATAGCCGATAGCATATTCAGCATCAGCATGTTGATCATCAGTGCGCTGATATGGGAGAGCAGCACCTTCAACGGCAGCGAATACACGATGCCGAATGACGTCGGCGGCAGCGATTTCTTCAGAATGAGTTCATCATACCCATTCACATAACCAAAATAATTATGTTCGGAGGGATAGCCGTCTACTGAGGAAGCGTAACGCTCTTTATCATCGGAAAACTGTAAAACCACCTGATTGTATTGATCCAGCAGCCGGGCACTGATCGGAAATTTACCCATGGTGACGAAATCATCCAGACGAATCGTCTGTTCAATCCCCATGATGACTTCCAGCTTGCTATCCACATAAATCGGCGTCAGCGCATATAAATAGCCGACATCGGGAATCGAAGCTGGGGTAATCCAATAGACCGTTTCATCGCGTCCGCTTTGGGTGCGACTCTTCTTCTGCTCCTGAAACCGATCCTGCACGTTTTTAAGCAAGTTATCACGGTCGAGCGACTGGTTACGGATGCCAAAATCAACCATACAGCGTCGATCGCCGCCGACAAAAAAGACCCGGTTAAGATCGTAGACGGCAGAGAAGTTATCCTGCCAGCCGTTGAAAAAATGGCTCAATGAGAGCAACGCCGCATTCCCGCCATATTGCGTGGAACAGGTTGCGCCGGGAGCCAGCGCATAAACGGAGACGCCGGGGCCCCCTTCCGCTGGCGGCTCTGCCTTTTCTCTTGCCAGCATCAGGCGATTTGCCGCCAGATACTGGAGTTCGCGCACAATATCCGACGCGTGTCGGATGTAACCCTGCGACTGATCAAAGCTGAGGTTATATTCCTGCCGCAGCTCTGATTCTTTTTCATTCAATACTTTAGTGACATAAAAAACGGATATCAGCGCGCCCAATACCCACAGCATGACCGCCAGAACCCGAAACAAATAGCGGGACACCTTTAATGTGGTCTGGAATGAGGCGAGATATTTCAAATGGATACCGTTGAATAATGGAAGAACCAGTTGGCTGATACACTACCGAGAGTCGATAAAAAAAGCCAGCGCATCGCGCTGGCTTACTCTGCTCATTCCGGTTTAATGAAAAGGCTTATTCGTCATCTTCAGCGATATCATCATCGCCATCAATGTCGTCGATAGCATCATCGTCTTCGGCAACTTCGCCTTCAACTTTTACTACGCCATCCAGCTCTTCATCTTCTACCGGCTCGGCAACGCGTTGCAGGCCGACAACATGTTCGTCTTCCGCCGTACGAATCAGCGTGACACCCTGCGTGTTACGGCCAACGATACTGACTTCAGACACGCGCGTCCGCACCAGCGTTCCCGCATCGGTGATCATCATGATCTGGTCTGCGGCATCAACCTGAACCGCGCCAACCACTTTACCGTTACGTTCGCTGACCTTGATAGAGATAACCCCTTTCGTCGCACGCGACTTGGTCGGGTACTCGCTCACGGCAGTACGCTTACCAAAGCCATTTTGCGTGACGGTCAGGATATCGCCTTCGCCGCGAGGAATGATCAGAGAAACGACGCGATCTTCGCCTTGCAGATTGATACCACGGACGCCCGTTGCCGTACGGCCCATAGAACGCACCGCCTGCTCGGAGAAGCGAACCACTTTACCTTCCGCAGAGAACAGCATCGCTTCATCGCTACCGTCGGTCAGGTCAACGCCAATCAGCTCGTCACCTTCATTCAGGTTAACCGCGATGATCCCCGCACTACGTGGACGGCTGAATTCCGTCAGCGCCGTTTTCTTCACAGTACCGCTCGCGGTTGCCATGAAGATGTGGCGGCCTTCTTCGTATTCACGTACCGGCAGAATCGCGGTGATACGTTCATCCGCTTCAAGCGGCAGCAGGTTAACGATCGGGCGACCACGCGCACCGCGGCTGGCTTCCGGCAGTTGATATACCTTCATCCAGTACAGACGACCCCGGCTGGAGAAGCACAGAATCGTATCGTGGGTGTTGGCCACCAGAAGACGATCGATAAAGTCTTCTTCTTTTATACGTGCGGCAGACTTACCTTTGCCCCCACGGCGCTGGGCTTCGTAATCGCTCAGCGGCTGATACTTCACGTAACCTTGGTGAGACAGCGTGACAACAACATCTTCCTGATTGATCAGATCTTCGATGTTGATATCAGCGGTGTTCGCCGTGATTTCCGTACGACGTTCGTCGCTGTATTGCGTTTTGATCGCTTCCAGCTCTTCGCGGATGACTTCCATCAGGCGCTCAGGGCTATTGAGGATATAAAGCAGCTCGGCAATTTCCGCCAACAGCTCTTTATATTCATCCAGCAGCTTCTCGTGCTCCATGCCGGTCAGCTTCTGCAAACGCAGATCCAAAATCGCCTGCGCCTGCTGTTCCGTCAGGTAGTAGCGACCGTCACGGATACCGAACTCTGGCTCCAGCCACTCTGGACGCGCAGCATCATCGCCCGCACGTTCCAACATCGTAGCCACGCTACCCAGTTCCCATGCCTGTGCGATCAGCGACGCTTTCGCTTCAGCAGGTGACGCAGCACGGCGAATCAGCTCGATAATCGGATCGATGTTCGCCAGCGCAATCGCCAGACCTTCCAGGATATGAGCACGGTCACGGGCTTTACGCAGTTCAAAAATGGTACGACGCGTCACCACTTCGCGGCGGTGGCGCACAAACGCGACCAGAATGTCCTTCAGCGGCATGATCTTCGGCTGGCCCTGATGCAGAGCGACCATGTTGATGCCGAATGACGTCTGAAGCTGCGTCTGGGAATACAGATTATTCAGTACCACTTCGCCCACGGCGTCACGTTTAATCTCGATGACGATACGCATACCGTCTTTATCGGATTCGTCACGCAGTGCGCTAATGCCTTCGATACGTTTATCTTTAACCAGCTCGGCAATTTTCTCGATCAGGCGCGCTTTGTTCACCTGATATGGGATTTCATGCACGATGATGGTTTCACGTCCGGTTTTCGCATCCGCTTCCACTTCAGCACGCGCACGGATGTAAATTTTACCGCGCCCGGTACGATAGGCTTCTTCAATGCCGCGTCGGCCATTGATGATCGCCGCCGTCGGGAAATCTGGGCCTTTGATGTGTTCCATCAACCCTTCAAGGCTGATGTTTTCATCATCGATATACGCCAGACAGCCGTTCACGACTTCCGTCAGGTTGTGCGGTGGAATGTTCGTTGCCATCCCGACTGCGATACCGGAAGAACCGTTAACCAGCAGGTTGGGAATACGCGTAGGCATGACGTCAGGAATCTGCTCGGTGCCGTCATAGTTCGGCACAAAATCGACCGTCTCTTTTTCGAGGTCGGCCAGCAGTTCATGAGCAATTTTCGACATGCGAATTTCGGTATAACGCATCGCCGCCGCGGAGTCGCCGTCAATCGAACCGAAGTTGCCCTGACCATCAACCAGCATGTAACGCAGTGAGAAAGGCTGCGCCATACGTACGATGGTTTCATAAACGGCAGAGTCGCCGTGTGGGTGGTATTTACCGATGACATCCCCGACGACACGGGCGGATTTTTTATACGGTTTGTTCCAGTCGTTACCCAGTACGCTCATCGCATACAGTACGCGGCGGTGTACCGGTTTCAGTCCATCACGAACATCTGGTAATGCACGCCCGACAATAACGGACATCGCATAATCCAGATACGAGCTTTTCAGCTCTTCTTCAATGTTGACCGGTGTGATTTCTCTGGCAAGGTCGCTCATGGAGCCGCTATCCCTCTATTTAGGCATCTACCCGTGTTCAGAAAAGTGAACCGTTCAGATTAGGTGAACTGTTCAAAAGGTGAAAAATTATATCACAAACCGCCGTTTCGGGGGAAACTCCCTTCCGCCCCGAACAGACTGTTTTCCCAATGGACTTTTATTCACCGGATATCCCTCAGAGAAAACGGACACCGCTGCACGTTGCAGCGCGAAGGGAGTATACTCGCGGCAGTAGAAGATAACGAAAGGCAGTGATGACACATGAATGTAGAGAATCAAACTCCGAACGTTGACCATCAGGAAATTGCCAAATTTGAGGCTATCGCTTCACGCTGGTGGGATCTAGAAGGCGAATTCAAACCCTTGCACCGCATTAATCCGCTGCGTCTGGGCTATATTTCGCAGCACGCGGAAGGCCTGTTCGGCAAGAAAGTGCTGGATGTTGGCTGCGGCGGCGGCATTTTGGCCGAAAGCATGGCGCATGAAGGCGCGGACGTCACCGGGCTCGATATGGGCGCAGAGCCGTTGCAGGTCGCACGTTTGCACGCGCTGGAAAGCGGTGTCGCCGTCGATTACGTGCAGGAAACGGTAGAAGCGCATGCACACGCTCATCCGGGTCTCTACGATGTCGTCACCTGTATGGAAATGCTGGAGCACGTTCCCGATCCGCAGTCCGTGGTGCAGGCATGCGCCAGATTGGTAAAACCGGGCGGGCACGTCTTTTTCTCCACCATCAACCGCAATGCGAAAGCGTGGATGATGGCCGTTATCGGTGCGGAGTACGTGCTAAAAATGGTGCCGCGCGGCACGCACGACATTAAGAAGTTCATTCGCCCAGCAGAGCTGATGCACTGGGTCGACAGTACACCGCTGCGTGAAAAACATATCACCGGGCTTCACTACAACCCGCTGACGGACCACTTTAAACTGGGTCCAAACGTGGACGTGAACTACATGCTGCACACGCGCCACGATAAATAGAATCGATTAAGAATGCTCTTAAAAGATGCGCGGTTTTTTGCCGCGCATAATCATATTGATGACGAAACCAGCAAAAGATCACAAAGCACATCCCGCACAAATTAAGGAAAGTACCCTTAACTACCTTGTTTGATGAGGTTTTTAACAAAATGTCTGTTCTTAAATCCTTAAATTAACGAAAAATCAACTCTTGTTCTTAAAATAATCCGGACTAGAATACTCATGATATGGTGGTTATTTATCAAAAAATATCCATATTTAGTGTTTATCCACAGAGTTAGTCACAGAAATGCTTTTGTGACTAACTCTGTGGATATTTGTTTATTTTCATCAACAGGTAAACCCCAACATGAACCAAAGCCTCCTAGTAACCAAACGCGATGGCAGTAAAGAAAAGATCAATTTGGATAAAATCCACCGCGTCATTACCTGGGCCGCAGAAGGTTTACACAATGTCTCCGTTTCTCAGGTGGAACTGCGTTCACACATTCAGTTTTATGACAGCATCAAAACCTCTGATATCCATGAAACTATCATCAAGGCCGCTGCCGATCTGATCTCGCGCGAAAGCCCGGATTATCAATATCTGGCTGCGCGTCTGGCTATCTTCCATCTGCGTAAGAAAGCCTATGGCCAGTTTGAGCCGCCTGCTCTGCTGACTCACGTCACCAAAATGGTAGAACTGGGTAAGTACGACAAACATCTGTTAGAAGACTATAGTCCAGAAGAATTCGCCCAGATGGACGCTTTCATCGATCACTGGCGTGACATGAATTTCTCCTATGCGGCGGTGAAACAGCTGGAAGGGAAATACCTGGTACAAAACCGCGTCACCGGTGATATCTACGAAAGCGCCCAGTTCCTGTACATTCTGGTCGCCGCCTGCCTGTTCTCCGGCTACCCGCGTGAGACGCGTCTGGATTACGTTAAACGTTTTTATGACGCGATCTCTACGTTCAAAATTTCTCTGCCAACGCCAATCATGGCGGGCGTGCGTACGCCAACGCGTCAGTTCAGCTCTTGCGTGCTGATCGAATGTGGCGACAGCCTGGATTCCATCAACGCGACCTCCAGCGCGATCGTAAAATACGTTTCCCAGCGTGCTGGTATCGGCATCAACGCAGGCCGCATCCGTGCGCTCGGCAGCCCAATTCGCGGCGGTGAAGCATTCCACACCGGCTGTATTCCTTTCTATAAACACTTCCAGACGGCAGTGAAATCCTGCTCTCAGGGTGGCGTACGCGGCGGTGCTGCTACGCTGTTCTACCCGCTGTGGCATCTGGAAGTCGAAAGCCTGCTGGTGCTGAAAAACAACCGTGGCGTAGAAGGCAACCGCGTTCGCCACCTCGACTACGGCGTGCAGTTGAACAAACTGATGTATCAGCGTCTGGTAAAAGGTGAAGAGATCACCCTGTTCAGCCCGTCTGACGTACCCGGATTGTACGACGCCTTCTTCGCCGATCAGGATGAATTCGAGCGCCTGTATGTGCAATATGAGCAGGATGACAGCATCCGCAAACAGCGTATCAAAGCAGGCGAGCTGTTCTCCCTGATGATGCAGGAACGTGCTTCTACCGGCCGTATCTATATTCAGAACGTTGACCACTGCAACACGCACAGCCCTTTCGATCCGCAGATTGCGCCAGTTCGCCAGTCCAACCTGTGTCTGGAAATCGCGCTGCCGACCAAGCCGTTGAACGACGTGAATGATGAAAACGGTGAAATCGCGCTGTGTACGCTGTCTGCTTTCAACCTCGGAGCCATCAATAGCTTAGACGATCTGGAAGAGCTGGCGACGCTGGCCGTGCGCGCGCTGGATGCCCTGCTGGATTATCAGGATTACCCGATTACCGCAGCAGAGCGTGGTGCGATGGGTCGCCGTACATTAGGTATTGGCGTGATCAACTTCGCCTACTATCTGGCGAAAAATGGCGTGCGCTACTCAGATGGCAGCGCCAACGGCCTGACACACAAAACGTTTGAAGCTATTCAGTACTATCTGTTGAAGGCGTCGAATGTGCTGGCACGCGAACAAGGTGCTTGCCCGTGGTTCAATGAAACCACCTATTCGCAGGGTATTTTGCCTATCGATACCTATAAGCGCGATCTGGATGCGATCTGTAACGAACCGCTGCATCTCGACTGGGAAGCGCTGCGTAACGACATCAAAGAGTACGGTCTGCGTAACTCCACGCTGTCCGCGCTGATGCCGTCTGAGACGTCATCTCAGATCTCCAACGCCACCAACGGGATTGAACCACCGCGCGGCCACATCAGCGTCAAAGCGTCCAAAGACGGCATTCTGCGCCAAGTGGTGCCGGAGTACGAAACGCTGAAGGATTCTTACGAACTGCTGTGGGATATGCCAAATAACGACGGCTATCTACAACTGGTTGGTCTGATGCAGAAGTTTGTCGATCAGGCAATCTCCTCCAACACCAATTACGATCCGTCACGTTTCCCATCAGGTCGAGTACCGATGAAACAGCTGCTGAAAGATCTGGTCACGGCCTATAAATTCGGTGTTAAGACGCTGTATTACCAAAACACCCGTGACGGCGCTGAAGACGTACAAGATGACCTGCTGGCAGAACCGCAGGACGACGGCTGCGAAGGCGGCGCGTGTAAGATTTAAGCCAATAATGAAAGGCTGCCGATGCAGCCTTTCATCTTTTATAGCAGGCGTCGCAGCCCGCCCCTTATGGGCCTTCACAAGCGGCGTTAAAAAATGCTCCCGGCATTTTTTTGGAGAGACTCATGGCCTATACCACATTTTCACAGAACAAAAATGACCAACTGCTAGAACCGATGTTCTTCGGCCAGTCGGTTAACGTGGCGCGTTTCGATCAGCAAAAGTATGAAATTTTCGAAAAGCTGATCGAAAAACAGCTGTCCTTCTTCTGGCGTCCAGAAGAAGTCGACGTATCCCGCGATCGCATCGACTATCAGGCGCTGCCCGATCATGAGAAACACATCTTTATCAGCAACCTGAAATATCAAACGCTGCTGGATTCCATTCAGGGGCGTAGCCCAAACGTGGCGCTGCTGCCGCTGATTTCTATCCCTGAGCTGGAAACCTGGGTGGAAACCTGGGCTTTCTCGGAAACCATTCACTCACGCTCCTACACGCACATCATTCGTAATATCGTTAACGATCCATCGCTGGTGTTTGACGATATCGTAACCAACGACGAGATCCTGAAGCGCGCCAAAGATATCTCCGGCTATTATGATTCGCTGATTGAGATGACCAGCTACTATCATCTGCTGGGTGAAGGGACACATCAGGTTAACGGCAAGACCGTGACCGTGAACCTGCATACGCTGAAAAAGCAGCTGTATATCTGCCTGATGAGCGTAAACGCGCTGGAAGCGATTCGTTTCTACGTTAGCTTCGCCTGTTCATTTGCTTTTGCAGAACGCGAACTGATGGAAGGCAACGCTAAAATAATCAAGCTGATCGCCCGTGATGAAGCGCTGCACCTGACCGGCACGCAGCACATGCTGAACCTGATGCGTTCAGGCCATGACGACCCAGAAATGGCGCAGATTGCCGAAGAGTGTCAGCAAGAGTGTTATGACCTGTTCGTGCTCGCTGCTCAGCAAGAAAAAGAGTGGGCTGAATACCTGTTCCGTGATGGTTCGATGATTGGTCTGAACAAAGATATTCTGTGCCAGTACGTGGAATACATCACCAACATCCGCATGCAGGCGGTTGGGCTGCCGCTGCCGTTCCAGACGCGCACGAACCCAATCCCGTGGATCAACGCCTGGCTGGTGTCCGATAACGTACAGGTCGCGCCACAGGAAGTTGAAGTCAGCTCTTATCTGGTCGGTCAGATCGATTCAGAAATCAGCGACGACGATCTGAGCGATTTCCAGCTGTAATCGATGAGCAATCCAACGATCACACTGCGCACATCTGGTGCGCAGTTTTCCTGTTCAGACGACGGCCCTTCGCTGCTGGATGTGCTGGAATCTAACCGAGTCAGCATTGAATATCAGTGCCGCTCCGGCTATTGCGGTTCCTGTCGACTGCGTCTGGTAAAAGGCAGAGTGGCGTATCGTCAAACCCCGCTGGCCTGCATCCAACAGGATGAAATCCTCCCCTGCTGCTGTATGCCTCAGGGCGACATTGAACTCGATATTTAGCCCTCGTTCCCTCACAGGACATTCTCCTTACCGCGTTTACTGGCGGGCGTATTTACTGCCCGCTTTCATACGCAAGTGAGTTACACTACTCGCTGAAATAGCCTTTTGACCGAAATAAAACAACCTGGAGGTTTTAGAATATGCTCACCGTCATTCCTATTTTGATCTTTGTTGCACTCATCATCGTCTGGTCAGGCATCAAAATCGTACCTCAGGGATATCAATGGACTGTGGAACGGTTTGGCCGCTATACCAAAACGCTGATGCCGGGGCTGAATCTGGTCGTGCCGTTTATGGATCGCGTTGGTCGTAAAATCAACATGATGGAACAGGTATTAGATATCCCCTCTCAGGAAATTATCTCACGCGATAACGCCAATGTGGCCATTGATGCCGTGTGTTTTATTCAGGTGATCGATCCCGCACGTGCTGCCTATGAAGTTAGCAATCTGGAACAGGCTATCGTGAACCTCACCATGACCAACTTCCGTACGGTGCTGGGTTCCATGGAGCTGGACGAAATGCTGTCTCAGCGCGATAGCATCAACACCCGTCTGCTGCACATTGTTGATGAAGCCACTAACCCGTGGGGCGTGAAAATCACCCGTATCGAGATTCGCGACGTACGTCCACCCGCTGAACTGATTGCCGCCATGAATGCGCAGATGAAAGCAGAACGTAACAAGCGTGCCGATATTCTGGAAGCCGAAGGGGTACGTCAGGCCGCGATCCTGAAAGCCGAAGGGGAAAAACAGTCGCAGATTCTCAAAGCTGAAGGCCAACGCCAATCTGCCTTCCTTGAAGCAGAAGCGCGTGAGCGTGCTGCTGAAGCGGAAGCACAGGCGACTAAAATGGTATCCGAAGCCATCGCGGCAGGTAACATTCAGGCGATTAACTACTTCGTCGCACAGAAATATACCGATGCGTTACAGCAGATCGGTTCTTCTAATAACAGCAAAGTGATCATGATGCCGCTGGAAGCCAGCAACCTGATGGGGGCTATCGGTGGAATCACGGAACTGATTAAAGATAGCAAAAACAGCCGAGGTCAATAATGGGCATTGAACTGGTGATGGAAAATGCGCACTGGTTCTGGCTGTCGCTCGGCGGTCTGCTTTTAGCCGCCGAAATGCTGGGTGCCAGTGGCTATATGCTGTGGAGCGGTTTATCGGCAGTATTGGTTGGGCTATTAACATGGGTGATGCCGCTGGGATGGCCATTGCAGGGAACGATTTTCGCCATCCTGACGATCGTCACGGCACTACTCTGGTGGTATTGGCTGCGTAAACGAACGCTGTCACGCCCACAGTCGATGCTCAACCAGCGCGGGCAACAGCTGGTTGGACTGCGCACTACGCTGACCGACCCGGTGATCAACGGTTTTGGGCGGGTAAACATCGGTGACAGCAGTTGGCGCGTGAAATCAGAACAGGATTTGCCCGCCGGTACGCAGGTTGAAGTGATTGCCATCGATGGTATCACGCTGCATGTACGCCCGACTGAGCGCTAACTAACGCATTATTGGGGGGAGCCTGTCTCCCCTTTGTGACACTATTCTTTTTGACACTACCCTTTCTGACAACAGCCCGCCAGATTATTGATTATCGGACACTCCGAGCCACCATCTCCCGGGCACTGTTCGGCCAGCGCCAGCAAATGTTCACGCATCGCTTTCAGCTCTTCGATATGCATCTCGATTTCCTGCACTTTCTGCAAGGTTCGCGCTTTTACATCCGAACTTCGCCGCAGCGGATCGTTAAATAACGTAACCAGCTCTCGGCATTCATCCAGATTAAAACCAACCTGGCGCGCCTGACGCAGCAGCGTCAGCTCTTCGACGTGATGGTCGTCGTAGCTGCGGTAACCATTTTCAGAACGCAGCGGCGTAGTCAGAAGTTCTTTCTCTTCATAGAAGCGAATGGTTTTACTACTAAGACCGGTTTTTTTCGCAACATCACTGATATTCATGATTTCCCCCTTGACCCTCCCCTTGCTAGAAGGTTTACCTTACTCAATAACTAGTAGAAATCAGATGGCCGGTCAACGTCTTTCACCTCCGGCTGTGATCACAGGAGAAAATTATTATGTCTCAAACTATCGTGTTGTCGTTGCAGGGACTGACCTGCGGACACTGTGTCCAACGCGTGAAAAAAGCGCTGGACGCGTTGCCTGCGATCGAACAAACCAACGTCACCCAACAGTACGCCAGAGTCAGCGGCGACGTTGATTCCCAGACGTTGATCGACACTATTGAGCAGGCTGGCTACGAAGCACAGCTTGCTACCACGCCGGATGTCTCTCTTCAGCTTTCCGGCCTGAGCTGCAATCACTGCGTCGCCGCTACGCGTAAAGTGCTGGAAGCCATTCCCGGCGTCGTGGCGACGGATGTCACCACAGAGCAGGCAACCGTGTATGGCAACGTTGAGGCCACAGCACTGATTAGCGCCATTGAAGAAGCTGGCTATCACGCCAGCGTGCAGGAGAATGTTCACCCAAAAACTGAGCCGCTGGCACAGGTAGCGACGACGCCGGAAGCGCTGCCAGCGGCCGAGAGTATTCTTCCGGCAATGACAACACCCGCCACCCGCGATGAAGACAGCGTACAGCTCCTGCTTCAGGGAATGAGCTGCGCCAGCTGCGTGAACCGCGTACAAACGGCGCTGCAAAACGTCAGCGGCGTCACACAGGCGCGGGTGAATCTGGCTGAACGTAGCGCGTTGGTCAGCGGTCACGCCGAACCGGAAGCGCTGATCGCCGCCGTTGAGCAAGCGGGCTATGGCGCGGAAATTATTCAGGACGAAGAAGCTCGCCGCGCACGCCAGCAGCAAACCTCTCAGCAGGCTATTCGCCGTTTCCAATGGCAGGCCGCGCTGGGATTGCTGCTTGGTGTGCCGCTGATGTTGTGGGGCGTACTGGGCGGCAGCATGAGCCTGACGCCGGAAAGCCAAACGCCGTGGCTGGTCATCGGTATTTTGACGCTGGCGGTGATGGTGTTCGCTGGCAGTCATTTTTACCGTAACGCCTGGCGCAGTCTGAGAAATGGCACCGCGACCATGGATACGCTGGTCGCGCTGGGAACGGGGGCAGCCTGGCTTTACTCTATTACCGTCAATCTGTGGCCGGATCTTTTCCCAATGGCGGCGCGTCACCTTTACTATGAAGCCAGCGCCATGATCATCGGTTTAATCAACCTCGGTCATGCGCTGGAACAGCGTGCCCGTCAACGTTCTTCGCGGGCGCTGGAACGGTTACTGGATTTGACGCCCCCCGCCGCTCGCGTCGTGACGCCGGAAGGTGAGAAATCCATTCCGCTATCCGACGTGCAGTCCGGCATGACGCTACGCCTGACAACTGGCGATCGTATTCCTGTCGATGGCGAGATTTTGCAAGGCGAAGTGTGGGTGGATGAAGCCATGCTGACCGGGGAACCGATCCCGCAAGCCAAAACGTCCGGCGATACAGTTCACGCAGGTACGCTGGTTTCCGACGGCAGCGTCCTCTTTCGTGCAGACGCCATCGGCAACCAAACCACCCTATCGCGAATCATCCGATTGGTCAGACAGGCGCAAAGTAGCAAACCCGCTATCGGCCAGTTGGCGGATCGTATTTCTGCCGTGTTTGTTCCCGTCGTCGTGGCCATCGCCCTTCTCAGCGGCGCAATCTGGTTCTTCGTAGGGCCACAGCCGCAGATGGTCTACACGCTCATTATCGTCACGACCGTTCTTATCATTGCTTGCCCCTGTGCGCTTGGGCTGGCAACTCCGATGTCGATTATTTCCGGCGTCGGACGTGCCGCGGAGTTTGGCGTGCTGGTGCGGGATGCCGATGCCTTGCAGCAGGCCAGCAAGCTGGATGTGCTGGTATTTGACAAAACCGGTACGCTAACCGAAGGACAGCCGCGCGTCGTGGCGATTCATACCTTCGCCGACGTGACAGAAGTTCAGGCGCTAGCCTGGGCGGCTTCGCTGGAGCAAGGCTCGAATCACCCACTGGCAAAAGCGATTCTTGAACGCGCAGAGAATCTGACACTCACGCAAGTCGAACAGTTCCGTACGCTGCGCGGCCTCGGCGTCAGCGGCAAGATCGGTGATGCACACCTGCTACTGGGGAATCCGGCGCTGCTCAAACAACATCAGGTCGATATCACCGCAGGCGAAACGCTGATCAATGAGCAGGCTCAGCGCGGTATCACGCCGGTATTGCTTGCGGCAAATGGTCACATCATTGCGGTGTTTTCCATCCACGATCCGCTGCGAGCGGATAGCATCAGCGCCTTGCAGCGCCTGCACCAGCAAGGTTACCAGCTCGTCATGCTCACAGGGGACAACCCGCTCACGGCGAAGAGCATCGCGAAAGAAGCGGGTATCGACCAAGTGATTGCTGGCGTACTGCCAGACGGAAAAGCGGAAGCCATCAAAAAGCTACAGGCTCTGGGCAAGCGTGTGGCCATGATTGGTGATGGCATCAACGATGCGCCGGCACTGGCACAGGCCGATGTCGGCATTGCGATGGGCGGCGGCAGCGATATCGCGATTGAAACCGCCGCTATCACGCTGATGCGCCACAGCCTGCACGGCGTCGCCGATGCGCTGGCGCTATCCAATGCCACGCTGCGCAATATGAAGCAGAACCTGCTGGGCGCGTTTATCTATAACTCGCTGGGGATCCCCATTGCCGCAGGCGTACTCTACCCGCTGACCGGGACGCTACTTAGCCCAGTGGTAGCCGGTGCCGCTATGGCGCTATCCTCCATCACGGTGGTCAGCAACGCCAACCGCCTGCTGCGTTTTAAACCTAAAAGCCAGTAATGCAAACGCGGCGCGTTGTTGAGACGCGCCGCGTTTTCCTTTGCCGAAAACCATCGTGATTTTATCGCTGGCAACCAGACCTATTCACCCACGCTTACTCCAGTTCATGGCGTGCGGCTTCTGCCAAAAAATGGCTGCGATCGCGATAAGTACCCGGCTGCTCTCGCACGCGATTATCAATACGCTGTATCAACGTATCGGGAAGTGAAATGTTCAATCGCTGCGGTTTTCCCTCAAAAACCGATAAATCCACATCCAGCACGAACCAACTATCGTAGTCCGCAAAATCTGGCATTGCCGCATAGATGAGATGTCCAGCGTCATTAAGTCGTTTAATATCCAGATTTCCGCGGCTCACCGCTTCATCAATCAGGGTTAAAATCGCTTCCCGCGCCATGCGTGCAATCTCTTGTTGGCTGTCAGCTGCAGAGAAGCAGCCATAATCATCAGTACATAACGCCGGAACGATCAGCCCATATGCCGTAGCATCATCTTTTGGCGTTTCAACACCGACTGAAAAAAACATATTGCCTCCGAAAAGGCGGGGATCAAATCCCCGCCATTTTTTTGATGGATTTGACAGTTCCAAGTGGTAAATCCTTTTTTGGATGCGGCACTGGAAATGTTTTTCCAGTAATGGGTGACCACCATATTTGGTGACTCCCGCCGTTATGCCGTTTGCACTCACAACCTGCCGCTGCCAGCTCCTTTATCAGGTCAGTTGATTTCATGTATCCTCCTAACCTGATTTTCATTATACACACCAATACACACCCATCAATCTTTACGCATAGGGAGAATTGAGTAACCAAACACGTGGGCTTCCGTGCCCTTAAGATTGGTATACCTTGTATTGTTCCGCATCTAGCGTTTAGCATAGTTATTCCACATCAGGAGACGGAACCAATGGGGCAACTGCTGCGTAGAATCGCGACTTTTCTTGGCTTTATCTCACCGCTGGCTTACGCCTACCCAGCGATAGACGTTCAGCTTGCCAATGAACGGCAGCTGCATCTGGTCGGCAGCATTCATATGGGTAGCAAAGATATGGCACCGCTGCCCGATACGCTGCTGCAACAGCTCCGGCAGGCGACCGCACTCATCGTCGAAGCCGATATATCCGATTCACATTCCCCCTTCGGACACAGTGACGCCGAACCACCGCTCGAACAGCGCCTCAGCCCGGAAAACTACCGCCAACTGCAAAAAATCTGTGAGTCGCTTTCTTTCGATGAGAGCAATATCAGTACGCTTCCTGCCTGGCAGGCCGCACTGATGCTACAAGCGAGACAGGCACAGTTGCTGGGCTTACGCCCCGACTACGGTATCGATTATCAGTTAATTAACGCCGCGAAATCTTACGGTATTCAGGTTATCGAACTGGAAGGACAGCAGACGCAGGTTGATTTGTTACAACAACTACCGCAGGGCGGCCTGCTGTTGCTGGAGGATACGATTAAACACTGGCGCACTAACGCCCATTTGCTACAAACGATGGTGGGCTGGTGGCTAGACAGCAGACCCGGCAAATATACGCCGGATATCCCCACGACGTTCAGCAATGAAATGACCGACCTGCTGATGGGCCAGCGTAACCGCCGCTGGCAGCAGCAGCTTCAGGAATTGCCACCCGGAAATTACGTTGTGGCCGTAGGCGCACTGCATCTGTATGGCGATGAGAATTTACCCACGCTGCTCAAAAACGGTCATACCGCAACTCCATGAAAGAACACGTTATGACGCGTAGCCGCGTCCGCAAGATAAGGCCCGCAACAGGGTTAAGGATAGTGAAATCATGACACCCGCAGTCAATCTGCTCGAAAAAAACAAGGTCGCCTTTACGCTACACAGCTACCACCACGACAGCGATGAAACCAACTTTGGCGAAGAAGCGGCCAGAAAGCTGGGACTGAATAAAGAACAGGTTTATAAAACGCTGCTCGTTTCTCTGAATGGTGATGCGAAAAATCTCGCCGTGGCCGTTACGCCAGTCGCCGACATGCTGGATCTCAAGAAAGTCGCCCGTGCGCTGTCGGCTAAAAAAGCAGATATGGCCGATCCAGTCATCGCTCAGCGTGTCACAGGTTATCTGGTAGGAGGAATCAGCCCACTGGGGCAGAAGAAACTGTTGCCAACCGTGATTGATGAACCAGCACGCCAGTTCGGTACCATTTTCATTTCCGGCGGTAAGCGTGGGTTGGATATTGAACTATCGGCAGACGATCTGGCACGCCTGCTGCGCGCCACCTTTGCCGATATCGCCAGGCATGATTAATACTCGCGATTAAATGAGCATAACCTGCCTGACGATGTAGCATCAAAACGAAGCAGATAGCAGAGGACTCCACGGCCAGTGTGTCCCCTGCTACCGCTTCATAATCGATTACTGATCGACTTTCGCCCCTTTATCCAACTGCATCACTGGGCCTTCTTTCACATTCAGCGTCAGGCCTTTGGTCTGCAACTCCGCATTTCTTACGCGAATGCCTTTATCCGCATCAATACGCACATTATCAAAGTGGAAACCACTGAGCGGGGCTTCCGGTACGCCGATAATATACGCAGCGGCCTTGGTCTTACCGGTCGACTCCAGATTCTCGATCGTCACATTGCTGAAATGCGGCGTCTTGTACTGATCAAACGGCTGCTCTGGATCGGTATCCGGCGGATAAATTTGCTCCCCCATCGTGAAGCCACCTTCGGCCAGCATTTTGTCTACTTCAGCCTGCACAATCGGCGCGGCTTTGTAGTAAGCGGCAAAGACCAGCGGGATTTCAACATCCACCATTTTGGTATTACGGTAAGTGATGTTTTTCACTTCACCGCCTTTACCACGCAGGGTTTTAATACGGATACCGTACATGGAACCTTCGAACTGGTTATTTTCAACCAGCACGTTATTTACGCCGCCGGAGGTTTCGCTGCCGATAGAAATGCCGCGCCCCTGCTTCAGGATATTGTTGGCGATATAGATGTTATCCACGACGCCATTCGGGAAGCGGCTATCCGGCTTCTCGGCTTTTATCGCGATGTGGTCGTCATTACAGTCGATATAGTTATTGGTAATACGGATATTCTGGCTGTCGATCGGGTCGATAGCATCGGTATTTGGCGCATGCCACGGCGACAGAATCCGAGTACCGTTCACATCCACATCATGCGAGTAACGCATTACAACGTGGAAGCTCGGGGAATGCGTCAGCGTGACGCCATCCACCAGCACGTTATTAGAGCTTTTGATATAAATCAGACGTGGACGATCGGTGCCGCCTTTCTTGCCAGTTGCACGAATATTCTCGCGCCAGCGCTCCCACCAGACAGCGCCCTGCCCATCAATGGTGCCTTGGCCAGTAATAGCCACATTCTGTGCATCGGCAATACTGATAAAGGGAAGCCAGCCATTTTCCGCTTCAGCGTACTTGGTTTTTTCCGTCGCGCGATACGCTGCTTCTTCGGTCGACGCGACGATGGTCGCATCTTTTGCCAGATCCAGCCTTATGTTACTTTTCAGGAACAGCGGATCGACCAGATAGTTACCGCGAGGAACGTGTACCGTTCCGCCGCCAGCCGCAGCACAATCATCAATCGCTTTCTGGAAAGCCTGGGTATTCAGTGCGATTTGTAGGCGGCGGCCTTCGGCCCCGTATTGCGTTACGTCACAGATTTTATCGGGAAATTTCACTGAACTGGCCGCTTGTGCGGTACCCGCTTGAATACCCAACGTGATGCAGGAAGCCATTAATGACAGGGCAAGACCACTACGCATACTTAACCTCACTAAAAAATGAAATATCGTTTTAATAAAATACCACTCATATTCCATTAAAAAGCGAGAGGCGATCACGTTTTAGATGTATTCGTAATAATTACAATAAGGTAGGAATTTTTTTGTGCAATTGCACGATTCCCATCCTGCGAATGTATCTATGGCGAGGCAGTCCGCCGCATAAACAGAGCAAGGGGTGTAAAAGAAAGTAGGACCGAGGGAAATCGTGCTGGCCTGAGTGACCAGCACAGAGAAGATAAATGGCGTTATGCCGTCAGGCGAGCAAAAGCATCACGGATTTCCTGTTCAGGTAAATCCACACCGATAAACACCAGCACGCTCTTTCTTTCTTCATCAGCGTGCCATTCTCTGTCCCAGTCGGCGCTATACAAGCGCTGAACCCCCTGAAACAGCAGGCGGCGGTCATCACCGTTGATGGCCAGAATGCCTTTATAGCGCAGCAGATTATCGGAGAATTGCAGCAGCAGGTTTTCCATCACATCGGAAACAGACTGAAGCTCAACCGCCTTATCGAGATACACAACGATTGATTGCACGTTATTCTGCGCGGGGGCAACAAAGCGAAATACTGGCGTTTTCACGTCCAGCTTGTCGCTGAGGACAAAACCGTCAATGTTAAACAACACGCTCAGATCGATATCGCCATGGACGACAGGGTAGATCGGTGCACGCGCATTGATACGCTGAAGACGCGGTAGCAGCGTTTCGTCTTCGCTTGCCACGTCGGTTTTGGTTAGCAGTATGCGATCGGCATAGCCAATCTGCGACTGCGCGATGGTGAACTGATCGAGCTGCTGCTGCGCATGTACTGCATCCACCAGCGTGATAATCCCGTCCAGAACAAAGCGTTCACAGATAATTTCATGCGAGAAAAAGGTCTGCGCCACCGGCCCCGGATCGGCCATCCCGGTGCATTCAATAATGACGTGATCAAAATCGAGCGTGCCATTATCTACGCCATCAATCAGATCGAGCAGCGCATCGGCCAGTTCATTGGACTGCGTACAGCAGATGCAGCCATTGCTTAGGGTCGTAATTTGACTGGCGCGTTCTCCAATTAACGTATTATCAATCGGGACTTCGCCAAATTCGTTTTCAATCACGGCGATTTTATAGCCGTGCTCGGCATTCAGAATATGCCGTAATAAGGTCGTTTTTCCTGCACCAAGAAACCCAGTCAGAATAGTGACATACACGGGTTTAGTCACATCAGATGATAAAGGTTGAGTCATAACAGATCCCAAGTCGTTAACAGCAACGCATCCCGCCTTTGCCGTCTCCGCCGTAACGCGCCTGCTGGCGTTCGCGGAAGAATTCTTCGTACGTCATCGCAGGTTTATCCGGGTGATTAGTCTGCATATGCTGCACATAGGTATCATAATCTGGCATACCGACCAGCATACGCGCCGCCTGGCCCAAATATTTTCCTGCTTTTCCCAGATTGCCAAACATCATTACCTCCAGACTATCGCCTGCAATAGCAGCTAGATAAAAAATACCCTGTATAACGTTATACATTATACAGGGTATCTGTACCCGTCATCTTTCACGTTCAGCCTTGCTAGCTGTCTCGCAAAATCCGACGGGCGCGAGTCACTTAGTGGCCGGAAGAAACTTTAACGCCACCTTCAGGAACCGGAACATACGGGGTTTCCTGATCGGTACGTTCAGCCACTTTACGTGCAGCCAGTGCCGCTTTAATACCGTACGCAATAATACTGTACACCACGATCAGGAACAGAATGCTCAGACCGGCGTTGGTATAATTGTTAGTCACGATATGGTTCATGTTCGAAATCTGCTGCGCGCTCAGATCGGCACCGCCTTCCGCAATTTTGCCCTTGAACATGTTCGCCATGTAGAAGAAGCCTTCCAACTGAGGATTGTCGCTGAACAGTTTCAGGCCCAGCGCCCAAGTAGTACAGATCAGCAGCCAAATCGCCGGAACCAGCGTTACCCAGATGTACTGCGTACGTTTCATCTTAATCAGGATAACCGTGCCCAGAATCAGCGCCACGGCAGCCAGCATCTGGTTGGAGATACCGAACAACGGCCACAGGCTCTTCACGCCGCCCAGTGGATCAACCACGCCCTGATACAGCAGGTAGCCCCACAGACCGACGCAGCCCGCCGTACCGATCATACCAGCAATCAGAGAGTCGGTTTTCTTCAGGAACGGAACGAAGTTACCCAACAGGTCTTGCAGCATGAAACGGCCAGCACGCGTACCCGCATCCAGTGCCGTCAGAATGAACAGCGCTTCAAACAGAATACCGAAGTGATACCAGAAGCCCATGTTGGCACCAGGGATGATCTGGTGGAACACGTGTGCGATACCAACAGCCAGCGTAGGTGCACCGCCTGCACGGTTCAGAACGGAAGGTTCACCGATGTCTTTCGCCGTTTGCAGAATCTGCTCAGGAGAAATCACGAAGCCCCAAGAGCTAACGGTCGCCGCCGCGTGGGCGGATACATCCTGCAACTGTGCCAGAATCATCGGCGCATCTGCTGTACCCAGACGATGCAGATCCGGCATAGTAATACCCAGCGCCGCTGGCGGAGTATTCATCGCGAAGTACAGACCCGGTTCGATGATAGACGCCGCAACCAGCGCCATGACCGCCACGAAAGATTCCATCAGCATGGCACCGTAACCGATGAAACGCGCATCGTTTTCGTTAGCCATCAATTTCGGCGTAGTACCGGAAGCAATCAGCGCGTGGAAGCCAGACACCGCGCCACAGGCAATCGTAATAAACAGGAACGGGAAAAGCGTACCTTTCCAGACTGGACCGGTGCCATCCACAAACTGCGTTACCGCTGGCATTTTCAGATCGGGATTCAGAATCACGATACCAATCGCCAGGCCGACGATGACACCAATTTTCAGGAAGGTCGCCAGATAGTCACGCGGCGCCAGAATCAACCATACTGGCAGCAGTGCGGACACGAAGGCATAACCAATCAGGGTATAGGTGATGGTCGTATCTTTGAAGGTCAGCGCTGGGCCCCAGTACGGGTCATGTGCCACTACGCCACCAAACCAGATTGCCAGCACCAGCAATACGATCCCGATCACCGAGATTTCACCGACTTTACCCGGACGGATAAAGCGCATGTAGACGCCCATGAACAGCGCGATCGGCACCGTAGAACACACGGTAAAGACGCCCCACGGACTTTCTGCCAACGCTTTCACCACGATCAGTGCCAGTACGGCAAGAATGATGATCATGATAAGGAAGCAGCCGAACAGCGCAATCGTACCCGGTACTGGGCCTAATTCCTTCTTAACGATTTCGCCTAACGACGCGCCGTTACGACGGGTCGAAATAAACAGGACCATGAAGTCCTGCACAGCACCCGCCAACACCACACCGCCCAACAGCCATAAAGTGCCCGGCAAGTAGCCAACCTGCGCGGCCAGCACCGGCCCAACCAGCGGACCTGCACCTGCGATAGCAGCAAAGTGGTGCCCGAACAGGACGTTACGGTTCGTTGGCACATAGTTAAGACCGTCGTTATTCACAACGGCGGGGGTTGCTCTGGTCGGATCTAACTGCATGACTTTTTGTGCGATATACAGGCTGTAGTATCGATAAGCCACGAGGTAAACGGCGACAGAAGCAACAATAATCCATAATGCACTAATGTGCTCGCCGCGACGTAGTGCGACTACGCCGAGGCAAGCAGCCCCGATGATTCCAAGAATCATCCAAGGGATGTGTTTAAGAATGGCGTTGCTCTTCATAAGACATCCTTCAATTAAAAATCACAATCGTTTGATTTTGTTAGCTGTAGAAAAATAAACCCTGGTAATGCGTCGTGCGATAACGCGGGTTATCGCGTATTTCAGATAAAGGAAAATAGTGGCGGCACATTACGCCATCGCGTACGCGCGTGGGGCGGGTATTTGGGTAGGCGGCAGAATAGCGAGCTAAGCGGTTAGAATGACGCAGTGAGTGGCTGGGGATAAATTGGGCGGTATAAAACGAAAAGGCCGCGACGTTCGCGGCCAGTAGAGTGTTAATGTGATGGGCGATTACGGAACCTGATACGCCAGTTTGTAATTACCCGCCGTCGCGGTGCGGAATGTCACACTGTCGGTGCGCCAGCGGATTTCCACTTCCGCGGGTGACTGCGCTTTCCAAATGGAAGCATCGTTGACGTTCAGCACCAGTCGGTCAATGGTCGCGACATCTGCCGATGGATCGGTAATATCGAGTGCGAACGCAAACGCCAGTGAGTCCGGTACGCCGTTGTTAGATAAAAATAGTTGCGTCCACTGTGCCGCAGTAATGCCGCCAAACTCTGCGGGTGTCATGCCGTCAGCAATCAGTTTCGTTGCACCTGCGGTATCTGCTGACAGCGCACCCACATCGACCCACGCCCCGTTCCGCAAGACATGCCAGTTCACCAGATCCCGCGTCACAGCAACACGCACTTTGCCGTTACCCGTCTGCGTTGCTGTTAGCGTGGCAGCATTGATTTGAGCCCATAAACCAGCAGAGGCAGATAATAGAGATTTGTTGATAACAATTTGTGAATTCGGGAGATACGTCAATTTAATATTACGCTGATTCTCTGCATGTACTGAGAACGGAGAAATAGCAGAAACATCAGATCCATTAATCGTCCCAGATGATGAAAACCCACGACCAAAGTCAGCTGTTGCAATATTCTCCAGCAATCCATTATTAACCGTATACCATGCATTATCACTGCCATTAATCAACATGCGGGCATGAGGGAATAATTTAATGTTTTGTATAACAACATAGTTAGTATTTGGGTTTGATTCAGTGATAATAATTCGGTATGACGCATACGCTACTGATGAGGATATTCTGTACTCTCTGATAACCCCAGTGTTACTATTCGTATCATTATTAACAGAATGAAGGGATTCCCATGTAATCCCATCATGACTTCCCTCAAATCGCCATGATCGTGGGCTACTGATAACAGATGATAATCGATTCTGGATTGAATAGCCGCCGATAGCTTCTGGGTTCGGTAGATCTACCCGCAACCACTGAGGTGCTTCAGCTGTTGGTCCAACTTCAGAATTCCAAAAACCAGGATTGGTCGACGAAAACGCCATCCACCCAGAATATGCAGGAGTGTATATCGATGATGAAGAAATCGTATATCCGCTCGGAGATACATTTGATTCCATATCAGGGATAATGGATGTTGTTTCCATATCATCGATTGATAACGATTTAGCATCAGGTTTTATATCTGCAAAATATTCTCCACCTGATCCGACCAATTCGACAACTCCGCCCATATACGGCTGTACTTGCCCATCAAAAACAACCGCACTCGTTGCGTTATAACCTGACTCACTCGACGCATTAAAGTCATCAACAACGTAAGTCTGATTTACCGCCCCTGCTTCTTCTTTCAGCGCATACGCCGCGAGATTAAATGTATTCTGTGGGCGAATGCTGAACGCGTGGTTTTGCCCTGCCGTTGCGCTCAACCGTTCGGCAACAATATAACCCGAACCGCCGACGGAACCACCGCCTGCTGCACTAATAATGGTTTTCTCATTCGCTGGATTATAACTCAGCGTCACACCCGATCCGGCTTCCAGCGAGGAATGAATGAGCTGCTTTGTTTTTTGTGTGTAGTCGGTGATTTCCGCTGTGGTGTGCGTGTGATCTGCGGCCGCAACGCCCATCTGCGCTGGCGTCGGTGAAATATCGCCGCTGCCCAGCAGCGATTGGCCAAAGAGCGTGCGGATAGTGGTGCCAGAAATTAATGCATCCTGCTTCGCATTCCAGACTGCTTTTTCATCCGGCGAGGCAAATTTTCTGGTGGCGGTTTCGGTAATCTGATCGGCTGTATAGTCGCCAGTGTGTGCCGTTACAACGCCAGTCCGTCCGAATACGGAGGCAACGCCAGAGACACCGGGTTCTTGACCACCGCCATTGTCTGAATGGCAGCATGTATGGGGATGAACAGTGCATGTTGATTTTCCTGTACTGTCACAAACATTAATTTCAATATTGATATCTTTCATAGTATTGATGACTCCATTAATAAAAGGAATAAGGAGTATCACTTATTTATCCAGTGTATTATTTCAACGAACTTTACTAATCCACCTTTTCCTTTTATATAAAAAAGAAGCAAAAATGGCCGCAAATACGCGGCCAGTGAAATATGTTATCGGGTGAATAATTACGGAACCTGATACGCCAGTTTGTAATTACCAGCCGTCGTAGTGCGGAATGTCACGCTGTCCGTGCGCCAGCGGATTTCTACCTCCGCCAGGGTCTGCACTTTCCAACTGGAAGCGTCGTTGACGTTCAGCACCAGTCGGTCAATGGTCGCTACATCGGTGACCGGGTCAGTGATATCGAGTGCAAACGCAAACGCGAGTGAGTCCGGCACGCCGTTATTGGATGAAAACAGCTGCGTCCACTGTGCCGCCGTAATGCCGCCGAACTCCGCTGGCGTCATGCCGTCCGCAATCAATGCTTCTGCGCCAACTGTATCTGCTGACAGCGCCCCCACATCAACCCACGCCCCGCTCCGCAACACATGCCAGTTCACCAGATCCCGTGTGACGGCGACACGTACCTTGCCGTTGCCCGTCTGCGTCGCTGTCAGCACTGCGGAGTTGATTTGTGACCATAACGCCGCGCTCGATGCGACTTTCTGTATTGCAATTTGAGGATGCGGTGTATATAGCACTTTTGCATCAATATTTTTTGATGAAAAAATCGTTACTGGCTGTATTCCTGACAATGATGATTCAGGTATTACGCCAGATGACAAAAAACCAGTCTCATAAAAATCTGCCGCCACAGATGGTGCTGGGACCGATGTTAATATCCCATTGTTCGCTGAATACCACTTACCATCACTACCGTTAATCAACAGTCGCTCGCGGCGGAATATTTCAAACTCCCCAATTTGGACATGTGGGCCAGCATTTTGCGCGGTTATTAAAATACGGAATGATGAATACGGCGTGTTATTGGTGAACGTATATTCTCGAACCGCTCCCCTCCCATCACGAGTATCATTAGATACCGTATGTAACGTATCCCACGTTGTACCATCATTACTCCCCTGAAACATCCACGATTTCGGGCTGAGTGGCCCAGGATTCAGGTTTTCGTTTGTTATTCTGTATGTATCAATCAATACAGGAGCCGCCATAGTAATACGCAACCAATGTGGGTTAGCCACTGTTGGTACGGTTTTGGATGCCCAGTATCGATTTAACGTTCCATTGAATGCTGTCCACGCCGCGTATTGCGTTGAATACTCGGACGATGCGTCAACCATGTAGCCAACTGAACTATTATTTGCTGTCATCGCAGGAATCAACGTTTTATTAACAGCATCAATTTCAATGCTTTTACCGTCTGATTTAACTGGTGACGAATAAAAATTACCGGACTGCACCAGGTTATATAGCTTTCCGACATAGGGACGTAATGTGTTATCAAACACAGCAGCATGAGTTACGTTGTAGTTCCCTTCGCTAGACACGCCGAAATCATCCACCACATAAGTCTGATTCGTTGCGCCAGCGACTTCTTTCAGCGCATACGCCGCGAGATTAAACGTGCTTTGTGGGGTAATGTTGAATACGTGATTTTGCCCTGCCGTTGCGCCCTGACGATCGGCAACGATATAGCCAGAGCCACCGCTGCCCGAACCACCGCCCGTAGCACTGATTACCGTTTTCTCGTTCACCGGGTTATAACTCAGCGCCACCCCCGTCCCGGCTTCCAGCGAGGAATGGATGAGCTGCTTCGTTTTTTGCGTGTAGTCAGTGATGTCCGCGGTGGTGTGCGTGTGATCCGCGGCCGCAACCCCCATCTGCGCTGGCGTCGGTGAAAAATCACCGCTGCCCAGCAGCGATTGGCCAAAGAGCGTGCGGATAGTGGTGCCAGAAATTAATGCATCCTGCTTTGCATTCCAGATTGCTTTTTCATCCGGCGAGGCAAATTTTCTGGTGGCGGTTTCGGTGATCTGATCGGCGGTATAGTCGCCGGGTTGTGCAGTCACGATACCGGTACGCCCGAATACGGAAGCAACACCGGAAACACCGGGCTCCTGACCACCGCCGTTGTCTGAATGGCAGCAAGTATGGGAACCAGCTTGAATGAGGGGATTAACAGTACAGGTTGATTTTTCCGCGTTGCCACAGACGTTGATTTCAATATTTACGTTTTTCATCGTACCGACTACTCCGTTAGTTAGGGTGTATCAGGAGTATCGTGTATTTGGCAGGTCTTTTATTTTAAAGCACTTTACTAAACATAAGGTTATTTAATCAATTAAATCAGCAAATTAGATTTAATGCCTTTTGGTAGTTAAAGGTTTAAATGCGGCATGATTATCTCAGAATAACACCCAGAAAAAATGGCGGTTTATGTCATCAGTGAAGAGACAAAAACCGCCATCACTATTTGTTACTTATAAACGATCTCACCTTTCGGCGCGTAGGCTTCCGCATCCAGCGGTGAATGCTTCTCGATATACTGCTTCAGCACTTCAGCATCAACGAAACCGGTGTTCACATAGCCCGGCAGATTATCAAGGCGTGGGTAACCATCGCCGCCCATCGCATTAAAGTTCAGCGTTGCCATACGGTAAACTTTATCGGCCTGCAACGGCTCACCTTTGATCTTCACATTCTGCACACCCTGCCCGTCTGCCGTCAGGCTGACGTTGAGGAATTGCGCATAGGCACCGGAATCCACCTTTTTATTGGCGGCTACGGCCAGATATTTCTCGACGTCGCTACCTTTCATATCCACGTAAACCAGCGTGTTGGCAAACGGTTGAACCTTCAGCACATCTTTGTAGGTGATATCACCTGATTCAATCGAGTCGCGTACACCGCCGCCGCTCATGATGGCAAAATCAGCCCCTGCACGCTCAAGCTGTGCCGACAGCAGCACGTGCGCCAGATTGGTCTGACGGAAACGCACCTGATTGCGATCGCCTTCCAGTTTGCCTTTCACGCTACCGATCTTGATGCCCAACTGCGCCTGCCCTTTTTCCTGGAACGGCGTCAGCATTTTCATAACGTCAGGATCCTGCGTGATTTCATGCGTATAGAAAACACGCTCGGTCTTGCCGTCTTTCTCTACCTTTTTCTTCAGGTTGATCGGAATCAACTGGTAATGCTCAAGCTTCAACTCACCATTGCGGAATGTGAAATCGGCACGGCCGACATATTTACCCCACTCATGCGCTTGAACAATCCAAGTACCGTTCTGACGATCGGGTGCACAAGGCGTGCCCGGCACATAATCCACCTGCTTTTTATTTTCCTGCGCCATACAGACCGGATCCTGCGAGTGACCGCCGACAATCATGTCCAGATATCCAGCAGGCAGGCTACGCGCCATTTCCACATCACCCGGAGCATTAGAACCGTGATTACCGTCGTCATAGTGCCCCATGTGCGTCGCGGCAATAATCACATCCGGCTTTTCGCTCTTCCGCAACTGCTCAACAACCTGCTTTGCTTCCGTAGAAGGGTTACGGAATTCAATATCGGTAAAATACTCAGGATTGCCTAATTTGGCCGTATCGTCCGTTGTCAGGCCGATAACCGCGATTTTCACACCTTGCTTGTCGAATAGGGCATAAGGCTTAAATAAGCGCTGACTGGTACTTTTTTGATAGATATTGGCCGATAACAGAGGGAATTTCGCCCATTTCTCCTGCTGACGCAGGACAGACAGTGGATTATCAAATTCGTGGTTGCCGAGTGCCATGGCATCATAGCCGACCATGTTCATACCGCGGAAATCTGGCTCTGCATCCTGTAAATCGGACTCAGGCACGCCGGTATTAATATCACCGCCGGAAAGCAGCAGTACGCTGCCACCTTTACTCGCCACTTCCTGACGAATCTGATCGACCAGCGTTTTTTGCGCCGCTAGCCCATATTCACCGTGGTCGTTATGCCAGAAGTGGCCGTGATGGTCATTGGTATGCAAAATAGTGATGGCGTACGTTTTATCTTTTTCCCAAGCCATTGACATAACAGGTGTTAGCGCCAGCGATACCGCCAGCGCACATCCCAGAGCTTTTGTTGAAAAGCGCATGATAAATCTCCGTTTATTTTAAAGACCCAGTGGAACCACTGAGAAATTCACCACACAAATTAGCACAGCAAGATGAACAATGCGCGAAGCGCATTCACCCTGTCCGTCAGCAATGTGCGATAGCCGACAAAATCAGATTAGGTATAGCAGTTAGAGTGATATCGCGCTGACTCGACACTGTCGTCGTCCCGTCACGAACTCTTGCTAATATGGATGCTTCATCGGAATAATCCGGCATCACACCGCTTATCCCCTGTTTTCTGGCGTTTTACGCCAGTGGATAAAATTATTCCGCTGAATAGACAGAAAAGCAGTAAGGCATTACGACCAAGAACATCACTCTATCAGAATAATTACGCATGTTTATCAATGCTTATCGCGAGAAACCACCCTTAAATCTGTGTTACACTATCTTTAGCTGGATAAACTGATATTTTTCACAAAATACCACTTTTATCCAAGCAACATTTCGCTATATGCAATAGAATTTATCTATGCCCAGAATAATTGGCGTTGCAGCCAGACAGCAAACGAACGAATCCCAATACGCTTTTCGGTACATAATAAGAGTGATCAGGGTACGTAAGCGCCGCTAACCACGCTGTAGCATCAAGGCAAGAAGGGTAAATCCGCTCAATTACGTTTCACCTATGGCACAAGGAGTTGGGATGCATGCTGCAACACCGCTAATTTCTACTATCGCTGGGGGGCTGGTTCTTGCTTTCCTCCTTGGTATTCTGGCAAACCGCCTGCGAATCTCTCCCCTTGTTGGTTACCTTGCCGCAGGCGTACTTGTCGGTCCTTTTACCCCCGGCTTCGTTGCCGATACCTCACTGGCATCAGAACTCGCTGAACTTGGCGTCATCCTGCTGATGTTTGGCGTCGGCCTGCACTTTTCACTGAAAGACCTCATGGCGGTAAAGTCCATCGCCATTCCCGGCGCGATAGCCCAGATTGCCGTGGCAACGCTGCTTGGAATGGGGTTATCCACCATGCTGGGCTGGAGCCTGGCGAGCGGCCTGGTTTTCGGCCTTTGCCTCTCAACCGCCAGTACCGTCGTTCTGCTACGTGCGCTGGAGGAACGACAGCTTATTGATAGTCAGCGTGGTCAAATCGCTATCGGCTGGCTGATTGTGGAAGATCTGGCGATGGTCCTTACGCTGGTTCTGCTACCGGCCTTCGGTGACATGATCGGCTCTGAGCATGCCGACACCAGCAAACTGCTAACCGATTTGGCCTGGACCATCGGTAAAGTGATTGCGTTTATTACCCTGATGATTGTCGTAGGTCGTCGTCTGGTGCCTTGGGTATTGGCAAAAAGCGCCAGCACTGGCTCACGCGAGCTTTTCACGCTGGCAGTGTTAGCCATGGCACTGGGTATCGCCTTTGGCGCGGTGAAACTGTTCGATGTCTCCTTTGCACTGGGCGCATTCTTCGCTGGTGTGGTATTGAACGAATCTGAACTCAGCCAGCGTGCAGCGCACGATACGTTGCCGCTGCGCGATGCCTTCGCCGTACTGTTCTTCGTTTCCGTCGGTATGCTGTTTGATCCGATGATCCTGCTGAACGACCCGATTTCCGTACTGATCACGCTGGCGATTATCGTGTTCGGTAAGTCAGCCGCCGCTTTCGTGCTGGTTAGACTTTTTGGTCACTCTAAGCGGACAGCATTAACGATTTCCGCCAGTCTGGCGCAAATCGGTGAATTTGCCTTTATTTTGGCTGGACTCGGTATTGTGCTGGGGCTGTTGTCCGAAGAAGGACGGAATCTGGTACTGGCCGGTGCCATTCTCTCCATCATGATAAACCCGTTGCTGTTTACGCTGCTTGAACGCTATCTGGCGAAGAACGAAACAATAGAAGAGCAGATCGTGGAAGAAGCGATTGAGGAAGAGAAACAGATTCCTGTCGATATGTGCAACCATGCGCTGCTAGTCGGCTATGGTCGTGTTGGTAGCCTGATTGGTGCCAAACTGCATCAGGCAGGGATTCCCATCGTTGTCATTGAGAATTCACGTACACGCGTCGACGCACTGCGTGAACAGGGAATTAAAGCCGTATTAGGTAACGCCACCAAGCCTGAAATCATGGATATTGCGCGTCTGGACTGCGCCCGTTGGCTATTGCTGACCATTCCGAACGGCTATGAGGCGGGGGAAATCGTCGCGGCAGCCCGTGAGAAGCGTGCCGATCTGGAGATTATCGCCCGGGCGCACTATGACGATGAAGTCAGCTACATTATGGAGCATGGTGCCAACGAAGTGGTCATGGGAGAGCGGGAAATCGCCAACAGCATGATCACTATGTTGAAGCTGGATGACATGCCACCCGCGCCTCAGGCGTGTCCTATCTAAGTGGCTACACGCTGAATACGAAAATGGCGGGCAAATAAATGCCTGCCATTTTTTTTACGTTGTGCGATATACCCGTCAAGCATCGCCAGACAAAAACTGTCTTGCCCCTACTCTGCTTTGCTCACTAACTGTTCCAGCAGATCGATGTGCAGCGGATCGTCATTGAGCGCAGGAATATAGTGAAATGCCTCTCCGCCTGCGTGCAGGAAAATTTCACGGTTCTGTTCCTGAATCTCTTCCAACGTTTCCAGACAGTCAGCCGCAAAACCGGGGCACATGATCTGAATGTGCTTGATTCCCTGCGCGGGCAGCCCCTGCATGGTTTCATCCGTATATGGCGTCAGCCAGGGTTCACGGCCAAAACGCGACTGGAAAGTCATCATTATTTTGCCTTCCGGCAGCCCCAGCGCAGCAATCAGCGCCTCTGTGGTCGCTCGACAGCGCTGCGGATAGTCATCCCCTTCATTGGCATACCGCTCGGGAATACCGTGATAGGAGATCACTAATCTGTCGGGTTCACCATGTTCAGCAAAAGACTGCTCGACACGGTGCTTCAACGCTGCAATATAAGCAGGATGTTCGGCGTAATCACGGATAAAGCGAATCGCAGGCAACTGACGATTATCACGCAGTTGCGCCGCTAACCCATCCCACACGGCTGCTGTTGTTGAGCAGGAATACTGCGGATACATCGGCAAGACCACCAGTTGCGTTACGCCTTGCGCCAGTAGCTTATCCAGCGCCGAACGCAGACTGGGCGAACCATAGCTCATCCCCAGTTCAACAGGCGTTTCCGGCATACGTGCAGCCAGTGCCTGCTGCTGCCGACGGCTAATCACCAACAGCGGCGATCCCTCTTCCATCCAGACCGATTGATAGAGCTTCGCCACTCGCGGTGAGCGTGTTGGCAGGATGATACCGCGCAACAGCGGCCACCATAGCAGACGCGGCGTGTCCACCACGCGTCGATCGCTGAGAAACTCCGCCAGATAACGCCTCACCGCCTGCGGCGTCGGGGCATCGGGTGTCCCTAAGTTCACCATCAGCACGCCGTATTTCTCTTGTTTCATCGCCGTCTTCCTTTTATGGAGAAGCAGGCTTTCTCTCAGCCCGCCAGTGCGTAACATCAAATGTCTATTGTAGCGAAAAAAAGCTAAACAAATACGGGTAGATAGCAGGGATAACGCCGATGCTACCAATAGAGGAAACAAAGCAAACGAGGATTTCAGAACGAAAAAATGCCAGACGGTCGTCTGGCATTCAGGTGTTTGGTATGATTCGTGTAGAAAAATTAGCCCAGAATGGTTTCCAGTTCTGCGCGAACTTCTTCCACTTTACGCGTGCCTTCTACTTTGAAATAGCGCGTGTTACCCGCGTCAGCTTCTTTCTGATAGTAAGAAACCAGCGGTGCAGTTTGCTGATGGTACTCAACCAGACGCTTACGCACGGTATCTTCCTGATCGTCTTTACGAATAGTCAGATCTTCGCCCGTCACGTCGTCTTTGCCTTCAACTTTAGGCGGATTGAATTTTACATGATAGACACGACCGGACGCCGCATGAACGCGACGGCCAATGATACGATCGATGATCAGTTCATCAGGAACGGCAAATTCGATAACGTAATCCACATTGATGCCTGCATCTTTCATCGCATCAGCTTGTGGAATGGTGCGTGGGAAACCATCCAGCAGGAAACCGTTACGGCAATCCTCCTGGGCGATGCGCTCTTTAACCAGAGCAATGACCAACTCATCAGTGACCAGCTTACCTGCGTCCATGATTTCTTTAGCCTGCTTGCCCAATTCAGTACCCGCTTTTACCGCTGCACGCAGCATGTCACCCGTGGAAATCTGCGGAATACCGTATTTCTCCATGATGAATTGAGCCTGAGTACCTTTGCCTGCGCCCGGAGCGCCCAGCAGAATAATACGCATCGCGTAAATCCCCTTGCTATGTAATATTTATAAAATAAATTTGAAAAACGCTAAACCATACCATTCCAGACGCTTATGCTCAAGGAACGGGCTCGCTTCAGCAACACGCAGGCAGATGAAAAAAAGCCAGATACCTAAAAATTCGGTTTGCCGTCTGCCCAATGTTGCCATTCAGTGTAGACGAAGAAACACCCAATAGCGGAAGGAAGCGTAAAAGTCAGGGGAAAGACCCCGGCTATCACCGGGGTCTGGAAGATATCACTATCAGGCACTTAACAGCTGATTCATCCGGCGGATGAACAGGTTCGGATCGTCCAGCGTACCGCGTTCGGCCAGCAGAGCCTGATCCAGCAGCAGTTCAACCCACTCGCCAAACTCAGCTTCATCAGAAACGTCAGCCGCACGTTTAATTAACGCGTGCTCTGGGTTCAGTTCAAAAATGTACTTCACTTCCGGTGCCTGCTGGCCCGCTGCGGCGAACAGTTTCGCCATCTGCGTGCTCATCTCATCAGCATCCGTTACGACAATCGCAGGCGTATCGGTCAAACGGTAGGTGAAACGCACATCTTTAACGCGCTCGCCCAGCAGAGTTTTCACACGATCAACAAATGGCTCCAGCGCTTTTTGTGCTTCTTTCTGCGCATCGTTTTCTTCATCAGCCAGTTTGTCCAGCGTGTCATCTGCTTTGCTGACCGACTGGAAGGATTTACCGTCGAACTCGGTCAGGTAGCTCATCATCCATTCGTCAATGCGCTCGGACAATAGCAATACTTCGATGCCTTTCTTACGGAACAGCTCCAGATGCGGGCTGCTCTTGGCCGCCGCATAGCTGTCTGCGGTGATGTAGTAGATCTTGTCCTGACCTTCCACCATCCGGCTAACGTAATCTTCCAGCGATACCGTCTGTGCGGAGCTGTCGGATTGCGTAGTGGCAAAGCGCAGCAGTTTCGCGATCGCCTCGCGGTTGCTGCCGTCTTCCGCCGGGCCTTCTTTCAGCACCAGACCAAACTGTTGCCAGAACGTCTGGTATTTTTCCGCGTCGTCTTTCGCCAGTTTATCCAGCATTTGCAGCACGCGTTTAGTCAGCGCATTACGCAGGTTCTGCGTCACACGGCTGTCCTGCAAAATCTCACGGGAAACGTTCAGCGGCAGATCGTTGGAATCAATCAGGCCGCGCACAAAACGCAGGTAGTTCGGCATGAACTGCTCGGCGTCATCCATAATAAAGACGCGCTGAACGTACAGTTTCAAGCCATGTTTATGATCGCGGTTCCACATATCCCATGGTGCACGGGCAGGAATATAAAGCAGGCTGGTGTATTCCTGCTTACCTTCCACGCGGTTGTGGCTCCAGCTCAGCGGATCGGTAAAATCATGGGAGATGTGCTTATAAAACTCGTTGTACTCTTCATCGCTGACTTCAGATTTACTGCGCGTCCACAGAGCCTGCGCCTTGTTAATTTTTTCCCAGCTAACGGTGGACTCGCCGCCCTCTTCTTCGCTTTCTGTCTGGGATTGGATTTCTACTGGCAGCGCGATGTGGTCGGAATATTTGCTGATGACGGAACGCACACGCCAGTCATCCAGGAATTCGTCTTCACCTTCACGCAGATGCAGGGTGATTTCCGTACCGCGATCGTCTTTGGTGATGTCGGCGATGGTGTAATCCCCTTCCCCGGCAGATTCCCAGTACACGCCCTGATCGGCGCTCGCTCCCGCAGCACGGGTACGCACGGTCACTTTATCCGCCACGATGAAGGCGGAGTAGAAACCCACACCGAACTGACCAATCAGTTGGCTATCTTTAACCTGATCGGAACCCATAGATTCCAGAAAGGCCTTGGTGCCGGATTTCGCAATCGTACCCAGATTATCAATGACTTCGTCACGGCTCATGCCGATACCGTTGTCAGAAATCGTCAGGGTGCGTTTTTCTTTATCCGTAGACACACGCACGCGCAGATCGCCATCACCCGCATACAGCTCTGGTGTGGACAGCGCACGGAAACGTAGCTTGTCTGCCGCATCGGAGGCGTTGGAGATCAATTCACGCAGAAAAATTTCTTTGTTGGAATAAAGCGAATGGATCATCAAATGCAGGAGTTGCTTAACTTCGGACTGGAACCCGCGAGTTTCTTGGCCTTTCATACTCATTATTGCTTACCTCAATCCTAATATTATTCAGGCTGATTAAACTGACGATAAGTAGCAAATGGGGATAAACCGAGGGGATTTCAAGGGGTAAATTTCAGCGAAAAAAGAAAACGGTGAGATGAAAGAGGAAAACAAGACTGCGGCTGCCAGATAATGATGCTGGCAGCCGACAGATTAAAACCGGAAAGGCTGACGACCCGCGAGCGAATGGGAAAGCGTGGTGCCATCGACCATTTCCAGCTCACCACCAACGGGAACGCCGTGTGCAATGCGACTGGCCATCACGCCGTGTTGCGCGCACAGTTCCGCTATATAGTTTGCCGTAGCATCGCCTTCTACCGTCGGATTGGTAGCCAGGATCACTTCGCTTATCGATTCCACTTGCAGGCGCTCTTCCAGCCGCCCCAAACCGATATCGTCCGGGCCAATGCCATCCAGCGGCGACAAATGCCCCATCAGTACAAAGTACCGACCGGCAAACTGCCCCGTCTGTTCAATGGCATGAATATCAGCCGGGCTTTCTACCACGCAAATCTGCCCGTTTTGTTGGCGACGCGGGTTCGAGCAAATCGCACAAACGTCCTGCTCGGTGAATGTCCGACAATCGCTACAGTGACCGATTTCGGACATCGCCCGTGTCAACGCCTGCGCCAGACGCATACCGCCACTGCGGTTACGTTGCAGCAGTTGAAACGCCATGCGCTGCGCCGACTTGGGCCCAACGCCCGGCAGGCAGCGCAGCGCTTCCATCAGTGATTCAAGAAGCGGACTGGTCTGCATCAGAACGGCATCTTGAAGCCCGGCGGCAGTTGCATACCGCTGGAAACAGACGCCATTTTCTCTTTTTGCGTTTCAGCAATACGACGAGCGGCATCGTTGAACGCCGCAGCGATCAGGTCTTCCAGCATCTCTTTGTCGTCTTCCATCAGGCTTGGATCGATCTCAACACGGCGGCAGTTATGCGCACCGTTGATCGTGATTTTCACCAGACCTGCACCCGACTCGCCCGTGACTTCCAGATTCGCCACTTCTTCCTGCATCTGCTGCATTTTTTCCTGCATCTGCTGGGCTTGCTTCATCAGGTTGCCAATTCCACCTTTACCAAACATAGTTTTCTCTCTATCACGTCGGGCTGCGCACTCGCAGCGGTTAAACAGGGCGGATACTTTCTTCGTCCAGTTCCGCATCAAAGAAACGCCGCAGCGTTTGAATCGTTGTGTCGGCCAGAATCGACTGACGCGCCTGCGCCAGCTTCTCTTCATAGATAGCCTGACGCCACTCCAAAGGCGTTCGCACCGCAGGATTGTCGTCTTCAGTAATCAGTAATTCTACAGGATGCCCGTAGTGAGCCGTCAATGCGTCCGCCAGCGTCTTTTGCGCCGCAGGCGAATTCAGATGCCGCTGGGATGAACGCAGATGCAGATGAATCTTGTCTGCCTCTTCGCTCTCTTTAAACGCATTGAGTGCCAGCTGTTGTACCAGCTTTGGCAACGTCAGGCGATGGATTTCCGCCGCCCATGCATCTCGCTCCAGTGACTCTTCCGCCAGCCGTGCCGCCAGTTCTGGCGTTTTTTCGTGCTCTAATGCCGAACGCAGCGCTTTTGGCGTTGCGATGTCGACCTTCTCTTCTTCGACTTTATTCTGCGCCCGCCAACGATACGCTTCCGGCTTTTTGGGCTCGGAGGGGGACGTTTTCGCGTTTTGCCGTTGAATGCTGCGCTCAGTCACCGAAGCCAATCGCTCCAGCGCTGAGGTTGCCGGCCGCGTGTTGTCAGACGCTGCCGGATCAGCCTTTTTTGGTGGCGTACTCCCCTGTTTTCGCAAGAGCTGACTACGCGCCTGTAATAGCTGAGACGTCGCATCAGGCAATTCGCTCTCATCATGCTGCTCCGCTGAAGCGGGCGCTTCCCCTAACGGCGGCGCATAGGCAGAGGCATCCATCGGCGGCTCGGGAGAGTAAGATGACGGCGGCATATCTTCGGGAGCTGCTGTATTTTGTGGCACTGGCGCACGGACCGTCGCCGATACCGTCGCAACGGGCTGCTGCACAGAAGGCTGAATAGAAAGCACACGCGCAGTTTGAGCTGGCGCAGCGCTCACCGGCGCTACAGGCTCGGCGATAATCTGGCTGGGATGAAACGCCAACGCTCTCAGTAGCGTCATTTCAACGCCCATCCGACGATCGGGTGCAAAAGGCAGTTCTTTGCGACCAATGAGCATCGTCTGGTAGTAAAGCTGCACTTCTGCGGGCGGCAGCGCACGCGCCAAATCTCGCATACGCGCTTCAACTGCGGCGTAATCATCACCCAGCGCCGCAGGCAGCAGTTGGACCATCGCAATACGATGTAGCAGCGTCTGGGTTTCCACTAGCAGCGATTCCCAGTCTACTCCGCGTGCCGCGACCTGGTCTAACAGCGACATGACCTGTGCTCCATCGCCTTTCGCCAGTGCTTCAATGAGTGCCAGCGGTTGCTCATCGTCCAGCGTGCCCAACATTTGGCTGACTGAAGCGGTCGTGACCTGCCCTTGCCCCATGGCAATGGCCTGATCGGTCAAACTCAGCGCATCACGCAAGCTCCCATCAGCAGCACGCGCCAGAAGTTGCAGCGCCCGAGGTTCACTGACGAGGTTTTCTGCCTGTAATACCTGTTCCAGATGCGCACGAATCTGTTCGACATCCAGCGCTTTGAGGTGAAATTGCAGGCAGCGTGACAGAATGGTCACTGGCAGTTTTTGCGGATCGGTGGTCGCCAGCAGGAATTTGACGTGCGGAGGCGGTTCTTCCAGCGTTTTCAGCAGCGCATTAAAGCTGTGGCGCGATAGCATGTGTACTTCGTCAATCAGGTACACCTTGAATCGCCCACGCGCAGGCGCGTACTGCACGTTATCCAGCAGATCGCGCGTGTCTTCGACTTTAGTGCGAGACGCCGCATCGATTTCGATTAAATCGACAAAACGGCCCTGTTCGATTTCGCGGCAGTTGTCACACTGGCCACACGGCGTTGCCGTCACGCCCTGTTCGCAATTCAGCCCTTTTGCCAGCAAACGGGCAATCGACGTCTTCCCGACACCGCGGGTGCCAGAAAACAAATACGCGTGATGAATTCTGCCTAGGGAAAGGCCGTTAGCCAACGCGGTCAGGACATGTTCCTGACCGACAACATGGGCAAAGGTTTGGGGACGCCACTTACGGGCAAGAACCTGATAGCTCATCAATACCGCAACAGTCGAGTTATTGAGGCGATCATGCTAACACAGCCACGCCGCTATCGGCGAGACTGTTATGATTAATGTCCGGGGAAGTCAACCAGGCTATAGCAGGTGACACCCATCTCGGTCAGGCGTTGCTCGCCACCCAGATCGAACAAATTGATGATAAAAGCGGCATCGTTGACCGTACCGCCCAGACGACGAATCAATTTCACCGTTGCTTCAAGCGTACCGCCCGTTGCTAGCAGATCGTCGATCACCAGCACATTATCGCCAGCGGAGATTGCATCTGCATGAATTTCCAGCGTATCTGAACCGTATTCCAGTTCATAGCTTTCACTGATCGTCGGACGTGGCAGCTTGCCCGGTTTACGCACGGGAACAAAACCCACGCCCAGCGCCAGCGCAACCGGGGCGCCAAACAGGAAACCACGCGCTTCAGTACCGACAACCTTCGTCACACCGGTGTTGCGGTAACGGTTTGCCAGCATCTCAATACTGGCCGCATAGGCCACAGGATCTTCCAGCAGGCTGGTAACATCACGGAACAGTATGCCCGGCTTCGGATAATCGGGGATGCTTTTGATACTGTTTTTAATTAATTCTGCCTGCTGCTGCGCTGTTACGGTCGTCATAGTTGTGCCTGATAAAACGTTCTGAACATACAATGCCGGTCGCCACAAGGCTTCCATCATCGCATGACGTGATGAAGAGGCATTATGACAAAGAGGAAATGGCGACCCGCGCACGAAAACGGTCAAATCTAGTCAAAGTGACGGATAAATGCAACTGTCCACACTCTGGGTGCGTATTTTTTGTATTCCCGTCACAGAGGCCGCCGCTTACACTATCTTTTCGGATCCGCGCCCTGCGTTTGTTGTTCTGGATCAATCACAGGTAAACGAAGCATGAAGGTCAGCAAAATAGCCAAAATGACCAACAGCAAGATCCTGACCCAGACGAGCTTAACCAGCCAGAGTGAAAGCGCGAACGTTAACAGAATCATGGTGACAGCCTTCCATTTTGCCCCCGGCGGCAACGCCCGATGTTGCTGCCAATAGCGCAGATAGCTGCCAAACCAGGAGCGGTACAGTAGCCAGTCATGGAAACGCGGGGACGAGCGGGCAAAACACCAAGCGGCCAGTAACAAGAAAGGCGTTGTTGGTAATAAGGGCAACACGACACCCAACGTTGCCAGCACAACGGAAACCCACCCCAATATCATCAGCAACACGCGATACATATTCACCTTTCTGCTTTGTTCACTACCAATATGTTTTGTCTGCTCAATATATTTTTGTCTGCGACAATGTCCACCACACTTTATCACCACCTTGCCCGATGGATTAGTTAAGATATCCTCATGCAGTGCAGTAAAGCGGCGTAGACTAACGATATCGATCTATACCACGGGCCGACACACCGCGCGAGGCTAGCTCGCTGAATCATCAGCCTGACCGTAAGGGAAAAAAGTGAACACGCATCGATTGCTACAAGCGCTTGAACAACAAATTAACACGCTAGCGAAAGAGCTTGAGCCGCTGGCGGATAAAGCCGTGCCGCAATCACGCTTCGATCGTCAACTCTTTAGCAGCTACGGCACCCGGCTACGTGATTATCGCGCCGAAGTTGAACAAAATTTACAGGTGATAAAGCAGTTAGTTGCCGAACAGCGCACCGATCGCGTGGCGTTTCTGGCTGAAAAGTTGGTCAGCCAGATAGCCGCATTGCAGCGTGAGCTGGCAACACAGTCATTACGCAGGCAGGAGCAAAGTAATGCACCACAGCCGGAAGATCTGTATCACAAACTCGCGGAACATCAGGATTATGAACGCCGTCTGCTTTCCATGATTCAGGATAGAGAAAGCCTGCTCATCACGCAGACGCAATTCAGCGAGCAACAGCGACTACAGAAAGAGCTGGCGGCGCTGGAAGGACGGCTGTCACGCTGCCGTCAGGCGCTGGCACGTCTGGAACGTCAAATCGAACGCCGTGAGCAAGGATTGTAGTACGGCGGGTTCGCCAAGAAACGAGGAACTGATTCATGTCACTTGAAAACGCCCCACCCGAGGTCAAGCTGGCGGTCGATTTGATTATGTTGCTGGAAGAAAACCAAATCGAACCGCGTATCGCGCTGGCCGCCTTGGAGATTATACGTAACGATTTTGAGAAAAAACTCTCGCAAGAAGGTGGTGGCGCTAAATCCTCCGCCTAAGGTAACAATAGCTCCAGAGCTTAAAGGCAACAGGTATTAGCGCCGTCGATCAACGGCTTATTCAGCGAGTTTACGTAGCGCCGGGCTAAAATGCAGCATATCAATAAAAGCATCTACCAGCGCCGGGGCTTCCTGATCGAGATCGAAACTTTCCGGCATAAATAGCCAGTTTTCCATCACGCCGGAAAAATAGGCACGCATCGCGATTGCTGCACGACGTGGATGAATGTCCGTCGGCAACATCCCCACCCGGATGCACTTAATCAGGTTTTCTTCAATATCGACATAGCAGGAGAGATAAAGCTCTTTGCGCGCATTGTACGATTGCAACATTTCACCGACAAACTCACATTTGTGAAAAGCGATCTCCATAATGGATCGCCAATGTGTATCACTAACGGTTAAACGCAGCATATAAATCAATAATTCACGCATCACGCGGAGTGGATTATCAGGGAATTTTGTCTGATACTCTATTTCAAACTCATCTATTTTTGACTCAGCCAAGGCCCAGATTTCGTCAAAGATTTCGGCTTTGTTCTTAAAATGCCAATAAATAGCACCCCGTGTCACACCAGCAGCGGTGGCAATGTCAGACAATGAGGTCGCGGACACACCATGCTCAGAGAAGACTCTTAACGCAGTATCCAGTATATGTTGTCGGGTTTCCTGAGCCTGTTTTTTGGTTTTTCGTGCCATGATAATTTGGTTTTTCGTGCCATATCGCTGTATTTGAAGGAAAGCGTGATTTACATACATTCGAGAATGTATGTAACATAGCATGAACATAAGACTATAGCAGCAATGGGTTTTTAAGCTTGTGATCCATTGGTCAATTTCAAATCGGACACTTGAGGTTTATCTATGAACAAAAACAGAGGGCTAACGCCTCTGGCGGCAGTTCTGATGCTTTCTGGCGGCTTAATGCTCGCAGGATGTGATAGCGGCAATAATCAGCAAGGCGGCGCACAGCAGCAGATGCCTGAAGTGGGTATTGTGACGTTAAAAACGGAAGCACTGAATGTCATGACCGAGCTGCCGGGCCGTACAAGTGCTTACCGCATTGCCGAGGTTCGCCCACAGGTTGGCGGCATTATCCTCAAACGCAACTTCGTTGAAGGGTCTGACATTAAAGCTGGCGCATCGCTGTATCAAATCGATCCTGCGACATACCAGGCAAGCTACAATAGCGCCAAAGGCTCACTCGCTCAGGCACAGGCTCAGGCAGAAATTGCCCGCCTGACAGTTAATCGCTATAAGCCGCTTTTGGGCACCAACTACGTCAGCAAGCAGGATTACGATCAGGCTGTTGCCACCTCTCGTCAGGCTGATGCTTCGGTTCAGGCTGCTAAAGCAGCGGTTGACACCGCACAAATCAATCTGGCTTACACTAAAGTGAACTCGCCAATCGAAGGCCGCGTGGGTAAATCCACCGTGACGGAAGGCGCATTGGTAGCAACCGGGCAAGCAACGGCATTAACCACCGTGCAGCAGCTTGATCCGATCTATGTTGACGTCACGCAGTCCAGTAATGATTTCCTGCAACTGAAGAAAGAGCTGGAAAACGGTACGCTGAAACAAAGTGAAGGCAAAGCCAATGTCCGTCTACTGTTGGAAAACGGTAGCGAATATGCCGAAGCAGGTACATTGGAATTCTCTGATGTCACTGTCGATGAAACCACCGGTTCCATCACGCTGCGCGCTATTTTCCCTAACCCACAGCACAATCTTCTCCCTGGTATGTTTGTACGCGCCCGTCTTGATTCCGGCGTTAACCCGACAGCCTTATTAGTGCCGCAGCAGGGTGTCACCCGCGATCCGCGTGGTCAGGCCACGGCGATGGTGGTTGGAGAAGGCGATAAAGTAGAACCTCGCACGCTTAAAACCAGTAAGGCAATTGGTGATAAATGGTTGGTTACCGAAGGCTTGAAAGCGGGCGATCGCGTTATTGTCACTGGTCTGCAAAAAATCAGGCCCGGTGCGCAGGTGAAAGCTAAAGAAGTCGCTCCAGAAAATCAGCAGGCGCAACAAGCGTCAGCAGAACCCGCGAAGTCTTAAGACGTTCTAACAGGAGCCGGTACAATTCATGGCTAAGTTTTTTATAGATCGACCCATTTTTGCATGGGTGCTCGCCATCATGGTGATGCTGACGGGGTTGCTGGCAATTGTTAAATTACCGATTGCCCAGTATCCAACGATCGCACCACCCGCGATTGAAGTAACAGCAAATTATCCGGGGGCCGATGCATCGACGCTGCAAGATTCCGTGACGCAGGTTATCGAACAGAATATGAACGGTATCGATAACCTTATGTACATGTCATCAAGCAGTGACTCCTCAGGTACAGTGCAGATTACGCTGACGTTTGACGCGGGTACCGATCCGGACATCGCGCAGGTTCAGGTACAGAACAAACTGCAACTGGCAATGCCGCTGCTGCCGCAGGAAGTACAGCAGCAAGGGGTTAACGTTCAGAAATCAAGCAGTAGCTTCCTCATGGTTGCCGCCTTCATCAGTGAAGACGGCAAAATGTCACAGGAAGATATCGCTGACTACGTGGCTGCTAACGTTAAAGATCCCATCAGCCGTACATCCGGCGTAGGTGATGCACAGCTGTTTGGTGCCCAGTACGCAATGCGTATCTGGCTGGATCCGAACAAACTGAACAACTATCAGTTAACCGCAGGTGATGTCACCGCGGCGATCAGAGTCCAAAACAACCAGATCGCGGCAGGACAACTGGGGGGAGCGCCACCTGTTCCTGGCCAGCAGTTGAACGCCTCGATCATTGCGCAAACCCGACTGAATTCAGCAGAGGAATTTTCTAAAATCCTGCTGAAAGTTAACGCTGATGGCTCTCAGGTTCGCCTTAAAGACGTTGCCCGCGTTGAGCTAGGCGCAGAAAGCTACGACACCATTGCACGTTTCAATGGTCAGCCCGCTGCCGGTATCGGTATCAAGCTGGCGACAGGCGCAAATGCGCTGGATACCGCAACCGCAGTAAAAAACTCACTGACCAAATTGGAAGAGTTCTTCCCTTCTGGCCTGAAAGTGGTTTATCCGTACGATACAACACCCTTCGTTAAGATCTCGATCAACGAAGTCGTGAAAACGCTGGTGGAAGCCATCGTACTGGTATTCCTGGTGATGTATCTGTTCTTGCAGAACTTCCGTGCCACGCTGATCCCAACCATCGCAGTGCCGGTCGTGTTGCTGGGAACGTTTGCTATCCTCTCCGCGTTTGGTTATTCCATTAACACCTTGACGATGTTCGCAATGGTTCTCGCCATCGGGCTTCTGGTGGATGACGCCATCGTCGTCGTGGAAAACGTGGAACGTGTCATGGCGGAAGAAGGTCTACCGCCTAAAGAAGCAACAAAACGTTCCATGGAGCAGATCCAGGGGGCGTTGGTCGGTATTGCGCTGGTTCTGTCCGCGGTATTCGTCCCAATGGCGTTTACCGGTGGTTCTACAGGGGCAATCTACCGCCAGTTCTCCATCACGATCGTTTCGGCGATGGTGCTGTCGGTTCTGGTTGCGTTGATTTTGACGCCAGCGCTTTGTGCAACGCTGTTAAAACCGATCGCCAAAGGCGATCACGGTGAGAAGAAAGGCTTCTTCGGCTGGTTCAACAGACTGTTCGAGAAAAGCACGAGCCACTACACCGATAGCGTAGCAAATATTCTGCGCAGTACGGGCCGTTATCTGGTCATCTATCTGCTGATTGTTGTCGGTCTGGCACTGTTGTTCTTACGCTTGCCGACATCTTTCCTGCCGGACGAAGATCAGGGGGTTCTGCTGAACATCGTTCAGTTGCCTTCAGGTGCGACGCAGGAAAACACCCAGAAAATCATGGACAGAATGACGCAATACTATCTCGAAAATGAGAAAGGTAACGTCAAGTCCGTGTTTACCGTGACGGGCTTCGGGTTCTCTGGTCGTGGGCAGAATGCCGGCTTGGCCTTCGCCAGCTTGAATGACTGGAGTGAACGAAGCGGTGCAGAGAATAAAGTCCAGGCAATTGCGGGCAGAGCTAACGCGGTCTTCAGTCAGTATAAAGAAGCTATCGTGATTGCGGCCAACGTCCCTGCGATTATCGAACTGGGTACCGCAACAGGTTTCGACTTCCAGTTGATTGACCAGGCTAACCTTGGGCACGCAAAACTGACGGAAGCACGTAACCAGTTATTGGGCATGGCGGCACAACGTCCTGATACGCTGGTGCAAGTTCGTCCTAACGGGATGGAAGATACACCGCAGTTCCGCCTCGATATCGATCAGGAAAAAGCGCAGGCGCTTGGTGTGTCACTGTCGGATATCAGCTCAACGTTGGCAACCACGCTGGGTGGATCTTACGTGAATGACTTCATCGATCGCGGTCGCGTGAAGAAAGTTTACGTTCAGGCCGATGCACCTTTCCGTATGCTGCCAGATGACATCAAAAACTGGTACATCCGCGGTAGCAACGGACAAATGGTGCCTTTCTCTGCCTTCACGCAGAGCCACTGGGAATATGGTTCACCGCGTCTGGAACGTTATAACGGCCAACCATCCATGCAGATCCAAGGTGAAGCCGCTCCAGGTAAGAGTACCGGTGAAGCCATGGCATTGATGGAAAGTTTCGTGACCCAATTACCGCAAGGTATCGGCTACGAATGGACGGGTATGTCTTATCAAGAGCGGTTATCAGGCAACCAGGCACCCGCAATCTATGCGATTTCACTGATTGTCGTGTTCCTATGTCTGGCAGCGCTTTATGAAAGCTGGTCAATACCGTTCTCCGTCATGCTGGTTGTTCCATTGGGGATCATCGGTGCATTAATTGCGGCGAATATGACAGGTCTTGAAAACGACGTTTACTTTAAGGTGGGCCTGCTGACAACCATAGGGTTATCGGCGAAGAACGCCATATTGATTGTCGAATTTGCTAAAGATCTGATGGAAAAAGAAGGGAAAGGACTGATTGAAGCAACGCTCGATGCCGTTCGTATGCGTTTGCGTCCAATCCTGATGACATCACTTGCCTTTATCCTCGGTGTAATGCCGCTGGTCATCAGTAGTGGTGCAGGTTCCGGTGCACAGAACGCCGTTGGTACTGGCGTAATGGGCGGGATGATTACAGCAACCGTGCTGGCTATCTTCTTTGTTCCGGTGTTCTTTGTTGTTGTCCGCCGTCGTTTCGGTAAGAAAGTCGACGACACAACAGCACACTAAGACCGAATACCCTCCTATATCCCCTAAAAGGCCGCCTAGCGGCCTTTTTTACTTTCCAGCCCTATCTCCCCGGCTAACCCTTACCAACCGTGCACAGTGCCGTTTGCATCTTTATCCGCCTCTATAGTGGCGTAGAGAATGTTACGGCCTCACCACAACATAATGGTTGATCCTGATGTCAAAAAAGCGCAACATAACAGGTATGTTATAACATAACAAATGAGGCAACTATGAAAGCAGGTATTCATCCTGACTATCGCACGGTGGTATTCCATGACACCAGCGCGGATGTCTATTACAAAACAGGGTCAACGATTAAAAGCGATCGTACCATTGAACTAGAGGGTACCAGCTACCCTTACGTCACTATTGACGTTTCTTCGGCATCGCATCCCTATTACACCGGGAAGCAAAAAGAATATTCGAAAGAAGGCAGCACAGCGCGCTTCCAGCAGCGCTTTGGCAACTTCTTCAAGTAATCAGAGAGGGCTATTAAATGCAGGTGCTTAGTTCACTACGTTCAGCAAAGAATCGTCATAAGGATTGTATTGTGGTCCGCCGTCGCGGGCGAGTTTACGTTATATGCAAATCAAACCCGCGTTTTAAGGCCGTACAAGGCGGAAAAAAGAAAAAAGGTTAATCTTTCTCGACTTCATCCCGATACAGTCGGTGTTATGGCGCTAACCAGACTGTACGGGATGATTCGCATGAAAAAACAGCTGAAACAATAAGATAACGAGTATCAAAAGCCCTTATCCACTGAGCAATCTCTTCGCATTCCTTCTGTCATTTCTCATATTTTCAGATAGAAATAATTAAATAAGCCGCAGACGAGTTTATTCTATGCTCATTGTTACAACAAAAAAATCTGAGGATTAATCAAAATAAATAGCAGTGAAAACCTTACCTATTATCCGCGAATTTTACGAACGCTTTTGCTATAGTCATATATAGAATGACGTAATCGTAGCCAACTTGGTAGAACTATACTTAAGGTTAAGTCATGATATGTTGGTATTTACGCCAGCCCTATTTCGCGACATAGTAGATAGTAGGAGGTAAAAAATCTTTGTTATCTCATTCATTGCTGAAAAAATCACAATGGCTCAGCGCATTGCTTGTAACAGCATGAATACGAAACAATGCTAATGTCTTTATCTTGTAAGCTTCATCAGTCTACCTGTTTACCAGGTGTTAACCGCAGTAACACTGAATAACGGCTTAACGGAGGGATTGATATGGATGAGTACACACCAAAACATTATGATATTGCCCAACTCAGATTCTTATGTGAGAATCTGTGTGACGAAAGCATAGCGACGTTAGGCGATAGCAGTCACGGCTGGGTCAATGATCCAACATCTGCGATCAATCTCCAATTAAATGAACTTATTGAGCATATCGCTACGTTTATTCTCACATTTAAAATAAAATACCCTAACGAAAGTGAGCTTTCAGAGCAGGTTGAAAAGTATTTGGATGATACTTACGTCTTGTTTAGCAACTATGGCATTAATGATGCTGAACTACGGCGCTGGCAGAAGTCCAAAGCAAAATTATTCGGAATGTTCTCAGGGGAGAACGTCTGTACGCCTGCTAAAACTTAAGCAATAATTTATTTATATTTTTTAACCACCAGGTACTGTTTGCATAGGCCATTATGAAAAAAATCGACTATTTGATGCGTTTGCGTAAATGCACAACCATTGACACTCTCGAACGCGTTATTGAAAAAAACAAGTATGAACTCTCTAATGATGAACTGGAGATGTTCTTTTCCGCAGCCGATCATCGTCTGGCTGAACTGACAATGAACAAACTCTACGACAAAGTTCCTACCGCAGTATGGCGATACGTCCGTTAATTCCTAACGAAGCGTATACAAAAACTGACATTAAATACACTGCGCCGATAATATTATCGGCCTTTGTTTTTATTATCTTTTTAACGTATTAATTGCGTAAGACTTGTAACAAATTGTATTTTTTATATTAAGTAAAAATGAATTCGCCCTCACCTCTCACGCTTATTTCTCCGGCACTCATCGTTTATAACAATTGCATTGAGAGCATCCACGAATAGTATATCCCGTGATGAAAACAGGGGATGTAATAATTACCGCAATTATTACTCGCTAAGTAAAGATGCGCAGTCATCCTCTCGAAGAAACAGCGATCGGTAAATGACACCTATCGAGCAAAGAATGGCTGCTCAGCGGTTATGTATGTCAGAAAACGGATTTATGGCAGAGAATGGTGTTTATGTGCAGGAAATGAAGACCAGTCTGGCGATGAAGCGGCTAACGAGGGCAGAAATTGGTGGAGGCCCTGCCAGCTACATCCCGGCACACACGTCTCCTGCTGCGGCTGCTTCCTTCCGGACCTGACCGAATCCACAGGTTAGTGTTGCGGGAGAACCGACAGGGCCTCCATTGACGACTTTATAACAGTGTGCACATGATAATCGCAACGTGTCACAAAGCGGTGGGCATTATCGGCGATGGGATAAGCAATTGCAAGCTAACACCGACTAACCGTTGTTTTCTTACCCACCCCACTGTGCCACTATGATGTTCAATCGGTTTAGGAACAGCAGGAATATCCGCGGATGTCAGAAGAAAACGATAATTTCCGCCAGCGCGTTTTTCAAATCGTCGCGGCAATCCCTTACGGAAAAATAGCGACCTATGGCGACATCGCACAGCTTGCCGATTCACCCAGGGCATCCCGGCAAGTTGGCGGGGTATTAAAACGCCTGCCGAAAGACAGCAAACTCCCCTGGCATCGGGTAATCAATCGTAAAGGGGAAATATCGCTGGTCGGTGGAGACTATGTACGCCAGAAGTCAGCGCTACAGGCGGAAGGCATCATTTTCAATCGTCAGGGAAAAATTGATCTCGCTAAATATCGCTGGCAATACGCGCCATAGCGGCGCGTATCCAGATGAATTACCAGACTGGCTGCGGAGCCACAGATGACGAAGCAGGTTGCCCCTGAAGCATATGAGGAGTCTGATTCGCCGGATTAGACATCATTGATCCCTGATTTTTCGCCGGTAAGGGAACAGAGGCGACAGGGACCAGCACCAAATCGGCGTTATTCACCCCGTTGCTAATAACCGGCAAGACGTTTTCCGTCACCATCACGATGCGATTATCGATCGCAACCGCTGCGCTGAGTAAAATACGCGCGTTGGGCTGAATATCAGCCGGATTATACGGTAGCTCGAATTGGAAAGGTGCCTGCTTTCCTTCTGTACGCGTCACACGCTGGGTAATCACTTTTGAAGGTGCATCCGCCAGCGATGCATCAGACACGGTAACGGTCAAAACGGCGTTGTGAGGCAGCGCAATGCGCTGACGAATATTCACCGTACCGGTTACCGCAGGCATCGCGACAGCCGGGCGCTGTGAGGAAACACTGGTGACAGGTGCGCCAGTCTGAGGAGAAACGCCATAATCACTCCTCTGTGCACATGCAGCCAGAGTCATCGATAACGTGATACCGCCTAAGATATGCCATAATTTCATTCGGTCAGTCTCCCTTATTATTGTCAGACTACCGGTATCGAAAACCGGCACTCATAAATAGTATGATTCAACCAACACAATAATGATGGTGCAATATTCTGATATTTTCCTGAAATCCACACATTTATTGCAGTAAAAAGTCACAATCAGACATTTTACACATTACAAAACAAACAGATAACTAGCCATTCGCATACATTGGGGCCGATACCATGAGTCAATCACTACAACATCTTCTCGACCTCCTGCATTTAGAGAAGCTCGAAGAAGGGCTATTTCGCGGACAAAGCGATGATTTGGGGCTGCGTCAGGTCTTTGGCGGGCAAGTCGTCGGCCAAGCCATGTCGGCTGCCAAACAGACTGTCCCCGTCGAGCGCAACATTCACTCTTTCCACAGCTACTTTTTGCTACCCGGCGATAGCCAGAAACCCATTATTTATGACGTTGAAAACCTGCGCGACGGCAACAGCTTCAGCGCCAGACGCGTTAGGGCTATCCAGAATGGTCGCCCTATTTTTTATATGACGGCCTCATTTCAAAGTCATGAAGAAGGGTTTGAGCACCAGAATGTGATGCCAAACGTCGCACCGCCAGAGGAACTGAAATCCGAGCAGGAAATCGCACAAGACATGCAGCACCTTCTGCCGCCCCGCTTTCGCGATAAATTTATTCAGGCCAGCCCGATTGAGATGCGCCCGGTTAAATTTCATAACCCACTAAAAGGCGAAGTAGACGAGCCAGTGCGACACGTCTGGTGCCGTGCCAGCAGCCCGCTGCCGGACGATAAGCGTATTCACCAATATCTGCTCGGCTATACGTCTGACTGCAATTTCCTACTCACAGCGTTGCAGCCTCACGGCGTTGGCTTTTTGGAACCGGGTATGCAGGTCGCCACTATCGATCACTCGATGTGGTTCCACCGTGATTTCCGGCTGGATGACTGGCTGTTATATACCGTAGAAAGCACGTCTGCATCCGGTGCTCGTGGTTTCGTTCGTGGGCAATTCTATACTCGGGAAGGTGTGCTGGTTGCATCCAGCGTGCAGGAAGGCGTCATACGTCGCCGACAGCCATAAACCTTGCGGCAGCCTCGTAACGTAAAAGACCACCTCATCCGGGGGGTTGGTTTAAGACTGATAATAAAACAGGCGTGGAGTCTCCTCCACGCCTGTCTACTTGTATTAAGCCATCTCACTGACTAATTTAAGCGTTCTTATTGGTTGTAAGCGCTCTCGCCATGGCTGTTGACGTCCAAACCTTCGCGCTCTTGATCTTCAGGTACACGCAGGCCGACAACCATATCCGCGATCTTGAAGGCGACAAATGCCACCACGCCAGACCACACCAGACAAACAATCACGCTGAACAGCTGCACCCAAATTTGGTGTGCCATCGTCACGCCTTCCGCATAGCCAGTACCACCCAGTGATGCAGAGGTGAATACGCCAGTCAGGATACAGCCAACGATACCGCACACGCCGTGAACACCGAACACATCACATGGGTCATCCACACGCAGCCATCTTTTCAGTACCGTTACGCCCCACAGGCCTGCAACACCACCAGCCAGACCGATAATCAGTGCGCCACCCACGCCAACCGTACCCGCAGCTGGCGTGATTGCCACCAGACCAGCGACACAGCCAGAGCATGCGCCCAGCAGAGAAGGCTTACCGCGGACCATCCACTCACCGCCAACCCATGCCAGAATTGCAGCAGCAGTCGCAACAACGGTGTTCAGGAAAGCCAGGGCGGCGATACCGTTCGCAGCACCCGCAGAGCCCGCGTTGAAACCAAACCAGCCGATATACAGAATCGCCGTACCAATAAATACCATCGGCAGGTTATGCGGTTTGAAGGCTTCTTTGCCAAAACCAGCGCGTTTGCCCAGCAGGTAAGCACCCACCAACCCAGCAACCGCGGCGTTGATGTGAACCACCGTACCACCAGCGAAGTCCAGCGCGCCATCCGCAGCCAGATAGCCACCGCCCCATACCATGTGCGTCATCGGCAGGTAGGAGAACGTCAGCCACAGCGCAACGAAGATCAGCACAGCAGAGAAACGAATACGCTCAGCAATCGCACCGACAATCAGCGCGACGGTGATGCAGGCAAAAGAAGCCTGATACGCCACATGTACAAATTGATAGTAGGTGCCGCTGATGGACTCAATCCCGATGCCTTTCAGCATAAAGGTGCTGAAACCACCGAAGAAGGCGTTACCTTCGCTGAAGGCCAGGCTATATCCGTAAACGACCCACAGGATACAAACCATCGCGAACGTTACGCTCACCTGCGTCATCATGGACAGAACGTTCTTAGAACGAATCAGGCCGCCGTAAAACAGTGCAATGCCCGGTATAGTCATAAAGAGTACCAGTGCGGTACAAATCATAATAAAAGCGTTGTCCGCTTTATCAATCGTCGGTGTCGCAGCCATTGCCCAGGACGGGAGTAATGCCGCCACACCGAGACCTAATGAAGAGAGTAGTTTTTTCATTTTCATCCATCCCTATTTACGTATCTACGCTAGGTGTTGTTAAAGTGCGGCTTCGTCAGTTTCACCCGTACGAATACGGATAACCCTTTGCAACTCGGCGACAAAAATTTTGCCGTCACCAATTTTTCCGGTGTACGCGGCTTTGCTGATGACATCGATCACTTCATCCAGTTGATCGTCTGCAATCGCGATATCAATTTTTACCTTGGGTAAAAAATTAACGCTGTATTCCGCGCCGCGGTATAGCTCTGCGTGCCCTTTCTGACGACCAAATCCTTTCACCTCAGTGACGGTGAGTCCCTGGATGCCGACAGAAGATAACGCTTCACGTACATCTTCCAGCTTGAATGGTTTTATCACCACAGTAACCAGTTTCATTTATCTTCCCCCTAGCCATTACGTTCAGGCTTTCGCCCGTCACTTGTTCGATTACGTGCTCTATGAAGTAGGTCTACGTCATGACTAAAGCAAAGGGTGTGCCATAAATGATTTATCTGGCATAAATCAGGAAAGAGAACGCAATTAACGATAAGAAAGGGCAAAAAGAAAACAGTATGGGAAATAAATGCAGGAAGATTTGGGCAAAAATTGCACCAATGCAGTGCATGAAGAGTGTTTTTAGTGCAACTTGGGGGGAAACCAGAATCACGATGCTTATTGATGGTGCGAAGCCATGAATAGACTGTCAGTCTGCACCACACAAGGCGGTGCAGACCGGGATACTATCTCAGGTAAGTCTCAGTGCGCAGGGCAAGGTTCAGTGCTGGTAGCGGCAAGATCCTCTCCAGCGAGTTGCAACTGATACATTTGATAATAGCGCCCCTGCTGTTGCAGTAGTTGATCATGTGTTCCCCGTTCAACGGTTTGCCCATGATGGAGCACCATAATCGTGTCGGCCTCAACGATAGTGGAAAGCCGATGGGCGATGATAATCAAGGTCGTCTGTTCCCTGATGATACGGAGCGCCTTTTGCACCGCCTGCTCCGTACCTGAGTCAATATTCGCCGTCGCTTCATCGAGAATCAGGATCTTAGGCGTTTGCACCAGTACCCGCGCAATCGCCAGCAGCTGCTTTTGTCCGGTTGACAGGTTATTCCCCTGCTCACCAATGCGCGTATGCAATCCTTCAGGGAAAGCCCGAACCAGTTCGGCAAGCTGTACCACTTCCAGCACGCGCCAGACAGCCTCTTCGCTGATATCACGCCCCAGCGTCACATTCACAAACATGGATTCCGCCAGCACAACTGGATCCTGTTGCACCATTGCCACATTTTGGCGCAACACCGCATGAGAGAGCGTCGACAGCGGGCGGCCATCAAGCCGAATCTCACCCTCATCTGGCGCGTAATACCCCATAAGCAAACTGGCTAGCGTACTTTTCCCACTGCCGGTATGTCCGACCAGCGCGACGAACCCGCGCTCCGGGATCGTCAGAGAAATATTCTGTAGCACGCGTTTTTCTGTACCATATGAGAAAGAGACATCGTCAATATCGACACGCCCAGTCGCCAGAGGATGCTCATCATCGCCGTAGCTCTGCTTTTTGCCATCCATCAATTCAAAAATACGTTCACCGGCGACGACTGCCTGCTGCAACATGGACTGCTGGGTTGTCAGTTCAATCAGCGGTTCATTCAGACGGCCCAAATAGTTGATAAACGCGTACAAGACCCCGACGCCAACCGATCCAATTGAGCTGAAACCAAATTGGATTAACAAGCCACACAGCACCATTGCGGCAAACAGGCTCAGCAGCGGCCGCAGCAGGAAACCTTCCAGACGCAAAGCCTTCATCCGCGCTTCATAATGCTCATGGCTGGCGGCACCCAGTTTTTTGCCAAAGCGAGCCTGCTGGCGAAACTGCTGAATGACGCCCATGCCATTAATCACTTCATTAAAACCATCATTAATGTCGGCCAGATAGCTCCGTACCTTGCGCACAATCGGCGTACTAAAACGATGGTACAGCACCATGACCGTCGCGACCGCAGGGAAAATCATCAGTGCAACCAGCGCCATCTGCCAGTTCAGGCTAAACATCGCCACCAGCATCGCACCAACCAGCGCCGCACTACGTAATACCGTTGACACCACCATGACGTACAGGTCTTTTACCACCTCAGTGTCATTGGTGACGCGTGAAATCAGTTGCCCAACAGGTTGCGTATCAAATGTACTCAGTGGCTGGCGCAACGCCGCGTCCATCACATCAATACGCAGTTGCTGAACAACACCGACCGCAACGCGATTAAAGAGCAGCGTCTGAAAATAGTGCAGTGAAGCCGCCAGAATTTGCAGCAGGATATAGGCCATTGCCAGGCCAGCCGCAATCGCCAGCGGGAACTGACCTTTTGCTACCAAGTCGTCAATAAAATAGCTCACCAATACAGGGCCTGAAACTTCAGCAATTGCGGCAATCCACAGCATCAGGACACCCTGTAACAGCGGTTTTCGCCAAGGTGAACCATAGGCCAGCAGACGTTTCAGGGTTGGCCAAAACTGTTGAGGGCTATTCATTTTTCGTTCCTTCCAACTGCGGCACATCATCCAGCGCCGCTTCCAGCTGTTGATAACGGTACATATCCCGATACCAGCCAGGTTGTGCCGCCAGCGTCCGGTGTGTGCCACGCTGCACCGTTTGTCCTTGCTGCAACACCACGATTTCATTCGCTTCGGTTAGGGCTGACAAGCGATGTGCGCTGATGATCAGCGTCCGTTTTTCGCCCCACGTTTTGAGATTCTGCAAAATCTGGTGTTCCGTTCGCCCATCAACCGCAGACAGCGCATCGTCCAGCACCAGAATTTCAGCATCCAGCAGTAATGCACGGGCAATCGCGATCCGCTGTTTTTGACCGCCTGATAGCATCACGCCGCGCTCTCCGACCTCCGTCTGGTACCCTTGAGGCAAACGCAAAATATCGTCATGAACGCTGGCAAGCCGTGCCGCCTGTTCAATCTGTTGTTGGGTAGCATCAGGCCGACCCAGTGCAATGTTTCGTGCCACGGTATCAGAAAACAAAAAGGGCATTTGCCCCACAACGGCAAAACGGCTTCGCAGTTCATCCAACCGAATGGCGCTCAATGGGCGATCGTGATAACGAATCTCTCCCGATTGGGTATCGAAATGACGTAATATCAACGCCAACAGCGTACTTTTCCCCGATCCTGTCGGCCCACATAGCCCCAGCATATTGCCCGGCGCTAGCGTAAACTGAATATGTTGTAAAGCATCACGAGCATTATCCGGGTAGCGAAACGCGGAGATATTCACGTCCAGCACGCCCCGCTCGGCAGGCAAGGATTCCTCACCGTCTTTCACCACGAGATCTTCCGCAAGCAGCTGTCGAATACGGCTATATGCCGCACTACCACGCTCAACAATATTAAACATCCAGGCCAGCGCCAACATCGGCCAGATCATCAACCCCAGATACATGACGAAGCTGGTCAATAAGCCTAACGTCAGCGAACCGTTAATCACCATCCAACTGCCGCCGCCAATCGCCAGCAAATTCGAAAGCCCAACGGCAATATAAATGGTGGGATCGAAGCGGGCATCAACGCGAGCGACGTGCATATTTTTAGCCCCCGCATCCGCCGCAACCTGCGCAAAACGCGCGGACTGGTAGTTTTCCAGCCCAAAGGCTTTAATCATCCGAATGCTGGTCAAGCTTTCCTGCGCCTGATCGTTCAGCGAAGAAAACGCCGCCTGTGCGGATTTAAAACGGTTATGCAACTGGGTGCCGTAGCGTTTGATGAAAATCGCCATGAACGGCATAGGAAGCAACGCCAGCAAGGTGAGTTCCCAACTGATCTGTGTACACATGACAACCAGCACAGCGCAGCCCATTACCATCGAATCGACCAGCGTCAGCACGCCCTCTCCGGCGGCAAAGACCACGCGATCGACATCGTTAGTCGCACGCGCCATCAGATCGCCAGTACGGTGACGTTGGTAAAATGCAGGATGCTGACGACTCAGTTGACGGTAAAAATCCTCTCGTAGCTCAACCGCCAACTGGTATGACGCGCCAAACAGGAACACGCGCCACACATAGCGCAGCAGATAGACCATGACGGCAGTCAGCAGCATCACTCCAATCCACTTCATCATTTCGGCCATCGACATGCCGTGCTGCGTCACACCATCGACAATCACGCCGACCAGTTTAGGGGGGAGTAATTGCAGAATGGCAATCGCAATCAATAGCGCAATAGCCCCCAGATAGCGCCGCCATTCGCGGCGAAAATACCAACTCAGTTGAGCAAACAGTCTCACGCGGTTTTCATTCCAATAGCCAGACGGGTCATGACAGACTCAGAAAGGTGATTATACAAAAGACGGATGAACGATAAATCACAGGGATAAGGGCAATGCCGTGGTATGTTTGATTCGTTCCATAGCAAAGCTAGATGTTACATCGACCAGCCCGGGAATACCATTCACCAGCCGCTTATAGAAATCATCATAGCTTTTCATATCAGCGACCTGAACCTGCATCAGGTAATCGTATTCACCAGCCATACGATAGAAAGCCAGCACCTCCGGCATGTCGGATACCACGCGGGTGAAAGTCTGATACCAGTCGCGGTTGTGCTGTTGCGTCTTCAATAAGACAAACGCCGTCAGCCCTAACCCCAGACGTTCATTATCCAACAGCGCCACCTTAGCCCGGATGATCCCTTCCTCTTCCAGACGTTTCAATCGTTTCCAGCATGGCGTAGATGTCAGATTAACCGCCTCGGCCAGCGTCTGTAGCGAAAGCGTGCAATCCTGTTGCAACATATTCAGCAGTGTGCGATCAATTTTATCCAACATAGTTATACCTAATATGGTTTTACCTAATGTAGTTTTACCTAAGAATAGCGCCGCCGATAGAAACCTCCCCTACTGTCCCCCATTAAGAGAGAAAAGTAATGTTCTTCCCATCCAGAATTGTGGTGATAGCATTATTGGCAACATCGACATAGCAATGACCTTACCGGCCTTCGTTACACAAACCCCGCCGTTGCCATAATTTTCGAGATAGCGACTCACCATACACCTCAGTAGAAAAATAGCCCACACAGGAAGAGTAAAAGGGTAAATAATTCCCTTAAATTACCCACAAGGAGATAAAAAGGTAATTTTTTTATCCTGAAAACTCGTTACTCTATTCGCATCACTGCCTAACCGAGTTTTCATCATGACCAATGCCTGGGTTAAAAATGCCATCAGCGCTATCGAAGCAGATTTTCAGCGTTCGGCTGATACGCATCTTATCCGACTGACCCTGCCGGATTATCCCGGTATCTATTTTTATCTCAAAGATGAAAGCACCCACCCCAGCGGTAGCCTGAAGCATCGCCTGGCTCGTTCCTTATTTCTCTACGGGCTGTGCAACGGTTGGATTAAAGAAGGCACGCCAATTATCGAAGCGTCATCCGGCAGCACTGCCGTGTCAGAAGCCTATTTTGCACGTTTACTTGGCCTGCCGTTTATCGCCGTCATGCCCTCCTGCACCGCAAAAAGAAAAGTCGAGCAAATCGCTTTCTATGGCGGACGCTGCCATTTTGTCGAACAGGCAGGACAAATCTATGCCGCATCCGAACAGCTCGCACAAGAGATGAACGGCCATTATATGGATCAGTTCACCTATGCGGAGCGCGCCACCGACTGGCGCGGCAACAACAATATTGCCGACAGCATTTACCGCCAAATGGCACGTGAACCGCATACCGTGCCGGATTACATCGTGATGAGCGCAGGAACTGGCGGTACGTCAGCCACGCTCGGACGCTACATTCGCTATCAGGGGCTAGATACACAACTGGTCGTCGTCGATCCAGAACACTCCGTCTTCTACGACTGTTACCAACAGCGGGATCGCTCCATCACTGGCCCATGCGGTAGCCGGATAGAAGGTATTGGTCGCCCGCGTGCCGAGCCTTCTTTTATTCCTGACGTCATTGATAGCATGATCAAAGTGCCGGATGCCGCCAGCATCGCAACACTGTACTGGCTGGAAAGCGTGTTAGGCCGCAAAGCGGGAGCCTCTACCGGCACCAACGTCTGGGGTATGCTGCAACTGGCCAAAGAGATGGTGAGCCGGGGTCAAAAAGGCGCGATTGTGACCCTGCTCTGCGACAGCGGCGAACGCTATCTGGACACCTACTACAACAGCAGTTGGGTAGAAAAAAATATTGGTGACATTAGCCCTTATCTTGATGCCCTGAACACACCAGAAATGTCGCCTATCATGCCGGAACTCAGCCCAGTGTGAGTCTGGTGTATTCAGCACACAGCCGCGGCGCTGAATACGGGCTATTTTTCAGGTAACATAGCGGCTTTACATCACACCCCGCATTAAGGTGAATGAAGAATGAAGCGTGCTGTTGTCGTTTTTAGCGGTGGACAAGATTCCACAACCTGCCTGATTCAGGCTCTGCAAGATTATGATGACGTCCACTGCATCACCTTCGATTATGGGCAACGTCACCGTGCTGAAATTGATGTCGCTCGGGAACTCAGCCAGAAACTGGGGGCAACGGCGCATAAGGTTCTGGACGTCGGTTTACTGAATGAACTCGCCACCAGCAGCCTGACGCGTGACAGCATTCCAGTCCCCGATTACGACGCCAATGCACAGGGCATCCCCAACACCTTTGTTCCAGGAAGAAACATTCTCTTTCTGACGCTCGCCTCTATCTACGCCTATCAGGTTGGTGCAGAAGCGGTCATTACCGGTGTATGTGAGACCGACTTTTCTGGCTACCCAGATTGTCGCGACGAATTCGTCAAGGCACTGAATCAGGCCGTTGTTTTAGGTATTGCCCGTGATATTCGTTTTGAAACCCCGCTGATGTGGCTTAACAAGGCTGAAACCTGGGCGCTGGCAGATTATTACCAGCAACTTGATACCGTTCGTTACCACACGCTAACCTGCTATAACGGCATCAAGGGTGATGGATGTGGTCAGTGTTCCGCCTGCCATTTACGAGCAAACGGGCTCGCGCAATATCAAAACGACTCCGCCGCTATCACGGCATCGCTGAAACAGAAAACCGGGTTACGCTGATACTTCACGTCACCACGCAGAAACGCCACACCAAGTAAAAAACAGGCCACGCCGTGCAGCAATGGCCTGTTGTTTCATGTTAACGACGAATCTCGTTTAGGTGTTCCAGCAGTTCTCCCTCCAACGGCAGTGCTTTTTGCGTCAATAAATCAATGCAGACAAACGTCAGCGTGGCATCGGCCACGTCGCTTTCATCAGACACTCGGGTTATCTTCTGACAGATCACGCCACTTTTCGTATTCATCTGTAGCAGTTCGCTATCAATACGCAGCACGTCACCGAGAACGGCAGGCTTGCGATAGTTGATATTGATATTCACCACGACGAAAGCAATCTTGTTGCTATGCATCCAGCCAAAAGCGGGCAACGTTTCCAGCCATTGCCAACGCGCCTCTTCCAGAAACTCCAGATAGCGCGCGTTATTAACGTGCTGATAAACATCAATGTGATAACCACGAACGGTAATGAAAGTCTGCATCTCGGTAATACTCCTGTGACAAAATCAGTAACTGGTATGACCTGATAATTAGCCTAGCAGAGGTTCGTAGCCCAGAGGAAGTGCTCGACTGGACTGCGACTGATATCACAGTTTTAAACGAGAGAGATTTCTCTCAACCAACGCTGCCCCAATTCCTGGGACCTCCGTTAATTGATCGATCTGGGTAAAAGGGCCATTTTGCTCACGATAGCTAACGATCGCTTCCGCCTTTTTAAGGCCGACACCGTTCATTATTTCAGCCAAATCAGCCGCGCTTGCTGCATTAATGCTTACCTTATCCTCATCACCATCAGGAAGCGTTGCTTTTTCCGCTTTCTGATCTGCTGGCGCAGACTTCACCGCTGTCGCCGTACTGTCGGCGGCTTTAGGTGCCGCCTGACCCAGCAATGGCAACCCTGACAAACTCATCCCAATGATTAAGCACAGTGCTTTTATTCCTGATTTTTTCATGCTGTTTCCTCCTTGTGTGTGACAGCACGGCTACCTTGCCGCAGACCCATCAACACCGCAAACAGCAGAATTTAAATGTGGAAAAGGCCGCGAAAGCGGCCTTTTGTTGTTGCAACGATTTGCAAATTTTTGCGGAGCTTATTGCTGTTCTTGCGCCGCATTGCCCATCTTGATTTTCGCTTCACTACGCAAGCTGGACAGCAGAGAATCAAACAGCGCGCCCAGAGAACCTTGCTGAACCTGGCTGGCAAACTGTTTTTTCTGCTCATCGTTTAGCTGATGTGGTGTCACGCTATCCAGCGCAACCAGCACGACATTACCGGCCTGATCCTGAGTAATCGCATAAGATGGCTTATCCTTTTCTGGATGTGGCATAGCAAAGATTGCTTCGGCCGTTGCATCACCCTGAGAGATAGAAGACATCGTTTTTGCTTCACCAAAGCTCAGACCTGCCGCTTTAAGCGCATCGTCTTTACCTTGCTTCAGCTCAGCCAGAATTTTTTCAGCGTCTACACGAGTCTGCTGTTCAGCCTTCTGACGTTTCAACACCTCAACGATCTCAGTACGCACCTGATCCAGAGGGCGAGTACTTTCAGGCTTGTGCTCAGTGATACGCAGAACGAAAGCACGATCGCCGTCGACGTTAATCACATCGGAGTTATTGCCCGCAGCACCGTTTTCGCCCAACAGCGCACCGCTAAAGATAGCCTGCGTTACCGGCTGGAAGTTCAGCGCAGCGGGAACTTTCTCACGCGTAAACCAGTCGGTCTGCGTGGCTTTCACACCGGCGGCTTCTTCTGCTGAGGCCAGAGACTCGTTGTCATTGCTTGCCGCTTCGCTGATTTTTTGTTGCAGCGCATAGTAACCATCCTGCGCTTTCTCATGCTTCACTTTCTCAGCGATCTCGGCACGGACTTCGCTCAGGGGTTTGACCTGCTGCGGCTGAACATCATCCAGACGCACAATCAGATAGCCAACAGAGGATTTAATCGCTTCGGAAACCTGACCTTTCTCCGTCAGTTTTGCCTGCTTCAGCTCATCAATCATGCTGTTTTCGTCCATCCATCCCAGATCGCCACCGTTGCGGCGCGAGATAACGTCCGTTGATTTTTCTTTCGCCAGCGTAGCGAAATCACCACCTTGCTTCAGCGCATCCAGAACAGACGTTGCATCGGCCTCATTCTTCACCTGAATAACGCTGAATTTTTTGCGCTCAGGCTGGGAATAGTCACTCTTGTTCTGTTCGTAGAAATCGTTGATAGCAGCATCGTCTACTTTCACGCCGTCCATGATGCTTGCCGCATCCAGCGTGATATAGCTAACTTTGAATTCTTCTGGTGCGATGAAATTCCCTTTGTTTTGATCGTAATAACTCTGGACTTCATCGTCAGCAACCGTCTGGGCTTTCGCCTTAGCAGCAATATCAATGGTTGCAACACGGACAACACGATCTTGTGCAGCCAGTTTCACCAGGTTATCGATCTCCTGCGGCAGCAGGAACGCGGTATTGCCAAAACCGCGAATCAGCTGCTGTGAAGTCAGTTGCTTACGCAGCATCAGAGCATACATATCCGGCGTTACGCCAAGGCGACGAACCTGATCCAGATACTTTTCATTATCAAAGCGGTTGTTGGTCTGAAACGAAGGAACGTCAAAGATCGCCTGTTTGATTTGCTCATCACTGATGTTCAGACCCAGCTTGTTGGCATACTGATCCAGCAAGGTTTCATCAATGAGTTGGGAGAGTGCCTGCTTACGCAATTGCTGCATGTAGCCGTCATTACTCGCCAGAAGAGAGAAATTCTCACCCAAGGCTTCCTGCTGACGACTGCGTTCGTTCTGTACCGCCTGCTCAAGCTGTGCGCGGGTAATTTCTTGCCCGTTCACCTTTGCAGCGTAATCTCCTGAACCACCAATAAGATAATCACCAACGCCAGTTAGAACGAATGATGCGATGATCAAAGCAAGAATAATTTTGAGCACGACGTTATTCGCGGCCGTACGTAAATTGTCCATCATAATGTGACAACACTCCGCTGTAGAATGGATAAAACTCCCTGCGCTGGCCGGAGCCATGCATCCTTGCGATTGCTATAGCCCAATACAAGGCTAGGGCGCACTTAAGCTTATTGCCCGCCACGTTCTGCCATGTGTCGGGTATGTATATCCCCGTCATACTTCAAGTTGCATGCGCGTTGGCTACGTTCAGTCACCCGAATCACTTACTTAAGTAAGCTCATCGGGATTCCCTCTCTTGCCGCCTTCACGCAACTCGAATTATTTAGGGTAAAATCCTATATAAATAAAAGGCACATCATAAAATGATGCGCCTCGTATCTTACCCTACCAATATCATTGCGTCAGGTATTGTTTGGCACCCAAAGTGGTTATCAGCCAAACCTGTGACGTAATAATCAGTTAACGGCGTCTTTCAGCGTTTTACCAGCACGGAATCCTGGTACTTTCGCCGCAGGGATACTGATTTCCTTACCAGTTTGCGGGTTACGGCCGGTACGAGCAGCACGTTCACGCACTGAGAAAGTACCAAAACCGACCAAAGCAACATCGTCCCCTTCTTTCAGGGATTCGGTAACGGAACCAATAATTGCATCTAACACACGCCCTGCTGCCGCTTTGGAAATATCAGCATCTGCAGCAATTTTGTCGATCAATTGTGACTTGTTCACTCTGTCATCCCCTCTGGAATTCTCTTATCGCGCTTCAATGTCCCAAGACGCGACACGTAACTTATTATCAAGGCTGTCATGCTTAGCCAGTTACGGCTAAAACTAACAGTGCTCTAACTTAGCGGTACAAAAAAAAGCTGGCAAGCACGATTTCACTCACCAGCCCTGATTTTCTCAAGGGTTTTTGCGACAGGTCACTATTTTGCCTTGGCTTTGGTCTTGGCTTTAGGCGTCGAGACCACTTGCATGCCAGAAGGCGAATTCTGTAACGCGAACGCTAACACTTCCTCAATACGTTTCACCGGATGGATTTCCAGATCGGCAATCACGTTCTGTGGGATATCCTCCAGATCGCGCTTGTTGTCATCTGGAATCAATACCGTCTTGATACCACCACGGTGTGCGGCCAGCAGCTTCTCTTTCAGACCACCAATCGGCAGCACCAGACCACGCAGGGTAATTTCCCCTGTCATCGCCACATCGGCACGCACCGGGTTCCCGGTCAAACAAGAAACCAGCGCGGTACACATCGCGATACCCGCACTCGGACCGTCTTTTGGCGTCGCACCTTCTGGAACGTGAACGTGGATATCACGTTTCTCGTAAAAATCAGCGTTGATGCCTAATTTTTCCGCTCTGGCACGAACCACAGTAAGTGCAGCCTGAATCGACTCCTGCATGACCTCACCCAACGAACCGGTATAAGTCAGCTTACCTTTGCCCGGCACGCAGGCCGTTTCAATCGTCAGCAGGTCGCCGCCCACTTCCGTCCAGGCCAGTCCGGTCACCTGCCCTACGCGATTTTCATCGTCCGCACGACCATAGTCAAAACGTTGTACCCCAAGGAAATCCTTAAGGTTATCGCCCGAAATCTGGATATGCTTAGTAGATTTATCCATCAACAGCGTTTTTACTGCTTTACGGCACAGCTTGGAGATTTCACGCTCAAGGCTACGCACGCCAGCTTCACGCGTGTAATAACGGATAATGCCAACAATCGCGCTGTCTTCTACCGACAGCTCACCATTTTTCAGCGCATTACGTTCGATCTGTTTCGGCAGCAGATGCTGTTTGGCGATATTCAGTTTTTCGTCTTCGGTATAGCCGGAAAGACGAATGACTTCCATACGGTCAAGCAGCGGTGCCGGGATGTTCATGGAGTTAGACGTCGCAACAAACATCACATCAGACAGATCGTAGTCGACTTCCAGATAGTGATCGTTAAACGCCACGTTCTGCTCAGGATCGAGCACTTCCAGCAAAGCAGAAGCCGGATCGCCACGCATGTCGGAAGACATCTTGTCGATCTCATCCAGCAGGAATAGCGGGTTTTTCACACCGACTTTCGCCATTTTCTGGATCAACTTGCCTGGCATTGAACCGATATAGGTACGGCGATGCCCACGGATCTCCGCTTCGTCGCGCACGCCACCCAGCGCCATGCGCACATACTGACGTCCGGTCGCTTTGGCGATGGATTGACCGAGCGAGGTTTTACCCACGCCAGGAGGCCCCACCAGACACAGAATCGGCCCTCTGATCTTGCTGACACGGCTCTGTACTGCGAGATATTCGAGGATACGTTCTTTCACGCGATCCAGACCATAATGGTCGGTATCCAGCATTTCCTGCGCTTTCAGCAAATCTTTCTTCACTTTGCTGCGCGCATTCCATGGCACCTGCACCATCCAGTCGATATAGCTGCGCACTACCGTCGCTTCTGCCGACATCGGAGACATCATTTTCAGCTTTTGTAACTCGGCTTCGGCTTTCTCACGCGCGTCTTTCGGCATTTTCGCCGCTTCAATCTTGCGCTTTAACGCTTCGTGTTCATCCGGAGCGTCATCCATCTCACCCAGCTCTTTCTGAATAGCTTTCATTTGCTCATTCAGATAGTACTCACGCTGGCTTTTTTCCATTTGCTTCTTAACGCGGCCACGAATCCGTTTTTCTACCTGCAACAGGTCGATTTCGGATTCCATCATCGCCATCAGGTACTCCAAACGTTCAGTGATATCGAACATTTCAAGTACAGACTGCTTATCAGCCAATTTCAGCGGCATGTGCGCAGCAATGGTGTCGGCTAAACGCGCAGCGTCATCAATGCTGTTCAGAGATGTCAGCACTTCTGGTGGGATCTTCTTGTTTAGCTTGATGTATCCCTCAAACTGATTGATCGCCGTGCGCATAAGCACTTCCTGCTCGCGTTCATCAATCGCAGGGGAATCAAGATATTCTGCGTGTGCAGCGAAATGCTCACCGCTGTCAGAAAGCGTCGTAATACGCGCACGCTGTAACCCCTCGACCAGCACTTTTACCGTGCCGTCTGGCAGTTTCAGCATTTGAAGAATTGAGGCTACCGTCCCTACCGAGAAAAGATCGTTAATACTTGGCTCATCCGTTGAGGCTTCTTTCTGTGCCACCAGCATGATCTTCTTATCATGATCCATTGCGGCTTCAAGGCACCGAATCGATTTCTCACGACCAACAAATAACGGAATGACCATGTGCGGATAAACCACCACATCGCGCAATGGCAATACGGGGATTTCTATGCGTTCGGAACGCTCAGGGTTCATAGAGCTCTCTCTTAGTTTCGTTTCCGCCAGGTTATGGGAATCTCATGAAACGCGGTTTTCACGGGTTTCATCAAATAGGTATTTGAGTATATGGGGATAAATGTCTCACATTCAACGACCAGCATGCGTGTAAAAAACAAATGGGGGATAAATCCCCCATTTTTATTTTTTGATACAGCCAAATTGATTAATTATTCGCCGGAAGCCTGCTGTGTCTCAGGTTTGCCATAGATCAACAATGGCTCGGACTGGCCCGCAATAACAGATTCATCAATGACGACTTTATCCACGCTATCCAGCGACGGCAGGTCATACATGGTATCCAGCAGAGCCGCCTCAACGATAGAACGCAGGCCACGTGCACCGGTTTTACGCGCCATCGCTTTCTTGGCAATCGCCGTGAGCGCTTCATCGCGGAATTCCAGCTCAACGCCTTCCAGATTGAACAGCGCCTGATACTGTTTGGTCAGCGCATTCTTCGGCTCACGCAGAATCTGAATCAATGCGTCTTCGCTCAATTCTCTCAGCGTCGCAACGACTGGCAGACGACCGATAAACTCAGGAATCAAACCGAATTTAATCAAGTCCCCCGGTTCCACATTGCTTAACAGCTCGCCTTCTGTTGCTTTGTCAGCCGATCCTTTAACCGTTGCATTAAAGCCGATACCGCGACCTGTATCAGTACGCTGCTCAATCACCTTGTCCAGACCCGCGAACGCACCGCCGCAGATAAAGAGGATCTTGGAAGTATCCACCTGCAAGAACTCCTGCTGCGGATGCTTACGGCCACCCTGCGGCGGAACCGCTGCAATGGTGCCTTCAATCAGCTTCAGCAATGCCTGCTGCACGCCTTCACCAGACACATCACGGGTGATCGACGGGTTATCGGACTTACGAGAAATCTTGTCGATTTCATCGATGTAGACAATGCCGCGTTGCGCTTTCTGCACATCGTAATCGCACTTCTGCAACAGCTTCTGAATGATGTTTTCAACGTCTTCACCGACGTAACCCGCTTCAGTCAGCGTGGTCGCATCCGCCATGGTGAACGGAACATCGAGGAAACGCGCCAGCGTTTCAGCCAGCAGCGTTTTACCGCTACCTGTCGGACCGATCAGCAGGATGTTACTTTTACCCAGTTCGATCCCGTTGCTGCTGTCACCATTACGCAAGCGTTTATAGTGGTTATACACCGCAACAGCCAACACCTTCTTGGCCTGTTCTTGACCAATGACGTAATCGTCAAGGTGGCGGCGAATTTCGTGTGGCGTCGGCAACGCACTGCGCTCACGGTGTGGCGCCACTTCTTTAATCTCTTCGCGAATAATGTCGTTACACAAGTCAACACATTCATCGCAGATATACACCGACGGCCCGGCAATCAGCTTACGCACTTCATGCTGGCTTTTGCCGCAAAAAGAGCAGTACAGTAACTTTCCTGAACCGTCTTTGCGCTTATCTGTCATGAGTTAAACCTCTTTTTCGTCTTTTGCCCGCAGGCCAACCACAGCGATACCGCTACAACGAACGCCGATACTTATAGCCAATACGCGTAAAATAACCTCGCACAACAGACTATCGGTCGAACACTGATCTTTAGCTACACCAGACCGCTAATATGGCGAATTATTACCCACGGTTAGTGAATACGGAGTCTACCAAACCGTAGTCTACTGCCTCACTGGCAGAGAGGAAACGATCGCGCTCGGTGTCTCTCTCTATCGCTTCGAGAGGCTGACCCGTATGTTTCGCCATCAGCTCATTCATCTTGGCTTTCACTTTCAGTATTTCTTTGGCATGGATTTCAATATCCGTTGCCTGCCCTTGGAAACCACCCAATGGCTGGTGAATCATGACGCGCGAGTTAGGCAGGCAAATACGTTTGCCTTTGGCTCCCGCAGTCAACAGGAACGCGCCCATGGAACAGGCCTGTCCCATACAGATCGTGCTAACATCTGGCTTGATAAACTGCATGGTGTCGTAAATGGACATACCGGCAGTAATGACGCCACCTGGAGAGTTAATGTACAGATAAATGTCTTTTTCTGGGTTTTCGGCTTCCAGAAACAGCATCTGTGCCACAACCAGATTCGCCATGTGATCTTCCACCTGACCAGTCAGGAAGATTATCCGTTCTTTTAGCAGACGGGAATAGATATCGTAAGAACGTTCCCCACGCGAGGTCTGTTCAACCACCATCGGCACTAATGCCATATGAGGTGCTTGTCTTTCTTGTTCGCCACTGTATGACATTCACGTCTCCTAGATAAAATGCGTCCGGCACTCTTAGCGTTGTTCAATCATTGCGCGGTTCAATCATAGTATTACTCAATTCTACTAGAGATAGAGAGGGATGACTATGGAACCCTGCCCCGCCTTAGTTGAACAACCCATCCGGCCGAGAATCCTTACCTGCTGTGCCCACTTTTCCTCTTCAGTGAGTGGGGGCACACGCATTGTATTTCAAGCTTACACTATCAATCGTTCTCTATTAAAGAGCCAATTATTTTATTCTTAACACGTTATCGGCACGGCAACGCAGTGGTTTAACTCGTTGCCTGACCTAGCAAATTCTTTACCTGACTTAATAGTAGTGCAATTTCAGGCGACCATCTCTCGTCGATTCACAGGAGGAAGCGAAGGCGCTAAACGCCGGAGTTAAGTACGACCTAAACGACAATCATCAGTATTGCGAACGCTACAAGCAAAAAGCCCGCGCCATAAGGCACGGGCTTTTGATAGGGAAGCATCCCCGCTACGCAATAAACAATGTTGATATCAACAAGATTTATGCAGTAGTCGTTTGGTTCATCAGTTCGTTGAAGCTTACTGATTTCTCAACAACTTTCGCTTTAGCAAGTACGGTTTCTACCGCTTGCTCTTCCAGAGCAACGTTACGCATGTTGTTCAGCAGCTCTTTGTTTTTGCTGTAGAACTCGATAACTTCCTGCGGATCTTCATAAGCAGAAGCCATCTCTTCGATCAGCGCATTAACGCGTGCTTCGTCAGCTTTCAGCTCATTGGTGCTGATCACTTCGCCCAGCAACAGACCGATAACAACACGGCGTTTAGCTTGCTCTTCGAACAGCTCACGCGGTAATTCCTGCGCTTGCTTCTCGTTGCCGCCAAAACGCTGTGCAGCCTGGCGACGCAGAACGTCGATTTCGCCATCGATCAGTGCAACTGGAACGTCGATTTCGTTGGCGTTGATCAGTCCGTCCAGAACCTGGGTTTTCACACGGTTACGCACCGCGCCTTTCAGCTCACGTTCCATATTTTTACGAACTTCAGCACGCAGACCTTCCTGAGAACCATCAGCCACGCCGAAACGTTTGATGAATTCTTCAGTCAGTTCAGGCAGCTCACGCTCTTCAACTTTCTTCAGGACGATAGCGAACTGTGCCGCTTTTCCTTTCAGGTTTTCAGCGTGGTAATCTTCTGGGAAGTTCACGTCGATAGTGAATTCTTCACCCGCTTTGTGTCCAACGATGCCATCTTCAAAGCCTGGGATCATGCGGTTCTGGCCCATTGCCAGAACGAAGTCGGACGCTTTTCCGCCTTCAAAGACTTCACCGTCGATAGAGCCAGTGAAATCGATCGTTGCACGATCTTCCGCTGCCGCAGCGCGGTCGGTTTCTTTCCAGGTTGCCTGTTGCTTACGCAGCGTGTCCAGCATGGTATCAACGTCAGCATCAGTCACTTCAACAACCGGTTTTTCAACTTCGATCGCATCCAGACCTTTCAGTTCGATTTCCGGGTACACGTCAAACTCAACAGAGTAAGTGAAGTCGCCGCCTACAGCATATTCGCCAGGGATATAGTTAGGCGCGCCAACCGGATTAATTTTTTCTTTGATGATAGCGTCAACAAAGTTGCGCTGCATCAGGTCACCCAATACGTCCTGACGCACGGAGGCACCATAACGCTGAGCAACAACATTCATCGGCACTTTGCCTTTACGAAAACCGTCAATACGTACTTTTTTGGCCGCGTTGACCAGCTCGCTCTTCACCGCACTCTCAATGATGTCAGCAGCAACGGTAATCGTTACGCGACGTCCCAGACCTTGAGTGGTTTCAACTGAAACTTGCATCTTGTTACCTCAAAAAATCACAGTGATCGGTCAACCCCAAAACTATTCTCGCGACGAAAACTCTCACGACAGCAGGGCTGATTCAGCGCTGGCACCAAGGCGCACAGGCTTAAATAAACCTCGCAGAACCGGGAAATTGCCAACCCCGTCCCTGTAGTCAGAAGCGTCCCGAATACATTCAGGAAAAATAGACGCAGCATTATAGCGATATAGACGGGATGAGTCGAGAACGGCGGGCAGACTATTACAGCAACGGATTCACACTTTTGTTAGTAACCCGTCCCGATATGTCAGGAACGGGTCATATTAATGACTTAAGAAAGGATGCCAGCGCCACCGCAAGGCGGTGAAGAAGGTACGGCATTTTGCAAGCTGACCCACTCTTTTGTCGAATAGGTATGTAACGCTAACGCATGCACCGAACCTGCCAGTTCCTCAGCCAGTACGGCATAGACTGCGCGATGTCGCCCAATCACACGTTCGCCCGTGAATTTATCGCTGACCAGCACAACTTTAAAATGACTTTCTGCTCCTGCTGGCACGTTGTGGCGATAGCTCTCATCAGTCACTTCTAAATGAACGGGTTCAAAACCCACACGCAGCTTTTCTTCTATCGTTTCACGCATCATACGGCTACCCTTTCGGCTTGGGGAAAATGTGATATCAACGCGACATTGCTGCCACTCAAACTGCAACTTACCGATGCCCGAATCAGTATAACCTTAGCGTTTTTTCAATCTGTTATGCGTAAAAGCGGCATAACGAAGAAGAAAAAGGGTCGCGAAGGGTTGATATATCATCGGCGGTATTGATGTGATAAAAACGGTTTTTCCGGGTCAACGGCATGAAAAAGATGAATTTCAGGACAATTTACCTGCTATCGGCTCTTTTTCCTGCCTGTGGCGATGATATGATATCAACAATATTTGTCAGCTCACCACACTAATCATTACTGAGAAAATACGAATGTTAAAAAAATTATTTTTCCCTCTTCTGGCCGTCATTCTGCTTGCAGGATGTGCAGCAAAAAGCAACACGCTGAACATCACCCCAAAAATTAGCGTACCTTCCCAGGATCCGACCCTGATGGGCGTAACGATTAGTATCAATGGTGCAGACCAACGCGCCGATCAGGCTCTGGCGAAAGTGAATCGCGATGGCCAACTGATTACGCTGACGCCTTCTCGCGATCTACGTTTCTTGTTGCAAGAAGCGTTGGAGAAACAAATGACCGCACGTGGTTACATGATCGGTACTGGCGGCCCGGTAGCCTTGCAGATCGTGGTTAACCACCTGTACGCCGATGTCTCTGAAGGGAACCTGCGCTACAACATCACGACCAAAGCAGATATCTCCATCATTTCTCAGGCGGCAAACGGCAACAAGCAGGTGAAAAACTACCGTTCAACCTATAACGTTCAGGGTGCTTTCACCGCCAGCAACGACAAAATTACCGATGCTGTTAACACTGTGCTGGGTGATGTCATCAACGACATGGCACAAGACACCAGCGTAAGCAGCTTTATTAAAGAAAACGCCCGTTAATTTCTGCACGCCGCTTCCCTTGCTTCTGAACGCTTTCGGAGCAAGGGAAAGGACTCTCCATGTTTAGTCGCATCATTGCTTTGTTCAGCCAACGTAATTCGCTTTTTATGCTGTTGCTTGGCTTCGCTTCCGGTTTACCACTGGCATTGACATCCGGCACATTGCAAGCCTGGATGACCGTCGAGAATGTCGATCTGAAAACCATTGGTTTCTTCTCTTTGGTTGGTCAAGCCTACGTATTCAAGTTTCTGTGGTCCCCCCTGATGGACCGCTATACTCCGCCGTTCCTTGGCCGACGCCGTGGCTGGCTAATACTCAGTCAACTTCTGCTGATCGCTGCCATTATTGGTATGGGATTTATGAACCCGGCTCGCGATCTCTGGTGGCTGGCTGCGCTGGCGGTTCTGGTCGCGTTCTGCTCCGCGTCTCAGGATATTGTTTTTGATGCTTATAAGACGGATTTACTTCCTCCAGAAGAACGCGGTACGGGCGCAGCCACCTCGGTATTAGGTTATCGTCTGGCGATGCTGGTTTCTGGTGGACTAGCGTTGTGGATGGCCGATCGCTATTTCGGCTGGCAGGCCACCTATTGGTTAATGGCAGGACTCATGCTGATCGGTGTGTTCGCAACCCTGTTAGCACCGGAACCACTGAATAGCCAGCCAGCGCCGCGCAGCATGGAGCAAGCAATTGTTGCCCCCCTGCGCGATTTCTTTGCACGCAACAATGCCTGGCTCATTCTTCTGCTTATCGTGTTATACAAGCTCGGTGACGCCTTTGCGGTCAGCCTGACGACAACCTTCCTGATACGCGGCGTTGGTTTTAATGCTGGTGATGTCGGGCTGGTTAATAAGACGCTTGGACTCTTCGCCACCATCGCGGGAGCCATTTACGGCGGATTATTGATGCAGCGGCTCTCGTTGTTCAGAGCCCTGATGCTGTTTGGTATTCTTCAGGCCGTGTCCAACGCGGGATACTGGCTGCTGGCTATCACAGCCAAAAGTCTGTTCACCATGGCTACCGCTGTTTTTCTGGAAAATCTCTGCGGCGGTATGGGGACAGCAGCATTCGTCGCACTATTGATGACGCTGTGTAATAAGTCGTTCTCAGCCACACAGTTTGCTCTGCTTTCCGCCCTTGCCGCCGTCGGACGGGTTTACGTTGGCCCTATCGCAGGCTGGTTTGTCGAATCCTATGGCTGGGCATGGTTCTACCTGTTCTCGATTTTTGCCGCGTTACCGGGCCTGGCCATCCTGCTGATCTGCCGTGAGACGTTGGAGTTTACCCAGAAAACCGACACCTTTCAGTTACGCACAAACTTCCAGAACTATTACAAGAAAGCCTTACATATGTTGGGATTGGGTGTGATCGTGCTGGCATTGTGGCTCATGCTGCTGATCAGCAATGCGCTGGAATGGTCCTCATTACCTCTGTTGGCCGAATACCTGCTCGCCGCAGGCGGTACGCTTGCTCTGCTGGGCATTTTCTTCGGTAGCTTGTTGGATTACCTGTCACTCAGGCGGGCGTCAAAACCGTCAGTACACTGACTACTATTCGTTCAGGCAGCACTCATCTGCTGCCTGAACCTATTACATCGTTCCTTTATTTAATTATTTTTCTCATAATATCTTGCTAGAGGAAATTTTATTTCCTCGTAAAATCCCCCAAAACTAATTTCATTTGTCATCAAAAGCGCTGGTTGAGCAAAAAATTTCACCAAACTAAAAATAGAAAATAAGCGTTACGGTGAGTTGTAATTTCTTATTATCCTTCCATACTCTTATCTGGGTAGCCTCTTAATTTGCTGTTTTTCAATACCATTTTTATTTTGGCTATCTTTGTGACATTAAGGGCAAAAAACAGCAACAAACGGCTGACATAACCTTAATCATGTTTACAGTGCAGTAACCTTCCCGTAAAATGCCCGCTCGCGTAAAATGACAATAGAGCCCTTGTTATTGAGGTCGCTAGATGAGACTCAAGAAATACAATACAATTTTTGGGATGCTGTCTTTATTTGCAGCCACTGCTCTGCTGAGCGGTTGCGATATGGCGCTGATGAACCCCAAAGGAGAGATCGGGTTAGAACAAAGATCGTTAATACTGACTGCCATCGGGCTGATGTTGATCGTTGTGATTCCCGTTATCGTTATGACGATAGCTTTTGCCTGGAAGTTCCGTGCTTCCAATGAAAAGGCAAAATATACCCCGAACTGGTCACATTCCAATAAGATAGAAGCAGTAGTTTGGACTGTACCAATTATCATTATCGTCATTCTTGGCACGATTACCTGGAAGACGACCCACTCGCTTGATCCCTATAAGCCACTGGTGTCAGACGTCAAACCTATCAATGTCGAAGTTGTTTCGCTTGACTGGAAATGGCTGTTTGTTTACCCGGACCTGGGTATCGCGACGGTTAACGAACTGGCTTTCCCTGCCAACGTACCTGTTGCGTTCAAGATTACATCCGACTCCGTGATGAACTCCTTCTTCATCCCTCGTCTTGGTGGACAAATCTATGCCATGGCCGGAATGCAGACGAAGCTCCACCTGATCGCTAACGAACCGGGCAAATATGACGGTATCTCTGGCGGCTATAGTGGTAAAGGCTTCTCTGGTATGAAGTTCACCGCGATTGCTACGCCAACTCAACAAGAGTTCGACCAGTGGGTTGCGAACGTTCGGTCGTCCCCTAAGACACTGAATACCATGGATGAATTCAACGCTTTGGCTAAACCAAGTGAATTCCATCCTGTCGAATACTTCTCCAGTGTCCAGCCGGATTTGTTTAATAATCTTATTCGCAAATTCACAGGCAGCGGCATGAACATGCAACATCATGGTGAAGGCATGAAGCACGACGAAAACATGCAACACGGTGAGGGTATGAACATGGGCGAGCATGGCTCGCACAAAGGAGCCGAGGGATAATACGATGTTCGGAAAACTTACACTCGATGCGGTTCCATATCACGAACCCATTATTATGGTCACCGTGGCGGCGATCATCGTTGGCGGTCTTGCGCTGCTGGCGGCAATAACCTATTTCGGTAAGTGGAAATGGCTGTGGGCCGAATGGTTCACCTCTGTCGACCACAAGAAAATCGGTATCATGTACATCATCGTCGGTCTGGTGATGATGATTCGTGGTTTTGCCGATGCCATCATGATGCGCGGCCAGCAGGTGCTGGCTTCTGCCGGACAAGAAGGCTTTCTAAACGCTCACCACTACGATCAGATTTTCACCGCGCACGGTGTCATCATGATCTTCTTCGTGGCGACGCCGTTTGTTGTTGGCCTGATGAACCTTGCGGTTCCTTTGCAGATTGGTGCGCGTGACGTTGCTTTCCCCTTCCTGAACTCCCTTAGCTTCTGGCTATTTGTGGCTGGTGTTGTCTTAATCAACCTTTCTCTCGGGGTGGGTGAGTTCGCACAAACGGGTTGGGTTGCGTATCCACCGCTTTCAGGAAAGGAGTACAGTCCCGGCGTCGGGGTCGATTACTGGATATGGAGTCTACAGATATCCGGTGTCGGTACTACGCTGACAGGGGTTAACTTCTTCGCCACCATTCTGAAGATGCGCGCGCCTGGCATGACGCTGATGAAAATGCCAGTATTTACCTGGACGGCACTGTGTACCAACGTGCTGATCATCGCCGCATTCCCGATATTGACCGTTACCATTGCGCTGCTGACGCTTGACCGTTACCTCGGCACCCATTTCTTTACCAATGATATGGGTGGCAACATGATGATGTACATCAACCTGATTTGGGCATGGGGTCATCCTGAGGTTTACATTCTGGTGCTACCAATATTCGGTGTTTACTCCGAAGTGGTTGCCACTTTCTGTAAAAAACGTCTGTTTGGCTACACCTCACTGGTATGGGCAACCATTGCGATTACGGTTCTGTCGTTCATCGTTTGGCTGCACCACTTCTTTACCATGGGGTCCGGCGCAAACGTCAACGCCTTCTTTGGCATAGCCACCATGATTATTTCAATCCCGACCGGGGTTAAAATCTTCAACTGGCTGTTCACCATGTATCAAGGCCGTATTCAGTCCCACTCTACGATGCTATGGACCACGGGCTTCATCATCACCTTCACCATTGGTGGGATGACCGGGGTACTGCTGGCCGTGCCGGGCGCGAACTTCGTCCTGCATAACAGCCTGTTCCTGATTGCTCACTTCCACAACGTGATCATCGGCGGCGTCGTGTTCGGTTGCTTCGCTGGTATTACTTACTGGTTCCCGAAAGCCTTTGGCTTCACCCTGAACGAAACCTGGGGTAAACGCGCGTTCTGGTTCTGGATTATCGGCTTCTTCGTTGCCTTCATGCCGCTGTACATCCTCGGCTTCATGGGGATGACGCGCCGTCTGAGCCAGCAAATCAACCCTGAGTTCCACGCCTTGCTGGTTGTGGCTTCCATCGGTGCGGTCTTGATCGGTATCGGTGTGCTGTGTCAGGTTATCCAGTTCTACGTCAGTATCCGTGATCGTCACCAGAACCGCGATCTGACGGGCGACCCGTGGGGTGGACGTACGCTGGAGTGGGCAACTTCTTCTCCTGCACCGTTCTATAACTTCGCTATCGTGCCACACATCAACGATCGTGACGCATTCTGGGAAGCGAAAGAGAAAGGTGAAGCTTACAAACGCCCTGCCAGCTATGAAGAGATTCACATGCCGAAGAACACCGGCGCCGGTGTGATTATCTCCGCATTCAGCCTGGTATTCGGTTTTGCCATGATCTGGCATATCTGGTGGCTTGCCATCGCTGGCTTCGCTGGCATGATTGTGACCTGGATTGTGCATAGCTTTAATCAAGACGTGGATTACTACGTGCCGGTTAAAGAAATTGAGCAAATTGAGAATCAGAATTTTGATCAACTCAGTAAGGCAGGCGTGAAACATGTCAACTGAAACTCTGACTAACCACAATACAGCCCATGCAGAGCATGGGCACCACGACACAGGCGCGACCAAGGTATTCGGCTTCTGGGTCTACCTGATGAGCGACCTGATTATTTTCGGGTCACTGTTCGCAACCTATGCGGTACTGGTTAACGGTACTGCGGGTGGCCCAACCGGGAAAGAGCTTTTCCAACTGCCTTTCGTGCTGGTGGAAACGTTCGCCCTGTTGTTCAGTAGTATTACCTACGGCATGGCGATGATCGCCATGAACAAGGGCAACAAATCCCAGGTTAATGCCTGGCTGGGTGTGACCTTCCTGTTCGGTCTGGTGTTTATCGGGATGGAAATCTATGAGTTCCATCATCTGATCGTTGAAGGCTATGGCCCGGATCGCAGCGCGTTCCTGTCTGCCTTCTTCGCACTGGTCGGTACCCACGGGATTCACGTAACAGGCGGTCTGATTTGGTTGGTCATCATGATGATTCAGGTCTCTAAACGTGGCCTGACTGCAACCAACAAAACACGTCTGATGTGCCTTAGCCTGTTCTGGCACTTCCTCGACGTGGTATGGATCTGTGTCTTCACCGTTGTTTATCTGCTGGGGGCGATGTAATGAGTCATTCAACAACCGATCATTCAGGTGCCAGCCACGGCAGCGTTAAGTCATACGTGATAGGTTTTGTTCTGTCTGTTATTTTGACAGTGATTCCTTTCAGTATGGTTATGAGCGGCACTGCCTCGCATAGCGCCATCCTTTTCACGGTGGTGGGATGTGCAGTGGTTCAGATTCTGGTACATCTGGTGTACTTCCTGCACCTGAATACGTCCTCAGAAGAGCGCTGGAACGTGGTGGCTCTTGTGTTTGCCGTCCTGATTATCGCTATTGTCGTCGTGGGCTCCATCTGGATTATGATGAGCGCACACCACAATATGATGATCCAGTAACAGAGCCGTAAAAGATGATTAAGCAATACCTGCAAGTTACTAAACCAGGAATTATTTTCGGAAATCTGATTTCCGTTATCGGTGGATTTCTCCTTGCGGCCCAAGGCCGCATTGATTATCCCCTGTTTTTCGCCACCCTCGTGGGTGTGTCGTTAGTCGTTGCATCTGGCTGCGTGTTTAACAACGTCATTGACCGCGACATCGACAAGAAAATGGAGAGAACCAAAAATCGGGTTCTGGTAAAGGGACTGATTTCGCTGAAGGTAACGCTGGTTTACGCATCGCTGTTAGGTATTGCGGGCTTTGCTCTGCTCTACATCGCGGCTAACCCGCTGGCCATGTGGCTGGCGGTGATGGGCTTCGTCGTGTATGTCGGTGTGTATAGCCTGTACATGAAGCGGCATTCTGTTTATGGCACGCTGATTGGCAGCCTGTCCGGCGCAGCACCACCGGTTATCGGTTACTGTGCCGTCAGCAACCAGTTCGATGCTGGCGCGTTGATTCTGCTGCTGATCTTTAGCCTGTGGCAGATGCCGCATTCATACGCGATTGCGATTTTCCGCTTCAAGGATTATCAGGCCGCTAACATCCCGGTACTGCCGGTTGTGAAAGGCATCTCCGTTGCGAAACACCACATCACACTGTACATCGTGGCGTTTGCGGTAGCGACTCTGATGCTGTCTCTCGGCGGCTATGCCGGCTATAAATATCTGATCGTTGCCGCAGCAGTTAGCGTCTGGTGGTTGGGTATGGCGCTGTCAGGCTATAAAAATGCGATTGATGACCGCGTGTGGGCAAGAAAACTGTTTGTTTTCTCCATTGTCGCGATTACCTCGCTGAGCGTCATGATGTCTGTGGACTCAATGGCACCAGCGCATGAAATCATGCTGACCTACCTGCGTTAATCACAAGCAGCGTTACATGCATTAAGAAAAACAGGTGGCTCGTCCACCTGTTTCTTCTTCTGCCCTCCCCCGCCTCTCCTCCGCCAAATCACGTAACAAACCTATCGTTTACTGTTTGGTCAATAACGCACTAAAATAGCGCTAATTGTTTTCCGAGGTACACATGAACGATAATAAAATGACCCCTGGCGAATTACGCGCCACATGGGGCTTGGGAGCCGTTTTTTCACTACGCATGCTTGGCATGTTCATGGTGTTGCCTGTCCTGACGACTTACGGCATGGCCTTACAGGGTGCCAGTGAAGCACTGATCGGTATTGCGATTGGTATTTATGGCCTGATGCAGGCTATTTTCCAGATTCCCTTCGGTCTGGCCTCAGACCGCATCGGCAGAAAACCCCTGATCGTCGGCGGGCTGTTGATTTTTGCTCTCGGTAGCGTTATCGCCGCACTGAGCGATTCTATCTGGGGCATTATCCTTGGCCGTGCACTGCAAGGCGCGGGGGCAATCTCCGCTGCCGTTATGGCGCTGCTTTCCGACCTGACGCGTGAGCAGAACCGAACGAAAGCCATGGCGTTTATCGGTGTGAGCTTCGGCGTCACCTTTGCTATCGCGATGGTCGTTGGGCCTATCGTTACCCATGCCTTCGGTTTACAGGCGCTCTTCTGGGGCATTGCCCTTCTGTCACTCGCAGGTATTGTCATTACTCTGACGCTGATTCCTTCCGCACCTGAGCACGTTCTGAATCGAGAATCGGCGATGGTGCGCGGCAGTTTCCGCAAAGTACTCAGCAATAGCCGCCTGCTGAAACTGAATATCGGCATTATGTGTCTGCATATTTTATTGATGTCGAGCTTCGTCGCCCTGCCGCGCGTAATGGAATCTGCGGGGCTGGCACCGCAGGAGCATTGGAAAGTCTATCTGACCACGATGCTGATCTCTTTTGCCGGCGTCGTGCCTTTTATCATTTATGCTGAAGTGAAAAGACGAATGAAGCAGGTCTTCATCGGCTGTATCGTGGTGCTGATCGCCGCAGAGGTTGTCTTATGGGCGGCGGGTAACCATCTTTGGCAAATTATCATCGGTGTACAGTTGTTCTTCCTGGCCTTCAACGTTATGGAAGCACTGCTGCCATCGCTGATTAGCAAGGAATCACCTGCGGGATATAAAGGCACGGCGATGGGCGTTTACTCCACCACGCAGTTTATCGGTGTGGCAATTGGCGGGAGCCTCGGCGGCGGGCTGTTTGAGCTTTATGGTGCTTCTGCCGTGTTTATGGCTGGTGCAGCCATTTCAGCCGTCTGGCTACTCGTCAGCTTCACCATGCAAGAACCGCCTTATCTCAGCAGCCTGAGAATTACCCTGCCTGATTTAGCGCTGCGCGATAGTGAATTAGAACAGAAAATACGTACCCAACCCGGCGTTGCAGAAGTTGTGGTCGTGCCGGATGAACAGAGTGCCTATGTAAAGATCGATAATAAGAAAACCAATCGGCAGCAGTTAGAACAGTTGGTAGGACAGAACTAAATAGAAAGGCCAGCTTACGCTGGCCTTTCTGTTCATCGGCGGCTGACTAAAAGTATCAATCGCGGAAGTTGGTAAACTGGAACGGTTGCCCCAGATTCCCGCCGCGAATCAACGCCATCACCCCCTGCAAATCATCGCGTGATTTACCGGTGACGCGAACCTGTTCACCCTGAATCTGCGCCTGCACTTTCAGTTTGCTGTCTTTGATCAGCTTGACGATTTTCTTCGCCTGCGTAGTCTCAATGCCCTGCTTCAGCTTCGCTTCCACGCTGTACGTTTTACCGCTATGCTCGAACTCTTCTGGGACTTCTAACGCACCGCCTTCAATCCCGCGTTTCAGCAACTTTTCGCGCATGATATCAATCAGCTGTTGCACCTGAAAATCAGACTCGCTAGCCACTTTGATACTCTGTGATTTCTCATTCAGTTCAAAGCTGGCCGGAACATTACGAAAATCCCAACGGGTGCTCAGATCGCGCGTCGCATTTTCCACCGCGTTACGGACTTCCTGCATATCAATTTCCGAAACAATATCGAAAGATGGCATAATTCGCTCTCCTGACAAATTTGGCTGGCGAGCATAATAACCGCTCTTCTGCGATAAGCAAGATGCCAGATACAATCCCGATTTTTTACGCGGCATCAGGTAAACAGGCCGAATAACACAAGATCGTGACATGAATGATAGCCTATGATGGCAGAACGACAGCGCCCGCATCAAATAGGGGAGACGCACATGAAAATCACCGTTCTTGGCTGTGGCGCGCTGGGCCAACTTTGGCTCGCCGCGTTACATCAGCAAGGGCATGATGTCCAGGGATGGCTGCGCATTCCGCAACCGTATTGTCCAGTCAATGTCACCCTGCTGGACGGTCAGCACTGTAATCTCAACCTGACGGCGAACGATCCCGATCATCTTGCCCAAAGCGAACTTCTGCTGGTGACGCTAAAAGCCTGGCAGGTTTCCGATGCCGTTACCGTGCTGTTGCCGCAGCTCAACCCTCATTGCACGATTCTGCTTTTACACAATGGGATGGGTACGCGGGAAGAATTACCGTCGCTGCAGCAGCCACTGGTGCTCGGTATCACCACCCACGCCGCCCGACGCGACACAAATAGCGTCGTACACGTTGCGGCAGGCACAACGCATATCGGCACGTTTAATGGCGACAGTAGCCAAAGCCATTTAGCTGAAGTGTTGCATCAGGCTTTGCCTGATGTGGCCTGGCACACCAACATTAGCGCCACCTGCTGGCTGAAATTGGCGGCTAACTGCGTCATCAATCCGCTCACGGTAAAATATCACTGCACCAATGGCGAGCTTTCTGCGTACCCGGAACTGATTGCATCGCTTTGTCAGGAAGTGACCAGCGTCATGGAACGGGAAGGCTTCCATACATCGCGAGATAGCCTGCTGCTCTACGTGAATCAAATTATTCAGAACACCGCGGCAAACACCTCATCGATGTTGCAGGACATCCTCGCTCAGCGACATACCGAAATTGACTACATTACCGGGTATTTACTGCACCGTGCGCGTCTCCACGGTCTGACACTCCCCGAAAATGCCCGTCTGTTTGACTACATTAAGCAAAAGGAAAATGATTATGACCGCATCGGCACTGGTGTGTCTGGCACCTGGTAGTGAAGAAACTGAAGCCGTCACGACCATCGATTTGCTTGTCCGGGCAGGTATTCAAGTCACGCTTGCCAGCGTAGCCAGCGATGGCAATCTGGAAATCGTCTGCTCACGCGGGGTAAGGCTACTAGCGGATGCACCACTGGCTACCGTTGCCGATCGGCCTTTCGATGTGCTGGTGTTACCGGGTGGCCTGCAAGGTGCGGAGTGCTTCCGTGATAGCCCAATACTGGTGGAATGCATTCGACAAGCGCATCTGGAAGGGAAAATTGTCGCCGCGATGTGTGCAACGCCTGCGCTGGTGCTGGAATATCATCAGCTGTTCCCCGTCGGAAACATGACGGGCTATCCTGCGTTTAAGGATAAGATTGCGCCAGAAAAATGGATGGAAAAGCGCGTCGTGTACGATCCGCGCGTGAATCTGTTAACCACGCAGGGGCCGGGCACCAGCATGGATTTCGCGCTGAAGATCATCGATTTGCTGCTAGGGAAAGAAAAGGCCGCCGACGTTGCCGCACAGCTCATCCTGCCGCCGGGAATTCATAACTATCGCGATTAGCGATTAAGACTGACGAAAAAGGCGCTTGCGCGCCTTTTTCCTATTACGGACGGTATACCTTCACATTGGTAAAACCTTGCTCACGCAGATACAGCGCCTGCAAGCGGCTCATCACGCCACGCTCGCAGTAAAGCAGATAGGTTTTGCTCTGATCCAAATCGCCAAACTGCGTACCCAGCTTGTAGAACGGTAAAGATTTGATTTCGACCTGATCCAGCTCAAGCGGCTTATCGTCCTGTTCATCCGGCGCACGGATATCCAGCAGCACGTCCGTTGGCGCAAACGACGCGACCGTTTCGACTTCAACCACGTCTTGTTTGGTCTGCTCGGCGATCTCACGGATATCAATATTCCGGGCTTCACTCACAACGCGATCCAGGATAGCAAAATCAAAGTGGCCTTCTTCGGCCTCGATCTTCGCTTTTACCGCCTTCACCGTCGGGCTTTTGGAGATCACACCACAGTATTCCGGCATCGTTTTGGCGAAATCTTCCGTCCCCAGTTCACGAGCCTGTTTGATAATGTGTTCTTTATCGTGAGAAATCAGCGGGCGCAGAATCAGGGTATCAGAGGCGTTATCGATCAAACGCAGGTTGGTCAGCGTCTGGCTGGACACCTGCCCTAACGCTTCACCAGTCACCAGAGCCTGAACACCGTAACGCTCAGCAACTTTGGAGGCTGCTCGCACCATCATGCGCTTCAGCACGACGCCCATCTGGCCATCGTCGACCTTCTCGAGAATTTCACCCACGACAGGATCGAAATCGATAGCAATAAAACGCACCCGATGCGAGCTACCAAAGCGGTTCCACAGATAGTGTGCTACCTGTTTCACCCCAATCTCATGGGCTGCACCACCAAGGTTGAAGAAGCAGTAATGCACACGACATCCGCGACGCATCAACATATAGCTGGAGACACCGGAGTCAAAACCACCGGAAATCAGTGACAGCACATCTTCCTGCGTACCGATCGGGAAGCCGCCGATACCTTCATAGCGCCCTTTAATCAGCAGCAAACGGTCCTGCTCGATTTCCAGATGCACGGTGACCTGCGGTGCAGTGAGATTGACTCGTGCCGTTTCAATGTGCTGGTTCAAACCGCCGCCGACGTAGCGTTCTACGTCCTGTGAGCTGAATTCATGCTTACCACGGCGTTTCACTCGCACGCAAAACGTCTTGCCTTCCAACCGCTCACGGTACAGCGCCAGCGCTTGTTCAAATATATTGTGCACGTCGGTGTAGGCGTGATCTTCAACTTCCAGAATATGGTGAATGCCCGGAATTCTCGTCAGCGCATCACGAATCGCCTCACGCTGGCTTTCGTCTTTGGCCCGAACTTCGATATGATCCCAGTGACGGACAACCGCCAGCGTTTCATCATAGTGTTTTAATACGTTGCGAATGTTTCCGGTTAGAATCTTGATAAAGCGCAACCGCACAGATTGGCTCTTGATGGTGATTTCCGGGAACAATTTAATGATAAACTTCATGGTGGCTGTCGTTACTTGGTCAGAAAGGCGTAAATAAATTTACCCTGAGCACTAAAATCACGTTATCGGTAAAATCAGCCAGAACAGAGATGATTTTACCAATAGCATCCAGGGCGCGGAGTATATCATTATATGAAGATATACTGTGCGCTTTAACCGTATAATTGTTGCGCATCCACGGATGACCACACGCAACACCACGCTCTGCCGCCACAAGCCAACGGCGTATAACACCAGGATTCTGAAACCACTATGCCTAAGAAGACCGAGCAGCCAGTCAGCTTTGAAAGCTCGCTGAACGAACTGGAAAAAATCGTTACCCGCCTCGAATCAGGCGAACTGCCGCTGGACGATGCGCTAAATGAGTTTGAGCATGGCATCCAGCTCGCTCGCCAGGGTCAGCAAAAACTGCAACAGGCGGAACAGCGCGTACAAATCCTGCTGAGCGACGATCCCGATGCGCCGCTGTCACCGTTTACGCCGGATAACGACTCGCTATGACCGATTTCAGCACGCAACTGAATGCACATTACCAACGCACTAACCGGATGTTGGGGCATTTCATCGCCAGCCTCCCCTTTCAGAGTAGTCCACTGGTCAATGCGATGGAGTATGGCTCACTCTTAGGAGGCAAACGCCTGCGTCCGTTTCTGGTTTATACTACTGGTGAACTGTTTGGCATGTCGTTAGAGAGTCTGGATGCCCCTGCTGCGGCAGTCGAATGTATCCATGCTTATTCATTGATTCATGACGATCTGCCGGCAATGGACGACGACGATTTACGCCGTGGACAGCCAACCTGTCACATCAAGTTTGGCGAAGCGAATGCCATTTTGGCAGGCGATGCATTGCAAACGCTGGCATTCTCCATTTTGGCCGATGCACCGATGCCGCAGGTCTCTGACCGCGATCGACTGGCGATGATTTCAGAATTGGCTTACGCCAGTGGCGTAGCGGGCATGTGCGGTGGTCAGGCTTTCGATCTGGAAGCGGAGGGCCATCAGGTCGATCTGGCCGCGTTAGAGCGGATTCACCGCCACAAAACCGGTGCATTGATTCGTGCCGCTGTCCGACTAGGCGCACTGGCAGCTGGTGAAACAGGCCGCGCCGCGTTGCCCCATCTGGATCGTTACGCTAACGCAATTGGGCTCGCTTTTCAGGTTCAGGACGATATTCTCGATGTTGTTGGCGACAGCGCGACAACAGGCAAACGTCAGGGTGCAGACCAGCAGCTAGGTAAAAGCACCTATCCCAGCTTACTGGGGTTAGATAACGCACGAAAAAAAGCACAGGAGCTCTATCAGGAATCACTGGCATCGCTGGACGATCTCGTCGCATCCAGCCCGATTCCCCTGAATATTGCCCCACTACAAGCGCTGGCGAATTTCATCGTTGAACGCGATAAGTAATTACCTAATGAGTCTCTAATGAGTTTTGATACCGCGAAATACCCTACATTGGCGTTAGTGGAAACACCGGATGAACTTCGGTTATTACCGAAAGAGAGCCTGCCAAAACTGTGCGATGAGCTGCGCCAATATCTGCTGGACAGCGTCAGCCGTTCAAGCGGCCATTTTGCTTCTGGGTTAGGGACGGTTGAATTAACGGTTGCACTGCATTACGTCTATAACACCCCTTTCGATCATCTGGTGTGGGATGTTGGCCATCAGGCTTATCCGCACAAGATCCTCACAGGCCGTCGCGAACGTATTTCAACGATCCGCCAGAAAGGCGGTTTGCACCCTTTTCCATGGCGTGATGAAAGCGAATATGACGTATTAAGCGTCGGCCATTCATCCACCTCAATCAGTGCCGGACTGGGCATGGCCGTTGCGGCCGAGCGTGAAGGAAAAGGCCGTCGTACCGTTTGTGTGATCGGCGACGGCGCGATTACCGCAGGCATGGCCTTTGAAGCGATGAACCACGCAGGTGACATCAAATCCGATCTGCTGGTGGTGTTGAACGACAATGAAATGTCGATTTCAGAAAACGTCGGCGCATTGAACAACCATCTGGCGCAGCTGCTATCCGGCAAGCTCTACGCCAGCCTGCGCGAAGGCGGTAAAAAAGTCTTATCCGGCCTACCGCCCATCAAAGAACTGGTGAAACGCACCGAAGAACACCTTAAAGGCATGGTCGTGCCGGGTACGCTATTTGAGGAACTGGGTTTTAACTATATCGGCCCGGTTGACGGTCATGACGTTCAGGCGTTGGCGCATACGCTAAAGAACATGCGTAATCTGAAAGGCCCGCAGCTTCTGCACATCATGACGAAGAAAGGCAAAGGTTACGCCCCTGCCGAGCAGGATCCGATCAGCTGGCACGCGGTGCCAAAATTCGATCCAGCCAGCGGCACGCTACCGAAAAGTAAAGAAGGCGCGCAACCTACCTATTCCAAAATCTTCGGTCAATGGCTACAGGAAACGGCCGCCAAAGACAGCAAGCTCATGGCAATCACGCCTGCAATGCGCGAAGGCTCTGGCATGGTGCAATTCTCCCGCGACTACCCACAGCAATATTTTGACGTAGCGATTGCCGAGCAGCATGCCGTGACGTTTGCTGCCGGTCTGGCTGTCGGTGGTTATCATCCGGTTGTCGCCATTTACTCGACTTTCCTGCAACGTGCCTACGATCAGGTCATCCACGATGTGGCGATCCAGAATCTGCCCGTTCTGTTTGCTATCGATCGCGGCGGTATTGTTGGTGCGGATGGACAAACGCATCAGGGGGCGTTCGATCTCTCTTTCTTACGCTGTATCCCGAACATGATCATCATGACGCCTAGCGATGAAAATGAGTGTCGCCAGATGCTGCACACGGGCTATCACTACCAGAAAGGCCCGACAGCGGTGCGCTATCCACGGGGAAATGGTAACGGTACGGCACTGACGCCGCTCTCAGAGCTGCCAATCGGTAAAGGTGTGGTGCGTCGTCAGGGCGAAACGATCGCGATTCTGAACTTCGGTACGCTATTGCAGGAAGCTCAGGCTGCGGCAGAAAAGTTAAACGCCACCCTCGTCGACATGCGCTTTGTGAAACCGCTGGATGAAGCGTTACTTGAAGAGCTGGCGCAGTCCCACAGCACGTTTGTGACGCTGGAAGAGAATGCGGTCATGGGCGGCGCAGGGAGCGGCGTGAATGAATTCCTGATGGCGAAACGCCTTGCCGTCTCGGTGCTGAACATTGGGCTACCGGACGTCTTTATCCCACAAGGCTCGCAGGAAGAAATCCGAGCCGATCTGGGTTTGGATGCCACAGGCATCGAGCGCAGAATCACGCAGTGGATGGAATAAACTACTAACGATAACCGGGGCACAAGGCCCCGGTTCAATAATGTCAGTGGTTCAATAACAGAATGACGTCAAAATATCGGCCAGTGATAGCCGATAAAATAGATAATCCCCGCAGAGATCACCCCCGCGACGATATCGTCGATCATAATGCCCATGCCGCCATGCACGTTGCGATCGAACCAACGAATCGGCCAGGGTTTCCAGATATCCAGACAGCGGAAGACGACAAACCCTGCCGCCACCCATTGCCATTTATCCACCGGAATCGCCATCAGGGTAATCCACATACCGACAAACTCGTCCCAGACGATGCTGCCGTGATCGTGAACGCCCATATCTTTCGCTGTCTGATGACACAGATAAACACCGATACAAATGCTCAGCATGACCAACAGCGAATACAATTCAAGCGGCAGGAACGACATGAGGTACCACAGTGGAATCGCCGCCAATGACCCTACCGTACCCGGCATCCAAGGAGACAGACCGCTGCCAAACCCGGTTGCCAGCAGGTGCCACGGGTTACTCAGCCGTAAGCGGCGTTTTGCCACTGCAGCGCCTTTCGCCTTATTCGCGGAATCAGTTTTGCTCGCTAAAATGGTCATACCCCTTCCAGTTCAGCTCGGTCGCTTTATTATCCCTGAAAAAGCGTAGCCCTTCAGAGGAAGGTCCGATTTGCCCGATACAGGTGTAGTCAGCGCCGAGATGCCCCAAGGCCAATTCCAGCGCACCACGGTTAATTTCCGGCACGGTAAAGCACAGTTCATAGTCTTCGCCGCCAGATAGCGCCCAACGCAGCGCCTGCTCTTCATCGACGCAACCCCGCAGCCAATCAGATTGTGGGATCGCGTCCAGATTAATACGCGCGCCGCATTCGCTGGCTTTAAGTATATGCTGTAGATCGGAGATAAGGCCGTCGGAAAGATCGATAGCCGAACTGGCCAGATCGCGCAACGCCTGCCCTTGCAGGATTCTCGGCTGAGGACGGAGGTGACGTTGGATCAATCTCTGACGCGTCTCTTCATCATCAACGTGCAGTGTATTCTGGAGGATAGCCAGACCCGCTGCGCTGTCGCCTAATGAACCGGTAACATAAATCCAGTCACCAATTCTGGCCCCGCGACGCGTCAACGCCCGACCTGCTGGCACCAAACCGTGGATAGTCAGCGTCAGGCTCAGTGGGCCGCGTGTCGTATCGCCACCCACCAACTGCATGCCATAATAATCAAGCAGCTCAAACAAGCTGTCGCTGTACGCCGATAGCCATTGGCTATTGCTTTTAGGTAGGGTAATGGCCAGAGAAAGCCAGGCAGGATCGGCGCCCATCGCAGCCAGATCGCTTAAATTGACCGCCAGAGATTTGTAACCCAGATCGGCGGGATCGATATCAGGTAGGAAATGAACGCCAGATACCAGCGTGTCGGTACTCACCGCCAACATCTGCTTATCTGCTACCGTCAGTAACGCACAGTCATCACCGATGCCTAACTCGACATCGCGACGTGAACTTCGGACCCGATTAAAATAGCGGGCAATAAGGTCAAACTCGCCTTCAACCATAACCTTTCCAGCCAGCCTATCATTCAAAAGCGATCAGGGCCGGATATCCGGCCCTGATTCGATTCATTTTACTTCTTGCCTTTCCGTACACTCGGAGCAGCTTTGTCCAGCACACCATTCACAAACTTATGGCTATCTTCAGCACCGAAGATTTTAGCCAGTTCAATGGCCTCGTTAATCGCCACCTTGTAAGGAACGTCTTCGCGCTTGCTCAGCTCAAACATCGCCAAACGCAGAATCGCTTTTTCAACCTGTCCCAATTCCTCAATTTGACGAGACAGGAAAGGTGCCATCAGTTGATCAAGCTTCTCAGCCTGAGTGGCAACACCCGCCAGCAATTCACGGAAATAGGTAATGTCGACATCTTTGACATCCTGCTCGCTCAGGAATTGGTGTTCAACATCGGCAATATCATTTTTAGATAACTGCCAGGAGTAAAGCGCTTGAACCGCACATTCACGAGCGCGGCGACGAGCAGCAGGTTTCACGGAATTCCCCTTACTTAATCAGGCTTACTTAATCGCTTTCAATACATTAATCATTTCTAGCGCGGTCAAGGCAGCTTCAGCACCTTTATTCCCCGCTTTCGTGCCAGCACGCTCAATCGCCTGCTCAATGCTTTCCGTCGTCAGAACGCCGAAAGCGACAGGGATTTCACTGTCCATCGCAACAGAGGACAGGCCTGAGCTACACTCGCCAGCAACAAATTCAAAATGCGCTGTTCCGCCACGGATGACCGTTCCCAGAGCAATCACGGCATCATATCCGCCATTTTTCGCGCTTTTGGTCAGTGCACGAACCGTTAATGGCAGTTCGTAAGCACCCGGCACCCAGACAACGGTGATGTTTTCGTCTTTAACCTGACCGATGCGTTTCAATGCATCAATCGCACCGTCCAGCAGGCTGTCGTTAATAAAATGGTTAAAACGCGCAATCGCAATCGCCACACGGGCATCAGGAGTAGCAACAACACCTTCGATAACGTTCATAGCTTTCCTTGTATCTGGTCTTTATGGCCCGCAGGGGGGCGGATTCTATCATAATTTTTGTTGGCACGTATCCGGTTTTGTCGGACCTGCACCACGTATTTACATACACATCAGAATTTAGGTTTCAGGCGCAATCGCAAATCCGGGCCAATCTGGCGAACGTCTGCGATATCAAATTCCGGTGCCTGAGACAGCTGCTCCAGTCCGGGCAAGAGGCACAGCGAACGGGCATTTTCACCCAGCAGTTTTGGCGCAAGATAAACGATAAGTTCGTCAACGACACATGCATTGAGCAGCGCACCAGCCAGACTGGCTCCGGCTTCGACCCAGACGGAGTTAATCTGACGTCTCCCCAGCACCATCATCAGCGCCACCAGATCAACGCCACCATTGTGCTGCGGTAGCATCACTTGTTCAACGCCCTGAGGCCACGCTTGTTCATCTGCCTGCACGCGAGCGAGCCAGGTTTCCCCCGGTTGGTTAACAATCCGATGCTGCGGCGTGACGCGCTGCTGACTGTCTACAATCACCCGCACGGGCTGTCTGAGGTCCGATTCTGAATAGCGTTTCTGGACATCGGCACCCAGCTCTGACCAGCGGACGGTGAGAGAAGGATCGTCAGCTAACACCGTCGCACTCGTGCTCAGAATCGCTGCGCTCTCAGCACGAAAGCGCTGCACATCCTGCCGCGCCTGCGGTGAGGTGATCCACTGGCTTTCTCCCGACGCCATCGCAGTACGCCCATCCAAAGATGCCGCCATTTTGAGCTGCACATAAGGAAAGCCTGTCCGCATGCGTTTCAGGAAGCCTACATTCACCTTTTCTGCTTCAGCCATCATCAAGCCATGGCTAACAGCAATCCCCGTTTGCTGTAAGCGATGCAAACCACGACCCGCCACCTGTGGATTCGGATCCTGCATCGCAGCAACCACGCGGGAAACACCAGCAGTAATCAATGCATCAGCGCAAGGCGGCGTTCGACCATGATGGCTACAGGGTTCCAACGTAACGTAGGCCGTCGCACCGCGTGCACGTTCCCCCGCCATTCTCAGCGCATGCACCTCTGCGTGGGGTTCACCGGCACGAAAATGATAGCCTTCACCCACAATTTTGCCATCATGAACAATCACGCAGCCAACATTGGGGTTGGGTGCTGTCGTGAAACAGCCACGGCGCGCCAGCTCTAACGCGCGCGCCATGTATAATTCATCCTGCGGCAAGTGGCCGTTTTCCTGAAAAACGCTCATTCCCGAACCTCTTATCTCTGTCGCGTTGACGCGACTTAATCCTGCAAACGCGCAATCTCTTCGCCAAATTCGCGGATATCTTCAAAACTGCGATACACCGATGCAAAGCGGATATAAGCCACTTTATCCAGCTTTCTCAACGCTTCCATCACCAGATTCCCTACCATCTTGGTGGTAACCTCGCGTTCTCCGGTCGCTCGAAGATGAGATTTAATGTGATTAAGCGCCATTTCGACGTCATCAGAACTGACTGGCCTTTTTTCCAGCGCTTTCAGCATACCGCTACGCAATTTATCCTCATTAAAAGGCTCGCGCACTTCATTGCTTTTGATGACTCGCGGCATCACCAGTTCAGCCACTTCAAACGTGGTGAAGCGTTCATGACAAACCAGACACTGCCGACGACGACGTACTTGCGAACCTTCGCCGACCAGACGGGAATCAATGACTTTGGTATCAACAGCGGAACAAAACGGGCAATGCATGATGTGTCCTGACCAGTAATCCTTAACGTAGCGACAGTTTACCCTGAATTAACGGACTAACCAAAACTCCTGATCCACGTTGCGAAGGGTTTCGCATCTCTTCCGGTAATAGGATGAAAAAAGCTGTCTCACCTATGACTTAGGCTTAATCGCAGCTAAACTCAGCAACAGGGATCAACGGATCAATGAATAAAACATCGAAAGGGGAACCACAGATATGAGAACCCGATATCGCGTACTGACCTTCCTGCCAGCGCTTCTTTTGCTCGCAGGGTGTGCTGAACAGCGCCAGATGCCCAAATTGCAGAATCAGATAGGTCAGCTCAATCAGCAATTACAAACGCTGACCGATCAGGCCACGGCATTAGAGCGACAAAATGCGTTGAATTCTCAGTCTACTTCCGGCGTTTATTTACTGCCTGCAGCGCAAACCAGCACCGTGCTGGAAAGCAGTATTGGCAGACTCAACGTATCGTTACGCAATATCGAGACTGAAGCTAACGGAACAAGCGCGTTGCTGCACATTCGCACGCTTGATGCGAAGGGGCTACCGGCCTTTGGCGCACAGCTTGACTGGGGGCGACTCGACCCTGTGAGCGGGAAACCTTTAACGGGCGACACGCAAACACAGTCGTTTGTCGTCTCCCCCACCCTATTACCAAAAGCCGAAGCGATTATTGAATTGCGCCTGAGCGGCCTGTCGCCGGAAGAACTCGGCTTTGTTCGTTTGCATCAGGTTCAGGAAATACAGAGTCCGCCACCCGTTGCCGCAACCGAGTCCCCTTGATATATCCGTCATACTTCAAGCTGCATGTACGTTGGCTTTCCTCGCTCACCCCAGTCACTTACTGATGTAAGCTCCTGGGGATTCACTGTGTCGCCGCCTGCATGCAACTCGAATTATTTAGGATATACGCGCATTTCCCAGCGCTAAGATGCAAAAAACCCCGCAATGCGGGGTTTTTTATTTTTACAGTCAGCAGATTAAGGCAGGATAGACGGTTGGTCTGCCCCTTCTTTTTCCACTTTCTGAACGATCAGGTGTTCACGCTTCATACCCAGTTTCAGCGCCAGAGCGGAAGAAACATAGATAGAAGAGATCGTACCGATGATCACACCGATAAACATCGTCAACGAGAAGCCATGCAACAATGCGCCACCGAAGACCATGAGGATCACAATCATCGCCAGCGTAGTCGCAGATGTGATGATGGTACGATGCAGCGTCTGCGTCAGAGAAATGTTGGTAATCTCGTAAGGTGTGCCACGACGAACCTTGCGGAAGTTCTCACGAATACGGTCAGATACCACGATCTTATCGTTAAGTGAATAACCAATTACCGACATCAGTGACGCAATGATCGTGAGGTCAATCTCAATAGAGAACAGAGACAGCAGCCCCATCGTGATGATCGTATCGTGCGCCAAAGCCAGTACGGCACTCATCGCCAGACGCCATTCAAAACGAAGACCGATATAAATGAGGATAGCAATCAGCGCAGACATCAGCGCCAATGCGCCCGCCTGTGCCAAATCGCTCCCCACGCTCGGCCCGACAAACTCAATACGTTTCACCGTTGCATGCTGCTGGAAAGTATCGTTCACCACCTTCAGCACTTTGTTGCCGAGCGCTTCGTTCTCGCTGCCAGAAACCGGTGGCATACGCACCATCACGTCACGGCTGCTACCGAAATTCTGCACCTGCGGCTCTGAAAACCCAGAGGTCTCCAATGAACTACGCAGGACATCAAGATCGATCGGTTTCTCAAGGCTAATCTCAATAACCGTACCACCGGTAAAGTCGAGCCCCCAGTTGAAACCACGCACACCCATAACCACGATAGAAGCGATGATCAGCAGACCGGAAATGGCAAATGCCAATGTGTCCCAGCGCATGAAATCATAGACTTTACGCCCATGATTGAGTTGTTCAATGTTGTATTCCTGTTCCTGTGCCACAACGCACTCCTAGATAGACAGCTTGTTGATACGTTTACCGCCGTAAAGCAGGTTAACGATGGCACGAGTACCGACGATCGCCGTAAACATTGAGGTCGCAATCCCAATCGCAGTCGTGATAGCAAACCCTTTGATAGAACCGGTACCAACCGCATACAGGATGATGACTTTAATCAACGTCGTGACGTTCGCATCAACAATCGAACTGAACGCACCTTTGTAGCCCTCATGAATGGCCTGTTGCACAGAGCGACCATTACTGAGTTCTTCTTTGATACGTTCGTTAATGAGTACGTTAGCATCGACTGCAACCGCCAGCGTAAGCACGATACCCGCGATACCCGGCATGGTCAGCGTTGCCCCTGGCAGCAGCGACATCACGCCGACAATCAACACCAGGTTAGCAACCAATGCACTGGTCGCGATGACACCAAACTTCTTGTAGAAGAAGACCATAAAGAGGATCGATGCGATCAAGCCCCACAAACAGGCTTCCAGCCCCTGAGTGATGTTTTGCATCCCCAGCGTTGGTCCAATCGTACGTTCTTCAACAATCTGGATCGGTGCAATCAGCGCACCCGCACGCAACAGCAGAGAAAGCTGACGTGCTTCGTTCGGGTTATCGATGCCGGTAATACGGAAGCTGTTACCCAGTCGCGACTGAATCGTCGCTACGTTGATCACTTCTTCGTGTTTTTCCAATATCGAACGGCCAGTCGCATCTTTCTTGCCGCTGTCTTTGTATTCCACAAAGAGCGTCGCCATCAGCTTACCGATACTGTCTTTGGTGAAGTTGGACATGGTGTTGCCACCCGCGCTGTCCAGAGAAATATTCACCTGAGGCTGGTTATATTCATCCGTACTCGATGTCGAATCGGTAATATGGTCGCCCGTCAGAATCACGCGTTTGAACAACACCACCGGTGAGCCGTCACGCATGTTCTTCACTTCAGAGTCGCCCGGCACGCGGCCGTTCGCCGCTGCGATCGCATCAGCATTACTGTTGACCAGACGGAATTCCAGCGTAGCGGTTGCACCAAGAATTTCTTTCGCGCGCGCCGTGTCCTGAATACCCGGTAACTCAACGACGATACGGTCAGCACCTTGACGTTGTACCAGTGGTTCAGCAACACCCAGTTGGTTCACACGGTTACGCAGGATATTGATGTTCTGCTGTACAGCGTATTCACGTGCTTCACGCAGACGTTCGTCAGACATCACTGCGCGTAGCAGGTTGCTTCCGCTGCCGCTGAGAACCAGGTTGCGGTGACGAGTCGTCAGATAATTGAGGCCGTCATCACGCGTTTGAGCATCACGGAAACGAATTTCGACGCCGTAATTATCAATCTTGCGCACGGAGGCATAAGGAATGTTCTTCTCACGCAGATCGCTGCGCAAAGAGTCCATGGTTTGTTCTTGCAGTTTACCCAGCGCCGTATCCATATCCACTTCCATCAGGAAGTGAACGCCGCCGCGCAGGTCAAGCCCCAATTTCATCGGTTCAGCGCCCAACAACCGCAGCCAGGTTGGCGTAGCAGGTGCCAGGTTAAGTGCGACGACGAACTTTTCACCCAGCTCATTCACGAGCGCTTCACGCGCACGGAGCTGAATATCAGGGTTAGAGAAGCGAGCCAGAATTGCACCATTTTCCAATGCAATCGACTTACTGGTAATGTTCTGTTCTTTTAAAACATTCTGGACTTGGATCAGCGTCGTTTCGCTGGCGGCGGTTCCCCGCGCGCCAGTAACTTGTACCGCCGGATCCTCACCATATAGGTTAGGAAGTGCGTAGAGCAGGCCGACGAACAACACCACGACCAGCATCAGGTACTTCCACAAAGGATAACGATTTAACACGGCAGTTCCCTTCGGGAAAATCGGAAATTACAGGGCCTTAATCGTGCCCTTCGGCAGCACGGCAGCCACGAAATCACGTTTGATAACCACTTCATTGGTCTCATTCAACGCAATCGCAATATAGCCAGTTTCGGACACTTTGGTTACGCGACCAACCAGACCACCGGTCGTTAAGACTTCATCGCCCTTGCCGATAGAATCCATTAACTTTTTGTGTTCCTTGGCGCGTTTTTGCTGAGGACGCAGGATCATAAAGTAGAAAATCAGACCAAAAACGGCCAGCATAATAACCAGAGAGTACGGGCTTCCCTGAGCCGGAGCGCCGGTTGCAGCTACAGCATCGGAGATGAAAAGACTCATGTAAATATCCTCTTTTTTGTCAAAAGATAAGCTATCAAAAAGATAAGTTATCAACCTTATAATCGTAAAAACGCTTCACAACAAAATACAATTCATAACAAAATACAATGCATAGCAAACGGACTATCAGCTGCTTGCGGCAACGTCTTTTTCAGCAAGCGGCGGAATCGGTTTGCCTATGCGTTGGTAAAAATCCACCACAAAGTGCTCTAATTTACCCTCTTCAATGGCCTGACGTAAACCTGCCATTAAACGCTGATAATAACGCAAGTTATGAATGGTATTGAGTCGTGCTCCGAGTATTTCGTTGCAACGGTCAAGATGATGCAAGTAGGCGCGGCTATAATTGCGACACGTGTAGCAATCACAGTGTTCATCCAGCGAGCTGACGTCATCTTTATGCTTCGCGTTACGGATTTTCACTACGCCATCAGTCACGAAGAGATGCCCGTTACGTGCGTTGCGCGTTGGCATCACGCAGTCAAACATATCGACACCGCGGCGGACACCTTCAACCAAGTCTTCTGGTTTACCAACGCCCATCAAATAGCGCGGTTTATCTTCTGGAATCTGCGGGCAAACGTGCTCCAGAATACGGTGCATATCTTCTTTTGGCTCACCGACAGCCAAACCGCCCACAGCGTACCCATCAAAGCCAATGTCTACCAGCCCTTTTACGGATACATCACGTAAATCTTCGTAAACACTTCCCTGAATAATACCGAACAGCGCATTTTTATTCTCCAGCTCATCAAAACGCTGGCGGCTGCGTTTTGCCCAGCGCAGTGACATCTCCATCGAGCGCTTGGCGTAATCCCAATCAGCAGGGTACGGCGTACACTCATCAAAGATCATGACGATGTCGGAACCGAGATCGTGCTGGATCTCCATCGATTTTTCCGGGCTCAGGAAAATCGAATCTCCGTTGATCGGGTTACGGAAATGCACGCCCTGTTCGGTAATCTTGCGAATATCGCCGAGGCTGAACACCTGAAAACCGCCGGAGTCCGTCAGAATCGGGCCGTGCCAGTTCATGAAATCGTGCAGATCGCCGTGCAGCTTCATGATTTCCTGACCGGGACGTAGCCACAGGTGGAATGTATTACCGAGCAAAATCTGTGCGCCAGTTTCTTTGACTTCTTCCGGCGTCATGCCTTTCACCGTGCCGTACGTCCCCACGGGCATAAAAGCCGGGGTTTCCACTACACCACGTTCAAAAATCAATCTACCGCGTCGCGCACGGCCGTCCGTTGTTTGTAATTCGTACTTCACTTAGCCTCCGGCATCAGAAAAACAGTCTGATGGTAATGATGTATTAGCGCCTGACAGAGCGTGGTCTGTGGCGTTCCTATTATGTGGAAAGCGGGTTTATCCCACGTTTTCCTGTTCGGCCATCGGGTTGTGCGTAATAAACATCGCATCACCGTAGCTGAAAAAACGATATTGCTCTGCCACCGCCTGACGGTAGGCAGACATCGTGTTCTGGTAACCGGCAAAGGCCGACACCAGCATGATTAACGTCGATTCGGGTAAATGGAAATTGGTCACCAGCGCATCGATAATGCGGTAGTGATAGCCCGGATAGATGAAAATTTTGGTATCGCCGAAGAACGGTTCGATCGCCGCATTCTGGCTAGCCTGTGCGGCACTTTCCAGTGAACGTACCGAGGTGGTGCCAACAGCGATCACGCGGTTTCCCCGCGCTTTGCACGCCAGCACAGCATCAACGACGTCCTGCGGCACTTCGGCATATTCGGCGTGCATGATGTGATCTTCAATCGTGTCGACGCGTACAGGCTGGAAAGTCCCCGCACCAACGTGCAGCGTAACGAACGCCATATCGATGCCCTTCTCGCGCAGTGCGGCCAACATCGGCTCATCAAAATGCAAGCCCGCTGTCGGTGCCGCTACGGCACCCGGACGCTGGCTATACACCGTCTGATAAAGCTCGCGGTCGGCGTCTTCATCAGGCCTGTCGATATAAGGCGGCAACGGCATGTGGCCGATATCATTCAGAATCGACAGGACATCGCGAGAATCATCGAAATGCAGCTCAAATAGCGCATCGTGTCGAGCGGCCATCGTAGCCTTGACGCTTTCGTCATCGCCCAGCAGCAGTTCCGTACCCGGTTTTGGCGCTTTTGACGCCCGAACGTGCGCCAATACACGATGGTCATCCAGCACGCGCTCTACCAGCACTTCCAGCTTGCCGCCGCTGGCTTTACGGCCAAACAAACGAGCGGGAATCACGCGCGTATTGTTGAACACCAGCAGATCGCCGGGATTCAGTTTATCCAGCAAATCGGTAAACACGCCGTGCGTCAGATTTCCTGTCGGCCCGTCCAGCGATAGCAGGCGACAACCACTGCGTTCCGCTTGTGGATAATGGGCAATCAATGATTCAGGAAGTTCAAACGAAAAATCGGTAACACGCATGGCAATTCACTTAGCTGTAATACATTAAAAATGGGCGGCCTAGTCTAGAGCCGCAAGCGCATGGCTGCAAGAAATAAGCACACGGCAGGCGTAATGCATCACAGTCAAATTCGGCGGCTTCCCACTTTGCCATGTAAGAGGGCGTGCACAATAAAAGAAGAAGCGGATATACTATTCCAATGAATTTTCTTGCTCACCTTCACCTGGCCACGCTGGCCGACAGTTCCCTATTAGGTAACCTGATGGCGGATTTCGTGCGCGGCAACCCGCAGGATAGCTACGCTGACGAGATCGTCGCGGGTATTCGTCTGCATCGTCGCGTTGATTCGCTAACCGACAGCCTGCCGGAAGTCAAACAGGCGCGTCAGTATTTCAGCGATGAATTCCGCCGCGTTTCGCCGATTACGCTAGATGTCCTGTGGGATCACTATCTTGCGCGTCACTGGCTACAGCTGGTGCCGGATACCCCCCTGCAAGCCTTTATCGACGATGCACAATCACAAATCGAGCCGCATCTGGCGCACACACCAGAACGCTTTCAGAACCTGAATCGCTATCTGTGGCCGGAACGCTGGATGACCCGTTACGCAGAGCTGCCGTTTATCGCCGATGTGCTGCACAGAATGTCGGTACGCCGTCCGAAACTGGCTGCGCTGTCCGGCTCTTTTCAGGATATCGAACAGCACTATCACCAATTTGAAATACTCTTCTGGCAGTTTTACCCACGGATGATGCAATTAGCGAAAGCGCAGCAGCTATAGATCGCGATTTTTACGTTTTTCTACGCGACGTATTGTCCTTTCCATCAAAAGGGTTAATCTAGCCTCTTGAAAGGAAATAGCGATGAGTTCAATAGACAGAAGCTATCTCATTGATTGGTCTCTTTGCCTGTATTCACTCAGGCAGAATCCCTATACTGATCGCTGTTTTTTATATCATCCGATCATTAACCGCTATCTACAGGAGTAATTATGGTCCTGGTAACTCGTCAAGCCCCAGACTTCACCGCAGCTGCCGTTTTAGGCAGTGGCGAAATCGTCGAAAATTTCAACCTGAAGAAGCACATCAACGGTAAAGCTGCCGTGATCTTCTTCTGGCCGATGGACTTCACCTTCGTTTGTCCGTCAGAGCTGATTGCTTTCGATCACCGCTATGCCGAGTTCAAGAAACGTGGCGTAGAAGTGGTTGGCGTGTCCTTCGACTCCGAGTTTGTTCACAACGCATGGCGTAAAACCCCTGTGGACAAAGGCGGCATCGGCGAAGTGCAATACGCGATGGTTGCTGACATTAAGCGCGAAATCCAGAAGGCCTACGGCATTGAGCACCCAGAAGCCGGTGTTGCACTGCGTGGTTCTTTCCTGATCGACAAAAACGGCGTAGTTCGTCACCAGGTGGTGAACGATCTGCCGCTGGGTCGTAACATCGATGAAATGCTGCGTACCGTTGATGCCCTGCAATTCCACGAAGAGCACGGCGAAGTGTGCCCGGCACAGTGGGAAAAAGGAAAATCCGGTATGGGCGCGTCACCAGACGGCGTAGCGAAATACCTGTCTGAAAACGCAGACAAGCTGTAATTCCTCATCCTGCCGACATGGCAATATGATGACCAAGCCAGTTGCTATGCAGCTGGCTTTTTCTTTGCTCGCAATTTATCTCTCTGCCCTTCTTCACCTCTCACCGCCTCTTCCCGGCGATATCTTAAATAATACAAAAGGTTGACTAGGGGCGCTAAATCCTTAGCCTTAAAGCCACATCGTGTTAATGCACGACAGATTCATTGGAATAAAAGGAGAACGCATGCAACAAAATCTCGCGCTGTGGCTGAGAGAAGCTGGAATAGAACACGCTAGCATCATTGCGTTACTGATTGTTCTTGGGCTGATATTGCTCATTTCTGCCGTCATCCACCTGATTTTTCATCAGGTTGTGCTGAAAAGAATGGTACTGCGCTCACTCAATAAGCCCGGAAAAACCGAGGGGCACGGGTGGAAACAGGCGCTGACGCAACACAACTTGTTTAACCGGCTGGCCTTCTTGCTCCAAGGGGTGATCCTGAATATTCAGGTCTTTGTGTGGCTTCCCTCACAGAGTGAAACCCGTGAAGCGCTCATCATCTGTTCCCAAGTGTGGATCATGGTTTTTGCGCTGCTGTCCCTGTTCTCGCTCCTCGATGTTCTGCTCAACGTTTCCGCCCGAACCAAAGTCGCCGCCCAATTGCCGCTACGCGGTATCTTCCAGAGCCTGAAACTGATTGCCACCATTGTTATCAGTATTATGGTGGTGTCACTGCTCATCGGGAAATCGCCGCTGATTCTGATTAGTGGGTTAGGCGCAATGGCCGCCGTCCTGATGTTGGTGTTCAAAGATCCAATTATGGGATTGGTCGCGGGCATCCAACTCTCCGCCAACGACATGTTAACGCTGGGAGACTGGCTCGAAATGCCGAAATACGGCGCTGACGGGGCCGTTATCGATATCGGACTGACAACGGTAAAAGTGAGAAATTGGGACAATACCGTCACCACCATTCCCACCTACGCGTTAGTATCGGATTCTTTTAAGAACTGGCGTTCGATGTCGGAATCAGGGGGACGACGCATCAAGCGTAGTATCAATATCGATACCACCAGCGTGCATTTTATGACGGAAGAGGAGCAGGCTCGATTGCTGCGCAGCAAGCTCCTGTCGCCTTATATTCAGAATAAGAAGAGTGAACTGGATCAGCACAACGCCCAGTCCGATTCCGACCTGACATCACCGCTGAACGGCCGTCGTCTGACGAATTTAGGCACGTTTCGCGCCTACCTTCAGGTATATCTACGCACCCATCCGGGCATTCATAAAGGGATGACGCTGATGGTGCGGCAGCTTGCGCCAACGTCAGAAGGGGTACCGCTGGAAATTTATGCGTTTACTAACACGACCGCCTGGGTCGATTACGAAAGCATTCAATCTGACATTTTCGACCATATCTTTGCGATCTTACCGGAATTCGATCTCCGCGTTCATCAAATACCAACCGGCCACGATATGCGGATCATGGCCCAGCAAATGACGGCTCCGAAAGCGTAATATTGGCTCAAAAAAAAGCGCTCCAATGAGAGCGCTTCTTCTGATATTAAGCGACTAGCTTAATTCTGTGCCGCTACCGCGTTCTGACGCTTCTTCTTCCAGACATAGCCCACCAAAAGCAGCAATATCCAGATGATGCCGACATACAGCGACACGCGCGTGTCCGGGAAGTAGCCAATCAAACCGATGATGAAGAACAGGAAGACGATACCGAACACGGAGGTCACGATACCACCGCGCAGTGGGAACGCCAGCGCCTTCACTTCATCCGGGCTCAGACGACGACGGAATGCGATCTGAGAAAACAGAATCATGATCCACACCCACACCGTTGCAAACGTTGCCAGTGAAGCAATCACCAGGAAAACTTTGCCGGGCATAATGTAGTTCAGATACACCGCAACCAGCAGCGCCATCATCATCACCACCACCGTGACCCACGGAATACCACGTTTGGAAATGCGGCTAAACACCTTCGGTGCATGCCCCTGTTCCGCCATCCCGTGCAGCATACGGCCGACGCCGAAGACATCGCTGTTAATCGCCGACAGCGACGCGGTAATCACGACAAAGTTCAGGATGCCTGCCGCCGCGGTAATCCCCATATGCTGGAACGTCAGCACGAACGGGCTCCCGTTGGTACCGACCTGATTCCACGGATAAATCGACATAATGACGAACAGCGTGCCAACATAGAACACCAGAATACGCCACGGCACAGAGTTAATCGCACGAGGGATAGACTTCTGCGGGTCTTTCGCCTCACCAGCCGTAATCCCGATAATCTCCACGCCGCCATACGCAAACATCACCAGTTGCAGCGAGAGAATCATCCCCATCACGCCGTTACTGAAGAACCCGCCATTGCTCCAGAGGTTGTGGATACCGGTAGGTTCGCCCCCGTTGCCAATCCCCCAGATGATGATGCCAATCCCAGCAGCGATCATGATGATAATCGTGGCCACTTTGAAGAAAGAGAGCCAAAACTCCAGTTCACCAAAAGCTTTTACATTCATCAGGTTAATGGCACCAATGATGAGTACCACGCTCAGAACCCACACCCAGTGCGGCACGGCAGGGAACCAGACGCCCATGTAGATGCCAAATGCAGTCACATCGGCAATGGCGACAATCAGCATCTCAAAGCAGTAAGTCCAGCCGGTGATATACCCCGCCAATGGCCCGAGATAATCCTGCGCATAGCGGGAAAAGGAGCTGGACTGCGGGTTATGCACCGACATTTCACCCAGTGCGCGCATGATGATATACGCGACAACCCCGCCGATCAGATAAGCCAGTAATACACTGGGGCCAGCCATTTGGATCGCACTCGCAGAACCATAAAACAGACCGGTTCCGATCGCCGAGCCCAGGGCGATAAAGCGGATATGCCGCGTGCTTAACCCACGCTTGAGCTTAGAGGATGGTTGTTCCATTGATAAGCAACCCTGTCTTATATAAAGAAAAACATTACAAAAAGAAAAACCACAGGCAAAGACCTGTGGTGCAGAAACCCAACGTTATGCTGGGGCAGTACGCTATCCCTACCGCCCCAGTACAATCAGGCATTAACGATATTATTGGTGTACCGTAACTTCCTGACGACCACAAAGTCTGTCGTAAATCACCGCAACCAATAAAATCAGCAGTGACGGTGGCAGCCAGGCCAACCCTTGCTCGCTCAGCGGCAAGTTGAGGCTCCACTCTGGCAACAGCGTTTTGAAGGCCGACGATTTTATACCATCAATCATGCCAAATAACAGACTGACTAACATAACGGGAGCCACAATACGTGAAGCGCTATTCCACCAACGCAGCGTAAAGCTCAATAAAACCAGAATGATACACGGTGGATAAATCGCCGTCAGTACAGGAATGGAAAGCTGAATCAGATGGCTCAGGCCCAGATTAGACACCACCATTGAGAACGTTCCCAGCACAAACACCAGCGTGCGGTAAGACAACGGCAGGTATTGTGCAAAGAACTCAGCACAGGCACAGGTTAGCCCCACCGCCGTCACCAGACACGCGATGAAGATTAACAACGCCAGGAAACTGCTTCCCATGTTACCGAACGTGTGCTGCACATAGGCATGGAGAATCTCTGCTCCATTCTGCGCCTGCGGCACCAGTTCACCACTGACAGAACCGAGCTGGAACAGGCTCAGATAGACCAGTGTAAGACCGATACCCGCAATTAACCCAGCCCATACGGTGTAACGCGTCAGCAGCGCTGAGCTTGTCACCCCGCGTGAGCGCGCCGCATTCACGATCACGATGCCAAAGACCATTGCACCTAGCGTATCCATCGTCAGATAGCCGTTGACGAAACCATTGGAGAACGGAAGTTGCTCATACGTTTCTGTCGCCGGGATAGGTGAACCGGCAGGCCACAGCACCGCAGCAATACCCAGTACCGCCAGAGCAATAATCTTTAACGGCGCCAGCACGTGGCCGACCGTATCCAGCAGTTTGCCCGGATACAGGGAAATCGCGATCACAATGGCAAAATAAATCAGGCTATAAATCAGCAGCGGAGAAGCTCCGTTGCCGACTAAAGGAGCCAGGCCAACCTCAAACGACACGGTTGCCGTGCGCGGCGTTGCGAACAGTGGCCCAACAGCCAGATAGCACACGGTCGCCAGAACCACACCGGCCTTTTTACCAATCGGCGAGCTCAGCGCATCAACGCCACCGCCAACACGGGCAAGCGCGACCACGGTCAACACCGGTAGACCCACCGCCGTTAGCAGAAAGCCGAGCGCTGCGGTCCAAACGTGCTCTCCTGCCTGCAATCCCACCATCGGCGGGAAAATAATATTTCCTGCCCCCACGAACAAAGCAAAGGTCATAAAACCTAATGCCACGATATCTTTGGAAGTTAAACGATGACTCATAGTTATGTCGTGTTGCCTGTATCAAATCGATAAAAAGAAAACGGTGTCGTTTATCGCCGCCAGAAACCATTCGCAAACGGGTAACCCGAAGAATGAGCAAACGCTCTGACGACGCGAAAGATGGCGGTCATATACTCTAAATAATTCGAGTTTCAGGAAGGCGGCAAGCGAAGCAATCCCGATGAGCTTACTCAGGTAAGTGATTCGGGTGGCTGAACGCGGCCAACGCACATGCAACTTGAAATATGACGAGTATAGAGGAGTTATTTTTTGCACAGCCATATTGGGTGCTAAGTAAAACGTTTATAGCGTAAAAAGACAAGCAGAGATCCAAAAACCAGAGCATCAAGCCTAACTATGCCAAAAAATAAGAATATAAATTGGTTTATCCTGATTTGCATAACACATGATTTGCGCATTTATCGATATTTCATTGCAATAAAACTGACAAAAACCGGTATAAAATGCGTTGTTCGATCATAAAAAAAACATATTTCACAAAAACGTCGCAGGTAGAAGGCAGGATAGCGGCCACAAAAAAGGCCGGATCGTATGATCCAGCCTCTGTATATCTGTTGCAGAGATAGTGCTATCTCATCGGTATCACCACACGCGATTGGCGATATCCACGACAAGTTTCAGCTTATTCCACTGCTGCTCTTCTGTCAGACTGTTGCCCTCTTCCGTTGAAGCAAAGCCACACTGCGGGCTCAAGCAAATTTGGTTGAGATTGACATATTTTGCCGCTTCCGCGATGCGCGCCTGCACGACTTCAGCCTCTTCCAGTTCACCGTTCTTCGTGGTGATCAATCCCAGCACCACCTGCTGATGGCCTGGCTTCACAAAACGCAGCGGCTCAAACCCACCCGCTCTCTCGGTATCATATTCCAGGAAGAACGCATCAACATTTACTTCACCGAACAGAATTTCTGCCACAGGCTCGTACCCGCCTTCAGAAATCCAGGTCGAGCGGAAATTGCCGCGACAGACGTGTAAGCCGATAACCAAATCCGCAGGCTTATCGGCCAGCGCTTTGTTCAGCACGTCAGCATAGGTCCGCGCCAGCTGTGCCGGATCTTCACCACGTTCACGAATCTGGCGTTTTTGATCATCAGAGCACAGGTAGGCCCACACGGTGTCATCCAGTTGCAGAAAGCGGCAGCCTGCATCATAAAATGCGTGAATCGCATCGCGCCAGGTTTGCGCTAGATCGTCGAAGTAGTCAGCCAGATCGGGATAAACCGTCGCATCAATCGCTTTTCGTCCACCACGGAAATGCATCACGCTAGGGCTGGGAATCGTCATTTTCGCGACCGCATCGCCAGAAATGTTGTTCAGGTAGCGGAAATGATCGAGCATCGGATGCTGGGGATTGAAACTCACTTTATCCACGACGCGAATCGCATGGGATTTGGTCTGAATACCGTTGAATTGAATACCGTGATCGGCTTCGTAGCGCTCCACGCCGTGCAAATCGGCAAAGAAGTCGAAGTGCCACCAGGCACGACGCAGCTCACCATCTGTCACAACCTGCAAGCCCGCTTCACGCTGCTTTTCTACCACGCGCAGAATCTCACGATCTTCAATGTTACGCAGCGCAGCAGCATCAATCTCGCCTGCCTGATGCTGAAGACGTGCTTCCTTAATCGCTGCCGGACGCAAGAAACTGCCAACGGTATCGGCACGGAAAGGGGATAAGGTGTTCGCCATATGTCGCTCCTGACATGTTGCCAGCACTGATCTTCAGGAAAGAAGCGTACTGACAGATAGTTTCAATATGAAATATTTGCCCAGAGGGATAGTTACATTTAATCTTATTTAGCCATCTGGACGTCTAAATTTAAAACTATCCTGTCACGTGGCGAATCGCAGGGCAATGGAAGAATTTTCACGTCACATGAAGAAAGTTCATCTAGCGTGAAAACATCGCAAATTAGTGGGTAAGAGGAATTATTCCGGCAGGCCAATCAGTTGGCGTGCCTGACGACGCGTTTCTTCCGGCAATGGCAAATAGCCATCCTGATTCACCAGCGCTTGCCCCGTTTCAGACAACACACGCGCTAAAAATGCCGCCGTCAGCGCTTCCAGCGGTTGGCTGGGCGCTTTGTTCACGTAGATATAGAGGTAACGGGTGTAGGGATACAAACCGCTGCGGATATTTTCAGTCGAGGGGTAGATGTAGTCGGTGCCTTGTGCAGCTAACGGCAGCATTCTCACGCCGCTGGTACGAAAACCCACGCTGGCATAGCCGATGGCATCGGTTGACGCCGCAACCGCTTGTACCACAGACGCTGACCCCGGCAACTCATTAACCTGAGGAAGGAAATCGCCACGGCATAGCGCCTTTTGCTTAAAGAACCCATAGGTTCCCGACGCAGAGTTTCGTCCATAGCGCAGTAGCGTGCGCTTTTCCCAACTGCCGTGCAGGCCAACATCGCCCCACTGTTTTATCGGCTGGTGGTTACCGCAGCGCTGCGTAATCGAAAAGATGGCGTCCAGCTGCGACAAGTTCAGCCCAGGCAGCGGGTTATCCTGATTGACCAGCACAACCAGCGCATCCATTGCCACCGGCACCGCCAGCGGCGGATAGCCATAATGCTGGACGAACGCCTCAATTTCGCTGGCCTTCATCGCCCTGCTCATCGGCCCAAGCTGCGCGGCTCCCGATGCCAGAGACGTCGGCGCAGAGGACGAACCCGCGGCCTGAATCTGTAAATTCACGTTCGGGTAATGCTGGCTGAAATCCGCCGCCCAAAAGGCCATCAGGTTAGCCAGCGTATCCGACCCCGCGCTGGAGAGGTTACCTGCCAACATCTGGCGAGGCTGTGCGGAGCAAAACGCACTGAGCAGCAGTAAAAAAGCGCCCGCAATACGAGTGGCGGATGTCATGGATAGCGTTTTCCGTCAGGCTGAAGGTTTCACCGTATTTTCAGCCAGAGAGGCAGGGACAATCAACCGATTCGGCAACGTAAAGACGAAACGCGAGCCCAGACCATCCTCACTCATGATCTCCAGACGGGAATCATGATGGCTGAGCGCATGCTTAACAATCGCCAGCCCGAGTCCGCTGCCGCCCGTCTGTCGTGAACGCGCCTTATCCACCCGATAAAAGCGTTCCGTCAGGCGCGGCAAATGCTCAGCCGCAATGCCCGGCCCGTTATCGCTGACCTGAAATTGCGCACCCTGCGGGATCTTCTGCCAGCAGACTTCGATACGCGTTCCCGCTGGCGTATGGTTGACCGCGTTATACACCAGATTGGATACCGCACTGCGCAGCTGTTCTTCATTACCAAACACGCGGAGGCTTTCGTTCACACGAAAGACGATCTCATGACGCCCCTGGCTCAGGGTCTGCGCTTCACGCTGCAATACGCGCAGCATCAATGGGATATCGACTTTTTCATTCAGATCGATTGCCGTCGCTGCCTCAATACGGGACAGGGTCAGCAGCTGTTTGACCAGCCCGTCCATGCGTCGGGTCTGCTCCTGCATGGTATTCAGCGCCTTCCCTCGCAAGGCTGCATCCAGCGTTTCTTCCTGCATCATTTCCAGATAACCCTGCAACACCGTCAGCGGCGTACGCAGTTCATGGCTCACGTTGGCAAAAAAGTTACGTCTGGCGCCTTCAAGCTGGTGCATTTGCGTAATATCACGCACCACCATCAGTAGCTGCCCTTCGGAATAGGGCATCACGCGGAATTCAACATGGTGGGAATTATTCAACTGCAACGTGAGAGGACGGCTAAAATCCTGTCCTTTCATGTAATTCGTGAATTCGGGATAGCGCAATAAGTTGAGGATATTCTGACCGTTATCTTCCGGCCAGCGAAAACTCAGCAGGTGCTGCGCCAGATGATTACACCAGAAGATCGTTCCTTCTTCGGTAGTGATCACCACGGCATCGGGCAAAGACTCGGCACCGCTGCGAAACCGTTTGATCAGGAGCGCCAGCTCACGGCGTCGGCGTCGGTTACGCAACTGCATCTGATAGAGTCCGTAGAACAGCGGCTCCCAGCTCCAACGACCGGGCGGTGGCGTCATGCTGCGGTCAACCCACAGCCAGTAAGAGAGTTTTAGCTGGTTATAAAAATTCCAGCACAGTAGGCCTAATACCGCGACCAGCAGAAACCAGGGCAGATAGCCAAAAATCAGCCCCAGCAGTAAAGCGGGCAAACAAAAAAAAGCTAGCTCCAATGCCAGCCTTTTCCAGGATAAACGTTCTAGCACGTTAATATTTCTCCGGTTACGATCACCTCAGTAACGCGTTGAAAAACGGTAGCCCGTTCCCCGAACGGTTTGCACCATTTTGTCATGTCCGCTGGTTTCCAGCGCTTTACGCAGGCGACGAATATGGACGTCGACAGTACGATCTTCAACATAAACGTTAGTGCCCCAAACGTGATTCAGCAACTGTTCCCGGCTATAAACACGTTCAGGATGCGTCATAAAGAAATGCAGCAGTTTAAATTCCGTCGGCCCCATGTCCAACGCGTGCTCTTCGGTCGTCACGCGATGTGAGGAAGGATCGAGGCTCAGGCCACGCATTTCAATCACTTCTTCCACCGCCATCGGTGAAATTCGGCGCATCACGGCTTTGATACGCGCCACCAGTTCTTTGGGTGAGAACGGTTTGGTAATGTAATCATCCGCCCCCACTTCAAGCCCGCGCACGCGGTCTTCTTCTTCGCCACGCGCGGTCAACATCATCACCGGAATATCACGCGTCAGCGCCTCGCGCTTCATATGCTTGATGAATTGCAGGCCCGACCCGCCTGGCAGCATCCAGTCCAATAACACCAGTTCCGGGAATGGCTCCGACAGTTGCGTGACCGCGCTGTCATAGTCTTCAGCTTCAACAGGTTGATAACCATTTTGTTCCAGTACAAAGCAGACCATTTCACGAATTGGTGCTTCATCTTCCACGACTAATATGCGTTTTGCCATTGTTAATCCTGTCGTTAATCATCGTCGCTGTTAGCAGGCGGAGGCATTATGCGTCAGTTTTATGACAGATTTATGAAAAACACACGGACCTCTCTGCACGATTGTTACAACGCGTACATCCGATTTTTCGAGCCGCTTTCCAAACGTCTGATTCCACCGCGACAGCCGCCATGCCTGCTATATATAATCATGGCATTACGATGACAAAGTACGATGGCGACGACACACCCTTTCACATAATAAATAATGACAACGTCGTCCATCGCCACGCGGCATGAATATCGAGAGAACACGATGCGCATTATCCACACCGCCGATTGGCATTTAGGGCAATATTTTTATACCAAAAGCCGCGCTGCTGAGCATCAGGCTTTTCTGCACTGGCTTATCGCTCAGGTGGAACAACATCAGGTCGATGCCATTATAGTCGCAGGCGATATTTTTGATAACGGCTCGCCCCCCAGCTATGCACGGGAAATGTATTATAGCTTCGTGGTAGAACTACAGCGCACGGGCTGCCAGCTCGTTATTCTCGGCGGCAACCACGATTCCGTCGCGATGCTGAATGAATCCCGCGAGTTACTGGCCTGCCTGAACACGCGGGTAATTGCCTGCGCCAGCGACGATCCTGCCCAACAGGTAATCCTGCTGGAAGACCGTCAGCGGCAGCCCGGCGCCCTGCTCTGCGCGATTCCTTTTTTACGTCCGCGTGATGTGTTAACCAGCAAAGCCGGGCAATCCGGGGATGAGAAACAGCTGGCTCTACAGGAAGCGATTACCGCGCACTACCAGCAGTGTTATCAACTGGCTTGCCAAAAACGCGACGAACTAGGCCTGCCGCTGCCGATTATTGCAACCGGACACCTGACGACGATTGGTGCAACCGCCTCGGAATCCGTGCGCGATATCTATATTGGTACGCTCGATGCCTTCCCGGCTCAGGCTTTTCCTCCTGCGGATTATATCGCGCTCGGCCATATTCACCGCCCACAGCGCGTGACCCAAAGCGAGCATATTCGCTACAGCGGTTCGCCCATCCCGTTGAGTTTTGATGAGCTAAACAGCGAGAAATCCGTCTGCCTGGTGAGCTTTGCACCAGACACGCCAGCACAAGTAGAAACACTGCCAATCCCCATGACTCAGCCGATGCAGCTGATTAAAGGCAGCCTGAGCGATATTGAAAAACAGCTGGCCACCTTCCAGAACTATCAGGGCGACAAGCCCGTGTGGTTGGATATTGAGCTCAACACGCAGGATTATCTGAGCGACATGCAAAAACGTATTCAGGCGATGACCGAGCACCTGCCCGTGGAGGTGTTGCTGCTGCGCCGCACGCGTGAACAGCGTATGCAGGCGATTACCCGACAGGACAAGGAAACGCTAAACGAATTAAGCGTGCATGACGTTTTTGAACGTCGTCTGGCAACGGAGACAGACATGGAAGACGGTCGCCAACAGCGTGTTCGCACGCTGTTTAATCAGGTTATTGATGAACTGGAAAATAGCGAGCCTGCCCAATGAAAATCCTCAGTCTGCGCTTAAAGAACCTCAATGCGTTGAAAGGCGAATGGAAAATCGACTTCACGCAGGAGCCGTTTTCCAGCAATGGCTTATTTGCCATTACCGGCCCGACCGGCGCGGGAAAAACCACGCTGCTGGATGCCATCTGTCTGGCGCTGTATCACGAAACGCCACGGCTCGGCCTGCTTTCCGCCAGCCAGAATGACCTGATGACGCGTAATACCGCAGAATGTCTTGCCGAGGTTGAGTTCGAGGTTAAAGGCGTCGGATATCGTGCTTTCTGGAGCCAACGTCGGGCAAGAAACGCGCCAGACGGCAACCTACAGTCCCCCAAGGCCGAACTCGCGCTCATTGAAGACGGCAAAATTCTGTGTGAAAAGCTCAATGATAAGAAAGAGATGATCACACAGCTCACCGGACTGGATTTCGGCCGCTTCACGCGATCCATGATGCTGTCGCAGGGGCAATTTGCCGCCTTCCTCAACGCCAAAGCAGACGACCGAGCGGAACTGCTGGAAGAGTTGACCGGCACGGACATCTACGGCCTGATTTCCGAACGCGTCTATGACAAGCACAAACAGGCAAACGTCGCACTGAACACGCTACAGGCGCGCGCATCAGGCATTCAACTGTTAACTGATGAACAGCGTCAGCAGGTGGAAGAACAGCTTGCCGAGCTGATCCAGCAGGAGCAACGGGGCAACGCCGAACGTGAGCAAGCGCTGACTACGCTGCGCTGGTTTGAGCAACTGACGCAGCAGCACACGCAGTTAACCAGCACGCAGGCGCAGCATGCGAGCGCCGAATCCGCCATTCAGCAGGCTAAACCGCAGCTCGACAGGTTAACCCACAGCGAACCGGCAGAAAAACTGAGGCCGCTACATCAGGAACGAGAGCGCTATCGACAGGAATCTCTTGCACTGGCACAGCATATTGAACAGCTGACCGGGAAGCAGGCCGCCGAGCAGGTGACATTAACCGCGCTACGCCAGCAGGAAGAAAAAGCAGAGCTGGAGGTTAGTGAGCACAAACGGGTACGGCAGCAACAAGAGCAGGTGATCAACGAACAGGTTGTGCCACTTGACCATCGCATTACCACGCTGATGCAGCAAAAAACGCAGCAACAGGACGAACTGGCAAAAACGCTGGCTCGTCTGCACGCGGATGAAAGTAAACAAACCCAGACAGCGACGGAACAGCAGCAGGCTAAACAACAGCTTGAACAGATCCAGCTTTACCGCCAGCAATACGCGCATCATCAGCAGTGGGGAGAACAACTTCCTCTGTGGCGCACCCAGTTTCGGCAACGGCGCCAGCTTCAGGACGAACAGCAGAAGCTGAAGCAAAAACAGGCACAGCACACCGCACAGTCAGCAACATTACAGCAAGAAACTGTGACGCTGGCGGCACAGCAGCGTGAACAACAAGCGGTCGTTGATGCAGCCCGTCAGCAGTTCATGCAACACGATGAGACACGGCAACAGCAGGAAGCGCACCAGCCGCTTTCCGCCCTGCAACAGCAGTTTAATCAACACATTGACCAGCGCGCTGAACGCCAACAGCTCGCGACAATCAGCGACCAGTTCCAGCGTCTGCACGTTCGCAAGCAGCAGTACCTCGCCAAACAGGGTGAGGTACAAGAGCATATCAGCCAGTCAGAAGTCTTAAAGAAACAGCAACAATCTGAGTATGAGCAACGAAGCAAGCATCTGGCAGATCTGGAAACGCTGCTCCGGCAGGAAGAGCGTATCGTTAAGCTGGAAGCCGAACGCCAGCGGCTACAGGCCGGAGAAGCATGCCCGCTATGTGGTTCAACCGAGCATCCAGCCATCGAACGCTATCAGGCGCTGCAACCGTCTGAAACCCAAAGCCGCCTGACAGCGCTACAGCAGGAAGTGAACCAGTTAACGACAGCGCTGGCGAATATGACGGCACAGTTGACCGCACGAGAGCAACAGCGGGAACAGCTGCAACAGGACATCGCTCAGCTAGATAGCGAACATCATGCCCTGCGGCAACAGTGGCAAGATGTCAGTGAGCGCTTACAAGGTAACTACTCGCTGGAACAGCCAGATGAGCTCGCAGCCTGGCTTGCGCAAAATGAAGCCGAAGAACAGGATATTCGACAGCAGATTACTGCACGCGAGCAATTGCAAAAACAGTGGCAGGAAAGTAAGGATTTACTGACTGCCGCAGAGGGATTGCAGCGGGAATTCGACCAGAAAATCGCGCTGAATACCCAGCAACAAACTTCGCTAAACGTTACGCAGCAAGAGACCGAGCAGTCGCTGCAAAACGTGCACCAGCAGATCACGCAGCACACTCAGGAAATCACGCAGGCGCTGGCAAATGTGGGGCTTCTGCTGCCGGAAGCTGACGCACAGGATGACTGGCTAGCTCAGCGTGAAAGCGAATGGCAAGACTGGAAAGCCAAAGAGCAGGAGCAGTCTCGCTTAATTCCGCTGTTAGCCACTTTGGACAGCGATCTTCAGCATCTGAAACGCAGTGTGACTGAGGCAAAGCAGCAACTACAGGCGCAGCAACAGCAGTTGGAACAACACCTCGCGTTGCTCAACACAAGCCAACAGGAACGACAGACACTTTTCGGCGATAGGCAAATCGCGGCTGTGCGCGTACAGCTACAGCGAACCAGCCAACAGTATGATGATGCGCTCCGCCTGGCCCTGTCAGCTCGGCAGCAAACCGAAACGACGCTGAGCCGCCTGACGGGGGAGCTAGCGAGCACGCAACAGCAGTATGAACAGAGCACGCGCCAGCATGAGAGTGCGACCGAACGTTTTACTCAGGCTTTGCAGCAAAGCACTTTCGCCGATGAAGCCACGTTCCTCAATGCGCTGCTTGATGAGCAGGAACGTCAGACGTTGCAGGTATGGAAGGAAAAGCTGTACCAAAGCTTGCAGCAGGCGGCGGCCCTTCACCAACAGGCTGAGCGGGAGCTGCTCGCTCATCAGCAAAAGCGCCCCGCCTCCCTGACGGAAGACGCCACGCAGGAAGCGGTACAACAGCAGTTGGCAGCGCTGGATGAAACGCTGAAAGCTAACCTGCGGCAGCAGGGTGAGTTCCAGCACCAGTTAGCTGACGATAAACAACATCGCCGGAACCAGCAGGATTTGCTCACTGAGATCGCCCAAAGTCAGCAAATGTATGACGACTGGAGCTGTCTTAATACGCTCATCGGCTCACAAAGCGGGCATAAATTCCGTAAGTTTGCTCAGGGGCTAACGTTGGATCATCTGGTTTATCTCGCCAATCTCCAGCTTTCCCGCCTGCACGGGCGCTATATGCTGAAACGGAAACCCGGCGACGAGCTGGAGTTGCTGGTGATGGATACTTGGCAAGCGGACGCCGAGCGTGATACGCGTACGCTGTCCGGCGGCGAGAGCTTCTTAGTGAGTTTATCGCTGGCGCTGGCGCTATCCGATCTGGTCAGCCATAAAGCCAGTATCGACTCGCTGTTTCTGGATGAGGGCTTCGGTACGCTGGATGCCGAGACGCTGGATATCGCGCTGGACGCGCTCGATAACCTGAACGCCTCCGGCAAAACCATCGGCGTCATTAGCCATGTCGAAGCGATGAAAGAGCGTATCCCAGTACAGATCAAAGTGCAGAAGGTTAACGGACTGGGCGTCAGCAGGCTGGCACCGCAGTACGCCGTTTAGCCATTATTCCGTCTTCGGCCAGAGCCAGGCGGCGCCGCGTACCCCGCTGGAGTCGCCGTGTATGGCTTGAAGCACGGGCGTTTCGCACTCACCGCCGAAGATCCACGGTTTAATCTTTTCCGGCACGGTCTGATAAAGACGAGAGACGTTGCTCATTCCTCCCCCCAGCACCACGACATCAGGGTCGAGCAGGTTAATCACATGCGCCAGCGATTTTGCCAGACGATGTTCATAGCGCTGTAACGCCAGTTCTGCAATGGGATCGCCCTGCTCCGCTAAGGCAATAACTGCCTCGCCCTTGTGCGGCTGGCCGCTCAGGCGCTGGTAATCCACGGCAAATCCGGTGCCGGAGATAAACGTTTCAATACAGCCAGATTTACCGCAGTAGCAGGGAACCGTCTGCCTATAGCGCAGCTCATCGTCATCCATCCAAGGCAGCGGGTTATGTCCCCACTCGCCTGCAATACCGTTGCCGCCGACGTGAGCCTGACCGTTCAGCGCAATGCCCGACCCACAGCCGGTTCCGATGATGACCGCGAAGACGGTCTGCTTCCCTGCCCCAGCACCGTCAACCGCCTCTGAAACCGCGAAACAGTTCGCGTCATTGGCAACCCGCACGGGCCGATTCAGCAGCGTGGCGAGATCGCGATCCAGCGCTTGGCCGTTGAGCCAGGTGGAGTTGGCATTTTTTACCTTACCGGTAAACGGCGACAGCGTACCGGGGATCCCCACGCCAACGCTGCCACGGCTGCCTGTCGCTTTTTCCGCCATATCCACCAGCGTGGCGATAGTCCGCAGCGTTTCCGGGTAGTCATTTCTTGGCGTCGGCATACGCTGCCGAAAACGTTCCTGCCCCTCATCATCCAGCGCAATGACTTCCGTTTTCGTCCCGCCTAGATCGATACCGATTCTCATGATGTCTCCCCGCGTGTTGTAAATAGGTCGAGTAAATTTTTCACCGACCTGAAAACGTTCTTATATGGATAAGTACCCTAAATAATTCGAGTCGTGCAGCCAACGCACATGCAGCTTGAAGTATGACGGGTATAACCAGAGAAACCAATCCGCTGCCATTCAAAGCGTGATAGGTATTCCTCTGAATCCCAGTTTTTTATTCCACATAACCGCCTCGAATTCGTTATCATGCGCGCAACATTACAAACCCGCGTGCAAACCTGCGCGCCCAGTCAGGGATAACACCATGTTGTGGTTTAAGAACTTAATGATTTACCGCCTAAGCCGGGACAGCGTATTGTCCAAAGATAACGTTTTATCTACGGATGAACTGGAAAAACGGCTCAGCGCTTTCGCGTTCACCCCGTGCAGCAGTCAAGATATGATGAAAACGGGTTGGGTATCGCCGATGGGATCCCATAGCGATGCCTTAACGCACGTCGTTAATGGGCAAATCGTTATTTGCGTCCGCAAAGAAGAAAAAATCCTGCCCTCTCCGGTCATCAAGCAAACCCTTCAGGCCAAGATTGAACGTCTGGAAGCGGAACAGCACCGCAAGCTGAAAAAAACCGAAAAAGACTCGCTGAAAGATGAAGTGCTGCATAGCCTGTTGCCGCGTGCATTCAGCCGTTTCAGCCAGGTTTGGCTATGGATCGATACGGTTAACGGCCTGATTATGGTCGATGCCGCCAGCGCCAAAAAAGCGGAAGATACGCTGGCACTGCTGCGCAAAACGCTGGGCTCGCTGCCCGTTGTGCCGCTGACGATGGAAAACCCCATCGAGCTGACGCTGACCGAGTGGGTTCGCTCCGGTGAGCCGGCGGCAGGTTTCGCGCTACAGGATGAAGCAGAACTGAAAGCCATTCTGGAAGACGGCGGCGTTATCCGCTGTAAAAAACAGGATTTGGTCTGCGATGAAATCGCCGTACATATTGAAGCAGGCAAACTCGTCACCAAGCTGGCGCTGGACTGGCAGGAACGGATTCAGTTGGTCTTGTCTGAGGACGGTTCAGTAAAACGCTTGAAGTTCTCCGATACGCTGCGGGAACAAAACGACGATATCGATCGGGAAGATTTTGCTCAGCGGTTTGATGCTGATTTTATTTTGATGACAAGCGAGCTGGCGGCATTGATTGCGAATCTGATTGAAGCGCTGGGCGGAGAAGCCCAACGTTAATGCTGTCGATTTTTAATACTATCGATTGTTAATACCATCGATTATTAATACTGCCGATTACTAATACAGTCGGTGATTGCCCGCCAATATTCGGCGGGCAATACTTCTTCACTGCCGGAACCCGTTAGACCCGGAATGCCCCGACAACGGCGTTCAGTTCTTCAGCCTGTGACTGCAACGCACCCGACGCAGCAGCAGATTCCTGTACCAGCGCGGCGTTTTGCTGCACCATCGAATCCAACTGTGCGACCGCTTTGTTGATCTCGTTGATCCCACGCATTTGCTCATCTGCCGCATGCGTGATTTCAGACATCACTGAGCTCACCGTAGAGACGCCGCCGACAATTTCATTCATCGTGTCGCTGGCCTGACGAACCTGCACGGAGCCAGAAGTCACGCTGGAGACCGTCGATTCAATCAGCTCTTTAATTTCTTTTGCGGCCTGCGCACTACGCTGTGCAAGGCTGCGAACTTCACCGGCAACCACGGCGAAACCACGGCCCTGTTCACCCGCACGCGCCGCTTCTACTGCAGCGTTAAGCGCCAGAATGTTAGTCTGGAATGCAATGCCATCGATCACGCCGATAATATCGCCGATTTTCCCAGACGCGACCACGATCTCTTCCATCGTGACAATCACATCGGACACCACTTTTCCGCCTGTACCGGCATCTTTCGACAGCAGCAGCGCTTTCGCGTTAACCTGCTGTGCAGAACCTGCCGACTGCGTAACCGCCGCAGAAATTTCTTCCAGCGAGGCTGCGGTTTGCTGAATGCTCGATGCCGCAGATTCAGTACGCGCAGAGAGATCGTTGTTCCCCGCCGAGATTTCATCCGCCGCGACCTGAAGCGATGCGCTGATATCGCGAATCTGCATCATGACCTGACTGATCTTGTCGACAAAGATATTAAACGAACGGGCAATTTGCGCCACTTCATCATGCCCTTCATCCGGCAGACGCTGCGTCAGATCGTTATTACCGTTGCTGATATCATCCATTGCGTCGCGGATTTGCAGCAGACGCTTGAGCGCTGACGCGATGATGAAACCAATCACCAGCGTGCCCAACAGTGCGATAACAACTAGCGTGATCACAGAGGTAGACAGCAGAGAATTCATACCCGCTGTCGCTTCAGCTTTGTCCAACGCCACCAGCATGAACCAGTTCGTGCCAGCAATCGGTTTTGCCACCACAAGCTTTGTCACGCCAGAAAAGTCCACATCGCGGGCGCTATCGGCTGAAAGAATGTCGTTCAGATCAATCCCAGGGGCAATGTCGCTGATATTTTTCAGCGTCAGTTTTTCATCCGGGTGAGCAATGATCAGACCGCTACGCTCGATGAGAACGCCGAAGCTATCTTTGGCTGGGTTAATCGCTTTGACGTTTTCAATCACGCTGTTCATCGTGACGTCGCTACCGACGACGCCTCTGACCGTTCCGCCTTCCACCACGGAAGCAACGAAAGACACCACCAGGGTATTCGTCACCGCATCAACGTAAGGAGCAGTGACCAGCGGCTTGCCCTCTTTCACCGCCTGCTGATACCAGGGCCGGGCAGTCGGGTTGTAATCGGGAGGAATACCGCCAGAATCGGCAAACTTGGCCGTGCCATTGGCATAGCCCATGTACACATTCAGGAGTCCGCCGGATGCCGCAATCTGTTTAAACAGCGGAATCGGATCCTCATCGGTTATGACTCGGTCGTGCAACGCAGAGATCATCAGCGTTTTAGAAGCAACCCAGTCGCTAATCGCGATACTATGGCTAGTGGCTACCGCATTCAGCGTATTCTGGATCGATTCCTTATTCGCGTTATTGGCGATGGTGTAGTTAAGAAAGGTATTGATAACAAGTGAAAGCACAACAATGGTAGAACAGGCCGCAAGGATGCGGGATCGAGTCGTTTTCAGCATAAAATACTCTTTGCGTAGAATAGTTATACTATCCATAACGGCAGAGAAAAATAAAACTTGAATATGATCACATTATACAATCGCCATTTATCTTAAAACGCTGAAAAATAGTTACTACGTTCAACCACACTCTTATAAAAAAAAAGACATCAAATGGATTTCCAATCGGAAATTCAACATAAACAGCCAAATTAAAGAAAATAAATAAAATAAAAAACTTACTTAATCACATAATGTAAAATTATTAGCAAACACCGTAATCTGTTGCATTTTAACAATTCAGGGATTATTCCTAATAATCGTGACATTCTTTTACTCTGTTAATTAATAAAAATCATTAAATAAAATAACTCATATATGGAATTAATGATTAGCATTACAAAGAGTAGATGACATTTTCATTACAGAATAAAATTCTAAATATCGATAAAAATATTTTATTTTATGTGGTAATCCGCAGTTGCCATTTTCAGTATAGAGGTAATAAGACCAGTGGTATTATGGCGTTTACGCAGGCCGATCAGGATCAGAGAAGAATGGAACACGCGCATACTCGATTAATAGAACAGCTTACGCAGCGCTTTGCGGCAACAGACAATACCCCACTCTACCTAAAGTTTGCCGAAACGGTAAAAAACGCCGTGCGCAGCGGCACATTGGAACATGGCAATATTCTGCCGGGAGAACGTGACCTGAGCCAGTTGGCTGGCATATCCCGCATTACCGTGCGCAAAGCGATGCAGACGTTGGAAGAAGAAGGCGTGGTGACCCGCGTGCGCGGCTACGGGACGCAAATCAATAATATTTTCGAATATTCGTTGAAAGAGGCGCGCGGCTTTTCACAGCAGGTCGTGCTGCGGGGCAAAAAGCCCAATACGCTGTGGGTAAACAAACAGATCGTAAAAAGCAGCAAGGAAGTGTCCGAGCAGTTGGCTATTGCGCCAGACACCCCCGTTTTTCTGTTGAAACGTATTCGCTATGTGGATGAGGACGCCGTTTCGATTGAAGAGTCGTATGTTCCGGTTGATCTGATCGCTGACGCTGACGATATTGGCGTCTCGCTTTATGACTATTTTCGTAGCCAGAACATCAATCCGCAGCGTACACGCAGTCGCGTCAGCGCGCGTATGCCCGATGCCGAGTTTCAGTCACATATTCAGCTTGATAATAAAGTACCGGTTCTGGTCATCAAGCAGATTGCGCTCGATCCGCAGAACCGGCCCATCGAGTACAGCATCAGCTATTGTCGCAGCGATCTATACGTTTTCGTCTGCGAGGAGTAACCGAGCACGAAGTTCAGCCAGCGTAGGCGCACAGTCTCCGCCGCGGTGGCTCACGACATACGCCGCAACGGCGTTCCCTAGCGTGACGGCCTCAGCCAACGACCACCCAGCGGCCAAACCAGCCAGTGTCCCACCCGCGTGGCTGTCACCTGCCCCGATGGTATCCACCACCGTTGCCGGAAACGGGGCGACGAGGCCCTCAGAAGCGGCATCGAAATACCACGCTCCCGCTTTGTCCTGACGAATAATCACCGGTGCACGGTACATCTCCCGCCAGGCGCGCCCCAGCGTTTGCACATCAGCCGACACACCGAGCAGATCCGCCGCCACGTCCGCTTCCTGACGATTAAGGGAAACCACCGGGTGAAGCGCCATAATGCGCGCCATCAGGCTTGCGGGTATATCGGCAATGCGCGGGCCAAAATCGATAAATGGCGTGACGTTATGCAAGTTTTCCAGCCAACTCACCAGACGCTCACCGCACGGCGCCGCCAGTTGATAGCCAGACAGGTAGACCAAACTCCCTGCTGCGACGGATAACGACACCAGCCAACTGTCGCTCCACTGGTTCTCAACCCCGCTGAAGGACATAAAAGTCCGTTCGCCGTCCGGTTCAACCAGCGCCAGACACCAGCCGTTGTCTCCCTCATCGGTTTGTACCACCGTGGTGATATCCTGCTTTTCCAGACTCTGACGAATGATATCCGCCCACACGCCCTGCCCGACAGGCAAAGCGTTTTGTGCGGCTATCCCAAGGCGTTTAAGCGCAATGGCAATGTTCAAAGCGCAGCCGCCAATATTCACGCTTTGCTGCTTCAGTTCGATATCACACCCGCGATACGGCAGGGCGTAAGCATCAGCAATCACGTCAATCACCGCCGCCCCGATGATGGTCAGCGGCTGACGCGTCGTTAGCTCATCCAGTTTTGCAGCAAGTTCGCTGGCCTTCATCACGCCTCCCGTGCTGAGCGGTATTGCTGGAGCAGGCTGGCATAGCGGGTAAAATCAAGCTGGTTAATGTCATCCAGTTCCTGCTTCAACGCGGCATCAATCGCCGTGACCCCGTGCAGCGCACCGCATATTGCGGTCGCCATCGCCCCGATAGTGTCAGTATCCCCTCCGAGGTTGGCACACAGAATCGCACAGCGATTTGGGTCAGTCTGCGCCAGTTCCACCATCGCGATTGCCGTAGCGACGGATTCAATGGTGCTCGTTCCCGCGCCAATCAGTTGATAAAGCTGCTCGCTGGCGCTTTCCGTACCGTTTGCACGGCGCACGATACTTAGCGCCAGTTCCAGACGCGCGGCAAGGGAGGCGCTAAACGTCGTGATACGCTTTTCTTGCGCGTGGCGTGCGACAGACGGCAGTGCGTCGACGATCTCTTGCCAGCTGGCACCGTCAATCGCCCGGGAAATAGCCCAGGCAACGACGACCGCTCCCGCAATCGCCAAATCGGATTTATGCGTCGGACTGGATGCCAGCGCCACCTGATCGATGAATTCATCAAGATCGTGCGCAGGCAGCAGACAGCCTAGCGGAGACGCCCGCATCGCAGCGCCGTTCGTAACACCGTTGTTTTCCAGTTCACTGACCGGCGTGCCCTGACGAATAGCCTTCAACGCAATTTTAGAGGTGGGGCCGAGTACATTCTTATTAAATGCATCGAACGATTCCGCCCATTTCAGGATGTGACGGCCAATCGCATCGGCATTGATTTCGCCATCACATTCAATGATGGCGTCGGCCAGACTCAGCGCCATCGAGGTATCATCCGTAAATTCGCCACGGCCAAAGTAGCAAGCCGCATTGTTTTCCGCCGGACCGGGTAAAAAGCGATCAATCCAGCCAAAATGCGCTTTCACGCGCGTTCGGGGCCATAGTTCCGATGGCATGCCCATCGCATCCCCTAAAGCCTGGCCGTATAAGGCACCGAGAATACGTTCTTGTTTCATTTGCTTTCCTCTGTACTGAAATGCTTGTTTTTTGCACCGTCTACATCAATGGTCGAGATCGTCTTATCCGATTCACGGAAAAACAGGATAAAGATCAGTGCTATAATCGCGATCATCACCGCACCAAACAGCCACATACCGGTCCAGTTAAAGGTCAAGCCATTCACCGGCTCGCCGTGGGCGAAAAGTTTCTCCATCATCACGCCACCCAAACGGTATCCCAACAGGCTGCCGAAGCCCTGACAGCAGAGCGTAATCAGCCCCTGTGCTGCCGTGCGCATATGTACCGGCGCTTTTTTATCAACATAGATATAGGCGGTCACATAGTAGAAGTCGTAACTCACGCCGTGCAGCAGGATGCCGAGGAACAGCAGTGCGTACGTGAAGTAATGATAAGCATCGCCGTAGACGAAGAAGACATAGCGGATAGCCGCCGTCACCAGCCCCAGCAATAATACCTTTTTAATACCAAAGCGTTTGGTGAAAAACGGCAGCGCCAGCATAAAGAAAATTTCAGAGAACTGGCCCAGCGTCATCCAGCCTGTCGCATTCTTCATGCCGACTTCGGTGAGGAAGCCCGTGGCAAAAATGTAATAAAACGCCAGCGGCATCGCGAATAAGAAGGAGCAGACAAAAAACACCAGAAAATTTTTGTCTTTCAGCAACACAATCGCGTCCAGCCCCAGCATGACTTTAACATCCATCTTGCCGGTGCTTTTCGGTGGCGTATTGGGCAGGAAAAATGCAAAAAAACCGAGCAACGCGGAGCTGGCAGCGGTAATCAGCAGCGGAACATTGGTGGGGGAAATATCGCTAAACCCAAGCCACGTCGGCAGAAAACCGCAGACAATCCCAGAGGCGATCCAGCCAATCGTTCCCAATACCCGGATGCGTGGAAAATCCCGTTCGACATCGGCAACATGCGAGAAAGCGATACTGTTAGTCAGTGCAATCGTCGGCATGTAGGTTAACGAATAGGCCAACAACAGCGGGAAGAAATACATAAATTCCGTTTGCTGCGCCGCGAAGTACATCAGTATCGCCCCGGCGAACATCAGGACTGCCAGCACCTTTTGCGCGGCAAAGAAGCGATCGGTGAGCGATCCCACCAGAATCGGCGACAGAATCGCGGCAATCGCGGTACAGGCATACGACCAGCCGATTTCACCCGCCGTAAATCCGCTTTTGCTCAGATAAAGCCAGAGTGGAACGAACCAGGCTCCCCAGATAAACCATTCAACGAACATCATGAACGACAGCTTTGCTGTAGTTTTCATATTTACATCCTTCATGACAGAGTAAGGTACACCTTTAAAATACCAATTAATAATACCTTTTAAATACCTTTGCGTTCGTTACTTGAGCTACTTAACATTTTTGCAGCATTATTTACTCCCATCAGGGGAAGAATGGCAGAGAAAGGCGTTAACCACGTTGGGGAGAACAAGGGGAATGAAGCAGGATGAGCATAAAAAACGCCGCATTATGTAGCACACAATGCGGCGATAATGATCTACTCTACAGAGATAGAATAGAGATTACAGGTACTTACACAGATAAGAGGTTGGTTCTACCACCTGCAAATTGAATTCACTTTTTCCCGGAACGAAAAAGGTTTCTCCCGGTGTGAAAACCTGCCAATCCGGTGAGCCTGGCAGCAGGACTTTCAATGCTCCGGTGATCACCGTCATTTCTTCCGGCTGCCCGGTTCCAAAGGTGTATTCACCCGCATCCATGACGCCGACACTGGCGCGGCCAATGCTGTCGCCTTCAAAACCGATTGATTTGACCTTCCCTGCAAAATACTCATTTACATTCAGCATAGCGCGGCACCCTATCATCGAAAAAATTCAGGAAATTCATCTTAAAAGGAGAGTCGAGCCACTGTCACGATCTATTCATTGAAAGTTGGTGTTCGGTAACACTGACTGGTGATTATTTTGCCAGTGTCCGGTTCACCTTCCTATGCTGCCGACAGGCGCAGCGCCTTCAACACGCTTGCCACAATCGCTTCTGGCGTTTGTGATGCATCGATGACGTGGTGCGCGACGCCGCGATAAAGCGCCTCGCGCGCGGCCAATACATCAGCCATTTCCTCTGCGATGGGGCGACCCGTCAGCGTCGGACGCTGGTTATCCTGCGGATTTTCTTCCAGCCGCTGAGCCAGCAGTTCGGCATCCGCATGGAGGTAAATGACGGTGCCTTTGTCATGCATAAAGCGCCGATTGGCTTCCGCCAGCACCATACCACCGCCCGTCGCGACGATGCAGCGGTTAGACGTCACCTGTTGAAGCGCCAGACTTTCACGCTGGCGGAACCCATGCCATCCTTCCTGCGCAACCACATCAGCCACCGTCATATTGGTGGTCTGCTGCATAAACAGGTCGGTATCGACAAAGTCATATCCTAACGCCTGCGCCAGCTGATGCCCAACGGTGGTCTTTCCACAGCCTCTGGCACCAACCATAAAAATGGGGTGTGTCATGTAATGACGTATCCTTCTTCTTTATTCACCCACTCCGCCATACTTCAAGCTGGACGCACGTAGGCTGTCCCGCCACTCGAATTATTTCGGGTATCAAAGATAAATAGGGGTGATTACCTGCTTTGTCGTGGGCTGAATCATACCGATAAAATCAACAGAGAGGGAAGTGACTTCTCAGTGGAAACGAAAAGTTGAATAACCAAAAGTAAAAATGGGATGACAGGAAATAAAAAGCCCCGCGTTTAAAGGCGGGGCTACCACACTACAAACCGATCAGGCGATTAATACGCGTGGAAATAATCCTGAATCACCGCTGGGTTCGTCGTTTTCGTCAGCGCCAGCATCAGCAGAATGCGTGATTTAGCCGGGCTCAGAGAATCGGCAACCAGACCCGGTTGGCCCGCATCCGGTGGCACGATGCCGCTGCCGGTACGGCTGGAACGCACAACAACGATACCTTTGCTTTCCGCTTTACGGATACCGGCGTCGCCGCGCTTGGATACGCTACCTGCGCCCATCCCCGCATACACGATGCCTTTTACACCGTGTTTGATAGAGGCGTCATACATATATTCTGGATCGTCCTGATAGCCATAAATAATGTCGACAGCTGGCAGTTTATCTACGTTGGTCACGTCAAATACGGAACGCGTGGTGTGAACTTTATCCAGACGCGTCTGGTAATAAACTTTGTCACCGATAATCACGCCCAGATAACCTTCTTCTGGCGCTTTAAAGGTGTCCAGCGTAGAGGCGTTGGTTTTGCTGATGAAACGGGCAGAGCCAATACGGTCGTTCAGCACAACGAGAACACCGCGACCGCGAGAGTTTTTATCCGCTGCCACTTTAACCGCACCGTACAGGTTCATTGGGCCGTCGGCACTGATTGCCGTTGCCGGACGCATCGCGGCGGCAAAGACCACCGGTTTGTCACTCTTCACCGTCAGGTTCAGGAAGTAAGGCGATTCGTCGAGCGTATCCGTACCGTGCGTAATGACCACGCCATCAACATCGCTGCGTGCCAGCAGCTCGTTCACGCGCTTGCTCAGCTTCAGCAGCACGTCGCTGGTCATATTTTCACTGCCGATGCTGGCAACCTGCTCGCCTGAAATATTGGCAAGCGTTTTCAGCTCTGGCACCGCTTGAATCAGCGTCTCTACGCCCAGCGCACCGGCTTTATAACCTGTGGTTTGCGTGTTGGCCGCAGCGGAGCCTGCAATCGTACCGCCCGTTGCCAGAATGACAATGTTAGGCAGATTTTCTGCCGCATTTGCCAGAGACGAAAAACAAACAAAAACAACAACGAATAATGCGTTAAATATCCTTTTCATAACCTATACCAACTTATTGAGTTAAGTGGCAGACCAGATACGTCAGGTGCCTGATCTGTAAGTAAAAAATACCCACTCTGTTAGCAGCCTGCCAACATTGGCGCTTATAATGCCCCAGAATTCAACGAATTAATATATGCCTGTCAGACTTCACGCTAACGGTGTGTGATGCCTCACAGCGCGGCATTCCGCCGCGACGATTTACGTTATCGGCTAATCTGCGCCACGGCATCCTGCGAGGCCTGTTCACGCGCGTCGCCCGTCAGTTCTGACAGCGTTCCCTGATGCATTTCAAGCAGGCGATCGGCATGTTCAAAGTAGTGATCGTCATGGCTGATCGCCACAATCGTTTTCCCCAATGCACGCAGCTGCGGTAACAGCTCAAGATAAAACACGCGGCGGAATTGTGGATCCTGATCGGCCGCCCATTCATCCAGCAGCAGGATGTCCCGCTGTTCGGCGACGGCCAACAGCAGCGCCACACGCTTACGCTGCCCCTGAGAAAGCTGTAAGTTCATCACCTGATGATTCTCCAGCGTCAACTTATGCCGCATGTTCAGACGATCCAGCCAGCTATCGACCAGCGCCGTATCCGGCTCCGTTCCGTGCGGCCCCATCATCTGTCCGAACAGGTGAAAATCAGTAAAGATGGCAGAAAATAGCTTTTGGTAATCCTCACGCGTTTCCGCCGTAACAGGGCTGTTATCCAGCAGCAGCGCGCCGGAAACCGGGGTATAAAGCCCTGTCAGCAGCATCGCCAGCGTAGATTTTCCACTCCCGTTCCCACCAATCAGAAACACCAGTTCGCCACGTTTTATCACCAGATTGATCGGTCCGACTTCAAAGCCGGACTCGTCATAGCGAAACACCACGTCACGCAGTTCCAGCGTGTGCCAGTCGGCAGGGGCAACCGCAACGGAGAACGGTTCCTGATAATCCGCCAAATCGAAAAGTTTCAGCTTATTAAACGCGACTTGCGCGCTCAACAGCGTCGGCAGTGCGCCAACGGCCTGGAGCATTGGCGTGCGTAAAAACAGCAGCGTCAGTGAATACGTTGCCGCCACGTTGGTATCCGCCCAGCCGAGATTGTTTGCCATGAAAAAGACTGCGCCAATCACGCCCAGCATCATAATGTTCGACCAGTTCACCGCGCTGAGGTGGAAGGTGTCGGCGCGAATCACGTTCTGTCGGTAATCCTGCGCATTGGCCTGATAAACCTCTTCATACAGCTTCTGCGCCCGCTCACGATTGAGCGTCAGCTCTTTACGCCCGTTAATGACGGTTTCGTAGTCTTTCTGGAGACGATCTTCCGCTTCCCGCACCTGAGTCAGGTGGCGATATACACGGGAAACCAGCATAAAGCCACCCCAGAGCGTTATCGCAATCCACACGGACGTCACGACCAGCATTTTCGGGGAAAGCCAGGCCAGATAAGCGGCCGAACCGATGGTAAGCACAATGCCCTGAATCAGCTCCGGCAAACGCACAAATGCAATCGTGATATTGCGGATATCGCTGGACAGGCTGGCAAGCAGCTGCGCACTGCCGATCTGTTCGATACGGGTAATGTTAGTGTCCAGAATACGCTTGATAAATTGCCCACGCAGGCGGTAAACGAAATGGTGCCCCAGCGTAGTCAGCGCCAGTTGCGACACCAGCGTGACGCCCATCAAGAGCAGCAGCAAGCCCAGAAATTGCGGCAATACGCTCAACGACTGATTGACCGTTTCAATCAATTGCAGGTTGATAAAGGCAATAAGTCCAATCCCTAGCGCAGCACTCAACAAACTTAGCAGGATAACGGCAAGAAAGGGCCAACGGTACTGCTGGTAAACAATGCGGAGCAACTCCATAACAACCAGGTCTCTATGATGAAAACAATCGCCCGCAGTGTAATCGGGATGACCGTGATATCAAGAATAATTCTCATATCCAGCACTACGCCAGATGCCATCTTTTCAAAACCCACGCTCGGTATCGCCAACACGAAGCATAAGAAAATATGATGAATTATCACACTTCATTATCACTTTTCTGGCAACACACTTCGCTTAACGACACGCATGACAAAAAAACACAAATTGATACAATAAATAGAGATAAAGATACGATCTTCACGGTGAGTATCCCCCATCAACCCCAGCTCAAATGTGGACAAAAGGCGTATTACCAAGCCACCAGATGCGCTAAGAGATGGTGATTTAACATTATAATTAGTGTGGTAATAATTAAATAAGGAGGATAATGCCGCTAAGCCATTTAATACGTAAGAATATTGTCATATTTTTATTTTCAAAACATTTCAAAAAAGTTGGATTTTTAGTTAAGCCACACCTATAAATATCAAGAATTGGGTGAATATGATCCCAATAACCTAATCCCCATAGCAGAGGGATACACAGCAATATTGTTAATCATATTTGACGACTACTGCTTTTTGTTTCTGAACCAGGTCGGCTTTAGCACCCCTCTTTTTGTTGGTGGTGCCTATCCCCATACGTCTTCCGTTACGGCCACGATCCGCCGGGAGAGGTATTAAGACAATGGTTGCAGATAAGCAAGAGGCTATTTCATGTCAGATATGAATGTTATTGCGGGAAATGCAAATATCCTGTCGCGTCATAGTGGTCAATTCATCAACGCCGTTCCTCAGGGGGCGACGAATGTCGAATTGCTGGAAAGCAGCACAGTCAGAATCTTTGGCACACCAGACGTGGTGTCTCGCTATGAGCGTGTTGGCAACGATCTTATCTTGCACATGAAAGACGGTACCACCGTCCGCTATGAAAGCTTCTTTACTTTGGATGCCGCCGGTTATCACAGCGAACTGGTTTTTGACGATGGCACCCGACTCATCCATGCACAGTTCTCCGGCGCGGCAGCGGCAGAAGGAGCCGTGTTAGCGGGAGAAGCGATTGTCCTTACACCGGAATACGCCACGTTGGGTGATATGGCGTCGCTACTGATCGGCAGCACCACCACCAGCACGTTATCAGCAACCACGTTGGGGGGGATTCTGGGTGCAATCGCCATCGGCGGAGCAGCCATCGCCGTGGGTTCATCAAGCGACGACAATAAGCCCACAACACCTACAGCGCCAGAATCCTTAACCATTGATACTTTCGCTGGGGATAATATCCTGAATCGTGTGGAGATCGGTCAATCCCACATTCTCAGTGGGAAGACTGTCGGCGTCAGCGAGGGGCAGACGGTCACCATCACGTTAAACGGCGTGGTCTACACCACCACCATTGCAGCCGACGGTAGTTGGCGCTTTACGCTGCCAGCAGATGCGTTTACCGGGCTGCAGGACGGCATTTACGCATTAAAAGTGAGCGTGCCGGGTGCTAATGGTGTTATCCATGAGAAAATCCTCGACCTCACCATTGATACCCTACCCCCAAATCTAACCGTTGATAAATTTACGGGCGACAATTATCTCACCGTCGGAGAACTGGCAAACGGCCAGATCCTCAACGGAACCGGTGAAGTAGGCCAGCGCGTAACCATCACGCTCAATGGGAAAACCTATACCACGACCATTAATGCAGACGGTAACTGGACCCTGACCGTGCCCGCCGCAGACCTTCGTGCACTGAGCGAAGGTGAACACGCCTTGTCGTTCACGATCAGCGATAATGCTGGCAATATCACCGTGGTCAACCGCACCATTATTGTCGACACCACGCCACCGGAGCTGTCCCTGTTACCGTTTACCGGAGACAACCTGCTCACCGCCGACGAGCTCCAGTCCTCACAAGTTGTCTCCGGTACGGCTTCCTTATCGGATGTCGGCCAGACCGTGACGATAACGTTTAACGGCACAACCTACACGACGACAGTAGGAAGCGACGGCGCCTGGAGCGTACTTATTCCTTCCGGTGATATCCAGGCGCTGACTAACGGCACCTACACTCTGGTGGCGTCATTAACAGATAAAGCAGGCAACACCACCACGCTGCCGCCACAAACCATCACGGTGGATACCAGCGCCGAAGCAGTCAACATCAGCATCGTCTCGACAGATGACCGTCTGAATGCCGTGGAAGCTGGGCAGCCGCTAACGATTGATGGCACAACGGCCAACGTTGCCGCTGGCCAAACCGTCACAGTCACATTGAATGGAAAACCCTATACCACTACAACAGGCGCAGACGGCAAATGGTCTTTGAACATCCCCAGCGCCGACCTGCTTCTGCTGTCAGACGGCAGTAACACCATCACTGCCAGCGTACAGGGGATCAGTGGAAATACCGTCACAGCTAACCACACGCTGGATGTTCACATCAATACGCTCCCTTCCATTACGCTGACACCACCGTTCACTGACAGCGTATTAAACGCCGCCGAAGCCGCGCAGGATCAGGTCATCCGCGGGGAAACGGGGATTATCGGCAGGGGCCAAACCGTCAGCCTGACGATCGGCGGGTACTATGTGACAGGAACAGTGGATGCCAACGGGCACTGGACAATCACTGTACCTAAAAGCGTGCTGCAAAATCTGCCATCAAACAGCATCAGCGCGCTGGAGATCGTCGTCCGCGATATTGCAGGCAACGAAGCGACCATAACGCAAAATATCACTGTGGATACGACACCACCGACGCTCACCGTCTCCGCGATTGCTCAGGATGACGTCCTCAATGGCGCAGAACTGGCCGTCAATCAGGTGGTCAGCGGGACAGCATCGCTTAGCGAAGCTGGTCGTACGGTCACCGTTACGCTGAATGCCAAACCCTACACCACCACCGTCGGCAGCGACGGCAACTGGAGCATCACGCTACCAACGGCCGATCTGGTGGCTATCGCGGACGGAAACCATAACCTGACCGTTACACTGACCGATGCCGCAGGCAACACCACAACGGTTACCCGCCCGCTGACCATTGACAGCGGCGCAATCACCGTACCGACCATTACCATCAATAATTTCGCAGGCGATAACATCGTTGATGGCGCGGAGGCAAAAGTCAGCCAGCAGTTGAGCGGGACGACGACCAACGTTGAGGCGGGACAGGTTGTTATCATTAGCCTGAATGGGAAAACCTATCTTGCCACCGTGCAATCCGGCGGTGTCTGGAGCATCAACGTTTCAACCGCAGATATCGCGCTGCTGGCGGACGGTGCGCACAGTATTAGCGTCAACGTGAGTAACAAAGCGGGCAACATCGCAAGCGGAAGCCAGAATATCAACGTCGATAAGTCTGGCGACAGCATCGCCATCAACATTATCGCCAGCGATAACCTGTTAAGCCGAGCAGAATCCCTGCAACCGCTGGCGATCAGCGGGAATACCGCCAATGTTCCTGCGGGGCAGACGGTGACCGTGACGCTGAACGGAAAGAACTACACCACGACCGTTGCCGCCGACGGCAGTTGGACGCTGCAAGTCCCCAGTGCCGATCTCCAACTTCTGTCAGACGGCAATGCCACCATCACCGCCAGCGTAAATGTGACAGGAAGCGCTGCCGTAACGGACAATCACACACTCGGCGTTCACATTCACACCCTGCCGCAACCGACGATTGATACGCCATTCGGCAACGGTTCACTGAACGGTGCGGAGGCGCTGGTCAGCCAGACGATTACCGGCCACACCGGCATCAGCGGTGCGGGGCAGACCGTCATCTTGTCCCTCGGCGGGAAATCTTATACGGGAACGGTTGATACCGCAGGTAACTGGAAAGTCACCGTCCCTGCGGCCGATCTCCAGCAGTTACCGGAAGGCAACAACACGCTGTTGGTGACCGCGCAGGATGCCGCGGGCAATCAGGCGGGTAAAACGTTTGTTAGCCCAACCGATTTTACGGCCCCTACCCTGACCATCGGCACTATTGCAGGCGATGACACTATCAACATGGTCGAATCGCAAAGCAACCAGACCGTCAACGGCACCGCCTCAATCAGCGAAGCGGGTCGTACTGTCGTTATCACTTTCGATGGGCAATTCTATACCGGGGTTGTCGGTAGCGATGGCAACTGGAGCATCAACTTACCTACAGCCGCCCTGCGCGGCATGGCCGATGGCAGCTACAAACTGTCTGCCTCGCTAACCGATGCAGTCGGCAATACCGTCAGCGTCGAGAAATCCATTGAGCTCAGTGCGGATCCAGCATTCCAGCCAACGATATTCGTTAACCCTTTCGTTAATGAGAATAACGTCATCACCGCGGCCGATCTCAAAGTCAGCCAGTGGCTAACAGGCACCAGCGCGAACGTGGAAACCGGCCAGATCGCAACCATTCTTCTCAACAAAAAATTCTACTTCGCCGCGATCAAGAGCGGCGGGAACTGGAGCGTGGAAATCCCCGCTGCAGACATGGCACAGCTCTCTGAAGGCACCGTGTCCATCACTGCACAGGTCGCGGATCAGGCGGGAAATGAGGGCAGCCATGAGAACTGGTCCAATGTTGATATAGATAATGACAGCATCTCCATCAGCATTGTCGCGATTGATAACCAGATCAACCGCCTTGAAGCCTCACAGCCGCTGACCATTTCAGGTTCGACGGTCAACGTCACCCCGGGAGAAAGCGTTACCGTCACGCTCAATGGCAAGACCTACATTGGTACGATTGCCGCAAACGGGAGCTGGAGCGTCACAATCGAGAGCAGCGATATGCTCGCCTTGCCGGATGGCACAGCGACTATTACCGCCAGCGTCGCCAACCCCGGTGATGTCCCTGTCACCGCCAGCCGCAATATTGATATCCATATTAACAACCTGCCACAGCCAACGATTGACCAGCCTTTCGGTGACGGCATACTCAACATCATTGAATCAGCCAGCGGGCAGAGCCTGACCGGGAAAACCGGGATTACCGGAGGGGGCCAGAGCGTCATCGTCACGCTGAACGGCAAAGCCTATACGGCAACCGTGGATAATCAGGGGAACTGGAGTACCTCGCTTCCCGCCGCCGACCTGCAACTTCTGCCAACCGGCGTACAGACCATCCGCGTAGAAGCGACGGATACCGCGGGCAACAGCATACAGGGCATTCGCGATATTACCGTCGATATGGTTCGCCCTCTTCTGACGCTGAAACCGCTGACCAGCGACGGCATCATCAACGCCGCTGAAAGCCTGAACGATCAGGTGATCTCCGGTAACGCGCTACAGTCCGAAGCCGGGCGCACCGTCATTGTCACGATCAACAATAAAAATTATCAGGCCCAGATTCAGGCTGACGGTAGCTGGAGTACTACGGTTCCCGCCACCGATCTTCAGGCTTTGGCTGACGGCAGTTACACCGTGACAGCAACATTGACTGGCGCCTCAGGCAACAGCGCCACCAGCACCGGATCATTAACGCTGGATGCCAATCCGGCCAACCTGCCTCTGCTCACCGTCAACGCCATCGCGCTAAATAACATCATCGACGGGGGGGAAATCAACGTCGCGCAAATCATCAGCGGCAGCAGCCTGAATGTCGAGGCGGGGCAGCGCGTTACCGTGACGCTCGGCGACAACACCTACACCGCAACGGTTGACAGCAACGGCCAATGGCGCGTCAGCGTACCGTCTGTCGATCTCCTTCATCTGGCACAAGGCACGCATACCGTCACGATTGGCGTCAACGACGTCAGCGGTAACCCGGCAACGCTCAGCCAGACCATTACGGTGAACACCTCCCTGAGCGGTATCGCCATCGATACCGTCGCGGGCGATGACAAACTGAATCAAGCCGAAGCCTCTCAAGATCTCACCGTCAACGGCAGCAGCCAGAACGTGGCAGCAGGCACCGCCGTCACGATTACGCTGAACGGGAAAAGCTATGCTGGCGTCGTACAACCGAACGGCACCTGGAGCATCACCGTATCAGCAGCGGATGTCAGCACGCTGGCCGACGGCACCTCAACCTTGACCGTCACGACGGTAGACAGTACAGGGAATGTGTTAAGCGGCAGCCGTACGATCGAGGTCTTCACCCACAGTAGCCCGACGCTGACGCTGAACACACCGTTCAGCGACGGCATACTCAATGCCGCAGAAGCGGGCGTGACTCAGACGCTCAGCGGCACAACCGGTATCGCCTCACCAGGGCAAACCGTCACCGCCACACTCGGCGGCGTGACGTACACCGGGATCGTGGATGCGGCAGGTAACTGGACGATTTCTCTGCCTGCAAATGGCCTGCAAAATCTGCCGAATGGCACCACCGCATTGCAGGTGAGCGTCAGTGATGCGGCCGGAAACAGCAGCACCCTAACCAGCAACATAACCGTGGCACGTACGCCGCCTACGTTGACAACCACCAGCGTTACGGCTGACAACATCCTGAATAGCACCGAGGTTCTGAGCAATCAGTTGCTAACCGGTACCGCCTCACCGTCCAGCGCGGGTCAAACCGTGACCGCCACGCTGAATGGGAAAACCTACAGCGGCACCGTCGGCAGTGACGGCACCTGGAACATCACCATTCCGTCAGCCGATCTGAGTAACCTGTCCGATGGCAATTACAGCATCGTGACACGTCTGACCGACGCCGCAGGTAATACCGCCACCACCACGCAGACTATTAGCGTCGATGCCAGCCCGCTCAATGCACCGGTCGTTACAATTGGTACTTTCGCTGGCAACAACATTATCGACGGGGCAGAAGCGCGCGTCAGTCAGGTGATCAGCGGCACCAGTAAAAACGTTGAGCAAGGCCAGACGGTGACGATTAGCTTCAATGGCAAGCCGTATACCGCGCAGGTTCTGTCAAACGGGAACTGGAGCACCACGATCTCAGATGCCGACATGGCACTGCTGGTTAACGGCAGCCAGACGATTACCGTCAGCGTCAGTGATGTTGCTGGCAATACCGCGACATCCAGCAGCACTGTTACGGTTAACACTAACGCGAGCGGGCTGTCGATTGCGCCAATCACCGGGGATAACCAGCTAAACGTGCTGGAAGCGGCAAACGGCATTACGATTAACGGCGGTGCCGTCAACGTGGCACCGGGCACGGATGTCAACGTCATCCTCAACGGGAAAACCTACACCGTACAGGTGCAGCCAGACGGCACCTGGAGCGCCACTATTCAGCCTGCCGATCTACGAGTGCTGGGGGATGGTGTCATCACCGTTAATGTTACAGCCGTCGATCAGGCGGGTAATGCGCTATCGGGTACGCAACAACTGGGCGTCAGTATCAATAATCCACCGGTAGCCTCGCTGCATATGCCATTTAGCAACGGTTACCTGAATCTCAGTGACGCCCAGGCCGGACAGACACTTTACGGCACGACGGGCCTGCGCGGTGCCGGACAAACCGTCAGCATCACCATTGGCACCACGGTCTATTCCGGTACGGTTGACGGCAGCGGTAACTGGAGCCTGCAACTGTCACCGAGCGTTCTGACTCCACTGGCAGACGGACAGCTCAACATTTCCGTGACCGTCAGCGATGCGGCAGGCAATACGTCCACCGTTCAGGGCAGCGCATTCGTTGACTTGACGCCACCGGTGCTGACCATCAACCCGATTGGCATTGACGATATCATCAACATCGCGGAAAGCCTGCTGCCGCTGGAAATCACCGGCACATCGCCCCTCAACGACAGCGGCCGTCCCATCATTGTTAACGTCACTATCAATGGGCAGATCTATCAAGGGCTGGCGCAGGCTGATGGCACCTGGAGCGTCACCGTGCCTGCTGGCGACCTGCAAAATATGCCGAACGGCATCACGGCAATCACCGCCAGCTTGACCGATGCCGCCGGTAACACGGGTACGGTAAGCCATTCTATTACGCTGGATACCGATCCGGCCAAAGCGCCAACGCTGACCATCGCCACGCTGTCGAACGATGATTATCTCAATCTGGCCGAGTCGGGCCTGCCGTTAACAATCAGCGGCAGCAGCCAGAATGTGGAACAGGGCCAGCAAGTTACCATCACCCTCAATAGCCAAAATTACTTCGCCACCGTGGGTCCAGATGGCAGTTGGAGCGTGCAAGTTCCTGCAACGGATGTCGGCAACGTGCCTGACGGTAAGCAAACCGTCAGTGCCAGCGTAACAGACGTGAGCGGCAACCCCGGTTCAGCGACGCATAGCATTACCGTCATCACCGATGCGACTAATCTGCCAGCCATCACCATCGCCACCCTATCTGGTAACGATGTCGTCAGCGCACAGGATACGCAGTCTGACCTGCTCATTTCTGGTTCAACGACGAATGTTCAAGTGGGACAGCGCGTCACGGTGACGCTGAATAGCAAAACGTACCTGGCGACCGTTGGCGCTGACGGTAACTGGAGTACGACCGTTCCCGCCAGCGATGTGCAAAATCTGCCGCAGGGCAATCAGGATGTGACCGCAACGGTCAACGACATCGCACAGAACCCGGCTACGGCCACCCATCCGTTCACGGTCGATACCGTTCCACCGTTGCTGTCCATCGACATGTTGGTTGACACCAGCGACATCGGTTTGGCGGACGCGCTAGCCGGACTACCGCTGAGCGGCAAAGGCGAAGCGGGTCTTCTGGTCACGATAAAAGTCGGCACGGCAGTCTATAGCGCTGTCGCCGATAGCAACGGTGTCTGGCAAATCACCGTTGCGGCAAACGACCTGCTGGCGTTGGGCGACGGCGTGAAAACGCTGCAAGCCAGCGTGACCGACGGCGCAGGCAATGCCAGCGCCGCCAGCATTGATATCACGTTAAAAACGCAGTCGCTCCCGACACTGACGTTGGATTCACTCTATGACAACAATGTCCTGACTATCGCGGAGCTGGCGTCGGCAACGACGATTGGCGGCACTTACACCAACCTGCCTGTCGGGACAGTGATTCAGGTTACGATCGGGGCTTACACCACGACAGGCGTGACGCTTGCAGGCGGCCTGTGGAGCGCCACCATTCCAGCCAATGCGCTGAGCATTCTGGCGGATGGCAACGTACAGGTCAGCGCGACGGTAACAGACAGCGCGGGTAATACCGGCAGCGCGGGCGGTACGTTGGATGTCGTCATCCACACCAATTTCACCATCAGTATCGCTACCCCGTTTGTTGACGGCGTACTCAATCAGGTAGAAAGCACATCGGATCAACTGCTGACGGGCACGACGGGATTCATCGATCCAAGCCAGAGCGTGTCTGTCTCGATCACCAACGGCACGATCACCTCCACCTACAGCGCTACAGTGGCAGCAAACGGTCAGTGGAGTGTGACGCTGCCCGCAGCCGATCTCGCTGCACTGGGTGATGGTACACACACCATCAATGTGACCGCCACGGACCATGCAGGCAATACCGGTTCAGGCAGCGGATCCTTCACCAGCGTGATTGTGGGGGTTCCCGTCGCCTCGCTGGATACGCCGTTCGGCGATGGCAAACTGAGCCTAGCTGATGCACAGCCGGGCGCGACGCTATCCGGGCAAACGGGGCTAACCAGCAACGTGGGGCAAACCGTGTCGGTCAGCATTAACGGTACAAGCCTCCCCGCTACGGTAAATGCTGACGGCAGTTGGTCGCTATCGCTGGATCGCCAGACGCTGATCGACCTGCCGGATGGCTCAGTGAATTTCACCGTCATCGTGACCGACTCTGCGGGCAACACCAGTACCGCAGCGGCCACGGCAAATGTGCTGACTACCACCATGCCAGTGGCAACGCTGGACCTGCCGTTTGGCGATGGCATCCTTAACATCACTGAAATTCAGGCCATCCAAACCTTAACGGGTAAAACCGGTATTACCAGCGCAGGCCAGGAAGTCACGATTACCGTGACCAACAAAGCCACGCTGGCAGTCACCACCTTTACCGCCACCGCAGACGGCTTAGGCGGCTGGTCCAGAGATCTGAGTCCTGCCGATTTGGCGCTCTTTACCGAAGGCAATTACAGCATTAGCGTCAAGGTCACCGACTGGGTGGGCAATAGCAATACCAGCACGGCGCTCGATGTCAGTTCGGCGCAAACGCTGCCAGCGCCGATTATCGACGTGGTGCCGTTTGGTCTCGATAATATTTTGAGCAGCGCCGAAGCCGCATCCGCGCTGACCTTCTCTGGCCGCACGCAGATTGGCGGCAACGGGCAAAGCGTTAAACTGGAGATCGACCTCAACGGCATTCGCTACACCGCAACGGTAGATAGCAACGGCAACTGGTCCGTTACACTCCCTCCTAACGCATTGAATTCGCTGGTCGACGGTCAACATACCATCACAGTGACCGCCGTCGATGCCGCAGGCAACACTGGCACGACTCCCATCATCTTTACCAGCGATCTCACGCCACCGGCTATCACTTTAAATACCCCGTTTGACGACGGCTACCTGAGTATCGTGGAAGCGGGCACCCTGCTGGGCAGAACGCTGAGTGGTAACGCGGGTGATGCCGTGAACGTAACGGTCACATTTGGCGGACAGGCGCTTGTCACACAGCTGAGCGGAGGCGTATGGACAGCCACGCTGACTCCAACACAACTCAGCCAGCTTGCTGACGGAACACATAACATCGTCATCACGGCAACGGATAGCCTAGGCAACAGCGCTACGTTGAATTCTCAGGCGATCATTGCCGTGCAGGTCGCACCGACGCTTACGATTACCGCATTCGCCGGGCTTGATGGCCTCAACTATGCGGAAAGCCGTACCACGCAGACCGTCAGCGGTACCTCCGCCGATTTGGAGGTGGGGCAAACCGTGACCGTCACGCTGAATAACGTCGAGTACACGGCAAAAATTCTCGATAACGGCACCTGGAGCGTAACCATCCCATCAGCCGATTTGCAGGATCTGGCAAATACGACGCACACCATCACCGCCGATGCAACGGATAAAGCGGGTAATCCGGCGACACAGGCCAGCGAGCCATTCAACGTCAACCTGACAGAACCTCCCATGGTGATGGTGATCGACCCGATAGCAAACGACAACATCATTAACGCCAGCGAGATAGGCGGCAATGTCACCATTTCTGGGCGTTCTATCGGCCCGTCATCGTCGATGACCGCAGTATCGCTTGACATTGGGGGGACGCCACTTGTTGTCATCACCGACGCCAATGGCTTCTGGAGCACCACCATTCCCGCCAACCTCTATTTCACCACGCAAGGCAACGTCAATGTCACCGCGACATCGCTCGATGCGATCCTCACGAGAACGGTGCTGGTCGATACCGTCGTGCCCACGCTGGATATCGTTGCTTTTGCCGGTGATAACGTACTGGGCGGCACAGAAGCCAGCACCGCACAGACGATTACGGGGACGGCATCCACCACGGAGGCCGGACAGTTCGTCAGCGTGGTGCTGAATGGAAAAACCTACAGCGCTCAAGTTTCCATCACCGGCACCTGGAGTGTGAGTGTCCCTGCCGCCGATCTGGCACAGTTGACCGATGGTTCCCACACCATTACGGCAACGCTCACGGACACAGCAGGAAATACCACCATAGAGACACAGGTCGTTACCGTCGATACGGGTATTCCACTGCTCAGCGTGACGCTGTTCGATGACAACATCCTGACGCTGGCTGAAGCGTTAGCGGGCGCGGCGATTACCGGTACAGGCGAAGTGGGTGCCACGGTTACGTTAACCGCCGGACCGCTGACAGGCACGACAACCGTCGGTTCCGACGGTAACTGGACGATTCCGGTACTGTCCGCCAATTTACAAAACCTGATCGACGGGCCGCAGGTCATCGGCGTGACGCTGACCGATACCTCAGGTAATAGCACACACCTTGATGTCACGCTTGACGTTGCGTTGAACAAAACGCTCGGCGCAGGCATTACCGATATCTTCGGTAACGATGGCATCCTGAATCTGGCCGAATCACTGTTGACGCAGGTCATCAGCGGTAACGCGACGGGCAACTATCTGGGTGCGAAAGTACAGGTCACCGTGTTGGGCACCACAGTGGAAGGCACCGTCGGAGCCAACGGGGCCTGGAGCGTTGCCCTGCCTTCGAACGTGTTCACTGGCTTAAGCAATGGCCTGCTGGCGGTTAATGTCGACATCGTCGATTCACACGGCAACGTGAAGAATCAGTTGGTCAACATTGACGTATTGAAAACCCTGCCAGTCATTGATTCTGTTGTGGCCTTCACGGATGGCGCACTGAATGCCGCGGATGCTACGACCAGCCAGATTATCAGCGGTGTAGTCAGCAATGTGAATATTGGCGCTGGCGCAACGGTTGCCGTGACGTTGGGCACCAAAGTTTACACCGGGATTACCGTCGGTGCAGGCGGCGCCTGGAGCCTGTCCGTTCCTGCGCTTGATTTACAAGCCTTGCAAGATGGAACGCTGGCGCTGGGCGTCGCGGTCACCGATCACGCAGGCAATACCGCCAGCCAGATCGTGAACGTTCCAACCGTCATCAAGAATCTGCCGAGTATTACGCTCAACCCGGTCTTTGGCGATAGCCTGTTGAATCTGGGCGACCTGCTGGTCAACCAAACGCTTAGCGGCACGGCCACCGGTCTGGCAGGCAGAACCATTACGCTCAGCATTTCAGGCTCACAAATCGCCACAGCCACCGTCGGCTCAGATGGCAAGTGGAGTGCTGCCGTCACCCCTAGCGTACTGGGTATTCTACAAGGGCTCGGCAGCGGTGATTTCACTGTGAGCGCCACCGCGACAGACAGCGTAGGCAATAGCAGCAGCGGCAGTGCTGGCATCAAGTTCGATTTCGCCCAGCCGGTGATTACGCTCAACCCGGTATTTGGCAACGATGGTTTCCTCAACGCCGCAGAAGCACTGGTGGCGCAAACGATCGGTGGCGTGGTCACCAATGCCAGCGCCGGATCGCAGGTTGCCGTTACCCTTGGTGGTAAAACCTTCCTGTCTACGGTTGGAGCGGGAGGCGCGTTCAGCCTGACGCTACAACCGTCCGATCTCGGCACGCTGCTCGATGGCAGTACCACGCTGAATGTGTCGGTTACGAATACTTCCGGCAATGTCGGCACGGTCAATAACGCTATCAATATTATTGCCAAAAACCTGCCGACGATTAGCCTTGGCTCACTGTTTGGCGGTGACGGTTTCCTCAATGCCGCAGAAGCCGCATTGACGCAGACGATTAGCGGCACCACCACTAACGCCGTCGCGGGATCGTCTGTCGTGATACGCATCGGCACCCTGACGCTAAATGCGACCGTTGGCAATGATGGCACCTGGAGCACCAGCGTCACGCCGCTGCAACTGTCCGGCTTGGCGAACGGTAACCTCACCGTCAGTGCCACGGTAACCGACCCGGCAGGCAACAGCACAGGTATCAGTACGGGCCTTAATATCGCCATATTGCCGCCGACTATCACCCTTAACCCATTGTTCAACAACGGTGTCCTGGATCTCCCTAGCCTGTTAAGTACGCAACTCATCGGCGGGACCACGGCCAATGTACCGGCGGGCACTGCGATCAACGTCACGCTGGGCAGTAAAACCTACACCACAACGGTCGGTGCCAACGGCAGTTGGAGCCTGCCGGTTCCTAGCCTCGATCTGAAAGCCCTTGCGGATGGCGTCACTAACGTCGGCGTTCGTCTGGTCGATGCGGCGGGTAACGTGGGCACACAGACCAGTACCGTCAGCGTAGCGATTAACGGTCAGCCGACGCTGACCATCAGCCCACTCTTTGGCGGTGACGGCCTGCTCAATGCCGTCGAAGCGGCGGCGGGTCAGGTCATCAGCGGAACCAGTACCAATGCGATAGGTTCCACGATCCAGATCTCACTGGGTACCAAGACTTACTCTGCCGTGGTGCAAAGCAACGGTAGCTGGTCTGTCAGCTTGCCTTCGCTCGATCTCAACAGTCTGACCGACGGCACACTTTCCCTCAACGCCTCTCTGACCAACGCAGCAGGGAAAACGACCAGCGCGGGCGCCTCAATCGGTGTGGGCGTTCATGCACTGCCAACGGTCAACCTCGGTTCCCTGTTTGGCGGAGACGGCTACCTGAATCTGGCCGAAGCGGGCATAAACCAGATCATCAGCGGAACCACAACCAACGCGGCAGGCGGTAGCGTCACGCTGACCGTGGGCGGACTCGTGCTCAACGCCGCTGTCGCCAGCAACGGTACCTGGAGCATCAGCGTCCCGAGCGCTAACCTGCTCAACATCGCCGATGGCAATTTGTCCGTCGGTGTCAAAGTCACTGACCGCTATGGCAACACTAACAACACCAGCAGCAATGTGGTCGTGAAAACGCACCAGTTGCCGCAGTTGGGTATTGATGCGGTGGGATCGCTGATTGGTAACACGGTTGGCCTGCTGGCGAACGGCATCACCGTCAGCGGAACATCGCGCTACGTGCAGCAAGGGGCCAAGGTAACCGTCACGCTGCTCGGCCAGACGCTACAGGGTACCGTCGGCTCCGATGGCAAATGGAGTGCGCAATTCAGCAGCTCGTTACTGGGTATCAACGTTTTCAACGTGGGCACGATTTTGGCAGCGCTGCTGGGAACGGCGGTTGAAGCCTCCGTCACCGATCAGGCGGGTAACTTCACCGGCGTATCTGCGGGATTAACCTCCGGAATCTCCCTCGGGTTACCGCTGATGAGCATGATGGCGCTGGATGTTGACGATAGCAGCGTCGCTCAGGTGTCTTCGCTGTCCAGCGAACAGAGCGACACTGGGGAAAGCGCCGATGCGCAACCCCTTCATGTCAGCTCGAAAATGGCGGCGGTCGCACTCAGCGAGACGCACACCATCGACAACAGCGCCAGTACCGATGTGGAAGAGAGCGTTTACGCCATCGGCGGGGTCGTCGTCAATCTGGCCGACGGCAGTGTGCAAACAGGTACAGATGTCGAAGGCGGTGAAGGCGACGATCTCATTACGCTCTCAACGCTCGACTTCACCCAGATCGATGGCGGCAACGGGATTGATACGCTGGTTCTGGATGGCACCGAGCTCAATCTGGATCTCACCGCACTGGGGCTGAAAATCGACAATGTAGAGATCTTCGATTTAGGCCAAAACGGCACCAACAGCATCACGCTGGATCTCGACCGCGCCCTGAATGTCACCGACCGACCAGAAGATGACCTGCTGATCGTCGGGGGCGAAGGCAATCAGGTGAACCTCATCCCAGGCGAAGGGGCGTGGAGCACGGTAGGACAGCGCGATATTGATGGTCAACGTTTCGACGTCTACCACCATTCATCGTTAGATAGCGCCAACAACCTGGGAGATGTACTGGTGCAGCAAGGCCTGCTCGTCAATATGGTGTAACGACAGTCCCCTTATGATGAGGTGTTACTGTTACCCGGCGTAAAAATTATGCAGCGGTGGGCATGAGCACCGAGTGAGCGGCATGGAGGCCGCGAAAGTCAGTGCCGCGTAGGACAAAAACGTCAGAGACGTTTTTGAACAGCACTTGTGCTGGCCCGAAGGGCGAGCCCCATTTATGGGGCGAGTAAACGCGTCACTGGCGGCTCGAATCGTGCTCATGAACACCGATGGCACCGCGTAGCGGCATAATTTCCGCCAAAAGCCTGGGGTCTCGGGGCGAACGGCGTTTGAGCCGTCCCGAGTCGGGCGCGTGCTACGAGATGGCATAAAAATAGCGCCATTATCGCGCACGAAACGGCATCAGCATCGGCATAGATACGTGTTCAAGAGACAGAACGAAACTGCCTCGGTAGCGGCACAAATATGTGTAAAGGAACTAAAACAAAGCGTGATGAAAACAGGGGTCATTGATGCACAAACCATTTTTTATCAGGGGCATGTTTTTTCCGCGCAATCGCGCTTTTTTAACGCGTACATTACGCCATCACACGTCGCGCGGTGTGCTGAAGATCGGGCTGACGGCCGGGCTGGCGCTTGGGCTGGCCTGCGGTGGACTTCCTTTCCTCTACAGCCCGCCGACGTTTGCTCAGGCCGTCGCGTTTGACTGGTCCGCCGCACCAACGGAACAACAGGTCGATAGCCTGGATCTCAAGCAGGCTATTCTCCGCGCGTTCGCACGTAACCCACAAATCGCACAGGCCTCAGCGCAAATTCGCGTCGGCGAAGCCGATCTGCGCGTGGCGCAAAGCGCCTGGTTCCCGCAAATCGGCCTGAGCGGCAATGTCGGCCGATCAGATCAAAGTGATACCGGCGGCACGATGAGCAACAATTCCACAGCGGGTCTTACGCTGAAACAGCTCCTGTACGATTTCGGTAAGACCGGCGGCAGCATTGATGAGCAGCACAGCCTGTCAGACGCCTACCGCTATCAGCTCTACGGCACCATGACCACGGTCGGCCAGCAAACCTTGCTCACCTACCTGAAAGTCAAACGCTATCAGGAACTGAGTCAGGCGGCCGAGCGCAATATCACGTCGCTCAGTCTGGTAAAAGACACCGCGACGCTCCGCGCCGAGGCTGGTCTCAGTACGCAATCCGACATCCTGCAGGCGGAAACCCGCATCGCGGGTATGCGAGCAACGCTGGAGCAATACCGTGCGCTGGAGCGTTCCTCACTGGCACAGCTCAGCGTGTTAACCGGCGTTCTCCCCACCGCCCTGCCCGATCTGCCCCGCGCGCTGCTGCAACAAAAGATTACGCTCAAGGCGCTCCCATACCAGCAGAGTAATGCAGTGCTGAGCGCGCAGTCCAAGCAAGAGGCCTCGCGCCACCGGATTCGTCAGGCAGAAGCCCAGCACTTCCCCACCATTGCCGTGCAGGCAGGTCGCACCCGCTATGAAACCGACAGACGTAATTACTGGGATGACCAGCTACAGTTGGTAGTAGAAGCCCCGCTTTATCAGGGCGGTGCCGTCAGCGCACGTGTTGATGCGGCGTCAGGCACGCGCGAAGCGGCGCAGGCCGAAGTCGAAGCGGCGAAACTGGATATGAACCAGAAAGCCTCAACGGCCTATGCCGATCTCATCGGTGCGCAGCAGCGTGAAAAAGCCAGCCAGCAGCAAATTACCAGCGCGACCTACACCCGCAACGTCTATCAGGATGAGTACAAGCTCAGCAAGCGCAGCCTGAACGATCTGCTCAGCGTCGAGCAAGACGTATTGCAGGCTGAAACCTCACGCATCGGCGCGTTATACGATGGCTGGGAGGCGGCGGTTAACTATGCCGCTGCCGTCGATAATCTGCTGGATATGCTGGGTATTGAGCGCCATGAAACCACTGGTGAGACGCTACCGTCGCTGTAAGCCGGCTCGCCTGCCGGATAAGAATATGCAGGAATATTAATGACAAAAGTCACCCAAACTGAAGTCTGGATTGCCGCGATGGCTCGCGCCGCCGCCCACTATGGACAGGTGGTCGATACCCAGTCGGTACGCCAGCAGATGCGCTGGTACGAACAGCAGCCGGTAGCCCGCCAGTTAGAACAAATCAGCCATCTGATGGGATTGAGCATCAGCCTGCGACACACGGAGAAGCTCCGCTGGCGCAACAAGATCTTACCGGTGCTGGCGGAAACTGACGACGGCGGCGTTATCGTCATCGAATCATTGAATGACGAAGGCATCGCCACCTACTGGCTGAATGACGGCGGCGATCTTCAGCGCGAGGCCGAACTGACGGAACTCATCAAACATAGCCAGGGGATTATCGTGCTAGTCGGCATCGCGGAACGCGGCCGCGATACCCGTATCGATGATTTCGTCAAACCGTACCGCAAGCACTGGTTCTGGCAACACTTTCGCGGCGCAAAACGACAGATCGGGGAAATCTCTCTGGCCTCTATCGTGGGTAACGTTCTGGCGCTGGCGGGGATTCTGTTCTCCATGCAGGTGTATGACCGAGTGATTCCGGCGCAGTCGATTCCCACGCTGTGGGTGCTGTTTTTCGGTGTGCTGCTGGCCGCCGCATTAGAGTATGCCATCCGTTTATCACGTACCATCGTCTCCGACCTGATGGGAAAAAGCATCGATCTGAACGTGTCGGGTATGCTGTTCGCCCGCGCACTGGCGATAAAAAATGAGGCTCGTCCGAAATCCACCGGCTCGTTTATTTCGCAGCTGCGGGAAATCGATCAGGTGCGTGAACTGCTGACCTCGACGACCGTCGGGGCAGCCGCTGATATGCCGTTCGTCTTGCTGTTTCTCGGCATCATGGCGATGATCGGCGGCCCGCTGGTATTTATTCCCATGCTGGCGATCCCGCTGATTGTGATCCCCGGCCTGCTGTTGCAATGGCCGATGGCGAAGCTCGCCAAAGAAGGGATGCGTGAAAGCGCATTGCGCAATGCGGTACTGGTCGAATCCATCGAAGGGATCGAAGATATCAAGGCGTTGCAGGCCGAACCCTACTTCCAGCGCCAGTGGGAGCAAACTCACGAAGTCAGCGCCGCCATCGGGATGAAGCAGCGCGTGTGGGGGGCACGGCTCAGCGGCTGGGCATCGACCGTTCAACAGCTCACCTATGCTGGCATGCTGGTTTTCGGCTGCTATCTGGTGATGGCAGGTGATATCACTACCGGTACGCTTGTGGCCTGTAGCCTGCTTTCCTCCCGCACCATCGCCCCGCTCATGCAGCTAACAATGGTGTTTTCCCGCTGGCAGCATGCGAAAACCGCTATGACGGGGCTGGATGACCTCCTGCAAAAACCGCTGGATCGGCCGGAAGACGGCAAAATGGCACACTGTCCGATCCTTCAAGGGCACTTCCAACTGCACAACGTGCAATACAGCTACGACCCCGAAAAGGGCGATACCGCCTTGCAGGTCGGCAAGCTGGAGATCAAACCGGGCGAAAAAGTGGCGCTGCTGGGTAAGGTCGGCGCGGGGAAATCCACCCTGCTCAAGCTGCTTGCCAATCAGGCGACCGCGACGCGCGGCAAGGTCATCATTGATGGCGTCGATATCAGCCAGATCGATCCGGCGGATGTCCGCCGCCAGTTGGGTTTTCTGTCACAGGAATCTCGCCTGTTCTTCGGCAGCCTGCGGCAAAACCTGATGCTCGGCAACCCGCACGCTACCGAGCAGGAACTGTTGCAGGCGCTGCGCATTAGCGGCGCGCTTAGCCTGATCCAACAGGATGCTTCCAGTCTGGATCGCATCATTCATGAAGGCGGGCGCGGTTTATCCGGCGGGCAGCGGCAGATGATTCTGCTCAGCAGGATGCTGTTGCGAAATCCCCAGATTGTGCTGCTGGATGAACCCACCGCCTCGATGGATGAACAGCTGGAAAGCCACGTGATCCATCAATTAAGCAGTTGGCTCACGGGCCGCACGCTGGTACTGGTGACACACCGTCCAGCGCTGCTCAAGCTGGTTGACCGCGTGGTTGTCATGGATGGCGGGCGCATCGTGGCTGATGGCCCGCGTGATCAGATTTTGAAAGCGGTCAGCAAACCGGCAGATACCGCACAGAGCGTGGCGTAAGGGGAACACAATGAGTAGCATCACGATCCATGATGACCTGAAACGCCAGGGTCGACGCGTCTCCGTTATTATCTGGCTCAGCCTGCTGGGGCTGATCGTATTTTTTATCTGGGCCACCTTCGCCGTGCTGGATGAGGTTTCCGTCGGGAGCGGTAAGGTGACGCCGTCGACCCGCGCACAGGTGATTGAAAGTCTGGACGGCGGGATTATCGGCCAGATCTATGTGCAACAAGGTAACGTCGTCGAGAAGGGTCAGGTGCTGGCGCAGTTGGACATCAACCGCTTCCAGTCCGTCTACGGCGAAGCCTTCTCCCGCGTGCAGACGCTGCGGGCGTCCGCCGAACGTCTGCACGCCGAGCTCAGCGGCGCACCGCTAAAATTCAGCGCAGAAACCATGAAGGAACCCGCGCTGGCCGCACGCGAACGTCAGCTTTATGAATCACGCTTGCGCAATCGCGATGAAACCGTCGCCAACCTGCAACAGTCTATGCGGCTGGTGGAACAAGAACTGCGGATGACGGAGCCGCTGGTGCAGCGCGGTGCCGCCAGCGCCGTCGAGGTGATCCGGTTACGCCGTCAGATTAGCGAAATCCGTGGCAAAATCGACGAAGCCAACAACCAATACGCCGTCCGGGCGCGGGAAGAACAGGTCAAAAACAACGCCGATCTGGAAGCGCAGATGGAAGTAGTCAGCGGGAAAGCCGATCAGCTCAAGCGCGCCACCATCACGTCACCGGTGCGAGGGATTGTGAAAGATATTCAGGTCACGACCGTGGGCGGCGTGCTGCAACCGGGCGGCAAGCTGATGGAAATCGTGCCGCTGGAAGATCAGTTGCTGATCGAAACGCGCATCAACCCGCGCGATATTGCCTATATCCGGCCGGGTTTGCCCGCTACGGTAAAAATCACTGCCTATGATTCTTCCATCTACGGCAATTTAACGGGCGAAGTCGAAAGCGTGTCACCCGATACTCTTCAGGACGAAGTCAGGCGCGATCAGTTTTATTATCGGATCTATGTGCGCACCACGCAGGCGGAGCTGACCAACAAAGCCGGGGAAAAATTCCCCATCGTACCTGGCATGGTCGCCAGCGTGGAGATAAAAACCGGTCAAAAAAGCGTGATGGACTATCTGATTAAACCGCTGAATAAGGTCAATGAAGCGCTGCGTGAACGTTAAGTCAGTACACTCAATGCACGCTTTATAAATAACGGTGCTGTGATTGCTGAAAAAGTGAGTCGAGCGGTGATAATGGGTAGATCGTAAAGACGCTGCGAGTACCTCCCTGTAAGCTCGAGCCGCGCAAATATGAATCTCATTACTGAGATTCACCCTTTCAGGGCCGTCGCTAGCGACGTTCAAAAACGTTCCTGACGTTTTTGTCCCTGGCGCGGACGCTTTACTCTTCTATCCCATTACCACCGTTCTCGTTCTGCAAGTAGATTTGTCAACGCTCTGGACGTTGTCATGACAAAACAACTTATTAATCGAACTACTTCTTAACGGTGACGTTCTTGATTTGCCATGTACTGTCGCTCGTCAGTTTGACGTTCTTCATCGTCACTTCTATCGGCTTTTTCGCATTCTCGCCGTTCAACACCACCACACCTTTGGTTTGAGACGTAATATCCTTAAACGTAATGTCGCTCCAGTCAGGAACATTACTTCCCTCTTTTTTCTCATATACCGTGTCAATCACGATCGGTTTCGCCACGTTCTTCATGACTACGTTGCTATACCGAACACCATTGACAACGCCGGCTGCCGATTTGTCACTTTTAATACGTAAGCCATTCGTGGTGCCAGTCATAACCAGATCATCGACCGTCACGTTATAAACCCCCATCGTTTCGCTACCGATCGACATGCCATGCCCCGTTCCAAATTCATTATGCAAAATGGAAATATTGCGTGTCTCAGAACGACCTTTATAGGCTTTGATCGCCACATTATCGTCACCCGTCGAAATATTACTGTGGGCAATGGTGATGTTCTTTGACGACATAGGATCGATACCGTCGGTGTTTCTGGCAGTGGACGGCGTTTTGATCGTGGTTTTCCACGCGGTGAAACCGTCACCATCGCTGAACACGACGTGGAAGTTCGGAGAATTAATGAGAGAGACGTTATACAGCGTGAAATTCTTGCTCTTATTAATCTGAATCAGCCGGGGGGTATTCTGTTTTAACTTTTTCACTTTGGCATCGGCAGCCAGATCCCACCAGCTCACCTTTTTATCCTGAAGCTTCACGCCCCCTTGTCCATCAATGGTGCCCGGCCCATAGATTCCGCTACCTGTCGTACTCGTCGCGGTAATAAACGCATCACAGCCTTTACCGTTTGTATCCACCACGCCACAGGATGACGGTGCGTTCTCAAAAGACTTAGCATTATTCACAGCACGTAGAGTCACTCCTTTGTCGATTAATAAGCTCACGCCAGAAGGTAGAGAAAGCGGACCGCTCAGAAAAACAGACGAACTCCCTGCGCTCAATCTTACTGCTTTTCCTTGCCCGCAATTATTCAGCGCTTTTTGAATCGTACTCGTTGCCGTACTACTGTCCGCTTTAAGCACCGTACAGGAAGACGGTGCTTTCGGCTCACTTACCGTTCGAGAATCAGAAGCAAATGCCGATGTGCTGAACAGGCCGATAAGCCCTAGTGATAATGATAAAACTCGCTTGCCTGATTGATATTCCATGTCAAACCTTACCTTATAGATATCCGCAATTTTATTGTGACTAAAAAGGAATTACGCATTCTCTTTATTTAATTAAGAAACATGAAACGCCTTTATAGAAACTAAAAGTTGTCGCACATGAATATGTAGATTAATAAAAGTCCATTTACATAAAAAATTTCAATGCTTATTCATAAAAGCATTCAATTTTACGCATGATTAAATTATCACCAGAAAAGTAAATGGCACATCAATGAAACGTAGAAACAAAGCGAATCCCGTCACGCGCAGCAGTAGGTGAGTGGTAAGATTTTTGCCTCTTCACACCATTCACTTTTCTTATTCTTTAATAAGAACCTTCCGAATGATTATTAATTCTCTAAAAATAATTAAATAGAATATAATCAATTAGAATTAAAATTAAATATAAAATAATAACAGACTAAATTAAATAATCTGATTAACCTCAACAATTTCGTCGAATCATTATTCATTTCATATTCTCTGCTATATAATCCTTCTCGATGCGCAAGGACTCCCTCTTTATTTGGAATAAATAAAGAGAAAAATATCCGTTTAATTTACAAGGAAAAACACATGTTTAAGTATTTAACACCGATATTTTTATGCACCGCTGCTATTTCTTTTCAGGCTCAGGCTGATGACACCATGCTGATGCTGCTGAAAAAAGATAATGCCACCTATTTAAGCTGGTCTACCGATGCAGGCAATGTTGTTCGCCAGGATGTGTATCGCAGCACCAGTAGTGCTCAGGCAGGCAGCGAAAAAATCGCAGAGCTCAATTCCACAGACAGAACCTTTACCGATTTAACCGCCAATCCACAGTCAGACTATTGGTATTGGGTGGATACCGTTAGCGGCAATAATAGCGTTCTGAAATCTAATGCGGCCTCAACAGCACCTGCGCCATTACGTGCAGCGCCGCTTAAAGCAGCCAGTTCAGAATGTAAAGCGGGAGCGGTAATTAAAGATAAAACCGTCGACTGCGGTGGTATTACTCTGGGTCTGAGCTGTAAAGGCGACAGTGATAAACAGCCTCCTGTTATCACACTGGAAAATGCCACCATTAAGAACCTGCGCATCTCTGAAAAAGGCGGTTCTGACGGTATCCACTGTAAGTCAGGCAACTGCCGTATTGAAAACGTGATCTGGGAAGACGTTTGTGAAGATGCGGCAACCAACCTGGGTAAAACCATGACCATCGTCGGCGGTGTGGCACATAACACCACCAATGGCCCTGGCGGCAAGCCGGACAAAGTACTGCAGCAGAATTCCAAAAACAGCCACACGATCGTACAGGGCAACTTCACCCTGACTGGTCAGCACGGCAAACTGTGGCGTTCTTGCGGTGACTGCACCAACAACGGTGGCCCACGTAACCTCACCATCATCAGCGCAACCGTTAACGGCACCATCGACAGCATCGCTGGCGTAAACCGTAACTTTGGCGACGTCGCTGAAATCCGTGATTTGCGTATTAAAAACTACAAAGCAGGTAAACCTAAAATCTGTGAAGAGTTTACTGGTGTAGAAAAAGGCAAAGGCACACCAACAAAACATGACGAGCAGTGGGATACCAAGAACTGCAAAGTCAGCCGTTCAAACGTTAAAGCTCTGTAATTCTGCCAGCAGAATTCACATATAAATTAATACCCCCTCTGGGGTCCTGACGCATCAGTCACCTACAGACCGTGCTTATTCAAGCACGGTCTGTTTCATTTCATCACCCTTGCTGCAATTCGGTAAACAGCATGCGTTTCAACGCCAGCTCGACGCCACGCAGTTCCGCCAGCCCTTTCAACCGCCCAATTGCCGAGTAGCCAGGATTGGTTTTCTTTTTCAGATCGTCCAGCATCTGATGCCCGTGATCTGGCCGCATCGGGATCGGACGGCGATCGCCCGCCTTCTGACGCCGCAGTTCTTCCGCCAGAATGGCTTTGATAATCGCCACCATGTCCACATCCCCCTGCAAATGCGCCCCTTCATGGAACGAGTTGGGATTGTCTTCCCGACAGGTGGCACGCAGATGGGTGAAATGCACGCGATCGCCGAACGTTTCCAGCATCGTCACCAGATCGTTATCGGCACGTACGCCGTACGATCCTGTGCAGAAGGTAAAGCCGTTATGAAGGCTATCGACCGTCTGTTTCAGCCAGTGCATGTCGTCAATCGTGGACATCACGCGCGGCAGCCCAAGGATCGGACGTGGTGGATCGTCAGGGTGAATGGCAAGGCGGAGGCCGACAGCTTCCGCAACGGGCACAATCTCACGGAGGAAATGTCCAAGGTGCTCACGGAGTTTCGCATGGTCGATACCATCATATTCCGCCAGACGGCCACGGAATTGCTCCAGCGTATAGCCCTCTTCGGACCCCGGTAGCCCGGCGATAATGTTGCCCGTCAGGCGCGCGATATCCTCTTCGCTCATCGCACGGAAGTAGTCGGCAGCCTGTGCCTGTTCATTCGCCGTATAATCTTTTTCAGCATCGTGACGCTTCAAGATATGCAGTTCAAAAGCTGCAAAGGCGATATGATCGAAACGCAGCGCCTTTGCGCCATCCGGCAGCACATATTCCAGATCGGTTCGCGTCCAGTCCAGCACGGGCATGAAGTTATAACACACCGTATCAATGCCGCACTGCGCCAGGTTACGCAGCGATTGCTGATAATTGGCAATATGCTGTTGATAATTCCCCGTCTGTGTTTTGATCTCTTCATGAACCGGCACGCTTTCTACTACCGACCACACCAGCCCTTTCGCCTTCAATTCGGCTTTGCGCTTTTCAATCTCTTCAATCGACCAGATTTCGCCATTCGAGATGTGGTGCAACGCCGTCACCACGCCGGTCGCACCGGCTTGCCGCACATCATCCAGTGAGACAGGATCGTTCGGGCCGTACCAACGCCAGGTTTGTTCCATACTGAGTTACCTTTTTTCGCCAAGTGAGAGAGTTGTTTTCGTCACTTTCTTTCATCAATAAATAAGGAAAAGCCTACCTCACCGACACAGGCTGTCAAACGAAACTCACGAATTGATTGACCAATTACACAAAAAATTCGCATTTTGGACTAACATCATGCGTAATCAGGCTGAAATAGTGAGGAGAAAAGTCAGAAATGGATTATTTGGTCTGATATCTTTTCTCTCCGTACACCAATGCGATGCCGGAGAGAAAAGTTACACAGGGAAGAGAAACACAGGGGGAATCAGGATTCCAGACGCGAAGGAACGGACTCGAACAGGTAGCCGTCGAAGGCCGGATCGTCCACATTTGAGATTTCCAGCAGTTTAATTTTTACGTTTTCCAGATGCTGCCACATTGCCTGACGCGCCATGTTCACATCACGACGAGACACGGCACGCAGGATTTGTTCATGATCGTCCAGCCACTGGCGCTGATAGCTGAAATCATCGGTATGGGAGTGAATGCCCTGCCACATGGGGCTGCGTTTACGCGCCTGCCACACCTCATACACCATATTGGCTAAAACGCTGTTTTGGGTAGACTGCGCCAGCAGGCAATGGAATTGTTCATCGGCGCTTTCATCCACGCTGCCGTTCTCAAGCGACGCCCGTTCTTGTTCAATGGCCTGCCGCATTTTCACGATGTCGCTCTTGGTCGCCTGCATCGCGGCAAACGCCGCGACTTCGCCTTCCAGCAGTTGACGCGCCTGCATCAGCTCGAAGGGGCCATAGCCGCTGTCCACCACGCTGTCTTTTCCCTGCGCGCTCGGCAACTGCATGACATAAACGCCAGAGCCTTTGCGCACCTCAATCAGCTTTTCCAGCTCCAGCATGATCAGGGCTTCACGCACTACGCTGCGGCTGACGTTGTAGGTTTCAGCAATATCACGTTCGGGAGGCAAGCGGTCGCCAATCTGATAGTTTCCCTTCAGAATTTCCGCGCGAAGATTGTCGCCAATCTGCTGATATAAACGCATACCGCCATCCCTTTATTCAACATCGGCCATCGTAATATTGGCCTGACCAAAAGACAGAAAAAACGCCCAATTTGTCTGAAGTATAACATGAAGCCTTATAGCGCAGCACGTTGAGCAATCTGCATGATAAATAATTTCAGATATAGTGTTGTCGAAACGCCATATCCCGTTAGCGAACAGATTGATATTGCCAAAAGGCAAGGAGCATAAATGACAATAGACGTATTCCGGTTCGTTTCGTGGGTAGTCTGGAAACGGGTGATGTCAGGTTTGTTCACCCTCACTGGCGTACTTTTCATGGTGGGATGCAATAGCAGCCCGCGCGACATCACGCCATTAGGACAAACATCATTCGAGCGTTACCAGCAAGACACCACGCGCTGGGTAGAACAGCATCGCGCCTTCCAGACCACAGATAAACAGCTGGAATTACGTTGGAATACGCCCAGTGAAACCCGCCCCATCGGCCAACCGCATAAAGCCATTTTGCTGGTGCACGGGCTGGGTGACTCGCCGGGTTCATTCACCGACGTGACACCGCAATTGGTCGAACAAGGTTTTCTGGTCAGAACCGTGTTGCTACCGGGTCATGGCACCCGCCCCTCCGATCTGCTGCACGTTACCGTCGATGACTGGCGCAGGGTGGTCGCAGAGCAGGCTGCTATCCTCAGCAAAGAGGTCGATGAAGTTTACCTAGGCGGCTTTTCCACCGGCGGTAATCTGGTACTGGAATACGCCTTACAGCACCCTGAAATCAAAGGACTGGTGCTGTTCTCCCCCGCGATTAAGTCCAACGAAAAATACGACTTCATGGCCCCAGTGCTGTCCGTGTTTACCGACTGGCTGATGCCGCCGCGCCCCGGCTATCCCCAGCAGTTGGCAACCCGCTATATGCGAGTGCCGACCAACGGCTTCGCCCAATATTATTATTCCAGCAGCGGCGTGCGCTCACAGCTCGCCAAAAAGCCTTATGACAAACCAGTGTTAATCGTGCTGGCAGAGCATGATTCCGTCGTTGATACGGCTTATGTTGTCAACGCGTTCGATAAGCAGTTTACCAACCCGCGCAGCCGTCTGATCTGGTATGGCGATCGCCCTGCCGGTATCCATTCCTCACGCGTGTTGGTGCGGACAGGCTCGCTGCCCGACTGGCGCATCAGCCAGTTCTCGCACATGTCGCTCCTGTTTTCGCCAGACAATAAGGAATACGGCAAAACAGGGGCAATCGTCATCTGCGCCAACGGCCAACCTCTGAACGACCTGAAAATCTGTCAGGATCGCAGCACGCTGTGGTATTCCGATTGGGGATACGTGGAAAATGGCAAAACCCATGTGCGCCTGACCTTTAACCCGTATTTCGACTGGCAAAATCAGATCATGGCCAACGTCCTGCACACGCAATAGCACGAGCCCCCTAAATAATTCGAGTTGCAGGAAGGCGGCAACCGCGCGAATCCCCAGGAGCTTACACCGGTAAGTGACTGGGGTGAGTAAGGGAAGCCAACGCATCTGCGGCTTGAAGTATGACGGGGGCTGTCATCATTTGGTCATCAAGGGCAGGTATTTTGACTTAAAGATAAATACGCCCAAAGATTAACCATGACCGCCATGCCCGTTCCTTGCGCCCGACCACTCCTCCGGGGTACACCGGTGGCGCGAGATCTTTGCATTCATCTGCCGGACGTTTCTCCTGACACCGACAATGCCACCGTATTGCAGCTGTTCAGTAAGAATAAAGAGTGGGTCAGCCTGCCTGTCGTTGAGGATGGACGCCCTTTCGGCCTCATCAACCGCCATATTTTTCTCTCGCAAATGTCCCGGCCTTTTTATCGCGAACTGTACGACAAAAAGAGCTGCATCGCGTTTATGGATAAAAACCCGCTGATTGTCGATGCGCTGGCGTCGTTGAACGACGTTGCCGATCAAACGGTGATTACCGGTGATAAATCGCTGACGGACGGCTTTATGATCACCGAGAACGGGCGTTATATCGGTATCGGACTCGGCATCGATCTGATCAAGGCCGTCTCCGATATGCACCTGCGCCAGCATCAGCAAATTATGCAAAGCATCGAATATGCCAGCGTGATTCAGACGGCGATGCTGACGACGTCAACACAGGCGATGTCCCGCACGCTGGCCGACTGGTGTTTAGCCTGGGAACCGCGAGACTGTGTCGGCGGCGACTGTTATGCCTTTAAAACCTATCAGAACGGCTGGCTTGCCGCTGTCGCGGACTGTACCGGGCACGGCGTACCCGGCGCATTTATGACGCTGATTTTCTCTTCCGCGCTGGAACAGGCGCTGACACAGCACGGCCCGATGCTGCCAGCCCAGTTATTACAGGCAATCAACCGTCACATCAAAGATACGCTGGGGCAGCGTGACGAAGCGCGTCAGCTTTCCACCTCTAACGACGGCTGTGACGCGATGCTGGTGTTCTGCGATATGACGCGAAACACGCTGACGTTTTCCGGTGCGCGCATGCCCGCCTTCATGCTGCAACGCCAGACCGGACAGCTGACGCCACTCCAGTGCGATCGTATGGGAGTCGGCTACACCGAAACGCCTTATGACTATCAGTGGTCGAGCTATGAATTGCCGCTTCATGACAACGATATGTTTTTCACCACCACGGATGGCTTGACGGATCAAATCGGCGGGGAACGCCGGATTATGTTTGGTAAACGTCGCCTACAGGAGTACCTCCAGCACCATCAACACCAGCCGATGCGCGAACTGGCTAACCAGCTCCTGTCGGCACACAAGATCTACCAGGGCGATCAGACCCGGCGAGACGATTTAACATTTTGGGGCTTCCGACATTGTTCGACTTTTGTTTAATCAGGCAGACAGAATGATGCCAAACATCAAATACACCGAGTTTTTTTTACCCTCACATCAGCATGACATCACGCTGTATTACGTGGGCTATTTTTCACAAAACATCATCAGTTCACTGGCCGAAACTATGCGGCTACAGCTGGAGAAAAAGCAGCTTCCTGCTGGCATTCGCCGCCGACTGTTCTCTACGTTCGTCGAAATGGTGCAGAACATTACTCGCTATTCCGCAGCCCCGTTAACCGCACTCGATCAGCCCGTCGAAGTCCGCCATGGCTCCGTGTGTTTGGGTTACGAAAATGGGAAATACTTCCTGTTGTGTGCCAATCCGATACACCCCGACGATGTCGAGACGTTGCGAGGGCGTCTTGAGCCACTGCGCGGTATGACGCTTGATGAAATCCGACTCGCCTACAAAGTCTCTCTGCGTGATGAAACCCCGTCATCAAGCAAAGGCGCGGATATGGGGTTATTGACCGTCGCGCGTGATGCCAGTGAGCCACTCCAGTTTACGTTTCGGGCCGATGCATCAACGGGGCTATCTACGTTTTATCTGAAGGCAATCATTTAACATGAAAAATATAACAACCCTAAGCAACCTCCATATTTCGGGGACATCCTGTACCCCGACGGTTGATTTTCACTTTGACACACACCGTCTTTATCTTTCCGGCGAATCTTACCCTGAGAATGCCGCGGCGTTTTATCGCCCGCTGCTCACCGAGATTCAGGCGTATCTGCACGCGTTAACAACCTACGCGGAAACGATGCCGCCGGATGAAGCGCTGCCGAGCATCGACATTCACGTCTCCCTGATTTATTTCAACAGTTCCAGCACCAAGATGCTGTTCAGTTTATTCAACCTGCTTAATCAGGCGGCTGAACAGACGCTCTCGATTGCACTGTATTGGTATTACGACAAAGACGACGACATTGCGGAAGAATTTGGTGAAGAGCTTCACATCGATTTCCCTGCCCTGACCTTTCACAGCACAATTTTGAGTGATAATCATGAGCACAATTGAATTGTTTACACCGGAATACGACATTCTGCTCGCCGCGCGCAACATCGCTAACCAGCAGGAAAGGCCAGCCGAAGTCTATCGCGACACGCTGCTGGCGTTAACCGACCACTATCAGCGGCTGGTACGCGAGTCGCACCGTCTGATTTCACGCAGCGACCGGGCGGAGAAAGAGCTGAACCGTCTGAACGCACAGCTCAATCAGTTGGCAGTCGAGCTGGAGTACAAAGCCAGCCACGATCCGTTAACCAGCGTGTATAACCGTGGCGCGATTATTGAACACATTAACCACGCGCTGGAGCGTAATCAGGCCGCGCTCATCGTGCTGGATATCGATCATTTCAAGCAGGTGAATGATACCTATGGTCACCCTACCGGCGATGCCGTGATCTGCGATCTGGTTTCACGCGTGCAACAGATTCTGAATACCACGAGCAGCATTGGCCGCGTCGGCGGTGAAGAGTTCACCATCCTGCTGGAAGGGCATACGCTCATGCAGGCCGTCTCGCTCGCCAGCCGTCTTCATCAGGATCTCAACAGAATGCCGCTCAGCGTGTTGCCACAACAGCGCGTCACCGCCAGCTTCGGCGTCAGTTGGGCACCGCAGAAAACCCGCTTTGATGCGCTCTACGGTGCCGCGGATGCCGCGCTCTATCAGGCAAAGGAAAAAGGCAGAAATCGAGTGGAATTTCAGTAAGTCTCAGGCCGGGCGATTGCCGTCGCCCAGACTCACAACCATAATAGTGGGTATCAGCTCCTCCGAGACAGATCCCCTATGCGATTCGATTTAACCGATCTCCGGCTGTTTCTCAATATTCAGAAAGCAGGCAGCATTACCGGTGGCGCAGCGGCGTCCAGCCTGACCGTGCAGGCTGCCAGCGAACGAATCCGGGGAATGGAAGATGAACTTGGCGTACCACTGCTGCTGCGCTCAAAGGCAGGTGTCTCGCTCACCGACGCGGGCTTTTCGCTGGCGCACCATGCCCACATTATCCTGCGTCAGGTCGAACATATGCGCAGCGAATTACACCAGTACAGCAAAGGGCTGCGCGGCCATATTCCGCTGCTGTGCAACTCGGCGGCGCTGAATGAATATTTGCCTGCCCTGCTGGGTCGCTATCTAGTGATTTTCCCGCAGATATCCGTCGCGGTGAATGAAAAACTCAGCCGTGATATCGTCAGCGCTATCCGTAATCAAACCGCCGATATTGGTATTGTCGCCGATTCCGTGCCGCTCGACGGACTGGAAACGCGTCCGTTCCGTCAGGACGAGCTGGTCGTTGTGGTTCCCCGTGACAGCATGTGGTCTGATGCACAGCAGCTCACCTTTTCCGCCATTGCCGACGCCGAATTTATCGGGCTTAGCGAAGGCGCGGCCTTGCAGGAACACATCGACGAGCACGCCAAAAGGCTGGGAAAACGCCTGAATTACCGCGTGCGTCTTGCCAGCTTCGATGCCGTCACGCAGGTGATTCACAGCGGTATCGGCATTGGCATTCTTCCGCGACATGCCGCACAGCGCATGATGGAACGGCTGGCGATTCGCACGATCCCGCTGTCAGACGACTGGGCGACGCGTAATCTGGTGGTCTGCGCCCGCCAGTTTTCCGCACTGCCCGGCTATGTTCAGGATTTCGTGGCTTTTATTACAGAAGAGAATGCGGCTTAAAGCAGCCCGCGTGCAGCCATGTATCCGCCCAGCGCCACCAGCCCGATGAAGAAGCAGCGCCGGAAAACCGGTTCGCTAATCGCGTGACGCAGGCGTTGCCCCATCATCATACCCAGCAGCGCGGGAATCAGCGCCAGCATCGACTGCCAGAGATCGATGCCCTGTAGTCCAATCCCCTGCATCAGCTGTAGCGCCAACCCCAACGTAGAAACGGTAAACGCCAGCCCCAGCGCCTGCACCAGATCGTTTTTATTGAGCCGCAGGCATTGCAGGTAAGGCACTGCGGGAATCACGAAGACGCCCGTTGCCGCCGTGATAGCTCCGGTGATGTAACCCACCAGCGGCGACAGCCAGATTTCATGACGGCCCGGCTGCGGCAACGTCGTCGCCATGATTCCCCACAGGCCGTAAACCACCAAAATGCCACCAAGTGCCGCGCTCGTCCATGACGATGACGAGGTGAGCGCTGGCAAACCATTCCAGAACGTCCCAATAGTGATCCCGGCAAACAGCGTCCAAAACCGTTTAATCAGGCTGAGAAAAGCGGGGCCGCAGGCGAGCTGCCAGATGTTCGTCACTAGCGACGGAACAAGCAGGAGCCCGGCCGCGCTGGCTGCGGGCATCGCCAGCGTTAACAATCCCATCGCGATCGTCGGTAATCCCAGGCCAATCACGCCTTTCACCACGCCAGCCAGCAGGAACACCACCATCATCGTTGTCATTCATCGCCTCGGTTTGCTGCACCATAGGAAGAACCCTATGCAGGAATAGTCCAATAAGGTAACTGCTGGTGTCTATGCGGATTGTATTGAGGGTGATTAAGGGAAAATTGGAGGCAAAGGGAGGATTAGGATTCTCTGGGTCACATCTTTATGCAGGTCCAGAGACCGTTTCGTGCGCAACAATACCGTTATTCTCATGCTACTTCGTCGCACGCGCCCGACATAGGGGGCTCAAACACCAGCCCCCTATGAACCCCGGCTTTTGGCTAAATTATGTCGCTACGCGATGCCATCGGTGTTCATGACCGCTAATCGAGCCACCAGTGACGCGTTCCCGACGCGGCACTGGCTTTCGCGGCATCCATGCCGCTCACTCGGCGGTCACGCCCACCGCTGCATAATTTTTTACGCCAGATAACGGCCAGACCCGATGACATCCTTACATTGTGTATAAGGAGCTTCCCTTGCGAAAGAGAAGACGGATACAGCATAAACAGTACCCGCAAATATCTTAGCGCGCGCGGCCTACAGCCTCACCCAGTTGCCACACGGCCATCGCGTAGTGCGTGCTGTGGTTGTAGCGCGTGATGGTGTAGAAGTTCGGCAAGCCGTACCAGTATTGATACCCCGTACCGATATCCAGCCGCAGCAGGCTGGCTTCACTGTATCCCGCCAGAGAATGCTGTGGCGTCAGACCCGCAGCCTGTAGTTCCGTGAGCGAGTAGCGGGTATTAAAACCGTTCGGGAGCAGCGGAGCCTGACCGTTTGCCTGCACCGCGACAGGTGCGCCTTTCACCCATCCGTGTGCTTTGAAATAATTGGCTACGCTGCCAATCGCATCCACCGGATCCCACAGGTTGGTATGTCCGTTACCGTCGAAATCCACCGCATAGTTCTTGAAGGATGACGGCATAAACTGCCCATAGCCCATCGCGCCCGCGTAAGAGCCGCGCAGGCTAAGCGGATCGTTGCCTTCTTTACGCGCCATCAACAGGAAGGTTTCCAGCTCGCCCGCAAAGTAATCGGCACGTCGCGGGTAATCAAACGCCAGCGTTGCCAGGGCATCAATGATGCGCGTTTTCCCCATCACTCTACCCCAGCGGGTTTCCACGCCAATAATGCCAACGATGATCTCAGGTGGGACGCCGTAAATGTTCTGGGCGCGCTGTAGCGCATCCTGATATTGATTCCAGAACGCCACACCGTTCTGCACGTTGTCTGGCGTAATAAACTGATTGCGGTAGCGGTTCCAGGCACCGTTCGGCCCTGACGGCGGGCGCGATGTCGGGGCTTGTTTATCCATCAGACGGATTACCCAATCCAGACTTTTCGCCTGAACCAGCACATCATGCAGTTGCTGGCGGTTAAAGCCGTGCTCCAGCACCATTTTATCGACAAACCGCGCGGTAGCCGGGTTAGTCGCAAAATCACCGCCTAGCGGATGAACATTGTGTGCGGGTTCAAGCAGGAAGCCACCTTTAAAAGGATTACCTGAAGGCGCTTCTGCGGGAGGAGGGGCCGGCTGACTGCTACAGGCCGAGAGCAAAACGAGCAGAGGGAGAAAACGAACCAAATGACGCATCAGATATCCGTATAGCCAGGTAAGAAATCAATACAGGCTATGGTAAAGGATTGTCTGATGTGAAAAAACCAGCCAGAGGTGAAAAAATGCAGCGCGCCAACCAAATAGAAGACCGGCGCGCGCGTTATCACATCCGAATCAGTTTTTCTTCACAAACTCGGACTTCAGCTTCATCGGGCCGAAACCGTCGATTTTACAATCAATGTTGTGATCGCCTTCGACCAGACGAATGCCCTTCACGCGGGTACCGATTTTCAGCGGCGTCGAACTGCCTTTTACTTTCAGGTCTTTAATGACCGTTACTGTATCGCCATCCGCCAGCAGGTTGCCGTTGGCATCTTTCACCACTAAAGCGTCATCCTGCGCTGGCGCATCGCCTGCCGCCGACCACTCATTTCCGCATTCAGGGCAGTTAAGCATTTCGCCCTCTTGCCAGGTATATTCAGAACTGCACTTTGGACAATGAGGTAACTGTTGCATGATAAACTCCTGAAAAATTCACAATAAAAAAGTAATAAATATCATTAGGTAACTACCATATTTTCGATATTTTACCCTTTTATGTGCATTTTTAATAGTGAAGCCGTGTTTATCGTGACTTTACGACTCATCCGACGCGGTTTCACCTTTTTCCGCCAGAAACGTAATCAGTGCTTCTTGCGTTAGCGCTTTGGAATACAGCCAACCCTGCGCATAAGCGACGCCAAGGCTTTTCAGATAGGCTTCCTGAGCAGGAGTCTCAATCCCTTCGGCAACGATATGCAGATTAAGGCAGTGCGCCATGCTGACAATATGAGACAGCACAATATCAGTCGGTGAATGGTCACTAATATTCCCAACAAAGGACTTGTCGATTTTAAGCTTATTGGCTTTTACCCGTTCAAGATACGACAGCCCAGAATAGCCGGTACCAAAATCATCAATGGCGACATCAATGCCTTGTTGTTGATACAGCTCCACCATCGGTGCCGCTTTCTGGGGTTCAATCATGGATGATTCGGTTAATTCGACATTAACATTGGCACCCTTCAGTTCATATACGGCAACCTGCTCCACGAGATAATTGAAAACAGACATATCCTCAAATTCGGCCGCCTCAAGATTGATAGAGACAAACATGTCAGGGTAACTTTTCTTCAGTACGCTAGCCGTTTGTAGCGCTTCATTAATGATGAATAACGTTAACGCTTTCATCAACCCAACCTGACGAATCATGGGAATAAAAGAGTCTGGTGTAATCAGGTGACCGTCCGAATGACGCCAGCGAATCAGCGCTTCACACCCCACAACCTGAGCGGTATCCAATTTAATAATCGGCTGATAATGTAATTCAAACTCTTTTTGCCTCAGCGCCTGATTGAGAACATAGCGCGGGCTTTGAATGGTCAGAGATTTTCTGGAGATAATCTCTGACAGCATCAGGGAAATCAGCATAAAAACAGGCAACGCAGAGAAAAAAATCGTTAGGTAAAATGAAAAACTCGCAGGTTTATCCGCCCTGACCACCAAAGCAAGATCGCTATCCGGTAGTGGTTTCAGGACGTAATATTTATCGTCAATATAAAATCTATCGGGATTATTTCCCCCTGCAGTCAAACGGGAATAGATATTGCCACTCATCAAATCGGACAGAATAACCCGCCCATCCTGCTTATTTTTCTCCAGTAATGCGTATTGGATATTATAGCTATAGGAGGGAACATCCAGAAATGAACGTGGATTTAGCACCACAAGATGACGCGTTGCGCCGACATAAATCATCGGCTTATTTTTATTCAGCGGACTTTCAATTTTATACCAGATGTCATAGACGTCTTTATAATGAAAATCGGGGGCTGGAAGAAACATTGTATTAATTTCACTCAGCATCGAAGAACAGCGAGGCCGATTCCCATCGATATAGACCACATCCTGGATATAATCATTGTCGTAAGCAATTTTACGCAATAAATCCAGATGCGGATTATCACAATAAGGCGGAAACTTTTGTTCTAAAATATCGAGTGCGGATGTCGCCTGCTGAATAATTTTCCCGGCATGTTCAACCGTAACATCAGAAAAATCATCTACTTCCCTTTCAAATTGTCTGAGCGAAAATGTCGAATAAACTGCAAGCACTAACGCAAAAAGCGCAACCAAAGTAAAAAACAGGCTGGAGGACAATAAGAAAAAGCTTTTCTTAAAATAGAGCGCTTGAAAATAGGCTAGCAGGCTTTTTTTCATAGGAGCGACGCATCATCATTATGAGAAATCCAACATAGCACACAACCCCTTCCGACAATGTATCGATATCTCAAATAATTCTGATTTTAAGCCCCCATAACCGTCGGATTCCGCAGCGCCTCTCAGGCAAAGGCGACAAGCGCATTCTTGACGGATTGTCGCTGTCACGACCCGCTGGAAAAATTACCGTCCTGCTCAGCCCCAACGGCTGTGGCAAATCAACGCGGCTGGCACAGGATACGCCCGTCGTCCTGCACGATCTGAATCAGGCCAGCCGATGTGTGTAGTGCGGTGATAGCGGGTCATATTTTTTATCCAACATTCGTGGGCATAACCACCTCATAAAAATATTTATGCCCCTTCAAAAATAGCCTTGTTAGCCGCGAACCACCAGAACCGCTACTCTGCCTGTGTGACATGGGATCAATACGCGTAATGGAAACAACATCATAGCGATTAGCTCAAACCATCAGAATTTAAGGAAGCGTGATATGGGATTAAAATTGCATCATCTTAATGATTCACGGTCTGTTCGTATCCTCTGGCTGCTTGAGGAAGCGGGGATACCTTATGAGCTTGTCAGATATCAGCGGGATGAAAAAACGCATCTGGCACCAGCCTCCTTGAGAGCGATACATCCTTTGGGTAAATCGCCGTTGATTGAAGAGGATGGAAAAATCATCGCCGAATCCGGTGCGATTGTTGAATACCTGATTAGTCGCCATGCAAGGCACCTAGCCCCGGATGCAAGCACGGCCGAATACATTGATTATCTGCAATGGATACACTTTGCGGAAAGCTCCGCCATGCTCCCGGTTTTATTGAAGATCTTTGGCGAGTTTGAAAAGAATACCGGCACCACATTAAATTTCCTCGAAGGTTACGCTGACAACGAATTCGAGAAAGTTTTTTCATTTTTAGACGACTCATTATCTTCAAGAGAATTTATCGTGGGCGATACATTGACCGGCGCAGATATTATGCTGGGCTTTGTTATTAATACCGTCGTGGAGAGACTCGTTCCCAGTGAGCGCTTCCCGAATATTCAGCGCTATTCTCAGCGGCTGAAAAACCTGCCTAGCTGGCAAAAAGCTCAGGCCATTGAATCACGCGTAGAATAAATACTCAGTGCGAGGCATCGCTTATTTAATGATAGACTTGCGAGCCGCCTCGCGCACCCAGACTACTGTGGGAAACCGGCCCCACTTATCTTTTTCACACTGACAAATCAGCCCAAAATCAATATAAAGAGTGGTATAGTCCCCCTGTCCTCCTCTCATCATCATTAGTTTAATTAAAAATAATTAGCATATTAATCACTTCAAGAATCAAGCATAATAAGTGATATACATCATACGATAACCGCTATTGACTCGTTGACTAAAAAATGCAGAAATTACCCTTCCCATAAGGAAAAAGGATTTATGGGGCAGGATTATGGACAACATTAAGGAGTGAATAATGGCAAATTTGATCTATCTGAAACTCACCGGCATCAAACAAGGTCTAATCTCTGCGGGCTGTTCAAGTGCAGACTCGATTGGTAACAAGTATCAGATCGCTCATGAAGATGAGATTTTTGTTTATGAGTTAATGAATAGAATAACTCGACAGGATAATGTTGCTCTCAATCCCGTAGAAATAAGAAAGCCGATAGATAAAGCCACCCCACTTATTGCTCAGGCATTAGGCGATAACGAAAAACTAACCTGTGAATTTCTGTTTTACAGGACATCACAATCCGGTGGCAACGAACTCTATTTTAAAATGGTGCTGAGAGACGCTATTATCAACGATATTCAATTTTTCTATCCTAACTCATTGACACATAATGAAACCCAGCCACAGGAAAGCATTTCGTTCAAATTTGCATCAATCGAATGGGAGCATGTGGTAGCAAGAACCAGTTCTTTCCTCTTATGGACTGATTCGACTTATTAAATAAAGAACTGATGGGCGATAGTGTTAAAATGTCTCTACGCCCTATCAAACACAATAAAATCGGGATAAAAAATGAATGATCAGGAAATGGAAAAAGAACTTTTAGAGAATGGTTTCACTCAGAGTGATATTAACTTCATGAGAAAAATAATCTCTCGTGGTGAGGATAGTGAAGAGACACTACAAAACCTGACTCATACATTACGAGCACGGTTTTATAACGGATGTTTTTTGTTTATTGTTATAATCTCTGCATTTATCATTAATTTTATTTTTAATACACCGGTTGATTCAGTTGAATTCTTTGTTTATTTTTTTGTCATGATGCTTTCTCTTTTCTTAGTTTATCACATAGGACCAATGAAACTGGCATATAAATCATATAGATTAATAAAGGAGAAGGAACATGAATGACCAAGAGACAGAAAAGGAACTCTTAGAGAATGGTTTCACTCAGGGGGATGTTAATTTCATGAGGAAAATAATCTCTCGTGGTGAAAATAGTGAAGAGACATTATTGATGTTAACACACACGTTAAAAAGCAGATTTCACACTGGATGTTTTTTATGTGTCGTTCTAATCACTATACTTATAACAACCCTGATTATAAAATATGACATTATTGTCATCTCGGTATATTTTTCATTCACACTTATTTTTGTTTTTCTCGTCTATTATATTACCCCAATGAAATTGGCATATAAATCATATTCCTACCTAAAGAGAAAGAGTAAGATGGGCTGACTCAGCCCATTAAATTAAAGAGAATCATCTTTGTATATATCAGACATTATACGTATCTTATTCCCAGCCCCAACCATCTTCAACATCAGTGATGCTCTGCTCATCGTATTTATTTTTCTATAATAATCACTGGGGATATATCTAAAAAGCCGCCAGGCATCAGGTTTCAGCGTTAATTTAACAATACCATAGAATGAGGTAACAAGATCGACTGAATGGTAAGCCAGCAAACCTGATTTTTTATCGAACCCCAAAAATTCTGCCGTACGTATATAGCCAGACTTCATAAATCCTACTGAATCCTCACGCCCAGTAAGATGGAAAATATTCTCACTAAGTGAACTTGCTCCATTTAGAGCAATATGTGCCCCAATAAATCGACCTAAATAACCAGTCGCAGCATAAGCTATTCCCACTCCAGAAACAAACTGAGCACCACCAACCATCACACCGATTGCATTTATTGTATAACCAATTTCCTTCTCTCTTTTCTCCATGTTGATGGTAATAAATACCTTGGCTTTTTCAAGAGAAAGCATTGTTCCCTGTTTTTCAATATTAGCACATTCTTCCTTGATGTTATTAATCGCAACCTGACATTCTGATGAACTACTGGCATTTCTAACAATGTCCAGATTCCCATTAGAAAAACGCCGAATTTCATCCTCAAATTTTGCTTTAAGAAAAAGATCGTTAATATGGCGGGATGATACAATTCTGGCCGTTTTCATTAGATCAAACGCGGCGGCCTGAGCCATAGCCAAAAAATATTGATTATTAACACTATTTCTATTTAGGTAGTTGTCCATATTTCGCATCCTTGACGTTAAAGAACATTGATAACCATTAATACCATTCCCTTGGTTATCTGTTCTGCTAATCAGCTAACTTTCAGCCCTTCGGCTCAATCCGTTGCTTTCTCAATTCCTGACAAGCCAGTTGTTCGAACCCATTGCCGAGACTAACACCTTATTTTGCTACTCCAATCTTACCCTATGGTTGACAGCGGCATTAAGCAGAAATATCACCCATTATCAGCCCAATAACGTTGATTGTTCCCCGATTTTACTTAATCCTCATCTTATTGACCCTATACCTTTTCCAGGCAAACTTGCGAGCCGCCTCGCGCGTTCGAGCAATAGTGGAAAAATCGGATACGTATCCCTGTCTCAGTCTGGTAACGTCGCTCTGACGTCAAATCGCAGCCATCAATGGTAAGATAGCGCACTCGCAGGTGATGTTTTTCATCTGCCAGCCAGTATACTTCTGGCATTCCATTTCAATGCTCAGGTGACGCGCCATCAGTAAGGTTTTTCATCAAACCCAGCGCCATCACCTGAACGAACAAAAGCGTTAAGACTGAGTAAAATCAATATGAAAGATTCTACCGACAAGGATTTCACTGCCCACACCCCGATGATGCAGCAGTACTTTAGGTTAAAGGCTGAACATCCGGAAATCCTGCTGTTTTACCGCATGGGCGATTTTTACGAGCTGTTCTATGACGATGCCAAGCGGGCTTCTCAACTGCTGGATATTTCGCTGACGAAGCGCGGTGCCTCCGCTGGTGAACCGATACCGATGGCTGGCGTTCCTCACCATGCCGTTGAAAACTACCTTGCCAGACTGGTGCAAATGGGCGAATCCGTCGCTATCTGCGAACAGATTGGCGATCCCGCCACCAGCAAGGGTCCGGTAGAACGCAAAGTTGTACGTATCGTCACGCCAGGAACCATCAGCGACGAAGCGCTATTGCAGGAAAAGCAGGATAACCTGCTGGCAGCGATCTGGCAGGACGGACGGGGATTCGGTTATGCCACTCTGGACATCAGTTCTGGACGCTTTCGCGTCAGTGAACCTGCCGATTGTGAAACCATGGCGGCCGAACTGCAGCGCACTAACCCAGCGGAATTACTCTACCCTGAATCCTTTGAGTCCATGGATTTGATCGAAAATCGCCATGGGCTTCGCCGTCGTCCGCTGTGGGAATTTGAACCTGATACGGCCCGCCAGCAGCTCAACCTGCAATTTGGCACCCGCGATCTGACTGGTTTTGGCGTAGAGCAGGCAAAACTCGCACTGCGAGCCGCCGGGTGTTTGCTGCAATACGCGAAAGACACCCAGCGCACCTCACTGCCGCACATTCGCGGCATTACGATGGAACGCCAGCAAGACGGCATCATCATGGATGCAGCCACCCGCCGTAACCTTGAACTGACGCAGAATCTATCTGGCGGAATGGAAAATACGCTGGCCGCGGTGCTGGACTGCACCGTGACGGCAATGGGCAGCCGGATGCTGAAGCGCTGGATCCATATGCCCAGCCGCGATATTGAGGCGCTCAAACAGCGTCAGCAGGCTATCAGCGCGTTGCAGGACATCACGCCCGATCTGCAACCCTCTCTGCGACAGGTCGGCGATCTGGAGCGTATTCTGGCACGGCTCGCGTTGCGCACGGCACGCCCGCGCGATCTGGCACGTATGCGCCATGCGTTCCAACAGTTTCCCGATATTCGTGAGCAGCTTGCGCCACTGGATACCGATTCCGTACGTCGTCTGGTCAGCCTGATTGGGCAATTTGATGAGCTACGTGATTTGCTGGAACGCGCGGTTGTCGAAGCACCGCCCGTGCTGGTACGTGACGGCGGCGTTATCGCACCGGGCTACCATGCAGAGCTGGATGAGTGGCGTGCACTGGCTGACGGTGCCAGCGATTATCTGGACCGTCTGGAAATTCGCGAACGCGAAAAGCTGGGGCTTGATACGCTGAAAGTCGGCTTCAATGGCGTACACGGCTACTACATTCAGGTTAGCCGTGGTCAAAGCCATCTGGTGCCGATTCACTATGTGCGCCGCCAGACGCTGAAAAATGCCGAACGCTATATCATTCCCGAGCTAAAAGAGTACGAGGACAAGGTTTTGACCTCGAAGGGCAAGGCGCTGGCGCTGGAAAAAGCGCTCTACGATGAGCTTTTCGACCTGCTGCTGCCTCATCTGGCCGAGCTTCAGCAAAGTGCAGCCGCGTTGGCCGAACTGGATGTCCTGACGAATCTGGCCGAACGTGCCGATACGCTGAATTACGTCTGCCCGACGCTGAGTGATAAGCCCGGCATCAAAATTACGGGCGGTCGTCACCCTGTCGTCGAGCAGGTGCTTCGTGAACCGTTTATTTCGAACCCGCTGTCGCTGGCACCACAGCGTCGTATGCTGATTATCACCGGCCCCAATATGGGCGGTAAAAGTACTTATATGCGTCAGGCCGCACTGATTGTGCTGATGGCGCATATCGGCTGCTTTGTGCCTGCGGATCAGGCTGTCATTGGCCCCGTCGACCGTATTTTCACTCGTGTGGGTGCCGCAGACGATCTGGCCTCTGGCCGCTCTACCTTCATGGTAGAAATGACGGAAACGGCGAATATCCTGCACAACGCCACGGAAAATAGTCTGGTACTGATGGACGAAATCGGCCGCGGAACCTCCACCTATGACGGCCTGTCGCTGGCATGGGCCTGCGCCGAGAATCTGGCGAACCGCATCAAAGCGATGACGCTGTTTGCAACGCACTACTTTGAACTGACTACCCTGCCAGAAAAAATGGAAGGGGTGGTGAATGTCCATTTAGATGCGCGCGAACACGGCGATACCATCGCCTTCATGCACAGCGTACAAGATGGCGCAGCCAGCAAAAGTTATGGCCTTGCCGTCGCCGCACTGGCTGGTGTCCCGAAAGAAGTGATTAAGCGCGCACGCCAGAAACTGAAAGAGCTGGAAACGTTATCGAATAATGCGTCATCCAGTCATATTGACGGCGCGCAGCTGGCGCTGCTAAGCAATGATGAGCCGTCTCCGGCGATTGAAGCGCTGGAAGCCATCGATCCTGATGCACTCACGCCACGTCAGGCGCTAGACTGGCTGTATCAGCTAAAGAAAATGCTCTAACGTGTAATGATGGATGCAAAAAAGGCACTGAAAATCAGTGCCTTTTCTTTTTTACGCTGCGTCAGTTTATTTTAGAATTACAATTTTCTCGCGCTCTCATAATCATCTTATCGCCGCCCTCGTTGGGAATGACAGCTTTGACCATTTCCCCTTCTTCCATTGATGGAATAATGGCAAAATGGGCGGTTAAAACCAACAATACGGGCTCACCCGCGCTAGTTCTCACCTGAAAATATTGTCTTTCTAGCGCAACGCTATCCTCCATGACAAATGTTTTTCCCGTAGCACAGTCAGAAAACGTCGCGACATCTGCCATGTAACGATATATACCCTTCATCAACATCGGCGTATCCGGCAATGCCTGCTCGGTCGCCGTCAGTTGGCGAGGGAGAGAAGAATTGATAGGCAACCCTTGTTGATCCAGCATTTCAAGGGAGTTATCAACTGGGCGGAAGTAACGTTTTTCGCCCGCGCTATCCGTCAACACCAGCTTGTCTGCGGTGCGTCGCCATTGCCCATAGGAAGCAAACGTGTTGTTGCCTTTTCGCGTCGTTTGATACTGTTCACGCAGAACAAAAGTCCCGTCTTTTTCCAAAAACAGTGACGTATCAATCCCTCCGCAGTCCGCACAGGGTAAAACGCCACGATAACTTTGCGCCATTGGTTTAAGAGGTTCTTCCTGAACTTGCGAGCGGGTATGACACCCAATCAACCCAGAAACCCCTGCAATCAACAGCACACCGATAGCCAGTTTTTTCATCATTATTTTCCTGCCGTCTCTGCCCTGTTTTTATCGTTCTTACTCAACGATCTGGAATATATCCAATCCGTTATCATCCCTGAGTCTGAGGAATTTTCCACTCAGAAAATGCTATTTCCAGACTATTCTTATCGTCAGACAACCAGATCGTGCCTTCCTGTATCGTTGCCTGCAATGCCATGGTGCGTTGAACCAGTCCGGCAAGCTGAGCCAGCTGATTATCATCCAGAAAACGGATAGCCAGATTCTTGTACCCAGAAACCTTGCCCGATATTGCACTCCACCAAACATGTGCCGCACGCTCGCTGTAGGCATACAACACGACGGAACGCGACTGATTGCAGGCTTTCTTGAGCCGTTTTTCATCCGGCAGACCTAGCTCAATCCACAGTTCCAGCTCCATCGTATCGTTACGTCGCCAGATTTCCGGCTCGTCATCTGCGCTGAGTCCTTTAGTAAAGCGCAGGTTTTCATCAGCATGGCAGATCCACGCTAAAAGCCGCAGCATCATGCGCTGCTCGGTTTCAGACGGATGCTGCGCTATCGTCAGGTTCGCGTCGTGAAAAAAATTCCGATCCATATCGGCAATATTGATTGCTGCTTTGTAAACCGTTGCTTTTAATGCCATCAGTGACCTCGTATTTATTCCCTCCTAGTTTACTTGAGTTAGCGCCATCCTCACAGTAAAGGTGATATCTGCCACGTAACCGATAGATTAGGCCTCTAAGGACTACTGATATCCTGTTAGTGCCTATGCTATAGTCGGTTTGATAAATAGAGTTTATCTTCGTAGGCTTACAACATCGCGCACCACAGCTAGTGATGATGCATGAATATCTACCGAGCTAAGCTTTCAAGGGAGGATATAGTGCAAGAATACTGTGAATTAGTACGTCGCTTATACGCAGAGATCGCCAGTGGCGATCTGGGCTATATACCCGATTCGCTGGGTTGTGTTTTAAAAACCCTGGATGGCATTGCCGCGAATGATGCGTTGCCATCCTCCGTCAGGGAACAGGCCGCTTTTGCCGCCGCTAACTTATTGGTGAGTGATTATGTCAATGAGTAATGAATATCAACCCATCAACTGTGATGATTACGACAGCCTGGAAGCCACCTGTCAGCAGAATTTGACGCTGACGCTGGAACTACGCAATGGTGAAGTTGTGACCGGTAAAGCCAGTGATATGATCTCACGTAAGCAGGTCGAATATCTGGTGATTGAAGCTTCAGGCACAACGCGCGAGCTGCGTCTCGACCATATCGTCAGTTTCAGTCACCCTGAAATCGGGAAGGTCGTCGTCAGCGAATCCTGACAGACTTCTCCTTTCATTCAGCGGCAAACGCTGAACAAATGCTTCCAAAACGGACAACGCAGGTTGTCCGTTTTTATTCTGGGCCTGCCAACTTCAGCTTTTCCCTCAGGCTTTTTTCTCTCAGGCTTTCTTTTCCCAAGCTCTCTTTTCCCAGGTAATGTGCCACACCGGCTGGTTCTCTTTCGCCTGCCCTTCTCGCGTGACGAATCGCCCCACCGCCGCAATCAGTTGCTCGTTGTAGAACACCAGCGGCGTACGGTCACGCCACCAGGGCGGAACACCCAGCTCCTGCCAGAGCTTTTTGATTTGTCGCCCGTGGGCTCTGCCGACAATATGCACGGTTCCACTGGTCGAAAAGCGAATACTCACCGCCTCGCCGTTTTCCGGCGCGCGAACCGCCACTCCGCTATCGGCCAGCGACAGCGTGCCCAGATTATCAGGTAGCGACAACGGGCATGACGGCGATTGCCACGGGATAATGCGGTCTTTGAGTGACGGCATCAGCGGCAGCAGATAGAGATACTGACGAAAACGGCGGATCTGCATCTGATTCAGTTGCAATACCGGCTCCGCATCCTGACGGCTTGTCGCAACCTCATCCCAGAGCCGCTGTAGCTGTTCACGCGCGGGCATCATCGCCCCTTGCTGCGCCATCCAGCGCCGCAGTAGCGCAAAACGACGCACAGGGCTTAGCGGCACCAGACCGTCAATGCTCAGCGCGCCATCCGGCTGGCATAACACCTGCAATGATTCCTCCAGCAGTTCATCGAGCAGTTGTTCCTGTTCGGCACAAAGCTGGGCGCTACGTGCCACGGCTGAGGGGAAATGCGGCCAGCGCTGCGTCAATCGCGGTAAGATCTGGCGACGTAGGAAATTACGGTCGAAACGTTCATCCTGATTGCTGTCGTCTTCAATCCAGCCAAGCTGATGCCGCTGTGCGTACGCTTCCAGTTGCAAGCGAGAAATGCCTAACAGCGGACGCACAAGACGATGCTGACCGAGCGTTGTATTGTCACCGAGAAGAGTACTGTCACCGAGAAGAGTACTCGCCGCCATCGCAGATAATCCGGCAGGCCCACTGCCGCGTTTCAGCGCCAGTAAAAAAGTTTCGCTTTGATCATCAAGATGCTGCGCCGTCAGCAAGGCTTCCCCGTCTTGCAGATGCGCTTGCAAAGCCTGATAACGTGCCGTTCTGGCCGCGGCTTCGATACCGCCGTTCTGCGCCTCAACCTTCACCGGCAGAGAGGTAAAGGGCACCTGCCAGCGTTCACACTGCTGACGACAATGTTCGGCCCAGCTATCGGCCAGCGGATTTAAACCATGATGAATATAAGCTGCACGAATAGGCAGCCCAGAACGCTGACGCACAGCCACCAGCAGATGCAATAGCACGCTAGAGTCCAGACCGCCGCTGTAGGCCAACAGGATCGACTCGCATCCGGCCGTTTGCGTCACGATCGTCTGGAGTAATCCATCATCAGGTTCGGTGCAGTCCACGGTATCAGATCTCATACAGTTCTAAAGGCAAGCCGTCAGGATCGGAGAAAAAGGTGAAGCGCTGCTGTGTTTCAGGATCGATCCGTACGGGTTCACAGATAACACCAGCCTGTTCCAGCGAGGCGATAGCTTGTTCAATGTCAGCCACCGCAAAAGCCAGATGGCGCAGGCCGCAGGCTTCCGGGCGGCTCACGCGCGCAGGTGGATGGGGGAAAGAAAATAGCTCAATGGTATAGCGTCCATTCAGCGAGAGATCCCCTTTCCACGACCGCCGCGCTTCACGGTAGACCTCGTTGTTCAACGTAAACCCCAGCACATCACAATAAAACGCCTTACTGCGTTCATAGTCAGAGGCAATAACCGCAATGTGATGGACATCGAGCAGCTTCAGCATGTTTCAAACCCTCATAGCAAAAAATCCGCTGTCATTTCTGACAACGGATTTTCAGAGTAACGCCAGAATCACCTGATTAATAACACATCAATCAGACAATCACCTTATCAGCAATAGCCATAATTCATCAAACGCTGATAACGGCGGTTCAAAAGCTCTTCTTCTGTCAGGCCGTCGAGGTCGAGCAGGTCGGCCAGCAGCTGTGCTTTCAGAGATTCTGCCATCGCTGGAACGTTACGGTGCGCCGAACCCAACGGCTCAGGGATCACGGTATCGATCAGTTTCAGCTCTTTCAGGCGCGGCGCAATGATGCCCATAGCTTCCGCCGCCAGCGGCGCTTTATCGGCACTCTTCCACAGGATAGACGCACAGCCTTCCGGTGAAATAACCGAGTAGGTGCTGTACTGCAGCATGTTGACCTTGTCACCCACGCCGATAGCCAACGCACCACCGGAACCACCCTCGCCGATAACGGTACAGATGATTGGCACACGCAGCGTCGACATTTCACGCAGGTTGCGCGCGATAGCCTCAGACTGACCGCGTTCTTCTGCGCCAACGCCTGGATAAGCGCCCGGCGTGTCGATGAAGGTGATGATCGGCATCTTGAAGCGATCGGCCATTTCCATCAGGCGCAGCGCTTTGCGATAGCCTTCCGGTGCAGGCATGCCGAAATTACGGCGAATCTTTTCTTTGGTTTCACGTCCTTTCTGATGACCAATGATCATCACCGGACGCCCATCCAAACGGGCAATCCCGCCAACAATGGCTTTATCATCGGCATAGGCACGATCGCCAGCCAATTCATCAAAGTCGGTAAAGATATGCTTAATATAATCAAGCGTATAAGGACGTTGTGGATGGCGCGCTAATTGCGCAACCTGCCAGGCACCCAAATCGGCGAAGATTTTGCGCGTCAGTTCAACGCTCTTCTCACGCAGGCGCTGGACTTCTTCGTCCAGATTAATATCTAATTTTTCGTCTTGACGGCTGACTGCGGTCAGCGAGTCAATTTTCGCTTCCAACTCTGCAATCGGCTGCTCAAAATCAAGAAAATTCAGACTCATAGTATTCCTATATTAGTCAAATTCCAGTTCCACCTGCTCATTACCCACTAATGTGCGCAGCTCGTTCAGTAGCGCATCGGCAGGCGTTACACGCCATGCTGCGCCGAAACGTAGTCGGGCGCGCGCATCTTCACGCTGGTAATAGAGATGCACTGGGATCGTCCCCGATCGATGGGGTTCCAACGATTGGCGGAGACGGTTTAATAGCTGGTCATCAATTTGCCTGTCAGTCAGCGAGATAGCAAGCCCGCGCGCGTATTTTTCCCGCGCTTCACTGATATCCATTAACTCTCGGACGGTCATTTTAAGCCCGCCGCTGAAGTCATCAAAGCTGACCTGTCCACTGGCGATAAGGATACGGTCTTTCTCGAGTAAATGCTGATATTTTTCCAATGCATCGGTAAACAGCATGATCTCAAGACGGCCGGAACGATCGTCCAATGTACAGACACCAATACGGTTACCCCGTTTGGTTACCATGACGCGAGCCGCCAACACCAGCCCAACGGCAGTGGTCATTTTACCCCGATCCGTCGGGTGCATATCTTTCAAACGCACGCCACCGGCATAGCGTTCAATTTCCTTAATATATTGCGTGATCGGGTGGCCGGTCAGATACAGCCCCAGCGTTTCCCGTTCACCATCCAGCACCACCTGCTCAGGCCACGGCGGCACCGTACTGTAGGATTGCTCAACCTGTTCAGGCGCATCGGCCAGCACGCCGAACATATCCACCTGACCAATGGCTTCCGCTTTCGCATGCTGATCGGCGGCCTTCAGCGCATCAGGCAATGAATTCATCAGCGCGGCACGATGCGGCCCCAGACGGTCGAATGCCCCAGACATAATCAGCTTTTCCAGCACGCGGCGATTCAGCTTTTTAATGTCGGTACGCGCGCAGAGGTCAAACAGCTCTCTAAAATAGCCGCCCTGATTACGCGCTTCGATAATTGCCTCAATCGGACCTTCACCCACACCTTTAATCGCGCCGATGCCGTAAACAATCTCGCCATCGTCGTTAACGTGGAAGTGATATAGCCCGCTGTTGATGTCTGGGGGCAGGATTTTTAACCCCATCCGCCAGCATTCATCAACCAGACCGACCACTTTATCCGTGTTGTCCATATCGGCCGTCATCACCGCCGCCATGAATTCTGCCGGATAATGCGCTTTCAGCCACAGCGTTTGGTAAGACACCAGCGCATAAGCCGCGGAGTGAGATTTATTAAAGCCGTAACCGGCGAATTTTTCCACCAGGTCGAAAATCTTAACCGCCAGTTCGCCGTTCACGCCGCGAGATTTAGCACCGTCTTCGAAGCCACCACGCTGCTTCGCCATTTCGACCGGGTTCTTTTTCCCCATCGCACGACGCAGCATGTCCGCGCCGCCCAGCGTATAGCCCGCCAGAACCTGTGCGATCTGCATGACCTGTTCCTGATACAGGATAATGCCGTAGGTCGGCTCCAGCACAGGTTTGAGTGACTCGTGCTGCCATTCGATATCAGGATACGAGATAGCTTCACGACCATGCTTACGGTCAATAAAGTTATCTACCATGCCGGATTGCAGCGGGCCAGGGCGGAACAGCGCCACCAGTGCGATCATATCTTCAAAGCAGTCGGGCTTAAGACGTTTGATCAGGTCTTTCATGCCGCGCGATTCAAGCTGGAATACCGCAGTGGTTTCCGAGCGTTGCAGCATGTCGAAGCTTTTCTTATCTTCGAGCGGAATCGCCGCAATATCAATCGGCTCCAGCCCTTGCTTAGCGCGACGGGCGTTAATCATCCCCAACGCCCAGTCGATGATGGTCAGCGTACGCAGGCCGAGGAAGTCGAACTTCACCAGCCCAGCATATTCCACGTCGTTCTTATCAAACTGGGTAACCGGGTGGTTCCCTTCCGCATCGCAATACAGCGGCGCGAAATCGGTAATCTTGGTGGGGGATATCACCACCCCGCCCGCATGTTTACCAGCGTTACGCGTTACCCCTTCGAGCTTGCGCGCCATATCGATGAGGGCTTTAACTTCCTCATCGGCTTCATAAATTTCCGGCAATTGCGGTTCGGCGGCAAACGCTTTTTCCAGCGTCATGCCTGGATCGGGCGGCACCAGTTTTGAAATGCGATCGACAAAGCCATAAGGGTGTCCGAGCACGCGCCCGACGTCACGAATCACCGCTTTCGCCGCCATCGTACCGAAGGTGATAATCTGCGATACCGCATCACGCCCGTACATTTCGGCGACGTGATCGATGACCTTGTCGCGTTTTTCCATGCAGAAATCGACGTCGAAGTCAGGCATGGAGACACGTTCAGGGTTGAGGAAACGTTCGAACAGCAGGTCGAATTCCAGCGGATCCAGATCGGTGATTTTCAGCGCGTAAGCTACTAGCGAGCCCGCACCGGAACCACGTCCCGGCCCAACAGGCACATCGTTATCCTTCGACCACTGGATAAATTCCATTACGATCAGGAAGTAACCGGGGAACCCCATCTGGTTGATAACGCCCAGTTCAATATCCAGACGCTCATCATATTCAGGCCGACGCTCAGCGCGCACTTCTGGATCGGGGAACAGGAATTCGAGACGCTCCTCCAGCCCCTTTTTCGAGCACTGAACCAGAAAATCTTCCGTGCTCATATCACCCGTCGGGAACTGCGGCAGGAAATATTCACCCAGACGAATCGTTACGTTACAGCGCTTGGCAATTTCAACGCTGTTCGCCAATGCTTCAGGGATATCCGCAAACAGCTCGCACATTTCCTCTTCGGAACGCATGTACTGCTGCGGGCTATAATTACGCGGACGTTTAGGGTCATCAAGCGTGTAGCCGTCGTGAATCGCTACGCGGATTTCGTGAGCATCAAAATCATCGGTGCTGATAAAGCACACTTCATTGGTCGCCACCACGGGAATCCCGTGCTTTGTCGCCAGCTCGACGGCCGCGTGCAAATAGCTTTCTTCATCGGGGCGTGACGTGCGGATCAGTTCCAGATAGTAACGCTGGGGGAAGTGTTCCTGATAGAAGGCCAGACACTGTTCGGCCTGCGTCTGGTTACCGCGCAGCAAAAATCGACCGACATCACCACGGCGACCGCCAGACAGTAAAATCAGCCCTTCCTGATGCTCAATCAGCCAATCCCGGTCAATCGTCGGCCCGGCAGCACCATAACCTCGTTGATAAGCGTGGGAAATCAGCAGCGTGAGATTCTGGTAGCCAGCATTATTCATTGCCAGGACGGTAAGATGCGCGAGCTCATCACCCAATTCGTCGCTTTCGACACAGAAATCTGCACCGATAATGGGCTTGATTCCTGCGCCATGCGCACCGCCATAGAATTTAACCAGCCCACACAGGTTGGTAAAATCGGTAATCGCCAGCGCTGGCATGCCGAGTGCCGCCGCTTTTTTTACCAGCGGACCGACTTTGGCCAGCCCATCGATCATGGAATAGTCACTATGAACACGCAGGTGAACAAAACGTGGTTCGGCCATCTCCAGATCCTAGAATTTATCGATTAGTCAGCATGGCAACGACACGCTTACGTGCGCACGCCATACCGAGAGTTAATGATGATGTTTACGCCAGACCTATGTTTTAAGTCAACCCTAGTGCACGTTTGACTGGCGCGAAGCTCCGACGGTGAAACTCAGTGGCACCCAGTGCGGCCAGTTTCTCCAGATGAAAAGCCGTTGGATAGCCTTTGTGTTGGGCAAAACCATAAGCGGGGAAGCGTTGATCTAACTCGACCATCTCACGATCGCGAGTGACTTTCGCCATAATCGAGGCCGCACTGATTTCTGCCACACGGCTATCCCCTTTAACGACCGCCTGAGCGGACATCGGCAATGCCGGGCAACGGTTGCCGTCAATGAGAACAAAATCAGGCACGATAGCCAATCCAACCACCGCGCGCTGCATTGCCAGCATCGTAGCATGCAGGATATTCAGTTGATCAATCTCTTCCGGTTCCGCACGGCCAAGGCTCCACGCCAGCGCCTTCTCTTTGATTTCATCATAGAGCGACAGCCGACGTTTTTCACTCAGCTGTTTGGAATCCGCCAACCCGACAATTGGCCTAGTTGGATCAAGAATCACCGCAGCCGTTACGACCGCGCCAACAAGAGGGCCACGGCCCACTTCATCAACGCCAGCGATACAGGTCGCCTGCGGATAGATAAATATTTCACTCATGGTTTTCTTGGATGGTTTTACTAACATGGCTTTACTAATTCCAGTACCGCCTGAGCCGCCTGCTCATCGGCGTTACAGCGGATCTGCTGATGCAAATCCACAAACGTTGTACGTAGCTCAGCCATTTCTTCCGTATCGGCAAACAGCGGCAGCAGCGCAGCAGCCAGCTTATCCGGCGTACAATCGGTCTGTAGCAATTCCGTCACCAGTTCACGCCCAGCCAGCAAATTCGGCAGCGACACCCACGGCGTTTTGACCAAGCGCTGTGCTAGCCAGAAGGTAAAAGGCTTCATGCGATAACCGACAACCATCGGGCATTTAGCCAGCATGCACTCCAGCGCCGCCGTACCGGATGCCAGTAGTGCCGCATCACTGGCAATCATAGCTTCACGCGCCTGCCCATCCAGCAGATGCACGCGCAGATCGGGCGCAACGCTATTTTTTATCCGCTCAAACTGTTCACGCCGCTTGCTGTTGACCAGCGGAACCACGATTTCCAGATCGGGAAAATGCTGGCGCAGTAGCACAGCCGTATTGAGAAAATCTGCGCTAAGCATTTCAACTTCTGCACCGCGACTGCCCGGCAACAGCGCCAGACAATGAGCATCAGGCGCAATACCCAACGTCGCGCGTGCTGCCAGCTTATCGGGATGCAGCGGCATCGCATCGGCCATAGTATGACCGATAAAGCGACAGGGCACATTGAAACGATCGTAAAACGCTTTTTCAAAAGGCAAGAAGGCCAGCACCAGATTGGTCGCTTTACCTATTTTGAAAACGCGTTTTTGCCGCCATGCCCACACGGAAGGGCTGACGTAGTGAATGGTATTGATACCGCGCTGCTTGAGGTTGCCCTCTAGCGTGATATTGAAATCAGGAGCATCAATGCCCACGAAGACATCGGGTTGAAGTTCGCTAAAGCGCTGGGTTAAATCCCGCCGAATTTTCAGCAGGCGGGGAAGCCGTCCAAGCACCTCAACGATGCCCATGACAGCCAGCTCTTCCATCTCGTACCAGGCTTCACAGCCTTCGGCCTGCATACGCGGCCCGGCAACGCCGACAAACCGCGCATCCGGCACCTTTTCTTTTAGCGCCCGGATCAAGCCTGCGCCAAGGATGTCGCCGGAAGTTTCTCCGGCGACCAGCCCAATAGTCAAAGGACGTGATGACATGGATTAACGAATGATGCCGCGAGTAGAACGGGCAAAGAAATCGGTAAACGCCTGCACAGCCGGGTGTTCAGCCGCCAGCGCTTCAATTTCCGGTTTCACTTCGTCCAGCGTTTTACCGCTGCGGTAGAGCAGCTTGTATGCGTTGCGAATCGCGTGCAGGGTATCTTTTTCGAATCCACGACGCTTCAGGCCTTCAATGTTCAGGCCGAACGGCGTAGCGTGGTTACCCTGCGCGATAACATACGGCGGCACGTCTTGCGCCACACCGGAACATCCGCCAACCATGACGTGGGCACCAATGATGCAGAACTGGTGTACTGCCGTCATCCCACCGATAATCGCAAAATCATCGACGGAAACGTGGCCGCCCAGCGTCGCGTTATTCGCCAGAATACAACGGCTACCCACTACGCAGTCATGTGCGATATGCGTGTTGATCATCAACAGGTTATCGCTACCGACTTTAGTCAACCCGCCGCCCTGTGTCGTGCCACGATGAATCGTGACGCTTTCACGGATGCGGTTACGATCGCCAATCTCAACGCGGGTCGGTTCCCCGGCATATTTGAGATCCTGATTCACTTCACCAATTGACGTGAACTGATAGATTTCGTTGTCGCGACCAATTTTAGTGACGCCATTGACGACGACATGTGATTTCAGCACCGTCCCCGCACCGATCTCAACCTGAGAACCGATATAGCAGAACGGGCCAATATGAACGCCAGCGCCAATAATGGCACCGTCTTCAACAATCGAACTAGGGTGAATAAAGGCGGTTTGATCAATCACGTTATCAGGACTCCCGACGGCGAGCACACATCATTGACGCTTCACAGGCCACTTCGCCATCAACTTTGGCAACACCTTTAAAGCGCGCAACGCCGCGACGCTCTTTGATGAATTCAACTTCAAGGATCATTTGATCGCCTGGCTGCACGGGGCGCTTAAAGCGCGCTTCGTCAACAGCGGCGAAATAGTACAGCTCACCCGGTTCCAGTTTACCCACGCTTTTAAACGCAAGAATACCGGTGGCCTGAGCCATGGCTTCCAGAATCAACACGCCGGGAAAAATCGGTTTACCCGGGAAATGCCCCTGAAAGAAGGGTTCGTTGAAAGAGACGTTTTTCACCGCCCGCAGAAACTTCCCTTCTTCAAAATCCAGTACCCGATCAACCAGCAAAAACGGGAAACGGTGCGGTAATAATTCTAAAATCTCTTCAATATTCAGAGTATGAGTGTCAGTAGTCAAAATACTCTTCCTGTCCATAAAAAACTGATGCCATCAACAACACGGCCTGCGCAGACCCTAAATTAGGTGTCTTCAGGCAGGCCGCAAATAAAACGCGAGTGATTAAACGTTATCGACTTTTCGTTCAACGGCTTTCAACCGTTTGCTTATCTCATCAATATTCATCACCAGCGCTGCAGTTTTGCGCCACACTTTGTTGGGTTGCAAAGGAATGCCCGAAGAGTATACCCCAGGTTCTGTGATTGGTCGCATGACCATCCCCATTCCCGTTACCGTCACTTTATCGCAGATCTCCATGTGCCCGTTAATCACGCTGGCACCACCGATCATGCAATAACGACCAATTTTCAAGCTCCCCGCCATAATGACGCCACCCGCGACTGCGGTATTGTCGCCAATCACGACGTTGTGCGCAATCTGACATTGGTTATCAATGATAACACCATTGCCAATGACCGTATCATCCAACGCACCACGATCGATGGTTGTGCTCGCGCCAATCTCAACCCGATCGCCAATTCTGACCGTCCCCAACTGCGGGATCTTCACCCAGTTGCCGCGATCGTTGGCATAGCCAAAGCCGTCAGAACCGATCACCGTTCCCGACTGGATCAGGCAATGCTCACCCAGCTCAACGCGGTGATAAATCGTGACATTTGCCCATAAGCGAGTACCGGCACCAATGCGTGCATCTTTGCCGATAAAGCAGCCGGGGCCAATGACAACGCCATCACCCAGCAGTGCACCAGATTCGATGACAGCATTTGCGCCAACGGACACGTTCTGGCCCAGCGTCGCGTCTGGCGCAATAACTGCACTCGGCGCAATATCGGTTGCTGGCTGCGGCGTCGTATCCAACAGTTGCGCCATACGCGCATAGGTAAGATAGGGATTCTTCACTACCAGCGCCGCAACCTGACAGTAAGGTAAATCCGCTTCCGTCAGCACGACCACTGACGCTTGCGTCCCGGCCAGTTGCTCACGGTAACGACTGTCGGAAAGAAACGTAATTTGCCCAGTTTTTGCTGAATGCATAGAAGCAACACCGGTGATGACGATATCGCCATCACCGTGTAATTGTGCATCCAACTGTTGAGCTAACGCGTCCAGTCGAATTGAATACATGTATTATTTAACCTGTTTCAGCACATCGGCAGTAATGTCTTTAGCATTGGCGACATACGCAACGGCGTTAGCGTCAATCACAACATCATAACCTTCTTTGGTTGCAACGGCTTTCACCGCATCCTGAATACGGCTCAGGATTTTGTTACGTTCTTCAGTCTGACGGCGGCGGTTGTCCTGCTCAAAAGCCTGCGCTTTAGTAGAGAACTGCTCGCGCTGCGCCATGACGTCTTTTTCCATTTTGCTGCGATCGCTCGCTTTCATGGTAGAGCCATCACGCTGCAGCTTCTGCATCTTGGTCTGTAAATCGTTTTCCATCGATTGCAGTTCAGAAGCACGACCTTTGAATTCGTTTTCCAGCTGTTTGCCAACGGTTTCACGCTGCGGCAACTGTTGGAAAATGCTGGAGACGTTAACAACGGCAATTTTGTCAGCAGCCTGAACGCTGGCTGAAGCAGCCAATGCTAAACCGAGGCCTGCGGCACATAACCACTTTTTCACTATAAACTCCTCAACCTAACCTAATTTGTGTCTTAACACTTTAATTATGGGCATCGCGTCATGACATGAACGGTTTATGTTCAACCATTCATGTCCATGAACAACAATGCGACATTCCCTGCATACGACCTATTGACGTCACACTACCAGGTTTTGCCAATGTTAAACTGGAATTGTTCCGACTTGTCTCCATCGTACTTTTTAACCGGCTGGGCATAGGAGAAGACCAATGGCCCAAGCGGAGACATCCATTGTAACGCGATACCGCTGGAAACACGGAAGTTGCTCGCCTTGCCATAATCCGGCACGCCAGCTTTGAGTGTTTCAGCTGTATTTTCCCAGTTGGTATCCCATACCGTACCGCCATCCACAAAGAAGGACGTACGTACGGAGCTCGCGTATTTATCGCTGATAAACGGCGTCGGCACGATCAGTTCCGCACTCAGTACAACCATCGCGTTACCACCAACGGCATCATCCAGATTGGTTGAATCAATCGGGCAAGCAGAATAAGAACCAAAGCCAGAACCTACAAGACTCGCTGGACACTTATAATACGCCGCTTTAGGACCAATCGTATTCGACTGGAAGCCACGTACCGTACTGGAACCACCAGCATAGAAGTTGTCGTAGAACGGCACTTCTTTACTACCGATACCATCCGCAAAGCCTGCGCGTGTACGGCCCATCACCACCCAGTTACCGCTGTCGCTCAACGGATAGTAGCTCGCCGAATCAAACGTCAGTTTGTAATATTCGTTGTCCGAACCCGGCACGGCAATCTTGGCATTCGCAGACGCACGTGTTCCTTTCGTCGGGAAGTAACCGCGATCCAGGTTGTTATACGACCATCCAGTATTCAGGAAGAAATCGTTCGCTTTGAAGTCAGCGCTGGATTTGACGTTCTCGCCAACTACAGATGGATTAACGCCCACGGAATCCAGATAACGCCACATCGCCACCTGCGGTCTCATATCCGACAGATCGTTATGTACATAATCCAGACCGACGCGCAGTGAGTTATTCTCGTTAATCGGGAAGCCCAAGGTGCTGCCAACGCCATAGCTCACGTTGGTGTAGTCGGACAGATCGGCGTCAGATGCCTCAAACTTGTTATAGAAGACACGGCCACCGAGGCTAACGCCATCGACGGTAAAGTACGGGTCGGTCAGTGACAGCTCAACATACGTCTGGTAGTCGTTTTTAGTCCCGCTGATGCCAACGGAGTTACCCGTTCCCAGCCAGTTGTCCTGCTGGACCCCAGCCTGGAAGCTCACGCCGCTTTCTGTACCGAAACCGACACCAAAGTTGAATGTACCCGTATTACGCTCTTTGACTTTATACGTTACATCAACCTGATCGGCCACGCCGGGAACGCGTTGCGTTTCTACATCAACGCTTTCAAAGTATCCCAGTCGGTTTAAACGCTCTTTGCCCTGCTCAACCAGATCGTTGCCTAACCAGGCACCTTCCATCTGACGCATTTCACGGCGCAGAACGGAGTCTTTAGACGTGTCGTTACCGTCAAAGCGGATATGACGCACATAGAAACGGTTACCGGCATCAACGTTGATGTTTAATTTCACCGTCTTGTCTGCGTCATTAATTTCCGGCTGTGTCACCACGCGCGGATAGGCATAGCCATAACGACCCAGCAGCTTCTTGATGTCCTCTTCCATCCGGGTCACTTTCGTCCCGTTGTAGAGTTCACCCGGTTCAATCTTCGTCAATCCTTCGATTTCCGCAGAGTGACCAGCCAGATTGCCTTTCACCGCTACGCCGGACAGCTTGTACTGCTCGCCTTCCGTCATATTGATGGTGATGTAGATGCCCTTTTTATCTGGCGTCAGGCTCACCTGTGTGGAATCAATATTGAAACGCGCATAACCGCGATCCAGATAGAAACTCCGTAGGGTTTCCAGGTCACCAGACAGTTTTTGTTTCTGGTATTTACGATCGCCGACCACGTTCCACCACGGCACTTCATCACGTAGTTGGAAACGAGAGATCAATTCGTCGGAGCTGAACGCTTTGTTACCGACAATATTAATCTGCTGAATCTTGGCGGAAACGCCTTCCGTGAAGACCAGTTTCAGGTCTACGCGGTTACGCGGGAGTGGTGTGACAACGGCTTTCACCGACGCACTGTACTTGCCCACGCTGTAGTAGAAATCTTCCAGTCCTTTTTCGATGCTGGTGAGCGCAGTGCGGTCTAACGCTTCACCGACGCGCACGCCAGAAGCCTCCAGGTTTTCTTTCAGCATGTCGTCTTTGACTGACTTATTGCCGGAAAACGTGACGCTGGCGATGGTTGGACGTTCTTTCACCTGCACAATCAGCGTTTCGCCATCGCGCAGGACACGAACATCTTCAAAATTTCCGGTCGCAAACAAGGCACGGATGGTGTTACCGATATCATCGTCACCGATGGTATCACCAACGCGGACTGGCATACTGAGTAATGCCGCCCCGACGGCAACCCTTTGCAGGCCCTCGAAATGAATGTCCTTCACTACGAACCCGTCTGCACCGTATACGGTTGCGCTGCTAAACAGCAGCGACGCTATGAGCAACTTTTTGATCGCCATCGTTGTTATGCGTTTTTCCTAACCTAATCCCGCGCCTAGAGACGAGAGAAATCATTGAAAAGTGCGAGTCCCATTAACAACATCAGCAACACTGTACCAATGCGATAGCTAACGTCCTGCACACGCTCAGAAACCGGCCTGCCCTTCAACTTTTCAACCGCAAGAAAGAGCAGGTGTCTACCATCCAATACCGGCAGAGGGAACAGATTGATGATCCCCAAATTGACGCTGATTAAGGCCAAAAACATCAGGTAATAAATCAATCCATAATCTGCTGACATTCCTGCGCCCTGAGCAATCGAAATGGGACCACTCAGGTTGTTCAGCTTAACATCCCCCATAACCAGTTTCCCTAACATACTGACGGTCAATTTCATCAGTTGCCAGGTTTTATCTGTTGCCTGGTAGATCGCACTGAACGGCCCATACTGGCGCACAGTCCTGTATTCTTCAGGCAGCGGCGTCACACTTGGCATAACGCCTGCCAGCCCTTCAACTCTGCCACTTCCCACAGATTTGCTGTCTGGCGTTAACGTCAACGGAACGGTTGAGCCGTTGCGCTCCACCTCCAGAGCAATAGATTGCCCGGGGTTGTCACGCACGGCGATAACAAAATCACGCCATTGCGCTAGCGCCTGCCCGTCGACTTTAACGATCCTATCTCCGACTTGCAAACCTGCTTTTTCCGCCGCCGACCCAGCCTGCACCTGATGCAGTACCGGCTCAATTTGCGGACCACGCGGAATAATCCCGAGCGAGGCGGCAGGATCTTGTTTATCAGGCTCAAACTGCCACTCGCGTAAATCCAGCGTTTTCTGAACGACACGATCAGAGCCTAAAGGCGCGGTTCCGATCACAACATCGCTATCGCCGATTTTACCGATCAGAGCCAGACGCGCAGTATCCCAATCAGGCGTTTCGATACCGTCAACGGACTTTAGTTCCATTCCCGCCGACATTTCCGCCTGCGCCGCAATGGAGTTGGGCAGTATTTCACCCACGACCGGACGCACGCCCGGTACGCCGAGAATAAACACCAGCCAGTACGCCACAATGGCAAACAGGAAATTGGCAATGGGACCCGCGCTAACGATAGCCGCACGCTGCCAGACCGTTTTGCTATTAAATGATTGGTGACGAAATTCTGGCGCAACGGTGTCGACGCGCTCATCCAGCATCTTCACGTAGCCGCCAAGCGGGATCAGCGCAATCACGAATTCTGTACCGGTACGATCGCGACGACGCCATAGCGCGCGTCCGAAACCGACGGAGAAGCGTTCGACCTTCACACCACAGCGGCGCGCTACCCAGAAATGCCCAAATTCATGGACAGTGACCAGCACACCCAGTGCAATGATAAACGCGGCAAGATTCCAGAGAAAACTCAGCATAAATAGCTCTACCGCTTCCTTCTAAGCCACTTTAAACAGCAGCAGCATCAGGCAAGAGAACACAGGAACCGCAGCAGTCAGGCTGTCGATACGATCGAGCACGCCACCGTGCCCCGGAATCAAATGGCTACTGTCTTTGATGCCCGCCTCGCGTTTGAACATACTTTCCGTCAAATCACCCAGCACCGAGGCCAGCGCAGCGGCGATAGAACAAATCAACAACGTCGATGGCGCTACCGTTAACGGCGCATACAGGCTAAACAGCACGGAGATGAGCGCGGAGGTTGCCAGACCACCGAGAAAGCCTTCCCAGGTTTTGCCCGGCGAGACTTTTGGCGCGAGTTTACGCTTACCAAACAGTTTACCGAACATGTAGGCACCGCTGTCCGCGCCCCATACCAGCAGCATGACGTACAGCAGCCACCAGGCACCTGCAAATGGGTTAATCGCGTAATTGTAATGGCGAAGCGCGACCATACCCCAGAAAAACGGCACGATCGTCATGATGCCGAACACCAATCGCAATGTACGCGAATGACGCCAGAATGACGCGGAAGCCGGATAGAACAGCACCAACAGCAGCGCGACACCCCACCACACCAGTGATGACCAGAGCGCGATACTGATTTGCGGAATATGGACGGAATAATGGTAGGCCGGGAGTGATAACAGCATCAGCGCCAGCAGGAAACCACACAGGATCGCAAGCCACAGGCGTTGACCATAAGAGGCAAACCCTGCCAACTGACCCCATTCCCATGCCGCCAGCATACAGACAGCCAGCGTAACAAGCGTGAATCCCAGAGGAGGCAGCAAGAAAAGTGCTGCAATAACAATCGGGATCAAAATAAAAGCAGTAATCAGGCGATACTTCAGCAAAAGTTCCCCCTAGGATGCATCAGCATCGATAGGTGTTGTTCCCCCGAAGCGGCGCTCGCGTTGTGCAAAAGCATTCAGCGCACCTTCAAAGACTTGTTCATCGAAATCAGGCCAGAGGACATCAGTAAAGTAAAGTTCAGCATAAGCAATTTGCCACAGAAGAAAATTACTGATGCGGTGTTCTCCACCGGTTCTGATCACCAAATCAACCGGAGCCAGATCATGCAGACAGATGTACTGACATAATGACGCTTCATTAATGCTATCAGGGCGCAGAATGCCTTCCTGCACCTGCTCTGCAAGTTGCCGTACTCCCTGAATAATATCCCAACGGCCGCCATAATTCGCGGCAATATTCAGTGTGAGCCCCTGATTCTTTTCCGTCAGTGCTTCTGAACGGCGGATTCGCTCTTGTAAACGCGGACTGAAGCGGCCGATATCGCCAATGACCCGCAAGCGAACATTATGCTTGTGCAGGCTTTTCACTTCGCTGTCCAGCGCTCTAACAAACAGTTCCATGAGTGCGGAAACTTCCTGCGCCGGGCGGTTCCAGTTTTCACTGCTAAATGCGTAAAGTGTCAGTGCGTCCAGCCCTTGGCTCACTGCAAAACTGACCGAACGCCGCACAGCCTTTACACCAGCCTGATGGCCAAAAATCCGCATTTTCCCCCGGCTTTTTGCCCAGCGACCATTGCCATCCATGATAATGGCAACATGCCGCGGCACGGCGGGTGGCAGATCGTTAGTATTTTTTTGATTATCGGACGGCATAACGCGTACTTATTTCCTCAAGCAAGAAATACAACAGTCCTTCCGTAACATCAGACCCCGTTAGCGCAAAAAAAGCCGTGAACGATCACGGCTTAGCTTCACGGTCGATTAAACAACTTTCGCATAATCAACCATTGAGTGGCGCAGACTATACCACCTCCACTGCACATGAACAAATTGTGCCACGGCGCTATCCAGCTATCGCGCGTAATGTGTCAGGGTCTGTGTTGCGACCTGTCTGGCCCAGCGGTCGATAAACAGAACATCATCAACGCTGGTGGGTTCTGGTAATGTAAGTTGTTCAATAACATGCCGATTTACCGCCGCAATATCCGTAAAACGGATCTGCGACTGCAAAAATGCCGCTACCGCAATTTCATTCGCGGCGTTCAGTGCCGTGGTGGCCGACTGACCATGATTACAGGCATCAATAGCGAGCTGTAAACAAGGATAGCGTGCATAGTCCGGGGCTAAAAATGTCAGCGCGCCAATCTGGCAAAAATCTAACGCCTTTGCACCGGATGTCACACGTTCGGGATACGCCATTGCATGGGCAATCGGCGTGCGCATATCGGGCGATCCCAACTGCGCCAGAACGCTGCCATCGCGGTAACGCACCATCGAGTGAATCACCGACTGCGGATGAATGATGACTTCCATCTGTTCGGCAGAAGCATTAAACAACCAGCGCGCTTCGATATACTCCAGCCCTTTGTTCATCATCGTGGCAGAATCAACCGAAATTTTGCGCCCCATTGACCAGTTTGGATGCGCACACGCCTGATCTGGCGTCATGTCTGCCAGCGCCGACACCGGAGTTTCACGAAACGGCCCACCGGAACCAGTCAGAACAATACGTTCGACCCCATGCAGCGACAATGAAGCGTAGCCTAATTGACGCTGAATTTGCTCAGGTAAACTCTGAAAAATCGCATTATGTTCGCTATCAATCGGTAAAAGCTGTGCGCCGCTTTGCGCCACGGCGTCCATGAACAGACGTCCGCAGGTAACCAGTGATTCTTTGTTCGCCAACAAAACCTGTTTTCCGGCATGAATTGCCGCGAGTGTTGGCAATAACCCCGCCGCCCCCACAATCGCAGCCATGACCTGATCGACACCCTCTAATGCAGCAAGTTCACACGCAGCCTGCTCGCCAGCCAACACTTCCGTTTTACAACCATATTCCGCCAACTGCTGGCGCAGGGCGGTTGCAGAGGCTTCATCAGCCATTGAGGCATAAGCGGGTTGGAAAGTGAGGCACTGCTCTAGCATCAACTTGACGTTGTACCCAGCAGATAACGCGCGTACGGCAAATTTATCGGGATTGGCTTTAATGACGGCCAGAGAACTGACGCCAATAGAGCCAGTGGAACCAAGAATTGTCAGTTGCTTCATTAAAAATGCTCTGAATAACCGGATTTGATGACAGGAAGGTACACGAGTCTGAGGCGATTACCATGATATATCTCTGCTATCGATCACAGTCACGACAGCCACAGGCATATACACAGCAAAAAAATTGTTTACTACCCAGAGGGGCTAGCCTTCACCCATTCCTTGTATAACCATAAAATAAAGCGCCGCCGGAAAAAGAGGGCAAGCCCACAGATTCCCTGCGACGCACTATTTAACAGGCTGATTAGAACTCCATCAGCTCCGCTTCTTTCTCTGCCAGAGCGACGTCCACTTTCTTAATGAAGTTATCAGTCAGCTTCTGCACGTCGTCCTGAGCGCGACGTTCTTCATCTTCACTGATCGCTTTATCTTTCAGCAGCGCTTTCAGTTTGTCGTTAGCATCACGGCGCACGTTACGTACGGAGATACGCCCCTGCTCTGCTTCGCCACGAACCACTTTGATCAGGTCTTTACGGCGCTCTTCCGTCAGCGGTGGCAGCGGAACACGGATTACGGTGCCAGCAGAAGACGGGTTCAAGCCGAGGTCGGAAGCCATGATCGCTTTCTCAACTGCTGGGCCAAGTGAACGATCGAATACCGAAATCGCCAACGTGCGGGAATCTTCTACGACAACGTTCGCAACCTGACGCAGTGGCGTTGCGCTACCATAGTATTCAACCTGGATGCCATCGAGAATGCTAGGCGATGCACGGCCGGTACGGATTTTGCTGATCTGATTTTTAAACGCTTCAACACATTTGTCCATGCGCGTTTCAGCATCTTTTCTGATTTCATTAGTCACGTTGTGAACCCTTGAAAACTGGTTGCCTGGCAGGCCATGTCAGTACATGACCCGGTGAATAATTAATGCCAGCGCGCGGCTGGCGTATAGAGCAATACTGAGAATATATTACCCTATAATCGGGATTAGCCGTTATTACTGACTAATCAACGTCCCTTCTTTTTCACCCATGACAACGCGACGCAGTGCGCCAGGCTTGTTCATGTTGAAAACACGGATTGGTAAATTATGGTCGCGCGCCAGCGTGAACGCGGCAAGATCCATGACTTTCAGCTCACGTTCTAACACGTCTTGATAAGTTAGCGTTTCATACATCGTCGCTGTAGGATCTTTCACTGGATCGGCAGAATAGACGCCATCGACTTTTGTCGCTTTCAATACGACATCCGCTTCAATCTCAATGCCGCGCAGGCAAGCCGCAGAATCTGTGGTGAAGAAAGGGTTGCCAGTTCCGGCGGAGAAGATCACTACGCGGTTATTACGCAGCAGGCTAATCGCCTCTGCCCAGCTGTAGTTATCACAGACGCCATTCAGCGGAATAGCAGACATCAGGCGAGCGTTCACATAGGCACGGTGCAACGCATCACGCATTGCCAGACCATTCATGACGGTCGCCAGCATTCCCATGTGGTCGCCCACAACGCGGTTCATACCCGCTTTAGCCAGACCCGCGCCACGAAACAGGTTACCACCGCCGATAACCACACCGACCTGAATGCCTAACTCAACCAGTTCTTTCACTTCCTGAGCCATGCGATCCAGAATGCTCGCATCGATCCCAAAACCTTCAGTTCCCTGTAAAGCTTCGCCACTGAGCTTCAGCAGGATTCGTTGATAGACGGGTTTTGCATTGGTTGCCATGGTGTTCTTATCCTACAGGCTGTCGTCGTATTGGGGGGTTGTAAAAATCAAAACTGTTCCACTCGGCTCCTATCTGAATGCAGGAAACCCAGCGAACTAAAACTCTTTGGGCTGGATAAAAAGGAACCGCCAACTGGCGGCTCTTTTTTTTGCTATTAAGACTGCTTACTCATTGCTGCAACTTCAGCAGCAAAGTCAGTCTCAACTTTCTCAATACCTTCACCCACTTCGAAACGGATGAAGTTAGTCACGTCAGCGTTGTGCTCTTTCAGCAGTTGACCAACAGACTTGGCTGGATCCATAACGAAAGGCTGACCCGTCAGAGAAACTTCACCGGTGAATTTCTTCATACGGCCTTCAACCATTTTCTCTGCGATTTCTTTCGGCTTGCCAGACTGCATCGCGATTTCTAACTGAACCTGGTACTCTTTCTCTACCACTTCAGCAGACACGTCTTCTGGCTTAACGAATTCTGGTTTGCTTGCTGCAACGTGCATAGCCAGGTGTTTAACCAGCTCTTCGTCAGCGCCTTTAGCGGCAACCAGAACACCGATGCGCGCACCGTGTTGGTAGTTACCCAGAACTTCGCCTTCCAGAGCGGAAACGCGACGAATGTTGATGTTTTCACCAATTTTCGCAACCAGTGCAACACGCTCTTCTTCGAACTGTGCTTTCAACACGTCAACGTCAGTGATTTTGCCTGCAACCGCAGCGTCCAGCACTTTATCAGCAAATGCCTGGAAACCACCGTCTTTAGCAACGAAGTCGGTCTGGCAGTTAACTTCCAGGATCACAGCGTAGTTACCGTCGATCTTAGTTTTGATCACGCCATCAGCAGCAACGTTACCTGCTTTCTTCGCCGCTTTAATTGCGCCAGATTTACGCATGTTTTCGATTGCCAGCTCGATGTCGCCGTTAGCTTCAACCAGCGCTTTCTTACATTCCATCATGCCCGCAGCGGTACGCTCACGCAGCTCTTTTACCAGGGATGCGGTAATTTCAGCCATTCTAAAATCCTCGGAAGATTTGTTCTGCCTGGTCGTCACGACCAAACAGCTTTAAAAGTGAAAAAGGGGCCATAAAAAGGCCCCTAACCAAACTAGTACTACCTGGTTAATAAGGGCTCAACGAGCCAGACTTATTATTCAGCTTCTACTAAGCCTTCTTCTGCCTGCACAGCCAGATCTTGAGAACGGCCTTCGCGGACAGCAGTAGCAACAGCGCTCAGGTACAGGCTAACTGCACGGATTGCGTCATCGTTACCAGGGATGATGTAGTCAACGCCATCTGGATCGGAGTTGGTATCAACCACTGCGAATACCGGAATACCCAGGTTGTTAGCTTCTTTGATTGCGATGTGCTCGTGATCGGCGTCGATAACGAACAGCGCGTCTGGCAGACCGCCCATATCTTTGATACCGCCCAGGCTGTTTTCCAGCTTGTCCAGTTCACGAGTGCGCATCAGCGCCTCTTTTTTGGTCAGCTTGTCGAACGTGCCGTCTTGAGATTGGGTTTCCAGATCTTTCAAACGTTTGATGGACTGACGAACGGTTTTCCAGTTAGTCAGCATACCGCCCAACCAACGATGGTTCACGAAGAACTGATCGCAGTTGTTGGCTGCATCTTTTACCGCTTCGCTTGCTGCGCGCTTAGTACCAACGAACAGAATTTTGCCTTTGCGAGAAGCAATTTTGCTCAGCTCAGCCAGAGCGTCGTTGAACATTGGTACAGTTTTTTCAAGGTTGATGATGTGAACTTTGTTACGTGCACCGAAGATGAATGGCTTCATTTTCGGGTTCCAGTAACGGGTCTGGTGACCAAAGTGTACGCCAGCCTTGAGCATATCGCGCATGGAAACAGTTGCCATGATTACCTCTATTAATTAAGTATGGGGTTATGCCTCCACATGTCCCATTGCGCCGACCCCATCCGGTGAAACACCTCAGGAGCACCCCGGCGAACGTGCCGACATGTGTGTGTTATTTACACAAAGTGAGTTTAGTCGATGTGGTTGAATACCGTATAACCGATATCCAGCCGGATCATCGGCGCGCTTTATACCATAAATCCCCCAGCGACACCAACATTTGTTATTCAATCGTCCACAAATCAGAATGATAGTTTGGCAAGCCAACGGCATGGCTGGTAACATAAGTTATTAGTTATCGCTCTTAATTTTTGTGCTTAACAGGCACCTGCGGACAATCATCAATGGCAATTTCAATTAAAACTCCTGAAGACATCGAAAAAATGCGCGTAGCTGGCCGTCTGGCTGCCGAAGTCCTGGAAATCATCGAACCCCACGTGGTACCGGGCGTGAGCACTGCTGAATTAGACAGAATCTGCCACGATCACATCACCAACAAGCAACAGGCCATTTCTGCTTGTCTGGGCTACCACGGCTTCCCGAAATCCGTCTGTATCTCCATCAACGAAGTGGTGTGCCACGGCATTCCTAGCGAAGAACGCATTTTGAAAGACGGCGATATCGTCAACATCGACGTCACCGTGATCAAAGACGACTTCCACGGCGATACGTCAAAAATGTTTATCGTCGGCAAACCCACCATTTTGGGTGAGCGCCTCTGCCGCATCACGCAGGAAAGCCTCTATCTGGCACTGAAAATGGTTAAGCCGGGCATTCGCCTGCGTACGTTGGGCAAAGCGATCCAGCAGTTTGCTGAAGGGAATAACTTCTCCGTGGTGCGTGAATATTGTGGTCACGGCATCGGCAAGGGCTTCCACGAAGAGCCACAGGTTCTGCACTACGATGCTGACGACGGTGGCGTGGTGCTACAGGCGGGAATGGCATTTACGATCGAGCCTATGCTCAATGCTGGTGATTACCGTATTCGTACGATGAAAGACGGCTGGACGGTAAAAACCAAAGATCGCAGCTTGTCGGCACAGTACGAGCATACTATTGTGGTAACCGATAACGGCTGCGAAATAATGACGTTGCGAAAGGATGACACCATCCCCAACATCATCACGCATGAACAGTAAACACGAAGCCGGCAGACGCCGGCTTTTTTTATGGCGTGCAGAAAGCACGCCCCCTACGGGCCGTCGCAAGCGACGTTGAAAAACGCGCTCTGCGTTTTTTTATGGGCTGCGCTATGACAGATAACCGCTTTTCGCCAGACAGTACGCCACCTGACGCTGCCTCACCAAACAGCCCTATAGATCCTATTGCACCCGCGCAGTTGCCTGCATCACCGCTGACCTACGCCGATGACATGCTGAACTGCCAGACGTTAAAACAGCAGTTGGAACTGTTTCAGCTTTGGCTCGGTTCAGAATTCCGTTCAGGCGTCAGCGCAGAAAAGCTGATTGATGCCAGAACCTTGTTCATCGATCGCCTGTTGCAGCGGCTCTGGTATTTCTACGGCTTTGAAAATATCGCTCAAACTTCGCTGGTCGCCGTCGGCGGATATGGCCGCGGTGAGCTACACCCGCTTTCCGATATCGACGTACTGGTATTAAGCCAGACAGAGCTGAGTGAAGAGCATTCCCAGCGCGTCGGCCAATTCATCACCCTACTGTGGGATTTGAAGCTGGAAGTCGGCCATAGCGTCAGAACGCTGGAAGAGTGCTTACAGGAAGGACGCGCAGATATTTCCGTCGCCACCAACCTGATCGAATCCCGCATGATATGCGGCGACGTCGCCCTGTTTCTTACGCTGCAAAAACATGTATTCAGCGATGAATTTTGGCCGTCCCCCGCATTTTTCCCAGCAAAAATCGCCGAACAGCAGGAACGCCATCAGCGCTACCACAGCACCAGCTATAATCTGGAACCCGACATCAAGAGCAGCCCGGGCGGGCTACGCGATATTCACACGCTGCTGTGGGTCGCGAGACGCCACTTCGGCGCGACCTCGCTCAACGAAATGGTGGGTTTCGGCTTTCTAACCGAAGCGGAGCGTAAAGAGCTGAACGAATGCCAAAGCTTTTTGTGGCGCATCCGCTTCGCACTTCATCTGATCCTGCCACGTTACGACAACCGACTTCTGTTCGACAGGCAGTTGAACGTCGCACAGCTGCTGCAATATCAGGGCGAAGGCAACACGCCAGTCGAGCGCATGATGAAGGATTTCTACCGTATGACGCGTCGCGTCAGCGAGTTGAACCAGATGCTGTTGCAGCTCTTTGACGAAGCGATTCTGGCGTTGGATGCGAGTGAAAAGCCTCGTCCGATTGACGATGAGTTTCAGCTACGCGGCAATCTGCTAGATCTGCGCGATGAAAACCTGTTTATCAAAAAGCCGGAAGCCATCATGCGCATGTTCTACCTGATGGTGCGCAACCGCGATATCAGCGGCATTTACTCCACCACGTTGCGCCAGTTGCGCCATGCTCGTCGCCATCTCGCCAGCCCGCTTTGTACCATCCCAGAAGCGCGCCAGCTGTTCATAAATATTCTGCGCCATCCGCATGCGGTAAGTCGTGCGCTGCTGCCAATGCATCGCCACAGCGTGCTGTGGGCGTATATGCCGCTGTGGGGAAATATCGTCGGTCAGATGCAGTTCGATCTGTTTCACGCCTATACGGTGGATGAGCACACGATCCGCGTTCTGCTCAAGCTGGAAAGCTTCGCCGACGAGGATACGCGACCACAGCATCCGCTGTGCGTAGAGCTCTACCCTCGCCTGCCCCAGCCTGAATTGTTACTGCTAGCTGCGTTGTTCCACGATATCGCGAAAGGCCGAGGGGGCGATCACTCTGAGCTGGGCGCGCAGGATGTGCTGGAGTTTGCCGCGCTGCACGGGCTGAACTCGCGCGAAGCGCAGTTGGTTTCCTGGCTGGTGCGCTGCCACCTGCTGATGTCTGTCACCGCACAGCGTCGCGACATTCAGGATCCTACCGTCATTCAGCAATTTGCTACAGAAGTGCAGAGCGAAACCCGTCTGCGCTATCTGGTCAGCCTGACAGTTGCGGATATCTGTGCCACCAATGAAACGCTGTGGAACAGTTGGAAACAGAGCCTGTTGCGTGAGCTCTATTTCGCTACCGAGAAGCAGCTGCGACGTGGCATGCAAAATACCCCAGATTTACGCGAACGCGTCCGCCACCATCGGTTGCAGGCGCTGGCGCTACTGCGCATGGACAACATTGACGAAGAAGCGCTGCACCACATCTGGAGCCGCTGTCGAGCCGATTATTTCCTGCGCCACTCGCCAAACCAGCTTGCTTGGCACGCACGTCATCTGCTGGAGCATGACGTCAACAAACCGCTGGTGCTGATCAGTCATCAAGCTAGCCGTGGCGGTACAGAGATTTTTATCTGGAGCCCGGACAGACCTTATCTTTTCGCGGCGGTTGCCGGTGAGTTAGATCGACGCAACCTCAGCGTGCACGATGCACAGATTTTTACCAGCCGCGACGGCATGGCGATGGATACGTTCATCGTGCTGGAACCGGACGGCAGCCCGTTGGCGCAAGATCGGCATGAAATGATACGCCACGCGCTGGAACAGGCGCTGACACATCGGCACTATCAACACCCGCGCGTGCGCCGACCGTCGCCCAAGCTACGCCATTTCAGCGTGCCAACGGAAGTCAACTTCCTGCCGACGCACACGGACAGACGCAGCTACATGGAGCTCAGCGCACTCGACCAACCGGGGCTGTTGGCACGTATCGGTGAAATTTTTGCCGATCTCAACCTATCGCTGCACGGCGCACGCATTTCTACGATCGGCGAGCGGGTAGAGGATCTTTTCATTCTGGCCGACAGCGACAGACGGGCATTAAAGCCGGATTTACGCCTTAAATTGCAAGAACGGTTGACAGAAGCCCTTAACCCAAACGATAAAGTACCATTGAGTTAATTTTTACAATCAGGAAAGAGAAATCAGGATGCACCAACAATTACAGAACATCATTGAGACGGCTTTCGAGCGCCGCGCTGAAATCACTCCGGCAAACGTAGACACCGTCACGCGTGAAGCCGTCACTCAGGCTATCAACCTGCTGGATAGCGGCGCCCTGCGCGTTGCAGAGAAAATCGACGGCCAATGGGTTACCCATCAGTGGCTGAAGAAAGCCGTGCTGCTCTCTTTCCGTATTAACGATAACCAACTTATCGAAGGCGGAGAAACACGCTTTTTCGACAAAGTACCCATGAAATTCGCTGACTATGATGAAGCGCGTTTCCAGCGTGAAGGCGTACGCGTTGCACCGCCGGCCAGCGTGCGTCGCGGTGCCTATATCGCACGTAACACCGTGCTGATGCCGTCTTACGTCAACATCGGTGCTTACGTCGATGAAGGCACCATGGTCGATACGTGGGTAACCGTAGGTTCTTGTGCTCAGATCGGTAAAAACGTTCACCTGTCCGGCGGCGTCGGCATCGGTGGTGTTCTGGAGCCGTTACAGGCTAACCCAACCATCATCGAAGATAACTGCTTCATCGGTGCACGTTCTGAAGTCGTGGAAGGCGTTGTCGTTGAGGAAGGTTCCGTCATCTCCATGGGCGTGTTCATCAGCCAAAGCACCCGTATTTACGATCGTGAAACCGGTGAAATTCACTATGGCCGCGTCCCAGCGGGCTCCGTTGTGGTTTCCGGCAACCTGCCGTCCAAAGATGGCAGCCACAGCCTGTACTGCGCGATCATTGTGAAGAAAGTGGATGCGAAAACCCGCGCGAAAGTGGGAATCAATGAGTTATTACGCTCCATCGACTAAACTAGAAACGGCGGGTTAATCACCCGCCGTTTTTTTATGCTCGAACGATAAGTTATTTATATGTTCCCTAAATACTTCGGTATGGCGGGTATAAACAGCGTAGGTTCTCGCTGGCATGATAATCAGGACTATCTAAAAACCGAGAAGGTGACGCTATGTATGACAATCTAAAAAGCCTGGGCATTACCAATCCCGATGATATCGATCGCTATAGCCTGCGTCAGGAAGCGAACAACGACATCCTGAAGATCTACTTCCGTAAAGATAAGGGCGAGTTTTTCGCTAAAAGCGTGAAGTTCAAATATCCGCGCCAGCGCAAAACCGTCGTGGCAGACAACTCAGGACAGGGCTACAAAGAGATCAACGAGATCAGCCCAAATCTGCGCTATGTGATTGATGAATTAGACAAGATCTGTCAGCAGGAACAGGTTGAAGTCGATCTGAAACGCAAAATCCTTGACGATCTGCGTCATCTGGAAAGCGTGGTTTCCAACAAAATTACCGAAATCGAAGCGGATTTAGAGAAGCTGACCAAGAATCGCTAAGCGCGATTATCTCAACAGGCCGCAAACGAAAACGGGAGCACGACAGGCTCCCGTTTGTCATTTCAGCACGGCATTACTGCGCATCAACCAAATCAGCCCATGCTTCAACCCACGGGCATGAAATCACTTCTGGCTCTGGATGCTCGACGGCATCAACGTCCAAAACATCACCCAGACGCTTAGCACCGATTTCTTGCAATAACGCATCAAACAGATGACCGCCCGCGCAGAAGTTCGGGTAACTGCTGTCACCCAACGCAATCACGCCATAGCGCAGCGCGGGCTGGTAACCGCCTTTTTCACGCAGTGCAGCGTAAAGCGGAACAATAGAATCAGGCAACTGGCCTTGTCCCGTCGTCGACGTGACAACTAAAACCGTATGCTCGCGGTAGTCCAGCCAGGATTCCAGCGTCGCGTCTTCAAAGACCTTAACCTCATGGCCACGATCCTTGAGGATATTTTCGGCTTCTTCGGCCACCAGCAATGCATTCCCGTAGACTGTACCAACAAAAATACCAATCTGCGCCATGCTTCTGACTCCCTTTTTAATTCGATATGTTTGATATAAAAGTAATACGGCAGTAATAAGACAGAGATTACTGCTCGACGAAATGCTCGCTATCCTGACCTGAGTCGGCAGGAAACTCAACCCCTTCAAACTCAGGGAGAATCCCCTTCCAGCCAAACTGTGTCATCACGCCCTGCCATGGCGCATCCCAACGCGCCTGCAACGTCAATGGCTGCCCGCTCACCGGATGATTCAGCTGCAACTCGCTGGCATGCAGCATGAGCCTGCCGCAGGAGAAGTGCGATTCCATGCCGCGATTGTGTCGCAGGTCGCCATGCGCGGTATCGCCGATGATGGGATGGTGGATATGTGACATATGGCGGCGGAGTTGGTGCTTGCGCCCGGTCTGTGGCTTCAGCTCCATCAGACTGTAGCGTGCTGTGGGGTAACGGCCGATAGCGACCGGCATCTCGACCTGCGCCAAAGAACGGTAATGCGTGACAGCAGGCTGCGGCGCCTTATCAGGATTGGTGAACTTGTCGGCGATCTTATCCAGCTCTTCGGTGAGCGCATAGTCGATCACGCCATCATCCAGCACATAGCCTCGTACAACGGCATGATACGTTTTCTGCATTTGGTGCGATTCAAACTGCTGGGATAACGCACGCGCCACCTCGCTGGACAGCGCTAGCAGCAACACGCCGGATGTCGGCCTGTCGAGGCGATGAACGGTATACACGTGCTGGCCGATCTGATCGCGCACGGTCTGCATCACCACGACTTTTTCTTTGCGATCCAGCCAGCTACGATGGACTAACCAGCCGCTGGGTTTATTGACGGCAACCAGATGCTCATCCTGATAAATAATCTCAAGCATCGTGCACTGCGCCATCCTGTACATCGGGGGTGAATAGCTCATCGAGCTGCTTGATACGCAATAAAACCGCCGCGGTCTCTTCTGGCGACCCTTCCAGCGCTTCTTCAAAATAAGGCAGTAAAACCAGCTCCGCGGGCAGCGCCAGCTCGCTGTCCAATAAGGCATGCATACGTGGCAAAAAGACCCACTGCAACCACTCTTCGGGTTTCATGGTATCGAGGCTGAAAGGCTCAGTGCTGTTAAACGCCTCCTCTTCCGGCGGGACAACCTGCCAGAAAGGGCTTTCCCTCAATGCACGCTCAATATCGAATAATGACTGACGAACCTGGTTCTCTCTGCTCATGCGGTTTCTCGCCCTTGACGCCAACAGTAATGGCGGCAAAGCATAGCACTGATATCAGCCTGACCCAATCGCCAGTGAAAAGACAACTCGGCTACTCACTCACCCCAGGCACATTCTCCATCTCTTGCTCAAACAGCGAGCAAAATCCATCTAAATTAGAGAAAAGTTGCTGCGTTCGTTCCTGACCCAGCGCTCCGAAAGCGCGTTCACTTAATATCTTCGATTGCGTCAAAATCGGTTGAGTGCGCTTTTTCCCCAGATCAGTCAGCGTCAGGATCTTTTCCCGCTTGTCATGTTCGCTTTCGGTGATATCAATCAGCCCTTGTTCTTTGAATAACTTGCAGATGCTAAACACGGTTTGTTTAGGCAGGCTCCATCGCTCACAAATATATTTTTGCGTGCATTTTCCGTCTGGGGATACCGCCAAAGAGTGCAGAACCGCAAAGGCGTTTTGATTAAAGCCTAACTTCTTCATCCACTGCTGAAACAAGTTATCAAGGTGATTGAGTTGTCTGCCTAACTCATCTAATCGATGCATATGAAATATCCTACAAATGGGCTAATCGCTCAAAATCGCCAGGGTCATAAAATCCAATCACGGCATTATCTACCCAATACATTTCGGGTGACAGAGGCATTGATAGGATTACCCGGCCCATCCATAGGCTTTGCGCTAGTGGGAACGGCAGCAGCTCGACTCAGCATTGCCACTTCCCCAGTCGCTGACGCTTGCCAGCTTCCAGGGAAGTCATTCGGTTGCAACCTTTCCGTGCAGCCGAACGATATTGGGTACGATGTACGTTAGTACACTTTTTCCCCTTTGAAATAGGTTGCCAACACCTTGGTATCTTTCAGTTTTTCCAGCCCCACGCTGCCAATATCGGTATCCACGATAATAAAGTCGGCGTTTTTCCCTTTCTCAAGGCTGCCTGTTATATCGCTAATACCAAGCTGCTTCGCGCCATTAATCGTGTAAGCCTGCAAGCTTTGACTGAACATCATTGCCGCCTCAGTTGGGGGGAGATAGCCGGCATTAGGCTGGCCGCGTTTGATGGCGTGATACATTTGGCTGAACGGGTTCACCGCATCAAAGGTATTCGCAGGATAGTCAGAACCGAAGGTTACCGCTACGCCCTCTCGCGCGGCTTGTCCGAGCAGAAATTGATGATGATAAGCGTCTTGGCCAATTTTGGTCTTGGTTTCATCCTTTTCATACATCACTGCCCAGTTTGGCGTCGTTTGCAGGAATAAATTGTCCTTCATGGCGGCAAACTTCTGCACGCCCTGCGGCTCAAACACCTGATTGTGGGCAATCACGCGGGCCAACTGCGGGTTAATTTTTTTGTTAGCCGCAAAAGCATCTAAAATTGACTGCTGCGCTTTATCGCCTATCGCGTGTACATGCACAGAGAAGCCCGCTTTCAACGCCGCAGCGACATTGTCGTTAATCTGTTGCTGGCTTAAAAATGGCTCGACGACGTTGCCGTTGGGATAAGGCTGGTACATCGCCCCTGAATCCATTTCAATCGTGCCATCCATAAATAATTTATACAGATTCATCGACAAATTACCCTGATGATATTTTTCACGTAGGGCTTTAAGGCTGGCAATATTTTGTTCAGTCGATTTGGCCGCATCATAAAAATAACCGCGCTGATAATAGACCTTCAACTTCCCCTGCTCGTTTAAGCGGGCAATGGCAGCCACTGTCGTGCTAAACGTATCGCCAACGTCGGTAATCGCCGTAAAACCCAGCGAGTGGTAGGTCTTTAAAATCGGTTGGAGTTTCTCGGCAACGTTCTCGACTGCGTTAAATTGCTGTGCATCGACAACATTGTGCATCGCACTTTCATGCATGAAACCGGTTGGGTTGCCTTTGTTATCGCGCTCAAAATAATGCTTCCCTGGAATAGGATCGGGCGTGTTCGCATCGACGCGGGCGACGTTCAACGCTGCACTATTCGCCCATCCCGCGTGCATACCGCTGTCATAGACCACGATCGGAACGCTCTCAGACACTATGTCTAAATCGGCGGCAGTTGGCAACGCCCCTTGCGGCAAGCCCAGCGAAGCAACATTAAATCCCTGCGCTAACAAATAGTTAGCTTTCGGGTGTGCGGCTAAATACGCTTTTAATTGACTAAGAATCTGCGGCAGGGTTGCTGCGCCGTCAACATACACAAAATCACCCGCTTCCATCACAGCTACCGTTGCGGGATGAGCGTGACTTTCAATAAAACCAGGCAGTACAGTTTTTCCTTCTAAATCAACCAACTCGGTAGCCGTAGCTTTAAATGGCTTTGCACCATCATTCCCACCGACGTAGACAATTTTGCCCTGTTCTACCACCAGAACGGACGCCGTTGGCTGCCGATCGTTAACGGTATAAATCCGTGCATTTTCATAGACGGTGTGTGCGAAAGCGTGGCTGGTAAACAGGCCAAGTGTGACTGACAGCATTTTTACATTGAATTTCATCACTGTGTTTTCCTTTGCTAAATAGTCCGATAATTTACTAAAATAAATTTAGTAAATTTTCAGACTAACTGCAAATTCTAAACGCTGACTTAACGTCAATATTCAGCGATGACTTAGGTATCGCGTTTTGCGCATTTCTGCTTGGCTGGCGCTACATCCCCGCGTTCGGGGGAAAGGCGCTTGTAATACAGGAAAAAATAATACAGGCAAAAAATTGGGGGTACTGATTGCTCAGTACCCCCGGTTCGTTTTATAGCTATCCCGCTACACATTTGCATCCCTGCTCATCCGTGAAAACTTTTCCTTTTTGGTCGTCCTAACCCACAATCCTTGCTGGCGTCCCACTTTCTTCCTGACGTTTCCATCCTGTATCTTCCGTGATTCAATCCCTTTAGGCTCCTGCCCCACCGATATTCCTAATCGGCTCTCGGTCTCCTTCCTGGAGGTGTCCCTGATTTCATCCTGAAATCATGTTTCTTCCTGAAAACTGTTCTTCTTCCTGAAAACTGTTCTTCTTCCTGAAAACAACGCTTCTTCCTGAAACGACTGTTTCTTCCTAAAACAGTGTTTATCCTTAAAACAGCGTTTCTTCCTAAAACAATGCCTCTTCCTGAAACAATGTTTCTTCCTGAAAACAACCCGAGCGCAGTAACGTTATTTTGTTACCCATAGTAACGATTACACACACTGTAACCGGTTACTAACTTAAGTAATAAGATGTATTAATTGTCAGCTTTCAGCAAGAGGTAATTGACAGTGTTTCTCAACACCCTTTAAGTGACACTGCGGATTTTTATTATAATTAACTAATTAATAATGAAAAAATTAAAATGAAACATATTTTCAACATTAAAGATAAGACATTTCTTACAGAGAATGTAAGAGATCTCTCACAAAGCCGAAAGTGAAATTCGATTAACCATTAGACCGCTAATGGATTAAGGCCAGAAAGAAACACCGCCAGCGTTGGCGCTAAGGTCTGACGCTTTTTCGTGCCGAATTCTTCCAGGATGATTTCCCCGGAAATATTACACAGCGACACCATGGTCAGCTCTGAATCAGTCGTTGCTAAAAACAGCGTCGGCGTGAGTTTAAGGCGCTTCTGCGTTAATAAATGGCCAATCAGATTCTCCTGCATCCGGGTGAAATCCTCTTCGCTCCATACCTGCAACAGCTGGCACGATAGCGAATCAAACTGCGCCGCCATATCCCCGGCATACTGAGCGGTGTAAAAAGCATGAATATCAGGATGCAGGCTGATTTCCAGCGCACGTTCCACACCATCCAATGCGGCTGAAGGAACAAAAGGCTGTGGCAACCAGTGAACCGTATCGTCATGATTTTCGACAATACACGGGGAAGGTATGCCGTAAAGTGCTTCACTGGCAGGCAAATGCCCCTTTTCCTGCTGCCAACAGGCAACATAGCGCTGGGTAAACGCCGCCAGTGCTGAAACAACCTCATGTTCCATAATTTTTCTCATCACTCTTTTAGTCAGGTTACACTATTCGCCATCACGCTTATCACATCAAGGTAACAGCATGTCCGTCTATGACAAGCATCAGGCCCTGAGCGGGCTGACACTGGGCAAAACCACTCCCTATCATGACCGCTATGATGCCGCACTTCTGCAACCCGTGCCACGTAGCCTGAACCGCGATCCACTCGGCATTTACCCTGACAGCCTGCCGTTTCATGGCGCGGATATCTGGACGCTCTATGAGCTTTCCTGGCTGAACAATCGCGGCGTGCCTCAAGTGGCCGTGGGTGAAATGCATCTCAATGCGGAAAGCCTGAATCTGATTGAATCAAAAAGTTTTAAGCTGTATCTGAACAGCTTTAATCAGACGGCATTCGACAGTTGGGAAAGCGTACGCGCAACGTTAGCCAAGGATCTGGCGCATTGCGCACAGGGAGATGTCAGCATCACGCTTTTCAAACTCAGCGAGCTTGAAGGCCAACCGATAGCAGGATTCACAGGCGAGTGCATCGACGATCAGGACATTCAGATCGACAGCTACGACTTCAGCGCCGACTATCTGGCGACCAACGAACAGGACGCGCCAATCGTTGAAGAAACGCTGGTCAGCCACCTGCTGAAATCCAACTGTTTGATCACCCATCAGCCCGACTGGGGCTCGGTACAGATTCACTACCGCGGCAAGCGCATCAACCGTGAAGCGCTGCTGCGCTACATTGTCTCGTTTCGTCATCATAACGAATTTCACGAACAGTGTGTGGAACGAATTTTTAACGACATCATGCGCTACTACCAGCCGGAAAAGCTCAGCGTGTATGCCCGCTATACCCGACGCGGCGGGCTGGACATCAATCCGTGGCGCAGTAACACCGCGTTTAACGCGCCAAATGGACGCCTGCCGCGCCAGTAACTGGCCGATGAGTCGCAGGCTTGCACGGGTATATGCGTAGCGTCACGCAAGTTAGGCAGCAGACTGCCGCCAACATTGGAAAAAATGATGGCAGCGCGTTAAGGTGGTGTGCCAGACAACAAAAGATCCATAACGTCTGAACGGTGCTCAAGTAGGTTTCATTTAGGCTCGCGGTATTTAACGCATGCGCGTTCCGCGTGGTGTCTTAAATGAATGACATTCGTGCCGTGCTGCTGAACGTCGAGCGTGTAACAACGGAACGTGCTCTCGGCAGCCAGCATGGCATCGCGAATTATATTGCGTTTCAAGGAGCAAAATTGATTACACATATCAGCCCATTGGGATCGATGGATTTGTTATCGCAGTTGGAAGTGGACATGCTGAAAAGCACAGCCAGCAGCGATCTCTACCGTTTGTTTCGCAACTGTTCCCTCGCCGTACTGAATTCCGGTAGCCAGACAGATAACAGCAAAGAGCTGCTGTCTCGTTATGAAGATTTTGATATCAACGTGCTGCGCCGCGAGCGTGGCGTCAAACTGGAATTGGTGAACCCGCCGGAAGACGCCTTCGTTGACGGCAACATCATTCGCGCCTTGCAGGCTAATCTGTTCGCCGTATTGCGCGACATTCTTTTCGTCAACGGCCAAATCGCCAGTGCAGGTCGCTATCAGAACCTGAATCTGGAAAATTCCGCCCATATCACCAATTTGGTGTTCTCTATCCTGCGTAATGCCAGAGCGCTCCACGTCGGGGAAGAGCCGAATATGGTGGTCTGCTGGGGCGGCCACTCGATTAATGAAATCGAATACCAGTATGCTCGCAAGGTGGGCAGCCAGCTCGGCCTGCGTGAACTGAATATCTGCACGGGCTGCGGTCCAGGCGCGATGGAAGCGCCAATGAAAGGTGCCGCCGTCGGTCACGCGCAGCAGCGCTATAAAGAAGGACGCTTCATCGGCATGACCGAACCGTCCATCATTGCCGCCGAGCCGCCTAATCCGCTGGTCAATGAACTGATTATCATGCCGGATATCGAAAAGCGTCTGGAAGCCTTTGTCCGTATCGGACACGGCATCATCATTTTCCCCGGCGGAGTCGGAACGGCAGAAGAGTTCCTCTATCTGCTGGGCATTATGATGAACCCGGAGAATAGCGAGCAGGTGCTGCCGATTATCCTGACCGGGCCGGAAGAAAGCGCAGACTATTTCCGCGTGCTGGACGAATTCATTGTTAGCACGCTGGGCCGTCAGGCGCGCCGTTACTACTCGATCATCATTAATGACGCCGCAGAAGTCGCCCGTCAGATGAAGAAAGCGATGCCACAGGTGAAAGAAAGCCGCCGCCACACGGGCGATGCTTACAGCTTTAACTGGTCACTGCGCATCGCACCCGACCTGCAACTGCCCTTTGAGCCGACACATGAAAATATGGCTGACCTCAACCTGCATCCGAATCAGCCGGCTGAAGAGCTGGCTGCCGCGCTGCGCCGGGCGTTCTCCGGCATTGTGGCTGGTAATGTGAAGGAAGTCGGCATTCAAGCAATTGAGCAACGTGGACCGTACAAAATTCACGGCGACCCGCAGATGATGAAAAGCATGGATACGCTGCTGCAAGGTTTTGTCGCACAGCAGCGCATGAAGCTGCCCGGCAGCGCCTATATTCCCTGCTACGAAATCTGCGCCTAACGGTTCAGCGCTCGGTCATACCTATGTGGGGAAGCTCTGCTTCCCCCTCTTATCACATCAGGAATTACGCGATGTCCGTCCATTTGCTGATTGTCGACGCGCTCAATCTGATACGTCGCATTCATGCAGTACAAGGTTCACCCTGTATCACGGCATGCCAACATGCGCTGCATCAACTCATACAAAACAGCCAGCCCACGCACGCGGTGGCCGTCTTTGATGATGAAGATCGCGATACCAGCTGGCGTCACCAGCTCCTGCCGGACTACAAGGCAGGACGCACGCCAATGCCGGAGAATCTGAAGCAGGAACTCCCGCAGATTAAAGCGGCCTTTGCCGCCGTTGGCGTAGCCAGTTGGCATAGCCCCGGCAATGAAGCCGACGATCTGGCGGCTACGCTGGCCGTCAAGCTGTCATCCGCAGGTCATCAGGCAACGATCGTGTCGACTGACAAAGGATATTGCCAGCTACTGGCACCACACATTCAGATCAGGGATTACTTTCAGAAACGCTGGCTGGACCTGCCGTTTATCGAACAGGAATTTGGTGTGTCACCGCAGCAACTTACTGACTATTGGGGGCTGGCAGGCATTAGCAGCAGCAAGATTCCAGGCGTCGCAGGCATCGGCCCTAAAAGTGCCGCACAGCTTTTACAACAGGCGGGGAGTCTGGAGGCGCTGTATCAACAGTTGGATACCGTACCGGAAAAGTGGCGTAAGAAGCTGGAACAGCATAAGGAAATGGCGCTGATCAGTCGTCAAATCGCGACGCTGCGTACCGATTTAACGCTTAATGGCAATCTGCAGCAGCTGAGGCTGCCGGTGCAGAATAGCGCCCCGCCGCATTCTCACTAGCGGATAAATAAGGATGCGTACCTGAGTGACCCCAGATACGCATCAGCACGATACTACCGCTCGTCGCGACGACCAGGCACCGCGCTCCAGAAACGGCGAACATGCACGGTGATTTCCTCACGGTCATGGTACAAATGCTTGGCATGCACTTCAGCATTAACGCCATTTTCGCTCAGGCGCTCACGCAGAACGGCCAGATTCTGCGACACCTCTTCATAGCGCTTCTTCATCGGCAGCTTCAGGTTGAATATCGCTTCACGACACCAGCCCTTGATCAGCCAATCACTCATCAGACTGGTCACTTTCGCCGGCTTCTCCACCATATCACACACCAGCCAATACACGTTATTACGCGGTACTTCGAAGCGGAAGCCATCCGCCTGATGGTGCATCACCTGTCCGGTATCCATCAGACTCGGTGCCATTGGTCCGTTGTCTACCGCATAAACCATCATGCTGCGTTTAACTAGTTGATAGGTCCAGCCGCCGGGGCAGGCACCTAAATCCACCGCGTACATGCCGCTGCCCAGACGCTCATCCCACTCGTCGGCAGGAATAAAGACGTGAAACGCTTCTTCCAGCTTAAGCGTCGAACGGCTTGGTGCATCAGAAGGGAACTTGAGGCGTGGAATACCCATATAAAACGGTGAGTTGTTATTGCTATAAGAGTAACCGGCATAGCAGCAGCCGGGCGCAATGAACAACACATGCAACACCGGGCGATCTGCTTTTTCATAACCCAGCAGAATTTTGTGCTCGCGCAATGCCGCGCGCAGCGGTACGGTGAATTTGCGGCAGAACTTCATCAGCTCTTTGCTTTCATTGGTGTCGGGAACTTCGACGCGCAGATCCCCCGCGCGTTCAATGGCTCCCGTCAGCATACCCACGATTGGCGTGATACGGTCTTCTGGCGGCAGGTCGCGCAGCAGTTCACCGCTCACAAACATCTGACGAGCAAAAATCAGCTCATGAAACGGCAGCGTTTTGACCAAACGCTCAGCATCTTCATGCTGATAACATTCAAACACGACGTAGCCACTGTTCTCTTTTACCCGCGCGAAGCCGAAAGCATTATGCTGCGTGGCTTTTTCCGTTATTTCCGCCGCACACTCTTTCTCAAACCCAGGGCGGCAATACAAAATGACTTTATTCATGGCGTTTAGCCTTTCTCTTCAGACGCAGTGCGCCAATCAATATTAATATCCACCCCACCAGAAAACAGGCTCCGCCAATCGGCGTCACATAAACCCACAGTTTCAGGTGAGAAAGCGCCAGACAGTACAAACTTCCGCTGAAGAGTACCGTTCCCAACGCCAGAAAAACGCTGCTCCAGTAAAACCACAGATTGGTTCGCTGTTGCATCGCAACCGCTAGCGCCAGAATCGCCAGCGTATGAAATGCCTGATATTCAAGGCCGATATGTAGCCAGCCCAGCTCCGTTGCGCCCAGCGTTTTGCTGAGAACGTGAGAGCCAAACGCGCCCAGCGCGACAAAAGTGAAGCCGCTGATAGCAGCAAACACCAGCATGAAACGACTATTCATCGTAGTTACCTATAATCGTTGTTACCTATCATCGTAGCGACCTGCATGGGTTACCTACGTGAGTTATTCGGTCATCAAACCTCGACAGCCCGCGACACGGCTTCAGCGCGTGCCGTTGTCATAGCGGAAGCGAAATTTTTCCTGTTCGCTGGCTGCCCGCGCCAGAATCCAATGGCGAAAGGCGGCTATTTTACCCAGTTCTGCCTGACTGTCATGACATACCAGATAAAAAGCATTCCGGCTGACCAGCACATCGTTAAACGGACACACCAGTCGCCCGGCTTCGATTTCCGTCTGTGCCATCACATTATTCGCCAGCGCTACGCCCTGCCCGTGGATCGCCGCCTGCAACACCATCGCGCTGTGGCTGAAAATCGGCCCTTGCTGCACGTTAATCTGCACGCCAAGCTGACGCGTATAGGACAGCCAGTCACGACGCGACGCATCGTGCAGCAGCGTATGTGCCACCAAATCATCCGGCGTTTTTAACGGGTGATTCCCCGTCAGCAATACGGGCGAGCAAACCGGCAGCAGATATTCGGCATACAGCTTTTCAACCCGCAGCCCCGGCCAGTTTCCCCGACCGTAGAAAATCGCGACATCCACATCATCCGCCAGACGATCTTCATCGCGATCCACGGCCTGAATACGCACATCAATCCCTGGATAGTCGGAATTAAAACTTGAAAGACGCGGCACCAGCCAATGAATAGCAAAGCTGGGCAGCAGGCTGACCGTTAACGCACCTTTGGCGCTGCGGGATTGCAACTTACGGGTTGCCTCATTCAAAGAGGAGAAGATCTCTTTGATATCAAGATAGTAACTTTGCCCCTCTTCCGTCAGTAGCAGGGAGCGATTACGACGGCGGAATAATTTAAGCCCCAGGAAATCTTCCAGTGACTTAATCTGGTGGCTGACGGCAGCCTGCGTAACAAACAGTTCTTCTGCCGCTTTGGTAAAACTTAAATGGCGAGCCGCCGCATCAAAAACGCGCAATGCGTTGAGCGGAGGGAGACGTTTTGACATGAATGAAATCTTTTGGTTTACGCTAAATCAGCGATTTATCAGGCACATTCGTACCCAATAACGCTTAAGGTGCAGAAAGGCGACAATCGGAAATCGCCCCAGTCGCACCGCTGTCTGCGCGTTCAAAGCCATCGACAGCGGCCAACCTCTCTACAACGAAAAGATGACGGGTACATATATTAGTTTTTGTAATCCGAGACATTATAATTTGTCCGTTGAGGATGTACCAGCAAATACCTATATTAGCGCAACTTCCTGGGCCGGAACGAAAAGTGCGGAGGGGTGACCTGAGGTGCTTTTGGCTTGTGGTTGTGATGTTGTGTTTGCTATTTGTTTGTCTGCCTTTTGCAGATGTGGTAGCGAGTCTACCCTATTCACTTCCTGTACATTTACCCTGTCTGTCCAAAGTGATTTTTTGTGTAGCACCGCAAATTGCGGTGCTTTTTTTTGCTTACGTTTCACACCTGAATGCCATGGCACGCTTGTCTAACATCTGGCACGGCTTAACAGGCAACGTGTGATGATGGGCAAACGGCACTACTTCCCTTTCGCCATTTCTTTCACATTATCACGGTTAATTTGCTGCTGCTGACCGTAGGCATCGGTATAGCTGATCATACCCGTCTCATCATCCACCTTCGGTTTCCCCTCTGCGACGATGGTACGACCGTCATTGGTATGCATGACGTAATTACTGGAACAGGCTGCCAGAGAAAACGCCATCACGATAGCGGCAAAAATAGAAATTTTATTCTTCATAGTTAACCCTCAATGAATTTAAATGTCTTCTAGTTAACCTTATTCATCAGGAAATCCTGAAAATTAACACTTTAAAGCGTAGCAATAGTTGCTTTTTTTTCCATAAAATCGCATTAGGCATAGTCCTAAACTTGTCTCTCTCGACAAAATGGGACAGGATCTGCCCTCCAAAAGAGGATGCTCATGACACCGTTTAACCCTGCCACCTTTCGCCAACAGTTCCCCGCTCTCCAGCATTCGGCTGTCTATCTTGATAGCGCCGCGACCGCGCTGAAACCACAGCCCGTCATTGATGCGGTGCAGGCGTTCTATGGTAGCGAGAGTGGTACGGTGCATCGCAGCCAGCATCGCGGCGCGCAGGCGTTAACCCAGCGTTTTGAAGGCGCTCGTGAGCAAGTCGCCACGTTACTCCACGCCGACGATCCGCGTTCCATTGTCTGGACCAGAGGCACGACGGAAGCGATCAATCTGGTCGCGCAGAGCTATGCCCGCCCTCGCCTTCAACCGGGCGATGAGATCGTCGTGAGCGAAGCGGAGCATCACGCGAACCTCATTCCGTGGCTGATGGTGGCGCAGCAAACGGGCGCAAATATCGTGAAGTTACCGATAGGCGCGGACTTGTTACCGGATATCGAACAGTTAGCCACGCTGATCACGCCAAAAACCCGCCTGCTGGCGCTGGGACAGATGTCAAACGTGACAGGCGGCCAGCCCGATCTGGCGCGGGCGATTACGCTGGCTCACCGCTATGGTGCGGTAGTAATGGTTGACGGTGCGCAGGGCATTGTTCACTGCCCGCCCGATGTACAGGCGCTGGATATCGATTTCTACGCGTTTTCCGGACACAAGCTTTATGCCCCAACCGGGATCGGCGTGCTGTACGGCAAAACCGCCTTGCTGGAAAGCATGATGCCGTGGCAAGGCGGCGGGAAAATGATGACGCAGGTTTCCTTTGACGGCTTCAAACCGCAGGCGATTCCACAGCGTTTTGAAGCGGGAACCCCCCACATTGCTGGCGTGCTTGGCCTGTCTGCGGCACTAGACTGGCTGACCACGCTGGACTGGCACGCCGCAGAGCAGCACAGCCAGCAGTTAGCGCAACTTGCCGAAACGTATTTAGCGCAGTTCCCCGGCTTTCGCAGTTTCCGTAGCCCGCAGTCCAGCGTGCTGTCCTTTGATATTGCCGATGTGCACCACAGCGATCTGGTTACGCTGCTAGCCGAAAGCGGCATCGCACTGCGTGCTGGGCATCACTGTGCGCAGCCGCTGATGGACGCGCTCGGCGTCAGCGGCACGCTCCGCGCCTCGTTTGCCCCCTATAACAACCAACAGGATGTTGCTGCGCTGATCGCCGCAGTGGGCAGCGCCCTTGAATTATTGATCGACTAAACCATGACCCAGACAACTGACACCACGCATCCTTTTGGCCACCACACCACCGTCGCCGACCTACTAGCGCGATTCGATGCATGCCGCGCGTGGGAAGATCGCTATCGGCAGCTCATTTTGCTGGCAAAGGCGTTACCAACGCTGCCCGACGTGCTGAAAACCGAGGAAATTTCATTATCCGGCTGTGAAAATCGCGTCTGGCTGGGTTATCAGCGTCAGGAAGACGACAGGCTGCATTTTTACGGCGACAGCGACGGGCGCATTGTGCGGGGATTACTGGCGGTATTGTTAACCGCCGTTGAGGGAAAAACGCCAGAAGCGCTATTGCAGCACGATCCGCTGGCGCTGTTCGATAGCCTGGGGCTACGCGCTCAGCTCAGCGCTTCACGTTCAAGCGGGCTGGCGGCGCTGGCCGCCAGAATCAAGGAGATTGCCGAGCAAGAGGCTTCACTCAAGTAGAACCACTCAGGCTATTTATTTCTGCAACGCAGACGATCTTTCCCTTTTCGCCATCATCTTCTTCAGCGCATGAGATACCGCAACAAACCCAAAGGTTGCGGTGACCATTGTCGCGGCACCAAAGCCTGACGCACAATCCATCCGCATCACCCCATCGGCCGTACTGCGAGACGCACAGACGGAGCCGTCAGGCTGCGGATAAACCAGCGGTTCGCTGGAAAATACGCAGTCGATCCCCAGCTTCCCTTTACTGTTCTTCACCACGTTAAAATCGTGCTTGAGCCGTTCACGCAGCTTGGCGGCCAGCGGATCCTGAATGGTTTTCGCCAGATCGACCACCTCAATGCGGGTCGGATCGATCTGTCCACCCGCACCGCCAGTTGTCACCACCGGGATCTTATAGCGGCGACAGTAGGAGAGCAGCGCCGCCTTCGGACGCACGCTGTCGATGGCATCAATCACATAGCTGAAATTTTGGTCGAGCAGTTCGGCCACGTTCTCCGCGCTGATGAAATCATCCACGCAGGTGACGTTACATTCCGGGTTGATCGCCAGAATACGTTCAGCCATCACTTCCGTCTTCGACTGCCCAGTATGCTGACGCAGCGCGTGGATCTGCCGATTGGTGTTACTGACACACACATCATCCATATCGATCAGCGTGATCGCGCCGATGCCGGTACGAGCCAGCGCCTCAGCCGCCCAGGAGCCGACGCCACCAATGCCAATCACGCAAACGTGAGCCTGAGAAAACAGCGCCAGCGCCTGTTGACCATATAACCGCGCGGTGCCGCCGAAGCGTTGCAAATAGGCTTCGGATAATTGCGTACTCATTCAACCAACCTTACGAAAACAAAATCACAGGAAAATAAAACAGCGAGAAAAAGCGGCTCAGGATAGCGCTAAACCCGCACGACATCTACCAGACAGCTCATGGCGTTCGGTCCTTGCGTCAACGGCGAGGTGCCGATATCCAGCGTCAGTACATTCGCATTTCCTGATTGTTCAACCGGATGCCACGTTTTTTGGCCGAAGCCGGGTTCAAACCAGGCACCGGTGGACATAATCACCACGCCCGGCGTGACGCCATCGGTAATTTGTACGCCCGCCAGAATGCGACCACGCGCGTTTCTGACTTCCACCTGCGAACGGTCGACGATATCCCGCTTGGCGGCATCCTGCGGGTGCATGTACAGCGTCTCTTTTCCTGCGGTTTTATTCGCAGCAACCTGCGGCGTGGCAGCCAGTTGGCTGTGCAACCGGTCAGATGGCTGAATGGAAATAAAGTGCAGCGGCCATTCTTCCGAGCTTTTGGCTCCCAGCCATTCAACGGGAGGCTGCCACTCAGGATGCGGCGCAAAATCGGCATAGCCATAGCTGGCGATGGCCGAGCTGAACAGTTCAATTTTACCGCTTGGCGTACTCAGCGCATGCTGCTGCGGATCGCGGCGGAAATCCTCAAAGAACACAAACGGCTTTTCATCCATCGGGATTTCTACATGTCCCTGCTGCCAGAATTCCTCAAATGATGGCCAGCGGTCAGCGGCATCTCGTTGCCTTGAACGGCATTCGTCATACAGATGTTCCAGCCATTGCTGCTCACTGCGGTTTTGCGTGAATGCGTCGCCATAGCCCAGACGCTCCGCCAGTTCGCTGAAAATATCCACATCATTACGCGCCTGATGCTGCGGCGCAATCGCCTGATGCATGGCAAAGATAAAGCGATCGCGGGACGACCCGCCGATGTCATTACGCTCCAGCGTGGTAGTGACGGGCAGCACGATATCCGCCATCTGCGCCGCAGGCGTCCAGACGATATCCTGCACAATCACCGTATCCGGCTTGCGCCAGCCGTCCACCAGACGGTTCAACTGCTGGTGATGATGGAACGGGTTACCGCCTGCCCAGTGAATCAGATGAATATCGGGATAAGTATGGGTTTCGCCCTGAAAGGTATAAGGCGTTCCCGGATGCAGTAGCATATCGGCAATACGTGCCACGGGGATCGCCTGCCCCGCGTTCGGGGTAGAAGGCGAAGCGGGCGCAGGCGTTGAAATACGCTCGTTGCCGACGCTGTTCATCGAACCGTGGCCAAAGGAGAATCCGCCGCCCGGTAACCCCACTTGTCCCAGCATGGAAGACAGTGCAATCATCATCCAGTAAGGCTGTTCGCCACGGTGTGCGCGCTGCACGGAGTAAGAGCAGGTAATAAAGCTGCGTACGCCAATTAACTGCTGCGCCAGACGTCGGATGCGCTCGGCAGGAATACCCGTTATGTCGCTGGCCCATTCGGGGGTTTTCACCACGCCGTCGCCGCGACCGTGCAAGTAGTCACTCAATTGTTCGTAGCCAACGCAGTAGCGTTGCAGGAAATCCTTATCGTCAGCGCCCAAACGCTGAATCTCATAGCCCAGTGCCAGCATCAGGGCGACATCGGTATTCGGGCGGATTGGAATCCACTCGGCATTCACAAATTCAGGGCAGTCATCGCGCATCGGGCTGATGTTAATGACCGGAATCCCTTTCGCCACCAGCGCTTCCAGCGCGGGCTTAAGCGTATGGTGCCCGGCACCACCGGAGGCCACCTGTGCGTTTTTCAGCGCCAGACCGCCAAACGCGAGGAAAATATCACAGTGCTCGGCGACGCTGCGCCATTCGGTTACCTTGCCCGTCAGCGGGTGGAAGGTGCCAATCACGTACGGCAGGAAGAACTGCGCCGCGCCCCAGCTGTAATTGCCCTGCTGATCGACCGCGCCGCCGCCGGAAAAATAGAAGCGTCGAACCTGAGAACGCGCATGGTGATAGCGACCGGCAGACGACCAGCCGTAGGAACCGGCAAAAATACCGTCCGCACCGTAGCGATCGCGAATACGGCGATTCTCCTGCGCAACCAGATCGAGCGCGACGTCCCAATCCACCTCAACAAAGTCCTCCCGGCCGCGCAGCGTTCTGTCGCTGTTTTCGCGTTTCTGAAGCCAGGAACGACGCACCGAAGGCCTACGGATACGTCGGTCGGAATACACCAGCGGTACGATGGAATCGAGCATGGCGGACGGTGCCGGATCGTCAGCAAACGGCTCGCATCGAATCAGTCTGCCGTCTTCAACCACAGCGGTAAACGCGCCCCAGTGCGCAAGATGTGGATAACGTTTAATCGCCATGACAACCTCAGGATAAGTAATTAGCAGGGTGGATAATAACCTGAATTATCCACGCCCCCAACAGCAAGAAGAGTGAATAGCTTATGCGTAATGTGACATTACTTATCCATATTAAAACGTTCGTTTAAAACACACGTTGGGCTAGGGTTTAACCAGAAAATAAAGAGGTGGTTCAGGCCGTTTTATTATTTTTTCGTTATTCAAACCAGGAACGCAGCATGAAACCCATTACGCCACACAGCAACGGTAATGACGCTATTTCATTACTGCCCCGATGTTGACTTAATTCAGCCTTATTTCTCTTCCTCCTGAAGAGAACGGTTTTTTGTCACCCAAAACACATCATTCAAAACACGCCATTAAAAAAATAAAGGCGGAGCGCACAACGCTGCCCTCTGCATACGGATGGGAAATATGAAAAAAAATCTATTCTTATCAGCGTTGATTCTGACGTCTTCGCTATTCGGCCTTGCCGCACAGGCGGAAACCCTGACGCCCAAGCGCGGCGGCACGCTGAATTTTTTGGCCGAGCCTGAACCGCCTGTATTAACCAGCCTGGTTAGCACCAGCGGTGCGGTGATGAAGGTCAACGCCAAGGTCATTGAAGGCCTGTTGAATTATGATTTCGATATGAAACCGACCCCGCAGCTAGCGACTAGCTGGTCAGTTAGCCCGGACGGTAAACAATATACGTTCCATTTGCGTCAAGGCGTGAAATGGCATGATGGGCAAGACTTCACTTCTGCGGACGTCGCGTTTTCTATTCTGACCGTCAAAAAATACAATTCACGCGGTCAGGGCACGTTTGCCAACGTCACCGAAGTGAAAACCCCCGATCCGTATACCGCGATTCTTGAACTGTCAAAACCCGCACCTTATCTGCTGAGCGCGTTCTCCGCCAACGAAGCGCCTATCGTGCCGAAACACTTATATGAAGGCACAAACATTCTGTCAAATCCTCACAATACCGCACCGATTGGTACCGGTCCGTTCGTCTTCAAAGAATGGGTTCGTGGCAGCCATATCCTGTATGAACGTAACCCGAACTACTGGGATAGCCCCAAGCCTTACGTCGATAAACTGGTGGTGAAAATCATTCCCGATGCCGCCACTCGCACGATTGCGCTTGAAACCGGCGCGCTGGATCTGGGAAGCGACTCCCCCGTTCCGCTGAGTGAAATTGAACGCATCAAGAAAAACCCCAAGCTGGGCATTGAAACCAACGGCTACGGCTATAGCCCGACGCAAACTCGCATCGAGTTCAATCTGGATAACCCTTACCTGAAGAACCTGAAAGTTCGCCAGGCCATTGCGCACAGCATCAATATTGATGTGTTGAAAAACGTGGTGTGGTACGGCTACGCGGTAAGTTCACCGACACCCATTACGCCGGAGCTGGCGCAGTTCCATGATGCGACACCTTCTCCTTATGGCTTCGATATTGCCAAAGCGAACAAACTGCTGGATGAAGCCGGCTTCCCGCGTCAGGCAAACGGTATCCGCTTCAAGCTGGTACATGACTTCATGCCCTATGGCGATAGCTTCAAACGCGTAGCGGAATACCTCAAATCGTCACTCGCCAAAGTCGGCATCGACGTCACCATTCGCTCGCAGGATTTCGCCACCTTCGTTAAGCGCGTTTATACCGACCGCGACTTTGACTTCAACAACGGTTCCATCTCGAATCTGTTCGATCCCGCTGTAGGCGTACAGCGCCTGTACTGGTCAAAAACGTATCAACCGGGCGTGCCTTTCGGCAACGGCTCACATTACAGCAACCCGGAAGTAGACCGTCTGCTTGAGCAAGCCTCGGTGGAAACCAATCCTGAAAAACGCGTGGAGTTGTACAAGCAGTTCCAACGCATCATCGCCACGGATATTCCCGATTTGAACCTGCTCCAGATTAAGCGCCAGACGATTTACAACAAGCGCGTGCACAACGTCGTCACGGATATTCAGGGCGTCAACGGCAGTCTGGCCGATGTGTGGCTGGATCAGTAATCGTAATACAGCATTCCCCTGCGCTGGCAGGGGAATCCCATGAAGGTATGTGATGAATAAAGTAGAACGAATCGGGCGCGTACTGTGGCGAACCCTGCTTCATGCGCTGCCAACGGCCATTGGCATTGTCATTCTGGTGTTTTTCCTGTTGCAGCTGGTGCCGGGAGACGCCGTTGATGTGCTGGCCGGCGAATCAGGCAATGCAACCGAAGCGACGATGGCACACCTGCGCGCTCAATTCGGTCTCGATCAACCCATACTGCAACAGCTCTCTGTTTATTTAGGTAATTTGGCGCAGTTCAGCCTCGGCTTTTCGCCTCGCTACAACGCGCCGGTAATGGATCTGATCCTGTCACGGTTGCCGGGCACCCTGTTCCTGATGCTGCTGTCGCAGGTTTTTGCCATCATCATCGGTATAACGCTGGGAACGATCATGGCAGTGTGGGCAGGCAAATGGCCCGACCGCTTGCTCTCCCTCATCGCGCTGCTGCTCTACTCCACGCCGGGATTCTGGATCGGCCTGATGACGCTGATTCTGTTTTCCGTACATCTTGATTGGCTGCCAAGCGGTGGCAATATCACCATCGGCGCGAGCCTGACCGGTTGGGCGTATTTCAAGGATATGTTGCAGCATGCCATCCTTCCGGTAGTGGCGCTGAGCAGCTTTTTTATTGCCATTTATGCCCGTCTGACCCGCGCAGCCATGCTGGAAATCGCTCAGCAGGATTTCGTGCGCACCGCACATGCCAAAGGGCTGTCGCCGCTGTGGGTCACCGTCAAGCACATTCTGCGCTGCGCGCTGCTGCCTATCACTACCGTGGCGGGGATGCACTTCGGCAATCTGCTGGGTGGAGCAGCCGTGGTAGAGACGGTCTTTAGCTGGCCGGGGCTGGGCCGTCTGGCGCTGGAAGCGGTGATGGCTCGCGACTTCAACGTCTTGTTAGGCGTCCTGCTGCTTTCCGCCTTCTTAGTCATTTTGGCTAACGTGCTAGTGGACTTACTGCAATCCTGGCTCGATCCCCGAATTAAGGCACGCTGATATGAATCACCTTTCTCCTGAAAATCTCACCCCAAAGAAAGCCACAACGGATGGCGTTAGCTCAGCGCCTACTCGCCCGTTAAAAACGCCTTTCCGCCTGTCGCCGGAGGTGCGTGCATTTATCCGCAATCCCGCGGGGATGGCCGGCCTGCTGTTGCTCATTACGGTATTTCTGATGGCAGCTTTAGCACCGTTGCTCTATCCCGGCGATCCGCTGGATATGGTCGCTCAGCCTTTCTTGTGGCCGGGCGAAAACCCTGATTTCCCCTTAGGAACCGATTCGATGGGCCGTGATGTCGCCGCCGGCATCGTCCACGGTTCACAGGTTTCCTTGCAGATCGGCTTCTCGGCAGTCATTGTCAGCCTGTTAATTGGCACCGTCGTCGGTGCACTGGCGGGCTATTTTGGCGGTCGGGTTGATGACCTGCTGGTTCATATCACCGAACTGTTCCAGACCTTCCCAACCTTTTTGCTGGTCGTGGTGCTGGTCGCTATCGGTTCTCCGTCGGTTACGCTGATTTCACTGGCTATCGGGATTGCCTCGTGGCCAACGATTGCCCGTCTGGTACGGGCCGAATTTCGCTCCCTGCGTGAAAGCGATTTTGTGTTAGCCGCACGCAGTCAGGGATTTTCCAGTCTGCGTATCATCTTTCAGGAAATGCTGCCGAACGCGCTGCCGTCGATCATCGTCACGACATCTGTCATGGTTGCCTCGGCCATTTTGATTGAATCCGCCCTCTCCTTCTTAGGCTTTGGCGATCCGAACCGCGTGAGCTGGGGCAGCATGATCGGCGCAGGCCGGGAGTCGCTGCGTACCGCCTGGTTTCTTACCGCCCTGCCCGGCACCGCACTGGTCTTAACCGTACTGTCATTGAATCTAGTTGGCGACGCGTTGAACGATGCCCTGAATCCACGGTTACGGGGGAGAAGCGCATGAAGCCGCTGCTCGATATTCAAGATTTACACGTCGATTTTCCCGGTCATCAGGCCGTTCGAGGGCTAAACCTGACGATTAACGCCGGAGAAACGCTGGCGCTGGTCGGTGAATCCGGCTGCGGTAAATCTGCGACGGCGCTGTCCCTGATGCGACTGGTCGCCGAACCGGGAAAAATCAGCGGTCGTATTCTGTTTGATGGACAGGATCTGCTGACCCTGCCGGATCGGCAGATGCGTCAACTGCGTGGCAATGCGCTGTCGATGATTTTTCAGGAGCCGATGACCTCGCTCAACCCAGTACTTTCCATCGGGCAGCAGATTAGCGAAACGCTGCGATTGCATGAGGCGCTGACGCCTGCACAGGCACGGACGCGCGCCATCGAACTGCTGGATCTGGTCAAGATCCCAGAACCCGCCCGCCGGGTGGATGACTATCCACATAACCTTTCTGGCGGACAGCGTCAGCGCGTCATGATCGCCATGGCGGTGGCGTGCCGACCGCGTCTGCTGATTGCCGATGAGCCGACCACGGCACTGGACGTTACCATTCAGGCACAGATTCTGGCGCTGCTGGATAACCTGCGTCGTGAATTCTCGATGAGCCTGCTGCTGATTACCCACGACCTTGGGCTGGTGGCGCAATGGGCCGACCGCGTGGCGGTGATGTATGCCGGGCAAAAGGTAGAAGAAGCACAGGCGGCTGACCTGTTTCAGTCATCCACACACCGCTTCTCCCCCAAACACAGCTATACGCGCGGGCTGTTAGCGACATCGCTACACATGGATCAGGACAGGCACTACCGTACCCATCGGCTGGCGGAAATCCATCATGCGCCAACGGACGAAGGCTTTACGCTGCTGACGCCGCCCAGCTTGATTCACCGTGTCACCGATACAAACCAGCCGCCGCTGCTCTCGTTGAAAAATATTCATACCCGCTATTCAACAGCACAGGGCAAGGTGCTGGCCGTTGACGATGTGTCACTGACTATTTTACCTGGAGAAACCCTTGGTCTGGTGGGCGAATCCGGCTGTGGTAAATCCACCCTGTCCAAAACCATTCTGCGCCTGCTACCGCCTTCACACGGGCAGATCGTGTTCGATGGGCAAGACATCACCACGCTAAAAGAATCACGGCTGAAAGCGTTACGTCAGCGGGTGCAGATGATTTTTCAGGATCCGTACGCTTCGCTGAACCCACGCCACAGCATTCAACATATTCTTGAAACGCCGCTGATCGTACATGGACTTGGCGATCGTTCGCAGCGACAGCAGGCAATCAAAAACATCATCGATCGCGTCGGTTTGCCACAAAGCAGCCTGAGTCGCTATCCCCATGAATTTTCCGGCGGGCAGCGCCAGCGTATCGGCATTGCCCGTGCGCTGGTGGTGCGCCCTTCGCTGGTGATTTGCGACGAGCCTGTGTCCGCACTCGATGTCTCTATTCAGGCGCAGATCCTCAATCTGTTGGTTGAGTTAAAAAATGAAATGGGCCTATCGCTGCTGTTTATTTCCCACGATCTCGCCGTGGTGCGTTATATCGCCGATCGGGTCATGGTCATGCAAAACGGGCGCTGTGTGGAAAGTGGCGATCACCACAGCATCTGGCATCAGCCACAACACCCGTACACCCGCAAGCTGATCGATGCCGTCCCCTGCGGCGGGCAGCGTGATGCGCTTGTGTCTCCACAGCCGATGAGCAGACAGGCGCATGGATAAGAACAGAGAACACATGATGAATACACCGACACCACCCGCTATTGACCAAACGGCGATGGAATTGGTCATTCAGGATTTTTTACCTGAGCTGATTGCGATTCGTCACCATATTCATCAACACCCAGAAATTGGCTTTGAAGAGTTTGCCACTGCGCAATTAGTGGCAGAAAAGCTGACGGCGTGGGGGCTTGCCGTCACAACAGGCATCGGTGGAACGGGCGTGGTCGCCACCCTACGTGGTCGTTATCCCGGTGAAGACAGCATCGGCCTGCGGGCAGATATGGACGCGCTGTACATCAATGAGAAAACGGACCTGCCCTATGCTTCGGTGCATGCCGGGAAAATGCATGCCTGCGGACATGATGGACACACCACCATGCTGCTGGGTGCCGCACGCTATTTGTCTCAGCACCCCAACTTTGCTGGCACGGTACATTTTATTTTCCAGCCAGCGGAAGAAGGGTTGGGCGGCGGGCTTGCCATGCTCAATGACGGCCTGCTGACCGCGTTCCCCTGCAACCGACTGTTTGGTCTGCATAACAAACCCGGTATCGAAGTGGGCAAATTCGCGATTCGCAGCGGTCCAATGTTGGCAGCCAGCGATACCTGGCAGGTCACATTTCACGGCACGGGCGGACACGGCGGTTCAGGCGTCCACCTTTCTATCGATCCGACGCTGCCCGCCGCACAATTTATGCTTGGCTTACAAACCATCGTCAGCCGTAACGTCCCCGCGATGGACGCGGCGGTGCTCAGCATCGGTCACATTCAGGGCGGCGATATCCACGCCCCGAACGTTATCCCCGACAGCGTCATCCTTAAAGGAACCGGGCGGAGCTACTCGCCGAGCGTTCGCCACCTGCTGGAAACGCGCCTGCGAGAACTGGCACACAGCACCGCACAAGGCTTTGGTGCAACGGCCGACGTGCACTATGAGCAGCAATATCCCGCGCTGGTCAACGATACGCACGCCACGCAGTTAGCCGTTAATGCCGCCGCGCAGGTGGTCGGACTCGAACAGGTTGACACCGCGATGACGCCGCTGCTGGGTGCAGAAGATTTTGCCTACATGCTGGAGCAGCGCCCCGGCGCATTCATGATGCTGGGTAACAGCGACCAAAATGCATCCAACGTGCATCACCTGCATACCCCGCACTACGACTTTAATGACGCGCTGATCCCACTGGGCATCCGCTATTGGTCAACATTGGCTTATCAAGAGTTGGGTTTTCAAGAACTGGCCTAGCGACAGAATATTTTACACGGCCTCACTATCACAACGCATGACGTCGGTGCCTCGACGGCGAGCGTGAGCAAAAAGGATGAATCATGGTGGCGTTATTGAAAACCAAAGATCAAAGCAAAGAAAAAGAGGCAGACATTAAACAGCGCATCCTGCGTGAAGCCATCACGATCTTCGCCTGCAAAGGCAGTGAGCTAACGACGATTCGCGAAATAACGGAAGCCACCAACGTAAATGTGGCATCGGTGAATTATTACTTTGGCTCGAAAGAAGGATTACTGCGTGCCGTGCTGGACAACGTTCTCGGTCCGTTAAATGACGAAAGAACGCGTCTGCTGGATGAGGTGGAAAAGGCCAATCAGGGTGATGAACTGCCTGTTGCCGCGCTGCTGGATGCGCTATTGCGCCCGCTGGTTAAAACAGCTCGCACGCCCGACGGCGGACGTATTGTCGTTCGCCTGTTACAGCATCTGCGGGCGACACCGGGTTTGGAGGTAACCGCCCTGCTTTCGGCCCAGTTCGATCACGTCGCTCACCGTTTTATCGATGCCTTTTCCCGTGCGCTGCCGGAGTTATCGCGCGCGGAGGTTATCTGGCGTTATGAATTTGCCCGTGGTGCCGCCATGCACGTGTTAACCGACGCCGATCCGCGTTCTGGCCGTCTGGCGTTGCTTTCCAAAGGGCTGTGTGACAACCGCGATGACGATCGCGTGCTGTCGCATCTATTACGTTTTGTCGAGGCGGGTTTTACCGCCAAACCACTGACTGAGACATCACTTCAGTCCTGATTTTTAGTTATTCGCAACACGTTTACATTGACAGGAAACAGACATGAGCAGAGAAAAAATTGAAGGGTCATTCGTTGCCCTCATTACGCCTTTTAATGACGATGGCAGCGTGGATTTCGGCGCATTTGAGGCGTTATTAAAATTCCAGGAAGACAACGGCACCGCGGCCGTTTTGATTATGGGCTCAACAGGGGAAGTGTCCATGCTGTCCCCAGATGAGAGAAAGGCGATCATCCGCCGAACCGCGCAATACAGCACCAGCAAAATGAAGCTGTTCTACGGCTGTACCGGTAACAATACCGATACCACCATTGACTATGTTCGCTATGCACATGACAACGGCGCAGACGGTGCCATTATCGCCGCCCCCGCCTATATCTGTGCCAGCGAGAGCGATATCGAAAGCTACTTTCTGGAAATTGCCGACGCGACCGATTTGCCGTTGGGGATTTATAACAACCCGCCGCGCGTAAAAACGGACCTGCACTGGACATCGCTGCTGCGTATTTTCCAACACCCGAACTACGTTATTCATAAAGAATCCACCACCCGCGTGGGTCAGGTGGCACAAGTGCTGGCAGGCAACCCCGATGTGTCGGTGATGTGCTGCGACTCCCCCAATCTGGGTCTGGTGGTGCCAACGATGTCGTTGGGAGGACATGGAACGGCCAACATGACCGGCAATATTGCCCCAGCAGAACTGGCTGAAATTTCTCGTCCGTGGAAAAACGGTGAGGATGCAGAGCGCTTCCGTAAGGCGTACCAGCATTTGCTGCCTCTGCTGCATTACACCTACTCGGCAATCAATCCCGTGGCGGTGAAATCATTAATGAAGGCGGTGGGTTTACCGGCTGGCAGCCTGCGCCGTCCGCTGCGGGGTTTACAGGGCGAAGCGTTGGATTCAGGTATTCGTATCGTGAATGAATTAGGGCTGAGCAGCAAATACGGCTTTAACAGCTGATTCTGTTCTGTTGCGTGGAGAGCAAGCGTTTCATCTCAGAAGTGGCTCATCTTTACACCACTTCTGAGATTTCAAACGAAAGAGATGACTACTGTGGATTGTTGACTAACAGCGATCCTGAAGCATTCGTCGGGCTGCTTTGCGCGTTCCTCAAAACCCAGACCCGGCCATAGTGGTTATAGAAGCCAGCCGAGTGACCCGCATCCGGCCCAATGCCCTGATACATATCGAAGTGCTGGCCTTTAATCGCCCCGCCGACATCCAGCGCAATCATCAGGCGCATTTCATACTTGCCAGTGAATTTACCTACGTTATCCAGCAGCGGCACTTCCATTAACAGAGCCGTACCTGCCGGGATCAGCGAACGGTCAGAAGCAACAGAGGCTTTCGCCACCAGCGGCACGGCGCTAGCCCCTTTGACGGGCGCAGACATCATTGGCTTAAAGAACACAAAGGAAGGATTCTGCTCAAACAGTTCACGCACTTCATATTCGGAATGCTGCTCCGCCCATTTGCGGATCGCCTGCATCGACATATCTTCACGCGCAACTTCACCACGATCGATCAGCACCTTACCAATACTGCGGTAGGCATGGCCGTTTTTGCCAGCGTAACCAAAGAACGTCAGCGGGCGTCCATCGCCAAAATCAATATAGGCGCTGCCCTGCACTTCCATCATGAAGTTATCGACTAGTGAATTGGTCCAGGCGAGAACCAGTCGCTCATCCAGCGCACCTGAATAAATGCCGGCACGATCTGGCAGTCGGCGGTTATTTTTGCCCTTTGACGGCATGGCATATAAAGGATGGCGGAATTCACCCTGACGAGTGTGGCGCGCCTGCAATACCGGCGTGTAATAACCGGTGAACTGCACGTTACCAAAGTTATCGACGCCTTCCATCTGCCAGGCGTTCAGACCAAACTTGCTCAGCTCGCGGGTATCCGCACCTGACATCATCCAGTTTTCAATCGCCTGAAAGGTCGTATTATTGCGCGAATACAGATTAGGTGACGCCGACCGGATTTCAGAAACCTGAGTCATAAAATCCCGTGCGTTGACCGGTTTTCCTTTGGCATTAGGTTCATTCACCAATTCCAGAGGCTGGTTGAGGTGACCATCTTTATATTGCTGCCCGCGATCGGTTGGCCTGGATTGGCACCCCGCCAGAATGGCAATGACCACTGCGGTCAGCACGTATTTTCCCCACCGTCCCTTCATCTTTGCGCTCGCTTTTTACATCAAAAAATTTACCGTCGAACGATAACAAACGGCTATCGAGAAAGGAATGGGACAGCATATAAATCCACGGATCAAGTGTGTTCCGTTCGGCGCACGGCGCAACAAAAGTCAGGGGATTCTGCTTATCGCCATATTACGGTCACAAAACAACCTATCAGGTGGTAAATCAATCACCTGACAACCCAATGCCGCGCTTTTTATAGAAATAGGTTGCATCAATGCTCATGGAGAGTATAGTGCGCATCCACGGACGCGGGGTGGAGCAGCCTGGTAGCTCGTCGGGCTCATAACCCGAAGGTCGTCGGTTCAAATCCGGCCCCCGCAACCAATTGATGTGAGTCGTCCATCAAGAGAAGTAAAAGCAGTAAAGAGAGTCAAGAGTAAAAGTTAGTGCGGACGCGGGGTGGAGCAGCCTGGTAGCTCGTCGGGCTCATAACCCGAAGGTCGTCGGTTCGAATCCGGCCCCCGCAACCAATTGATGTGAGTCGTCCATCAAGAGAAGTAAAGATAAGTCATACGGACGCGGGGTGGAGCAGCCTGGTAGCTCGTCGGGCTCATAACCCGAAGGTCGTCGGTTCAAATCCGGCCCCCGCAACCAACTAAGACTATGTCTAATTAAGAACCAAGCGACAAAGCACCTTAACGGGTGCTTTTTTGTTTTCTGCGTCATCTATTTTCCATGCCGTTCCTACACCACGCCCCAGACCTATTTATTCCCTCTGAACCGCGCCAGCAAGACGCGGTCATCGTGCTACATCAACTACCGTTCTGCCTGACTGGCAAAGTAGGCTTTAATTCCTGCAAAAATGGATTCCGCAATTTGCTGCTGGAAATGGCTGGTGCGCAGCTTACGCTCTTCTTCCAGGTTGCTGATAAATGCCGTCTCAACCAGAACAGACGGAATATCCGGCGCTTTCAGTACCGCAAATCCGGCCTGATCGACGCTGTTTTTATGCAGACGATTCACCCTACCCAGCCGGGTCAGGATCTCTTTACCAAACTTCAGGCTGTCGCTGATGGTCACGGTCTGCACCAGATCGAACATGGTGTGATCCAGATAGCGATCGCCGCTCATGCTCACGCCACCGATCAAATCCGATTCGTTCTGGGTCTCTGCCAGAAATCTGGCAGCGGTACTGGTTGCCCCTTTCTTCGACAGCGCAAAAACCGACGACCCTCTTGCCGATCGATTGGTAAACGCATCCGCATGAATCGAAATGAACAGATCGGCACGCTGCTTGCGCGCTTTCGCCACCCGCACGCGCAGCGGAATGAATACATCTTCATTGCGCGTCATATACGCTTTCATGTTGGATTCATTATCGATCAGCTTGCGCAAACGGCGGGCGATTTGCAGCACGATATCTTTCTCGCGCGTTTTATTCTTGCCAATCGCACCGGGATCTTCACCGCCGTGACCAGGGTCGAGCATGATAATCAGCGGACGATCCCGCCCAGCCTTCCCGGCTTTCGGCGCTTCTGCTGGCAGCGTACGTTCCAGATCGCCTTTGTTGTAATCCTCCAGCAGCGCCAGCAGCGGATCGTCTTCGTTGTCGTAGCGCCCTGCGGCAGGATACAAATCTAGCACCAGCCGATGCTTGAATTCGGCCACTGGCCCCAGCGTAAAGACCTTGGTCGTCGCCTGCTGCTTGAGTTCCAACACCAAGCGCACCGTAGTTTTATCAAACTGTCCGATACGCGCTTCTTTAATCAGCGGATCGTTATCTGACGTAAACTGGCTGGCTATCTCCTTCAGCACGCTGTTCAGATGAACATTTTCGATATCCACCACGATGCGTTCAGGATTACTCAGACTAAACTGTTTATATTTCAGCGGGTGATTGGATTCCAGCGTGACGCGGGTATAGGCGGAGGACGGCCAGACGCGCACGGCAACGACCTGTGTCATCGCAGCTATCCCTACACCACTTACGCTTAACAGCCAGGTTGCTGCTGCGGTTTGTAATAGACGCCGTCGAGTCAAATGATGATTCGAATGAGACATGCCACTCCGATCTGATTGCTGTGCGCTATCCTGCGCTGTTGTGTTGCCAATGCACTGGATAGGTCATTAAAAAATGAATAAAGGTAAAAATTGTCAAAAACTTTAACGAATCTGTTCCACGCTGTCATGCAAAAATCATGTGCAGCCCTTATAACAGGCGGATATCATAAATTTGAAGCATTAACCCTCTCTTTTATGGTTAATACTTCCTCTTGCCTTTTACGTCATAAAGAATAAAAATACAGAAATTACGAATAAAAATGCAAAGAGGGCTCGCAGTGAAGGAACGGAGTACAGAACTGGTTCAGGGCTTCCGCCATTCAGTTCCCTATATCAATGCCCACCGTGGCAAAACGTTTGTCATCATGTTAGGTGGCGAAGCCATTGAACATGCCAACTTCTCTAGCATCGTAAATGATATCGGGCTGTTACACAGTCTGGGGATCAAGCTGGTGGTGGTTTATGGCGCTCGTCCCCAGATCGACGCCAACCTGACAACGCATCACTACGAGCCTCACTACCATAAAAACACCCGCATCACCGACAGCGCCACGCTGGAGCTGGTCAAGCAGGCGGCGGGAATGCTGCAGTTGGACATCACCGCTCGGCTGTCGATGAGCCTGAACAACACACCGCTGCAAGGTGCCCACATTAATGTCGTCAGCGGTAACTTTATTATCGCGCAGCCGCTTGGCGTTGATGACGGTGTGGACTACTGCCACAGCGGCCGTATCCGCCGAATTGATGAAGAAGCCGTTCACCGCCAGCTGAATAGCGGTGCGATTGTGCTGCTCGGTCCGGTTGCCGTGTCAGTCACGGGTGAAAGTTTCAATTTAACCTCGGAAGAGGTCGCGACCCAGCTCGCCATTAAGCTGAAAGCGGAGAAGATGATCGGCTTCTGCTCCTCACAGGGCGTGACCAATGAAGAAGGCAACATCATTTCCGAGCTGTTCCCTGATGATGCACAGCAGCGTATTGATGCACTGGAACAGGCTGGCGATTACCATTCGGGTACAGTCCGATTCCTGCGCGGCGCGGTCAAGGCCTGCCGTAGCGGCGTGCGCCGTAGCCATCTGATCAGCTATCAGGACGACGGCGCGCTGTTGCAGGAACTGTTCTCACGTGACGGCATCGGTACGCAGATCGTGATGGAAAGCGCCGAGCAGGTTCGTCGTGCGACCATCAATGACATTGGCGGTATTCTGGAGCTAATTCGCCCGCTGGAAGAGCAAGGCATTCTGGTCAGACGCTCGCGCGAGCAGTTGGAAATGGAGATCGACAAATTCACTGTCGTGGTACGCGATAACCTGACTATCGCCTGCGCTGCGCTTTATCCGTTCCCGGAAGAGAGCATTGGTGAAATGGCCTGCGTCGCAGTTCACCCGGATTACCGCAGCTCATCACGCGGCGATATGCTGTTACTGCGCGTTGCCGCTCAGGCACGTCAACAAGGTCTGCAAAAGCTGTTTGTACTGACGACGCACAGCATCCACTGGTTCCAGGAACGCGGCTTTTTACCCGCCGAAGTGGAAATGCTGCCGAAGAAAAAGCAGGCGCTGTACAACTACCAGCGTCGCTCGAAGATTCTGGTGCTAGACCTCTGAGTTATTCCACTCAATAACGCTTCTCGTGGCCGACCGTAAAGTCGGCCACGATCTTTCATCCGCTTATGGCTGCTTGCCAAACTCACAACTTAATGTTGTCCACTTCCTTGCCTGTTCGCTCAGCGTAAATCCTAGCCCCAGACGATCGGATACCCACATGCGCCCATCGCGCAGCTCTAGCTGCTCGTTGAACAACGGATTCAGCCACTCGAAGTGTTCCAGCCAGGGCTCAATCGGATAGGCCGCAGCCAGATGCAAATGCACTTCCATCGCAAAATGCGGTGCCAGTTTACGACCGTGCTTTGCGGCCAAGTCCATAATTTTCAGGAAAGGCGAAATCCCGCCCACGCGCGGTGCATCCGGCTGGACAAAATCACTGGCGTTCCCGAGTATCAGCTGTTCATGTTCGCGGAAACTGGTCAGCATCTCGCCAGTGGCAATCGGCGTATCCAGTGCGGCCGTCAGCGCCGCGTGACCTTCCACATCGTAGGCGTCCAGCGGTTCTTCAATCCAGATCAGGTTAAAGGCTTCCATCTTTCTGCCCATCCGAATCGCCGTTTCGCGATCCCACTGCTGATTGGCATCCACCATCAGCGGGAAATCATCTCCCAGCGCTTCGCGTACTGCCGTGAGACGACGGATATCCTCTGCCGTATTCGGCTGCCCGACTTTCAGTTTGATCCCGCCGATACCACTTTCACGGGAGATCACAACATTTTTTAATACCTGATCCAATGGCGTATGCAGGAAGCCGCCGGAGGTGTTGTAGCACTGTACGGAATCACGGTGTGAGCCCAGCAGCTTAGACAGGGGCAGACCTGCACGCTTGGCTTTCATATCCCACAGTGCAATATCGAGCGGAGAAATCGCCTGCACCGCCATTCCACTGCGGCCAACCGACGCGCCAGCCCACAACAGCTTGGTATAGATCTTATCGATATCGTTCGGATCTTCGCCCAGCAGGTTATCGGCAATCTCTTTCGCATGGGCATAAATGCCCTGTCCACCCGCCCGCTTGGAGTAGCTGAATCCCACTCCTTCAAACCCATCACGACTGCGGATTTCCGCAAAAATAATGGCGACTTCAGTCAGCGGCTTCTGCCTTCCGGTCAGTACTTTCGCATCGCTAACCGGCGTTGCCAGCGGCAAAAACGCCAGAGAGAGTTTTACCCATTCAATTCGATCGCCCGACTCGGCAGCCGTTCTGACGTTCGTGACTTTTGCATAGCTAACCGCCGCTGAATTTGCACTAATGCTCATGTCTCACCTCGTAAAATGATTGCGCTAACATTCATAAACAGAAGGAAGATAGCGATAAATGAAGAAAAAACATGCAACACAGATCACACAATAATCATTAACACGATAAAATCGTTCATCGAGAGACAGAATTAATGATTGCGCAATCACCACAAAAAGTAAGAGGATACAGCGGAAATGCAGCCTAACCAGCTCTGGGACCAGCCGGAAAAAACGAGACAATTCGGCAGGTTGTAGAAACACAGGCGACTGGTAAACCGATGTGCCATCAACGATAATCCAGCGACATGTAAATGTGCGCGCAGCCTCAGAAGGGAACCCGTGATTGAAACGCGATAAAAACGCCAGCAGCATGCCGCCGCGCGCTCCCACGCTTGAAGATGTCGCGCGTGCCGCAGGCATTTCGCCCATGACCGTCAGCCGCGCGTTGAACAATCCGAAGATTGTTCGTGCGGAAACCGTGAATAAGGTGATGGAAGCGGTCCGCGCCACGGGCTATATCCCCAATATGTTAGCAGGCGGGCTCGCCTCCCGACGCAGCAAGCTGATTGCCGTCGTTGTGCCGCAAATCAATAACAATATGTTCGTTGATACCGTTCAGGCGATCAGCGATGAGCTAGCCGCACGCGGTTACCACATGCTGCTGTGCGTCGCTGGCTATACCAATAAATCCGAGGCAGAGATTGTCACCACCCTGCTTTCTCGTCGCCCAGACGGTATCGTCCTCACCGGTATCCACCATACGCCCGAACTCAAACGTCTCCTGCTCAACGCCACGATCCCCGTCGTCGAAATCTGGGATCTCACCCCGACGCCGCTCGATATGCTGGTCGGTTTTTCCCATGAAAGCATCGGGAACGCCATCGGACACTATTTGCTGGGTAAAGGACATTTGCGCTTTGGCCTGGTCTGGACCGAAGACGCACGTGCCGGGCTGCGCAAGAAAGGCATTTACGACGTCATACAAAAACAGCCGGGACATTACGTGCGTGAAGCCCTCGCCCCGTGGCCTGCGACGCTGGCGTTAGGGCGGCAAGGGCTGATCGAACTTCTCGCCGATGGCGACGTTTTTGATGCCATCATTTGCAGTTCCGATACGCTGGCGCAAGGTGTGATGATTGAAGCTGCCGCCAGAGGATTAGCGGTGCCGAAGCAACTGGCCGTGATGGGATTTGGCGATCTCGATTTCGCCGCCCACAGCACACCAACGATTACGACGATCAGGATCGATCGCTGGAAGATCGGCACCGACGCAGCGGCCATGCTGGCAGAAAAGATTGAGGGGAAAAGCGTGCCCTCCCCCATCATGGATATCGGTTTTTCGCTGATTGAGCGTGAGTCCGCCTGACGTTATCCCTCATCAAGGACGCATCATTAGTGCACTAATTCTCTCTTCCAAGCCGCTATAGCGCTGCGTTGGCGTTTTCACCGCCCGGCAGAGAATGCGGACATCGGTATAGAGCGACAAACGCTGGCGCGCACGCGTGATAGCGGTATACACCAGTTCCCGCGTCAACACCGGTAAATAGTGGTTCGGCAGCACCAGCGCCGTATGATCGAACTCCGATCCCTGCGATTTATGCACCGTCATCGCATAGGCTGTGTCATGCGGCGGCAGACGGCTTGGCGTAACGTCTTTGGTTTCGCCATTCGGCAAGGGGAAAAATACGCGCAGCTCCCCGCTTTCCCCTATCATGGCAATGCCGATATCACCATTGAACAGACCCAATGCGGCATCGTTACGTTCAATCATGACCGGTCGGCCGGGATACCAGCGGTTAAGCGGATTACGGCTGCGCTGAATCAGTCCTGCCTGATGCAAAGCCTGCTCGATGCGCTGATTAAGCCCTGCTACGCCAAACGGCCCTTCACGCAACGCGCACAGTTGGCGATAACGCTGGAAAGCAAGCAGCACGGCATCCGGCGTTGCGCCCGCCGCAACAAGCTGTAGATAATCACGATACCCTTCGACACACTGTGCCAGCATGGCCTGATACTCTTCAGCCTCGGTTAACGGGCTACACGTGATGTCGGCAAACTCACCGTTCAGCACGGCACGCACGCGAGCATCATCACCGCCGTTAACCGCCAGCGCCAGTTGTCCAATACCAGAATGCGGATCGAAACGGTAGCTCCGGCGTAACAGACAAATACTGTCACCGACCGTCGACTGCCCTTCAGGGCCGCTGTCATCCAGCGTACAGCACGTCAGGCGTTGCAGTTGCTGCGCCCGCGCACGGCTATAGCCAGCTTCGGCAAAACGACAGATGTCACCTAACACCGCCCCCGCCTCGACGGACGCCAGTTGATCGCGGTCGCCCAGAAAGATAATTCTGGCGTGTGGCGGAAGCGCGGCAATCACATTCGCCATCATCGGCAGATCGACCATCGACGCCTCATCCACAATCAGCACATCCAAATGCAGCGGGTTGTCCTGATGGTGACGCAGGCGCTGGCTGTCCGTCACCGCCCCCAAAAGGCGATGCAGCGTTGTCGCTTCGTGCGGAAACGCTTCCCGCAACCGAGGATCCACCGCCAGACGGTGCAGGGCCTGCCCCAGCGACTCCGTGAGCCGCGCAGCCGCTTTCCCGGTCGGCGCAGCCAGTTGAATACGTAACGCGTCTCCCGTATTCAGCTCAATCAGCGCCGCTAACAACTTAGCCACCGTCGTGGTTTTCCCCGTTCCCGGCCCGCCAGAAATAACCGCAATGCGGCGCGTCAACGCGACAGCCGCGGCCACCTTCTGCCAGTTAATCTCTTCGTCCGTGTCAGGAAACAACCGATCCAAAACCGCCCGAATTGCAGGTTCATCAACGGGGATCGTATCGCGCTCGCTGGCGATAAACCGCGCCACGCGGCCTTCACTCTGCCAGCTGCGCTGTAAATACAGCTTTTCTCCTTGCAACACCAGCGGCGTCGGCTGGCTGCCGTCGCTGACAGCATCGGACGCCAGTAAGCGCTGCTGCCATGCGGCAACCGTGTTTAGTCCTGTCCCCGCAAGCAACTGTTGCGCCAATTCAGGCTCACGGCCGTCAAACAGCGTCTGCGCCTGCAAGTTCTCCAGCGGTAAACACACATGCCCCGCCCCCGAGTGCGCACTCAGGCAGGCGGCAGCCAACAGCAGATCGGGCTGCGTCTCATCCGCCAGCATTCTGGCGAACTGAACATCCAGCGGGCGCAGCAACCGCCGCGCCAGTGCTGTTTCAAGTAACGCAATCATGAGGGAATTCCTGTATCAGCATCGTCAGGCGTCTTTCCCTTAAAGAGCGCATCCAGCCCAAAAACAAATTCAGCAGAGGGACGACAAGCAAAGATGCCATTGCCGGGATGCGACGCTTCAACGCCGCGTAAAAACAGATAAAACACCCCGCCAAAATGGCGCTCATAGTCATAATCCGCAATGCGATGACGTAGATAGCGGTGCAAAGCCAGCGTGTAGAGCTGGTATTGCAAGTCGTAGCGGTGTTCGGCCATCGACTGCATCATGGTCGTTTGGGTGTACGCGCTGGCATCAGGGCCAAGCCAGTTGGACTTATAGTCCAACAGGTAATAGCGCCCTTCCCAGCGGAACACCAGATCGATAAACCCTTTCAGCATGCCTTTAACCTGCTGAAAAGAGAGCGCCGGACAGCGCGCGGATAGCGGATCGTGATGCTTTGCCAACCGATCGAGTTGCGCCGCCTGTATTGGTGCATCAATCGGTATATAGAACTGTAATTCGGCCTGCTTATCGGCGTTATCCAGCGCTGACAGCATAATCCCTTGCTCGTTAAGCGACGTATGCAACAGCGTATCCATCCACGTCTTCAATACTGGATGCCAGTGCGCTTCAAATCCCTGTAGCTGCAACTGCTCGGCCAGCCAGTCATCCTCAACGGGCTGAGTGAAATCCAGCGTTTCAAACAGGCTATGCAAAAACGTTCCCGGACTCGCGCCACGTGGAAACGTATGCGGTGTCAGTTGGGTTTCATCCGCTTCCTGACGCTCGCCTATCGCTTCGATATCCAGACGCGGCACCAGATCCTGTGCGCTTGCAGAACCATGTTGCTGAAGCCCCGAATAGCTGGTTACTCGCCAGCCGTCGCGCAGTTGGCGTTCAATGTGGCGAGCCCGCAGCTCGGCCAGCTCCGGTCTATCCGGCTGCCAGCGCTGTTCTTCCGTTGCCTGTAACGGTGTTAATGCGACACCGTCGCCAACCATGCCTTCCAGCTCGCTGACTAACGTGGCAGCCTCGGCTTCTTTACCCCGTTGGAGTAAATAGCCCAGCGCGCTCTGGTGCATATCGCTGCTGCCGTCTTTCTTACGCGACCGCTGAACCGGCGCGACGCCCACGCTACAGTGGTAGATAGAACGGGTCAGCGCGACATACAGCAAACGTAAATCTTCCGCCAACCGCTCTTCTTCCGCCAGCGTCTGACTTTCTTCATTATTTTGCAGATCCAACACGGCCTGATAGCTCTCGCGGTCGTGATAAACGCCCTGATCCTGCACGCGGAAGTTACTGATGAAAGGCAGCCACACCAGCGGGTATTCCAGCCCTTTCGATTTGTGGATCGTCACGATCTGCACCAAGTGACGATCGCTTTCCAGACGTAACTGCTGATTCTCTGCCTGCGGATTAGGTTGGACAATCTGCTGTGATAGCCAGCGCACCAGCGCATGTTCGCTATCAAGCGTTGCCGAGGCATCCTGCAATAATTCACCGATATGCAGAATATCGGTAATCCGGCGTTCGCCCTCCGCACTCGCCAACAGGTTCTCCGCCAGCTGATGTTGACTCATCAACGCCCGCAGCATCGGCAGCACGCCACGCTGGCGCCACAAAACACGGTAGCCCGCAAATTCATCCACCAGCGTATCCCATGCGGCTTCGCTTTGCCCTAAGGCATCAACCTGTTCGGCATCCAGTCCCATCAGGGCCGTCGCCATGGCGCTGCGTAACGTGCGCTCTTGCTCGGGTGCCAGTACCGCCTGCAACAGCCACAACATATCGCTGGCTTCCGGCGTACTGAATACGCTGTCTCGATTGGATAGATACACAGAGGGAATGGACAAACGGCTCAGCGCATCACGAATTAGCGAGGCTTCACGTCGGCTACGCACCAGCACGCTCATGTCAGATGCTCTGACCAAACGGCGAGAATCGTCGGTGATCAGCCAGGCTTCGCTTCGCTGGCTGGCCGCCAGCCAGTCACGAATCTGCGCCGCACACTGGCGCGCCATCCGCTGCTGATAATCTCCTACGCCAATCGGTTCCGAACCCGTTAGCCAGAATTGCAGCGCAGGCTGCGGCTGCCCCGCGACCTCAAACACCAAACCGCGCTTAGATTCAGCCGGCTGGACTGGCAGAAAAGGGATGTTTTGGAAAATAAAAGGATTTTCCAGACGTTCAAACAAGCGGTTAACGCCGCGTACCATCTGGTGCGACGAGCGCCAGTTCGTGCCCAGCGTATAGTGTGCGACCACTTCTCCGCGTGCGTGCATATAGGTAAAAATATCCGCACCGCGAAATGCATAAATAGCCTGCTTAGGGTCACCGATCAACAGCAGCCCACACTGCGCCTGCCCGACGTACAGCGTTCGGAAAATACGGTACTGTTGGGGGTCGGTATCCTGAAACTCATCGATCATCGCCACCGGATAGCGTTCGCGAATGGCGCTGGCAAGCTGTTCCCCACCCGGCTGTTGCAACGCAACATCCAGACGGCTCAGCAGATCGTCAAATCCCAGTTCTGCACGCTGCCGTTTTTCCTCACGCACTGAATCCCGGATCGCTGACAGCGCGCGGACAATGACTAAATCATGCAGCGACAGCGGCGCTTCAAGCAGCCGTTCAGTCTCCTCAAAAAGGGAATGAACAGGCGGCTCGCCTTTCTTCGTTTTCTCGATTAGCGTTTGCTGGGTAAATCTCACCAGATCTTTCGGCAGTTGATAATCCAGCGTCGGCTGCTCTGCCCACAGCGTAACTTTCTGTAGCCAGTTGGGAAGATGCTTACTGCTGTAGCTGCGTTTATCGACACCAGAAGCGCTAATCAACGCTTCCAGATCCGCTGCTGACGCCAGCCAGCGTTGTTTGTATGCGTCGATCGTCGCCACGATATTCTCATGTCGACTCACCAGCGTTTCATCTTCTTGTGGCGGCAAGCGGAACGCAGGCGCTTCACCGTGTAGATAAGGAGCCAGATCGGCCAGCAGGTTTTCCGGCCCTTTCCACTCCAGACCGACAATCCGCGCCACCTCTACCGGCAGCGGATAGCAATAACGACGCCAGAAATCAGCACAGGCCTGACGGCGCAGCGGCTGTTCATCTTCTATCAGCACCTGTTCGAAAAGCACGCCGGATTCAAACGCATTGGTACTGAGCATACGCTGGCAGAAGCCGTGGATCGTGTAGATCGCCGCTTCATCCATTTGTCGTTCGGCCGCCAGCAAGACATCCGCCGCATCGCGGTGGTCCGAAATCTCCGCCAGCAGTTGCCCTAGCGAAGTATCTTTAGGCTTCTCCGCCTCTTCACCCTGTGCGCTTTTACGCAGGCAGGCGATGCGCAAAGCGTGGATTCTGGCACGAATACGTTCCCGCAGTTCTTCGGTCGCAGCCTCCGTAAAGGTCACAACCAGAATTTCCTCGACCAGCAGCGGACGTGGATACGCGGCTTGCTTGCCCAGCCCTAGCAACAGGCGCAGGTAAAGCGCAGCCAGCGTATAGGTTTTCCCCGTTCCGGCCGACGCCTCAATCAACCGCTCCCCCAAGAGCGGCAACGTCATGACGTCTAATGATTGCGGCGCGGCATTTTTCATTCTGCAGAAACCTTACCGGCAGCTTCCGATGCTGCTGGCGCAGGGATCATCGTGGGCGCTTTCTCACGCGGTAACGTTTTCTGCAATGAAGACGCATCCGCGTAGGTATGCCATCCTTTCGGTGCGGCATAGTCGGCTTTACCATGATGGCTACCGGAAACCTGCGACAGAATAGCCAGGCCTTCAGGCTTCAGCGCCTTCTGGAAGAAATCTGCCAGTTGCGCCACCGTCAGCGGTTTGATTTGTTCGAGCAGTTTCTCGCGCGAATCAAAAGCGAAGTTTTCCTGATCCAGATCGCGACGCAGTCGGCTGGCCTCTTCGCCTAAGGTTTGCGGGCGCTGGCTCAGTTCATTCATCACGCCCTGCTTATACTGCGTGAACTCTTCTTCACTCATCTCACGCAGTCGTTTTTGCGCTTTCAGGTAAAAATCTTCATAACGCTGATACAGATAAGCAGGCTGTTTGCTGTTGCTTTGCAGCAGGAAGGCGATACCCATCTGTCGACCAACCGTCGTAGGGAAGGCAAACACCGCGTAACCCAGTTGCTCTTCCGTTCTCAGTTGGCTATAGAACCAAGGCTGAACGATCTGCCCCAGCACAGAGCTATACGCCATGCTTTCCGTTTCCGAATAACCCGTCGGTACATACACCGCCGCTAACGCAGAATCCGTGCTGCTTCCCGGACGTTGCAGATTAGCAAGCTGCGGCTTACTGACTTTGACATCATCGCTGCGCGACAGATTGTCGCCACTGGCCTTCAGATGCGTTTTCAGCGTGTTCGCCAGCTCGGTGACTTTCTCTGGTGCCAGATTGCCGACAACCAGCATTTCCGGCGTGGCTTTTTGCAGCAAGTCTTTGCGGTAGTTAACCACATCCTGTAAACGGATATCCTTCAGCAGGTTACGACGTTCTGCGCGCTCAAAGTAAGGCAATTGCGATATCGCCTGAACCGGCTGTAACGCCTGTTCAAAGGCTTTTGATTTCTCTACCGCATCCAACTGCTGTATGTACCAGGATTTCGCCTGCTCCAGCTGTGCTTCCGTCGAGGTAAAGGAGGCGTAGCCATCCGCCAACGTCAGCAGCAACCGTGGCAAATGTTGGGTATAGCCATTTGCGCTAATCACCAGACCATCATTGCTGCGGGTGGAGAAACTGATGCCACCGATCGAAGCCTGATAGCTGAGTTCATCCAGCGCCAGACCTGCCAGATAATCGTTTAACGCAAACAGCACCTGATTACGGGCGGTACTGCGCGCTTCCTGATTACGCAGGAACAGCGTGATTTCCGCTTTCGGTTCATCAGCGAAGTAGTGGCTTGGCATATAAAGCACGCGCAGCCCTGGCTGATTCAGCAGGAGCGTCGGTTTAGTCATCGCCTTATCGGCTTTGATCAGGGAGAAATCATCCGGGATATAGGGATTGATCGTCGGCAACGACAGTGACATTTTCTGCCCCAGCGTTTTCCATTTTGCGAATGTTGCTGACGGGATCTTATTCATCTCGTACGGCGCATCGACAAAGTAGGCCACTTTATTATGTGGCTCATTCGGACTGATGACCCAAACGCGCGCGTTCTGCGGCGTCATCTCATCCAGTCGTGCAGCGATAGCCTTCGGATCGTAGCGATCGGCAACATACTGGGCATCCAGCGTATGTTCGACCGGCACGCGCAGCATGGTATCAACCAACCATTCGATGTAGTCCATATCACGGCTGATGGACGGATAGCGGAAATCCAGATCCAGAACATGCGCGATCTCATCAAAATAACGCTGCTGAATCCCTTCTGTGCGGATTTGTTGCAGGTAACGGAATATCGCAGCGATCACTTCATCACGCTGTGCCAGACCTTTATCGGTCAGCGAGGCTGAAATAGCGAACATGCCACCGTTACGGTCGATGATCGGCGAAGAACCTGCGCCGATAGACTCAACCAGCCCTTCCTTTTGCAACCAGTCAGAGAGCGTATTCTGGCTGCGGTTGCCGATCAGATAGCTAATGTAGGTATCCGTCTTGCTGCGAAACGCCTGGCTAATATCGCTGACGCGAAACTCAATGCGCAGCTGTTTTCTAGGCTGAGCAGGAACATAGTGAATCATTACGCCGCGCTGCTTTTCCGTCGCCACAGGAACGGTAACCGCAGGAACGCTGGCGTTGTGATTGGGAATGCGCCCGAATGTGTCGACCGCCAGTTTCGCCAGTTCAGGCAGAGGTTGATTGCTGTAAATCACCCCTTTCATCAGGTTGGCTGAGTAGTATTTCTGATAGAGCTTCACCAGCTCATCATGCAGTTTACTGCCGGGTTTATCGCTCAGGGTTTCAAGGTTGCCCCCCGAAAAACGCGCGCTCGGGTGCGCCGGGTTCAGCGTCTCTGCCCCCACCTGCGCCATGCGGTGACCGTCACGCGAACGCGCCATCGTTAATTCCGCATTGACCGCGTTACGTTCGCGATCGGCATTCACCGGGTCGAGCAGCGGCTCCGCAATTGCATCCGCCATCCGATCGACGGCGGGTCGCAGCGCATCATTTTCCACTTCCAGATAAAACGCCGTGCGGTAAGACGCCGTGCTGGCATTGTGGCTACCGCCATGCTTTTTCAAAAATTCGGACAGCGCCTCTGGCTCTGGGTAACGTTTCGATCCCATCAGCACCATGTGTTCGAGGTAATGCGCTAATCCCAGTTGATTATTGGGATCGTCCAGCGAGCCAATAGGCAGCGCCAGTGATGCCAAAGATTTGGGTGCCTGTGGATCGGAAACCAGCAGAACGGTCATTCCGTTATCCAGTTTGATCGCCTGATATTGTCGCGGATCTTTTTCGCTTTTTCGAATCGTCTGAGCCAGCGGCTGCCAGCCCGTCTCAGCCCAACTCGCCGGAAGCCAGAATGTGAATAAAAGAAACCACCCGGTAATCCAGACCCACTGTTTACGCATGCAATTCTCCAACCTCATATCCATCACTTTTCACGTTGCAGTGCGTTATCTTCTCGCACCTCGAAATCTATTCGGGCATCATCCAAAACAAGCCCATCAAGCCAGATTAAAGCGGAACGGTGGCAGTAGCCAGATTTGCGCCGCTTCAATCACCTCATTCATTCGCTTTTCATCCAACTCACGAATAATGCGTTGCAGGTAATAATCCTCACCTTCACCCCGCATTCCCATGTTGCCCTGCCAGGCTTGCAGTAACCGGGTGCGCGCTTTGTTCTGCGCGTCCTCATCCGCCCGCAGGCTATCACTTTCACGATCATAACATTCAGCCAGCCAGGCGCTCCCTGCTTTATTTAGCAATAACAGCGGCTTGCTCATTCCCTGACGATATCCATCCAGCATGACAGCCAGATGTTCTCTGGCCTGTGCTTCCGACAAGGCAGCAAAGCACCACGCCGTGTCTTCCCGCCCATACAGTCGGCTTTCACCCTGTCCGCCCGTTGCGCAGTAGGCCAGATGTTCCAACCACAGCGTAATGCCATCCTTCATAGAAAGCGTGCCCGGACGCCAGCGCAGCAAACCATCCGGCTGCACCTGATTCAGCCAGCCACTAACGCGCACGCCGTCAAGGAGGATATCCACTTCCCGACTCACCGACAGCGAAGGCGTTAATTCATCGCGTACACGCGCAGCCAACTGCGCCATCTCCTGCTGCTGTTCCTGCCAGTAAATTTCGCCGAACGCGCCATAGGGCAGTTCACCCGCGGCTCTGGCACGGCGATACAATTTTTCCGTATCGCCTTCATTAATCAAGGTATTAAGCAATTCGCTATTCAACTGATAGCGGTTAAGGCTATCAACTACAAAGGGCTCTTCATCCAACAGCTCATCGCTGTGCAGCATAAAACTCACGCCAAGCCGCAGTTGAAAAAAGGCTCGCACAGGATGACGATAAAAACGCTTCAGATCGTCCAGACTGACATCCCTATCACTCGCTCTTTCGGACAGCGCTTCACGATCGAAATCAGGCTGAGCTTCCCCTTTTTGGTTCGCCGCCGCCAGCCACTCTGCCGCAAAGCTCAACGGCTGAGGTGAAGACAGGAAGTTATTCGCATCAAAAGGCATCCGGCTATGTTCGCGACAAAGGTGTTTTACCACGCGCTCCGCGCTGCTATCGATATCCAGCGCTTCATCACCCGGCAGGACGTAACTTTGTGCAATATATTCCGTCAGTTCGCTGACCAATACGGAAGGATAGCGACGCGTATTATCCTGGATCGAGCGCCCGATATAGCTGATATAGAGTTTGTGCTGCGCCGACAGGAGCGCCTCAAGAAACAGATAGCGGTCATCATCACGTCGGCTACGATCGCCGCGCTTGATTTTCCGCCCCATCAGATCGAACCCGAGTGGCGGCAGCGTTCGAGGATAAACGCCGTCATTCATACCCAGCAAACACACGACCTTGAACGGGATAGAACGCATCGGCATCAGCGTACAAAAGTTGATCGAGCCAGCAAGGAAACGCTGGCTGAGCCGCTCCTGATCGAGACGCCGCGACAGTTCATCACGTAACCGGGAGATTGGCACCTGTTGCGGATAATGCGCCATCGTTCCCATACCAATCACGTACTGCCACTGTTTTTCCACCAATGCCAGCGCCGCTTCGGTCTCGCTGTCAGCATCAAAGAAGGTTTCGATCAGCTCTCGACATATCGGTAGCCAGTCGACAAGCACGCGCGGCTGAGACAGGCGCTGACGCCAGTGGTGGATCTGCATCAGCAGTTCGGCCAGTTGACCGGCCAGTTCAGCAATCAGGCCGCTGGACTCATCGTAAGGCAATACGCCCTGCCAGTCGCCGACCTGGCTGTCCATCGCATAGCCCAGCAGCATTCTCGTCAGACCGAAACGCCACGTATGTTGCCCCGTTGGCGGCAGCATCAGATCACGCACGTTGTCGTCATCCAATCCCCAACGCACACCCGATTCCACAACCCACAGGCGCAGACGACGTAGCCCTTCTTCCTGAATACCGAAACGCGCAGCCAGCGCGGGCACTTCAAGCAATGCCAGAACCTGTTCTGCCGTAAAACGGCTTGTCGGTAAATCCAGCAGGCTGATTACCGCCTGCAATGCGGGATGCGCATGTCGCGCACGCTGATCGGAGATGGCAAAAGGCAGATAGCGGTTATCCGGCGCATTACCAAACACCGCCTGAATAAACGGCGTATAGCTGTCGATATCCGCCATCATCACAATGACGTCGCGCGGCATCAGCTCAGGATCGTCGGCCATCATGGCCAGCAGCCGATCGTGAAGCACTTCAACCTCACGCTGCGGGCTATGGCAGGCGTGAAAATCAATCGAACGATCGTCGAGTGCCAGCAGGCGTTTTTGCATGCTGGTGTTCTGCGTTTCGTGGCTGACGGCCACCACCGCGTGGTCTTCCAGCTCAAGAATGTCGCGCTGCAAGGTTTGCAGCAAATTTTCACCATCCGACTCAACAAAGGCGTCGATTTCCTGCACGCTATCCAATTCAGCCAGTAGATAAAGGTTATCGCGCCCCAGCTTTCCCCACGATGCCAGCAGAGGATTATTAATCGACTGTTTACCGTCATCGTTGAACAACGTTTCTGCCTGTGAGGGATCGCGAAAGAGCGGACGGGTTTCATCAGTCTGCTCGCCGTCAAAGCGATGTAGGCGACGGTGGCGGGCTTTTAGCTTAGCCAGAAATTTATAATCCTGAATGTCACTCCAGTAATGGCGACAGGGATTGGTAAATAGCAGGTGCACATCAATATGCTGTGCCAGCGCGTTCAACGCCTGTAAATAGATAGGGGGTAACGCCGAAATACCGCAGATAAAAACGCGTGGCGGCAGGCCTTTCGGGCACGATTTTGCCTGCTCTAACGCAGTAATAAAACGTTGATACAGAATCGCATGGTGCCATTCGGGCTGCGCCAGTTCGCGAGTGTAGCCAACCAGCGCACGCCACAGTGCCGATTGCCACAGCTGGTTGCCACCGAGATCGTCAACCTGTTTCCCTTCTTGCCATGCCTTAATCCACTCGGGACGATAAATCAGATATTGATCGAAAAGATCCGCTACGCGTCCGGCAAGCTGATGCAGCTTGCGCTGGTTATCGTCATCCTGCAAATAGTGGTTAAGGGCCGCAAAATCAGGCTGTGCCAACAAATCGGGCAGCAAATGCATGAGCTTCCACGTCATCGCATCCTTGCTGAAAGCGCTTTCTTTTGGAATATCCGGCAGCACATGGCGACACATATTCCACAAAAAAACACCCGGCAGCGGGAATTGAATATTGGCAGCAATACCGAAGTGCCCAGCCAGTTCAATTTGCAGCCACTGCGCCATCCCCGGGCTTTGCACCAAAATCACTTCCTGCTGGAAGGGATCCGCAAGCGGCTGACGTTTTATCAGCTCAACCATCAGTCTTTTCAAGATATCTAACTGATTGGAGTGATAGATTCTAAACATTCTGGCTCCTGCTACCGCTGCTTACGATTGATAATTCATAGTTTACCCAAGTATGCCTACCCAACAGGCGATGACAGGCAAAACCAACGGTTTAGTGTAGCCTGATAGCGACGTGGCGTCATGACTCTTGCCGTTACCTGACGGCATTCTCCATTCTGTCGCTGCTCCGACACACTAAACTGCCAATTTTTACTCGCAAGAGACGCAATATTATCCAGATCGGACGGGTGATACGGCATATCCGCTTCATAGGCCTCCAACTGTTGCATAGCAAACCGCCAGGCCTGACGCTGCTGCAACTGATGCTGAAATGACTGCTGCAAAATCTGGTGATATTGCAGTAGCCCCATCAGCGATACGGCGAACAGCAGTGCCGCCACCAGCGTCTCCGGCAGGCTGAAACCAGATTGACGACTCCTGAGCCTGTTGTTCATTGCGCTACTCCGTTGCATCACAGCGTGTCACATCCTTATCAGGACAGAAATCCAGCCAGCCGTTGCCCAATGGTTGAATCGTAATCTGGTTCGACGACAGTCCCGAAAAGGATACCCGTTGGTACAACGTCAACGGTCGCGCTGAAGCAGGAAGAGTTCCTTCGCCACGCAGTAATCCTTGATCCCCATCCGAGGCCGCACGCAGGCACACTACGAGCTGTTCTGCCGACAGCCGCTGGCACTGCCAACTTTCCGTTAGCGCGCTCCAACGCTGCCCTCTTCCCCAATTCAGCGAGGACAATGCCTGATTGAACGCTCGCAGATAGTGCCGTTCATCGTTACCCACCTGAATGGCAGCATCAAGCTGGCGTTGCAAACCGGACATCAACAGTAGGCCGATAATGGCGATGAGCAGCACCATAGCCAGTGTTCCACTTCCCTCCTGATGTCCTTTTTTCATTGGTTACGACCAAGAATAAGGCGAGTGATATGCTGCCGAACGGCAGGACGTTTGGCCCAATAACCGGCCAGTTGTAATTCATACAACGTCGCATTGTTTTTCGCAGACAGACGCTGTAACCGGAACACCGTGAGTACCACCTCCTGCGGATCAAACAGCTTCTCCCACCTGTCGCCCTGACAGTTATGCGCTCCACTCTGAATTTCCAACGACCGACCGCGCAGACGATAGCCAAAAGATTCCGCATCCTGCTGCTCCCCACCATCCCAAGCCCCGTTTCGGTTAAGATCGTAGGAGACATTCAGACAGCTGTTTTCTGCCTCTCCTGGATAATTCCCCAGGCTGATCGCCTTTCCCTGACAGGTTCCCGCACAAAAACCTGCCCGACGGATGTCTTTCTCAATTCCCATGGCGACCTGACTGAAGAGCTGCTCCAGCCGGAAAAGCTGCGCGCTGTCCTGACTTTGACTGCGCAACATAGGGTACAACTGTGCCGCCGACAGCATAATCAGGCTACCCAAGCTCAGCGCTAACAGGATTTCCGGCAGAGTGAAGCCACGCTGCTTACTCCTCAACCTTGGTTGCCTCAATTTTGTTCGTTTCAACACGATCTGTTTCAGCATAGGGGAATCGCCAGGACAGCCTGCGACTCGCTGCACAGACGCATGCGCCCTCTCACCGAGATGATGAGGCGTAGCTGACCCGCAGAATTCGACAGCGAAATGTGCCCAGCCTGTGCCGCGTTACGCAAGCCAAAGAACGTAAAAACGTTGCTTGTGAACTTTGCCAGCACCACATCCTGCGTGCGGCGAACGAACTGCCCCGGATGGTTATCACGGCACGTATCCTCTGTCTGCTTTTCATTCTGCCCTGCCACCATGCACCATAATTCTCCCTGCGGTATGAGCTTCGCTGTGCGGGTTTCGTTATGCCAGTAGGCATTCGCCTGAACCCGACTCAAAAAGTCCAGCAGTTGCTGGGCACTCTGCTCCAAACGAATTGCCTGCTGATACTGAATCCAGCCATGTAGGCCGCCGCCCGCCATCAGCGCCACAATCGTCAGCACCACGAGTAATTCAAGCAAGGTAAACCCTCGCCGTTGTCGATTCCCTGTTTTCATGGCGTCAGGATAATGAGTCTTATCAGCAAAAACAGCGTGTTAACGACGTTATACGCGGAGGCTCGCAATGTTTTACTGCAACGATGTAACAACAGAAAAAGCGTGCGGGGAGATGGGGAAAATACAGGGGAAATAATAAAAAAGGCCGCGTTACGCGGCCCTGAAAAACATGGGAAAAGCTTAGATCGCAACCGGTGCTTTGATGGCGGGATGCGGATCGTATCCCTCAATTTCAAAGTCCTCGAAGCGGTAGTCGAACAGCGTATCCGGGCGGCGCTTAATCACCAGTTTAGGCAGCGCGCGCGGTTCACGGCTCAACTGTAAATTCGTCTGTTCCAGATGGTTGTTGTACAGATGCGTGTCACCGCCGGTCCAAACAAAATCACCAACGTCGAGATCGCACTGCTGCGCCACCATATGCACCAGTAGCGCATAGCTGGCGATGTTGAACGGCAGGCCGAGGAAGATATCGCACGAACGCTGATAAAGCTGGCAAGAGAGTTTGCCATCCGCTACGTAGAACTGGAAAAACGCATGGCACGGTGCCAGCGCCATTTTGTCCAGCTCACCCACGTTCCAGGCTGACACGATAATACGGCGAGAATCTGGATCCTGTCTCAACTGGGTCAGGACATTCTTCAACTGATCGATCTCACGACCGTCTGCGGCTCCCCATGAACGCCACTGCTTACCGTAAACCGGCCCCAAATTGCCGTTCTCATCTGCCCATTCGTCCCAAATACTGACTTTGTTTTCATGCAGATAAGCAACATTGGTATCGCCGTTCAGGAACCAGAGCAGTTCATGGATAATCGAACGCAGGTGGCATTTTTTGGTGGTAACCAGCGGAAACCCGTCCTGCAAGTTGAAACGCATCTGATGGCCGAAAATAGAACGCGTGCCCGTGCCAGTGCGGTCGGCTTTCGGCGTGCCTTCTTCAAGCACTTTCTTCATCAGATCCAGATACTGTTTCATACTACCTCACCACAAAAATTAAAGAAGGACAGCGGATTATTGCTGTGCAGGCTGACGGCGATAGGCCCAGACCATCATCAGAATACCGGCGATCACCATCGGCAGTGACAGGATTTGTCCCATGCTGAACAGGTCGCCGAACAGCCCCAGCTGTGCATCCGGCTGACGAAAGAATTCGGTAATAATTCGGAATGTGCCGTAACCGATCAGGAAAAGCCCTGAAACGCTGCCCATAGGCCGAGGTTTACGGATAAAGAGATTCAGAATGATAAACAGTGCCACCCCTTCCAGCATCATTTGATACAGCTGGGAAGGATGACGCGGCAACATGCCATACTGATTGAAAATCGCCTGCCACTGCGGATTGCTGACGGCCAGCATCATATCTTCGCTACGCGAACCCGGAAACAGCATCGCCCACGGCGTATCCGTCGTCACGCGTCCCCACAGTTCGCCGTTGATGAAGTTGCCCAACCGGCCTGCGCCAAGCCCGAAAGGAATCAAAGGAGCAATAAAATCAGCAACCTGGAAGAAATGGCGTTTGGTGCGATGAGCGAACCACAGCATGACGCAAATCACGCCCATTAAGCCGCCGTGGAACGACATGCCGCCATCCCAGACTTTGAACAGGTAGAGCGGGTTTTCAAGAAATGACGGGAAGGCATAAAACAGGACATAGCCCAGACGCCCGCCGACGAAGACGCCAAGGAACCCCATATACAGCAGGTTTTCGACTTCATCTTTGGTCCAACCGCTACCCGGTTTATTCGCCCGACGCACCGCCAACCACATGGCAAATACAAAACCCACCAGATACATCAGCCCATACCAGTGCAGCGCCAGCGGGCCAATTGAGAAAATCACTGGATCAAACTGAGGAAACGCCAGATAGCTTGTCGTCATCATTCACCACATATTTTATTGTGTTATCCCTGCTTTCGGGATCGTCATTGATAGGCAAAAGGCAGGAGAATGAATCCGTTCCTGCGAACCGCGGTGGCGAATCATAGCATACGCACCCGCGCTCGTTGCTTGCTGAGGGGAAAAGTTCTGTAAAACATTGAGTCGTTGTTAAACATTTACTCGCAATGACATCTTGATGTATCCGCCACTATCGCACCGCGACGAATTAGCGCCCGCCGCGAATCAAGCCGCCCAATCCACGCTCTTCCATGAAAATCGCCGCCCACTGTCGGACTTCCGTCGCGCTCTGTGCATTCAGCAATTGCTTCACCAATGACTGCGATTCAGCCAGCGTAATTTGGCGCAGCAGATATTTAATTCGCGCCACGCTACGTCCGTTCATGCTGAGCGAGCGATAGCCCAGCCCCGTCAGCAGCAATGCGCCGAGCGCTTCGCCCGCCATTTCACCACACACGGAAAGCGGAATGTTATGCCGCTCGCACTCGACGGCGATCATATTCAGCGCGTGCAACATGGAAGGGTGCAGGCTGTCATAAAGCGATGCCACGTGAGCGTTGTTACGATCTACTGCCAGCAGATACTGCGTCAGATCGTTGGTGCCAACCGAAACAAAATCGATGCGAGAAGCCAGATGGGGGAGCAGGAACAGCATCGACGGGACTTCAATCATGATCCCAATTCGCGGCTTGGGCTGCGGGAAGCCCAGTAATTCCTCCACTTCGCCTGCGGCCTGATCGATCAGGCGACGCGCTTCACTGATTTCATCCAGACTGCTGATCATCGGCAATAGGATGTTGAGATTGCCACTATGCGCGTTGGCACGCAGCATGGCGCGCACCTGAATCAGAAAAATTTCAGGCTGATCGAGCGTAATACGAATGCCGCGCCAGCCGAGACACGGGTTCTCTTCGCTGATAGGCAGATAAGGCAGCGGCTTATCCGCGCCGATATCCAGCGTGCGCAACATCACAGGGCGCGTTGGGTAAAGCGCCAACATGCTTTGATATTGCGCCATCTGCTCATCTTCGGACGGAAAGCCGCTTTGCAGCATAAATGGGATTTCCGTGCGGTACAGACCCACGCCATCAACCTGATTGATAAAGCGTTTTTCGTGCTCGGCGCTCAACCCTGCATTCAGCATGACCTGAATGCGCTCGCCGCTTTTCAGCACGGCTGGCTGCTCCATTTCGCCTTCGGCCAGACGGGTCAGCTCGTTTTCTTCCGTCAGCAGGCGCTGGTATTCCTGTACCAGCACGGGTTCAGGATCGACCAGCAGCTCACCGCGGTAGCCGTCAATGATCAGCAGGCGCTGATGCAGCATGTCAGGCTGAATGTCCGCGCCTACCAGCGTCGGAATGCCCATCGCCCGGACGAGAATCGCCGCATGCGAATTGGCGGCGCCGTCATACACGACAACACCGGCCAACCGCTCCGGCGGCAGTTCCGCCAGCAGCGTGGCCGTTAATTCGTCCGCGACGAGGATAAAGCGCTCAGGCCATTGCCCCATGATTTGCGCGTTATCGTCGAGGTGAAACAACAGTCGTTGCCCCAACGCGCGCAGATCGCCCGCCCGTTCGCGTAAGTAAGTGTCCTGCAAATTGGTGAACTGCGCGGCAAAGCGCTCGATTACCAGCTTCACAGCCCACTCGGCGGCATTGCCTGCATCTACTTCCTGAAAGAGCTCACGCTTGAGCCGCGCATCATTCAGCAAGTGCGAGTACAAATCGAAAATCGCCGCGCTCTCTTTCTGCGCGCTGGCGCTAAACCGCTTGCTGAAGCGACGGAATTCCGCCGTGGCCTCTTCCAACGCCTGCGTTAAACGGGAACGCTCACGCTCGCTGTCCAGACTCGACGCGGGGAAAACCTGTTCCAGAGAAGGCTGGGTACAATCCTGCCAGCCAGGGGCAATCGCCACACCGGGTGCAGCCACCAGCGCCTTAACGCGCGTCTGACGGTATTGACCGAAGAGCGTTTTTATCTGCGAAAGGGAAAGAATAGCGGCCATCTGCGTGGCCAGCGTCACCATGAACGATTCTTCGTTTTTATCAAACTGACGATGTTCACGCTGCTGCACCACCAGTACGCCCAGCAGGTGGCGACGGTAGATAATGGGAACGCCAAGAAAAGAGCGGAAATGTTGCTCTTTCACGGCGGGGATATATTTGAAACTGGGGTGTGCGCGAGCATCGGCCAGATTGATGGGCTCAGCACGTTGACCGACCAACCCGACAATACCTTGCCCAAACGCCAGCGTAACCGTGCGCCCGCGCGGCTTTTTCAACCCGCGCGTTGCCATCAGGTAATAGCATTGACGATCGTGATCGGCCAGATAAATGGAACAGACTTCCGTGTCCATAGCCTGACAGGTCTCATTGACCAGAATGTCCAGCGCATCACTAAGGCGGGCCGTTGCCGCAACGTTTTCGACAATTTCTCGCAAGCGCGTGAGCATAATGTGCCTGAATTACCCTCTTTTTCGCCGAGGACCGGATGGCGTAACCACCCGAGCCGCAACACTCTCCTGAAGCAGTATCACCGGATTGATAAATTCCTTCATCACGCGACGATACACATCTCGCTTAAAAGAGACGACCTGACGTACCGGATACCAGTAACTCACCCAGCGCCAGCCATCAAATTCCGGCGTGCCGCTGCTCTGCATATTGATATCCGACTCATTACACATCAACTGTAGCAAAAACCATTTCTGCTTTTGGCCGATACAGACCGGTTTTGTATCCCAACGCACCAAACGCTTTGGTAATTTATAGCGTAACCAGTTACGGGTAGATGCCAATACGCGCACATCCTTTTTTCTTAACCCGACTTCTTCAAACAGTTCGCGGTACATTGCCTGCTCAGCACTTTCACCGGGGTTAATCCCCCCCTGCGGAAACTGCCAGGAGTGCTGACCATAGCGCCGGGCCCACATCACCTGCCCCTGCCGATTACAAATTACAATACCAACGTTTGGGCGGTAGCCATCATCATCGATCACCGGACTACCTCGATAAACATCAATGCAAAGATAACCTGATTGTTTCACACTCCCGTCAGGCGGTAAACCACTGCTTAGAAAGCATGTGATACGAATAAAAGTAAGATAACCCACAGATAAGATCAAAGTTATAAACATGTGAAGACCAGAATCCGCAATTTATTCACTTTTTCTGTGGACATCTTTGTGCAGAACCCATGAAGAAGTGAGTAAAACTCATTTCTCATGAAGAAAAAATATTAATGCGGATTAAAAAATAGTGCTTTTTATTCATAAAATTACAAACCATTTTACGTGAAAAAACAGACCCTGTTTTTTTGTTCAAATGGCATACAACGCAAGATTGGCGAAAGATCGCACTATGCCGATTTTATCCACAGGGAATGCCTCAAAGTCAGGCAATAAATAGGCAAAAACAGCAAAAAGGCCAAGCGTCAAGGCTGTAAATCGAACCAGTAATTCATGTTTATGTGGGTTATCCAAGAAATCTGTGGATAACCTAGTGTAAGATCCTGTTTATTGTCGGTGGCTATACGTGCACAGTTTGCAAAACGGTTCTAAGTGATCGCCATCACACTAAAAAAAAGCGCTACGAATCATGCTATTATTGTTTTTCTCCACAGTCTTCCAGGCTGTGCATGGGTATTCTCCACGCATTGTATTTTTTTTGAGCGGAAAAACATCGGGCTATACGCTATGAATTCACCCACGGTTCACACGACTGCGCCGCCAAATGAGCACACGTTGCTGGAACGCGCGCAATCCCTCGCGGGCTATAATCTCGCGGAATTAGCGGACATCGCTCGCCTGCCCCTTCCTGCCAACCTGAAACGCGATAAAGGCTGGATTGGTATCTTGCTGGAGCGTTTTCTGGGCGCAAGCGCAGGCAGCAAGCCCGAGCAGGATTTCCCCGACATTGGCGTTGAGCTAAAAACCATTCCTATTGATGAACAGGGTAAACCGCTGGAAACCACGTTCGTCTGCGTCGCACCGTTGACAGGCAACAGCGGCGTAACGTGGGAAAGCAGCCACGTACGACACAAGCTCGCTCGGGTACTGTGGATTCCGGTGGAAGGCTCGCGGCACATTCAGCTAGGGGAACGCCGTATTGGCACGCCGCTGATCTGGAGCCCCAATGAAGAGGAAGAGGAACAGCTGCGCTGCGATTGGGAAGAGTTGATGGACCTGATCGTGCTTGGCCGGGTAGAAAGTATCACCGCCCGACATGGAGAAGTGCTGCAACTGCGCCCCAAAGCGGCAAATAGCCGGGCATTAACCGAGGCGATTGGCGAATTTGGTCAACCGATTCTGACCTTACCGCGCGGGTTCTACCTGAAAAAAACCTTCACCGCGCCGCTATTGGCTCGCCACTTTATGCAGCTCAGTAGCTGAGTTTCATTAGCGCGATGTTCTATTAGCAGTATGCTTCATCGGCGCCCCACTTCATCGTACACTAGCCTTATACGCCGCACGCTATTACGCAACAATCGTGCGACAAGGGAGTCGATCTGGGAAAAGCCTGACGCCGAGCCAGAGTAAAAAACCAGAGCAAAAGGGACGCCAGCACACGGCTGCAATGCGAAGTATGACAGTTATATACTCTAAATAATTCGAGTTTCAGGAAGGCGGCAAGTGAGGGAATCCCGATGAGCTTACTCAAGTAAGTGATTCGGGTGACAGAGCGCAGCCAACGCACATGCAACTTGAAGTATGACGAGTATATTTTCACGACATCACACTTTCGCTTGCCTACGCCCCGAGCTGGCAGAGTATAATATCGTTTACGTTTCGTTTAGGGTGTATTGATATAATGTTTGATTGGATTGTTGATCCGAACGCATGGTTGGCATTGGGAACGCTGACTATTCTGGAAATCGTTCTTGGGATCGATAACATTATCTTCCTGTCTCTGGTTGTCGCCAAACTGCCTAAAGCCCAGCAAAACAAAGCTCGCCGTATCGGGTTGATGGGTGCGATGTTAATGCGTTTGGGACTGCTCGCTTCTATTGCCTGGGTCATGCGTCTGACCGACCCGCTGTTTACCGTCGCAGGCAATGAAATTTCCACACGCGATCTGATCCTGTTCTTCGGGGGACTCTTCCTGATCTGGAAGTCGAGTATGGAAATTCACGAAACCGTCGAAGGCGGTTCAGAAGACCATACTTCCAAGGTGTACTCTTTCTTTGGCGCGATTGTGCAGATCATGATGCTGGATATCATCTTCAGCCTGGATTCGGTGATCACCGCCGTCGGCCTGTCTGACCATCTGTTCATTATGATGGCAGCGGTCATTATCGCCGTTCTCGTGATGATGTTCTCTGCACGCCCTATCGGCGAGTTTGTCGAACGTCATCCGTCCGTCAAAATGCTGGCCTTGTCGTTCCTGATTCTGGTCGGGTTCACCCTGATTCTGGAAAGCTTCGACGTTCACGTACCGAAAGGCTACATCTACTTCGCCATGTTCTTCTCGATGTCCGTCGAGGCGTTGAACCTGCTGCGCAGTAAAAAAGAAAAAGCAGCGCACTGATCGCCGCATAACAAGCGCTCACGATAAAGGCGTCCTAATCAGGCGGCGACCCGCCGCCTGATTACACAACATTAACTCCCTCCAAACACATTTTTTCCATTATTCCTACGTTATCCCCCGCAACCATTTGCTAGACTCACCTTAGGTTTTGGCATTTATGAACGGGTTAATATGATGAAAGTACGGATGAAAATGGCAATCACACTGGCGTTATTATTCACTCTGGCAGGCTGTTCCAGTGACTATGTGATGGCGACAAAAGAGGGGAAAATGCTCCTGACGCAGGGAAAACCCGTGCTGGATAAAGATACCGGGCTGCTCAGCTATACCGATGAGCAAGGTAATCAGAAACAAATCAACAGCGATCAAGTCTCCCAGATCGTGCAGCGCTAACGGCAACGTTAGCCTGATATTTCCCCCTCGAACGACGCTCTTCGGCAAAATCCTGCTGAAGGGCAACAGAAGAGACTTCCCCACTCGCCACGGCTTCGTTTATAGTCGAATTCAGGTGTGTCTTCCCAAACTCATTGGAATCGCAGCAAATCATGCGGAAATGACGGGAAATGCGCCTGCTATTTTCAGACATAAGGAAGCTGGCAATGCAATATCACCGTATTCCCCATAGTTCTTTAGAAGTGAGCGTGCTGGGTCTTGGTACGATGACCTTTGGCGAACAGAACAGCGAAGCAGACGCTCATGCACAATTAGATCACGCCATTGCCGCAGGTGTTAACCTGATTGACACAGCAGAAATGTACGCCGTTCCTCCGCGCCCAGAAACACAGGGACTAACCGAGAGCTATATCGGTTCCTGGCTGAAATCCCGTGGCGGACGTGAAAAACTGATTGTGGCCAGTAAAGTCTCCGGCCCCGTGCGCGGAAACGATCACAGCATTCGGCCACAGCAGGCGCTGGACAGAAAAAACATCCGTGCCGCGTTGGATGCCAGCCTGCAACGCCTGAACACCGACTATATCGATCTCTATCAGCTGCATTGGCCACAGCGTCAGACCAACTGCTTTGGCAAGCTGAACTATCAGTATACTGACGACAAACCGGTCGTCACGCTGCTGGAAACGCTGGAAGCGCTGAATGAGCAGGTGCGTGCTGGTAAGATCCGCTACGTCGGTGTCTCCAACGAAACCCCGTGGGGCGTGATGCGCTATCTGCATCTGGCGGAAAAACATGACCTGCCGCGTATCGTGTCGATTCAGAACCCCTACAGCCTGCTGAACCGCAGTTTTGAAGTCGGCTTAGCAGAAATCAGCCAGCATGAAGGCGTGGAACTTCTCGCCTATTCGTCACTGGCGTTCGGTACGCTGACGGGTAAATACCTGAATGGCGCGAAACCTGCCGATGCACGTAACACGTTGTTTAGCCGCTTCACCCGTTATACCGGCCCACAGGCTCAGGCAGCAGTTGCCGAATACGTGGCGCTGGCGCAAAAGCACGGTCTGAATCCGGCGCAAATGGCATTAGCGTTTGTGCGTCAGCAGCCGTTCGTCGCCAGTACGCTGCTGGGTGCAACGACGCTGGAACAGCTGCAAATCAACCTCGACAGCCAGAACCTGACGCTGGACGGAGAGATCCTGGACGAGCTGGAAGCGATCCACCGCCGCTTCACGTTTCCGGCACCGTAAACGACAAAATCGGGGGCCACAGGGTTCATCGGCATTTTGCCGTGATCCGGCGTAAAAAATTATGCTGAGGAGATAGCTGGCTTCGGATGAGCCGCAGGACGCGGCGAAAGCTTGCGCCACGTCGGACAAAAACGTCAGAGACGTTTTTGAACAGCACTTGTGCTGGCCCGAAGGGCGAGTCCCATTTATGGGGCGAGTAAACGTGTCGTAAGCGGTCCGTTAAGCCGGATACCGACGAAGGAACCGCGCCAGCGGCATAATTCCCGCCGAAAGCCTGGGGTCACGGGGCGAGCGGCGTTTGAGCCGTCCCGTGTCGGGCGCGTGCTACGAGGTAGCATGAAAGTGACAGTATTGTGGCGCACGAAACAATCTCTCAGTCGGCATAACAATGTGACTAAGAAACACTTAATCAAAGATTGAACTGTCTTTTGGCTGAAACAACGGAATATCCTTACCCGTGATATAGCGCTTACGCAACCAAGACGATATCCCATCCATCACCATCACTATCGCGACTAAAATCAGCGTGATAAACATCACCACATCCCAGTTCCATAAGCGCATGTTCTCCGCATACACCAGCCCGATCCCCCCCGCGCCGACAAAACCCAATACGGCAACAGAACGGGTATTCGATTCAATCTGGTAGAGGCTGAGCGCCAGAATGATGGGGAACGACTGCGTGAAGATACCAAAGCGGTGTTTTTGCAGCGCATTGGCACCTAACGCGCTCAGGCCTCGTCCGGGTGAACGTTCGACAGCTTCATGTCCTTCCGCGTAGAGCTTGCCGAGCAGGCCAATATCCTGCATCACGATAGCCAACAACCCCGCCAGCGGCCCCAGCCCGACGGCTCGCACGAATATCAGCCCCCAAATCGCCATATCAATACCGCGCATCATGTCCAACAAGCACCGCACCAACAGGGCAATAGGCCGTAATCCGCGACGCTGCATAATGTTACGCGCCGCAAAGAAGGAGAGTAACAACGCGATGCAGGTCGCCGTTATCGTCCCCGCAAACACGATCGACAGCGTGATGGCAATTTGCGACAGGTAGTAACGAAAAGGCCAGTTGAGAAAATCATGCCAGACAAACATGCGTAAAAAATAGCGCCCCAGCTGCGACGAACCATTGACCCACTGCTGCCAACTGATGCCAAAAGTCTGGAAAAAGAACAGGTAATACAGCGTGACGGCCAGCACCAGCAGCGCGATTCGGCGTAGGTAGCGCGACTGTATGCGAAACAGGTCGGGATGCTGCTTTTTCAATTGCTCGACATCAGCCGACGTCACCGTTCTCATGTCACTGTCCTTCTACCACGCGACGGCGTAGATAGCCGGATAAACCATCCAGCAGCGAGACCACCACGAGAATCAACAATAAGGTCATACTGACCTGATCGTAGCGATCGAGCTTAATGTTGGTCATCAGTTCCTGACCAATGCCACCCGCGCCGACCAGGCCAAGAATGGTGGAGGAACGGAAATTAATCTCCATGCGCATAAAGCTGTAGGAGAGAAAAATCGGCTTTACCTGTGGCCAGAAGGCGAAACGCATAATCTGGAGCTTGTTGGCACCACAGCTTGCCAGACCGCGTACCGATCGATCGGACGCGCTTTCCAGAGACTCATAAAACAGTTTGGTTAAGCTGCCGACGGTGTGCAGCGCCAGCGCAATAAAGCCGGGCATGGCACCGATGCCAAAAGCCATGACAAACATCACCGCCCAACCCAGCTCCGGCATGGTGCGTAAAAAGGCCACCAGCGCGCGAATAGTCACACGCAGCAGCATCGCGCTTTGCGTATTCGCGGCGGCACAAAATGCCAGTATCGTAGCAACCGCCACCGCAACGATCGTGGAAGCCAGCGCCATTTGCAGCGTTTCCCAGATCAGCGGCAGCTGTATCGGCAGCCGATATCCCCAATAAGCCAGAGAGCCTTCGGTGTGAGCGTTAGCCAGAAGCTGCTGCCAGTGCAGAACAGGCAGCGTATCGTGCAAGTAGCTGAAAAAATTCGGCAGAGAATGCCAGATGGTTGCGGGGCTGAATTCAGCAACCTTGCCCGCCCCCAGAAACAGGCTAGCCAGCAGCAAAGACCACAGTAGCGCCTCGCGCTTTTGTCGCCCTTTAATCTGTTGATAATAGTGCTCAAAGTCATTCTTCAAAGCAGTGTCCTATTTACCGGGCGATACGTCCTACCCTGACTTTGATGAGCGGACTGAAAATGTTGCCGCCCGTTCGATGTCGCGTCCGAACGGGCGTTGAGGGAACGGCGAAACGCCTTTACTCGATCAGCGGTTACCTTTCGTCAGTTCGCGTTTCATGTCGATGATGTGCTGGTAATCATTCAGGCTTGCCGCGCCGATATGCTGAGTCCCGCCCATCGCCTTGGTAAAGCATTCATGCTGATCTTTATCCAACTTCATCACCGCAGTAATGACCTTCTGCTTAAAATCAGCAGGTAGCTTATTGCTGACCAGAATCGGGCCGTTCGGAATCAGCGGGGATTGCCAGATAATCCGGATCTGCTGCATCAGATTCGGATGGTCCATACGAATCAGGCGGGTAAAAGCACCGGCGGTATAGCCCGTGTTGTAATCGCCCACCATTGATGTCCAGGCGACGGCACCGTCAAATTGGCCGTTCAATACGCCCAGAATGTCCTGCTCATGACCACCAGAAAACGTCACGCTGGAAAAGAAATTGTTGTATTTGTTATCGTTATTCCCGCCAAATTTCTGTTTAAAAATCTGATTGGGCACCAGAAAGCCCGAGGTTGAATCGGGATCGGCAAAGCCAAAAGATTTCCCTTTCAGGTCTTCCAGCTTTTTGTACGGACTGTCAGCTTTGACCACCACCACAGAGTGGTAGCCGCGTGACTGGTCTTTATCGTCAACGGCGATACCGACGATGTCCACTGCGTTAGGATCTTTCAGATAGACCGAGGCGAAAGCCGACGGCGACATACTCAGGACCAGATCCACTTTTCCCCCCAGCAGACCCTGAATGACGCCGGAGTAATCAGACGCGTTACGTAACCGGGTCTCAACCCCCAGTTCTTTATCAAGGAACTGTTTGACGCACTGATTATCACCGATCTGCTGTGTCGCATTTTGTCCGCCCAAAATACCCAAATTCAGCTCTTTGGGCATCCCTGCCGCCGTCACGTTCAAGACGGTCAGTGAGCTGGTTAATATCATCGCCAAACCAAGGATCTTTCTCATTGCTATCACCCGTTATCGTGTCAAAGGCCATCGTGTTAAACGCACTGGTGGTAAACGTATATTGCGTTAATGTGCGTTCAGTTCATCGCCATACAGCGTATGAAGCAGCGGCTCATCCAATCGCGTTGGATGCCCGTCAAAAACAATGCGCCCCTGAGCGATCCCGATGACGCGCGTGCAGTAATGCTTCACCAGATCCACCGAGTGCAGGTTAACCATCACGCTTATCCCCTGCTGACTCACTTCCCGTAAGACATCCATAATGCGGCGGGTATTTTTGGGATCGAGCGACGCGACTGGTTCATCGGCCAGCAAAATTCTGGGCTGCTGCATGAGAGCCCGACAAATAGCGACACGCTGCATCTGGCCGCCAGAGAGGTTTTCCGCGCGTTGTAGCGCCTGTGGCAGCATGTTTAACCATTGCAACAACGCGATGGCGCGAGCGCGGTCCTCGTCGGAAAAAACACGAAAGAGTGACTTGAGCGTGGAGGTTTGGCTAAGGCGGCCCAGCAAGACGTTAGTGAGGACATCCAACCGCGGAACCAGACAGAAATCCTGAAAAATCATGCCGCAATGGGCGCGCCATTGGCGTATCTGGCGCGAGCTTAGCTTGATAATATCCTGTGGCGGCTCAGCGCTATAATCGATAATTTCGCCGCCGGAGGCTGAAATTGTGCCGTTTAACAGATGCAGCAGCGTCGATTTTCCTGCCCCGGAACGGCCAATGACGGCAACGAATTCTCCCGTATGCAGATCGAAGTTAATGTCGTCCAGCACACGGTGTTGTGGAGACCATGCTTTCCCCACACCGCGAACGGACAGCACCTTTTGCGGCCGAACGGGCTGCAACTGCGTTTTGAATTCAAGGCCAGATTTCAATTGTGCCTGTGCCATCTTGATATCCACTGTGGTGAGGTAGCACCCTCATTAAGAACAGATGGCATGATGGTTTCATGAATAACAAATGATTAAATAATGACCAATTGAAACGATTTGTGAGGCTATCCTTAGCCGCGCCAAAATCCGCTAATAAGCAAATCAATCGATTAGTACACCTTCTGCCCTTTTGCCCACACATGACGAATATGAACATGGCCGTGAAGCGTATGGGCCAGAACCAGATCGGCACGTCCTCCTTCAGTAATCACACCGCGATCGTGTAACCCGATGGCGCGGGCGGGATTGCGTGTCAGCAAGGTGATAGCACGCGGCAGGTCATAAGGATTGCTCTCATCCTGTGCCAGACGAAATGCGGCATCAAGCAGGCTGGCAGGGTAATAATCAGAAGAGAGAATATCCAACAACCCCTGCTGCGCCAGTTGGCTGGCGGATACGTTGCCCGAATGCGAGCCGCCGCGTACCACGTTGGGCGCGCCCATCAACACCAGCAATCCGCGGTCGTGTGAGCATCTCGCTGCCGCCTCGGTAGTCGGAAATTCAGCAATCGCACAGCCTACCTTAAGGGATTCGTTAACGTGTTCTACCGTGGCGTCATCATGGCTGGCTAATGCGATCCCTTTTTTACGGCAGAGTGCCGCGATCGCCAGACGATTGGGTTGAGACCAGCGAGCAGCCAGCCCCCTCTGTTCTTCTTCAAACGCGTCCATCTGTGGATTACTGAGATGATATTTTCCCTGAAAATACTCGCGGTATTTCTGCAACGAGGTGTACTGACGCTGGCCGGGCGAATGATCCATCAATGACACCAACAGCAGATCGGGGGTATTCATCAGTTGTTCAAACAGCGGAACCGTGGCGTCATACGGCAGTTCGCAGCGCAGATGCAGCCGGTGCTCGGCGCGGTTTAGCCCTTTTTCCTGCCCCTGACGGATTGCCTCAACCATTTTATTGAGATTATCAAAGCGATGGCCGCCGTCCCGCACGTCTCCCACGGCAATCGCATCCAGCACGGTGGTGATACCATTCGCCACCATCAGCGCATCGTGGCTGCTCATGGCCGAGTAGGCCGGCCAATCCACTTTTGGCCGTGGAGTAAAAAATTTATCGAGATTATCGGTATGCAGCTCCACCAGCCCCGGCAGCAGAAATCCCCCCTCACCATCAAAAGCCCCAGACTGCTGACTACGTGAGCTGCTGACGTGAACAATGACGCCGTCTTGCACGTCCAGCGACCCGTAAACCACCTCATTTTCCAATACCAACTGGACATTATTGATAATCATGTTGCTGCACCCCGGGATAAGGTTGCATGGCGTGTAAATGCGTGGCGAGCCGGTTACGCACCGCACTGTCATGGAAAATGCCGACAATCGCCGCCCCGCCCTCACGGGCTTCTTCAATCAGTTGAACCACCACATTGCTATTGCCGCTGTCCAACGACGCGGTCGGCTCATCCAGCAGGAGAATGGGGTAATTGGCGATAAACCCTCGGGCAATATTCACCCGCTGCTGTTCCCCGCCAGAAAAAGTCGATGGCGGTAGCGACCAGAGTCGTTCTGGTACGTTGAGCCGGGCGAGCAACTGTCTGGCACGATCCTCACACTCGGCACGCGCCAGACCGCGCTCCAGCAGGGGCTGAATGACGACATCCAGCGTAGAGACGCGGGGGATCACCCGTAAAAACTGGCTGACCCAGCCAATGGTATCGCGGCGAATGGCAAGAATTTGCCGTGACGGGGCGTTCACCAGATCGACCCAGTGATGGTGATGCTTTACCCAAATATGGCCGCTGTTAGGCTGGTAATTGGCATACAGCGAACGGAGCAGCGTGGATTTGCCACTGCCGGAATGACCATCCAGCACCACGCATTCCCCAGCATTGACCTCAAAATTAGCGTCATGCAACACGGGCAAAGCAGCACCGTGCTGATTGTGTAACACGAAGACTTTATAAACATGCTCAACGCGAAGCTGTGTGTTCATGGCGTGTTCCGATTGATTACAACCTGATTCCCCCGCGCTGGCGCGAGATTCGCGTGGCTTCATCAGTTGAGGACTGACGAAACCAGCAGTTGCGTATAAGGGTGTCTGGGATCGTCCAATACGCGGTCAATCAGGCCGCTTTCGACAACCCGCCCTTGTTTCATCACGATCAGGTGGTGAGCCAGCATTCGCGCGACGCCCAAATCATGCGTCACGATCACCACCGCCAGATTCAGTTCACGCACCAGAGTACGTAAGAGATCCAGCAGGCGAGCCTGTACGGAAACATCGAGCCCGCCGGTCGGTTCATCCATGAAGACCAATTTAGGGCGCGTCACCAGACTACGGGCAATTTGCAGACGCTGCTGCATACCGCCAGAAAAGGTGGTAGGCAGATCGTCAATGCGCGCAACCGGGATCTCAACGTCCTGCAACCACTGGCTTGCCTGCTGGCGAATCTCACCATAGTGGCGCTGCCCGGCTGCCATCAGCCGTTCACCAATATTGCCACCGGCCGAAACCTGCGGGCGCAGGCCATCAAGCGGATACTGATGCACCACGCCCCATTCGGTGCGCAGCAGGCGTCGCCTCTCACTTTCGCTCAGGCGATATAAATCGCGTCCCTGATAGTCAATCGTTCCCTGCTGTGGCGTTAAACGTGCCGAAATAGCCTGTAATAGCGTGGTTTTTCCCGAGCCCGATTCGCCGACGATCCCCAGCACTTCCCCCGGAAAAAGCTCAAACGAAACGTCTTCAAAGCCCTTTTCCGGCGCATAAAGGTGCGTCAGGTTATTGACCGCCAGCAGCGGCTGTTCACTGCGGTTCATGGTTTTGTTTCTCCTGCTGCTGACGGCAATAGTCGGTATCGGAGCAGACAAACAGACGCGATCCTTCATCATCTATCACGATTTCATCAAGGTAGCTGTCGTGCGAACCGCACAGCGCACAGGGCTGTTCCCAGCGTTGAATGCTGAACGGGTGGTCGTCGAAATCCAGACTTTTCACGTCACAGTAGGGAGGCAAAGCGTAAATGCGCTTTTCTCTGCCCGCGCCAAACAGTTGCAGCGCGGGCATCCTGTGCATTTTGGGATTATCAAACTTTGGAATGGGCGACGGATCCATCACATAGCGGTCGTTCACCTTCACCGGATACGCATAGGTTGTCGCAATATGACCATAGCGGGCGATATCTTCATACAGCTTCACCTGCATGATGCCGTACTCTTCCAGCGCATGCATTTTGCGCGTTTCGACCTCACGCGGTTCAATAAAGCGCAGCGGATCGGGAATAGGCACCTGATAGATCAGGATCTGATCTTCTTTCAGCGGCGTTTCAGGAATACGGTGACGCGTCTGAATCAGCGTGGCCTCAACGGTGCGTTCGGTGGTCACCGCCCCGCTCACACGCTGGAAGAAACGTCGAATAGAGACGGCATTGGTCGTGTCGTCCGCTCCCTGATCAATCACTTTCAGCACATCGTTTTCACCAATCAGGCTGGCGGTCAGCTGAATCCCGCCGGTTCCCCAGCCATAGGGCATCGGCATTTCCCGTCCGCCAAACGGCACCTGATAGCCGGGAATCGCCACCGCTTTCAAAATAGCGCGCCGGATAGTGCGTTTGGTTTGCTCATCAAGATAGCCGGGGTTATAGCCGCTTAGTTCATGCATCTTTGCCCTCCTGATATTCCTGACGCAGACGTTTCAATAGCTCCAGCTCCGCCTGAAAATCGACGTAGTGAGGTAATTTGAGGTGAGAGACAAACCCCGCCGCCTCGACGTTATCCGCATGCGACAGCACAAACTCTTCGTCTTGCGCCGGGCTGGTCACCCGTTCGTGATGCTCTGCGGTTTGCAGCGCACGATCCACTAAGGCCATCGACATGGCTTTACGCTCTGCGCGTCCAAACACCAGCCCGTAGCCTCGGGTAAAATGTGGAGCTTCCTCATCCCGATCGGTAAAACCGTTGACCATTTCACACTCGGTCAGCAGGATTTCGCCAATTTCCAGCGGAAACCCCAGCTCCTCCGGCACAATCTCTACCGTGACAAAGCCCGTACGGATCTCTCCGGCAAAGGGATGCGTGCGGCCATAACCGCGCTGTGTCGAGTAGCTCAACGCCAGCAGGAAGCCTTCGTCTCCCCGCACCAGCTGTTGCAGGCGCGCCGAACGCGGAGCGGGATAACTCGGCGGATCGCGGGTGATATCGCACGGCTCGCTGCCATCATCCTCTTCCCTGATGGCAAAGCCTTCGCGGGTCATCAGATCGAATATCAGTGGGCACGTTGCTTCCAGCGGTGCATCAGCAACGGGCGGCGCAGGTGTGTCACCGTTGGCAAGCAGCGTGAAATCCAGCAAACGGTGAGTGTAATCGTAGGTAGGGCCGAGAACCTGACCGCCCGGCACATCTTTGTAAACCGCCGAAATCCGTCGCTCAATCCGCATGTTCGCCGTCGTTAGCGGCAGGCTGTCAGCCAGACGCGGCAGCGTCGTGCGATACGCACGCAGCAGAAAAATGGCTTCCACCACATCGCCACTGGCCTGCTTGATCGCCAGCGCCGCCAGTTCACGATCGTAAATCCCGCCTTCGGTCATCACGCGATCGACCGCCAGTCCAAGCTGTTGCTCTACCTGCTGACAGCCAATCTCCGGGGTGTCACGATCCCCACGGCGCAGATCGTCCTGTAAGCGATGGGCATTCTCGATCGCTTTCTCTCCCCCTTTCACGGCGACATACATCAACAGACCTCCACATGGGTGGTGCGCGGTAATGCCATCAGGGCATCGGCACAGGTGAACATCAGATCGATACCTTGCGGAAAGGGATCGGGACGGTGACAGAGATAGCGCAGCATGTCCGGCGGTAATTGCGGATCCACGAGACGTGAGCTTTCCAGCCCCGGCCCGCTCAGGCGCAGCGGCGTACCGCCGGTCAAAGAAATGACGTCGATAATGACCGTGGTACTCTTTTCCGGCGACATGACATCACCAGCAGAAAACTGCGACAGCGCGATGGCCGACGAAACATGAAGCAAGGCGAAGGCCGCCGACTCATCGCGGGTCAATATCGCACCGGTATGAAAACGCAGGTTGCTGCGGGTGGTTTCATCATTCAATGCGTCATCCAGCCAGAGCGGTGTGTCGCGATCGACCAGCGTCAGCATCACCGCCGTCGAGGCAGGAGAGAGCCGCCCCCATCCTTGCTGTAACGGTAAAGTCACCGTGATGCCCGGTTCGCTAACGGCTTTGAGGATACGCCGAAAAGCACACTGCGCGTCAGCCACTGGCTGCGCAAAGCTCGACTGTATAGACATCAGTTATCTCCGCGAACCAACGTGAAGAAATCGACCTTGCTACTGGCAATTTCACGCGCGCGCTGTTCACACAGCTCGGCACGCTGCGCCGCCAGAGGCTCGATGAGATGCTCCTGTAACCGATCGTGGTTTTCCGGCTGTTGCAACAGTGCATCAATCACGGCACAGCGCTCGGCATGGGCTTTATCACGACCGGCCACATAGCTGTATCCACACGTACCATCAGCCAGACGCACCACAGCACGCGTCATCGTCATATCCCCCAGCACAAAGCGTTTGCCCGTTCCTCCCATTCTCGCCTGTAGGCGAGTCAGGCCAATTTCGGCGGCGCGCAGCAGGGCGTACTGCGGGTGTAAATTGAGCGTTTGCCAGCGCTTCTCCAGCTCGACCACCGGGCTGAATGCCAGCACCGAGAGCCAGTGTTGACGGCGTGTTAGCGTATCCATCTAGTGCTCCAGCGTCAGTTCGATCATATCGCCGCGCGTCAGGCTGACGGAGTACTCGGCGATCTCACCGCTTGCGGTTTTATTCAGCGTGCGCAAACACAGCAGCGGTGCCTGCGCGTCGATTTCCAACAGCCGGCTCTCTTTAGCCTGAGCCAGACGCGTACTGATGCGCGTTTGCATGCGGATCAGCACCTGATTAAGTCGCTCGGTAATAAAGTCATGCAGCGAGCCGCAATTAAACTGCTGTAGGTGCGGCCACCAGGAAAGATTGGGCAGGAAATGGTTAATGACGCAGACCGGTATGCCGTTCACCCGGCGCAGCGTGCGCAAATGGATGACATTGTCGCCTTCACTACAGCCCAGCGCAGTGGCAATGTCCTGGCTGGCGGGGCTTAACATGGCAAAGAGTCGTTCGCTGGAGGGACTGCTGCCTTGATCCAACAGGTTCTGGCTAAAGTGGGCCTGCGCATGCAGCGGGTAGTCATAAGGCCGCATAAGCACCAAGATCCCCACGCCGTGACGGCGTTGAACCAGCCCTTTCTTCACCAAATCATCCACGGCCCGGCGTAACGTATGGCGATTAACGGCGTAGTGCGTAGCCAGCTGTTTTTCAGAGGGGAGATAGTCGCCACATTTGTAGCGCTCGCGTAGCTCTTCTTCTAATCGGGCAGCAATCGCCTGATAGAGTGTGGTCGGATGTCTGGACAACTGCATCATAAAAAATCTCCCAGAAACACGGGGCATTAATACGATTTGGAAGGAGAACGCTGGAATGTATAAATATCGTACGATTATGAGGAGGGAATATGTCTGTCTCGTTAATCAGACATGGCACAAAAATGAACTTTTTTCGATAGGCTGCTAACGATGTATAGCTATCGGCGGCGCATTATCTCACCGGGCGACAGCCCTGTACCAAACGCCCCACACACGGCTTTACCCACGCGTGGGGGATGATTTTCAAGTATCAGAATGTGAGTCCAAACTGCATTTTGGCGCTGTTTTCGCTCATTTTATCGCTCACTAAGCCTTGATAGCCCAGCAACAGCGTCGCATTCTGCTTAATCGCCAACGTGACGCCCGCCCGCACTAGCAGCGCATCGCGATCGTCAGTGGCAGAGTGGATCGTATAAGCATCGCCCCCTTGTACAAAACTCAGCCGCGTTTGATTACGGTCCGGCGTCAAGCGTCGCTGATAGCCCGCATCGGCATAGAGCCGGACAGGCGAGAGTGAAGACCAGCGCGCCTCACCGCGTAAGCCCAGCGTTGAGTATCCCGCCCCGCTCCCCTGACGTTCCCAGCGCAGCGCAGCGGCGCTACCGTGTTCTTGTCCACCCGCGAGATCGAGCCAGGCATACGAAAGGTTGCCATAAGGTTCAACGCTGAGGCTGTCATTGAAGGCGAAACGATGGCTTCCCTCTGCAAACCCCTGAAAAAGTTGCGCATGATAATCTGCCTGAGCGCGGCTCGTGAGTCCGGGCACCTGAATGTTGCGTTCGCTGTCCATATCCAGATAGCTGTAGACCAGACCGGATCGCCATGCGATGCCGCTATAGCTCGTGCCCCAATAGCTGCCAACGTGATAAGCCGTCACATCGTTACTGGCGGCACGCGCATCGGTTTTGATCTTGCTTTTCTCTGCGCCGACAGCAACCCCAAGCGTACTGCTTTCACCGACTGGGCTGCCGTTACCGATTAAGAAGCCATAGCCGCTGTGGTTAACGCGTGAGGATTCAGCCGTCTCATCGAACTGACCATTGTTCGCCCACGTACTTAGCCAAAGCGACTGTGCATTTTCATCGTGCAGCGCGCTGTTGATTTCGTCCCGCACATACCGGCTACGCTGGAGCAATGCGGCACGCGAGGCGGCGTAGATCTCACCGTCAAGATTATCAAGTGAGGCCCGTGCGGCCGCGTCACTGCGGCTGTTCGCGATAGCAGAGAAAACCGGCCCACTATTCTGGCTCTCGATGGTCTGCGCAACGGCGCGTTGATTACGGCTGGTGGCGACATCATTAAAGGCGCGATTATTGCGCACCACGTCCAGATAAGCCTGCTTGCTGCCATAGCTCAGCGTATCTTGCAGGAAAGGCAGGGTTGAGTTAGAAACCAATCCATCAAAGTTGCCGCTCAGCGTGCCGCCGACATTCAACAGGGTAAAACGATCGCCCAACGACTGCGAAGACGCATCCAGCACCACGGTTCCCGCCAATGTCGCATCCTGCGTGACATTCAGGCCATCAGCGTTGCCCTGTTCATCAATCTCATAGTGATAAAGACTGCCGGACTGAAACACCACATTGCCAACCGTTAATGTGCCAACGGAGGCACCGGGTGAAAGCGTTGAGCCGTTCTCAAGCGTGACGGTGCCAGCGATCTTGCCATGACCGCCCAGCGTTGCCGCCGATTGCACCCAGACATCCCCCGCCAGACTGCCGCTCCCCTGCGCGACCTTGCCCACCACGACGCTGCCGCCTTCGACAATGGTCGGCCCGAGATAGGTATTATTGCCCGTCAGATAAAGCGCCCCTGCGCCCTGTTTGCGTAAACCAACATCCAACTGATACAGGGAACTGCTGCTGGTCGTATTTTTCACCTGTGCGATGTCATTGCTCCAGGTGCTGGAATAGCCTTGCGTATCAACCCCGTAGATCGCGTAGTTACCGTTAAACGTTCCGCTACTGAGATCGCTAGCGCTTAGCCTCTGGGCATTCAATGCGCCCGGCCCCTGCACCGCTCTATACGCGTTAACCATCCCCTGACCAAATAGCGATTGGTAATCATCCGTCGTAAGCACATTAATATTTTGCGCGCTGGCACGGGCACGAATCGCGCTGCGCACCTGTTCATCGGTGAGATTGTCGAAGAACGCATCCTCTCTGACCCGAGCCAGAAAAGCAGTCATTTCCTCATCGCTGAACGTGACGGTGTTGCCCGTCGCGTAAACATTGAGTTCGCTACTGAGATAGTTTTGATGGTCATCGTAATTCTTGTGGATGAGCAAGACCGCACGCGGAGTATTGCTACCGGTGAGCGGCGTAGCCGTAGACAAGAGAATGTCGGCTAGCTGCTTACCGTTCAGATACGGAAACGCCTCAGACGCCAGCGCCGCAACGCCCGAAACGTAGGGGGTCGCAAATGACGTGCCGCTGAATGTGTCAGTGGTGTTCGCATCCCTGGTAGAAACGATATTTACCCCCGGCGCAAGCAGCGTATAAGCCGACGACCCAAACCCCAGATTGCTGAATGACGCGATGAACGCCGCGCTGGAAGGACGCTGAGAAGGATCGTAAGCCACAATATTTAACCAGTTATTGGCAATATTGTTCTCAATACCATAGGCATCTAATAGCGTTGGCAACCCGGAAATAATCGACGGCGTCAGATGCCCTTCGTTCCCGGCAGCAAACACCGTTAACTGGCCCTGCTTTGCCATCTCCTCACCAATCACCGTATTGTTATTGATGATGCCATCCAGCAATTCACTCTGACGATCGGCGCTGAACGTCTGCACCGTGTCGTTAAATATTCGGTATCCCCAGCTATTATTGACGATCTTGATATCTGGCCGGTCGAGCACGTTAAGCTGGGCGTTAACCAATGTCTGCGATGAAAAGGTGGTTCCTAATGGCAACAGCGTCGCTTGATAGGCGATGCCGTGCATGCCGCTATCGTTTTTCGCTGCACCAATGACGCCCGCCACCGCGTAGCCATGAAACGCACCATCCCACGGAGACGAGAGCCACCCCGCGCCCGAATCCACCCGTCCGGCAAATTCATCACCACTTAATTCGCCATTAGAATCAATGACCGCAACGCCAACGCCCTTCCCCGAGAAGCCGAGATTGTAGGCTTCTGCCGCGTTGATCGAATCCAGCGCGGCCCCGTTACGTTCATATTCCGCCGTCCGAAAGTTATCCGCTCCCCATAGCGTTACAGGACAAAACAGCAGTAAGCCCATCGCAAGCACACGGCCACCTTTCACACCAGTATGACGCGACGTCACCGTGATGTGCATTTCCTTGTTTTTACAAACATTGCTTTTCCACACCGATAGCATTAACGACACCCTGTTCGAACACAAATGTGATTGTCACTCTATGTTACTAGTACAAATACTCATAACGTATGAAGGTAACAATCGATGAATTTAATGGGCATCCAGATACAAATTAATGAGGCGTCAGATCAACAAGAAAACGGCAGAGAGAGGAGAGAGAGGAAAAGAACGATCAAAAAACGGGCCTCAGCCCGTTTCCTTAAGTGACGTCAGTTTACTTCAGCGTCTGCAACAGACTCTTGCGCTGGTTTTCCAGCGATGTGACGCGGCTACATACGTCATTACCGAAGCGCTGGAACTCCAGTTCCTGATTGTTCCACTCGGCCTGAATCGCTTTCTGCAAGCCACCGAGGTTGCCCATCATCGCCTGTAGCGGGTTACCGCCGCTGGACATCTGTTTTACGCCCATCTCGTTCAGGCTGTCCTGCAAGACGCCGCCCATGCTTTGCTGCACGAGCTGCTTGCCATCTTGCTCAACTTGCTTAATCGCCTGATGGTGGAACGTCAGGCCATTGCTGCGGTGTTCGATAATACGGTTCATCTGCTGCTTGAGCTGTTTATCCAGCGTAGTCAGACGATTGCGCACATTGCTGTCGCTGCCAAGCTCTTGCACGATGACGTTATCCAGCGCGACTCGCGCTTTTTCAAGATGCTGCTGCGCACCCTGGTCGATCCACGGCAGTTGCTGGCGTAAATCCGCCTGATAGGCTTTGGCTTTCTGGCGTTGTTCGGCGTTCAGGGTCAGCGGCGTACCGTTACGGACAATATCGCCCTGCGGGGAGAGTTGTAAGTTGCCGCTGGCACCCACGACCTGTACGTGTTGCGGACTGATAACAATGTCGTCCTGCGGATTCACGTTGCACTGGTAGGCCGCCTGCGCTTGCCAGGACAGCAACATCAATAAACCCAAGGTTATTTTACGCGACATATTTTCTCCTGAAGAAAACAACGGCAGTGGCGGGAGAGCGGCAATCCGCCCTTTGATGAGGCGGATAACGCCTGAGCCAAAATCAGCTCAGGCATGCCTTGATAAGACCAAGGATTACAGCAGGTGTTCTGGCAGATCCCACCAGATATCGAACAGGTTGCTGACTTTCACGTCCGTCAGTTTCTGCTCTTCCAACCAGCGGCTAACCAGTTGGCGATGCTCTTCGGTGCAGTGACCGATTTTTTGCAGACAGATCAAGCCTTCCCAGAGCAGATAACCGCTGCCTTCGAATGCCAGTCCTTGTGGTTCAATGACGTCGTCAACGAACTTATCCATCAGCTTATCGATATCTTCGACGCTAGTGCCTTCTGGAAAGCGGAAGCTGACAGAAAAACCTAATTCCTGAAACTCATCAATGTGAAGTTTTTTACGTAAACGACGGCTACGAGCTTGTGCCATTTTATTTTATCCTCTCAAACATCAGATCCCACACGCCATGCCCCAAACGCTGGCCGCGTGCTTCAAATTTCGTCAGCGGACGGGACTCCGGCCGCTCAACGTACTCATTATTATTGGAAAGATTACGGTACTCGGTGACAGAGGTCATCACTTCGAGCATATGTTGCGCATAAGGTTCCCAGTCTGTTGCCATGTGGAACACGCCGCCGACTTTCAGTTTACTCTGTACCAGTTGGACGAAAGGCACCTGAACGATACGGCGTTTATTATGGCGGGCTTTGTGCCACGGATCGGGGAAGAAGAGTTGAACCATAGACAGTGAGCCATCCGGGATCATATTCATCAGCACTTCGATCGCATCGTGACACATCACGCGCAGATTGCTGATTCCCGCCTCCTGTGCGGCAGCGAGACACGCGCCCACGCCCGGCAGGTGAACTTCGATACCGAGGAAATTCTGCTCGGGATGCTGTGCCGCCATCGTCACCAGCGATGCGCCCATCCCAAAACCGATCTCCAGCACCACGGGCGCGTCACGACCAAATAGCGCGTTAAAATCGACCAGCTCGGTCTGATATTCCACGCCCATCACCGGCCAGTAGTTATCCAACGCCAGCTGTTGCCCGTTGGTCAAGCGCCCCTGACGGCGGACAAAACTGCGGATACGGCGCATCGGGCGCCCATTTTCATCAAATTCCGGTGAAATGACGTTGTTAATCATAAAGAGTGCTTACTTGCTGTCCGATTTCGTTAATGAAACGCGCATTATGCAAGGATACCGTGGTTTAGCAAGCCCACTGCCTCGGAAAGTTCCGGTTTACAGCACATTCACTCTGTGCTGGAATCGCTATCAAACTTTTTACCTGCCGGATAGTGACCCCATTTTATGATGCAAGCGCAACAGTTCGCCCATCAGGTGCTGGACTGGTACCAACGCTATGGCCGCAAAACCCTGCCGTGGCAGCTTGAGAAAACTCCCTATAAAGTATGGCTATCCGAAGTGATGTTGCAACAAACGCAGGTCACCACGGTTATCCCCTATTTCCAACGCTTTATGGAACGCTTTCCGAACGTCAGTGCACTGGCGGCAGCACCGCTGGATGAAGTGCTCCACTTATGGACCGGGCTGGGCTACTACGCCCGTGCGCGTAATCTACACAAAGCGGCACAGACGATTGTGTCACGTCACGGCGGCGAATTCCCCACCACCTTTGATGAAGTCGCGGCGTTGCCGGGCGTAGGGCGTTCCACCGCCGGCGCGGTGCTGTCGCTCGCTCTCGGCCAGCATTACCCGATTCTCGACGGTAATGTGAAGCGCGTGCTGGCACGCTGCTACGCCGTTGACGGCTGGCCGGGCAAGAAAGAGGTCGAAAAGAAACTGTGGGCGCGGAGTGAAGACGTCACACCAGCCGAGGGCGTCAGCCAGTTTAATCAGGCGATGATGGATCTCGGTGCGATAGTCTGCACCCGCAGCCGCCCCAAGTGCGAGCTGTGCCCGCTGAGCACCGGCTGCATTGCCTACGCCAACCACAGTTGGGCGCAATACCCCGGCAAGAAACCGAAGCAGACGCTGCCAGAGAAAACTGGTTGGTTCCTGCTGATGCAACAGGGTTCTCAAGTCTGGCTGCAACAGCGCCCCGCCGTGGGCCTGTGGGGCGGGCTATTTTGCTTCCCACAGTTCAGCGAACGTCGGGAATTGGAACTCTGGATGCAACAACGTGGTCTGAATCCTGATGGATTGCAACAGCTTGTCGCGTTCCGCCACACATTCAGCCATTTTCATCTGGATATCGTTCCGCTCTGGCTGGACGTATCGCAGACCGATCGCTCACAAAACAGGTCCTGCATGGATGACGGTGCAGGTCTCTGGTATAACTTAGCGCAGCCGCCGTCTGTCGGACTGGCCGCCCCGGTAGAACGCCTGCTGAGGGAGTTGGCTCACCCGCAGTCAACACGTTTGAATGCCTGCGCAATTGATGAGGAAGAAGCATGAGCAGAACGATTTTTTGTACTTTTTTACAACGCGACGCCGAAGGGCAGGATTTCCAGCTCTATCCCGGCGATCTGGGCAAGCGCATCTATAACGAAATTTCTAAAGAAGCCTGGGCGCAATGGCAAACCAAGCAAACCATGCTGATCAACGAGAAAAAGCTCAGCATGATGAATGTTGACGACCGTAAGCTGCTGGAACAGGAAATGATCAAGTTCCTGTTTGAAGGGAAGGACGTACACATCGAAGGCTATACGCCTCCGAGCCACTGAGATTGCGGGCTTTCGGGCCCGCTTACGTCCCCATTCCGACACGGCTTGTTATATGAAGAAAATGTTAGCGCTGCTGGTGATTGCACCACTGCTGGTTTCCTGTTCGGGAAACAAAGGGAATGCCGACAACGAAGAGTTTCTCAAGGATACCAACGCCTTCGATATTTTGATGGGGCAATTTGCTCACAACATCGAAAATATCTGGGGGATGAATGAAGTTCTGATCGCTGGCCCAAAAGACTACGTCAAATACACCGATCAATATCAGACGCGTAGCCACATCAACTTTGATGCCGGTTCAATCACTATCGAAACCATTTCGGCAACCAACTCCGTTGCCAGTCTGCGCCAGGCGATTATCACGACCCTGCTGATGGGCGATGACGCCAGTAACACCGACCTGTATTCCGACGCTAACGATATTCAAATCAGCCGCGAGCCGCTGCTGTATGGACAGGTGCTGGATAACACAGGACAGCCGATCCGCTGGGAAGGCCGAGCCGCCAGCTTCGCCGATTATCTGCTCCAGAACCGTCTGCAAAAACGCACCTCCGGCCTGCATGTGATCTGGTCGGTCACGATCCAGCTCGTCCCTAACCATCTGGACAAGCGTGCACACAAATACCTGCCGCTGGTGCGTAAGGCTTCCGAGCGTTACGGCATTGAAGAGTCGCTGATTCTGGCGATTATGCAGACAGAGTCCAGCTTCAACCCTTACGCCGTCAGCCGTTCCGATGCGCTGGGCCTGATGCAGGTGGTGCAGCACAGCGCAGGACGCGATGTCTTCAAGATGAAAGGGAAATGGGGACAGCCAAGCCGCAGCTATCTGTTCGATCCAGAACAAAACATCGACGCGGGTACCGCCTACCTGTCGATCCTGAAGAACAGCTATCTGGCCGGTATTGAAAACCCGACGTCGAAACGCTACGCCGTCATCACCGCGTATAACGGTGGCGCAGGCAGCGTGTTACGCGTCTTCTCCAGCGATCGCGATCGCGCCGTGGGCATTATCAACAACATGTCACCGGGCGATGTCTACCAGACGCTGACGACGAAGCACCCGTCTGGCGAATCACGCCGCTATCTGTACAAAGTGAACACGGCGCAGAAAAATTATCGCCGCTAATTCACGCGCACCACAGAACGCCGCGCTACCGGGTTTATTCCGGTAGCGCGGTTTCATCAGGATAGATTGCTAAAAAGCGTTTCTGATAAACACGATGACCGCGATTCCCTTACCGTTTATTACTGCACTTCTGCTGGTTATTTTGTTTTTTCGCATCCAGTTTCTGGCTATTCAAAATAAAGAGACTAAAAGGCGTAATACCAAAGCAGAGGCGATACTCATCGGCGTGAGCTGTCTTGCTCTGACAGTGGTAGCGTTACGCTGGGGCGGCCATGTTGCCTTACCCTCATTTATCCAACCTGCCATTGCCGCATCCATTCCGCCACTGTTATGGCTTTGCCTGTTCCTCTATGGAGAAAAGGTCTCTGATGCCTTAAACCGTCGACGTCGACGATCTCTCCAGCATCTGTTACCACCCTTACTCATCCTTGGCGCAAGTGCCGTCCAGAGCAGAACAACCGTTCCACTCATCGATCTGATGCTGGTGAGTATTTACTTCGGCTATGGGGCAATGCTGGTTTACAGCGCTCGCCATCGTCAAACGCCCTCTCCCCTGTGGAAAAGCGCGCCGTTTATCGCCGGGCTGTATGTGCTTATCTCCGGCGCTATCGATATCGTCATCGCACTGGATATCGCCTTCTACAGCGGCAATAGCGCAGCGACCATCATCACCGTATTCCACATCATCATGCTGGCGATATTGACCCTGCTTATCGTCACGTACTCTGCACAACACCCGCAGGCTGAGCTTAGCATTACACACGACCAGAAGCCGGAAACGCTACCTGCTACCGATGATGAACACCAACTGGCGAAAACGTTAGATGACTTCATTCGCACTCATGCGTTATACACCGACCCCAGCATGACGCTTCAGCGCCTGAGCCGGCGCATGGGAATACCGCTAAGACGCCTATCCGAAACCATCAACCGCGTGCACGGTCGTAATTTCTCTCAGGTGATGAACGAATACCGAATTGAGGAGGCTAAACGCCTCCTCAGCCAAACGGATGCACGAATCACGGATATCATGCTGGAAAGCGGGTTTCAGACTAAATCAAACTTCAACCGCGAGTTTTTGCGACTCACGGGGATGAGCCCCAGCGTCTGGCGTAGTCAGCACCCACTTCGGGCACAGGCTACGGCTTCCTCCACGCCGCCTGAAGAAAATCGCTAATATCCTTCACAACGCCCTGCTGAATCTGCTCACGCGAACGTGCGCCGCCATCAAGACAAATCATGCCATCTCCTGGGTTCTCGGCATTAATGATCTCAATGGCACCCGGCTTACAAATCTGCATGAAGCTAAAATGCGTCGCATCGGCAACTTCCTTATAAGCTGAATGCGCTGGTGACAGCTTCTGCGCCAAATCGTGAGATTCCAGCTCGGCAGGCAGTTCCTCATTAGGATACCCCGCCGCAACGATCAAAACAGGAATGTGTATTGCCGCAAGACTCTCCGCGGTAAACCCTCGCGCCAGCCCCATATCCAGCGAGACCACCGCACTGATACGCGGATCCGCCAATGGCTTATCAAGCTGCGCACGTAATGACGCATTCTTTGCGATATGCATCTTTTCATAGGCTTTGCAGGACGCCAGCCCAACATGCGTCAGACAATCACGCTCAAATTGCTGCGTGCTAAAACGCCCGCCCGCTAACTCCAATACCGTCCATCCCCCCAGCGAATGGCCAACAGCGGCAATACGCTGCGCATCAACACGCCCCGTTTTTTCTGGGGCAGCGAGTAAAGCGGTAATAACGCGGCTAATATCGTTGGGCCGTAGCCATAACTCCTGAGCCTTCTCAACCCGCATATCTTTAGTGGTCGTTCCTGGGTGATTGGGCGCGGCAACAATATAGCCTTGCTTGACCAACGCCTGTGCCAGCCAGAGTTGATTAAACCAGCTCCCGCCATAGCCGTGTGAAACCACAATCAAGGGATATTCACCGGATTCAGGCACGGCATTTTTGCTTACGGCGATACCGGGAAATACGGGATTCTCACCGATTATCGCAGTCTGTTGTGATGATGAAACCGGATAAAATACGGCAGCTTCCAGCGGCCTATTATTGGCCTCATCAGCCAGCGTTATTTGTTGAAACCCAATGCCAACATCCGCCATAACGGCAAAGCTGAGTAGTAAATTCGTTATCAATCCTATCGTGATGCGCCATGTCATACCTATTTCTCCGAAGTTTCTGTACTGTGAAAAATAGCAGTTATAACAATGGCTTTCTTCCCTGTGCGACCTAAAACGCTATTTAGTACCTCTGTTTAGGACACAAAAAACTACGGCCAGCATGTGCTGGCCGCATTCCCTGATATTGGCGCAAAATTTACCTGCCTTCTTCCTGCTTTAGGACATCGGCTAGGTATAGAGCCAAAAAAGTCTGTTAACGCTTAATTTTTTTGAATTGCTGTGTAGTAGCCGTTAACGCGGTTTCTGTCGGCAGCCGCTCCATAGAGCTGGCACCGTAAAAACCATCGCACTGCGGGCAGTGATCCATAATGAACTGTGCGTCCTGCGGTGTTGAAATCGGTCCACCGTGGCACAGCACAATCACATCCTTACGGATGGACTTCGCCTCATCTGCCCAGTGATTAATCAACGGAACGCAATCCGCCAGATTAAGCGCGGTTTCCGCACCAATGTTGCCGCCGGTGGTTAACCCCATGTGCGGCACAATAATATCCGCCCCCGCTTTCGTCATCGCGACCGCATCTGCCGCACTGAACACGTAAGGCGTGGTCAGCATGTCTTTTTCGTGCGCCAGACGAATCATGTCCACTTCCAGCGCGTACCCCATTCCGGTTTCTTCCAGATTGGCGCGGAAATTACCGTCAATCAGTCCAACGGTTGGGAAGTTCTGCACGCCAGAGAAACCCAGCGCTTTCAGGTCATCCAGAAATTTATCAAACTGACAGAAAGGATCGGTTCCGTTTACGCCTGCCAGCACCGGCGTGTGCTTCACAACCGGCAGCACTTCTTTCGCCATATCCACGACGATCTCATTCGCGTTGCCGTAAGCCAACAGGCCAGCCAGCGACCCTCTCCCCGCCATGCGATAGCGTCCGGAGTTGTAAATCACGATCAGATCGATGCCGCCCGCTTCTTCACATTTCGCGGAAAGCCCCGTTCCCGCACCACCGCCGATAATCGGCTCGCGACGCGCGATCATTTCGCGGAATTTTGCCAGCAGTTCCTGGCGATTCATGCCTGACATTGTGCTTCTCCCTTCTTATTTCACTAACGCCCGAAACGCATCGACAGCGGCCTGGGCAAATAAAGGATCGTTAATATGGAAAGGCAGACGAATAATCTGTCGTTTTGCCGTTTGCTGCACGACGCTCTCCAACGTGCTGATAAACGCGTCACGTGCTTCCGGGTGCCAGAATGCCTGATCCGGCGCATCCAGCGCGGAGAAGCCACCTTCCGGGATCAGGAAGCGCACCTCGCCTTCACAGCGGTTCAGCTTTTCCCCAATCCAGCGCGCCATCGCGATATTTTCATCTATTGTGGTCCGCATCAGGGTGACCTGCGCGTTGTGGTTGTAGAACAGGCGATGCGCGTATTTCTCTGGCACGCTGGCGGGCGCGCCAAAATTCACCATGTCCAGCGCACCGCAGGACGCCACATAAGGCACCTGCGTCTTGGCTATCGCATCAAACCGTTCCGGCCCGCAGGCCAGCACGCCATCAAACAGTAAATCGCACACCTCTGTCGTGGTGAGGTCGAGCACGCCAGTGAGCAAATGGCTATCCACCAGCTTTTCCATTGCTTTCCCACCGCTGCCCGTCGCGTGAAAGACCAGACAGTCAAACTCCGCTTCCAGCAGTGCGCTGGCTTCCTGAATGCACGGCGTCGTAACCCCAAACATAGTCAGGCCAATCGCGGGCTTATCGTCATGATGCTCCTGAATATGAAACTTCACGGCACCGGCAATCTGGTGCGCAGCGTTGCCGAGAACCTGACGAGAAATGCGGTTCAGGCCCGCCACATCGGTAACGGAATACATCATGCTGATATCGCTGGCACCGATGTAGCCAGAAATGTCGCCGGAAGCCATCGTCGACACCATCAGCTTCGGCATCCCAATCGGTAACGCCTGCATCGCGGGCGTAATCAGTGCCGTTCCGCCGGAGCCGCCGAGACCCAGCACCCCGGCAATATCCTCGCGGGACAGCATAAAGTGCTCAAACGCAACGGCCATGGCGCTAATCGCCTGACCTCTGTCATGGCAAAACACCGCCGATGCGCCCTGCGGATGGTACGATGCCACCGTTGCGGCGCTGATATCTGTCACCTCAGACACTTGTGTATCTGCTGACGGCGGTGTCGTTGACAGATCGACCGTGACCGTTTTTAAGCCTGTAGCGGCAATCAGATCGCGGACGTAAATCTGTTCTTTTCCTTTAGTATCAGCTGTACTTGCAATATAAACGCTGCCAACTTCACTTCCCACTTGGTATCCCTCCCACCGTTAGCGAAACAATTAACAGATTGATATAAATGACAATTACAATAATACAAAAACAGACAAGATTAATTTGTCGCCATATTGAGACTTGAGTATCAGAAAGACAAACCATTAAATACCCAAATGAGACAAAAGTCTCAAAATGTTATGTATGGCATTACATTAACAGTAAGAAAGCTTGACGTGGCACAAGAATCACTCAATTTGCTATAGTTCAGGCGACAACGCCGTGCTGCCCGATAGCGTCCGGCCCGAAAATTCAATGAGGTCTATGTGATTGAACGGGATGAAAAACTGACATCAACACGGGCGAAAACCCGTCGTTTATTAATTGATACCGCCATGAATATGTTCGATCAAGGCATATTCCCTTCCATTACCGATGTTGCTGCTGCGGCTCAGCTTTCACGCGCGACAGCCTATCGTTATTTTCCGACGCAAAGTGCGTTAGTCTCAGCCGTTGTCGGCGAAAGCCTTGGCCCGATTCTTGCGTGGCACCCGACACAGCCGGACGCCAGTGAACGCGTGTCTGAACTGCTGCACTTTGCTTACCCAAGAATGCTGGAGCATGAAGGTGCGCTGCGTGCAGCGTTACATCTTTCACTGCAACAATGGGCCGATCGCCGCTCCAATCGCCTGCATACAGACACGCTGACGCGCGGCAATCGTAAACGCCTGCTCAAGATTGCCACCGAACCGCTGGAAGGCAAAATCACGCCGGAAGCACAACAGCGGGTGATTTATGCCTTATCGCTTATTTATGGTTCAGAGGTTTTTCTGGTGCTGAAAGATATCTGGCATCTGGAAGAAGACGGCATTCAGGATGTCACGCAGTGGGTCGCCAAAGCCATTTTACGGCAGGCGGAAGAAGACGCCGCACAGGCAACTTCACAGAAAACCTAACGAACACATTTATGCTGCGTCCCGCCCTGTTACCGGATACGCAGCAACGGAAGAACACACGTTGCCAAGGGAACATATGATGCTGAAAGGTAAGCGTGCAATTGTCACTGGCGGTGGCCGCGATTTTGGACAAGCGGTATCCGTCTGGCTGGCTCGCGAAGGGGTGAAGGTCGATCTTTGCGCCCGCAAACTGGCCGATGCACAGGCCAGCGTAGACATCATTCATCAGGAGGGAGGTACGGCACGCGCGTATCAGTGCGATATTGCCAGTCCTGATTCGGTTAAGGCCTTTTCCGCACAGTTGCTGGAAGACAGTACGCCCGTCGATATTCTGGTGCTCAGCGCGGCACAATGGCTGGAAGGCGGATTAGGGGAAGAAGACACCGATGCGGATATCGTCAGCACCGTCAACTCCGGCCTGACCGGTTCTATCCTGCTCACCAAAGCACTGTTGCCGAGCTTACGTCGTTCACAAGGTGCCGATATTCTGGCTATGGTTTCCGTCTGCGGCCTCCCGCAGTTCCACGACTCTATCGCTCACCCCGCATTCTTCGCTGCCAAACACGGCATGAGCGGTTTTAGCCAGAATCTGGCGCATCATGTCGCACAGGAAAATATCCGCGTGACGGGGTTTTATCCGCCAGATTTTGAGGTTACCGGCTTGGATGACAACCCCGCTAGCGGGGAAAAAATGGGCGAGCATCTGCTGAACGCCCGCTCGATATGGGAAACCATGCATTTCGTGCTCGTCCAGCCGCGCAGTTGCCATATCAACGCCATCCATTTTCAGGGGCCAACGCGCGCAGATATCGGCGTGTAACCCATTACCTTTTGCGCCTCATCCCGCTCCGGTCTTTATCACATAACCGGGGCGGTGAAGCTTGCCCCCGCCTGACGCACCGCGATCCCCCACGCCATCACGCTCTGACACACTTTCCTGCTATCCATTTTTTGCCACAGCACACAGGAAAAGGTAGCATCGCTGCCGTTGTTTTCTGCCATGCGGCCAACCGCACTCAACGCACTATAAAAAAAACGCCGGGAGCGTTTTTCAACGTTGCGTAGCAACGGCCCGAAGGGTGGCGTACAGGGATGTACGACATAAAAATGTCACAGGCGAAAACATAACCATTTGAATTAGAAATAATAATAGCGAGCGCGTCGCCAAGAGATGCGTGACAGACAGGAAAACACCGAGTAAATGACACAACATTCCTCAACCAATAGCGAGCATCATGCTGCTCAGCAGCGTCTCCACGAAAAGGGCTATCACCAAAGTCTCGGCAACCGCCACGTACAGATGATCGCAATTGGCGGTTCCATCGGCACCGGACTGTTTCTTGGCGCGGGGGCTCGTCTGCAAATGGCGGGACCAGCGCTGGCGCTGGTCTATCTGGTTTGCGGCATCTTCTCTTTTTTCATTCTGCGCGCGTTGGGCGAGCTGATCGTTCATCGCCCCACCAGCGGTAGCTTCGTGTCGTACTCGCGTGAGTTTCTGGGTGAAAAAGCCTCCTACGTCGCAGGCTGGATGTACTTCCTCAACTGGGCGATGACCGGGATTGTCGACATCACCGCCGTCGCGCTCTACATGCACTACTGGGGCACGTTTGCCGATGTACCGCAGTGGCTATTTGCACTGGGTGCGCTGTCCATCGTCACGCTGATGAACTTGATCGGCGTGAAGTGGTTTGCCGAAATGGAGTTCTGGTTTGCGCTGATTAAGGTCGCGGCTATCGCCATTTTTCTGGTGGTCGGCACAGTCTATCTCGGCACAGGCAGCCCGCTGGACGGCAACACACCCGGCCTGCACCTGATTACCGATAACGGCGGCCTGTTCCCACACGGCATTCTGCCTGCGCTGGTGCTGGTTCAGGGAGTGATATTTGCCTTTGCCGGTATTGAGATCATCGGGACGACGGCAGGTGAATGTAAAAACCCAGAGCAGGTGCTGCCGAAAGCGGTCAACAGCGTCATCTGGCGTATCGGCCTGTTCTACGTCGGCTCGGTTGCGCTGTTGGTCTGCCTACTGCCGTGGAACGCCTATCAGGCCGGACAAAGCCCGTTCGTGACCTTCTTCAGCAAGCTGGGCGTTCCTTATATCGGCACGATCATGAATATCGTGGTGCTATCCGCCGCGTTGTCCAGCCTGAACTCCGGTCTGTACTCGACGGGACGCATTCTGCGCTCACTGTCGCTGGGCGGTTCGGCGCCCGCTTTCCTGTCAAAAATGAGCGGCCAGTCTGTGCCCTATACCGGCATTTTGGTCACGGTCGGCATCCACATTATCGGCGTGGTGCTGAACTACGTGGTGCCATCGCAGGTGTTCGAGATCGTCCTGAATATCGCCTCGCTCGGCATTATCTGCTCCTGGGCGTTCATCATTCTGTGTCAGATGCAGCTGCGTAAAGCGATTCGCCAAGGGAAAGCCAAACCGGTGGCGTTCAGAATGCCCGGTGCGCCCGTGACATCATGGCTGACGCTGGCTTTTCTGGTGAGCGTATTGGGATTGATGGCGTTTGATTACCCAAACGGCACCTGGACGATTGCAACGGTTCCAGTGCTGGCAATCATGTTGATTATCGGCTGGCGCGGGCTGAAAAAGCAGCGTGAAGCGGTGAAACTCGCCAATCAGCAGGAATCTGATTTGCGTTAAGAGACCAACATCTTAGGGCAGAAAAAACGCAGGCTCGCTTCCGAGCCTGCGTTTCTTAGCCTACCTACATCCGTAATTACTGTTCTACCACGTAACCGTACAGACGCTTACTGCCATCTTCTTCCGCGACGCTATAGACACCCTGCAGTTCCGGGGAGAAGCCGGGCAGCAGGTTAATTCCCGCTTCCAGCGCCAGAAAATAGCGCTGTACCGCCCCGCCCCAGGTTTCACCCGGCACGACACACAGCACACCGGGCGGATACGGCAACGCACCTTCTGCCGCGATACGCCCTTCCGCTTCGTCGATAGGAATCAGTTCGATATTTCCGCGCACAAATTCTCTATTAGCATCTTGTGGCAGCATCACCACTGACGGGAACTCGGTTTTGCGGAACATCGCTTTTTGCAGATCTTTCACGTTGTGCTGAGCGTAAAAATCATGCATTTCCTGACACAACCGACGCAGTCGGTAACCACGATAACGCTCTTTGTATTTCTGATACAGGCTGGGCAGCACTTCGCTCAGCGGCGCATCGCGGGCGATCAGCGTTTCGAAATGCACCAGCGCATTCACCAGTTCCTGCATTTTTGCTGCGTCTTCCGCTGGCGTTAGCAGGAAAAGGATCGAGTTCATGTCGCATTTTTCCGGGATGATGCCATGCTCGCGCAGGTAGTTGGCGAGGATCGTCGCCGGAATACCAAATTCGGTATAATCACCGCTAATCGCATCAATTCCCGGCGTAGTCAGCAGTAACTTGCAAGGATCGATAAAGTATTGATCCTCCGCATACCCTACAAACGCGTGCCATTTCTCGCCCGGCTCGAAGTTGAAGAAACGTACGTCCTGCGCGATCGTCTCCGTATCATGATCCTGCCAGAGCGCCCCGCCCACCGTCACAGGCACAAACGGTTTAATGAGCGAACAGCGAGTCAACAGCTGCTTGCGGGCTTCAATGCCCAGCTTCACGCAGTCCATCCACATACGACGCCCACTTGCTCCTTCGTGCATTTTGGCATTGACGTCTAGCGCGGCGAACAGCGGGTAAAACGGGCTGGTCGAGGCGTGCAACATAAAGGCGTTATTCAGCTGCTTATGGTTGCAGAAACGACGCTGGCCTTTGATGTGCGTATCTTTTTTGTGGATCTGCGAGGTCTGGGAGAAGCCAGCCTGCTGCTTATGCACCGACTGAGTCACAAAAATGCCAGGATCGTTTTCATTCAGATCCAGCAACAGCGGCGAGCACTGCTCCATCATCGGGATAAATTGCTCGTAACCGACCCAGGCGGAGTCAAACAGAATGTAATCACACAGGTGCCCGATACTATCGACCACCTGACGCGCGTTATAAATCGTGCCGTCATAGGTGCCGAGCTGGATGACGGCCAGACGGAACGGGCGTGCCTCGTTGGCGCGTTCCGGCGCGACTTCCGCAATCAGCTTGCGCAGGTAGGCTTCATCAAAACAGTGCGCATCCACGCCGCCGATAAAGCCGAACGGATTGCGCACGGTTTCCAGATAGACTGGCGTCGCGCCCGCCTGAATCAGCGCACCGTGATGGTTGGATTTATGGTTGTTACGGTCAAACAGCACCAGATCGCCACGCGCCAGCAGCGCGTTTGTCACCACTTTGTTCGCTGAGGAGGTGCCGTTCAACACGAAATAGGTTTTATCAGCGTTAAACACGCGCGCAGCGTGCTTCTGCGCCTTCTTCGCCGCGCCTTCGTGGATCAGCAAATCGCCCAGTTTGACGTCCGCGTTACAGATGTCCGAACGAAACACGTTCTCGCCGTAAAACTCAAAAAACTGACGACCCGCAGGGTGCTTGCGGAAGAACTGACCGCCCTGATGCCCCGGGCAAGCAAACGTCGTGTTTTTCATGTTGACGTACTTGGTCAGCGTATCGAAAAACGGCGGCAGTAGCGCATCCTGATAGGCTTTCGCTGCACGTTCCAGCACGTTCGCGTGCTCGCCTTCGTCATCGAGAATCAGCCATTCGCTGCCCGCAGGCAGAACATCTAACTCTTTATCTTCATCAGGCTCTTCGACAAACGCCGGAATGCTAAAACCGGTGTGCTGCAATATCGACAGAATGCCGCTACGGGCTTCCTCAATAGAAACCACGACCGCCGCCACATCAGTGAAGTCGGTCTGACTCAACGCGACAATCTCGCGCGTTGTGATTAAACGGGTGGCAACCGCTGCATTCGCCGCAATTTTTAACTGTTTCATGTAACCAAACCCAAACGGTTAAGGGTAAGTGTACGTGCCTAAAAGACACCGTTCAGGGATAACAATCCCGACCAATCACAATGCCAATCAATAACGACAAGCGTATGATCCCTACAGGTAAACTGTAGGCTAAGAATGGAAAAACTGGAGCCAGCACCATCCGATAGACATCAGTAAAAGCAGAGCCATACTCTATTTTTACTCATGCCTAACAGTGAGCGAACGAACGCCTCACCGCATGGTGAAGGGGGATAATCGACGGGGAGAAAAGTAAACCGCGCAGGGGTGATAAGAAGATACACGCAGTGACGTCATCAACGAGCTGGCGCGAGCGTGCTGCACCATGAGCAATGAATCTGACATATCGGCGATCCTCTTTTAGCTATACGCTAACTACGCTTAAAGGGGCGTTCAGGTGAACGAGACGTTAAAAACCGCGCAATAGTGGCATTATTCTTCATCAAATTCAACAATCCAGCCCGCCCTCAAGGCGGTAAAAGTGCAACGAAACATGCCACGCGTATCGGGAAGAAACATTACCGCGCTAAGCATGCTGAAAGGATCGCCAGAAATTGGCTAGCAAATAATACAATTGCCTGAAAATAGCGCAGGCGCTCCGCTTTGTGACAGAAACCCATTGACGCCATGCGGCCAATACGGTTTAATGCGCCCCGTTGCCCGGATAGCTCAGTCGGTAGAGCAGAGGATTGAAAATCCTCGTGTCCTTGGTTCGATTCCGAGTCCGGGCACCACCTTTCCTTTTTTATGCTTCCTTATCAATCCCTATGTTGTTGTGATTCAATAAGTTGGCGTAAAAATCTTTTCCGATGCGTTTTGATTTATCCCTTCGTATCGGGGAATTTGTGGGTCAGATTGCGGGTCATTCAGTTCGATGAACGGGAGTGACCCTCATATGTTAACTGACAGCAAAGTCCGATCCGCGAAACCTCTCGCAAAATCTTACAAGCTCACTGACTCGCAAGGTCTGTACCTCACGGTATCCACCAGCGGCGCTAAGCTATGGTATTTCCGCTATCGCCTCGGCGGTAAAGAAAACCGTCTGGCCTTTGGCCCCTACCCGCAAACTACACTGGCGGAAGCCCGTGAAAAACGCGATGCGGCGCGTAAGCTGCTGGCGTCCGGCATTAGCCCTTCTCAGCTTCGCAAGGCGAACAACCCCGCCGTTGATGAATCCCGCACCTTTCAGTACATCGCTCTGGCATGGCACACCAGTAACCTTAAGCTCTGGTCGGACGTTCACGCCGATAAGATCCTCACCTGCCTGAAACGCTACGTTTTCCCCGATATAGGCGCGATGGATATCGCTCTGATTGAGACCCGGCATCTGGCGCAGTTGGTTAAAACCATCGACGATAAAGGTGTACATGACGTTGCCGGAAGGGTGCGCCAGCACCTGACCAAAATCATGCGCCACGCAGTGCAGCAGGGCGTGATTAAATATAACCCGGCTTACGATTTGGATGGCGTCGTGACCCCGGTGGCGATCCAACATCACCCCGCCCTGCCACTAAAACGCTTGCCTGAACTACTGGAGAAAATGGAAAACTACAAAGGCCGGATGCTCACCCGTCTGGCGCTGGAATTAAGCCTGCATGTTTTTCTGCGCTCCAGCGAGCTGCGTTTTGCCCGCTGGGATGAATTCAACCTCAAAGCGCATATCTGGAGCGTGCCCGCCCAGCGCGAAGCGGTAAACGGCGTGCGGTTCTCAGAGCGTGGCGCAAAGATGAAGGATGAACATCTGGTGCCGCTGTCACGGCAGGCAGTAGCCCTGCTGAAACAGATTCAGGCGATTTCTGGCGAATCGGTCTTCGTTTTTCCCGGCGCACATACCCTGAACAAGCCGATGAGTGAGAACACCATCAACAAGGCGTTGCGCGTGATTGGCTATGACACCAAAACCGAGGTGTGCGGCCACGGCTTCAGAACCATGGCCTGTAGCGCCCTGAACGAGTCCGGACGCTGGTCAAAGGATGCCATTGAGCGGCAGATGAGCCACAAAGAGCGCAACGGCGTGCGGGCGGCGTATGTGCATAAGGCGGAGCATCTGGAGGCCAGAATCGAAATGATGCAATGGTGGTCGGATTATCTGGACGTCAACCGTGAGGGCTACGTCGCACCGTATATCTATGCGCGGAGTCATTCGGCTGGCTAACGCGCTGCGCTTGTTGGCTCCTGACGGGCTTTCTATATGATAGAAAACCCGTCAGGAGCGTTGTCGTAAAACCATTCGAGCATTCTGCCAAATGTTTCTTATACGTCAGGGTTTGCTACATCGACTGATTCAAACACCGTTCAGCCTTTTGGTTCAATACCGCGCGTCTGGAGTTCCTTACGCAGAACACGCTTTATCCACGTAGCCAATGTCTTGTCGCCATCCTTATGGGCTTGTTCTTCTAACTGCGCACGAAACTCGTGGGACAGTCGAATTTGATACTGGTCTGTTTTTGTTTTTTCACTTGACATTGTAATTACAAATTCCATAGCATGGTATAGTTGTAATTACACCGCAATTACATGGTGTTTTGCAACAGTAAAGAGCGAAGCCCGGCAGTGCTAGGAACACTAACCGGGCTTCTGACCACAACATTATGAGGACTAATGCTATGGCTGACACCGATAGTAACACGGGCGCGTCTTATCAATCACTGCCGGATTATGAGAACCGTTACTCCGCCATGAGTGCCGCGCTGGCTCGTCTGGACTTTTCACACATGGACAATGACGAACTCTCACTGGTCACAGAATATTGCGCCGAAACACAGGCAGGACTTTGCCATTGCCTGAATTTCATTGGCGATGCACTGATTACCTTTGCCGATAATGACGTGTGCGAATCGACGCCAGAAAGCTTGTGCCAGTTGGGACACGGGCTAACCGCAATCAGTTTACTCATCCCTGCCCTTAGCGATATGCACAAACGCGCACATTCACTCACCGCCAGATAACCATCTGAACATCACCAGCCTGATTAAAGCTCTGCCGTTAGGTTAGAGCTTTTTTGCGTCCGACGCTGAATAACAATAACTCTTCCCATCCGATATTGAGTTGTTTGCAGGCAACGCCGCCCTTTCCCGATAGCCTTCCCTACTGGCTGATTCCAGTGGGGAGAAAACATGCCAACACGTTTTATTTTCGCAACGCTGACCGCGCTCAATAGGCCATTCAACCACGACGCAGAACGCGACGGATTTGGGCGGTTGAAGGCCTGCGCCTCGCAGGTATTCAACCGTGGCGTGAGGCGAGTAAATTCAATTTCACAGAAATTGCTAATTTGCGTCGCCCGAACCCACCCGCGAGCGTTTCTCCCAGGGGAAACCGAGCAGGCCGGGGGGAGCCGAATAAATTTTGCCGCCCCAGCGAGCAAAAAGACGCGCCCACGCGTCGGTTTATTTGGGGGGCTTCAGCCCCGCACACCGTCGTGGCTAAGTCTCCGGCTAAAAGCCGGTAGCGAGGCGCGACTACCCACTTTGAAGGCGTTTTCCCATTTTTTCGCTGACCGGAACGGGCAAAAGAAAAAGTGGGCTAAAAACGGCGTCTCAAAGGGGGTAGTCGCGCGTAGCGTGCGACGGTGTGCCGCTGTTGACGTTGGGGGTTTTGGCGTGGCGTCCAGCCGCGACATTACCCCCATGCGACAGGCAATAAGGGCGTCCAGCCCGCATGAACTGGCTCACGCCGTTTTGTGCCGGGAAATGTATTTTCCGGCGCATGGCTGCAAAGCAGACACCTCTTTATCCCCACAAGATCGCCTCATGACGTCGACTCATGCCAGTACCCCAAGGTATGCGCCCATGTAATGAGGCGATAAAGCCGAAAGAGCGAACACCCCAGTAAAATGCGAAGGAGGAACCATGCTGATTTCTGATTACCGTGAACGCCGAGCGCGTAGTCACGAAAAAATGCGACTTCTGCTCACCTTTCTGAAAGAAGAAACCTACAGCGACTTTAAAACGTTGATGCTGCTTTTTGATTATAAAAATCACAAACCGCTTTATCTGTTGCTGGCAAAAGCCATCGACATGGGATTGATCCAAAAGCATGAAATAAACACCAGAATAGTGAAAACCTCTCTGTGGGGGATCACCAATGATGGATTATCCGTTGTTGCCACACCCCATGAGGATGGTTTTCCTGCACGGTTTGAGCCCTCGAAAGTCACTGGCTGGACGCTGATGCAGCGCCTTGATCGTCAGCTAGCAAGGCTCCTTCTTGAGAAGAAAGGCGCTTATGGGTGGATCAGCGGCGCGGATTCAACATTCCGCAGCCGCTATGAGGTATATCATCGCCCGGCTGGGGTGATAACGTTACCAGACGGAACCGTCATCGCCGTTGAGACTGAACGACATCTGAAAACCAAGGCCCGTTATCAGGCAATGATCACCCAACATTTGATAATTCGTACTCAAAAACGTTGGATGTACGTCTTCTATATCGTGCCCGATCCGCAGATAAAGCGAGCTATTGAACGGATGTTCAATAGCGTGAAATACGCCATCGTCAGCCATCAGCGCATCCCGCTGGAAGCGAAGCACCGCAATGTTTTTCGGGTTTATACGTTTGAGGAGTTGAAGGGGTTGGAGTTGAATCTTGGCTAATTGCTGAACAATCATATGAAGTATATACTCAAAGTATGCACAAGAGAGGAGCACCATCATGAAACACCGCGTCAGTGTTACCGTAGACAAAGACAACTATCAGGTTCTGAGTGCTGCCGGAGTCAATATTTCCGGGCTGGTGAATGACGCCATTGGCAAAGAAGCCCGCCGTATCAAGGCTGAAGAGTGGAAGAAGGAAAACCGCGAAGGGATGGAAGAAGTCGCCCGATTTATCGCACAGCATGGCTCCTTTGCGGATGAAAACAGGAACTGGTGATCATGCAATTCATCGTTTATGGATACAAAAGAGCCAGTCACTACAAGATGTTTGTCGATGTGCAAAGCGATATTGTCGAGACACCAAAACGGCGCATGGTCATCCCGCTTATCGAATCGCATCACCTGTCTGAGAAAGTGAATAAAACGCTGTTCCCGCTGATTCGTATCGATGGGGAAGATTATCGGCTGATGACAACTGAACTATCGAGCGTTCCCGTTGAAGTCATTGGTGAAGTGATTGTGGATCTTGGCGACTACGCGGATGAGATCAAGGATGCTATTAATCTTATGTTTTGGGGGATTTGAGAGAGGTTCAGCGTGTTCGCATTGCGCCGTTCTCTCGTATTGCGAGGTAACAACGGCGTGCTAGCATAAAAATGAATGTTCAGTATACACGGGATACTTACACAGTGCTTGTGGCGGTATCAGCCCTGAACAGTTTGAAAACCAGAACCTCGCTTAGAACCGTGCCCACATTGCGCGGGTAGGCTCAGTTGCTGGTCGGTATAAGCAACGGAATTAGCCAGTAATGGCGTAGGTAAACACAAGAGAAGAATTCTGTCATTCATCACCACACTCCTTTAGTGTTAATAAATACCCCTCAGGTTGCAGCAGGCGAAGAAGATAAACAGCAATAAACTTTTTTCAGATAGGTGAAAATTTACTGGATACCAGAGCGTCATTCCCTTAGAACACAGTTCCTGTGTAGGGAATGACCCCATATTACTAACTACTTTCCACTCTTTGTCCTGTTATCCATTTTGCAAAGCATCTGACAATTATCAGCGATTGTCTTACCTCCCTGACACCACGGAGTAATATGGTCGGCCTCCATTCCATCAATTTCAAAATAATTCCCGCAAGCTGGACAAATGCCTTTTTGCCTCTCATATGCTTCACGTTTCTGATTGCCGGTAAATGCACGGATAGAGAGTGTGCGCTCTTTTCTATTCAAAACATACTCATAACTCCCTGATTTCTTGGTCACATCGTCATCAGCCATGAGTCGAGTTATCTCTGCCTCCAAGGCACCAGGGTCAAGTTGATCTCCTTTGTGAGCATTGTAGAGGATACCCCAAGTAATTCCCTTCATCTCTTTGCGGTATTTTGGGAAAGTTGCATTGATCCAATTTATAACCGATTGAAAATAGAGCCATAGAGGGTTAGCATTATTATCGTTCTGATGCATTGCCATATAGTTCGTGACATTTCCCTCACTTATCCATGAAATGGCAGTTTCAAGGTAATCTTGGCGGATAGGGGAGCCTGTCATGTATTTATCAGCAAGTTGCCATGCAGCGCACTGAGTCTTAGAAAAATAGCGTTTAGCATCTGCCGTCCATGAGCCAGCGTATACTGCATTTCTCAATTCCTGTTCTGTCAATTTTTCGCCAGCAATATTGATCGTGCGAAACCAACCTAGTTTTTCGCTATCAGTACCCCAACACTGATATACCGTCAATTTATAATCGAGAATACGATCCTTTTCATCCTGCTCAAGGTTGTGAAAATAGCGCTCTTCATAAGAAAAGACGCTGGCGCAATACTGGCAGATTGAAACCGTGCGTTGCTGGCCGTCGATAATCTCAAAACCATCGGAGCTAACTGCCCAGTACATGGTATTGATAGGAAAGCCTCTAGTGATGGTATCGATCACCGCTTTACGTTGCTTGTCGCTATAAACAAACTCTCGCTGGTAAGGAGGTCGGATATTAAGTTTGCCGCCAAAACCGACGATGCCAGCCTCTTGGTTATCCTGATAATTTTCGACTAACTCTCTCACGGTAATATTTTTTAGAACAATATCCATCATGACTCCATGTTTACAGCGTTGCGATTACGGATAAACAGGCGCTTATAAACCTTCTGACCATTAATGGCTGCTTGTGCGATGCGACTGTCAGAATGCCAAAGCCCACATGAAAAACCGACACCTTCACTTTCAGTTGCACCAATTATCTCAAATTGATCTGGGTTGTATTTAGTCAGGAAAGTAATAGGAACGCCCATTGCCCCCGTATAATCAAAAGGAATATCCTGCGTTCTTGAAACCTCAATAGCATTGTAATTATCATAAAATGGGTAAGCTATTTCATTGCCGTAGTAACGCTGCACCAAAATCATTTCTTCGTGACGCTTGTTATGATCAAGATTTGTGTACCAAACCACGCCAGATACGCGGATCATTCCCTCTCGGTGGTCATAATCAGAAGCAGTATCCTCATAATGTGGAGCGATGAAATGAGCCATATTTCGTTTAAAACCGTAACCAAGCCATATTTTGTTTTCCTTTATTAATGGGAAAACATCTTTATAGGTAATTGCGTTTTGATTGCCAATGATGATGAACTTTTTTTCGAAAGAAGCTAATTGCGCTACATATTCACGGAACAAGGAGAAAGGTGGATTGGTAACAACAATATCCGCTTCTTTAAGAATGTCGATGCACTCTTGGCTACGGAAGTCTCCATCACCTTTGAGTTGAGTTACACCAATATCATCAGGCCTTGGCAAACTGTTCGGTGCGCCCCCCGCGTATTCCAGTTTGATAGCCTCTCCAGAGTCGTTCTGACTGAACAAATCAATTCGCTGGCTCTTATAGCAAGTAGTAACAAGCTTTTTTAGTCCCAAAAACTCAAAATTTTTGGTGAAATACTCGAAAAAAGCGCTGATATAAGGATCGTCACAATTGCAATACACCACTTTACCTTTGAAGTGGTCGCGATAATGCTGCATCTCACGCTCAATATCGACTATTTGTGTGTAGAATTCATCTTTCTTAGCTTTTTTTGCCTTTGATAGGGTTTTATTAGTGGTGATATTTGGTCGCTGGTCGCTGGTCGCTGGTCGCTGGTCGCTGGTCGCTGGTCGCTGGTCGCTGGTCGCTGGTCGCTGGTCGCTGGTCGCTGGTCGCTGGTCGCTGGTCGCTGGTCGCTGGTCGCTGGTCGACATTATAACATTTTCTCCTTAAAATTCAATGAATTTGCCATTTAAATCTATTAAAAATTTAGTTCTGAATAATCTATTACATCCAATATTAGGAACATGAATATCACCTCAACAGCATCGAGCTCTACCTAGCTTTACATTTGGCTAACTTCAAAGGCAATTTAGACATTTATATAGATATTATTTTATGTATCCCCATACTGAGGGTGGAATTTTATCATAAAGCTTATTCATCGTAACTTCAGCTAATCGATGATCCGCAGCAGAGTTAAAAATTTCCGACTCATCGTTTGTAAATATCCCTCTAAAAAAACATTCATTTTTTAATGATTCACGGACATAGCATCAATTTCAAATTTATAAACTCCCCACCAAATCCCCCAAAGTCACCATCAGCATCATCGGATCTACCGGTGAAGGTTCAAACCCCACCCGCAGGTAAAAATCACGCGCTTCATCAGACAGCGCATGAACCAACATCCCGCGAATGCCGATAGTATCAGCGACCTGAATCACTCTTAGCCCAGCATCACGTACCAGAGCACGACCAACACCCTGACCATGCAGTGATTGATCTACTGCCAGACGACCTAACACCACCACTGGTATAGGATCGGGCATATTGCGGCGAAAGCGTCCGGGGGCGGCATTCGTTGCCACAGCACTGGAAGCCAATGAGTAATACGCCAGCACTTTGGAGCCATCGCAACTGACGAAAGTTCGTGATGCGCCAGTGACCTGATTTTTCATCGCCCGTTGCTTCAGCCAGTTGTCCATAGACTCCACGCCGCAACAGAATGAAGATAGAACATGTTCGGCGCGGAGTGGCTCAGGGGCGGAAATCATTTTTTCTGTTCCCACGGTGCAGGTGTTTGCATGGTTTTACGCAGCGCGGCATTCGGTGAAGGAGCCTGATCCAAACGAGCAAGAAATTCCTGATAAGCATCGGGATCTGCCATGATGATGCGCTGATCGATCAACGCTTCCTCTGCGGCGGCACGCGCAGCCTCAAGGACAAAATCAGTACGATTTTTTCCTCTGGCCTTTGCAGCACGATCGATTAGATCGCGTTCGGCAGGCTTGATGCGTAAATTTAGTGTTTCGCGTTTAACAGAAACGCTGTTCGTCGCTGGCATGATGTTATCCTCGAGTATACTCTCTGGATATTAATCATACAGCAACCGTAACGCTAATGTCATTACGATTTATAGACATCACAGGGAATCGAACCAAAGGAGCAAACCGAGAATTTTTTATCATCTGTGACCCATCATTCTGATCTATCTATAAAAATACGGGTCAACCTATGGGTCTTGACAACTAGTACGATGAAAATTTATGCTAGATTTCAACTTAATAGAAAGCTGAATGATCCCGAATCCGGCACCACTTATTTAAAGAAACCAGCCTAACGGCTGGTTTTTTGCTTTTGGGGAATGGGTCCTGAATAGAGTTCGATTCTCTACAAGAGTGTTATCCCGCCTCCCCTTCCCCATGATTCGTACTCATCCCTTGTAGCGTGACGGCCAGATTTCCTCCGGCTGCTTTCCTAATGCATAGGCAATTAACCTTTCGCCTTTGGGCCAATGTCTTGTTAGTGCGTTAGCGAGTGTTGAAGACGCTAATCCAGACGCCCTTGATACCGCCGCCAACGTTGTTCCTTTCTTTCTTAAGCCAGCAATAATGTCTGCCGGATGCCAATCGTGCTTATCCATTTCTCTAACCTTTCCCTATGATGAATTTCCCTAATTATCCCATTTTGGGATAAAAAGAGAAATGATTGATATTCGATTTTGGGATATTAATCAAGGTCACCAAAATGGCATCGATTTATTCAAATGAATATCAATCAGTTATAAAAATACTGCGGGAGGCCAGAATCGAAAAAGGCATGACCCAAGAAAATTTGGCCAACGCTTTAGGTCGACCTCAGTCTTTTGTAGCCAAAATCGAGAATGGGGAACGTAGGCTGGATGTTGTTGAATTTGTCCACATCGCTCACCTGCTATCTGTAGACGCTTCCACGGTTTTAGAAAGAATAGCGCATAAAATACAGACAGATAGCATTAAGTGATCAACACAAAAAAACCACTTATCCCGTTTTGGGATAAAGCAGTGAGCGACTGATATTTGATCCCAAATTTTATGGGGTTGAATCGATGGCTTCTGTTTACTCTGATGAATATCAAATCGTTATCAAGGCATTACGTGAAGCACGCATTGCCAAAGGGATCACGCAGGGAAACCTGGCACTAGCGCTGGATCGTCCTCAATCGTTTATCGCCAAAGTTGAGAACGGGGAAAGAAGGTTAGACATCGTAGAATTTATCCATATCGCCCGTTTACTTTCTCTAGACCCCGACAGCATTATTGCTAAGATCCCTGCAAAATATAAAGCGCTTGGTTAAAGAGGATCACTGTCATGAAACACCGGATTAGTATTGCAGTGGATAAAGATGACTATCAGGTTCTGAGTGCTGCCGGAGTTAATATTTCCGAGCTGGTGAATGACGTCATAGGCGAGGAAGCCCGTCGTATAAATGCTGAGGGGTGGAAGAAAGAAAACCGCGAAGGGATGGAAGACGTCGCCCGATTTATCGCAAAGCATGGTTCTTTTGCTGATGAAAATAGGAACTGGTGATCGTGTAAACGATCCAGCCATTACAAAACGTTTGTCGATGTGCAAAGCGATATTGTCGAGACACCAAAACGGCGCATGGTCATCCCGCTTATCGAATCGCATCACCTGTCTGATAAAGTGAATAAGATGTTGTTTCCGCAGATCCGCATCAACGGCGAAGATTATCGGCTGATGACGACGGAGCTATCGAGTGTTTCCGTTGAGGTTATTGGTAAGGCTATCGCGGATCTTGGCGACTATTCGGATGAAATCAAGGGTGCTATTAATCTCATGTTTTGGGGGATCTGGGAGGGATCATGAATGTTGCATCACGCTCCCTCCTCCCTCCGAAATTAGGTAACACCAATGAGCCAAAATACCTCTAAAATGAATAGCTCGGTTTAGCGGGATACTTACAAATTTGATTAACACCCTATTATATAAATCAGTTTACTAAATTAAACTCTCTTTAATATCATTGCGTTTTATCTTAGGACAAGTAGGGATAATAAATTCAGTTTCAACTTTAGCATCTGATTTCTCTTGTATGTTCTGCCATACGAAATCAATTCTAAACAACTCTTTCAAAATATCTCGAAGCCTTGCTGGGCATAATATATATTCATCTTTAGTTTTGAATGCAATCACCCCAGTTATGTAATAATTATTATCTTTCACATAAGATCTAGAATCCCCCCAGTAATTTTTATCGTATTCTGCACCATCCAACGCAGATTTTTTAACGATGTAGCTTTTAATATCCCAATTTGTTTTCCCTGCAAGCTGAAGAGAAATGGGGATGCTTTTTAAAGCTAGGCTAGGAGCAAAATAAAAAATAAAAAACAAAACAACGCTCGCAGTAATGAAAAAAGCTTTAGCTTGATCTTTATATGATTTTTTTCTCATTCTGGCTGTCACACTTGCAACTGCAGGGAGGTGTTGTAGTACCATTAGAATAATAAACATAAAATATCCTCCCAAACTCCATGTATTATCATGTTTATTAAAAAAGACTAAAGAGAAAAGAAAGTGAGCACTGGCTATAAAGGCAATCATAATACTCATTGCGAACAATGGCATTTCATTTTTTATTTTGTATTTCCGATATGTATACCATGCTTCACAATAACGAAGTACATACTTCAAAGAAAAGTAACCAACAATAAATGCTAAGGCAGGAATCATTAATAGAAAATAAAGATTTTTTGAAAATAATCCTTTCCAAGCCTCTAGCAATGTAAATTGATATGATAAAATACACACCAACAAGGAAACTGTAGGTATATCTGAAACCCCTTTAGTTGAATATAATAAATCGTGTTCATTCTTAGGAGTGTGAGTTGGTATTGTGATTAAAGCGCAAAAGGCAAAGTACATTATCAAAAACACTGAGGCGACTAAAATGAATGAACCTGTAATTAAGAGTAATGAGGGGCCACTGACAAAAAAGTCATCAAGGAAATCTAATCCTCCAAAATATGATCTCATTGTTAAATAAAACAAAAAAGGAATCAATGTGACAAGTAGAATTTTATATTTAATTGTACTATTTAATGTCTTTTGAAATGCGACAGTGACACCAGAAATAATTTTATCAGACATATTATGTCCCTTAACAAATAATAAAGTACCAAAGCTCTGCCGCGCCGCTCAAACGGCTTGCCTACTGACGGCAGCGCACAAAGTCGAGCTTTGCACGTCGCCGTCCAGCTTACAAATACTTCTTGAATGAAGCCGTCAGTGTAAGTACCCCATCTAAATAGACCGCTCATTTTTTGATGTTCACAAGCAAAACATCAAGTTCAAATTAAACACTCCCAACTAAATCACTTAGCGTCACCATCAACATCATCGGATCAATCGCTGAAGGTTCAAACCCCACCCGCAGGTAAAAATCTCGTGCCTCATCAGATAGCGCATGAACCAGCATCCCGCGAATGCCGATAGTATCCGCCACCTGAATCACCCGCAGCCCTGCATCACGCACCAGCGCCCGGCCAACGCCCTGACCATGCAATGATTTATCTACCGCCAAACGACCCAGCACAACAACCGGGATCGGATCGGGCATATTGCGGCGAAAGCGTCCAGGGGCAGTATTCGTTGCCACGGCTCTGGGGGCCAACGAGTAATACGCCAACACTTTTGAATCATCGCAACTGACGAAAGTTCATGATGCGCCAGTGAGCTGATTTTTCATCACCCGTTGTTTCAGACAGTTGTCCAGATATTCCACGCCACAACAGAATGAGGAAAGTACATGTTCAGCGTTGAGTGCTTCAGGAGCGGAAATCATTTCTCCTGTTCCCACGGAGCAGGCGTTTGCATGGTTTTACACAGCGCGGAATTCAGCGAAGGAGCCTGATCCAAACGGGCAAAGAATTCCTGATAAGCATCGGGATCTGCCATGATGATGCGCTGATCAATCAACACTTCCTCTGCGGCAGAACGGGCAGCATCAAGAACAAAATCAGTGCGATTCTTTCCTCTGGCTTTCGCTGCACGATCGATAAGATCGTGTTCGGCAGGCTTGATACGTAAATTTAATGTCACACGTTTAGCAGAAACATCTTTTACTGCCGGCATGATGCCCTCCCTTTATTCCCTCTGGGGGATAATTATACAGTTTGCGTAAAGCTTATCTCATTACGTTTTGTCGGCACTATGGGGAGCAACTTTCCTATCGAACGGTGTGAAGAAGATTTTGGTACCGCAGCCAGCGACGATCGATACAGTTGCCGCGTTTGCTTCAAATCTGGTGTCTAAGTCTGCTCCTCATCAAACCTCCTCAGAAACATGACTGATTTCCCGCAGCGCTCCCGGTGCGTGGCCTACGATGCGTTTAAATGCCCGGCTGAACGCCGCCAGCGATCCGTACCCCAGTCGCAGCGCCACCGTTTCAATCGCCTGATGCTCATGGCGGATGTACTGGACAGCCAGACGCATGCGCAATTCGCTGAGGTATTTCGCGGGTGTTGTACCGGTTGCAGAGAGAAAACGTTCGGCAAACACGGAACGGGAGGTGCCCGCCTCTTTTGCCAGTTCCGCGACGCTCCAGTTTACGCCCGGCTGCTGATGCATCGCGTAAATCGCCCGGCTCAGTCGCGGGTCACGCAGTACTTGCACCCAGCCCGTCGCCTTACCGCAGCCGGCTTCAACCCATCCGCGTACGATGAGCGCCGCGACGACATCGGCCAGCCGCGCCAGAATACCGGCAAAGCCCACCTGACGCGTCATCGACTCACGTTCCATGGCCGCAAGAATTGGATGGATTTCCGGCCAGGTCGACATCAGGCGGCTCACCATCATGACTTCCGGCATCGCTTTGATCAGCGGCTGCATTCCGCCCAGCTCAAAATCCATGCATCCGCTGAAAATCACCGTGTTTTCGGTATCGGGGCACGGTTCGCAGCCGATCGCACACACCGAATTGCAAATCGCTTCGCTGGGAAATGCCGACACCGGTGTGATATCAGCCTTTTCATCAGAGAGCAGCGCATGCGAATTCCCGTTAGGGATAAACAGTGCGTCCCCGCTTTTTAGCACAAACGTCGCGCCACTCTCCATGCGCAGCAGCGCCGTACCCTGGCTGACAAAATGAAACTGCGCTTTGCCGGGCTCATAGTGAAACGCCACACCAAAGGGGGCATGGGTTTCAATTCGGCGATATGTCACCCCGGAAAGACGCATCCCACGCAGAAGCTCGCTGATCAAATCGGGTGACTGAACGGTCATGGTGCTAACTCCGGACGAATAATCAATATTTGAAGATTATATGTCATAGATCGTCCATGAGGAAAACCCTATGCTTCGTGACAGTCGTCACATTTTTCTAACGAGAGAGCAACAGATGAATTCATGTATAGCGGCAAGTGAGGCCATCGCGCCCGCAAAACCAGCTTGGCGAGCCGTTTATTCACTGGGACTGGGGGTATTTGGCCTGATTACGGCTGAGTTTTTACCAGCCAGTTTATTAACGCCGATGGCGGCAAGTCTAGGCGTTACAGAGGGAATGGCAGGCCAGGCGGTGACCGCGACGGCGCTGATCGCGCTGGTGACCGGTTTGCTCATCACACCAGCAACCAAAAGCATCGACCGCCGTTGGGTGTTGATGTTTTTCTCGGTGCTGCAAATCATCTCCAGCCTGCTGGTGGCGTTTGCCCCCAATCTGCATGTGCTGCTATTCGGACGTTTACTGCTAGGCGTTGCCATTGGTGGGTTCTGGGCCATGTCCACCGCCACGGCGATGCGCCTTGTGCCTAAGGATAAAGTGCCTAAAGCGCTGGCGGTGATCTTCTCCAGCGTCTCGATTGCCACCGTTGTTGCCGCGCCGCTTGGCAGCTATCTGGGGAGTTTGATTGGCTGGCGCAACGTTTTTATCCTCTGCATTCTGCCGAGCGTTCTGGCACTGTTGTGGCAACTGTGGGTGTTGCCATCAATGAAGCCAGAAAGCAGCGGCAGCCTCGGAACACTGCTTCGCGTGCTGCGTCGTCCAGGCATGATCGGCGGATTGTTGGCGACCGTGCTGATTTTTAGCGGACATTTCGCCTTCTTTACCTACCTGCGCCCATTTCTGGAAACCGTCGGGCAGGCAAGCGTCGAAAGTATTTCTCTGATTTTACTCGGCTTTGGCCTCGCCAATTTTGTCGGTACCTCGATTGCTGGTTATCTACTGGCGCGAAACTTACGCCTAACGCTGGCGCTGGTGCCATTTGTGATGGGCATTCTGGCGCTCACCATGGTGGCCTTTGGACATCTGGCAATACTGGATGGTCTGCTGGTGGCGATGTGGGGGTTTGCGTTTGGTCTGGTTCCCGTAGGCTGGTCAACCTGGCTTGCGACAACCGTACCGGATGAAGCAGAAAGCGCGGGCGGTTTACTGGTAGCATCGATCCAGTTTGCCATCGGGGCTGGTGCAGCGGGTGGCGGGGTGATATTTGACCTCAACGGAGCCAGCGGTGTGTTTGCTGGCAGCGGATTATTGCTGGTATCGGCAATGGTGATTGTTTTTGCGGGCGTGCGAGTTCGCGCACAATAAAACGGCATGCCACACCCGAGCGTGGGTGTGGCATCCAGCATGGGAAACCGAACGTTCCCCCATTCGGCTATAAATCTTCCAGCAGATTTTTGGAAAGCTGCCGCAGCATATTCAGATCCTCATCCTTCATACGCATAGAGCAACGCATCTGATTTGGCAGGTCGACGATCCGTTCTTTCAACGCCAGTGCCTTATCAGTCAGCACCACTTTTTTCATCCGCTCATCACCCGCAACCGCAACCCGGTTTAAAAATTCCTTGGCTTCCAGCTTCTGGACAAGCGGCGTAAGCGTGCCTGAATCAAACAGCGTTTTCTCGCTCAGTTCCTTGAGCAGGATATTGTCCTGATCGTACAGGGATAGAAGGACGACAAACTGCGGGTAGGTCAGATCGAATTCTTTCAGCAGCGGCCGATACTGACGGATCAGTGCATTGGCGACCGAATACAGAGAGAAGCACAGCAGTTCACCCAGGGTACTGTTTTCTTTCATTTTAAATACTCCGTTACTCACAAGCTTAAAAAAAATTATAAATAATGTTTGACCAGAAGTAACTTGTACGCAAGTATTGTTCATGCGATTTAATAGCAAAGAAACAAAAAGCAATCCGATTGAACCTATCAACCGCACGATTTTAAAAAGGGCCAACATCATGAAAACCGTCTCCACCATCCTGACTTCTGCCGTGTTCGCATCTATGACATCCGTCGCTTCTGCTCAGCCGATCAATGCCCCTGCACCGACCGCTGGGGTACAGGCATTTCTTGATGTCCTGAATTCCGGTAAGGGCAAACCGATAGAGCAGATGACTCCACAGGAAGCGCGTCAGGTTCTGATCGGCGCGCAACAGGGCGTGAAGCTGCCAGCCGCACAGGTGTCTGAAAAAACCATCCAGGTGAACGGTCAGGCTATTACGCTGAAAATCGTGAAGCCGGAAAATGCATCCGGCACGCTGCCGGTGTTCATGTTTTTCCATGGCGGCGGCTGGGTACTCGGTGATTTCCCAACTCACGAACGTTTAATCCGCGATCTGGTCAGGGCGTCGGGTGCCGCAGCGGTGTACGTGGATTACACCCCGTCCCCTGAAGCACGCTTCCCTGTAGCCATCAATCAGGCTTATGAGGCAACACAGTGGGTAGCCGAGCACGGTCAGGAAATTGGTGTGGACGGTAGCCGTCTGGCACTGGTCGGCAACAGCGTCGGCGGTAACATGGTCGCGTCTGTTGCTCTACAGGCTAAACAGTTCGGCGGGCCGAAAATTCGTTATAACGTCATGCTGTGGCCTGTAACGGATGCGAACTTCGATAACGCGTCCTACAACCAGTACGAAAAGGGCTATTTCCTGACGAAAAATATGATGAAGTGGTTCTGGGATAACTACACGACCCGCGCGGCAGACCGTAACAACATTCTTGCCTCCCCACTGCGTGCCAGTACTGAACAGCTGAAAGGCTTCCCGCAAACATTGATTCAGACGGCAGAACTGGACGTACTGCGTGATGAAGGCGAAGCGTTCGGACGTAAGCTGGATGCAGCAGGCGTACCCGTGACCGTGACTCGCTACAACGGTATGATCCATGATTACGGCCTGCTGAATCCGCTGAGCGAGGAGCCGACAGTCATCACCGCGCTAGAGCAGGCAGGTGCAGAGTTGCAAAAACACCTGAAATAACGGTATAGCAACGGTTCAAAATGATAAAAGCCCCGACTATGTTAGCCAGGGCTTTTAAGGTACTGCAGATTTAAGATTTAACATTCATTGACTTAATAACATTTAACTACTATTGGTACTGCTTCAAATGTACACGTTTATAACAGATAATATCGGGTACTAAAATGAGCTAAACCTCCCTATATTTACTGATTTAAACACTCTGCCAACCTTATCACCATTCAAAGATAGGCAGGTTAACAAGTACATCCCCATCGCGATATAGACTCTTTGATGCGTGACCTTACTTCCGTTGCGATATCTTTCACATCACTAAACCAATATCTAATCGCAATCAATAAAAACAAAATCATGGCCTTACATCATCGCGCTTTCACCCCATTTTTGCGATTGTCGATACTGACTACGTGGCCTTAAAACATCATCAATGTGAGAGTATGAATTTTTCTCAACACCGACTTCCCATACAAAAATATTTCGTGACCTGTATCGCAAAATAATTATTAAAGACATATTCACTGTCTTTAACATCACAGCAGACTTAAACTTCACCGCTGTTAGTAACCAATCTACGGGTTTTAAAAACAGTGTCAATACTGTTTTTAATAACATGGCTTTAATAACAGTAGTCATTAGAAGAGCATGAGCAAAAAGTAGGAAAATAGAGTACTTTCAATATTCACCCCTGTGGCACAGAGTTTAATTTAATTTCAACAACCGTATGACCAGTAGTTATTTTCTTTTTGCCAACAATGATTAAGCCACTTAACGTCAGAATATCTTCCATATCTTTCAACGTTCTGTATCGCGTGCCATCCTGGCAGATAACGGATTGAAAAAGCGCATTCATCAATAATCTTGGTGAGGTTTCCTCATGCTCCAGCAAAGGTTCGATGATTAATAGCGTCGAATGCCCAATTGATTGCGCGATGGCTTTTAATATTTTCAGGCAGAATTCGTCGTTCCAGTTATGCAATATGTTTTTAAGCAGATAGATATTATAACCAGAAGGAATCGCCTCAAAGAAACTACCGGGAGTGAAAACCATTCTTTCTTTCAATTCAGGATAGTGCTGTGCAACACGCTTTTCGCTTCGGTTGCAGACGCCGGTCATGTCGAAAAGACAGCCCGTTAAATGATGATACTGCTTTATAAGCTCAGTCAGAATAACGCCACTACCGCCGCCAATATCAACAACGCTGCTAGCCGTTTTAAAAAGAGACGCATATTCTTTCGCCAGCACATATCCAACCGGGCGAGATAAATCCCGCATGGCAAGATCATAAATTTCTGCTCGTGATGCGGAGTGCGCCAAATGCTCATATAATGTCAGCCCAAAGACCTGCTTAAATCCCGACTCCCCTGTACGACTCGTATGCAATAGTCCATCAAACCCCTGATAGTACTCATTGCCGAACAGCATACAGAAATGCTTCATTGAGCTGATGTTATCCGACATCAGCAGCGCAGATCGTGCATTATTTTTAATAATATTTTCATCTTTCACTTCAAAAAAGCCAAAGACCTCAAGCACCTTGATAATATCGAAAATGTTCTTTTCACTCGCCTGACATTCTTTTGCCAATTCAGCGATGGTTGTCCCCTGCTCCCCTATTTTATCTGCTATCCCTATTTCCGCTGCAACGCATAATGCTTTTGCGGCCAAAGGCATCATCATGATTTCTGAAATACTTCTAACATGCTCAGCGGAATTCATATATTTCCCTTTATTCTCTGATTTCATAGCGAGGATGAGTTTACGATCTAGCACGTCATTTATGCCGATACGCAAAGTATGCGGAAATGAGGCTAAAAATATATCATCCGTTTGGCCGAACGGTAATCAGCCATCTACCATCCGGCCAGAAGAAATAAGGGGTTAAAGCGGCATGATTTAAATACGCTATTATTTTAAAAATAGGATTTGTTATCTATGGCTTAAAATAACGATTACCGGAAAACGCGCCCACCAATATGGCGCGCGGCGTCGATATACGCCTCTGGCGTTTTCAGTTCCGGCATCAGCAGTATTTCAGACGTCAATACTGGCGCACCGCAGTAGTCAAAAATCCCGTGTGCGATCTGAGTATGAAAGGCGTCCGCATAGCCATGCTTTTCAAATGTTTTCTGGTTGACGGCTCCCAGCGCCACAAGATGTACCGGTAAATGTCCCAGTTTCTTTATCACATTTCCATCGGCGGTTTCTTCATAGGCCCAGCCATTTGAAAACACGCGGTCGATCCACCCTTTCAACAACCCCGGCATGGACCACCAGTAAATCGGAAACACCAGCACCAGCGCATCTGCGTTATCAATACGCGATTGCTCAGCAATGACGTCAGGCGGTGTTGCACCTGTACACTGGAAAGCCGCCATATCTGACACAGAAAACACCGGGTTAAAGCCTTCCTGTGTAAGATCTGCGATTTCAAACGTATTTTCTGGGTTTGCCCCAGCGATCCCTTCCGCAATCGCGGTAGCGACACTGTGCGTTAGTGAGGTATGAACAGGATGAGAAACGACAAGTAATGCATGCATTCCGGGTACTCCCTATTGCCATGAAACGAAGTCAGAGATAGTCTTACATACTAACAGCAACCTACCATTGGTAGGTTACTTTTGGTACATAAGAATGTCAACAGGATAATATTGCCAATGTCCAAACCACAGGCTCGACAGCGTCTATCAAGAGAAGAGCGCTATGTACAGCTGATAAAAGCCGCCTGGCAGATTATTCGGGAAGAAGGTACGGAAGCGCTGACGCTCGGGCATCTGGCGGAACAGGCCGGTGTAACAAAACCGGTGGTTTACGATCACTTTGCTAACCGTTCGGGGCTGTTAGCTGCACTTTATAAGGAATACGATGCTCGCCAGACGGCGATTATGGATGACATTATCCGTAACACTGAGCCCGTGCTCGATAAGCTGGCTGCGGTGATTGCCACCTCGTATATTGATTGCGTACTGCTTCAGGGCCGCGAAATGCCCAACGTCATGGCGGCGCTTACCGGAACCCCCGAGCTTGAACAAATCAGGCAGGAGTACGATGCCACATTCACGGAGAAATGCCGCGGGCTCTTTGCCCCATTCTGTACGGGTAAGCCACTTCATGACGCCGCGCTGCGGGCCATGCTCGGTTCCGCCGAAGGATTATCTTATGCCGCCGTTAAAGGGATTATTACGGAACAGCAGGCTAAAGATGAACTGTTCCACGTGATTATTTCTATGGTGCAACGGTGTAGCGCGGGACACTAAATTTACCAGCCCCATTAGAGATAGCCGTAAAGGGTCAGCATGCCATCCTGACCACTTTACCACCCCGTTCTCAGAATGATTCAGCAAAGCTTATTGAGCTGTGCCGATAAATCACACCATTCCCTCCGCTATTTCCCCTAGTCCCTTTTAATAATTTACAAACCAGAGTACCAGTTCTATGTTTTTTTAAGCGGGCCATTGTGATTTTCAATTTCTCAGCACGAATATGATTTTATACACCAACTATTATATACCTCAAGATATAAGGAATGTTCGTATGCCTAATGATGCACTAATAAATGCGATAGTTGCTAATACTAAGCTTATGGAAGTCGATCATTGTACCGGAGTTTCCACAACAATGAGTTGTGCTGTTTATGGCAAGACGCAGGATGACTCAGGCGGTGGCAATGTGATTGAAAATAACAAAGACATGCAGAAAAAAATTAATATTGCCCTAGACTTCCCCTGTACCGATTCAAAGACCTCAGTGTGGCATTTCCTTGTTGGGCCGACCGTGCACCACTTCGTCGTCATTCCCTGGTATCAAGACAGAATATCGCAAGAGCCCGTCTATACCGTCTTTATGGCGTATGAAAATGAATATTCCGTTGAAAAATATGTAAAATATACCGCACCAGCACCTTCGGGCGCTAAGGGTTACAAAAAAATATGGACAAAAAGCGATCTAAGCAAGATGTTTTCAGATCTATTGACGAGCGATACCGCATGGAAAGAATATTTTGGTCCAACTGGCAAGCCTAAAGCCCAAAAAATAACATACTGGAAATACAAGGTAATTCCCTTAGATACGGCAATCGCTAATGTAAATAATTATAGCTAGCAAAACACCAAAATAATTTAATAATAATAGCGATTATCGCCAGTATCGTACTGGCGATAATATTTTAATTAATATTCTCTACGTTTCCAGGAAGGTGTCGTCAGACCGGGTTACGAAAAAAACATCAAGAACGTTTATTATTTTTATAACAATAGCTATCCATTCATTCTCAAAAACGCCTACTCATCCCTGAGTCAGGCCACCTCAGGGCTGGCGCTTACGCTGTCCAATACCGTGCCAATATGTAGGCCAGTGATTTTCCTCGGCATAGTTATTGATCACGGCGGCGATCGCCACCAGCACAATGCTCCCCAATAAAACGGGTGTGACTAAGAACTCAAACCCCACGGCGCTTTTCCCTGCCAGAATGATGACTAGCGGGTTGGCACCTGCTGGTGGGTGAACCGCGCGAAAATATTGCATCAGCATGATCGCTACGCCAACAGACAGTGACAACACAACGAGAGTGTCGCCGAATCCATATAAGGCGATCAGACCTACGCCTGACGTAATGAAGTGCCCTCCAATGACGTTCCTTGGCTGTGCGAATGGCGACGCTGACGCAGCAAATAAAATGACGCACGTTGCCCCGAAGGGTGCCATTAACCAAGGTACGCCGCTGGACTGTCCCAAATAGCTTAGGATAAGAATCCCTATGCTCCCACCAACTAACCCTTTCATTAATTGGATAAATGTTGGCTTTGGAGGCAAAGCACCGCCCCCTCTGAGTCTCTTCATGACCATCCCCTGATAAAAAACATGCGTGTTATGAAATTGCTGTGCTACATTGAATGTACAGATCTGTACACTCAGATGAAGAGTACAGATCTGCACATGTAAAAACAACCCATCATTGATGAAGAAAAACGATGAAAGAGATCATGAGCAAGAGAGAGCACATTTTAGATATCGCCGAAGCGCTGTTTAATGAATTTGGCTATACCGCCGTTGGCGTTGATTTAATTAGAGATAAAGCCGGGGTCTCTAAAACCTCCATGTATCGCCATTTCGGCTCAAAAAATAAGTTGATTGAAGCCGTGCTGGCTCGCCGACATACGCGCTTTGAGGAAGGGTTAGCCAGCGTGATATCTGGCGCTAACGACGCGGAAAGTCGTCTGGATGCCGTGATGGACTGGCATTTTTCCTGGTTCCGAAGCGTGAACTTTAAGGGGTGCATGTTCATGCATGCGCTGGCTGAGTTTAAAGGGCAAGACGAAGCCATTACGGCTCTGGCTCTGCGCCATAAAACCTGGATCAAGTCATTCTTGCTATCGATATTCACCGCCGAAGAATCAGAAAAAGAAGACAAAATCGAAGCTATCATGACGTTTATTGAAGGGATGATCGTGAGAGCGGAATTTATTGGCCTAACCAGCGGCGAGGATGTTTATCGCCAGCACGCCAGACGGTTAGCTTTTCCCCCCCTTATCAGTAATAACCCGGTGCCTATCACACACCAGTAACGCAAACCGACGAACAAGCAGCCACCATTGACTTTATCTCTCATTGAGGAAGTAACCATGAACTCACCACTCACACAAGGCGTTCACCATATTGGTCTGACGGTATCAGCATTGGAAGAAAGCGCGCACTTTTTTACCACGCTTCTGGGCTGGAAAGAGGTAAAACGAAAAGAGGATTATCCCGCCATTTTTGTCAGCGATGGAACGATAATGCTCACACTTTGGCAGGCACAAACCAGCGAGCCGGTTCAGTTTGATCGAAAAAGTCATGTCGGCTTGCATCATCTTGCCATTAAGGTTGATAGCAAAGCGACGCTGTTTGAGATCGCTGAGAAATTATCAGCGCATAACATCAACATTGAATTCATGCCCGCTTTGGTTAGCGGTGGCCCGGCAATGCATATGATGTGCTATGAGCCAAGCGGGATCCGCATAGAGTTTTACTGGTCAGGTCAGTAAACGAGACTTAAGAACACCTGACTCATGAGCCATATCAATAATGGCGCTGATATCACCGCCATTTACTCTGATTTAAAATTGACCAAAATCAATAAAAAATCAGTAAATGCATTAATTTACCTTTCTATACTTCCCACCTTTTGACCTTCCCGTAGGGGGAAGGTGTAACGTCATAAGTTGTGATTCCAAGCTAATGACTCTATTGAGGGGAAATGATGATGAAGATAAAGATGATGGCGGCACTGCTCGCGCTGACGTTGAGTGGGCCAATTTTCGCCGCAGCGACTGACGCCAACGCGTTTCTGGCTAAACAAGGGCTGGCGGGGAAAAGCGTCGAGCAGATCGTCGATACGATCGATCAATCGCCGCAGGCAAGACCGTTGCCCTACAGCGCGTCGATTACCAGCAAAGAACTGAAATTATCCGATAGGCAGCAGCAGTATAGCTATCCGCTGGGAAATAAATTCTATCTTTCATTCGCCCCTTATATTCAGCAAACCCATCCCTGCTTTAACCACAGTTTATCTGGGTGTCAGGGCGAGCTCGCCAATACCGCGTTTGACGTAAAAATCACGGATAAAACCGGTAACGTTATCGTGCAAAAAACCCTAAACAGCCACCAGAACGGCTTTGTCGGCGTATGGTTACCGCGCAATATTGAAGGAACGATTAACGTCACCTATCAGGGTCGTGTGGCAAGCTCACCGTTTGCAACCTATGACGACAGTCAGACCTGCATGACGACATTGCCATTGAAAGAGGCGTAGAAGAAAGCCGTCGCGAACACGGATTCAGAAACCCAGCTATATCGCTGGGTTTCTATTCAACGGGGGAACTTCATCGCCCCGCGCTTCTCTTACACCACGCCCGTATCCACGCGCTTACCGATATCTTTTAGCTGCGAGTATTTTTCTAACAGGCCGGGCGCGTCGTCCAGACTCATGGCAAACATCCACATGTAGGTCATCACCGAATAGATATGCCCCGCATTGGTTCCGCCATTAAGCGTCATATACACAATCGTCAGTGAAAACAGGACGGCGGCGGCGGCACCAATAGCCAGATAGCCCAGCGCCTCACGATCCGACAGGCGAATGCGCAGCCCAGCCAGCACATGGTAATGCTTGGTCAATGAAGCCGCGGTCGCGCTGCTGACAAAGCCAACCTCTTTTTCCAGACGGTTATTTAATTTGCCAAACAAGGCTTCATTCTTTCGCGTGTAGCTTGGCAGGAACAACGCAAAAAACAGCAGAATGACGATGCAGGCCACGCCCGCCCAGGACTCAATCACCAGCAACATCACGGCCGCACCGATGATCGACGCCAGCGACGTGATCAGTACCGGAAGGTGGATTTCAAAAAAATCCACGAACTCGCGTGAGAGCGCCACGCGCGCCGCAATGGTTGAGTGGTTATGGTTTTCTTTTCTCTGCGCCAGAATCACCGGTACAGCCAGCGCAGCATAAATACGGGCGAACGTGCGGGTATCCACGCTGCGCCGCGCCGCGCCAATCGCCCACATAATAAACACCATCAGCGCATACAGCACCGCGTGCCAAGGTTGGCTATTCAGAATCGCGTTAATGGCGAAGCCCGCCATCAGGGGATAAAGCAGATAAGTCACATTCTCCGCCACCACCAGTAGCAGGGTGAGAATCAGTTTTTTGCCATGCAGCTTTCCGAGTTTTTTAAGGGTGACAGCGGCACTATGCGAAACCTTGACCGGTTCGCTGATATTATGGGTTTGCATGAGAATCGTATTTAACAGAGTTATACTTGAGCGGTTGCTCAAGAGTAAAAAATTGTATTTGAGCACTTGCTCAAAGTCAACGCGGGGACAGTAATGAAAGAGACAACGACAGCGCTAAAAGACAAAATCCTTGATGGCGCAATCGAGCTGTTTATTGAGAAAGGTATAGAGAAAGTCACAACGCGCGAACTGGCGGAACACGTTGGTATCTCGCGCAGCCATCTTTATCACTACTTCCCTGACTGGCAAACGCTATCGATTGAGGCGCTAACGGCATTCATGCAGGCAGATTTGGAAGACGTCGCGGCAGAAATCGCCACGTTGACGCCGAAAGAAAAACTGCATGCGCTGGTGAAGAATTACCTACCGGATACCACCGACGTCATCTGGAATCTTTATGGATCGCTATGGCAGTTGGCCGTTCACAATAGCGCCTACGCAGAACTCGCCCATGTGATGACAGAGAAATGGTTTGCCTTACTGGAAGAGATTATTGCATCGGGCATCGCGTCCGGTGCCTTCAAAAATACCGATACCCAGCGCGTTTCCCGCCAGCTAGGCGCGCTGTTAAACGGCTACTCTGACCATCTGATTATTAACCCTACGCCTGCTGAATTTCAGCAAGCAACTGAAGATATTGATGATTTCATACAACGCGTGTTGTGAAACGCATGAGCAGCACGCCCAGAATTGCGATTAATGTGTACACGCCGTTCCAACACGCATTAATCGCGGATATTACAGGCCATTTTTGATTGGACGGTACTAATCAGATAAGCATGCTTCGTCAACATTTCGAACTGGATGACATCATTTTCAGCCAGGATGGGGATCGCCTCATCGGGTGCGTTATCATTGATGTTCTTATTCATCACGATATTGTTCACCACCAGACGGTTCCCTTCCCACACTGAATCAAAGCTGAACGTGCGCCGAATCGTTAGGGGTACGCCGTCTTCACCGATGTAAAAACCGTTGACCAACACTAGCGCCCTGTTTTGTTTATTGAGATAAAAATAGACGTCATATTCCTTTCTGATTTGTTGATCTTCTACGTAGCGCTTTACCTCAGCCTGACAGACCAGCGGCTTGCTGTATAAATTGCTTTTTAAATAAAAAACGGTTCCCAGCGTAAATGAAATAAAAAGCACCAATATAGTGAAAAAAATTTTCTTCCTGACTTTAATTATTAACATAAGTTACACATCCCTTCCCATCCTTCTTGCAGGAAATAACGATTTCGCTTTTCTTATCCAGCATTCCAGATATAACAATTTTTTTCGACAGGAAGAACAATGTGTTATCTGAACACAGGCTTTCATAGTCGGTCGGGAGGGGATAGCCAACGCTATCATATAAATAGAAAAGATCGCATTTCCCGCTCATCTTAACGTCAACAAGGTGTCGATGCGGGAAACGATTTGAGCTCCCCAGCGCGAGCAGGAAAACCCCCACTACCGCAGCCCAGATGAGAAGGTACTTGATGTATTGCTGTTTTTTTACTGGCTCAGATATGGCGCGGTGTTTTATAGAAAACGGCTTTTTTTCTTCGTAAACCTCTTCTTCAACGTTCTTCTCGCCGCCCTGATTTAGCGCTTCTTTCTCTTCCTGTCCCCCATCCACTGTTGGATAGGAAACAATGCTTTCCGCGTTAAAAATAATACCTAGTTTGGGAATGGTCACTATCGAATCCGCAAGGTCGAATTCGCGTAATACCTTCCTTAGCAGAGATAAATAGTTGTTTAGATTATTAAGAGAAGGGCAAAGTGCGTGCTTTTCCAGAGCCTCTTTTAACAAAAACTCACGGCTTAGCGTTACCCCTGGATTCTCAATGAACAAACAGAGCAATCGAGAAATAGGAAGGCTCAAAGAGATGGCTTCGTTTTCACGTTCTATCCATGCAAGTGTTCCGTCTCCCTCATTAAAAATGATTAAATCATTAATCAAATAAACCATACGTACTTTCTCCATCAAGATTAAGAAGCGCTATTCATTTGTTATAATCAGCCTGATAGATACATCACTTATGATGATAAAATATATGGAATAGTCTTAAATTCACTATCCCATGACAAAAAATACGTTATCTATAAAAACAAAATAAATTATATATGCAATATCACAGGCTCTATCTCAGGCAAGGATAAAAACTTACCTATTTATTGTCAAAGATTATTTACCTTTTATTTAACCTCTATATAAATAAAAAGACATTTCATTATTTTTATAAAGCAGTGAATATTTACTCACATCTCACCCTAGACGATAGCAAATAACAAATAAGACATTGAATTAAAATAAATTATCTCGACAATTATATTTATAGCCCATTATGTCTCATTAGAACATCAAAACCCAAAAACAGAATAAAAACCTAAATAAATATAAATTTAAAAAATAAAAACTAAATAAATATATTTAAAGCAATATATTTGACCACAAAACCACTCACCATTACCATTCACCTCGTTCCAGAGTAATCGACTGAGCAAGCGGGTAAATATATTCACCACGTGAAAAACCGGCAAACTGCTAGTCAATCAACAGAGACATTACAAAAGAGAAGGCATTACTCATTATGCATGAATGCGCTGAGCAGTCATGAGAGTAGCGTTCACGTTTCAACATTCACTTTTAAACAAAGTAACCCACAGAGAGAGCACAATATGAAATTATCAAAAATCACCCTGGCATCCCTTATCTCCGTCATTTTTTCTGTCGGCGCACATGCCGCAGATTCACATAATGGCTCGGTGACATTTAAGGGAAAAATTATTGATACGCCTTGCTCAGTATCTCAGGACGATCTGCATCAAACGATCGAGTTTGGCGAAATCAGCAAAACCGTGCTGGAAAACGGTGGCACCTCAGAAATTAAGCCGTTTGATATCACATTAAAAGATTGCAGCCTGGATACGGCAACCAGCGCCAAAATTGTTTTCTCCGGCGGCGTAGCATCGGGTACCAATAATCAACTGCTGGCATTAAACGGCAGTGCAACCGGTGCAGGGATTGCCGTAGAGCGAGTCGGTGAAAAAATTAAATTCGACGGAATCACGCCAGCCGTTCCCGCTACACCGCTGGCAAATGGAGATAATATTTTCTCCTTCACATCTTATGTCGCAAAACTCCCAACGCCACAGGAAGGGGAATCGCCAGTAATCACGACAGGTTCCTTCGCCAGCACGGCTAATTTTGTTGTGTCCTATCAATAAAATTCCGTTGCGCTAACCATTCGTTGCGCTAACAACAGGGTATAGGCAATCAAATGGGGAGGCCTCCTCCCCTATACCTACATTATTCCCCATATCGATTGATATGCATGAATAACCACAATGCGGCATCTATTCAAGTATCTATTCCTATGGCAATGAAGAATATTACGTTCAAAGAAAAAATAAAACCTGCGTTATTTCGCGGCGGTATTTTTATTTTTTCTTTGAATACGACATCGCTCAGTGCAACGGAATTTAACGTTAACGTACTGGATGTCGACGATCGTAGTGACATTGATCTTAGCCATTTTTCCGATCCCGAATACGTCACACCCGGCGCTTATCTTTTATCCCTAAAGGTGAACTCGCGTGAAATACAGCAGTTGATCGTTAACTATCTGCCGGAAGGCAATAATCGCTCCCGCCCAACGGCCTGCCTTCCGCCTGAACTCGTCGATAAACTGGCGCTAAAAAAAGAAGCACGCGACAAAATCGAATTATGGAATAACGGCGCGTGCGTCGATCTGACCCCCATTGCTGGCGTTAAAATCTCTAACCAGATAGGCATGGGAGCGCTGAATATTACGATTCCTCAAGCATGGCTGATGTATAGCGATCGCAACTGGATTCCGCCCGAGCAATGGGATCATGGTATCGGCGGTGCGCTACTGGACTACAACCTCGTCGGGAACGTACGCCGTGATACCAACGGCAAAGGCACATCACACTATCTCAGCAGCTACGGCACGGCCGGATTCAATCAGGGTGCCTGGCGTTACCGTGCCGATTACCGCTATTTTCTGCAAAAATCGCGCAACTCGAATCGCGATCGTTTCTCGTGGGATCAGTTTTACGCCTATCGTCCGCTGCCAACGCTTTCAGCCGATCTCAAACTGGGGGAAATGTATTTCAGCAGCAACCTGTTTGATAGCTATCGCTTTACCGGCATCTCATTAGCCAATAACGAGAACATGCTTCCCCCTTCGCTGCGTGGCTACGCGCCCGAAATTCGCGGCGTCGCCAAATCAAACGCGACGGTGACCGTCACGCAAAATGGCAGGCTGATTTATGAAACCACCGTGCCTGCCGGCCCCTTTGCCATTCAGGATATGAAAAACGGCGTCAGCGGGACGCTGGATGTCCGCGTGACGGAAGAAGACGGTACGGTAACAACATTCCAGACCGAATCGGCCAACCTGCCTTACCTGACTCGACCGGGACACGTGCAGTACAAACTCGCCGCTGGTAAGCCCTCGAATACCAACCATCGTCTGCAAGGCCCGGCCTTTTCTGCCGCCGAAGCCTCATGGGGATTATCCAATGCGTGGTCGGTGTACGGCGGCACTATTTTATCCGATGGCTATCAGTCCTGGTCTGCGGGCATCGGGAAAAACCTCTACCTGCTGGGCGCGCTGTCCGCTGACGTCACGCAGTCACGCGCCACGCTACCAGCACCGTACTCGTCGCAAATGGGGCATGCTTTTTCGCTCAACTGGTCTAAATACTTCAACTCGATCGATAGCCAGATCAGTTTTGCGGGTTACCGCTTTTCAGAGAAGACCTACATGAGCATGGCGCAGTATCTCTATGCGCTGGACCTTGATAGCCGCTATCGCAATGAAAAAGAGCGCTACACCATTACGCTGTCAAAAAACTTCGCGACGCAGGAATCATCCTCCGTGCTGAGTGGGCTATCGACCTACGTCACGTATACGCGCCAAACCTACTGGAATGAAACGCAACAGGATCGCTACGGGATTTCACTCAACAAGTACCTTGATATCGGTGCATTTAAAGGTATTGCCGCGAATTTATCGGCCTACCGCACCGAATTCAACCGCCGTACCGATGACAGCCTGTACCTGAGCTTTTCTATTCCACTCGGAGAGAAGGATCGCCTGAGCTACAGCATGGGGCGCTACAACGACGGCAGCAATCAAGCGCTGACCTACTCCAATAACGCCGATCCGCGTCGGACCTGGAACCTGAGCACCCGGCACGACAGCAAAGAGAAGACTTACCTGAGCGGCAACTATACCCATCTGGCGCCCATGACAGATGCCACCGTAGGCGTCGCCTGGCAGCAGGATCGCTACACCTACCTGAACGGCTCACTGCGCGGCGGGATTACCGCAACCCGCCACGGCGTCGCAGCACACCCGAAAGGCAATCAGGGCGGCACCCGTATCATGGTCGACACGGAGCAAGCAGGCGTGCCGTTTTCTGGCAGCCAGGTCGAGACTAACCGCTATGGTCTTGCCGTGATTGCTGGCACCAGCAGCTACTACGATGTGTCGACCCGTATTGATGTACAGAAATTACCGTCAGACATTGAAGCAGTGACAACGGTCGTTCAGGGCACGCTGACAGAAGGCGCAATCGGCTACCGCAAATTCGACGTGGTAAGCGGGGCAAAAATCATGGCGAACGTTGCACTGGCTGATGGCAAAAATCCCCCGTTCGCCGCTCAGATCAAAAACAAGAAAGGTCGCGATATCGCCATGATCACCAACGGCGGGCAGGCCTACATCACCGGCGTATCGCCTGACGAAACGCTGTCCGTCATCTGGGAGGGGAGAACACAGTGTGTCATCACCCTGCCCCCGACCTTAAATCACCTTGATGCACTGCTGCTTCCCTGTAAATAAGCGGCGAAAAGCAATAGAAAAATCTGGAGAGTACGTTATGAAGCACACCGTTTATCAACGCGCAGCAGGGTTCCTCATCGGCTGCCTGTTTTTGATGCCCTCAGCCTATAGCGCCCTGAGCCTCGATCGCACCCGCGTTATTTTTAACGATGAGGAGCAATCCGCGACGGTCATGTTGATGAATCAAAACGCAGAGAATCCGTTTCTGGCGCAGTCCTGGCTGACGGACGACCAGCATAATAAAGTGACAACACCGCTGATGGTGCTGCCACCGTTACAGCGCATCGAAGCAAAAGGATATAGCCTGATCCGCTTGGTCAAGACCGAACAAATCAGCCAATTGCCAACCGACCGCGAATCGCTGTTTTACCTTAACGTCCGGGAAATTCCCCCCAAGACGGACAAACCTAACGTATTACAGATCGCCATTCAGTCTGAAATTAAGGTGTTCTTCCGCCCCCGTGGCGTAAAGCCAGCCAAAGACGAAATCTGGCAGGAAAAACTGATTGTCCGAAAAACGGGAAACACCTTTCAGGTCGAAAACCCCACGCCGTACTACATCACGGTCAGCGGCATCCTGAAACAGCCCAAAACGACACGCACCACCCCCACCAGCCTGCTGAAGGGCAAAGCCTTTATGGTCGCGCCACGCTCAACGCTGTCGGTTGAGGTGAATGACGGCGCGGTCGAACGCTTCTATCTGTATTACGTCAACGACTACGGCGGCCATCTGGAGTTGCCTTTTACCTGCGCACAAAACCAGTGCCAGCCCGTCATCCGTAAATAAGCTACAGGGAACCCGCCATGTCTTGGTTAGCTGCTCGTCAACATCGCACTGTCGCCCTCTGCGCATCGCTCTTGTTCAGCTTAACGGCGTTTAACGCCAGCGCGCTGGAATGCCGACTGGGCACAGTGACTGGCCCAGTAAACGACTATGAGGATATCGGTACGCTAAAGATCCCCGCGACCTTGCCTATCGGCAGCCGTCTGTGGACGTCAAAACCCTATACCCGCAATCTGGCCTGCTGGGCGTATAAATCCGTGCGCCCGCAGGGTGAGATGTCCTATTTCTATCCCAACCCCGAAGGCAGGGTCATCAGTCAGGGCGTTGGCATTGGCATCATCTATAACGGCCAGGACCTCGGTGTGATTACCAATGGCGGCACTACCGCATCCCGCGTATCTACGGGAAAATGGATCGCACCGGGCCCCAGAGGTTCAACGCCGCCCGCCAACCCGACCATGCTGAATGTCACGGTGCAGCTCTATCTCGAAAAAACGGGAAATATCACCGACGCCACGACAGGCGTGGATTCGTTACGCGTCTTCCAAATCGACGGAGAAGGGGGCATCAATAACAAACCTGACAGCAACTATGGTTTAACTCTGTCAGGGCTACACGGCATCGACATTATGCAGTGCGCCGCGAAGATCAACGTCTCGCCCGATAGCTATGTCGATTTTGGTACGGTCCGAGCGTGGTCGGGTACGGAGGCCAACGCACTGGCGCAAACGGAATTCCACATCAACGTATCGACTGACGGTGGAGAAGACTGCGGCAAGGGATTCGATCTGGACATCAACTTTGATGCCTCTTCACGGGGACATTCACTCGTCGGGGTAGACGGCATGAACATGGGAAATGGCGCGACGCTGAAGATCGAAGATACGCGCAGCGGCAATAACGTGCCGTTTAACCAGTTCATCGGTCTGGTTGACGGCCTGACGGCATCGAGCGGTCAGGTTGAACGGCGCTATACGGCTCGGCTCTACGCCTCCGGCCCCGCAGTGATAGGCGATACCGAGAAAAATATTATCCTACGGTTTAATTATCATTAATCCGTCTTCCTACGCGAGATCGCAACGATGATAAAACACAGCAATACGGTAGCGAAAATCAGGTCGCGCGGCCCCTTACTCGTCTTCACAGTTGGCCTCATCGCGCTGCATTCAGGTGCATCCTTCGCGCAGCAGATGACAACGCTGGACGATCGCGAAGTGACCTTCCGCGTTTTAGTCGTCAACGCCGCCTGTAATGTGAGTACGGAGAGCAAGGCGATTGTGGTGGACATGAGTGAAGTCTCTAACCGCTATTTAAAAGCCAATCGCTACGGTGACTGGCATGACTTCACGATTAACCTCACGGACTGCAATCTGGATACCTACCAAAACGTCACTATCCGTTTTTCAGGCAAAGAAGAACCGCTCTTGCCCAAGCGGCTGGCGCTGGATACGCCATCCGGTGCCAAAGGCATCGCGGTTGGCATTTATCATGCTAACAAACTGGTCGGCATCAACAGCAGCACGGACAGCATTGTGCTGCAAAGCGGAGACAACACCATTCCCTTTTCCGCCCGCATCGAAAAGATACGCGACGATCTGATTCAATCCGGCGATTTCATGGCAACGGCGAATTTTACGTTGAGCTATTTATAGCGATGTTAATCCCTAGTCTGCCATCAGCTCACGTAGCATGCGCTCAGGGTTATTCAGGAAAGCACGCGTGATCTGGTAATGTTCCGTGTCCTCATACGCGACCTGCTGTATTCCGTCTTCACCGAACTGAAAGATCGTGGCATCGGGATACGCCATCAGAATCGGAGAGTGGGTCGCGATAACAAACTGCGATCCTTCACGGATGAGGTCGTGCATGCGGGCGATCGCAGTTAATTGCCTGCTGGGTGACAGCGCGGCTTCCGGTTCGTCGAGCAGATAAATGCCCTCTTTACCAAACCGATTGAGCAACAGCGCCATGAAAGATTCACCGTGGGATTGTTCATGCAGCGAATGCCCGCCATAGGAGTTAATCACCGGCGGATCAAAACCCGGTTCGCTATCCAGACGCTCAATTTCCGTCGCAACATTGAAAAAGCTTTCAGCACGTAAGAAGAAACCGTTTTTAGGTTTCTTGATGCCTTTCGCCACCCGCAAGAAACCCGACAGTCTGGAATGCGACGTACGGGTGCCGAAATTGAAATTTCGGGTACCGCCTTCCGGGTTGAACCCCATCGAAACGGCAATGGCTTCTAACAGAGTGGATTTTCCCGCGCCATTTTCGCCGATAAAAAAAGTGACTTTCGGGTGCAGTTCCAGCTTATCCAGCGAGCGAATCGACGGAATAGAAAACGGATAGGCCTCGAATGAATCCACCTTTTCGTGAACCAGCGCGATTCGGCTGATGTATTGCGTTGAGATCATTCTCTGTCTTCCTGACGGGTAATGATGATGAGTGAGTGGCGTGTTTTTTCCATTACCTTAGCAAACGAATAAAAAGCGTCAATGCCTGATATTTATCCCCCGTCAGGCTGTGATCGCCGTCGCAGACGTGATATTTCCTCACTTTTTCCTAATTGCGCTGGCCGCCTTCATTTTCGCCGCCACTGTGGAGTAGCCCAACGCATGCTGGGCATCTGCACATGGTTATTCCTTTCACTCATTTTCTATAACACTTTCGTAACCTACCTACGCAAGGTGTAAAAATGACAACGACAACAACCGTATCATCTGCCCACACCAGAGAGGCGCATCTCGCCTCGGCCATTGCCAAATTCTTCAAGCGTATTATCCCGATGCTGGCCGTTATGTTGATTATTAATCAAATAGATAGATCAAACATCGGATTTATAAAAGCAGAACTCCAGACCGATGCCGGCATCAGCGCGGCGGCATTTGGTCTTGGCGCAGGGCTTTTCTTTATCGGCTATGCGCTGTTTGAAGTGCCCAGCAACCTGATGATGAAGAAATTCGGGGCACGAGTGTGGCTGACTCGCATCATGATTACCTGGGGAGCCGTCGTGGTCGCGACGGGCTTTGTCACCAGCCCGATCCAGTTTTATGTCTTGCGCTTTTTGCTCGGCGTAGCCGAAGCGGGTTTCTTCCCCGGAGTGCTCTATTACTTCCGGCTCTGGGTGCCTAACGCCTGGCGCGGCCGGGCAACGGCGCTGATCCTCAGTGCCAGCGCGGGGGCGTTTCTCTTCTCCGGCCCGATTACCGGAGCCATCCTGATGATGCATGATTTTCTCGGCATTGCAGGCTGGAAATGGGTGATGTTTTTAGAAGGCGCGGGGTCGATTCTGGTCGGGATTCTGGCGGCTTTCGTACTGGTCTCCAGCCCAGATAAAGCCCGCTGGCTCAGCGCAGAAGAAAAGCAGGCTTTGGAGCAACAGCTACAGCAGGAAGAAATAGAGCGCGATGCACAGCAGGAAAATACCGGAAAACTGCGCTTACTGACGGACCGCAGAACACTGTTCTACTGCGCCATCTTCTTTACCATGACCATGACGGGTTACACGCTGGTGTTCTGGCTCCCGCAGATTATCCAACGTATTCAGGGGTTCAGCAGTTTCGGTATCGGGCTGCTTACCGCCATCCCTTGGCTGTGCGCCATTATCGCCATCAACCTTGTCAGCAAATTCAGCGACAAACATCGCCAGCATTTACCTAAAGCGCTAGGCGTCGCCATGCTGATTGCCGCCTGCGGCACGTTTATGGCGACGATCGGATCGCCGTGGTTCGGCTTCCTCGCCATGATCGTCGCCTGCATTGGCTCAAAGGTCAGCGCCACTTTCTTCTGGCCCATGCCGCAGGGCAACCTTCCTGCATCCATCGTCGCACCGGGGATCGCCCTGATCAACTCCATCGGCAACCTCGGGGGCTTCGTCGCGCCTACCGTCTTTGGCTATCTGGAATTAAAAACCGGCAGCACAACGGGCGGGCTCTATTCGCTGACCGCAGTTTCCGTCGTCACCGGTCTGTTCTTATTGCTGCGTAGCACACACGCCACGCCGCCCAGTTCATTCAAACCTATGGAGCATCGAAATGTCTGACAGCCCTATCATTAAAAAAATGGAAGTCATTCCGGTCGCCGGATATGACAGCATGCTTTTGAATATTGGCGGTGCGCACAACTGCTACTTCACCCGAATTCTGGTGACGCTGACAGACAGCGCGGGCAATACCGGCGTAGGGGAATGTCCCTGCCATTCCAGCACGCTCGCGGTGCTCAACGATTTCATCCCGCAGGTGGAGGGAACAACGCTGCTCAAGTTGAACACCACGCTGAGCACGCTGTTTAAAAGCGATAAGCGCAATCTGAGTAGCGGACAGAGCGACAACACCGCGATTCACATTCCACAGATGAACCCAGAGAAATTTTATAATGCGGTAGCCGCGACGGAAGCCGCGCTGCTGGATCTGACCGGGCAGTTCTTAAACCTTCAGGTTGCAGAATTGCTGGCCAGCGGTAAGCAGCGCGAGTCGATTCCGATTCTGGGATACCTTTTTTACATTGCCGACCGCACAAAAACCGATATGAATTACCTGCCCGGCGAAACCGGAAAACACGACTGGTTTTATCTGCGCCATCAGGCAGCCATGGACGACGACGGCGTGATTCGTCTGGCGGAAGCCGCCAGCGATCTTTATGGTTTTAACGATTTCAAACTCAAGGGCGGCGTGCATCACGGCGAAAAAGAGGTTGAGACAGTAAAAGCGCTGTTGCGCCACTTCCCTGGCTCGCGGGTTACCGTGGATCCCAACGCCAGTTGGTCTCTGGATGAATCGATACGCATGGGGGGAGAGCTACAGGGGCAAATACCGTATCTGGAAGATCCGTGCGGCGCAGAGAACGGCTATTCCGGCCGGGAAACCCTAGCCGAATTCCGACGCGCCACCAACATTCCCGTAGCAACCAATATGATTGCTAACGACTGGCGCCAGCTTAATCACGCGATCCAGTTGAACGCCATCGATATTCCGCTGGCCGATCCGCACTTCTGGACCATGCGCCATGCCAATACCGTGGCGCAGCTGTGCCACGAATGGGGGTTAACCACGGGTTGCCATTCCAACAACCATTTCGATATCTCGCTCGCCATGGTGGCTCATCTGGGTGCCGCCGCACCGGGCGAACGCATCACGCCGTTTGATACCCACTGGATATGGCAGGATGGGCAGCAGCTCACCCATGAAGCCCCGCGAATTGAAAAAGGCCATTTACACTTGCCTGAAGGGCCGGGATTAGGGATTACGCTGAACAGGAAACGGGTGGAGGAGGCGCACCGGCTTTATCTCTCACTCCCGGATAAAAACCGTAACGACGCGCTCGGTATGCAGTTTTTAATTCCCAACTGGTCGTTTAACGCCAAACGGCCATCGCTGGTTCGTTGAGAAAATCCCCCGCCGATGCTGTCGGCGGGGGATGATGTTTTACTTAAGATTTAGACGACATTATCGATCGTCAGAAAGCGTTGCTCGTCAGAAAGCGCTGATCGTCAAAAAGCATAGTTGACGGTCATCGAGACGCTGCGCGGCGTGCCATACACGGCATAAGGCGCAAGGTAGTCGCTATACTCTTTATCAAACAGGTTGTTGATATTCGCCTGTACCGCCAGCTGTTTGGTCACCTGATAGCGGCCAAACAGGTTAACCAGCGCATAGCTGCCCTGCTCGGCACGCAGCGTGGTGTTTTGCGGGCCAGAACCTTCCTGCCAGATGCCATTTTGCCAGTTCACGCCGCCGCCAACGGTTAAATCCGGCACCATTGGCAACTGGTAGCGGGTAAACAGCTTGAACGACGTGCGCGGCTGTTCTGGGTTAACCGACTGACCGTCCTGATCGTCAACAACATAGCGCGAACCGCCAAACGTCATTTGCAGGTTGTCCGTCACCGCACCGTTCACTTCAAACTCAATACCCTTGCTGACGACACCATCAACTGAACGGTAGGCAAATTCGCCACCGCCGCCGGGAATTGCGATTCCCGTTGACTGTCCCACATTATCCTGTTCAATACGGAAAACGGATACCGACGCGGTCAGGCGGCTGTTATACCAGTCCCCTTTAACACCAGTTTCGTAGTTTTTGCCCGTAGTCGGAGACAAGTATTTTTTATTAATATCTTTTTGCGTTTGCGGCTGGAAGATATCGGTATAGCTGGCGTACGTCGACCAGGTATCGTTGATGTCATACACCAGACCCACATAAGGCGTGACGCGATTATTGCTGGTGTCACCCGTCGAACCAATGATGCTCCAGTCGGTATAACGCGCGCCTGCAATCAGATGCAGCGGATCGGCCAGAGAGAAACGCGCCGAGGTATAGAGTGATTTTTGACGCGTGGTTGAGTGTTCATAATCTGCCCAAGCACCCCAGGCTGGATCGGCAATATTGCCATTCCAGTTATAGTAATTACCCATGTCTGCCGAGCTGATCGTCGATTGCGAGTTATAGAACTGGCTGCGCTGTCGATTGTAGCTGCCGCCTATCACCAACTCATGCTGGCGTCCCAGTAGCTCGAACGGGCCGGAAGCATAGGTATCAATCGCATCAACCTTACGTGTTCCCTTATTCCATCCACCATAAGCACCGACATTACTGCCGAACGGATCAACCAGTATTCCGGTATCTTTATCTGGGAACCCATTGGCATACATCAGTTTGGAGTCAAAGTCGTTTTCTGCATGCGTACCATTCATGCGTACTTGCCAGCCGTTATCAAAACGCTGGGTTAGATCGGCAAACACTTTTCTCGATGTTTTATCGGAGTAGCTCCAGTTAGGTGCAGAGTTAAAACTACGTCCGAAATGCGTACGGCTGCCGTCAGTGAACCACGTCGGCAATCCGCCCCACGTTGGGCTATCGGTATTGGCTTCCTGATAATCATAACCGAGGGAGAGCGTCGTCGAATCGGTCACATCGGCATCGATCACGCCGTAGAGGAATTTTTTACGGTTGTGGTAACGGTCGAGCCAGGTGTCATTATCCTGATAGCCCGCAATGACGCGTCCACGCACATTACCGGATTCCGTCAGCGGCGCAGACAGATCGGTCACCATCCGCTGTTTATCCCACGAACCGTAACTGCCGGATACCGAGCCTTTGAACTCGCGGCTATCCGCATGCTTGCGCACCATGTTTACCGCGGCAGAAGGGTTGCCCGTTCCGGTCATTAACCCAGTCGCCCCACGCACCACCTCAATACGATCGTAAATCGCCGTGTCTGAGCCTGAATCACCAAAATCCCAAATTTCATTCACCACCGTTGGAATATCGTCGAACAGGTAGTTAGTGATGCGGAAGCCACGCGCGAAATACGTCACACGTTCGGAGTCAATAATTTTAGAAGACACACCCGTCGTGTTCGCCATCACCTCACCAATCGTCTGCAGGCCCTGATCTTCGATACGCTGCTGGCTGATGACGCTCACCGACTGTGGGATATCACGCGGCGTCAGCGTCATCTTCGTTCCGGCGTTAGTCACTTTCACGCTGTAATCCTGCGGATCGCTGGCTTCCGCGTTGGCGTTGGCATTGGCATTAGCGCTAACGACAAGCGTATCGCCTGAAGCGGGATTTTCTTCGGCAGTGGCCTGAGCAGGCAGGAAAGAGGCTGAGATCAACAGGGCAAGAAGAGAGACTCCGAATGGTTTTACTCCGGCCAGCGAAGAATCACAAACGCGCGTTTTTTCGGCGCGAGTAACTCTAAAAGACATGGTATATCCTCGGTTAACTGATGGTGATTTTGGCGAGATGCTGAGGCGTTTCTTGTCAACATTTGCACAGAAAAGTAAATGATAACTATACGCATTATTATTGTCATTTCAACGCAAGGATTAATTCATTTAAAATACAAATAGATAGAAAAGAACAAATCACCACATCGTTAGCAAGGCATTGTTACAAAAAGAACATTCGAGGAATTTATAACAGTCCGCTCAGCCCAAGGACGGCAATCGGCAGCGCAATGCCCGCCACCAGTGTCTGAACCGCAATGATGCCCGCCATCAATGGCGCATCCCCCCCCAGTTGACGAGCCATGATGTAAGACGACGATGCCGTCGGCAGCGCCTGAAACAGCAGTGCAGCAATCGCCGCTGGGCCAGACAGACCAAAGAGGTGGCAGGCGACGATCGTCACCAGCGGCATCGCAATAAATTTCGCGCATGATGCAATCACTACAGGACGCAGCCAGCTGCGCGCGGCAGAGAAATCCAGCGCCGCGCCCACGCACAGCAGCCCGAGCGGCAGCGACGCCTGTCCCAATGATTTCATTACCGGCTCAATCCCCGGCGGCAACCCTAACCCGGTAATCTGCAAAGTAATGCCGATGGCACAGGCCACCACCAGCGGGTTTAGCGCCAGCAGCCTCACGATATTCTTGAATGACGGCGTCCCGGCATTGCCGTAGCGGGCGAAAATCAAGACACAGAGAATATTGACCGTCGGCACAATCGCCGCGTTCGCAACGGCAGCAAGTGCCACACCGTGTGCACCAAATAGCCCGGCAGCGGCAGACACGCCAACGTAGTTATTAAAACGGACGCCGCCCTGAAATATCGAGGTAAACGCCGCATCATCAACGGGAAAGCAGCGACGTACTGCGACTAGTCCGACAGCGACAGCCAGCGTCGAGCACACCAGCGTCAGGATCATCGCTGCTACCGGCACGCCATCCAGACGCGCTGTCGCCAGCCCATGTAGAAATAGTGCGGGAAGCAGAAGGTAATAACCCAGCCTTTCAGCCTGTGGCCAAAATGCCGCCGTCAGAAAAGCACGCTGACGTAACCACGAGCCCAACACGATCAGTAGCGCGATAGGCAACAGCGCCAGCAGGAGCGAGACGATCATTCGCTTGCCTCCAGCACGGTAACAATCCGTCTGCACCCTTTGACTAAAACCGCCAAATCGGTAGCGAAAGACACACGCAGGTGACCCGGAACACCAAATGCGCTTCCCGGAACCGTCGCGACGCCCGCATCAAGCAGGCGCAATGCCAACGCATTATCGTCACGCACACCGAGAATTTTCGGCAACAGGTAAAACGCCCCATCGGGCGTCATCACGTCGATACGTGGGCTACGGCGTAACTCCGTCAACGCCGCGTCGCGCCGCTGCCGATAGATTACCGCTCGTTCTGCCAACCCATCCTGCGGCCCTTCCAACGCAGCGATAGCCGCCAATTGGCTGAGCGTGCTGGTCTGCGTACAGTTCTGCGATTGTATCGATGTGATCGCCCGAACCAGTTCCGCCGAACCGCAGCCCCACCCCACGCGCCAACCCGTCATGGCATACGCTTTGGAAACGCCATCAACCAAGAGCGTACGCTCTCTCATATCCTCTGCCACAGTCGCCAGCGTGGCATAAGGCTCCGAACCAAAGCGGATGTGCGCATAGATATCGTCCGAGAGCACACGCACCTGAGGATGCTGACGAAGAATTTCCGTAAAGGCCAGCAACGCCGCTGGCTCATAAGTGGCACCCGACGGATTTCCCGGCGCATTAAGTACCAGCCAGCGTGTACGGTCACTCAGCGCTGCCGCAAGGGATTTTAGTTCCAGCCGAAACCCGTTCCGCGTTTCCGTTGGCAGGATAATCGGCACGCCACCAAACATCCGCACCATGTCGGGGTAGCTTGCCCAATAGGGTGCAGGAATGATGACCTCATCCCCTGGCCGTAGCGTGGCGAGGAACGCATTGAAGATAATCTGCTTTGCACCACACCCAACGGCAATCTGATCATCGCCATACGTTAGCCAACGATCCTGCTGCAACCGCGCCCGAATCGCCTGACGTAAGCGCGGTAGACCATTCGCCGGTGAATAGGTCAACGGCTGTGCGAGTGCCTCGTGCGCCGCACTAATCACATGCTCAGGCGCGCTGAAATCAGGCTCACCTAATGTCAGATCGATAACATCATGCCCTTCGGCTCGTCGCGCTGCGGCTCGCCGAGCCATTTGCAAAATCGGTGATAGCGGAGGGGAAATGGACTGCGAAGTGGACACCATGAGTCAGTACCTGAAAGTGAAGAAACTGGCACTACCATAGCGGGACTTCTGATGAGAAAAAAACGAGATTAAATCGACGTTAACTCAATTATTTCTCATGAATGACATCGTCACCAGACTGTGTTCGAATCGCTTCCGCCAGCGCCGCAGCAAGTCGCGTTGCCGGGCGGTCTTCGCGCTCCAGCAGCACAACACGACGCTGCTGCTGAGGTTCGCCGAAGGGGATACAGACCAGATTATCCAAACGGTTCTTCTCCCGCTCGGACAGTGGAATCACCGCTACGCCAAGCCCACTGGCGACCATCTGAATAATCGCGTCCTGACTGTCCAGCTCCATATCGGTTTGTACCCGCAGACGCTGGCGGCGCAGCTCGCGATCGATAGTTCGCCCAGCCCAGGCACGACGATCGAAGCGAATGAAAGGACGATCTTGCAGGAGCTGTCTGGCATCCAGAGACGCCAGCGCCGGTGGGGCAACGATCCAGAATCCTTCCTGATACAGTGGCGTGCTCACCAGACCGGTTGGATAAGGTTTTACCGGCTCGGTGGTCACAGCGGCGTCCAGTTCGCCAGCATCAATGCGAATTGCCAGCTCCGCCGACATCCCCGAATTCACCAGAACACGCAGGCGTGGATGAGCGCGACGCAATGCGGCCAGCGCGGCGGGCAAAACGCCAGCCAGTGCGGTCTGGATCGCGCCAATTCTCAGGCGTCCGGCCAGTTCCCCACCCTCGCCTAACTCGGCGGCAATGCCGTCATACTGCGCAAGGATATCCCGCGCCTGCTCCACTGCGCGATGTCCGGCTTCGGTGAGTACTGGGATGCGACGTGAGCGATCGAAAAGCGACACCTTGAAGTCTTCTTCCAGGCTGCGGACATGCAGGCTGACGGCAGATTGCGTCAGGCATACGGCTTCAGCCGCACGGGCAAACGATCCATACTGAGCAATCGCGACCAATGTGCGTAAGGCTTTTAACGACATCAGAGCGGCTCTCCGACAGAGGCAAACAGGATAAAAAAAGCACCAAAAACTTCTGACATGATAGGGGTAAGTAAGAATACACAATAGCGCAAGCAGTCATCGCCTTTAGGATTCTAATCATGATGATAACCCAGCACAGAATTATAATGGGGATAATCGACACAATGCGGATCATCGGCAAACATCAAATTCTATATCGTATATAACCTTCAAATAATTAGATGAATTCTCTGAGAGGAAGAGCTGAATCTAAATAAAAATCTAGTTAACAACGTCAGTATCCAAGCCTGATAGCGGTTTCGATATTGAATCCCCCATAAAAAACGCCCAATATTTAGCCATCAAAAGGAATGGTTTACTGTCAAAGGAAAATGACGATGCCGGGTGCTGCCCGTCTTAACGATATCGGAAGTGGTCATGACTGCTTCCCCGAAACCCCGATAACCGAAGGCAGTCCTGACGTTATCATTAATGGTCAGCCCGCTGCTCGTAAAGGCGATACCGTTCTGCTGCACGGTTGCCCTTGTCCCAATGCACCCCATGGTGTTCATTCCCGAAAAATCGCCGAAGGTTCATCGACTGTTATCATTAATGGCAAGCCCGCTACGCGTATTGGCGATAGCATCAATTGCGGCGGGGTCATTATCTCCGGCAGTGGCAACGTCATCATTGGTGATACCCCACATCGTTCTCCTGTTCAGGAATGCGCGAAACAAGCTGCATTAACCCGTGCGCCATTGTTGGCATTAACACCAATGCTGACCGTTCCTCCTGTTTACGCCAAATATTGTTTACAGGATAAAGGTTGTATTCATGCAAGGACGGAAAAAGAGCCGGTCAAAAATTTCGGGGACATGGTGCTGTTTGCCCAGCCCGAACAAGACGATTGCTGTGGCTATGATTATCATTCTGCAAGTAATACGCATGAAGTTGTGCAACATGCACAGGCGACGAAGAAGAAAACAGCGGTATCAGAAACCGCAACACCTTCACCCAAGCCACCTCCTCCCAAACCTCTTCCACAAGAACCCTGGTATAAGACCCTGTTTGATTTGTTGGTCGCTGCTGATGACAAAACGCGTTCCTCAGTCCCCATTGCCAAACCGCTTATTGACTCGGTAGTCGCAGAAAAACAGAAAGAGCCTGTCGCCAGTGCAGATGTCGGCTTACTGGCCGCGACGGGAGTCATGACACAAGTCTGGGGAGAATGGTCTCTAGGTGGCGTGCTGAGTGCGGCAAGAAGTGTGCCATATATTGGCGCATTAGCCTCCGCGCTCTATATCCCGTCTGCGGGGGAAGGCAGTGATAAGGTGCCGGGGCGAGACGAACATTGGCTGGAAGATGAATTGCGACGTAAAGGCTGGGCTGGTGAAACAGCAACGACGCGTGTTCGTTTTTTCTGGCGTCCTGATATTCATGGAAAAATGCAGGTCTATGGTGTTCATACGGGGGAAGGAACGCCGTATGAAGGCGTTCGTGTTGCCAATATGGTGTGGGATGCAAAGATTCAGGGCTATACTTTCACACCCGCGCCCGGTCTGGATGGCCCGACCATCACATGGACACCAGAAAAGCCAGAGGGGTCAGAGCCTGTTGCGCATACAGGAAGTCCGGTCAACCCTATCGATCAACCTACCATCCTGATCTATCCTATCCCAGAAGATGAAACGGAAACTACAACGCCACCGTTTCCTGTGCCAGATGAGCATGATTTTAATGACTGGATCTTGGTGTTTCCTGATGGTTCAGAGATAAAGCCGATCTATGTTTATCTACAATCAGGGCGGGATAAGCCCGGAACCGTGACAGGAAAAGGTGAGGTATTGAGTAGTGAAGGTAAATGGCTGGAAGCTGCCAGCTCAGGATTAGGTGCGCCAGTGCCCACTCAGGTTGCGGATAAACTGAGAGGGCAGAAATTTGAACGTTTTGATGATTTCAGGGAGGCGTTTTGGTTAGCCGTGGCAGAGTGTCCTGAATTAATGGTGCAGTTTTCGCCTGCTAATAAAGCACTAATTAAAAAAGGTCGTTCGCCTTACGCTGTGCCGAAAGAACAGTCTGGGAGAAGGACTGTGTTTGAAATTCACCATAAAATACGAATAGTTGATGGTGGTGGAGTTTACGATATTGACAATATGTCGATTGCCACACCTAAAAGACATATCACGATCCATTCCAAGGAGAGTTCATGACAATAATAAAGTTCACGCTAAATGATTATACTGAAAAGGATTTCCTTCAATTTGTTAGAGATATTGTTGAAGTGAATTCTTCTTCCGAGGAAGAACATCATAAATGGGTTAGCCATTTTGAAAAACTAGTGGGGCATCCAGATGGTAATGGTGTTATTTATTATCCAGAGGATGACAATGATGGGACCCCTGAAGAGATTGTTAAATTTGTAAAACGTTGGCGGAAATCCCAAGGCCTTCCATTATTCAAAGACTCGAAGTGATTTATTTTTTGCGTCTGCAACCCGTGGGGGAAGAGATTGCAGGCTGATGATCTTAACGTCTTCCTACAATTTAGCTCGAAAATTGCTATTAGCGCACAAGGTACAGGCGCTCACAACAGCGGAAGTCATGGTAATCTTTAGGATTCTGGATAATCAGCGTGGGATAAACCCGTGACTGGAAAAGGGGTGATATTTGAGCAGTGAAGGTAAATGTCTGGAAGCCGCCAATTCAGGATTAGATCAGATTTATCACGCTCTCTCTCGTTTTAGTCGGCATCCAATTTCAAAAAAATTATAAAAAATTAACGCATTCATGAAAAACATATTTTTGATACAACATACATTTTTATTATAAATAATCTGGTATTTTCCCTGGTGAGGCAAATACGTGCTTACTTTCTGATTGTCATCAAAATACAATCAATGCCTATCAGATTATGCTGTTTATCATAGAGTAATATAGCCACCTAAGAACGAGTGAAATTCACTCTTGCCTAAATACATTTGATATGATAAAGAAGCATTCACATTGGAAGTATAATTTAGCGTGCTAATAATGAGGTTTTATTGTAATGAATCTACATATTACTAACACACCAGATTCGGATGAAGAAGAATTTGTAATAGCAAGCCTTTGGAAACACAATGAACAGTACGAAACTGTTGATATTTTCCCTCTCTTTTTAAATTTCAAAGACGATGAAAATAATATTATCGCAGGGTTAATCTCCAGAACCTGGTGGGGTGCATTAGAAGTTCAATATCTTTGGGTCAGCGAGAAATATCGTAAAAGTGGACTTGGCCGCCAACTCATGCAGGCTGCTGAAAAAGAAGCATTAAAGCGTGGTTGCCATCTGGCTTATGTGGATACATTCGGATTTCAGGCTAAAGGGTTTTACGAAAAGTTGGGCTACAAAGAATATGGGAACCTACCGGGATATGCGCACAAGCATACTCGACATTATTTAGCTAAATTGATCCGCTGAATTAATTCCGGCCTATTAAGGAGGGCAGGATGCCATCATCACAAGCAAACATGACTGATTATATTCGTAATTTGATTATTATGATGGAATGTTTAAATGAACCATGGGGTATTAAAGATTTATCATCACGCCATGTTTACATGAATAAAGCCGCTTACCTTTATACCAATACGCCAATGCGCTTTGATATTGAAGGACGACTAGATGATGAATTTCCTGCCAGTTGGGCGGAACTTTCTGACGATTTAAAAGAACACGATAGACTAACAGAAAATAGTGAACAGAGAGTCACGGTTATAGAAACACACTATTGGTATGGAAAGAAAACACTGACGCCCTTCGTCAGTGAAAAGATCCCAATTTTTGATGAAAATAAGCTTTGCATTGGTACGATGTGGAATGCCAGGCCTCTGGATACGCGGTCTCCGCTCATCTATATAGACCAAAAGAAGCCGACCACGTTACAAACCGAATTAACAACCAGTATTTTCACCCAATCAGAACTGGATATTATCTTCTTGATACTACAACGTTTACCAAATAAAGAAATAGCCAGAAAAATGAACATATCACCAAAAACAATCGAGAACAGAATATATAACATGTATCAAAAGGCAGAGGTACATTCGTTACCTCAATTTGAAGAATTTTGTCGCCATCTTGGAATCGATGGTTATATTCCTAACTCTCTCATCGAGAAAGGCATTCAATTTATATAAGAGAACCTATCTACATGGAAAAAATAGATGACTACCCAGTCAGCCGCGTTCCGCTGAGTGTCCGGCTGCCTTTTTTAAATGTGGCATTAGTGCACATCGGCATGTTAACCGCGCTAGACCAGTTTATGTTAGGTGCGGTGCTCGGCCATTCCATGACGCTGGGCCAGGCATTCCTCGCCATCTTTATTGGCAGCGCCATTTTTGGCGTGGTGACCGTGGGGCTGGGCTATGCGGGTATGAAAGAAGGCATGTCGGGCAGCCTGCTCGCACGCTGGTGCGGCTTTGGCCGTATTGGTTCCGTCCTGATTGGGCTGGTGATCGCCGTTAGCCTCATCGGCTGGTTCGGCGTCCAGAACGCCGTATTCGCCAAGGCGCTCAACTTTGCGATGGCGGATAAGCTCGGTTTTGGCTGGTCTGCTGCGCTGTCCGGTATTGCGCTAACGCTGCTGGTTGCCTTTGGTTTCAGGGCGTTACGCTTTACGGCCAAAATCGCCGTGCCGATGTTTGTCATCGTCGTCGGCTATATCTCGATCATGACGCTCTCCGGCCACAATATTGCTGAACTGATCGCCTCCGCACCTAACGGTGAAGCCATTTCCATTAGCGCTGGCGCGACGATGGTCGTAGGCGGCTGTATCGTCGCGAGTTTGATTACGCCCGATATGACGCGCTATTCCCAAAAAGGAAAACATGTTTTCTGGATGACGATGCTGTCGATTATCATCGGGGAATTTATGGTGAATGGCCTCGCCATCATTATTGCCCGTGCGCTCAATACCGCAGACGTTGTGACGATCATGTCTCAGGCGACGGGCGGCATCGGGCTGATTGCCGTGATATTTTCGACACTGAGGGTGAACGATATCAATCTTTATTCCTCCTCTTTAGGAATCGCCAATGCGATAGAAGGCGTCACGGGGAAGAAATTACGCTATGTCTCGATCACGCTGGTCATTGGCGTCATCGGCACACTGCTTTCGGTAGCGGGTATTCTGGACCGCTTTATTGATTTCCTGACGCTATTAGGCGTGCTGTTCCCACCGATTATCGGGGTGATGCTGGTTGATTATTATATTTTGCGCACCCACAAGACATTGCTCGAAACCAGCCGTGCCGAAGGCCAATTACCCGACAGCGCACAAACACCGCTGATTGGCTGGCCGGCTATTATCGCCAGCACTGTCGGTGCCATCGTCGGATTAGCCTTTGAGTGGGGCGTGCCGGCATTTAATTCGTTACTGGCCGCCAGCCTGCTTTATTTGATAATACAGCATTACATCAATAACCATGCTTATTTTAGGAAACTAGAACATAACCAAAAATTAAAATGAAATAGGTAACAAGATAAAATTAATCTATAATCCAATCGGCCTCTTCTTACAGAGGCCGGTATTTTTTACTTAAGCAAAATAGATCCTAAATAATTCGAGTTACATGCAGGCGGCGACGCAGTGAATCCTCGGGAACTTACATCAGTAAGTGACTGAGGTGAGCGAGTAAAGCCAACGTACAGGTAACTTGAAGTATGACGGATATAGGCCATGATGGCCTTGGGATGGGTCTTATCTATCTACGAGGATTCACCCTCGTGAAATAATAAGGCTGATTAGCAATATTCATGCTAGGAAAAGGATTTATGCCAACAATAAAAACACTTCTCACGCCACTAAACTGTCTACTCGTTTTAAGCGGCGCATTGATGGTCAATACGGCAAACGCCGCTGAGGCTTGTGTCGCGGGCAACTGGCAGGTGGATAATTCCATCACCGATATGCCTTCCGTGAAATACCAGACTGAGCACTTTGCCTTCCGCTGGAATAATAACGACGTTAACCGCAATGATGCGGTTGCCGCAGGGCAGAAACTGGAACAAATTTGGGATAAGTTTATTAAACAAATTCAGTTCCCCGAGCCTTATTGCAAACAGACCGTGAAATATAAAGCCAATATTCACATCGACCCGACCTTTGGGCTTAGCGGCGGGATTGCGGGTGGTGGCAGCATGGGAATGTGGATTGGCCCTGCGTCACTCAAAGATAACTGGGGGCTGGCGCACGAATTTACCCATGCGCTGCAAGGGCAAACTGGCGGCTTCCAGAGTTCGGGCGATAACTACGTTGGCTGGATTTGGGAATCCCACGCGAACTGGATGACGCACCAGATGGATGAATTCCGCGGTACGTCGGCACACTGTTCGGAAATGCAGGTCAACTACTCGCATATTTATCTGGGTTCAACACGTAACCGTTACTGCAACTGGCAGTTTATGGAATACCTGAAAAACCGCTTTGGCTATGGTGTCATCAACGATATGTGGGCAAAAGCGCCGAAATGGGGCGAAAGCGGCCAGTCTACCGCCGATCCGCTGTCTATTCTGCGCACCAACATGGGCTGGAGCCAGTCTGAATTCAACGATGTCTTCGGCGACTGGGCGATGCACAACGTCAACTGGGATTACATCGATCCAGACGGTTTCGACCGTGGCCGCTTTTACCGCTCAACCTACGGCAGCTATGGTGCAGTCCAACCCAACCAGAATAACGCTGACCGTTTGCTGAGAACCACTGCGCTTGAGCCGGTTGTCGGTGCCAGCGCCAGCCTTCGCCGCTTCTCCGTGCCGTTCGATCAGGCTCCGCAGCAGTTAGGCTACAACATCGTCAAACTTATCCCAGAAAGCGGTGCGACGAAAATCACCGTTAAATTCCGTGGCATGGTGCAGAGCAAATCGGCCATTACCCGCTTACCTGGGCTGAAAAACGATCCGGCAACCATGCCGCAGCCGAATTCTGACTGGCGCTGGGGTATTGTTGCTATCGGTTCGGACGGCGTTTCTCGCTACAGTGAATTGCAGCGCGGTGCATCCGCCACGGTGAAAAACTTCACTATTCGTCAGGACGATCGCGGCATTTACATGGTGGTCATGGGTACACCGTCGCAAATGCAGAAGATCAAGTGGGATCAGGCTTACTATTCCCTTTACCGCTATCCGTGGATGGCTGATTTCACCGGCGTCTGGCCGGAAGGCAGCCAGCCTGGTGCACCGAATCCAACCGCTAACGGTTCTCGTCACGCAAACGGCGGCGGCTGGGTATCTAACTCAGCTAATGTTGCCCCTACGGCGTACGTCGGGCCTTATGCTCGCGTCATCGGTGGGACGGTGAGAGATAACGCCAGAATTGAAGATCGTGCAACGATTCTGAGCGGAACGGTGGAAGGTCGCGCCGTTGTCAGCGGCCTGACGGTGCTACAGGGTAATACCGTGGTACGCGATAACGCGCGACTGCACACGGTCTTCATGGGGCCGGGTGCGTTTGAGCGCGGTATTGTGCTGTCAGGCAATGCGCAAATGCGTGGCGATGCGGAAATTCGTGGCGCTTCCGCGTCGCAGGGCGTGTTCTATGGCTTTATTGATGAGAATGAAGTCAGAAGCAGCGAAGCCGGTGCTTACCTGACCGATGCCGTGCCAGAAGTGACGGCCGTTCCGGTCTATAGCACGAAGTAATATCACGACAGAAAGGGGAACTGACTCAGAACCACGTTATGTTGATTCTCAAAATAAGTCGGCCCCACAAATAAACAGGCCGCCCTATTGGCGGCCTGTTTCATACGATGCATAGCACAGACTCTTAGAACAGTGCGCCGGGCGGCACGTCTTTATAGGTATTCAGGTAAGCCGCCAGCATTTTTTTAAAGAAGTTACGCACTTTTTTCACCTTGGTTTTACTTAACTTATTGTTTAACTAAGCGATGGAATGACTTTTTAGCGATGACTTGTCTTAATGGCGCAGTGCCCCGCTTTATGGGGATGAATTGTACACGCTTGTTGAGAAAAAGCACATTTTTTGTGACGTAAGTCACACAATGAAATTCACCGATACTTTCCCCAGTCCGCACTTACCCACGATTATTTTCTTTTGTTGCGAATCATTACCATCAGCGACCAATACGCCGCTGGCTATGCTATGCTCATGATGAAAGACGAAATTTTAGTCACTGTCCGTTATTAATTGAGCGCCATTCACTGTCGGTTAGCACACTTTTTCACGCGCAGTCACCACGGTTTCGCCATTGGTTATTCGCTGATGAAGGCCCATTCCTACCCCCATGGAAACCTGGAAACTTAACCTCTTCTCTGCCTGGCTGGGATGTTTTTTCACCGGGCTGGCCATGAGCCAGATATTACCTTTCTTGCCGCTGTACATTGAGCAGCTTGGCGTTCACTCGCACGAGTCGCTGAGTCTGTGGTCCGGTTTGATCTTCAGTTCGTCTTTTCTCATCTCAGCCGCCGTTGCGCCACTGTGGGGAAGCCTCGCCGATCGTAAAGGGCGAAAGCTCATGCTGCTGCGCGCAGCACTCGGCATGGCGATCGTGATGTCATTGCAGGGGCTGGCGACCAACGTATGGCAACTGTTCATCCTGCGGTCACTCATGGGGCTGACCTCCGGGTACATTCCCAACGCGATGGCGCTGATTGCCTCACAGGTTCCGCGTGAAAAAAGCGGCTGGGCACTAGGTATGCTATCGACCGGGCAGATTGCTGGCGTTATTCTCGGCCCCTTATTCGGCGGCTTTATGGCCGACTATATCGGGCTACGCATCGTCTTTTTCATCACCGGTGGCCTGTTGTTTATCAGCTTCCTGATCACGCTTTTCGCGATCAAAGAGAGCGTGGTTAAGGTCACCAAAGAGAACCGGCTCAGCGGAAAAGCCGTCTTCGCTTCGCTGCCGTATCCGGCGCTCATCATCTGCCTGTTCATTACGACGATGATGATCCAGATGGCGAACGGCTCCATCAGCCCGATCCTGACGCTGTTCATCCGCGATCTGGCTCCCGGCACGGACAACATTGCCTTTATCAGCGGCGTGATTGCGGCCATTCCCGGCGTGTCCGCCCTGTTATCCGCACCGCGACTTGGCCGTTTAGGTGACCGAATCGGCGCACATCGCATCCTGATCGCCGCACTGGCGATCAGCGTGCTGCTGTTCCTGGTCATGGCGATGGTACAAAGCCCTACACAGCTCGGCATACTGCGCTTTCTGCTGGGCTTTGCCGATGGCGCACTGATGCCAACCGTGCAGGCACTGTTGGTCAAATACAGCAGTCAGCAGGTGACGGGCCGTATCTTCGGCTATAACCAGTCATTCATGTATCTGGGCAATGTCCTCGGGCCGCTGGTGGGTTCCGGCGTCTCCGCCCTGATGGGCTTCCGCTGGGTATTCGTCATCACCGCCTGTCTGGTGCTGTGCAACACGATCCAACTCTTTTTCGCCTTCAGGAAACCGCGCGGAAAAGGATAACGCTCCAGCTAAAAGACAATTCTCCGGCCAGTGATTCAACTGGCCATTCATTTTTCTCAGTTAGCGCCCACCACATGTGCCCTCCCCTTTCTCAGGGTATTCCCCCCTTTGTTATAAATGATGTAAAAACATCAAAAAAACTTATTTTTTGACAAAAAATTACCACCAATACGTATCAACATGAAAAATTAATCACATAAATGTAAAAAAAATTAAACAAACCCTACCTATATTGGCTGCTTTGTTTCGGCGCCACGCGAATTGCCCTGTTCAGAAATGCAGACATTCGCGCCTGTAGGGAAGTGAGTAATGAGAAACTGGAACGAACCAAAGAAGCAAAAAGCCCACATCGATTTGGTTCCCATGATCGATGTGATGATGTTCCTACTGGTCTTCTTTGTGCTGATCAGCATGAACGTCATTCCCGCGCTAGGTCTGAAAACGCAGCTCCCCGCCGCAGGCAGCGCACAACAACTTAAGCCGCAGAAAAAAGCGATCATCACGCTTGGCGCACAGGATCATCTTGAGCTGGACGGACAGCCGATGGCACTGAGCGATCTCGTGACGACGCTGCAACAGCAGCAGCAAGACCAGCAAACCACCATCATTATCAACAGCGATAAAAGCGTCGAGGTTGAGCGTCTGGTAGCCGTCATGGATACCCTGCGTCAGGGTGGGTTCTCGTCCATTTCTATCGCTACCCGGAAATTGTGACATGTATCAGCTCTATCGCTCACGCCACGCCATCAGTTGGTTGCCGCTGCCGGTGTTTGCCACCTGCCTGTTCTTCGCCAGCCAACAGCCGCCGCTGAAAGTTCAGCAGCACTACGACGAAACGGTCATGGCGATCACGCTGGCTGAACCGGAGCCGATTCCCCAGCCCGAACCGCTCCCAGAGCCAGAACCGGAACCTGTGCCACAACCTGAACCGGAGCCGGAGCCGGAGCCGGAGCCGATTCCGGTTAATGAACCCGATCCGATTATAGAAGCACCGCCGGTTACTCCCCCTAAGCCGGAAGTGAAGCCGAAGCCTAAACCCGAGGTTAAGCCCAAGGCGGAAACCAAACCTAAACCGACGCCCACACCCGCCAAGCTGACTACGCCACGCCCGGAAGCCCCGGCCAAGCGCCCAACACCGGCAGCCCCTTCCGCACCGTCGGTGAATGTCGCCACGCTGGAAAACAGCTATGCGCAGGCGCTGCGCGCGCAGCTTGAACAAACCAAACGCTACCCGACCGGGCGACAGGCATCGCTTGAGCGTCCCGAAGGTCGCGTTGAAGTCTGGCTGGAAGTCGATCGCACAGGACGAGTTATCGATTCAGGCATCAGCAACAAAGCACGCAGCATGCTGCTTAACCGGGCGGCGCAAGCCAGCTTACAGAGCATCAAACAGGTTCGGGCCTTCCCCGCCGATGCCTTTGCAGGACAAAGCACAAAACGCTTTTTAGCCACGTTCGATTATCAGGCGCAGTAGCGTTTCGCACCTGAGCAAGAGAGTGAATCAGCAAAAATAACGTCAACAACATGTTGGTAAACAACTTACTGATAATACTAGGATTGTGAAATGAAACCGTTCAAACTTTCTGGGGTATGTTTGTCCGTCGTCGGCGCATTACTGGCAGGCTCCGCGCTGGCGGAGGAGGCGACAGATGTCGGCACGATCAACGTACAGGGACAACCGCTCGGCGCAGGATTAATGGTTCAGGAAGACAGCGCCAAATCGCGCTCGACCGTGACAAAAGACGCGCTGGATAAGATGCCCGCCGCAGGCAACGCCATTGATAAACTAAAATACACTGCGGGCCTGAACGTCAGCAGCAACGACGCCAGCGGCTTAAGCGGCGTCAGCTATACCATGCGCGGCATGAGTGCGGATCAGGTCGGCCTGTCATCAGACGGCATTCCCGTCAATGATTCCGGCGACTACGCCGTGTATCCGAACGGAATGGGCGACCCGGAAAACCTGGAGCAGATCTTCGTTACCCAAGGTTCATCAGAAATGGATGGCCCGCACATCGGTGCCAGCGGCGGCAACATCGGGCTGGTTTCCCACCGTCCGGCGAAAGAATTTGGCGGCTTCGTTAAGCAGACGTTCGGCAGCAACAACCTCAGCAAGACCTTTGCACGTCTGGAAACCGGCAAACACAACGGCTTCAGCAGTTGGCTTTCTTATTCGTATACCGATTCCGACAAATGGCGCGGTGCAGGCTATTCCCGCGCCGATAAAGTCGAGTGGAACGGCCTGTATGAACATGAAAATGGCCACAGCAGCAGCCTGATTGTGAAATACAATCAGCAAGATACCATCAACTATTCGACGCTGAGCAAACAACAGTTCGAGCAAAACGGGCGTAAGATGGATTACGCCACAACCCCGGTTTACAACAGCCGTGGACAGATTTCCCAATACTACAAACTCAACCGCAATAACTTTGAAACGCTGAATGTCACGTTCACCCAGAAGTTGCAGCTGCGCGATAATCTGGCGCTGACGTTACAGCCCTACTATTTCTCGACGAACGGCGGCAGTTTTGGCAGTGGAAGCGCCAGCGTGTTATCCGCGACGTCGGACCGCGCAGGTAACTACGATCTCAGCAACCTGACCTCCAACACTTATTATCGCCCGTCGTGGACGGAAACCTGGCGACCGGGTATCACCACCAAGCTGAAATGGGATATTAGCGACGAGCATAGTCTGGATATCGGCTACTGGTTCGAGCGTGCCCGCCAGCGTCAAACACAGCCGTTCATTCCGATTAAGAGCGACGGCACTCCAGTTAACATCTCCGGCAAACCCGGCGATGCGAACCAGGTCACCGATGCGAACGGGAATGTGGTTCAAGGCCGTAACCAGTTTACCGTCACGCCAGCACATAAAATCTGGATTCAGGACACCTGGTTCTTCTCCCCAGAATGGACGTTCACCGGTGGTCTGGCCTATCAGCACGTAGAGCGTGACGGGACTAATCTCGGCAGCTTGTATAACGTCGCAGAGAAAAAGAACAAGAAATACCACGAGTTCCTGCCTAGCTTTAACGCGGCTTACCGCATCAATACCGAAAATCAGGTGTTCTATAACATCACGCGCAACATGCGTACCCCGCCCAACTACGTCTTGTATAACGTTGGCGATTCCATCAATACCAAGCCTGAGCTGAGCTGGAATCAGGAACTCGGCTGGCGCTTCCAGGATGAGGACATGCTGCTGAGCGCCTCGCTGTTCTTTATCCGCTTTACCGATCGCCAGATCTCCAGCCGTAACGCCGCCGGCGATTACGAAATGATCAACGCTGGGAAAGTGGAAAACAAAGGGCTGGAACTGGAGTGGAGCGGCAAACTACCGCATAACTTCAACTACTTCGCGGCTTATACCTATACCGATACCACACAGAAAAACAATCTTGCCACCGGTGGCAGCCAGCTCCCCACCACGGGCAAGCAGGTCGCCAACGCGCCGAAAAATATGCTCAACCTCGGGCTGGGCTATGACGACGGCCTCTACTACGCCGGTGTGAATAGCCGCTACGTCGGATCGTTCTACGGTGACATGACCAATGACGAGAAGATCGGCGGACGTACCGTTTTCGATCTCAGCGCCGGTGTCTATCTGCCAGTGGATAAGAAGATCGTGAAAAGCGCCACCTTACGCTTTGGCGTCAACAACCTGTTCGACAAAGAGTATCTCGACTCCGCGCGCTCAGTGAGCTTCAACTCACGATCGTATAACGGCGTATCGGCTGGCACACCGTTTTACAACGTCGGGGAAGAGCGCACCTTCAACGCCTCACTGGAAGCCACGTTCTAATCCAATAACGTAATACGCCAGCGCGGTTTCCCGCGCTGGCGTTCATCACCAACAACGCCCAACAAGGCAACAAAAGGATCAGGCCATGAACGCTGATATGCTGCACGAGATTATCTTCTACGTCATGTACGCCTCACTGGTGATCGCCCTGATGATCATCATCGAACGCAGTCTCTATTTTTCCTATACGCATCGGCAGGCCAAACGTCTGGAACGCGCCCTGACGGCAGATATTCGCCATATTCACGATCTGCCGGACGCACTGACTCAGCGCCCCAGCCTGCCTATCGCCGTCGTCACGCCAGTTCTGGCACAGTCGCATCAGGCAGAAAACCGCGATGCGCTTAACGACCTGATCGACGCACAGTATCTGCAAAGTAAGCCGCAGCTGTCGCGCGGATTGTGGGTTCTGGAAACCGTCGTCACCGCAGCACCGTTACTGGGGCTGCTAGGCACCATCATGGGGATCATAGAAACCTTCAAAGCGCTGTCCGCTGCGGGAATCTCCGACCCAAGCCAGGTTTCCGCCGGCATGGGAACCGCGCTGTACGCGACAGGGCTGGGCATCGCCATCGCGCTGGTTTGCCTGCTGGGGAACAATTTCCTGCAAAGCCGAATGGAACACATCAGCGAAATGCTGAAAGTCCTGCTGATTCGCGCCGGAATGCCGCATACTCGCCAACAGAAAGCGGGCTCTGCTGTGACGCACAGTGCCGTTACGGACAATGCCATGACAGACAAAGCGATAGCGGAGAAGCGCTATGCTTAATCGTTGTGGTTTCACCCATCCGGGGCAGCGCTGGAAGCATTGCATCAACACACTACTGACAGGAGGCGTATTGTTTATTGTGAGTGCGTCAGCTCATGCCGACACTAGCGGCTATAGCATTCCCGGCTATGAATTAGTGTATGACGCCCCGGTGGAAACCACGCTGACCGCCCCCGATTTACGCCCCAGCGACGCGGTGTGGATATCGCTGTTTGATAACGCACAGCACACCATTGAACTGGGCCAATTCTATGTCGCTAATCAGGCAGGAACACGCTTCGATAACGTCTTACAGCATCTGCGTGCAGCCGGAGAACGCGGCGTGCGAATCCGCCTGCTGCTTGAAGAAAAAGGGCTAAAGATTTCCACGCAGGACACGCTGGAACAGCTCAAAACGATTCCGAATCTGGAGCTGCGCGTGATTCCCTTTGAACGCCTGAGCGGCGGTATTGTGCACGCTAAATATCTTCTGGTTGATGGTAAACAAGCCTACATGGGGAGTCAGAATCTTGACTGGCGGGCGCTGGAACATATTCACGAAACGGGATTATTGATCGACGATCCCCGTGTGGTGACTCAGATTAGCGCCATTTTTGAACAAGACTGGCAGGCACAGGCGCGACTGACACACGGCGAAACCGTTGCGCCGCTGCCCGCAGCAACGCAACCCGCTGACCGTTCGGGCAACTATCTGGTTGCCAGCCCCAAAGCATTCAATCCCGCTGGCGTGATTGATTCCGAAGAAGAACTCCCTCGTTTGCTGGCCGAAGCCCAACAGCAGGTTCGCATTCAGGTGATGGATTACGTCCCGCTCTCTTATGGCCCGGATAAAACACGCCCGTACTACGCGGTTATTGATAACGCGATTCGCACCGCCGCCGCACGCGGCGTCCAGATCGAGCTGATGGTGTCCGAATGGAGCACCAAAATGCCGAACATCGCCTACCTGAAAAGTCTGGCCGTGCTACCCAACATCCAGATAAAAACGGTCTCGATACCGCAAGCCAGCAGCGGCTTCATTCCTTTTGCCCGCGTGATCCACAGTAAGATCATGACCATCGACGGCAAAAAAGCCTGGATAGGCACCAGCAACTGGAGCGGCGGCTATCTGGATAATTCGCGCAATCTGGAGATGGTGATTCAGAACCCAGCGATGGCACAGCGAGTGGACATGCTCTATACACAACTGTGGAACAGCGAGTACGCGCAGCCTTTGCGCATTGATTATGATTATCCGCGGCCCAATCCGGGCGGCATGAAAGATAAAGAGAAAGCACAGGAAAACACCGCTTCATCCACGACAGACGACACGGTCACCGCACCGTAGCCACTACCCGAATGACATTTGATGGGGAATAGCATGAAACACACGTTGTTAGCACTGCTGGTTGCCGGATTTCTGCCGTTCAGCGCGCAGGCCGAAGGAGAAAAAGTGACGCGCTATGTCGTTACCTTCCCGGCCAGCGATCATGTTGCGTATCAGGGCAAATTCGCCAAGAACTTCCCCAACGGTTTGCCTGTCGGCATTGGCTCCGGCCTCTATTTTACTGGCAAACAGGGCGACGACCTGATGTTCACCACCGTCACCGATCGCGGCCCGAATGCCGATGCGCCGCTGGTCGGTGAGAAAGAAGCCAAGATCTTCGCCAGCCCTGACTATGCACCGCTGATGATGGACATTCGGGTCAGCGCGAAAACTGCCGAGGCGATCAACGCCCGCCCGCTGCACGATGCAGAGGGTAAAATTACCGGCCTGCCACTGCCAGCAGACTTTATTGGCACCACCAATGAAGTGGCGCTGAACGACGCTCTGCAACCGCTCAGTACCAGCCAGCGTGGGCTGGACACCGAAGGCGTTACGCCGGATGGCAAAGGCGGCTTCTGGCTATGTGACGAATACGGCCCGTTCCTGATTCACGTTGATGCGAGCGGGAAGATCCTGCAAAAATTCGGGCCGACGCCTGCGGGCAATGAGCACTCGGTTGCCAGTGGCTTACCGAATATCATCAAATGGCGTCAGCCGAATCGGGGTTTTGAAGGGCTGACCCGCCTGCCGGACGGCACGATTGTCATGGCCGTGCAAAGCACGCTGGATATCGACGGCAAAAGCAAAAACAAAGCGCAGTTTACGCGTCTGGTGATGTTTAACCCGGAAACCAAAACCAGCCGCATGGTGGGCTACCCCATCAACATCGACAGCTATAAGAAAGCGAAGGATGCCAAGATCGGCGATATCGTGGCGCTGGATAATCAGCGCATTCTGCTGGTCGAGCAAGGCGCGGACAAAGACAAGCAGATGCAGAACCGCATCTATCTGGTCGATCTCAGCAAAGCGAGCGATCTGACACCGTTCGATGCCGATGGCAAATCGCCGGAATTTGACGATCTCGCCCAGTTGGAAAAACGCGGCATTACGCTGGCGCACAAGCAGGAGCTGGTGGATCTGCGTAAGCTTGGCTGGCAGCAGGAGAAAGTGGAAGGTCTGGCGCTGGTCGATAAGCAAACGCTCGCCGTCATTAACGACAACGACTTTGGTCTGCAATCCGTGCTGCAATCCCCAGTGAAAGCAAAAGATAAAGCGGACGACTATCAGGTTACTGCCGATGGAAAACTGACGCGAGATGGCAAGGCGGTCGAGACGACGTTAGCCATCAAACCGTTGGAGAAGCCAGAAGCCGATAATGAACTGTGGGTGATTACCCTGCCACAGCCGCTGAAATAGTCTTCTGTGAAATGGCTTCCACCGGAGACGGGGAAGCCACTATTCAACGCACTCAGGTTAGCGCGCTCAGGCGTGCTCGAACCAGTCGCTATTCTGTTGCGCAATCGGCGTGATTGAATAGATCATTTCCTGCAAATGCTCACGAATCGCTTTTTCTGCGGCATCGGGATCGCGTGCTTTCAGGGCGCTAAAAATCAGGTAGTGTTGCTGGATCAGGCTGAGCGGCGGTGAAACCTGGCTCAGGCTGAGAAAACGCACGCGGTCCATCGTCGCTTTAATCGACTCGATGGTTTCCCACGCCAGCGGACAGTTGGCAATCTGCGTCAGAAGCTGATGGAAGCTGTCGTCAAGGCTGAGAAACTCACGCACTTGCTCATTCTGCGCGGCCAGTTCCTGACGGCGTAAGTTGTGCTCCAGCGTCAACAGCTGTTCTTCCGTCACCATTTCTGCCGCCCGGCGCACAATCGCGCACTCCAGCGCCTGACGGATAAAGCGGGCATCCGCCACACGCTGCTCGGAGATCTTCATCACAAACGTGCCGCGCTGTGGCATAATTTGCACCAGTCCGGCCTCTGCCAGCTTGATAAAAGCCTCTCTGACTGGCTGGCGGGACACATCAAAACGCACGGAAATTTCTTTTTCAGACAGCAGTTTACCCGGCGGAATATTGCATTCCACAATGTCTTTGCGCAGTACGCGATAAATTTGCTGGTTTACTGGTTCGTTGTTGTTGATCTGAAAAGAGGTGTCCATGCCGCTGTGCTTACCCGAGAAATTTACCGCTTATGATACACGCTTAGCGCAGCGAGTGTCAGTGTTACAACGCCTGTCGTGGGTGGTGAGATCGGGAGACACAGGATAAGGCATTGTCGGCACTCGCCTCATCCTGTGTTGTTTTATGATTCACAGCTATCTAATGCGGTCACGCGACGGCCGCCGCCGTCGCGCTTTCATCCTACCAGTCGGTATCCTGCAATGTTCCCTTCACGCCCTTCGCTAACAGCGACAGGTAGTGCTGCGTCACCACATCGACAAAGACAGAATTCTTCGGTAAGTCCTCACCAAAAATCGCCGTCAGCGTCAGCAATGCCGCGACTCGGCTTTCGCCTTCCGAGCTGCATTGCACCGTTTCCGCGATCAAATCTTTCAGCGGATCGCTAATTTCAATCGGTTTTCCTTGCTCATCCACACCGCCGACATAGCGCATCCATCCCGCTACGCCGAGCGCCAACGCATCAAAACGGCTGCCGCGAGCCAGATGCCAGCGGATCGAATCCAGCATCCGCTGTGGCAGTTTTTGCGAACCATCCATCGCAATCTGCCAGGTACGGTGTTTTAACGCACGGTTGCGATAGCGATCCAACAGCGCATCCGCATAGGCGGCGAGATCGACCCCCTGTGTACGCAGCGTTGGAGCCTGTTCACGCAGCATCAGATGATGCGCCGCCGCGACCAGTTCGCTGTCCTGCATGCACTCGCTGATATGCTGATAGCCAGCCAGGTAGCCCAGATACGCCAGAAACGAGTGGCTGCCGTTCAGCATACGCAGCTTCATTTCCTCAAACGGCAGGACATCCTGTACCAGCTCCGCGCCCGCTTTTTCCCACGCAGGACGACCGTTGACGAAGTTATCTTCAACCACCCATTGGAAGAACGGTTCACAGGCGATACCCGCGGGATCGACGACACCTAGCTGTCCCTGAATCGTCTCCAGTGTTTCTCCGGTGATAGCTGGAACAATCCTGTCCACCATCGTGGACGGAAAGGTGACGTGCTGTTCAATCCAGCGCGCCAGTTCGACATCCTGCAACTCGGCCAGTTGCACAATCACATTGCGCGTGACGTGCCCATTTTCCGGCATATTGTCGCAGGACATCACGCTGAATGCCGGTAGCTGACGCTCCCGTCTGCGTTTGATGGCAGCCAGAATCACACCGGGCAGGGAGCGTGGTTCTGCAGGTAACCCCAGATCGTGGCAAATCAGCGGATGTTCACTATTCAACTGCCCCGTCGCCGGATGGTGGCAATAGCCTTTCTCCGTGACGGTAATCGACACAATGGCGATATCCGGCGCGCTTAGCGCTTCCAGTACAGCCTCGATACCTTCGACTTCCGCATGCAGCGCACAGGTTGCTACGCCAATGACTCGGCTATTCCAGCCGCTGTCCGCCATTTCGGACACCGACCACAGCAAATCCTGCTGGCGAATGGCTTCAATCTGCTGCTCGCCGCCAATCAGGTTGATTTCGCAATAGCCCCAGTCGCTACCGTGCTCCGCCGCCAGTTTATCGGCACAGACCGCCTGATGCGCCCGGTGGAATGCGCCAAAGCCAATATGCGCAATACGTGTTTTTAGCAGGCGTCGGTCGTAACGCGGCACCACAACCTGCGGTTTAAGAGTAGAAAATTCACTGATACTCATCGTTATCCCTGATAGGTGATTCAAAAAATATGTCTGCGCCCTAAATGATTCGAGTTGCAGACAAGTCAACTCATCTGCAACTCGAACAATGACAATCTGAACGTTATACCGCGTCGTCTAATGCATCCAAGTCACGGTCTTTCACTTCCGGCATACAGATAGCCGCGAATAAACCAATCACCGAGTAAGCAATCATCATCACGACAATCGGCCACCAGGAACCGGTCATGTTGCAGAAAATACCCGCTAACACCGGACCAAAACCAACGGCAACCAGGCCGCCCGTTTCTTTGGCAATCGCCATTTGCGTAAAGCGGCTGCGCCCACCGAATATTTCCGCCATGGTGATGTTTTCCAGCGCAAATAACCCCAGCACCGCAAAGTTATGAATAATGATAATACTGACAACAATCACGTTAACGCTATTCTCTTTATCGACGATAAGAGAGAGCATTGGGTAGGCTAACAATATCGCCGAGATATTCAGAATAATATACGGTACGCGGCGACCAATTTTATCCGAGAGCCAGCCTAATAATGGAATCGTGATAAAACCAATAATGGAGCTGATCATCAATGCATCAGTAGGAATAGATTTATTGAACAAGAGCGTTTGGACTAAATATCCCGCGAGGAAGGTCTGAATTAACCCTGAATTTCCCGCCTGTCCGAAGCGTAATCCCGTTGCCAGCCAAAACGCCTTGCTTTTGAACATGGACAGTACTGATTTTTGCTCGCTTTGCTCAACCACCAGAGCCGGTGACGACTCTTCAGTACCAGAGACATCATTACTCACTTTTTCAAAGACCGGGCTTTCTTTCAGGTTCATACGCAGCCAGATCGCGAAGATCATCACGACGACGCTGGCCAGGAACGGTACACGCCAGCCCCACGCCAGTAGCTCTTCTCTCGAGAGGGCAAAAAACATAACGGCCCAGATAGCCGTAGCACTGAGCGTGCCACAGTTGGTACCCATTGCCACCAGAGAGGAAATAATCCCGCGTTTCCCTTTCGGCGCGTATTCAGCCAGCATGGTACCGGCACCGGAAATCTCGGCTCCCGCTCCTAATCCCTGCACGATACGCAAGGTCACCAGCAAGATGGGCGCGAAAATACCAATCTGTGCGTAGGTCGGTAACACGCCAATTAACGTGGTACAGATCCCCATCATGGTAATGGTGATAAAGAGCACGCGCTTTCTGCCGATGGAGTCCCCCATACGGCCGAAAATAAAGGCACCGACGATACGTGCGACATAGCCTGCGCCGTAGGTTCCCATTGCCAGAATCAGCGCCATTGCCGCCGATTGTTCAGGGAAGAATATTTCATGGAAAACCAATGCCGCACCGAGCGAATACAGTTGGAAATCCATGAATTCTAATGCGGTGCCCAGCCAGCCGGATACTGCCGCCTTGACTAAATCCTTGGTACTTCTTACAGGCTTATCTTGTCCAGATGCTATTTGCGTATTCATATATACTCTCGACGATTTGTAATTATGGTAGAGCACAGTAAGTAAAATTACCGTTCATCATGGTGTCGCAATCCACTCCAGTCCGTTATTGACGATCTGGAGTGATTAAGAGAGAAATAATTACTTCAAAGGAATCATTATATTATTCTGTAGTCGATATAGTTTTTCCTTTTATATATCCCCTGTTGTTAATAACGTGTCATGCATCATTAAATGTCAGCAGGACTTTACAGCAGCGTTTTTGATCTTTTTCAAAGACCTCAATCGCCTGTACCACCTGCTGATAATCAAACCGATGGGTAATCAGTTTTGCTGGGTCGATACGTTTCTCTTTCAGCCACTCAATCACGATGGGGAATTTATTGGCATTCAAGCGCGATGAGAAAATGGAGATCTCTTTGCTGGTTATTCCCTGTTGGCTGACCTGACAAGGCTCGCTGGAAAAGCCCATGATGGCGATACGTGCCGCAGGAGACGCAATCGTAATCGCTTCCTGCAAAATAGACGGATGGCAGGCAGCATCAACAATCAGCGTAGGCTTGATATTCAGCGCTTCCAGCTCGTCTTTTAATGACAGCGATGCGTTGTTGATAACCCTGTCCGCTCCGCTGCGTAATGCCATATCCAGACGTTCAGGAATGCGATCGACGACAATGACTTCCTTCACGTTGAACACGCCTTTCAGCACCTGAACCGAGGTCAATCCCATCGGTCCCGCGCCATAAATCAGGGCGATATCCTGCTCCGTCGGCTTCACCTGTGCGGTCACGTTGGCTGAAATCGTGAAGGGTTCCACCATTACCGCGAACTCATCAGGAATCTCGTCCGGGATGGTGTGCGCGTTCTTCGCCGGTACGGCAGCGTACTCGCTGAACCCACCGTCACGGTGCACACCCAGCACCACCAGCGAGGTACAGACGTTCGGCTTGCCGATGGAGCAAGGGTAGCAGTGGCCGCAGCTCACTACCGGGTCGACCGAGACGCGTTCGCCCAGACGTGATGCCTCCACGCCGTCACCGACCGCCTCAATCACGCCGAAAAATTCATGCCCGATCACGCGCGGGTATTTGGCAAAGGGGTTATGCCCGCGATAGATGTGGCTATCCGAACCGCAGATACCCGCCAGCTTTACCTTCACCCGAACTTCACCTGCCGCGGGCTGCGGAATAGGACGTTCTTCAATCACCAGCTCATTCGGCTGCTGTATCACAATGCTTTTCATGTTTTGGCCTCTGATTACCTATTCCACTCTTACCAATTCCACAACGTGCCGTCTTCCAGACGAGCAACCGGCAGATAAGCGGGGTCATAGGGGTATTTGGCCGCCAGCTTTTCATCGAACTCAATGCCTAACCCCGGTTTTTCGCCTGGGTGCATGTAGCCGTTATCGAATGTCCAGCTATGTGGGAACACTTCCAGCATTTGCTCCGAATAACCCATGTATTCCTGCACGCCGAAGTTTGGCACCCAGAGGTCAAAATGCAGCGCCGCCGCCATGCAGATAGGCGACAGGTCCGACGGCCCGTGCGAACCGGTACGCACCTGATAGAGCGAGGCAAAGTCGGCGATGCGACGCATGCCAGTAATCCCGCCCGCGTGGGTAATCGTGGTGCGAATGTAGTCGATGAGCTGTTCTTCGATCAGCTGTTTGCAATCCCAGATGCTGTTAAAGACTTCACCAACGGCAATCGGCGTAACCGTGTGCTGACGGATTAAACGGAAGCACTCCTGGTTTTCAGCAGGCGTCGGGTCTTCCATCCAGAATAGGCGATAATCCTCAATGCTTTTGCCAAAGCGCGCCGCTTCAATCGGCGTCAGGCGGTGGTGCATGTCGTGCAGCATGTGCTCGTTAAAGCCAAATTTGTCGCGCACCGCTTCGAACAGTTTCGGCGTGAAATCGAGGTATTTTTCCGTCGACCACAGTTGCTCTTCCGGCAAGTTGCCTTTCGTCGCTGGTTCATACGCCAGCCCTTTGCCTTTCGCCATGCCGTAGGTGGTTTTCATACCCGGCACACCGCACTGTACGCGAATCGCCTTGAAGCCCTCATCGCGATGCTTAGCGTAATCATCCAGCACTTCATCAATCGAGTGGCCCGTGGTGTGGCAATAGACCATGACGCCCGTGCGCGATGCCCCGCCCAACAGTTGGTAGAGCGGCATGTTGGCGGCTTTGGCCTTGATATCCCACAGCGCAGTGTCGACTGCCGAGATCGCGGACATCGTCACCGGACCACGACGCCAGTACGCGCCTTTGTAGAAATACTGCCAAATATCTTCGATCTGGTGCGCATCGCGGCCAATTAGCTGCGGACACACATGATCTTTGAGGTAAGAGGCGACCGGCAGCTCACGCCCGTTGAGCGTCGCATCGCCGAGGCCGGTTAATCCGCTATCTGTCGTAATTTTCAGGGTGACAAAGTTCCGTCCCGGACAGGTGACAAACACTTCAGCGCTGACAATCTTCACGTTACTTATCCTTCTGTGCATGTAGCCATTCGTTAATGCTGACTACCATACAAGTATATTAATCGAGATAATTTGAATCGCCTCACATTTATTCACATCTGCAACATTTATCTAAAATTCATGAAGAGCAGGAAGAAAAACCGGAGTGCGTCGGGGGAAGCTGAACGTGGGGAGATAAGAGGCGGCGGCGGCTTGTGCGGTCAATGCTCGGGCCACTATATGCAAGGCGGGTAGCGGTTCCGGTATTGAATCCCCCATAAAAAACGCCCAACATTCAGCCATCAAAAGGATTGTTTTACTGTCAAAGGAAAATGACGATGCCGGGTGCCGCCCGCCTTAACGATATCGGAAGTGGTCACGATTGCTTCCCTGAAACACCGATAACCGAAGGCAGTCCTGACGTGATCATTAATGGTCAGCCTGCTGCCCGTAAAGGCGATGCGGTTCTGCTTCATGATTGCCCCTGCTCCGATGCGCCACATGGTCCCCATTCCCGAAAAATAACCGAAGGCTCATCCACCGTCATTATTAACGGCAAGCCTGCTGCGCGTATTGGAGATAGCATCAATTGTGGTGGTGTGATTATTTCCGGCAGTGGCAACGTTATTATTGGTGATACACCTTATCAATCTCCGGTTCAGGACTGCGCTAAACAGGCAGTATTAAGCCATGCGCCGTTGCTGGCATTAACACCAATGCTGACCGTTCCTCCTGTTTACGCCAAATCTTGTTTACAAGATAAAGGCTGTATTCATGCAAGGACGGAAAAAGAGCCAGTCAAAAATTTCGGGGACATGGTGCTGTTTGCCCAGCCCGAACAAGACGATTGCTGTGGCTATGATTATCATTCTGCAAGTAATACGCATGAAGTTGTGCAACATGCACAGGCTACGAAGAAGAAAACAGCGGTATCAGAAACCGCAACACCTTCACCCAAGCCACCTCCTCCCAAACCTCTCCCACAAGAACCCTGGTATAAGACCCTGTTTAATTTGTTGGTCGCTGCTGATGACAAAACGCTTTCCCCAGTCCCCATTGCCAAACCGCTTATCGACTCGGTAGTCGCAGAGAAACAGAAAGAACCTGTCGCCAGTGCAGATGTCGGCTTACTGGCCGCGACGGGAGTCATGACACAAGTCTGGGGAGAATGGTCTCTAGGTGGCGTGCTGAGTGCGGCAAGAAGTGTGCCGTATATTGGCGCATTAGCCTCCGCGCTCTATATCCCGTCTGCGGGGAAAGGCAGTGATAAGGTTCCAGGACGAGATGAACACTGGCTGGAAGATGAGCTACGGCGTAAAGGCTGGGCGGGCGAAACGGCAACAACACGCGTCCGGTTTTTCTGGCGTCCTGATATTCATGGCAAGATGCAGGTCTATGGTGTTCATACGGGGGAAGGAACACGCTATGAAGGCGTTCGCGTTGCCAACATGGTGTGGGATGCGAAGATTCAGGGCTATACCTTCACACCAGCGCCCGGCTTAGATGGCCCGACCATCACATGGACACCAGAAAAGCCTGATGGATCAGAGTCTGTAACGGATACCGGAAGCCCGGTAAACCCCATCAGTCAACCAACCATCCTGATCTACCCTATCCCCGAGGATGAAATAGAAACGACCACGCTACCGTTTCCTGCAATAGATGAGCATGATTTTAATGACTGGATCTTAGTATTCCCTGATGGGTCAGAGATAAAACCAATCTATGTTTATCTGCAATCAGCGCGGGATAAACCCGGCACCGTAACAGGAAAAGGTGAGGTATTGAGTAGTGAAGGTAAATGGCTGGAATCCGCCAGTTCAGGATTAGGCGCGCCAGTGCCTGCTCAAGTTGCAGATAAACTGAGAGGGCAAAAATTTGAACGCTTTGATGATTTTAGGGAAGCATTTTGGTTAGCCGTGGCAGAGTGTCCTGAATTAATGGTGCAGTTTAATCGATCCAATCAGACCATCATTAGAGCAGGCACTTCCCCTTTTGCTATACCTGAAGAGCAGGTAGGGAAAAGAAAACGGTTTGAAATTCATCATGTTAAAAATATACAGCACAGAGGGGAAGTATATAATATTGATAATTTGAGAGTGAACACCCCCAAAAATCATATTGGCTTGCATTGAAAATAATGGTGAATATATGAATTTAAAAGAAAAACTTGAGGACTATACTGAGGCGGAGTTTATTTCTTACCTAAAGGAGTTTTTTGATAACCCTATGGGACTTAGAGGCAAAGAATTAGAAACACACTTAGATCGTTTGGTTGAGCATTTTGATAAAATTGTGTTTCACCCTGAAGGGAATGGTTTGATTTTTTATCCGCCTGATGAAAGAGATGACTCACCGGAAGGTGTTCTTAATGAAATAAAGCGTTGGAGAAAATCCCAAGGGCTTCCGCTATTTAAAGATTCAAAGTAGCGTAGCCTGGCACTACACATGGATTATGAATCCGACTGATTTGTATAGATAAAAAATACCACACCCCTCTAACTAAGTGATTAAAAAATGTTCAACTCAAGCCAGTCGAGGGGCCAACTATCTGGCGATCTGCACCTTCCAAACAAGGGAAGCGCGCTACCGAACGGACTTGCTGTTGTAATCTTGCAGGAAATCCAGAAACAGGCGCACCATGGGAATGTTCGTACTGCGCTTCAGATAGCTAATGGCAAATGTCCTTTTCAGTTGCTCTTCCAGCGGAATCACCGCGACGTCGTAAGCGGTCAGGCTTTTGGCGACAGACGAACAGAGGAAGACCACGCCGGACAGGTTGATCACCAGGTCCATAATGATGTCCATATTGCTGCATTCGCGAAAGTAGCTGGGGTTGATGCCCTGTCGGGTGAAGGATTCCGAAACGGCGGCATGTTCCCCCGTCCCTTTCTGCGGCACGATCAGCTTTTCTTTTACCAGCTGCGGCAAGCTGAGCATCTTACTGTCGGCAAGCGGGTGCGACCTTGCCATCACCGCAACAACGTCATCGATCTGACAAATGGTGTGATGAAACAACGGATCGTTCAAGTATTCATCAAAAGGCGTCGAGAAAGACAGGTGGATCTCGCCATTGCGCACCCTTTCCAGTAAATCGGTGCTTACGCCGTCAATGAAAGAGATATCGATATTGGGATAGGCCTTCTGAAACAGGTTAAACATATTGTAGTGAGCCAGACGGTTAAAAATCGGGATCACGCCAACCAGTAGCGCGCCATCCGTGCTTTCCTCATAGCTGCTGACGAACTGTTCCAGCTCATAATGCTCTTTAATCATCCCCTGAATTTTATCAGCAAAGATCTCCCCAAACGGCGTCAGAGAAAACTGCCGGGTGGTTCGGTTAATCAGTTTTCTTTCCGTTTCAAGTTCCAGCCGTGCGATCTCCTGCGACAAAAAAGCCTGAGAGATATTCAGCGCCTTCGCCGCTTTAGTGAAACTCCCGACACGGATGAGCTCCTGATAATAAATCACACGCTTTATGCTAAACATTGTTTTATATTACGCATCAACTGTCTCATTTATATACTCTAAATAATTCGAGTTTCAGGACAAAAACGGCAAGGCGTTTTTGAACAGCGCTTGCGCTGACCCCAAAGGGGTGAGGCCATAAGGCCGAATAACGCGGCAAGTGAAGGAATCCCGATGAGCTTACTCAAGTAAGTGATTCGGGTGACTAAGCGCAGCCAACACACATGCAACTTGAAGTATGACGAGTATAACCACCCATAATAACAATTATAGGGACCTGTAAATAATCAAATGTGATTAGATGCACATTTAATTAATGAGAAATAGCGTTAATGGTAGGTATAGTCAACTTATTATCAAGGAGGAAATAATTCATCACCTTAAGACAGCACACCTCATATTACTAAAGATTTTTTAATATTATTTTCACAACATGACATCGTTCTTCACAAACCTCACTAACTTACATACTTCTAACAAAGGATTGAAAGTATGCACTATCCGAAAACAGCAAAAATAGTATTAGCATCACTCACGATGATGAGCTCGACAGCAATCAATGCGGCACAGAACCAACATGAAATCACCGTAAAGCAGGAAACCACCTCGGTGAAGTTAATCTCTGACGTTGTTTATTCTCAGGTATCAATGCGTGGCTACCCTAACGTCGCATTAAAAATGGATATCCTTCAGCCTGAAGCGAAAAAAGCACTTCCCGTCGTATTATTCATTACCGGCGGTGGCTTCATTAACGCCAATAAAGATAATTATCTTCAGCAGCGCCTTAGCATTGCCGAAGCGGGTTATGTCGTTGCCAGTATGGAATACCGCGTCGCTCCTACCGTCCTTTTCCCCTCGCCGCTGGAAGATGTCAAATCCGCCATTCGCTATCTGCGCGCTAATGCGAAAAAGTTCGGCATTGACGGCCAACATGCCGCGGTTTTCGGTTCATCGGCGGGAGGGTATCTGGCGGCATTTTCCGGGGTGACCAATGGCTCACAAGCCTACGATAAAGGCGATAATCTCGACCAAAGCAGCGATGTCCAGGCTGTTATTGATTTCTATGGCTTATCCGATCTGACGCTCGTCGGTGAAGGATTCCCTGATGATGTCGTTCAGAAACACGCCTCGCCTTCCGCGACAGAAGCTATCTGGGTCAACGGCACCGCAGTATTTAATGAAGGCGGCGCGATTACCCGCTACCCCGAAAAAGCGGCTGCGGCCAACCCGATTAATTTTATCAGCGGCACCACGCCGCCGTTCCTGATTATGCACGGTACGAACGATACCTCAGTTTCTCCACGTCAGACTGAGAGACTGCATCAGGCTCTGACGGCGAAAAATATCGAATCCACCTACTACAGCGTTAAAGGCGCAGAACACGGTGGACCGCATTGGCTGCAACCGGACATCATGCAAATTACCGTGCGCTTTCTTGATAAGCACCTAAAACCCTGATGCTAGTTTAAAATCTATAGAATAGATTTCTTATTATTTATGTTGCATAAACGTTAGTGTGAAATAAGCACTAACGTTTTTATTTGTTGCGAGAAATCGTTCTAACCGTTTATACCCTTCCCTGCCGCCGCATAAAAAAACGTGCAATATGATGCACATCAATTATTCACGTTTATCACATAATGAAAAAATAACAACGCACACATCTATAGCGGAAACGCTATTTCTTAAACATACGAAAAAAATAAAGAATTGACATGGCATTTATAACAAATCGGTATTTGTTATATACGGATCTACAAAAAAATAAACGTGACCAAGCGCACACTTGGCTTTTTATTCTCATGCTCCAATAAAACCATAATAACAACGTGACTTATTTATTATTTCCATCGTAATGATGGACCGCTATTTTCTATTAGCGCCACACTGCGAAATATTAACACGATGACGACATTAATAATGTCTATGACATCTTATGGTATTCGCATGGCTATCACCTCAATGTGAAGATTTATGATATGGAAGAATTATCTCGCCGTCGTTTTATTGCCTATATGGGAAGTGCGATTGCCGTTAGTGGAAATATCGGTCTCGCACAAGCGCAAAATGAGCCAGAAAAAACGCCGGGTAAAGTAGCTATTAAATATGGCTTATTGCATAACGAAATGCGTTGTATTGGATGCAAAGCCTGTATCAAGGCCTGCAAAGAGACGAATAGCGTTCCTGATGGCGTAACCCGGCTGGATATACTGCAAACCGTCGATATTCCTGCCGTCGAGAAAACACGCGCCATCAAGCAATTTTTCCGTAAGTCCTGCCAGCACTGTGAGAATCCGCCCTGTGTTGCCGTCTGCCCAACCGGAGCCTCCTTCAAAGACGCACTCACCGGCATTGTTGATGTGAACGATAAACGCTGCGTGGGCTGCCGCTACTGTATTGCCGCCTGTCCTTACCATGTGCGTTTCATCAATCCCGTCACGAAAACGGCGGACAAATGCAATTTTTGCCGGGAAACCAATCTGGCCGCCGGGAAACAGCCTGCCTGCGTCGAAATCTGCCCCACCAAAGCGTTGGTATTTGGCGATCTCAACGACCCTGAAAGCAACATTGCCAAGATGATCGAGAGCAACGCGACCTACCGCTCCAAGGTTTATCTGGGCACCGAACCCCAACTCTATCGTATTCCTGGGAAACGAGGAGCTATCGACAATGCATAATGCCTTCACGTTCGACACGCTGGTATGGGATTGGCCCATCGCCGTTTATCTTCTTCTGGTTGGCATTTCGGCGGGAATGGTGTCGCTGTCTCTGCTCATCAGGCACTACGTTCCTACCGAATATCACGGCAGTAATCGCGTCATCAAAGCCACGGCTATCGTCGCACCGCTCGCCGTGATCCTCGGGCTGGGGATTCTGATTTTACACCTGACCAAACCCTTTACCTTTTGGTATTTGATGGTCTTTTACAATCCCACCTCCATCATGTCGCTCGGCGTGATGCTCTTTCAGGTGTATTTCGTCGTGATGCTGCTATGGCTCATCACGCTTTATCATGATGCATGGTTGACGCAGCTTGAAACCGTCTGGCACCGACCCGCATTGACTGCGCGAGCGCGTAAATTGACGGCGATGATCGTCAAAAAAGCGGCGGTAATTGAAAACCTGCTGCTGGTGCTGGCAGTCCTGCTCGGTTGCTATACCGGCTTTCTACTGTCCGCACTAAAATCGTTCCCGCTGTTGAATAACCCCGTTCTGCCCGTGCTGTTTCTGGTATCCGGCACCACCTCCGGCATTGCCGTCATGCTGCTGGCCAGCGCGTGGGGCCGTAATACATCGGAGAATTCACGCTCCCTGCATTTCATCCACCGCGTGGAAACGCCAGTGGTGTATGCCGAACTGTTCCTGTTGTTCGCATTCTTCATCGGGCTGCTGCTTGGCGGCGGTCAGAAAGTTGTCGCCGCACAAACCGCACTATCGGGTTTCTGGGGCGGTGTATTCTGGATTGGCATTATCGGCATCGGTATTGTGATCCCATTCATTGCCAATCAGGTGCGCAAGCCTTCCACTCATTCCGGCAAAGGCCAACTGATTACGTTAGCCGTCATGAGCCTGTTCGGCGTGTTCCTGCTACGACTGTTCGTGCTTTATGCCGGACAAATGACGGTGGCCTGAATGAATGCGTCATGGGTCTTATTCTGGATTGCCTCTGCCACCTTTTTCATGCAATCCCTGGATACCACCATGGTATATGTCTCCATTCCCGCCATCGCGCAGTCGCTGCACCAGCCAGTATTGCATATGGAAACGATCGTGATTTCCTACGTCGTCACGGTCGTTGCGTTTACGCCGGCCAATAGCTGGCTGGCAGAACGACTTGGGGAACGGAAAACCTACCAGATCGCGATCGCCATTTTCACGCTCGGCTCGCTGCTGTGCATGACGGCAACCACACTCGGTAGCTTAAGCGTTTTCCGCTTTATTCAAGGCATCGGCGGTGCGCTCATGCTGCCCATCATCAGAACCGTCATCTTGCGCACCACGCCGCAGAAGCTGAAATTACGCTTCCTGAATCGGGTGACCTTATTGGGATTACTCGGTACCCTAATCGGCCCCGTTTTCGGCAATATTCTGGTTAGTTTTCTCTCGTGGCAGGCTATTTTCCTCGTGAATATCCCGCTGGCTTTACTCTGCTTTTTTCTGGCAACTCGATATATTCCTGTTGCTGCCATAAAAGAGACAGCTCGAACGGGTGCCTATGAAGTCGCTTTTCCCATTTTGATGTTATTTCTCGTGGCCTTCATGTTAACCACCGCCACGAAAAATATCTTTCCAACGTTCGTCATGTTATTCCTGTCTTGCAGCACGCTGGGCTTGGTGTTTATTTACTACCGACAGCATCTCATTGCAGAAACCGCATTATTTCCTCGCGCTCTATTTGGCATCAGAACCTTTTCTGTCGGCGTTATTGGCGGCATCGCGACGCGAACGCTACTGGCGTCAACGCCCGTCGTACTTTCATTAATGTTGCAAACGACGCTGGCCTGTAAACCTGCGGAAACCAGCCTGATTCTGCTGCTTTTTTCCAGCGGTGCGCTGCTGTCAAAACTCCTGTTCGAGCCATTGGTCAAGCGTATTGGCTACCGTCGGTTATTGATGCTGACAACCAGCGTCACGTCGCTGTGTATCCTCGCCTTGAGTCTTGCCGTGCAAGAGAAATCGATGCTGCTCATCGGCATCATCGCCATGATGTTAGGCGTGCTGATTTCGACCTTATATTCAGCAGAAAGCACGCTGGCCTTTAGCAACCTGAATAACAGCACGTACCACAGCGGTAATAACCTTTTAACCATTAGCCAATTACTTTCCGTGATGCTCAGTATGACACTGACGTTTCCGATATTACGTTTTCTTTCTCAGTTTGAAATCCTCTTCAATCTTAACCCTTTCAGCCTGTTGTTTTTATTACTCGGCATTGGTTTACCCCTTTGCTGCCTGATATTCAGGCCCCTCAATAACGACGACGGTTATCACTTTATTCATGGGAGATAGCTTTATTTATGGGAAATAACGTGGCTATTCACCGTATTCATTCAAAAACTACTGGAACTATTGATATGAAAATCTGCTTAGGAATCCTTCCACTCTGCCTGCTATTCACAATGGGAACCGCGGTCGCACAAGAAGGGAGTTTTAAAGCTGGCACCTATTCTGCTGCCAGACAGGGTATCGGCGGCGATGTCACCGTCACGCTTGATATCGATGCGCAGGGGAAAGTCCTCAAATCGACGATTGATGCCCCGGAAGAGACACCAGAAGTCGGTGGGGAAGCGGCAATAGAACTCGCAAAAGCCATGACCGAAAAGCAGAGCATTCAGGTTGATGGCGTGTCCGGTGCCACGATGACCAGTGGCGCGGTGCAAGAAGCCGCGGAAGACGCGTACTCGCAGGCTAAGGCGAATTAATACCGTGTGGTAAGAATACTAATAACATTAAGGAAAACATCATGAAACGCTTCAGAAAAAGTGTACTCGCGACGCTCTGCCTCTCGATGATGAGCTGGTCTACCGCACAGGCGGCGGACGCGGCAAAACCGGAAATCCCGAAAAGCGCGGATATCGTTATTATCGGCGCGGGTGCGGCAGGCACGTCGGCAACGATGGCCGCCGCAGAGAAAGGGGCGAAAATCGTCTTACTGGAAAAACAACCGATAGTTGGCGGCACGGGTAACTTTGCCGAAGGCATCTTCGCCGCCAACAGCAGCATGCAGAAACGTCAGGGGATTGTGGTGACGCCTGATATGGCCTTTAAGACCATCATGGAGTACAGCCACTGGATGGCCAATCCCTTCGTGGTGCGTGCCTTCGTCAACCGCTCGGCGGACACGATTGAATGGGTGAAATCGAAAGGCATCAAGTTTGAATACATCGGCCCCGGCGGCCCTGGCGGCATGCTGACCTGGCATGTGATCGACGGCCCTGGCCACGGACGCCACCTGATCAAGACATTCCACGAGCAGTTTAAAACGATGGATGTCACCACGCTGGTGAAGACGGCGGGTAAAGATCTGGTCGTGAAAGACGGCAAAGTCACAGGCGTCATCGCACAAGATAGCGAAGGCAACACCGTCCAGATAGATGCTAAAGCCGTCATCATCGCGACTGGCGGCTATGCCAACAACAAAGAGATGCTGCAAAAATACGCCGCCTTCCCCGATACCATTATGGTGGGTAACGTCGGTAAAGACGGCGACGGTATCAATATGGCCTGGAAAGCCGGCGCCAAACCGGACGGCTTGGGTCTCCTGCAAGCCTATCGCCCCGGCCTGCCAGACTACGCGCCCAACTCTCACCTGCTGGCCGCCGCGCGTCAGCCTTATCTGTGGGTTGACCAACACGGCCGTCGCTTTACCGACGAATCCAACGTCATCATCTGGCCACATTCCGGCAATGCGCTGTCCAAAGCGGGCGGCATCATGTATTCCATTTTTGACGAAACATCCCGTAAGCATTACGTCGAAGACGGCATTGATGTGCCGATTGGCGAATGGGTGATCGCCAATACCAAGCTGACTAAATTTGATAGCGAATTTACCAAGGAAAGTCAGAAAAATCGCGGCTTCGTCTTCAAATCCGCCACCATTGACGGGCTGGCGAAAGAGATGGGTATTGATGTCAGCGTGCTGAAGAATACGCTGGAAGAAAATAACAAATTTGCGACGCAAAAGCGGGATGAGGTGTTCAACAAAAACATGGATTACCTGCGTCCGGTAAAAACCGGCCCGTTCTATGCGGTGAGAATGCAGCCCGCCGCGCTGGGTACACTCGGCGGCGTGAAGATTGACGAGAAAATGCAGGCGATAGATAAATCCGGCGAGGTCATTCCGGGTCTGTACGTCACGGGTAATGATGCTGCTGGCATGTATGGCGACACCTATGACCTGCTGTTAGGCGGCGGCACGTTTGGCTTTGCGCTAAACTCCGGTCGTATCGCGGCAGAAAGTGCGCTTGATTATATGAAGTTCAGCAAGAAATAAGCGTCCAACCCAAAACCAGCCTGTATTGCTCAATGCAGGCTGGTCATTCCTCTTATCCCGCTTTACGAAATGTCAGATTAAAACGGCATTCGTCGGACATCCCTTCCGGCACGCTGCCGCTTTTCAACGGCAGAATGCCGTGGAAATAGAGCCGCGATTCACCGCCCCAAACCACCACATCGCCATGCGTCAGCGGAACACGCTGCGCTTTATCGCTACGCGCCATGCCGCCAAACAGGAACGTCGCGCTAAGCCCCAGCGAGACAGACACGATAGGCTGACAGAAATCCCGCTCGTTTTTATCCTGATGCAGAGACATGCGCGTGCCGACATCATAGCGGTTGATCAGGCAGGCATCCGGTTCAAAGTCAGCAAAACCGGCTTCGCTCGCCGCCAGCTTCGCCAGTCGGGAAAAAGCCTCTGGCATGGCAGGCCACGGCTCTCCGCTTAATGGATCCTGTGCGGTGTAACGATAGCCGCGTTCATCTGTTACCCAGCCAAGCGGCCCGCAGTTGCTCATCGCCACCGACATCACAAAGCCGCCCGGTGTGACCATATTCCGCAACGGCGCACGCGCAGTGACGGCGTTCAGTGCCGCAAGCAACGCCGGGGCATCGTCATAGGCGCGACCGCGCAGGATAACTGCGCCCAGAGCCAGCGTTTCCGTCCAGCGACGCGGCGCTTCATCGGCAAATAAATCAAAATTCACGATAACGACTCCCCTTACGGATGCGTGGCCTGCTCTTTATCCACCAGCTCTTTCTCCAACAGGGCGCGTTTACGCACGACGCCCCAGCGATAGCCTGACAGCGCACCATCATGCCGGACCACGCGATGACAGGGAATCGCGACTGCCAACCGGTTCGCGGCACAGGCTCCCGCGACAGCGCGCACGGCGGCGGGTGACCCGATTCGCTCAGCGACCTCACGATAGCTCAGCGTTTCCCCTGCCGGGATCGCCCGCAGCGCCTGCCAGACTCGCTGCTGGAATGCGGTACCGCGAATATCAAGCGGCAGTGTCAGCCCGATGGCTGGATCGTCGACAAATCCGACGACCTGCGCCATCCGTTGCTCAAACCCCGTATCGCCGCCGACCAGATGCGCGTTAGCAAACATCTCCTGAAGCGAGTTGAGCAGAGATTCAGGATCGTCACCCAGCAGGATCGCGCAGATCCCTTTCTCGCTTTCCGCCACCAGCACCTCGCCGAGTGAGCAGCGGCCAACGGCAAAGCGGATCGTCATCCCTTTTCCCCGGTTCTGAAACGCCGTCGGCGTCATCCCTAAATGCGCGCCCGCGTCGGCATAAAAGCGTCCGCTGGCATCATAGCCCGCCGCCGCAATCGCGGCGGTCACCGTGCCGCTATCTGCCAACTGTTCACGTAGCTGCCGATGGCGATGGGCGCTGGCATACTGCTTTGGCGTCAGACCGGTTATGGTTTTGAACACGCGATGGAAATGGAATGCGCTTATCCCCACGGCCTGAGCCAACACCGCCAGCGTCGGCTGATGTTCCGACTGCTCAATCATCCGACAGGCACGGGCAATCTGCTGCGTCTGCTGTTCCTGCCGCGAAAGCGTTCCTTGACGGCAGCGTTTACAGGGACGGAAACCCGCCGCCTGCGCCTCGTCGGCCGTCGTAAAGAACACTACATTTTCGCGCCGAGGCTGGCGTGATGCGCAGGAGGGCGCACAGTAAATCCCCGTCGTCTTTACCGCATAGATAAAGCAGCCGTCTGCCGCTTTATTGCGCGTCACCACCGCCTGCCAGCGCGAGTCAACATCCTGAAACGGCGTATCGTTAAGCATCGTATGCACCTCAACCTCATTCCAATCTCAGTATGACTGCCAGTCTTACTATTACTACCCGTCTTACTATTACTGCCAGTCTTGATACTACTAAAAGCCAAGCCATGCGCTAACGCTAAACCAGCGCCACCTTACGCACACGTTCAACTCTTGCTTTTTCATTCGGATCGCCCCGATGTTGATATTTCCGCCGACATTAATGGTTACTTTTTGAACAAATCTGTGATGCGAATAAATGGTACACGGTGGGACTCTGTTTTTTCTCTGCAATCAGGAGGCAACATGAGCAAAAGTAAAGTTCACTGGAATGGCGGTTTGCATGATGATGCGGTGCAGATTATGTCACGCGGCGGGGGAATCATCGTTTCTCCAACCAAAGTGGGTTATATCATCATGGCTTCAGATAAAGCAGGGCTGGAGCGCAAATTTGACGCCAAACAGCGCAACCGAAACAAGCCGGGTGTGGTGCTGTGTGGCTCTCTTGCCCAGTTGAAAGTGCTGGCACAGTTAAATCCAGAAATCGAACAGTTATATCAACGCCATTGGGACACCGATGTCCTGTTGGGCAGCATCCTTCCCTGGCACGACAGCGCATTAGCGCGTATCCCCAAAGACGGCTCGAAAGCGCTGATGATGGACGATCGCAAAACCAGCTGTTTCGTGATTAAATTCGGTAAACCGAGCGAAATCCTCACGCAGGAGCTGTGGGAAAGGTACGGAAAATTAACCTTTGCCAGTTCAGCCAACCCGTCAGGTAAAGGCAACCGAGGCGAGGTGGAGGGGATCGGTGAACGTATTAGCGCCTTTGCCGATCTGATTATCGAAGCCGACGATTATGTAAAATCTATCCAGCCGAATAAATCCCATGACACACGCTACGAGCAAGGCGTGATGGTGTCGATGGTGGATACAGAAGGTCAGTTGGTACCGGAACAGAAAGGGAGACGGAGCGTGTATCCGTGCCCGACGCTGATACGCAAGGGGCTGGATGTGGACAAGGTGATGTCGCTACTGTCTGACACCTTCACCACCTGGGACTATCGGCACGGCGAGTATTATTAACGTGTAACAGCGGCATAGCCTGCCGCTGAAATATCCTTTCCTTAAGCCACGCTCCACTACACATCACCCTCGGCACTTCTTGCTTTTTCATTCGGATTTTCTGTTTCATACGAATAGCCCTTCCCACATGGCGCGCCATGCGGCAATCTCCTATGCTCGTTTTCTGTCCTTTTCGTTCTCATTACGGAAGCCGTTTATGCCATCCCATCCGCCAGTAGATTTCACGCAGCGCGCCAAAAACCACCTCAGCGCCATCAATACGCGCTGGGCCAGCCTGATCGAACAGATTGGTGATTGTCGCCATCAAACGGCACCACACCGGGAACCCTATGAGGCGCTGATGCGTGCCGTTGCCTATCAGCAGCTAACAACGCGTGCTGGGGATGCCATGGTTGCGAAGCTCCTGCGGGTACATGGCGACGTCTTTCCCACCCCGGAACAGATTCTGGCCTGCTCCACCGACACGCTGCGGCAGTGCGGTTTTTCCGCCCGTAAAGCGGACACGCTGCATGGCATTGCACAGGGGGCGCTGAGCGGCCTGGTACCGAGCCTCGAACAGGCCGCAGAGCGGGATGACGACACGCTCATTCAGCAACTGACGTCGCTCAAGGGGATCGGACGCTGGACGGTCGAAATGTTTTTGATTTATTCGCTGGAACGCACCGACATCATGCCGCTCGACGATCTCGGTATTCGTCAGGGGTTACGCTATGTTTACGATTTGCAGGACATGCCAAAGCCGCGCGATTTGCAGGCACTGAGCCTGCAATGTCAGCCTTATCGCACGGTGGCATCCTGGTATTTATGGCGAGCGCTTGAGCTACCGGCGTATCAGAGCTTTAAGCTGACACACCGGTAACGCGCAGAGTTAACACAGGCAGGTTAACGTAGACGAATTAACGTAGACGAGAACTGGCCGACACCTGCTGCACATGGCGGCGGCGGTTCACAATGCGTTCCCGCAGCGTATCGTAGGCCCAGTTATACACCACGGTGTACGGCAGGAAGAACAGGAAGAAGCCGATCTCCACCATCAGCGCCTGCCACAGCGTGACGTTCAGCATCCACGCCGCCAGCGGCAGACCAATCAGGATAAAGCCGCCTTCAAACCCCAGCGCGTGAGCAATACGAACCGGCAGCCGGCGCTTAACGCGATCTACCGGCCATAGGCGATCAAATATCGAGTTGTAGATCATATTCCAGATCATCGCGACGCTGGAGAGCATAATTGCCAGTGCGCCCATGTCGAAGAGCGGCTTATTCAGCAGCCAGGCACCCGCTGGCGCACAGATCGTCAACGCGATGAGCTCAAATCCCACCGCATGGTACACACGCTCACGTAAGGTTTTACTGGTTTTGTTCTGCATAGCACATTCACTTTATTTATTGCGAGTTACGGGTCAATTTTCGCCATGACCATGGATGGCATCGTATTACGGCCTTATTTTCATCGCATAAGATGGTAGAGTACAGTTAGATTCCATCGATAAAATCGATAGAGGTGCGATGCGATATTCACCAGAATCCCTGCTGGCTTTTGTTACCACCGTTGATGCGGGCTCGTTTTCCGCCGCCGCACGGCGCTTGCATAAAAGCCAGTCCACCATCAGCGCGGCCATCGCTAATCTGGAAGCCGATCTGGGGCTGACGCTGTTTGATCGATCCGGTCACCAGCCGGTGCTCACGCTGGCGGGCAGAAAAGTGCTTTCCCATGTACAGGCGATCTTATCCGCCAGCGAAGAACTGGATGGGCTGGCGATCCGTCTGGCCGACCATATCGAACCCCGTCTGACGTTTGTGCTGTCAGATATCTGGCAAGCCCCCCACTACGAACCCGTGCTTCAACGTTTCGCTCAGCATTTTCCCGATATTGAGTTTGAATGCCTGATTGCGGAAGGTGATGACGTGATCGATCTGCTGCAAATGAACCGTGCGCATGTCGGGCTACTGCGCGCCCAGACGGATTACCCACCCGATATTGCCGCCGCGCGTTTGCAGATTAAGACCGACATGGCCATCTTCGTGTCAGTTGCACACCCGCTGACAACGGAAAAAACCGTGACGCGCAGCCAGTTGGCGACAGTCCGCCAGCTCTATCTCAATACCTATAAACGCAGCGACCGGCTGCAACCGGAAGGGATCGTCTGGTCTGCGCCGTCTTATCTTATGCTGTTGGAAATGGCACAGCAGGGGCATGGCTGGAGTATTCTGCCACGCTGGCTGGTGGCGCAATATGACCAGCGGAAACTGGTGGAGCTGCCTGTCGCGGGCTGGCCGCAATGGATTGACGTGGACGTTGTTTGGTCCAAACCCCATCCACCCGGCCCAGCAGGGCTGTGGATGATAGACAATCTCCTTGCCCAACAAGAAAGTACGCCACCATAACTCCGTCACTGCATTGGAAAAACCACATCCGTCATCACATCGGCCACCGCTCCGTGGCTTTTGTGATCGGCCTGTTTTTTCATGAAGCGATAAAAAACCAATAACGGTTTCTTTATATCGCCAATGAATAACATTAAAGATGAAATGGTTATTGTTTTTAATTTCACCATTTACTTTACTTAATTAAGCCAATTAAAAGAGAAATATTTTCACGCTAAACCATGAGCATTTTCCTGTGTTGTCTGCACACGGAAACCCGAGCCCCGCGGCAGTTTCGCACGTCTGTCACAGAAAAAATAATGCACGACATCATTATTATTGTGATGTACCAAAGTAGTACTTCCCGACAAAAAACCATACTATTATGGTGATTACTACTTTTGTATTCGAGACATCCCTGTAGTGCTGCGGTAATACGCCTTAATAATAAGATGCTGAATCCTATAAGGTGAAAATTTACTAATTGATGCAATTGCAAGTGAGAAAAAAATGTCGAATAAACCCTTCTATTACCAAGATCCTTTTCCACTCAGTAAAGATGATACCGAATATCGCCTGTTGAGCAGCGACTTTGTCTCTGTCGCACAGTTTGAAGGTCAGGACATCCTGAAGATCGATCCAGCCGCGTTGACCCTTCTGGCCCAGCAAGCCTTCCACGATGCCTCTTTCATGCTCCGCCCCGCTCACCAGCAGCAAGTTGCCGATATTCTTCACGACCCGGAAGCCAGCGAAAACGATAAATACGTTGCCCTGCAATTCCTGCGCAACTCAGAGATTTCCGCCAAGGGCATCCTGCCGACCTGTCAGGATACCGGTACAGCGATCATCGTCGGTAAAAAAGGCCAGAACGTCTGGACTGGCGGTAACGATGCCGAAGCGCTGTCCAAAGGCGTGTACAACACGTTCATTGAAGACAACCTGCGCTACTCACAGAACGCCGCGCTGGATATGTACAAAGAGGTCAACACTGGCACTAACCTGCCCGCTCAGATTGACCTCTACAGTACTGAGGGCGAAGACTATAAATTCCTGTTCGTCACCAAAGGCGGCGGTTCAGCCAACAAAACCTACCTGTATCAGGAAACCAAAGCGCTGCTGACGCCGGGTAAACTGAAGAGCTTCCTGATCGAGAAAATGCGCTCGCTGGGTACCGCGGCATGTCCGCCGTACCATATCGCGTTTGTCATTGGCGGCACCTCGGCAGAAACCACGCTGAAAACCGTTAAGCTGGCGTCGACCAAGTACTACGACGAACTGCCGACCGAGGGCAACGAGCACGGTCAGGCGTTCCGCGATGTCGCGCTGGAGCAGGAGATTCTGGAAGCCGCGCGCGATCTGGGTCTGGGCGCACAGTTTGGCGGGAAATACTTTGCACACGACGTGCGGATTATCCGCCTGCCGCGCCACGGTGCCTCTTGCCCCGTCGGTATGGGCGTATCCTGCTCCGCTGACCGTAACATCAAAGGCAAGATCAACCGCAAGGGCGTCTGGCTGGAGCAGTTAGAGCAGAATCCGGGCAAATATATCCCTGAGCACCTGCGTGAAACGGGCGAAGGCGATGCAGTTAAAATCGACCTGAACCGTCCGATGGCCGAGATTCTGAAAACGCTGTCGCAGTATCCGGTATCCACCCGTCTTTCCCTGACCGGCACCATCATCGTGGGCCGTGACATTGCTCACGCCAAGTTGAAGGAACGTCTGGATAACGGCGAAGGCCTGCCGCAGTACATCAAAGATCACCCGATTTACTACGCGGGTCCGGCGAAAACACCAGAAGGCTACCCGTCCGGCTCGTTAGGCCCGACCACCGCTGGCCGCATGGATTCCTACGTCGATTTACTGCAAGCCAACGGCGGCAGCATGATCATGCTGGCGAAAGGCAACCGCAGCCAGCAGGTGACCGACGCGTGCCATAAACACGGTGGCTTCTACCTCGGCAGCATCGGCGGCCCGGCAGCGATTCTAGCGCAGAACAGCATCAAGAGCCTGACCTGCGTCGAGTACCCTGAACTGGGTATGGAAGCTATCTGGAAAATCGAAGTCGAAGATTTCCCCGCCTTTATTCTGGTCGATGATAAAGGCAACGATTTCTTCCAGGTGATTCAGAGCGCCAAGTGCGTGAAATGCGGTTAACTAAGTCCTGTAGTAATTAGAGGTTAGTAGCTAACGCCAGTTGAGCGGGAGTAACGGATAGATCGTAAAGTCGCTGTAAACACGTCCATGTGCGCTCGGCTTGCGCCATCCATGGCGCAAACGCTTTACTCTTCTATTCCGTTACTCCCGTTTTCGTTCGGTAAATAGGTTTGTCTACGGTCTAAAGCGCCCCGATTTTCGGGGCGTTTTTTATTTGATGCCTAACCGCTTCGCCAGACGGTGCAGGTTGCCGCTGTCCATTTCCAGTTCTCTGGCGCAGGATGACCAGTTACCCTCATGGCGCGTCAGCGTTTGTTGGATGACCCGACGCTGATAGTCGTCCGTTGCTTCTCGCAGGCCGCCGCTGATGAAATACGCTGGCTCTATCTCGATAGCATTCGACGATCCCGTGGCGGAATGAGCAGGTTGAGCGGGAAGTTCAAGATTGAAATGCTCACGCCCCAACAGCACCTCGCCCGATTCCTGCCCTGCTCTCGCCAGCACGGTAGCGCGGTAAATGGCGTGTTCCAGCTCGCGCACATTCCCCGGCCAGTCGTATTGTTCCAGTAGCGCCCCCGCGTCGGCCGTCAACGCCAGACGCGCCAGCCCCAGCTGCACGCGACTGCGTTCACAGAAGAATCCTGCCAACAACGCCACATCCTGACTGCGCTCGCGCAGCGGCGGTACGGAAAGCGGGAACACGCTCAGACGGTGGAACAAATCGGCACGGAAAGCGCCATCCAGCACCGCCTGCCGCAGATCGCGGTTGGTCGCCGCCAGCACGCGCACATTCACTTTCAGGCTACTGTCATCGCCCACGCGCTGGAGATCGCCATACTGCAATACGCGCAGCAGCTTCGCCTGTAGCGTCAGAGACAGTTCGCCAATCTCATCCAGAAACAGCGTGCCGTTATCCGCCATTTCAAACTTGCCGGTTCGATGATGGATCGCTCCGGTAAACGCGCCCTTAACATGACCAAACAGCTCACTCTCCGCTACCGACTCAGGCAGCGCGGCGCAGTTCAGGTACACCAGAGGATGACTTGCCCGGCTGGAACCGCGATGAATCGCCCGCGCCACCAGCTCTTTACCGACGCCGGTTTCCCCCATGATCAGCACGTTCAGGTCGGAACCCGCGACGATATCGACCTCTTTCTTCAGCCGCTGCATCGGTTCCGACAGTCCAACCATTTCATCCACGCTTTCCGCCGCCGGACTTTCAGCACGCACCGGCGCGGGCAACTGCCGCTCAAGACGTTCCATCAGCAACGCGTTACTCAGCGCTGCCGCCGCCATTGCCCCCACCAGCCGCAGTTCTTCATCGCTAAAATGGTCGAACTGACACGGATCCATGCCGTCCACGGTCAGCGCGCCGATCAGGTTCTGATTGGCAAACAGCGGCAGGCCAACGCAGGCATGCACCTTAAGATCTTCCTGACTGGGGATCAGACCGTCATACGGATCGGGAAGCTGGCTGTCCGCCGGAAAGCGCACCACGTCGCCCGCGCGGGCAATCGCCTCCAAACGGGGATGATCGGACAGACGAAAGCGTCGCCCCAGCACGTCCGGCGCCAGACCGTCGATCGCCAGCGGACGGAACAGCTGATTCTCGTAACGCAGCAGCGCCGAGGCATCGCAGCGCAGCAGCTGGCGCAGGCTGTTGATTAAGCGCTGGAAACGATCCTGATTTGATAGCCCCATTTGCAGTTCGATAGCAATACGAGCAAGGGCGTTAATAGAGAGCGTCATGGTGTGTCCTAATGACAGAGACTGTGTCATTACGACAATAGAACAGCAATGTCATTTTGACAATGACGTTTTATTAAAACTATATAAATCAATATATTAAAAACTGGCACACTTCCTGCAATCTCTACAGCATATCCCCGACTATGACTACTGAGGTTTCAGAACATGACAATTCACGTTAAGAACAATATCCACTGGGTTGGACAACGCGACTGGGAAGTCCGTGATTTTCACGGCACCGAATACAAAACGCTGCAAGGCAGTAGCTACAACAGCTACCTGATCCGCGAAGAGAAAACCGTGCTGATCGATACCGTCGATCACAAATTCAGTCGTGAGTTTGTGCAGAATCTGATGGCGGAAGTGGATCTGAACACGATTGACTACATCGTGATCAACCACGCCGAAGAGGATCACGCCGGGGCGCTGACAGAGCTGATGGCGCGTATTCCCAACACGCCGATTTACTGTACCCACAATGCGATCGATTCCATTACCGGTCACCATCACCACCCTGAGTGGAATTTCCACACGGTCAAAACCGGCGACACGCTGGATATCGGCAACGGCAAACAGCTGATCTTTATCGAAACGCCAATGCTGCACTGGCCGGACAGTATGATGACCTACATGACCGAGGACGCCGTGCTGTTTAGTAACGATGCGTTCGGTCAGCACTATTGCGATGAACACCTGTTCAATGATGAAGTCGATCAAACAGAACTGTTCGAACAGTGCCAACGCTATTTCGCCAATATTCTGACGCCGTTCAGCCGCTTGGTGACCGCAAAGATCCACGAAGTGCTGGGCTTCAACCTGCCGCTGTCGATGGTGGCGACCTCACACGGCGTGGTATGGCGTGACGATCCAACCCAGATCATCCACCTGTATCTGAAGTGGGCGGACAGTTATCAGGAAGATCGCATCACGCTGTTTTACGACACCATGTCCAATAACACCCGCATGATGGCCGACGCCATTGCGCAAGGCATCAACGATGTCGATCCCGGCGTAGCGGTAAAAATTTATAACGTCGCTCGTCACGATAAAAACGAAATCCTGACGCAGGTCTTCCGCTCGAAAGGTGTGTTAGTCGGTTCATCCACCATGAATAACGTGATGATGCCGAAGGTCGCCGCCATGCTGGAAGAGATCACCGGCCTGCGTTTCCAAAACAAGAAAGCCTCGGCGTTCGGCAGCTACGGCTGGAACGGCGGTGCAGTGGACCGCGTTCAAACTCGTCTGATGGATGCTGGTTTTGAAACGACGCTGGCGCTGAAAACCAAATGGCGTCCTGATGGTTCAGCGCTGGAAATTTGCCGCAACCACGGCCGCGAAATCGCCCGTCAGTGGGCATTGCATCCGCTGGATGACACGCCTGCCCGACGCGTCATCTCGCCCGTAAAACAGACCGCTGCGGCACCGCAAACCACCACCGCCCCGCAGAATGTGAGCGCCCCAGCCGAGAGCGCCTGCGGATGCAATGAAGTCGCTGCGCCACAGTCAACCGCACAGCCAGCGGTACAGTCAGAAAACGGTTGTATGGTGTGCAGCGTCTGCCAGTGGATCTACGATCCGGCGCTCGGCGAACCGATGCAGGATGTCACCCCTGGCACCATGTGGTCGGACGTACCAGACAGCTTCCTCTGCCCAGAATGTGGGCTGGGTAAAGACGTTTTCAATCCGATTCGCTAGGGAGAGGATGATGAAAGATATCGTGATTATTGGCGCGGGCTTTGCCGCCCGCCAGCTCATCCGACAACTGCGCAAGCAGGATGCTCACTGCGCTATCCGCCTGATTACCGCCGACAGCGGCGATGAGTACAACAAGCCGGATTTAAGCCATGTGATGAGCCTGCAACAGCACGCCGACGATCTGACCAAACTGTCGGCAGCCGCGTTTGCCGAAGAAAACCGTATCACGCTGCTGGCCAATACGCGCGTCACCGTCATCGACCGCAATACACAACAGGTCATCTGCGGCACGGATCGTTACGATTACCACAAACTGGTGTTCGCAACCGGAGCCAGCGCGATGGTGCCGCCGATTCCGGGACGCGAACATATGCTGACGCTCAATAGTCAGCAGGAATACCGCGCCCACGAAGGCCGACTCTGGCAAGCCGAACGTGTGCTGGTGCTCGGTGCCGGACTCATCGGAACCGAGCTGGCAATGGATTTGGGACGCGCTGGAAAACGGGTCACGCTGGTAGACTGCGCCAACAGCATTCTGCCCGCGTTGATGCCGCCCGAAGTCAGCGCGCGCCTGCAATTCACGCTAACGCAGCAGGGCGTTTCGCTGCTGCTGAACACGACCCTGCAACAGTTGGAGAAAACCGAAACTGGCGTACAGGCTACATTTATCGATGGCCGTGCTGTCGAAGTGGACGAAATCCTCTCTGCTATCGGTTTGCAGGCCAACACACAGTTGGCAAAAGCGGCAGGTTTGGCTGTGCAGAAAGGCATTCAGACCAATGCGCAGTTACAGACCACCGATCCACAGATTTATGCGCTGGGCGACTGCGCGGAGATTGGCGGCAAGCTCCTGCCCTTCCTGCAACCGATTCAACTCAGCGCGATTACGCTGGCGAAAAACCTGCTGGGTGCCAGCGAGACGCTAACGCTGCCGCCGATGCTGGTTAAAATCAAGACGCCGCTGTTTCCCTTACAGATGGCAGGCGATGCCACTGGCGGTGATTTGCACTGGCAGCAGGAATGGAATGAACAGGGGATGGTGGCTAAAGCGCTGGATGGTCAGCAAATGCTGCGCGCCTTTGTGGTCGGCGGTGAGCGGATGAAAGAGGCATTTCCGCTGCTGCGGCAGCTTTCCACCGTGAGTTCAACCACGGCCTGACACAGCAAAATAAATAATGCATTTAAAATACATATTTTCTGGTCAGCCTGCGTGCGGATTAATAGAATACGGCTATTGCTTTTAGAATTTACAGACCGAGGTAACGATGCAAGATCTCATTTGTTATAAGAAGATGCCGCAGTGGAACAGCCAGACGCTGCCTGCCGCGTTTCAGGAAAAGCACAACACGCAGGAAGGCACCTGGGCGAAACTGACCGTGTTGAAAGGGGAAATGACCTTCTCCATGCTGACCGAAGACGGCGATACGCTGGAGACATTCCAGTTCTCCGAGCAAAACCAGCCGCCGTTTGTTGAACCGCAGGCGTGGCACCGCATCGTCTCGTTCTCTGACGATCTGGAATGTCAGCTCAGCTTTTTCTGTTCGGCGGAAGATTTCTATCATAAAAAATACGGTCTGACGCGCACCCATTCCGAAGTGATCAACGCAGTGCAGCACATCAAACCGGGCAAAACGCTGGATTTAGGCTGCGGCGGCGGGCGCAACGCGCTGTATCTGAATCTGCGTGGTTTTGACGTCACGGCCTGTGACAAGCATGAGCAAAGCATTGATTCGCTGAATAACATCATCAAGAGCGAAGCGCTGGAAAACATCCGGGCTGGCGTTTACAACATCAATCTGGCGGAAATCAAAGAACAGTACGACTTTATCCTGTCGACCGTCGTGCTGATGTTCCTGGAACGCGATCGTATTCCGCACATCATCAGCAATATGCAGGACAGCACCGTTAACGGCGGCTATAACCTGATTATCGCTGCGATGTCGACGGAAGATTGCCCGTGCCAAATGCCCTTCTCGTTTACCTTTAAAGAAGGCGAACTAAAGAACTATTACGCCGATTGGGAGATCCTCAAATATAACGAGGATATGGGCGAACTACACAAGACCGACGCGCAGGGTAACCGCATCAAACTGCGCTTCGCCACGCTGCTGGCAAGAAAGCCGTAAGCACAGGTTAGCCGTCAGAAAACCTAATCAATTAAAAAATAAGACATAAAATACAAAAGGGCCGATTACTCGGCCCTTTTTATTTCTCTATACGCTGCATGCATCAGCTGGCTTTGCGCTCTGTCGCGATGCGGTAAGCGACCAGATCTTCAATCGTCAGCACTGGCATGTCGTGCTGTTTGGCAAACTCGATCACTTCCGGCGCATGCGCCATTGAACCGTCATCGTTCGTCAGTTCACACAGAACACCAGACGGCTTCAGGCCCGCCAGCGTCATCAGGTCAACCGTCGCTTCAGTGTGACCACCGCGCGTTAACACGCCACCCGGTTGGGCGCGCAGCGGGAATACGTGACCAGGGCGATTCAGATCGCTTGGCTTAGCGTTATCCGCAATCGCGGCACGAATGGTAGTCAAGCGGTCGGCAGCGGAAACGCCCGTTGTCACGCCTTCGGCGGCTTCGATCGTCACGGTGAACGCCGTTTGGTAATGGCTGGAGTTCTTCTCCACCATCATCGGCAATTCCAACTGCTGGCGACGCTCTTCCGTCAGGCACAGGCACACGATGCCACTACCGTGACGAATCGTCAGCGCCATTTGTTCAACGGTCATATTTTCAGCAGAAAAGATCATGTCACCTTCGTTTTCACGATCTTCATCATCCAACACCAGCACGCCGCGGCCATGACGCAATGCATCAAGTGCGCGTTCTACGCGTTCAGTAGGATTGCCAAATTCAGAAAGTAATGTCTGATTCATGGTAAAAAACCTCAATGTTATTATGGATTACCAGAATCAGGGCGAGCTTGAGGAGTAACCATTACTACTGGTTGCATAGTAATAGCTAACAAAAATAACGCGAGCGAGCATATAGCTCGACAGATACCGTTACTCTCTCCCATCCGGACTTTAACCGTCGGCCCCGGAATTACACCGGATCTGCTGACCCCACGCTGCGAACTCGATAATTACTATCGGAGAAAACAGCGAGAGCGCTCGCGGGCTTCCAGTATGTGTACTGGTTTACCGCCGGTGGGGAATTACACCCCGCCCTGAGAATAAGTGGGTTTACTATAACGCTAATACCTCGATAGGGCAATTGATCCGCCACAGGAAATAGGGCAAAACGTCTGCTGTATTACAGTAAAATTATGCTGAATATGTGCAAAGCCGATGTCAGATTTTATTTATACCCATTACACTTGCTATAGTAATAACTTACATAACCTAATCAGGAAAGCGACATGATTGACCCAAAGAAGATTGAGCAAATCGCCCGTCAAGTGCATGAATCTATGCCAAAAGGTATCCGGGAATTGGGTGATGATGTGGAGAAAAAGATTCGTCAGGTCTTGCAGGCACAGCTGACCCGGTTGGATTTGGTGAACCGTGAAGAGTTCGATATTCAGACGCAGGTTCTGCTCCGCACGCGCGAGAAGATTGCTCGCCTGGAACAGCGTATGACCGAGCTGGAAGCGAAACTGTCTACGGAAGAAAAGCCCGCCGCAGCGCCGGAAAACGACCAATCGTCATAACACTCGTCTCATCACAACAGCTCGTCATCATCGCGATACAACGCCCTAATCAGGGCGTTGCTCGATTCCCTACTCTGCACCAGCGACAACCCTCAGAAACACAGATTTCACGTCGCGGCATTCAGAATAAACGGCTCAGTGGGAAACCAGTTCGACCTGCTTACGTGGCAGGAACAGCCACAGCACGGCCAGCATGATTAACGCATACAGCGATTTCCAGCCGATCATCAGCAACAGCGCACAGCAGAGCAGGCCGCCGATTGCCGCCATCACTTTGGCGCGCCCTTTCAGCAAACGCCACCCCGCCAGCATACACAGCAGATAAATCAGAACGAAGATGCCGTTCGCGTACACAATCAGCATATCCAGCGGCAACCTAAGCCAATAAATTAACAGGCAGCACACCAGACAGCAGGCCACCACAACCGACAGCGCATTCACCGGCGCTTGCCCTGCGGACAGCTTCGCCAGCGCACTCCCTTTCGGTGCCTGCGACCAGACTAAACGGGCAAAGCCCTGCGTGTAGATATTCACGCTGGCAAAGCAGGCCAGATATCCGACAAAGCAGGCAATCCACAGCGCATGCTGACCAAACAATTGCACAACGATGCCCGGCAGTGAGGCCGTTGCAGCAATGCCTTCTCCGTAAGCTTTAAAATGCAGCACTGCCACCGTACATCCCCAATACACCGCACCCGCGACCAACATGCCGATGAGTAAAGCCCGTGGGAAATCCCGCTCCGGCGCCCGAAACTCCGTCGCCATATGGGCAAAGGCTTCAAGACCAACGAAGCACCAGAACATCACAGCCAGCGCGCCGAAGGTGTTAGACCATGACAGCTCACTCACCGACGGCCAGGGAATGTGTGCGGGCGTGATATCGCCCTGCCACCAGATCGCGGCAACCAGCCCCACCACCAGCATCGCGATAACGATCTGAATATTGGCGCTGGATCCCGCACTGCGCAGACCAAGCAGCCAGATACCGCCCAGCGTCAGCAGTTGTACGCAGAGTAGCCCCAGATCGCTCCAGCCAAATGCCGCCTGCCAGAACCCTGCGGCAATCTGCAAGGCGGCAGGTAGCCCCAGCGGAATAACGGACAGGAATAGCCAACCAGTAACCCGCGCCATGCGCGGCCCAAAAGCGAGGTTAACAAAGTGCGCGGCCCCGCCCGCATTAGGAAAATGTTGCCCCAGCGCGGCAAAGCCGATTGCGATAGGAAAAACAAGCAGGATCAAGATCGGCCACGCCCATAGGCTGTCTTGCTGTGCCAGTTGTGCGACCAGCGCAGGAACCGCAAATACGCCAGTTCCCAGCAGCGAAGTAGACAGCAACCCCACGCCCTGAATCAGGCCAAGCTCTTGTTTTAATCCTTTTACTTCACTCACTACGTTTCACCTTTTCTTGCTTTTTACACCACAGCACGGCCAGATCGAAGAATAAAAAAAGCCTCCACTAACGGAGGCTTCTCTCACCCACTGCATTCGCAAACTTATGCTTTCACATAGATAGTGCTATCAGGCGTTGGCTTTCAGCACATCGCGAATGCGGGCTTTGTAGGATTCAACCTTTTGCGGCGTCATCATACGACGTTCGTCATCCTGCACCACACCGCCAACATCGTCAGCAATACGCTGTGCAGACTGTAACATCAGTTTAAAGTTTTGGCTGGCATCGCCATAAGATGGCACCATCATGAAAATGGACACGCCGGGCGTCGAGAATTCGGACATCGCATCGACATTAAACGATCCGGGTTTAACCATATTCGCCAGACTGAACAACACCGGGCCTGCGCCAGCGGGGTTCACATGGCGATGGAAAATGTTCATTTCACCAAACTGGAAACCGGCCTGAAGCAGACTTTGCAACAGCAGTTCACCGCCAATGACACCGCCCTGATGCGCCACAACGTGCAGCACTAATACCGCTTCTTTTGCCGCGGCGGGTTCAACGGGCTCAGCAGGTTGCTGAGGCTGTGCAGGCGCGGGCTGAACTTTCTCATGCAGCGAATGTGCGACAGGCTGCTGTGGAGCAGATGCTGGCGCATCATACGCAAACGGCTCACGCGGAGTGCTAGGTTCAGAAATCGGGGTTTCTCTAGGGACGACAACCTGCGGGTTAGTATCGCCACGTACTTGCGCACGCGGAGAATCCACTGGCGTCGCTTCATCCAGTAACGGATCGTAAGAAGACACGGGAGACAGGTGCTCGAACGGCGATTTCGCCTCTGAACGAGCGTCTTCACGTGCACTGTGGTTATTGAATGAGGAGTTATCAAATGACGCGTTATCAAATGATGAGTTATCAAGTGAAGCGCTGCCAAATGAAGGCTCACTCTGCTGCGGGCGGGCGCCCTTCACGCGAACTTCGCCAACGCCTTCATCCAGATCGTCAAGCGGCGTTTCATCACGCGCTTTTTTTGCACGTTTAACCGGGCGGTCACGAAAAAGGGACGAGCGCTCTTTACGGCTAGTCCACAAGCCGTGCAGTAACAGCGCTATTATAGCGATCGCGCCAACAACGATTAATATCAGACGCAAGTCCTGCATCATTGCTATCCCAATTGTTCTAACAAAACATTGCCACCACGGCAAATACCTATACTACTAACTCTATTTGCCTGAGTACACAAGTGCAAGCCTGCACGGTACTTTATGACAATAAAGATAGATACAACGCACTTTTTTGCTGTTTTTTCATCCAAATACGGGCTAGTCAGCATAAGATCATCCCGATATGATGCCTCAACAAACAAATGACTGAGTCTATCGGCACTATGTCTTCAGAAAAACCATCGTCTTCAGAAAAACCATCATCTTCCGGAAAATTGTCTTACGGCAATACCGCAGGCCAGGTTCGCAGCGGCATACACTATTTTCTTGCCGGATGGCGCCTGATCTCACTGCCGGGCATCCGACGTTTCGTTATTCTGCCCTTATTGATGAACATCGTCCTGATGGGCGGGGCTTTCTGGTGGCTTTTCACCCAGTTGAATGACTGGATTCCGCAGATCATGAGCCACATTCCGAGCTGGCTGCAATGGCTCAGCTACCTCATTTGGCCACTGGCCGTCCTCTCCATTTTGCTGGTATTCAGCTACCTATTCAGTACGATCGCCAATTTTATTGCCGCACCGTTTAACGGTTTGTTGGCGGAACAATTGGAAGCAAAACTCACCGGCCAAACGTTGCCGGACAGCGGCATACTCGGCATCGCCAAAGACGTCCCACGCATCATGAAGCGTGAAGTCCAAAAGCTGGCGTATTACCTGCCACGCGCGATTGTGCTACTACTTCTCTATTTCATTCCCGGCATTGGACAAACTGTCGCTCCGGTGCTGTGGTTCCTGTTCAGCGCGTGGATGCTGGCGATTCAGTACTGCGATTATCCTTTTGATAACCACAAAGTGGGCTTTGCCACGATGCGTCAGGCATTACGTCGCCATAAAGTCGCCAATATGCAGTTTGGCGCCTTGGTCAGTCTATTTACGCTGGTGCCTTTTTTGAATCTGGTCATCATGCCCGTCGCGGTATGTGGTGCAACGCAGCTGTGGGTGGATCGTTATCGCGATCTGTCAGCAACCCTGCCGAAAAAAGCGCCATAAAAAGACCGTAAACACTGGCTGATAACGGCCAGTGTTTTCTATTGTAATGAAAAGATATTTCTTAAGAACATAACGATATAGCAATTCTTTACTTCACTGAAAAGTGTGAACGGGTATTCTCTCTACGTTCGCAAAAATTTCATACAGTTATAAGGACAGGCTATGAGCAAGATCTACGAAGACAATTCTTTCACAATCGGCCATACGCCGCTGGTTCGCCTGAACCGTATCGGCAACGGACGCATTCTCGCTAAAGTGGAATCCCGCAACCCCAGCTTCAGCGTAAAATGCCGTATCGGCTCCAACCTGATTTGGGATGCAGAAAAGCGTGGCGTTCTCAAACCCGGCATCGAACTGGTTGAACCTACCAGCGGAAACACAGGGATTGCGCTGGCCTACGTAGCGGCGGCTCGCGGTTACAAACTTACGCTCACCATGCCAGAAACCATGAGCATCGAGCGTCGTAAGCTGCTGAAAGCGCTGGGTGCGAACCTGGTGCTGACCGAAGGCGCAAAAGGCATGAAAGGTGCCATCGCCAAAGCAGAAGAGATTGTCGCTAGCGATCCAAGCCGTTATCTGCTGTTGCAGCAGTTCAGCAACCCAGCGAACCCAGAAATTCACGAAAAGACCACCGGCCCTGAAATCTGGGAAGATACTGACGGTCAGGTTGATGTCTTTATCTCTGGCGTCGGTACAGGCGGTACGCTGACAGGCGTGAGCCGTTACATCAAGAACACCAAAGGCAAGGCCATCATCAGCGTGGCAGTTGAACCTACCGATTCACCGGTGATCACTCAGGCGCTGGCAGGCCAAGAGCTGAAACCAGGCCCGCACAAGATTCAGGGCATCGGCGCGGGTTTCATTCCAGGTAATCTGGATCTGAAACTAATCGACCGTGTAGAGAAAGTGACGAACGAAGAAGCGATCGGCACCGCGCGCCGTTTGATGGAAGAAGAAGGCATTCTGGCCGGTATTTCTTCCGGTGCAGCCGTTGCGGCAGCGCTGAACTTGCTCAAAGAAAAAGAATTTGAAGATAAAACTATCGTCGTTATTCTGCCTTCTTCCGGCGAACGCTACCTCAGCACAGCACTCTTTGCCGACCTGTTCACCGAGCAGGAACTGCAACAATAACCCCCGGTCACACTCGAACAACAAGTGACCAATGTGTTAAAAAAGCACCTATTTAGGTGCTTTTTTGTGGCACAGTTCAAACTTTCCACCACATGTGGATTGCTTTTCTACATCAGGTTTAGTATTTAACCGAACAATTATTTTGATGCGTGAAATTAATATCCGACAAATACCACGCCCCGTCACATGCTTTTCCCCTGCGCACGATAGCCCACATCGCCGTTTTGCGACCGAGGTTAAGATAATGGGTAGCGGAAGCTGCGGTGTTTGATGGTATTTTATTCAGGAAATACGTTTGACGGTTTTCTTGTCGCATCGTGGCCCGCCCCTGTAACATAAATCAGGAGCTAACCAAACAGGCTAAAGTTCAGTGAATCGACTAAACTTTAGTTCCACAACATTAATCTAATCCATAAGTTGGGGAAAAAAGCATGTTCCAGCAAGAAGTGACTATCACCGCACCAAATGGCCTGCACACTCGTCCTGCTGCTCAGTTCGTCAAAGAAGCCAAAGGCTTCACCTCTGAAATCACCGTGACGTCCAACGGCAAGAGCGCTAGCGCCAAGAGCCTGTTCAAATTACAAACACTCGGCTTAACACAAGGAACTGTGGTTACTATCGCTGCGGAAGGCGAAGACGAACAAAAAGCGGTTGAACACCTGGTCAAGCTGATGGCTGAGCTCGAGTAACCGACGAGTTTTTTAGTGAACACCAGAATCGAGTAAGGTAGGGTTATGATTTCAGGCATATTAGTATCACCGGGTATTGCTTTTGGTAAGGCACTGTTACTGAAAGAAGATGAAATTCTCATCAACCGGAAAAAAATCTCTGCGGATCAGGTGGAGCAGGAAATTGAACGTTTTCTGACTGGCCGTTCCAAAGCATCCGCACAGTTGGAAGCTATCAAGAAGAAAGCGGGCGAGACGCTGGGTGCAGAGAAAGAAGCCATCTTCGAAGGCCACATCATGTTGCTGGAAGATGAAGAGTTCGAGCAGGAAATCATAGCCCTGATTAAAGATGAACATGCTTCCGCCGACGCCGCTGCGTTTTCCGTCATCGAAAACCAGGCTAAAGCACTGGAAGAGCTTGATGATGAATATCTGAAAGAACGCGCCGCGGACATGCGTGATATCGGGAAGCGTTTGCTCAGAAACATTCTCAATATGCCTATCGTCGATCTGGGCGATATTCAGGATGAAGTCATCTTGGTTGCCACGGATCTGACGCCGTCAGAAACCGCGCAGCTGAATCTGGACAAAGTGCTGGGCTTCATCACCGACCTCGGTGGCCGCACGTCTCACACGTCCATTATGGCCCGTTCGCTGGAACTGCCTGCGATCGTCGGCACGACCAATGTGACCCAGCAGGTTAAAAACGGCGACTATCTGATTCTGGATGCCGTAAACAACCAGATTTATCAGAATCCGACCGCGGATAAAATTGAAGAATTAAAAGCTATTCAGCAGCAATACCACGCTGAAAAGTATGAGCTGGCCAAGCTGAAAGATCTGCCAGCCATCACGCTGGACGGTCATCAGGTTGAAGTCTGTGCCAACATCGGTACCGTGCGCGATGTCGCGGGCGCTGAGCGTAACGGCGCAGAAGGTGTCGGCCTGTATCGTACCGAATTCCTGTTCATGGATCGTGACTCGCTGCCTACCGAAGAAGAGCAGTTCCAGGCGTATAAGGCGGTTGCCGAAGCCGTTGGCGCTCAGGCCGTTATCGTCCGTACCATGGATATCGGCGGCGACAAAGATCTGCCATACATGAATCTGCCGAAGGAAGAGAACCCGTTCCTTGGCTGGCGTGCTATCCGTATCTGTCTGGATCGTAAAGAAATCCTGCATGCTCAGCTGCGTGCCATTCTGCGCGCATCAAAATTTGGCAAGCTGCGTATCATGTTCCCGATGATTATTTCCGTGGAAGAAGTGCGTGAGCTGAAAGCCGAACTGGAAATGCTGAAAGCACAGCTGAGAGAAGAAGGTAAAGCCTTCGACGAAAGCATTGAAGTCGGCGTGATGGTTGAAACACCTGCCGCCGCCGCTATCGCGCCACATTTAGCCAAAGAAGTCGACTTCTTTAGTATTGGGACAAATGACTTAACCCAGTATACTCTGGCAGTTGATCGCGGTAATGAGCTGATTTCTCATCTCTATAACCCGATGTCCCCAGCTGTCCTTACCCTGATCAAACAGGTTATCGACGCGTCTCATGCCGAAGGCAAGTGGACAGGGATGTGTGGTGAGCTCGCCGGTGACGAACGTGCTACACTACTGTTATTGGGAATGGGTCTGGACGAATTCAGCATGAGTGCAATCTCTATCCCGAGCATCAAGAAAATCATCCGTAATGCGAATTACGAAGATGCGAAGGCGCTGGCGGAGCAAGCACTCGCTCAACCGACAGCACAAGAGTTAAGCAATCTGGTGAGCCGCTTTATTAAAGAAAAAACGCTCTGCTGATTCTGCTTTACCTAATAGGTTTCAAGGTGGCAATCAGCACCCCGACAGGCGATAGATTCGCAGTCGGGGTAGCGAAGAAAACCAATGCCACACCAACTTGAAAGATTAGGGTATACGCTGGCCCAATATTAATGCTTAGGAGAGAATCATGGGTTTGTTCGATAAATTGAAGTCTCTGGTTTCTGACGACAAAAAAGACACTGGCAGCATCGAAATCATTGCCCCGCTGTCCGGTGAAATCGTCAATATTGAAGACGTTCCTGATGTCGTATTCGCAGAGAAAATCGTCGGTGACGGTATTGCCATCAAGCCAACTGGCAACAAGATTGTCGCACCGGTAGACGGCACCATCGGTAAGATTTTTGAAACCAACCATGCGTTTTCCATCGAGTCTGACAGCGGCATTGAGCTGTTTGTGCACTTTGGTATTGATACCGTTGAATTGAAAGGCGAAGGCTTCAAGCGCATCGCCGAAGAAGGCCAGCGTGTGAAGAAAGGCGATCTCGTTATCGAGTTTGACCTGGCTCTGCTGGAAGAAAAAGCGAAGTCTACTCTGACACCAGTGGTTATTTCCAACATGGATGAAATCAAGGAATTGACCAAACTGAGTGGTACGGTTGTTGTCGGTGAAACGCCGGTTATCCGTATCAAAAAGTAAGCCGCCTTCTACGGATGGTTTACTACGTTTGCACGAAACGGCACCCGGATGGTGCCGTTTTCGTTTCAGGCTTTCCAGCGCGGTACGCACAGGCGAATCACTAACCCGCACTGCTCACCATTATCCGCCTCAATATGCCCGCCGTGCGCCAACACGACTTTACGGGTAATCGCCAGCCCCAGCCCATAACCTTTGCCAGACAGCGGCGAATCAACACGAATGAAAGGATCGAAGATACTGGAGAGCTTACTTTTCTCCACGCCAGGCCCCTGATCGGCAACCTGAATCATCCACTCATGTTCATTGCCAATGAGTGACACGGAAACCTGCTGCGTGGGGGCGGAAAAACGTAGCGCGTTGCGCATCACATTATCGACTGCCCTGCGCATCAGCTCCGCGTTGCCTTTAATCGTGTAGTCTTCGTCCTCATCCGCCGCCAGCAGGATTTCAACGCCGGTGACCTGCGCTTCATAGCGAGTATCGTTGACCACGGCCGTCACCAGCCCCAGTAAATCGAAATAGGCTTCCTCAATACCGGAATGCTCCGTGCGCGATAGCGTCAGCAGTTCGCCAATCATCTTATCCATCAACAAGGCTTCACGCTCAATTCGCTGCAAGGAACTCTCTATATTGTCCGGGTTCTGCCTTATCAACCCGATAGCAAGCTGCAAACGCGCCAGCGGGGAGCGCAGCTCGTGCGAGACATCATGGAGCAGTTGTTCACGCGCGCTGGCCAGACTGTCCAGTCGTTCAACCATCGAATCGAAATCACGCGCGACATCGCTGATTTCATCATGACGTTTATGCATCACCGGCAGCAGGCGCACGTTCAGATCGCCCTGCGCAACCTGATCAAACCCCGCACGAATCTGACTTAGCGGACGTGCCAGACTCCATGCCAATACCGAGCTGAACAACAGGCCACCAAACCCCGCAATGATCACAAACGGTACAGGCACGTTGAGAAATTCGACTGGACGAGGGGGACGAAATTCGCTGCGCAGCAGCTCGGCGTCATAACGAATCTGATACCACTTTCCGGCAGGGCCGCTGACCTGCTTGATAATATGCGTGGCACGCGGCGCGCCACGTTTATCCGGCGCAAAAGCCTCATCGAGCAACGCGTTCTGCGGGGCGGAAACCAACTCCTGATCGGACAGCGGCAACGGTGATTCCGTGACGGAAATGTATTGCTGCTCTTGCTGCGGCAGCAGCGACATCACATCGTTCAGTTCACCCAAGCCGCCATGTTGCAGCGCCGCAGCCACCATCTCCGTTTGCATCGTCGCAATGCGCGACACCACGATTTCTTCCAGCGGCTTATGGCGCTCGCCGTAAAAAGAAAAAGCCAGCCACAGCAGTTGAGACATGACGAGAAACGTCAGCCAAAACCCGAGCAAGATCTTCCAGAAAAGTCGTCCACGAATCATCATCAGCGAATCCGGTATCCCACGCTGCGCACGGTTTCAATCGTCATGGTGTTGCCCGGCAAGACGCCGAGCTTCTGACGAATATTACTGATGTGCACGTCCACGCTGCGGTCATAAGCCTCACGGCGACGCCCCAGGCATTTTTCGGACAGTTCATCCTTTGACACCACCCGTTCAGGGGAGCGCAGCAGCAGCTCCAGCAAATTAAACTCAGACGCCGTCAGATCAAACGGCTTCCCACGCCATTCACTGATGCGCGTGGCAGGGTTCAACACCAGATCGCCACTGGCGGCCAGACTCTCATCCCGTTTTGTACTCGGCTGATCGTCATAGCGGCGTAGCACCGCTCGCAGTCTCGCCACCAGCTCACGCGGGTAACAAGGTTTAGGCATATAGTCATCCGCGCCCATTTCCAGACCGATAACTCTGTCAATGTTGTCGCCTCTCGCTGTCAGCATAATGACGGGCAACTGCTGGGTTTTTCTAATCTGGCGCAGCACGTCAATCCCGCTCATATCGGGCAGCATGACATCCAAAATCATCGCGGTGTAATCCCCCGACGTCGCGCCATCGACGCCTTCTTTGCCCGTTAGCACCCGCGAGGTCGAAAACCCTTCCGCATTCAGATACTCACAGAGCATATCGCCCAGCTCTACGTCGTCATCGACCAGTAAAATATTCATATCCTGTCCTCATTAATCGGGTATACCCTACGTATTCGAGTTGCGGGAAGGAAACACACATGCAGCTTGAAGTATGATAGGTATAGATGATGTATTCTCAGGCCTCGCGTGAATATTCGCAGCCAGATTTACTTAATCCTTACCATTTCTTTCAGCAAAGATTACCGCTACCTTTACGGACTCGGGGTAAATTACTCACCTGCGTTATTTATTCCCGTTCAGATGCATTCATTAAGGACGACTCCCCCTGATGCAATCACGATTTTTTACACGACGCCGTACGACGATCGCGCTTGGTCTTATCGCCGCTGCCGTGCTTCTTCATCTGTTTTTCAACAAGCCATCGCCTACGCCCAATACGCTTACCACCGCCGCCGAGATTGCGGATCTCGAACAAACGGTGCTTGCTGACGGAAAAATTGAGGCACAGAAGCTGGTCAGCGTCGGTGCTCAGGCCTCAGGGCAAATCAAAGCGCTGCACGTCGAACTCGGCGATAAGGTGAAAAAAGGGCAATTGATCGCCGAGATTGATGACCTCACTCAGCAGGACACGCTAAAAAACGGTGAAGCGGCGTTAAAAAATATTCAGGCGCAGCGAGCAGCCAAACTGGCGGAATTGCGTAATAACGAATTAAGCTGGCAGCGTCAGCAAATGTTGATGAAACGTGGCGTTGGCGCACAGGCCGACTACGATAGCGCGAAAGCGACGCTGGATGCCACCCGAGCCAACATCGACGCGCTGGACGCCCAAATCATTCAGGCACAGATTACCGTCAACACCGCCAAGGTTAATCTGGGATACACCCAAATTCGTTCACCGATGGATGGCACCGTGGTGGCCATTCCTGTTGAAGCTGGGCAAACGGTCAACGCGATTCAGACGACGCCGACCATCGCCAAAGTCGCTAATCTGGACACCATGACCATCAAGGTGAAAATCTCAGAGGCCGACGTCGTCAAGGTAAAAACCGGCATGCCTGTGTGGTTCAGTATTCTGGGCGAACCGAATAACCGTTATGAAGCCACGCTGAGTTCGATTGAACCCGCGCCAGACTCCATCAACACGGACTCGACCACAACGTCATCCAGTTCGAGCAGCAGCACCAGCTCATCGTCCAGCACCGCGATCTATTACAACGGCCTGTTCGATGTGAAGAACCCTGATGGCGTATTGCGCATTTCCATGACGGCACAGGTGTATATTCTGCTGTCTTCGGTGAAAAATGCCATTGTCGTTCCAGCGACGGCGTTAACCTCGCGCGATGGCATGTGGTACGTGCAGGTCGTGAATGCGAACAAGAAGGTCGAATCGCGTCTAGTCACGCTCGGCCTCAATGATAACGTGCGCACCCAGATCCGTTCGGGGCTCAGCGTGGGGGAACAGGTGGTTGTCAGCCCATCGTCCGGTGATGCCGCGTCTACGCATCCCGGCCCGCCGATGGGGATGTAACGCATGTCCACATCCTTACTTAAGCTAACCGGCATTACCCGCCGCTTTTCCAACGGCGAACAGGACGTCACCGTCCTCAAGGACATCAACCTGACCATCAATCAGGGAGAGATGGTGGCGATTGTCGGTGCGTCCGGGTCGGGAAAATCCACGCTGATGAATATTCTCGGCTGTCTGGATAAACCGTCCTCCGGTGATTATCAGGTGGCAGGACGCGCCGTTGGCAAACTGGACAACGACCAGCTCGCGGAACTGCGCCGCGAGCATTTCGGCTTTATTTTCCAGCGCTATCACCTGCTCGGCGACCTCAGCGCACTGGGAAATGTTGAAGTTCCGGCCATTTATGCAGGAAAGAGCCGGCTGGCACGCCGTCAACGGGCGGCAGAGCTGCTAACCCGGCTAGGGCTGGAAAATCGTCTCCACTATCGACCTAGCCAGCTTTCCGGCGGCCAGCAGCAGCGCGTGAGTATCGCACGGGCGCTGATGAACGGTGGCGGCATCATTCTGGCGGATGAACCCACCGGTGCGCTGGACACCCACAGCGGCAACGAGGTTCTGAGCATACTTCGCGATCTGCACAGACAAGGCAATACCGTCGTGATCGTGACCCACGATATGACGATTGCCGAACACGCTCAGCGCATCATCGAACTGCGCGATGGCGAAGTGATTGCCGACCGACAAACGCGCCCCGAAGAGGCCACAGAGCCGCCACCGAAAGCCGCCAGCTCTCCAGCGACGTCCGCCTTGAATCAGTTCAAAGATCGCTTTATCGACGCGTTTAAAATGGCGCTGCTGGCGATGAACGCCCAGCGGATGCGCACCTTTCTGACCATGCTCGGCATCATCATCGGCATTGCGTCTGTCGTCTCGGTCGTCGCGCTGGGAAAAGGCTCACAGGAGCAAGTACTAGCCGACATCAACTCGATGGGCACCAGCACGCTAGAAATTTTCCCCGGCAAAGACTTCGGCGACATGGATGCCAGCGCCATCCAAACGCTGCGAGCCAGCGATATTCAGCCGCTAACGCAGCAGCCCTACGTGCATAGCGTTACGCCGTCGATCTCAACCAGCGTAACGATGCGCTACGGCAACATTGCCGTTTCCGCCAGCATTTCCGGGGTTGGTGAGCAGTTCTTCACCGTTCGTGGCTACACTCTGCAACGCGGCGTGCTTTTCCCTCGCAGCAGCGTCGATGAACTGAAGCAGGACGCCGTGATTGACAAAAACACGCGCGATAAGCTCTTTCCCCACGGCGAAGATCCCATTGGGCAAGTGATTCTGCTGGGCTCGCTGCCCGTACGGATTATCGGCGTCGTCAGCAAGAATCAGGGTGGCTTCGGCAGCGATGAAAACCTGAACGTATGGGTGCCGTACACGACGGTGATGAAGCGCATGGTCGGGCAGTCCTACCTGAAAAGCATCACGGTGCGGGTGAAAGACAATATTGATATGAACGTCGCCGAGAAAAGTATCACTGCACTGCTGACGCAGCGGCACGGGACGAAAGATTTCTTTATCATGAACACGGATAGCATTCGTCAGATGATCGAGAAAACCACCACCACGCTCACGCTGCTGGTGTCGATGATCGCGCTGATTTCGCTGCTGGTCGGCGGTATCGGTGTAATGAACATCATGCTGGTATCCGTCACCGAGCGAACCCGAGAGATCGGCGTTCGTATGGCGGTTGGCGCACGTACCAGCGATATCATGCAGCAGTTTCTTATCGAAGCGGTGCTGGTTTGCCTGTTCGGCGGCATCATCGGCGTGGCGCTATCGCTGGCTATCGGCGTGCTGTTCGCACAGTTCAGCAGCAATTTCGCGATGATCTATTCCAGTTCCTCGATTATTGCCGCGTTCCTATGCTCCAGCCTGATCGGTATTATCTTCGGCTTCTTCCCCGCCCGCCGCGCGGCACGGATGGAACCGATTCACGCACTGGAGCGGGAATAGCTGTCAGTCAAATACCCCGGTGGACAGATACCGATCGCCGCGATCGCAGGCGATTGCCACAATCACGCTGCCGGGATTTTCTGCCGCAATCCGCAACGCACCGGCCACTGCACCGCCGGAGCTGACACCACAGAAGATGCCTTCCTGACGCGCCAGCTGTCGCAGCGTATTCTCGGCGTCCACCTGCGTCATATCCAGAATGCGATCGACCAGATCGGCACGGAAAATCCCTGGCATATAGTCTGGTGTCCAGCGGCGAATACCGGGAATGTGACTCCCTTCCGCAGGCTGTAATCCCACCGTACAAATTGCCGGATTCTGCTGTTTCAGATAACGGCTGACGCCGGAAATGGTGCCGGTCGTTCCCATACTGGAAATAAAATGGGTCAGCTTACCCGCCGTCTGCTGCCAGATTTCCGGGCCAGTAGTCAGAAAGTGCGCCAGCGAATTGTCTGGGTTATTGAACTGATCGAGTGTTTTCCCTTCTCCCGCCAGCACCATCTGTTTCGCCCGATCCCGCGCCCCTTCCATCCCCAGCTTGCGATTCACCAACACCAGCTCCGCGCCATACGCGCGCATCGCGGTCTGGCGTTCATAGCTCATGTTGTCCGGCATCAGCAGGCGCAGCCGGTAACCTTTTACCGCCGCAATCATCGCCAACGCAATGCCGGTGTTCCCGCTGGTCGCCTCAATGAGCCGGTCACCGGGGGCGATATCACCGCGATTCTCCGCCTGCTGGATCATGGAGAGCGCGGCCCGATCTTTTACCGAACCGGCGGGGTTATTCCCTTCCAGCTTCAGCCAGATTTCACTGTTCAACCCCTGTGTTATGCGCTGCAATTTCACCAGCGGGGTATTACCAATACAATGCTCAAGCGTTGTCACAAGTTGAGTCCTAAAAAGTCTCACCCACTTACGGAGTGAACGATAAAATTAACGTTGCTGACAAACCCATGATGGTTAATTCGAGATACACGGGCGACCACAGAGCGAGGTATCCCTACGGGAACCTCATCCCTGTGCTTCCCCTAAAATCTGATTTTGTCAGCAATCTCAATTTACTGCTTTTCAGGCGGATTCTGTTCCCGCCCTTGCGCCATTTGCCGCTTCACACGCCACTGCAAAGCGCTTTTGATGAACAGCGTCAATATCGCCATCACGGTTAACAACGCCGCAGCGGTAAACGCCCCCACGCTGTTATAATCCTGATGCAACAATTCGACCTGTAGCGGCAGCGTGTAGGTTTCACCGCGAATCGCACCTGACACCACAGACACGGCGCCAAACTCACCTATCGCTCTGGCATTGGTCAGCACCACGCCATACAGCAGCGCCCAGCGAATATTCGGTAGCGTTACCCGATAGAACACCTGCCAGCCTGACGCACCGAGCAGCACTGCTGCTTCTTCTTCCTGACTGCCCTGACTCATCATCACCGGAACCAGCTCCCTGACCATAAACGGACAGGTCACGAATATCGTCACCAGCGCAATGCCCGGCCAGGCAAACATCAGCTGTATCCCCTGCTCATCCAGCCAGCCGCCAACCGGGCCGTTAGTGCTGTAAAAGAGCAGATACAGCAAACCCGCCACCACAGGAGAAACAGCAAAAGGAATGTCGATCAGCGTGAGCAGCAGTTGCCGCCCCGGAAACTGAAAGCGCGTGACCAGCCACGCCAGCAGCGTGCCAAACACTAGATTCACCGGTACAACAATCGCGACCACCAGCAGCGTGAGGCCAATGGCATGCAGCATGTCAGGATCGCTCAGGTTACGCCAGACGCCCCCCAGCCCATGCGACAGCGCAGCGGCAAAAATTGACACTAAGGGGATGACCAGCATGATGAGCGATAATATCACGCCCAGCGCAATCAACGCCGCTCTCGCCCAGTTACGTTCCTGCCGCCCCGGATGGGATTGACGCTGCGGCGTCACAGTCGGTATCTCTGCCATTACACGCTCCGGGTCCGTTGACCAAAACGGCTTTGCAGCACGTTGACGGCAAACAGTATCAATAAAGACGCAGCTAACACGACGGAGGCAATCGCGCTGGCAGCAGGGAAATCAAACTCCTGCAAGCGGATAAAAATCATCAGCGAAACGACTTCCGTTTGCCAGGCAATGTTCCCCGCAATAAAGATAACCGCACCAAATTCGCCCAGACTGCGGGCAAACGACAGCGCGGTGCCCGTTAGTAGCGCCGGCGTTAATTCCGGTAAGATGACATAGCGAAAACACTGCCAGCGATTCGCGCCCAGCGTTTGCGCCGCCTCTTCGTATTCCGATCCCAGATCTTCCAACACCGGTTGGACGGTACGCACCACAAAAGGAATGCTGGTGAACGCCATCGCGACCGTAATCCCCAGCCAGGTATACGACACCTTAATGCCGTACTCTGCCAGCCATGCGCCGTACCAGCCAGTCGTTGAAAACAGCGCAGCCAGCGTCAGCCCCGCCACGGCGGTAGGGAGCGCAAAGGGTAAATCCATCAATCCATCCAGCAGGGCTCGGCCGGGAAAGCGATAGCGCGTCAGAATCCACGCCATTAACAGACCGAATCCGGCATTAAATACCGTCGCCAGCCCTGCCGCCAAGAGCGTGACTTTGTAGGCCGCCACCACCTGCGGATTGGAGATTACCGTCCAGTACTGCGCCAGACTCATTTCTGAGAGTTGCATGACCAACGCACTTAAGGGCAGCAGCAGAATCAGACAGACGAACAGCAGGCTGCTACCCAGACTCAGCGCGAATCCCGGCAGCACCCGTTTACCTGAACCAGAAAAGAAGTGACCCGACCCCAAAGACATTACTGACGACCAGCCGCCAGCAATTTATCCAGTTCACCACCGGTGTCGAAGTGGGTTTTCATCACCTGTGGCCACGCCCCAAACTGATCTTCCACTCGGAATAAAGTGGTCTCCGGGAAGCGGGATTTCAGCGTTTGCGTCAATTCAGGGTTATTCACACGGTAGTAAAAGTCGGTGATCACCTTCTGCGCCTCTGGGCTATACAGATAATTCAGATAGGCTTTTGCCGCCTGCTCCGTGCCGTTCTTCTCGACATTCTTATCGATCCACGCCACCGGGAATTCAGCCAGCACGTTGACCTTCGGGACGATCACCTCGTAGTTCTCAGCGCCGTACTGGTTGCGAATATTATTCACCTCGGATTCAAAGCTAATCAGCACATCGCCCAACTGGCGTTCCACAAACGTGGTGGTTGCGCCACGGCCGCCGGTATCAAATACCTCGACGTTCGCCAGAAAACGCTTTACCCACTCGCGCGTTTTGGCCTCATCGCCACCGTTGGCTTTGCTGGTCGCGCCCCATGCGGCAAGGTAGGTATAGCGGGCATTGCCGGAGGTTTTCGGATTCGGGAAAATCAGCTTAACGTCATCACGCACCAGGTCGTTCCAGTCGTGAATCCCTTTAGGATTGCCCTTGCGAACCAGGAAGGCCATGGTGGAGTAAAATGGAGAGCTGTTATTCGGTAAACGCGTCTGCCAATCAGCCGGAATCAGTTGCCCGCGGTCGTGAAGGATCTGGACGTCCGTCACCTGATTATAGGTCACGACATCGGCCTTCAAGCCTTGCAGAATAGCCAGCGCCTGCTTAGATGAACCGGCATGCGACTGTTTGATCGTCAGCGGATCGTTAGGATGTTGCGACAGCCACTGTTTTTCAAAGCCGGGATTGAGCGCAACAAAGAGCTCACGCGATACATCATAAGAGCTGTTCAGCAACTCGGTAGCAGAGACAGCGCTCTGCCCGCCCAGCAGCAATGACAGCGCCAGAGAACCTTTCACCAGCCAGCCTTTCACCTGTACTTGATTCATCTTATGTCCTGTCAGAGTTAGAGCCTATTCGGTAGGCCTTGTTGTCGGAGCCGTTACATAGCCGTTTTTTGAATCGAATGCGCTTGTCAGCGTCAATCAGTGTAGGGGGAAGTGACGGTTAACATATAACCTTTATATATATCATTTCGGGATTTTTAAGCGCTAAAGGACATAACCCCGAAACGAGCGAGACGAGAAGAAAAAGTAGGGTGAAAAAGGAAAGGCGCGGTCAGATAGCCAATGCAGGGAGCGGAAAATTGAAAGCGGAGAGAATTGATGCCTGCACAGGTGCAGGCATCAGGAAAACGAGTCAGCTCTTACAGCGACAAAAGTTGATCGAGAGAAGGCGCGAAGAAGTAGCTGCCGCTGACGGCACGTGTAAAGCGCAGCATGTCATCGCGTTTGCCGTCACGATCGCCGAACATGCTCAGCAACTGCTGCTCAATGTTATGCAGACGCGCGCAGTAGGCAACAAAGTAAAGCCCGTTCTTCCCGCTCGCGGTGCCGTAAGGCAGGCTCTGACGCAGGATTTTCAGCCCTTTGCCGTCTTCCTTTAAATCCACGCGGCTAAGATGCGACGTCACAGGGCGCTCATCGGAAGACAGTTCTTCATTGTCCTGCTTGGTGCGGCCAATCATTTGCTCTTGCTGCTCCACGCTAAAACGCTGCAACTGCTTCAGATTATGTTCCCAACGTTGAGTAAACACGTAGCTGCCGCCCGCATCCGGCTGACCTTCTGGGATAATCGCCACAGCGTGACGCGCATCGCCCTGCGGATTTTCCGTGCCGTCGACAAAGCCGCTTAAATCGCGATCTTCCACCCAACGGAAACCGTGCGTCTCTTCTTCGATACGAATCGCGCTACCAAACGCCGCCAGCGCCGCCTGTGCAAGCGTGAAATTAACATCATGGCGCAGCGATTGGATATGGATCAACAGGTCGCGCTGCGTGGCAGGAGCAAGCCCGTTGCCCAGCGGCGTGAACGGCTTCAGCTCCGCTGCACCGTGGTTGCAGTCCAGATCCCGCCAGACATCGCTGCCAAACGCCAGCACGGCGCCTAATCCCGCATCGGGATACTGCTGCTGTAACTCTTGTAACATCTGACAGAATTTTTTGCATCCCTGCCGGATAGCATCAAACTCTCCCTGAATCATCGCTTCCATAAAAATGGCAAAACGGCGGTGTTCCAATAAAATACCGCTCTGAATTGGTGTCATTTCTGCTTCCTCAAGCGTCAGTTTTTTCTTTGTTGTTATGGTTTACTACGATAGTTATGGCGCATACGACCGCCGAAAAAATATCAGGCGGCGCCGCTATCATACCGGAAGCCGCCTGACTTTTACCTTGCGTAAACGCAAGTTAGTTTCGCGCCTGCGCGTGCCACACGATTTTGCTCACTTTCCAGGTTTTCAGGATATCATCGGGCGGCATCAAGCCTTCCGGGCCGCTCCACTCGCCGGAATAGACGTAGCTGATATGCGTACTCTGCGGCGCGGCACATTCCACGCTCTGCGCATCATCACCTTGCCCTAACTGGCAGGATTCAAACGCTTTACTGTAGGTATTGCTAAAAGCATCCCCTATTTTCACGCCACCTGCGCTGCCAATTGCCGGATCCATGACCTCAACTTTGCGCACGCTGCCCTTCGGCTGCCCACTGATGACCATCTTCACGTCTTTGCCATCCAGCGCCTGATAAAACGCAACCAGTTGACCGTTGGACGTGCCCATTCCGCTACGCAGTTGATAACTGCCATCCAGTGCGCTCTGTAACGCCCCTTCGGACAGCGGCGTACCGGCATTGATGCCGCCGACACCTGCATCGGTCACCTCCAGCGAGCTGCCGAACCAGTTAAACGGCGACAGGCTGGACCAGGAGAAATTGGAAAGTGTGCTGCATCCAGTCAGCAACAGCGGTAAACCCAGCACCAGCGATAAACCCAGCGGGCGAAAATTCATGGCATGTACTCCTCAAGATTGAACGGCTTTCGTCATCAGCCACCCTAGTAAGATGGGGATTGGAGTCTGCGAGCGACGAAAAGTGCCGTAAAGACGGGATAATCCTGCGGAAGATTATAGGGGGCATGGGACGAGAAACCTACCAGAACCGCAGGCCTCCCGAGAGCCGGAAGACCTGCGAGCAACATCAACTACGCTGTGAGGCAAAATCTGTTAAGTCATAACGGTGCGTGAACAGATCGTCCAGCTCCGTCTGGTGCGTAATCGCCACCACGGTACACGCCGGCAATGCTAGCTTGACCAGAGCCAGAAGCTGTCTGGCGGCGTCATGATCCAGATTGCTGGTCGCTTCATCCAGATAAAGCGTATCGGGTTTAGCAATCAGCGCGCGGGCAAAGGCAACACGCTGCCGTTCTCCGCCGGAGAACACCCGATCCCAGTTCAATTGCTCATCCAGACGATCGCGCCACGCGCCCAGCCCGACGCTATCGAGCGTCTGACGCAGCATATCGCTGTCGGCCAGCGGCGGATGCGGATAGCAGAGGATCTCTGCCAGCGTACCCTGCCCCAAATAGCTTTGCTGCGGTAATAGCAAGCTGTGGCCTTCAAGCGACTGCCAGCGGCCATCGTAATACGGCCACAGGCCGCTTAACGTACGCAGCAGAGTGGATTTCCCCAGCCCGCTGCGGCCAGAAAACTTACTCCAGCTACCCGCTTCACAGCTCAGATCCACCTTTTGCAACAGCGGAGCGCCCTGCGGCGTGGTGAAAGAGAGTTGCTCGATACGTAAATCCTGACCTACTGGTGCATCGGCCTGTTCAGACTGATGACGTTTGATTTCTTCTTTGAACTGACTAAGACGCGCCATACTGGCGGAAAGAATCATCAGTTCCTTATACATCCGAATAAACCAACTCAACGCAATATGTATCTGACCAAACGCCCCGCGAATCTGCATCAGCCCCCCCAGCGTCACCGTTTTACTGAGGAAAGCGGGAAGTGCAGCAAAAATAGGGACAATCTGGCTGACGCGCATATAACCAGAAGTGAAAAAAACCAGATTACGTTCGGCGTTCATCAACCGCCAATAATGGGTGACGATGGACGTAAAATTACGCTTGAGGTGGTTTTTTTCCTGCTGTTCACCACCGTACAACGCAATTTGCTCCGCGTTATCGTGCTTACGTAACAAAGACGCACGGAAATCCGCTTCCGCACGCTGTTTATCATAATTGATACCATGCAGACGCTTACCGACCACATGCGTAATCAGGCTGCCCAAGAGCGTATAGAGAATGGCAACCCAGACCAAATAACCTTTAATTACCCACTCTTCGCCAAACAGGGTAAATCGCTGAACCCCCGACAGCTCCCACAAAATAACAGTGAAAGAAAAGAGCTGTACCGTCACAACTAAAAATGACACCGTCAGGCTGACCGTTTTATCAACAAACAAGCTGATATCCTCGGCGATACGCTGATCGGGGTTATCGATCTTGCCAGCAACCGACATGCGGTAAAATGCCCGCTTCGCCATCCAGCTATCAACCAGCTGTTCCGTTAACGCGGTACGCCAGCGAAGAACCAGCCAACTGGTAAACCAGTCCTGATGCGCGAATACCCCGATATAGATCAGGATATAAAGCGCATAGGTCTTCATCAGTGAAAATAGCAGGCCACTGTCGAATGCCCCTAACGCGTCATAAAACGTTTTACTCCATTCGTTTAACAACACGTTGAGATAGACAATCATCCATCCCATCGACACCGCAGCCAGCAGAAGCCCCCATGCCTGCCAGCTTCGCTTACCGCCCCAAAAGGGGCGGCAGAGATCGGCAAACTGTGCCGCCATCTTTTTCACTCTTTCACCTCTTGCGGCAAGGTGATGTAAAGCACGCGGTTATCCGGGTTATACAGCTTCGCCGACATCGCCCGTACGTCTTCCAGCGTGATGCTGTCGGACAGTTTGGCTACGCTAGTCAGATAACGCGGATCGTCATAATGGCGGTAACTCAGGAGCAGACGGCGCTGTATCGTCATGAGATCGCCCTGACGCCCTTTTTCCGCACGAATGAACTGTGCTTTCTGATCTTCTACATCCTGCTGAGTGATCTTCGTCGGCAGTTCAGCAAAGACGTTCTCAGCCAGTTTCCACAGTTCCTGCGCACGGTCAGGCGCGCTGGTGAAGCTCACTTCTGTCTCAATACGCTGTCTTTTATCTTCCAGTTCGCTATCGACACGCATGCGATAAATGCCTAACGCATCATCACGCAGGCTGGTTTTGAGATATTTATTCGCCAGATTACGGGCAACGCTCACCTGCACCGCGGCCTGTGGTGTCCACGCATGCGGTGTGAAGCTCCAGGCGCGGATATCGGCACGCGGTTCAATACTGATAGCCGATGTCGCTTCACGTTTACCCGGCAGAGCCAGATGTGATTTCACCTCGCTAGCAGGCTGACGCGGGATCGTCGCTAAATAGCGTTCAACCTGCGGCAAAATCTGTGCAGCAGGCATATCTGCCACCAGATAGTAGGTTACCGGGGCAAATACCGCCTTATGCCACTGTGAAAGCAGCGCCGGCGCTGAAATTTGCTTCAGTTCCGCAATTTCAGGTTGCTGCCAGGCTGGCTCACCAAAACGCAGTTTGGCAATGTCACTGGCCCGTTCTCCTGAAACAGATTGATCGTCATTGGCTTTTTGACGCGCCAGACCCATCATGCTTTCTTTCATCACTTCAGGGTCGATACCCGGAGCCACATTCAGCTCACGGTATAGCCCCAGCAGGCTTGCCAACTGCTCTGTTGGCGCACTTCCGTTCACGGTGAGTTGATCGGCTTCCTGAGCAATACCCAGCGACAGCGTCTTTTCCTTTTTCCAGTTACTAAGCGCTTCACCGCTCCATGTTGCCGGTCCGCTTTGGTTTACCAGTTGGCTTGCCAGCTGTACCTGCCACGGATTGGTCGAGGTTGACAAATATCCTGCGTCGCTCACTGCCGTCAGGTAGACTTTTTTACCCGCTTCTGGCGCACGCAGCCATACCACGCGGTCACCATTGCTCAACTGCCACTGCTCTACCTTCTGCGCGGCAAAGGTCTTCACCGCCGTACGTTTCCCACTTTGCGTTACGGCAGGCAATTCAGGGATGACTTTCTCTTTTTCTACTTGCAGCGGTGCCAGCGTCGCGGCTGCCCACTGTGCCTGCAACTTACGAATCGCATCCGGTTTAGGCAAGGTGAAAGGCGTCGCGCCCGGCACGCTAAACTGAACCAACGTATCAGGTGACGCTAACCAACGTTGCCAATGGCGGTTCACATCTTCCGCCGTGATGGTATCCAGCGCTTCCAGTGCATCTTTACCGCGCTGCTGGCTGCCGACATAAGGGCGATCCTGCTGCCAGACGATGGTCAATTGTTGAACCCAGTCTGAAAACTCACGTTTTTCAGGTGTATCGCTCATACGCTGTGCGACTTCACGAATGTCGGATTTGATCTCCGTGATGTCCTGTTCGTTTAACGGATAGCGTTTGAAGCGTTCAATTTCTTTCAGTACGGCGGAAATAGCAGCGTCATGACCACCCGGCATCACATTGGCGAAAAAGCCTAGTGCAGCCGTCGTTTTACCGATATCCGATTTACGCACCACCAGACTACTGGCGTCTTGTGGCAGTTCCGCTTGTTGTCGACGAACCTGACGTGTTACCGCAGACAGTGTGATTTGCGTCAGCAAACGATGACGGTAATCGGATTGGCCGAATGTGTCTTTGTCATTGAAACGGTAGACAAATGACACCTGGCTGCTGCCACTCTGGCTATCCTGCAAACGCGCAACGTTGAGTCTCGGTTTCAGTAACGGCTCGTAGTAATCACGGGCTGGCACAGCGACATTGGGCAACGGTGCAAAATAGCGTTGAATTTCGCGTTCTGCATCCGCAGGCGTGATATCACCAATGATCATCAAACGCATATTCGACGGGTGATACCAGCGTTGATAGAAATCCTGTAGTACGCTGGCTGGCGTGTCGTTAATCGACGCTTCCGTGCCAATCGTTGGGCGGGAAGGATAACGAGAGTCATGGCGAATCGCCTGTACGCGCTGCTGGTTCATGCGTTCCGCTACGCCCAGCTTGCCACGCCACTCTTCCAGAATAATTTTGCGCTCATCATCAAGATCGCTTTGCAGCAATTTGGCATGGCCTGTCATCTGGCTCAGCGCCTGCAAGGTCGTCCCCAGATCGCGGTTACCTTTCGGCGGGCTCATCATGTACATGGTGCGCTCGTAATTGGTCACGGCGTTATAGCTCTGCCCGCGTACCCATCCCTGCTTGTGCAGTTCCGTACTCACACCTTGAGGAAACGCGTCACTAGCGCGGAACACCATGTGTTCCACGATATGCGCCACGCCGGATTCATTGTCCTTCTCATCAATCGAGCCGACATCAACAATCAGGCGAATATCGACCCGCGACTTTTGCCCTTCCAGCGGCACAAGGGTGTAACGCAGTCCATTTGCCAACGTCCCTTCTTTAAAAACCGGCAACGGGCTTTTAACTTCTTCGGCCTGGCTCACAACACTTCCAGCTAACAGGAAAATAACGCCCGCTAGCCAGTACATGATTTTATTTTTCATCACTGACCTTTATTATTTTTATCGCTTACCATGAATACGTCACATCAAGCCAAAACTGACGACCCAATCCATAATTAGATTCGTTCTTATTGGCTTTATTCAGGACATTAAGTACATCTACACCCACTTTTAGATTCTGCTTACCTAATGGCTGGGTATAAGTCACACGCCAATCCAACAGCATATTGTTGCCATACTGCTCTTCTTCATAAACATCGGTAGCACCAACATATCCGGAACAACGGTCATCATCTGGACAGTTAATAGTTTCAGTTCGCGTCATCGCCTTATAGCCCCCCACATAGCTCAAGCGTTGCGTCCAATCCAAACGCCAGTTGGGTATTTCTGTATTCAGTTCAAGAAATGCCGTCCAAGGGCGATTGAAATTATCTGCAGGTTTATCAATAGCGCGGATCATTTTTCCGTTGTAGAGAATATAGCCATCGATATCCGACTCAGTGTCATAGTCTTTATTTGAAGAAGTACTTTTCTGAATATTCCCCCCCGCAGTCCAGCTGAATACCGCGGAGTTCCATTCAATTGGAGAAACGGGTTTTACCACAAGGCTAAACGTGTCTGATTCGGATTTACCGTTATTAGTGAGTTCATAAATTTTTGTAGTTTTATTTCTCTCAGCAGAAAACTGATCTTTTGCTTCACGATGAACCCACTTCAGCGCCCAAACGGTGTCATAAATACGCTGCTGCACACCGAGGTTTAATTCATCACTGTAAGGCGTGTTTAATGAAGTGTATCGGTAATCAGTACCAGAAAGATTACGAAAATAAACCCAATCACCCGGTATATTGCTGGAACTCGTTGATGCAGCACTACATGACCCAGATGAATTCAAATGCTCAACACGGCATTCGGTATAGCCCTGTTTACGCGCTTCTCTTAACTTATAGGCCAACACATTTCCTGCATAATAACGATTTATTCCACCGAAAAACTCAGTAGAACGATCCCCCCAAACATCATAGCTAGAGCTTAAGCGCGGGGAGATGTTCATATTTTTCATGTAATCATCATAGTCAACGCGAATACCTGGGACCACAGTTAAACGGGAATAGGTTAACGTATCCTGTAGATAAGCAGCATAAGTGCTTGCCGCTACTTTTACATCCGAAGCTTCATACACTGACCGTTGGCGAAAATATTGTTCACCGTCAATACATGCCGAATCACCATTACATATCACAGTATTTTTTCTATTCGCAGTAGCGTACGTGTAGGTATTTTCTTTACGCTGATAGCGAGCTTCGGAAAAATCAGTGTCAAAGCCAAAATCAAACTGATGTTGTATACCCCATACAGAAACAGGATTTAGCTGCCAATCCTGTTTAAAATTAATACCCGATTGCTCGGTTCTTACCGTGCCATATCCCCCCTGCTGGGCTGCAGTTCCAGAAAAGCTCGATACCCAGTCAATACTGTCTGTTTTAAGCCAATTATAAAAATTATTTCCTTTATTCCTGATGGTATTTTCGTTCTGCTTCCATATTACCTGTGTGGCAACTTTCCCCCATTTATTCTGATTATCCCACTTCAGATTAGCGTTATATCCACCACCTTCAGCAGTAAAATCCCCATCCTTTATATTGGAACGCACATAGCTTGCACTATGAGGTGAATGCATGAGTGATAAGCTAAATTGATTTCGTTCATTAGCATCCCACGCACCACGTAACATATACGTTTCGGATTCGCGCGACTGATCTTCCCATTTTTGCAAAATCGTATGCCAGAACGGAATGTCAGATTCCTTACGGCTATATACAAACATCAGCGCCGCATTATCATTAAGGGGCTGGCTCACATTCAGATTATAAAAATTTTTGGTAAATTTAGGCTGCCTTTTAAGCGTGGTGGCGGCACTGAACGAGGCTTCATCTTTTTTCTCCAGATGATATTTCGTCCATGACGACCGCGTTGTGCGGTAAGAGATAGAACCAGACGGTTCAGTAAACGAGGGCTTTTTAAGTTTTGCATCAATTACCCCACCGGTAAATTGGCCGTACTTAGCCGACACGTTACTGTCATAAACCGACAAGCTTTCAATCAGGCTACTGTCTATCCAGAAAGATTCAGGGTGACCAGATGGGAAATCATTAGCCGCATTCCCATTGGCTGTAGACCCCACCTCACCGACATTCACACCGGGGTTCAGGCGATCATTGTTCGACATCCCGTCGATCATGAAGTTGTTGTTATAGAACTTCTCACCGTGAAACGAGACAACATCCGGGGCCAGTTCTCCGGGGGTCTCACTATTGCGTGAGGTTTCAGAGAATTGCACGTTTGGATTGGTGCGCAGCAATTCAGTAATATTTCCATTAGCTGTCGGCTTTTTTGCGATTTCCTCAGCTACCAATTGCTGGCTACCGATCTCCATCGGCCCAGGCGTAATCTGTGCTTTTACCATGATCACATCGCCGCGCCCTTCATTTCCTACACGGCTATTCTCTGGACTCGTAGTTATGTTCTGCACATCATCCGCCGCAGGCACGCTAGCCATTGGGCGAATGATAAAAGCTTTACCGGTTTCTGTCGGCTCTGCATAAAGGTTATTGCTATTCAATAACCTTCCCAAAGCCTGTTCCACCGTGTAGTTTCCTTCCAGAGCAGGAGCTTGCTTCCCTGCAACCAGTTGGCTATCAACACCAAAATTGACACCCGTCTGCCGTGCCAACTGTGTTAATGATTTTTCCAATGACTGTGCAGGAAGGTGTATTGATTGTGCTGGTGCCGTTGCGCCGAACACCGAACTGCCTCCGCTTAACGCCAGCGTTAGCATCGCAGTCGGCCAAATTGTGTTACGCATCCCCAAAAAATTACGCATGAATTTATCCTGAATTATTTTATGTTTTCAGGAGAGAAGACGTTGTTCAGCAAAAATCGGGCAGAAGAAAATAAAAATAATTATCATTTATATTTAAATTAATATCTTACCATTGATTATTAACGATTTTTATTTTCACTAATCCAGACAATGTAACCGAAAGACTGCCGGACGGAGATAGGAAGGGAATGTTTCAGTAACTCTAGCGCCTGCTGACTGTCATTCAATGGCAGAACACCAGTAAAGTGCAGGCTGTCGAGTTCCTGACGTTGACGCGGATCCAGATAAATCAGCCCAGAGTAATGACGGGAAAGTTCATCAACAACCTGAATGAACGGGGCATTTTCAAAAATCAATTGGTTGTGAATCCAACTGGCTTCAGTAGACGCACTCACAGGTCGAGTAATATGAAGCTGATCGAGTCTAACCTGTTGACCAGCATCAAGGTCGAGACGGATATCCGGGTTCTCATTTGCAGTAACACGTACACGCGATTCGTCAACACTCACCAGCGTATCTTTCCCTGTATCGCGTACGCTATATCGGGTACCCAATGCTTGGGCTGTTGCCTGTGCACTGTCAATCACAAACGGTCTGCTACGCGGATCTTTGGCAACATGAGCGTAAACTTCACCACGTAGCAGCGTGATCGTTCGTTTTTGTGATGTAAAGGAAATATTCACAGCCGAATTGCTGTTAATCATCAATTCACTGCCGTCATCTAGCACAATGCGCCGAATTTCACCCGCAACAGTACGCTGATCGGCCAACCAATAAGCATAAGGCAGTTGGCTGAGTAACCAGCCACCCGCGATGAAAATCGCAAGGGCAACATAACTTGATGAACGTGACTTTCGGGATGTCGTAGCTGGTGTGATTGCCGCACTTGCCCATAATTGCTGCATCTGATGATAAACCACAGAATGGCGAGCATCGCTCAGGCACCACTGCTGCCACTCTTTCTGCAGTAATCTCGCGTCGTCGCTATCCTGCTCGACCTCTGAGAAGCGTAGTATCCATTCAGCGGCTTGCTGCTGAATCTGCTCAAAGTCAGCGTTATGCTTCATCATGTTCCTGGAAAAAGATCCGACTATGGAAATGCACCATCGCTTTCGCCAGATATTGCTTTACGCTACTCTCGCTCACGTGCAGCGCCTCAGCAATCGTCCGATAATCGTGCCCTTCCACACGCGCCATAATAAACGCACGCTGTACCTTTTCATCTAACTCATGGGTCAGAATGTGCAGCGCCGTCGCCACAAGCTGACTTATCGCAACACGATATTCCGCAGAATGCTCTTCTTCCCCATCAACCAGTACTGCTAATGCAGATAACGCATCTTGTTCCAGCTTACGCTTACGGAACTGATCGATCATGACGTGATTCGCCGTCACCATCAGATACGCCTTAGGCTGTCGGATAACGGTAGGATCGGCAAGTGTCAGGAGTTTTAGGAAGGTGTCATGGGTAAGATCATCTGCCTGATGAATGCAGCCCATTTTTTTACATAGCCATCCCCGCAGCCATCCTTGGTGGGTCTGGTAAAAATCACTCCAGAAAGAAGTTAGCTGCGTCATAGTGGTTTCAACAGGCAAAAAGCAGATGATATTAGTTTAATTGATACTCATTATCATCTAAGCCAGTGGCACGATGCAACACTTTTTAGACAACGCCATTCAGCCCACCATGGAATAATGCATGTAAAAATCAATATTCCCGATCTTCAATCAGGCGTTTTCCCAGCGTGATGCAGTCAACGATCTCATAGTCGAGTTTTTCATACATGCCGATCACGGCATCGTTGTCTTCGCGCACCATCAGGTGAATTTTCGGACAGCCGCGGGCAATGAGTTTTTTCTCCAGCCGACTAATCAACGCATTCGCAATACCGCGCCCGCGAAAATCCGGGTGCACGCCAAGGTAGTATGCCGATCCGCGGTGGCCGTCGTAACCGCCCATCACCGACCCTACGATTTCGCCGTTCACCTCTGCGACCAAAAACAGATCGGGATCGTGATTGAGCTTACGTTCGATGTCCATTTCAGGATCGTTCCACGGGCGCAGCAAATCGCAGCGCTCCCAGAGGGTGATCACGGCTTCAAAGTCATCCTGCCTGAATATGCGGATTTCCATCACAGTCGCCATTTTGCAATAAGGTAAATCGTGATTATCGCGTGATTTTTATCAGACGCAATCTCAAATTGCGCGCCGCTATCAGGAATCACACAACAGGTGACCGGGGATCGATTTTATTGATGGTATACTGCCGCCTTTATTATTGTGCCCTCATCGCCAGAGAAACGAGATGCCCACTATGTCTGACGTCAATGCGGTAAAACATTTTTTGCTTAGCTTACAGGAAGATATCTGCCAGCAGCTTGCAGCACTCGATGGCGGAGCCGATTTCGCCAAAGATGAATGGCTGCGTGCCGAAGGCGGCGGCGGGTGCAGTCGCGTGCTGTCCGGCGGACGCATCTTTGAACGCGCGGGCGTAAACTTTTCTCATATCATCGGTAAATCGTTGCCGCCTTCAGCCAGCACCCACCGCCCCGATCTGGCAGGCCGCAGCTTTCAGGCGATGGGCGTTTCGCTGGTAATTCATCCACTGAGCCCTTACATTCCCACCAGCCATGCCAACGTGCGCCTGTTCGTCGCCGAGAAACCGGGAGAAGAGCCGGTTTGGTGGTTTGGCGGCGGGTTCGATCTCACGCCCTATTATGGTTTCAAAGAGGACGCGGTGCACTGGCATCAGACCGCTCACGACCTGTGCCAGCCGTTCGGTGACGATATATACCCGCGCTATAAAAAGTGGTGCGACGATTACTTCTTCCTCAAACACCGTAACGAAGCCCGCGGTATCGGCGGACTCTTTTTCGACGATCTCAACGAGCCAGATTTTGCTACCAGCTTTGCCTTCATCCGTGCCGTCGGTAACGGCTTCCTCGATGGCTATCTGCCCATCGTCGAACGGCGTAAAGATCTGCCGTGGGGAGAACGCGAGCGCGAATTCCAGCTCTATCGTCGTGGGCGCTATGTGGAATTCAACCTGATTTGGGATCGCGGGACGCTGTTTGGCCTGCAAAGCGGCGGACGCACCGAGTCAATTTTGATGTCCATGCCACCGCTGGCACGCTGGGAATACCAGCATCAGACTGAACCGGGTAGCCCGGAAGCCCTGCTGTATCAAGATTTTTTACCAGCTAAAGACTGGCTGGCAGAAAGTCACACGCACAACAAGGAAGCATAAGTCATGCAGATTTGGGTCGATGCCGACGCCTGTCCTAACGTCATCAAAGAAGTGCTATTTCGCGCGGCGGATCGCACACAAACACAGGTCACACTGGTTGCCAACCAGACCATAAAAGTACCGCCGTCGCGCTTTATTCGCACGCTGCGCGTCTCAGCGGGATTTGACGTCGCCGACAATGAGATTGTGCAACGCGTTGAAGCAGGAGATTTGGTGATTACTGCGGATATTCCGCTGGCATCGGAAGTGATAGAAAAAGGCGGCATCGCGTTGAATCCGCGTGGAGAGCGCTATACGCCGGATACCATTCGGGAACGGCTGAACATGCGGGATTTTATGGATACCATGCGCGCCAGCGGGATACAAACCGGTGGCCCAAGCGCATTAAACCAGCGGGATCGTCAGCAGTTCGCTAATGAACTGGACAAGTGGTTGCAGCAGTCGAAAAAGCCGTAACGCTCTGCCTGATTCCCCTTCCGTAGACTACCGATCGTTAAAAGATCGAGATACACGGAGCGATCGCGGGGCGAGGTATCCCTACGGGAACCTCATCCCCGCGTTTCTCCTAAAAACAGGCTCAAGCAACCAACATTAACTATCTCGTCCCTTCTGTTTTAGCAAAGCAGGATGGCGATATTACTTAGCGATAAACTGGCAGCAGATCGAGACTCGAAAGCACATGTATCAGCGCGGTGCCAATGCCAAATAGCAGCACCAGCGCAACCATCGCATTGCCGCCCCGGACGCGGAACAGCGGGCTACCGAAGCGGCGACGCGATGCAAGGGCCAGCAACGCAGGCGTAATCACCGCCCATACGGTGGCTGCCAATCCGGCAAACCCAATCGCATAAATAAAGCCGTTCGGATACAGCAGACCGCCGATGATTGGCGGCAGAAAGGTCACCAGCGCCGTCTTGGCTCTTCCCAGTCGACTATCGTCAAACTTCAATAAATCCGCCAGATAATCAAACAGCCCCAGCGTTACCCCAAGAAATGAACAGGCGACCGCGAAGTTGGAAAAAACGGTGAGCAACACGTCCAGATAGGGGCTGTTCAACACGCTACCCAGCGTCTGCACCAGCACGTCAATATTACCGCCCCGCTCCGCAATCCCGATAAAATCAGGGCGGGCAATGTTTCCCATCGTACCAATCAACCAGATGGCATACATCACCAGCGCAAGAGCGCTGCCAATAAACAGACAACGTTTGATGGCCTGTGGCTTATGGCCGTAATGCTTCACCAGACTGGGAACGTTGCCATGAAAGCCAAAAGAGGCCAGGCAGAATGGCAGCGTCATCAACACATACGGAAGATAGCTGGGCGCTTCTTCCGCAACATTGAGTAAAACAACCGGCTTAACGTTCCACAGCAGACTGCCGAACGTCATGAAAAAAGTCAGTACTTTTGCCGCCAGAAAAAAGGCGGTCATGCGACTCACCGCCGCGGTACTCCACCAAACGGTCAACGCGACAAACATCGCAAACAGAAAACCGCCGATTCGCGCGGAGAAATCGATCGACATCTCAGCAAGCGTGTGATGGATGATTGAGCCACTCGCCGAGATATAGGCGTAGGTCAGAATATAGAGGACAAAGGCAATCGATATGCCGTTAATCACATTCCAGGTCTTACCCAACAGATCTTTGGTCAGCGTATCGAAGCTGGCACCCGTCGGATAATTCAGGTTCGCCTCCAGTATCATCAACCCCGAGTGATACATGCAAAACCAGGTAAACACCAACACGGCAAATGACCAGAAAAACCAGGCCCCCGACATCACCACCGGCAGGGAAAACATCCCAGCGCCAATAATCGTTCCTGCAATAATCATCGACCCGCCAAACAGCGAAGGAAGACGCTTTTCTGTACCGCTTTTTGCTACTGTATTTTCGTTCACTGCGCGTGTTGCCATAGCCGATATTCGCTCGTTGGTTTTTTTTATCGAGTCTGGGGAATCTCCCCCTAAAGACGAGGCGGGATCATGGCATAAAACAAAAATTATTCCATTGATTCATATCGGCCAGGCGATCTATTTGGTCGATAAATTGAGATAAGTAAAAAACCCAGCCAACTTCTGGCTGGGTTTGTCTGGATGACTGGAAATAACTTACAGCGGCTGAGTTTGTGCTTCTACCACCGCCAGTGCGACCATGTTCACGATCCGGCGCACGGAGGCAATCGGCGTCAGGATGTGTACCGGTTTTGAAATACCCATCAGTACCGGCCCTACCGTCACACCTTCTGAAGAGGAAACGCGCAGCAGGTTATAGCTGATACGCGCAGATTCCATGTTCGGCATGATCAGGATGTTAGCCGAGCCTTTCAGCGGGCTGTCCGGCATTTGCTCGCGGCGAATCGCTTCCACCAGCGCGGCATCACCGTGCATTTCACCGTCGATCTCCAGTTCCGGTGCCAGCTTGTTGACCAGCGCCAGCGTGGCACGCATCTTCTGTGCCGTTGGGGAATCCGAGGTGCCAAAGCTGGAGTGCGACAGCAGCGCGACTTTCGGCTCAATACCGAAACGACGTACGCTTTCTGCCGCCATCAGGGTGATTTCCGCCAGCTGTTCCGGCGTTGGATCCGCGTTGACATAGGTGTCAGCAATAAAGGTGTTGCCGCTCGGCAGCATCAGCGCGTTCATCGCGCCCGCAGCCTGCACGCCTTCGCGGTAGCCGAACACTTTCTCAACCACATCGAAATGCTCTTCATACGTGCCAATCGTGCCGCAAATCAGCGCATCCGCTTCGCCACGGTGAACCATGATGGCCCCGATCAGCGTTGGGTTGCCGATCACCGCACGCTGCGCTTTCTCCTGCGACACACCGCGACGTTTCATCAGTTCGAAATACTCACTCCAGTATTCTTTGAAGCGCGGATCGGATTCGTTGTTAACCACTTCGAAATCTTTACCGATGGTCAGTTGCAGCCCCAGCTTTTGCAGACGCATTTCGATGACGCTCGGACGACCAATCAGAATCGGGAACGCCAGACCCAGCGTCACCAGTTCTTGCGTGGCGTGCAGCACGCGCGCATCTTCACCTTCCGCGAAGACGACACGTTTAGGCTGCTGACGCGCCTGTGCGAAGATCGGCTTCATGAACAGGTTGGTTTTGTAGACAAACTGGGTCAGTTTTTCGATGTAGGCATCGAAATCCTCGATCGGACGCGTTGCCACGCCGGAATCCATCGCCGCCTTCGCCACCGCCGGTGCGATCTTGATGATCAGACGCGGATCGAACGGTTTCGGGATCAGGTAGTCTGGGCCGAATGACAGCTCTTGGTCGCCGTAGGCCGATGCCACCACTTCACTCTGCTCTGCCAGCGCCAGATCGGCAATCGCATGCACGCAGGCCAGCTTCATCTCTTCGTTAATCGTAGTTGCGCCGACATCCAACGCGCCACGGAAGATGAACGGGAAGCACAGCACGTTGTTCACCTGATTCGGGTAATCCGAACGGCCGGTACAGATAATGGCATCCGGGCGCACTTCTTTCGCCAGCGGCGGCAGAATTTCTGGTTCCGGGTTAGCCAACGCCATGATCAGCGGACGCGGTGCCATGGTTTTCACCATCTCTGGCGTCAGTACACCGGGGCCAGAGCAGCCGAGGAAGATGTCCGCATCAGGGATCACGTCAGCCAGCTTGCGAGCACCGTTATCCTCAATCGCGTAAGCGGCCTTGGTTTCTTCCATATTTTCGTCACGGCCGTGGAAAATCACGCCGCGTGAATCGCACACCACAATGTTGTGCTTCTGAAGACCCAGCGCCACCAGCAGGTTCAGACAGGCGATAGACGCCGCACCCGCACCGGACACGACCAGACGCACATCGGAGATATTTTTTTCTACTACACGCAGGCCGTTCAAAACGGCGGCGGTACAGATGATTGCGGTGCCATGCTGATCGTCGTGGAAGACCGGAATCTTCATGCGCTCACGCAGTTTCTTCTCGATGTAGAAGCACTCAGGCGCCTTGATGTCTTCCAGATTGATACCGCCAAACGTCGGCTCCAGCGCGGCAATCACGTCGATCAGTTTGTCTGGGTCCAGCTCGTCGACTTCGATATCGAAAACATCAATGCCGGAGAATTTTTTAAACAGGACGCCTTTGCCTTCCATCACCGGTTTACCGGCCAATGCACCGATATTGCCGAGACCCAGAACGGCTGTCCCGTTAGAGATAACGGCAACCAGATTGCCGCGCGCGGTGTATTTGTAGGCGGCCAGTGGATCTGCCGCAATTTCCAGACAGGGAGCCGCGACACCAGGGGAATAGGCCAGCGCCAGATCGCGCTGTGTCGCCAGTGGTTTCGTCGGGGAAACCTGAATTTTTCCGGGAATCGGATACTGGTGGAAATCAAGGGCGCTTTGCTTTAGCTGTTCATCCATTTTATGTACCTTTTCGGTTTTGTTGTGTTGTGTCTGTAGGGTCAAGAGTACCCAGTATAGTGTTTGCGAATGACGAAACTACCGAGGATGGCAAAAACTGCGGGGGAATGCTGGTTAATATAGTTATTTTATTTGACGGTTTTTTGTTCAGCTTGCCGTCGATGTCAGGGACACCGAACAGGCCGTTCAGACGCGATTCAGGGGAAATGGGGGACGAATGGGCAATAAGCGTCACGTGATGTAAAAACACCACGTAACGGAGAAAAGTGAGTTACTGCGTCATATTCAGAATAGTACGAATATTGCCTGCACTGGTGGCGATAATATCGATGGCTCCCGTGCGCAGTGCACCGAGAATGGCTAACGCTTTGGTGTTTTCAGAAGCAATGGCAATCACACAGGGGATTTTATGTAACTCCTCAATACTCACGCCGATAACCCGTTCGTTCATCACCGTATCAACATGCAGGCCCTGAGCGTTAAAGAAGTCATACCCGGCGATATCGCCAATCACGCCCTGATTCAGGCTGGCATCAATAATTTCATGCGGGGTGAACCAGCCGAGTTTAACCATGTAGCTGTTCTCATTCATATCCCCGATGCCCACCAGCGCGATATCGGCCTTGCGCGCCCGATCCAGCGTTTCCTTAATGGTACCGTTTTGCATGAATGCTTCTTTCAGCGCCCGGTTTTCGACATAAGCGGGTGAGTACAGCGTTTCACTACTGCCGCCGAATTTCTTTGCCAGACGGCGGCTGATATGGTCGGCGTTAATCGCATCGCCGGGACGGTGCGTTCCGCCAATACCGCAGATAAAGCGGCAATTGCGTTCCGTCACATTGCTCACATGATCTGCGACCGCCGCCACATTACGCCCTTGGCCCACCGCCACCACCGTATCGTCCTTCAACGACAGTGCCAGATAGTTAGAAACCAGCGCTGCAACCTGCCGCCGCTGTTCCTCTTCATCTTGATGATCTAACGCAATCAGAGCGCGCTTAATCGAAAAGCGCTCCAGCATCTGCTGTTCGAGACGCGTGCTGAATACCGGGTGATAGCGCACGGTAATTTCAACAATGCCCTCTTCCTTCGCCCGCTTCAGTAAACGTCCGACCTTGATGCGCGAAATACCAAATTTCTTGGCGATCTCTTCCTGAGTAATTTCGTCCTGATAATAAGCGACGGCGATTTCAGTGAGAAGTTCGCTTTCCTGAGATCCTGATTGTTTTTCCATCTGGTCACATTTTCCTTACGCAAGGGGATCGGTTTATACAGACGCTGTGTCTACAGATGAAAACAGTCGCGATGAATAATTGTTGCATGCCGGGAAGAGCGGCTCAAGCCCGGCGCGATGATCCCTGACGGTGACGCAAACGAACAAAGGCAGCCGTGCTGTAAGCCAGCCCAAAAGGCTGGCTCCGACAGCGGCAGGATATTACCGTTGAATCGCATCAATCTTCAGCATTTTGGCAATCACCAGATCAAGCTCTTTTTCGTCGAAAATCTTCTTCCAATCTGGTTTGATGATGTTCTCTTTACCGTATTCAATGGCGATCATGCACGCATCTGAGAACGGGTTGGTGCTGCGAAAAGCCACCGCCAACGCAATCTGAATATGACCATACAGCATGGCTTTCGCCGCGGCTTCCGGCACGCCAATCGTATTGATGGTTTCATCCAGCGCTTCTTTCATCAAGGTGCCAACCATACAGGCGACGGTTTCAACCAGCGTTGGTTCCAGATAGGCCAGCTGTTTTACCGTCACCCAGTGCACGTCAAGCACTGGGCCATACATCACTTTCACCACGCGAGCCAGTTCCGCTTTCTGCTCGTCGCTGCCCGTTTCATAAGATGCCGCAACGTGCTGTGGCGCAGCTACGCCACCAAATGCATCGGCATGTTCTTCCGGCGTGAAGCGATCCAGAAATACGGAAGGATGGCACGGGTGTGCGACGGCATAATCGATATCATCACGTTTGGCGATAAGATTGGCATAGGCCGCAGCCGGGTCCAGCGTCAGCAGCACGGCGTTACTTTTCATCTGCGGAACAACCAGCCCGGAGACCACCTTCAGCGCAATATCTGGCACAGCCAAAATCACGACATCGCTTTCAGGAATAACCTGCTCGGCAACGGAGAGCTCCCTGCCTGCGGCCACGACTTGTTCCTGCGCGCGCGGCGAGTTCTCGCAGTAAAACACCTGATAGTCACTTTTCTGGAAATTGGCAGAGATGCGCATGCCCATTTTGCCGCCAGCGCCCAGTACGGTAATGGTTTTCAATTCAGCAGCCATGATTGTTACTCCTCAGATTTGCAATAGTAAAAAGCGATTAAATAGAATGCGTTGTCGGTGATGAACGGCCTGCGTACGGGTTTCGGGTATACAGGTAGCTCAGGCTATGGCGCGTCCAGGCGTCCTCCAGACGGCAGGTTTCTTCCGCGTTGGCCTGCCACGGCAGCCAATGCTCGACGATCTGGTTAATGTTTCGTTCGTTCGGACGGACTTTCTGGTGAAGCACGTCGTAATCCAGCAGGCCGGTGCCCAGCAGACAGCCGGAATAGGTAAAGCCCACCCACCCTTCCTGACGGGCAAAGGCAAAATCTTTGATATGCAGGTTAACCACGCGTGGAGCCGTCAGCTCAATCACCTCGCGCGGATACTCCAGCGCAGCAACACAGTTGCCGGGATCGAGACAAATCCCTAGTGCCGGGCTGTCGATGGCGTCAACCACGGCTAGGACGTCGCGCGTTTTTACCTGTTCGTAGGTTTCCAGCCCCAGTTGGATGTCATGCCGCTCAAACTCAGGCAGCACCTGGCGCAGTAACGTAAGCGCCTCGTCTTGCGTTGGCTTATGTGTTGCCGTGTTGAACATCGTGCGGATAAAACGGACATCCAGCGCACGCGCCATGGTGAGATAGCGCGTCAGGTGCGCCGTGTCTAATCCCCGCGTCCCCAACTCCAGTTGGATGCCTAAATCGGCGGCGTGCTGTCGCAGTTTTTCCAATTCGGCAGGTGAGAGTGTTTCGACCGCGGCGTAATCACAAATTTGGAAAACGCCCGCACCAGACTCCGCCGTTTGCTCCAGCATGGCTTGCAATCCCAGCGGCTTTGGCACGCGAGAAGAGGCTCGCCAGAAGAACGCATAAGTACTTAATCCGATTGCCATGTTTATTTCCTCTCTCTTACGCCTGCGAGCCGAGCGCGAAGGCTTCATCCATAATGGCGTTAAACGCCGCCGGATCGTGGGCAAAACGCCCCAGAAACAGACCATCAGCCGAATCGCCAAGCTGACTAAGCAATCCCGGCCCCGCGCTACCGCCATAAATGACACGCCCTTCACGCACGCCTGCCTGTGTTGGAACGTGCTGTTTTAATGCCTGACAAACTTCACGGATGTAGGCCGTCGGGGCAGGTTCCGTGCTGCCAATCGCCCACTGTGGTTCGTAGGCCAGTATCAACTCACCCGTCAGTTGTTGCTTCTGGGCCAGATCCAGCGCCGCCGCCAGTTGAGCCTGACAGGTGTCGATTGCCTGCTGCGTCGAACCGCGTTTCTCTTCGCCAACGCACAGCACCGGAGTTAAACCATTACGCCAGGCCGCCGCTGTTTTCAGCGCGAAATGCTCATCCGTTTCACCAAAATAGCGGCGGCGCTCGGCGTGTCCGATTTCGACATAGCGACACCCCATTTCGTGCAGCATGGTGCCGCTCACTTCCCCGGTGAAAGCACCGTTATCCGCCCAGTGCAGATCTTGTGCACCGACATGAACGGGTGACTCGGCAAACCGTTGCACAACGGGTGCTAACGTCGGAAAAGCGGGCAGAACAAATAGCCTGACCGAAGGCAGTGACGCCAACGGATGCTGTGCCACCATCGCCTGAATGTGCTGGCACCAGTCAAGCGTCTGCTGGTAGCCGAAATACATTTTCAGGCTGACGCCTAGCGTTAATTTGTGAGAACTCATCGCTCACTCTCCGCTTGCGCCGCCGTCTGACGTGAAGGGCTCGACGTCGTCTCGCTGTTCAATACCGCCGAGACAGCATCAAGAATCATGGCTAGCGATATCGCCCCCGCATCGGGTGTTCCCAGGCTTTTTTCTGCCAGCGGGCGAGCGCGACCAATTTTGGGTAACAGTTGTGCCGTGTCGTCAGCAGCCTGCTGCGCACACTGCGCGGCCTGCTGCCAGGCTTCTGGCAAGCTCATTCCAGCGTCCACCCGCTGTGTGAGTGCGAGACTAAAGGGGATCAGGGCATCCACCAGCGTTTTATCCCCCGGTTTCGCTTTGCCAAAATGCATCACGCTTTCTTTGGCCTGACGCACGCCATCAGCCACACGGCGACCGTCAGGGCGTTGTTCATCACCCAATACGGTTCCCAGCGCATTCAATGCGACGCCCCAAATTGCACCAGAGGTTCCCCCAGCCCGATCGGCCCAGGCATCTGCCGCACGTTGCAATAACGTACCGGCCCCCGCCTGCTGTTCCAGCATTTCAGCCGCTTTTTCCGCGGCGGCAATCACCCCGCGCTCCATGCCAATACCGTGATCGCCATCTCCGGCAATCGCATCGATACGCCCCAACTCTGTGACGTTAGTTAGCACAACATCACGCGCTGCATTCAGCGCCGCCGCAACACAGTGTGCCGCCGCTTTCGATGCCGCCGTCGCGGTTGGGATCACATCCAGTTCTGTGGTGAATGTCCGCTCAGCCAGCGGTTCAGCGGGAGACATGCTGCCTTTACGAAATGCCGGTGCATCCGCAGGCGCTCGCCAAAAACGCTCCAGTTCCTCATCCAGCCAGAACAGCGTGAGCGACAGACCAGCCATATCGAAGCTGGTCACAAGTTCCCCCACTTCCGGCTCGACCACCGTCAGCCCCTGCTCGACCAGCAGTTGTGAAACCCGGCGATAAACCACAAACAGCTCTTCGTATTTCACGCCGCCGAGGCCGTTGAGCACCACGCTGATCCGCTGCCCGGAGAGCGTCGCAATACCTTGCGGCACCTCTTCCAGCAGTGAACTGACCAAAAGCTCAGCCAGCTCATCGGCGGTTGAAATAGGCACATCGCGGATGCCCGGTTCACCGTGAATCCCCATGCCCACCGCCATCATTCCTTCGGGGACGGTGAACAGCGGGTGTTCCGCGCCCGGCAACGTACAGCCAAAGAAGGCTACGCCGAGTGAACGGGTGCGCTGGTTAGCACGCTCGGCAATCTCAAGCACGGCGGCCAAATCGTAGCCCGCTTCCGCTGCCGCAGAGGCTGCTTTGAAGACCATCAGATCGCCCGCTACCCCACGACGTTTTTGCGATTCGTTCAGTGGCGCACTGGAAATGTCATCGGTAACTGCCAGCAGTTCACATGGAATGCCCTCCGCATTCAGACGCGCCTTGGCTTGTCCGAAATGAAGCACATCGCCTGCATAGTTACCAAACGTCAGCAGTACACCACCGCCATTGTGTGCCGCTCGAGCGACGGAGCAGATCTGCTGGGCAGATGGCGAAGCAAACAGGTTGCCCATCGCCGCGCCGTGCGCCAGCCCCTGCCCGACCAGGCCAGCAAACGCCGGGTAGTGGCCGGAGCCCCCCCCGACCACAATGGCGACCCCACCTTCACGACTGCGAGTGCTTCTGACCACGCCGCCAGGCACCTGACGCACTTTGTCAGCATGCGCCGCCACAAAGCCTTCGGTCAGTTCCCGAGCGAAAGCAGAAGGTTGGTTGAACAAATACGTCATATTAATGCTCCTGTGTTGCTGATGCGGATTTCGATAACCGGTCCGAACGGCTGAGCAGGACAATCAACACGGCGGAAAGCAGCATTAGCCCGCCGACAATCATCATGGGCAGCACGTAGGTTCCCGTCACACCCCGCACCGCACCGGTGATGTATCCCGCTGAAAATCCGGCAACATTGCCAATGGTATTGATGAGTGCGATGGCGGCAGCCGCTGATGCCCCCGTCAGGAACTGGGTCGGTAATGTCCAGAAGTTAGGTAGCGCGGCGAAGATGGAGCAGGCCGTTACGGTGATCACCGCAATGGTCGCCGTAGGCGATTCCATGAACAGCGCCAGCGGAATGCTGATCGCACCCGTCAGCGCAGGGATGGCAATGTGCCATGAACGACAGCCGCGGCGCGTCGCATCACGTGACCAGAAATACATCACGATGGCCGCAGGCAAGTAAGGGATGGCGGTAATCAGCCCTTTATCCATGACATTGAAGGTCGTGCCGAACTGCTGTTGGAAACCCGCGATAATCGTGGGCAGGAAGAACGCCAGTGCATAGAGGCCGTAAATAAAACCGAAGTAAATCAGGCACAGTACCCAGACGCGTTTGTTGAACATCACGGTCATCACGCTAGGGTGTTTGCTGTGATTTTTGGTGGCATGCTCGCTTTCCAGTTCACTGACCAGCCAGCGTTTCTCATCAGCATTCAGCCATTTGGCATCGGCCGGGCGATCCACCAGATAGAACCAGGTAATGATACCAACGATGATGGCGGGAACGGATACGCCGAGGAACATCACCCGCCAACCAGACAATCCGAACAGGCCATGCTGCTCAATCAGCCAGGCGGCCAGCGGCGCGCCTAACACCACGGTCAGCGGCTGTGCCAGATAGAACAGTGACAGGATTCTGCTGCGGTAGCGGGCAGGCACCCACATGCTGAGGAACAAGATCGCGCCGGGGAAGAACCCCGCCTCTGCTATCCCCAACAGGAAACGTAGGATATACAGCCCTTCAAGACTGCTTACCCAGGTAAACAGCAATGACACGATGCCCCACGACACCATAATGCGTGACAGCCATTTGCGCGCGCCGAAGCGGTGCAATGCCAGATTGCTCGGCACTTCCAGCAGAATATAGCCAATAAAGAAAATCCCGGAGGCGAGCCCGAACTGCGCGACGGTTAGCGCAAGATCGGTATTCATACCATTCGGTCCCGCGAACGAAATGGCCGTACGATCGAGGAAGTTAATAAAGAACATCAGGCCGACGAAAGGCACGAGACGCCAGGAGATCTTGCGAATGGCCGATTGTTCTACAGCAGATGGTGTGGTGGTGGACGGTTTTGAGGCAGATTGCCCCGCCGTTGCCGCAGCCGATACTTTACTCATACAGCCCCCTTACTACCGATAGTCAATCCCTTCCATGACATCGCCTCTACGCCAGGCTGTTCCTGCATTTCATCCTCTTTCGTCATTCGATACCCGGTGTGACCTTTGTTGTTTGTTGTCTTTTTTATCGTTTGCATACAGGTCTGACACATTGTTATGCCCTCTAAAGATTTAGATCATTAACACACACCATGAACATATGAACGATATATTTGCCCCAATCTTTTGCCTATCTCTCTGTTTGAAAATTGTGAGCATGATCTAAATATGTATCAAAAAGGTAAAATACCGCCTTAAAAGGCGTAAAAGTGACCAAGATCACTCTTTTAATCGCCTTTTCCTCTCTGACAAAACAAAAAACAAATAATCACACATTGAACATTTGAAAAAAGCGGTATATGTTTAGCCATGAAAAGGCCGGAAATGTACGGAATCATGCAGAGAGATTCTCGTTAGTGTCTGTTTATTCATGTTTTTATAAACAATCTAACGAAAGCGACATATCAGGCTCACTTTGACCCTCAGCCAGGCAGGAGATAGATATGCTCTCGATTGCAATTGGTGCAGACAGCGCCGCGATTGATCTGAAAAACACGATTACTGATTATTTACAGCAGAAGGGGCTGACGGTGACCGACTACAGCTACGATCCCTCCGGGGAAAATCCGATCTACCCCGATGTTGCCTACACGCTGGCGCACGCGATTAAAGACGGTAAGCACCAGCGTGGGATCCTGCTGTGCGGCACCGGGATCGGCATGAGTATCGTGGCTAACAAGGTCAATGGCATTCGTGCCGCTCAGTGCCATGACACCTATTCCGCTCAGCGGGCCAGAAAAAGCAACGATGCGCAGGTGATCGCACTAGGCGCTCGGGTTATCGGCCCTGAACTGGCAAAAGAGATTGTCGGCGCCTGGCTGGATGCCGAGTTTGAAGGTGGCGGATCGGCACCGAAAGTCGAGAAAATCAGCTACTACGAACATCAAGAAAATCATCGGTAATCCTGTCTGACGGCCCGCAGTTATCCCCAGACTGGCTGGCCGTCAGTCTTACTGTTCGTTCAGCCGACTTTCCGTGCAGCAAAATAGTGTTCCGTCGAGAGAGCCCAACCGCAGCAATCGGAAAAAGCGCATGTTATTCCACGCCCTCATGGTGCAGTGTGTTGGCTCTGTTTTGCGCAGGCCATTTCTCTTTTACATCAAGGAGCTCAATCATGAATCAATTAGAAGCCCTTAAGCAGTTTACCGTGGTGGTCGCCGATAGCGGCGATATCGACTCTATTCGTCAATTTTCGCCACAAGATGCCACCACAAATCCGTCCCTGATTCTGAAAGCCGCCACCCTGCCCCAGTATCAACCACTGTTTGATGACGCGATCGCCTATGCAAACCAGCAAGGCGGTAGCCCGGAAACGCGGCTCATCAACGCCAGCGACCGACTGGCCGTGAATATCGGTGCAGAAGTGCTGAAAAGCATTCCGGGTCGCATCTCCACCGAAGTGGATGCCCGCCTCTCGTTCGATCGCGGTATGTGCGTAGCGAAAGCGCGCAAGCTCATTGGGATGTATCAGGAAAAAGACATTCCACGCTCGCGCATTCTGATCAAGCTTGCCGCCACCTGGGAAGGGATTCGCGCGGCTGAAGAGCTGGAAAAAGAAGGGATCAACTGCAACCTGACGCTGCTGTTCTCGTTTGCTCAGGCGCGCGCCTGCGCCGAAGCGGGTGTCTTTCTGATCTCGCCGTTTGTTGGGCGGATTTATGACTGGTATCAGGAAAAGCAGCCCACCCGCGACTATCAGGCTGAAAGCGATCCTGGCGTGATCTCCGTGCGTCATATTTATGACTATTACAAACGCCACCGCTACCAAACCGTGATCATGGGGGCCAGCTTCCGCAAAGTGGAACAGATTCTGGCACTGGCGGGATGCGATCGCCTGACGATTTCCCCCGCGCTGCTGGAGCAATTGAAAAACAGCAATGCCCCGGTCGAACGCCAGCTGACGCCGTCGACCGAAGCGTTCAATCCACCTTCGCCGCTGTCTGAAGCCGAGTTCCGCTGGGAACACTATCAGGATGCGATGGCCGTCGATAAACTGGCGGAAGGCATTCGCCTGTTCGCTGCCGATCAACAAAAGCTGGAAGCGCTGTTGGCGGCCAAGCTGTAATGTCTGGAGTCAAGCATGTCCTCTCGTAAAGAACTTGCCAATGCTATCCGCGCGCTGAGCATGGATGGGGTGCAGAAAGCCAAATCCGGTCACCCAGGCGCACCGATGGGCATGGCCGATATCGCCGAAGTGCTGTGGCGCGATTATCTTAACCATAATCCGGCCAACCCTAACTGGGCCAACCGTGACCA
>NZ_FQWI01000004.1 GCF_900129615.1 Pectobacterium carotovorum | reverse complement strand
ACGCTGGCCGCGCAGTTCAACCGTCCGGGCCACGAGATTGTTAACCATCACACCTACACCTTCCTCGGTGACGGCTGCATGATGGAAGGGATTTCCCACGAAGTCTGCTCGCTGGCAGGCACCATGAAGCTCGGCAAACTGACTGCGTTTTATGATGACAACGGCATTTCCATCGACGGTCACGTTGAAGGCTGGTTTACCGATGACACTGCTGCCCGCTTTGAAGCCTATGGCTGGCACGTAGTCCGTGGCGTGGACGGTCACGATGCTGACGCTATTAAACGCGCCATCGGCGAAGCCCAGCTTGTCACTGACAAGCCATCGCTGCTGATGTGTAAAACCGTGATTGGTTTCGGTTCTCCGAACAAGGCCGGTACGCATGATTCCCACGGTGCCCCGCTGGGTGAGGCGGAAGTCGCGGCTTCCCGCGAACAGCTGGGCTGGACGCACGCGCCATTTGATATCCCGGCTGACATTTATGCTGCCTGGGATGCTAAACCGGCCGGTCAGCGTAAGGAAGCGGCCTGGGATGAGGCGTTTGCCGCCTACGCCAGCGCGTACCCTGAGCTGGCTGCTGAGTTCACACGACGCACCGGCGGTGAACTGCCGACCAACTGGCAGGCAGACGCGCAGAAATTTATCGACGATTTGCAGGCCAATCCGGCGAAAATCGCCAGCCGCAAAGCCTCACAAAACGCGCTGGAAGCTTACGGCAAACTGCTGCCGGAGTTTCTGGGCGGCTCTGCCGACCTGGCACCGAGCAACCTGACCATCTGGTCCGGCTCGGTCTCGCTGGATAAAGACCACGCGGGTAACTATATCCACTACGGCGTGCGTGAATTCGGCATGACGGCGATTGCCAACGGGATTGCGCTGCACGGGGGCTTTGTACCGTACACCGCGACCTTCCTGATGTTTGTGGAATACGCGCGTAATGCCGTGCGTATGGCCGCGCTGATGAAAATCCGCAGCATCTACGTTTACACCCACGACTCCATCGGTCTGGGCGAAGACGGCCCGACGCACCAGCCGGTTGAACAACTGGCAAGCTTGCGCGTGACGCCGAATATGAGCAACTGGCGTCCGGCGGATCAGGTAGAAACGGCGGTGGCGTGGAAATATGCCATTGAGCGTCAGGACGGCCCGACGTCGCTGATCCTGTCCCGTCAGAACCTGGCACAGCAGCCACGTACTGCTGAGCAGCTGGCGAACGTGGCGAAAGGCGGCTACGTACTGAAAGACAGCGATGGCCAGCCTGAGCTGATCCTGATTGCCACCGGTTCTGAAGTTGAACTGGCTGTCGGCGCGTATGACAAACTGACCGCCGCAGGCCGCAAGGTGCGTGTGGTGTCCATGCCGTCTACAGATGCGTTCGACAAGCAGGATGCAGCCTACCGTGAAGCGGTGCTGCCGAAAGCGGTAGCGGCGCGCGTAGCGATTGAAGCGGGTATTGCAGACTACTGGTTCAAGTACGTCGGTCTGAACGGCGCGATTGTCGGCATGACAAGCTTCGGCGAATCGGCTCCGGCTGAGCTGTTGTTCGAAGAATTCGGCTTCACCGTCGATAACGTGGTCGAAAAAGCGCAGGCGCTGCTGAAGTAATCACGCCGCGTTAATCTCGATATGAAAAGCCGTCAGCGAGCGCTGGCGGTTTTTTTTCACCTTTAATTTAACCCACCTCTCAATGCGTTTTGTCTGTCCCCCGATCGCGGCTTTTTCATTTTTATGACGCAGGTCACTCTTCTTGAGTGTGCCAGACGAGAATATTTCTTTTATGCGTTAATTCGTTTATGCTAGCTGAAGCGTTTCAGTTGTTGTGTTGACGGCGTTTCTCCAGGGGTTCTCTGGTGTCTAAGAAGGGTATATCCTATGTACTGGGTAACCCTGCTATGACATAAGGAATCACAAGGAACGCCATGACGATCCGTATTGCGATAAACGGTTTTGGCCGCATAGGCCGCAGTGTTTTACGTGCGTTGTATGAATCAGGCCGCCGAGCCGAGATTACCGTTGTGGCTATTAACGAACTGGCGAGCGCGGAAGGCATGGCGCATTTGCTCAAGTACGACTCCAGTCACGGCCGTTTTTCGTGGGATGTTCGTCAGGAGTGTGACCAGCTTTATGTCGGTGATGACTGTATTCGTCTGTTGCATCAGGTAGAGATTCAGCAATTGCCCTGGCGAGAACTCGGTGTAGACATTGTGCTGGATTGCAGCGGCGTCTACGGTAGCCGGGAAGATGGGGAAGCCCATCTGGCGGCAGGCGCGAAGAAGGTGCTGTTTTCTCACCCGGGAACAACGGATTTGGATGCCACGGTGGTGTTTGGCGTTAATCACCATCAGTTGGAAAGCGGGCATCGCATTGTTTCCAATGCGTCCTGCACGACCAACTGCATTATCCCGGTAATCAAACTGTTGGATGATGCTTTTGGTATCGAGAATGGGACGGTGACGACGATTCACTCGTCGATGAACGATCAACCGGTGATCGATGCTTATCATCACGATCTGCGGCGTACACGAGCCGCTAGCCAGTCGATCATTCCGGTAGATACTAAACTGTCTGCGGGGATCACTCGTATTTTTCCGCAGTTTGTCGATCGCTTTGAGGCGATATCGGTGCGGGTACCGACGATTAACGTCACGGCAATTGACCTGAGCGTTAGCGTCAGGAAAGCCGTAAATGTGAATGAAATTAACGCACTATTGCAAAAATCAGCGCATGAGTCGTTTCGTGGTATAGTTGATTACACTGAATTGCCGTTAGTGTCGGCTGATTTTAACCACGATCCGCACAGTGCCATTGTCGACGGCACGCAGACACGGGTCAGTGGTCAGCATCTGATTAAAACATTGGTCTGGTGCGATAACGAATGGGGCTTTGCCAACCGGATGTTGGATACAACACGGGCGATGGCGGCCAGCGGTTTCTAGTACGACGGTGGCGATCTGGGGTCGCTATCTCGCTCAAGCAACTTTAAAAGAGAATCAACAAGAGGATTCACCATGTCTGTAATTAAGATGACCGATCTGGATCTGGCTGGTAAACGTGTTCTTATTCGTGCGGATCTGAACGTACCAGTAAAAGAAGGGAAAGTGACGTCTGATGCGCGCATCCGTGCCTCTCTGCCGACCATCGAAATCGCGCTGAAACAAGGCGCTCGCGTTATGGTCACTTCCCATCTGGGACGCCCGACTGAAGGCGAGTACAACGAAGAGTTTTCTCTGCTGCCTGTCGTTGACTACCTGAAAGAGAAACTGTCTTCTCCTGTACGTCTGGCGAAAGATTACCTGGATGGTGTTGATGTCGCCGAAGGCGAGCTGGTTGTACTGGAAAACGTCCGCTTTAACAAAGGCGAGAAGAAAGACGACGAAGTCCTGTCCAAAAAATACGCGGCGCTGTGTGATGTGTTTGTAATGGACGCATTCGGTACGGCACACCGTGCGCAGGCTTCAACCCACGGCGTGGGTAAATTTGCCACTATCGCCTGTGCGGGCCCGCTGCTGTCTGGTGAGCTGGAAGCGCTGGGCAAAGCCTTGAGCGAACCAGCCCGTCCGATGGTCGCTATCGTTGGTGGTTCTAAAGTTTCCACCAAGCTGACCGTACTGGATTCCCTGTCTAAAATTGCCGATCAGCTGATCGTCGGTGGCGGTATCGCCAACACCTTCGTTGCCGCACAAGGCCACAACGTGGGTAAATCCCTGTACGAAGCTGACCTGATTCCTGAAGCGAAAAAGCTGCTGGAAACCTGTGATATTCCAGTACCGAGCGACGTGCGTGTTGCGTCAGAATTCTCTGAAACTGCAGCCGCAACGCTGAAGTCTGTTACAGCAATCAAAGACGAAGAGCAGATTCTGGATCTGGGTGATGTATCCGCCGAGCGTCTGGCTGAAATTCTGAAGAATGCCAAGACCATCCTGTGGAATGGCCCGGTTGGCGTCTTTGAATTCCCTAATTTCCGTAAAGGAACCGAGACCATCGCTCGTGCTATCGCAGATAGCGACGCGTTCTCTATTGCAGGTGGCGGCGATACGCTGGCTGCGATCGATCTGTTTGGTATTGCAGATAAAATCTCCTACATTTCTACCGGTGGTGGCGCATTCCTCGAATTTGTCGAAGGGAAAAAACTGCCAGCAGTGGTTATGCTGGAAGAACGTGCCAAGCAATAATTTAAGGTAAGGGGCGCTTTTCCTCTTTCCTGTGGTTGTCTCGATATGTGATGTTCGCAATATCGTGTCGAGACAACCTGTCGATTTAACATCGATTTCTCTAACCCCTCCACGGCCAACGAAACGGGACACGTAACATGTCTAAAATTTTTGATTTCGTAAAACCCGGTGTCATCACTGGTGATGACGTTCAGAAAGTTTTCGCAGTAGCAAAAGAAAACAAATTCGCTTTGCCAGCAGTGAACTGTGTCGGTAGCGACTCAATCAATGCTGTGCTGGAAGCCGCAGCCAAAGTGCGTGCGCCGGTCATCGTTCAGTTCTCTAACGGCGGTGCAGCATTTATCGCCGGTAAAGGCCTGAAAGCAGAAGGTCAGCAGGCGGCAATTTTGGGCGCAATTTCTGGCGCTCATCATGTGCATCAAATGGCTGAACACTATGGCGTGCCAGTGATTCTGCATACAGACCACTGCGCGAAGAAATTGCTGCCGTGGATCGATGGCCTGCTGGATGCGGGTGAAAAACACTTTGCTGCTACCGGCAAACCGCTGTTCTCTTCTCACATGATCGACCTGTCTGAAGAGTCTCTGGAAGAGAACATCGAGATCTGCTCTAAGTATTTGGCGCGTATGGCCAAAATCGACATGACCCTGGAAATCGAACTGGGTTGCACTGGTGGTGAAGAAGACGGTGTGGATAACAGCCACATGGATGCTTCTGCTCTGTACACCCAGCCAGAAGACGTTGACTACGCGTACACCAAACTGAACGCGATCAGCCCGCGTTTCACTATCGCTGCTTCTTTCGGTAACGTGCATGGTGTATACAAGCCAGGTAACGTGAAGCTGACCCCGACCATCCTGCGTGATTCTCAGGAATATGTTTCCAAGAAACATAACCTGCCGCACAACAGCCTGGACTTCGTGTTCCACGGTGGTTCTGGTTCCAGCGCTCAGGAAATCAAAGATTCCGTTAGCTACGGCGTAGTGAAAATGAACATCGATACCGATACCCAGTGGGCAACGTGGGAAGGTATCCTGAAATACTACAAAGAAAACGAAGCGTATCTGCAAGGCCAATTGGGTAACCCGAAAGGCGAAGATCAGCCGAACAAGAAATACTATGACCCGCGTGTATGGCTGCGTGCCTCGCAGGCAAGCATGGTGACTCGCCTGGAACAAGCCTTCAAAGAGCTTAATGCTGTTGATGTGCTGTAAGTCAGACGACGTATACCCTAAATAATTCGAGTTGCAGGACAAAACGTTAGCGTTTTGAACAACGCAAAGCGTTGGCCCGCAAGGGCGAGGCGCATTTATGTGCCTCGTAACGCGGCGACGCAGTGAGTCCCCTGGAGCTTACATCAGTAAGTGACTGGGGGGAGCGAGGAAAGCCAACGTACATGCAGCTTGAAGTATGACGGGTATAAACATGATTTGATGCTAAGGCTCCTACGGGAGCCTTAATTTTTGGGGCCTTGGGGACTCAATGTTGCGGTTTCAGTTATGGACGTTATGCTTTCCCAGTGATTAAAAAACAGGAGCGTTCAAATGGAAGAACTTAATACGGGGTTGGATCAGGCTGGGGACTGGTTGGTGACACACCAGAATCTATTTTTGCAGTATGCCGTGAATATCGTCGCAGCATTAGTGATCCTCATCGTTGGTCTGGTGATCGCACGGATCGTCTCCGGCACCCTCAATAAAGTGATGATCAACCGTTCTATCGATTCAACCGTGGCAGATTTCCTGTCTGCGCTGGTGCGCTATGGCATTATCGCGTTCACGTTGATTGCGGTATTGAGCCGGGTTGGCGTGCAGACGGCATCGGTGATTGCGGTATTGGGTGCCGCGGGCTTGGCTGTTGGCTTGGCATTACAGGGGTCGTTAGCCAACTTTGCTGCGGGCGTTTTACTGGTGATTTTCCGGCCTTTCCGTACTGGCGAATGGGTGGATTTGGGCGGCGTGTCCGGCTCTGTTACACAGGTACAGATCTTCTCGACGACATTGCGCACGGCTGACGGCAAAATCATCGTAGTTCCGAATGGCAAGATCATTGCTGGCAACATCATCAACAGCTCGCGTGAGCCCGATCGCCGCACCGAAATTATTGTCGGCGTAGCCTATGATGCCGATATCGATGTAGTGAAAAAGCTGCTGGGCGATATTGTCGCGGCGGATGAACGCATCCAGCACGATAAGGGCGTCACGATTCGCCTGAATGAAATGGCCGCGTCATCGCTGAATTTTGTGGTGTGGGTGTGGACAACCAACGGCAACGCGCAGGCGGTGTATTGGGATCTGCTGGAAAGCTTTAAACGCGTGCTGGATGAGCACCGTATTGCCATTCCTTATCCGCAGATGGATGTGCACCTGCATAACGACGCACCCTCTGCATAACGTAGACTCTATATAGCTTGGCGCAGAAGCGAAACAGCCAGAGCAAACGCGCTGACATAATTCGCTAAATATGCACCATGTGCTGATATCGGGCATGGTGCATCGTCAGAAGTCGTCCTCTCATCTAACGTTTCCTTCCTCTCATTTCAGTGCATTAGCGTAGCTAATGTAGCGTTAGAATATTCAATTTCACTTATCTAATCGGCTTCCATACACTCCCCGCGACAACAATAAACAGCGTAGGAGAGAAGTATGTGGGCGGTCTATTTACAAGGCGTTCTGTTAGGGGCTGCGATGATTCTGCCTCTTGGGCCACAGAATGCGTTTGTGATGAATCAGGGAATTCGCCGGCAGTATCACCTGATGGTGGCACTGCTATGTGCCTTGAGCGATATGGTGCTGATTGCCGCCGGTATTTTTGGCGGCAGCGCGTTGCTGAGTCAGTCTTCACTGCTGCTGGGGGCCGTGACCTGGGGCGGTGTTGCGTTTCTGCTCTGGTTCGGCTGGGGAGCAATGAAAACGGCTTTCAGTAAGAATATTGCGCTGGCCAGCGCGGAGGTGATGAAACAAAGCCGCTGGCGCATTATTGCGACCATGCTGGCGGTGACCTGGCTGAACCCGCATGTCTATCTGGATACCTTTGTAGTGCTAGGGAGCCTGGGAAGCCAGTTTGCAGATGATGCCCGAAGCTGGTTCGCGCTGGGGACGATGACGGCTTCTTTCACCTGGTTCTTTGCGCTGGCACTATTGGCTTCCTGGCTGGCGCCGTGGCTGAATACGCCGCGGGTACAGCGGGTCATCAACTTTTTTGTCGGCATAGTGATGTGGGGCATTGCTTTGCAGCTGGCGCGTCACGGTTGGCAATAATGGTTGGAAATAAATAACCTCTCCTTAGGCTGTGTTTCAGAAATTCACCTATATTGTATGGAGTTGGTAATGCGTTATGTTGGGCGGTAAAGCAATCCGTCCTATCTCTTTCATTCTGGAAGAGTCCGTGTTGGTGCAGACAGTCTATTGGCACAGACAATCTGCCAGCGGCATGCGTGACGAAACATAAGTAAGGAGAGAGTGTGAAGCGAGGTATGATGAAGCTCAATGCACTGGCGCTGGCCGCTGCGATAGGATTTGGCGGTGTGTCGATAGCTGCGCAGGCTGCGGAATTGCCGGATGGCCCGCATATCGTGACGTCAGGGACATCCAGCGTAGATGCGACACCGGATATCGCACGTCTGGCGATTGAAGTGAGCGTGTCATCGAAAGATGCGGCGGAAGCAAAAAAGCAGGTTGATGCCCGCGTTGCACAATATTTTGATTTTCTGGGTAAAAACGGCATTGAGAAAAAAGATATTAATGCCGCCAATTTACGTACGCAGCCAGAATATGACTATCTGAAAACCGGTGGTTCGGTGCTGAAAGGCTATCGCGCGGTGCGTCAGGTGGAAGTGACGCTGCGCCAGCTAGACAAACTGAACGAACTGCTGGATGGGGCGCTGAAATCCGGGCTGAATGAGATTCGCACGGTAGAATTAGGCGTTGCTAACCCAGAAACCTATCGTGATGAAGCGCGTAAGAAAGCCATCGAGCAGGCGACGAATCAGGCGGAAGCGCTAGCGCAAGGCTTCAATGCCAAGCTGGGGCCGATCTACAGCGTTCGCTATCACGTTGCCAACTATCAGCCGATGCCAATGGCTCGGATGTTTAAAACGGCAGATGCCGCGGTGCAAAGCGAAGCGGCGCAAACCTATGAACAGCAAACCATTCACTTTGACGATCAGGTGGATGTCGTGTTTGAGCTGCTGCGTACGCAGTAACGCTCACGATAAAACAGGGTTGCGTAAACCATTGATGATACCAACAGGCCTGCTCAGACAGGCCTGTTATTTTTTGCACTCTCTCAGTACGTTATGACTGGCGTAGTACCTGATGACCGTGCGAGAGCAGGGCGTCCGTCACTTTCCTCATCATCCGGCTTTCCGGCGCGAAGCGGTGCCAGTAGAGCATCCGGCGCTGAAACAGCCCTGGCGTCAGGTCGATTAACTCGTTATTGGCAAGTTCTCTTTCGATTTGCAGATGCGGGATCATGCAGCAGGTTGTGCCTTGTCGCGCCAGTTGTACAAAGGCTTCCGACGAATTCACGATATGGCAAGGAACGCTGCCGGGCGACAAATCAAAGTTCTGCTGTAAGAAAGCCTGATGCATGTCATCCAGATGGTCGAAGGCGACCGCGGGGGCACGCAGCAGCGCCGAACGCGTTACGCCATTCGGGAAATAGCGGGCGGCAAAAGTCGGCGACGCGACAAACAGATAGTCCAGTGCCCCCAGTTTATCTACCAGACAGCTTGGCAGCGGCTGAGACTGAATACTCACCGCACCGACCACTTCACCCCGGCGCAGCCTTTCCTGAGTGCGCGTTTCATCTTCTACCTGCAAATTAAGGCGAATGGGGGAATCAACCAGCACCGGTTGTAACGCAGGCAGCAGCCAGGTCGCCAGACTGTCGGCGTTCACTGCCAGCGACAGCAGCAGCGGAATGTCGCTGTTGGTTTCATTACCCAACCACTCTTCTTCCAGCAGTTCGACCTGATGCAGCAGAGCCAGCAGTTTCTGCCCTTGTTCCGTTGGGCGGGGCGGGATGGTTCTGACCAACAGCGGTTGGCCGAACAGGTTTTCGAGCTGTTTAATACGCTGCGAAACGGCAGATTGGGTAATACACAATTTTTGGGCAGCGCGTTCAAAACCACGCTCGCGGATGACGGCATCCAGAGCCTGAAGCGTTCGATAGTCCGGGCGTTTCATGAAAAGTCAAAATCCCCTGAATGAGTCTGTTTTTTTCACTATGCCACATTTTGCTGATTTGCCATGCAGAAATCTTATTTTGGCTGTTGTGTGCAATCACGATTCAGCACGGTATGTGTGAAATAATGCATCGGCGATGAGGTGAATTTGCACGCTTTCCCCAATAAGCATGTTCTATAATACGCACACGTTTTCGTATATCGATTCTACAGGCCAGAAGCAGATTATGACGCAAGATGAACTGAAAAAAGCAGTGGGATGGGCAGCGCTCGACTACGTCCGCCCAGACACTATTGTGGGAGTAGGTACCGGATCGACGGCTGCACACTTTATTGATGCGCTGGGTTCGATAAAACATCAAATCAAAGGCGCGGTTTCCAGTTCAGATGCCTCAACGGAAAAGTTGAAAAGTCTGGGCATCCCCGTTTTTGACGCTAATGATGTGGATTCGCTGGATGTCTACGTGGATGGCGCGGATGAGATCAACGGGCACATGCAGATGATCAAGGGCGGTGGAGCAGCGCTGACCCGCGAAAAAATCATTTCAGCACTGTCGCGGCAGTTCATCTGCATTGTTGATGCATCCAAACGGGTTGATGTGCTGGGCAAATTCCCGCTGCCGGTCGAAGTCATCCCGATGGCGCGGTCTTACGTGGCGCGTGAACTGGCGAAGTTGGGCGGGCAGCCGGTCTATCGTCAGGGCGTAGTGACGGATAACGGCAACGTCATTCTGGATGTGCACAACCTGAATATCATGGATGCGGTCGCGGTAGAAAACCACATTAATGGTATCCCGGGCGTTGTGACCGTTGGGCTGTTTGCCAACCGTGGTGCGGATGTTGCGTTAGTCGGCACGGCTGAGGGTGTAAAAACCGTCGTTAGATGAGTTCATGATCGTTCTGGCGTGGTGAACACCCACGTCAGAAATTTTTTAGCTAAAAAAATCTATTTAGTTAATAGCTCATTTTTGGTACTTAATATCACATTTTCTTATTTTGTTTATCGCCGATATGGCGATGCACATCTTTGGCAATATTTTTTGCCATAAATCAGGCGCGCTCCTCTGTGGCGCGATTTGGGCGAAGCAATCGTTTGTATTGCTGACTGCGTAATTTTTGTTATGTTGGCAGAAGCTATTGAGCACTCTGTCACATTTGAAGTCTGAAAATAAGGTCGGGAAATGGCAAAGGTATCATTGGAAAAAGACAAGATTAAGTTTCTGTTAGTGGAAGGCGTGCATCAGAGCGCGCTGGATAACCTGCGTGCAGCGGGTTACACCAACATCGAGTTCCATAAAGGTGCACTGGATCCAGAGGCGCTGAAAGCCTCCATCCGCGATGCGCATTTTGTGGGTATCCGCTCGCGTACCCATCTGACAGAAGAGATTTTTGCTGCTGCGGAAAAACTGATCGCGGTAGGGTGTTTCTGTATCGGGACTAATCAGGTTGAACTGTCGGCCGCGACCAAACGCGGTATCCCGGTATTTAACGCACCTTTTTCCAATACCCGATCCGTGGCAGAAATGGTGATCGGTGAAATGCTGCTGATGCTGCGCGGTATCCCGGCGGCCAACGCGAAAGCGCACCGTGGTATCTGGCACAAGCTGGCTGTGGGATCGTTTGAAGCACGCGGTAAAAAGCTGGGGATCATCGGCTACGGTCATATCGGTATGCAGTTAGGTATTCTGGCTGAAAGCCTGGGTATGCACGTTTACTTCTATGATATTGAAAGTAAATTGCCGCTGGGTAATGCTCAGCAGGTGCGCCACCTGTCCGACCTGCTGAATATGAGCGACGTGGTGAGCCTGCACGTGCCGGAAAATGACAGCACGCAGGATATGATGGGGGCGGAAGAGCTGGCGCTGATGAAGCCTGGCTCAATCCTGATTAACGCCGCTCGCGGCACGGTGGTTGATATTCCTGCTTTGTGCGAAGTGTTGAGAAGCAAGCATCTGTCCGGTGCGGCGATTGACGTATTCCCACAAGAACCGGCAACCAACAGCGATCCGTTCCTGTCACCGCTGTGTGAGTTTGATAACGTGCTGCTGACGCCACATATCGGTGGTTCCACGCAGGAAGCGCAGGAAAATATCGGTGATGAAGTCGCCGGTAAGCTGGCGAAATATTCAGATAACGGTTCTACGCTGTCTGCGGTGAATTTCCCGGAAGTATCACTGCCCGTTCATGGCGTACGCGCCAGTCGCCTGCTGCACATCCATGAAAACCGTCCTGGCATGATTACCAAAATTAACCAGATCTTTGCTGAGCAGGGCATTAACATCGCAGCGCAGTATCTGCAAACGACACCTGAAATTGGTTATGTGGTCATTGACGTCGAAACTGACGGTGCGCAAACGGCACTGCAACTGATGAAGGCAATTCCTGGCACCATTCGTGCCCGTCTGCTGTTCTAATTCACTTTAATCGGTGAATAGCGTTAATCAGTGAATAAACAGCCAGCCCCAAATTGGGCTGGCTGCGTTATTACAGCGCGATAACGATCTTGCCGCGCATATGCCCTTCCAACACTTTACCGTGAGCCTGCTTCAGCGTGTCTACCGTTAACCCTTGCAGCGTTTCGCTGGCGGTTCCCTGAAGTTTTCCTGCATCAACCAGCTGTGCGACTTCATGCAAAATATTCCCTTGTTCCGCGATATCCGGTGTGGTGAACATGCTGCGGGTAAACATTAATTCCCAATGCAGCGCTGCGCTTTTGAGTTTCAGCGCCGTTTGGTCGAGTGGGTTTTTGTTTTCCACGATGGTGCAGATGTGCCCCATCGGCGCGATCAGTTTACTGATGGCATCCCAGTGGCCGTCCGTGTCGTTCAGACAGAAAATATAGTCGACCTGTTTGATCCCTTCTTTTTCCAGAGATTCGACCAGATTGCGGTAATCAACGACCTTATGGGCACCGCGCTGGCGGCACCACTCTGCCGAGTCCGGCTGTGACGCGGTAGCGATGATATTCACCGAACTGCGCAATGCCGCCAGAGAAATCGCAAGAGAGCCTACACCACCTGCGCCGCCGATAATCAACAGCGTTTTCTCACTGTCGGCCTGCTGTATTTTCAGATGCTCGAATAAGCCTTCCCATGCAGTCAGCGCCGTGAGCGGCAGTGCGGCGGCCGCGGCCCAGTCCAGCGACACGGGTTTGCGCGCTACGATGCGTGAATCAATCAACTGATGGGTAGTGTTGCTGCCTGGACGGGTGATGTCGCCGGCATACCAGACTTCATCGCCTACCTGAAGGTGGTCCACGGCGCTGCCGGTTTTCAGCACGACGCCGCTGGCATCCCAGCCGAGAATTCGAGGCTGCTGTAATCCATTTTGACGCAATCCGGCATGAACTTTGGTATCCACCGGATTGACGGAAATGGCTTTTACGCCGATCAACAGATCGTATTCACCGGGTTCGGGGATGTCCTGTGTGATGGCAATGAAATTTTCTGGCTGTTGTGGATCAACGGCTATCGCATGAGCGGTCATGGTCTGTTCCTCATTATTTTCAGAATACGGTCTTGTTAATAGAGCAAAGTGTAGAACACGGAGATAGGACTGATAAGATGGACAATAAATAATGCAGTGTTCGTCTGAGGTGAACAATCATGTTTAAACAGTTGCAGGATATGGCGCTGTTTGCGCTGGTAGCCGAGTGTGGCAGTTTTACACAGGCGGCGCGTAAAGCCGGTCTGGCAAAATCCAGCCTGAGCCTGCGTATTAGCCAGCTTGAACAGCAGATCGGCCTGCGGTTGCTGAACCGAACGACGCGCCAGCTCAATCTGACGTTTGCAGGCGAGCGCTACCTGATTCACTGTCAGGAGATGCTGCAAGCCAGCGAGCGTGCCGATCTTGCCGTACAGCGCTTGCGTGATAACCCCAGCGGGCGGCTGCGCATCACTAGCCCGGCAGGGTTAGGTTCTACACTGCTGGCGCGCCTTACCGCCGAGTTTCAGCAGCGCTTTCCGGCGGTATCGCTGGATGTGCTGATTTCAGATGACGTGATCGATCTGGTGCAGGAGGGCTTTGATGTCGCTTTTCGTACCGGTAAGCCTCATGACTCTTCACTTATCGGGCGTTCGCTTGGGCAGACTCCGCGATATTTGCTGGCATCGCCTGACTACCTGGCGCGGCACGCGGCATTACTCCACCCACAGCAGCTTCAGCAACACCGTTGTATTGCGCATCATGCCTGGACGGAGTGGCTCCTTCATCGCGGTTCGGAGCTCTATCGCTGGTTACTGCCCGATTCGCATATTACGGATAACCTGCTTTACGCCCGCGAGTGCGCGATTGCGGGGGCGGGGATTACGCTACTGCCGGATTTTCTCTGTCGGGATGAGGCGGTTTCTGGCAAGCTGGTCAGGGTCTTGCCGGATTGGCAGGCGGAAGCCAACGAGCTTTATCTGGTCTACCCTAGCCGCAAACTGAATTCGCCCGCACTGGCATGTTTTATCGACTTTGTTTTACAACATCGGGCGCTGGATGATTACTCAACGTTTTTGAAAAAACAGCTGTGATGGTCGTACCTATAATGTTTTTGTTTCATTTTTTTATGCATTTTTTGATTTTTATTGAAACGTGATTTCTATCAACTTATTTTAGGTACGCTTTAGGCTGAAAATGCCGATAACAACCTTGGTTCCTTTTGGCTTTTTTTTATAAAAGGTTTGTTCTGCGTGGCATGATTGTCACGGTGATATCTGGGCTCTGCCACGCCAGTAATGGCAGAGATAATGTAGACCAGTGATGGTGAAAATGAGAATGCAACCGATGTCTGTTCAAAAAGAGAAGTTGGGTTACATCAACAATATACGTCTCGTTTCGTTATTTATTACTCTTTTTTCAATTATCCTGATTTTATTTGCGCTTTCTATTAGCACAGCGAGCTATTTCTTAAAGCAGAGTAATGATTCACTGGATAAGGCTAATGAATTGTCTGATATCCGGGCTGGCCTCAGCAGTAGCCTCGATCAGCTGCGCGTTGCCAGATTGCTGCTTATTCAGGCGGGGGCGGCAAACCGGATTAGCGATCACGAGGTATATAAATCTGCGTTAGATCAGGCCGCAGGTCGCGTCAGAGCCTCACAGAAGCGTCTGGATGATTATCTCGCGCGTCCCGATAAACTGGAAAGTGAACGCGCGTTGGATGATGAAATTCTTAAGGAGTACGCCAACTACCGCGATAAAGCAATTCTGGCGATGCAGAAAGCAACCAGTGACGGGGAATTTGAAGATCTTATTTCGTTAGAAGGGTCACTGGCTCGCCAGCTAGATGAAGCGTTTAGCGTTCCTGTACGCAAGAAAGTGAATGAACTCACGCAGGCTGCGCAGGATATCAATCATCGTGCAGCGGATAATGCCAAACTGGGGTATTGGATGATGGCGGGCTCATTTGCCCTGTCTATTATCATGGCGATTATGGCGTACATCATTGTACGTAATGTGATCCTCGCGCCAATCAACAGACTGGTTGATCGTATCCAGAAGATCGCGGCGGGTGATTTGACGCAGCCGCCGATGGCGATGGGACGTAATGAGATCGGCATTCTGGGGACGAATATCCAGAACATGCAGGCGGAACTGACGGATACGGTGACGATCGTGCGCGAAGGCGCGGATTCGATCTATCAAGGGTCGTCAGAAATTACGGCGGGTAACGTCGATCTCTCTTCACGCACCGAGCAGCAGGCGGCCGCGCTGGAGGAAACCGCCGCGAGCATGGAACAGCTGACCGCAACGGTGAAACAGAACTCTGACAATGCCCATCACGCCAGCCAGTTGGCAAAAAATGCCTCTGAAAAAGCGGAGAAGGGCGGGCAGATCGTGAAGAACGTGGTGGATACCATGCAGGATATTTCTACCAGTTCACGCCGTATTTCCGAAATCACTTCCGTCATTAATAGCATCGCTTTCCAGACCAACATTCTGGCGCTGAACGCGGCGGTAGAAGCTGCGCGAGCGGGTGAGCAAGGGCGTGGTTTTGCCGTGGTAGCGGGCGAAGTCCGTAGTCTGGCCCAGCGTAGCGCACAGGCAGCGAAAGAGATTGAAGGTCTGATTGGCGAATCGAGCAGGCTGGTGGATACCGGATCTGGGCTCGTGTCTCAGGCGGGCACAACCATGGGTGAGATTGTCCGCGCGGTTGTCAGTGTGACCGACATCATGGGTGAAATAGCTTCCGCTTCTGACGAACAGAGCCGTGGCATCGGGCAGGTGAGTCAGGCCGTGTCTGAAATGGATAGTGCGACGCAGCAGAATGCGGCGTTGGTGCAGGAAGCCTCGGCGGCAGCCGTTTCACTTGAAGAACAGGCTGCACGTCTGACGCAGGCTGTCTCGGTATTCAAGTTGGCTGGCGTGGCTCAGAGACTGAAATCGTCCTTACCGAAGGCTGCACCGCAACCGCGCTTAGCGCCAGCGATGGCTCTCGCCGGAGCCAGTAGCAAAGGCAGCGATAGTCAAAATTGGGAAACGTTCTGATTAGGTAAGTGAAGCAGTATTGGAAAGAAAAATGGCCCGCAATGCGGGCCATTTGTTTATCACGTTCGATGACGGCTTATTTAGCGATCTTCTTGTATTTGATGCGGTGTGGTTCCAGCGCATCGGCACCCAGCGTACGCTTCTTGTACTCTTCGTACTCGGTAAAGTTACCTTCAAAGAATTCCACTTTACCTTCATCCTGATAATCCAGAATGTGCGTTGCGATACGGTCGAGGAACCAACGGTCATGCGAGATTACCATGGCACAGCCAGGGAATTCCAACAGGGCGTTTTCCAGCGCGCGCAGGGTTTCGATATCCAGGTCGTTGGTAGGTTCATCGAGCAGCAGCACGTTGCCGCCTACCTGCAGCAGCTTCGCCAGATGCAGACGGCCGCGTTCACCACCGGACAGCTCGCCAACGCGTTTGCCCTGATCAACCCCTTTGAAGTTGAAACGGCCAACGTAAGCGCGGCTTGGCATTTCGGTGTTGCCGATACGCATGATGTCCTGCCCGCCAGACACTTCTTCCCAGACGGTTTTGCTGTTGTCCATTGCGTCACGGAACTGGTCAACTGACGCCAGTTTTACCGTTTCGCCCAGCTCAATCGAGCCGCCATCCGGCTGTTCCTGACCGGACATCATGCGGAACAGGGTCGATTTACCGGCACCGTTCGGGCCGATAATGCCGACAATCGCGCCTTTCGGTACGGAGAAAGACAGACCGTCGATGAGCTGACGTTCGCCGTAAGACTTACTGAGGTTGGTGACTTCCACCACTTTATCGCCGAGACGAGCACCAGGCGGAATAAACAGTTCGTTAGTTTCGTTACGTTTCTGGTATTCCGTGTTGTTCAGCTCTTCAAAGCGTGCCAGACGTGCCTTACCTTTGGACTGACGGCCTTTAGCGCCTTGACGCACCCACTCCAGCTCTTTCTCAATGGATTTACGGCGTGCCGCTTCCTGAGAGGCTTCCTGTGCCAGACGCTGATCTTTCTGCTCCAGCCAGGAAGAGTAGTTGCCTTCCCACGGAATACCTTCACCGCGGTCCAGCTCCAGAATCCAGCCTGCGACGTTATCGAGGAAGTAACGGTCGTGGGTAATCGCCACTACGGTGCCTTCGAAATCGTGCAGGAAGCGCTCCAGCCAGGCGACAGATTCGGCATCCAGGTGGTTGGTCGGTTCGTCGAGCAGCAGCATGTCCGGCTTTTCCAGCAGCAGACGGCACAGCGCCACGCGGCGACGTTCACCACCAGACAGGGTAGCGATTTTTGCATCCCATTCCGGCAAGCGCAGCGCATCAGCGGCACGCTCTAGCTGGTTGTCCAGATTATGACCGTCGTGTGCCTGAATGACTTCTTCCAACCGGCCTTGTTCGGCGGCCAATTTATCGAAATCTGCATCTGGGTCGGCATACAGCGCATAGACTTCATCAAGACGTTTCAGCGCGGTGACGACTTCAGATACCGCTTCTTCTACGGATTCACGTACGGTGTGCTCCGTGTTTAGCTGCGGTTCCTGCGGCAAATAGCCGATTTTGATTCCAGGTTGTGGGCGAGCTTCGCCCTCGATGTCCGTATCAATGCCAGCCATAATACGCAACAGCGTTGATTTACCGGCTCCGTTCAGACCCAGCACGCCGATCTTGGCACCGGGGAAAAAACTGAGGGAGATGTTTTTCAGAATGTGACGCTTCGGCGGTACGACCTTACCGACGCGATGCATGGTATAAACATATTGAGCCACGTTGCGACTTCGCCTCTCTCTTATCTCTATGATTTGTCACCATAAGCGGGTGACCATATGTAGCACTGTGTTACCTAATACTAAATCGCTGCCAAGGAAATACCCCAGCAGCGGATCGATTATTCTAGGCGCATTACTCTAAGTATGAAGTGTAGCGGGTTTCAGCCCGCGATCCCAGCTATCCGGCGATTTGCCGTGGCCGATCTGAGACCTAGGCCCGCCTGATGAATTTCAGAATCGGTTTGCGGATCGGCATATCGTTGTCTGGCATGATGTGCCACACTGGATCTGCCCGATATATCCGTCATACTTCAAGTTGCTTGTGCGTTGGCTGCCCTTACTCACCCCAGTCACTTACCTGAGTAAGCTCCTGGGGATTCATGCAGTTGCCGCCTTCATGCAACTCGAATTATTTTGGGTATAGGATAGGGGGATCGATACGATGAAGGATGCCGATAGCAAGTTCGATAACGGATGAGGTTAATGCAGGTGATAAAAGCGGGTCATTGGTGGTACGCCGTTTCGGCGATATGTCTGGCTGGGTTTTCCGGCCATGTGCTGGCGGATTCTCTGGACGAACAGCGTCAGCGCTATCAGCAGGTTAAGCAAGCATGGGACAGCAACCAGATGGACACGGTGGCGCAGCTGATGCCAACGCTGCGCAGTTACCCACTTTATCCTTATCTTGAATACCGTGCGCTCACGCAGGATCTGAGTCAGGTCAGTGCGACGCAGGTGAAGCAGTTTATGGCAACGCACCCGACGTTGCCGCCCGCCCGTAATCTCTCTACCAGCTTTGTGAATGAACTGGCGCGTCGTCAGGACTGGATCGGGCTGCTGGCATTTAGCCCCCAGCCGCCGAAGCCGGTCAGCGCCCGCTGTAACTTTTATTACGCCCAGTGGGCAACCGGTCAGCGTCAGGGCGTGTGGGAAGCCACGCGTGATATCTGGCTGACAGGACGCTCGCTCCCTACCGTGTGCGATAAACTCTTCTCCGTCTGGCAGCAGGCAGGCGAACAGACACCGCTGACGGTGTTGGAACGCGCACGTCTGGCAATGGACGAAGGCAGCGGCAGTCTGGTGAGCTATCTCATCAAGCAGTTACCCGACGATTATAAAACGATGGGCGATGCGTTGCTGAAACTCCAGAACGATCCCAACTCGCTGGAGAGCTTCGCCCGTACCGTTGGACCGACAGATTTTACGCGTAAAGTCACGCTGTCAGCCTTTACGCGCACGGCGCGTCAGGATGCTGATAATGCTCGTTCAATGCTGCCGGTTATTGTCCGTTTGCAGAAAATGAGTGCCGCAGATCGTCAGGCAATGGAAGAAACCATCGCCTGGCGTTTGATGGGCAACGATGCCACGCCAGAGCAGGCGCAGTGGCGGGATGACGTAGTGAGAAAGAGCACGTCGACTACGTTGCTGGAGCGCCGCGTACGTATGGCGTTGGGGGCTGGCGATCGTCAGGGGCTAACAAGCTGGATGGCGCGCTTACCGGCGGAGGCGTTACAGAAAGACGAATGGCGCTACTGGCGCGCGGCGGCGCTGTTGGATCAGGGCAAACGTCAGGAAGGCGAGACGCTATTACGCGGCCTGATGCAGGAACGCGGGTTCTATCCGATGGCGGCGGCGCAGAAACTGAACGAGCGCTATCCCATTACTATCATGACGGCAGTGAAGCCAGATCCTTCTTTGTCTCAGCTACCGGAAATCACCCGCGTGCGGGAGTTGATGTTCTGGCAGATGGATAATCTGGCGCGCAGCGAGTGGGTCGGACTGGTGGCTAATCGCAGCAAGCCGCAGCAGGAAGCGCTGGCTCGCTATGCGTTTGAGCAGCGCTGGGCGGATTTGAGCGTGCAGGCGACGATTGTCGCGAAGCTGTGGGATCATCTGGAAGAGCGTTTCCCGCTGGCCTGGAACGATGAATTCCGCCGTGAAACGCAGGGGAAAGGCATCAGCCAGAGCTATGCGATGGCGATTGCTCGTCAGGAGAGCGCCTGGAATCCGAAAGCACGTTCCCCTGTCGGTGCATCGGGTCTGATGCAGTTGATGCCCGCGACGGCGCAGCATACGGCCAAAATGAGCAATATCACGTTCTATACGAACACCAGCCAGTTGTTCGATCCCGAAACCAATATCCTGTTAGGGACGAGCTATCTGGAGTACGTGTACCAGACATTTGGCCGTAACCGCATTCTGTCTTCAGCGGCTTATAATGCCGGGCCGTCGCGTGTGAATACCTGGCTGAAGAACAGCGCAGGGCGCATCGATCCCGTTGCGTTTATCGAAAGTATTCCGTTCTCAGAAACCCGGGGTTACGTGAAAAATGTGCTGGCGTATGACGTCTTCTATCGCTATTTCCTTAATCAGCCAGCCAGTGTGCTGACGGATGCGGAATGGCAGCGGCGTTATTGAGACGCGGCGTTGCGCTCGTTGCCTGAAATTGTGTTATGCTGCCGTACTAGTTAAATAGTATGGCAGCCCGTTATGACTCCGTTATCGCTTATCGATCCAGCACTTTCTGAACAAGACAATGAGCACTGGTTACGCTTTGTCGCGCTATTGCAGCAGTCTATTGCGGAGGATCTTCAATTGCCGCTGCTTCAACTCCTGCTGACGCCGGATGAGCGTACAGCGTTGGGAACGCGGGTGCGAATTATACAGGAGCTAATGCGGGGTGAAATGAGCCAGCGTGAGCTGAAAAGCGAGTTAGGTGCGGGAATTGCGACGATTACACGCGGTTCAAACAGTCTGAAAGCCGCGCCCCCCGCGTTAAAAAGCTGGCTGGAAGCGCAGTTGCTGTCGGCAGATAAGCCGTTAGGTGACGATGCGTAACCGTTACGGTTTTGCTGCCTGAACGGGAATCTGATAGATCGGATTATGGAACGGCACCAGGGCCAGCAGCAGCGCCTGATGGTATACGCTGGTACGCGACAATTTGCCGTCGGTGAAGACGCCGATGGCACCACCTTTATGTTTAATATTCTGAACGCCCGTCAAACGCTCCATTTCATCGCCTAATTCCCGCCCTTCACGGATACCATGTAATATACTTTCTGGAAGAACCAGGCTTGCAGAACGTGATTCGCCACGCAGGTGAGCATTTTCGATCACCATCCAGGCGAAAGTCATGCTTTCTTCAATGCCTGCTTCGACACCGACCCAAAAATCGGCTTCTGGACGCACCTGGCGTGCCATCATGACGCGGTTTCTGGCGCCCGTACGGGTTTCGAGAGAGCCAAGAGGCTGGCGCGGGACACCACTGTCGACGTCAACGCCTTCGATGCGGCAGTTTTCTGCACCAAAGACATCGGTGAATGCCAGAGTAATAGCCTTAATCTTTGCCGGGTTGGTAGTTGCAGCAACAACGTGATACATAACAGTTTCGTACCTTTAGTTAATTTGACGCAGTATAACGGAAAATAACCATGTTACAGGTATATCTTGTTCGCCACGGCGAAACGGAATGGAATGTGGCTCGACGTATTCAAGGTCAATCGGACAGTGCGCTGACGCCAAGAGGTGAGCAACAGGCACAGCAAGTTGCTGGACGAATCAGGACGTTAGGGATTACGCATATTTTTACCAGCGATCTCGGAAGAACGCGTCAGACGACAGAAATCATCGCTAAATCTTGTGGTGATTGCCAGATAATCCTGGAGCCCGGGTTACGTGAATTGAACATGGGCGTTTTAGAAGCCCGAGATTTGGATTCGCTGACCGACGGGGAAGAAAAGTGGCGTAAAGGGCTGGTGGATGGCACGCCCGATGGCCGCATCCCAGAAGGTGAATCGATGGCTGATGTGGCATTGCGCATGCACGGCGTTCTGGAACGTTGTCTGGCGTTGCCAGCGGGAAGTCGTCCTTTGCTGGTTAGCCACGGGATGGCGCTGGGGTGCTTGCTGAGTACGGTTCTGGGGTTACCCGCATCGGCTGAACGGCGCTTGCGTCTGCGCAACTGTTCCCTGTCGCGCATTGATTATCAGCAAAGCCCGTGGCTAGCACCCGGATGGGTGGTGGAAACGGCCGGAGATATTTCGCATTTGGATATTCCGGCACTGGATGAGTTACAGCGCTGAGAGCGGCTCGGTATGTTGGATGGGGATAAAATACTCGCAGCGGATGATAGCGGGTATTTCCCCGTCTGTATCGCGGCTAGGGTGAAAACGCTCGGCATCAAACCCTTTGCGGCGCGTGAGCTGAAAGGTCGGCAGACAGGTGTCATACAGGCTGATAATAAAATCCTGTAGCTCGTCATTTGGCCCTTCAAAAACAAACATCGCGTAGTCGCCGCCCGGTAGCGTGACGGGCTCGCCAGTGTGGACGTCATCGGGCAGATACTGTGGCTCCAGCGCGGTGGTGTAGAGCACTTCGTGTTCGTCGTCTTTCTCTTTACTCGGCCGTGAATGATGCAACCCGTAAAGTACGGGAGGAACGGAGCAGGTCTCTCCTAAAAACTGACGCCAGTAGTGGACGCGAATTTCCGTACGGAAGTTACAAATCTGCTCCAGACGGCAGTTATAGGTTTGCGTTAGCCCAAGCAGCTGTGTCTCTGGCAGCGTGATAAACTGCGGCTGCGGCAGCGTAAACGCACCGAGTCGGATCGGCGGACGAAGGCCAAAAGTATTCCAGTTATCGGAACGACGATAAGACGCTGGCGTTTGGGTAAACTGCTTTTTAAACGCGCGGGTAAACGTCTGTTGTGAATCAAAACGGTATTGCAGGGCAATATCCAGGATAGGGCGGCTGGTCAGGCAGAGTGCCACCGCCGCTTTGGTTAATCTCCGCGCTCGGATATATGAACCAATGGCATGGCCCGTCACATCTTTGAACATTCTTTGCAGATGCCACTTGGAATAACCCGCTTTCGCCGCCACATTATCGAGTGATAGCGGCTGGTCGAGATGGCTTTCCAGCCAGTTAAGCAAGTCACGTATGATACCGGCTTGATCCATAATCTTCCTCATCAAACACATTGAGCGCGAGCGTATTGAGATCCCGCATCATAGCAATATTTTCACTTTGGTACTGCCGAAGATTTTTGAAAATGTTCCGCAGGTAATTTGGATAAGGAGGGAGATTATAGCGGTTTATTTTGCTCATCCCCTTTTTAATTGTGGTTATTAATCGTTTGTTATGAATTGTCACAGGACCTGAAATATGAACATAAAGCGCATCGTGGGAGCGGGTCTGCTATTGCTATCCACCGCAGGCGTTGTCAGTGCGGAAGAAGTTGGGTCTGTCGATACGGCCTTTAAACTGCTGGGGCCGGATCATAAGATCGTAGTGGAAGCGTTTGACGATCCGGATGTATCCAATGTGACCTGCTACATTAGTCGAGCCAAAACGGGCGGAATCAAGGGCGGGTTAGGGCTGGCGGAGGATACGTCGGATGCGGCCATCTCCTGCCAGCAGGTTGGGCCGATTACGCTGTCCGATAAAATCAAAAACGGCGGCGATCGTGGATCCGTGGTGTTCCAGAAAAGAACATCGTTGGTTTTCAAGAAATTGCAGGTTGTTCGATTTTACGATCAAAAGCGCAATTCGCTGATCTACCTTACTTATTCCGATCGCTTAGTCGATGGTTCGCCGAAAAATGCGTTAAGCGCGGTGCCGGTTATGCCGTGGGGAAAGAGTGAATAACGTGCGGTAAGAAGGGAAAACAGCCGGAGCAGATGCCTGCTCCGGCTGAGGGGAATTAATTTTCCAGATCGCCGCAGAAGCGGTAGCCTTCGCCGTGGATCGTCGCGATGATTTCTGGCGTATCGGCTGTTGATTCAAAGTGCTTGCGGATACGACGGATAGTGACGTCAACGGTACGGTCGTGTGGCTTAAGCTCACGGCCCGTCATTTTCTTCAGCAGTTCTGCACGAGACTGAATCTTGCCTGGGTTTTCGCAGAAGTGCAGCATGGCGCGGAATTCACTGCGCGGCAGCTTGTATTGCTCGCCAGCCGGGCTAATCAGAGAACGGCTATTGATGTCCAGTTCCCAGCCGTTGAAGCGATAGCTTTCCACCAGACGACGCTCTTCCGTGCCACTGCCCAGATTCATGGTGCGTGACAGCAGGTTACGTGCGCGGATCGTCAATTCACGTGGGTTGAACGGTTTGGTGATGTAGTCATCCGCACCGATTTCAAGACCGAGGATCTTATCGACTTCATTGTCGCGGCCGGTGAGGAACATCAAGGCAACGGTGGCTTGCTCGCGCAGTTCACGTGCCAGCAACAGGCCGTTCTTCCCTGGCAGGTTGATGTCCATGATCACCAGATTGATGTCATTCTCGGACAAAATGTGGTGCATTTCGGCGCCATCAGTGGCTTCGTGAACAACGTATCCTTCCGCCTCAAAAATGCTTTTGAGGGTATTACGAGTTACTAGCTCGTCTTCAACAATAAGAATGTGCGGCGTCTGCATGTTTGCTACCTAAAATTGCCAACTTAAATTATAGAAATCGGAAGTACAGAAGTCGCTGTCATACCCTGCTGGCCCGCTGGCTACAACGCCAGTTATTCCGGGTATTTCCCTGGAGCTTATCGAGGTAGACTACGCTCTCGCTCAACGTCAGACTCAAGTACGTAAATGCGTTACTGGTGTTCATTCTCTACCCGCTTAGAGGTACTGCTAGCGGGTGAGCGTGGCGCTAATTTAACTGCGCTCAAAGTGGCGCACAGTTTAACCTTATTAACAGCAACATAACAGTAAGCACAGATTTTGCCTGCTGATAAATCTACGGTTCTGTTGACATATATCAAATTTCATTTTAGCACGTTAACTATTTTGTGATAAACACTTATAGGATTGCCAGTTTACGTCACAATTTAGCACTTTTTATGAACGATTTAGCATAGCAAATGCCAATAATCATAATTGGCGCTACACAGTCGGTGGTGCTTTTATAACTTATTGAAATAAAATAATTTACCTTATTTTTCTTGGGGTTTTATCTTCCCGCCCATTTTTTGGACTCACCGATGTTTCCTACCGAAGGCCGAATTGATGCCGGAAATTTTGTTGGTTTATTGTTAATTTTTTACCGTAATGCTCAACAAATCGTAGTCATCAATAAATTGTTATCGATTACAGGGCTGCGTTGTTTGGCGAGCAGATGAAGGCTTGCCAAAACGGATGTAACCCATACTGAGGAGTCTATGCAGTTTCATATTATTTTGGTTGAGCCCGCTCGGGCTGAAAATGTAGGGGCGGCAGCTCGTGCGATGAAAACGATGGGATTCAGCAGCTTGCGTATTGTCGGTAGCACAGTACATCAAGAGCCAGCGGCCCGCTGGGTGGCGCACGGTTCAGGGGATATTCTGGATAACGTACAGGTGTTTTCCACGTTGGCTGAAGCACTGGCAGATGTCGATTTTACGGTTGCGACCACCGCGCGCAGCCGGGCTAAGTATCACTATTACTGCACGCCAGCGGAACTGACCGGCGTATTGCAGGATAAGGTCCAATGGATGGCCTCTGCGGCGCTGGTGTTTGGTCGTGAAGATGTTGGCCTGACGAATGAGGAACTCGAACTGGCGGATGTGTTGACTGGCGTGCCGATGAAAGCGGATTATCCCTCACTGAATCTTGGTCAGGCGGTGATGGTGTATTGTTACCAACTGGCTGAACTCATGCAGGTCAAACCGGAAGCGGCAGAGCCAGCAGTGGCGGGGCAGTTGTCGGCGCTGCGCGATCGTATGGATCGGCTTTTGGCTACTCTGGCGGTTGAGGATGATGAAAAACTGCGGGACTGGCTGCATCAGCGGCTAGGGCGTTTAGAGCAACGCGATACGGCGATGCTCCATCGGTTGCTACACGACATTGAAAAAAGATTGCCGAAATAAGATAGCAGAAATGGCTTTTTTGGCAGTCGAACATCTTGAGTCACGTATTTTGACAACGGTTTGTCCGGCTTATTCCTGTTTAGGCAGTGGGTTGAGCGGCAGGGATTTTTCCTTCGGCGAGAAGAAAAAAAAGAAATCCGTTGACTTCAAAGGGCGATTGGCCTAACTAATAGGGCAGATAACTCTACTTCTAATGAGATTCAATTTTAGCATGCGCACTATCAGCCTGATCACCACGATTATTACCATCACCGATACAACCAGTAACGGTGCGGGCTGACGCATATAAAGATTCCAGAAAAAGCCCGCACCGAACAGTGCGGGCTTTTTTTTTATGGCAGGTTATCCCTCAACGCCGCCTGTAAGCGGCATACAAAAAACGCTACCGGCGTTTGGTTGGCAGAAATTCAGGAGAACAGATAAAAATGCGAGTGTTGAAATTTGGCGGGACTTCAGTAGCAAATGCGGAGCGTTTTGCACGCGTTGCCGACATTATCGAGAACAACGCGCGCCAGGGACAGGTGGCTACCGTATTGTCTGCGCCGGCGAAAATTACCAACCATCTGGTTGCCATGATTGAGAAAACCGTCGCCGGACAAGATATCCTGCCTCATTTGAACGACGCCGAAACGATCTTTTCTTCATTACTACAAGGGCTTGCAGCATCTCACCCCGGTTTTGACCATGCCCGCCTAAAGGCATTCGTGGATCAGGAATTTGCACAGCTGAAACACGTTCTGCACGGCATCGCGCTGCTGGGCCAATGCCCTGACAGCGTGAACGCTGCAATCATCTGCCGGGGAGAAAAACTGTCCATCGCCATCATGGAAGCGGTCTTTCAGGCGCGCGGCTATGGGGTCTCTGTTATCAATCCGGTCGAGAAACTGCTGGCACAGGGACACTATCTTGAATCCACCGTGGATATCACTGAGTCAACTCGTCGTATCGCTGAAAGCGCTATCCCGAAAGATCATGTGATCCTGATGGCGGGCTTTACTGCCGGTAACGACAAAGGCGAACTGGTGGTGCTGGGCCGTAATGGTTCTGACTACTCCGCTGCGGTGTTGGCTGCGTGTTTGCGTGCCGATTGTTGTGAGATCTGGACCGACGTGGACGGCGTTTATACCTGCGATCCGCGTCAGGTGCCGGACGCTCGATTATTGAAATCGATGTCCTACCAGGAGGCGATGGAGCTGTCCTATTTCGGCGCCAAAGTCCTCCACCCTCGCACCATTGCTCCTATCGCCCAGTTCCAAATTCCCTGCCTCATCAAAAACACCGAAAACCCTCAGGCTCCCGGCACGCTCATCGGCATGGATAGCACGGATACCCAGTATCCGGTGAAAGGCATCACCAACCTGAACAACATGGCGATGATTAACGTATCTGGCCCTGGCATGAAAGGCATGGTCGGCATGGCGGCGCGCGTGTTTGCCGCGATGTCACGTGCGGGCATCTCTGTTGTTCTGATTACACAGTCATCTTCCGAATACAGCATCAGCTTCTGCGTATCGCAAAACGAGCTGGCGCGCGCCAGAAAAACGCTGGAAGACGAATTCTATCTGGAACTGAAAGAAGGCGTGCTGGAGCCGCTGGATGTGATGGAGCGTCTGGCCATTATCTCTGTGGTGGGCGATGGCATGCGTACGCTGCGCGGCCTGTCTGCTCGTCTGTTCTCGGCATTGGCGACGGCAAATATCAATATCGTGGCTATCGCGCAGGGCTCCTCCGAGCGCTCTATCTCCGTCGTGGTGAACAACGACGTCGCCACCACTGGCGTACGTGTTGCCCATCAGATGCTGTTTAACACCGATCAGGTGATCGACGTGTTTGTTATCGGGGTCGGCGGTGTGGGTGGCGCACTGCTGGATCAGATCCACCGTCAACAGCCGTGGCTGAAAGACAAGCATATCGACCTGCGCGTGTGTGGGATCGCCAACTCCAAAGCGATGCTGACCAATATTAACGGCATCTCGATGGACAACTGGCATGAAGAGCTGGGTAAAGCCCGCGAGCCGTTTAATCTGGGTCGTCTGATCCGTCTGGTTAAAGAGTACCACCTGCTGAACCCGGTGATCGTCGACTGTACGTCGAATCAGGCCGTGGCCGATCAGTACGTGGATTTCCTGGCCGACGGTTTCCATGTCGTGACGCCAAACAAGAAAGCCAACACGGGATCGATGAATTACTATCATCAACTGCGTAGCGCTGCGGCGAAATCCCGTCGTCGTTTCCTGTATGACACCAACGTCGGTGCAGGCCTGCCGGTGATTGAGAACCTGCAAAATTTGCTGAATGCAGGTGATGAACTGATTCGCTTTACCGGAATTCTCTCTGGCTCGCTGTCCTTTATTTTCGGTAAACTCGATGAAGGCATGTCGCTGTCGGAAGCGACCACGCAGGCGAAAGAAAAAGGTTATACCGAACCCGATCCGCGTGACGATCTGTCCGGTATGGACGTGGCGCGTAAGCTGCTGATTCTAGCCCGTGAAGCGGGTTATCAACTGGAGCTGGGCGATATTGAAGTGGAATCCGTTCTGCCTGCCAGCTTTGATGCGTCCGGCGATGTCGCCAGCTTTATGCAACGCCTGCCGACGGCAGACGATGAGTTTGCCAGCCGTGTTGCACAAGCGCGCGATGAAGGTAAAGTGTTGCGCTATGTCGGCGTGATTGAAGAAGGCCGCTGTAAGGTCAAGATCAGTGCCGTTGGCGGCAACGATCCGCTGTTTAAAGTCAAAGATGGCGAGAATGCGTTGGCATTCTACAGCCGTTATTATCAGCCACTGCCGCTCGTGTTGCGCGGTTATGGCGCGGGTAACGATGTTACCGCTGCTGGTGTGTTCGCAGATCTGCTGCGCACCTTGTCATGGAAGTTGGGAGCATAATTATGGTTAAGGTGTATGCACCTGCATCAATCGGTAACGTCAGCGTCGGGTTTGATGTGCTGGGTGCGGCCGTCTCGCCGGTAGACGGTTCACTGCTGGGGGATTGCGTCTCTGTTGAAGCCGCCGATCTGTTCAGCCTGCGTAATGAAGGGCGTTTTGTTAGCAAGCTGCCGGACAACCCGAAAGAAAACATTGTGTATCAATGTTGGGAACTGTTCTGTCAGGAAATTGGCAAAACCGTGCCAGTAGCAATGACGCTCGAAAAGAACATGCCGATTGGTTCAGGGCTAGGTTCCAGCGCCTGTTCTGTCGTCGCCGGGCTGATGGCGATGAATGAATTTTGCGGTAAGCCGCTGGATGATACCCGTCTGCTGACGCTGATGGGTGAGCTGGAAGGGCGCATTTCCGGCAGCGTTCACTACGATAACGTTGCCCCGTGTTTTCTCGGCGGCGTCCAACTGATGCTGGAAGAAAACGGCATCATCAGCCAGCCTGTGCCGTCGTTCGATGACTGGCTGTGGGTCATGGCGTATCCGGGGATTAAAGTCTCCACTGCAGAAGCGCGCGCGATTCTGCCTGCGCAATATCGTCGTCAGGATTGCATCAGCCACGGCCGTTATCTGGCGGGCTTTATCCACGCTTGCCATACCGGACAGGCTGAGCTGGCGGCGAAACTGATGAAGGATGTCATCGCGGAACCTTATCGTACGAAACTGCTGCCCGGCTTTGCGGCCGCTCGTCAGGCTGCTGAAGATATCGGGGCGCTGGCCTGCGGTATTTCCGGCTCTGGCCCAACGTTATTCTCCGTCTGCAACGACATGGCGAGCGCACAGCGCCTGGCCGACTGGCTGCGGGATAACTATTTGCAGAACGATGAAGGTTTTGTTCATATTTGCCGTCTTGATACGACTGGCGCACGACAACTGGGATAACGCATGAAACTGTACAACCTTAAAGATCATAACGAGCAGGTGAGTTTTGCTCAGGCTATCAAGCAAGGGCTGGGCAGCCAGCAAGGGCTGTTCTTCCCGCTGGAACTGCCGGAATTTGAGCGCACTGAAATAGATGCGCTGTTGGATCTGGATTTTGTGACCCGCAGCAGCCGCATTCTGTCTGCCTATATCGGCGATGAAATTGCGACCGAAACGGTGTTTGAGCGTGTGAAAGCGGCCTTTGCATTCCCGGCTCCGGTTGCGCCAGTGGCGGAAGATATCGCTGCGCTGGAGCTGTTCCACGGCCCGACGCTGGCCTTTAAAGACTTCGGCGGCCGCTTTATGGCGCAAATGCTGACGGAAGTGTCCGGTGACGAGAAAATTACCATTCTGACGGCGACCTCTGGCGACACCGGCGCCGCTGTGGCGCACGCCTTTTACGGTCTGGAAAATGTTCGTGTCGTGATTTTGTATCCGCAGGGCAAGATCAGTCCGTTGCAGGAAAAACTGTTCTGTACGCTGGGTGGCAATATTCACACCATCGCTATCGACAGCGATTTCGATGCCTGTCAGGCGTTGGTGAAAAAGGCGTTTGATGATGAAGAACTGAAAAAGGCGATTGGCCTGAACTCAGCGAACTCCATCAACATCAGCCGTCTGCTGGCGCAGATTTGCTACTACTTTGAAGCCGTTGCACAACTGCCGCAGGAAGCTCGTAACCAGCTAGTGGTTTCTGTACCGAGCGGTAACTTCGGCGATCTGACCGCTGGCCTGCTGGCGAAATCGCTGGGTCTGCCGATTAAGCGCTTCATCGCAGCGACCAACGCCAATGACACGGTGCCGCGCTTCCTGAGCAATGGTAACTGGGAACCGCATAAAACGGTGGCAACGTTATCCAACGCGATGGACGTAAGCCAGCCGAACAACTGGCCGCGCGTGGAAGAGCTGTTCCGCCGTAAGAACTGGCAGTTGAAAACACTGGGCTTTGGCGCAGTGAGCGATGAGACCACGAAAGAAACCATGCATGAGCTGGATGCGTTAGGCTATCTCTCTGAGCCGCACGCTGCGATTGCTTACCGTCTACTGCGCGATCAACTGCAAGCCGGTGAGTTTGGCCTGTTCCTGGGTACGGCGCACCCAGCGAAATTCAAGGAAAGCGTAGAAGACATTCTTGGCAAAGAACTGGATCTGCCGGAAGCGCTCGCTGAGCGTGCCGATCTGGATCTGCTGTCGCACAACTTCCCGGATGATTTCGCGAAGCTGCGTGAGTTCCTGATGTCACTGCCGGAATAAATCGATTGCAAGGGCGGAATACTCCGCCCTGTTTCCCTTCTCTTGTTTACTGTTCGTGACGCTTAAACACCAGTTCGTCACTCGAAGAGTCTGCTGCCTCGAAGAAGTAACCTTCCAGATTAAATGCTTTCAACTGCTCCGGTTGAGTCAGGCGGTTTTGAATAATGAAACGGCTCATCAGGCCGCGTGCTTTCTTGGCGTAGAAACTGATTACCTTAAATTTACCGTTTTTCTCATCCAGGAAGACGGGTTTGATCAGACGGGCATTAAGCTTTTTCGGTTTAACGGCTTTGAAATATTCGTCCGATGCCAGATTAACCAGTACATCATCGCCTTGATCGTGCAGCGCCTGATTCAGCTTTTCAGTAATGGTGTCGCCCCAGAAACTGTAGAGGTCTTTACCGACTTTGTTTTCCAGCTTGGTGCCCATTTCCAGCCGATACGGCCGCATCAAATCCAGCGGGCGCAACACGCCATACAGGCCTGACAGCATACGCAGATGCTGCTGGGCGAAATCGAAGTCATCCTCGCTGAAATCTTCTGCGGCCAATCCGGTATAGACGTCGCCCTTAAACGCCAGCAGTGCCTGACGCGCGTTCTCCGGCGTGAAATCCGGGTGCCAATCGCTAAAGCGGCCTGCGTTCAGGTCAGCCAGCTTATCGCTGATGCTCATCAAAGAGGCGATCTGTGCTGGCGTCAGTTTTTTACACACATCAATCAACTGGCTGGAAGAGTCCAGAAGTTCCGGCTGCGTATAACGCGTCGTTGCCAAAGGACTGGTGTAGTCGAGCGTTTTTGCGGGTGAAATAGTAATAAGCATGCGCCATGTCCTGTCGGTCTGATTTCTGATGACCCTACTATAGCAAGAACGTCGGAAGAAAACGGCGATAGCTATAATACGCCTTGTCTTTCACGCCTCGGCACGCTCGTGAAGGGGAAAATATGGCGTCTTATCGGCGTGTAACCGTTGTTGCAGGGACGAGTGGGAAAAGGCTGGCTTGCACGGGAAAGTGCGCGTGTTATTATCAGATTTCGGCGCAAAACAGACGGCCACCAGATTAGATAACAAGTCGATTCATATACGAGCTATTTTCATTCACGAGCACCACGTATAAACAACGAGACATGCCAACATGACGGATAAACTGACTTCCCTACGCCAACTGACCACGGTTGTAGCTGATACCGGCGATATTGCGGCAATGAAACTGTACCAACCGCAAGATGCGACCACTAACCCTTCACTGATTCTGAACGCGGCGCAAATTCCTGAATACCGCAAGCTGATCGACGAGGCTATTGCCTGGGCGCGTGAGCAGAGCAGCGATCGTAAACAGCAGGTCGTGGATGCCACGGATAAACTGGCGGTCAATATCGGTCTCGAAATTTTAAAATTGATCCCCGGCCGCATCTCCACAGAAGTGGATGCGCGTTTGTCTTATGACACCGAAGCCAGCGTGGCGAAGGCAAAACACCTGATCAAGCTGTACAACGACGCAGGCATCAGCAACGAGCGTATCCTGATTAAACTGGCTTCCACCTGGCAGGGTATCCGCGCGGCGGAGCAACTGGAAAAAGAAGGCATCAACTGTAACCTGACGCTGCTGTTCTCCTTTGCACAGGCGCGCGCTTGTGCTGAAGCGGGCGTGTTCCTGATTTCACCGTTCGTTGGCCGTATTCTTGACTGGTACAAAGCCAATGGCGATAAGAAAGAATTTGCGCCGCATGAAGATCCGGGCGTGGTTTCCGTTAGCGAAATCTACGACTACTACAAAGAGCACGGCTATGAAACGGTCGTGATGGGCGCGAGCTTCCGTAACGTCGGTGAGATTCTGGAACTGGCTGGATGTGACCGCCTGACGATCGCACCCGCCCTGCTGAAAGAGCTGTCAGAAAGCGAAGGTGAAGTGGTTCGCAAGCTGTCTTACGTCGGTGATGTGAAAGTTCGTCCGGCGAAAATGACGGAAGCGGAGTTCTACTGGCAACACAACCAGGATCCAATGGCGATTGATAAACTGGCCGACGGGATCCGTAAGTTTGCTATCGACCAGGAAAAACTGGAAAAGATGATCGCAGATTTACTGTAACCATTCTGCTGATGAAAATAGCCGGGATGCCCGGCTATTTTTTTTGTCTGTAGTTTGGCGTTGTGGCAGGAATAGGCCTATTTTGCCGTCGCGTTACGGGTTTTCTTCGCGATATAAAGATTATCATCGGCACGCTTCATCACTTCGATTAAATCTTCTCCAGTGATATGGTATTCAACCAGCCCGATGCTGACCGTCAGCCTGATTTTGCCCGCGGCTGTTTCACAAGGCGTGTTGCTAACACGCTCTCTGGCTTTATCCACGATGGTATACGCATCGTCTAATCCGGTATTCGGCAACACGATGGCGAACTCATCGCCGCCAATACGGCCAAAAATATCTTCGCGGCGAAATGATTTTTTGAAAGTGTCAGCGACAAACTTCAAGGCATCGTCACCGACGCTATGACCGAAGCTATCATTAACCTGCTTAAAATAGTCGATGTCGATCAGAATGACGCTAACGGGGCGCTTGGTCAGATTGGCGATACTAAAGGCTTTATTTGCGGCCAGAAAGAACGCGTCTCGCCGTAAATAGCCCGTGAGATCGTCATACCGCGCGATGATGGGCAATTCTACCAAATATTTTTTCGTCAGTAGCGACAGTAGGCTGCCTAAAAAGGCGCAAAGTAACACGATACTCAGGATGACAATGGCAGAACCGAGTGAGGCTAGGGTTTCAAAAAATGAAGGCTGAGCGGTTTCTGAAGACGTTCTAATACGAATACCTAATAATTCATCTGTGGGGGAGAGTACGGGAAAAATTACAGTAAGAGTGCCTTTCCCTGCATATTCTCCAATTGATGGGAGTTTATTCTGGCAAATACGGATAACAGCCATATCATTAAATGTCAGGTCGGATGAAGATAATCGATTAATACATTCGCTACGTACGTCACGTGTATTAAATACAAATGTTCTTGTTCGTGCCGTGACGTAGCTACCCGTTTTTCGGATGACATCACTCTCTGTCACCTCTCCTCCGATATTATAGGATTCATACGTCTTGATGGTGGTGTCCAGGTTCTGTCGCTCTACTTTCCAGGCGCTCTTATTCGCTTCATGCATAAGAAAAATAGTGATGAAAAAGGAAATCAATCCGAACAGGAAGAAGGATGAGGTAGGGTGTGAAAACAATTTCAATATCTTATACTTAAGGTCGTTCATGGTTACTTCCTTGGTATAGCTTTTTTACTTATAGTTGGTGGTAAAGAAGTAATTTAAGTTTACCATATTATCGGATTTTAGGTGGGGTTCTGTAGTGGCCTGCTCCACTCTTTTTCCCTCCGGATTTTATTTTATAAAACGTCTTTCTCTGGATGCCTGTTTTACCCTTTCTATTGTTTTGTTATTTTCATCGCATAAGGTATTGCCGACATTTTTTGAGACGACATTTAATAATTGTTATCAAATAGAATATTGCTTGCCGTATAAAATAGCCGATGTGATATGAATTTTATCGTAAGAAGAGATTCTTCGCTGACAACATTTAATATCCTGATAAAATTGGTGTTTTGTTTAAACTGAGGTGCTTATGAACGTATTGCGTATTGGCTTGGTCTCCGTATCCGATCGCGCTTCCGGCGGGGTTTATCAGGATAAAGGCATCCCAGAACTGGAATCCTGGCTCCGCAACGCCCTGACCACGCCTTTTGAAGTGGAAACCCGACTGGTGCCGGATGAACAGCCGATGATTGAACAAACGCTGTGTGAGCTGGTTGATGAACGCGGTTGTCATCTGGTGCTGACAACTGGGGGGACGGGGCCAGCGCGTCGTGATGTCACGCCGGATGCCACGATGGCCATTGCCGATCGCGAAATGCCGGGGTTTGGTGAGCAAATGCGGCAGATCAGCCTGCGCTTCGTTCCTACTGCGATCCTTTCCCGTCAGGTAGGCGTGCTGCGTAAACAGGCGCTGATTCTTAATCTGCCGGGACAACCCAAGTCGATTAAGGAAACGCTGGAAGGCTTAAAAGATGCAGATGGCAAGGTGGTTGTAGCCGGTATTTTTGCCAGCGTACCGTATTGTATCCAGCTGCTGGAAGGCCCTTACATTGAAACCAATGCGGATGTAGTAGCAGCTTTTCGCCCTAAAAATGCCGTGCGCGAAATAAAAGACTGAAGTTAGCCGATTTGAAATATAAGATTCAGCTTTGCTGGTGTATAAAAATTTTGCCGCTATAGTAATTTCTACTTTACACACTGCGGTGACGTTCTTCTTTTCTCACTCTGGCAATGCACGGTAACTTATGACTCAGGATCAACACGCCCATCCTCGCCGGTTGAACCGGCAGGACTACAAAACGCTGTCTCTGGCTGCGCTGGGTGGCGCGTTAGAGTTTTACGATTTTATTATTTTCGTCTTCTTTGCTGCCGTGATTGGCGATCTCTTCTTCCCACCAGATATTCCTGAATGGCTACGGCAGGTTCAGACGTTCGGTATTTTCGCCGCAGGCTATCTGGCTCGCCCGCTTGGGGGCATCATCATGGCCCACTTTGGTGACAAGAGCGGACGTAAGAAAATGTTCAGTCTGAGCATATTGCTGATGGCGTTACCGACGCTGGCAATGGGCTTGCTGCCGACCTATGAAGCCATTGGTATTGCGGCACCGCTTTTACTGCTGTTAATGCGTGTGCTGCAAGGAGCGGCAATCGGTGGCGAAGTCCCCGGTGCGTGGGTCTTCGTTGCGGAGCATGTGCCTCGCGCCCGTATTGGGTTTGCCTGCGGGACGCTGACTGCCGGCTTGACAATGGGGATTCTGTTGGGTTCGCTGATCGCGACGTTGCTGAACACGGTGCTGACGCCAGAGCAGATGTCTGGCGGCGGCTGGCGTCTGCCGTTCTTCATTGGCGGGGTATTCGGCCTTATCGCCATGTATCTGCGCCGTTGGTTGCAGGAAACCCCCATTTTTATGGAAATGCGTGAGCAGAAAAAGCTGGCAGAAGAGCTGCCGCTGAAATCTGTCGTCTTAAATCATAAACGCGCGGTTGTGGTTTCAATGCTGCTGACCTGGCTGCTGTCTGCGTGCATCGTCGTCGTTATTCTGATGGCTCCGACCTATCTGCAAAAAGTCCACGGCATTCCTGCTGCACTGGCATTGCAGGCGAACTGTCTGGCAACGATTGCGCTGATGGTGGGCTGTGTCGGCGCGGGGCTGTTGGTTGACCGCTTCGGTGCCAGCAAGCTATTTATTGTGGGTAGTCTGTCGCTAGCTGCCTGTAGCTGGTTCTTTTATAGCTCGGCAGCAAGCAGTACGACGCTGCTCTTTGTCAGCTATGCGATTGTCGGGCTTAGCGTGGGTGTGGTGGGCGGCGTGCCTTATGTCATGGTGCGAGCGTTTCCGGCTGCGGTGCGGTTCTCAGGGATTTCTTTTTCCTACAACGTTTCCTATGCCATTTTCGGTGGCCTGACGCCTGTCTTCGTGACGCTGATTATGAAGGCGACGCCGATGGCACCCGCATTCTATGTTCTGACGCTGGCCGCGGTGGGATTGCTGTTGGGTATTTATTTGCAACGCGATCTGGATGCTGATTCGCAGGTTTCGGCCGATAGCGAGGCGAGCGATCGTTCGCCCGTCGAAGTTTAAGCACGCTGTTATCAAAAAATAGCGCATCATCAAAAACAAACGAGCCCTGTCAATCTGACAGGGCTCGTTAGCATGTAACGCAGGATTGGTCGGTACGGGTATGGCGTCAGAACTTAGTGAGACGCACCACATGAACCAATTGGAAGTACTGTGCGGCCAAACTTCTCGTTCAGCACTTCAGCCATTGCCAGATAAATCGCGCTAGCGCCACAGATGATGCCTTCGTAACCCGCGAAGGTCAGCAGGGCGTGGTTGCCGGTAAAGTTACCCACAGCCAGCAGAGCAAACAGCACGGTCAGGCTGCCGAAGACAAATTGCAGTGCGCGGTTGGTACCGAAGGTGCCGAAGAACATAAACAGTGTGAAGACGCCCCACAGGCCAAGGAATACGCCAAGGAACTGAGCGTCGCTGGCTTCCGCCAGACCCATTTTTGGCAGCATGAGAATGGCAACCAGCGTCAGCCAGAATGCGCCATAAGACGTAAACGCCGTCACGCCAAACGTATTCCCTTTTTTATATTCCAGCAGGCCAGCCAGAATCTGGGCAATACCGCCGTAGAAAATACCCATGCTGAGAATGATGGAAGAAAGTGGGAAAAAGCCTGCGTTGTGCAGGTTCAACAGAATAGTGGTCATCCCGAAGCCCATCAGTCCTAATGGACCAGGATTTGCCAACGTGTTCGTGCTCATAAATCCTCTGCAATAACAGATTATTAATAGTCCCTTCGCGTCGGGCGCGGCATTAAGGTTAGCGAATGCGCCAATCACGTTGGGATAGGTGTCGTTTAGGTGTTATTGCCCGCCATTGTGTAGGGAAATGTCCCTATTTCTGCGGCGGGCGCGGCATCATATCGGGCGTTTGGAACGGACACAACATGGGGAAGGCAGAATAGTTTGATCGTACGAGGGATAAAGGTCATTTTTTTTCATCTTCCCCCCTTGATGATAGAAATGTTGGCCCCATCTTATTTCCAACCGAAACAGTTTGACCTGCCGCAAAGGCGTGTGTCGGGCCGTTACATCGGTGGTTAGCATGAAAATGAAACGTGTGCTGCTGATGAAAAACGAGGGTGTGTTGTTAGAAAACGAGAAATCTTGTTGAAAAACGACATTTCGCCCGCACAGTAGGTTTAACCACCATACCGAATATGACTTTTTAGTGGAGATGTTTAGATGGGTAAGATTATTGGTATCGACCTGGGTACAACCAACTCTTGTGTCGCGATTATTGACGGTACTCAGGTAAAAGTACTGGAAAATAGCGAAGGCGATCGCACCACGCCTTCAATCATTGCTTATACGCAAGACGGTGAAACTCTGGTTGGCCAACCGGCTAAACGTCAGGCAGTGACCAACCCGAAAAATACACTGTTTGCTATCAAGCGTCTGATTGGCCGTCGTTTTAAAGACGAAGAAGTTCAGCGCGATGCCAACATCATGCCGTACAAAATCATCGCGGCTGATAATGGCGATGCATGGCTGGAAGTGAAAGATCAGAAAATGGCTCCGCCGCAGATTTCAGCTGAAGTGCTGAAAAAAATGAAGAAAACGGCGGAAGACTATCTGGGTGAGACCATCACCGAAGCGGTTATCACCGTACCAGCTTACTTCAACGATGCGCAGCGTCAGGCAACGAAAGATGCCGGCCGTATCGCGGGTCTGGAAGTCAAACGTATCATCAACGAACCAACAGCGGCTGCGCTGGCGTACGGTCTGGATAAAGAAGTTGGCAACCGTACTATCGCGGTTTACGACCTGGGTGGCGGTACGTTCGATATTTCCATCATCGAAATCGACGAGGTTGATGGCGAAAAAACCTTCGAAGTGCTGGCAACCAACGGTGACACTCACCTGGGTGGTGAAGACTTCGATAGCCGCATGATCAACTATCTGGTTGACGAATTTAAGAAAGAGCAAGGTTTCGACCTGCGCAACGATCCGCTGGCAATGCAGCGTCTGAAAGAAGCCGCAGAAAAAGCCAAGATCGAGCTGTCTTCTGCACAACAGACTGACGTTAACCTGCCGTACATCACGGCGGATGCGACCGGTCCTAAGCACCTGAACATCAAAGTGACGCGTGCGAAACTGGAATCACTGGTAGAAGAGCTGGTGAACCGTTCTCTGGAGCCGCTGAAAGTGGCATTGCAGGATGCTGGCCTGTCCGTTTCTGAAATTCAGGACGTGATTCTGGTTGGTGGTCAGACGCGTATGCCTCTGGTGCAGAAGAAAGTCGCTGACTTCTTCGGTAAAGAGCCACGTAAAGACGTGAACCCAGACGAAGCTGTTGCTATCGGTGCTGCGGTTCAGGGCGGTGTGTTGTCGGGTGACGTGAAAGACGTTCTGCTGCTGGACGTAACTCCTCTGTCTCTGGGTATCGAAACCATGGGCGGCGTGATGACGGCGCTGATCGCTAAAAACACCACGATCCCGACGAAACACAGCCAAGTGTTCTCAACGGCGGAAGACAATCAGTCTGCGGTAACGATTCACGTTCTGCAGGGTGAGCGTAAGCGTGCGCATGACAACAAATCTCTGGGTCAGTTTAACCTGGATGGTATTCAGCCTGCGCCGCGCGGTATGCCACAGATCGAAGTTACCTTCGACATCGATGCCGACGGTATCCTGCACGTTTCCGCGAAAGACAAAAACAGCGGCCGCGAGCAGAAAATCACCATCAAGGCATCTTCTGGTCTGAACGAAGAAGAAATCCAGAAAATGGTACGTGACGCAGAAGCGAATGCGGAATCTGACCGTAAGTTTGAAGAACTGGTTCAGGCTCGTAACCAGGGCGATCACCTGCTGCACAGCACGCGTAAGCAGCTGGAAGAAGTGGGCGACAAACTGGCCGCTGATGATAAAACTGCGATTGACGATGCACTGAAAGCGCTGGAAAGCGCGCTGAAAGGCGAAGACAAAGCAGAAATCGAAGCGAAGATTCAGGCACTGGTTCAGGTTTCTGGCAAGCTGCTGGAAGCGTCTCAGCCACAGCCAGGTGCTGAAGGTGCCGCTGATGATGCCTCTGCTCGTCGCGACGACGATGTCGTTGATGCTGAGTTTGAAGAAGTAAAAGATAAAAAGTAATCGCCCTTGAGCGGGCGCAGTAGCAGCCACAAGGCTACTGCTGGCAATCAGCACGGGCGTCGGGGAAACTCTGCGCCCGTGCACGCATGTTGAGGGGCAGGAAAAGAAATGGCGAAGCAAGATTATTACGAAAGCCTGGGCGTTGCGAAAAACGCGGATGAGCGCGAAATAAAGAAAGCGTACAAGCGTCTGGCGATGAAGTACCACCCGGATCGTAATCAGGGTGATAGCGCGGCAGAAGCCAAGTTCAAAGAGATCAAAGAAGCCTACGAGATCCTTACCGACTCGCAAAAACGCGCAGCCTACGATCAGTACGGTCATGCGGCGTTTGAGCAAGGCGGTATGGGCGGAGGCGGCGGTGGCTTTGGCGGCGGCGGTGCCGATTTTGGTGATATTTTTGGCGACGTGTTCGGAGACATCTTTGGCGGCGGTCGCCGTCAGCGCGCGAGCCGTGGATCCGATTTACGCTACAACATGGAGTTGACGCTGGAAGAAGCGGTACGTGGCGTCACCAAAGAGATCCGTATTCCCGCACTCGAAGAGTGTGATGTGTGCCACGGCAACGGCGCGAAGCCGGGTAGCTCCCCGATCACCTGTCCGACCTGTCATGGTAATGGTCAGGTTCAGATGCGTCAGGGCTTCTTTACCGTGCAGCAAGCGTGTCCGCACTGTCATGGTCGCGGTAAGATCATTAAAGATCCGTGCGTTAAATGTCACGGTCATGGTCGCGTAGAGAAGAGCAAAACGCTGTCGGTGAAAATTCCGGCGGGCGTGGACACCGGCGACCGTATCCGTTTGTCTGGTGAAGGCGAAGCGGGCGAACACGGCGCTCCGTCAGGTGATTTGTACGTTCAGGTGCAGGTTAAAGCGCACCCGATCTTCCAGCGTGAAGAAAACAATCTGTACTGCGAAGTGCCGATCAACTTTGCGATGGCAGCATTAGGCGGCGAGATTGAAGTGCCGACGCTGGATGGCCGCGTGAAGCTGAAAGTGCCTGCGGAAACGCAAACCGGGAAACTGTTCCGTATGCGTGGCAAAGGCGTGAAATCGGTACGCGGCGGTGCGCAGGGCGATCTGCTGTGCCGTGTGGTTGTAGAAACGCCGGTTAATTTGAACGAACGTCAAAGACAACTGCTGCAAGAGCTTGATGAGAGCTTCGGTGGCCCGTCTGGCGAGAGAAACAGCCCGCGTTCGAAAAACTTTTTCGATGGCGTGAAGAAATTTTTCGATGATTTGACCCGTTAATGGCTTGTCGTTAACGCGTGATAAGAAACCGGTGGGGTAAACCTGCCGGTTTTTTTATGACGGACATCCCTGTCCGTCACCCTGCGGCCGTTGCTGCGCAACGTTGAAAAACGCTCCTGACGTTTTTTAATACCTTCCTCTAAATAGCCTCAATTCAATAGATCGTTTTTTACGACGATTTAGCCAGTTTTAATCTGCTTTTAACGAGTGGTTAGGTCACGTAATCTTGCCAGCAAGAAAGCGAGCGTACGGTATTGGCGTTCGTACCTGATGGGAGATTAAGTCAATGATAACAATGATTCGTCGCTTTACTCGATTGGATGCCGCCGCGGGTGTGATGCTAATGATGGCAACGGTTTTGGCGATCGCGTTTGCCAATTGGTCTGTGACTGCTACTGGCTATCAACAATTCCTGATGATGCCGGTGGAAATGCGGTTTGGCGCACTGGAAATCAATAAGAATCTGCTGCTGTGGATTAATGACGGCCTGATGGCGATTTTCTTCCTGCTGATTGGTCTGGAAGTGAAGCGCGAGTTAGTCGAAGGTACGTTAGCCAGCCGCCAACAGGCGATGTTGCCACTGGCGGCTGCGGTAGGTGGAATGATTTTTCCTGCCTTGCTCTTTCTGCTTTTCAACGCGAATGATGAGGCAACGCGCGCTGGCTGGGCTATTCCCGCTGCGACAGATATCGCGTTCGCCGTTGGGGTGCTGACGCTATTGGGCAAACGCGTTCCCGCCGGGCTGAAAGTCTTTCTGCTGGCGCTGGCGATCATTGACGATCTGGGGGCGATCCTGATCATCGCCCTGTTTTATACGCAGCAAATCTTTTGGCCTGCGCTGGGCGGTGCGGTGCTGGCGATTGCGACGCTAGCCTATATGAACAGGCAGCAGGTTGGTAAAACGTCCGCCTATTTGCTGGTGGGGATCGTCTTGTGGGTCTGCATTCTGAAATGTGGCGTTCATGCGACGCTCGCTGGGGTGATCGTCGGATTCTTTATTCCTTTACGTACGTCCAACGGGGAATCTTCTCCGGCAACCACGCTGGAACATGGCTTACAAACGTGGGTCGCGTTTCTGATTATTCCACTGTTTGCCTTCGCGAATGCAGGCATTGTGCTACAGGGGATTGTGCTGGAAAAACTGTTTTCCCCTTTGAGCTTTGGCATCGCTGCCGGGCTGCTGATCGGTAAACCGCTGGGCATTACCTTGTTCAGTTGGCTAACCATCCGGCTGGGTTACGCTCGCCTGCCCGCTGGCGTGCGCTTTAACCAGCTCATGGCGGTGTCAGTGCTGTGCGGTATCGGCTTTACCATGTCGATATTTATTACGCTGCTGGCATTCTCTGGCGGCGATGCGGAATTGATTACCTATGCCAAGCTGGGAATCTTACTGGCGTCAGGGCTGGCGGCGCTGCTTGGCTATCTGGCATTGCGCGGGGTGTTGCCTACGCTGGACAAGGCGGTTCAGCCGTGTAAGGGTTGATGCTATGCCGGAGGCGCGAAAAGGAGGCGGGTGTGTCTCATTTGAATTTTAACCATCTCTATTATTTCTGGCAGGTTTATAAGTCGGGATCCGTTGCGGGTGCGGCAGAGACGCTGTTCTTAACGCCGCAGACCATTACCGGGCAAATCAAATGCCTGGAAGAGCGTTTGCAGGGCAAGCTCTTCAAGCGTAAGGGGCGCGGGTTGGAACCGACGGAGCTGGGGCAGCTTGTTTTTCGCTATGCAGATAGCATGTTCCAGCTTAGCCAGGAAATGTTGGATATTGTGAACTACCGCAAAGAATCGAACCTGTTATTCGATGTCGGTGTAGCCGATGCGCTGTCCAAACGGCTGGTGAGCAGGGTGCTCGAAACGGTCGTGACGGAACAGGAACATATTCATTTACGCTGTTTTGAGTCGACGCACGAAATGCTGCTGGAGCAGTTGAGTCAGCATAAGCTGGATATGATTCTGTCGGATTGCCCGGTGGATTCAACGCAGCAGGAAGGGCTGTTTTCAATCAAACTAGGCGAATGTGGTGTGAGCTTTTATTGCAAACGCCCGCACCCTGAGCAGCCTTTCCCGGCCTGCCTTGAACAACGTAAGCTGTTGATTCCCGGGCGGCGAACCATGCTAGGACGTAAACTGCTGAACTGGTTTACTGCGCAGAATATTCAGACGACTATTTTGGGCGAATTTGATGATGCGGCGCTGATGACTGCGTTTGGCATTAATAACGACGCGATTTTCGTGGCACCGTCGCTGTATGCCAATGAAATTTACCAGCAGGGCGATATCGTCGAGATCGGCAGGATCGAGAACATTCAGGACGAGTATTATGCGATTTTTGCGGCCAGAATGATCCAACACCCGGCGGTACAGCGCGTCTGTAACGCGGATTTTTCAGCGCTCTTCTGTGATACCACAGACACAAAAAAACCGGCCTAAGCCGGTTTTTTCTTAGCAACAACACGCAGATGCGTGATTATTGCATGGCGTTGATGCGCGCAACCAGATTGGATTTATGACGTGCAGCTTTGTTCTTGTGGATCAGGCCTTTACCAGCCTGGCGATCCACGATCGGTTGCATGTCATTAAATGCTTTCTGTGCCGCTTCTTTATCGCCAACAGCGATCGCCGCGTATACTTTCTTGATGAAAGTACGCATCATTGAGCGACGGCTTGCGTTATGCTTACGGCGCTTCTCAGATTGTACGGCGCGTTTCTTAGCTGATTTGATATTAGCCAAGGTCCAACTCCCAAATATATTCAATCGAGGACAATTCAAAGGCCGTGGAATATGCTCGTTTAGCCTTCGTTTGTCAATGGATTTGTGCAAATAAGCGTCGTTTGTACGTCGACACTTGTTACGTTGTGATGGCGCAGGATTTTAGCAGCTTCACGCGGTGGAATACAGCTTTTCGCATCATAAATTCATCCTGAATTTGATAAAGCCCTGTCTGTCATCGGTAAAGTCGGATTGCATGTGCTGTCCGCCATCTGGATATTCTGCGTATAGGCGTCATCCACCGATGATTCCGCTAAAAAAACGTGCAAATACTGGCACGATTTACAAGGTGGCTGCAAAAGGCGCGAATCGCGGGTTAACCTTACTCGCTGTACAAGGTATAATCCGCCGATTTCCATAATATTAACCCTTTGTTCTGGGCCAGCCATGCAGCTAATTCGCGGTATACACAATCTTCGGGCACACCATTACGGCTGTGTGCTCACTATTGGTAATTTTGACGGCGTGCACCTCGGACACCAAATGCTGCTTGAACGACTGAAGCAGGAAGGTCGCGCGCGTGGGCTGCCGGTGATGGTTATGATTTTTGAACCACAGCCGCTGGAGCTCTTCGCTGCGGAAAAAGCGCCCGCCCGTCTGACGCGTCTGCGTGACAAGGTGAAATATCTGGCGCAGGCCGGCGTGGACTATCTGCTCTGTGTCAGATTCGATGCGCGTTTTGCCGCCAACGATGCTGAGACGTTCGTTTCTTCCCTGCTGGTGAAAAAATTGGGCGCGAAGTTTCTGGTGGTGGGGGATGACTTCCGTTTCGGGGCTGGTCGTCAGGGAGATTTCCTGTTATTACAGAAGGCTGGGCGTGAGTCGGGATTTGATGTCATCAGCACCGATTCGTTCTGTAATGGCGGCAAACGGGTGAGCAGCACTGCCGTACGTGAAGCGCTCAGCCGTGATGAACTCGAGCTGGCAGAAAGCCTGCTGGGCCATCCTTACAGCATTTCCGGGCGCGTGGAACATGGCAAAGAATTGGGGCGAACCATTGGGTTCCCTACCGCCAACCTGCCGCTGAAACGTCAGGTTTCCCCTGTCAGCGGCGTATATGCCGTCAGCGTCTATGGACTGGGGCAAGAACTGCTACCGGGCGTTGCCAATATTGGCACGCGTCCAACCGTAAACGGTGACAAACGCCAGCAGCTTGAAGTGCATTTGCTGGACGTGACGATGAACCTTTATGGTCGTCATATTGAAGTCGTACTGCGTAAAAAAATCCGTAATGAACAGCGTTTTGCTTCGCTCGACGCGTTAAAACAGCAAATCGCCGATGATGTGGTGACAGCCCGAACGTTCTTCGGGTTAAAGACACCGGTTTAATTTTTCTAGCCGAAACGAAATCGAGAATCTAATGAGTGACTATAAGACTACCCTGAACTTGCCGGAAACAGGGTTCCCGATGCGTGGCGATCTGGCCAAGCGCGAACCTGACATGCTGAAACGTTGGTATGAGCAGGATCTGTACGGGATTATTCGCAATGCGAAGAAGGGAAAGAAGACCTTCATTCTGCACGATGGCCCTCCGTACGCGAACGGCAGCATTCACATTGGTCACTCAGTTAACAAGATTCTGAAAGATATTATCGTTAAATCGAAAGGCCTGTCTGGCTACGATTCCCCCTATGTGCCGGGCTGGGACTGCCACGGCCTGCCGATTGAACTGAAAGTAGAACAACTGATCGGTAAGCCGGGCGAGAAAGTCAGCGCCGCAGAATTCCGCGCTGAGTGTCGTAAATATGCGGCAGAGCAGGTTGCGGGTCAGAAAGCCGACTTTATTCGTCTCGGCGTGCTGGGCGACTGGGATCGTCCTTACCTGACGATGGATTTCAAAACCGAAGCGAACATCATTCGTGCGCTGGGTCGCATCATTGAAAACGGCCACCTACACAAAGGTGCCAAGCCGGTTCACTGGTGTGCCGACTGTGGGTCTGCGCTGGCGGAAGCGGAAGTGGAGTATTACGACAAAACCTCTCCATCCATTGATGTCGCGTTTAACGCCAGCGATGTGGCAGCGGTACTAGCCAAATTTGGCGTGAGCAGCGTAGATGACCCTGTTTCGCTGGTGATCTGGACGACGACGCCGTGGACGCTGCCGGCAAACCGTGCGATCTCATTGAATGCGGAATTCGATTATCAGCTGGTGCAGATTGACGGTCAGGCGCTGATTCTGGCGACTGATTTGGTTGAAAGCGTGATGAAACGCGCAGGTGTGGCCCAGTGGCAAGTGCTGGGCAACTGCAAAGGCGCGGAACTTGAGCTGCTACGTTTCAAACATCCGTTCCTGGGCTTCGATGTACCCGCCATTTTGGGCGACCATGTGACGCTGGATGCGGGTACCGGTGCGGTACATACCGCCGGTGGTCACGGTCCTGAAGACTACGTGATCAGCCAGCAATACAATCTGGAAATCGCCAACCCGGTTGGGCCGAACGGCTGCTACCTGAGCGGCACCTATCCTGAACTGGATGGCAAATTCGTTTTCAAAGCCAACGATCTGATCGTTGAAATTCTGCGTGAAAAAGGCATGTTGCTGCACGTAGAGAAATTGCAGCACAGCTATCCGTGCTGCTGGCGCCATAAGTCGCCGATCATTTTCCGTGCGACGCCACAATGGTTTGTCAGCATGGATCAGAAAGGCCTGCGTAAGCAGTCGCTGTCTGAAATCAAAGGCGTGCAGTGGATCCCAGATTGGGGTCAGGCGCGTATCGAAGCGATGGTCGCCAACCGTCCTGACTGGTGTATCTCCCGTCAGCGTACCTGGGGCGTGCCGATGTCGCTGTTCGTCCACAAAGAGACGGAAGAGCTGCATCCACGTACCGCTGAGCTGATTGAAGCGGTAGCGAAACGTGTTGAAGCCGATGGCATTCAGGCATGGTGGGATCTCGATCCGGCCGACGTGCTGGGCGCAGATGCTGACAACTACGTCAAAGTACCAGATACGCTGGACGTGTGGTTCGATTCTGGATCGACGCATGCGTCCGTGGTAGACGTTCGTCCTGAATTTGGCGGTCATGAAGCGGATATGTATTTGGAAGGTTCCGACCAGCATCGTGGTTGGTTCATGTCTTCCCTGATGATCTCCACTGCGATCAAAGGCAAAGCGCCTTACCGTCAGGTGCTGACTCACGGTTTCACCGTTGATGGTCAGGGTCGCAAGATGTCCAAATCGATCGGGAATACCGTCAGCCCGCAGGACGTAATGAACAAGCTCGGTGCTGACATTCTGCGCCTGTGGATCGGCTCAACGGATTACTCCGGTGAAATAGCCGTATCCGATGAGATCCTGAAGCGTTCTGCCGATGCCTACCGCCGTATTCGTAACACCGCGCGTTTCCTGTTGGCGAACCTGAACGGGTTCGATCCACAGAAAGATAGTGTGAAACCAGAAGACATGGTTGTGCTGGATCGCTGGGCGGTTAGCTGTGCGAAAGCCGCGCAGGAAGAGATCCTCGAAGCGTATGAAAGCTATGATTTCCACCGCGTCGTACAGCGTCTGATGCAGTTCTGCTCGATCGAGATGGGTTCGTTCTATCTGGATATCATTAAAGATCGTCAGTACACGGCAAAAAGCGACAGCGTTGCACGCCGTAGCTGCCAGACTGCGCTATACCATATCTCAGAAGCGCTGGTGCGTTGGATGGCACCGATTATGTCCTTCACCGCAGATGAGATCTGGAACTACCTACCGGGCGAGCGTGCGCAGTACGTCTTTACCGAAGAGTGGTATGACGGTCTGTTCGCGCTGGATAGCGCAGAAACCATGAACGATGCGTTCTGGGCGGATGTCCTGAAAGTGCGTAGCGAAGTGAACAAAGTCATCGAGCAGGCACGTAATGACAAACGCATCGGTGGATCGCTGGAAGCTTCCGTCACGCTGTACGCCGATGCCAATCTGGCGGGCAAGTTGAACCAGCTGCGTCAGGAACTGCATTTCGCGCTGTTGACGTCAAAAGCGCTGGTGGAACGTTATGAAAATGCGCCGGATAGCGCGCAGGCAACGGAACTCACCGGACTGAAAATTGCCTTAAGTGAGGCAGAAGGGCACAAGTGTCCACGCTGCTGGCATTACGAGACGGATATCGGTAGCAATGCCGAGCATCCTGAAGTGTGTGGTCGCTGTGCGACTAACGTGGGCGGTAACGGCGAAGAGCGTAAATTTGTCTGATGAATAAGATCTGTTCGAGTGGACTGCGCTGGCTTTGGCTGGCGATACTGGTTTTAATTGTCGATCTTGGCAGCAAACAGTGGATCCTTGCCCACTTTGCGCTGGGGGATACGGTGCCAGTGATGCCTTCTCTGAATCTGCATTACGCCCGTAACTACGGCGCAGCATTCAGCTTCCTGGCGGATAAAGGCGGCTGGCAACGCTGGTTCTTTGCTGGCATCGCGATTGCTATCGTGGTTGCACTGCTGGTGATGATGTACCGTGGCAGCGTCAAACAGCGGCTCAATAACATTGCGTATTCGCTGATTATCGGTGGCGCATTGGGCAATCTGTTCGACCGGACATGGCACGGATTTGTTGTCGATTTCATCGACTTCTATGTCGGTGACTGGCACTTCGCCACCTTTAACCTTGCCGATACCGCTATCTGTATTGGTGCGGCGCTCATCGTACTGGAAGGGTTTTTCAGTACGCATGATGATACTGATACCGTTAAGCAAAAGGGTCACTGATGTCCGAGAGTGTTCAGCATAACAGCGCGCTGCTGGTGCATTTTATCCTGACGCTGGAGGATGGCTCTGCGGCCGAATCCACGCGTGAGCGCGGCAAGCCAGCGCTGTTTCGCCTTGGCGACGGCAGCCTGTCTGACGCGTTGGAACAACAGCTGTTGGGATTGCAGCGTGGTGATAAACGCAAGTTTACGCTGCCGCCAGAGTCGGCCTTTGGGCCGACCAATCCGAACCTGATCCAGTTCTTCCTGCGCCGTGATTTCGCCCAGACTGGCGTGCCGGATGTTGGCACCATCATGCTGTTCAGTGGCGTTGCCGGAAATGATATGCCGGGGATTATCCGCGATGTGACCGAAGAATCGGTCACCGTAGATTTCAACCATCCCCTATCCGGCCAGGCGATTACCTTCGATCTTGAAGTGCTGGATATCGATCCCGTACAACAGGAGGTGACACATGCAGATCCTGCTGGCTAATCCGCGCGGCTTTTGTGCCGGTGTCGATCGGGCTATCAGCATTGTGGAACGTGCGCTGGAGCTTTTTGGTACGCCGATCTACGTCCGTCATGAAGTAGTACATAACCGCTATGTGGTTAACGGATTACGCGAACGTGGCGCGATTTTTATTGAGCAGATTGAAGACGTGCCGGATGGTGCGATTCTGATTTTCTCTGCACATGGCGTTTCACAAGCGGTACGTAATGAAGCCAAAAACCGCGATCTGACGGTATTCGATGCAACCTGTCCGCTAGTGACCAAGGTGCATATGGAAGTGGCCAGAGCCAGTAAGAAAGGCGTAGAAGCGATTCTTATCGGGCATGCCGGACACCCTGAAGTTGAAGGGACGATGGGGCAGTACAGCAATGCGGATGGTGGCATGTATCTGGTGGAGTCCCCCGAGGATGTCTGGCAGCTACAGGTAAAAGACGAAAGCAATCTGTGCTTTATGACGCAAACCACGCTTTCTGTTGATGATACTTATGCGGTGATTGATGCGTTGCGTGAGCGTTTTCCGCAGATTGTCGGCCCGCGTAAAGATGACATCTGCTATGCCACGACCAATCGTCAGGAAGCCGTTCGCCATTTATCAGATAAGGCGGATGTGGTTTTTGTCGTGGGCTCTAAAAACTCTTCAAACTCCAACCGCCTTGCAGAATTGGCGCAAAGAGCGGGGAAAGCGGCTTATCTGATTGATGCCGCTGAGGATATCCAGGAGTCATGGTTAGCGGGCGCTTCGCATGTTGGGGTGACCGCAGGCGCATCGGCACCGGATATTCTGGTACAACAGGTGATCCAGCGTCTGAAAGAATTGGGCGGCAAAGTTGCGATTGAAATGCAAGGGCGTGAAGAAAACATCGTCTTTGAAGTGCCCAAAGAGCTGCGTGTTGAAGTCAAACAGATAGATTAATGTTGTTTCTGCGGTAGGGCTTTGGCCTTACCGCTTTTATACCCTCTCGTTTTCTCCCCTGTATTCATTCATGAAAATGTTAATGCATAAAAATGAATTTTTATGCGTTATGCCATGTGGTTTAATTTTGACCGCTTCTGCTTATCTTCAAATACGTTGCGGTTTTTCATCGCTCTGATATGCCATTTTGCTGTCTGTGGTTAGACAGTTTTGCTGATTTTCTGCGGCTTCAAACAGTATTTTCTAATCTGGCGGTAAATCCGCTGGCGATAGTGCGCAGCGCCCGTTAACCTGATGTTATTTTTATGTCGTCAGGATCAAAAAGAGAGAGACATTATGAAGGATTCATCCATCCGCATTGCGGTTGTAGGCGCGGGCGGCCGTATGGGACGCCAGCTGATTCAGGCTATCGAGCAAATGGACGGCGTGGTATTGGGCGCGGCGCTGGAGCGTTCTGGTTCGTCTCTGATAGGAAGTGATGCCGGTGAACTCGCAGGGCTGGGGAAAAGCGGAATTACCGTGAATGAAAGCCTGGATGCCGTGCAGAATGATTTCGATATTTTAATCGACTTCACCCGCCCAGAAGGCACATTAGCGCATCTGGCATTTTGTCGTCAGCACCGTAAAGGCATGATTATTGGGACAACCGGCTTTGATGACGCAGGGAAAGCGGCGATTAAGCAGGCTGCGCAGGATATCGGCATTGTGTTTGCGGCGAACTTCAGCGTTGGCGTCAATGTCATGTTGAAGCTGCTGGAAAAAGCGGCCAAAGTCATGGGCGACTATACTGATATCGAAATCATTGAAGCACACCACCGCCACAAAGTGGATGCGCCATCGGGTACCGCACTGGCGATGGGCGAAGCGATCGCTGATGCGCTGGGACGCGATCTGAAGTCCTGTGCCGTGTACGCGCGTGAAGGCTACACTGGTGAACGCGATCCGAAAAGCATTGGTTTTGCGACCGTGCGAGCGGGCGATATCGTCGGTGAACATACGGCGATGTTTGCTGATGTGGGTGAGCGCGTTGAGATTACCCACAAGGCATCCAGCCGCATGACATTTGCTAATGGTGCAGTAAGAGCTGCAATCTGGATTAGTGCGAAAGAAAGTGGCCTTTTTGATATGAGAGATGTGCTTTCTTTAGATGATTTGTAGTATTTTATTTTTTTATAAATAGTTTATCTAACTGAAAAAGGTGGGTGTTTTTACGTTCACCTTTATTTTTATCTTTTTGGATTGTTTTTTCTATCATCATTGGTATTTGTTTGTGTTTTATTCTGTTTTTTAGTGATGATTTTCCCTCCTTACTCCCAAAATGTCCTTTGCTGGTGATTTGTTACTCTTATTTTAGCAATGTTGTCTCGCAACCGTTTACTTATCTCAGTTGATAGGGTTTTTTACGTCAGTGGGCGACTATTTATTTCGGAAAGCATAAAAATAAGAGAAAAAAAGCGGTTTGGGTAGACAATCAGGAAGACCATCATTAAAATGCGCCCAATTTGCCAAAAATTGGCCTTACAGGTAGTTTTTGCATTGATTTAGTGGCTCGAATCTGAATTAATATGCAAATAACGTGATTGTTTATTCCTTGGAGGGTGTTTTGATTAAGTCAGCGCTATTGGTTCTGGAAGACGGAACCCAATTCCACGGTCGGGCCATTGGGGCAGAAGGGTCGGCAGTGGGGGAAGTGGTCTTCAATACGTCGATGACCGGTTATCAAGAAATCCTTACTGATCCTTCCTATTCCCGCCAGATTGTCACTCTCACTTATCCCCATATCGGTAATGTCGGCGCCAATGCCAACGATGAAGAATCCCCCTCTGTACAGGCTCAAGGTCTGGTTATTCGCGATTTACCTCTGATTGCCAGCAACTACCGTAGTGAAGAAAGCCTGTCTGAATACCTCAAACGCAACAACATCGTCGCCATTGCTGATATCGATACCCGTAAACTGACCCGTCTGCTGCGTGAGAAAGGCGCACAGAATGGCTGCATCATCGCGGGCGATGCGCCGGATGCTGCCGTCGCACTGGAGAAAGCGAAAGCCTTCCCAGGGCTGAAGGGCATGGATCTGGCAAAAGAAGTCACGACGGCAGAAAGCTACAGCTGGTTACAGGGAAGCTGGACGCTGGAAGGCGAATTGCCGGCGGCGAAAAACGAAAGCGAGCTGCCTTACCACGTTGTCGCTTATGACTACGGTGTGAAACGCAACATTCTGCGTATGCTGGTGGATCGCGGCTGTCGCCTGACGGTTGTACCTGCGCAGACGCCTGCTGAGGACGTACTGAAGCTGAACCCAGACGGTATTTTCCTCTCTAACGGCCCGGGCGACCCGGAACCGTGCGACTACGCGATTCGTGCGATCAAAACCTTCCTGGAAACGGATATTCCGGTATTCGGTATCTGTCTGGGTCACCAACTGCTGGCACTGGCGAGCGGTGCCAAGACCATCAAAATGAAGCTGGGTCACCACGGTGGCAACCATCCGGTCAAAGATCTGGATAACAACTGTGTGATGATTACCGCGCAGAACCACGGCTTTGCGGTTGATGAAAATAATCTGCCTGCCACGCTGCGCGTTACGCATAAATCCCTGTTTGATCATACGGTTCAGGGGATTCACCGCACGGATAAGCCAGCGTTCAGCTTCCAGGGACACCCGGAAGCAAGCCCCGGCCCGCATGATGCCGCGCCGCTGTTCGACCACTTTATTGACTTGATTCAGACTTACCGTTCTTCAGCTAAATAATCAGGAGCGAGAAAATGCCAAAACGTACAGATATTAAAAGCATCCTGATTCTGGGCGCCGGCCCGATTGTTATCGGCCAGGCGTGTGAGTTTGACTACTCGGGTGCACAGGCGTGTAAAGCGCTGCGTGAAGAGGGTTACCGCGTTATTCTGGTGAACTCCAACCCGGCAACCATCATGACCGACCCGGAAATGGCCGATGCGACCTATATCGAGCCGATTCACTGGGAAGTGGTACGCAAAATCATTGAAAAAGAGCGTCCAGATGCAGTGCTGCCAACGATGGGCGGCCAGACTGCGCTGAACTGTGCGCTGGAGCTGGAACGTCAGGGCGTGCTGGCTGAATTCGGCGTCACCATGATTGGTGCAACGGCTGATGCGATTGATAAAGCAGAAGACCGCCGCCGCTTCGACGTGGCAATGAAGAAAATCGGTCTGGATACTGCGCGTTCCGGTATTGCACACAATATGGAAGAAGCACTGGCCGTTGCGGCTGACGTCGGCTTCCCGTGCATTATCCGTCCTTCCTTTACGATGGGCGGCACCGGTGGCGGTATTGCTTATAACCGCGAAGAATTTGAAGAGATCTGTGAGCGCGGGCTGGATCTTTCTCCAACCAAAGAGCTGTTGATCGATGAATCGCTGATTGGTTGGAAAGAGTATGAGATGGAAGTGGTGCGTGATAAGAACGACAACTGCATCATCGTCTGCTCAATCGAAAACTTCGATGCGATGGGGATCCACACTGGAGACTCCATCACCGTTGCGCCTGCACAAACGCTGACTGATAAAGAATATCAAATCATGCGTAACGCCTCGATGGCGGTACTGCGTGAAATCGGCGTAGAAACGGGCGGTTCTAACGTTCAGTTCTCGGTAAACCCGAAAACGGGCCGTCTGATTGTTATCGAAATGAACCCGCGCGTATCACGTTCTTCCGCGCTGGCATCTAAAGCGACAGGCTTCCCGATTGCGAAAATCGCGGCTAAGTTGGCTGTAGGTTACACGCTTGATGAGCTGATGAACGACATCACTGGTGGCCGTACGCCAGCGTCCTTCGAACCTGCTATCGACTACGTTGTCACTAAGATTCCGCGTTTCAACTTCGAGAAATTCGCTGGTGCCAACGACCGTCTGACCACGCAGATGAAATCTGTGGGCGAAGTGATGGCGATTGGCCGTACGCAGCAGGAATCTTTGCAGAAAGCGCTGCGTGGCCTGGAAGTGGGTGCGACTGGCTTCGATCCGAAAGTGGATCTGGACGACCCAGAAGCGCTGACCAAAATCCGCCGCGAGCTGAAAGATGCCGGTGCCGAGCGTATCTGGTACATCGCTGATGCCTTCCGCGCGGGGATGTCTGTCGACGGCGTATTTAACCTGACCAACGTCGATCGCTGGTTCCTGGTGCAGATTGAAGAACTGGTGCGTCTGGAAGAGCAGGTCGCTGAAAAAGGCGCAACCGCACTGGATGCCGATTTCCTGCGTACGTTGAAGCGTAAAGGCTTTGCCGATGCGCGTCTGGCGAAACTGGCTGGCGTGGCGGAAAGCGAAATTCGCAAACTGCGCGATAAGTTCGACCTGCATCCGGTCTATAAGCGTGTCGATACCTGTGCGGCAGAATTTGCGACCGATACGGCTTACATGTACTCCACGTATGAAGAAGAGTGTGAAGCTAATCCGACTCAGGATCGTGACAAAATCATGGTACTGGGCGGCGGGCCGAACCGTATTGGTCAAGGGATCGAATTTGACTACTGCTGCGTCCACGCTTCACTGGCGCTGCGTGAAGATGGTTATGAAACCATCATGGTTAACTGCAACCCAGAGACCGTTTCAACAGACTACGATACGTCAGACCGCCTGTACTTCGAGCCGGTAACGTTTGAGGATGTACTGGAAATCGTCCGCATCGAGAAGCCAAAAGGCGTGATCGTGCAGTACGGCGGCCAAACGCCTCTGAAGCTGGCGCGTGCGCTGGAAGCGGCGGGTGTGCCGGTTATCGGTACCAGCCCGGACGCCATTGACCGTGCAGAAGACCGTGAGCGCTTCCAACAGGCTGTTAATCGCCTGGGCCTGAAGCAACCGGCTAACGCCACAGTAGCAACGATTGAGCAAGCGGTAGAAAAAGCGCGTGGCATCGGTTACCCGCTGGTTGTCCGTCCTTCTTATGTTCTGGGCGGTCGCGCGATGGAAATCGTGTACGACGAAATTGATCTGCGTCGCTACTTCCAAAACGCCGTTAGCGTATCTAACGATGCGCCGGTGCTGTTAGACCGCTTCCTTGACGATGCCATCGAAGTCGACGTTGATGCGATTTGCGACGGTGAACGCGTGCTGATTGGCGGTATTATGGAGCACATCGAGCAGGCGGGCGTTCACTCCGGTGACTCGGCTTGTTCACTGCCGGCTTACACGCTGAGTAAAGAAATTCAGGACGTAATGCGTCAGCAGGTTGAAAAACTGGCGTTTGAACTCTGTGTTCGCGGCCTGATGAACGTGCAGTTCGCAGTGAAAGATAACGAAGTTTATCTGATTGAAGTGAACCCACGTGCGGCGCGTACCGTACCGTTTGTTTCGAAAGCGACCGGTGTTCCGTTGGCGAAAGTCGCGGCACGCGTGATGGCAGGTAAAACGCTGGCTGAGCAGGGCGTCACGAAAGAAATTATCCCGCCGTACTACTCCGTAAAAGAAGTGGTGCTGCCGTTCAACAAATTCCCTGGCGTTGACCCGATTCTGGGGCCAGAAATGCGTTCGACCGGTGAAGTGATGGGCGTTGGCCGCACGTTTGCTGAAGCATTTGCTAAAGCGATGCTAGGCAGTAACTCGCACATGAAGAAAACCGGACGTGCGCTGCTGTCGGTACGTGAAGGCGATAAAGGTCGCGTGGTCGATTTAGCGGCTAAGTTGTTGAAGCACGGTTTTGAGCTGGATGCGACACACGGCACGGCGATTGAGCTGGGCGAAGCGGGTATTAATCCGCGTCTGGTGAACAAGGTGCATGAAGGTCGTCCGCACATTCAGGACCGCATCAAGAACGGTGAGTACACCTACATCGTCAACACCACCGCAGGACGTCAGGCGATTGAAGACTCCAAGCTGATTCGCCGCAGCGCGCTGCAATACAAGGTGCACTACGACACCACGTTGAACGGTGGTTTCGCCACGGCAATGTCGTTGACGGCAGACCCGACGGAGAAGGTGACTTCCGTACAGGAAATGCATGCGATGATTAAAGGCTGATTGACCGACTTCGGTTGGCAGTAAGCGGATAATAAAAGCCAGCGTTGGTAACAGCGCTGGCTTTTTTAATTCGAAAATCCCCGGATAGCAGGGCTGGTTTTCAGCGAGTAGCCGTATATTCTCTTGCTGAAACCGCGTGAGTACCGTGAATCCAGAGGTGTTATGTCCAGAACGCAGCGTTTACTCGATCTTTTACAGCTATTACGTCATCACCGTTTTCCTGTGACGGGAGCGTACCTTGCGGAAAAATTAGGCGTAAGCCAACGCACCCTCTACCGGGATATTGCCACGTTACAATCGCAGGGCGCGCATATTGAGGGGGAGGCAGGGTTAGGATATGTCCTGCACCCGGGGTTCATGCTACCCCCGCTGATGTTTTCAGAAGAGGAAATTGAAGCATTGGTGTTGGGCTCGCGCTGGGTCGTCAGAAGAACAGATGAGCGTTTGGCGGGCGCGGCCCGTAATGCATTGATGAAGATTGCTGCGGTATTACCGCCAGAGTTGCGCCACGAGCTTGATTCTTCTGGGCTATTAGTGGGGAAGGCAGAATTTACTCCCGCTGTGGTGATCGATTTATCCGTTTTGCGTCACGCCATCCGGGCGGAGCGCCGTACGGAGATTGCTTATTGCGACCTTCAGGGCGATGAGTCTCTCCGCATTATCTGGCCGTTCGCATTAGGATTTTTCGATCAAACGCACGTGATTGCCGCCTGGTGCGAGCTTCGTCAGCAGTTTCGTCATTTCAGGGCTGAACGTATCCGTAGCATGACGGTTTTGGAGCAGCGTTATCCCCGTCGTCGCCAGCAGTTATTAAAAGAGTGGCATGAAAAAGAAGACATTCCTCGGCAGTAATGGCTACTGACAAAAATTGACAGCAGTGCGTACTACGATGCATTCAGGCAAGCAGAAGCCTTCTGCTTATTACTCACCTGATTACCGGGAATCTCTGATGAACGCACCAAATCTTATTATTTTATATGTGGAAGATGCCGTTGCCAGCGAGCGTTTCTATCGTGAACGGTTTGATTTGCAACCTGTTGAGAAGTCGGAAAACTTTGCCATGTTTGCCTTTGACTCCGGGTTGTTATTGGGGGTGTGGTCTAAACATGAGGTTAAACCGGTGGCCCAACTGGCGGGCGGTGGTAGCGAATTAGCCATTCGTGTCGAGAGTGAGGCTGCACTAAACGCTATGTATGAAAGCTGGAAGGAACAGGGGATGGCCCTTATTCAGGACATCACCCAGATGGATTTCGGTTTGACGTTTGTGGCGCTCGATCCCGATCAACATCGGATACGGGTTTATTATGCCAGCTACTAAGCTCGCTTCGGAATAAGTGCAAACACGCCTTCCCGGTGGAAATTGGGAAGGTGTTCATCATGCACCCAATCGCTTTAGGCTAGCAGGTACGTCGCAAGCCTAACCTAGCGCCACTTTGATACCCAACGCGATCAACACCGTGCCCAGCAGTTTATCCACCAGTTTCTGTGCTTTAGCCAGCCCACGTCGTACCGGCTCGCTTTGGAAAAGCAGCACCAGCAGCGGCCACCAGACGACAGAGAGCAGCCAGATGATCATGGCATACCACAGCTTTTCGCCGATGCCGGAGTGAATGTTCAGCACCTGTGTAAACATCGCCAGAAAGAACAGTGTGGCTTTTGGGTTAAGCAGATTGCAGAGATAGCCTTGCAGGAATGCTTTTTTCAGGCTGACGTTTTGTTGCCCCTGATGTGAAACGTCCATCTTGCTGCCGCCACGCGATAATAATGCTTGAATACCGATCCAGATCAGATAGGCGGCGCCCGCATATTTCAGTACATTAAACAGCCACGGGGTAGTGGTGATGACGACGGCTAGCCCGGCGACGCAGTATGCCATGTGAGTTGCCACGCCGCAGATTACACCAACCGCGGTCATCAGTGCGGCAACGCGTGGGTAGCGTGTCGCGTTCTTGATGACGAGAAAAAAGTCGGGCCCGGGAGAGAGCATCCCCAGCGTGGCGATAGTGGCGACAAACAGCGATGTTTCTAACATGGTCATCCCAGAGAGTGAAATAGTAAGAACGGTTGAAATGATAGCGCCAGAATAATGAATTCGCATCACACTTATTGGTTATTTGGCGGCGATATGTTAACAATTGTCCTTTCATTTTTTGTGGTTAATTTCAGGGGCGGGTTGGGATAACAACATGGTCAGTGAATGTGAGAACCGTGAACTATTCAGTGGTGAAAAACAAGTAAGTAGCGCGAAACGGATGGGTGAAGCGCCACAGCAGCGGGAAATAACCCGACTGTGCATCCAGTGTGCGCTGCTGCTGTTACAGCATGGCGCGGAGAGTATGGTGGTAGAACAGCTGTCGTCACGGCTGGGTATGGCGCTCGGTGCTGATAGCGTTGAGAGCTCCATCTCAGCTAATTCGATTGTACTGACCACCATTATGCAGGGGCATTGCCTGACGTCGACGCGGAAGAATGTGGACCGAGGCATTAATATGCACGTCGTCATTGAAGTTCAGCATGCGGTCATCATGGCCGAGCATAAACTGCTGGATGTAGCGGGCGTAGAAAAGCGTCTGGGAAATATCAAACCGCTGCGCTATCCGCGCTGGCTGATGGTTTCCGTTGTCGCGCTCTCCTGCGGCTGCTTCAGCCGTTTGAACGGAGGCGGGTGGGATGCATTTATCGTCACGCTGATTGCCAGCGGACTGGCGATGTATGTCCGACAGGTGTTTACGGCGCGACATCTGAATCCGTTGATCAACTTCTGTATTACGGCGTTTGTGGCGACGTCGGCATCAGGTTTGTTGATGCGTTTGCCTGCTTTTTCTCAGACCTCGACGGTGGCGATGGCAGCGAGCGTGCTGCTGCTGGTTCCCGGTTTCCCGCTGATTAACGCCGTGGCCGATATGTTTAAAGGGCACGTAAATACCGGTCTGGCACGCTGGACGGTTGCGAGTTTACTGACGCTGGCAACCTGTATTGGGGTCGTGATGGCGATGTCGCTGTGGGGGTTACGCGGATGGGCTTAAGTTTACTGTGGGCACTGTTGCAGGATATGGTGCTGGCGGCAGTCCCTGCGTTGGGGTTTGCGATGGTCTTCAACGTACCGCTGAAAGTGCTGCCTTACTGCGCGCTGCTGGGTGGCGTCGGGCATGGTGTACGGTTTCTGGCGATACATTTCGGCATGAATATCGAGTGGGCATCGTTTCTGGCGGCGATCCTGATCGGCATCATCGGTATTCGCTGGTCGCGCTGGCTGCTGGCACATCCGAAAGTCTTTACCGTAGCGGCCGTGATCCCAATGTTTCCCGGTATTTCTGCCTATACGGCGATGATTTCGGTGGTAGAAATTTCGCATCTTGGCTATAGCGAAGCGTTGATGAGCGTCATGATGAGCAATTTCCTGAAGGCGAGTTTTATCGTCGGGGCGCTCTCTATCGGCCTGTCTTTACCGGGGATCTGGCTCTACCGTAAACGACCGGGAGTATAAAACTCTTATATTACGTTTCGGTCTTGTATCTATGTCGACGAGCGAAAGGGCTTTCCGTATAGTGTCAGCAATTTTCTGACCTACAGGGTTTTTTCACCATGGTTATTAGTTTGATTGCTGCACTGGCAGTGGATCGCGTGATTGGTATGGAAAACGCGATGCCGTGGCATTTGCCAGCCGATCTGGCATGGTTTAAGCGTAATACGCTTAATAAGCCGATTATTATGGGGCGTAACACTTTCCGTTCTATCGGTCAGCCGCTGCCCGGCCGACTGAACATTGTCGTCAGCAATCATCCCGGTGATGACGATCGTGTGACCTGGGTCTCCTCGCTGGACGCTGCGCTGGCGGCGGCGGGCGACGTCGAGGAAGTGATGGTGATTGGCGGCGGCAGTATCTATCAGCAAATGCTGGCGCAGGCTAACCGCCTCTATCTGACGCACATTGATGCCGAAGTGGAAGGCGACACGCATTTCCCTGACTATGAGCCGGATGAATGGCAGTCTGTTTTCAGCGAGTTCCATGATGCTGACGAGCGTAACTCACACAGTTACTGCTTCGAAATTCTGGAACGTCGCTAAGCACCTTTCCTGCGATAACATTCTGTCGGTAATACGATGAAGAGCTAAACCCGCCTTGTTGCGGGTTTTTTCGTTTCTGAGCTGATGCTTTATTTCCCCGCCTGACAGCTTTCCCAAATGGCGTGTCTCAGCCAGCGATGCGCAGGATCGCTCTCGCGTCGCGTATGCCACACCTGCTGGAAGGCAAAGTCGGGTATCACGAATGGAGGCGGAAAAATGTGCAAATCTGGCGTAGTGATGCGGGCCATGCTGCGCCGTGCAGCGGTTAGAATCAGATCAGTATCGGCAATGAGATTGATGGCGGCATGCCAGTGGGGCAGGGTCAGCACGACATTGCGCGCTAGGCCGCTTGCAGCCAACGCGCTGTCAATTTCATTGGCAGAATCGGGATGCATCGTGACCAGAACATGTGGCCGTTCCAGCCATGTCTCAAACGACAGCGTACCGTTTTCCGGCAGCGTGGTGCGGTCGGCCAGACAGGCGAACTGTTCTTCAAAGAGAAGCTCGGCGTGTACCTCGGATGGGCGCTCAGGAAACACGCCAAGGCCTAAGTCGATTTCTCCATCGATCAACTGTGCCAGCATCATTTCACGGCCGGCATGGCTGACGGCTAGCGAAATACCGGGAGCCTGCATACGTAGATGCCGCATGAGCGTTGGCAAGACGGCATTCGTACCGTAATCGGAGAGCGCCAAACGGAAATGTCGCGTGCTATGACGCGGATCGAACTGCGGTGCCTGGATAAGCTCGTTCAACTGATCAAGCGTCTGTTCCAGCGGGCCGAGTAGCGCCTGAGCACGGGTCGTTAGCGTCAGACCAGCCTCACGCCGAACTAACAGCGGATCGTTAAAAATCTGGCGTAGCTGTGATAAGGAATGGCTGACCGCAGGCTGGCTGCGGTGCAGGCGAAGCGCTGCTCGCGTGACGTGTTTTTCTGTCAACAGCGCGTGAAGCGTTAGCAGCAGATTCATGTCGATACGACGTAAATCATCCATTGTATGAATACCTTCCGTATGAATTACGAATTTCCATCAGTTTAATGGATGATTGAATATTGGAACATCCCAATTATGTTGTGAATTTTATAGTGTGAACTCGGGGGTTCCATGTCGTTATTCTCTTCTTTCTCTCTCTCATTGCTGTTGCCGCTGGGTATTGCAGTACTTGCTGGGAGCATTGTGCCTTTTCAGGCTGCCAGTAATGCGGCACTGGGGCGATCGTTAGGCCATCCGCTTTGGGCAACGCTGGTATCACTGCTGGTAAGTATCTGCGTGCTGCTGCCGATTCTGTTTGCTGCTCGGGTGCCCACACCAGCGCTTGGTAATGCCTTGCAGGGGCCGTGGTGGATCTGGCTGGGCGGGGTGGCGGGTGTGGCTTATATCACCGCCGCGTTATTGCTGACGCCAAAGCTCGGTGCCTCAGGTTTTATTGTCTGCGTGATTGCTGGTCAGGTGGTGGCATCGCTGATGATCGATCATTTTGGTTTGATGGGACTGGCGGTAAAGCCTGCGACGCTGGGGCGAATAGCGGGTGTCGCGTTAATCGTGATGGGGATGCTGGTAGTGCAATATTCTGCGGCTTCTCAACCGCTGACAAAACCCGCCGTTGAAACTAATAATCAACCACAGTAAGGAAGCTATCTCTCCATTTTGTCGCGCGAATGGGTCACATTTCCGTCATCTATCATCGCTAGTATGAAAACGGGTAGCGGCTTCCGTCGTTCAATTGAGATGTCGTTAAGCCGCTGTGTTTGATAGATAGGAGACTGTACGCATGACGAATAGAAACCGTAATCTGAATACTGACCGTTTGAGCGATCCACGCCGCCGTGAATTACCGTCAGGCGGCGTAGAAGCCGTTGGTCTGGCTGGGTTTCTTGGCGGTGGAATCTGGTCGATTCCCACCGAGGAGTTGGCTGTGCCATCATCCCAAAAGGCTCAGTCTGGGACGGCCTTCCCACTTCTATGACACGGGCACGGCTGGCGATAGAGTGAATACTTTCGAGCCTTTACTCACCCGATAAGGGCGCGGTATCGCCAGAGAGTTCGGTGTTTGATGAGAGTGACGGTTGCGTGAAATAGCGCTTATCGTCCCAACGCAGCATGGTCAAATCTCCCCCCCAACAGCACCCGGTATCCAGTGCGTAAATGTTTTCCGGCGTGCCTTTCCCTTCCAGAGATGCCCAGTGGCCGAATGCAATAGCGTATTCTCCGGCAATCTGGCTTGGCAGCTCAAACCACGGTTTTAGCAGAGAAGGTGCCTGACTCGGCGGCTCTTTGCAGAGCATATCCAACTGCCCGCCAGAGAAGCAGTAGCGCATACGGGTAAAGACGTTGGTGCTAAAGCGTAGACGGGCCAGGCCGCTGAGTTCTGGGCTCCAGTGGTTTGGCATATCACCATACATGGCATCGAGGAAAAGCGGGTAGCTGTCGCTGCTCAGGATCGATTCGACTTCACGTGCGCACATGAGTGCCGTCGGCAGATCCCACTGCGGCGTGATGCCCGCGTGCGCCATCACCAGCTTTAGATCTTCATCAACCTGCAAGATCGGCTGGCGGCGTAGCCAGTTGATGAGCTCGTCTGCATCGGGAGCGGTGAAGAGTTCATTGAGTCGATCTTTCGGCTTATTGCGGCTGATACCCGCATAAACGGCCAACAGGTGCAGATCGTGATTGCCAAGCACCATGCGGACAGAGGGACCGAGGGAACGAACGAAGCGCAGAACCTGAAGCGAATCCGGCCCGCGTGCGACTAAATCGCCCGTTAACCAAAGCGTATCTTGCTCTGGATTAAAGGAAACTTGCGCCAATAGTGCATTAAGTTCCACGAAACAGCCGTGAACATCGCCAACTAAATAGGTAGACATAATTAATGTATCAGTGAAGGAATAGCCAGACGGAAAACGGGGATGGAAACCTGAAACGCTTTACCCTGATGGTCAACCATATGGTAGTGGCCTTCCATCGTGCCGAGAGGCGTTTCTATGACGGCACCGCTGGTATAGTGGAATTCGCCACCGGGCTGGATAATCGGCTGTTCGCCGACTACGCCTTCACCCTGAACTTCAGTCTGGCGACCGTTACCGTTGGTGATCAGCCAATAACGTCCCAAAAGCTGGACTTCATGACGCCCCAGATTGCGAACCGTAATCGTGTAAGCAAACACGAAACGTTCTTCATCAGGCTCCGATTGTGATTCCACGTAGAAGCTCTGAACCTGTACACAAACACGGGGCGCATTAATCATGATGAACTCCAGTTATTCCTGTTTTGCAGGATGCTCGCTTAACCAGTTCGCCAGTCGGCAATATTGCTCAACCGTCACATTCTCTGCGCGGCTGCTGACATCGATCCCCAACTCCGTGAGAACGTCCGGGGTGAACAGGTTGCCCAGACTGTTACGCAGTGTCTTACGGCGCTGGTTAAACGCTTCCGTCGTGATGCGGCTCAGCACGCGAATGTCGCTGACTGGGTAGGGGATCTCGGCATGAGGAACGAGTCGCACTACGGCGGAGTCAACTTTAGGCGCGGGCTTGAATGCCTCTGGTGGTACTTCAAGCACTGGGATTATCTGACAATAATACTGTGCCATGACGCTCAGGCGTCCAAAAGCTTTACTGTTCGGTCCTGCCACCAAGCGGTTAACCACCTCTTTCTGCAACATAAAGTGCATGTCGCGGATAGATTGAGTATAGGTGAACAAGTGGAACATCAGCGGTGTGGAAATATTATACGGCAGGTTGCCAAAAACACGCAGCGGTTGCCCAGCCTGTTCCGCGAGCGCGGCGAAATCGATCGTCATGGCATCTTGCTGAATAATCGTCAGCTTGTCTTTCAGCGTCGGATGCGTTTCCAACCGCGCGGCCAGATCCCTATCCAGCTCAATAACGGTAAAACGATCCATTCGATCGCCAACGGGCGCGGTCAACGCGCCGAGGCCGGGACCGATCTCAACGATCGCTTGACCTGGCTGAGGATGAATCGCCGAAACGATGCTATCGATCACGAAGTGATCGTTTAAAAAGTTTTGCCCAAAACGTTTACGGGCGAAGTGACCTTGGTGTACGCGATTATTCATTACTGTGTTTTATCATTTTAATGGCAAGATTTAATGCCGTGATGAAGCTGCCGGGGTCGGCGCTGCCGGTTGCGGCCAGCTCAAGCGCTGTACCGTGATCGACCGACGTACGAATAAAAGGTAACCCCAGCGTGATATTAACGGCGCGCCCGAAGCCCTGATATTTCAGAACCGGGAGCCCTTGATCGTGGTACATCGCCAAAACGGCGTCAGCGTGTTGCAGATACTTGGGCTGGAAAAGCGTGTCGGCAGGCAACGGCCCAACCAGCGTGATACCCTGCTGCCGGAGTTCGTCCAGCGCGGGGTTAATTACATCCAGCTCTTCACGGCCCATATGGCCGCCTTCACCGGCATGGGGATTTAGCCCACACACATAAATCTGCGGTTGAGCGATGCCGAATTTTGTCTGCAAATCATGGTGCAAAATCGTGATGACTTCGTGCAGGCTCTGACGGGTAATCGCTGCAGAAACAGCGGCCAGCGGAAGATGCGTGGTCGCTAAGGCAACACGCAGTTCTTCTGTTGCCAGCATCATAACGACACGGTCACAGCAGCTGCGATCGGCGAAAAATTCAGTGTGCCCGCTGAATGGGACACCAGCATCGTTGATAATGCCTTTATGTACCGGGCCGGTAATCAGCGCGGCGAATTCGCCGTTCAGACAGCCATCACACGCGCGCGCCAGTGTCTCAACGACATAAGCGCTGTTAGCGACATTTAAGTCACCTGGAATGATGGTTGCTGATGCGGCGATCGGCAGAATGGTCAGGCTACCTGCCTGCTGTGGCTGTGCGGGCTGACCGGGTTGATAGTCACGCAGCGTCAGCGGCATCGATAACTGCAATGCGCGACTGAATAACAGGTCAGGATCCGCACAGATCACGAGCTCTACAGGCCAGGCCTGCTGAGCCAGAGCAATCACCAGATCGGGGCCAATCCCGGCGGGTTCGCCGGGGGTGATCACAACGCGTGGCGTATTGCTCTCAGTCTGCATGAGTTTCAATCTGCATTAGTTACTGGCACCATTAATCACTTTGACATAGGCCGCTGCACGCTGTTCCTGCATCCAGGTTTGCGCTTCTTCAGCGAATTTACGATTAAAGATCATACGGTACGCTTGCTCTTTTTGCGCTGCGTCGGTTTTATCAACCTGACGGGTATCCAGCAGCTGAATCAGGTGCCAGCCAAAAGAGGAATGAACAGGCTGACTGATTTCGCCTTTCTTCAGTTTCAGCAACGCATCGCGGAAGGCCGGATCGTACATATCTGGAGAAGCCCAGCCAAGGTCGCCGCCCTGATTTGCTGAACCTGGATCCTGAGAGAGCAGTTTGGCTTGTGAAGCGAAATCAGTGCTGCCGTTTTTGATCTGCTGTGCCACTTCTGCCAGTTTGGCTTGCGCCTGGCTGTCCGTCATGACGACAGACGGTTTGATCAGAATATGGCGAGCATGCGTTTCGGTTACCGATACGCTTTTGTTACCGCCGCGAATATCGTTCACTTTCAGAATGTGGAAACCCACACCAGAACGGATCGGGCCAACGACCTGACCTTTCTGCGCCTGTGTTAAGCGTTCAGCAAACAGTGTTGGGATCTCTTGCAACTTGCCCCAGCCCATCTGGCCGCCTTTCAGCGCCTGAGAATCTGCGGAATAGGTAATGGCCAACTTGCCAAAATCCGCGCCTTCATTGATTTGTTTCACCAGCGACGTTGCCAGATTTTCCGCCTCATCAACCTGCTGCTGAGTCGGGTTTTCCGGTAATGGGATCAGAATGTGGCTCAGATTCAGCTCATCGTTTTCACCGGTCTGGGTGGCGATTTGCTTAGCCAGCGTATCGACTTCCTGTGGCAGCACGGTAATGCGACGGCGGACTTCGTTGTTACGCACTTCCGAAATCAGCATCTCTTTGCGAATCTGGTTACGGTAGGTGTTGTAGTTCAGACCTTCATAAGCCAGCTGGCTTTTTAGCTGGTCCAGAGACATCCGGTTCTGAGCGGCAATATTGGTAATTGCCTGCTCCAGTTGCTCATCCGTCACCTGGATACCCATCTTCTGCGCCATTTGCAGGATGATGTTATCCATGATCAGGCGATCGGTAATCTGATGACGCAGTGTGGCGTCATCCGGCAACTGCTGCCCGGCCTGCTGGGCGTTCAGTTTTACCGACTGCAAAAGACTGTTTACATCACTTTCCAACACGACGCTGTTGTCGACCACTGCTGCGACTTTATCAACCACCTGTGGTGCTGCGAACGCGGTAGAGGCACTCAGTGCCAATCCGAGAATAAGCGTTCTCCAGTTCTTCATACCTTTCCCATTATTTCATCCGCAAGGCGGGTTAAAAGTTCCAATATTTCAGCGAGACAGCCTGTTTGCTACATCCTTATCGGCTAAGCACTCTGGGTGACATCAGAATGCGCGCTGGTAAGGCAAAATACCCGAACGAAGCATTTTTTCGGAACCCAGGCTGTAATTGCTGCTTAAACCACGTAATTCGATATTAAACGACACTTTGTTGTCGTATTCGCTGCTGCGGCTGGCGCTGTTCCAGTCGGTAATTTTACGTTCATAACCGACGCTCACAGCCCAACAACAGGTATTGTACTGTAAACCAATCAGCTGGTTTGCCGGCTGATTAGCCTTGGTGTCGTAATAATAAGCCCCAACCACCGCCCAACGTTCGACGATAGGCCAGCTCGCGGTGACACCGACCTGCGAGATACCTTGCTGTGAGCCTTGGTTTGTTACGTTCGGCAGCATGTCGCGAATATATTCAGGGCTGGCGTAACGGTAGTTTAACTGCACCAGACGCTCTGCATCGCGACGGTATTCTAACACGGCATCACCCAGTGCGACTTCGTTCAGACGATTGTCATATTGCAGACCTCCGCGAACTCCCCATCTGTCATCGATCTTCAGGAATGAATCACCGGCCCACACCTGGCTGCCGTTGTTATCACTTTTATCGAGCGACGTATTGCGGTCGCCAGTGCGCGGACGATCGAAGTAATAGATTTGACCAATAGAAGCGTTAAAACGTTCAACCAACGCATCATCATAAATACGCGTGGTGACACCGGTCGCAATCTGATTTGCGGACGCGATGCGATCCAGGCCGCTGTAGCTGCGATCGCGGAACAGGCCGGAATAGTCGGTCTGCATCAGCGTAGAATCATAGGTATGGATGCCGCTCTGATCGCGATAAGGGACATACAGGTATTGCGCGCGAGGTTCCAGCGTCTGGGTATAGGCCTGTGACCAGTCCATTTCGCGTTCAAAGACCATTTTGCCATCGACTTTATATTGCGGCATGACACGGTTAACGGAACTCTGGAGTGCATTTTTATTGATGTCGCTGACGGTAGGATCGGCACGATAGCGATCCAGATTGTCCTGCTGGTAGTGCGTCGCTAACAGCTTAGCTTCGGTATTCAGGCTGGCCCAGCGGTTTGCCAACGGAAGATTTAGCGTTGGCTCAGCATGCAGACGAGTGGCTTCCGGCCGATTGTCGTTGACGTTGGTAAATTTTACCGCCTGACCATAAAGGTGCATATCAATCGGGCCGATATCATTCTGGTAATAATTGATATCGAGCTGCGGCTCAGCACGGTAGACATCTCGGCTGGTCGCATTGGAAAAGACCTGGAATTGTCTGGTGGACAGCGAGGTGTTCCAGTTTTGGTTCGCATAGCCCGCACTGAATTTTTGAGTGACGTAACCATCGGTCGTTGAACCGTAATTCGACTCCAGATCGGTGAAGTAGCGGTCGTCGCTGACTTTTGTGTAGTCCGCGTTAAAACGCCACACCTGATCCATCACACCGCTGTGACCCCAGTGGAACAGCCAGCGGTTGTCGTTACTATCTTGCGGGGAGATTTTGGCGTATTCATTGTCGCTGGGCAGCCAGTCGAACTGAATGACACCAAGGCCCGGTGTGGTCAGGTAGCGGAATTCGTTCTGCCACTGCATACCACGTTGAGTTTGCAGATGCGGTGTGATCGTGGCGTCAAAATTAGGGGCGATATTCCAATAATAGGGCGTCAGCAGTTCGAAGCCATTGCTGCTACCATATTTCGCATTGGGGATCAGGAAGCCAGAGCGTCGTTTATCGCCGATAGGAAGCTGTAAATACGGGCTATAGAACACAGGTACGCCAGCAATCTTGAAACGCGCGTTCCAGATTTCAGCAACCTGCTCTTCTCTATCTTGAATCACTTCCGAACCGACGACACTCCAGCTATTATCTCCCGGCAGACAGGAAGTGAAGGAGCCGTTTTCCAGAATGGTGTAGCGATTACTGTCACGCATTTTCATTTTGTCGGCGGAACCACGCCCTTGACGGCCCACCATCTGATAGTCGCCTTCATAGACGTCGGTATCTTTGGTGTTCAGGTTGGCCCAGGCTTTAGGGCCTTTCAGGATAACCTGATTGTCGTCGTAGTGGACATTTCCCGTCGCAGTAATGGTACGCGTTGGCGTGCTACCCTGCGTTGCCGGATCCAGCTGGTTCAGTTCCACCTGCTCGGCGGTCATGACGCTATTGCCCTGCTGGATGTTAACATTGCCGATGAATTTGGCGTTGTCGGGATAGTTGGCTTCGGTTTTGTCGGCCTGAATATTGACCGGCAGCTGATTAGGATCGCCTGTTACCAGCGGTCTGTTGTACGTAGGTACACCCAGCATGCACTGTTCAGCGAGATCGGCCAGCGCGTGCTGACTGTAAAGCGCCGACCAAACCAGAGTGGCCAGCAGAGTTGGGAAACTTTTTTTCATACGTGGTATCAGGTGTTCCGTCATCAGGGGCATCATGCCGGCAAACGGTCAGAGACTATATCACTCGTTAGCGTTGCGCCAGTGTTAAATCCCCACCGCCTATACGCACCGCCGTTAGGTGCAAAGATAAATGACAGGTATGATAAAGCAATTTTTGGCTGACGGCATGAGGATTTGAGGAGTATATGCGGTATTGGGGAAAGTTGCTGGGGTTGGCGCTGGGAATCGTCTCAAGCGCTGGCATCTGGGGAATGATCATGGGCTTACTGATGGGGCATTGGATTGACAAAGCCCGGGCATCGCGTCGCCGTGACTATTTCTCCGCTCAGTCTACCCGTCAGTCATTGTTCTTTCTCACGACCTTCCAGGCCATGGGACACCTGACTAAATCCAAAGGTCGGGTGACGGAAGCCGATATCAAGATCGCGACCAAAATGATGGATCGCCTTGAGCTGTTTGGTGAGGCCAGAACCGCCGCTCAACGGGCTTTCCGTGAAGGAAAGACCAGCCATTTCCCTCTGCGAATAAAATTACGCAAGCTACGTGATGCCTGTCTGGGACGTTTTGATTTAATTAAGATGTTTCTGGAAATTCAGCTTCAGGTCGCGTTTGTTGATGGCGTTCTGCATCCGAACGAACGGCGCGTGTTGTACGTGATTGCCGATGAGCTGGGTGTGACGCGCGAGCAGTTTGAGTTCTTTCTGCGCAATATGGAAAGTACCACGGGGCAGCAGTCGCGGCAGAATCAGTCACGCCAGAACGGTAAATCGCATCAGCGACGTAGTAACGGCCATTCCAGCGGGGGCTACTCTAACGGGCACTCTTATGGTGGCCAACGCCCGGCCTCACCGCCGCGAGGGCCTACGGTCGAAAGTGCCTGTCGTACGCTGGGCGTGCGCAGCAGCGATGACGCCGTGACGATTAAGCGCGCCTACCGCAAACTCATGAGCGAACATCATCCTGATAAGCTGGTCGCCAAGAAGCTTTCGCCGAGGATGATGGAGATGGCCAAGCGCAAAGCGCAGGATATTCAGGCCGCCTATGAACTGTTGAAAAGCGCGAATCAGACAAAATAATCCGCATCCTTTCTCTTCTTACTTACTTCCCCGTTTTACCGCTCCACCAAATCCGATTTGAAAATACTGTCAGCGCGTTTGCGTCAGAAATCCGCTTCGCAACGAAAGTGCATCGGGGTATTGAACTCTGGGTGGGTGATGGCTAGTTCTTGTGCGTGCAGTAACAGGCGTGGGGCCAGCGCTTTGGCATCGGGATGCGCATAAAAGCCATCGCCGAGGATAGGGTGACCCAGCGCAAGCAGGTGGACTCGCAGTTGATGAGAGCGACCGGTAATCGGCATCAGCTTGACGCGTGTTGTACCGTCAGCGTCACGCGAAAGTACCTGATACTCCGTCTGTGCTGATTTTCCTGTTTCAAAGCAGACTTTCTGTTTCGGGCGGTTCGGCCAGTCGCAGATCAGTGGCAGGTCGATGACGCCTTCATCCTGCGCCATATGTCCCCAGACGCGGGCAAGGTAGGATTTCTTGGGCTCGCGCTCGCGAAACTGACGCTTTAATTCGCGTTCAGCGGCTTTCGTGAGTGCAACGGCAATCACGCCGCTCGTTGCCATATCTAGACGATGCACAGATTCAGCCGTCGGGTAGTCAGCCTGAATGCGGTTCATGACGCTGTCTTTGTGTTCTGGCGCACGGCCGGGAACCGACAGCAGACCGCTGGGTTTATTCACCACCATGATGTGCTGATCCTGATACAGAATATGTAACCAGGGATCGGTAGGCGGATTATAGGGTTCCATTCACGCTCCAAAAATAGGCAAGAAACAGGGACGTCGTTGCTGTTTGACCGAGATACACGGGCTTATCACGGGGCGAGGTGTTCCTGCGGAAACCTCATCCCCGTGCTTTCCCTAATATGCAGCTATCCGTGTGCTGAAAAGTCTGACTGCCCATATATGCATAAGAGGTTGCTGACAAAGTCCGCAGAGCGGGGGTAACGGATAGATCGTAAAGACGCTGCAAGTACGTCCATGTAAGCTCGGCTTGCGCCATCCATGGCGCAAACGCTTTACTCTTCTATTCCGTTACTCCCGTTTTCATTCGGCGAATAGGTTTGTCAACGGTCTGATAAGGCATAGTACGGGCAGCACATTACTGGTGTGTCACCACAACCAGACGAATAGCATCGAGACGCCAGTTGGCTTCGTGCAGGTTGCTCAGCACCTGCTCGCGCTGGTTTTCCAGCGCGGTCAGCTCATCTTCACGAATGTTGGGGTTGACGGCTTTCAGCGCTTCCAGACGCTCCAGCTCGCGGCGCAATTGCAGGTCAGCCTGCTCCTGAGCCTCGGTGATGAGCTGGCGCGCCTGCGTTTCGACTAGCGCTTCCGCCTGTTGCAGCATGGCGTGAACATCGGGCTGTACGGCATTCACCAGCTTGCTGGACGTATGGCGGTTTACCGCGTTGAGCTGGCGGTTGAAGCTCTCAAACTCAACCTGTGCCGCCAGATTGGTGCCTTTACGATCCATCAGCAGACGAACCGGAGTTGGCGGCAGGAAGCGGGTCAGTTGCAGGTGCTTCGGTGCTTGTGCTTCCACAACGTAAACCAACTCAGCCAGTAGCGTGCCGACCGGCAACGCTTTATTTTTCAGCAGCGACACTGCGCAGCTTCCGGTATCGCCGGACAGCACCAGATCGAGTCCGTTACGGATGAGCGGATGTTCCCAACTGATAAACTGTGCGTCTTCGCGAGAGAGCGCCTGATCGCGATCGAAGGTGATCGTACAGCCGTCCTGCGGCAGGCCCGGGAAATCCGGCACCAGCATATGATCGGATGGCGTCAGGACGATCAGGTTATCGCTGCGATCTTCCTGATTGATACCAACAATATCAAACAGGTTCAGGGCGAACGTCACCAGATTGACGTCATTGTCCTGTTCGGCAATGGCCTGCGCCAACAACTGAGCCTGTTCGCCACCGTTAGAATGCATTTCCAGCAGGCGATCGCGGCCTTGTTCAAGCTGTTGCTTCAGGCTGTCGTGCTGTTGACGGCAAACATGAATAAACTCATCCAGCCCCTGCTGTTCACCGACGGTCGTCAGTCGCTCGATCAGCTGCGTGTGGTGCGCATCATAGATGGTGCGACCTGTCGGGCAGGTGTGCTCAAACGCGTCCAAGCCTTCATGATACCAACGTACCAGCAAGGCCTGTGCGGTATTTTCCAGATACGGCACCATGATCTGAATTTCTTTGGCCTGTCCGATACGGTCCAGACGACCAATACGCTGTTCCAGCAGGTCGGGGTTGAACGGCAGATCGAACATCACTAAATGGCTGGCGAACTGGAAGTTACGGCCTTCGGAACCGATCTCTGAACAGATCAGCACCTGTGCGCCTTCTTCTTCAGAAGCAAAATAGGCGGCGGCGCGGTCACGCTCCAGAATCGACAGCCCTTCATGGAAGACGGCGGCGCGGATGGCTTCACGCGTGCGCAGCACTTGTTCCAGCTGTAGCGCGGTGGCTGCCTGTGCACAGATCACCAGGATTTTTTCATCACGATTGGCGGTCAGGTAGTTCAGTAACCATTCCACGCGCGGATCGAAGTTCCACCACGTGGCATCGTCCCCTTCGAGCTGTTGATAAATTTGTTCCGGGTACAGCATGTCGCGAGCGCGGACTTCCAGCGCCTTATTCGCGTTCATAATGCCGGACACTTTAATCGCCGTTTGGTACTGCGCTGGCAGCGGCAGACGGATTTGATGCAGGACACGCTGCGGGAAGCCTTTAACACCCTGACGCGTGTTACGGAACAGCACACGGCTGGTGCCGTGGCGATCCATCAGCATGGTGATCAGTTCCTGACGCGCCTTCTGATTGTCATCGCTGTCGCTGTTGATGGCTTTCAGCAGCGGTTCAATGTCCTGCTCGCCCAGCAGGTCGCTCAGCGCATTCAGTTCAGCCGTTTGGGCTTTTTCGCCCGCTAACAGCAGCGTGACGGCATCGGCAACCGGGCGGTACTGCTGCTGTTCAGCAACGAATTCATGATAGTCGTGGAAACGGTTGGGATCGAGCAGGCGCAAGCGCGCAAAGTGGCTCTGTTGGCCGAGCTGTTCCGGCGTCGCGGTTAACAGCAAAACGGCCGGCGTGGCGCGTGCCAGCGTTTCAATGGCCTGATATTCCGGGCTAGGGCTCTCTTCGCTCCAGACCAGATGGTGGGCTTCATCCACCACCAGCAGATCCCAGTCGGCGTTGACGAGCTGCGCAAAGCGCTGGGCGCTGCGTTGAACAAATCCCAGTGAGCAGATCACCAGTTGTTCGGTTTCAAATGGATTGCTGCTGTCCAGCTTGGCTTCGGCATAGCGCTCGTCGTCAAACAGGGAGAACAGCAGGTTAAAGCGGCGCAGCATTTCGACCAGCCACTGGTGTTGCAGGGTTTCCGGCACGACAATCAGCACGCGGCTGGCACGACCCGCGAGCAACTGCTGGTGGATGATCATCCCTGCTTCAATGGTTTTTCCCAGACCGACTTCGTCCGCCAGCAAAACGCGTGGCGCGTGGCGTTGGCCGACTTCGTGAGCGATATGAAGCTGATGGGGGATAAGGCTGGCACGCATACCGCGCAATCCGCCCCATTGTTGTAGCGCCTGCTCGTTCTGATGCTTGCGGGCGCGATAGCGCAGGGCAAAGCGATCCATACGATCGATCTGCCCGGCGAACAGGCGATCTTGCGGTTTGTTGAACGTCAGTTTGCTGTCGAGGAAGACTTCACGCAGTTCCGCCGACGTTTCATCGTCCAGGCGTTGGCCGCAATACACCAGCAACCCTTTTTCTTCTCGCACGTCATCAACTTTGAGCTGCCAGCCTTCATGGCTGGTGACGGTGTCGCCGGGATTGAACATCACGCGGGTGATGGGGGCGTCGCTGCGGGAATAAAGTCGGTTTTCACCGCTGGCAGGGAAAAGCAGCGTAATCATACGCGTATCGACGGCAACAACCGTTCCCAGTCCAAGTTCGCTTTCCGTATCGCTGATCCAGCGCTGACCAAGTGTAAAAGGCATAAATTCTTAGCTCGATGTTCGTCTGTGTCGGAGGAATGTCTGATTACATTATCGGGTGCCGATAATGCTGCTGATGCAAATTCAGAAAGGGCGTTATGGTAATGGATGACGGTGCGTTCGTCACCCCTCAAACTTGCTGTCGCGCGAATTAACCCCTTTCATCTAAAAACATGAATATCTGCCATTTAAAACATTATCTGCTATTTAAAGCATTAATAGCTTTCATTTAAAACAAGCCCATCTGGCCTGTCACCAGTGTAGCAAAATCGTCGTGCAGGAAAGGCAGAATAGCGTCCGCGACGGGCTGGAGCTGACGTTCGACATAATGCTGGTAATCCAGCGGAGAATGCCGGGTTTCCAATGGTTCGGGGCCGTTGACGGTCATCACATAGCTGATCCAGCCGCCGTTTTGGTATTGCAAAGGCCGTCCTTGCTGGCGGTTATAGTCATCGGCGATTTTCGCGGCTCTGGCGTGTGGCGGTACGTTGCGTTGGTAATCATCGAGCCGACGGCGTAGTCGTTTACGGTAGATCAGCAGATCGTCAAAATCACCGTTCAGGGTACGATCGACATAATCCCGCAGCCACTCCTGATAAGGCTGTTGTTGAAAAATAAGCAGATAGAGCTGCTGTTGAAACTGCTGCGCCAGCGGTGTCCAGTCGGTACGCACGGTTTCCAGCCCTTTGAACACCATTTTTTCGCCTTGTGGCGTGTCGATCATGCCGGCGTAGCGCTTTTTACTGCCTTGCTCCGCGCCGCGGATTGTTGGCATCAGGAAGCGGCGAAAGTGCGTTTCAAACTCCAGCTCCAGCGCGCTGGTCAACTGCTGAGTGTCTTGCAGGTGCTGTGTCCACCATTGGTTAACGTGCTGCACCAGCGCGTTGCCAATCTTTGCTGCTTCTTCTTCGCTATGCGCGTGCTTCAGCCAGACAAAGGTGGAGTCGGTATCGCCATAAATCACCTGATAACCCTGTTCCTCGATCAGTTCGCGCGTTTTGCGCATGATTTCATGGCCGCGTAGGGTGATGGAGGAGGCGAGACGCGGATCGAAGAAGCGGCAGCCTGTCGCACCCAGCACGCCGTAAAAGGCATTCATGATGATCTTTAGCGCCTGAGACAGTGGCTTATTATTGGTACGCTTCGCCGCTTCACGCCCTTGCCAGATTTGCTCGACAATCGCTGGCAGGCAGTGCTGTTCGCGGGAAAACCATGCCCCGCGAAAACCGGGGACGGCGTGCTGAGCGTCAGGATTCTGTGTTCCTACCGCTAGCCCGACCGGATCGATCAGGAACGTGCGGATGATGGAAGGGTAGAGGCTCTTGTAATCCAGCACTAAGACCGAGTCATACAGACCGGGACGCGAATCCATCACAAATCCGCCGGGGCTGGCTTCAAGCGCGACGTCACCCAGATTTGGGGCAACGTAGCCCATGCGATGCATGCGCGGTAAATAAAGGTGGGAAAATGCCGCAACGGAACCGCCGCTGCGGTCGGCTGCCAGACCGGTGACGCTGGCGCGCTCTAGTAAGAAAGGCAGCAGTTCGGTTTTGTCGAAAATACGCGTGACCAGTTCGCAGTCTTGCAGGTTATAGCGAGCGAGTGCGGGCTTATCTTCGGCAAAACGGCGGTCGATTTCATCCATTCGCTGATAGGGCGTGTCGATAGCTTTGCCTTCCCCCAGCAGCGACTGCGCGACAAACTCCAGACTAAACGAGGCAAAATTCCACGTCGCAGACTTGAGCGCTTCAATGCCGTCAATAATCAAACGGCCAGTGGCACTGGCAAAAAAATGCCCCTGTTTAAAACCGTGTTCCCGCCATTCTAACGCCTGCCCATTGCGCCCTAGCTTGAGCGGAATGTTGTAGCGCTCGGCATGTTTCTGCAAGACGCGTAGGTCAAACTGCACCAGATTCCAGCCGATGATGGCATCGGGATCGTGCTGCTGCATCCAGGTATTCAGCTTTTCCAACAGCAGCGGGCGGCTGGCGACGTACTCAAGATTAAAATCTTCGTGCTCGGCAGGCGTGCCGTTCGGCGGGCCGAGCATGTAAACCTGACGCTGTCCGCAGCCTTCCAGTCCGATGCAGTAAAGCTCGCCGTGGCGGGTGGTCTCGATATCCAGCGACACCAGTTTGAGCGTCGGACGGTAATCGGGATTCGGTTTCATGCGGGCTTCCGTCAGCAGGCTACCTGACGTTGGGTTACCGCTAAACCACACGGGCGCGGTGATAAAGCGCTCCATCAGAAAGCGTTCCGTTGGGCGAATATCCGCTTCGTAGACCTGAACGCCTCCCTCACGCAGCAATTTCTCCAGCCGCAGTAGCTGTCGGTATTGCGGGCAATACAGCCCCAGTAGCGGCTGATGGTGGAAATCCTGCATAGCGAGCGGCTTTAACTGCCAGCGTTTTTCCTGCTGTAAAAGCATTCTTGCGCGGGCTTCCTGTTGTGCAGGAATAAAGGCAACGGCTTCTTGTACTGGCAGCCGTGCGAGCAGCGGGCCCTCATCGGTGGCCAGCCAGAATTCAACCTGCGTGCCGGCTGGTGTGTCATTCCAGTGGCGGGTCAGTAGAAACCCCTGACGAACCTGAGTCACTAAGCGGCCTTTTATAGCAAGCGAGATAGGGAAGGATGGTAGGAGTAAGTATGGTTATTTATACAGGTGATGTCCAGCGACATCACCTGTATACCCGTCATACTTCAAGCTGCTTGTGCGTTGGCTGCTCTTGCTCACCCCAGTCACTTACTTGAGTAAGCTCCTGGGGATTAATGAGCCTCATAAATGAGGCCCACCCTGCGGGCCAGCGCTAGCGCTGTTCAAATCGGTCTGGAACCGATTTGTCGCGCAGTTGCCGCCTTCACGCAACTCGAATTATTTAGGGTATATAAAAGAAAGGGAAAATGGATTACTGCTCGCTGCCGGAGGCAGAGACCACGCGGTTGCGGCCTTCTTGCTTGGCTTGATACAGGGCTTCATCTGCCAGTTTGAAGGTGCGATCGATTGGCATATCGCTGACGCCTGGTTCCCACAGGGCAGCGCCTAGTGAGATGGTGATATTGCCCACGACAGGAATGGTCGATTCCTGTACGCGCTGCCGTAGCCGTTCAGCGATGCTGAGTGCGACGTCGAGACTGGTTTCCGGCAGTAGAATCAAAAATTCTTCACCGCCGCTGCGGCACAGAATGTCGGCATCGCGTGAGCTGGTGCGAATAAGCTGTGAGAGATAGCGAATGACGTTGTCGCCGACATCGTGGCCGTGGGTGTCATTGATGCGCTTGAAGCGATCGATATCCAGCGCGATGACGGCAAAGCTTTTCTGCCCCATTTGCCAGTAGCGGAGCACGCTATCTAACCCACGGCGATTGAGCAGTTCGGTCATCGGGTCTGAGTGTGCTTCAGAACGCAGCTTACCAATTTTGCGCTGGAGTAAATCGATACCCAGCAGCATGGCCTGTTTGAGCTGCGAGGCTTCGAAATACCAGGAGTGAATATTTCTGATGTCGTCTGAGACGTCCGTCGCATCCATCTTATTGGCGCTGCGTGCCAGTAGCCACAGCGGCTGGGCGATGAGGCGGGCAAGCAGCCAGACGCAGAATATAGTTAAAAGCGCGAGCGGGAGCGTGTGACGCAGCACGTTCAGCATCAGACTATCGAGAGGCTTCAGCGTGATGTCTATCGGGCGGAGCGCCACAATCTGCCACTGTGAAGTGGCTTCAACGGCGTAACCCGCTAGCATGGTTTCACCCAGATAGTTCACCATATGCTGGCTGCCATTGTTTTCGTGATACGCATCGATCTTCAGATTATTGGTTTCTGTTTTGCCAATACGCTCCATGTCACGGTGATACAGCATTTTTTTGTTCTTATCGGTGACATAAATGTAAGAACCATCGCGGTAATAGTGTTTGTCTAAGAGCGTATTAAGAACGCTGGGCTGCTTAAGATAGATGGATCCACCGATAAACCCTTTGTAGCGGCCATCCCGTGTGAAGATCGGCGAAGATATCAGCACAATGAGGTTATTGGCGGCAGAGACATAGGGCTGGCTGATAAGCGGCTGCTTTTCTTTCAGGGCTTCGAGAGCGCCTTCTGTTGTCAGGCTTCTCCCGATTAATTGGAACGTATCCGGTGATGTGGCTCTGACGATCCCTTTTTCATCTGCAATGACAACTGAGTTGAAATGGCTGGTCTGTAGCCGCAGGCGGTCGGCTTCTTTAAACAGACTGGCCTTATCATCCATTTGGGTAGCGACGATAGTGGCGCTGTAGGCTAACTGCTGCTGGGATTCTTTAAAGAAAGAATGGGTCATCGCCGCAAGCTTGGTGGCGTAAACACGGTTGGCTTCAAGGGTGTTATCAATCAGAAGCTCTCGCTGAACGCGATAGCTGGCATAAAAACTGTTTGCCAGTGTTACCAAGGCGCTCGCCACTGCCAAGAGTAGGATAAGACGTCGTAATCCGAAATGGTTGAGTAGTTTAAAAAACATAGTGGCAGCGTGGCACGGTGGTAAAAAATGACCGCTATCATAAGTGTTGATGCCCGTCGGTGCAAAAGAATTGACCATAAAACTACATTACTGAAGTGGGGCTAACGGCTTGAATTGAAAAATGATATTGCGTGTACTTTGATAAGGGGAATAGTTGATATTTATCAGAACGTACACGCTCTCTATACCTGCGAGCTGAGATCGCTTCAACGCGGAATAGATAAACTATGCTACATATTTTCAGTAGGATATTGCAGGGTTTCGTGCTAGCAGACGGGGGCGCTCGTGCCTGAGGGACGAAATCGTGTGGTAATACGTCGTGTTGATTTTTACCGTAGCCACAATCGAATGATGGGGTGAAATCAGGAGTTGACGGCTTCTGCTATGATCCAGACAATCCTTATTTTTATAACGTACGGGTAGATTTTATGGAAGCGTGGCTGGATCATCTGGTTACTCAATCGCTAGCGTATTCACTGATCGCCGTCATGCTGGTTGCCTTTCTCGAATCTCTGGCTTTAGTAGGGCTGCTGTTGCCGGGAACGGTGATGATGGCGACGCTGGGTGCACTGATCGGCAGCGGACAAATGGGGCTTTACCCGGTGTGGGCGGCAGGGATTATCGGTTGCCTGCTAGGGGACTGGATTTCCTATTTCATTGGCATGCGTTTTAAGGCACCGCTGCATAACTGGTCTTTCCTGAAAAAGCATCAGGCGTTGCTGAGTAAAACCGAATATGCCCTGTATCAGCACCCGATGCCGACGATACTGATCGGGCGTTTTGTCGGCCCGACGCGTCCGCTTATCCCGATGGTGGCGGGGATGCTGGGGTTACCGCCTTATAAATTTGCCGTGCCGAATATCATCGGCTGCCTGCTGTGGCCGCCGGCCTATTTCTTACCCGGCATTCTGGCTGGCGTTGCGATTGATATTCCCGCGGGGACGAATAGCGCAGGATTTAAGTGGCTGCTGCTGATTACTGCCATCATGGTGTGGGGCGCAGGCTGGCTAAACTGGCGCTGGTGGCGCAGTGATAAACGTAAACATCATGACTGGTTTAGCAGAAAGATGCCGCTCAGACGTCTGCGTTGGGTCGCGCCCGTGATGTCCGTGGCGGCGGTTGCCTTGCTGATCGTACTACTACAGCACCCGCTGATGCCCGTTTACCGCCATCTGCTATGGCAGGTGTTAAACGGTTAAGGTTGGGCAGGCCGGGAAAGACCCGGCCAAGCCATTTAGCAGTAAAACTCAGCGACCTGCTCGAAAATACGCATTTCTTCACCGTGACGGCGAACCTGAAGGACGTCCTCCAGCTTTTCCACCTGACTGATCATTTGCTGTAGCCGCTGGTCATCTTTGACCAGTAGCCAGATCCGGCTTTCCTCGCCGTTTGCCAGCGGCATACATAGAATGCCTTCCACGTTAAATGCCCGGCGGGCAAATAGGCCACAAACGTGTGACATGACGCCGGGGTGGTTGCGCACCGAGAGTTCCAGCGTGACCTGATTTGACGTTGCTTGCGTTGGCGAAGTGGGTTGAATTGACATAGTCATTAATCTCCGATCATATCGATGTTCGCGGCGCCCGGTGGCACGATGGGTAACACTTTTTCATTGGCGTCAATAAGTACGTGGATCAGCGCAGGGCCTGGTTGGTTGAGCATCTCTTGCAGCGCGGCCTGTGGATCGGCAGCGGCGTTCAGATCGCAGGTTGCAAAGCCAAAACCTGCGGCAATTGCGAGGAAATTCGCACTGTAGCGGTAATCGGCCGCGAAGATACGCTTCTGGAAAAACATATCCTGTTGTTGGTGAACCAGACCGAGTGACTGGTTGTTCATCAGGACGATTTTTACGTTAAGTCCTTCTTCTGCCGCGGTTGCCATTTCCTGAATATTCATCATCAGGCTGCCATCACCCGAGAAACACACCACGGTGCGATTCGGTTCAGCCAGCGCCGCGCCAATCGCCGCAGGCAGGCCAAAACCCATCGTCCCAAACCCGCCGGATGTCAGCCATTGGCGTGGACGACGCAGAGGATAAGACTGCGCGACCCACATCTGATGCTGGCCGACATCGGTCGTGATGATGGCATCATCCGTCAGCGCCTGTGCCGTCGCCTGAACCAGACCATAATGGCTCAATGGATCGTCAGCGCCCGGCATGCTGAACGGAAATTCCTGTTGCAGCCCGCGGACGGTGGTACGCCATACGTCACGCTGCTGCGGCGTAATCTGTGGCAGCAGCTGATCCAGCGCTTGCGCGACATCCGCGTTGATCGCCACGTGCGGCTGTCGGATCTTGCCCAGTTCGGCGGGATCGATATCGATATGAATGATGCTGGCATTCGGGCAAAACTGTTCCGCTTTACCAATCGCGCGATCGTCAAAACGTGCCCCCAGCACAATTAACAAATCTGCCTGCTGTAAGATCAGATTGGTTGATCGTGCGGCGTGCATGCCCAGCATCCCAAGCGACAGGGGATGATCGACAGGCATCGTACCCAGCGCCATCAGCGTCATAGTGGTTGGCAGGCTAGAACGTTCCGCCAGTTGAACTGCTTGTTCGTGCGCGGCACTGCTAATAATCCCACCGCCCAGATAGAGCACTGGTCGCTGAGCCGCATTAATCATGGCCGCAGCACGCTCGATTTCTTGCTGGGCAATGGCGGGTGGCGTATCGAGAGGAAAGACACCCGGCAGTTCGCTCAGCTCAATGGTTGCGTTCTGAATGTCTTTTGGAATATCGATCCATACGGGGCCGGGACGGCCCGACTGCGCAATACGAAAGGCTTCTGGGATCACGCGCGGCAGTTCGTTGATGTCGCGAACCAGGTAGTTATGTTTGGTGACGGGAATAGAAATGCCATAGGTATCAACTTCCTGAAACGCATCGGTACCGATCATGCTGGAAGGCACCTGACCGGTGATACACACCAGCGGGATCGAATCCAGTTTGGCATCGGCGATGGCGGTGAGCAGGTTGGTCGCTCCCGGTCCGCTGGAAGCCATACAAACTGCGGCGCGTCCGCTGGCACGTGCCATGCCTTGTGCCATAAATCCCGCGCCTTGCTCGTGGCGAGCCAGAACGTGGCGAATCGTCTTACTTTGACCCAGTGCATCATATAACGGCAGGGCCGCGCCGCCGGGAATACCCGCTACGGTGGTGATGCCCTGCTGTTCGAGCAGCCGAACAATTAACTGAGCGCCTGTATAACGCATGTTTACATCCTTCATCAGGGCCGGTGCGGTGTCGGAGCGGGGAGGGTAGAAATAAGAAACCCCGCTCGGCTTGCGCCGGCGGGGTTTGAGAATCTTCGATTCGGAACCCGTTACGGCGCGCTGCCGACGACGACCACGACGACCACGCGCACGACGACGACCGCGTCAACATGCGCGGTGTGTAGTAGTGCTGAAGTGGAAGAAGAATAGTGTGTCACGGGAATCCTATTTATATTCGTTATGTTCGAGTTATTTATGTTCGAACTAATTGCGGTCGAGTGTTGTGTTCGAATGAGTAATCAATCGTCAATCCATATAAGCACAGCAGTACAAAAAGACACAATACCCACAAGGGATAAAAACTGAATATGTCGAATTGGTCACAGTATATTGAAAATTTCACCGCTTGATTTTTCGCCGTATAACCGAGAGAAGCGTGATTACTTTCACAATTGGAACAGGGTTTCAATGTTATAAATTATAAAATAATCATTGGGATAGTGGGTGGTGACAAATGGGCGTGTCCCGAGTGGTAGGGAAAGGCGTATTGAGCGGTATCTTATTGATGGCAGTGGGTATTGGTCAGGCGATAGCCTGTCAGGCTGGCCCTGCCAATGAATGGATGCGGGGTATTGAACAGCAGCGTCAGGCGGATTTGGGCAATGGCTGTTATCTCAATCCGATTATTGCGGGCGATCATCCTGACCCCACGATTATCAAGGATGGAGATGACTATTACATGACGTTCTCGTCATTTGACGATATCCCCGGACTGCTGATTTGGCACTCGCGTGATTTAGTGAACTGGGAGCCGCTGAGTCCTGCGATCACGACGCCCGTCGATGCCATCTGGGCGCCGGATTTGGTGAAGCACAACGACAAATACTATATCTACTTCACCACGAACCGGATTATCGACGCCAAAGGGACGAAAAAGAAAACGCTGTATGTGATTACCGCCGATGATATTCATGGCCCGTGGACGCCGCCGAAAGATACCGGCTTGAAAAATCCGGCCAGCGATCCAGGCCATGTGGTAGGCGAGGACGGTAAGCGTTACATCTTTATGTCTGGCGGCAACCGCGTGCAATTGACGGACGACGGGCTATCGACGGTCGGTGAAATGGCGGTGGTCTATCAGGGATGGCAGTACCCGGAAGAGTGGGATGTGGAAAGCTTCTCGCAGGAAGGGCCGAAGATGCTGCGCCACGGTGACTACTTCTACATGGTGCTGGCGGAAGGTGGAACGGCTGGGCCTCCGACCGGACACATGGTGATTGCCGCCCGATCGAAATCGATCAACGGACCGTGGGAAAACTCGCCGCATAACCCGATTATCCGCACGCAGGATCGTTCAGAAAAATGGTGGTCGCGCGGCCATGCGACGCTGATCGAAGGGCCGGATAAAAACTGGTACATGGTGTATCACGGTTATGAAAACGGCTTTATGACACTGGGGCGGCAGGCGATGCTGGAGCCGATCGTCTGGGGTGATGATGGCTGGTTTACATCCGCTGGATTCGATACCGGCAAACCGATTCGCAAGCCGGAAGGCGGCGAGGCAGTGCCTCACGGCATCGGCTGGTCTGATAGCTTTACCGACGAGAAATTTCCGGCTCGCTGGCATTTCTACCGCGCCAATGCGGAGGAACTGAAGCGGGTCACGCTTAGCGACGGCAAGCTGCACCTGAAGGCAAAAGGCACGTCGCCGAAGGACAGCGCGCCGCTCACGATGATTCCTGGCGATCAGGCTTATCAGATTGAGGTTACGGCGAATTTTTCCCCCGGCGCACAGGCAGGGTTGCTGTTGTTCTATAACGCGAAGCTATACGTCGGGCTGTCGTTTAATCAGGACGGCACCGTCATGCATCGCTACGGACTGGAAAGGGCGGAGAAGAAACTGCCGCATATTACGGGCAATGAGGTGCAGATTCTGATGAAAAACGATCGCCACATTGTGACGTTCTACACCCGCACCTCGGATCAGGAACCGTGGAAGAAATATCCGGTGCAGATGGAAGTGTCCGGCTACCATCACAACGTCGCGTATGATTTCCTCAGTCTGCGGCCTGCCCTGTATGCTTCAGGCGAGGGCGACGTCACGTTTAGCAACCTGCGCTATCAGGCTTTGCCTTAATTCTTCAATCCGAAGGCGGACGTGAAATTCCCAGGATGGCGGCCGCCTCGGCGCTGCCATCCTGTAGCGCCTGAGTCGGCCCATCATAATAAATCTGCCCGTCTACGATCAGCACCGTACGTTTTGCGATTCGCATGGCATCATCCAGATTGTGGGATACCATCAACAGCGTGAATTGACGTTCCTGACACACGCTTTCAACCAGATCGAGCATCTCCTGACGCAGCGCGGGATCGAGTGCCGAGAACGGCTCATCCAATAGCAGAATCGGCTGATGGCGCACCAGACAGCGTGCCAATGCTGCGCGCTGGCGCTGTCCGCCGGAAACCTGCGAGGGTAGACGATCCAGAAGATCGGCCAGACCGACCCGATCGGCAATCTGCCGTAACGTCTCGCGCTGTTCTGCACTAAGCCGCAGGCCGGGGTGTAGCCCCAGCGCGATGTTTTGCCCGATTGTCAGATGAGGAAACAGGTTATTTTCCTGAAACAGAATCGAAACCGGTCGTTTAGCGGGAGGCGTCTCGCGGTGAGATGTGCCGTTAAGCCGTAATTCCCCGCTGTCTGCCATCAGGAAGCCAGCAACCAGATTCAGCAGCGTGCTTTTCCCTGCGCCGCTGGGGCCGAGGATGGCGATGCGCTCGCCCGGTTTGACGTGGAAATCAAAACGCATGGGCAAGTGTTGATAGAAGTAGGTTAATTTCTCAAGCGCGATCATGACGGCCTGCCAGTTTCTCAATCAGGGTAAATAACATAAAGCACAGCAGCATTAAGAGTAGCGCCGTGACTGCGCCGTCGGCGCTGCGATAGGAACCAATTTGCTGGTACAGATAGAATGGCAACGTGCGGAACTGCTCATTACCGAACAGCGCGATGACGCCGAAGTCACCGATCGACAGCACGCAGGCAAAAGCCAACGCCTGCGCCAGCGGCTGTTTCAGCGCGGCGAGTTCGATCAGTCTCAGCCGCTGCCAGCCGCGAATATCCAGCGACGTGCAGAGTCGGTTGTAGCGTTCGGCAACGTCCAGCATCGGGTTTTCCAGCACTTTGATCGCGTAAGGAATTGCCATCAGTGCGTTGGTGAACACCACCAGCACGTAAGGGGATTGCGGTAGCCCGATGCTGTTATTCAGCAGCAGAAAAAAGCCGGTTGCCAACACAATGCCCGGCATGGCGAGGATGAGCATACCGCTCAGGTTCATCAACTGCCCGTACAGTGGTTTTTGGCGTAATTTTAGCTCGCGGCTGCTCCAGAGCAGCATCATGGTTAGCACCAGACACAGGAGTCCCGCGCCTAAGGCAATGCGCAGCGAGGTAAACAGCGTTTGCCAGAGCACAGGCTGTTGCAGCACGGTAACCAGCGATCGGTTCACACCATCGACCACCACGGCCAGTAAAGGGGGGACGACCAGCAGCAACAGCGCACCAATCAGCAGGCCATCGGTGAGGCGGCTTAAGGCGCTATCCTGCGGGTTGCGCCAGGCAAGTTGCTGCGTGCTACCGACGGGCAGAATGCGCCCCAGCCGCTGGCTCAGCAGCACCAAACCAAGACAGCAGACCATCTGAATTAACGCCAGCAGTGCCGCGCGCCCCGGATCGTAATCAAAACTTAATGCCTGATAGATAGCCAGCTCAATTGTGGTCGCCTGCGGGCCACCGCCCAGCGACAGCACCGTAGCAAAGCTGGCGAAGCAGAGCATAAAAATCAGTGCGCCAGTGGGTAAAATCTGCCGGCGCAGGGCAGGCCATTCCAGCAGACGGAAATGCTGCCAGCTGTTCATACCCAAATTCGCTGCCAACTGACGCTGCTCGGTAGCGATGCCTTCTAACGACTGCAACAGCAATCGGGTCGCCAGCGGCAGGTTGAAGAAGACGTGCGCTAGCAGGATGCCCTGCAACCCATAGGGCGAAAACGTGTATTTCAGGTCAAACCAGCCCAGCGCAGAGGCCAGCCAGCCTTGCCGACCATAAACGCTGAGCAGGCCAAAAACGGCTACCAGCACGGGCAGCACCAGCGTCATCGCGCACAGGCGTAGCAACCAGCGATGGCCGGGAAAGCGCCGTCGATACAGCGCTCTGGCAAGGAAGATCGCCGGAACGGTAGAAAACAGCGCAGAGAGAAAGGCCTGCCAGAAGGTAAACCGAATGACATGCCAGAGATAGCTGTCATGCCATAGCGTGCGCCACTGGCTTTCGGGCGCCTGTAGCCACAGCGCGCCGAAAGCCAGGACGGCAACGGAAATTAACAGCGTTGTGGCCAGTAGCCCCGGCCACAGGCGTCCGCCGATCAGTGGCTGACGGCGCGTTGCCATGCCTGAATCCACTGCGTCCTTTGGTCGGCAACGTCCTGTGCGCTGAACTGCATGGCTTTCTCAGGAACCGCGAGCGCCGCGAAGCCCGCAGGCAGGTCGGTTTTAACCGCTGGATACATCCAGTTTGTGGTAGGGATCGCCTGCTGGAAGGTTGGGCTCAGGATGAACTGCATAAAGCGTTTTGCCAGTTCGGGATTTTTGCTGGAAGCCAACTGCCCGGCGATTTCAATTTGCAGATAGTGCCCTTCGCTAAAGGTGGCCGCCGCGTAGTTGTCTTTCTTTTCTTCAATGATGTGATAGGCCGGTGACGTGGTGTAGCTCAGCACCAGATCCGCTTCCCCTTTCAGGAACAGACCGTAGGCTTCACTCCAGCCTTTGGTTACGGTAACGGTTTTCTTCGCCAGCTTCTGCCACGCTTGCGGCGCATCGTCGCCGTACACTTTCTGCATCCACAGCAGTAAGCCCAGTCCCGGCGTGCTGGTGCGTGGATCCTGATAGATCACTTTCCACGGTGCATTGCTGTCCACCAGCTCATGCAGGCTTTTCGGCGGGTTTTTCAGCGTGTCTTTGTTATACACAAATGCAAAGTAGCCGTAGTCGTAAGGAACGAACGTCTTATTGCTCCAGCCGCCTGGCACCGTGACGGCATGGGTGTCCTGACCGTGTGGCGCAAACAGGCCGGTTTGTTCTGCTGCCTGCAATAGATTGTTGTCCAGCCCCAGAATGATGTCCGCTTTGCTGTTTTTGCCTTCCATACGCAGACGGTTCAGCAGCGAGGCACCGTCTTCCAGTGCGACAAAATTCAGTTCGCACTCGCACTCTTTTTCAAATGCGGTCTTGATGACAGGGCCCGGACCCCATTCGGAAGCGAATGAATCATAGGTATAAACGGTAAGCGCAGGCTTGGCGAAAGCCGAAGCAGAGAGCAGTAACAGGCAAGGCAGGCTGATTTTCAGCGCGGTGGCTGAACGGTGTAGTAATTGATTTAACACTTTGCACTCCTGAGAATCATAGGGTGGCAAAGGACTTTGAGGCAGCAATAAGCCGCACTCTCAAATCCCTTCGCCGGTATTAACCGGATCAGGTTCGACGGGTATCTTCTCAGCGAAAAATTTTCCGCACCCCGTTGAGAACGGCACATTGTAAAGGGTTAAGTCGGGCAGCGAAAGGCTCTCAGCGTTCCGGCGGTGCAAACCAGGCTGATTTAAAATCAAACCAGCCCAACATATTCATCCTGACGCCACGCATACTGCGTTGCCCTTGAAGTTGCAGCCAGTGGTGCAACAGCGGATACAGTTGGCCGCTATCGATCAGTTTTTCACACCATTCCGCCATCGGCAGTGAGTGATTGCGCCACTGCTGCGCGTCCGCATGCAGATCGTCATCCAGACAGTGCTGCACCAGCGGGAGCTCGTAGATCATCGCGAACAGGGAGAATTCGAGCGGCAAATAACAGTTCACGCTGCTAAACCAGATATCGCTCTCGGCATTGCCTTGATACCAGTCTTCGTAGCTGACCGTCTGGATATGCAGCGTGACGCCGTGCTGCGCCAGTAGCGTGCGCATAATCTCGCTTAATATCCGGTATTCAGGGTGTGCCTGATAGAACGTGAGTGTGACCTCCGTCAGCCCTTTCGGAAGGGATTGCGGCACATCGGGATGGTGATGGTGCCAGCGCGGGAGCAGGCTGTAGGCCGGTGACCAGTCACGCTGATTGCTGGTATTGGCGTGGTTGAGTAGCGAAATCGGGTTACATACCTGCCTGAGCCACTGCTGAGCTTCTGGCCGTGATGCTAACGGCGAACGCTTGTCGAATAGCAGGAAATAGCCGCCTTCTTCCATCCGGCTTTCCAACTGTTCGTGACGAGAATTGTCAGACTGGAGTTGGATGGACACCGGCATTTCCTCCGGTTCGTCCGGCAGGACCCAGATATTGACCTCATCAATCAACGCTCGATAGCCAAAATAATCATCGAAGGCGCGGATCTTCAGTTGATTGCTGTTATTACGCACCACGGCGTAAGGGCCAGTGCCAATTGGGTGTTGGGCAAAATCCGGTAGCGTTTTCCACTCTTGCGGCAAAATCATGGCGTGCACGCTGCCTAATAGCCACGGCAGCCATTTATCCGGGCTGTTTAGCTGGATATCGATCACGAACGGCATCGGCGACGTTACGGCTTCAATATGAGAAAAGAGTGGAAGCGGAATAAGACGAGAGAGTGACGTGGTGATGTCATCCATTGTGAGCTCGCGCCCATGATGAAAGCGGATAGCCGGGCGCAGATAAAAGCGCCAATGCAGGGGGGAGATCATCTGCCAATGGTGAGCTAGGTCGGGTTCAATTTCCCCATTTTCCTCATTTATATTGGTGAGTCCGCTGAAAATTTGCCGGGCAATGTGCATCTCTGAACGCCGTAGCGCCGAGCCGGGCAGTAAATTGCGTAAAGGACGGTAATAGAGGATACGCAGAATGTGTTTTCCCTGCCGGAAGCTCCGCCCAAGGTGGGCAAGTAGCATCTGGCGTACTGCTTCCTTGTCACCCACCAACTGCACCAGTTGTTCAATGCGATCCTGTTCCAGCAAATCTTCGGCACGCTGTTGCTGTAGCGCCAATCCGGTATACACAAAGGAGAGCTGCGAGCGTTTTCCTCTTCCGGCTTCGGCTTGCCAGACCAGCCAGCCTTCTTGCTGCATCGCGTTCAGCAGCGAACGGATATGGCGGCGTGAGCAATTCAACACACCAGTCAGCTCTTGCAGCGTGGTGTCGGTGGTTTGTCCCTGAAAATGTTGCCACAGGCGGATGAACTGTTGCTGCAATCGAGGAGAAGACATAAAAGAGGAACTCCCTGCACTAAAGTCATCAATTTATCTTTCCCTATATTACGTCGATACTTTCTAACAAGGAAAGAGAGGAGGTGGCTTATGGCAATTTCCCGTTTGTCCCAGTTCTATCGAGCCTACTTATCGACCTGTAAAGCGAAGTGGTTGCGATGGATGTCTACCCAACAGCGCATTGCATTACTACAGCAGGCGACGCAGTGGCACCTGAAAGACATGTCCGACGACGAATATCGTCATTGGTTCTAGGTGGTGTGAGAAAAAGAATTCTGAGTAATGGTGACGTTTCACCAGCCAGCGAGTTTTTTCGCTGGCTTTTTTTATGGTGTTTACCTGCTGCTAGCTTTGGCTGCTGCGGGTGGTTTGCATGGTAGGTAGGTCTCAGAGGTGTTGTTTACGTGATGCTTTGTTCACGTAATGGCAGACCTTCGCTGAGCAATGCGCAATAACGTGCTAATTCGTCCTGCTGACGGGTATTGCGTATCTGCAAGGCTAGATTAATCGTGGCAAGTTCCTGAGCATTGTCGGCTAATTCTTGTGGTATTTTTTTTTGTTTGGCTAGCCAATCGGCAACATCGCTCCATTCCCACAGCGGTGATGTACCGCGTAAGCGCTGGACCGGAGAGGGGAAATCACCTGCACCACGTTTTCCGTCTTTGAGAAGCGCAATCGCCTGACGAGACAGCGCGGACAAGGCCGCGATGTCACTGATCCCAACCCAGGCTGCATCGACGGAGTGGACTTTGGCTTTGATGCTCGCGGATTCAATATCATGAATAGCGCTAATGACTGCGGTAGAAAAACGCGGGCTTTCTCGATCAAATTCGAGATAGACGGCACTGCCATAGAAGCAGATCAAGGCATCGTCGCAGCCGCTGGTAAAAAGCGCATCCTCCAGTCCTGCGGTGTCTGCGGAAACGCCCGATAGCGTGAGAGAAAAGTGATACGTTGTCATAAATTCCTCGGTAAGCCATATATATCTTCTATTGTTTCAACATGGTCAGGCAGCTATCGACGTTGCGGCGGATCTGCTTTGCGTGATTTTCCGGGACTGATGGCGTGGACCAAATACTCATCATATGGGTACTGTGGTCCGGCGTGCCGCAGATAAGCCTGCCAAATGCATGCCCGTTGCTGGGATAAAAATGCCAGCCCTGCGCTAACGCGTATTCAATGGCTGCCTGAATATGCTTATTTGGATGTTTTTTCATCGCGATATAGGGTCATGGTATGTTCATGCGTTGACAAATGTCAACATGAGCGCTAGTCGAGAATGAAATATACCTGCTTATTTAGCTGACATTTAAACGGCGTGAGCGGCCTGCGCGCAGCTTCGCAAAAGCAAATTGAAGAAGAAGACTGGAGAGGAAGCATGCCCGCAGAGAAAGACACCGGGCATGCTTACGGCGGGTTACTCCACCGGTTTTAGACGGGCGACAGCGTGCCGAAGCTCGAGGGCATAGGTGAACGTTAATCCGGGCGTGCCGTAGCGTGATGCTTTTATATTCCGAATGACGAAATAATAAATCAATCAGTAATGTTGAATGTTAAAGCGTGTTTATTTTCAATAAAAAAGAATGACTCCGTTAATCTGTTTTTTCTCTTATAATTAATATTAATGTAAGAATAATGACTAAAATAATTCACTAATTTAGTGTAATGGTTTTCATTCTAAATTGTTTTTTTGAGAAACTATTTTAGTTGAAATTATAGGCGGTTTTTTTGTGATGGCGGTCCTATGAATAAAATTATTTTTTATAGTCCACTTTTTTTTATCTTGTGTTTAACGCACATTGTTACAACCTTTAAATATTATGTAACATGTAGCGGCGTTTTATTTTTTCTTGCTTACCAGCAATTTACTTCACAGCAATTTTTTGAATAACTCGACGGGTGTAAAAATGAGCGATGTTCCTTATCAGTCAATAGCGATTTACGAAAAACCAGAACCTTGGCACGCTGCACCCGGCGTGCACAACATCAAACTGACACCCCTTTTTATCGTTGTTTTTTCTGGTGTTTTACTACTTTTTGCCTTGGCAGTTTCCACATCGTCCTATTTTCTTAAGCAGGCTGAACAGTCGTTAAATAGTTCGACGCTGGAATTGAATGTTCGAATGGAACTTGTTGATAGTGCTAATCATATGCGTGCAGCGCGTATGAATTTGCTACATGCTGTGAATCACTTACGTAATGGTCTTACTGATAACTACAATGCGAGTATGAAAGCGGCTGAAGAACGCCTGTCGCTGTCTCAGCAAATGTTTAATGGCTATCAAAATAGGTCGGTTCGCGCTGATGTTGAACTCGCCCGCGATAACGAATTAAAAGCGCGCTATGGCGATTATGTTGAACGCGGTATTAAACCTATGTTTGACATAGCGAAGAAGGGCAATGTGGAAGAACTCAATGCGTTTGAGTCGACGACCCTGTCTAAATTGGATGATGAATATGATGTGCCGTTGAAGGCGTCCTATCTTTATCGGGTTGAGATGGCAAAAAATATTAATGTGACGGCTGAAAGGAATTCCACTCTGGGCTATACGCTCATGATAGGTGCCTTTATTCTGGCGATCGTATTAACGGGCATGACGTTCTTATTAATTCGTCGAGTCATTATTAACCCAGTGCAGTATTGGGTGTCGCGCATACAGGCAATCGCGCACGGAGATTTAACGCGCGCGAGTGTAGATGTCGGGCGGAATGAAATCGGTATTTTGGGGAACAACATCCAGCAAATGCAGGACTCGCTCTCCGAAACGGTTGGCTCGGTACGTGACAGCGCAGAGTCGATTCACAGCAGTTCGACGAAAATTGCCGTCGGTAATACGGATTTGTCTGCACGAACTGAACAGCAGGCCGCAGCGCTGGCGGAAACGGCGGCCAGCATGGAGCAACTTACGGCTGCGGTGAAGCAGAATACCGATAATGCGCATCATGCAAGCGTTGTGGCGACGGAGACCTCAACCAAAGCGGTGAACGGTGGCAGCATTGTTGAACAGGTTGTGGGGTCTATGGCGGATATCGCCAAGAGTTCAGATAAGATTTCTGAGATTATCGCGCTCATTAACGGGATTGCATTTCAGACCAATATTCTGGCGTTGAATGCGGCGGTTGAAGCAGCGAGAGCGGGCGAGCAGGGTAAAGGATTTGCGGTGGTGGCAGGAGAAGTACGTAATCTGGCACAGCGCTCGGCTAACGCCGCAACAGAAATTGCCGCACTGATTAAAGAATCCGAAGCCAGAGTGACAGAGGGAACGACGCTGGCATCCGAAGCGGGTAAAGCGATGGCCGAGATTGTGGCTGAAATTAATAACGTCACCCGCATCATGAATGAGATTGCGCTGGCGTCTGATGAACAGAGCAGCGGTATCAATCAGGTGTCGTTAGCGATATCAGAAATGGATCGGGTTACGCAACAAAACGCGACGCTGGTGCTAGAGGCTTCCTCGTCTGCCGCCTCGCTGGAGCAGCAGGCCGAGCGATTGAATCTTGGCGTGTCCCGGTTTCATCTGATGTGACCCGGTTGGTAAAAAGCCAAGAGCCGTAAAAAGACAAGAATGTATCATCAATGGCCAGCGGCTTTGTCGCTGGCTTTTTTTGCAGTTTTTTCCAGCATGGGGATGTGAATCCGCTTCTGATAGAATCAGTGAAACAGGTACGCTGTTTCTGGCTATCTATAAAGAAGTACGCAGATGTCGTTTCCGCCAGAGCAATTTTGTACAAATGATAAGAGGGTTAACGCGTGCAGAAAAAGCCGGTAGTGCAAGAGCAGACACATTTCAGGCATCTGGAAGCATTAGGTGGTCTGGATATGTTGCAGGCGCAGTACTATCAGCAGCGCTTTCCTCGCCATGTGCATGATACGTATTGTATCAGCGTGATTGAGCAGGGGGCTCAGCGTTTTTATCGCTCTGGTGCAGAGCATGTTGCCCCCAAAGGTGACATCATTCTTGTGAACGCGGACGATGTACACACGGGGAGCTCCGAAGTAGAAACAGGCTGGGCCTATCGCGCCATTTATCCGCATCCCGATCTTTTTCGTTCGATTAATCAGGATCTTCAACGCTCAAAGGATTCCATTCCGTGGTTTCCCGACGCGGTTGTTCACGACCCTGGGCTGTCGGATCAGCTGCTCATGACGTTCAATATGCTCGCTCAGCCGGGCAATATGCTCTTGAAAGAAACGCTGCTGTTGTCGTCATTAACCTGGCTGACGATGCGCTATAGCAAGACGCGCCTGACGCCACAGATGCTGCCCGTTGCGACCCAAAATATACTGAACGTTAAAGCGTTTATGGACAGCTATCCTGAGAGAGAACTGGCTCTCGTTGAATTAGCCGCGCTGGCTGAACTCAGTGTGTGGCACTTCTTACGACAGTTTAAAGCGGTGGTGGGGATTACGCCTCATGCCTACTTGATTCAGGCTCGCCTGCGCAAGGCTAAGGCACTATTGCGCAAAGGCGGTGCTATCCTTGATGTCTCCGTATCGTGTGGTTTTACCGACCAGAGCCATTTCCATCGCCATTTCAAAAACTCGTTGGGATTGACGCCTGGCGAGTTTGCTAAAGGCTACGCATAAATAGGCTGTCCCTCTATTCCGAGGGTAGCAACTTTATCCAATACTCTTAAAAGACGGTTTGTTAGTTTTCCGCTATCGATTTATTTCTGGTAGTGCAATGTTATATGGAAAACACCGTAGCCCGTTCATCGTCTGAATCAAAAGACACCGTTAGTCCGTGGAAGCATTTTATGACCGGCGTGGTTGAAATGCTGCCGCTCTGTTTGTCCGTTGTGCCCTGGGGCATTCTGGCTGGTTCTATGGCTATTCAATCGGGATTATCTGTCGGGCAAAGTATCGGGATGTCCGCGATTATTTTCGCGGGAGCGGCGCAACTCGTGGCGCTTGGTTTGCTCATGTCTGGGGCGAATGTCGCGACGCTATTAATCTCCGTTTTTTTTATCACCGCACAGCACCTGATATATGGTCTGACGCTACGTGAATATGTTTCAACGTTGAAATTAAGAAAACGGCTTCCTATCGGATTTTTATTATCAGACGAGCTTTTTGCACTCAGTGAAAAGAAAGACAGAAAGAACAACGTTAGTACCAGCTATTTAATCGGTGCGGGTTTCACCTTTTATATTTTCTGGAATATCTTCAGTATTCTTGGCGTGGTCATGGCCTCATCTGTACCCGATTTAGATAAGTATCACCTTGATTACTCTATCGTTGCCACGTTCATCACCATCGTTGTACCGATGATAAAGAAGATCAGTACCTTCTCTGGCGTCCTGTTTTCTCTGCTGTTGTCGATGCTATTAAGCTATTTCAAGGTAGACGGTGCCATTGCTATTGCCGGTGTCGGCGGCATGTTTTTCTCTGTGTTCATTGCGTCTGTGCTTAAGGAAGAAAAATGAGCTGGTTATTGATATTCGTTCTGGCAGGGATCGTGTTTTTTAATCGCTATATCTTTCTTGAACCCGCGGTGCCAGTAAAAATCCCGGTTTTACTCCATCGGGCGTTAAAGTATTCAGCACCCTGTTTACTCACCGCAATTTGCGGACCGATTATTTTGATGGACCACGGTGTTATTCGCGCATTTCCTGATAATCCGTATTTTCTCGGCGCAATAGTGAGTGTCGTGATTTCGTTTTTTATCAGAAATATTGTGGTCGCGGTGCTCTTGAGTATGCTGGCTTTTTATCTCATTGCCGGGTTGCTGTAATCCACGTCATTCTTCAAAAAGAAAAAGCCCGCAAATAACAGTGCGGGCTTTGGGCTATCTGTAATCTTTAATCAGTTCAAAAAGGCTGGCTGATTCTTTTCATACTCGGTGATAGACGCTTCGTGTTGTAGCGTCAGGCCGATGCTGTCTAACCCATTGATCATGCAGTGACGGCGGAAGCTGTCGATTTCGAACGGATAGCTTTTGCTGCCCGCCTGAACGACCTGATTTTCCAGATCGACCGTGAAGGTAATGCCTTCCTGCCCGTCAACCAGCTTGAACAGCTCGTCCACTTCTTCATCGCTCAACTTCACCGGCAGCAGTTGGTTGTTAAACGAGTTGCCGTAGAAAATATCGGCGAAGCTTGGGGCGATAACGACTTTGAAGCCGTAATCGGTCAGCGCCCACGGAGCGTGCTCACGGGAAGAGCCACAGCCGAAGTTTTCCCGCGCCAGCAGGATACTCGCCCCTTTGTAATGCGGTTGGTTCAGCACAAACTCAGGGTTGGGCTGTTGGCCCGCATCGTCCAGAAAACGCCAGTCGTGGAACAGATGCTGGCCGAAACCGGTACGCGTCACCTTTTGCAGAAACTGCTTGGGAATGATGGCGTCGGTATCGACGTTAGCGGCATCCAGAGGAACCACCAGACCTGTGTGTTGGGTAAATTTAGCCATGTCGGTTTCTCTCTTAATTCAACTCGCGGACGTCGGCAAAGCGACCCGTCACTGCCGCTGCCGCAGCCATTGCCGGGCTGACCAGATGGGTGCGGCCAGCGCGACCCTGACGGCCTTCAAAGTTACGGTTGCTGGTTGATGCACAACGCTCGCCGGGGTTCAGGCGGTCATTATTCATCGCCAGACACATAGAACAGCCCGGTAAACGCCACTCAAAGCCCGCCTCGATGAACACTTTATCCAGCCCTTCCAGCTCCGCCATCGTTTTTACCGGGCCGGAGCCAGGTACGACGATAGCCTGAACGCCAGCGGCAACTTTGCGCCCTTTGGCGATTTCTGCTGCTGCACGCAAATCTTCAATGCGCGAGTTGGTGCAGGAGCCAATGAAGACTTTATCGATCTTCACGTCGGTCAGTTTAATGCCGGGTTGCAGATCCATATAGGCCAGCGCTTTAGCCGCGGAGGCTCGTTCTACTGGATCGCTGAAAGAGTCAGGGCTAGGGATTTCCTGATTGACGGCGATAACCTGACCGGGGTTAGTACCCCAGGTAACCTGCGGAGCGATCTGCGCGGCATCCAGCGTGACGATCGTATCGAACTGCGCGTCATCATCGGATTTCAGCGTACTCCAGTACGCAACGGCGGCATCCCAATTTGCATCTTTCGGTGCAAACTGGCGGCCTTTCAGGTAGTTGAAGGTTGTCTCGTCCGGCGCGACCAGACCTGCCTTCGCACCCATTTCAATCGCCATATTACACAGCGTCATACGGCCTTCCATGCTCAGCGCACGAATAGCTGTACCGCAGAATTCAACCACATGACCAGTGCCGCCTGCGCTACCGGTTTTACCGATGATCGCCAGCACGATGTCTTTCGCGGTAATGCCGTGTGGTGCATCGCCGGTGACTTCAATCTTCATGGTTTTGGCGCGACCCTGTTTCAGGGTTTGCGTTGCCAGCACATGTTCTACTTCCGACGTACCGATACCGAAAGCCAGTGAGCCAAACGCGCCGTGCGTTGCCGTGTGTGAGTCACCGCAGACGATGGTCATACCCGGCAGCGTCATCCCTTGTTCAGGGCCGATAACGTGAACGATGCCCTGATACGGGTGGTTCAGGTCATACAGTTGAACGCCGAATTCTGCACAGTTCTTGATTAACTCCTGCATCTGAATGCGGGCCATCTCGCCACTGGCGTTGATGTCTTTGGTCTGCGTGGACACGTTGTGGTCCATGGTCGCGAAGGTTTTCCCCGGTTGACGAACCTTGCGGCCCATCGCACGCAGGCCGTCGAAGGCCTGTGGGGAAGTCACTTCGTGTACCAGATGTCTGTCGATATACAGCAGCGGCGTTTCGTTCGGCGCTTCATGAACCACGTGCGCTTCGAACAATTTTTGATATAACGTCTTACCCATGGTTATGCCCCTTGCGCGACAAAACGCGCAATCACGTCGCCCATTTCATTGGTACCGATCGCGCTGCCGGTGCTTGCCAAATCGGCAGTGCGATAGCCTTCAGCCAGTGCGGTATTAACGGCTTTTTCGATCGCCTCTGCGGCATCGTCTGCACCCAGGCTGTAGCGCAGCAGCAGCGCCAGCGACAGAATCTGTGCAATCGGGTTGGCAATATCTTTACCGGCGATATCTGGTGCGGAACCGCCAGCCGGTTCATACAGGCCAAAGCCTTGCTCGTTCAGGCTGGCAGAAGGCAGCATGCCCATTGAGCCGGTAATCATGGCGCACTCGTCGGACAGAATGTCACCGAACAGGTTAGAACACAGCATCACGTCAAACTGAGACGGATCCTTAATTAATTGCATTGTCGCGTTATCGATATACAGGTGGGACAGCTTCACATCCGGATAGTCTTTGGCGACTTCGTTGACGATCTCGCGCCACAGAATCGAGCTTTGCAGCACGTTGGCTTTATCGATAGAGGTCACGATGCTGCGACGTTTACGGGCGGATTCAAACGCGATGTGCGCGATGCGCTCAATCTCGAAACGGTGATAGACCTCGGTATCGAAAGCACGTTCATACTGGCCGCTACCTTCACGCCCTTTTGGCTGGCCGAAGTAGATGCCGCCCGTCAGTTCGCGGACGCACAGGATATCAAAGCCTTTGGCGGCGATGTCGCTACGCAGTGGGCAAAACGCTTCCAGCCCCTGATACAGACGCGCAGGACGCAGGTTGCTGAACAGTTTGAAGTGTTTACGCAGAGGCAATAACGCACCGCGCTCCGGCTGCTCTGCCGGTGGCAGGTGTTCCCATTTCGGGCCGCCAACGGAACCGAACAGAATCGCATCGGCCTGCTCACAACCTGCGACGGTCGCCTGCGGTAGCGGCGTGCCCTGACGGTCAATGGCGATACCGCCGACGTCATATTCGCTGGTGGTAATGCGGATGCCAAAACGCTGACGTACCGCATCCAGTACTTTATGGGCCTGCGCCATTACTTCTGGGCCAATGCCGTCTCCGGGTAAAACGGCGATATGGTAGCTCTTTGTCATCACACTGTTTCCTGACTGTTTTGTTGTTTGCTATCGTTTTGTTGTTGGTTACTGTGCTGCTGCAGACGTTGAATTTCTTTTTCTACCTGCTGAGCACGTTTGATATTGTTTAATACATTTACCATTGCCTGCGCGGAAGATTCAACGATATCCGTTGCCAGACCGACGCCGTGGAAACGACGCCCTTGATAGTCCGCGACAATATCAACCTGACCCAGCGCATCACGGCCCTGACCTTTGGCGGTCAGTTGGTATTTAACCAGCGAAACCTGATAACCCGTAATGCGGTTGATCGCCTGATAAACGGCATCCACCGGGCCATTGCCTGTCGCGGCTTCTGACTGGGTTTCTTCGCCGCAGATCAGTTTGACAGAGGCGGTTGCCATCACGCTGGAGCCGGACTGAACGCTGAAATAATCCAGATGGTAGAACTCAGGTTCTTCCTGCTGACGGCTGATAAAGGCCAATGCTTCCAGATCGTAATCAAAGACCTGACCTTTCTTATCCGCCAGTTTCAGGAAGGCAGAGTACAAATCGTCCAGATTGTAGTCGCTGTCCTGATAGCCCATCTCTTCCATGCGGTGTTTCACCGCCGCGCGACCAGAACGGGAAGTCAGGTTCAACTGTACTTCTTTCAGACCGATGGATTCCGGTGTCATGATTTCGTAGTTTTCACGGTTCTTCAGCACGCCATCCTGGTGAATACCAGAGGAGTGAGCGAAGGCGTTGGCACCCACAACCGCTTTGTTGGCAGGAATGGGCATATTGCAAATCTGGCTGACCAACTGGCTGGTACGGTAGATTTCCTGATGATTGATGTTGGTGTGCACATTCAGGATGTTATGGCGGGTTTTGATCGCCATGATGACTTCTTCCAGTGAACAGTTACCCGCACGCTCGCCGATACCGTTCAGTGTGCCTTCTACCTGACGAGCGCCTGCATGTACCGCTGCCATGGCGTTGCCGACGGCCAAACCCAGATCGTCGTGAGTGTGAACAGAAATGATGGCTTTATCGATATTGGGAACATGTTGGTACAGAGAGGCGATGATATTGCCGAACTCATGCGGCATGGTGTAGCCGACGGTGTCTGGGATATTAATCGTGCGAGCACCGGCGTTGATGGCGGCTTCAACCACGCGACACAGGTCTGGGATTGGCGTACGGCCCGCATCTTCGCAGGAAAATTCAACGTCGTCTGTGTAGTTACGCGCGCGTTTGATCATGTAAATGGCGCGTTCGATCACTTCATCCAGCGTGCTGCGCAGCTTGGTGGCGATGTGCATCGGTGAGGTCGCGATAAAGGTGTGAATACGGAACGCTTCTGCGACACGCAGTGCTTCTGCGGCGACATCGATATCTTTCTCAACACAGCGTGTCAGGCCGCACACACGACTATTTTTGATGTTGCGGGCAATCGTCTGAACGGATTCAAAGTCGCCGGGAGAGGACACGGGGAAGCCAACTTCCATGACATCAACGCCCATACGCTCTAGGGCAAAGGCAATTTGCAGCTTTTCTTTTACGCTCAGACTCGCCTGTAAAGCCTGTTCACCATCGCGTAATGTGGTATCAAAAATAATGACTTGCTCGCTCATCGGTTTAGTTCCTTGTCGTGTCTACTTGTACTTAGCGCTCGGCGAGTAAAAAAAAACCCGCGCATCGGCGCGGGTTTTTGTATCGTGTGGCGAGAAACTTAGTTCTGAACTCTGCCCACAAACCTACCGCGCAAGAAGGATGCGTTTAGTAGTAGGCCTAGTAGGACAGTAAAGTTGAACATGGTGTCTCGTCATCTGAAATTCGGTGTTCCTTTATTGGTACGCGATTATCAGGGTTATGTCAACTTTTGATTGGTGTGACATGCGTCAAGTAAACCAGCGATAGCCTGCGCCGAATGAACGAAAGATCGTTGCGGTTTTGAACAATGACGGTAGACTGCACGCCAAATAATGTACAGCTGTACGCTGAAATGCTGTCAAATTCTTCCCCCTTAGAAATTCTTTTACAGATGAATAATCATTTACAGCCATACCATGTGGTGCACCGGGTCCAAGATCAAATCAATCACTGCGCAGGCCGTATTACGTTGCGTGAGTGGACGCCTGCGGGCGAACAGCAGCTCACCTGGACACAGGCCGGGCAGCGCATTCAGCGCATTGCCAGCGCGCTCTTAGCGCTGGGGCTGGATGTTCAGGAACGGGTTGCGATTTTCTCTCATAATTCAATGAACTGGTCGCTGGCCGATCTGGCACTGCTGCACCTGCGTGCGATCAGCGTGCCAATCTATGCCACGAATACGGCGGCACAGGCGGCATTTATCATCAATGATGCGGACATCCGTACGATATTCGTTGGCGGTCAGGAACAGTTGGATGCGCTGCTGGCGCTGCGCGATACCTGCCCACAGCTGCGAAACATCATCGTGATGGATGAAGGTGTTAACCTGCGCGGCAGCGACATTGTGCAATCCCTGTGCGAGTTTGAAGCGCAGGCGGTAGACGATTTCTGGCGTGAGGAATGGCAAACGCGCATCGACAGCCGCGATCTCAACGATCTGTTTACGCTGATTTATACCTCTGGCACGACGGGTGAACCGAAAGGCGTCATGCTGGATTACACCAACATGGCAATGCAGCTAAAGCTGCACGACGATCGTCTGGATATGTCAGAAAACGACGTATCGCTCTGTTTCTTGCCGCTTTCTCACGTATTTGAGCGCGCATGGAGCTTTGTCATTATGCACCGTGGCGCGCAGAACGTGTACCTCAGCGATACGAATCTGGTGCGTGCCGCGATGCAGGCGGTGAAGCCTACCGTGATGTGTGCCGTGCCGCGTTTTTATGAGAAAGTTTACAGCGCGATCCATGAAAAAGTGGCGCAGGCACCGTGGTATCGCCAGCGTCTATTTAACTGGGCTCTTGCGCAGGGGCAACACGCTTTTCTGGCTAGCCAGGCCGCGAAGAAGGGCGGTCTTTTCCGCCGCGTGATGCATCGCTATGCAGACCGACTGGTGTTAGGGAAACTGCGCCAACTGCTGGGGGGCGAGATTCGCTTTATGCCAGCTGCGGGCGCGCGACTGGATGACAACATCATTCTGTTTTTCCGGTCGATTGGGATTCGCATCATCTATGGCTACGGCATGACTGAAACCTGCGCGACGGTTTCCTGCTGGGAAGAGGGCCGCTTCCGCTTAGGCTCTATTGGTACGCCGCTGCCGGGCATTGAGGTCCGCATTGGTGAGGAAAAAGAGATTCAGGTACGCGGTGCAACCATCATGCGAGGTTATTTCCACCGTCCGCAGGAAACCGCAGAAACCTTTACCGAAGACGGATGGTTGAAAACCGGCGATGCGGGGGAACTGGATGCCAACGGTAACCTGTTTATTACCGAACGATTGAAAGATCTGATGAAAACTTCGGGCGGTAAATATATTGCACCGCAGCATCTGGAAGGCACGTTGGGGCAGGATCGCTTCATTGAACAGGTTGCGATTATTGCGGACACGCGTAAGTACGTGTCTGCGCTGATTGTTCCCTGTTTCGAGGCGCTGGAAGAATACGCTCACTCCATCAATCTGAAATATCACGATCGTCTGGAGCTGCTGCGCCACAGCCATATTATTGAGCTGTTTGAACAGCGCCTGCGGGAGATGCAGAAGGAGCTTTCCCGCGTTGAGCAAGTGAAGAAATTCACGCTGTTGCCTGTACCGTTTTCGATGGCGGAAGGGGAATTGACGCCAACGCTCAAACTGCGCAGAAAGATCATCAACCAGCGTTACCAACTGGAAATTGATGCGATGTACGCAGAGTCTTGATGCTGTCGTAGGCCGAAAAGCGCGTTTCCTGAAAAGAAATGTGATTTTCGGCCTCAATATTTCACTCTGTAATTTATAGCCTTTATGGACGATCTCTCAGGTCTGAAGGTTCCCAGTTAGTATTTTATCTCAGTTCCTTTTTCCCTCACGTTCGATTGCCCCTAGGCCTGATTAAGGGCGGTGGTTTTTTGCCGTTTGTCTGCGTCATAATCTGGCGTTATGTTAATGGGTTATCAGTAATCCCTATAAAATTTCGTATTCTTGTACTAAAAGTTAACAGTATTAATACAATGTGAGCGCGGGGATTTCCCCGGTCAATACAGAAGCGGATTCCGCTTTCTGAACAAAAGAGGCAGACCCATGGAGATGTTGTCAGGCGCCGAAATGGTGGTCCGATCGTTGATCGATCAGGGCGTAAAACATGTGTTCGGTTATCCGGGCGGTGCGGTGCTGGATATTTACGACGCCCTGCATACGGTTGGCGGTATCGAGCATATTTTGGTGCGGCATGAGCAAGGTGCGGTACATATGGCGGATGGCTATGCGCGTGCGACGGGTGAGGTCGGCGTCGTGCTGGTCACGTCCGGTCCCGGTGCGACCAACGCGATTACCGGTATCGCGACTGCCTATATGGACTCCATTCCTATGGTGGTGTTGTCCGGTCAGGTTGCAACTTCGCTGATTGGCTACGATTCCTTTCAGGAATGCGACACGGTGGGGATTTCCCGGCCTATCGTTAAGCACAGTTTTCTGGTCAAGAAAGCGGAAGATGTCCCGACGATCCTGAAAAAAGCATTTTATCTGGCATCAACCGGACGTCCGGGGCCTGTGGTGGTCGATCTGCCGAAAGACATCATGAATCCGGCGAATAAGCTGCCGTACGTTTATCCCGAAAGCATCAGCATGCGTTCCTACAGCCCAACGGTTCAAGGGCACAAAGGGCAGATTCGTCGCGCGCTGCAAACCCTGTTGGCAGCAGAAAAGCCGATTATCTACAGCGGTGGCGGTGTGATTAACGCGGAGTGCCACGAAGAACTGCTGACGCTGGCGGAAAAACTTAACCTGCCAGTGACAACCTCTCTGATGGGGCTGGGCGGTTTTCCCGGAACGCACCGCCAATGCCTCGGCATGTTGGGGATGCACGGGACGTATGAAGCCAACATGGCAATGCATAACGCCGATGTGATTTTCGCCGTAGGGGTTCGCTTCGACGACCGTACGACGAACAATCTGGCAAAGTACTGTCCGAATGCGACGGTATTGCATATTGATATCGATCCCGCGTCGATTTCCAAAACGGTAAATGCCGATATCCCTATCGTGGGCGATGCTAAACAGGTGCTAAGCCTGATGCTGGAGCTACTGGAACAAGATGGCGCACCGCAGCAGTTTGATGCGCTGCGCGACTGGTGGCAGGGTATTGAGCAATGGCGTGGGCGTCACTGTCTGAAATACAGCACCGAAGGCGACAAGATTAAACCGCAGGCGGTGATTGAAACGCTGCACCGACTGACCGAAGGCAAAGCTTATGTGGCATCGGACGTCGGCCAGCACCAGATGTTCGCCGCGCTGTATTATCCGTTCGATTTACCGCGCCGCTGGGTGAACTCCGGTGGGCTGGGCACGATGGGCTTTGGCCTGCCTGCGGCATTGGGTATCAAGCTTGCGCTGCCGGAAGAAACAGTCATTTGCGTAACGGGCGACGGCAGTATTCAGATGAATATTCAGGAGCTTTCTACGGCGCTGCAATATGATTTGCCGGTTGTGGTGATCAACCTGAACAACCGTTTCCTCGGCATGGTGAAGCAGTGGCAGGACATGATCTACTCTGGCCGCCATTCCAGTTCTTACATGGAATCGCTACCGGATTTCGTCAAGCTGGCTGAAGCGTACGGTCACGTCGGGATTTCTATCGATACGCCGGACGAACTGGAAAGTAAGCTGTTGCAAGCGCTGGCGCAGAAAGATCGTCTGGTGTTTGTTGATATCAACATCGACAGCAGCGAGCATGTTTACCCCATGCAGATTCGCGGCGGGGCGATGGACGAAATGTGGTTGAGCAAAACGGAGAGGACCTGATCATGCGGCGGATTTTATCAGTATTACTTGAGAATGAATCAGGCGCCTTGTCACGTGTCGTCGGTCTGTTTTCACAGCGCGGCTACAACATCGAAAGCCTGACGGTAGCGCCAACCGAAGACCCAACGCTATCTCGTATGACTATCCAGACGGTAGGCGATGAGAAAGTGCTGGAGCAGATCGAAAAGCAACTGCACAAGCTGGTGGATGTCCTGCGCGTCAGCGAGCTGGGGCAGGGAGCGCACGTTGAGCGTGAGATCATGTTGGTGAAGCTACAGGCGACAGGATATGGTCGTGAAGAAGTGAAACGCTGCGCCGATATTTTCCGCGGTCAGATCGTGGATGTCACCTCTTCGCTTTATACTGTACAGCTTGCTGGCACCAGCGATAAACTGGATGCATTCCTCAGCGCCGTGCGTGAAGTCTCCGAAATTGTTGAAGTGGCGCGCTCTGGTATCGTCGGCGTATCGCGCGGCGATAAAATCATGCGTTAATCGACTTTTCGCTGCTTTTTCTTTTAAGAGGCCCGATAATAGTATCGGGCCTTTTTATTTCCCTTATCTTATATAAACACAATATATTCAGCTTAAAAGACATCCATTATTGATATGGCAGCTTGAAATATGTGGGTAACGTGATAAAAGCAGTTGCCGTACAAAAGCTTCTGCTGTTAGATCTACGCCATATCCATGATGATTTTATGGTCATCACACTATTTATTGAGCCGGCCTACTTATTTTCCGGCCTACTAAGGGGTTACCGTGAAACTGGATGAAATCGCGCGTCTTGCGGGTGTTTCACGCACGACAGCCAGCTATGTCATTAACGGGAAAGCGAAACAATATCGCGTCAGCGATAAGACCGTTGAGAAAGTCATGGCTGTCGTCAGGGAGCACAATTATCATCCCAACGCCGTCGCGGCTGGATTACGTGCCGGGCGTACGCGTTCAATTGGTTTGGTTATTCCCGATTTGGAAAATACCAGCTATACACGCATTGCTAATTATCTGGAGCGTCAGGCCAGACAGCGCGGATATCAGCTATTAATTGCGTGTTCAGAAGATCAGCCGGACAACGAGATGCGGTGTATTGAGCATCTGTTACAGCGCCAGGTTGACGCGATTATTGTTTCTACCGCATTACCGCCGGAGCACCCGTTTTATCAGCGTTGGATAAACGGCAGCCTGCCGATTATTGCGTTAGACAGGGCGTTAGATCGTGAGCACTTCACCAGCGTGGTGGGTGCCGATCTTGAAGATGCTGAAATGCTGGCGCAGGAATTAAGGAAGGTGCCTGCGAAATCGGTACTTTATCTTGGTGCCTTGCCTGAGCTTTCCGTCAGTTTCTTGCGTGAGCAAGGGTTCCGTCAGGCGTGGGCGGGCGATCCGCGTGAAGTGAATTACCTTTATTCCAATAGCTATGAACGTGTGGCTTCTGCTGCCGCGTTTATGGATTATTTGAAAGATAATCCTATGCCCGAAGCGTTATTCACCACCTCATTCCCGTTATTGCAGGGAGTGATGGACGTCAACCTGAAGATTAACGGGCGTTTGCCGAATAATTTGGCCATTGCGACCTTTGGGGATAATGAGCTGTTGGATTATCTGGAGTGCCCGGTATTGTCTGTCGCTCAGCGCCATCGTGAAGTCGCGGAGCGCGTACTGGAATTGGTGCTGGCCAGTCTGGATGAGCCGAAAAGGCCGAAACCTGGTTTGAATCGTATCCGGCGCAATCTGTATCGTCGTGGTTCTTTGAGCCGCGCGTAATCTCTACCTGCTTTTTGCGCCATAGATTGCTATGGCGCCTCTTCCTTACCCTGCCTCAATTCTCTTTTATGGCAATGCGACCCGGAATAGCCGACGGCAATATTCCAGAAAGTAGCCATATATCACGCCCGTCACCATCGACACCACCAAATTACTGGTGACGGCGGTCAGGATTTGCGCGGGGTTCGCCCCGATAGACCAGAGAATGATGGCGTAAACGGGGGATTGGAAACTGACATAGGCAAACAGATCGGCAACGCTGCGCACCAGGAAATGATCGCCACCGTGACGTCTGGCCATATTCAATACGCGATCGCGGTAAAGCCCATACGGCCAGGCAATAGCAATATTAACGGGGATCGACAACAAGCGTGAAGACAGCGATTGCTCGACGCTCATACCGGAAAGCATGATTTCAATTGCCATGCCGGTGATGAAACAATAGACAACGAGCGCAAAGGTATCTGCGGTGGCACTTCGCAATCGTGACGTCGGGGAAAACATTCTTGGTTGCTCCATTCTTAGGGCGGATAAACTGGCGTAATGGTTTGGTGTGGTTTTTTGTCATGCCTTATTTTGTTTGTGTAGTTTACATCACTGCATGATTGGCTTTGTACTAGGTAAAAATATTTATTTGTGAGTGTTTTTTATACTTTCCCGCTACTTTATGTTTGTCCGGTAATTTTCCCGTTTTTTTATCGCGACAAGGGATTTAAAATTTTTTAAAAACAAGCCGTTATGGTTTTTTGGGAAAAGCCTTTCTGCGCGGTAAGGAATTGCGTTAAAGCATTAAAGGAAGTGAGTAGATGACCGATAAAACAGGGTTGCTTGTGGTGCCCCGTTTTTAATGCGTCTTTGGGGTTGGTGTGCGCTCAATTTATTCGGTCCGTTTCTTGAGCCTGCTTTTTTTCAGGAAACTGCATTCGTCGGGAGGGGCACCAATTAACGTAAATCGGCTGATTAAGGAAGAATCGGCGATATTGATGTTAAAAATGTGACATTGAGCAGATGTTAACAGCTACTGTATGATGCTGCGGGCTTGTGTAGGCCTTGGTATTCAAGGTGTTTGGCCTGGTAAGACTATTCTGAAAACCGCTACCTTTGGTATCAGCGTGTGACAATAAAAATAATCGATATGCCGGAGTTGGTGGCTATATGTTTGCAATATTCCCGTTCCGCTATGAATTTTTCTCAAATTATCATGATGTTAATCTTTGTTAATTCTGACTCCTTATTCCTTTTACCTCTATGACGGCCCCAATTCATTCAGGAATAATCCCAAAGCGCGCCAGCTCTGGCTTGACAAGGTTTTCATACCCTCCGTACACTCTTAAAGGTGGGATTTTGTGGGGTAAAGTGGTGAAAAAGGTTATGGAGGGGTAACTCAGGTATGTTTCGTGGGGCTACGCTGGTTAACCTCGACAGTAAAGGGCGCCTTGCTGTGCCTACCCGATATCGGGAAATGCTGAACGGGGAATCGCAAGGTCAAATGGTTTGCACCATTGATCTGCATCAGCCATGCCTGCTGCTTTATCCCTTACCTGAATGGGAAATTATTGAACAAAAGCTATCGCGCTTGTCGAGCATGAACCCTGCTGAACGTCGTGTTCAGCGTTTGTTATTGGGGCATGCCAGCGAGTGCCAAATGGATAGTGCAGGGCGTTTGTTGATTGCGAATACGTTAAGGCAGCATGCGGACCTCAAAAAAGAAGTGATGCTAGTCGGGCAGTTCAACAAGTTTGAACTGTGGGATGAACAGACTTGGTATCAACAGGTCAGGGATGATATTGACGCTGAACAATCGACTCAGGAACCTTTGTCTGAGCGGTTGCAGGACCTATCGCTATAGCCATGCTGGAAAATTATAAACATACCACCGTCCTGTTGGATGAGGCAGTAAATGGCCTGAACATTCGCAGCGGCGGCATATACATCGACGGCACATTTGGCCGTGGTGGTCATTCTCGTCTGATTCTTTCCCAACTGGGGCCGGAAGGGCGCCTGTTAGCTATCGATCGCGATCCTCAGGCTATTGAAGCCGCCAGGGCGATTGACGATCCTCGTTTCTCTATTATTCACGGGCCGTTTTCCGCGATGGCGGAGTATGTCGCGGAACTCGGACTGACCGGGCAGATCGATGGCGTTCTGCTCGATCTTGGCGTTTCTTCTCCTCAGCTTGATGACCCTGAACGTGGGTTCTCATTTATGCGCGATGGCCCACTGGATATGCGTATGGATCCGACACGTGGCTTATCCGCTGCTGAATGGCTGATGAAAGCGGAAGCTGACGACATTGTCTGGGTCTTGAAAACGTTCGGCGAAGAGCGTTTTGCCAAGCGTATTGCCCGCGCCATTGTGGAGCGTAATCGTCTCGATCCGATGACACGGACAAAAGAACTCGCTGAATTGATCGCTGCCGCCAGCCCAATTAGAGAAAAGCATAAGCATCCGGCAACGCGCAGTTTTCAGGCGATCCGCATTTACATCAATAGCGAACTGGAAGAGATCGAACGTGCATTAGAAGGCGCACTGAGCGTACTGGCTCCGCAGGGCCGTCTGTCGGTGATCAGCTTCCACTCGTTAGAAGATCGGATTGTGAAACGGTTTATTCGCCATCAGAGCCGTGGACCACAGGTGCCGGCTGGCCTGCCGTTAACGGAAGAGCAACTGCGCAGTCAGGGCGGACAGACGTTAAAAGCTGTCGGCAAGAAACTGATGCCTTCGGAAGAAGAAGTTGCAGAAAACCCACGCGCGCGCAGTTCAGTTCTGCGCTTCGCTGAGAGACTGCCAGCGTGATCGGTAACGAGCGGCACACTCTGGTCGGCGTCATCGGTGAGGATTTGCTGCGTAATGCAAAACTCCCGGTGCTGCTGCTGATTGCCGTGCTGGTCTCTGCGGTCTTTGTGGTCACCACGGCGCATAAGACACGTCTGCTGACGGCAGAACGCGAACAGCTTCTGCTGGAGCGTGATGCGTTGGATATCGAATGGAGAAACCTGATCCTGGAGGAAAACTCACTAGGGGATCATAGCCGCGTGGAGCGGATCGCGACGGAAAAACTGCAAATGGGGCACGTTGATCCGTCACAGGAAAACATTGTGGTTAAGCAATGAACTAAATAGGCAACCAGCTAAGCATGAAAGCAGCCCGTACAGGAAAGTTAAAGCGCCAGGAAGATCAAGCCAGCTTTGTTAGCTGGCGTTTTGCGTTGCTTTGCGGCTGTATCCTGCTTGCGATGGTTGGCTTGATGGCGCGTGCGGCTTATCTTCAGGTCATCAACCCAGACAAACTGGTGCGCGAAGGGGATATGCGTTCTCTGCGCGTGCAGGAAGTGCCAACGGCACGCGGTATGATTAGCGATCGCGCGGGTCGTCCTTTGGCCGTCAGCGTACCGGTGAATGCCGTCTGGGCCGATCCGAAAGAAGTGAACGATCGTGGCGGTATTACGTTGGATACGCGCTGGAAAGCACTGTCTGATGCGCTCGATATTCCGTTGGATCAGTTGGCAACGAAGATCAATGCTAACCCTAAAGGTCGCTTCGTTTATCTGGCTCGTCAGGTGAATCCAGCCATTGGTGAATATATCCATAAGCTGAAGCTGCCGGGCATCAATCTGCGGCAGGAGTCTCGCCGATACTATCCTTCTGGACAAGTTACCTCTCACCTCATTGGCTTCACCAATATCGATGGACAGGGTATTGAAGGCGTTGAGAAAAGTTTTGACCGCTGGCTGACCGGGCAACCCGGTGAACGAACCGTGCGTAAAGACCGGTTTGGCCGCGTGATTGAAGATATCTCTTCCGTTGACAGCCAGGCCGCACACAATCTGGCGCTCAGTATTGATGAACGCTTGCAGGCGCTGGTTTACCGTGAACTCAATAACGCAGTTGCCTTTAACAAAGCGGAGTCAGGAACGGCCGTACTGGTCGATGTGAATACTGGCGAAGTGCTGGCGATGGCGAATAGCCCGTCTTATAACCCGAACAATTTGGCGGGTACGCCGCAAGACATTATGCGTAACCGCGCGATTACCGACATCTTCGAGCCCGGCTCTACCGTTAAACCAATGGTGGTGATGACGGCGCTACAGCGCGGTGTCGTGAAAGAAAACAGTGTACTCAGCACCCTGCCGTATTACGTCAATGGTCATGAAATCAAAGACGTAGCGCGTTATAGCGAATTGACGCTGACGGGCGTGCTTCAGAAATCGAGTAACGTTGGCGTATCTAAGCTGGCGTTAGCGATGCCTTCCTCTGCGCTAGTAGATACTTACGCGCGCTTTGGATTAGGAAAAGCGACCAATTTGGGGTTGGTCGGAGAAAGCAGTGGCTTATACCCTCAAAAACAACGGTGGTCTGACATAGAGAGGGCCACCTTCTCTTTCGGCTACGGGCTAATGGTAACGCCGTTACAGTTAGCGCGAGTCTACGCCACGATTGGCAGTTTCGGTATTTACCGTCCGCTGTCGATTACCAAAGTTGATCCACCCGTTCCAGGCGAGCGTGTCTTCCCTGAAGCGCTGGTGCGTTCCGTAGTGCACATGATGGAAAGCGTAGCGCTGCCCGGCGGCGGCGGTACCAAGGCGGCCATCAAAGGTTACCGTATCGCGATTAAAACCGGTACGGCCAAGAAAGTTGGCCCAGATGGCAAGTACATCAACAAATATATTGCCTACACGGCGGGTGTGGCGCCAGCCAGTAACCCACGTTTTGCTCTGGTTGTCGTGATTAACGATCCGCAGGCAGGGAAGTACTACGGCGGCGCGGTTTCTGCGCCAATCTTTGGCGCCATCATGGGCGGCGTTCTGCGTACGATGAATATTGAACCGGATGCGTTGCCGACGGGCGACAAAAACGAGTTTGTAATTAATAGAGAAGAGGGATCAGGTGGCAGATCGTAATTTGCGCGATTTACTTGCGCCGTGGGTGCAAGACACTCCGGCGCGCGCGCTGCGGGAAATGACATTAGACAGCCGCGTTGCGGCTGCCGGGGATCTGTTTGTCGCGATTGTCGGGCACAAAGCAGATGGACGGCGCTATATTCCGCAGGCAATTGCGCAAGGCGTAGCAGCGATTGTTGCCGAAGCAGAAGGTGAGGCCGCTGATGGCACCGTTCGCGAAATGCACGGTGTGCCAGTGGTGTATCTCAGCAATCTGAACCAAAGACTGTCCGCGTTGGCAGGCCGTTTTTATCAGCAGCCTGCGGAAAAGTTACAGCTGATTGGCGTAACAGGAACCAACGGAAAAACGACGACGACTCAGCTTCTGGCACAGTGGAGCCAGGCATTAGGCGAAACGAGTGCGGTGATGGGCACGGTAGGCAATGGCCTATTGGGTCGGGCGATTCCGACAGAAAATACGACGGGTTCCGCTGTCGATGTTCAGCAGGTGTTAAGCCAACTGGTCGAGCAAGGCGCGACGTTCGCCGCAATGGAAGTGTCCTCCCACGGTCTGGTGCAGCATCGTGTGGCTGCGTTGCCGTTTGCGGCGGCGGTGTTCACTAACCTGAGTCGCGATCACCTTGATTACCATGGCGATATGGAAAGCTACGAAGCGGCCAAATGGGCGCTGTTCGGTGAGCATCGCGTTGGCCAGATGATTATCAATGCTGATGATGAGGTCGGTCTGCGCTGGTTGGCGAAGCTGCCGGACGCGGTTGCTGTAACCATGGAAAACAATTTGGTTCCCGGCTGCCGTGGGCGCTGGCTGAAAGCGACACAGATTGATTATCACGACAACGGTGCCACGATTGCGTTTGATTCAAGCTGGGGACACGGCGAAATTGAAAGCCGCCTGATGGGCGCGTTTAACGTCAGCAATATGCTGCTGGCGCTGGCAACGCTGCTGTCTCTTGGCTATCCGCTCGACAAATTGGTTATCGCGGGATCTCAGCTGCAACCTGTATGTGGCCGCATGGAAGTTTTCCAGGCAGAAGGAAAACCAACGGTCGTTGTGGATTACGCTCACACGCCAGACGCGCTGGAAAAAGCGCTTGAAGCGGCGCGTTTGCACTGTCAGGGGAAACTCTGGTGCGTGTTTGGCTGCGGTGGCGATCGTGATAAAGGTAAGCGCCCACTTATGGGCGGAATTGCAGAACAGCTGGCCGACCGCGTTGTTGTGACTGATGATAACCCGCGCAGTGAAGAGCCTCAGGCGATCGTTGCCGATATTCTCTCTGGGCTGCTGGATGCGGGGCGGGTTCAGGTGATTCACGGACGTGCTGAAGCGGTCACTAGCGCGATCATGCAGGCACAGGAAAATGACGTTGTTCTGGTTGCGGGTAAAGGGCACGAAGACTACCAACTGGTTGGCAATCAGCGTCTTGATTATTCCGATCGCATCACCGTTGCCCGCCTGTTGGGGGTGATTGCATGATCCGCGTCTCCTTGCAGCAGCTTGCCACGGTGCTGAATGCACAGTTGATTGGCGAAAGCATTGATATTGAAGATGTTTCAACCGATACGCGTAAGCTGTCTTCTGGCTGCTTATTTGTCGCGCTGAAAGGCGAAAAATTTGATGCGCACGATTACGCCGCTGATGCGGTGAAAGGCGGTGCGGCGGCTCTTTTAGTCAGTAAGCGCTTACTCGTTGACGAACCACAGCTGTTGGTGAGCGATACGCGTGTGGCGTTGGGCCAATTAGCTGCCTGGGTTCGTCAGCAATCAACGGCACGCGTTGTGGCTCTGACCGGATCCTCCGGCAAAACCTCGGTTAAAGAGATGACGGCGGCGATTCTGCGCCAGTGTGGCTCCGTGTTGTATACCGCCGGTAACTTCAACAACGATATCGGTGTGCCGTTAACGCTGCTGCGCCTAACGGCGGAACACCAGTTTGCGGTGATTGAATTAGGGGCGAATCACATTGGTGAGATTGCCTATACCACCGATTTAGTGCGGCCGGAAAGCGCACTGGTCAATAATCTGGCCGCTGCGCATCTGGAAGGGTTTGGCTCACTGGCCGGTGTGGCGCAGGCGAAAGGTGAGATTTTTGCGGGTTTGCCAGTAGACGGTGTGGCGATCGTGAATGCGGACAGCAACGATTTCCCGCACTGGCAGGTCATGTTTAATCATAAAACCGTGTGGCGTTTCTCGCCGCAGGCGGCTTGCGATATCGATTTTTTTGCCAGCGACGTAGACGTTTTGGCGCAAGGTACGCGTTTCACTCTTCACACGCCATTTGGCAAAACGCAGATTCTGTTGCCTTTACCCGGTCGACATAACATTTCTAACGCACTGGCAGCGGCCGCGCTGGCAATGTCCGTCGGAGCAACGCTGGAAGCCGTTAAATCTGGTCTATCCCAGCTTCAAGCGGTGCCGGGGCGGTTGTTTCCGATTGCTTTGTCTGAGGGCAAGTTGCTGCTGGATGACAGCTACAACGCGAATGTGGGCTCGATGACAGCGGCTGCACAGGTATTGGCTGACATGCCGGGCTACCGCGTGATGGTCGTTGGTGATATGGGCGAGCTAGGGGATGAAGCCCCTGAGTGCCATCGCCAAGTGGGCGAAGCGGCGCGTGCTGCGGGCATTGATCGCGTATTGAGTGTGGGAACATTGAGTGAATTGATCGGCACTGCCAGTGGCAATGGTGAGCATTTTCAGGATAAAGCCGCGCTGGTTTCACGTTTGAAGGTGCTGATGTCAGAACATAACGTCATCAGCGTATTGGTCAAAGGCTCACGCAGTGCTGCGATGGAGCAGGTTGTACATGCATTACAGGAGAATGCTCAATGTTAGTATGGCTGGCCGAACATTTGGCCAAACTTTATACCGGTTTTAACGTCTTTTCTTATTTGACGTTCCGCGCCATTGTCAGCCTGCTGACCGCATTGGTTATTTCCCTATGGATGGGACCACATATGATTGCCTGGTTGCAGCGTTTGCAGATTGGGCAGGTTGTGCGTAACGAAGGGCCAGAATCACATTTCAGTAAGCGCGGCACCCCGACGATGGGGGGCGTGATGATCCTCGTCGCAATCATCGTTTCCGTTTTGATGTGGGCGAATCTGTCGAACCCGTATGTCTGGTGCGTACTGCTGGTGTTAGCAGGCTATGGCGCGGTCGGGTTTGTTGATGACTACCGTAAAGTGGTCCGTAAGGATACCAAGGGGCTGATTGCCCGCTGGAAATATTTCTGGCAGTCAGTGATTGCGCTCGTGGTGGCGTTCACCATGTATTCCATCGGCAAAGATACGCCAGCCACGCAGCTGGTTGTGCCGTTTTTCAAAGACGTGATGCCGCAACTGGGCCTGCTCTATGTTGCATTGGCCTACTTTGTGATTGTCGGCACCAGTAATGCTGTAAACCTGACTGATGGTCTGGATGGTTTGGCAATCATGCCGACTGTGTTTGTTGCCGCAGGCTTTGCGCTGGTGGCATGGGCAACGGGGAACATGAATTTTGCTGGTTATCTGCATATTCCGTATATCCGTCATGCCAGTGAACTGGTGATCGTCTGCACCGCGATTGTGGGCGCGGGGCTTGGGTTCCTGTGGTTTAACACCTATCCGGCGCAGGTCTTCATGGGAGACGTAGGTTCTCTGGCGCTGGGCGGCGCGTTGGGGACGATCGCGGTCCTGCTGCGTCAGGAGTTTTTGTTAGTGATTATGGGCGGTGTCTTCGTGGTCGAAACGCTGTCGGTGATTTTGCAAGTCGGGTCCTTTAAGTTGCGCGGGCAGCGGATCTTCCGCATGGCGCCAATTCATCATCATTATGAACTTAAGGGCTGGCCGGAACCGCGCGTGATTGTGCGCTTCTGGATTATTTCGTTGATGCTGGTGCTGATTGGCCTGGCAACGCTGAAGGTACGGTAAGACATGGTGGACTATCAGGGTAAAAAAGTCGTCATTATCGGGTTGGGTCTGACCGGGCTCTCCTGTGTTGATTTCTTTCTCGCGCGTGGTGTTATACCGCGCGTGGTGGATACCCGTATCAGTCCGCCGGGTCTGGATAAGCTGCCGGAGCAGGTGGAGCGACATCTCGGTAGCCTGAATGAAGACTGGTTGATGAGTGCGGATTTGATCGTCGCCAGCCCCGGTGTTGCGTTGGCAACGCCGATTCTGTGTGACGCCGCCGATGCTGGCATTGAAATCGTTGGCGATATCGAACTGTTCTGCCGTGAAGCGCAGGCACCGATTGTGGCGATTACTGGTTCTAACGGTAAAAGCACGGTGACGACGCTGGTCGGCGAAATGGCACGAGCGGCGGGTTGGCAGGTGGGGGTCGGTGGCAACATTGGTCTACCTGCGTTGCAACTGCTTGAACAGCCTGCTCAGCTTTATGTGTTGGAACTGTCGAGTTTCCAGTTGGAAACGACGAGTAGCCTGCACGCTGCTGCGGCAACCATCCTGAACGTGACGGAAGATCACACCAACCGTTACCCGTTTGGTCTACAGCAGTACCGGGCGGCGAAATTGCGTATTTATGAACACGCGGATTTGTGTGTTGTGAATGCTGATGATGCGCTGACCATGCCAGTTCGTGGTGCGGATGCACGCTGCCGCAGCTTTGGGGTTGATGTCGGCGATTATCATCTTAACCGCCAGCAGGGAGAAACCTGGCTGCGGGTGGACGGTGAACGTGTGCTCAATACCCGTGAAATCAAGCTGGTCGGGCAGCACAATTATACGAACGCATTGGCCGCGCTGGCGCTGGCTGATGCCGTGAAGATTCCGCGCTCGTCTGCGCTGACGGCGTTGACGTCATTTACTGGGCTGCCTCATCGCTTTCAAATGGCCTTTGAGCGCAACGGTGTGCGGTGGATCAATGATTCTAAAGCCACCAATGTAGGCAGCACCGAGGCCGCATTGAGCGGTTTGGCGGTAGAAGGCACGCTGCACCTGCTGTTAGGCGGTGACGGTAAATCTGCTGACTTCTCGCCGCTGGTGCCGTATTTGCAGGGCGAACACATTCATGTGTATTGCTTCGGCCAGGATGGGCAACAGCTGGCTGCGCTGCGTCCGGACATTGCCGAGCAGACAGAAACGATGGAACAGGCGATGCGCATCATCGCCGAACGCGTTAAGCCGGGCGATATGGTGCTGCTGTCGCCAGCCTGCGCCAGCCTGGATCAGTTCCGCAGTTTTGAACAGCGAGGCGATGAATTCGCTCGTCTGGCGGAGGAGTTAGGCTGATGCGGTTCTTCGGGCTGGCGTTTATCGAACGCATCAAGAGCTGGGTGATGGGAACGCGCGAAAGCGATACGCTCAGCGTGGTTCTGTACGACAGAACGTTGGTGTGGTTGACGCTTGGGCTGGCCGTGATTGGTTTTGTGATGGTGACGTCGGCTTCTATGCCTGTTGGGCAGCGCCTTGCTAGCGACCCGTTCCTGTTCGCGAAGCGTGATGCGATTTATCTGGGGTTGGCATTTGGCCTGTCGTTAATCACGCTGCGTGTCCCGATGGAGATATGGCAACGTTACAGCCCGGTGCTGCTACTGCTCGCCATGGTTATGTTGTTGGTGGTACTCGCGGTGGGAAGCTCGGTTAACGGTGCCTCACGCTGGATTTCTCTGGGGCCATTGCGTATTCAGCCTGCGGAATTATCCAAGCTGGCGCTGTTTTGCTACCTGTCCAGCTACATGGTGCGCAAAGTTGAAGAAGTGCGAAATAACTTCTGGGGCTTTTGCAAACCAATGGGCGTGATGGTGGTGTTGGCGGTGCTGCTGCTGGCGCAGCCTGACCTCGGTACCGTGGTTGTACTGTTTATTACGACGCTGGCGATGTTGTTTCTGGCTGGCGCCAAGATGTGGCAGTTTCTGGCAATCATCGGCTGTGGCGTGTTTGCCGTTGGCCTGCTGATTGTCGCTGAGCCTTACCGTATGCGCCGTGTGACGTCTTTCTGGAATCCGTGGGACGATCCGTTTGGCAGCGGCTACCAGTTAACGCAATCCCTGATGGCGTTTGGGCGCGGTGAATTCTGGGGGCAAGGGCTGGGGAATTCAGTACAGAAACTGGAATATTTGCCGGAAGCACATACCGATTTCATTTTCTCTATTTTAGGTGAGGAACTCGGCTATATCGGTGTGGTTTTGGCGTTGTTAATGATATTCTTCGTCGCTTTTCGCGCGATGTCTATCGGGAAGCGGGCGTTGGAGATCGATCAGCGCTTTTCGGGCTTTCTGGCATGTTCTATCGGTGTCTGGTTCAGCTTTCAGACGCTGGTGAACGTAGGCGCGGCGGCGGGGATGCTACCGACGAAAGGGCTGACGTTGCCGCTGATCAGTTACGGTGGTTCTAGCCTGCTGATTATGTCGACGGCGATTGTGTTGCTGTTACGCATTGATTTTGAAACGCGTCTGACGAAAGCGCAGGCGTTTACGAGAGGTGCCCGATGAGTGGCGAAGGCAAGCGTTTGATGGTGATGGCTGGCGGTACGGGCGGGCATGTTTTCCCCGGGCTGGCGGTTGCGCACCACCTGATGGCGCAGGGCTGGCAGGTTCGCTGGTTAGGTACGGCGGATCGTATGGAAGCCGATTTGGTGCCTAAGCATGGTATCGAAATTGATTTTATCCGCATTTCTGGCTTGCGTGGTAAAGGCATTCTGGCGCAGTTAAGCGCGCCGATTCGTATTTTTCAGGCAGTGCGTCAGGCGCGGGCGATTATGCGCCGCTACCAGCCTGATGTGGTGCTGGGTATGGGCGGTTACGTTTCCGGCCCCGGCGGCTTGGCAGCCTGGCTGTGTGGCATTCCGGTCGTCCTGCATGAGCAGAATGGGATTGCCGGGTTGACCAACCGCTGGTTATCCCATATCGCAAAAAAGGTATTGCAGGCATTTCCGGGCGCGTTTCCTAAAGCGGACGTCGTGGGTAACCCGGTAAGAACCGATGTGTTGGCGTTGCCTGCGCCAGAAACACGATTAGCCGATCGCTCAGGCCCTGTGAGGGTGCTGGTTGTTGGCGGTAGTCAGGGCGCAAGAGTGCTGAACCAAACGCTACCCGGTGTGGCGGCAGAGTTGGGCGATCGCGTGACGATTTGGCATCAGGTCGGTAAAGGCGCGTTATCAACCGTTCAGCAGACTTACCAGGATGTTGGACAGACGCAGCACAAGATTACCGAATTTATTGATGACATGGCGGGAGCTTACGCTTGGGCGGATGTTGTGGTGTGCCGCTCCGGCGCATTAACCGTCAGTGAAATTGCGGCGGCTGGGTTACCGGCGCTGTTTGTCCCATTCCAACATAAAGATCGGCAGCAGTACTGGAATGCGCTGCCGTTGGAAAAGGCAGGCGCGGCAAAAATTATTGAGCAGCCACAGTTTAGCGTGGCGGCTGTTAGCGAGGTGCTGTCCGGTTGGGATCGCGCAACCTTGCTGACAATGGCGCAAAAAGCCCGCGCAGTGGCGATTCCAGATGCAACCGAACGGGTTGCGGCGGAAGTCAGTGCAGCGGCAGGCAGTCGGGCCACACATGTGGCTCATGGTTAATTAATACAACGTTGTCGGACATACGGCTGTGCGACGACGCTACAAGGTAGCGATAGAATAAAGTGAATACTCAACAACTGGCGAAACTACGTTCAATCGTGCCCGAGATGCATCGCGTCCGGCACATACACTTTGTCGGCATCGGCGGTGCTGGCATGGGTGGTATCGCCGAAGTGTTGGCCAACGAAGGTTATGAGATTAGCGGGTCCGATCTGGCACCGAATGCGGTGACGCAGCAGTTGACCGAACTTGGCGCGCAAATTTATTTCCACCACCGTGCGGAGAATGTTCTGAACGCCAGCGTGGTGGTGGTATCGAGTGCGATTACTGCAGATAACCCTGAGATTGTCGCCGCGCATGACGCACGTATTCCGGTGATCCGTCGTGCCGAGATGTTGGCGGAACTGATGCGTTTTCGTCACGGTATTGCGATTGCGGGTACGCACGGTAAGACGACCACAACGGCGATGGTCAGCAGTATTTACGCGGAAGCGGGATTAGACCCGACGTTTGTGAATGGCGGATTAGTGAAGGCGGCGGGAACGCATGCGCGTTTGGGCTCAAGCCGTTACCTGATTGCGGAAGCAGATGAAAGCGATGCGTCTTTCCTGCATTTGCAGCCGATGGTGGCGATTGTGACCAACATTGAAGCCGACCATATGGACACCTATCAGGGCGATTTTGAGAACCTGAAGCAGACGTTCATCAATTTCCTGCACAACCTGCCGTTTTACGGGCAAGCGGTGATGTGTATTGATGATGCGGTAATCCGTGAGCTGTTACCGCGCGTGGGACGTCATATCACTACGTATGGCTTTAGCGACGATGCCGATGTGCGAATTTCAGGGTATCACCAGACTGGTGCGCAAGGGCATTTTACGCTGGAGCGGAAAGATAAACCGCTGCTCACTGTTACGCTGAATGCGCCGGGGCGTCACAATGCGCTCAACGCAGCGGCGGCGGTTGCGGTGGCGACCGATGAAGGCATTGATGACGAGGCGATTCTGCGCGCGCTTGAGCGTTTTCAGGGCACCGGACGTCGCTTTGATTTCCTCGGTGAGTACCCGCTTGAATTGGTGAATGGGCAAAGCGGTACGGCGATGTTGGTGGATGATTACGGCCACCATCCGACGGAAGTTGATGCCACGATTAAAGCTGCCCGTGCTGGGTGGCCGAATAAGCGGTTAGTCATGATTTTTCAGCCGCATCGCTATACGCGAACCCGCGATTTGTATGATGATTTCGCGCATGTGTTATCACAGGTTGACGTGCTGCTGATGTTGGATGTGTATTCCGCTGGAGAGTCGCCGATTCCAGGCGCGGACAGCCGTTCGCTGTGCCGTACGATTCGCGGAAGAGGTAAGATTGATCCGATTCTGGTGACGGATGTGGATACTTTACCGGAACTGTTGTCACAGGCGCTGCGAGGTGAAGACCTGATTTTGGTTCAGGGCGCCGGCAACATCGGTAAACTGGCGCGTAAACTGGCTGATTCCAGATTACAGCCACAGATGAGTGAATGAGGAACATCATGACTGAGAAAGTTGCTGTATTGCTTGGTGGAACCTCTGCCGAACGTGAAGTCTCGTTACTTTCCGGTCAGGCGGTTTTGGCTGGTCTGAAAGAAGCGGGCATCAATGCGCATGCGGTTGATACCCGTGACGTCTCTGTGACGACGTTAAAAGAAGAAGGTTTCACCAAAATATTCATCGCCTTACATGGTCGTGGTGGCGAAGACGGTACATTGCAGGGCGTTCTGGAATTCCTGGGCTTGCCTTATACCGGTAGCGGTGTCATGGCATCCGCACTGACGATGGATAAACTCCGCACCAAACAGGTGTGGCAAGCCGTGGGATTGCCGGTATCGCCGTATGTAGCGCTAGATCGTCGCCAATATTCGGAAACGGCGGCAAACGCCTTGTTGGCGAAGTTTACCCATCTCGGCTTGCCGCTGATCGTTAAGCCAAGCCGTGAAGGTTCCAGCGTGGGTATGAGCAAAGTGAATACGCTTAGCGAACTGCCTGCGGCATTGGAAGAAGCATTCCGTCACGATGACGATATTTTGGTCGAGAAATGGCTGAGCGGCCCAGAGTATACGGTGGCTATCCTGGGTGATGAAGTGTTGCCTTCTATTCGTATTCAGCCTGCGGGTACGTTTTACGATTATGAAGCGAAGTATTTATCGGATGATACGCAGTATTTCTGTCCGAGTGGTTTGCCGGATGAGCAAGAGCAAGCATTAGCTGGATTGGCGATGGCGGCTTATCGTGCGGTGGGTTGCAGCGGGTGGGGACGTGTCGATTTTATGCTGGATAGCGACGGCGCCTTCTATCTGCTTGAAGTGAATACGTCTCCAGGGATGACGAGCCACAGCCTGGTTCCTATGGCCGCGCGCCAACGTGGGCTGACTTTCTCGCAACTGGTCGTGAAAATTTTAGAGCTCGCTGGCTGATATGTCGCAGGCAGCGCTGAATACACGCGGACGAGAGCCTGAAACGAAAGGAACACGTCGCAGTAATGGAGGCCAATTGGCAGGGATGATTTTCCTGCTGATGGTGATAGGGACGATCGTCTGGGGAAGCTGGATGGTAGTGGGGTGGATGAAAGATGCCAGCCGCTTACCGCTCTCCCGCATGGCAGTGACAGGGGAAAGGCAGTACACCACCAACGACGATATCCGTCAGGCCATTTTGTCGTTGGGGTCGCCGGGAACGTTCATGACACAGGATGTGAACGTGATCCAGCAGCAGATTGAACGCCTGTCGTGGATAAAACAGGCCAGCGTGCGCAAGCAGTGGCCGGACGAATTAAAGATTCATCTGGTTGAATATGTTCCGGTAGCACGTTGGAATGACCAGCTAATGGTTGATGCGGAAGGAAATTCGTTCAGTGTACCCGCCGAACGTATTGGCAATCGCAAGATGCCGCTGCTGTATGGTCCAGAAGGTAGTGAAGCAGAAGTGCTGGAAGGCTATCGCACAATGAATCAGACGCTGGCCGCCGGGAAGTTTACGTTAAAGACGGTTGCGATGAGCGCACGGCATTCGTGGCAACTAGGATTAGACGATGATACTCGCCTTGAGTTGGGGCGGGACGATAGGGCCAAACGTCTGCAACGCTTTATCGAGCTGTATCCGCTGTTGCAGCGGCAGGCTCAGAGCGAAAACAAACGTATCAGCCATGTGGACTTGCGGTACGACAGCGGGGCCGCGATAGGCTGGGCTCCAGCCTTGCTTGATCAACAAAACGTTGATCGGCAACGAGTTGGTCAGCACTAAGACATTGATCAGCAACAGAACAGTAACCAGAAACAAGCACAGGCTAAACAACAATGATCAAGTCGACGGACAGAAAACTGGTAGTTGGGCTGGAAATCGGTACAGCAAAAGTGGCTGCGCTGGTAGGGGAAGTTCTGCCCGATGGCATGGTCAACATTATTGGCGTAGGCAGTTGCCCGTCACGCGGTATGGATAAAGGCGGCGTAAACGATCTGGAATCGGTCGTTAAATGTGTTCAGCGCGCTATTGATCAGGCTGAGTTGATGGCAGACTGCCAGATCTCCTCCGTGTATCTGGCGCTCTCGGGAAAACACATCAGCTGCCAGAATGAAATAGGGATGGTGCCTATTTCAGAGGAAGAGGTCACGCAGGACGACGTGGAAAGCGTGGTGCATACCGCTAAATCCGTGCGTGTGCGTGATGAACACCGTGTGCTCCATGTGATTCCACAGGAGTACGCGATCGATTATCAGGAAGGGATTAAAAACCCGGTTGGCTTATCTGGCGTGCGTATGCAGGCGAAAGTCCACCTGATAACCTGCCATAACGATATGGCGAAGAACATTGTTAAAGCCGTTGAACGCTGCGGCTTAAAGGTCGACCAGCTTATTTTTGCAGGGCTGGCTTCCAGTTATGCGGTGCTGACTGAAGACGAACGTGAGCTGGGCGTGTGTGTTGTTGATATCGGCGGCGGTACAATGGACATCGCGGTCTATACCGGCGGCGCATTGCGACACACTAAAGTGATTCCGTATGCGGGCAATGTGGTTACCAGCGATATTGCCTACGCATTTGGTACGCCGCCGACGGATGCCGAAGCGATCAAGGTGCGCCACGGCTGTGCGTTAGGCGCGATTGTTGGCAAAGATGAGAATGTGGAAGTCCCGAGCGTTGGAGGACGTCCACCCCGCAGTCTGCAAAGACAGACATTGGCGGAAGTGATTGAACCACGTTACACCGAGCTGTTGAACTTGGTGAACGATGAACTTTTACAGTTGCAGGAGCAGTTGCGTCAACAAGGCGTGAAACACCATCTGGCGGCAGGGATTGTGCTGACGGGCGGTGCCGCGCAAATAGACGGTCTGGCGGCCTGTGCGCAGCGTGTGTTCCATACACAAGTGCGTATTGGACAACCAATGAATATAACAGGGCTGACGGATTATGCCCAAGAGCCTTATTACTCAACGGCGGTTGGGTTGCTGCATTACGGAAAAGAATCTCATCTGGGTGGTGAGCATGAAGTCGAAAAACGTGCCTCAGTGAGCAACTGGTTCAAGCGAATCAACAGCTGGTTGAGGAAAGAATTTTAATTTTATCAAAGAGATCACCTGGCACAGTTTTATGATCTCGCAGTTACAGGCACAAACGGAGAGAAATTATGTTTGAACCAATGGAATTAACCAACGACGCGGTGATTAAAGTCATCGGCGTCGGTGGCGGCGGTGGTAATGCCGTCGAACACATGGTGCGTGAGCGCATCGAAGGCGTCGAGTTCTTTGCGGTCAACACGGATGCGCAGGCATTACGTAAAACAGCTGTTGGCCAGACTATTCAGATCGGTAGTGGCATCACGAAAGGTCTGGGTGCAGGCGCTAACCCAGAAGTCGGCCGTAATTCGGCTGAAGAAGATCGTGAAGCACTGCGTTCAGCACTGGAAGGTGCGGACATGGTGTTTATCGCCGCAGGTATGGGCGGTGGTACGGGAACTGGTGCTGCACCAGTTGTTGCCGAAGTTGCAAAAGACCTGGGTATTCTGACTGTCGCTGTCGTGACCAAGCCTTTCAACTTTGAAGGCAAAAAGCGTATGGCGTTTGCAGAGCAGGGTATCGCCGAGCTGTCTAAGCACGTCGACTCGCTGATCACCATTCCAAACGACAAACTGCTGAAAGTGCTGGGACGCGGTATCTCCCTGCTGGATGCATTTGGCGCGGCAAACGATGTACTGAAAGGCGCGGTGCAAGGTATTGCCGAGCTGATCACACGTCCGGGCCTGATGAACGTCGACTTTGCAGACGTGCGTACCGTGATGTCCGAAATGGGTTATGCCATGATGGGTTCCGGTGTTGCGCGTGGTGAAGACCGTGCAGAAGAAGCGGCTGAAATGGCGATCTCCAGTCCACTGTTGGAAGACATCGATCTGTCTGGCGCACGTGGCGTGTTGGTCAACATCACGGCGGGCTTTGACCTGCGTCTGGATGAGTTCGAGACGGTAGGTAACACCATCCGTGCATTCGCGTCCGATAATGCGACAGTCGTAATCGGTACGTCGCTTGACCCGGAAATGAATGATGAACTGCGTGTCACGGTTGTTGCGACGGGTATCGGCATGGACAAGCGTCCTGAGATTACTCTGGTAACGAACAAGCAGGCCAGCCAGCCTGTGATGGATCATCGTTATCAGCAACACGGTATGACGCCGCTGGCGCAGGAAAAACCGGCTGCCAAAGTGGTTAACGACCAGAATCCGCAGACGAATAAAGAGCCAGACTATCTGGATATCCCAGCGTTTCTGCGTAAGCAGGCAGACTAATTTGCTGCCAGATAACGTTGGAATCTCCGCTCTTTGTGCTAAACTGTGCCACCGAACCTGGTTTATACTAGGTTCGTAGGTTCAGTAACATGCGAGATAAAATGATGATCAAACAACGTACATTAAAACGTATTGTTCAGGCGACTGGTGTCGGGTTACATACCGGCAAGAAGGTCACGTTGACCATGCGTCCTGCACCGGCAAATACCGGGGTCATCTATCGTCGCACAGACTTGAATCCCCCGGTTGATTTTCCGGCTGATGCAAAATCCGTGCGTGATACCATGCTCTGTACTTGCCTGGTTAATGAGCATGACGTCCGTATTTCTACGGTGGAGCATCTTAACGCTGCACTTGCAGGGTTGGGCATTGACAATATTGTCATTGATGTTGACGCGCCAGAAATTCCAATTATGGATGGCAGCGCCAGCCCGTTCGTTTACCTGCTGTTAGATGCGGGTATCGAAGAGCTGAATTGTGCCAAGAAATTCGTACGTATCAAACAGTCCGTTCGCGTTGAAGATGGCGACAAGTGGGCAGAAATGAAACCGTTTAACGGCTTCAGCTTGGATTTCACTATCGACTTCAACCACCCGGCGATTGATGCGGGCAACCAGCGCTATCGTTTGGATTTCTCCGCTGATGCGTTTGTTCGCCAGATCAGCCGTGCGCGTACATTCGGCTTCATGCGCGATATCGAATACTTGCAGTCTCGTGGGTTGTGCCTGGGCGGCAGTATGGATTGTGCCATCGTCGTTGACGATTACCGCGTACTGAACGAAGACGGTCTGCGTTTTGAAGATGAGTTTGTCCGCCATAAAATGCTGGATGCCATCGGTGACCTGTTTATGTGTGGCTACAACATCATCGGTGCGTTTTCTGCGTTTAAATCTGGACACGCGCTGAACAACAAACTGTTGCAGGCTGTGCTGGCAAATCAGGAAGCGTGGGAATACGTGACCTTTGAAGACGAAGCTGAAATGCCGTTGGCGTTTAAAGCACCGTCTATCGTGCTGGCGTAACGCTTGAAATTGAAGTAATCATTTCTTATTACGACTGGTTTTATTGGTACTCTCTCCGGCCAATGAGGCCAGTCGTTCTAATATCTTTCTGAGTTTTTCGGGGCTGTTGCCTGCTAACGTCCTCAATGTCTCCGCACTTTGTTCACTCAACTGACGCAACGGTTTATCGTCGGTATTTTCCGTCGCTGCAATGTCACTATTTTTCACGATTTCATGCCCTTTTGCGGCAAGCGTTGGATTAATCCTGATGTCGATTGAAGCCAATGATGGTAGTATTTGTGCGCGTAATGCAGAGAGCAGCGCAGGCTGTTCGTAACGTAACCGCATCAGCCAACTTGCGTTGGCGGTTTCCAGTATCAGTAAACCTTGCCGGTAATTAGCGACGCGGCACCATGGGTGCAACGGTGCAGGCAGTAATCCGCGTACGGCACGGTTGAGTTTTAATAAGGCGATAGCGCGTTGTTGCACATCTTGTAGCGGGCCTTTACCCGACATGGATGCGCTATCAAACAGAAATTCCAGTGATTGTGGGCGGCTATCACGCATAGACCTGGCTCCGGTGGATGTTACTCGTGATTGGTATTCTAAATCGTTGGCGGCAATTTGGCAGACGTTATTTCTGGCCGCATCTCTTATTAGGGATGGTCGCGGCGAGTCTTGGCCTGCCGACAAGCCTGAACGACTCACAGGATATCGCCTCACTCCCTAATTCAAGCTCCAGTGTTAGTCGCCAGAATAACGTATCGCTGAACCTTACCGATCTGGTCGCGCTGAAGGAAGCGCATCGGCGCTCGTCCTACAGCGTTGACTACTGGCATCAGCATGCGATTCGTACGGTAATTCGCCACCTTTCTTTTGCGTTGACGACGCCACAGACGGCTAGTGCCCAGCAGGTTGACGATCTTCAACCTCATTCTCTGGTTTTGCTGGATACGCTAAATGCGTTGCTGACGCAGGATTCCCAGTATCCCTTTGTGATCTCCCCCCATGCTGGGCGCGTCACTTTTTATCCTCAGGCACACCATCAAATCGGCATCTGGCTTGCCCAAATCCGCGGCATCCGTGCAGGACCTTCCCTTCTCAGCTGAAAGTGTAGTGGATAATTAGCTGAAGAAATTTCTCTCGTTTTTTGCTGAGTTTCTCAGTTTTTCGATGTTGTGTTGCCACTGGATACGTGGCATTTGTGAGATTAAAACTATTATGGTCATGAATATCCTAACCAAAATTTTTGGTAGCCGTAACGATCGTACGCTGCGTCGTATGCGTAAAAATGTTGATGTCATCAGTCGTTTAGAGCCGGAAATGGAAAAACTTTCAGATGAGGAACTGCAAGCGAAAACGCTGGAGTTCCGTGTTCGTCTGGAAAAAGGCGCGACGCTGGAGAGCCTGCTGCCAGAAGCCTTCGCCGTGGTGCGTGAATCCAGTAAGCGTGTATTTGGTATGCGCCACTTCGACGTGCAGCTTCTCGGCGGTATGGTACTGAACGAACGCTGCATCGCGGAGATGCGTACCGGTGAAGGTAAAACGCTGACGGCAACTCTGCCTGCGTACCTGAATGCGCTGACGGGTCGTGGCGTACACGTGGTTACCGTGAACGACTATCTGGCACAGCGTGATGCCGAAAATAACCGTCCGCTGTTTGAGTTCCTTGGCCTGAGCGTCGGTATCAACCTGCCGGGAATGCCTGCTCCGGCGAAGCGTGAAGCGTATGCTGCAGACATTACCTACGGTACCAATAACGAATACGGTTTTGACTACCTGCGTGACAACATGGCGTTCAGCCCAGAAGAACGTGTACAGCGTAAATTGTACTACGCGCTGGTGGATGAGGTTGACTCCATCCTGATCGATGAAGCGCGTACGCCGCTGATCATTTCTGGCCCGGCTGAAGACAGCTCTGAGCTTTATATCAGCGTCAATAAAATCATCCCTCACCTGATCCGTCAGGAGAAAGAAGATTCGGATACCTTCCATGGCGAAGGCCACTTCTCTGTTGATGAGAAAGCGCGTCAGGTTAACCTCACCGAGCGTGGTCTGGTTCTGGTCGAAGAACTTCTGGTGAAAGAAGGCATTATGGAAGAGGGCGAGTCGCTGTACTCTCCGACCAATATTATGCTGATGCACCATGTTACCGCCGCGCTGCGTGCGCACGTGCTCTTTACCCGCGATGTGGACTACATTGTGAAAGACGGTGAAGTAATCATCGTCGACGAACACACTGGCCGTACCATGCAGGGACGTCGCTGGTCTGATGGTTTGCATCAGGCTGTAGAAGCGAAAGAGAAGGTGACCATTCAGAATGAAAACCAGACGCTGGCTTCCATTACCTTCCAGAACTACTTCCGCCTGTATGAAAAACTGGCCGGTATGACTGGTACGGCAGATACCGAAGCGTTCGAATTCAGCTCCATCTATAAGCTGGATACGATTGTGGTGCCGACTAACCGTCCGATGATTCGTAAAGACTTGCCTGACCTGGTCTACATGACCGAGCAGGAAAAAATCGATGCCATCATTGAAGATATCAAAGACCGCTCTGTAAAAGGCCAGCCTATTCTGGTCGGTACGATCTCCATTGAAAAATCAGAAGTGGTTTCTCAGGCGCTGGAAAAAGCGGGCATCAAACACAATGTGTTGAATGCGAAATTCCACGCCATGGAAGCGGACATCGTTGCACAAGCTGGTCAGTCTGGTGCGGTCACCATCGCGACCAACATGGCCGGTCGTGGTACGGACATCGTATTGGGTGGTAGCTGGCAGGCAGAAGTCGCACATCTGGAAAACCCAGATGACGCACAAATTGCAGAAATCAAAGCGGCCTGGAAAGTGCGCCATGATGCGGTGTTGGCTGCGGGTGGTTTGCATATTATCGGTACAGAGCGCCATGAATCTCGCCGTATCGATAACCAGTTGCGTGGTCGTTCTGGTCGCCAAGGGGATGCGGGTTCATCACGCTTCTATCTGTCGATGGAAGATGCGCTGATGCGTATTTTTGCCTCCGATCGCGTTTCCAACATGATGCGCAAGCTAGGTATGAAACCGGGCGAAGCGATTGAGCACCCGTGGGTCACCAAGGCGATTGCTAACGCCCAGCGTAAAGTGGAAAGCCGTAACTTTGATATTCGTAAACAACTGCTGGAATACGATGATGTGGCGAACGACCAACGTCGTGCGATCTACACACAGCGTAACGAACTGCTGGATGTGTCCGATATCAGTGAAACCATCACCAGTATTCGTGAGGATGTGTTTAAAGCGACTATCGACAGCTATATTCCACCGGAATCTCTGGAAGAAATGTGGGATACGGAAGGTCTGGAACAGCGCCTGAAGAACGACTTCGATCTGGATATGCCGATCAAGGCGTGGCTGGATAAAGAGCATGAGCTGCACGAAGAAACGCTGCGTGAGCGTATTTTCCAGCAGGCGCTTGAGGTTTATCATCGCAAAGAAGAAGTGGTTGGCGCTGAAGTCATGCGCAACTTCGAGAAAGGCGTGATGTTGCAGACGCTGGATTCCTTGTGGAAAGAGCATCTGGCAGCAATGGATTACCTGCGTCAGGGCATCCATCTGCGTGGCTATGCACAGAAAGATCCGAAGCAAGAATATAAGCGTGAGTCGTTCTCTATGTTTGCCGCGATGCTGGAATCACTGAAATATGAAGTGATCAGTACGCTGAGCAAAGTCCAGGTGAGAATGCCGGAAGAAATTGAAGCGTTGGAGCAACAACGCCGCGAAGAAGCTGAGCGTTTGGCACAGCAGCAACAGTTTAGCCATCAGGAAGAAGATAGCCTGAATACGGGTTCACCTGCGCAGGCAGACCGTAAAATTGGACGTAACGACCCTTGCCCATGTGGTTCAGGCAAGAAATATAAGCAGTGCCACGGTCGCTTACAGAAATAATTGACTGCTGAATCCAGTGATTAAAATGTGATAAGTACAAGGGCGGTCATTGACCGCCTTTTACTTGATAAGAACCTGATAGGAAGTGTCATGACGCAAAAACAGTTATCCGTCGCGGTCGGCATCATCCGCAATGCGGAGCAGCAATATTTCATTGCTCGCCGCCCTGATGGCGTGCATATGGCAGGGATGTGGGAATTTCCCGGCGGTAAAGTTGAAGAGGGCGAAACGCCAGAGCAGGCGCTGATTCGTGAACTGCATGAAGAAACGGGTATCGAAGCCAGCGCACCACAGGCGCTAAACGACAAAACGTTTTCTACGCCGGAGAGAATCATCACGCTTCATTTCTTTCTGGTTGAAACGTGGCAGGGGGAACCCTATGGCCGGGAAGGTCAGGAATCTCGCTGGGTTAACGTAGACGAATTACGTGAGGAAGAATTTCCGCCAGCGAATGCGGAGATGATCCGCTGGCTGAAATCGCTTTAATCTAGCTTTACTTTTTCCTGTCTGAAAGCCCCTGCCTTCAAACTATAGTAGCGGAACGCGGCCGTTAGCGCGTTTCGCTCCATTCTTCACTATCAGAAACCATATCATCACTTGGAATGCGCTTTTCTTCATCAGCCCATTCACCCAAATCGATGAGCTGACAACGTTTGCTGCAAAATGGGCGATAGATGCTGGCTGCTTCCCAGATGACCGCCTGTTTGCAGGTTGGGCATTTCACCGTCGTAACTTCTGTTGTCATAAGATTCTTTTTCACTCTATTTGTGATTTAACACATTCTGGTTTGTCAGGGCTGAGTCTAGCAGCAGGCCAGTTCAAATGTTAAACGCGGAGGAATGTGGCCGTTTTCGCTATCTAATGGCAGAAAACGGATGGCATAGCGTGTCTTATGGCCAGATATCTGCGGATAGAGCTGATGTACCTGTTCAAGGCGCAAACGTAGCAGGTCAGCATCGGAGGCATTGTCCTGAAAGAAACCGTTCAGGCTGGTCTGCGGGCGAAACGTGCCGGAGTGGCGGATCAGTTCCAGGATCATATCCAGCGCTTGTTTGAGCGGCGACAACGAGTTAAGCCAGCCGGAAACCAATTTTTCACGCAGTTCCTGAGGCTGGTGCAGCCAGCTATGCAGAGTGGGCAGATCGAAACTACAGCATCCGCCGGGAATACCAAGACGCTGGCGTACCATGCCAATCAGGCGATCTTCCCGTAAGAACTGCCCCATTCGTGGTGCGGCCATCAACGTACTGGCCAGATCTTTCAACTGGCGTCTCAACGTATGAATACGCTCCATGTCAACGCCCGGTACATCACTCCATTGCAGCAGTTTTTGCTGTTGCCGCTCCAGATCTTTCAGCAGCTCAGTACGGACATCTCCACGTTCCAGCACATCGAGCAGTTCGGCGATAGCACGAAAAAATGTCAGAGCGCCTCCCATATCGGTCAGGGAGTGGTTTTGATGCAACTGCTGCAATAATGACTCGATACGCAACCAGGTACGTGTTTTTTCGTTCAGCGGGTATTCGAATAAAATCGTTGAGGGAGCGTCACTCATTCTTAGTCATCCTGTCGGCTGCTGAGGCGGCGAGCTCCAGGTACTGGCGGTGTAATTCCGCAACCTGTGGAGCCAGCTCGTTCGGGCAGCGACTGTTATCAATAATATCATCGGCATAAGCCAGGCGCTGTTCTCGGGTAGCCTGTGCTGCCAGTATGTTTTCTGCTTGCTGCCGACTGATGCCATCGCGAGCTAGCGTGCGTGCAAGCTGTGTTTCTTTGTCTACATCAACGACCAGAATACGCTGGGCTCGCTGTTGTAAACCGTTCTCCACCAGTAAAGGGACGACCCACAGAATGTACGGTGCGGACGCAACCTGAAACTGGGCCTGTGTTTCCTGATGGATCAACGGATGGAGTAAATTATTCAGCCACTGTTTCTCCGCCGGTGAGGAAAAAATCCGTTGGCGTAGTGCGGCACGATCCAATGAACCATCGGTATTGAGCATAGCGTCGCCAAACCGGAGCCTGATGGCATCCAGTGCGGGTTTCCCAGGCTCGACTACCTGACGCGCGATGATATCCGCATCAACGATAGTGGCCCCTAATGTGGCAAATTCATCAGCAACGGTGCTTTTTCCGCTGCCGATACCGCCCGTTAAGGCTACGATGTATGTCATTGCACCCGTGTTGAAAAGTTAACATCTCTACTATTTTCAAAGGTGAGGAATTGTGTTCCTGCCTCTTTGAAGTCAATCAGGCATCAACCGCAGTGTGCTTCACGTTATCACTTTGCTGGGTGATAGGTAAATTTCTCTGATTTTATCCCAAATAAAGTGAAAATCGCAGTCTTGCCGCAGGATTATTCCTGCGTATGATAACGTCACTGGTAAAGGGCTATTATTTTTTCAGAAATGATTATACCCGTCATACTTCAAGCTGCATGTGCGTTGGCTTCCCTTACTCACTCCAGTCACTTACTTGAGTAAGCTCCTGGAAATTCGTGCGGTCGCCGCCTGCCTGCAACTCGAATTATTTAGGGTATCGCTTAGTAACAATACTGAGCATTCCGCCGTCACTAACCAGGAACTCGAACCTCATGCGTATTGAAGAAGATTTAAAGTTAGGCTTTAAAGACGTTCTCATCCGGCCAAAGCGTTCGACGCTGAAAAGCCGCTCCGACGTTGAACTGGAACGTCAATTCACCTTCCTCCATGCTGGCGGCAACTGGTCCGGCGTACCGATTATCGCAGCCAATATGGATACTGTCGGTACGTTTAGTATGGCGGAGGTGCTGGCCTCTTTTGATGTTCTGACGGCTGTCCATAAACACTATTCTGTCGAGCAATGGTCTCAGTTTGTGCAACGCACACCGGCATCGGTATTGCGCCATGTGATGGTCTCGACCGGGACATCTGATGCTGATTTCATCAAGTTAAAGCAAATCTTAGCGTTGTCGACTGAGCTGAAATTTATCTGTATTGATGTGGCCAATGGTTATTCCGAGCACTTTGTCACGTTCCTGCAAAAAGCACGCGAGGCTTGCCCAGACAAAGTTATCTGTGCTGGAAACGTCGTGACCGGTGAAATGGTGGAAGAGCTTATCCTCTCCGGCGCGGATATTGTGAAAGTTGGTATTGGCCCAGGTTCTGTCTGCACGACGCGCGTTAAAACGGGTGTCGGTTACCCTCAGCTTTCTGCCGTGATCGAATGCGCCGATGCAGCACATGGTCTCGGTGGGCAAATCGTGAGCGATGGCGGATGCGCCATGCCGGGCGATGTCGCGAAAGCATTTGGTGGCGGAGCCGATTTCGTCATGCTGGGCGGTATGTTGGCAGGACATGATGAATGTGAAGGCACTATCGTTGAAGAAAACGGTGAGAAAATGATGCTGTTCTACGGCATGAGTTCCGCATCTGCGATGGAGCGTCACGTTGGTGGCGTGGCAGAGTACCGTGCCGCAGAAGGAAAAACCGTGAAATTGCCTCTGCGTGGTCCGGTAGACAATACCGTACGCGATATTCTTGGCGGCCTGCGGTCGGCCTGCACCTATGTTGGTGCATCCCGTTTGAAAGAGCTGACGAAGCGTACAACGTTTATCCGCGTGGCTGAACAGGAAAACCGTATTTTCAACGGATAGCTGCCGCTGTTACGCGCCGTCTTTTTGCTGTTAGCGAGAGCGTGCGGCCTAACGTGTAAACGTTGTCGTGCTGTATTGGTCGGTTCAGGCTCCGGCCAATACATTCCCCAACTGGAAGATAGGCAAATACATGCCAATCACCAGTGCCCCGACCATTCCCCCGACGACCATCATCAGCAACGGTTCCAGCGTTTGTGTCAGCATGTCCGCCTGCTGTTGTACCCGACCCTCATGCCATTCTGCCAGTTGTGTAAAGATCGCATCCAACGCACCCGTTTCTTCTCCCACGCGAATTAACTGCGGGCAAGGCGCAGGGAACAGAGAAGCATGATGCTGTGTGGCATGGTATAGCGACGTGCCCTGATGCAGTTGCGCTTGTATTTGTTGAATCGCGGTCTGATAAAGCGGGTGACGGATTGTCGCGGCGGCATCCAGTCCTTCCGGGAGCGTCAAACCGGCATGTTGCGTCATGGCGAGAATATGGAATATCTGGTTTAGCGATTTACCGCGTAGCAGGCTGGATACGATAGGAAGCTTCAGCAGCCACTCTTGCTCTCGAATTTTCCATAATGGCCGTTTCTGCCTCAAGCGGGCGTACCCCACGATCAGGCTACTGAGTACCAGTAACCCAATGAATCCGTAGTCAGTTACTAACTCTGCCAGATGGAGCAACTGACGGGTAAACCACGGTAACGGCGTATCGAACGAGGAATAGAGCGACGCAAACTCGGGCAGAACCAGCGTCAACATCATCATGCTGACCACTATGGCAATTGCCAAAACAAAGCAGGGGTAGCGTAGCGCTTTGATGACTTTCTGTTGCAGTCTGGACTGTTTTTCTTGCTGCTGAGCGAGCTGTAGGCAGCATGCATCTAGTTTCCCGGTCAATTCGCCGACGGCAATGAGGGAACGATACAGAACGGGAAAGATATGCGGGTATTCCTGTAACGCCTCAGAGAACGAATTTCCCTGAGCAACATGGGTACGCACATCCCGTAATACGCAACGCCAGCTGGGGCGTTCATGCTGTTCCGATACCAGTTTTAATGCTTCCAGCAGCGGTAATCCGGCTTGTAGCAGGGCAGCAAGCTGTTTGATTAACTCGCCTAGCTGTTCACGTTTCCAGTCGCGTAGCGACAGGTAATGGCCGGCTTTTACGAGAAGCGGCTGGTAGCCCTGCGCAATCAGGCTGGCATAGGCGTGCTGGCGATGTGTGCTAATGAGTTCTCCATCGATAAATTCGTCCTCAGACGTGATGGCTTGCCAGTGATATAAGCGCTGTAGCCTCATTGCGCCTCCTGATTCATGGATCGCTCATCGCCCACCACACGGTAGACTTCAGCAAGTGAGGTCAGGCCATCGTTGACCAACTCAAGCCCTGCGGTCAGCAACGTTGGAAAACCTGAGTTGTGAGACAGTGCGGATAATTCACCTGTGCTGGTGTTGCCCGCCAGTGCGACCTGAAAATCTGGCGTGATAGGCAACAATTCATAGAGCGCGACGCGGCCATAGTAGCCAGAAAAACAGTGGCTACAGCCGCGGGCTTGCCAATGGTGTAGTGGCCCTTGCCATACGTCGTTTGGCAGTGAAAGTAGCGGTTCTCCTGGGGTTTTACAGTGCGGGCATAACCGACGAACAAGGCGTTGGGCGATGATGAGTTTTAGCGCCGCGGCTAGCAGGTAACCGGGGATGCCGAGATGACTGAGGCGAGTTAATGTTTCTACGGCAGAATTGGTATGCAGTGTGGACATGACCAGATGGCCGGTTTGTGCGGCTTTTACCGCAATTTCTGCGGTTTCGGCATCGCGTATTTCACCGATCATAATGACGTCTGGATCCTGTCGCAGCAGTGCTCGTAAAATTCGGCCAAAGCCCAGTTCGGCTTTGGGATTGATTGCTGTTTGGTTGATTCCCTCCAGGGGGATTTCAACTGGATCTTCTACGCTACAGATATTGCGGCTGCACTCATTTAGCCAACGTATTGCGCTGTAAAGCGTGACGGTTTTTCCACTGCCCGTTGGGCCCGTGACTAACAGCATCCCCTGTGAGGCGCTCAGCACGCTAATCACCTGCTGTAATGCCTTTGCGGTGAGCCCAAGTTTATCCAGTGCCAGCTCCTGCTGATGCGTTTGCAAGATACGCAGTACGACTTTTTCTCCCTGTTGCACGGGCAGCGTAGCGATGCGCAACGAATAGGCCTGTTGATCCAGCGTCAGGCTGAATTGGCCGTCCTGCGGCAATCGCCGTTCGGCGATGTTCAACTTGCCCATGATTTTCAGCCGCGCGGTAATACGGTTCGTCAGTTCGGGAGGCGGTGCGGATATGGCCTGTAGCACGCCGTCGATGCGTAGTCGCACGCGATAGCTGTCCAGTAACGGCTCAAAATGGATATCAGAGGCGCGCCGCTGAATGGCGAGACGCAGCGTTTGATGGATAAACTGTGCAACGGGGGAATCGTCGTCATGATCCTGTTGCCCGGTGCTGTTGTGATGAGTGCTGTTATAAGTGCCGGCATGGTAGGTTTCTGTGGGCTCGGCAACGGCGTTCACCGGGTTAAGCTGCTGTTCCATTCTGGCCTGTGGCCATTGTTCTACCATAATTCGGCGATTGCTGGCGAAACGCAGCGCGGCAATCATTTCCGCAGAAGGGGACGCCGTGACGGCGACCGACAGCGTTTGTTCATCGAGGCTGAGCAACAGGGCCTGATAACGTCGGCACAGCGTCTGTAACTCGCTGAGCGTATGCTCGGAGGAGAAGGAGGAATCTGTCATGATTAGCCTGCCGTATTATCGAAACGGAAAACGTCCTGACAGGCGGATTGCAGGCTCTCTGCGTTGCCATCCGTGGCACAGTTTTTCGTCCAGCGTGAAGCGCCGATTTCGGTATCCCACGTTGGTGTCAGAATAACGCGCAACCCTTGCAGAGTGGATTGTCCAGTCAGCGTAATCACCCCTTGAGTGACGCTAACGGCGCTGACATAGCGTGAAGATTTGCTGCCCGGTATTCCCTGATTACCTGCATTGCAGGCCGTAAAAGCGGCATTTTCCAGACCACAGAGATCGACTGGCGTTTTATAAGACACCATCGTTTGTAGCATGTCCGTCAGCGCTGCTTTTTGCAGATAGCCTTGATAAGCCGGTACGCCAATAGCGCTGAGGATGGCGACGATCGCAATGACGATCATCAGCTCAATCAGCGTAAATCCTTGTTGTGTTGTCATGTTGATTTCCCTGTTGTTGCATATAAATTTTGTGGCGCATAAATGTTGCGTTACAGAAATCCATACGGATGGCTGGCAGCATAGAAAAGCGCGTGAAGGCTGACGAGCAGGGAAAGGTGAAACAGGAAAGCGCCACGACATGTTTTTAGATATTTGCAGAGGATTGAAAATTTTTTGCGAGCAGAGGCGCAATTTTCACGCTGTCGGGGCAGGACGTTCGTGTGGGATTGTCAGTCTATGGCGTTACGATGGTGTGCGAGAGGATGAGAGGCAGAGAAACGAGGTGCGAAATAGCACCTCGCCGGGAGAAATAGAGGAACGGTTAGACGAAGCGCATGGATAAATCCAGTGCCTGTACGTGCTTGGTTAACGCCCCTACTGAGATATAGTCCACGCCAGTTTCCGCATAGCCACGCAGCGTGTCGAGGGTGACATTGCCGGATATTTCCAGCAACGCGCGACCTTGTGTCATGCCAACCGCTTGCCGGATGTTATCCAGACTGAAATTATCCAGCATGATGATATCTGCGCCAGCTTCCAGCGCCTGCTGTAACTCATCCAGCGATTCGACTTCAACTTCTACCGGAACATCGCTGCGTAAAGACTGCGCTTTTTCTACCGCATTTTTGATTGAGCCAGCGGCGATGATGTGGTTTTCCTTAATCAGGAAGGCGTCGGATAAACCGAGTCGGTGGTTGTCTCCGCCACCGCATGATACGGCGTATTTCAGCGCGGTTCTCAGCCCCGGCAGCGTTTTGCGCGTATCCAGCAGCCGAGTGCGTGTTCCCTGCAATACGGCGACATAGCGGCTGACTTCGGTTGCGACGCCGGACAGCGTTTGCAGGAAATTCAGCGCAGTGCGTTCGCCTGTCAGGAGCTGTTTGGCTGGACCTGTGATGCCACACAGCGTTTGGTTGGGGGTGATAGCGTCGCCATCGGTAACGTGCCAGACGATCGTTGTCGTGTTGCCTAATTGAGAAAAGACTTCCTCAAGCCAGCGCGTGCCGCAGAATATACCCGCTTCACGCGTGATGATGCGTGCGCTGACGGTCTCATTGTCGGGTAACAGAAGGGCGGTAATATCTTGATTAGCATCGACGATGCCACCTAAATCTTCACGCAAGGCCAGTTGCACGCTGGCGGGGATATCTTGTGCAATACGAGCGAGCAAGGCTTTTTGGCGTTGTTCCTGACTGTAGCGACGCGTTGACATGACAAAACTCCGAAGGGGGATTCGGAGGTCTATGCTACCTTGTTTATATCAGGACATCCAGAATGAATAGTTATTACAATTCAATCTGTTACTGCTATTAACTTTCCGGCGAGCGATCTCCGATCGCCGGAAAGGGGTGCGATTTTAGAAGTTGTAACCAACGACCAGGTAGTAGCCCCAACCGGTAGATTTCACTTCAAACGGACCTTTGCCGAAATTGAGCTCTGCGCCATCAGCCCATTGGCCGCCGTTGTGGAAATAACGTGCGACGAAAGAGTAGTGCCAGTGGTCGTAGCCCAGCGCCAGAATATGGCTGGAGGCAATGGAGTTGTTGGTGCGGCTTGCATTCGATTTATCACGCAGTTCTGAACCGAAATCGAAATTGGTAAAGCTGATATACGAGACGTTGCCGCCCAGCATCGAACCCAGTGGGTAAGAGTATTTCACTTTTACACGGTAGCCGTCCCACTCGTTTTCGTTCGCTGCGCCGTAGTTCTGCCATTGGTATTTGGCATAGCCGTTCACTGACAGAGACAGATCGGTGCCGGTATCAATATCGGTACCTAAGCCCATGTACCACGTACTTTGGCGTGAACCGCTGTTGCGACCCTGATCGTAAATAACGTTATTGGCGATGTACCACTCTTTAAACGGACCAAAGCTGAGGTCAGCCCCCGTCAGCTTATCAATAGAGAAGCGTGGTTCGATCTCGACAAACAGCGGAGAGCCTTTGTCCCAAATGCCACGGCTGTCGGGATCGCCACCAAAAAATTTAGGCGCATCGGCGTAGCCGTAGAAATCGAACCAGTCTTTACGTGCAAACGCTTCGTATTCCAGGTAGGTCGTGCTGTTCAGTTGCGGTCCGAAACGGGTGTGGGCGCTGCCGACGACGTTAATGCTCTGATGCCACCAGTCGGACAGATATTCGGCTTTATTGCTGTCGGCAAGAGCAGGCATTGAGCATGACAGGGCGAGCAAGGCGCCTGCAGCGAAAGTTTTTTTCATGTTAAGTACCATAGTGTTAGACGTCATGTACGTCGTACGTGAGACCGCAAAATAAGTTTTGGTAATATCTAAAAAAATCAGAAGATAATTTTGTCATGCATTTTAAGTAAAAATAGACGCAATGCACGAAAACGATTGCCTGTTATTGCTCTATTACATTTGTAATGTGACTTTAATCACATAATGGTGTTAGGGATTTCACCTTACTAAAAAAGATATCGGGATTACTTTCAGGCAGGAAAACTGGCGCGAATATCACAAAACAAACGGTAAAACCTATTGATACCCAGTTGAATAGATAGCATGGCGTGAAACATGGTATCTTGGATACAAGGACTTTTGGTTACATGGTTTTATACCTGAAATTGATTTTTCGCCTGATTCAGCCGGCAAACGATACGATGCGAGGTTATCGCCGATGCTTTTGGAAAATGGCTGGTTATCCGACATTACACACACACCTTCACCACATTATGATGGTCGCCCGAATAATGAGGTGCCTTCCCTACTGGTGATCCACAATATTAGTCTGCCGCCCGGTGAGTTTGGCGGCCCGTATATTGATCAACTGTTTACGGCTACTTTGGATCCCTCGGCGCATCCCTATTTCGCCGATATTTCCCATTTACGCGTCGCGGCACACTGCCTGATTCGCCGTGATGGGCAAATCACACAGTATGTACCTTTCGATCAGCGCGCCTGGCATGCTGGCGTTTCGGTGTTTGAAGGCCGGGAACGCTGCAATGATTTCTCTATTGGCATTGAGCTGGAAGGGACGGATACGCTGCCTTTTACCGCGGAGCAGTATCACTCACTGGCTGCGATTACACGCCTGTTAATGCGGGCCTATCCCATTACGCTGTCGCGCATTACCGGACACAGCGACATCGCTCCGGGCCGTAAAACCGACCCCGGCCCAGCATTTGACTGGGACGGCTATCATCGTCTGCTACAAGAAAACTGGACAGAGAACAAAGGGAGCCTGGATTAATGACGCTGTTTACACTGTTGCTTACGCTGGCATGGGAGCGCTTGTTCAAACAGGGCGAGCACTGGCAGATCGATCATCGGCTTGAGGTCGTGTTCCGGCACGTGCCGTCTCCGTCTTTGTTGCAAACGCTGTTCCTGACGCTGTGCAGCATGGGCGTGGTAGCGGGCCTGCTGTGGCTCACGAGCGGCATTCTGTTCGGCCTGATTTCTCTTTTGCTGTGGATTATCATCAGCCTGATGTGCATTGGTGCGGGTGAAATCCGCCAGCACTATCGGCGCTATTTGCAGGCGGCACAGCGCGGCGAAGCCGATGCCAGCCGGGAAATGGCGGCAGAACTGGCGCTGATTCACGGTCTGCCCGTTGGTACGGGGGAAAGCGAGCAGTTGAAAGAACTGCAAAACGCGCTGCTGTGGATAAATTTCCGGTTTTATTTAGCCCCGCTGTTTTGGTTTATCGCTGCCGGGCCATATGGGCCGATTGCGCTGACGGGGTATGCGTTTTTACGCGCCAGACAGACTTGGCTTGCCCGCCACCACACCCCGCTGGAGCGCGCGCAGTCTGGCGTCGATAGTTTGTTGCATTGGCTTGACTGGATTCCTGCCCGCTTGGCCGGTGCCGCTTACGCACTGCTGGGGCACGGCGAAAAAGCGCTGCCAGCCTGGTTCGCCTCGCTGGGGGATTCCCGAAGCTCTCAATACTGGGTGTTAACTCAGTTGGCCCAATTTTCTCTCGCGCGTGAGTCCCACGTTGAGCCTGTAGAGACGCCCAAAGCCGCTGTGACGCTGGCGAAAAAGGTGACGCTGGTCTTGGTGGTGGTGGTCGCGCTCCTGACGATATACGGTGCGCTGGTTTGATTTCCTAACGTACGTCCCAGCGCACCCGTTTCTCGCTTATTGCCTGTCTGCGGGCGGTTCGCCGAATACGGGCATACCATCACGATCCCAGGTGAACGTTTTAATCCGCGTGTGACGATTGGGGTCATACAGCGGATCGCCTTCGATCTCCGTGTAGTTGCGGGCATGGTAAACGAGAATGTCCTCGCCCGTTTCTGTTTGGGTGAAGCTATTATGGCCCGGCCCAAACTGTCGGTTTTCTCGGCTGGTGGTAAAGACCGGCTGCTGCGATTTATGCCAGCTTGTCGGGTTCAGCAGATCGCTGTCCATATTCGCCCACAGTAGGCCGATACAGTAATTTTCATCGGTGGCGCTGGCGGAATAGGTGATAAAGATGCGTTCGCCGTGCTTAATGACGGCGGGGCCTTCGTTGACTTTAAAACCGATGGTTTCCCACGACAACTCCGGCTTGCTCAACATGACCGGCGTGCCTTTCAGCGTCCACGGATTTTCCATTTCCGCCAGATACAGATTCGAGTTGCCTGCAATCGTGGGATCTTTTTGCGCCCACAGATAGTAGCGCTTGCCCCGATGTTCAAAGTGGGTGGCGTCCAGTGAGAAGGTATCGAAGTGCGTATAAATTCGGCCTCTTTCGACCCAGTTGCCTTTCAGCGGGTCGCTGTCTGCACATTCCAGCGCAAACATGCGGTGCTGGAATAAGCCGTCTTTGATGTCTTCCGTCGGTGCAGCGGCGAAATAGATATACCATTTGCCATTAATCACGTGCAGTTCCGGTGCCCAAATCAGCGCGCTTAAAGGGCCACGTTCATGCTTGCGCCATATCGTTACCGGGGTAGCGTGGGCAAGTGCCTCCAGCGAACTGGCCCGGCGAATTTCGAGTCGACTGTATTCAGGCACGGAGGCAACAAAATAGTACTGCCCATCCGTGTGACGAAGAATGAAAGGGTCTGCCCGCTGTTCTATCAGTGGGTTAGGCCATTGATGTGGGTTCATCATTCTCTCCTCCTCTTTTGACGTTGAGTGATTGACTGTCGCGGCTCTCGCTCAGTTCCCGATAGTTATTACGGCGTTTTTCCAGATCGATTTGTATTTGCTGCATAAGCTCGCGATCGACCTTCAGCAAACGCACCACGCCTGCGGTAATCAAATAACCTACGCCGGGAATAAGGGTGAACAACATAATGATGCCGTTCATGGCTTCTGCATTTTGCTGCGGGGCATTGGCATCATAACCATAGTAGGACAGCAGGAAACCGACCATCGCCCCTGCAATCGCCAGCCCGACTTTCAGGAAGAACAGATTGCCAGAGAAGCTGATCCCGGTGATTCGTTTGCCAGTTTTCCACTCGCCGTAGTCATCCACATCGGCCATCAGCGACCAGTGGAGCGGGGAGGGGATCTGGTGCAGGACATTCAGCAGGAAGTACATCACCAGAATAAAGCTAGTCAGGTGAGGGTTGAAAAAATAGAAGGCGCTGGAGAAGATCGCCAGTGCGATGTTGACCCAGAAAAACACTTTCAGCTTGCAGAAACGGTCAGTCAGGGGTTTTGCCAATGCACTGCCGAACATCATGCCGACCACGCCGAGGCTGATAAACAGGCTGGCGAATGGGGCGGACTTTCCCATCACCCAGGTGACGTAATACATCGTAGCCGCCATGCGAATAAATCCAGGACAGACATTGCACAGAGTTAACAGCAGAATGCGCGGCCATTGGTCGTTTTTCCAAACGTCTCGCAAATCTGCTTTCAGTGCATCGTTGGTGGGGATGGCGGGCTTAATCCGCTCCTGAACGGTGGCAAAGCAAAAGAGAAACATGAAGAGGGCAATGATCGCCATCACGCCCATCGACATTTGGTAGCCGCGCGCTTTGTCTTCACCGCCGAACCATTCGGCCATCGGCAGCAGCGTCGAAGAGAGAATGAGCGTGGCGATACCGACCATGATGAAGCGGTATGACTGACAGGACACCCGTTCATGCGGGTCCGCGGTGATCACGCCGCCCAGCGAGCAGTAGGGGATGTTGATAGCGGTATACGTCAGCGACATCAGAAAATAGGTAACGAAGGCGTAGATGACTTTGCCGTTGTAGCTCCAATCCGGTGTGGTAAACATGAGTACGCTGAACAGAACGTAGGGCACGCAGACCCAAAGCAGATAAGGCCGAAAGCGACCCCAGCGGCTTTGGGTGCGATCGGCGATAGCGCCCATAATCGGGTCCGTGACGGCATCGATGACACGAATGGAGAGTAGCAGGGTACCGACCAAGGCAGGCGAGAGCCCATAGATATCCGTGTAGAAATAGCTCAGAAATAGCATGATGGCTCCGCCAATCATGTTGCATCCTGCGTCACCCATTCCGTAGCCGATTTTTTCTTTAACGGACAGTGCGTTGTTCTTCATGAATACGACTCCTGTGCTTAACGTGTAAACACGATTATTCCCCTCGATAGGGATAAAAGAGCGTATGAAATCGGTTGCAAAAATGGACAAACGGGTCGGGTGGGGCAAAGTGTGATAGAGATTGCAAATATGAAAATGGCCGACAGAGTCGGCCATGGAAAAGGAGGATCGGTGAACGCTGGAGCTGTTTAGTTCGCCTGATTTTTCTTTTTGATAAAGTAGCCCACGCCCAGAATAACCAGCCAGACCGGAATCAGCATGACGGAAATCTGAATGCCCGGCGTCAGGAACATGATGACCAGTATACCGGCCAGGAACAGCAGACAGAGGTAGTTACCCAGCGGATAAAGCAGCGCTTTAAACTTGGTCACCGTACCTTCTTTGTCCTTTTGCGCACGGAACTTCAGGTGCGCCAGACTGATCATCGCCCAGTTAATCACAAGAGCAGACACGACCAGCGCCATCAATAGTTCGAACGCTTTGCCGGGGATAAGGTAGTTGATCAGCACGCACAGCGCCGTTGCCAGCGCGGAGATGCCGATAGCAACAACGGGAACGCCACGGCCATCAACGGTTTTCAGTACTTTCGGCCCGTTACCCTGTTTCGCCAGACCGAACAGCATGCGGCTGTTGCAATACACGCAGCTGTTATAAACGGACAGCGCAGCGGTCAATACCACGATGTTCAGCACCGTTGCTACGACGTTGCTGTTCAGTTCATGGAAGATCATGACGAACGGGCTACCGCCTTCCACAACCTTGCCCCACGGGTACAGTGACAGCAGGATAGCGAGTGAACCGATGTAGAAAATCAGGATGCGGTAGATAACCTGATTGGTCGCGCGTGGAATGCTTTTCTCTGGGTCATCCGCTTCTGCTGCGGTAATCCCCACCAGTTCCAGCCCGCCAAATGAGAACATGATAACGGCCATCGCCATCACCAGACCGAGCACGCCATTCGGGAAGAACCCGCCCTGCGCCCACAGGTTGGTTACGGTTGCTTCCGGCCCGCCCGTACCGCTGAGTAGCAGCCAGCCACCGAAGACGATCATGCCAATAATCGCGACGACTTTGATGATGGCAAACCAGAATTCCATCTCACCGTAGACTTTGACGTTCGCCAGATTGATGGCGTTAATCAGCAGGAAGAAGACGGCGGCGGATACCCAGGTCGGAATGTCTGGCCACCAGTACTGGACGTAAATCCCCACGGCGCTGAGCTCGGCCATGGCGACCAGAACATACAGCACCCAGTAGTTCCATCCTGATGCAAAGCCCGCGAAATCGCCCCAATATTTATAAGCAAAGTGGCTGAACGATCCGGCTACCGGCTCTTCAACCACCATCTCGCCCAGTTGGCGCATAATGAGAAACGCGATCAGCCCGCCAATCGCATAGCCTAACAGGACCGATGGTCCGGCCATTTTGATTGTCTGCGCAATACCAAGAAAGAGGCCAGTACCTACCGCGCCACCCAAGGCAATCAACTGAATATGACGGTTTTTCAGACCACGCTTTAGCGTGCCGTCCGTTTGTTGATTATCCATCAAATTTAACCCTCTGCCAGTGCAAGTAAAAAACACGGTGTGAACGAACACGCGTATTAGTGACTATACGTTTGTGTAATTTTATTTTTACGGGGTGATGTTTCTTAAAATAAGAAAACCGCTACCGTTTGGCAGAGAATAGTGGTAAGTACGCAAGATTGCACTGATTTCTTATAGTCTGATAATTAAAAACTATCGCCACATCAAAAATTTTACCTCTCCCTGATTAAGAACCTGATGACGAGAAAATCGAGAGATGATTTTTTAGGGTAGAAGGGGCTTTCTACCCCTTTGGGTTTACTCCCTTTTATTATCTCTTTATCCCTGCTGTAAAATGGTGTTTACCCCGATAGGGATCTGCGGGTAATTACACTTTCCTTATGAGAATAAAAAACCTTATTTTTTGCATTTAAATTCACTATTTTCGTATTTAAACGGTTCAGCAACGCCTGTTTTACGTTTCAAAAAAGTTAAAATATAGACAGAGGGGATTAATGGTAATACCACAGGCGGGCTATCACTTTGCCGCATGTTTCTCGTGCATTTGTTAAAATCTGGTGGGATTGGTGATTTAGCTCAAGGTCCTTATGGACAGAAGGTGAATACTTTGTTACTTTAGCGTCACGTTTTTGAAATTGGTATTACCAATTGACTCCGCGCCATTCGCAGAGAAGAATTCACTATGGCATACAGCAAGATCCGTCAGCCCAAACTGTCAGATGTGATTGAACAGCAGCTGGAGTTTCTGATTCTTGAGGGAACCTTGCGCCCCGGCGAGAAGCTCCCACCGGAGCGCGAACTAGCAAAACAGTTCGATGTTTCCCGCCCTTCTCTGAGAGAAGCCATTCAACGCCTGGAAGCCAAAGGTCTCCTTTTGCGCCGTCAGGGTGGTGGTACCTTCGTTCAAGCCAATCTATGGCAAAGCGTCAGCGATCCGCTGGCAGAATTACTTAGCACACATCCCGAATCACAGTTCGATCTTCTGGAAACGCGTCATGCGCTGGAAGGCATTGCTGCCTACTATGCTGCGTTGCGTGGCACCGAGTCGGATCTGCAACGTATCCGGGATTGTCATGCCGTGATTGAGAAGGCGAGGGAAGCGGGCGATCTGGACGCCGAGTCAGAAGCCGTTATGCAGTATCAGGTTGCTGTAACAGAAGCCACGCATAATGTGGTGTTGCTGCATTTGGTGCGCTGTATGGGGCCGATGCTCGAACAGAACGTGAGGCAGAATTTTGAATTGCTTTATTTGAGCCGTGAAGTGTTGGCTCAGGTTAGCATTCATCGCGCCAGCATTTTTGAGGCGATTGTTGCCCGTGAGCCGGAAAAGGCGCGCGAAGCATCACACCGTCATCTGGCGTTTATTGAGGAAGTATTGCTGGATCTTAACCGGGAACATAGTCGGCGCGAGAGATCGCTGCGTCGGCTCCAGCAACGCAGGGATTGAGCATCCGTACTTTGGGGCTCTGAATGCGGTAATGACGACGATGAGCCTGTCTTCATGCGTTTTGCTTAGGACGAAACCTAAGTCAGAATGCAGGAAGACAGGCTCCATAAACTAACTGATTAGAGAAGATAAGGAATAACCATGTCAGATCGTTTAAATAATGACGTGGATCCGATCGAAACCCGCGACTGGCTGCAGGCGATCGAATCGGTCATCCGTGAAGAGGGTGTTGAACGCGCCCAGTTCCTGATTGATCAGGTTCTGAGTGAAGCACGTAAAGGCGGTGTCAGCGTTGCTGCTGGTACAGCTGCACGTCAATACATCAACACCATCGCAGTGGAAGACGAGCCGGAATACCCTGGTAATCTGGATCTGGAACGTCGTATTCGCTCAGCAATCCGCTGGAACGCGATCATGACAGTGCTGCGTGCTTCTAAAAAAGATCTGGATCTGGGCGGCCACATGGCTTCTTTCCAGTCTTCCGCCACTTTCTATGAAGTGTGCTTTAACCACTTCTTCCGTGCTCGCACTGCGCAGGACGGCGGCGACCTGGTCTACTTCCAGGGTCACATCTCTCCGGGCGTTTACGCTCGTGCCTTCCTTGAAGGCCGCCTGACTGAAGATCAGATGAACAACTTCCGTCAGGAAGTTCACGGTAACGGTCTGTCTTCTTATCCGCACCCTAAACTGATGCCGGACTTCTGGCAGTTCCCGACCGTCTCTATGGGTCTGGGCCCGATCGGTGCTATCTACCAGGCTAAATTCCTGAAGTATCTGGAAAACCGTGGTCTGAAAGATACCTCTAAACAAACCGTTTATGCCTTCCTGGGCGACGGTGAAATGGACGAACCAGAATCCAAAGGTGCGATCACTATCGCGACCCGTGAAAAACTGGACAACCTGGTATTCGTCATCAACTGTAACCTGCAACGTCTGGATGGTCCGGTTACAGGTAACGGCAAGATTATCAACGAGCTGGAAGGTATCTTCAGCGGCGCTGGCTGGGATGTGATCAAAGTCATGTGGGGCGACCGTTGGGACGAACTGCTGCGTAAAGACACCAGCGGTAAACTGATCCAACTGATGGAAGAAACCGTCGACGGTGACTACCAGACCTTCAAATCCAAAAACGGTGCCTATGTGCGTGAGCACTTCTTCGGTAAATACCCGGAGACGGCAGAACTGGTTAAAGACTGGACTGACGATCAAATTTGGTCACTGAACCGTGGTGGTCATGATCCGAAGAAAGTCTACGCTGCACTGAAAAAAGCGCAGGACACCAAAGGCAAACCAACCGTTATTCTGGCACATACCATTAAAGGTTATGGTATGGGCGACGCGGCTGAAGGTAAGAACATCGCTCACCAGGTTAAGAAAGTTAACATGGATGGCGTGCGTTACTTCCGCGACCGCTTCAACGTGCCTGTGTCTGATGCTGATATCGAAAAACTGCCGTACATCACTTTCGATAAAGAGTCTGAAGAGTACAAATACCTGCACGAGCGTCGTCAGGCACTGGGTGGCTATCTGCCGTCTCGTCAGCCTAACTTCAGCGAAAAACTGGAACTGCCAACGCTGGAAGATTTCAGCACTCTGCTGGAAGAGCAGAACAAAGAAATCTCTACCACTATCGCGTTTGTACGTGCCCTGAACGTGATGCTGAAGAACCAATCTATCAAAGATCGTCTGGTTCCGATCATCGCTGACGAAGCGCGCACCTTCGGTATGGAAGGCCTGTTCCGCCAGATCGGTATCTATAGCCCGAAAGGCCAGCAGTACACTCCGCAGGACCGTGAGCAGGTTGCTTACTACAAAGAAGACCAGAAAGGTCAGATTCTGCAGGAAGGTATCAACGAGCTGGGCGCAGGTTCTTCCTGGCTGGCGGCGGCAACGTCTTACAGCACCAACAACCTGCCGATGATCCCGTTCTACATCTACTACTCCATGTTCGGTTTCCAACGTATCGGCGACCTGTGCTGGGCAGCGGGTGACCAACAGGCGCGTGGCTTCCTGATCGGTGGTACTTCAGGTCGTACGACGCTGAACGGCGAAGGTCTGCAGCACGAAGATGGTCACAGCCACATTCAGTCTCTGACTATCCCGAACTGTATTTCCTACGATCCGGCATTTGCCTACGAAGTTGCTGTCATCATGCATGACGGTCTGCACCGCATGTACGGCGAAGCGCAGGAAAACATTTACTACTACATCACCACGCTGAACGAAAACTACCACATGCCTGCAATGCCGCAGGGTGCGGAAGAAGGTATCCGTAAGGGTATCTACAAGCTGGAAACGGTTGAAGGTAGCAAAGGTAAAGTGCAACTGCTGGGTTCAGGTTCTATCCTGCGTCACGTACGTGAAGCGGCTCAGATTCTGGCGACAGACTACGGCATCGGTTCTGACGTATTCAGCGTAACCTCCTTCACTGAACTGGCACGCGAAGGCCAGGATTGTGAGCGTTGGAACATGCTGCATCCGACCGAAACGCCACGCGTACCTTACGTAGCTCAGGTTCTGAGCGATGCGCCAGCGGTTGCATCTACTGACTACATGAAGCTGTTTGCTGAGCAAATCCGTAGCTTCGTCCCGGCTAGCGATTATCGCGTACTGGGTACTGACGGTTTCGGTCGTTCTGACAGCCGTGAGAACCTGCGTCACCACTTCGAAGTGGATGCGTCTTACGTCGTGGTTGCGGCTCTGGGTGAACTGGCTAAACGCGGTGAAATCGATAAGAAAGTGGTTGCAGATGCCATCACTAAATTCAACATCGATGCAGATAAAGTTAACCCGCGTCTGGCATAAGAGGTAAAGATTACATGGCTATCGAAATCAACGTACCGGACATCGGTGCAGATGAAGTTGAAGTCACCGAAGTGCTGGTGAAGGTTGGCGACAAAGTTGAAGCTGAACAGTCGTTGATCACGGTTGAAGGTGATAAGGCTTCTATGGAAGTCCCTTCTCCGCAGGCTGGTGTCGTGAAAGAGATTAAAGTCTCTGTCGGTGACAAAGTTGAAACTGGCAAACTGATCATGATTTTCGATTCCGCCGACGGTGCAGCTGACGCTGCACCTGCCAAGGCAGAAGAGAAGAAAGAAGCGGCTCAGGCTGCTGCCCCAGCGGCATCGGCAGCGAAAGAAGTCAACGTACCGGATATCGGCGGTGACGAAGTTGAAGTGACCGAAGTGCTGGTTAAAGTGGGCGACACCGTTGCTGCTGAACAGTCTCTGATCACCGTAGAAGGCGACAAAGCGTCTATGGAAGTCCCGGCACCTTTCGCAGGTACGGTTAAAGAGATCAAAATCAGCACCGGCGATAAAGTCTCTACCGGTTCTCTGATCATGGTATTCGAAGTGGCGGGTGCTGCACCTGCTGCCGCTCCGGCACAAGCCGCTGCTCCAGCAGCAGCTGCGCCAGCGGCCTCTGCCGCTAAAGAAGTTAACGTACCGGATATCGGCGGTGACGAAGTCGAAGTGACTGAAGTGATGGTTAAAGTTGGCGATAAAATCGCGGCTGAGCAATCACTGATCACCGTTGAAGGCGACAAGGCTTCAATGGAAGTCCCTGCGCCATTCGCGGGTACGGTTAAAGAAATCAAAATCAGCACCGGCGACAAAGTGAAAACCGGTTCACTGATCATGGTCTTCGAAGTGGAAGGCGCTGCACCTGCGGCGGCTCCGGCTGCCAAGCAAGAAGCGGCGGCTGCACCGGCTCCAGCGGCAAAACCTGCTGCTGCACCGGCAGCGAAAGCTGAAGGCAAGAGCGACTTCGCTGAGAACGATGCTTACGTTCACGCAACGCCGGTTATCCGTCGTCTGGCACGTGAATTCGGCGTGAATCTGGCGAAAGTGAAGGGTTCTGGTCGTAAAGGCCGTATCCTGCGCGAAGACGTTCAGGCTTACGTGAAAGATGCCGTGAAACGCGCTGAGTCTGCGCCTGCCGCTGCTACCGGTGGTTCTCTGCCGGGGCTGCTGCCGTGGCCGAAAGTCGATTTCAGCAAGTTTGGTGAAGTTGAAGAAGTGGAATTGGGCCGTATCCAGAAAATCTCTGGTGCCAACCTGAGCCGTAACTGGGTGGTGATCCCGCACGTTACGCACTTTGATAAAACGGATATCACCGATCTGGAAGCGTTCCGTAAACAGCAGAATGCCGAAGCTGAGAAGCGCAGACTGGATGTGAAATTCACCCCAGTTGTCTTCATCATGAAAGCCGTTGCCGCTGCCCTTGAGCAGATGCCACGCTTCAACAGTTCACTGTCTGAAGACGCTCAACGTCTGACGCTGAAGAAATACATCAACATCGGTGTAGCGGTTGATACCCCGAATGGTCTGGTGGTTCCAGTGTTCAAAGACGTGAACAAGAAGAGCATCACTGAGCTGTCTCGCGAACTGATGGCGATCTCCAAGAAAGCCCGTGACGGTAAGCTGACCGCTGGCGAAATGCAGGGCGGATGCTTCACTATCTCCAGCCTGGGCGGCATCGGGACTACGCACTTTGCGCCGATCGTCAACGCGCCGGAAGTCGCTATTCTTGGTGTGTCTAAGTCCGCGATGGAACCGGTCTGGAATGGTAAAGAGTTCACTCCGCGTCTGATGATGCCGATGTCTCTGTCCTTCGACCACCGGGTCATTGACGGTGCTGATGGTGCTCGCTTCATTACCATCATTAACAACACGTTGTCTGACATCCGCCGTCTGGTGATGTAATCGAAAAGCCGGCCTGACGGCCGGCTTTTTTCTGATAAGCTGTTATTTGTTACAGCTGTCAGTGATCAAGGACAAATCGTTAGTCGCTTGTTGTTTCAAAATTGTTAACGATTTTGTAAACTACAGCGGCAAAGACACGTCCCGGTGGAAGAGGGCGTTAAGACTCAATAACAATGACGTCACAGACCCGCCGGAAATCAATTAAGAGGTCATGATGAGTACTGAAATTAAAGCTCAGGTAGTGGTACTTGGTGCCGGCCCCGCGGGTTACTCTGCTGCATTCCGCGCGGCGGATTTGGGTCTGGAAACCGTACTGGTAGAGCGCTACTCCACGCTGGGTGGGGTGTGTCTGAATGTGGGTTGTATTCCTTCCAAAGCCCTGCTGCACGTTGCTAAAGTCATTGAAGAAGCCAAAGCACTGGCAGAACACGGTATCGTGTTTGGTGAACCTAAAACCGACATTGATAAAATCCGTCTGTGGAAAGAAAAAGTCATCACCCAACTGACCGGTGGTCTGGCTGGTATGGCAAAAGGCCGTAAAGTTAAAGTGGTTAACGGTCTGGGCAAATTCACGGGTGCCAATACGCTGGAAGTTGACGGTGAAAACGGCAAAACGACGATCAACTTCGATAACGCGATTATCGCGGCGGGTTCACGTCCAATCCAACTGCCTTTCATTCCTCATGATGACCCGCGCGTATGGGATTCTACCGATGCGCTGGAGCTGAAAAACGTCCCAGGACGTCTGCTGGTTATGGGCGGCGGTATCATCGGTCTGGAAATGGGTACCGTTTACCATGCTCTGGGTTCACAGATCGACGTCGTTGAAATGTTCGATCAGGTTATCCCTGCTGCTGACAAAGATGTCGTTAAAGTCTTCACCAAGCGTATCAGCAAGCAGTTCAACCTGATGCTGGAAACCAAAGTGACGGCAGTAGAAGCCAAAGAAGACGGCATCTATGTGACGATGGAAGGCAAAAAAGCGCCAGCCGAGCCACAGCGTTACGATGCGGTTCTGGTTGCTATCGGTCGTGTGCCGAACGGCAAAAACCTGGATGCTGGCAAAGCAGGCGTGGAAGTTGACGATCGCGGCTTCATCCATGTTGATAAGCAAATGCGTACTAACGTGCCGCACATCTATGCTATCGGCGACATCGTTGGTCAGCCGATGCTGGCGCACAAAGGCGTGCATGAAGGCCACGTTGCTGCTGAAGTGATCTCCGGTAAGAAACACTACTTCGATCCGAAAGTAATTCCTTCTATCGCCTATACCGAACCGGAAGTAGCGTGGGTAGGTTTGACCGAGAAAGAAGCGAAAGAGAAAGGCATCAGCTACGAAACCGCGACCTTCCCATGGGCAGCGTCTGGCCGTGCTATCGCGTCTGACTGTGCTGACGGTATGACCAAGCTGATTTTCGACAAAGAAACTCACCGTGTTATCGGTGGTGCGATTGTCGGGACTAACGGTGGTGAACTGTTAGGTGAAATCGGTCTGGCGATCGAGATGGGCTGTGATGCAGAAGATATCGCTCTGACCATCCATGCGCACCCAACGCTGCATGAATCCGTTGGTCTGGCCGCTGAAATCTTTGAAGGCAGCATCACCGACCTGCCGAACCCGAAAGCGAAGAAGAAGTAAGTTCGCTCAGGTTCGAATAGCGTGAATTCAATCCGGCACCTTTACAGGTGCCGGATTTTTTTTACGCATCAGAGGCGGGAAATACTCGCGCGCAGAGGAAATCCACGAGTGCCCGTACTTTTGGTGACGGGTGTTTGCTGGCAGGCCACAACACATAGAAGACACCGCTGCGTTCCACATAGTCGGTCAGGATCGGCTGTAGATGGCCGCTGGCCAGCGGTTCACGGATGGAGAAGTCTGGCAGGTAGGCGATCCCCAGCCCTTGCAGTGCAAAACAGAGGCGCGTTTCGATGTTGTTGCAGACCATCGAGGTGGGTAATGGCAACTCTGGTTCGCCGGGGGGAAGTCGTAGCGCCCACGGCTCCAGCTTGCCGCTGCTGGGAAAGCGATAGTGCAGGCAAGTGTGCTGCATCAGATCGACAGGTATCTGAGGTGTACCACGCCGGGTAAGGTAGTCTGGCGCAGCGACTAGCAGAGAGCGGAAGGCACCCAGCCTCCGTGCGGTGAGGCGTGAGTCAACGGGGTCTCCTGTCCGTACCACGGCATCGAAACCTTCCTCAATGACGTCCACCATTCGGTCGGTGAAATCCAAATCCAGTTCGATCTCAGGGTATTCACGCATGAATTCGCCGAGTACGGGCAACACCAGTGAACTGACCAACGGCAGACTTACCCGCAGGCGTCCGCGCGGCACGGCGCTGGTCTGCGATAGCTCCAGTTCTGCTGCCTCAATCTCAGCCAGAATTCGTCGGCTACGCGCCAGAAATAGTGAGCCTTCGGCGGTCAATGTGATGCTGCGTGTACTGCGGTGGAATAGCCTCACGCCCAGTTTTTCTTCAAGCCGTGCGACGCTTTTGCCTACCGCAGACGCTGACACGCCCAGTAGTCGGCCCGCAGCAACGAAACTGCGTGTTTCGGCCACCTGCACAAACACCACGAAGCCATTCAGGCTATCCATATTACTTCCTTAATTGCGGACATCTTGTTCCGTATATTGAGGAACTGTAGCCCACTTTTTCTTTAATTGTTGATTTTTTATCGTAGCGGGAACGCTCATTGATAAAAGGAACACCCCGTGATAACTCCCGTATTTCCTCTGGATACCCGTGCTTCAACAGCCCCTCTCTCTGCCCGTATTCAGGCCACCGTTCAACAGGCGTTGGACGATGGGCGTTTGGTCGGTGCTGTCGTGCTGGTCGCGCGCAACGGAGAATTGCTTCATCAGCAGGCCGCAGGATGGTCCGACCGGGAGAGCGCCCGTCCTATGGCGCTGGATGCCATCTTCCGGCTGGCTTCTGTCAGCAAGCCCATCGTATCAGTTACTGCACTGGTACTGGTGGCGCAAGGTCGGCTAAATCTGGATGAAGATATCACTCGCTGGATGCCGACGTTCCAGCTTCGGTTGGCCGACGGCAGACCTGCTAACGTTACCGCGCGGCAGTTGCTCAGCCACACTGCGGGTTTGGGCTACCGCTTCTTTGAATCTCATGCGGACGGCCCCTATGCACAGGCAGGTGTCTCAGACGGTATGGATGCCTCCGGCATCAGCCTGACTGAGAACCTGCGTCGTATCGCCAGCGTTCCCCTGCAATACGTGCCGGGAGAGGCTTGGGGTTATTCGCTGGCAACCGATGTTTTGGGAGCCTTGATCGAACGCATTCACGGTACGTCATTGGACGAGGCGGTTCGCCAACTGGTGACCGACCCGCTGGAAATGCACGATACCGGCTTCGTTGTACGTGACCCATCGCGCCTGACTACTGCTTACGTGAACGACACCCCGCAGCCGCATCGCCTGACCGAAGGTGAAACGGTTTCTCCCTTCGACGGTGCCATCGGCATCGCGTACAGCCCTGCTCGTATCTTTGACCCTCAGGCCTTTCCATCCGGTGGCGCTGGCATGGCGGGTACAGCCTGGGATCTGTTGCGCCTGCTGGAAGCCCTGCGTAAAGGGGGCGGCGTCCTGCTGCCTGACGCGCTGATCGAGGAGATGGGGGGCGATCAGACACAAGGGCTGGAGCTGTCCAATGCACCGGGCTGCGGTTTTGGCCTCGGTTTCTCAGTCTTGCGCGATCCGCAGTTAGCCGAGTCGCCGGAATCGCCAGGCACCTGGCGCTGGGGCGGCGCTTATGGTCATTCATGGTTTGTCGATCGCACACAAGGTTTGAGCGTAGTGGCCTTCACCAACACGATGTACGAAGGGATGTCGGGGCGTTTTGTCACTGAACTGCGCGATGCCGTGTATGGCGAGTTGGAGGCTGCACGATGACTGCCTCACTGACCGATATACACCGTGACAGACTGCCCATTGCCTCATTGCTGGCATTAGCCACGGCAGCTTTCATCACTATTCTGACCGAAGCGCTGCCAGCGGGCTTGCTGCCGCAAATGGCGCAGGGCTTGGCGGTGTCCGAAGCCTGGGTCGGACAAACCGTCACTATCTACGCCATGGGTTCTCTGGTGGCCGCGATCCCGCTGACCGCCGCTACGCAAGGTGTGCGTCGTCGCCTGCTGCTGCTGTCAGCCATTGCAGGTTTCGCTGTCGCCAATATGATTACGGCGCTTTCCGGCAGCTATATGTTGACGATGGCGGCGCGTTTTCTGGCAGGGGTTTCAGCCGGGCTGCTGTGGGCGCTGCTGGCGGGTTATGCGGCGCGTATAGTGCCTGAACACCAGAAAGGGCGGGCTATTGCGATAGCGATGGTCGGCACGCCATTAGCCTTGTCGCTCGGCGTGCCCGCGGGAACCTTTCTTGGCAACGCGATCGGCTGGCGAATGTGTTTCGGTATGATGAGTGGTTTGGCCTTAATACTGATGTTGTGGGTACGTATTCAGGTGCCGGATTTCGCTGGGCAATCTGCTGGCAAGAGGCTATCTCTGGGGCGTGTGTTCACGATGGCTGGCGTGCGCCCCGTGCTATGCGCAGTGCTGGCCTTTGTGCTGGCGCATAACATTCTCTACACCTACATTGCGTCGTTTCTCGCGGCGGTGGGCATGGTTGCACAGACTGGTCTGGTACTACTGGTCTTCGGCGTCACATCACTGCTAGGCATCTGGATCGTCGGCGTGCTGATTGATCGCTACTTGCGAGCCCTGACGCTTGCCTGCTCGGCATTGTTCTGCCTGTCCGTACTGGCACTTGGCGTGGCAGGCGGTGTACTGGCTGTGGTCTATGCAGCAGTGGCCGTCTGGGGGTTAGCCTTCGGCGGTGCGGCGACGCTATTCCAGACGGCTCTTGTCAGAACGGCTGAAGGGGGGACCGATGTAGCGCAGTCTATGTTGGTTACCGCCTGGAACATGGCTATTGCAGGGGGAGGCATCATCGGTGGTGTTCTGTTGGAACGCCTCGGCGTTGCCGCCTTCTCTCCGGTGCTGTTGGTGCTGTTATTGATTGCGTTCGTTGTGGTGTGGTCTGCCAGACAACACGGTTTCCCTGTGGCGCGACGGTAAAGCGTTAAAGTGTCGGTTTTTTGTCTGTACTTTTTCCTAGCGCAATAAACTGTTTATTTATCATACATAGACGCCATGATTTCTTGCCTTGTTTTCGTGATTGATAATTACGCTGCTGTACTAGTCTGGCGTCGACATGCCTGTATGTAATTTGTACAACTGGAATAAGGGCATTCTTCACGTTATCAAGGAGAGAAAATGAAACGCTATTTATCAACGCCGCGAGCAGGCGTCATTGCTGTTACATTGCTTGCTACACTGATGGGCGGTGGGCAGGATGGGCTGATGACATCGGCTTATGCGGCAGGAAAAAGTAAGCAGATTGAATTGCTGGATCGTGGGCTGTTTGCATTCAAATCATCGAAACATGTTTTTTTAAGCTGGCGGCTTTTCGCTACGGATCCCGAAAACATTGCTTTTAATCTCTATCGAGATGGTCAACTCATCAATGCTTCCCCTATAAGTACAACGACTAACTTTATCGATCCCGACGGTAAAGCGGACTCCACGTATGCGATACGCCCGGTCATTAAGGGAATTGAGGGGAAAGAAGATGTCGCTAAATCGGTACTGAACGGTCAACGTTATCAGTCTATTCCTTTAAAGAAACCTGCCGATGGGGTGACGCCAAAAGGCGACACCTATTCCTACGGCGTGAATGATGGATCGGTTGGCGATCTGGACGGCGATCGCGAATATGAGTATGTGATCAAGTGGGCACCGAGTAACTCGAAAGATAATGCGCATTCCGGTTATACCGGCAATGTGTATATCGATGCCTATAAACAGGATGGAACGCGGCTGTGGCGCATTGATTTAGGGAAAAACATCCGATCTGGAGCGCATTACAACGATTTCATCGTGTATGACCTGGATGGTGATGGCAAAGCGGAAGTGATGATGAAAACCGCCGATGGTACGGTGGATGGTACAGGAAAGGTTATCGGTAATAGTCAGGCAGATTACCGTAGCAACAACGGTTATATTCTCACTGGGCCTGAATACCTGACAGTATTTAATGGCCAAACCGGGAAAGCGATGGCGACAGTGGATTATCTTCCCGAACGTGGTGATGTGTGCGGCTGGGGTGACTGCTATGGTAATCGCGTTGACCGTTTTCTGGCGGGTGTCGCCTATCTTGATGGTGAACGACCTAGCGCGGTGTTTTCACGCGGCTATTACAAGCGAGCAGTGGTGGTCGCGTGGGACTGGCGTAATGGCAAGCTGACGAAGCGCTGGACGTACGACAGCGGAACCGCTGGTGATGTGCTGAACACGGCGTATGGGCAAGGCGCGCATCACCTTCGTACTGGCGATGCGGATGGTGATGGCAAAGACGACATTATCTTTGGCGCAGCAACGATCGGCAGCAACGGCAAGCTATTAAATTCCACTGGTCTGGGGCATGGCGATGCGTTGCATTTTGGCGTTCTCGATCCTTCTCGCTCCGGTAAACAGGTCTTTATGGTGCATGAGTCCGCGAGCCAATATGGCAAGAACGCGATGGAAATGCACGATGCCGCCACGGGTAAGATCCTCTGGGGATACAGTAACGGTTCAGGTGGCGATAACGGGCGTGGCGTCTGTATGGATATCGATCCTGCCCACTTAGGGGTGGAATGCTGGTCTTCACAGGGCGGATTGTTCAACGCGAAAGGCGAGCAGATCTCCGATAAAAAACCATCACACATCAATTTTGGTATCTGGTGGGATGGCGACCTGCTGCGTGAAACATGGGATCGTGCGGTGATTGATAAGTGGGGGCCGGCCAAACCGGGCTCGACTCGGCTGTTCAGTGCTTATACCTACAATTCAGGGACGTGGATAAACGGGACGAAAGCGACACCCGTCCTGAGTGCCGATCTGTTTGGCGACTGGCGTGAGGAGTTCATCATTCCCAAATCTGATAGCAGCGAACTACAGATTTTCAGCACCACGTCGGAAACCGCATACCGTATGCCAACCTTGATGCACGATCCTGCTTATCGGACACAGGTTGCGGCTCAGAATGCGGGCTATAACCAGCCGCCGCATACCAGCTTCTATCTTGGTGAAGGAATGACGTTTCCGGTGAAATGGGAAAGTGTGTACACCGTACCGAAATAACGTTTTATCGGCACGATGGCGATCGTGCCGACTTTCGTTCAACGTATCGGGTTATTTTGGGGGAGTATCGCGGACTAGTGCGCACTAAACGATTCCTCGTTCTGCCCGACTCAAGGTTAGCGAGGATAATGCGGTTGCGAAAATTGGCTAATAAACACGCATGATGTTTGGTATTATAGACCCCAACGACGTGCAACAGGCTATGCTTATAATGTCACCAGTCCTCAACGATAGCGGGAGTTTTGATATGGCGATTCTTCCAATGTCATATAGCCCCGCCACTATGGTGCGGGAATATCGGAAAATTGGCGAAACGAGTGTGAATGGTCGCGCCGTGGATATTTATATCCATAATGAGCGGCATCACGCCGTTGCCATATATGGAGAGCCTGATGACGTTAACGGTGATTTACGGCATGTTGTTGTTGCAAAGATCGACCTGAAATCCCGTAACAGCGACGATGAGGCTGAAACTATTTTGGCCGTCATCGGTTACTACGAGAATTTGCAACCGATGAATGATCATCTCGCTCAGGTTGAAGGCGTGATTGTCACCAAACGTGAACGAAATGCTAATGTCGCCAGCGCCATGTATAAGGCGCTCATTAACGACGGTATTGTGCTGGTTAGCGATAATGTTCAGTTCCCTGGAGGGAAAGCGTTGTGGGCGCGTATGGCACGTAAAGAGGTTGGCATTGAGGTATTTGTGTTCGACTCAGAACAACGTACTTTCTGGCCGTATGACGGAGAACGGATTCGATACGATGGTCGCAGCATTCCCGAAAGCGATATCTGGAGCCTTGCGCCGAATGAATCGCGAAAAGGAGTTGTGCTGGTGGCTGAACGCAAACGAGACGAATCAGCCGCCTGATGTCGTTCTGCTCTGAGACATTAAGCGATCTTAAATCGTTAACTATGCAATAAATTGAATACTCTGATCGCTGGCGTGTGTGGTATTCCCCTCTTAGCCTACGCTGCCGCGACGAACCTTTTTTGCCAGTCGCTTCGCAGAATGCGCCTTCCGTCCGTTTATTTTTAGCCGCGTCAATTACAATCAAACCTCAAAAAAGAAACGACGTTTTGTTTTTGAGGTTATGATGAATCTTAATACCTTACGCACCTCTGTCTGGCTGTTGACGGCTTTGCTGGCTAGCCCTTCACTGATGGCGAACGATATGAACCCTACGATTCAACCCGCGACGGATCAGGCGGTGACGGATGAAGGGCTTCCTTCATTCTATCCGCAGCTTAAGCAGCAGATGACCTACTCGGATTCCTGGCTATCTGGGAATTTTACGGATTTTAGCCAGTGGCAAGCCCAGTCGAGAGAAACGCTGCGTTCGCTGCTCCTAACGCCGGACTCCACCAAAGACTTTGCCCCGCAGGTGATTGAAAAACAGGATCGCGGTAGCTACACGGCGGAGAAAGTTGCCTTTAACCTGACCGATGAAAGCCGCGTAGACGCGCTGCTCCTGACCCCAAAAAGCGCGGGGCCGCATCCTGCGGTCATCCTGCTGCACGATCATGGCGCGAAGTTTGATATCGGCAAAGAGAAGATGATCAAGCCGTGGGGGAATAACGAGCAGCTTGATTCCGCACAGGCGTGGGCCGATAAGTTTTTCACCGGGCGCTTTGTCGGGGATGAACTGGCGAAACGGGGTTATGTGGTGCTGGCGGTGGATGCGTTAGGTTGGGGATCGCGCGGGCCGATTAAATATGAGCAACAGCAGGCACTGGCGAGTAACTTCTTTAATCTGGGGCGCTCGCTCGCGGGGCTGATGGCCTACGAAGACATGCGGGCAACGGATTTTCTGGCCTCGCTTGAACAGGTTGATAAGCAACGTATTGGCGTCGTCGGTTTCTCGATGGGAGCCTATCGTGCCTGGCAGCTCGCCGCGCTGTCCGACAAGGTCGCGGCAACGGCAGCGGTGTCCTGGATTGGCACGTACGATGGCCTGATGACGCCGGGCAACAATGTGCTGAGAGGGCAGTCGGCATTCTATATGTTGCATCCGGGGCAACCGACACGCTTTGATTTCCCAGATGTGGCGAGCGTTGCCGCACCAAAACCGATGCTGTTATTTAACGGTGGCAAAGACAAACTGTTCCCGACGCAATCCGTTGAAGACGCCTACGCCAAAATGCACAAGGTGTGGCAATCCCAGCGGGCGGACAGCAAGCTGCAAACCAAGATCTGGCCTGAGCTGGGACACGTTTTCTATCAGGAGCAGCAGGAAGAAGTCTTTAGCTTTCTGGACCAGTGGCTAAAACCCTAGTCGCAGTACCTGAATTATAGACTCTAAATAATTCGAGTTTCATGAAGGCGGCAAGGGAAGGAATCCCGATGAGCTTACTCAGGTAAGTGATTCGGGTGAGTGACCGCAGCCAACGCACATGCAACTTGAAGTATGACGAGTATCATAAGTTTTTTGATAACATTAGGTTACTGATGCATTGCTAGCCTCTGCGTGCCGCGGCATTCAGGGGCTTTTTAATTTTACAGGGATGAAGTGATGAGGAAATATCTGGGCGTTTTAATCATGGCGTTATGGCTGTCGGGCTGTAATGGAGAAGAAACGCTTCGCGAGGGGAAATATCTGATTGAGGATATTCGCGTGGTGTTTGATAACAGTAAACATCCTGAAGCCAATGAAAACAGAGATAACCTTCAGGAACATATAAAGCAAAACCTCAAGGGTATTAAAAACGACCTCTATTTTAATCTGACGCCGACGCAGGTGAGCTATTACAGTGCGGAGAGTGAATATACCGAAGAGATGAAAGATAACCGTATACAGGTAAACGGTATGTGGCACACGCTAAAAATCACCGGGAAAAACACGGTTCAGTTTGTATCGGATAAAAGTGCTGCCTGTGCGTTTTATTATTGTGAAATCACCATGGTCTTGAAAAAGACGGAAGACCAGTCACCCGGTTTACTCAAAATCCAGCAACGTTTTGAAGAACATAAAAAAGCCTATCAGGCGTGGCTTCTTGAAGAGAAAGCGGTATTTAATCGCGCGCCGATGGATGATTTCCCCGGCATCCCTTTTTATCCCGAAGAGTATTTCACGATTAAGCTGCCGTTTAGCATGTACGACAAGCTGAGCTTACGGGAGCACGGGATGTATATTCGCAAGATGGGGCGTCTGCTTATCGATCGGGAAAATAAAGACACGCAGATCTACACCTATCGGGATAAGCAGAATAATACCGATGTTGACCTGCTTACCGTTAGCGCAGCAAAAGAGGATTTTAATCTGGCATTGTGGCTGGAAGGACAAAAGGGTGTGTTATTCCAGTCGGAAAACGGCGCAGCATATGATAATAAACAGGGAAAATTAGAAGCCGTCTATTTTCAATATGATGAGGCTAATCAACGCTACTTTATCGGGTTAGCGAATGCTGAGGACACTGTCGCGTTAGCCAACGCGTTTGCTGTACTGCGTACGATGGATGAACGTTACCGTGGCGAGCAGGCATTGTCGATGTACGATCTGGCATTATCTCAGCCGGAATTGGAAGCGAAGTATGGCGTAAAGATCGCTGATGAATTTAAGATCGCAGAAATGCATCAGGCTATCTGGAAAGCACTCGAACAGCGCATGGAAAAGCCTGAGCGCTTTATTAAACGGAGCATGTCAAAAACGCGCATTACAATAAAATTCCCGTCGGAAGTGTTTAAGTACGATGTTTATTTTAAGGTCGCTCCTCAGTCGATTCCTGAACTCATGGCTGAAACCAAAGAGATCGTCCCCGAAGGTAAACAAGTGGATAACATCTTTATTTATGGCGACAGCGCGTTTGTCGGATATGAATACGATGTGAATGTGGGAAGCGGGCTCACATTACAATTTTTAGTCCCGAAAGATGCAGGGACGCCGCTGGAGCGCCTGATGTTTCTGCATGTATTACGTCAGCTTGATGTGACGCGTTTCCCCGCTATTTCTGCACAAGAGAAAAAGAACCTGTTTACGTATGGCGAAGCGACATCTTTTAAAAACAACCTTGATAATCGCTACTTCAAGGTAGAAGAAGGTCTCATCGACAGTACGGGCAAGCTGATTATCAAGAATCCTGATGAGGGCTATTTCGATTTTAAATATCGTGCCCCCCATATACTGGCAACCCACTATAAACCACTGGGGGAAGGTAGCTATTCCAGTGAGCCGGGCGTGACGGTCTTTGATGAAAAAGGGAAGTGGCTTTCCCATCAGGCAGACTAATTCGATCTGACAGCGTGCTGGTTGTCGGTCATGGTATTGCCAGTAATAGGGCTGTCGATAATGATGGTTATCGACAACACCTTGCATCCCGTTAAAACCAGCATCTTGTTAAAACAGTATCTTGTTAAAACAACAGCCCCAGCAAATAGCGTAGATCGCCTTCTTGCCGTAATGCGCAGCGATCGGCGATCTGGTTGCTGTCGAGATGCGTCAGCGAGCCGATGGTTTGCTGCAATTTAGCACGCAGATCGGTGGGGCGTGCCGAGGTTTCCTGACGTGTGGTGCGCTGGATTAGCGTGCCGCCGCTACGTAAGTGCAGCGTAACCTCATGAAAACGCGCCTCCGGGTCAAGCTCGTCGGGTGGCGCGGTTTCATCGGCACGGCGTATGACGCGATTCGCCAGTGCGGAGATTGTGGTTTCAACTGGTGCTTCCGAAAAATGCGCCAGCTTCAGTTCCCCTTCAATCAGCGCCGCCGCAATCACATATTCCAGGCTGAACCGGGCTTCTACGCCGTTTGTGGCATTGCGGATAAAGGGGGCGACATCGCCGCCCGGCGGAAAGGTCACCGTGATCTGTTCGATAGCGTCGGCCAGATCGGTATCCGCACCCTTCTGCTTATGCCACTGTTCCCGCAGCGCAAACGCGGCTTCGGCGGCGCTGTGGGTGCCGCCACAGGTCGGGTAGCGTTTGAATTCCAGACCGGGAGACAGCATGCGCCACGGTGCGCCCCAGTTTTCAACCAGCAACTCCGGCTGTTGTTTTTGATCACCATGCGCCGCAAGAAAGGCGTCAATCACCTGCTGTGTATTGCCCTCAAAGCCCGCTAAGCCCAGCTTAACGGCGGTTAGTCCTGCTCTGGCGGAAAGCCCGGCATGTAGCGGTTTGACCGCTGAACCAAACTGCGCCCGCAGTCCTGCGGCCTGTGTGGCAGCCAGACCAAGAATGGTTTGCGTTTGTTCTACCGAAGCACCAGCCAGACGTGCGGCAGCAGCGGCGGCGGCGATAGCGCCGAGCGTAGCCGTGTTGTGGTAACCGAGACTGTAATGACGTGGGCCACATGCCAACCCGATTCTGCCTGCGGCTTCCACGCCGATCACATAGGCCGTCAAAAACGCCTCTTCCGTCACGGCGGGATTTTCTGCGGCAAGGGCAAACAGAGCGGGCAGAATGACGGTGCTGGGGTGGCCGCGAAACGCCGGATGATAATCGTCAAAATCCAATACGTGACCAGCATAACCCAGGATCAGACTACGCGTCAGGCTGTCCGTGCCGCTGAATACCTGCTTTAGCGGCGCGAGCCCGCTATCGGCAATCGCACCCTGTACGATGGGGAGCGCAGTGGAGACGAAGTCTGTCACCCCGTCACGGGCGGCATCAATCGCTTCTCGATTGGGTTCGCTATGGATGATGTGGTGGGCAAGCCTTGCGGTGATATCAGTCTGATTGGTCATGGGTCGTCATGTGTCGCTGGCAGAAAAACACTAATTTACTGTGCATCGCTGAATAGCAATTAATAACCAAACGGAATAATAAATTCCATTTGGTTATTAGTGATTCAGAATCAGAAGCGGTCTTTTAACTGCCCCGGCGTAATACCGAATGCACGGCGCAGAGCGGTGGCAAAGTTGGCGGGGCTGTTGTAACCGGCGATGCTGGCCGCCTGCGCAATACCGATGCCGTCTTTCTGCAAGGCCAGCATGGCGCGCTGTAAGCGGCAGTTACGTAGGTATTCAAACACGCTCATATTGAACGTCTGACGAAAATGGCGCTGTAGCGTGCTTTCACTCATGTTGACGCTTTTAGCGATTTCACTCATCGACAGGTGGTCGGCGCTGCCGCTTTCCAGCATATCTCTGATTTGTTGAATGCGGTGGTAGCTGCGCAGGGTAACACCGCTGCTTTTCTCCTGCGCCACGCTGGCGGTCAATGAAGTAAAGGCCTCGATAATCAGGCTCATACACTGCATTTCCAGATAAAGGCGCTGGAGCGGTGTTTGGCAAGGTTCAGCGTCCAGCGTTTGTAAGGCAATCGCCAGCGCCTGTCGGGACGGTGTCCACAGGTGTGTCGCCAGGTGAGTCTGCGTGAAATCGTGGATGGCTTGCCAGTCGCCAACGGTGTCCATCATATTGCCGTACAGCCATTCCTTGTCGAACGTCAGCGTAATGGTTCGCTCATATTCATCACGCTTGCCGATGCGGGTAAACATCGTCGGCTCCGTCAGCGCAATCAGCGAGGCGGGCTGGTTCTCTCCCAGATGCAGTTCCTGATGACCAAATGAGATATGCGCATTGCCACTCACCACGATGGCCAGCTTGATTGCGCCATCCAGCAGGTTTTGGGTTTTCATATTGTGGCGATTAATCACATCCGCGGTGTGCAGGATCAGATGCGGATTGAGCTGTACGACAGTGAACGAGCCAAATAGCACCGGCGTGTTATCGATCAGCCGAGGGCCGATAAAACGGTAATTGTTCGCGACCAGACTCGATTGCTGAACGATGTGATCTTTATAGATCGGCTTTGATGACTGAGTGAAGCTGCGCACGTGATTACCTACCTGATTGAACCCTTCGACCTGCGCCTTCCATTTTGATGCTTTGGCAAAACATTTTGCTGCTAGAGCAAACCCCGTCCTGAATGACAAATGTAACAATGACCGCGCCAAAATGGTAATGCAAATACTTCTCAATAGCATTTTTCGTTGAGGACGTCACATTGCACGATAAAGGCATTTTCCATTTACGGCAATGCGGAGAAAAGGGCTGATTGATTACACACAGCATTTCATAACAACACGACGTGATGCCGTTGGCATGACGCTTCTCCCCGATAACCGCCACGTTTGCGCGTTTTATCTCCGCCGTTATTCAGCGTTTTGCTGATTGTCGTTAGGTGTCGCTGTACCGGCTGCGATGTTGATCCTTTTTCAGGCTACTTATTCATTTCTTACAGGGCAGGATAATTTTGATGAAACTACCACAATCGCGTCGCTATCTGGCGACGCTCATTGGCGTTAGCTGCGGGATGACGTCGTTTCTGAGCGCTGCGCAGACCTCGCCTTCAACAGAACCTGCCCCTCAGGTGCAGAATCAGGCCGAAAGTAAAGCATCGGGCGATACGATGGTGGTGACGGCCGCTGAGCAAACCCGTCAGGCTCCGGGCGTGTCGGTGATTACAGCTGAAGATATCAGCAAGCGTCCGCCTGCTAACGATCTGTCCGATCTGATTCGCACCATGCCGGGCGTCAATCTGTCCGGTAACTCAACCAGCGGCCAGCGCGGTAACAATCGCCAGATCGATATCCGCGGTATGGGACCGGAAAACACGCTGATTCTGGTGGATGGCAAGCCCGTGTCGAGCCGTACGGCGGTGCGTTACGGCTGGCGCGGCGAGCGCGATACCCGTGGTGACACCAACTGGGTGCCTGCCGATATGGTCGAGCGTATTGAAGTGCTGCGCGGCCCAGCGGCGGCGCGCTATGGTAACGGCGCGGCGGGCGGTGTGGTTAACATCATCACCAAGCAGCCGACGCAAGAATGGCACGGCACCTGGAACACCTTCCTGAACGCGCCGGAGCATAGCTCAGAAGGCGCAACCAAGCGTACCGATTTCAGCCTGATGGGCGGCCTGACCGACAGCCTGAGTTTCCGTCTGTACGGCAACCTGAATAAAACCCAAGCTGATGCACGTGATATTAATGAAGGGCATCAGTCTGCGCGGGCGGGCAATCAGGCTACCTCGCTGCCTTCTGGGCGCGAAGGGGTGCGTAATAAAGACATCAATGGCCTGTTGCGTTGGGATATGACCGAGCAGCAGTCGCTGGAGTTTGAAGCGGGTTCCAGCCGTCAGGGCAATATCTATGCGGGCGATTCACAAAATACCAACACCAACCCGCTGGTCGTGAGTAATTACGGCAAGGAAACCAACCGCATGTATCGCCAGAACTTTGCGGTCACGCATCGCGGCTACTGGGACAGCGGTGTCAGCTCTACGTCGTATCTGCAATACGAACGCACGCACAATACCCGTATCCTTGAGGGACTGTCTGGCGGTTTAGAAGGGATTTTTGATACGACGAGTCCGAACCAATATGGCACGATAAAGCTGGATAACTTCACTGCACATAACGAAGTGAATATTCCGCTGAATGTCTGGGTCGATCAGGTACTCACATTCGGGGTTGAGTGGAACGAGCAGAAGATGAAGGATCCGGTCTCGAACTTGCAGACGACAACCGAAGCGGGCAGTGTGGGTTCACTGAGCAGCAGCGGCCGTAGTGAGAAATCTGCGGCTCGTCTGGCTTCTGCCTTCGTGGAAGATAACGTCCAACTGACGGACAGTACCATGTTGACACCAGCGCTGCGTGTCGATCATCACAGCACGGCAGGCACCAACTGGAGCCCGTCGCTTAACCTGTCGCAGGAACTGGGTGACGATTACACGCTGAAGTTAGGTATCGCCCGCGCTTACAAAGCGCCGAACCTGTACCAGACCAATGAGAACTATATTCTCTATAGCCGTGGACAGGGCTGCTCTGGCGGTACCTCTTGCTACCTGATCGGCAATGAAGACCTTAAGGCGGAAACCAGCCTGAATAAAGAGATTGGTCTGGAGTTTCACCGTGATGGGTTGATCGCGGGTATCACCTACTTCCATAACGATTACCGTAACAAGATCGAAGCAGGAAACAATGTCATCGGTAAAGCAGTGGGCGGAACTAATGCCCAATATGCCAACGCCAATATCTTCCAGTGGGGCAATGTACCGAAAGCCGTTATTCAGGGACTAGAAGGTAACCTGACCGTTCCTGTCACGGAAAGCATCAACTGGCGTAACAACCTGACCTGGATGCTGGAATCGAAAAATAAAACCACGGGCGATTATCTGTCGATTACGCCGGAGTTTACCCTGAATTCATCGGTGGACTGGCAGGCGACGGAGAGCCTCTCCTTCCTGGCCGATGTGACCTGGTATGGTCGCCAGAAGCCGAAGAAATATAGCTACAAAGGTGAGCGTGTAACGGGTAGCGCAACCAATGAGTTAAGCCCTTATGCGTTGTTCGGGTTAAGCAGTACCTATAAGTTTAACAAGAACCTGAGCGTGACCGGCGGTGTCGATAACCTGTTTGATAAACGCCTGTTCCGCGCGGGTAATGCGCAGGATGTGGTGAACAATAATGTGGTTACCATCGCGGGTGCGGGTGCGGCAACCTATAACGAACCGGGACGGACTTTCTTTGTCAGCGTGAATACGTCGTTCTAAGTTCTCTACCCGTCATACTTAATCGCGAACGCCACGGGAAATCCTGTGGCGTTTTTATTGCGGAATTCCGTCTATGCCGTTTCGTGTCGCTGCTATCAGGGACAGAAAATGCCTTTTAAGGTGGCGACGATTTTCTCCACGTCCTTATTTTCGATGCGGTAGTACAGCGTTTGTGACTCGCGCCGATAGCTAATCAACCCTTCTTCACGCATTTTTGCCAGATGCTGCGAGAGAGCGGACTGGCTGAGCGGGATGTGTTCAAGCAGCGCGCCAACCGACATTTCATCCTTCTCGATAAGTAAGCAAAGCACCAGTAGCCTGTTCTCGTTGCCAATCGCGCGCAGCATAGCCGCTGCTTTTGCTGCACCGTCCTGCATAAATTCCCGATCCGAATTGCTCAACGCCATGTTCCTACCATCCTGCGTGACTGACTAATTTAGTGATACCTAATGTATTGAGTTTATCATACCCCGGCCTTGAGCGAGGAGAATGACTGACATCGATAAAACAGCGCACAACGGAGCCAGCGCGATGCGGCCTGCAGTTTACAAGAGAGGCGTTCCTCCCTAGAATAGCCCGACATCCTTTCCTGAATCTGCTGCTGCAGGAAAAACAACCTTCTCTCCGAAACGGGAGGAGTGATTTTTTGTTTTTCTAGGTAGCACCATGTCTACATTTACTCGCTTACAAAAACGTTTATCCCGTTTGGGGATAGACACCGATTACCAACATTCTATTTATCATCTCCGCAGGCAGAATGCAGAAGCGCAGGTTCTGTTGCCGGAAACGTTGCCGCTGGAAGAAAAGGCGGTTCAGCAACTGCTGGATTTCGCCTCGGTACACCTACCGGGCAGCGATGCGCGCGTCTGTGCCGCCCGCGCGACGCCGGATTTCCATCCCGGTACGCTTGCGCCCGTTGGCAGCATTGTTGCTACAACGGAGAACTTTGTTATCCCGGCGGCGATTGGGACGGATATCAACTGCGGTATGCGCTTGCTGACGACGGGCGTGCATCATACGGATGCTGATGAGCACAAACCCGCGCTGATTCAGGCGCTCAAAGACACGTTACTGCTGGATCGGCGTGATGTTCCCGTTACGCCAGATTCGTTTTCCGCGCTCTTTGATGATGGTCTGCAAGCGTGGCTGGCGGCACTGCCTCAGCAGGGGCTTTGGCAGGGCGTGGACTTCCAACGACTGGCGGCGGAACTCGGTTCCATCGCCGGAACCGATGCGGTTCGTGCCGATAGTCGACATGCGCCTGAGCCGTTTTTCGCACCCCGTGAGATACTTCGACCTTCCAGTCTGGGCACGGTAGGGTCGGGTAACCATTTCGTTGAACTGCAAATTGTTGATGCCGTGTTGGACAGGCACGCGGCGTATCAGGCTGGCGTGCAGGAAGGCGAAGTCGTGGTAATGATTCACACCGGTTCACGGGACGTGGGCTTTTATGTCGGCCAGCGTGGGATCGATAAAGCGCGAGCCTGTTGGCCTGCGGGAGAAAAATATCCGGCGTCCGGCCTGTTTGGTCTGGTTGATGAACAGGCGACGGATTATATGGAAGCCATGGGCGTCGCCGCCCGCTATGCATGGATCAACCGGATCGTGCTGACTGAACTGATCCGTTCCTCCTGGAAGCAGGTATTTACGCATGACGCCAGCAAACTGGTGGTCGATCTGTCGCATAACATCATTCTGCCGGAGCATGAAATGAACCTGCATCGTAAAGGTGCGACGCCCTCAAAAGCCGGGGAATTTGCGCTGATTCCCGGTTCAATGGGCGATTACTCTTATCTCGTGACAGGGAAGGGAAATCCCGATTGGCTGTGGTCGTGTTCACACGGCGCAGGGCGTGCCGAACGTCGGCAAAGTATGCGTAACAAGGTCGATACGGCGAAACAGGCAGATACGTTGCCCTGGCAATGCATCACGCTGAAAGACGAACGCCTGCGGGAAGAAGCGCCAGCAGCCTATAAACCGGTTGCGCCTGTGATTGATATTCAAGCGCAGTCAGGGCTGATTCAACCCGTGGCACGGCTACGTCCGTGGCTGACGTTTAAGGCCTGATGTGGCCCGCTCTAGCGGGAAGTGATTCGATAGTTTTTGTACTAAAATAGTCTTTGTACTAAAAATAACGCCTCAATCGGCGAGCTGTCGATTGAGGCGTGTGTTCTTCATTGCCCACGTCCGTTTGTCGGATGAGGGAATGCTACAAGTTATGGTTTTTGTTTGATGACGTTATTAGCACCGCTGGAAGAGAGTTTCGGCTCTGTTCCTCCCCATGAGAGGCGGTTGCTGATGCCATTGAAGGAGACAACGGCGGGGCCTTTAAAATCGAGATCGAGATGATGTTCCGTACCCGTCACGTTCACCTTTGCTGGCTTATCCTCGGCAACGATGTGCGTGCGGATGGTGTTTTTATACGCGGCGACGGTCAGATCGCCCGTCGATTGACCCGTGACGGCAATCTCTGAGCCAGTCACGGCCAGCGATGTAGCGGAATCGAATGTGATGTTGTGCTCAGAGCCCGCGACGGAAATATTGGCACATTTGCCCGTTAGTACGATGTTGTTGCCGTTGCCTGAAATATTGACATCATTGCCATGACAAGGAATATCGCGCGTTAAACCGATACCCTCCAGCTCGATAGGGGCGGCATAGACGGATACGGTGAACGCGAAAGCAGAGACGAAAACCATTGGCAGATACCGTTTTATCTTCATGGCATTTTTTCCTGTTATCAAAGAGGTCATCCGGCATCGTTGCCGTAAAGGCATCTATCATCTGTTAACACTTTTCCCGACTCTATTGCGAACATTCTGATTATCGCTACGCCATCAAACGATGATTAATCACGCTATGTTGTTAAAAACCTACCTATTATGTGGTTAACTCAGCATAGTTAGTGTGTGCCGTCAGGGACATGCTATTCTGCTGATGTCGGCATTTTTCAGTGAGAGCGAAATTGGGCACATAGCATAGTTGAATAAAAATTAATGTTGCTATTATGTGAACGAATTAACAATCAATTCAAATCCTGATATGCTGACGAGGCTGGACCGGACACTCTACTACCTTACATCCACACGCTGGCACCCAGGCATGGACACCACAAGCGGGAACAAGAGCGCCGGGCATAATGAAGACAATGAGAGCGAGGAGAACGTCGTGCTAGAAGAATATCGTAAGCACGTAGCCGACCGGGCTGCGCAGGGGATTGTTCCTAAACCGTTAGATGCCACGCAGATGGCCGCGCTGGTTGAGTCACTCAAGAATCCCCCGGCGGGCGAAGAAGAAGTATTGCTTGACCTGCTGATTAACCGTGTCCCCCCCGGCGTTGATGAAGCCGCCTACGTGAAGGCTGGTTTTCTGGCTGCCGTCGCCAAAGGCGAAGCCACTTCCCCATTGGTCACTCAGGAAAAAGCCGTTGAGCTGCTGGGCACCATGCAAGGGGGTTACAACATTCATCCGCTGATTGATGCGTTAGACAACGACAAGCTGGCACCGATTGCCGCCGAAGCGCTGTCCCATACGCTGCTGATGTTTGATAACTTCTACGATGTAGAAGAAAAGGCGAAAGCAGGCAATGCGCACGCCAAGAAAGTGATTCAATCCTGGGCTGATGCCGAGTGGTTCCTGTCCCGCCCGAAACTGGCGGAAAAAATTACTGTTACCGTCTTTAAAGTCACCGGTGAAACCAACACGGATGACCTGTCTCCGGCACCTGATGCCTGGTCACGCCCTGACATCCCGCTGCACGCGCTGGCGATGCTGAAAAATGCCCGTGAAGGTATCGATCCCGATCAACCTGGTGCCGTGGGCCCGATCAAACAGATCGAAGAACTGAACAAGAAAGGCTTCCCGCTGGCTTACGTCGGTGACGTTGTCGGTACCGGTTCGTCGCGTAAATCGGCAACCAACTCCGTGCTGTGGTTCATGGGCGAAGATATTCCTTATGTCCCGAACAAACGCGGTGGTGGTGTCGTGCTGGGCGGCAAGATCGCCCCGATCTTCTTCAACACGATGGAAGATGCTGGTGCGCTGCCGATCGAAGTCGATGTGAACGATCTGAATATGGGCGATGTGATTGATATCTACCCATATGAAGGTGAAGTGCGCCGTCATGACACCAATGACGTGCTGGCGACGTTCGCGCTGAAGACCGACGTATTGCTGGATGAAGTGCGCGCTGGTGGCCGTATTCCGCTGATTATCGGCCGTGGACTGACCTCCAAGGCGCGCGAGTCACTGGGCTTGCCGCACAGCGATGTGTTCCGTATTTCCAAAGCGGTTGAAGCCAGCAAAAAAGGCTTCTCGCTGGCGCAGAAAATGGTGGGACGTGCCTGTGGCGTCGCGGGCATTCGCCCTGACGAATACTGCGAACCGAAGATGACATCTGTAGGTTCACAGGACACCACTGGGCCGATGACCCGTGATGAGCTGAAAGATCTGGCCTGTCTGGGCTTCTCCGCTGATTTGGTGATGCAGTCGTTCTGTCACACTGCGGCTTATCCTAAGCCGGTTGACGTGACCACGCACCACACGCTGCCAGACTTCATCATGAACCGTGGCGGCGTATCGCTGCGTCCGGGCGATGGCGTTATCCACTCCTGGCTGAACCGTATGCTGCTGCCAGATACCGTTGGTACGGGCGGCGACTCCCACACCCGTTTCCCAATCGGTATCTCTTTCCCTGCGGGCTCCGGTCTGGTGGCGTTTGCTGCCGCGACGGGCGTGATGCCGCTGGATATGCCGGAATCCGTTCTGGTGCGCTTCAAAGGCAAAATGCAGCCGGGCATTACCCTGCGCGATCTGGTTCACGCCATTCCGCTGTACGCCATCAAGCAAGGCCTGCTGACCGTTGAGAAGAAAGGTAAGAAGAACATCTTCTCTGGTCGTATTTTGGAGATCGAAGGTCTGCCGGATCTGAAAGTTGAGCAGGCGTTTGAACTGACCGACGCCTCGGCGGAACGTTCTGCGGCTGGTTGTACGATCAAGCTGGATAAAGCGCCGATCATCGAGTACCTGAACTCCAACATTGTGCTGTTGAAGTGGATGATCTCCGAAGGCTACGGCGATCGTCGTACGCTGGAGCGCCGTATTCAGGGCATGGAAAAATGGCTGGCCGATCCGCAACTGCTGGAAGCCGATGCCGATGCCGAGTACGCGGCGGTGATCGACATCGATCTGGCTGATATCAAAGAGCCGATCCTGTGTGCGCCGAACGATCCAGACGATGCACGCTGGTTGTCTGACGTGCAGGGCGAGAAGATTGATGAAGTCTTCATCGGTTCCTGTATGACCAACATCGGTCACTTCCGTGCGGCAGGTAAACTGCTGGATAGCCACAAAGGCCAGCTGCCGACCCGCCTGTGGGTTGCGCCGCCGACCAAGATGGATGCGGCACAGCTGACGGAAGAAGGTTACTACAGCGTGTTTGGTAAGAGCGGGGCGCGTATCGAGATCCCAGGCTGCTCGCTGTGCATGGGTAACCAGGCGCGCGTAGCGGACGGTGCGACAGTCGTTTCTACTTCGACTCGTAACTTCCCGAACCGTTTGGGAACCGGTGCCAACGTGTATCTGGCGTCTGCCGAACTGGCTGCGGTGGCTTCGCTGCTGGGTCGCTTGCCGACCTCAGAAGAGTACCAGACCTACATGTCTCAGGTGGATAAAACCGCGCAGGACACCTATCGCTATCTGAATTTTGACCAGTTAGGTCAATATACCGAGAAAGCCGATGGCGTGATCTTCCAGACGACGGTCTAACTCGCTATAGTTCGCATCCCAACATTGAAGGAGGCCTTGTGCCTCCTTTTTTTATGCGCCATCTCTGCTGGAATTGGCATACGGGATTGTGTGCATCTGCAACATGAAAGGTGAAGGTGCATCACGACGGTAGAGTGTAGAGGCGACTAGACTGAACAAAAGAAACATAACAGTGAGGATGGCATCATGGACTATGAATTTTTGCGGGATGTGACGGGCCAGGTCATCGTTCGTATGTCGATGGGACATGAAGCGATCGGGCACTGGTTCAATGAAGAAGTGAAAGGCCAACTGACGATATTGACTGACGTTGAAGACGCCGCGCGTTCCGTCGCAGGCAGCGAGCGGCAGTGGCGGCGCGTGGGCCATGAATACACGCTGTCGCTGGATGAAGAAGAAGTGATGGTGCAGGCAAATCAGCTGTCTTTCACTACGGATGAGCTGGAGGAAGGCATGAGTTATTACGACGAAGAGAGCCTGTCTTTATGCGGTCTGGATGATTTTCTGACGCTGGTGGAAAAGTATCGCGATTTCGTCCTGCATTGATCGTGTTGGTAACACGATCGTTTTTTGGTCACCGCGTTATTTTGGTAACACCACCCGGCGAGCGAGTGGTGTTTTCCATCAATCAGCCAAGATCGGCATGACCAAAGCGTGCCTGCCAGTCATAATCGAACCGATTAAGCGCATCTTCAACCGCAGGATCTTGCAGGAACAGTTCAGCAACCGCAGGGTCGACGGTAATCGCCCGACACCCCGCCAGCAGGCAGTCCAGCACCTGACGCGGTGTGCGAAAGCTGGCTGCCAGTACCTGAGTCTGCGGGCTGTGCAGGTTAATCAGAGTTTGCAGTTCTTTCACGAGCGCAATCCCATCGCCACCTTGCGCATCAATGCGGTTGACGTAAGGCGCGATATAACGAGCGCCAGCCAGCGCGGCATAAAACCCTTGTCCCGCACCGTATACGGCGGTGCCGAGGGTGGGAATATCCAGCGCCGTCAACTGCCTGATGGCACTCAAACCCGCATGTGTCACCGGCACTTTAACGACCAGAGAAGGAATCACATCCCTGAGCTTCAACGCCTCTTCCACCATCACGTCAGGATCGCGTGACATCACCTGAGCAAACAGCTGTCCTTCCGTGCCGATAACGGCTTGCATGTCCCGTAGCACGCTGTAAATATCGGATTTTCCGCGTGCGACAATACTCGGATTGGTGGTCACGCCTTTAATCGGCAACACGCCTGCGAGTCGTTCTACTGCGGCTACATCCGCCGTATCTAAATAGAATTCCATCATTTCCCCCGTTAACTAAAATCGGTCTGTTGGATGACATGCACTATGCGGGCTTAGCGCACGATAATGCCCAGCAGAATCCCCACCGCGCCGAAATCGGAGTCGCTGAACGTGGTGTTTGCCAGTCCAATACTGCCCAACACCGGCAGCAGGAAAACAGGCAGGAAGGTAATCAGCAGTCCGTTGGCGAAAGAACCTAAAATCGCGCCGCGACGCCCGCCGGTGGCGTTACCGAACACGCCGGCCGCTGCGCCGACGAAGAAGTGCGGCACCACGCCAGGAATGATCACCGTCATGCCCAGCAGGTAGAGCAGGACCATACCGATCACCCCAGCCGCAAAGCTGCTCAGGAAGCCGACCAGAACGGCATTCGGGGCATACGGGAAGACAACGGGGCAATCTAATGCGGGTTTAGCATTCGGGACGAGTTTGTCGGAAATGCCTTTAAACGCAGGCACGATTTCTGCAATGACCATCCGCACGCCTTGCAGCACGATATACACGCCAGCGGCAAAGGTAATGGATTGGATCAGCGAAAACATGAACCAGTTTTTCCCACCGGCATTCATCGTTTTCACCGCTTCCGGGCCAGCAAACAGGCAGGTGAAAATGAAGATGAAGAACATGGTAAAGGCGATGGCAACCGGCGTATCACGCAGGAACAGCAGGCTCTTCGGTACTTCCATGTCCTCCGTTGATTTCTCTTTATTACCAAACTTGCTGCCGATAAAGGCCGACAACAGCTGCGATATTGCAGAGAAGTGACCAAAGGCGACGTCATCCGAGCCTGTGACTTTCTTCATATACGGGTGAATAATGGCAGGGAACAGCACCATCGATACCCCAACCACCAGCGACCCAACGGTAATCAGCAGCACGCCTTTCATACCCGCGGTCGCTAGAATCACGGCAACCATCATCGACATAAACAGCGTGTGGTGGCCAGTCAGGAAAATGTATTTCCACGGCGTAAAGCGTGCGATTGCGATATTAATGACCATCGCGAAGAACATGATCATTGCCATCTCGGTGCCGAAGTTCTTCTGTGCGACGGCGACAATGGCTTCATTGTTAGGCACCACACCGGCGATACCAAACGCATGGTGGAAAATCTGGGCGAAATCTCCCAGTGAGGACACGATCAGGCTCGCGCCTGCCCCGAGGATCAGGAAACCCATTACGGTTTTCACGGTTCCCTTGATGCATTCTGTGGCCGGTTTTTTCTGTGCAATCAGGCCGATAAGCGCAATCAAACCGACCAGGATGGAGGGTTCAGACAGCACATCACTCATTAAAAAACGGAAGAATTCCATTTTTGATCCCCCGCTTATAATGCGCCAAGTTCTGTCAGGGCGACCGACAGGCGCTCTTTCATCGCCACTTTATCGATCATGTTGCTCAGGGACACAATTTTCCCCCCCACTGCCTGCGCGACGAGCTGATCGGCAATATCCTTTGTACCGACAAAAATGTCGCTATCCGTGCCTTTCGCTGAGCCCAAATCTACGTGATCCACGTCAGCAACCACGCCGAGTTCTTTAACGATGTTTTTAATGCTCATTTCCATCATCAGGCTGGTACCAAGACCGTTACCGCATACGACTGTAATTTTCATAATCTGTGTCCTCTGGTGGCAATTAATAACGAGAAATAACGGAAAGCACCTGTTCTACGTTCGTCGCGCGGAGTAATGCGGCGACGTCATCAGGCGTGTCGAACAACTGAGCAAGCTGTGAAATAATATCGATATGGCTATTGCTGTCCGTAGCGGCCAAAACAATCAGTAAATGCACGGGATCGTTGTCTTCGGAATGGAAAACCACGCCGTCGCGAATCAGCGTCAGGCTGACGGCAAGTTGGTTCACGCCGTCTTCCGGGCGCGCATGCGGCATGGCAATCCCAGGGCCGACGACATAGTAAGGACCGATGGCCTCATGAGAGCGGTAGATCGCCTCAACATAGGTGGGTTCAATCGAACCGTTATCCAGTAAAGGCTTACAGGACAAGGCGATAGCGTGACGCCAGTCATCACAGGCAGGTAAAATCTGAACAACGTCTGGTGTTAGTAAAGTGTTAAGCATTAGAGTCACCTCTGTATCATTCTGAACGCAGGATAGTGTGCCAGCGTCGAAAATAATGTGATTAGCATCTAAAAAGATAGCGCTAACTGATATGACTATCATTAACTGTGACCTGCTTAGCACAAGCGGGGCCATTATTTGTTCCCCCGTGTTGTCACAGGCACACTATGAACGGCGATGACACGGCGTGAATGGCGCAGTAGAAATCAGGGTGTTCGCACGTTGCTTACCCCTTCACGCTAGCCTGAAGGCAATGACGTAACAGGCTGTTATCGCGACCGTGCGATGAGAAAAATGACGAATGGAGAGGAAGTGAGCATGCGTAAGCGTCGCAGTACCGGTAAGGTTACGCTACAGGATGTCGCCGACTACGCGGGCGTAGGGACGATGACGGTATCGCGTGTGATGCGCAAACCCGATCTGGTCTCTGAAAAGTTACGCAGCAAAGTGGAACTGGCCGCCAGAGCATTAGGCTATGAACCCAATCAAGAAGCCAGCCAGCTTACCGAGAGCACCCATCGCGTGACGCTACAGGACATCGCGAACCATGCCGGTGTTGGCGCCATGACGGTGTCCCGCGCGTTGCGGGAGCCCGGACTGGTTTCTGATGCCACGCAGAAGAAAATCAATGACGCGATAAAAACGCTGGGCTATGTACCGAATCAGGCCGCAGGCGCACTGGCATCAGCCTATCAGCCCGCTATCGCGGTGCTTTATCCTTTTCAGCAAGATCGCGCCAGCGTGCGTTTTGTGCAGGCGCTGCAACAGGCGGTGGGCAAACACAACATTCCGTTAATCATGGGCTGCCATGAATATCGCCAGCACACCGAAGCGGGAATGGTCGAAAAACTCTTGCAGCAACGGCCTGCGGCGCTGGTGCTGTTCAGTGCCCAACTCTCACAGCGAACTCAGGACATCATCCAGGCCAGTAACGTCATTACGGTGAACGTTTCCGGCGCTGATGCGCTGAGTGCAAATATCAATATTGATATCGCCCTTGCCGAAGCGGCGGAACAACTGACGATGTCGCTGCTGGAAAAGGGGTATCGTCACGTGGCTTATATTGGCGCTCATACGGATAACCGTTTGCAAAAACAGCAGTTGAACGGCTGGAATAAAGCCATGCTGGCGCACTATCACAATGCGGATTTGAAAATTACGATCCCAGAAGCACCCAGCCTGCAATTTGGCCGTTACGCTATGACGGAACTGCTGCAAAACCAGCCGGAGCTGGATGCGATTATCTGTAGCCATGAGGAAATTGCACTGGGCGCGCTCTTTGAATGCCAGCGCCGACTGATGAAAGTCCCTTACGATCTGGCGATTGCCTGTCTCGATGGTTCCGAACAATGTGAGCACACGTTCCCAGCGCTAACCGCGATGCGGCTTGACTATGAAAAGCTGGGTGCGGAGGTTGGGCGTCTGGTGCTCGCCATGATGGAAAACGACGATCACCCGCCCGTGCTGGAAAAGGTGAAATTTATCTTTGAACCCCGCGCCAGCAGCTAACTAAACCGGCCTGCGCGGTCGGTTTGGCAAGGACATCGTGATGAATTACAGCGAGGCACCGCCGCACATCACCAACTGCTGGCCGGTAATGGCCGCAGCAGACGGGGAAAGCAGGTAACCCACCAGATCGGCCACTTCCTGTGGCTGGATGAAGCGTCCAATTGGCGGCAGCTTCGGCGGAGAGCTTTGGCGACCCGGCATGGTCAGCATCGGAGTTTCTGTTGCGCCCGGCGCGACGATGTTTACTGTAATGCCGCGTGGAGCCAGTTCTGCTGCCCAGCTTCTTGCCATGCCGATCATCGCGGATTTTGTCGTGACGTACTGGCTGCGTCCTGCTGAACCGCTGGACGTGCGGCTGCCCAGTAGCACAATTCTTCCACCTTGCGGCAGCTTATCGACCAGACGATCGGCCAGTACCTGTGCCGCGTTGATATGCAATCGCCACAGCGTTTCACCGTCTTCGAGCGAAAGCTGGCCGAGCGGGGCCGCCTTCATAATGCCAGCGGCATGGATGACGGCATCAACCTGTGCTATCTCGTCCAGAATGGCCGTCAGCGCGGGCGTATCCATGATATCCACCGCGCGGTGGGTAAAATTTGGATGTGAATAGTCACCCGGCTTGCGTGACAGGCCGGTTACCCGCCAGCCTTCCGCCAGTAATTTTTGTGTGATGGCGGCACCGATCCCTGAGCTGCTACCGGTAATCAGGGCGTGTTTAGGGGCTGTCGCTGACATGAAATACGTCTCCTTAATATTCAACCGTTCTGATACAACCGTTCTTATTGCAACAACGTAACGGGGATTTTAAACACGGCTTTTTTGACCGGGGCTGGGCTGTCGTTAATCGCACACAGCGCCTGATGAGCTTCACCTGGATAGAAGGTGACGAAGTCGCCTGCCCGCAGGTGGATCTGATGCGGCACCTGAGGATTATCCAAAATATAGAGATCCGGCTTACGTTCAGTCGCGGGCTGACCATGCACATCATTCAGACCGTAACCGATAATCTCCTCGCCTTCCAGAATCAGTTGAATATCAAGGTAGTTGCTGTGAAATTCGGTGTGTCGCGTGGCGCGCGGTGCGGTGTTCACGGTGCCGATGTTGTAGAACCATTCGGCGCCTTCCGGCTGATAACGGCCTTCGGGCAGCGCATTCAGCTCAGCTAACGACATGCCCGGTGCGGACAGAATGGTCCACAGCGTATCGGGTAACGTGGCGAGTTTGAGGGCGTTTAGGTTTCCTGCAATCATAATCGTGTCCCGGGTATATACCCGTCATACTTCAAGTTGCATGTGCGTTGGCTTCATTCGGTCACCCGAATCACTTACTTGTGTAAGCTCATCGGGATTCCCTCGCTTGCCGCCTTCCTGAAACTCGAATTATTTAGGGTATAGCGGGGGAGAGGCCCCGCTGATAAAGAGAAAAAAAGCCGCGCGGTTTAGTTCGCTTTGACCCACTCCTCGCTCACCACGACGTGCTTGATCGCCTGCCGGAAGTAGGTGAACGCGACGTGCAGCTTACCGTCCTGCGCTTGCTTGACGCTGGGGTAAGAGAACTCGCGGTTCAGCTTCTCCGTGGAGTTATTGGTCATGCAATAACCGTCGCCCACTTCGATATTGCGCTGCCACGGCCAGCTCTTACCGCCGTCTTCCGAAATGGCGAGCGTCATCGGCGCGCGCGGGGCACCCCAGAAGGCGCTACGACCACCGGCTTGTACTTCCGGCATTTTGGCATCGCTGGCTTTGTCTTCTTCATCCTCGATTTCATCGTACAGCGACAGACGGCGCTCGGTGGCATCGGCGGCGCTCATGTGGTTGAACACCAGCGCCAGATGGCCATTCTCCAGCGTCGTCACCTGAATGGACGAGTTGTTGTTCGGCAAATCGGTTGCCACGGGATCTGACCAGGTTTTACCGCCGTCCGTTGAACGACTTTGGTAGATGAAGTCCGCCCAGCGGCTGCGGTACAGCGCTAGCAGCGTGCTGTCCTTCAGCGGGGTGATGTTCATATGCACGCAGCCCGTGCTGTTTGGCACCGGGTATTCCTGCCAGGTTTTCCCCTGATCGCTGGAAATTTTCACGGCGCTGTCATCATCGTTGCCGACCCATTTCTCACCCGGCTGAACGCGGCAGTAGAACACCGGCAGCAGCCAGTCACCATTTTCCAGCACGGTGATGGGCTGGCGGATGAAGGTACCCGGCTGATCGAGCAGCGTGCCGATCTCGCCCCAGGTGGCACCGAAATCCGTAGACTGACGGTAGCGCACAATCGCGGTGTCCTGATTACCGGATTTCTGCGCGGTGTACAGCAGCCACAGCACGTTGTCCGGCGCGAGGAACAGAACCGGATTCTGCTCGGAGCGCGTAGCATCTTCAGACAACCTAACGGCTTTACTCCAGCTATCGCTGCCTTTCACCAGACGGGACATGTAGATAGAGATATCCGCAATCCCTTCTTGTGTGCCGCCAAACCAGACGCACAGTACATCGCCGTTCGGCAGATGGAGCAGGTTGGCCGCATGATTCTGCGGGCATTCCGATGGAATGTAGGCATCCAGACGCGCGGCATCGCCTTCTGCGTGATGAACTTTTCCGCTACGTTCCACAGTAATGGTTTCGCTACTCATGACTCAGGCTCCTGATTTATTTTCAGTTGGAGAGATTTTGATTTTGTTCGCTTTGTTCGGAATCATGCGATCGATCAACATGACGATAGCTGGGGTAACCAACGCGACGTACATGTTATCGATGCCGTATGGGTTGCCGAGAATATACCAAATGGAGGTGACCACGCAGGCTGAGATCAGGCTGGCGTTTGCGCCGCGTGCGCTGTTGAAAAACGGCAGATAGAACGCAATCACCGCTACCACAGAAATCGACAGACGAATAGCACGGGTAAAGAACGACAGCTTCAGGATTTCAGGAACGAACAGAACGAAGACGAGCGGCGCGAAACCTACGACAAGCGACAGGATTCGGGTCATTTTCATCTCTTTTTCTGGCGTCGGTTTCCAGTAAGGAACGTAGAAGTCCTTAATCAGCAGGGAAACGATAGCCAGTGCCACCATACTCACGCTGATGAAGATAGACGCGACCAGTGACGTGGTGACCAGACCGGCGAGCCACGGGTTCATGTCTTGCAGGAAGACAGGCATGGCGTACAGACTGTTGATTTCAGGGTGAGCAAATTTCGCCGCGACACCGATGACCGCGATAGCAAGCGCAATCGGCATACAGAAGAAGAAGGCAACCCAAGTGGCACGTTTGGCGCTGGTGGCATCTTTCGTTGATGAAATGGCCTGAATCACGAACTGCGTACAGAAGATAGAACCGATGGTCCCGATCAGCCAGGCGAAGATGGTGCTGGCACCGAGTTTACCGTCCCACGTCCAGTAGTAATCCGGCATTTGTTCGATCATTGGCTTGAAGCCGCCGGTCATTTTCAATGCCACGAACAGAATGATCATCACGCCAGCGTATTTCACGGCGCTGTGGATCAGCGTGATGTAGGCCGTTCCTTTCAAGCCACCGAAATAGTAGTAGAAGGTACTGACGACAGCGGTGATCAACGCAGCGACAGGCAGGGAGACTTTCAACACGGTGGCAATCGCTGCTGCGCCGCTGACGTAGTTGCCCACGTTAACCAGCAACAGTGCATAGATCATGATGATCGAAATGATGTTCTTGGTGCTGGTGCCGTATTTCTCGGCAATCGCGCCGGAGATGGTGATTTTCCCGGTGTTATAAATCTTCTTCACCAGAATCATACCAAACAGCGGGAAACCGATGGCGGCACCAATGACTGACCAGGATGCGGCAAAGCCGTTCTCAAAGGCGGACTGCGCCGTACCGATGGTGGATTTGGCACCGATGAACTCGGTCATCAGCAGGATACCGACGATAAACGCCGGCAGCGCGCGTGAGCCTTCCATGAATTCGGTGTTCGATTTACTGCGGAGCTTGTAGGTTAACCATGAGGTGAATGCGATATAAAACACAATCATCCCAACGATTATGAGGGTGTCAGTTAAGTTAAAATGGTTCATATCTTCTCGGCCTATAAGTGGAAATTGATATTTCTCTGTTACTGCGAGAATTGACTAAGTATGTTGCGGATGTTGTCTTCATCCTGTGCGGAAAACTGGATCGGATAGCGGCTGACGCCGACATCTTCGCCCATGATTGCCAGCGCTTTTTTCACCACAGCCGGTGAGAACGCGATGGCGTACAGTGTCTTACGCAATTCGGCAACCTGTTCTTGTGCCTGACGAGAGCCTTCGATGTCACCCGCGTTGAAGCGGTGCCAAATCTGGCTGATCGGTTCCGGAGCCACGTTAGCCAGCCCGGAAATACAGGCGGAGCAGCCGTCAACAAAGCCCTGGTGAATGAGCGAGTCTGGGCCATTCAATACGTTAAAACCCTGTACACCTTTCACCGCTTGCACATAGCCGCTCAGGCTTTCATAGCTGCCTGCGCTGTCTTTGATGCCGATGATGTTCGGGTGATCCGCCAGCGTGCGGACGGTTTCCGGTGCCAGCGTATTCCCCGTGCGTGCAGGAATGTTGTAGAGAAACACCGGCACAGTCAGCGCATCGGCGACGGCGGTGTAGTGGGCGATCAGTTCTTCCTGTTTGAGTGGGATGAAATACGGGGTGATGACCGAAACGGCATCGACACCCAGCGCGGCGATGCGCTTGCCGAGCTTGATGGTTTCCCGCGTGGAGATTTCACCGATGTGGCCGACAACCGGCACTTTTCCGGCAACTTCATCAACGCAGGTTTCCGTGACGGCGACTTTCTCATCGGTGTGCAGAACGAAAAACTCACCGTTGGTGCCGTTACAGAAAATACCGTTGCCATAGCGCATCTGGCGCTGAACCTGAAGACGCATGGCAGCGGGGTTAAATTCGCCCTGGTTATCAAACGGCGTGACGATGGCGGTCAGGACGCCGGTAATATTTTTACTCATTGTTCTTCCTCGTGACACGTAATCAAAAAGATGAAAATTTAAAAGCGTTCTACCTAAACTCGCGCGCTTTAAAACAGGGTCAGATAAACCTCACGGACATCGTCGGCGCTGACCTGTGTCGGCACGTTTTTCATCAGGCGCTGAACCTGTAACGCGGCATCAACCAGGTACGGCAGGTGGTCTTTTTCCACACCGAGTTGCTGTAAGGTGTTAGGCAGATTGAGTCGTTTAACCAATTCGCTGAAGTAGGTCACCAGCGCCTGCGCTTTTTCCGCCGTACTGAGCGTCAGATCGGCATCCGGCAGCAGGTCATACGCCTGTGCGAATTTGTCCTGTGCGGCGTCCTGCACGAAATGCATGCAAGGGGCGAGCAGGATGGCGTTCGCCACGCCGTGCGGGATGTGGTACTTGCCGCCCAGCGGGTAAGACATGGCGTGAACCAGATGCGTACCGGAGTGGGCAATAGCAGCACCACCGTAATAGGACGCCCACAGCATGTTCAGTTTGGCTTCCATATTGCTCGGCTCGCGCACGGAGGTTTCGAGGTTGGCAAACAGCTTTTTCAGGCCAATCAGCGCGTAGTTGTCGCTCACTGGGTTGGCGATCGTCGAAGTGAAGCACTCGATCAGGTGGCAGAGTGCATCGATACCCGTTGAAGCGGCGATATGCGACGGCATGCTGATGGTCAGCTCCGGCACCAGCGCAACGTAATCCGGCAGCATCACCGGCGTAATAATGCCGACTTTGGTCTCTTTTTCCGGGATCGCCAGAATGGCATTCGGCGTGGCTTCTGAGCCGGTTCCTGCTGTGGTCGGGATCAACAGTGATGTCGTGCGGCGAGTCGGTTTCTCTCCTGCCAACAGGCTATCCAGCGTGACGGCGTCATCGCCCGCGCACAGCACGGAAAGCAGTTTGGCAACGTCCAGTACGCTGCCACCGCCTACGCCGATGACCAGATCGGTTTGGATTTGATTGAGCTGGCTCAGTATCTGGGCGACGTCGTGCTGGCTTGGCTCGGCAGGAACATTATCAACCAACAGAACCTGCGGAACGGCTTGCTTAACTTGTGCGATCAGCGCCTGAACGTCAGGCAGCCCGACGATGTTTTTGTCGGTGACAAATAAAACGTGCTGTTTCCCTGCCAACAGGTGACTAATGTCCTGAAGTACCCGGTAACCGCTGAGGATAGTGCTATTGATGTTCATGCTTATTACCTTGCCTTTTCTCTTTCGCCAGAGCGTTATCGCTATGATGATAATGGTTGCGATGGTGATTACTTTCAGTCAAATAGCGTGGTTCTCATCACGCAGAAACGCCATTTGCCACATCGTGGTGATAATTTATAGGTGAAATTCCTTTTAAATAATTTGATATTGCTCACATATAATCAAATGTGATTCAATATAATCATTATCAGGTAATCATGAACCGGGGATGAGGTATGTCAAACGTGCAGCAATCAGCAGAACAGGTATTAGTAGTCGCTGATGACTTTACGGGTGCCAATGATGCGGGCGTCGGTCTGGCGCAGCATGGCGCGCGGGTTAGCGTCGTATTTGACGTTAATAAACTGCATGCGGATTTACTGGGCGATGCGGTGGTGATCAACACCGATAGCCGTGCGGCGCGTGATGACGTGGCGTCTCAACGTACCGCAGAAGCGGTTACAGCCTGGCAGGCAGCCGGCGGACAAGGCTGGATTATTAAGAAAATTGACTCGACGCTGCGTGGAAATCTGGGGGCGGAAGTGGCTGCTGCGCTGTCTGCGGCAGGCGTGCCCGTCGCGCTGATTGTTGCCGCGTCCCCGACGCTGGGGCGCGTGACCCGCAAAGGTGAAGTCTGGGTGAATGGTCGCCTGCTTACCGAAACGGAATTTGCCAGCGACCCGAAAACACCGGTGGCTTCTGCTTCTATCGCTGCGCGTCTGGCAGAGCAAACCGCTTTAGCCGTGGCGGAAATACACCTTGATGACGTCCGTCAGGACAATTTAGCCGACCGTTTGCAGCAACTGGCGGACGATGGCGTACGTCTGATTATTCTTGATACCGACGAGCAGGACGATCTGACACATATCGTTCACGCCGCCAGAACGTTGCCATTTCGCCCCTTGCTGGTCGGTTCGGCAGGCCTGAGCGAAGCGCTGGCGAATACGCAGAATTTTACGCGTAAGACCGAAAGGCCGCTGCTGGCTGTCGTCGGGTCGATGAGCGATATTGCTCAAAAACAGATTGCGGCCGTCAGACTGCGCAGTGATGTCACGCTGGTTGAGATTGATATCAACGCACTCTTTTCACCCGACTCGTCCACCGTCATGGCATCTCAGTGTCAGGACGCGGTGAAGGCGCTGATGAACGGTAATCACTGCATTATTCGTACCTGTCATAACGAAAATCAGCGCTTCGAGATTGACGCGCGGTGCCAGCAGCTTGGGCTTAGCCGACAGCAGCTTGGCGAAACGATCAGCCACTATCTGGGGGAACTTACGCGCAATATTGTTCAGGCGCTAGACAGCCTGACGGCGGACAGAGCTAACCGGCGTCTGCCGGGTGGGCTGTATTTATCCGGTGGTGACATTGCGATTGCCGTGGCAACCGCACTGGACGCGACTGGCTTTCAGATTAAGGGGCAAATCGCATCCTGTGTGCCCTGGGGATACCTGCTGAACAGCGTTGTCGGCACGACCCCTGTGATGACTAAAGCGGGGGGTTTTGGCAACGAAACTACTTTGCTCGACGTTTTACGTTTTATTGAGGAGAAGGTCAGTGAGTAAAATTATTGCGGTAACGATGGGTGATCCGGCAGGGATTGGACCGGAAATTATTATCAAATCGCTGGCCGAAGGCGAGCTTTCCGGCGCATCCGCCGTGGTGGTGGGCTGCGTACAGACGATGCGACGTATTCTGGCGCTGAATATCGTGCCAGCCGTAGAGCTGAAAATTATTGATAAACCGGCTGACGCGGTCTTCGCACCGGGCGTCATCAACATGATTGATGAGCCGCTGGAAGATCCTCAGGCGCTGAAGCCTGGCGTTGTTCAGGCGCAGGCGGGCGATTTAGCTTACCGCTGCATCAAGAAAGCGACCGCGCTGGCGATGGCGGGTGAAGTCCATGCGATTGCCACCGCGCCGCTGAATAAAGAAGCGCTGCACTCGGCAGGCCACCTCTATCCGGGCCATACCGAACTGCTGGCGAAGCTGACCAACAGCCGCGACTATGCGATGGTGCTGTATACCGATAAGTTGAAGGTGATCCATGTTTCAACGCACATCGCGCTGCGTAAATTCCTGGATACGCTGAACCGCGATCGCGTGGAAACGGTGATCGAGATGGCGGATGTCTTCCTCAAGCGCGTTGGTTTTACTCACCCGCGTATCGCCGTTGCCGGGGTTAACCCGCATGCGGGCGAGAATGGCCTGTTTGGTGATGAAGAGATCACCATCGTGTCGCCATCGGTTGAAGCCATGAAAGCTAAAGGCATTGATGTCTATGGCCCATGCCCGCCGGATACCGTCTATTTGCAGGCGTATGAAGGCCAGTACGACATGGTAGTGGCGATGTATCACGATCAGGGCCACATTCCGCTTAAGCTGCTGGGCTTCTATGATGGGGTAAATATCACTGCCGGATTGCCGTTCATCCGCACCTCTGCTGACCACGGTACGGCGTTTGATATTGCCTGGACAGGGAAAGCGAAGTCAGAAAGTATGGCGATCTCTATCCAGCTCGCCATGCAACTGGCCTGATTGGCAGTAACCCATCACGGTTGATAGCACGGTTTTTTAAGCTACAGTGCACATTGCAGGATATCTTCCTTCCCGCGTTCGGGAAGGTTTCTGGTATCCTGCAATCAAGAACCAACAATGTAAAATAACTCGACAACAGCAAGATGGATATCGCCGTGGATCCTACATTAACTGATGCTTTCCGCATGAGCGGGGATAAAGTAAAAGGGCAGAGCCGTCTTGATCAGATTATGGATTACCTGAAAAGCCATAATCTGGTGACGGTAGATGAATTGGTGTCCGTGATCGACGCTTCCCCAGCGACGATTCGTCGTGATTTGATCAAACTGGATGAGCAGGGCGTGATTAGCCGCAGTCATGGCGGCGTGACGCTCAATCGTTTTATTCCTTCCCAGCCGACCACGAATGAGAAATTACATCGTAGCCTTCAGGAGAAGCAGGCGATAGCCCGCTATGCCGCGACGCTGGTTAAACCGGGCAGCGCGGTGGTGCTGGATGCGGGAACGACCATGCTGGAGCTGGCGCGAAACCTGACGCATTTGCCGCTGCGTGTGATTACCGCCGATTTGCAAATTGCGCTGTTTTTGTCTGAGTTCAAGCAGATCGAAGTGACGATTATCGGTGGACGTATTGATGACAGCAGTCAGTCCTGCATCGGCGAACATGGCCGCCGTCTGTTACGCAGCATTTACCCCGATATCGCGTTTATCAGCTGCAACTCGTGGAGTCTGGACAAAGGCGTTACCACGCCGACGGAAGAGAAAGCGGGCATAAAACAAGATCTCGGTGCGAATGCCAGCCGCCGGATATTGCTGGCCGACAGCAGTAAATACGGTGCGTATTCGTTGTTCTGCGTCACGCCCCTGTCGGAACTCACCGATATCATCACCGATAGCGCGTTAGCACCCGAGGCGCAAACGGAGCTGAAAGGCAAAACGTTCAATCTGACGCTGGTGTAAGCGGGGTTTGTGCCTGACGCGTTGTGTCAGGCCGACTGCCGCCGCCAGTTGAGTTCGGGTTTATGAACCACGCCGTTGAACGTCATCGGATCCGTTGTCAAAGAGAGACGCGTGTCGTTTTCACTGAACTGCGCATAGCGCAGTTGGCTGGAGCCAATCCAGTTTGGAATGAGGCAATAATCCAGATAGTGCGTAACGGTCTGCGCTGCGTCATTGGTTTCATAACGGCCTGCATAGGCGAAGTAGGTGGCAGCAGCCTGTATCAGCTGTTGATCCGAGCCGCCGGTCATGATGCCCGTATCGTAGGGCTGTCTGTCGCTGCCCATGATTTGCACCGTCATCCAGTTATCGTCGGTATAGTGGATATAGCCCGTCGCTCCTTCTCCCATCATGTAAACCACGTTGCCGTCATCCAGTACATCAATGAAGGATTCCAGAAACCATAGCCCGCGAAGTTTCTGGCTTAACCCGTTGCTGTTGAAAGATTGCGATGTCATAAGCACTCCCATAAAAGATGGTGTTTCTTAAGTGTAGTGAATTTTTTCCAGACGGCGGGCAGAGAGAGGGTTCCTGCCAGTGATGTAACACTGGCAGGAATGGGGTTTACTTCATACTGGCGGCGAGGGTATCGACGTTGTGCTTAAACGCGGCCGTGTAGGTTGACGCGGGGCCGGATGCATCGGTCAGCGCTTCCGGGTACAGTTCACCACCGGGCTGCGCGCCGCTGGCCGTCGCGATTTGCTTCACCAGACGTCCATCGGTCTGGTTTTCGATGAAGTAGCTTTTCACCTTCTCTTGTTTGATTTGCTTAATCAGCGAGGCCACTTTTTTGCTGCTGGCTTCCGACTCGGTAGAGTAGCCCACTGGCGACAGGAACGTCACGCCGTAGGCCTGGCCGAAATAGCCGAACGCATCATGGCTGGTCAGCACTTTACGTTTTTCTGGCGGGATGGCGGCGAACGTCTTCTTCGCGTAACTATCCAGTCCCTGTAGCTGTTTGATGTAGGTGTCACCCTGCTGACGATAGTAATCGGCATTCGTTGGATCGGCTTTAACCAACGCATTGACGATGTTATGCGCGTAGACCACGCCGTTGCTCATGCTGTTCCAGGCATGCGGATCGGTTTCGGTTTTTCCGTCTTCCACCATCGAGCGTGTTTCAATTCCGTTTGATGCTGTGATGACCTCACCACGGTAGCCGGAGGCGGTGACCAGTCGATCGATCCACCCTTCCAGCCCCAGCCCGTTAACGAAAACCAGATCGGCGTTAGCCAGCGTTTTGCTGTCTTTCGGAGATGGTTCAAACTCATGCGGATCGCCATTGGGCTTCACCAGATCGGTCACGGTAACGCGATCGCCGCCGATGTGGCTGACCATATCGCCAAGTACGGAAAAGCTGGCGACAACATCAAGGTTCTTTGCCATCGCCAGTGGGCTAAGCAGCAGGCCGGATAACGCAATAGCTAACAGTGAACGTTTCATTTTTCCCTCACAGACAGTTGCAGATAACGAGATTCATCGGTCACCGACGCAGGCGTAACAGCCCACCGTTGTGACCAACGCAGACCGAGAAACAAAAAAACAGCGTAATCGTCAGAATGATGGCGGGCCCGGCGGGCAGCTCGGCATAATAGGACCACAGCAGCCCGATCAGGCTGGCGAGCATCCCTTGCAGCACCGCAATGCCGAGCATGACGGGCAGGCGCTGCGTCCAGAAGCGTGCGCTGGCGGCAGGCAGCATCATCATGCCGACCGTCATCAGCGTGCCTAACAGCTGGAACCCGGCGACCAGATTCAACACCACCAGCGACAGAAAAAGACCGTGGATTAACGCCCGATAGCGTCCTGAACTGATGCGCAGGAAGGTCACGTCAAACGATTCAATCACCAACGCCCGATAGATCACCGCCAGCACCAGCAAGGAAGTCGATCCGATCAGCGCAATGTCGATCAGCGCGGCGCGATCCACTGCGAGAATCGATCCGAACAGCACATGCAACAGATCGACGCTGGAACCGCGCAGTGACACCAGCGTGACGCCGAGCGCTAGCGAGCCGAGGTAAAATCCGGCAAAGCTGGCGTCCTCTTTTAATTCCGTGTGGCGAGTGACAAAGCCGGAAAGCATGGCGACAGACAGACCGGCGATAAAACCGCCGATCCCCATCGCCAGCAGCGACATCCCGGAGATGAGGTAGCCGATGGCAACGCCGGGTAAGACCGCGTGTGACAGCGCATCACCAATCAGGCTCATACGCCGCAACAGCAGGAAACAGCCCAGCGGCGCGGCGCTCAGCGTGATGACCAGACAGCCGACCAGCGCACGACGCATAAAACCGAATTCGGCAAAAGGAGAAGTAATCAGGTGAAATAGCATCATGACGTGACGATCCTGAGCGTTGGCGTATCGCTGTCGGCCTTGCGCAGGCTATGTAATATGGGGTGGGCATCTCCCCAGCGGTGGCCGTCTGGGGTGAGATGCAAGATGTTGGGAAAATGCTGCCCGACCAGTTCTAGATCGTGCAATACGGCCAGAATGGTTCTGCCTTCGGCGTGAAGCTGTTCGATAATCTGCAAGAGCGCCTGCGTGGTCTGGCTATCGACGCCAGTAAAAGGCTCATCCAGCAGAATAATGGGAGCCTGTGTCAGCAGCAGTCGCGCGAAGAGCACGCGCTGTAGTTGCCCGCCGGACAGGACGCCAATATGCCGATCGGCGAAGTCCGTCATGGAGACGGCGTCGAGCGCGTCGATCGCTTTGCGATGCCAGTTGGTGTTGATCCCCCGCAGCAACCCGCGGTGAGGGAGCGATCCCATAAGCACCAGATCGCGCACGCTGATAGGAAACTGCCGATCAAATTCGGAGAGCTGGGGTAGATAGCCAATAGCATTATTGTTGCTATCGTTACCGAGGCTGAACGAACCGGAAAGCGGCGGCAGCAGACCCACCAGCGTTTTCAGCAGCGTAGATTTTCCGCTGCCGTTCGCGCCGATAATCGCCGTCAGCGATCCCTGATGAAAGCATCCGCTGAGTGTCGCGAGCGGTGGCTGATGACGATAGCCAAAGGCCAGTTCCTGTAGAGCAATCATGGCAACATCACCGCCCACCCAACCAATAGCCACAACAACACCAACAGCAGGGAAACCAGTAACACGCGCTTGAACGCGGAGAGAGAGTAAAAACTTGTCATTATCATCGGCAAAAAGCTAAATTGTTATATTATAACATATCACTTTTTAACAATAACGACAGAGGGAATAGGTAAAAAATTATGTAAGCTGATTGGGTTTGGTTGTAAGCGGTTGCTGGGGCGGGAGTGCGATATTTCGTGCGCCACACTGCTGACAAAACCCAGTTAAATCATATCGCGATGGTTTTTCTCTTCACGGCGTAAAAAATTATGCTGAGGTGAACATGAACGCCGTGTGAGCGGCATGGATGCCGCGAAAGCCAGTGCCGCGTCGGGAACGCGTCACTGGCGGCTCGAAAAGCGGTCATGGGCACCGAAGGCACCGCTTTAGCGGCATAATTTCCGCCAAAAGCCGGGGTTCATAGGGGGCTGGCGTAGCCCCCTATGTCGGGCGCGTGCTACGACGTAGCATGAAGAGAACAGTGCTCGAAGCGCACGAAACTATCTCTGCTTCTGCATAATAATGTGTCTAAGAGACAGTCCCGCGAAAGGGAACACATCACACCGTGACGAAATTCCCCTGCATATCAACCACAAAGCGAGTCGCAGGCTCGTCATTAATATAACCAGCGAGGATCTTCAGCATCAGGCCGAAGCGGTATTGCAGGCTGTCCGGCGGTAGCGTGGTCGTTGGTGTGTAGGCCGCCAGCAGTGCGCGGTACTGCTTCACCCGCGCAGTTGGAATATCCTGCCAGGCGAGATCGCTGCCGTTGCGCAGGCAATACCAGTCGGTCACCAGCGTGAGCAGCGAAATATCCTGTAACCCTTCAGTGCCTGCAACCACAGTCGGTTTGCGCTCGGCGGCGTCGGGCAGCGTTTTGGCGCTGATCGGTTCCTGCTGCTGTGCGATCCACAGCAGATCGGCGCAGTTCAGTGTGTTGATGAGGGGTGACAAATCTTCCGGCCAGTCTTTCACCAGAAAACGCTGGCGTACCAGCAGCGCCAGATGATGGTGCAGGAAATCGTAATAATCGCGGCTTTTCAGGATGTCACCCAGCGGTTCACCGGTGCGATCCAACTCTTTCTGATAAAACGGGAACAGATGGTTGAACTGCGGCACGTTGCGCAGGACTAGCGTATCGATATCTACCCTGTCGTTGTGCAGCGTCGCCAGCTTCATGGCTGGCGGATAGGCAGCGAGCGATGGCACGGCAACATTGACCAGCGTCCCCTGTGAACCGCGATACACGCCGGTGTCGTTAACGTGCAGGTGGCCGCTGAAATGCAGGCGAATACCTGCTGCCAGCGCCTGTTCGGCGACCTCTGGCCGCGGCGTGCGTTTAATGAAGCTGTTGCTGCCAAAGAGCTGTTTTTCATCTTCTATCGTGCCGTCGAGAAAATCGACCAGCGGATAGTGCGAGAACACCAGCAGCTTCTTGTTCTGCGTTTTCGCCCGTTGCACTACCGATTTCACCCACGGCAGCATGAACGGCTTTTCCGTCAACAAGGCGTTCCAGCCCGTGTCGCTGCTGGTGGAGTAGCCTTTGATCTCCTCACGCTTTTCTGGGCCGTTTTTAACCTGATACACGTTGGCATCAATGGAAAGCAGCCACAGTCCAGCTTCCGGCTCCACCAGATAGGAGGCGTCTACGATGTTCCACTGTTTGCTGCCGTCCGGCGAACGGGCGAGATACTGACGCTGACTGAGTTCATCACTGTCACCAAACGGAGTTTCCCAGTGCAGAAAATCGTCGCGTTTAAAGAAACCAAACGGCTTCATCAGCGGCAGGCCACGCTCATAGCCGAGCGCCTGCATCTTGGCCGTGACGATCAACGATTTTGCATCACCGAGTTTGACGTCGGATTTACTGCTCAGCATGGTGCTGCTGCCGTCGGCATTGAGCATTCTCTCCGAGGAATCATCCCCCTGCGGACGATTAACGTCGTGGTTGCCCGGTGTGGCGAAGAAGCGCATACCGTGACGCTGCTCATACTGCATCAGGATGGCGGCAATACCTTCAACGGTAGGCTGTTGGCCATCATCAGAATAATCGCCGGACAGCACGACGTATTTCACCTGCTGTTTTGCCAGTTCGTCCAGCGCGGCCAGCAGCGCAAAGTAGGGTTCGTTGAAGATGCGGGTCGAATTCACCGAATCTTTCAGTGTACGAATGGTCAGCTTCTTTCCCGTCTGCGCATCAGGCAGGCCGTCAAAATCATAGTTGCCGTAGATATTGTGGACGTGGACATCCGAAATAATGGCAATACGCAGCGGTCTGGCGGGTGCTGCCGATTCGCCGTTAGCGTGGAAAAAGCCGCCAGCCAGCGTAATGGCGCTGCCTGCACCGAGCTTGACGAAGGTTCTGCGAGTGAGTGATGTCATTGATGTCTCCGGCATTATTTATTTTTTATAACGGATGGCTGTATAACGCATAATCATGACAGGCTATCAACCGTGCGCCGTCGAGTGCATCGCCCATCGGGGCCGCGAGTTGGGATTGCCACTCGTCCGGTAGCCACGGACGAATATGTAAGCCGATGCTGCCCATGAGCGACAGGCGGGGAGGCGTATGGCGTGCCACGGCGGCCAACAGCAGGCCGATTTCGCTGGCTGTCTGCGTGAGTAGCGCGTAAGAAACAGTATCGTCCTGCTGAGCGCAGTCAAATACGTGGCGGGCGAACTGCGCATAGTCGCCCGGTTTCGCCTGCTGACTAAACGTCTGTAGTGCGTCGAGTGTGTTCGCGGCCTGCGCGGGCGCTGCGCTGGCAGAAAAGAAATCGTCGATGCGTTGACTGAGCGCAGACGGCGCGCACCAGCCTTGCAGCACATCGTAGGTATGTTGCAGCGCCGCTAGCCCAAGCCGTGCGCCGCTGCCCTGATCGGAAATCGGGAATTCATGGCCGCCGTAGGCGGTAATCGTCCTGTTTTGCCACGCCAGCCCGCAAGAACCCGTGCCGGCAATCACTACGCCCGCATCTTTCCCTTGGTTGACTGCCAGACAGGCGCCCAGCGCATCGGTATTGAGTACCTGAGCGGCGTAAGGATGCGGCAGTGCAAGAAAGGCATCATAGGCGGCGCGGTGTTCTGCGCTGGCGAGTGCCAGCCCGACTTTCAGCCGTGATACGTCATCCGGTGACAGTCCGCTGTGCTTCAACGCCTGCGCGATAGCGTCGTCCACCGACTGGCGAACGTTCTCCACGCCGAGCAGCAGATTGGCGCGACCGCCGTGTCCCTGTCCGAGCGGCGTTCCATCCGCCTGATAAATTCGTGCCCGACAGCCTGTGCCGCCGCCATCCACCCCAGCATAGAGCCATGTTGTCATGATGCGCGTGCTCCAGAATCCAGATAGGGAAGGCAGGCAACCGCCAGATCGCCGCTGAGACTGACGGTTTCAGTCTGTGAGTCCGGCAGGCTGCTGAGCAGCAGAGCCAGCTCATCCGCGCAGCGTGTCAGCAGTTGCACCGCCAGCGTATCCTGCGGGTGCGCCAGCACAACGTGTCCTAGCGTGCTGTAGTCTGCGGCCTGCGCCTGCTTTGACCAGTCGATAACCCGATCGACATGCTTATCGAAGTGCAGGAACAGCGCTTCACTGAGTGGCGTCAGTGGGGTGATGCCCTCAACGGCCTGAAGCATCTCCTGTACCGCCCACAGCCCCAGCCGCGACAGGCTGGCTGGGTTGCCGATGGGAAAGCTATCGCCGCCGCGACAGGTCAGAAGGCCGTCATGCCAGTGCAGCAGCCGGGTAAAGCCGCCAGTGACCAGCAGGTAGCGGCTTTGTCCCGGCCAGCGCTGTTCGCACAACGTGCTCTCCTGCGCCCGATCAAAGGGGCGATCGCCATCAATGCCGATCTCCCTCAGTTGCCCTTTCACGGTGCGTTTTTCCGCTGTTGTTGATTGGTCGCGATCGTTTCGTTGAGGCGCTTCACATCGTTTGAAGTCAGGCGCAGATACTCATCAAACGACACCTGATCGTTCAGGTATTGGGTAAAGCGCGTCAGGATGATGGGGTACAGTTCGTTCGCGCCCAGACTTTCCATGCGTTCCCAATCAAAGACGTAAGACGGGATCTTTTTGATCTCTTCGCGCGCGGTGTTCAGGCCGTCGATCACGTGCTTATCTTTGGTCTGGTAGTGCAGATCGGCAATATCCGCGCCGACGATGATATTGAAGCGCTCGGCAATCTCACGCTGTAGCGGTTCGCTGCCCAGCCATTCCATGAATTCGGCGACTTCCTGCGGGTGTTTGGTGGTGGTGAACGGCATGATGAAGGTTGCGCCACCCATCGAAATACACTTCTCTTTGCAAGGTGCGGGCAGCACTTTCCAGTCAAAACCGTCGCCAATCTGCTTACTGAACTGGTTCAACAGCCAGTTGCCGGAGAAGTAGGTCACGATGTTGCCGTTCACGAAATCGTCCGCCATGCTCTTGTACTGACCGCCGCCCGCCGCGCCCCACATTTCACGCGGGAACACACCTTCGTCCGACCAGCGTTTCAGATCTTTAATCCACTGCTGTGCCGCCGCATCCGGGAAGTTGATCAGCCCGTCTTTATCGTAACGTGCGCCATAGGAATAGGCGGGGCCGGAGAAGCGGAAACCGCTGCGGTCGATGGTGAAGGGAATATGCACGCCGGTTTTTTCTGCGACCAGCTTCGAGGCTTTCATCAAATCATCAATCGTGTAGCCCGGCTGCGGTAGCGGAACGCCCGCCTGCTCAAACAGCGTCACGTTAACGAACGGCAGGTCGGCGGTCCAGGAAGCGACAAAGCCCGGCAGCGCATCCGCTTTATGCACGCCTTTCACACGCATGATTTTTTCGATGCCAGCGCTGTAGCGTTTCTCAAAGGCGGCGGGATCTTTCAGGTAGGGACGTAAATCCAGCGTATAGCCGAGCAGCCCCATTTGCGTGGTTTTGGCAATATCCGGGCCTAAGCCTGCCGCCAGCTGCATCGGCAACTGCGTTTGCAGCGCGTTATAGCCGGTGCTGACAAAATTCACATCGATGCGCTCATTACTTTGAGAGAAGGATTTAACTTTCTGCTCCATGAAATGCACTAATTCGGGATCGTCGTCACTATATAAAAATGTTATTTGCGTTTTGGCAGCTAACGCGCTGTTGCCGAATAACCCCAGTGTAAGGGCGGAAAAAAATAACGCGGTGTTGGGACGCATCATAAACATCTCCACATCATAGGTTTGATTAATGGCGTAAATACCCAGGCGTTGGCGACGGGCTTATTTTATTCCTGCGATTTATCCTGTCTTTTAATTAATGCAAATTTGCATTCATCTGTCATTTTCATCATGCAATCATGGACAGAACCCTGATTGATTTATGTGAAGCAGGTTAAAGATATTTTAAATGTTGATTTAAATAAAGCATTTTTGTGATATTAATCACATATATAAACGCGATAATCTTATTTATTAATGCGAAATGTCAATAAATGAATGCAAATGGCAATTTAATGCAAATTTGCATTCTAATTGCGATATCACAGTGCAGGGAATGACCCGTTGCCCTAAATATTGGCAGGGTGTGCACAGCGAAAGTGCAAATAAGTGCCGCCATACATTTTCGTTATTTTATTTTTCAACGCCGTAAACAGGATTTCGTATGAATATCGGTTGGAAATTAAAGAAGAACGGCGTCATTAATCGGTTTCTCATCACCGAGTTGACGGAAAAACGTTATTTCGCCGAGCCGGATACGCTGCCGGATAAGGTGAATTACCGCTTTATTAACGGTTTTGTCGATGTTGGTGTGCTGCCCTGTCGCGTGCGTTTTTTGCAGGAAGAGGCAAAGCGCGAAGTGGCGTTACCCGAAGATCTTCATTTTCCGCTGATGTGGAGCGGCGGCGATGAAAGTCGCAGCGTGAATTTCAGCGATTTCTGGCCGTGTCCGGTTCACGTTCAGCGCTTTGCTCGCTGCGCGATCCACAGTGACCGCGCGCAGATGGCACCGTTTACGCTCAGCACCTGCGGCGGTGTTACGCTGTGGCTGAACGGTGAGCCGATTACCCGCTTTACGCCGTTTACCCGCAACACCGAGCAAACCTGTGCGATCTCGCTGCAGTTGAGAGCGGGGCTGAACACGCTGGTGGTACACACCGAAGAGCTGTGCGAGCGCGATACCGATTACCTGTTCAGCCTGTGCTATCAGGGGGAAGACGCGCTCTTCTGGCAGCTTGATGAAGACGCGGCGCTCAGCGAACAGCTGACCGCGCTGGATAGCTGGGTGAACGGGCTGACGCTGGAGAATAACCTGATCCAACCGCCCGTGCTGGTGCTGAACAGCACGCAGCCGCTGCCGGAATCCGTGACGATGGTGCATCGGCTGATTGGCAACGTCAACGAATCCGTCCCCGCATGGCAGCAGAAACAGACGCTGCCTGCGGGTAATCTGGGCTGGCAGGTGGATTTACCCAACGTCTTAGTCGGTTATTACGATCTGGTCTGCGCTGCGACCTGCTACGGCATTACGCTGACGCGCACCCTCAGCTTTGGGCGCTTGCCATCGCAAACGATGCCTGCGCTGCCAACATTAGCGGCGCGGCGTGAAGCGGTACTGCGTCATACCGCGCTGCACGGTTTTGAGCGCCTCGGTCGGCTGCTGGCGATTGTCGAAACCGGTGAAGGCAACGATGCCGCTGCGCCGATTCTCAATAGCGCATTGCAGAAAATCAGCCGTCGCGAAGACTGTGCCGATTTCCAACTGGTGCCGCTGATTTGGCTGTGGCAGCGCTATCAGGGACAGCAGTTGCCGCCGCAGGACTGGCGGCGCGTGCGCAGCGCGATTCTCGGTTTCCGCTACTGGATTGATGAGCCGGGCAACGACACCATGTGGTTCTGGAGCGAAAACCACTGCCTGTGCTTCCACGTCGCACAATATCTGGCCGGACAAAACTTCCCGGATGACACCTTCCCGTGCAGCGGCCGTCGCGGGCTGGAGCAGAAGACGATGGCTCACGAACGCCTGACGCGCTGGTTTGATTCCATTCTGGAGCACGGGCTGGTGGAGTGGAATTCGGCGGCCTATTACCCCATCGATCTCATTGGGCTAGTCGCGCTGTACGAGCTGGCGCAGGACGCCGATCTGCGCGAGAAATCCCGCGTGGTGATTGACCGCATCATGCTGATGACGGCGTGGGTGCATCAGAACGGCGTCGCGGTTGGCACCATGGGGCGCGCCTACGATAAAGAGCTGCGTTCTGGCATGTTGACCGAGCTGTCCGGCCTGTGTGCGCTGATGTGGGGCGAAGGCTGGTTGATTCCGCACTGCGCCGCGCTGCCGCTGCTGTGCCTGAGCGACTATCAGCCGCCGGAAACGACGGATCGGATCGCGCACTGGTCACTGCCGCACGGTGCAGAAGCACGCTGGGTGCAAGGGCTGAACCGCAGCGCACGCATCATCGCCTGGAAGCAGCGCGATGTTGCCTTTTCTTCTGTTTTCGATCATCACCCCGGCGAGCATGGGCACCAGCAGCATCTGCTGGATGTGCGCCTGGGAACGCACTATGCCGCCCGCCTGTGGGTCAACCACCCCGGCGAAGATCGCCCTGACGGCGTACACCGTCCTTCTTACTGGGCGGGCAACGGACGTTTGCCGCACCTGATGCAACATCGTAATCGCGCGCTGATGGTGTTCGATCTGCGACAGGATATCCGCCCGTGGACGCACCTCTATCTGCCACAAACCGCGCTGGATGAGGTCATCGTTGAAGATGTCTGGTGCTTCGTACGCGGCGGCAACGGCTATGCCGCGTTTCATAATCCCGCCGGATTACGGCCGTTTGCGACCGCAGGCCAGCAGGCGGAAGGCGAACTGCGGGCGTATGGCGAGCAGAACATCTGGTTCGTTGCCGTGGACAGCGGCGATGGTGCAGAGGGATTCGCCGCATTCGCTGGCCGCTTCCGAGGGCGTTCGCTGGTGAAAGATAGCGACGGTGTGCGTATCGACGATCCCGATTACGGCGAACTGGCCTTTAGCCACGCGGCAGGATTCAGCGTTGCGCAGCAGCCTTTCCTTTTCCCCGACGATGTCCCGGTCGTCCCGCAGTTCAACACAGGAAACCCATGACATGCAGACAGGTTCACTTAACCGACAACAAACCGAAGTGCTGCTGGCGCAGGTGGCGCGGGCGTTTTGCCGCCTGAAGGCTATCGACAGCGTGACGCAGGACGATGCGCCGGATGCCGGACTGACGATTCAATTTGAGGAGTGGGACTGGGAAGTTGGCGTCGGGCTGTACGGCTTCTGGAAGCTGGCGCGTCTGACGCAGGACGACACCATGCTGACGACGCTGGCGAACTGGTATCAGCAAAAGCTGGATGTCGGGCTGCCGCCGCGCCAGATTAACTCGACGGCACCGATGCTGGTGCTGGCTTTGCTGTGTCAGGACAAGCCGGATGCACCCGCCCAGTGGCGCGAAACCGTGAGCGATTGGGCCGACTGGCTGCTGCACTCGCTGCCAAAAACCGAGGATGGCGGCTTCCAGCACACGGTAAAAGAGCGGCCGAATACCGGACAGCTGTGGGACGACACGCTGTTTATGGCGGGCCTGTTTCTGGTGGTTGCGGGGAAATTACTCTCCCGCCGCGATCTGATCGACGAGGCGGAATACCAGCTCGTCACGCACGCGCGCTATCTGGCCGATGTGCGCAGCGGGCTGTGGTATCACGGCTGGACGTTCGTCGGTCGCCATCACTATGCCAATGCGTTCTGGGGACGCGGCAACGCCTGGATCACGCTGGTGCTGCCGGAAATGCGGGTGCTGGCGGAGGATCAGCTGTCTGCGCCGGTACTGCGTACGCTGGAAGCGATTCTGGAACAGCAAACGACAACGCTGGCGCGCTGCCAGCATGACTCCGGCCTGTGGCACACGTTGCTGGATGACCCAGATTCTCCGCTGGAGACGTCCGCCAGCGCGGGATTCATTGCTGGCATTCTGACGGCGCGTCGATTGGGCATGCTGCACGATTTCCCGCAGGACGTGCTGGAAAAAGGCTATGCCGCCGTGGTGGCGCAGATTGACGCGCAGGGCGTGGTGCAAGGTGTCTCGGACGGCACGGCGATGGGACACGACTTACAGTTCTATCGCGATATTCCCAATGTCGCTGTGCCTTACGGGCAGGCGCTGGTCATGCTGATGTTATTGGCACAGTTAGATTCTGTTTGCGAGGGCTGACAATGGCGAGTCTGGAACTAAAAAACGTCCACAAAAGTTATGGTGCGGTGAGCATCATCAAAGGCGTGGACTTAACGATTCATGACGGCGAGTTCATGGTCTTTGTCGGCCCGTCGGGTTGTGGAAAATCCACGCTGCTGCGCATGATTGCCGGGCTGGAAGAGATCAGCAGCGGTGAGCTGTTGATCGACAACCGCAAGGTGAACGATCTCACGCCAGCAGAGCGCAAGATTGCGATGGTGTTCCAGTCTTACGCGCTCTATCCGCACCTCTCGGTGCGCAAGAACCTCGCGTTCGGGCTGGAGAACCTGCACTTTCCTAAAGACGAAATCATCCGTCGTATTGATGAAGCCGCCCGTATGCTGGGGCTGGAACCTTATCTGGATCGCCGACCGCGTGCGCTGTCGGGTGGGCAGCAGCAGCGCGTGGCGATTGGTCGCGCGATCGTGCGTGAACCTGACCTGTTCCTATTTGATGAACCGCTCTCCAATCTGGATGCCAAGCTGCGGGTGCAGACACGCGGCGAGCTGTCTCGCCTGCACCAGAAGCTGCGTACCACCATGATTTACGTGACTCACGATCAGGTGGAAGCGATGACGATGGCACAGCGTATTGTGGTGCTGAATGCCGGTCGCATCGAGCAGGTTGGCACGCCGCTAGAGCTGTTCAATCGGCCAAAAAACAAATTTGTCGCGGGCTTCATCGGTTCACCGCGCATGAATATGTTCCCAGCGCAGATCGTCGCCACCTGTGCGGATGGCGTCGAAGTGCAGTGTCCGTCCGGCAATCGTCTGGTGTTGCCGTTTATCGGCACCGTCGGGCAGAACGTCACGCTCGGCATTCGCCCTTCACACTGTGAGCTGGTGGAGGAAGGCGAGGGGATTGCACTGTGTGTCGATCGCTGCGAGATGATGGGGCATGAAACCTTTATCTACGGGCGGATGGGTGGCATTGACGATGAGATGATCGTCCATCTGGCGCAGCACCGTGAGTTCGCCACGGGTGAATCGGTATTCGTCCGCTTCCCGCCAACGTACTGCCATCTGTTCGATGGCAAAACGGATGACACATTGCCGCGCTGTACCGAGCATTAATTATCGCGACGGGAGAGGACGACATGAAAAAGATTGCCTTACTGCCCGCAGGATCGCTGATCGATAAGCTGGTGACGCCAGTGGAAAAAGCGGTGAATCTGCTACAAAAACTCGGTGGCCGCAAAGTGATGCCGTGGTTTTTTATCGCGCCGAATATGCTGCTGTTCGCCGTTTTTGTCTTTATTCCGATTCTGCTGGCGGTGTGCTACGCCTTTACCGGCGGCACCAATATTCTGCTGTGGGAACGCCCCTACGTCGGCGTGGATAACTTTTCCACGCTGCTGAGCTGCGGCAACTACGCCGAGCCATCGACCTGTGAACAGGATCTGTTCTGGACTGGCGTCTACAACACCGTGTCGTTCACCTTTTTCAACGTGCTCTGCACGCTGCTGGTGGCGCTGGTGACGGCGCTGATCCTCAACCGCAAGATTATCGCCCGTGGCTTTTTCCGCGCCATGTTCTTCTATCCGGTACTGCTGTCGCCGGTGGTCGTTGGCCTGATCTGGCAGTGGTTCCTGAACCGCAACGGCCTGCTGAATCTGGTGCTGTCGTCGCTGGGCGGGCAGCCGATTACTTTCCTGCTCGATCCGACGTTTTCGCGCTTCTGGGTGGTGTTTGTCTCCGTCTGGTTTCACGTCGGATTTTATACCCTGATCCTGCTGGCCGGATTGCAGGCGATCCCGCGTGATATTTACGAGGCAGCGGCGGTGGACGGCACCTCGCGGTGGCGTGGTTTTTATCGCCTGACGCTGCCGCTGTTGGCACCGAACATTCTGGTGGTGGTGATTCTGCTGACCATCAATAGCGTGCAGATCTTCGATGAAGCCTGGGTGCTGACCAACGGCGGCGGCCCCGGCACGGCCAACAGCTTTATCGTGCAGTACATTTACCAGACCGCTTTCTCGTCGAATGCCTCGCTTTACGGGCTGGCCTCGGCAGCATCGGTGCTGATGGGCGTGGTGTTGATGATTCTGACGGCATTGCAGTTCCTGCTGACGCGTCGGCTGGAAGGGAAAAAATAACGGGAGCCATGATGAAAATAATCGCATTTCTCACCCGTACCCGTCATCCGGGGCGCATCCATATTACGGATATCATGAGCTGGGTCTGGCTGGTGGTGGGCACGCTGCTGGTGATGATTCCGGTGATGTGGGCGGCGATGTCGTCGTTCAAAACGCCTGCGGAGATCAACCGCTTTCCGCCCAGCTTTCTGCCGCAGGCGGCGGATACCGTCACGCTGCCGGAGTACCCGAAGCCGCTAGAGCTGTGGCAGGTTAAGCAGGAAGACGGCGAAGCGAAAACGATGGCGTTGGTTAGACGCATCGGCCTGATTGCACAGCTGGTGAACCCGGATGCGCCGAGTGAAGTGGTGCGTGTGTCGACCAAAGATCTGGTGCCGATGAAAGCGTTGCATCTGGAGACGGAGAACTACACGACGCCGATAACGAAGTTCCACTTTGCTACCTACCTGAAGAACACCGTGTTCGTGACGGTGATGGCGACGTTGCTTACTCTGTTGCTCAGTTCGATGGCGGCCTTTGCGCTATCGAAATACGAGTTTCGCGGGCGCGGTACGGTGCTGACGCTGTTTCTCTCTACGATGATGATTCCGCTGTCGGTGGTGATGGTGCCGACGTTTCTGGTGGTGATTGGCCTGAACATGGGCGATAACCTGTGGGGCGTGATTATTCCCACGGTGGCAACGCCGACCGGCGTATTCCTGCTGCGGCAATACATGCTGACAATTCCTGATGAGCTAATCGAGGCGGCGCGTATCGATGCCGCCAGCGAGTTCCGTATTTACTGGAAGATCATTCTACCGCTGACCGCACCCGCGCTGGCGGTGCTGGCGATCTTCTCGGTGATCTGGCGTTGGAACGACTTCCTCTGGCCGCTGATCGTCCTCTCCAGTCAGGATAATTTTACGCTGCAAATCGGCCTGAATGCGTTTCAGGGGCAGTTCTCGGTGCAATGGCACTATATACTGGCGATGACGATGCTCTCGCTTCTGCCGGTGACGGCGGTGTTCGTCTTCCTGCAAAAATACATCACGACGGGGATTGCCAACACGGGGATGAAATAATGGCGACACTCAAGGATATTGCCGACCGCGCTGGGGTTTCCATCAGCACGGTTTCCCGCGCGCTGAACGGGACGGCACCGATCAGCGCCAAAGTCAGGCAGCACATCATGGCGATTGCCACCGAGCAAGGCTATCCGCTGCATAAAGTGGGCAAAGCGACCGTCGCGCAGACGGAACCGCTGCGCCACATCCTGCTGGCGACGCCGCGCAACCTGATGCTGGAAAGTGAGTACAATCTGGTGTCGCTGACGCTGATTAACGCCCTGAAAACGCTGTGTTTGCAACGTAACATCCAGCTACGTCCGTTTCTGGGGGAGCACGACACCATTAACGAACAGCAACTGTTGCGTGAACTTCAGGGCGGAAAAGAGAGCGGCATTCTTATCGTGAATGACGATCACCCAACGCTGCTGAACGCCGTGGCGGAAAGCGGCATTCCGGCGGTGCTGATCAACGGGGAAGATCCCTCCATGCGCCTGAGCAGCGTCACGCCCGCGAACCACTATGCCGCTGCTGCGGCGGTGCGTTATCTGATTGAGCAAGGGCACACGCGGATTCTGCACCTGACCTGGACGTCGCGTATGACGATCAAACAGCGCGAACGCGGCTATCGGGATGCGCTCGCGCAGGCGGGCATAGCGGTGGATGAGGATCTGATTCTATCGCTGCCTGATTTCCACCCGCGCACGGCACGCGATGCGCTGCTGCGCTGGCTGACGGCTAACCCCGACAGATTGGGCGTTACCGCGATTTTCTGTGCGGCGGACAATCAGGCTATCGGCGTGATCGACGCGCTGTATCAGCACGGGCTACGCGTGCCGGAGGACATTTCCGTCATGGGCATGGACGACATTCTGCCGTTCGACATGCTGCCGGTTTCACTCACCACGGTGCATTTGCCATTTGAGACGATTGCCCGTGCTGCGCTACAGCTGCTGGCACAACAAATGACGCCCGCACAGGCGCTCGGTATTGCCCAGCGTACTGAACTGGCTGGGCAGGTGGTGGTTAGGGAATCGGTGCGGCGGGTGGGGTAGGCGGGCGTTATTTACAGGGAAGTTTCACCCCGCATAAGCACTATAGTTTCTGCATAAGTACTACAGTTAAAGCGGCATTCTGTATTCTATAATGCCCGGTTTTTCCGCCACCCAATCATAAAGCCGCTGGGCTGTTTTATTGGTTTCCTGCGTGTGCCAGTAGAGACGATCGCAGCTTTTTTCCTGTGCCTGTTCTCTCACGTATTCAATGAGTTTTTTCCCAACGTGTTTACCGCGAGCGGTGGGAGCAACGAAAAGATCTTCTAAGTAACAATAAGAGTTTACTCCCCATGTGGAATCGTGAAAAACAAAGTGCACGAAGCCCACAATGTGTAATCCTTCCCTTGCTACTGCGCAATACACAGGGATCTCGGCGTTAAAAAAGCGATTCCAGGTGGTTTCAGTGACGTCATCGCTAAGCTCGACTTTATAGAACGCCTGATAGCTTTTCCAATAGGGTAGCCATTGTTCGTAATCTTCTGGCTCAACGGAATTAACAATAATTTCTTGGTCTAAACTCATCGTTTTTACTCTCATGTTGTTGCGGGTAGGGGATGGAAATCAGTCTGATATTTACCGTAATAAAATAGCAATCAAATAGACGGATATGCCCCTCCACTTATTGATAATAGAGCAGACCAATTCGCTTGAATTCCCACATTCTGAGACCGTACAGGCTGTAGGTAAGGTCGGCTAACGTTAACGTGGCAGGTTCATTCATGTTGTGCTCAAATCTCTTATCAGGCTGGTTTTTGTATCTAAGGAGGGAGTGATGGATATTGAACAGAGAAACATTGGAAAGAACCAAACGGTTATAAACAATGAATCCGGCGTTATTAACGTCAATAACCACGGGCAATACACGAATCTGGCGGGTGAAAATACGGTACACATTTATAAGGAAATATCGCGTTCAGAACAGGGTAAGTTCATCGTTAGCTTTGTGAGCATTTGCTTATTGCCGGGATTGAGCCTTATTGCGGACTTGATGCAGATTCATCCTGCGCTCAACCTACCATTTTGGGTTTATGTTGCCGCGTTCGGTGTAATACTTGCCGTGGTGTTAGCGGGATATTATGACAATCTCCGCATTTTGGTATCCGGTGCGCCGAATGAAAATGAATGCAAGCAGCTTTATGCCGACAGGTTATTTAGCAGAACCGAAGATGGCTATGTGGTATTCACCCACACGACGGGTTGTATATATCCAGACTGCTGCGGAAAAATTGTGATTGCGACGGCTCCAGAGCGATACAACGGAGAATACTCTTTTTTCGGTAAATGCAGCCTTGCTGGCGGACAGCACTCTTATGGCATCGACTACAACTTCAAAGCGTACCCGATAAAGGTGGATTGGCGACCGATACCCAAGCCGAATAAATAACGTCTTGGTTAGTGTGGAGTTGGCTTTCCACAAGCCTGATTGCGGCCTGTCTTCGTGTTTTCTGCTTATTTACCCGAGCTCAACATCCCAAAAACAAAAACCCCGAAATTTCGGGGTTTTATAGATGATTTCTAAATAATAACGTCTGCGTTCAAATCAGAACGGAATGTCGTCGTCGAAATCCATTGGTGGTTCGTTGCTTTGCGCTGGAGCGCTGTTCTGTGCCGGACGCTGTTGAGACTGCGCGCCGCCGCTGAACTGGTTGCCGCCCTGCGGCTGCTGAGGTTGACCCCAACCGCCTTGTTGCTGACCGCCACCTGCATTGCCACCGCCTGCTGGTGCGCCGCCGCCCTGGCGTCCACCCAGCATTTGCATGGTGCCGCCGACGTTAACAACCACTTCTGTGGTGTAACGTTCTACGCCAGCCTGATCGGCCCATTTACGGGTTTGCAGTGCGCCTTCGATGTAAACCTGAGAGCCTTTGCGCAGGTATTCGCCCGCGACTTCTGCCAGTTTGCCGAACAGCACCACACGGTGCCACTCGGTCTTCTCTTTCTGCTCACCGGTTTGCTTGTCACGCCAGCTTTCCGACGTAGCCAGCGTGATGTTGGCAACTGCACCACCATTCGGCATATAGCGGACTTCTGGGTCTTGACCCAGATTCCCGACAAGAATCACTTTATTAACGCCTCTGCTGGCCATGCTCGTCTCCTGATGAATCGGTAGATTTATTTTCTAAGTCTAAACGATCAATCTTACCATGTGGAAAACTCTCTGTCATACCTGCGAAATGGCTTCCGAAATGAAAGTAATATTTGCAGCGTTTGCAAGGTAAACGGGTTTAATACTGGATATCCATTCAGTTTTTTTTGTGCCATAATTGCTCGTTTCGTACCGGTTCTCTCCGTTCGAGAGGCGATGACAAACCGTTTTTATTCCGGGAAGTGTGTGAATGGATAAGATCGAAGTTCGTGGTGCTCGTACCCATAATCTCAAGAATATCAACCTGATAATCCCTCGTGACAAGCTGATCGTAATCACCGGTCTGTCTGGTTCGGGTAAGTCATCGCTGGCGTTTGACACGCTGTATGCCGAAGGGCAGCGGCGATATGTGGAATCACTCTCCGCCTACGCCCGTCAGTTCCTGTCGCTGATGGAAAAACCGGACGTCGATCATATCGAAGGGCTGTCGCCCGCCATCTCTATCGAACAGAAATCCACCTCGCACAACCCGCGTTCTACGGTCGGGACGATTACCGAAATTCATGACTACCTGCGTTTGCTGTTTGCTCGCGTGGGTGAGCCGCGCTGCCCGGAGCACGATGTGCCGCTGGATGCGCAAACGGTCAGCCAGATGGTGGACAACGTGCTGGCACAGCCGGAAGGCAAACGCCTGATGCTGCTGGCGCCGATTGTGAAAGATCGCAAAGGCGAACACAGCAAGACGCTGGAAAACCTGGCTTCACAGGGCTATATCCGCGCACGTATCGACGGTGAAGTGTGCGATCTGTCCGATCCGCCGAAGCTGGAATTACAGAAAAAGCACACCATTGAAGTCGTCGTTGATCGGTTTAAAGTGCGCGACGATTTGGCACAGCGGCTGGCGGAGTCATTCGAAACCGCGCTGGATCTGTCTGGTGGTAGCGTGGTGGTCGCGGATATGGACGACCCGACGCAGCCTGAACTGCTGTTCTCGGCGAACTTTGCCTGTCCGGTGTGTGGCTACAGCATGCATGAGCTGGAACCGCGTATGTTCTCGTTCAATAACCCGGCGGGCGCGTGCCCAAGCTGTGATGGTCTGGGCGTGCAGCAGTTCTTCGATCCGTCCCGCGTGGTACAAAATGCCGAGCTGTCGCTGGCAGGCGGCGCGATTCGCGGCTGGGACCGTCGCAACTTCTACTATTTTCAGATGCTGCGCTCACTGGCGGAGCACTACAAATTTGACGTCGATGCCCCGTTTGAAAGCCTGAGCGCCGCGGTTCAGAAAGTGATCCTGTACGGTTCCGGTAAAGAGAACGTCGAATTCAAATATATCAACGATCGCGGCGATACCTCGATACGTCGCCATCCGTTCGAAGGCGTGCTGCACAACATGGAGCGCCGTTATAAAGAGACGGAATCCACGGCGGTGCGTGAAGAGCTGGCGAAATTCATCAGTAACCGTTCCTGCGCCAGCTGTGGCGGAACGCGCCTGCGTGAAGAAGCGCGTAACGTGTTTGTCGAGCAGACGACGCTACCGCAGATTTCCGATATGAGCATCGGCCATGCGATGACGTTCTTCCAGAATATGAAGCTCAGCGGACAGCGCGCTCAAATCGCCGAGAAAGTACTAAAAGAGATTGGCGATAGACTCAAATTTCTGGTGAATGTCGGGCTGAACTATTTGTCGCTCTCCCGTTCGGCGGAAACCCTGTCCGGCGGTGAGGCGCAGCGCATTCGTCTGGCGAGCCAGATCGGTGCCGGACTGGTTGGCGTGATGTACGTGCTGGATGAGCCGTCTATCGGCCTGCATCAGCGTGATAACGAGCGTCTGCTGGAAACCCTGATTCACCTGCGTAATTTGGGCAATACCGTCATTGTGGTTGAGCATGATGAAGACGCGATTCGCGCCGCCGACCATGTGATTGATATCGGCCCCGGCGCGGGCGTGCACGGCGGGCAGATTGTCGCAGAAGGCACGATGGAAGAGATCATGGCGGTGCCGGATTCGCTGACGGGGCAGTTCCTCAGCGGTAAACGCAAGATTGAAATACCGAAGCAGCGCGTGCCTGCGGATCCGACCAAAGTGCTCAAGCTAATTGGCGCGAAGGGAAATAACCTGAAAGACGTCACGCTGACGCTGCCGGTTGGGCTGTTTACCTGCATCACTGGGGTATCGGGATCGGGTAAATCGACCCTTATCAACGATACCTTGTTCCCACTGGCGCAGCGCCAACTGAACGGTGCAACACTGGCAGAGCCTGCCGCGCACCGCGAGATTCAGGGGCTGGAACATTTCGATAAGGTGATCGATATCGATCAAAGCCCGATCGGTCGTACGCCGCGTTCCAACCCCGCAACTTATACCGGTATTTTCACGCCGATTCGTGAACTGTTTGCTGGCGTACCGGAAGCCCGTACCCGTGGCTACAATCCTGGCCGTTTCAGCTTTAACGTGCGCGGCGGGCGCTGTGAAGCCTGTCAGGGCGACGGTGTGATTAAGGTGGAAATGCACTTCCTGCCGGATGTCTATGTGCCGTGTGACCAGTGCAAAGGCAAGCGCTATAACCGCGAAACGTTGGAGATTCAATACAAAGGCAAAGGCATCCATGAAGTGCTGGATATGACCATCGAAGAGGCGCGAGAGTTCTTTGATGCCATTCCGGCGCTGGCGCGGAAACTGCAAACGCTGATTGACGTCGGCCTGTCCTACATTCGCCTTGGGCAGTCGGCCACCACGCTATCCGGCGGGGAAGCGCAGCGTGTAAAACTGTCTCGCGAGCTGTCGAAACGTGGCACCGGGCAGACGCTGTATATTCTCGACGAACCTACAACCGGCCTGCACTTTGCCGATATTCAGCAACTTCTTACCGTTCTGCATCAGTTGCGCGATCAGGGTAATACCATCGTGGTGATTGAGCACAATCTGGATGTGATTAAAACGGCAGACTGGATTGTCGACTTAGGGCCGGAAGGCGGCAGCGGCGGCGGGGAAATTCTGGTCTCCGGCACGCCGGAAACGGTGGCTGAGTGCGAACAGTCTCATACTGCGCGCTTCCTGCGACCGATTCTGGCGCGTGAAGCCTGATAGCAGGGGACTCCGATGTGGACGCAATATGAAATCCGCCTGAAGCCGAAAAGCAGAGGCTTCCATCTGGTGACCGACGAAATACTGGCGCAGGTTATCGCACTGCGCCAGATAAAAGTCGGGCTGATGCAGGTGTTCATCAAGCACACCTCGGCGGCGCTAACGATTAACGAAAATGCTGACCCTACGGTGCGGCAGGATTTCGAGAGTTTCTTTAATCGCTTAGTGCCGGAGGATGAACCGTACTACCGCCATACGTATGAAGGTAGCGACGACATGCCCGCGCACCTGAAAGGCAGCTTGCTCGGAAACAGCCTGACGATCCCCATCACCAATGGACGCCTGAACATCGGCACCTGGCAGGGCATCTACCTGTGCGAACACCGCAACCACGGCGGCAGCCGCTCGCTGGTTGTCACGCTCAACGGGGAATAACGCCACGAAATGCGTCGCGCCAGCGACGCATTCTGATAAGTATCTAGCTGCCTGCACGGTAGTTAACAAGAGTGTAATCACTATAAACAAACAGGAATATTTCTAAGCTGCCTATACGGCAGTGAGCTGTCGCGTTCTGCGGTCTATTTCGTCGTGACATTTCTAAGCTGCCTATACAGTAGTGAACGGAGCAGTGAAGCTACGCCGGATAGCGTAACCTTTCTAAGCTGCCTATGCGGCAGTGAACCCAATAGGCGCGGCCCAGCGCCTTTTTCTTGTTTTCTAAGCTGCCTATGCGGCAGTGAACCACTTCAATTTCTGCGTAACTTGCGCGACGGGTTTCTAAGCTGCCTATGCGGCAGTGAACATGAGTGGCCACGCGTTGCGATCGGCAGCATGTTTCTAAGCTGCCTATGCGGCAGCTTAGAAAACGAACGTTATGCAAAAACCAATCATGCAGTGGTTCACTGTCGCACAGGCAGCTTAGAAATGATAACCGTTAATCGATAGCAGCATCTGGATGTTCACTGCCTATGCGGCAGTGGACAATGAGGCATGTCTTTGAACGTCGCTTCATACTTTCTAAGCTGCCTATCCGGCAGTGAACGGTGATGTTGAATGCATTCATCGCTTTTACCATTTCTAAGCTGCCTGTGCGGCAGTGAACTCGAGGGATTAACTCAACCTAAAAACTGGTGTTTTCTAAGCGACCTATACGGCAGTGCACGTTTGACTCGAGTAATTCACTCAGGGTTATCATTTCTAAGCTGCCTATGCGGCAGTGAACGCGGCGAGGCTTGTGATAACGCGTTCGATGGCTTTCTAAGCTGCCTGTGCGGCAGTGAACACGCTGATTATGCGTTACGTCAACAATATTGCTTTCTAAGCTGCCTGTGCGGCAGCTTAGAAAGGCTCTGATATCGAGAATGTTTCGTCCAGCAGGTTCACTGCCGCATAGGCAGTTTATCCACGGCCTCAAGCGCTATTGTCTGGCTATTATCGAAGTAGCGCTGCGCCAAGTGCTCAATGCGTTTACCCCGTTAAATAACGCATATTGATGGCCTTCTTTCGTAACGTTTTTAAGTAATGAGTTTCTTTTCGAGGGAATGAAAAATTACGGGTTGGGCATTATTAACATTTAAAAATCATCATTTTTCCGTTAAAGTGCCCTTACAGGGAAATAGTGCGTTGATTTAAGTCAAATTCAAGGGAGTGAGTGACTGTGAAATACGATCCCGTTTTAAAAACGCTTGTAGATGATGACTATCGGTTAGAGGACCATCTTGATTTTAAAAAGCAGCATGCAGATATTAACTATCAGAAATTACATGCTCAACTAAATGAAATAAATAACGATAACATTCATGCCATATTGACTGTGCAGGAAGCGACGTATTTTTTAAAGGCGTTATGCACACCAAATCCTAATGACTCCTGGAAAACGGCCATATTTGGCTGTACCGATCCTACTTCATCGTTTGCTGGGAACATCGCAGAAGCCGTGTCTGTGAGCAGAATCGTGATGGAGATGAAAGGATTCGGCGTAACGGCAACGGAATATGTCGGGAAAAATGGTAGCAAATACATAAAACTGTCTGGTTATCCGGGAGTAAGAAAGTATTTAGATGCCACCCGATATTTAGTCAGTAACCAAAAAATACTCGACATAGGGATAGGTACAAAAGGCATTGAAAGCGGTATTGCGACTGGATCAAGGTTCTGTATTGTATTTTCAGCTGCTTATCGAGCCATTGAGTTGATGTTGAAAGACGAATACGCACTAACCGATTTTTTTGTTAATTTAACGATGGATGCAGCAAAACTAGCGGTATCTATTGGAGCCGCCTGGGGAGCGAAAACATTAGCTACTACAGCTATGGTCACTGGAGGCAGTGTTGTTCTTATTGCTTGTGGTATATTTATAGTTGGATTTGCCGTGGGTTTTTCATTATTCTGGTTAGATAATAAATATAAAATAAGTGAAACGATAATAAAAAATTTAAAGTCACATAAAAAACAATATACTCCATATCATCCTGATCAGTTTTTCCATGCGTGGGGGCGATATAGTCGTGGTTAAGATAAATAGGCCATTCTTTTTCACATATTCAGTTTTTCTTTTTTTGCTGTCATGTTTTATTAGTTGGTTTTCTTTAAGTGGATATGTGGATTTTTTTCAGTCAAGTGATATAATAATTTTTTCATGGATGCTTGGTTTAATGGTATTCGGTTCGCCCATAATATTTTATTTTTCTTATTTTGGTTTTTTATCTGCAATAAAAAATAAACCTATTAAAATGAATGGTAAATTATCAAATTTATTAATTTTTGTTTTTATTTCTGGTGTCATAATTAGTTTCATTTCATCTGTGTATATATCTTATGATCTGAATGAAAAGGGATATACAACCTGCCCTAAAATATCCTGGATGGATCCCAATAAATATGTAAAGGATATTGTTCTTTGTAAGGAGTAAAGAATTATAAGAAAGTGTGTTTTGCATATTCGTGGGAGTTAGTCGTGGTTAAGGTAAATAGACCATTAGCTGGCGCATTTGCAGTTTTTATTTTTCTATTGACATGCTTTACTGGTTGGTTTTCTTTTAATTCATATTTGGATATTTTACAGTTAAATGATGTGATAGTGTTTTCATGGAAAGTTGGGTTGATGGTATTTGGTTCTCCTTTACTATTCTATTTTTCATATTTATTTTTTTATTCCGCAATAAATAATAAAGTGGCGAAAATTAATAATAAATTTGGAGGAGGGTTATTTATAATAATGATCGTTGGTGCTGTAGTTAGCTCATTCTCATCTTTCTACATGTCTTATAATTTTAGAGATTATGGTTATGAAATATGCCCTAAAATATCTTGGATGGATCCCAATAAATATGTTAAAGACACCGCTCTTTGTAAAGAGTAAAAATAGTATAAGAGTATGCTTTTTCATGTATGGGAGGAGAGCCAGTCGTGGTTAAAGTAAACAGACCATTGATTGGTGCGTTTTCTGTTTTTCTTTTATGCCTTTCCGTCTGGGGAACTTGGTTTTCTTTAAGCGCATATTTATCATTGTTTAAATTAGATGATGTAATTGTTTTTTCATGGAGAGTTGGCCTTGCTATCTTTGGAGTACCTTTATCATTCTATTTTTCATATGTTTGTTTTTGTTCTGCTATAAAAAATGAGCATGTGAAGATCAATAATAAATTAGGCGAGTGGTTGGTCAAAATCCTTATCTTTGGTGCTATATTTAGCTTTTTTTCATCAGCGTATATATCATACAGTCTTAGCAATGAGAGTTACAATGTTTGCCCTAAAATATCCTGGATGGATCCCAATAAATATGTGAAAGACACCGCTCTTTTTAAAGGATAAAAATTGTATGAGGGAATGCTTTTTCATGCATAGGGGATAGCCAGTCGTGACTAAGATAAACAGACCATTCTTTTTCATATACTCGATTTTTATTTTCTTTCTTTCATGCTGGGGAGGATGGTTCTCTTTAAACGGATATATTGACTTTTTTAATCTAAACAATGTAGTTTCATTTTCATGGAAACTCGGTGTCATAATTTTTCTAGTTCCAATAGTGTTTCAGTTTTCTTATTTTGGTTTTTTTTCTGCTATAAAAAACAGACCAATAAAAATGAATAATAAAATTTCAAATCTATTGGTCATATTTGCTGTTTCTGGTGCTGCGGTGAGCTTGTTTTCATCTATGTATATCTCTTATAGCCTTAATGAGCAGGGCTATAAAATCTGCTCCAAGAACTCATGGATGGCTCCCAATAAATATGTGAAAGATGTTTCTCTCTGTGATTAATGGTAAGAATAATCTGATGGGTTTTATGATTGTTGAGGATTGTTCGTGTTTAAAATAAATAGACCGTTTTTTTTCGCATTCTCATCTTTTACCTTTCTATTGACATGCTTTACTGGTTGGTTTTCTTTTGATTCATATTTGGATATTTTACAGTTAAACGATGTGATCGTGTTTTCATGGAAGGTTGGGTTAATGGTATTTGGTTCTCCTTTGCTATTCTATTTCTCGTATTTAGGGTTTTATATGGCAATAAAAAACAAACCTATAGGAATGCATGGCATATTTGCAAATGTGTGCGGTTATTTGTTTTTCATTGGTGTTGTTATTAGTTTTGTTGCATCTATGTACATATCTTTTAACTTTAGAAGTTATGGCTATGAAACCTGCCCTAAAAGCTCCTGGATGGCTCCTAATAAATATGTGAAAAATATCGCTCTTTGTGATGAATAGTGAATAACAAGCACACCTGATAAGATGCGCTTGTTATCAAAGGTCATAAATCTTAGAGACTCATTTCCTCCCAAATGCTGTAACCTGAGGTTCCTGCGATTTTATGGTTCCATGCGATGGTTTTATATTTTAGCTGGACTTTTTCATACGGCATGATGTCGTTGTTATCGATGACGTGCGGATAGACAGAGGTGACGTCTACAATGCTCGCATCGGTTAAGGTAACTTCATAATAAAGTTCTAACTGCCCTGCGGAATTGACGCGATAAAAATAAAATGTCACATCTACATATAGATCAGCGAGATAGTGATTTATGCCCGCAGATCGAGGGTTTCGTGCGCGTTGACGAATACGATTATTTGCAACGTGAGTCGCATGCGCCCGACACGGGGTGTTCAATCGCCATCACCCCGTGGCCCCTGGCTTCTCGCGGGAAATAACGCCGCTTAGCGGTGCCTTCGGTGATCGACTCCGCAGTCGGGCCGCCAGCGACGCGTTCCCGACGCGGCGCTGACTTTCGCGGCGTCCTGCCGCTCACCCGGCGGTTTCGTTCACCTCAGCGTTATTTTTACGCGATATGAAATAATAAAAATCAACGTATTAAAATAAAATCACATTTACTCTGTTTTCTGACGAACCCGCTTTCCCTTTTGCAGGGAACGTAGATCCTAATCCGTATTTATTTCTCGCCAGTTCAGCCAGATTCGCATATCAAATTCCAGCTGGTGATAATCAGGATCCATATGGCAGCAGAGTTGGTAGAAAGCCTTGTTGTGGTCTTTTTCTTTGAGGTGAGCGAGTTCGTGTATCACGATCATCCGCAGGAAATCTTCCGGTCCGTCACGGAATAGCGTCGCTATTCGGATTTCATTATTGGACTTTAATTTTCCGCCCTGCACGCGTGCCACAAAGGTATTGGTTCCCAGCGTCCCTTTGATCGGGTTCTGTTTATTGTCGTAAAGCACCTTTGATATTGCTGGAGCGTTTTTCAGATAGCGCTGTTTCAGTTCGGCGACAAACTGATAGAGCGACTTGTCACTCTGGATCGGATGGCGGTCAGGGTATTTTTTTTCCAGCCACGGGCCGAGTTTGCCTTGATCAAGGAGCGTTTGAACTTGGGCAATAATTGCTGGGGGATAACCGTTCAGGTAGCGTAGCTGGGTCATATTTTATTCGTTGGGATAAAGCATGGCGGATTTGTCGATGTGTTGCCGTCAGTCTGAGTGTAGAGAACAGATAGCACGACAGCGATAGTTAACCGAAAACACAAGCCACTGAGTTAAGCGAGTTCACAACGGTGAGTCGGTTAAGCCAGTGGCGTTGTCATTTACAATTTACTGAATCGCGGCGAAAGCGGCGGCGACGCGCTGGACGTTGCTGTGGTTCAGCCCCGCCATACACATACGGCCGCTGGCGATCAGGTAGACGCCGAATTCTTCACGCAGACGATCAACCTGTTCCGGGCTGAAACCGGTGTAGCTGAACATGCCGCGCTGGGTGAGCAGGTAGTCGAAGTTACGGTGCGGCAGCGCGTTTTTCAGTGCTGAAACCAGCTCCTGACGCATGCTCAGAATACGGGTGCGCATCTCTTCGACTTCCGCTTTCCAGTCAGCGTTCAACTGCGCGTCATTCAGGACTTTAGAAACTACCTGTGCGCCGAAATTCGGTGGGGAAGAGTAGTTGCGGCGGACGGTCGCTTTTAACTGACCCAGCACGCGCTGTGCGCTGTCGGCATCGTCGCACACCACGGAAAGGCCACCAACGCGCTCGCTATACAGTGAGAAAATCTTGGAGAACGAGTTGGCGATGAGTGCTGGAACGCCCGCGCTGGCAACGGCGCGAATCGCATAGGCATCCTGCTCAATCCCGAGGCCAAAGCCCTGATAGGCGATGTCCATAAACGGAATCAGCTCACGCTGGATGATGACCTCAATGACGCGATCCCACTGTTCGGTGGTGAGGTCGGAACCGGTCGGGTTGTGGCAGCATGGATGCAGCAGCACGATGCTGCGCGCAGGCAACGTTTGCAGCGTGGCGAGCATGGCGTCAAATTTCACGCCCAGGCTTTCGCCATCGAAATACGGGTAGGTGTGAACCTTAAAGCCCGCGCCCTCAAAGATCGCAATATGGTTTTCCCATGTTGGATCGCTGACCCACACTTCTGAATTTGGGAAGTAGCGTTTCAGGAAATCTGCACCGACTTTCAGCGCACCGGAACCGCCCAGCGTCTGGATGGTGGCGATGCGACCCGCTTCCAGCGCCGCGTGGTTTTCACCAAACAGCAGGTGTTGGATCGCGGTACGGTAAGGTTGTAACCCTTCCATCGGCAGATAGGAACTCGCGCTCTGCGCTGGCTGTTTCAGGCTGCTTTCGGCCGCGCTGACGGAGCGCAACTGCGGGATAATATTCTGCTCGTTGTAGTAGAGCCCGATACTCAAATTGATCTTATCCGCTCTTGGATCCTGTTTGAATTTTTCCATCAGAGACAGGATAGGATCTCCGGCATAGGTATCAACGTTTTGAAACACAGTGTAGCTCTCCTGAGTGTGTCATTTTTATGGGTACCGCAACCCCGACTATGGTGGGGATAATCAGGCCGCGTAACGGCCAGGGCGATGATTCATCGCGATAATCAGGTTCAAAATGGTTGCCCCCAGAATCGAAGCAATCAACATCGGTATGCTTACCACGAACAGGGAAGTCAGCACAATCACAACATCAACGCCCATCTGGAGTTTTCCCGCCCGCAGGCCGTATTTGTCCTGAAGATACAGCGCCAGAATATTCATGCCGCCGAGGCTGGCTTTATGGCGGAACAACACCACGAAGCCGATGCCAGTGATGATATTGCCAAACAGCGTGGCGTAAAACGGGTTGAGCTGATCGAAATGAACGAACAGTGGATGCAGGTCGGAAAACAGAGAAACCAGCCCGACGGCGCAGAACGTTTTCACCGTGAACTCCCACCCCATGCGGCGCACGGCCAGATAATAGAAAGGCAGATTCAGCAGGAAAAAGGCAACGCCGAAGGAGACGTTGGTCAGATAGTGGGTAAGGAAAGCGATGCCCGCGGTGCCGCCGGTGAGGGCACCGGCCTGACGCAGCAGAATGACGCCAAACGACACCATCAGCGTGCCGATCAGTATCGCCAGAATATCTTCCAGCAGCGTGTGTGATATTTTTTGTGTGGGAATAACGTTATCCATGGTGAGCATTCAACAGACTGTCGTAAAAACATGTGCTTACCAAAGCAAGAATCGCACCAGATAGTGCTGCTTAGCGTCTGGCGTCTGCGTAATCTCGCCTGCGATAAAGTAACGTGTTGAATTATATGAATGAAAATAATGCGTGATTCATGCGTTTTTTATTATTTATTTGGCTGTGTTGTGCATTTATATGGTTTTTTTGCGTGAGGTATTCATTTTCTGCACCAAATAGAGGCGATTGCCCCAATTCAGGGCAATGCAGGCAGTTCTGGCATCATCAAACCGTTCTCTTTGAGGCGGTTCAATACCACGGAAGTTTTCAGGTGCGCGACGCTTTTGTTCTGCGACAGAATCTGGCTAATCAGCGTGCTGAGCCCGGGCAGATCTGCCACGGCGACTTTTAACAGATAATCGGCATCGCCCGTGGTTTTATAGGCGTCGATGATGGCATCCACTTCCCCCAGCATTTGATGAAAGCGTTCAACGTATTCGCTGGTGTGGTTGATAAGTCGCACCTCAATTAACCCTAGGCATTCCAGCCCGACCGCGTTCGGCGACAGGCGGGCATGGTAGCCGAGAATCAGCTGTGCCTGTTCTAGCGCGATGCGACGGCGGGAACACTGCGAGGCGGAAAGCCCAACCAGATCGCTCAGTTCCTGATTGGTCAGGCGGCCGTTCGTCTGTAGCAGCGTCAGGATTTTCAGATCGAAATCATCAATGTGGTACATCGCGTTTCCTAAACAGTATCGGGCAGTCGGCCAAACAGACTACCAGCTTTTTAGGCCGCGTTGCCTATGAGTTTTTTATTACTGATTTTCGGCGCGTTTAATTTTCTTAACTGCCTGTACGGCAGTGAACTGCAACGATGACGACGGAGTGCTGATCTCTCATTTCTAAGCTGCCTATGCGGCAGTGAACTGAGATCCGGCCGGGCTATGCGTTCAACATCATTTTCTAAGCTGCCTACACGGCAGTGAACGTGAGGTTTCGGCATGTGCTGACGTGACGCCATTTCTAAGCTGCCTACACGGCAGTAAATCCATCACTCCACAATAATCCGCTCGTCATTCTCTCCCAGACAGATACTTAACTGCTGGCCGTCAGGGCTAAAGGCGCAGTAGGGGAGAGGTTCACGCAGGTAGAGATGCAGCGGGAGCGCAAAATAAAGCGCAACTAGCAGCAATGCCGCGACGGCTTTCGCATAGGTTGGGCGTTGAGCGACTGGGTTGTGCCGGGCATGTCGATATTTCACGATGCCGATGGCGGCCATGCCTGCGCCTACCAGCATGGAAACATACAGCTCACCGGGCATCGGGGAGAGTATCACATTGTCGTTTTCATAATCCTGCCAATATTGAATGCGCCACAGGGCGCTGATACCGATTTGCACCAGCCCCGCGAGTATCCAGGCAACACGCCATCCTGAAAGCCGAAAGAGCGCCAGAAAGCAGAAACCCGATGCTGCGCAAGACCAGTAGATGAGATCGAACATCGCGCTAAACATGCCGCCAAACAGCGTGCCGCCGACGTCCGTCGGTTTCAGAGTATAGAAATTAATGAGGGCAAACAGCGTCAGGATCGCGGATACGGCAAGCCAGCTTGCCGCATAGTAGATAACCCGTTTTAAGGTCGGCAAGCCATGAGCCTGCCGATAAAAGCTAGCCAGTCCGTTTTTACTCACCGTCGACGTATTCCAACGCGGTGCGCTGGGTTAAGCGCGTGATCAGTTCGTAGGCGCTGGCACCCGTATGTGCGGCAATGCGTTCAACCGGTAGCGTTGGCCCCCAAAGGATGACTTCATCGCCGACCTTGTCCTGCGCATCCGGCCCTAAATCAACCGTGATCATATCCATCGATACGCGGCCGGAAAGCGGTACTTCGCGACCGTTGACGAGCACAGGCGTACCGGCTGGCGCGCAGCGCGGGTAGCCATCGCCGTAGCCGACGGCGACCACGCCCAGACGGGTATTGCGCGGGCTGGTCCAGGTGCCGCCGTAACCGACCGCTTCGCCTGAGTTGTGTTCGCGTACCGCGATCAGGTGAGACGTAAAGGTCATCGCGGGCTGGAAGCCGAAATGTGCGGCGTCTTCGTTATCCAGCGGCGACGCGCCATAGAGAATGATGCCAGGGCGGACGCGATCGCGGTGCGACTGCGGCCACAGCAGAATACCGCCGGAGGCCGCAATGGACTGTGCGCCGGGTTTACCCTGCGTAAAGGCATCGAAGCAGGCTAGCTGGCGTTCGGTGGTTCCCGCTTCGGGTTCATCGGCGCGGCAAAAGTGGCTCATGATATTGACTGGCTGAACCACGTTGCGGCATTCAGTCAGGCGCTGCCAGAATGCGTCGGCGTGTTCCGGTAGAACGCCAAGGCGGTGCATGCCGCTATCCAGTTTCATCCACACGGGGATCGGCTGTGGCAGCGTGGCCTGCTCCAGCGCGGCAAGCTGTTCAGGGCTGTGAACGGCGGTTTCTAACTGATGCTCTACCAGAAGCGGGAGGTCGTCTGCGGAGAAAAAGCCTTCCAGCAGGACGATGGGCTTGGTGATGCCCGCTGCGCGTAGCGCCAGCGCTTCGGAGAGCCGCGCGACGCCGTAGCAGTCAGCGTCGCAAAAAGTATGAGCAGCTTCGATCATGCCGTGGCCGTAGGCATTGGCTTTCACGACGGCAACGACCTGACTGCCAGGCGCGAGCTGGCGGATACGTTGCAGGTTGTGGCGCAAAGCACGCCGGTTAATGACGGCAGTTGCCGTTTTCATTCTTGTTCCTTAGTGCAGTGTTGTCATTGCTGAGCGCTGCGTTATTCATCGTCATATTGTGGGCCGGCATAGTTATCAAAGCGCGACCACTGCCCGTTAAAGGTTAAACGAACGGAGCCAATCGGGCCGTTACGCTGTTTCCCCAGAATGATTTCAGCGATGCCTTTCAGGTCGCTGTTTTCGTGATAAACCTCATCACGATAGATAAACATAATCAGGTCGGCGTCCTGCTCGATGGAGCCGGATTCACGCAGATCCGAGTTAACCGGGCGCTTATCGGCACGCTGTTCCAGACTACGGTTAAGCTGCGACAGAGCGACGACCGGAACCTGCAATTCTTTTGCCAACGCTTTGAGCGAGCGGGAAATTTCTGCAATTTCCAGCGTACGGTTGTCGGACAGCGACGGCACGCGCATCAATTGCAGGTAGTCGATCATGATCAGGCTCAGGCCATCGTGTTCACGGAATACGCGGCGGGCACGGGATCGCACTTCGGTTGGCGTCAGGCCGGAGGAATCATCGATGTACATGTTGCGCTTTTCAAGCAGGATCCCCATGGTGCTGGAAATACGCGCCCAGTCTTCATCGTCCAACTGACCGGTACGAATGCGGGTCTGATCCACGCGGGACAGCGACGCAAGCATACGCATCATGATCTGTTCGCCGGGCATCTCCAGACTGAAGATCAAGACTGGTTTATCCTGCATCATCGCCGCGTTTTCACACAGGTTCATCGCGAAGGTGGTTTTACCCATCGATGGACGTGCGGCGACGATGATCAGGTCAGATTTTTGCAAGCCCGCAGTCTTTTTGTCCAGATCCTGATAGCCGGTAGACACGCCAGTTACGCCGTCGTGCGGGCGTTGATACAGCTGCTCGATACGGGAAACGGTATCTTCCAGAATACGGTCGATGCTTTTCGGACCTTCATCTTTGCTGGCGCGGTTTTCGGCGATCTGGAAGACGCGGGATTCCGCCAGATCGAGTAGATCCTCACTGCTGCGCCCCTGTGGATCGTAGCCCGCATCGGCGATCTCATTGGCGACGGAGATCATTTCACGTACCACGGCGCGCTCGCGCACGATGTCAGCGTAGGCACCGATGTTAGCGGCGCTGGGGGTGTTCTTTGCCAGCTCGGCCAGATAGGCAAAGCCACCGGCGGATTCCAGCGAACCTTGCAGTTCGAGCGATTCGGACAGCGTAATCAGGTCGATCGGTTTGCTCATTTCGAGCAGGCGCTGCATCTCGGTGAAGATCAGGCGATGGGCGCGGTTATAGAAGTCGTTCGCGACAACACGCTCGGCGACATTATCCCAGCGCTCATTGTCGAGCATCAGGCCACCCAATACCGATTGCTCCGCTTCCAGCGAATGTGGCGGAAGTTTCAGACCTTCCATCTGGCGGTCACGGGGTTCATTCGATTTATTGGTGGGTCTTTTCTCTGCCATGAAACGGGTTCTTTACCGGTTGATTTGCCATTGGATTAGGGGGCATTGTATATGCCACACGTCCGAAATAACACAATATACCCGTCATACTTCAAGTTGCATGTGCGTTGGCTTCGCTTCGTCACCCGAATCACTTACTCAAGTAAGCTCATCGGACTCCTTCGCTTGCCGCCTGCCTGAAACTCGAATTATTTAGGGTATACGTATTATAGAGAGACAACGAACCTGTCACGATTAAGGAGATAACATGGCAAAACGCGTTCAGTTCCGGGCTTATGGTGGCCCAGAGGTTCTGCAATATGTGGATTTCACGCCTGCCGACCCCGCTGCGGGAGAGGTTCAGGTTGAGAACCGCGCCATCGGCATTAATTTTATCGATACCTATATTCGCAGCGGCCTGTATCCGGTGCCTGACTTACCTTCCGGGCTGGGAACCGAAGCGGCGGGCGTCGTGACGAAAGTCGGGGCAGGGGTTAGCGTGCTGAAAGTCGGCGATCGCGTCGTTTATGCGCAGTCCGGGTTAGGGGCGTATAGCGAAGTGCATAACGTGGTAGCGGAGAAGGTTGCGCTGCTGCCGGATGCCATCAGCTTTGAGCAGGCAGCGGCCTCTTTCCTGAAAGGGCTGACGGTTTACTATCTGCTGCGCCAGACGTATGAAATCAAGCCAAATGAAGTCTTCCTGTTCCATGCGGCGGCGGGTGGCGTTGGGTTGATTGCCTGCCAGTGGGCGAAGGCGCTAGGGGCGAAGCTGATCGGAACGGTGGGTTCTGATGAGAAAGCGGAGCGGGCAAAACAGGCGGGTGCCTGGGCGACCATTAATTACCGTACCGAGAATATTGCGCAGCGCGTCGCGGAACTGACCGATGGGCAGAAGGTGGACGTCGTGTATGACTCGGTTGGGAAAGACACCTGGGAAGCCTCGCTCGATAGCCTGCGTCGTCGCGGATTGATGGTCAGCTTCGGTAATGCGTCGGGGCCGGTGACCGGCGTCAATCTGGGGATTTTGAACCAGAAAGGCTCGCTGTACGTCACGCGTCCGTCGCTGTTTGGTTACGTGACGAACCGCGCCGAACTCGAACAGGCCAGCAATGAACTCTTTTCACTGATCGCCAGCGGGGCGATTACGGTAGATGTGCCGCAGAACCAGAAATTCGCGCTGGCGGATGCGCAAGCGGCTCATCGGGCGCTGGAAAGCCGCAGTACGCAGGGCTCCTGCCTGCTGATTCCGGGCTAATTGCTCAATGAGGTTATCGCATTCAGGCGATAACCTCGCTTCTCCCGCCACGCTTTTTCCAGACAGGATAAAGGGCTGCCTACGGTATTACTTCTTAACAAAAAAACCAAAACGCACTGTTTGTTTTTTAAACACCCCTCTGTAGGATTTGACGAAAAATAGAGTAAGACGGTCATTCAGATCCTGTGCCTTGCTGGTTGTCTGCGCCGTAATCAATCCCAATAAGCAGGAGCATAGATTCCACGGTATTTTTTCAAAAATGGTTCTCTCTTTACCTCTTCGCTATCTCGATTGTTGTTTTCACAGGCGAATTCTCGCCTGATTTTGAACACACTAAAGAAGGATGTGAGTATGAGATCCATCAAACTGCTGCCAATGCCCCCAACCCGAAGCATTCTCGGGCATGTTGATTACTTAAAACGAAGTGATGTTCATCTACAGATGCTGCGGTGGAAAGCGCAGTATGGTCGCTTTTACCGCTTAAGATTGGGGCTCACGTCAGCGATAGTGATTTCCGACGCTGAATGTATTCGCACCATTATGAAATCTCGCCCCGACGAATTTCGGCGAATCAGCAGCATTGAGTCCGTGTTTCAGGAAGCCGGGGTGAACGGTGTTTTTTCATCGGAAGGAGAACGATGGGAACATCAGCGCAAATTGACGGAGCCGATGTTTCAGCCCGCCCATTTGAAGTATTTCTATTCCAGCCTCAGGAAGGTGACCTCGCGGCTATCTGAGCGTTTCACGCTTCTAGCCGAAACCGGGGAAACCGTCGCTCTGGTAGAGGAGTTTAAGCGCTATACGGTTGATATCACGTCATTACTGGCTTTTGGTGAAGACGTGAATACGCTCGAACAGGGCGAAAACCCGCTATCGCAAAGCTTACGCCACTTATTCCCCATGATTAATGCCCGCAGCAGCGCCTTGTTTCCCTTCTGGCGATTCATCAGGACGGCGCGAGATAAGCAGTTTGATGCGAGCTTGAGCCTGATTCGCGAGTACCTTGATGGGTTTATTTATCGTCAGCGTAAGCGCATCCAGCTAAATCCGCAGTTGATGGATGCGCCTGAAAACATGCTGCAAGTGATGCTCGCCGAGCAGAAAAAAGACGGGGCGCTGAAAGACGACGATATTATGGCGAATGCCATTACGCTTCTGCTTGCAGGGGAGGACACGACGGCAAATACGCTCACCTGGATGAGTTTTCTGCTTTGTTCGTCGCCTTCGGTAGAAGAGTGCGTTTTTCAGGAGTGCAAAGAGGTGGCTGATGGAGCCGGAGCTATCCTCCCGTGGCCGCTGCCGCGTATGCCTTGGCTCACCGCCGTGATGTATGAATCTATGCGGCTCAAGCCCGTTGCGCCGCTGCTGTACCTTGAGCCAACGAAAAACACCGTTATTGATGATTTCCTGATCAAAAAAGGCACGCCTCTGTTGCTGATGCTGAATGCGAGCGGGTTTGACGACGCGCTGTTTCAGCAGCCTTATGATTTCGTGCCTGAGCGGTGGCTCGAACGAGGAAAGGCCTCTTTTTCCGATCTCCAGCCTTTCGGTGGCGGGCCGCGACTGTGCCCCGGACGGTCGCTGGCATTAATGGAAATTAAATTGGGATTTCATGCGTTGTGTAGCGGGTTCCGCGTCGAGGCGCAGCAGCCTGCATCGGACGTTACCGAGAATTTTGCTTTTACGATGTCGCCATCCGGTTTTCGCGTGAAGCTACACAAGCGCGAGCCGTTGCAATAGCAAAGTTGGATGTGGGGTGTGAGTGAACGTGCGGAGGTCAGGGAGGACGGCGCTTAAGCCAGACAATCATACCGACTCGTTAAGAGTCGGTATGATTGCCAGAAAAGCCTTGGCCGTTACGCTAATTTCATCAGACTGTATGTAGGGTACAGCGTGGTGATCGTCACGAAAGTGCCGCTGTGCGGCTATTATTTCCCTGACGATGATGAAATCGTGTGGCTTGCTTGCCACCAGGTTTTATTTACCCCGTTTAGTTTGCTCACCCTTTAAACAACTCTGTGGTGTCAAACTGTGGCGTCATCCTAGCAGCCACATCCGGGAAAAAATATCTGCTGGCGCACACTTTTGTACTAAAACAGACCGTACTAAAACACGTACTAAAATAAGTCGGTGTTAAATACGGCCTTGCCCGTCATTTGCGCGCGCAACTCATTTTCGTGTAACCCAGATTTTTCCCTTTTCTGGCATTACCACTCATTTCCGTTGCGTTGGCGATACGTGTATTTTCGATAAGTGATACGTGTATTTTCGATAAGTATAGCGGTGCGAGTTGTAGACAGGTCGACCGCTAAATTTGCGCCACAGCCATACCGCCGCGACGGCTAAAATCAGCCACGGCAGCACCTTTATCGCGATGCTAAACAGCCCACCAATCAACATAAATAGGGACGCCACAAACAGTGCCGCAATCACACCCAGCAGTGACACGCCCGTCAACATCAGCATGATAAAAAAGCCAATAACGAAGAAAATTTCCAACATGGTGTGCTCCTGTAGCGGTTAAACCGCAGAGAAAAGTTCTGCGTGCTACATAAGCTATAACAAGAATCGTGCCAAGATGTGCCGCTGGTAAGTGATTGATTTACCAGCGGCGTCAGGAAGAGAAATGAAAGAATGTTGATGAAAAATACTAACTGTTAGTATTTTTTAAACCAGATTAACCAGCGCTAGCGCACGCTCCACCACTGCCGCGTCGGCACCGGGTTTGTGGGCGTTTTCACTCAGATAACGTCGCCACTGACGCGCGCCAGGGATGCCCTGAAACATGCCGAGCATGTGGCGCGTGATGTGGCCTAATGATGCGCCGCCAGAGAGTTCGCGTTCGATATAGGGATACATGGCTCGCACCACGCCAGCTAGATCCGGCGTGGCGGTATCGGTGCCAAATAGCTCACGGTCGACCTGCGCCAGAATACCGGGATTCTGGTAAGCCTCACGGCCCATCATCACGCCGTCCAGATGCTGTAAATGCGTTTTGGCTTCTTCCAGCGTTTTGACGCCGCCGTTGATGGCGATAGTGAGCGCCGGGAAATCGCGCTTGAGCTGGTAAACGCGCGGATAGTCCAGCGGTGGAATTTCCCGATTTTCTTTCGGACTCAAGCCCGATAACCAGGCTTTGCGCGCGTGGACGATAAAGGTATCGCACTCACCGCGTTCGGCGACGGTTTGAATAAAGTCGCACAGGAATTCATAGCTGTCTTGATCGTCAATGCCGATGCGGGTTTTCACCGTAATCGGAATGGAGGTGCTGTCCTTCATCGCTTTGATGCAGTCTGCTACCAGCGCCGCTTCGCCCATCAGGCAGGCGCCGAAACGACCATTCTGTACACGGTCAGACGGGCAACCGACGTTCAGGTTAACTTCATCATAGCCGCGCTGTTCTGCCAGTTTGGCACACTGCGCCAGTGCTTGAGGATCGCTACCGCCGAGCTGCAGCGCCAGCGGATGTTCTTCTTCGCTGTAGGCCAGATAGTCGCCTTTACCGTGAAGAATCGCACCTGTCGTCACCATTTCGGTATACAGCAGCGTTTGACTAGTCAGTTGGCGAAGAAAATAACGGCAATGGCGATCGGTCCAGTCGAGCATCGGCGCGATGGAAAAGCGGTTAAGGCGAGAAGCGCGGGAGTCGGTGGATACCGTGTTGTGTGTACCTGATTTTACGTCGGTCATGGTTTGTCAGTTATCGTTTCGTGTGTCTGGCAGTGTTGTCTGAGGTTATCTTTGCTGGTGCCGACTATAGCACAGGGAGCGGGTCGTGGCTGATAGCTATCTTACTCAGGGTTAGGGAATATGCTCCCCGCGTATGTGATAATCGGAGAGCAATAAATATGAATCACGACGTTAGCTAAGCATTAAGAAATAGTTGAACAAACTTGTCGATGTTCCATTCTTTGGTATCAGAGACTTGGCCATCACCAATTTCTATCAAGCGCAGTTCACCAGAAGCATTTTCAGCCATATCAATCGAGAAAAAGGGTGAGCTGATAAGCTGTGCTATTTCAACAACAAGATCAGGAACAATGCCGTCAGAGGAATACACGTTATTTCTAAAGGAAAAATAGCGTCTTTCGCTGGTTTTTATAATGTCTTCAACCTTTCTCAGGCTAACCCCACCTTCAATATCACCACGAAATTGCTTAATGGCGGCTATTATTTCTCGGATCTCTTCAGCGTTTCTGGCGATAGATCCTCTGGATGTGGTTAGCGATTTAACATAGTCTTTAACGAAATAATCGGGCCATTTTATCTGGTTAGTAATCTGGTCGATGTTATCATCTTCATTTAAAAAAATGGTCTCTGGTGTGTATTTCTTGCATGAGTTATACCATCCCGTAATATGGTGGCTTGAGAGATAATCCTCTAAAGAAACGAGCATGTTACCGCTATTCTTATTCACTGCATCGTTCAATTTTTTATATTCATCAGATTTGAGCATCCAGCCGCGCCAAATGACGGATGTGTTTGATTAAAAATGCTTGGAAAACTTGTATTTTCCATCTGATGCATGCTGTGTTGATAATAATATGCATGATAATCCGCTTTCCCTTGCTGAATTATACTCTGCCTCAAAAGTCTCATCTACTCTGGAACTATCAAAATAATCACTTGGGTAAATTATGTTCATGTAAATTATCTCAAAATGGATAGTATTAATATAACATAATTTATCACACTTCTTTAGAGTAAACAGCTTATCTCCAGCATGAAAGATATCTCTTTCGTCAGTATAGGAGTTGGTTAGTTACTGGAGTTCTACGCTGAAGTTATAAATCAGATTAATAAAATATCTTCGGTGTGTTTTATACACTATCTAAGTACTGCATATCTCATATTATATTTAGAATGCTGTTGGATATAGGTAATGCCTCAGGATCTTTTTATTATGAATGTGACAGTGCGTTAATTCCATTTCCTAAATAAATTAATATCGAGAGGTTAATTATGTTAGAGGCCGGAACGTATTCTAGCGAAGATGGTAAACATGTGTTGGTCATTACCGATCCCGATTTTGCAGGGGCAACATTTACCGGGACATTCACCGCAAAAGATACACCTGTCGGTGAATACATTTATCAAGGCGCGTCTTTCTCTGGGTCATGGCTCTATACTGCTGGACGGGCCACGATTAATTTAGGTGTCGCATGCACCTATCGTAATGATATTGGTGGTTATAACTATGTCATTCGTGACTATTGGGTTGGAACATCAACGGATACCCCTCAACAAATTACGTTAAGCGGTAGTCGTTCGTATACCACGATTAGTGGTGGTCAACAGCGTTTCTCTTTTGAAGACGTTGTTTTTACCCGTCAGCCTGACTGATTAAAAACATTATAACCCATCATTAATATGGGTTTTCGCAAAGCCTCGACCATTTCGTCGGGGCTTTTTTGATCAAGAAATCCTGTGGGCAAATTAATGCAGCTCCACTTCCCAGTCTTCATAAGGCGGTTCGACGGTGAAACTGGGGTCGCAGTATTGTCGTAAATAATCTGTGGCGCGTTTTTCGGCATATTTGGCGTTCAATACGTTGCCGTCTTCATCCAGCTCTAGCACATTCGCGTAGATAGCGAAGACCTGTTCAAACGCGCTGGGTTCTTCACCGTATAGCGCAAGGTAATCAATGCCTTCAAGCGTATTTTGGGTGCCGCTAGCCATGAAATAGGCGAAGGTTCTTAATGCACTGCTAAAGCTGTGGCTTAATTTCATGATAAATCGCTCCCGCTATTGGCTGTTTTGCGCATTTATAGCTCATCAATCGGTGTCAGCCCGCCGTACTCATCAGAATAAACGTATTTCCCGGCGATAACGTCAGAGACATAGCTCTGGAACCAGTTTGCGAATGAGGGAGATAGGTTTTCTCTTTCGTCCATGTCATGCCACATGGTAATGATCTGGCCGTGCTGGCCTCCGGTAGCCGGATCGAGATCGAGACAGTAGTGATCGCCGCCGCCGTTGTGGGTGAAGGGGATCCACTTCGTGTTCCACCAGTCGGCCTTTATGCCGTCTTCCGGGCTGGACTGAATGCCATCAAATTGCCCTTCGCTCAGCAACGACTGCCAGATTGCCCATTGCTCAAGTACCGCGTGTGTGGATAAGAATTCTGCGTTCTCGAAAATGCCGCCAGAGTAGGTATCTTGCCCGTTGTGAATACGCAGGCAGGCTTTGTAGTCCTCGGGCAACGAGGTGCCAAGCGCGTGTTCGAGTGCATCGAGCTCTTGTTCAGTGGCGGGGGGATTGAGCCCGTTGCGTCCTTCAGGCCAGTGTGTTTCCAACCATGTTTCAAAAGCTGCCCAATGTTCGTTCATGTTGTTTCCCTTTCAACGCGATGGATGAATAAACGCGGTAGCACGCTGATTTTACCACGAAGGCGATACTGTAGCGGTTTAAGGGGATGAGATACAGACGGCATCGGGAACGAAGAAGGGAGCAGGCCGTGTTGGCTTACTCCCTTAATGAAGGTTGATGCGGATGCTTATGCGGTGGCGTGGCTGACCATCTGTGTCAGCACCTTGCGCCATGCGTCTACCTGACCCAGATAGTTTGAGGCTGGGATTTGCTGGAAATTCCCGTTGGCGTCTTCCAGTGCAAAAGTGGGGAAGCCTTGTCCACGTACTTTCGCCAGTAATTCCCGGCTAGCGCTGATGTGTTTTGACAGCGTTTCTGCCTGAATAAAGGCGAACTCGGTGCTGAAGGCGTCACCATCCAGACCGATTGCTTCCGCACACTGACGCAGCACGGCTGCGTCGGCGATTTTTAGCCCGGAAACGTAGTGCGCCCGCTCGATCTCGTGCAGCATCACCATGCCTTTGTCAGCCATCGCTTCCGCAGCGAGTACGGCAGCCGTTGGCGGCGCGGAATCCAGCACGACGCTGGTGTCCCGCAACAGCCCTTCGTAATAGGCTTCCCCGAAGGTCTGCCCGGTCATTTGCGCAATGCGACGATCGTGGGGGATCACGTAGTCATGCCACTCGGGGGTGATGGTGCGGCTATTGCTGCCGGTCATCATACCGCCGCCGTGGAGGATCAGATCCAGCCCGTCAATCTCCTGCGCGGCCAGCGCGAGTGGGGCGGCGCCGTAGCACCAGCCACACAACGGATCGTAAATGTAATGCAGTCTTACTGTGGCCACTTCATTTCACCTTTCAGGACTTTGGCGCTCAGTTCAAGACCCGATTCTTCTTTCAGCGTCGGGTAGTGTTTTTTCATTGCTGCGATCAGTTCGGCAGAATCTTTCGCTTTTGCCAGCTCTTTTTCCACCGTATCCAGATATTGCAGCGTAAAGGTCACGTTTTTCAAGGTGTAATCCGTTGGCGCGATAAAGTGACCCGGCACGACGGTGGTTGGCTTCAGCGCTTCAATGGATTTCAGCGTTTCACGCCAGTGAACGCGAGACTCTGGTGTTTGGGTATCGGCAAGCCAGACGTGGATGTTGGCAGACACCGGAATACCACCGACTACGGCTTTCAGAGAAGGAATCCAGACGTACGTGCGATCTGGCGTTGGCCCTTTCAGACCTTTCACTTCCAGTTTTTTGCCATCAACGGTAAAGCTATCACCTTCCAACGCTTGAGGAACGACGATTTCTTTCGGCGCGTTTTCTTTCAGAACCGGGCCCCAGTGTGCCACTTTGCCGTCTTTGCTGGCGTTAATCGCATCGATGGTGGCTTGGGTCGCAACGATTTTAGCGTCTGGGAACGCGGCTTTAATCACGTCCAGACCGAAATAGTAGTCAGGATCGGAGTGGCTGATATAAACGGTGGTCAGTTTTTTTCCGGTGGCTTTGATGCGATCAACCAGCGTTTGGGCATCGTTACGCTGGAACTGCGCATCGATCAGGACGACTTCTTTATCGCCACTGATAATTTCAGAGGAAACCGGGAATACACTGGCTTCACCTGGATTAAACACGTCGATTTTTAACTCAGCAGCGTTAGCAGCAGAAGCCAGACCCAGCGATGCAGCGAGTAAAGATACGGTAAAAGCGATAGATTTAGACATGGTGATACTCCACAGGTATGACAGAAAGTGGGTTCATGTTATGTTGCATTAATCGTACGAAAAACCGCAAATCTGGCAATTGTTTGTTGCATAAAACGGACTAATTTATGGATCGTATAACGGCAGCCGAAGTGTTTGTGACTATTATAGACCGCGGTAGCATGATCGCGGCGGCGGACACGCTGGATATGTCTCGGGCAATGGTGACGCGCTATCTGGCGGAAATGGAAACGTGGGCGGGGGCGCGGTTATTGCACCGCACCACGCGCAAGCTGAGTCTGACGGATGCCGGTGAAAAAACGCTGGCGCGCTGTCGAGAGATGCTGGCGCTGACGGCAGATATGCGCGTCGAGGCCGATACCGACGATGCCACGTTAAGCGGTTTGCTGCGCATAGGCTGTTCGCAGTCACTGGCGCAGGGCGCGCTTGGTATGGCGATAACGGCCTTCCTGCGGCGGCATCCTCGGGTCGCTATCGACCTGCAAATGAATAACCGAACGGTGAATCTGGTCGAGGAACGTATCGATCTGGCGCTGCGTATTACCAACGAACTGGATCCCAATCTGATCGCCCGACCGCTTTCAAGCTGTGAGTCGGTGCTGTGTGCATCGCCTTCTTATCTGAATGAGCACGGTATTCCGCGACAGCTGACCGATCTCTCGATTCATAACTGCCTGACCTACACCTATTTTGGCAAAAGCCTGTGGCATTTTTCCCGCGATGATGAAAAGTTTACGATTCCCGTTAGCGGTAACCTGAGCGGCAATGAGTCTCTGGTGCTGCTGGCCGGTGCGTTGGAAGGCGCGGGCATCGCCCTGCAACCGCGCTATTCGGTGGCACCTTATCTCGCTAACGGACAACTGGTAGCGCTGTTGCCGGAATACCGTCCGCAGGCGATGGGGATTTATGGTATTTACACCTCGCGCCGCCAGATGCCCGCCGCGCTGCGTACCCTGCTGGATTTTCTGGTGGAATGGTTTGCTCACGATCCTCGCTGGCGGGCGCTAGCGCTCTAATCGGTGAAGTGAGCCGAACCAAGGCCGGAATATTACTGCCGCAAGACCTGCTCCAGACGTGAAGGTACGCCGGCGGCGTACTGCTTGAGTTGATCAATCACGGTATCGACCAGCGCCGAAGCGGGGCGGTGCAGCGGACGAATCAGGCTGACAGTAAAAGGTACCTCGATGCTGAAAGGCCGCACGACCACGCCGGAGGCGGCATAATCCAACGCGGTGAGCGGGTTGACGATCGACAGCCCGATACCCGCCCGCACCATCGCACACACCGACGCCGCGCTGTGAGTTTCCAGCACCATCCGGCGCGACACGCCCTGTTCCTGAAACAGTTTGTCCAGTAACTGGCGATAGCTGTCGGCGCTCGACAGGCTGATGAAGGGCTCATTAGCAAAATCCTGCGGTGTGAGCACTGCTTTTTGCGCCAGCGGATGCCCGGCAGGCAGCACGCACACTTCATTGAGTAACATCAGAGTTTGCCGCTCTGTACCCGCTGGCGTGAGGCTGTTTTCCGTTAAGCCCAAATCGTGGCGCTGGGCTGACAGCCATTCTTCCAGCAGCGGTGATTCTTGCGGAATGATGTGCAGATTAAGCAGCGGATAACGCGCCAGCAGCGGCTTGCAGACGTCGGGCAGCAGTGACTGTGAGAACACGGGCAGACAGGTAATAGAAAGCTGCGCCTGCTGAAAACGGCGAATATCGCTGGCGGCGTTGATGATCCGATCCAGTCCATAGTAAGAGCGCTGCACTTCTTCAAACAGCTGTAGCCCCTGCGCGGTGGGGTAAAGCCTGCCGCGCAGCCGCTCGAACAGCGTCATCTGAATCAGTTTCTCGAAGCGGGCCAGCTCGCGGCTGACGGTCGGCTGTGACGTGTTCAGCAGCGCAGCCGCTTCCGTCAGATTCCCAGTGGCCATGACTGCATGGAAAATCTCGATGTGTCGTAGGGATACTGCCGCCATGTCGCCTCCTTCATTTATTTTTATAAACCACCAGTTTGATAAACCATATCAGAAATGAATAGAGTCTGCCTAAAACGATATTTGTTTACCTGTTGGGGTATTTTTATAGTGTTTCTCAATTCCGTTTAACCCTGTAAATCGGTAACTTTTTATGCCACACGATCTGAATGACGTAACCCATGCTCTGAACGCGCAAAGCCTGCGTGAACTGCCTGCCCGCTTTGGTTGTCCGGTTTGGGCCTATGATGCGCAGACCATCGTTAACCGCATTGCCCAACTGCGCCAGTTCGATACGATCCGCTTCGCGCAGAAGGCGTGTTCCAACACGCATATTTTGCGCCTGATGCGTGAGCAGGGTGTGAAAGTGGATTCGGTATCGCTGGGGGAGATCGAGCGTGCGCTGATTGCGGGGTTTGTACCGGGTACCGATGCGCATGAGATCGTGTTTACCGCCGATCTGCTGGATCGCCCGACGCTGCAACGCGTTTCCGAACTGAACATTCCGGTGAACGCCGGTTCAGTCGATATGCTGGAACAGCTCGGGCAGCAGTCACCGGGGCATCCGGTGTGGCTGCGTGTGAATCCAGGCTTTGGTCATGGCCACAGCCAGAAAACCAATACCGGCGGCGAGAACAGCAAGCACGGTATCTGGTACGGCGATTTGCCGCTGGCGTTGGCGCATATTCAACGCTATCAGCTGAAGCTGGTGGGGATCCACATGCACATTGGTTCCGGCGTTGATTACGGCCATCTGGAACAGGTGTGCGAGGCGATGGTGCAGCAGGTCGTTGAGCTGGGCCAGGATATCGAGGCGATTTCAGCGGGCGGCGGGCTGTCGATTCCGTATCGCCACGGCGAAGAAGCGATTGATACTGAACACTACTACGGGCTGTGGAACGCGGCGCGCGAGAAAATTGCTGCGCACCTTGGCCATCCGGTGACGTTGGAAATCGAGCCGGGACGTTTTCTGGTCGCGGAATCCGGCGTGCTGGTGGCGGAAGTTCGGGCGATAAAATCGATGGGAAGTCGCCACTTTGTGCTGGTCGATGCCGGATTTAACGATCTGATGCGTCCGGCGATGTACGGCAGCTATCACCATGTTTCTCTGCTGCCGGGCGATGGCCGCAATATCAGCCAGTCCACGATGCGCGACAGTGTGATTGCCGGGCCGCTGTGTGAATCCGGCGATGTGTTCACCCAGCAGGCGGGTGGCGGCGTGGAAACGTTCGCGCTGCCGGATGCGCAGGTTGGCGACTATCTGGTGTTCCATGACACCGGTGCGTACGGTGCATCCATGTCTTCTAACTACAACAGCCGTCCGCTGCTGCCGGAAGTGCTGTTTGAAAACGGCGAACCGCGCCTGATTCGCCGTCGTCAGACGCTGGAGGAGCTGCTGGCGCTGGAAGCGCTTTAATCGGTTTTATTCGGTAGTATCAGGGGAGAAGCGCTCTGCTTTTCCCCCAGAACGTGATGCGCCAGCCGAACGTCATTCCGGCGGCGGACAGCAGAATTGCGACCGCCCCGGCAAGCTGCATGGTATCCAACCGATGCCCAAAAGCCGCCCAGTCTACCAGCGCCGCGATAACGGGATAGATAAACGACAGTGCGCCAACCAGCGCGGTCGGGATCTTCTGGATCGCGCTGTACAAGAGCGTCGACATCAGGCCGGTATGGATCACGCCAATCGCCACAAGCATTCCCCACTGTGAAGCCGTAGGAGAAGCAGGTATTGCCGCGAAGGGCGCAAGAACCATAACGCCAACGAGCAGCTGTATCAGCACCAGCACATGCGGCGGAATTCCTGACAGCTTTTTCGTTATCGCGGCTGCAATGGCATAAAAGAACGCAGCACCTAATGCCATCAGTACGCCAGAGAGATAGCCTTTGCCATCGCTGTCGGCCTCCGTTTGGGCGCTGACGATCAGGACGATGCCTGCAAAGGCGCACAGTAACCAGCTGGTTTTGTTGAGGGTCAGCGTTTCCCTGAAAAAGAGCGCGCCTAGCCCCACGAGCATAAAGGGCTGTGTGTGATAAACCACGGTGGCGACGGCGATAGAGGCGTGTGCATAAGCGCCGAACAGCAGCGTCCAGTTGAGCACCAGCGCCAGTCCACCGAGTACGGCAAGGCCAACCTGCTTCCTGTTCATGATGCCCCGCCGCAACAAGCCTAATAGCCCGCAGACGATCAGCATCGTCAATGCGCCGAACGCGCAGCGCCAGAAAACTACCGTCATAGGGGGCTGATCTGCCGTCAGGACGAACCAGCCAACCGTACCAGAAATGATCATCGCAATAGCCATTTCTATCGTGCCGCGCGTCTGGGGTGTCATCTTTTTTTTCCTGTCTGTCAGTGTGAAAAGTGTGCTGCTATAGCGAACAAAATTTTTTATAATGAACAACAGAGCGAAATAATGAACACGAATCAAATGTTCGTCAAGTCGAACGATTGATTGTTATGGTGAACGATATGAAGAGCGATAGTCAGGAAAATGGTGCACAAGATGTTATGCAGGTCGCTACGCCTATCGCACGGCTGGCTGTCTCTATTCGGCGCGAGCGTGAGCGGTTAAATCTGTCAGTGACCGAGCTGGCAAAGCGTGCAGGGCTGGCTAAATCAACGCTTTCGCAGTTGGAAACCGGGATCGGTAACCCGAGCCTGGAAACACTCTGGGCGCTGGCGATGGCGCTTGACGTGCAGGTCAGCCAGTTGATTGGCCAGTCTCGCCAGCACGTACAGGTGATTCGGGCTAATGAAGGCGCAACAACCTATTCGGAGCAAGCAAACTATGCCGCTACGCTGTTGGCGGCGTGTCCGGCAGGCGTACAGCGTGATATCTATCGGCTTAAGGTGCAGCCGGGCGAGGCCAGGATCTCGCAACCGCATATGCCCGGAACGATAGAACATGTGATTCTGAGCAGCGGCCGCGCCAGAATCGGGCCTGTCGCACAGCCTGTTGAACTGAACGCGGGGGATTACATCAGCTATTCGGCGGATGTCCCGCACCTGTTTGACGCGTTGGAAGCGGATACGAGCGCGGTGATGCTGATTGAACATGGCTAAAGAGGCGAACCCCGTGCAGGCTGTTTGCGCGGGGAACCGTTTTACCGTGAGTTTTACTTAGTGTAGTACGGGCCTTTCTGCACCGATTCACGCAGCTTAAGTTCGCCGGTGAAGGGCTGTAGCGGGTTGACCTCTTTGCCTGCAATCAGATCCAGCACTTGCGTAATCGCGGTGGCAGCCATCTCTTCAATCGGCATGTAGACGGTGGAAAGCGAAGGGTGCAGATAGGTCGCGCAGGGCTCATCGTCAAAACCGAAGACGGAGACATCCTGCGGTAATTTTTTTCCCGCCTCGTACAGCGCTTTCATCGCGCCAATCGCCATGTGATCGTTGCTGACAAACAGCGCGCTAAAGCTGACGCCGCTGTCCAGCAACTGGCGTGCAGCCTGATAGCCGCTGGCGACCATGCTGGTGCCATATGCCACCCGACGTGGTTCAAGCGCGATCTGGTGGGTGGTTAATGCCTGCTGATAACCCGCGAGCCGCGCCTGTGCCGTCGGCGTTTTCATGGGGGCGGTGATAAAAGCGATCTCACGGTGGCCCTGTTCGATCAGGTAATTCACTACGTCAAACGCGGCCTGCTGCTGGCGGAAGAAAATACAGCGTTCACGTGCCTGTGGCAGATCGCGATTCATCACGATCATCGGAATGGTCAGCGTGTCGAGCAGCGTCATGAGATCCGTTTCGGACATATAGCGGGTATAGAGAATAATGGCGTCGCATTGTCTGTCAGACAGAAGCTGCACTGCACGCTGCTCGTCTTCCGGCGTATCGTGCCCGTCGGTGACGATCAGGTGTTTACCGTGGCTTTCCGCGATATCCGTAGCACGGCGCAGCAGGCGGCCAAAGTAGGGGCCATCAAAATTGGAAATAACGAGACCAATGCTGTTTGAAGTACGACGAGCCAGCGAACGCGCCAGAAAGTTAGGACGGTAGCCTAGCTCCTCCATTGCCTGAAATACTGCATCGCGTGTTGCCTGTTTGACCTGACCCGTGCCGTTTAGCACTCTGGATACGGTCGCTTTAGACACGCCTGCACGTCTTGCCACCTCAAGCATGGTTTTCATCGCTGCACCTTAATTGAGTATGATGACGGGCTAAAAATGCCTATTCATCCCTGTTACGAACATCATATGGCATGTTACCACAGGCATATTGTTGGATTTAACGCCTGATGTTCGTTTCTCAATCAGATTTTTGTCAGTTTTGTGATGTAGCCATTTCTCGGCGTAGCAAGACAATCTCTTCCGCCAAATCCCGGCAGAGCATGGCGGTCATCAGATGATCCTGTGCATGCACCATGATCAGATTGACGGGCACCTTTCCTTGTCCTTCGTCCAGACCGATCAGCCGTGTCTGAACGCGATGAGCCGCACGCGCCGCTTCTTGTGACGCAGCGAGCAGATCGTCAGCCTGTTGCCACTCCCGTTGACGCGCGGCCTGAATGGCCATCATGGCGTTTGAGCGCGCTTCACCCGCATTAATCAGCAGTTCCATCACGGTTTGTTCCATATCGAATGCAGGAACGTTTTCTGTGTCTTTCATCGTAGGTGTCCTTATCGCAGTCAGGAAAGCAGCCTAAGTCGACTGATAATTTATGGTATGCCAAAAATCACATTTTCATCATATTGGAATTCCAATATCGTCTTGTGAGAATCATGTCACAGAAAAATAATTCATTATGGTTGATTTTTGGTATGCCAAACGCGAAAGCGCGGTACCTGCATTTACCCTGCGCGTAACGGCCATCCCGCGTGTCACACGCGATATAACAATATGATGATGAAAGAGGTGGTGTTATGTCACTTAAGGACCAACTGATTGATTCATTGGGCTCCTTTGCCAATAAATTTAACAGTCTGCGTTACATTATGGCGATTAAGGCATCCTTTATTACGCTGATGCCTGTCATTATCGTCGGGGCGTTTTCCGTTCTGATTTCCAACATGGTGATGGACCCGAAAAATGGTCTGGCCAGTTTTTCTATGTTTTCGTTTCTGGCTGAACTTAAACCGATTATGAGCGGCATTAACTACGCCACGCTCAGCTTTCTGACTATCGGTGCCGTCTTCCTGATTGGTATCGAGCTTGGGAAGATTAACGGTTCACGCGGGCTGTTTCCCGGCCTGCTGGCGGTGATCTGCTTTATTGCCGTCACGCCAACCACGATCGAAATGGCCGTCAACGGGCAGATGATGGTGGTGAAAGACGTGCTGGCGAAACAGTTCTCCGATACCAAAAGCCTGTTTCTGGGGATGTTCATCGCCATTCTGTCTGTCGAGATGTATACCAAGCTGCAAAATGTCGATCGGCTACAGATTAAAATGCCGGACAGCGTGCCGCCCAACGTCGCCGCCTCTTTTTCCGCGCTGTTTCCTTCCATCATCACGGTGGTTGCGATTGCCACCTTTGGGTTTGTGTTTCACCGCGTGACGGGCATGTACCTGTATGATGCCGTTTATAAAGTCGTACAGCAGCCGCTGGAATCCGTAGTGCAAAGCCTGCCCGGTTTGCTGGTGCTGATGTTTGTCGCTCAGCTGTTCTGGGTGATCGGGATTCACGGCAACCAGATGATTAAACCGATTCGTGAACCGCTGCTGCTGGGGGCGATTGCCGTCAACATGACCGCGTTCGAACAGGGGCATGAGATACCGAACATTATCACTATGCCGTTCTGGGATGTGTACATGAGCATCGGCGGTTCCGGCCTCACCATTGGCCTGCTGCTGGCGGTGATGATTGCCTCTAAACGCAAAGAGATGAAAGAGATCGCTAAAATTTCTTTCGGCCCCAGCGTGTTCAATATTAATGAGCCGGTAATTTTTGGTATGCCGATTATGCTCAACCCAATTCTGGCTATTCCCTTCATTATCACACCGTTAGTGACGGGCACGATTGGCTATTTCGCCACCAGTATGGGTTTTGCGGGCAAAGCCGTGGTGATGGTGCCGTGGACGACCCCGCCGATCATTAACGCCTGGCTGTCGACGGCGGGATCGATGGGAGCCGTCGCTACACAGATCGTATGCATCATCGTCGCGATGCTGATCTATCTGCCGTTTGTCAAAGTGGCATCCCGTCGTGCCGAGCTGGCGCAGTTGGAAGCAGAAAAGCAGGCCGCAGCGGAAAAAGCCTGAAACGGACGAGAAGAGAGGTAATGCATGAGTAAGGTTGCACTGACTATTCCACCGGATTTTATTCTGGGCGCGGCGGCATCGGCATGGCAAACGGAAGGATGGAGCGGCAAGAAAGCCGGGCAGGATTCCTATCTGGATCTCTGGTACAAGCAGGATCGTCAGGTCTGGCACAACGGCTATGGCCCAGCAAAAGCGACGGACTTCTTTAATCGCTATCGGGAAGACGTGGCGCTGATGAAGCTGGCGGGGCTGACGCACTATCGTACATCGATCAACTGGTCGCGCTTTATGCTGGACTATGAGAAAGGCATCGTCGATGAGGAGTACGCGGCCTATATCGATAACCTGCTGGATGAAATGCACCGGCAGGGGATCGAACCGATGATCTGCCTTGAACATTACGAGCTGCCCGCCTGCCTGCTGGAGAAATACCAGGGCTGGTCATCCAAGCAGGTGGTGGAGTGGTTTGTGCTGTACGCCGACGCGGTTTTCGCCCGCTATGCCGGGAAAGTGAAGCGCTGGTTTACCTTCAATGAGCCGATTGTGGTGCAGACGCGCGTTTATCTGGACGCGCTACGCTACCCTTATGAACAAAACACGCATACCTGGATGCAGTGGAATCACCATAAAAATCTGGCGACGGCAAAAGTGGTGCAGCGGTTTCGACAGCAGGGTTATCACCGGGATGGCGGCTCGATCGGCGTGATCCTCAATCCCGAAGTCACGTATCCGCGATCCCGTGCGGCGCACGATGTGAAAGCGGCACACCTTTACGATCTGTTCTATAACCGGGTTTTCCTCGATCCGGCGTTAAAAGGGGAATATCCGGCGGAGCTGGTGGCGCTGCTGGCACAGCATCAGGTGAAGTGGGATTACACGGAAGAAGAGCTGGCGATCATTCGGGACAATACGGTCGATGAGGTGGGGATCAACCTGTATTACCCGCATCGGGTCAAAGCGCCCAGCCGCGAGTGGAATAAGGAGACACCGTTCCACCCAGCCTATTACTACGAGCACTTTGAGCTACCGGGGCGTCGGATGAACACCTCGCGTGGCTGGGAGATCAATCCCAAAATCATTTACGACATGGCAAAACGCATAGAGCGCGACTACGGCAATGCGCCGTGGTTTGTGGCGGAAAATGGTATCGGTATCGAGAACGAAGCGCGCTTTAAAGACGATGCGGGCGTGATTCAGGACGATTACCGCATCGCGTTTATTGCCGAGCACCTTTACTGGACGCTGAAGGCGAAGGAAGAGGGCGCAAACTGCCGCGGCTACATGCTATGGGCATTTACCGACAACGTTTCGCCGATGAACGCGTTTAAAAACCGTTACGGACTAATTGAAATCGATCTAGAACAGGATCGGCAACGGCGGCCAAAAAAATCCGCCGCCTGGTTTCGTCAGCTACACGACACGCGTCGGCTTGAATTGACGCTGGATGATGAAGAGAAATAGGTGCAGATAACCAAAATGAGGAACGGAATATGAAAAGAATCGTACTGGCCTGCTCAGCAGGAATGTCGACCTCACTGGTGGTCACCAAGATGGAAAAGGAAGCGGAAACGCGGGGGATGGAATTGAAGATCTACGCGATCCCAGAGCAAAACTTGCGTGATGAGTTGCAGGAGTTTGGCGGCGACATTATTGCGGTTCTGCTGGGGCCGCAGGTGCGCTTCAAGCTTAACGAGAATAAAAAGCTGACGGACGGCTACCAGATTCCTATCGCGGTGATCGACCCCGTCGCCTACGGCACATTAAATGGCGCAAAAGTACTGGATCAGGCGCTGAGTTTGGTAAACTAGCGCGCTACCGCTGTGTCAGTACGCGGCTGTAGACATGCCTGTCATCATTCAAGTTGCAGCTTGACGTATGACGGGCACAATCAGAGCGGGCCTAACGCCCGCACTCAGAGCGACAGTGCATGTAGGGTGAAAGCGTGGCGAAGGATGTGGTTCTGCAAGAGAAGAAGCAATATCAGGAAATCGGCTGTGATTTGCGTCAGAAGATTCAGTCAGGGGATTACCCCGTCGGATCGCGCCTTCCTCCTGAACGAAATATTGCGGAAACCTATGGCGTTAGCCGGACGATAGTGCGCGAAGCACTACTGATGCTTGAGCTGGAAGGCACAGTCGATATTCGTCAGGGCTCCGGGGTTTATGTCTTGCGTATTCCTGATGAAGACGACGCGGCAGACGGTGGCAAAAACCATATCGGCGCGTTTGAAATGCTACAGGCTCGCCAACTGCTGGAAAGCAACATTGCGGCGTTTGCGGCCCGTATGGCAACGCGGGCGGATATCGAAAACCTGCGTAAGACGCTGGAACAAGAACAGGCCGCGATTGCCGGAAAAGATTACCGCGGCGATTTCGATCGCCTGTTCCATCTGCAAATTGCCGGTGCGACGCAAAACCAGATGCTGCTGGAAACGGTCAGCAATATCTGGGCGTGCCGTGACGATAATGCGCTCTGGCAGCAGCTTTATACCCACGTCGGAACGCAGGGCTATCGCCTGAAATGGCTGGCGGATCATCAGGCCATTCTGGCGGCGCTGCGGCGTCGCGATGTGTCCGGCTCTTATCAGGCCATGTGGCAACACCTCGAAAACGTCAAAAATACGCTGATGGAAATCTCTGACGCTGATGCGCCGGAGTTTGACGGCTATTTATTTGATTCTGTACCGATTTTTCAAGGGAAGCTGGTGTAACGATGACAGACCTTACTAAGGTGAAGATTGTTTATCTGGCGGATCATCCTCAGCATCAAGAGCAGGTGATTGACTGGATATGGCAGGCGTTCGGCAGCCAGAACAGCCGTGAATTCTTTGCCAGCGTGGTGCGCAATAGCCTGAACCCAGAGGCGCTGCCGCTGACGTTTATCGCGCTGGAGGGCGAGCGTTTAGTCGGGACGGTGGGATTATGGCGCTGCGATTTAATCAGCCGACAGGATCTGACGCCCTGGCTGGCATCGTTGTACGTGGAAGAAAGCCAGCGCGATAAAGGGCTGGGCATCGCGCTGCAACAGCACGTATTGGATTTCAGCCGCCGTCAGGGGTTTGAAGACCTCTATCTGTTCTCCACGTTTAGCGGCTATTACGAAAAACACGGCTGGCATTACATCGGCGATGGATTGGACTATCCAGATAAGTCCGTGCGTCTGTATCACCAGTCGCTATCAAGCTAGAAAAACGCGCGAAAAGGCGCCTGCCTTACATGATTCACCAGAATCTTACAGTTGGTTGCACTTATAGAATAACTCTTTCGATTCATCGCTGGTGAAGCGAAGCGGCGATCTTTAGAGTTACAAGTCCCAGAGGTATTGATTGGTGATATATCGATGTGCTCTGTACATTGAAACCATTTGATTACACCAACCTACGCGGATGCGTAGGTTTTTTTTTGCCTGAATTTCCCGCTTTCGTTATCTCCAGCCATTTTAATGCGATGTGAATGCTGTGCCGTCGGCAATCTTCACGTTTAGCCGTGTACCCGTCGCTTGAAGTATGGTGCATATGTAGTATTTTGACGTATCGCTTGGTGGTTTTTGCGCTTCGGCAAGCTGCCCGTTTATCTGTCTATTGGGAGAAGGCATGATTCATACCCTGTTACGTTGGGTGTTCCAGCGTCTGTACCGCATCCGGATCGAGGGCGACAGCAGCCAGTTTCAGCAATCTAAATTGCTCATCACCCCCAATCACGTCTCGTTCCTTGATGGCGTTTTGCTGGCGTTATTCTTACCGATAAAACCCGTCTTTGCCGTGTATTCTTCCATTTCCGATCGCTGGTTTATGCGCTGGCTGAAGCCTTATATCGATTTCGTGCCGTTAGATCCCACCAAGCCGCTGGCGATCAAGGGGCTGATCAAGGTGATCGAACGCGGTCAGCCCGTCGTGGTTTTCCCAGAAGGGCGCATCAGCGTCACCGGATCGCTGATGAAGATTTACAGCGGCGCGGCGTTTGTCGCGGCGAAATCTGGTGCAACGATTATCCCTGTACGCATTGATGGCGCAGAGTTCACGCCGTTTGGTCGTCTGGCAGGCGTCTTTAAACGCCGCTGCCTCCCGCAGATTACGATCACCTATTTGCCTCCGACTACATTGCCGATGCCGGAAGCCAGCAGTGCCAGAGAACGCCGCGCACTGGCCGGTGAGCATTTGCACCAGATTATGATGAAGGCGCGGATGGATACGCGCCCGCAGCACACGCTGTATCAGGCCTTTCTGGCGGCGAGAACCCGTTACGGGCGGCATTCTCCCAGCATTGCGGATATCTCCTTCAACGAAGACAGCTATCAGGGATTACTGAAAAAATCGCTGGGCGTGTCGCGCATTTTGCAGCGCTTCACCCGCGCCGATGAACATGTCGGCATGCTGTTGCCCAATGCGACCATCACCGCCGCATCCATCCTGGGCGCATCGCTGCGTAACCGTATTCCTGCCATGCTGAACTACACCGCGGGTGCGAAAGGGCTACAAAGCGCGATGAAAGCGGCGGGGATCAAAACCATCGTCACGTCTCGCCAGTTTCTTGAAAAGGGCAAGCTGACGGATTTGCCGAAGCAGGTTAGCGAGGCCAACTGGGTCTATCTGGAAGATTTGAAAGACACCGTGACGCTGACCGATAAGCTGTGGATCCTGTTTCATTTGCTGTTTCCTGCCCGCGCGATGCTGCCGCAGAAACCTGACGATGCAGCCATCGTGCTGTTTACCTCCGGTTCCGAGGGGAATCCGAAAGGCGTCGTGCATTCCCATGACAGCCTGCTGGCGAACGTTGAGCAGATTCGTACGGTGGCGGATTTCACGCCGCGCGACCGCTTTATGTCCGCGCTGCCGCTGTTCCATGCGTTTGGCCTGACGGTGGGGCTGTTAACGCCGCTAATGACGGGCGCTCGCGTGTTTCTCTACCCCAGCCCGCTGCACTATCGCATTGTGCCAGAGCTGGTTTATGACCAGAACTGCACCGTGCTGTTTGGAACGTCAACGTTCTTAGGCAACTACGCGCGCTTTGCCCATCCGTATGATTTTGCTCGTCTGCGCTATGTGGTTGCGGGGGCAGAAAAGCTGTCTGAAACCACGCGTCAGGTTTGGCAGGATAAATTTGGTATCCGCATTTTGGAAGGATACGGCGTGACCGAATGCGCGCCGGTGGTGGCGATCAACGTGCCGATGGCAACGAAAATCCATTCCGTCGGCAAGCTGTTGCCGGAAATCGAATCGCGTTTGATTACGGTGCCGGGCATCACGCGCGGTGGCCGTCTGCAACTGCGCGGGCCGAATATCATGAAAGGCTATCTGCGGGTGGAAAACCCCGGCGTGCTTGAAGCGCCGGCGGCAGAAAACGCACAGGGCGAGTTGCAGCAGGGCTGGTATGACACGGGTGATATTGTCGAACTGGATGAAAGAGGCTTCTGCACCATCATCGGCCGCGTGAAGCGCTTTGCCAAACTGGCGGGGGAGATGGTGTCGCTGGAAAGCGTGGAACAGCTGGCGGTGAAGATATCGCCGGAAGCGCAGCATGCGGCTAGTGCGAAAAGCGACAGCAGCAAAGGCGAAGCGCTGGTGCTGTTTACGACGGACAACCAGATAACCCGTGACGCATTGCTTGCGCAGGCACGCAGCAGCGGTGTACCGGAACTGGCGGTGCCGCGCGATATTCGCTATGTGAAAGCCTTACCGCTACTCGGCAGCGGCAAGCCTGACTTTGTCACGCTGCGCCAGATGGCCGAAGAGTCCGTCACTAACGCATCGGAGTCGAATGCATGAGTCAACAGACTGAACCCGCGACGCCTTTGCTGTCGCGCAGTATGAGCGCGGTGATTATCGCGCAGTTCTTCTCCGCGTTTGGTGATAACGCGCTGCTGTTTGCCACCTTAGCGCTGATCAAACAGCTGGTGTATCCCGACTGGAGCCAGCCGTTTTTGCAGATGGGGTTTGTCGCCGCGTACATCATTCTGGCACCGTTTGTCGGGCAAATTGCGGACAGCTTCTCCAAAGGGCAGGTGATGATGTTCGCCAATACCCTGAAGCTGGCAGGGGCGCTGCTGATTTGCGTGGGCGGGAATCCGTTTCTGGGGTATACGCTGGTGGGGATTGGCGCTGCCGCTTATTCACCGGCGAAATACGGCATTCTGGGTGAGATCACGCGCGGCGATCAGTTGGTCAAAGCCAATGGTTTGATGGAAGCCTCGACGATTGCGGCGATCCTGACCGGTTCCGTCGCTGGCGGCGTGCTGGCGGACTGGAACATTTACGGGGCGCTGTCGGTTTGTGCGGTGGCTTACGGCATAGCGCTGGGAGCGAATATGCTGATTCCTCGTCTCAGCGCGGCGCGACCAGGGCAGCCGTGGCATCCGGTGCAGATGGTGAGCAGCTTCTTTTCCGCCTGTCGGGTGCTGTGGCGCGATGGTGATGCCAGGCTGTCGCTGATTGGGACCAGTATGTTCTGGGGCGCGGGCGTGACCCTGCGCTTTCTGCTGGTACTGTGGGTGCCGCATGCGCTCGGTATAACCGACAATGCAACGCCGACGCTGCTTAACGCGATGGTCGCCGTGGGCATCGTGGCGGGTGCGGGTGCGGCTGCGAAGCTGGTGACGCTCGATAATGTACGGCGCTGCCTGCCTGCGGGGTTCCTCATCGGCGTGGTAGTGGTGATTTTCACGCTTCAGCATAACCTCATGAGCGCCTACTCGCTGCTGATTCTGCTGGGGGCGTTGGGTGGGTTCTTCATCGTCCCGCTGAATGCGCTGTTGCAGGAACGTGGGAAGGCCAGCGTCGGTGCGGGTAATGCGATCGCCGTACAGAATTTGGGTGAGAACGGCGCTATGCTGTTAATGCTGGGGCTCTATTCTCTGGTGGTGAAACTGGGTGTGTCGGTCATCACCATCGGGATTGGCTTTGGTGCATTGTTTGCGCTGGCAATTGCGCTGCTGTGGGCATGGCTGATTCTGGCTAAGCGCCGCGATCGTTCCGTCGGCGCAGGTAAAGAATAAACGTATCGTGTAATGAACGTATTGTGTAATGGGGAAAGGTGGAAATGAGTCTGATATGGCATGACTGGGATGTAGCAGACCTTAACGTGTATTCACTGCATGACATATTGGCGCTGCGCAATCAGGTATTCGTGGTCGAGCAAACCTGCCCCTATTTGGATATTGATGGCCGCGATCTGGTGGACGGCAATCGCCATATTACGGCGTACCGTGACGGCAAGCTGGCTGCCTGCGCCCGGCTGCTTGCTCCCCATCCGAACAACGATGTGGTGACGATTGGGCGCGTGATTGTCGCGCCGCATGCCCGCGGGCAACATCTGGGGCATCAACTGATGGAACACACGCTGATTGCCTGCGCGCGCCACTGGCCGCAAAAGCATCTGTTCCTGTCCGCGCAGGCTCATTTGCAAGCGTTCTACGGCGCGTTTGGTTTTGTGGTGACCGGTGAGGAGTACGACGAAGACGGCATTCCGCATATTGATATGCTGTCGGCGTTCTGAAATTAGAGATTCCTAAAAACCTGGATTTAGCATTCTGTCAGTGCCATAAATGTTTCGTGCGCGTTGATTAAGGCTATCTTTGCAACCGTTGCCGTATGCGCCCGACACGGTGCAGCTCAATCGCCGCTGCCCCGTGACCCCAGGCTTCTTGCGGGGAATCACGCCGCTTCGCGGTGCCTTCGACGTTCATGCCCGCTGTCCGGACCACCAGCGACGCGTTCCCGACGCGGCGCTGGCTTTCACGGCATCCATGCCGTTCATCCGGTGGTCATGTTCGTCTCTGCGTGATTCTTTACGCGCGTAACATCATAAAAATGAAAAGATTAAATCCAGAATGTTGTCGTTTGTTCTGGAAATTCATTCGTTTTAGAGGGGGCATGTAGCGGAAGTTATTGGGATTGTGGCGTAAAGAAAAAACCGGCATAGCGTATTGCCGGTTTTTTGTTATTTGACGACGGGTTAGCTAGCAGCGTGGGAGATTTTACTACCCAGTTTTTGCACATCCTGGCCAAAGCCGCGCGTGGTGTTACAGCCGCTCAATGCTGCCGTGACCAGCAGCGCTACTACGATTGTTGTTATACGTTTCATCATCGTTACCCGCAGGTGGTTGATAAACAGGTGTGATAAGTCGTGCGTGATAGGTTTCTACTGTGTCATAACCGCAGGTGAAAATTCAATCCTCGAGATCCCTGAACCAGCTGATATTGTTTGAGATTATGTTGCGGCTTATGTGTAGTTGCTTAGAGCGGAATCTGGCTCTGTTGCTGCACAGATGTGATTACCAAGGGATACTGGCTGAGTTTTTCAATTGCATTAATTAAATTAATGTCCTGATTTTACCCAGGATGCATTTATGGAATGGATGCCATCATGACGGATACCTTGAGATTTTTTCTGAATAAAGATCTTCACATTTATGCCGAAAATAGTCGTAACCCTCCCTCTTTCCAGTAAAGACTCATGAAAATCTCAACACGACTCGGTTCCGGTTTTGGCACGTTAATTATTTTCTTCTCCGTGTGCATAGTGGTTGCCATTCATTCGTTGTATCAGGCAAAAAGCACCCTTGAATCCGTGGTTCAGGGGGATATGCAAAAAACAAAACTGATCACAGACCTGACGCTTATTCAGCGCGACATGGCGATAACAGTAAGAAATCTTGCGTTATTTACCGATGAAAAAGGTATTGAGGAGCAATCTGCTCGGCTCGAAAAATTAAAGCAACGGTTCACTGACAGCAGTACGCTGCTGGGGCAGATGATTGATCGGTCTACTAATAGCACCGAATTTAAAGCATTCGAATTGATAGAGAACAGCGAAAAAAATGCGCTGGATTCGTTCAGCAACACGATCCCCATAGCTTTAGGGAAAGATAATGCAGCCACAGTGAAGTTTCTTCTGGAGACCGTAAGGCCGGCTCAGGTTCCTCTGATTGACGGGCTGACCCTCATGGGCCAGGAGCTCACTCAACGGTCTGATGATGCTGTCGCAAAAAACAGTAAAACGACTGAACATGCTTACATCATCTTACTGGTGCTGTTAGCCATCGCAGTGGTGTTTGGCTTGTCCACCAGTATTTATCTGATTCGTAAACTGATGAGTGAACTCGGTGGAGAACCTGCCGACGCACAGCGTCTCGCTTATAGTATTTCACAAGGAAATCTGTCCTCAGCCGTTCAACTGCGAAAAAATGATACCCGCAGCCTGATGGCCTCGCTATCTGGAATGCAGGAGCGGCTTCGTGGCATCGTCTCAGATATTAAGGATGGCTCCGCTTCTGTTGCGCTGTCATCAGATGAAATCTCAAAGGGTAACAATGAGCTGGCTTCTCGCACTGAAGAGCAGGCGGCTGCACTTCAGCAGACGGCGGCAAGTATGGAGCAGTTGACGACCGCTGTTCAGAGTAACAGCGCAATGGCCAGGCAGACGGCTAACGCAGCAAGGGATACGGCTTTACTGGTAAAAAATGGCGAAAAGGACGTCAGACGCATGTCGGATACCATGGGCGGTATTTCGCAAAGTGCCTCTAAGGTGAGAGACATTACCTCGGTCATCGAGAGTATTGCATTTCAGACCAACATCCTTGCGCTCAACGCTGCGGTAGAAGCCGCGCGTGCCGGTGAAAGCGGACGTGGGTTTGCTGTGGTGGCATCAGAAGTCAGGACCCTGGCGCAACGTAGTTCCACGGCGGCAAAAGATATCAAGTCACTGATAGAGCAGACGGTGAGTCAGGTTGAATGCGGCGTGATGGTGGCCAATGAAACCGGCCAAAACAGTATGAAAGTCATTAATTTGGTTGAAGATCTCGCCACATCAATGGATGGCATAGCCCTGTCGTCGGCTGAGCAGATGCAGGGGATCTCCCAGGTGAGTGTGGCCGTGAGCCAGATGGATGGGGTGACACAGAACAACTCTGCATTAGTGGAGGAGTCGTCAACCGCCTCTCAGTCACTTTCTGAACAGGCTCAGAGTCTGCGCCTCATCGTGGAGACATTCAGGCTGTGAATAAATAACGCTTTTAAGTCATCACCCAAAAGGAGAAATAGGGTGGGAAGCGGTGGGCAGGTTTTTCAGAGAAAACGTGCCCACTGAGTTATCGTTACTCTTCCGCCAGAAACAGCTCCAGCAGGGAGTTCAGAAACAGTTTGCCGTGTTCGGTGATTTGCCAGTGCGTGGCGGTTTCCGTCAGATAGCCTTGCGCCAGTGCCAGATCCAACTGCGGGCGGATGCAGTGCTCGTCCAGACCGGTGTACGCCGTGAAATCCGCGCGCGGAGCGGCTTCCAGCAGGCGAAAGCGGTTCATGAAAAACTCAAAAGGCCGATCGTCGTTGGCGACGTCGTGCTGTTTATCCAGATACGTACCCTGCATATAGCCACGCGGATGGCGGACTTTGACTGTGCGCAGAATGCGGCCGTCGCTGAAGGTCAGCTTGCCGTGTGCCCCACAGCCAATCCCCAAATAGTCACCGAAACGCCAGTAGTTCAGGTTGTGCTGACACTGGTAGCCCGGTTTGGCATAGGCGGAGGTTTCATATTGCTGGTAGCCCGCTGCACTCAGTAACGCGTGGCCCTGCTCGTAGATGTCCCACAGCGCGTCGTCGTCCGGCAGCGTAGGCGGGCGCGAACTAAACAGTGTATTGGGCTCGATAGTCAACTGATACCACGATAAATGCGGCGGATTGAGCGCAATGGCCTGACGCAGGTCGTCCAACGCTTCGTCCAGTGATTGATCCGGCAAGCCGTGCATCAGGTCCAGATTAAAGCTGCGTAATTCCAGACCGGTCGCCAGGTGCGCGGCGCGTCTGGCTTCGTCTGGGCCGTGAATACGCCCTAAGCGCGTCAGCTTCTGTGGATCGAAACTCTGAACGCCGATGGAGATACGGTTAATGCCCGCGCGCTGATAGCCGCTGAAACGGTCGGCTTCAACCGTACCGGGATTGGCTTCCATCGTAATTTCGGCATCCGGTGTTAGCGGAATTCTCGCCCGCACGCCGTCGAGCAGCGCCTGCATCGCTTCCGCGCTCAGCAGGCTTGGCGTGCCGCCGCCGATAAAGATCGAGTGCAGTTCACGACCGCTCGCCAGCGGCAAATCAGCATCCAGATCCGCCAGCAGATGATCGACATATTCCTGATGCGGCACGTCGCCTTTCAGCGCGTGAGAATTGAAGTCGCAATACGGACATTTCTGTACGCACCACGGAATATGAATGTACAGGCTGAGCGGGGGAAGCTTAAGCATTGCGTAGCGCATCCAGCAACAGGCGCAGCGCCTGGCCGCGGTGAGACTGCGCGTTCTTCTCTTCACGCGTCAGTTCCGCCGCTGTTTTACCCAACTCTGGCACGAAGAAGATCGGGTCATAGCCGAAGCCACCGCTACCTGCGGCTTCATGCGTCAGCACACCTTGCCAGCTACCGTGGCAGACAATCGGCGTCGGGTCTTCCGCGTGGCGCAGATACACCAGCACGCAGTGGAAGCTGGCACGGCGCTGTTCGTCCGGCACGTCTTTTAGTGTCAGCAGCAGCTTATCCAGATTTTGCTGGTCGCTGGCATCCACACCCGCGTAGCGTGCCGAGTAAATGCCCGGTGCGCCGCCCAGTGCATCGACAGCCAGACCGGAATCATCGGCAATCGCTGGCAATCCCGTGATTTGTGCCGCATGACGTGCTTTCAGGATGGCGTTTTCGATAAAGGTCAGGCCGGTTTCTTCGGCGGAATCCACACCTAGCTCAGTCTGAGCGACAATATCCAGACCGAAATCGGCCAGCAAGCTGGCGAGCTCGCGCACTTTACCGGGGTTTCCGGTAGCCAAAACCACTTTTTGCATCGTCTTGTCCTGCGTATTTATTCAATCGTGTTTATTCAATGAAGCCCGCGACGTCAGCCGGGATGTGTTGCGGATGGGTAATTCTAATCTGTTTATGCCGTCCGAGTTCGCCTTTTTCAATCACGACCAGACTCTTGGCGACTCGAAACTGTTTGGCGAGGAATTTAGTCAGATGGGCATTGGCCTGCCCATCAACTGGCGGAGCGGTGATGGCGACTTTCAGTTCGTCGCCATGCAAACCCACGATCTGATCCCGGCTGGCTTTCGGCTGAATATACAGCCGAATCACCAGCGCATCGCCGTGGCGGGTAATAGCACTCACAGCAGGAACCACAGCCCCGGGAACAGGTCCATGCCCAGATAGTTGAGCATATACAGAATCAGAATCACCGCCATCGCGGAGAAATCGATGCCGCCCATAACCGGAATAATGCGGCGGAGCGGCGCCATCAGCGGTTCGGTCAACTGATGCAACAGATACTCGATGGGGCTACGGCCCTGGCTGACCCAGCTCATAATCGAACGGATGATGATGACCCAGAAAACCAGATAGCCCGCGGATTTAATTAGCGAAATGAGCCCGACCAGCAGGTTCATTGGGCTAAGGGAAATCGCGCCAACCTGAATCAACAGCAGTAACGGGTATTTGATCGTCGTGAGAATAAAGGCCAGCAGCAGCGAGGCGCTGTCAATCGGCCCCAGCGACGGCAGAATGCGGCGTAGCGGCCCGACAATCGGCTGGGTGATTTTGACGACAAACTGCGACAGCGGGTTATAGAAATCGCTGCGTGACCACTGCATCCAGATGCGTAGCAGCAGGACCATTACATAGAGGTCGACCAGCGTTTTGACCAGAAAAGTCAGCGTGAGCATAAGTACGTCTTTTCCTTAATAAGATAAAGAATCGGGGAACCCGCTTTGGTTAAAAAAGCGTTTCCATTTCCTGTGCGCGAGCAATTGCCGCCTGCATGGCTTCAGCCACGGTTTGCGTCAACTGCTGTTCGTTAAATACCCGCAGGGCTTCTGCCGTGGTACCGCCCTTGGACGTCACATTTTCCCGCAGGGTCGATAGCGGCGTATCGGGATTGGCTTCAACCAGTGCGGCAGCGCCGGACGCGGCCTGTTGCACCAGTAGGCGAGCCGTTTCCTGGCTGAACCCCTGACGAATGGCTTCCTGCTGCATCGCTTCCATAAACAGGAAGAAATAGGCCGGTGCGCTGCCCGCTGCGGCGATCACGCTGTTAATACCTTGTTCGCTCTCCACCCAGCAAATTTTACCGACGCTCTGCATCAGCTGTGCGGTGAAGTTTTTATCTGCCTGACTGACGGAGGCGGGGGCATACATCCCGCTCATGCCTTTGCCGACCAGAGACGGCGTGTTTGGCATAATTCGCACGATATTCAGTGGCTCGCCCAGCAGTGCCTGGAAACGGACGATGTTGATGCCTGCCGCAATCGAAAGCACCAACTTACCGCTGAAGTTGACCTGTTCACGTAGCGGTTCGCAAACCGTTGCCATCATCTGCGGCTTGACGGCCAGCACAATGACGTCCGCTTCCTGAGCGCAACGTACATTGTCCGCGCTGCTGATCACGCCATACTGTGCAGCCAGCGCATCGCGGTTTTTACCCGAAGGGGCGCAGACGCTGATGTGTTGAGCGGGATAACCGCCGTTGACCAATCCGGCGATAATGGCCTGCGCCATATTCCCGGCACCAATAAACGCTATTTTACGTTGCTGCATCTGCATTATCGCTGATCACCTGTTCCGTTTGTATTCTGTCAAAGATGACGTGCCGTTCAGGGCGTGCCTTGCTGTTGATTCGTTTTTGACTGACTGTTTATACGCTTTTTGCTGAATAGTCTCGCGCACCAAAAATTGCCGTACCAATGCGCACCAATGTGCTGCCTGCGGTAATCGCCGCGCGCATGTCGTCCGTCATCCCCATAGAAAGTGTATCAATATGCGGATGATTTGCAGACAACGTTTGGAACAGCACGGCCATTTGCTTGAAAGCAGCAAGCTGCTGCTCATAATCGGTTTCCGGTGCCGGAATTGCCATCAGGCCACGCAGGCGCAGGTTGGGCAGTGCGACGACGCTGGCGGCGAGTTCCGCGAGTTCATCGACCATAATGCCGGATTTGCTCGGTTCACCGCTGATATTAATCTGCAACAGAACGTTTAACGGCGGCAAGGTGGCCGGACGTTGTTCACTCAGACGTTGCGCAATGCGCAGGCGATCCACGGTGTGAAACCAGTCAAAATTCTCAGCCACCAGTCGACTTTTATTTGACTGTAGCGGGCCGATAAAGTGCCACTCCAACGGCGTGTCCGGGTGGTTTTCCTGGAAATAATGGATCTTCTCCACGCCTTCCTGAACATAGTTCTCGCCAAACGCCCGTTGCCCTGCCGCGATGGCTTCTTCGATCGCGCTCACAGGTTTGGTTTTACTGACTGCAAGTAGCGTAATTTCTTCTGGTGCCCGCGCGCAATGCGCCGCAGCGGTGGCGATTTGCTGCCGGATGTCCTGTAGATTCTGCTGGATTGTCGTCATGGTTATTCAGGAGGTTAATCTATGGAGTTGGATGAGTGGATGGCGCGTAGTGTAAAACATAATGCCTCGGATCTGCACCTTTGTAGCGGTCATCCGCCGGTGTTACGTGTGGACGGGCGGCTACAGCCTGAAAATACCTTACCACGTTTAACACCGGATCAGGTGGCACAATGGTGCGATGCCTGGCTTGAACCGGCTCAGCGCGAGCAACTGCGGCAGGCTGGTCAGGTGGATGGGGCATTAATGCTGCCCGATGGACAACGCCTGCGGGTGAATGTGTTTCGCCAGCGGGAAGGGTTGTCTGTGGCGTTGCGTGTTATCCCGTCCGTTCAACCTTCATTGCATGCGCTACATGCGCCACCCGTTTTCTCGACGCTGCTGGAGAAACCGAACGGACTGATCCTGATTACCGGGGCGACGGGGAGCGGCAAATCCACGACGCTGGCGGCCATGCTTGGGGCGTTAAACGATCGCTGCGATCGCCATGTGATTACGCTGGAGGACCCGATCGAGTTTATCCATACCAACCGACGCTGCCTGATTCAACAGCGGGAGATCGGTGCGCACAGCGCGTCGTTTGCACAGGCGCTACGGGCTGCATTGCGGGAGGATCCCGATGTCATTCTGCTGGGAGAACTGCGCGATACGGAGACGATTCGGCTGGCGCTGACGGCGGCGGAAACCGGCCATCTGGTGTTGTCGACGCTGCATACCCGTAGCGCATCGCAGGCGGTCGATCGTTTGATTGACGTTTTTCCTGGTGAAGAGAAAGCCTATGTTCGCAGCCAGTTAGCCACCTGTTTGCAGGCAGTGGTGACGCAAAAACTCTTGCCTGCGGAGCAAGGGGGGCGAATCGCGCTTTATGAAGTGCTGACCGCCACCGCGGCGGTCAGTAACCTGATTCGGGAAGGGAAAACGCACCAGCTTCCCGGCCTGATTCAGACGGGAACCGCTGCGGGAATGCAAACGTTTGAGCAAAGCTACCAGCAGCGCTGTCGGGATGGGCTTATTTCACACAGTTGCGACCTTGCCGTTTAGCGGCATAAAGGTTTTCATCGGCTAACTGAATCCACTCCTCAACGGAGGCAAGATCGGAACGGTAGGCGGCAATGCCAGCGCTGATCGTGAAATGCAGATTCTGGCGATCGTATTCCAGCGTATGCTGCTCAATCGCTTGTCGAATACGCTCAATCGTTACCACCGCCGTTTGATAAGAGACCTCTTTTAATAGAATGATGAATTCTTCACCCCCAAGCCGGGCGACCAGATCTTCCTGACGCAGCGACATGCGCATGAGCATCGCCAGCTCTTTGAGGACGGCATCGCCAGCCAGATGGCCGTATTGATCGTTAATGTTTTTGAACAAATCGATATCGATGATCGCCAGACAGCCTTTGTCCGTGTGCTGGCTTTGCTGCTTGAGGAGGAAAAAGGCGCTGGCCTGTTCGAAGAAGCTGCTGCGATTCGGCAGTCCGGTAAGAAAATCATGTCCCGCGTTAAAGCGCAGAGACGCTTCTATCTGCGTGCGTTCATCCTCAAGCGAACGCGCATGAATAATGATGCCGAGCGTTTTCACCAGCGGTGCCAGTAGTTCGATCATCGTTTGATCGTAACCTTCCCGGCGGTTAGCCAGTGCGATCATCCCGATCGCTTTACCGTTGTGGGTAATCGGAATCCCAAGCAGGGAATATAGCGCGGGATGGATAGGCGGAAGGTCTCGGCCAGCCTTTTGCCTCAGCAGGTTATTGGTGCACACCACCGTATTGTGGGTCACCACGTGGCCAAACAGATTATCCAGTTTACGGAGCCTCAGGCCGCCGTGGGTTCTGCGCTGGTGCCTGTACCAGTTCAGGGTTTCTTCATCCCAGGCAAGGTTGGAGATTGCGGGAAGATAGAGCGACTGGCCGTTTTCATCTTCCTGCAATGTGGCAATGAAGCCGAAGGTGCTGTTGGTGACGCTCAGCAGCCGCTCAAAGACTTTATCGCAGGCGGAAGGCAGATTGTGGTCGAGCAGAAAGCTGTCGTGGACTGACAGCAGGATATCGAGAATGATGCCTTGCTGATGGGCTCTCTTTTCGGTTTCGACGTTTTGCGTGATGTTGTGAGCATATTTAATGATTTTTCTCACATTACCGTCGCTATCCATAACCGGACTGTAGGTCGCCTGTATCCAGAATGAATGGCTGTCTTTGCCCAACTGGTGGAAGCGCCCGCTGATAGGGTGACCGCGATGCAAGGTTTCCCAGAATGTTTGATAGTCGGCTTGTTCGGTATAAAGAGGATCGCAGAGTGACTTGTGGTGCAGGCCGAGAATTTCCTTCCCTTCGTAGCCCGTCAGCATCAGATAGTGTTTATTGACGTGAGTAATATAGCCGTCTTTATCAAACTCGATCACGCCTTGCGAATTTTCAATCGCGTCTAACTGTGCCCGGTGCTCCGACATCAGACGCTTTTCCTGAGTAATATCAAGCGCCAGTTTTATGACGCCAACGCGGCGACCTGAATGATCAATAATGGGCGTATAGGCGGCGTGGAGCCAAATGATGTCTCCTTTTTGGGTTTTCCGTTGGAATTCCCCTGCGTTAATATTCCCTTTAATTACATCGTGCCAGAAATGCTCATGTTTTTGACGCTGTGCTTCTGGCAGAAAAAGCGTGTGGTTTTTCTGAATAATGTCTTCTTTTTTGTAGCCCAGCATTTTGCAAAAAAGAGGATTGGCTTCAATCAATTTCCCTGCCAGGTCGAATTCGGCGATGGCATAAACGGAATTGAGCGCGTGCAGTTTGGCTTCATTGTCAAACCTGGTAATCAAATCAACATCAACTGACTGATTATTCATGTTTATATTTGCCTATATTCTTTCTGTCTTTACCCTTGATTCGCTGTTGTCAGAGGCATTCGTTTTATCATGAAGCCATCTGTGATGTTATCGGGCGATCGACCGTCTCCCTTTTTTACGCGAAAATCAATGGAGTGAATTAATAAAATAGCCTGCTATTAATTAATTTAATAAATATTATATTAACAGGTAATTAATAACCTAGAACGCATGATGAATATTACCAATAAGAGATGTCTCTCATTGTCTTTTTATTCAATGTATTTCCGTAATTGATTTTGCCGTTTTTACGCGGAAACTCTATTTATACGCTTATGTGTAAAAACAGAGAATAGCGGTAAAAAAATAATACTCAAATTATCTGAAAGTATACCTATGAAATAGGTGTGTGAAGAGGGAAGAGGGTTCCTGCCTTCTGTCATTATTTATTCGATTTTTGAGAGGATATGCGGCGTAAATAGGGCGTGGGCGATTCAGCGGAAGGCCTGTGATCGGCGTTGGGCTGACCACAGGCGGTGTAATACATCTGTAAATTAGGAAAGGCGAGGGTCTACCTGAAATAGCGCCATAGACCGCATCAACTGCTGGGACTGCTGCTCCAGCGACTGCGTCGTCGCGGATGAGGCTTTGACGAGCTGTGCGTTGTGCTGAGCGACCTTATCGATCTGTGTGAAGGCGACGTTAACCTGCTCAATACCGCGATGCTGTTCTTGCGTGGCGGTGGAAATGTCTCGCATCAGCTGTGTAATACGGATGATTTCGTCGGTCACTTCGTCCATGGTTTCACCCGCTTTAGAGGCTAATTGAAGCCCTTCGGACACGCGCGTTTGGGAATCTAGAATCAATGCACGGATCTCTTTCGCCGCTTGTGCGCTATGCTGCGCCAGATTACGCACTTCTCCGGCGACGACAGCAAAGCCTCTACCTTGTTCGCCTGCGCGCGCTGACTCGACGGAAGCGTTCAGCGCCAGAATGTTAGTCTGGAACGCGATGCCGTCAATAACGCTGAGAATGTCATTAATGCGTTTGGCGCTGGTGGCGATCTCCTGCATTTTTTCAATGACGTAACAGACGGACTCGTTGCTGCGGCTGCTGGTGTTCGAGACGTTATTGGCGAGCTGATGTGCGAGTTCTGCGCGATCGGCATTAAGTTTCACCGTCGCGCTCAGTTGCTCCATGCTCGCTGCGGTCTGTTCCAGTGCAGCAACGGATTCCTCGGTGCGTTGGGAAAGCTGAGCGTTTTCTTCAAACAGTTCGCGGCTACCTAGATCGATTTGCGTGCTGGCATCGCGCACCTGGCTAACCGACTCCAGCAGCGCCCCTTGCATACGGCCGATGGCATCATTGAGCCGCCCCAGTTCGTTGTTTCCGCCTTGAATCAGGCGGCGTGTCAGATTACCGCTAGCAACCTGCTCCAACTGCTCAATGGCATAGTCCAGCGGTTTGAGCAGCATGTGACGCAGTGCGACCCAGGCTAATACCACCAGCGTGATAGATAACAGGCTGGCAATGGCAATGAGCAGCAGCATGATGCGCTCATTGCGCTCGGACTGTGCCAGACCCTGTTCGGAAAGCTGCTGAGCATACTGTCGGAAATTCTGGATCGACAAATCAAAGGCCTCACTCAGCGGGCCGAGCTGTTTTTCCAGAACTTCATAGTATTCGTCGGTATACTGTTTTTGCAGTGCGCTCAGCATCGGCGTCATGCCCTGCTGAAAATAGGCCTGATAGGTTTTCAATACGTCCTGCGCCAGCGCCTGCTGTTTGGGATCGGCATTGGCTGATTTGATCACGCGTTCAATGTCTTCCTGCGATTGGCGCAGATGTTTCTCGACGACCCCGGTTTCCTTGGCGCCGTCGTCCAGCAGGCCAATTTCGATCTTCCTGACGGCGAGCGTTGCCGAGGCTCTTGCGCTGAGCGTCTGGTTATAGCCGCTCATCAGGTTGCCGAGCTCAATGCCCTGAATCTGATTTTGTGCTGTCAGCGTTTCCCTGTCTTTCTTAATGGCGACTACGCCCATGCTGCTGACGATAAGCAGCAACAGGGTGGTTAGCAGCAATAACGTTAATAAGCCGGTACGAATAGAAATATTTTTCAACCCCATGGTGTCCTTTTCCTTACGCCGCCTTCGTGGGTGATAACCTAGTCATCATTGGATGTGGTGTGTGCAATGGAAGAGAATACGTCATCTGTGTTGCGGTGAGATAAAATTAAAAAGATATGGCAGGCGTAAAAAGGGTCAGGCAAGAAGGGCGTAGTCGAGAGCTCCCCGCAACACAAAGGGTATAAATAATTAGCCGTAGCGTTTACGCCTGGTTTATTATCTGTTAATAGCGTTGGTTTTTCAGGGGCGTACTCAATACGCCAGTCAATGATACCCAGAGGTATCCGAGGTTTATGTGCAGTTAACAAGTTTTACGGATTATGGTTTGCGGGCGCTGATTTACATGGCATCGCTGCCGGGCGGGAAAATGACCAGCATTTCGGAAGTAACAGAAGTGTATGGCGTGTCCCGTAATCATATGGTCAAAATTATCAATCAACTTAGTCGTGCTGGGTTGGTGATGGCCGTGCGCGGCAAAAATGGCGGTATCCGTCTTGGAAAACCGGCCGAAACCATCCGAATTGGCGATGTCGTGCGCGAATTGGAGCCGCTCACGCTGGTTAACTGTAGCCATGAGTTTTGCCACATTACGCCAGCCTGTCGCTTAAAGCAGGTGCTTCAACAGGCGGTACAAAATTTCCTGCATGAGCTGGATCAATACACACTGGCTGATATGGTCAAAGAAAACCCGCCGCTTTATAAATTATTGTTGGTTGAATGAGTTTTGTTCAGCCTCCTGCTGATGACAACGGAGGAACCGCAATGTCACAAGATCCATTCCTGGAACGAGAAGCAGAAAAATACGAATCCCCCATCCCCAGTCGTGAATATATTTTGGCGCACATCGCCAAGCGCGATACCCCGATTAGCCGAGAAGAATTAGCCGCCGACCTGCAATTAACCGGAGAAGAAGCACTCGAAGCGCTGCGTCGCCGCCTGCGTGCGATGGAGCGTGATGGTCAGCTTATCTTTACCCGCCGTCAGTGCTATGCGTTGCCGGAAAAGCTCGATCTGCTGCGCGGTACGGTCATTGGCCACCGCGATGGTTTCGGCTTCCTGCGCGTGGAAGGCCGCAAAGACGATCTTTATCTGTCGGCTGAAGAGATGAAACGGACGATTCACGGCGATGTGGCGTTGGCACAGCCGCTGGGTGCGGATCGTAAAGGACGTCGTGAAGGGCGCATTGTGCGTGTGCTGGAACCGCGTACCGGACAAATTGTCGGCCGCTATTTTGTCGATGCCGGTGTCGGGTTCGTCGTACCGGATGATAGCCGCCTGAGCTTCGATATTCTGATCCCGAAAGAAGAAATTAACGGCGCTCGCATGGGCTTCGTGGTGGTAGTTGAGCTGACGCAACGCGCCACGCGCCGCACGAAAGCGGTGGGTAAAATCGTCGAGATCCTCGGTGACAACATGGGCACCGGGTTGGCGGTGGATATCGCCCTGCGTACTCATGATATTCCGCACACCTGGCCACCTAAAGTGGAAGAGCAGGTAAAAGATCTCTCCGAAGAGGTGCCGGAAGCCGCGAAAAAAGGCCGTGTGGATCTGCGTAAGCTGCCGCTGGTCACCATTGACGGCGAAGATGCTCGCGATTTCGATGACGCGGTGCATTGTGAACCGAAACGTGGCGGTGGCTGGCGCTTATGGGTTGCGATTGCGGACGTGAGCTATTACGTCCGGCCGAATACGCCGCTCGACCATGAAGCGCGGGCGCGTGGCACCTCGGTCTACTTCCCGTCGCAGGTGGTGCCGATGCTGCCGGAAGTGCTGTCGAACGGACTCTGTTCGCTTAACCCGCAGGTCGATCGCCTGTGTATGGTCTGTGAAATGACCGTCTCGGCGCAGGGTAAGCTGTCGTCCTATAAGTTCTATGAAGCGGTGATGAGTTCGCATGCGCGCCTGACCTACACTAAAGTGTGGCATATTCTGCAAGGCGACGCCGAGCTGCGCGAGCACTACAAGCCGCTGGTCGGTGGATTGGAAGAGCTGCACCGCATGTACAAGGCGCTTGAACACGCGCGTGAAGTGCGTGGCGGCATCGCGTTTGAAACGGAAGAAGCGAAGTTCATTTTCAACGCTGAACGCCGTATCGAGCGTGTGGAAGCGGTGGTGCGTAATGATGCGCACAAGCTGATCGAAGAGTGCATGATTCTGGCGAATATCTCTGCCGCGAAATTTGTGGAGAAAAACGAAGAACCTGCGCTGTTCCGCGTACACGATCAGCCGAGTGAAGACCATGTCTTAGCCCTGCGTAGCGTGTTGGGTGAGCTGGGGCTGACGCTGAAAGGCGGAATGAAGCCACAGCCGAAAGATTACGCAGAATTGATGAATGAGTTGGCTGACCGTCCCGATCGGGAAATGCTGCAAACTATGCTGCTGCGTTCAATGAAGCAGGCGATTTATGACCCAGAGAACCGAGGCCACTTCGGTCTGGCATTAACGTCTTACGGCCATTTCACATCGCCGATTCGTCGTTATCCAGACCTGTCGCTACACCGCGCCATTAAGTATCTGCTGAGCGATCGTCATGAGCGCTGGACGCCAACGGGCGGCTGGCATAGCGACATTAACGAAATGCTACAGCTGGGTATGCATTGCTCGATGACGGAGCGCCGTGCGGATGAAGCGACGCGTGACGTTGCGGACTGGCTGAAATGCGACTTTATGCAGGATCACGTGGGTGAGGTCTTTACGGGGATTATCGCCAGTGTGACCGGTTTTGGCTTCTTCGTGCGCCTGAAAGATCTGTTTATCGATGGGCTGGTGCACGTTTCCACGCTGGATAATGACTACTACCGCTACGATAATATCGGACAGCGGTTGATCGGCGAATCGCGCGGGCAGGTTTATCGTCTGGGTGATGAAGTCGAAATTCGTGTTGAAGCTGTTCATATGGATGAGCGCAACATTGATTTCGCGCTGATTTCCAGCACGCGCAAGGTGCGCGGCGAAGGTAAAACGGCACGCGACCGTGTGAAGAAGCCGGATTCGCGTGAGGCCAAGCCAGCTCGACGTCGTCGCAGCGCGAGCAAAGCGCCGGCAAACTTTGAGCCGGATGCTGCATTCCGCAAAGAAGGCGATAGCAGCGCGCAGTCGGATAAGTCAAAAGCCAAGCCGAAAAAGAACCGCGATAAAGCGAAAAAGAACGCGGAAAAAACGCGTAAAATTGCCGCCGCGACGAAGGCTAAACGAGCAAAGAAGAAATCTGAGGAATAACGAACGGCTTGACGTTGTAGAGGCTTCGGTCTCTACAACCCGCAAGACGAATGTTATCTCGCTTTACACAATTTGAAGAGTATCAATGAGCGAAATTATTTACGGTATCCATGCGGTTAAGGCACTGCTTGAGCGCGATCCACAGCGTTTTCTGGAAGTTTTTGTTCTGAAAGGGCGCGACGATCGTCGCCTTCAGCCTGTGATTGCGGAACTGGAAGCGCATGGCATCGTCATTCAGGTGGCGAATCGCCAATGGCTGGATAAGCAGGCTGAAGACGCGGTGCATCAGGGGATCGTAGCGAAAGTCAAAGAAGGGCGGAAATATCAGGAAAACGATCTGCCTGCGATGTTAGACAATCTGGAAACGCCTTTCCTGCTGATCTTGGACGGCGTGACCGATCCACACAACCTGGGCGCTTGCCTGCGTAATGCGGATGGGGCTGGCGTGCACGCAGTGATTGTGCCACGCGATCGTTCCGCGCAACTGAATGCGACGGTGAAGAAGGTGGCCTGCGGTGCGGCAGAAACCGTACCGGTTATCAGCGTGACCAATTTGGCCCGTACGATGCGCCTGTTGCAGGAGCGTAATATCTGGATCGTTGGCACGGCGGGGGAAGCGGATCATACGCTGTACCAAAGCAAACTGACCGGGCCGCTGGCGCTGGTGATGGGCGCGGAAGGGGAAGGTATGCGTCGTTTGACTCGTGAACACTGCGATGAACTGATCAGTATTCCGATGGCGGGCAGCGTGTCTTCACTGAATGTGTCGGTTGCGACTGGCGTGTGTCTGTTTGAGGCTGTTCGCCAACGGGCGTAATCAGCACGGTGATTGATAGCAGCGGGGTGCCATGAGGCACCCCGCTGTCGTTGGGATTATGCCGCAGATGTCAGCCTGCGAACCTCGTGTTGCGAAGGCTGTAAAAGCCGGAAAACAGACACTGCATCAGAAAGTACGATCGCCTGCTGTTCCAGCGACTGAGCGGCAGAAGAGGATTGCTCCACCAGCACGGTGTTTTGCTGCGTGTTCTGATCCATTTCTATAATGGCCTGACCGACCTGAGAAATCCCGCGATGCTGCTCGTCCGACGCGGTAGTAATGTCTTTCATGATGGCGTGGACTTGCGTCACTGAATGGACAATCCCTTCCATCGTTTTCCCCGCACCGTTAACGAGCGCCGCGCCGTTATTAATCTGCGAAACCGACTCACCAATGAGCGTATCGATCTCTTTGGCCGCCTGCGCGCTGCGCTGTGCCAGATTACGCACTTCGCTGGCGACAACGGCGAAACCACGGCCTTGCTCACCTGCCCTCGCCGCCTCTACCGCAGCATTGAGCGCCAGGATATTGGTTTGAAACGCGATGCTGTTGATCATTGAGGTAATTTCAGCGATGCGGTGGGAGCTTTGCGCGATATCGTGCATGGTGTTGACGGCTTTAGAAACCTGCTCTCCCCCTTGATTCGCGGTGTCAGAAGCATCCATAACCAGTCGGTTGGCCTGATGGGCGTTATCGGCATTCTGTTTCACCGTTGACGTCAGCTGTTCCATACTGGCGGCGGTTTCTTCCAGTGCGGCAGCTTGTTGCGTTGTGCGAGAGGAGAGATCGGTGTTACCGGCAGAAATTTCCCCAGCAGCATAGGAAATCTGGTTTGCGCTGAGGCGAATTTTATCAATCATGCTGTGCAGGTTGCTGTTCATCTGCCCCATGGCTGAAATCAACTGGCCTAATTCATCATGACGATCGTTGTGAAGCTGTACGGTGAGATCGCCTTCCGCAATCGCACGGGTGGCGTGTAACGCCTGATGTAGCGGGCGAACGATCTGCCGCGAGATAACAATGGCCGTGGTCAGACCGAGTATGATGGCAATCAGCGTAATCACGCCCAGCTGTATATCGCTGCTAATGACGTTACGGCCCGCGCGGGTCTCTTCCGTGAAGTAAAGTTTATTGATATTTTCCTGCAACACCGCCATCTGAGCGTTTAATTCACTGAGCCGCTGTTGGCTGACATCCGGGCTCATAACCTGCTGGCGCTGTGTAATATAGGCGTTGAGTGATGCGCTGATATCCTGAATGGTGCTTTTATCTTCCGTTGGCCAATCGCCTGTGTCGATCGCTTTCAGCAGCGTTGAGAGTTCTTCGCTAATGTTACCGATCGCACTGTCGTGCTGTTCCAGATACTGTGCTTTACGCTCCAGTGCATAGCCGAAGTTACCTTCCCGTGCGACAACGGTTTTGTCATACATGGCACCAAGACGACTGATGCGTTTTAACGATTGGTCGCTATTGTATAATCCGTAAAAGCCGACCATGGAGAGGATGACTCCCATAATGAGCAATAAACCAAACCCTACCAATAACTTTCGCGTTACAGACAGGTTTTGAAATGACATCCAGCGCAGCATAAACCTCTTCCTTTCGTTCATTAATTATTTACCGTCATCGCAGGTCAATAACGGATTAGTTGTTGTTGTGTGTTTGCATAAAAAGCAGGTGATGAATGTGAAGCAGGCACTATCTAACTGATAAAAAATACCTTATCGGTTATCGGCATTTCAGGCGCAATGCTTATCCGTTTTCTTAAAAAATGTGAGAAGACTCGTGCGGATATGATGGCCGGGGGGATAAAGCGCTCCGTTGGGGATTCCTGCATTGCTTATCACGTAAAGTCATGTATAAACGCTTTGCTATGCAAGAATCATCTATATTCTTCATGCTTCCTCTTATTATTGCTGATGCGCCAACGGGGCTCATTTAAAAGGAATATCGCTATGCCTATTGTTACGTCGCTACTCGCTTTCGCGTCCTATTTCTTTATCGGATTTGCCATGGTGTTGGCTTTTCTTTTCATTTACACCCGCGTCACGCCGCATGATGAGTGGGCGCTGATTAAAGAAAACAATGCTACGGCTGCCATTGGGTTTGGTGGGGCGTTAATTGGCTATGTGATCCCGCTTTCCAGTGCGGCGATTAACTCGGTGAGTTTGGTGGATTACATTACCTGGGGCGCAGTCGCGCTGGTGGTGCAATTGCTGATTTATTTCGCGGTGCGCCTGTATATGCCGCGCCTCAGCCAGCATATCCAGAATAACGATATCGCTTCTGGTGCCTTTCTCTGTGCCGCTTCGCTCAGCGGCGGGATTCTGAATGCGGCGTGTATGTCGTATTAATTTTCCGTGTCATGACAATACCGGGGATCTGCCCGGTATTGTTTTACTGCGTGTCCCTTAGATTCAGCGATACAGTACGGCGCGAGCGAACCATATGCCCGGGAGTGTCGCTGCCTCGGATTTCAGCACAATCACATAATAATGTGCGCCGGAGGCATCGGCTTTCTGTTGAAGGGCGCGATCCACATCATCAGCGTTTCCGCGCACGTTAACCGAAATCGTCCCCATTTTTTCCAACTGGCTGGTTTGCGCATAGCGAATTTCGAGTGCTTTCTCCGCAGGAGGCGGTGCCGCGACGGGCTTCCCTTGTATGATCTGGCAGCCGGACAGCATCAGTATTAAGGGTAAGAAAAGTATCCGCACGAGGTTCATCGTTTCAGCCTGACAGGGGTAGATAGCGGGAGTGTAGCACTATTACAAAATCCACTATAAAGGCTTATTTTGGGTTGACCAGATTGTTAATAATTGACTATTTTAATCTGTCTATGGGTATGAACTCTGGATTAAACGATCAGATTTCTGTAGTCATTTATTTGGATGGAGTAGGGCATGGGAATTGCCACTTGTCAGATCAAGGAACTCACCTTAAGTGCTCGTTCGGTAGAGGCAATCGAACAAATCAACATACTAGTTGATAGTGCAAACCGACTAGCATTCGCTGTTTCAACAACCCCTCTTTACAGTATTTTCAGCGATCCACGTAGTGCTAAAGACGTCACTTATAATGTTAGCGATTATGATTGGGAACTTTACGGTCAAGCGATGGCTGGTATACCGAATATTCTCAGGCATAAATTGGATCAGGTAGTAGAGCCAATGGCGTGGTCTTCCGTAGGAGGAGAGTCCGAATTCTGGAAGTGTGTCTATGCATCGTACAATAAGTAGGTTTATCTTTTTCTTCTTTATTGCTGGCTATCTACACGCAGCCGAACCTTCATTACACGAATTAGATTCGATCTATCAGCAGTGCCGTGAGCGGGGGAAGGATAGCCCTGTCGCGCTGCCGTCTGCAAACGACTGGTTCTGGACGTTAAACAACGAGGATAAAACCACCGCGCTTGTTTATTTGAATGAACAGGCGATGAATCGTTGTACCGAAAGTGAAGTGAATAAACTGGCGATAAAAGCATTCCATTTGGCGGTGGAAGGCAAGCGAGATTTCTTGGATACGCTCATTGCGGCGCGGGCAACGACGTTGAAGCCCTTGCAGCAGCAATGGATAGCCTCACATCGTGATGAACTTAATCGACTCGGTGAGCTGCCGGGTTTACAGACACCGTTCAGCTTATCCCAATACTTTAAGGCCATTTCCGAGAGGAAATAACGGGCGGCAGTGGGTACCGCCCGTGAGTTTAGGTTAGCGCGAGACGACCAGCGTAAAGTCCTCGCCTTTGAAGACTTTTACCGGATTGCCGCGTTCTATCTGGTGGTGGAATAGACGCCGCTGTGCCCGTAGTTCAGCATGCTGCTGTTGCTGTAACGCTTCCAGACGATAGGCGATGAGATAACATGCCAGACGCTTGTTGGCGTGCTGGCTACGTTCACTCTGCACCTTCACCGTGATGCCGCTGGCGACATGCGTGGCGCGGACGGCAGACTCGGTTTTATTCACATGCTGCCCGCCGGGACCGGAAGACTTGGTGGCTTCAAAGCGAATCTCGTTATCGGCAAACGCCTGTTCCTGATGAAAGCGTGCGATGCCGATAAACCAGTTCTTGCGTCCGCCACCTTTGCGCCAGGGGCTATTGCACGTCCACTGAAGCGTACCGCACCAGCTGGCCGCCAGCGGTTCCGCCTGTTCACCGTTTAACAGAACCAAGGCTGAACGCAGCGTACCGGAACGTTTTCCTGCTTCGGTTTCGATGACTTCACATTCGATACCTTGCTGCGCAGCATCTCGCGTCAGAGCCTGCAAAGCCTTTGCGGTTGCCAGCATGCATTCGTCCGGCCCCTGCGCAGCGGAAAGTTGGAGCAATATCATTTGTCCTCCCCGCGCGTTTTGTAGGTGAGTACCGGTTTCAGGCGAGCAATCAGCGTGATTAATCCCGCCTGTTGCATTGCACCGATCACGCTATCTATGGGTTTGTAGGCTTCCGGTGCTTCCTGAAAAATCAGCTGCCTGTCCTGACAAATCACGCGGCTGCCGAAGCGAGTTCGCGCCAGCTGCTGGACGCTATAACGTGAAGACAACCGATCCTTGCACTCCGTACGCATCCACTTTCTACCTGCACCATGTGCCAGCGAATAGAGGCTGTCTGCGTGGGGAATGGGTTGCACAATATAGCTGTAATCACCGCGCGAGCCGGGAATGATGACCGGGCCGCAGTCGGCAGGCGTCGCGCCTTTGCGGTGCAGCCAGCCGGAAATGCCCTCAATCGTTGCCGGTGTCACCAGATTGTGGTTCACGTCCAGTGCGGCATCGCCTTCCGTATGCCAGCGTTCCAGCATCCGCTGCGCGATCAGCCGCCGATTGTGGGTGGCAAACGTCAGTGCGAACTGATGCTGTTCCAAATAGGCCTCAGCGGCAGGCGTGTTGGCTTCAAGCCCCTGGTGGCCGAATTCCCGCACGTGAGCTTCCAGTATGGTTTGTCCTAATCCGCGCGAGCCGCTATGCACAAGCAGCAGTAGCTGTTTAGGATCGATGTGCAGAGCGTGCAGCGTCTCTGGCTGATAAATTTCATCAAGCTGCTGCAATTCCGCAAAATGATTACCGCCGCCGATGGTGCCCAGTGAATAGCGAAAATCCGCCAGCGATGGGGGAATATCGATATCGTCTTCCAGTGGCCCATCGATATTACCAAGACGTTTTTCCAGCTTATCCAGCGAAATTTTGTTGGCATTCAGGCTCGTGCGCCATAGCGCCATGCCGCAGCCGATGTCGTTTCCGACCAGCGCCGGATAGAAGCGCTGTTGTGAAAAAAAGGCGGCACCGATAGGGTAACCGCGGCCCGGATGCAAATCTGGCATGCCGGCCACGCGAACCATATCGGGAAGTTGTGATGTAATTTGAAGCTGTTGGATTGCTTTATCTTCAATCCAGGTATTTTCCGTCGCGATCACACTGACGCGCGCCGAAATAGAGCGAATAGCATTGCCCATAGATCATCCTGCTGATCAATTTAAAAATAGGGTAAGGCAGGCTACAGCTGGGGGGATAACGCAAAGCGGAAAAGAATGCGGAATTAGTCCCGAGATGTCCTGCAAAGAATCAGAGTAAATGTTGTCATGATGTCGTCTCCTTTGTCAGTGTGGGGGATGGGTGAAAAAACGTCGGCATAATACGCAAGTGGCGGCCATCGTGCAATACCTGCGACACGATGGCCGTTATACCCGTCATACTTCAAGCTGCAGGTGTGTTGGCTACGCTTAGTTACCCGAATCACTTACCTGAGTAAGCTCATCGGGATACCTTCTCTTGCCGCCTACCTGCAACTCGAATTATTTAGGGTATGTGTGAATGTTAAATACGGAAGACGCTGACCAGCTCGCTGAGGTGGCGGCCTTTCTGGCGCAGGCTCTGCGCGGTGTCTTCCGAATTGTTGACCAGAATGGCGTTTTCCTGTGTTGCCTGACCAATCTGTACAATCGCGATGTTCACTTGGCTGATACCCGCGGACTGCTCGCGTGAGGCGATATCGATATCGTTCACGATGGTGCTGACCTGCAAGATGCGGTTACGCAAATCGTCCATTACCGCCTGCGTTTTTTCTGAGAAATGATAACCCGCTTCGATTTTCTCCAGTGATTCATCAATCAGGGTTTCAATCTCTTTCACGGCGGTAGAACTGCGCTGTGCCAGCGCCCGCACTTCAGCAGCAACTACGGCGAAACCTCTGCCGTGTTCACCTGCACGAGCGGCTTCTACTGCGGCATTCAGTGCCAGAATATTGGTCTGGAAAGCGATGGACTCGATCACCGTCGTGATATCGGCAATCCGCTGGGATGAATTTTTGATATCGCTCATCGTCGAAACGGAGTCGGTGACGGTCTGGCTACCGTTTCGTGCTGCTGCGGCGCTCTGCTCTGCCAGCTCTTTGGCGGCGGAGACGTTATCGGCGTTCTGCTTCACGCTGGCGGAGAGTTGCTCCATGCTGGCAGACGTCTCTTCGACGCTACTGGCCTGACGGGCAATCTGCTCGCTGATGTTTTCGCTATCTGCAGCCAGTGCATCGGTGCTGGCACTGATTTCTTCGGATGAATTTCTGACCTGCGACACGATGGTCGTTAGCCCTTGTCCGATGCCGTTAATGGCATCGATAAGGCGGCCAACTTCATCGTAACGGTTGCTTGAAAGTGTCGCGGTCAGATTACCGGCAGAGAACTGTTCCGCCACTTTGACGATTTCAACCAGCGGCTGGCTCAGCCATTTGCGCGTCAGCACGACAAAGAATCCAGCGAAGAGCAGAACCAGAATAATGCCGCCGCCCAAAAACAAGTTACGGGTGTGATTAACCTCTGCCATTAGGCTTTCTTTGCTCACTGCGCCTGCAACAATCCAGTTCCACTGCGGAATGCTGCGGTACACCATGATTCGGGTTCTTTCTTCGCCCGTCATCGTGTTGTTGTCGTATTCGAGCGTACCATTACCGGTTGCCAGCACGTTCTCTAACGCACCTTCTGACCAGTCAGGGCGTTGGTTGGCATTGCTTTGGTGATAAAGATAGTTACCCGCATCCTTTCCTTTTTTCGTGCTAAGGACAAAGAAATGGCCGGTTTCACCGATTTTCTTGTTCAGGATAGTTTGTTGCATCTCGGTAAATTGCTTCGTGATGTCGACACCAACGAACAGAATACCGATCACCTTGTTTTCACTATCGCGTATCGGTTGATACTGGGTGATGTACTGTTTGCCAAACAGTGTGGCTAAACCACTATAGGTGTCACCTTTCATCACGGGCGCATAGGCCGGGCTTTCACGATCGAGTTTGGTGCCTATTGCACGCGATCCATCTTCTTTTTTCAGTGAAGTGGTGATGCGCGTAAAATCCTCTCCATCGCGGACAAAAATCGTTGAGATCGCGTGGGTACGGGTTAGAAAGTCGTCCGGCACTTCGGTGTTGAGGTTCAATACCGTATCGCCAGCCTTAAGCGTTGGGTGAGAGGTGCTGCCGAAAGGCGTGCGGTTAACGGTATCCAGTGAAAACCGAGTTGGCAGAAAGCTTGCCAGCAGCCGCGTATAGTTGCTGACCTCGGCTTGTAGGCTGGCATCGTACATGTTGATCATGTCGGTGACGCCATTCACCTGGCTCTGCATGTCGTTAAGGGTCAGAGCTTTGAGCTGATTGCCTGCTGATCGGGTAAGGGATAGGGTGAATGCGATAAAAAGTATCGCCACGCTCAGTGAAGCGATGGCTGATAGCTTGATACCCAGGCCCCAGTGTTTAAAAGAAAGTCCCAACATATGTGTGTCTCTTATAATAAAAAAGGTTATTTTTTAGTCTTGCTTCACATGCGTTAACGGCAGTAAATGGAAAAAAATTAATCACGGAGTGTAAACATTCATTTCAGTTATTGATCTAGATCAATGTGATTTTTTTATTTACATAAATGCGCCGATTAAACCCGAACGGAATCAAGGACGACACGGAGATAAGAAATGGCTGTGAGTGGGGTTATCGTAAAAGGTCGTCCCCTTTCTGCTAAATACGATTTCGCTACATAAAAATAGGCTGACAGAACGGAAAACGAGGGAAATATGGTCGAAATGTCACTGGATAAACTCGGTAGCGGTATTGAAACGATTCACGCGGTACCTGCGGGAAAGCGAGAGCAGCCCCTCCCGACGATTTTCTTCTTTCATGGTTACACGTCATCAAAAGAGGTGTATTCGTATTTTGGCTATGCGTTGGCTCAGGCTGGATTTCGGGTGATTTTGGCCGATGCGGCCATGCACGGTGCGCGCTATAACGGTGATGAAGCGCATCGATTGCGCCATTTCTGGGATATTCTGCAATCGAATATTGAAGAACTTCCCGATTATGTCGCGGAATATCGGCAGCGTGGCCTGATCGACGGGGCACGGATTGGCGTTTGCGGCGCGTCGCTCGGCGGAATGAGTGCGCTTGGGTGTATGGCGCGTTATCCCTGGATTACTGCGGTAGCGGCATTTATGGGATCCGGCTATTTCTCTACGCTATCGTCCGCGCTGTTTCCTCCGGTTCCGGCCGATAGTGAGGAAAATCAAGCGGTGTTACAGACGTTAGCGAGCAAACTGGCTAATTATGATGTCACGACGCGTCTGGATGCGCTGTCCGATCGGCCGCTGCTGGTGTGGCACGGTGAAGCGGATGATGTCGTGCCGGCGGCAGAAAGCGCACGCCTCTATCAGGCACTACAGGCGCGCGATAAGCTGGCTAATCTGACGTATTTGACCGAACCGGGCGTAGGGCATCGCATTACGCCAACGGCGCTGCAGGCAGGCGCTGATTTCTTCCAGCGGACGCTGTAATTCTTGCCCGACTGTTTAAATATCGCCGCGCAGAATACTCCTGTGTTTCTTCCTTGTGTTCTTTAATGTCGGGCACTATACTTACGCGTCATTTTTTCAGCCGCACATACACACGTTCCTTGCCTCCACGGGCCGCGGTTGACCCAGACAGGAGGCTGAATAATCCGTAAGGAGCAATTCGATGCGTCATTACGAAATCGTATTTATGGTTCATCCTGACCAGAGCGAACAGGTTCCGGGCATGATCGAGCGCTACACTGCCACTATCACTGGTGCGCAGGGCACGATCCACCGTCTTGAAGACTGGGGCCGCCGTCAGCTGGCTTACCCGATCAACAAACTGCACAAGGCACACTACGTTCTGCTGAACGTTGAAGCGCCGCAGGAAGCGATCGATGAGCTGGAAACAAACTTCCGCTTTAACGATGCCGTTATCCGCAGCATGGTTATGCGCGTTAAGCACGCGGTAACTGAAGCATCTCCAATGGTGAAAGCGAAAGACGAACGCCGTGAGCGTCGTGAAGATTTCGCTGAAGCTGGCGATGATGTGGATGCAGGGGATTCTGAAGAGTAATTGTTGTGGTGACGGTGAACCGTCTGGTGTTGTCCGGCACAGTGTGCAAGACGCCCATTCGTAAAGTCAGCCCGTCAGGCATTCCTCACTGTCAGTTTGTGCTTGAGCACCGCTCGACACAGGAGGAAGCCGGATTGAGTCGGCAAGCATGGTGTCGTATGCCCGTGATTGTCAGCGGACTCTCGTCACAAGCAGTTACCCACAGTATAACGGTCGGCACGCAACTTACCGTGCACGGGTTCATTAGCTGCCATCAAGGGCGCAATGGCTTGAGCAAGATAGTGTTACATGCCGAGCAGATTGAATTGATAGATTCTGGAGACTAGCCACATGGCACGTTATTTCCGTCGTCGCAAATTCTGCCGTTTCACCGCGGAAGGCGTTGTAGAGATTGATTATAAAGATATCGCTACGCTGAAAAACTATATCACTGAAAGCGGCAAGATTGTTCCGAGCCGTATCACCGGTACTCGTGCAAAATACCAGCGTCAGCTGGCCCGCGCTATCAAGCGTGCGCGTTACTTGTCTTTGTTGCCGTACACTGACCGTCATCAGTAATCGGCCACTGTCCATTAACGAGACTTTGAGAGGATAAAGTAATGCAAGTTATTCTGCTTGATAAAGTAGCAAACCTGGGCAGCCTGGGTGATCAGGTAAACGTTAAAGCGGGCTATGCTCGTAACTTCCTGGTTCCACAGGGCAAAGCTGTCCCGGCAACCAAGAAAAACGTTGAGTTCTTCGAAGCACGCCGTGCTGAACTGGAAGCCAAACTGGCTGACGTTCTGGCTGCTGCTGAAGCTCGCGCTGCTAAGATCAAAGAACTGGGTAGCGTTACCATCGCGTCTAAAGCAGGCGACGAAGGTAAACTGTTCGGTTCCATCGGTACTCGCGATATCGCTGATGCGGTAACGGCTGCCGGTGTTGACATTGCTAAGAGCGAAGTTCGCCTGCCGAACGGCGTTCTGCGTACTCTGGGTGAGCACGAAGTGAGCTTCCAGGTACACAGCGATGTCTTTGCTGAACTGAATGTCGTTGTTGTTGCTGAAGCATAATTCACGTTTATCGTTGAATTAATACTTTAGTTAACATGTGAAACGCTGGCCTTGTGCCAGCGTTTTGCATTTTAGGGATCGGGAAATGACCTATCATTACCTATACCTAAAAAGCAGGCCGGAGGCCGCATGTCTGACTTGATTCACCTCATCCGCGTCTATGACGCGCACGCGCCTTTCTCTTCTCCCACCTTTCTGATTGACCGTCTGTGGCCGCGCGGCATCAGCAAAGCGCGTCTGGAGGGCGTTGAGTGGTTTAAAGACATCGCGCCGAGTAGCGAGTTACGGAAATGGTTTCACGCCGAACCTGAACGCTGGGCGGAATTTGTGGATTACTATCGTAATGAGTTAGCGCAGGGTTCGGCGTGCGGCAGGCTGTTGACGTTACTTGAGCAGAAGCAGGCAATCACGCTGCTTTATGGCAGTAAAGACGCGCAGCACAATCATGCTATCGTCCTGCGCGATTTTCTTTTGGAACGGCTGGCTCGTTAGCGCGTACGAGTAAAGGCACCGTCCGCACCGCGGGTGAATCGAATCGTCTGGTTCGCCGTGGTTTCGATCTCCAGTTCTGCAACCATACCTTGTGCATTCAACTGTAATTTGACTGCCTGACCTGCTCGTAAATTGCTGAGCGGTTTATCCCTGCCTTCCACCTGAGCCATCGCGAACACATCGCTGACTGGCAGATTGTTATCGCGAAAAAGCTGAGCCAGTGTTTGCCCCGAGGCGATTTCATACTGTCGCCACGGTGCTGATGACGACGTTGGAGGCTCGGTGGCCGTAGGCTGCTGCTGTGGTGTTAAAGGTTGGCTTTCAATAATCACGGCCTGCATCGCAGCCTGATTATCTGCCTGGGTAAGAGGGACGGGCGTGGTACGGGCAGGCTGCGGATGTTGCGCGCTGTAAGGCCAGAGCAACACGACGAGCAGCAGTGCGATAGCGATTAAAATCCAGCGACGATGGAGGAACGGCAACGGTTCCATCCAGTGATAGCCGTCGGGCAGATGCCAGACTTTCTGTAGCATGGCACCAAGACGCTCGCGCAGGGAAGGAGAGGGCAGCTGTTCCTGCTCTTCGCGTTCCCCGTCGTTTTCTACGGCTACAGCATGTGAGGGCTGCCGCTGGATGATTCGCTGGCAGAAGCGTACTAGCGTTTGATAATCCCAGGTGGTTTTCCGCTTCCTGGGCGCAATTCTGCCCATGGTGACCTCTCTTACTACGGTTTAATATAAAAACAGTTCAGTATAAAAAATCAGTATAAAAACAGCATCATATAAAAATGGTGTCATTAACAACGCTATGCCAGTAACTAAAACGATGTCGGTAACTAAGCTATCTCACTAGCCAGACGGCGTCGGCATAAAAACAGTATCAGGATGATAACGCAATCCAGTATACCGATAACCCGCATGGGCTGACCAGTTAACGCGTTGATGATTAAGGCAACCAGTGCGATAGAAACATCAGAACTACCAGTATAGGCCAGCTTCCCGGAATGGCTTGGCTGGCGTGCGGTTAACGTGATTACCTACACACAGGATTTTACCCCAATCCCCGTCGCTGTTATGCTGCGCTTTCAGTTTTTTACAGATTAAAAGGAACATCCATGACAACTCCTTCTTTTGATAGCGTCGAAGCGCAGGCAAGTTACGGCATCGGCTTACAGGTTGGTCAACAGTTACAGGAATCAGGTCTTGAAGGTCTGATCCCAGAAGCCCTGCTTGCTGGTCTACGCGATGCGCTGGAAGGTAATGCGCCAGCGGTGCCTGTGGATGTGGTTCATCGTGCGCTACGTGAAATTCATGAGCGTGCTGATGCGGTTCGTCGCGATCGCCAACAGGTGCTGGCGGTAGAAGGTCAGCAGTTCCTGGCCGAAAACGCGCAGAAAGAAGGCGTGAACAGCACGGAATCTGGTCTGCAATTCCGCGTGTTGACGCAGGGTGAAGGTTCGATTCCTGCTCGTCAGGATCGCGTACGTGTACATTACACTGGTCGCCTGACTGACGGCAGCGTGTTCGACAGCTCCGTCCAGCGTGGTCAACCTGCTGAATTCCCGGTAAGCGGCGTGATTCCAGGCTGGATTGAAGCGTTGACGCTGATGCCAGTCGGTTCCAAGTGGGAACTCTATATTCCGCACAATCTGGCGTATGGCGAACGTGGCGCAGGGGCTTCCATTCCTCCGTTCAGCGCGCTGATTTTTGAAGTGGAACTGCTGGAAATTCTGTAATCTCCAGACAAAAAGAAAGGCGCTCACTGAGCGCCTTTGTTATTTCTACGGAATGGTTTCTACTGACTTTCTTTTTTTATTGAAGCGACATTACTCACCGCGCAGCGCGCGTGGGAACAGCAAATTGTTTTCCAGATGGATGTGTTCCATCAGGTCGGTAATGAACTCGTTGATACCGGAGTACAGCGCACGCCAGGTGTTGCAGGCCCCTTCTGGCGGTACGACACCGTTGGTCAGCTCTTTGACCACTTCCACATCACGTCCAGCGTCATCGTGCTCATGCTCCATCACGGAAATCGGAGCGGCAGCATTCGCGCCCATTCCCTGACTGATCATCGGGAAGAGGATGCGTTCTTCTTTCATCATATGCTGAGACAGCTCGTTATAGATGGCGGTCAGCTGGTTTGCGAGGCCGTGCGGGCAGTCGGCTTTATCGTGATGCACGCGCTCGACTTTTTCTGCCATCAGAATCAGTTCCGGCAGTTGTTCGCGGTGGCGATCGTGAAAGCGAGGGATGATGTACGCGATAATGTCGGCCAGCGGTGCTTCACGCCAGTCGCGCGCGTCAGAAGGCTGCGCGGCCAGTTTTTCTAGCTGTGCTTCCAGCTCGTCGATGTTGAGATCTTTTTTGCCCGCCGCGCGGCTGAGCGTTTGCTTTCCGCCGCAGCAGAAGTCCAGATTGAGTTCACGAAAGAGTTTGGTTGCGCGCGGAATAGCGATAGCCAACTCACCCAGGGATTGATCGCGGTATGCCATGATGATGCCTCTCAACGAATGCAGTTTATAAATTGCATTTTAAATGCATCTTTATTCGTTGAATATACCACTTACGAGGTAGGCGGCATAAAGTATACCGTGCTACTGCACGGTATTGCGGGTCTCAAGCGACTGCGTGATGGTGTGTAAAAGCGCGGGAATATCCATTCTCGGTAATACCACCTCAATGAGCGACAAACGCGACACGGCGTTCACTTGCTCAAGCACCTGCGCGAGTGCGGCCGGTGAACATACCTGTTCGCAGAGTATCTCGTCTTCATTCGCCCCTAGCGCGGCAGGAAGCTGTGTCCAGTTCCAGGCGGCAATGTCGTTGTAGCGCTGTTCGGGGCCGTGAATCGCGCGTTCAACGGTGTAGCCTTCGTTATTCAGCACCACAATGACCATATTCAAGCGATCCCGAATGATCGAGCCTAGTTCCTGCACGGTGAGTTGAAGTGAGCCGTCGCCGATCAACAGCACCACGCGTCGTTCCGGTTCGGCAATCTGTGCGCCGAATGCGGCGGGCAGAGAATAGCCTATCGACCCCCACAGTGGTTGCACGATGAAATGACAGCCCGCTGGTAACCGGAGCGTGGCGGCCCCAAAACAGGAAGTGCCTTGGTCGGTCACGAGAATATCGCCAGAGCGTAGGAAACGTTGCATCTGTTGCCAAAACTCCCGCTGATTGAGTGTGTCGGTGTGCTCTGACTGCGGTAAGGCCGGAGGCGTAATGGTGCGGTGATCCCAACGGGGCGAGAGCATCGCGGTGATGTTTTCCAGCGCGGTGATGGCGTCTGACATCGGAACAGCAGGGAAAACCTGGCCTCCAACGCGCGCCAGCGTGGGCTGGATATCGATGTTTTTTTCGCTGGAAATCTGGTGGCTGAAGCCAGCGGTAATCGTATCGGTATAACGCACGCCAATGCTGATGATGACATCCGCGTCTTCGATGTGTGCCCGGATCGCTTCGTGACTGCCGCCACCCGCGTAGGTGCCGGTAAAACTGCGATGCTGTTCGTTTAGCGTGCCTTTCCCCATCAGCAAGGTGGCGTGGGGGAGCGGGGTTTTATCAAGCCAGCGTTGGATTTGCCCTGCAACACCAGCGCGCTGAGCCAGAAAGTCAGCCAGCAAGGAGACTGATCTTGCCTCGCTGAGCATCGTGGTGGCGGCTGCGGTAAAAGCTTGCAGCGATTCATCAGAGCGTAATGGTTCAGGGATAACGAGCGAATACGGTCGTGTTCCAGCCGGTGCCGCCGCCACGTCCAATGGCAGAAACAGGTATACCGGCTTGTGCTGCGCAAGCGCTTCTCCAATAACCCTGTCGATCTCTGTGGTGGCGTTCTCGACGGTGAGGCTGGCTTGCGCAACGGTAACTTCCGCTGCCATGCGGGAAAAGTGGCTAAAGTCGCCGTCGCCTAATGTGTGATGGAGTAATTCGCCGTTGTGTTGTGACGCGAGACTGGGCGCAGCGGCAATGTGAATGACGGGCAGGCATTCCGCGTAGCTGCCTGCAATACCGTTAATCGCGCTGAGTTCGCCGACACCGAAGGTGGTGAGCAGGGCCGCCGCCGGACGGCATCGCGCATAGCCATCGGCGGCGTAAGCGGCGTTTAACTCGTTTGCACAGCCTACCCAGGCGATCTCCGGGTGCCTGATGACATGATCGAGAAAATGCAGGTTGTAATCGCCCGGCACCCCGAAGAGATGCTGAATACCAATTTGTGTCAGACGATCCAGTAAATAATCGCCCACCGTATAGTTTTCGCCCATCGCTGTTTCCTCTATGAATGACGGATATTCTGCAATTAAGTATTAGCGCTAAGGTGAATATTTCTAATATTTATTCCCTATGGTTAATCCTTAACTCTGCATCTATTCGTGCTTGAGAGGGTTTTTAGTATTAAATTTATTAATGAATTAATTAGTAGTTAGCTGATGAATAGCGTGCGCTGTCGTTAGCGAAACGTTAAGAACGGTAAAATCAGGAAAATGCGCATTTATCTGATAGTGGTGCAGAGGATTTCCCCGTATATCTCTGTCAGGCCGCAGTCGCGGTGAGCAAGGAGTTACCCTATGTTTAAGCCACTCGTCATCAGTGCCCTGTTTGTGGGAATGTTTGCGGTCATGCCAGCGCCAGAGGCTAAGGGTGCCAGCATCGATCTGATGCCCGGTGTCACGTTGAATATCGGCGAGCGTGACAGACGAGGTAATTACTGGGATGGCTACGACTGGCGCAGTGAGCGCTGGTGGCAGGAGCACCGGGGTTACCATCGTGGTGAACGTAATCGGCACGGTTACTATTGGGATGGCTGGCGCTGGCGCGATGCCCGCTGGTGGCGTGAGAGCCAGCGCGATAGACGTGATTATGACAACCGTCGTTTTGATCCGCCACGCTATGTTGACGATCGCGGGCCGCGTCGCGGCGAGTGGGACAGGCGCGGGCATGAGCGGGGGAATGGTTACTATCGCAATGGGCGAGGATCGTTTCGCGACTAGCTAAATAAAAAAGCGCCGCGAAAAGCGGCGCTTGTTCGTTGGGGGATAACGTTTAGTTAGCCAGTTTTGCAGCGATGTCAGCAATGCGCTGACCATACAGCTTACCGGTCGCCAGATCGCCCGCGACCACTTCATCTACGCTGGCGTCAGACGGCGTCTGTGCCAGCAGACCGACGGAACCACCGAGGTTATTCAAATCATCGCGTTTTGCCGCTTTGGCATTGGAAGGCAGTTGATTCAGACTGACCCAAATTCCGCCGTGCTGTGAAGCCAGCGTTTGCAGATAAATCAGGGTGACCTGCTTGTCGCCGTTCAGGCTGGCGCTGTTAGTAAAACCGCCAAACACTTTGTTGCTCCAGGCACGGGTAAACCAGGCTTTAGAGCTGGCATCCGCAAATTTCTTGAACTGCCAGGTCGGGCCGCCCATGTAGGTCGGTGTACCGAAAATAATGGCGTCGGCGGCGGCGAGTTTTTCCCACTCGGCATCGCTGATATTTCCTTCCGCATCGATAGCAATCAGCTCGGCGTTAGCGCCTTCGGCTACGGCAGTAGCCAAACGCTGGGTGTGGCCGTAGCCTGAATGGTAAATAACGACTGCTTTTGACATAAAAAATCCTCGTTTTTCTGTGTTTATCAATGGCTCGCAGGTGACCGATAATCGGGCGTTGCGAGTGATACGTGCTTTCTAATAGATACTAACTTTATAATGTGAGGACTATATCGGAGCCTCATGGTTCTGTTAAGAAAGCACTTTTAAGTGAGTTGGTATCTTCAAGGTAACCACGTGGAAACTCGATAATGAGTAAACGCTATGATGTTTATGCGCAAAACTGCCCGACCCGCATGATTTTGGATCGTGTCGCGGATAAATGGACGTTACTGATTCTGAACATTCTGGTTGAACGACCGATGCGCTTTAATCAGTTAAAACGCGACGTGGAAGGGATCTCACAAAAGGTTCTGTCGCAAACGCTGAAGAATCTGGTGCGTGACGGTTTCGTCGAACGCACGGTCTTTCCAACCATTCCGGTGACGGTGGAATACGCCTCGACCGTAATGGGAAAAACGCTGGCTAAGCCGATTGCTGAGCTTACCTATTGGGCGGAGCAGAATATGGATAACGTGCTGTTGTCCCAACAGAAGTTTGATGCCTCCGCAAATAACACGGTTGAACCGCTATAACCGCTGTGGTTCAGGCTCCTGCCGAAGCAGGAGCCTGTGGATCACAAGGCAGTCAGCTCTTATTTCGCGTGTTGCAGGTCAAGGCGATAAACCGCAAAGCCCGTTTCATCATTGCCGACGGACGTCATCGGGTACTGCGCTTTCTCTTTGATAAACGCCGTGGCTTTCTCTGACGGTGATGTTTCAAAGCGGATATCCAGCGGCGTATCGCTGACGATAGGGGCAAGACGCCAGTTGTTATCGGCCTGCGGTTTCACTTCTCCCGACTTTTGCGTTTCCGCGCTGATGTAGGCCGCCAGAACGGAGCGGTTTTCATCCGGTGAGGCGAAGGCCACGTACTTCTCACCCGTACCGGCAAATTTCTCGCCGTAGGCGCGGTAGTTATTGGTGGCGATCAGGAAGGTCGCTTTGGGATCGATCGGTTTGCCGTTAAACGTCAGCCCTTTGATACGGTGTGATTTATCGTTGATTAACGCACATTCGCTGTCGTAGCGGGCAGGCTGCGTCACATCAATCTGATAATTGACGCCATCGATCACGTCGAAGTTATACGTGCGGAAGCCGTCCCAGTTGAGCAGGGATTGCGGCTCACGCTTGCTTGGATCGATTTGTTTGAACTGACCCGCAGAGCACTCCAGCCACTCCTGCACCTGCTGTCCGTTGACTTTCACTACCACCAGCGTATTCGGGTAGAGATACAGATCGGCAGCGTTACGGAAGGTGAGTTGACCTTTTTCTACTTCGACATAGCTGGCCGGATCGTTTTTACGTCCACCGGCTTTAAATGGCGCGGCAGCGGACAGCACGGGAAGATCGGCCAGATCGGGATCGCCCTGAATAAAGTGTTCTACATAGGCGCGCTGGGCATTGTTGACGATCTGCACGGTCGGATCGTCCTGAATCAGCGACAGGTAGCTATACATGTTGTCTGCGGATTTACCGATCGGTTTGCTGACAAACTCGCGCGTATTTTGGTGGGCATCGGACAGTACTTTCACCAGCTTGTCGTCTTCCGCCGCCAGTGATTTCTTCTGCGCTTTGTCATAGATCGGTCTGGCTTCCGCTTTCGCCTGTTCTACCTTCCATGTGCCGCTGTCGTTATTCAGCGTGAAATCGACGACGCCAAGGTGGTCACCCCATTGCCCCGGCATCACCGCAGGCACGCCGTTGAGTGTTCCCTGTTTGATGTCAGCGCCCTTGATGTTCACAAAGTCATTGCTGGGGAAAACTGCATGAGCATGACCGAACATGATCGCGTCAACGCCAGGAATTTGGCTGAGGTAGTAAACGGAGTTTTCCGCCATCGCTTTGTACGGCTCGGCAGAAAGACCGGAGTGAGGGATCACAATCACCAGATCGGCACCTTGCTTGCGCATTTCCGGTACCCACTTTTTGGCACTCTCCGTGATGTCTTCTACGGTGACTTTTCCGGTCAGATTAGCTTTATCCCACACCATGACCTGCGGCGGGACGAAGCCAATATAGCCGATGCGCAGGGTATGCTGTTTGCCGTCGCGGTCGGTGACCGACTTGTTTTCAATGTGGTAAGGCGTAAACAGCGGTTTGCCCGTTTTCGCATCCAGCACGTTGGCGTTCACATAAGGGAATTTCGCGCCGGACAGCGCCTTGTGCAGATAGTCCAGGCCATAGTTGAATTCGTGGTTACCGATATTGCCGACGGAATAATCCAGCGTGTTCATCGCCTGATAAACCGGATGTACATCGCCTGCCTTCAGCCCCTTCGCCGCCATGTAATCCCCTAACGGGCTGCCTTGGATCAAATCGCCGTTATCCACCAGCACGCTGTTGGTGGCTTGTTCGCGCGCGGCGTGAATCAGGCTGGCGGTACGCACCAGACCAAATTTATCGGTAGGCGTATCCTTGTAATAGTCGAAGTCCATCATATTGCTGTGCAGATCGGTGGTTTCCAATACCCGTAGATCAACGGTAGCGGCATGAACGGTCGTGGCGACCAGCGTAGCAAGCAGGCTGAGTGCCAGTGAATGCTTCATTGCGTAACTCCTTGTGAGGTAATTGTCGACGCGTGAGGCGATCGGGGGGTGTCTTTCATATCATGATGAAGTTAAAGTGATTATCGTCTCTAAATGCTGAGGATGACATCAATAATGGCAATAATCGTAGATTGCCTCACAGATGTATAATGAATGACAGAGATGAAGTCTGCGTTACGCTATCGTCGCGTAACCGATAACGACGAGGTAGATCATGCTAGAACCTATTTGCCAACTGGCCCGTGATGCTGGTGCTGCCATTATGCAGGTTTATGACGGGCAGCATCCCGTAGATGTCGCGCACAAGAAAGATGATTCGCCAGTAACCGCCGCCGATCTTGCTGCGCATCGGGTCATTAAGGATGGCTTGGCTGCGGCGTATCCTGATATCCCTTTGCTGTCAGAAGAAGATCCGCCTGAATGGGAAATCCGTCGGCACTGGCAGCGCTATTGGCTGGTCGATCCGTTGGATGGCACCAAAGAGTTCCTCAGCCGCAATGGCGAGTTTACGGTGAATATTGCGCTGATCGAGAACGGTCAGGCCGTACTCGGCGTGGTTTACGTACCGGTTACGGGCGTGATGTACTCCGCGGCGGAGGGTAAAGCCTGGAAAGAAGAGAACGGCCAGCGTCGGCAAATTACGGTGAAACAGGCTCGGCCTCCTTTGGTGGTGGTCAGCCGCTCTCATGCCGATCGCGAATTAAAGGACTATCTCAATCAACTGGGTGAGCACCAGACGGTGGCGATTGGGTCATCGCTAAAATTTTGTCTGGTGGCGGAAGGTGAAGCGCAGCTTTACCCACGCTTCGGGCCGACCAACATTTGGGACACCGCAGCAGGCCATGCGGTGGCGGTGGCAGCCGGGGCGCAGATTCACGATTGGCAAGGACAGACTCTGTCTTACACGCCGCGTGAATCTTTCCTCAACCCCGGTTTTCGCGTCTCCCTGTTTTAACTGCTTTAGCGCTATTTCTCTTCCAGCAACTGGCGCAGCAGGGACATCACCTGCTGCACTTCCTGTCCGCTCAACGCGCTATCCTTCACGAAACGGACTTTCCCTTGTTTATCCAGCACGGCGATAGCTGAGCTTTGTGGCTGGAGCTGCCAGGTTTTCCGCACGTTGCCGTTACTGTCGACAATAAACTGCGACCACGGGAAGGCTTTCTTGTTGTCCTCAAGGCTACTGCGCACAAACATGCTGGTGCCGATGATGGCATCGTCGGTATTCACGATTGTCGTCGTTTGGTAATAATCATGCGGTAGGTTAGCGGCCTTCAGTGCGGAGATGAGCGGATCGTTCATCTCTTTGGCTGAGGTGCGGCCAGCAATATGTTGTATCACCCGCACTTTTCCGGGCAATTGCGCACTGTTCCAGTTTTTATAACTAAACTGATTATTAAGGTACTGAAGTTCTCCCTTGTCTGCGACACCGACGGGAGGAACCAATTGGTTGAGCACCAGCGTATGGGCTAAGGCTGGGATACCCAACAGAGGTGTGATAGAGAGCGCGAGGAGCAGGTGGCGTATTTTTATCATGGTATGTCCTTCAGTGTGGGGCCCGATGCGATGTCAATGATGGAAAATATCGGGCTATGGAATAAGCGTAGATTCAGGAAACTGGTCTGTCCTGCTCCGCGATAAAACGGTTTGTGCCCGAGTGCACAAAACCCTTATTTTTGAAGGTTTATACTGATGACTAGGGGTTTCCTTAAACACTACTCTGTAAAAATCTGTAAAAGCAGTTAAGAATACTGAATAGTGGGGAACTAAATGCCGTTTTACAGCACTAACTAGCAGTATCCGTTATCTCATTAGCGCTCCAGAACCTCAGCCATGTTGGCGAAAGGGAGAGCGTAAAAAATAAAACGGGAGAGTAAAACGATGAGGATCTTCGAACGTTACAATCCTTTGAAAGTCGCCAAGTATGTGAAAACCCTGTTTCGTGGGCGGCTGTACATAAAAGGGGTTGGTGCTTTTGAGTTCGACTACGGCAAAATTCTATTGCCAAAGAAACAGGATAAGCAGCATCTTCTGGTGATGTCCGAAGTGAATCGCCAGGTCATCCGGCTTCAGGCCGAGATGGGATGAGTGATAAAGAAACGGCCCGTAGCGGGCCGTTCTGGTTTTTTATGCATGCCTTTTAGCGGTTAATCGTCGCTATCAATCTTCACGCTTGATGAGACAATCGGGCGGTCTTCCAGACGAGTCACCAGCAGCTGATCGATCTTGTAGCTATCGATATCCACCACTTCAAATTTATAGCCAGAGAAGCGCACCGCATCGGTACGTTTCGGGATTTTCCGCAGCGTATACATCATGAAGCCGCCGATGGTTTCGTAGTTGCCGGAATGCGGGAAATCATCAATATTCAGCGCACGCATCACGTCTTCTATTGGCGTACCGCCTTCAACCAGCCAGGAATTCTCATCGCGCGCGACAATCTGCTCTTCCATTCCCTGACCGACGAGATCGCCCATCAGCGTGGTCATGACATCGTTAAGGGTGATGATGCCGACGATCAGCGCGTATTCGTTCAGAATGACCGCGAAATCTTCGCCCGCGGTTTTAAAGCTTTCTAACGCTTCGGACAGCGTCAGCGTATCCGGTACGATCAGCGCAGGACGAATCTGCACGCCGCTACTGAGCGTCAGGCTTTGATTTCCCAGCACTCGAATCAGCAAGTCTTTGGAATCCACGTAGCCGACGATCTGATCGATCGTGCCATCACAAACCAGAAACTTGGAATGCGGCTGCTGGGCGATCTTTTCCTTAATGCTGTCTTCCTGCTCGCGCAGATCGAAATAGACCACGCTTTCGCGTGAGGTCATCGAAGACGGCACGGTACGGGATTCCAGCTCAAACACATTCTCGATCAGCTCATGTTCTTGCTTACGCAGTACGCCAGCCAGCGCACCGGCTTCCACCACGGCGTAAATATCATCAGACGTGATGTCATCTTTACGCACCATCGGTAGCTTGAGCAGGCGGAAAATGACGTTAGCCAGACCGTTAAAGATCCAAACCAGCGGACGGAAGAGGAACAGGCAGAAGCGCATGGGGTTGATTATGCGGACCGCGACGGTTTCCGGCGCAATCATACCAATGCGTTTCGGGGTGAGATCGCCAAACAGGATAAACAGACTGGTGACGAGTACGAATGAGCAGATGAAACTGACTTTATCTGCGGCTTCGGGTGACATGAAGCGTTCAAACAGCATGGAGAAGGTCGGAGAAAATGCCGCATCGCCGATGATACCGGCCAGAATCGCGACGGCGTTGACGCCAATTTGAATCACGGTAAAGAAAATGCCCGGCGTTTCTTGAAACTTGAGCACCAGATCGGCGTTGAGGTTTCCCTCATCGGCCATCAGTTTGAGTTTAATTTTACGAGACGCCGCCAGCGAGATCTCCGAAATCGAGAAAAACGCACTGATGGCAATAAGACAAAGAATCAGTAATAGACTGTTTAACATAGTTTTTACTTTAGGTAAGTTTTCGCATGAGCCGAGATTGACGCAGCGATCCTCAGAAAGGTGAGCACATAAAAGTGAACACATTATGATCATTATTGAAGGTCATAACCGGGCGAGGATTAGCCCGGTTCGGGGGCATTATAGCAGGAGCGGTGAAATTACCGCCAGCAGTCAACGCGGAGGCGGCAGACAGATGCTGATGCCACCTAACCCACAGTAGCCGTTCGGGTTCTTGTGCAGGTATTGCTGGTGGTCGTCTTCCGCATAATAGAACGGGCCCGCAGGCTCGATTTCTGTGCTGATAGCACGACCGTCGCCGCTCTCCCTCATCGCCTGCTGAAAGCGCTGAAGGCTTTCTTGTGCCGCCTGTTCCTGCTCGGGCGTGAGCGTATAGATAGCAGAGCGGTATTGGCTGCCGATATCGCCCCCCTGACGCATACCCTGCGCGGGGTCGTGATTTTCCCAAAACAGTCGCAGCAACTGCTCATAGCTGATCACCGCAGGATCGAAAACGACGCGCACGGCTTCGGCGTGGTCGGTTTGCCCGCTGCATACTTCACGGTAGGTCGGGTTAGGTGTGTAACCCCCGATATAACCTGCTGCGGTGCTGTAGACGCCCGGCTGTTGCCAGAACAAACGCTCAGCGCCCCAGAAACAGCCCATCGCGAAAATAGCGACAGACATCGGGTCCGGCACATGCGTCATGGAATGTTCATGAACGACATGCAGCCTGGCGACGGGCATGGGGGTGGAACGCCCGGGTAGAGCATCGGATTGCGTAATCCGCTGTGTTTTATCAATTGAACTCATCACGTTGTTAACTCCAGCTAGACTGGGTAAATAACCCGCTTTCATGGAAAGCATAACCAAGAAGCAGGGGGCTGTCTTTATATCTTCATGGTGTTTAATGTTAAGGTAATGTTTATCTGTAATGCCGCATATTGATGTTTGTAGGTGAAAATCTATTCTTAAGATGGAAAATTAGTATTTATCACTAATATCATGCAAAGTTGGTAGGAGATTTCGGCGCTGCGTGGCGGATTGTCAGGTAAGCGTACAACGACGGCCGTCAATGCGGCGGGCGAAGTGATAAAAGCCATGCTATACCCTAAATAATTCGAGTTGCAGGCAGGCGGCAACCGCACGAATCCTCAGGAGCTTACATCAGTAAGTGACTGGGGTGAGTAAGGGAAGCCAACGCACATGCAGCTTGAAGTATGACGGGGATATAGGTTTTAGGCGACAGACCGATTTTATCAGGGAGCTCAGTGACTATTTTCATCTCAACGAAAAGTTTCATTGGAAAAAAAAGCGTTACCGGGCAAAAAGGCATAGCAGGACAAAAAAATAGCTTTGCTGGCTGCGGTGCGCCACGATACCGGGTTCTTGGCCTGATGTGCGCACTGCTTATGCTGGCCCCAGAGAGCCAGGCGGCGAATGTGCGTCTGCAAGTCATGGGGCTGGAAGGGCAGTTACAAAAGAATGTACGGGCGCGCTTATCTACCATTGCGGTCGATGAGGTTAATGCCGACGGGCGTTTCCGATCACGCGTCGATGAAGCGATCCGTCAGGGATTGCGCGCGCTCGGCTACTACGATCCACAGATTGGTTTCGAATTCCGGCCTGCCGTTAATGGCGGACGACCCGTATTGATTGCCACCGTCACGCCCGGTGAACCGGTAAAAATTGCCGGGGTGAACATCACCCTGCGCGGCGGTGCGCATGACGATAAAGACTACCAACAGCTGGTTAAAGACGATCGACCCGAAATCGGTTCGGTGTTGAATCACGGTGATTTCGATCGTTTTAAAAGCGGGCTGAACGGTTTGTCATTACGCAAAGGCTATTTCGATGCGCGCTTCCAGCAAAGCCAGCTTGGCGTGATGCGGGAAGAGAGAGAAGCGTTTTGGGATATCGACTTTGATAGCGGTGAACGCTATCGCTTTGGCGCCGTACACTTTCAGGGCGCACAAATCCGCGATGATTATCTGCAAAATCTGGTGCCGTTTCACGAAGGCGATGCTTATACCAGTGAAGATCTTGGTGAGTTAAACCGCCGCCTTTCTGCGACGGGGTGGTTTAACTCTGTGGTGGTGTCGCCTGATTTCGAACAGTCGAAAAGCTCCAAGGTGCTGCCGCTGGAAGCCGTAGTGACGCCGCGAACCCGTAACCGGATTGAAACCGGGGTCGGCTATGCCACGGATGTTGGCCCCCGCTTTAAAACGACCTGGAATAAGCCTTGGGTAAACTCTCGGGGACACAGTCTGGAAAGCAGCCTGAGCGTGTCTGCGCCGGAGCAATCGCTCGATTTTAGCTACAAAATTCCCTTGTTGAAGAACCCGCTTGAGCAGTATTACCTGCTGCAAGGTGGTTTCAAGCGCGAAGATCTCAACGATACCAAATCCGATGGCACCACGCTGAACGTGGCGCGCTACTGGGATCTCTCCAGCGGCTGGCAACGCGCGATTAACCTGCGCTGGAGTCTCGACCACTTTACGCAGGCAAGCGTGACGGATACCACGATGCTGATCTATCCGGGCGTGAGCATTAACCGAACCCGCCAACGCGGCGGTCTGATGCCGGTGTGGGGCGATACGCAACGTTATTCTATCGACATTTCCGACACCACCTGGGGATCGGATATCGACTTTGCCGTGGTTCAGGCACAAAACGTCTGGATTCGTACGCTGGCGGATAAACACCGTTTTGTGGCGCGTGGCAATCTGGGCTGGATTGAGACCAATAATTTCTCCCGCGTTCCGCCTTCACTGCGTTTCTTTGCCGGTGGCGATCGCAGCATTCGTGGGTATAAGTACAAATCTATTTCGCCGCGCGACAGCGACGGCAAACTGACCGGTGCGTCCAAGTTGGCGACTGGCTCGCTCGAATACCAATACAACGTGACGGGAAAATGGTGGGGCGCTGTTTTTGTTGATTCAGGTGAAGCAGTGAATGACATCAAACGGAGTAACTTCAAGACCGGTACGGGCGTCGGTGTCCGCTGGGCCTCGCCGATTGGTCCGGTGAAACTCGATGTTGCTATGCCGATCGGCGATGCAGAGAAGAAGAACGATGTTCAGTTCTATATCGCACTGGGGCCTGAATTATGATGGATGAGAAAAACGAAAAAAAAGTACAGGATTCGGTGGCGGAAGAAAACGTCGCGCACGACAACGTGCCGATGACGCCTGCGCGGAAAGGGCGCTGGTGGAAAAGAGTCGGTATTGGCATCGTCGCCTTCTTACTGCTTCTCGTTGTTGGGCTAGGATTGCTGGTGGGAACCACGCCGGGCCTGCATCTGTTGCTGAATACCGCCGCACGCGTGGTGCCGGGGCTGGACATTGCCAGCGTGAGCGGCGGCTGGCGTGATTTAACGCTGAAAAACGTCAGCTACGAAATGCCGGGCGTGACGGTAAAGAGCGATGAGTTTCATCTCTCGCTCGCGCTGGGCTGTCTGCGCAAAAGTCAGCTGTGCATCAATGACCTGTCGGCAAACCGTGTCGATGTGGTTGTGGATACCAAAGCCTTGCCTGTGGCGGCAGAACCACCGCCGCCTTCAACGCCAGTAACGGAAATTTCAACACCCTTCCCGATTTCACTGCGTCAGTTAACGCTCAGCAACGTTCAGGTTACCGTGGATGACATGGCGATTTCACTGGGCGAGTTCCGCACGGGAATGCAGTGGGAAGGGCGCGCGTTGACGCTGCTGCCAACCAAAATCAGCGCGCTGCTGGTGGCCTTGCCGAAGACCCCCGTCGATGTGCTGGAAGATGGCAAAGTGACGGCGGCGGAAATGGCGTCTGTCATCAAAGAAACCGTGGCAAACGTACGTGATGCGGCCGAGCAAGGCTCCTCGCAAACGCTTCAAATTGATAAAGTGCTAGAAGCAAATAATACGGTAGCGGCAGCCACGACGACAGCTCCGGTACCGACAGCATCGACACCAAAAACGGATAGCGCCTCTGACAAGCCTGCCGTGCCTGAACAGCCATTGGGTGAGCGCCTGAGCGAGCTGTTCTCCAAACCGCTATTACCTGATTTACCGCAGTTCACGCTACCGCTGGATCTGAACATTGTCGAGATTCACGGTGAACAGCTACGGCTGACGGGCGATCAGGACATTTTGATTAATAACCTTTTCGTACAGGCATCGACCCAGCAACAGCATTTGCGTCTGGACAAGTTGATCGTGCAATCGCCACAGGGTGGATTGAATGTGCGCGGTGAAGCGACGCTTAGCGATAACTGGCCTGTCTCGTTGACGGCGAACGGCGTGCTAAACGTTGATCCGCTCAAAGGCGAGAAGCTGAAACTGACGGTTGATGGCGGCCTGCGCGAACAACTGAATGTGGCGCTGAACCTTTCGGGACCGCAGCGTGCGCAGTTGGATCTGCAAACTCAACTGGCGGAAGCCGGGCTGCCGCTGGCGTTGACGCTGCAAACCGAACGTGTGCGTTGGCCGCTGACGGGTGCGACGCAATATCAGGCTGACAACATCAGGCTGCGTTTTAACGGCAAAGTGACCGACTATGCGCTGTCGCTGCGCGGCGATCTGAGCGGCGCGGATATTCCTCCCGCAACGCTGCTGCTGGATGGTAAAGGCAACGAGCAGCAGTTTACGCTGAGCCGCCTGCGGCTGGCGGCGTTGCAGGGTAATGCCGATCTGAGTGCGCTTATCGACTGGAGCAAAGCCATAAGCTGGCGCAGTGAGCTGGTGCTGAACGGGATTAACACCGCGAAACAGTGGCCTGAATGGCCCGCGAAAGTAGACGGCAAGATTACGACGCGTGGCAGCGTCTATGGCGGTAGCTGGCAGTTACAGGTGCCGGAATTGCGTCTGGACGGCAACGTGAAAGCGAATAAGCTCACGGCCAGAGGTGAACTGCGCGGTAACGCGGCGGGCCAGTGGACAATTCCAGCGCTGAATCTGGCGTTAGGCCGCAACCAGTTGAACGTCAAAGGCGACCTGAGCGATAAGTGGCAGTTGGATGCAGACATCAATGCGCCGTCGCTGGACGGCATGTTGCCCGGTCTGGCAGGGCGCGCCATCGGCACACTTAAATTACGTGGCAATCTGCGTGAACCGCAGATGCTGGCGGATATCACGGCTTCTGGCCTGCGCTGGCAGGCGATGACGATTAGCAGTGTGAGGGTGGAAGGCGATGTGCGCTCCGAGCAGCAGATTCAGGGCAAGCTGACCGTACGCCTCGAGGCACTGAAGCAAGAAGGCCTGAATATTGCGCTGCTGACGCTGGATGCCAGCGGTAACGAGAAACAGCATCAGCTCCGGCTGACTATGCAGGGCGAACCGGTTGCCGGGCAACTGGCACTTTCGGGCAGTTTCGATCGTCAGGAACAGCGCTGGCGCGGCACGCTGAACAATACCCGCTTCGACACGCCGGTGGGGGAATGGCGTCTGACGCAGGATATGGCGTTGGATTACCTGAATGCGCAGCAGAAGATCACCATCGGCACGCACTGCTGGCGGAATCCGAACGCAGAGCTTTGCGTACCAAAAGCAATTGAAGCTGGGCCGAGCGGACAGGCGAGCATTCGACTGAACCGCTTCGATCTCGCTATGCTGAAACCGTTCCTGACGGCGGAGACGGTGCTAGCCGGGACGTTCACCGGTGGTGTGGATATCAGCTGGCAGGCAGGGCAAGGTTTACCGCAGGCGAAAGTGTCGCTGGTGGGTAACGGCGTCAGCGTTCGCCAGCAGATGCAGGGCAACACACTGCCGATTGATTTTGATACCTTTACGCTGAATGCCGGGCTCGATCGCGGGCGGGCGCAGCTCGGCTGGCTGATGGCGATTCGCGAGAACGGACGCTTCAGCGGTGATATTCAGGTGACCGATCCACAGGGCCGGCGCAATCTCGGCGGTAGCGTCACGATCAACACTATTTCGTTGGCCTTGCTCAACCCTGCGTTGAGTAAAGGAGAAAAAGCGGCGGGGATACTGAATGCGAACCTGCGTCTGGCGGGGGATGCGGCGCGTCCTCAGCTCTTCGGTCAGATGGTGCTGGAGCGGTTGGATATTGATGGCAACTGGATGCCGATCGATCTGACCAACGGGCGGCTGGCGGTGAATTTCAGCGGGATGTCGTCAACGCTGCAAGGCTTCCTGAAAACGAATAACGGGCAGTTGAATCTCGGCGGGAACGCAGACTGGTCACGGCCTGATGCCTGGCGTGCGCGGATCGCAGCGAAAGGCCAGAAGCTGCGGGTGACGGTTCCGCCGATGGCGCGGCTGGATGTCTCGCCGGATATTGTCTTCGAGGCCACGCCGCAGCTGTTTGCGCTAAACGGATCGGTCAGTATTCCGTGGGCGCGCATTGTCGTTAAAGACATGCCGGAAAGCGCGGTGGCGGTGTCATCGGATGAAGTGATGCTGGATGCCCAGCGTCAGCCGCTGAAGAAAGCCAGCGCCGGGATTCCGATTAACAGCAACCTGACGATCCGCGTCGGTAATGATGTGCAACTGGATGCGTTCGGGCTGGCTGCTCGCCTACAGGGCGACCTGAAAATGGTTCAGGACGAGCGCGGATTAGGGCTGAACGGCCAGATCGACATTCCGTCTGGCCGCTTTAAAGCCTACGGGCAGGATCTGATCGTCCGCAAAGGGTTGATTCTGTTCTCCGGCCCACCGGATCAGCCGATCCTGAATATCGAAGCCATTCGTAACCCAGACAACACGGCGAATGACGTCATTGCCGGCGTGCGCGTCACTGGCATGGCCGCGACACCGAAGCTGGAAGTCTTCTCCGATCCGGCCATGTCACAGCAGGAAGCGCTCTCTTATCTGCTGCGCGGACAGGGTTTGGACAGCGGCGGAGCAGATAGCTCGGCAATGACCTCAATGTTAGTCGGTTTAGGGGTTGCACAAAGTGGTCAAGTTGTGGGTAAAATCGGCGAGGCCTTTGGCGTAAGTAATTTAGCTCTGGATACACAGGGTGTTGGCGATAATTCTCAGGTTGTCGTCAGCGGCTACGTCCTTCCGGGTCTGCAAGTAAAATATGGTGTTGGCATATTCGATTCTTTGGCAACGTTAACGCTACGTTATCGCCTGATGCCAAAACTATACTTGGAAGCGGTGTCTGGAATTAGCCAGGCATTAGATGTGCTCTATCAGTTTGAGTTCTAGCGATGCGAATTATTGTTTACGGCAGTTTACGACGCAAACAGGGAAACAGTCATTGGATGACAAATGCGCAATGGTTAGGGGACTGTCAGCTCGCGGGTTTCGAGCTGTACGATCTCGGCCATTATCCGGCAGTCGTACCCGGTGATGGAGAAATCCATTGTGAGGTCTATCGCATTAGTTCGTCGATTTTGACTGAGCTGGATGCTTTAAAGCGGGACGGCCACGAATACCAACGTGAGCTGATTCGTACGCCTCTGGGCAGTGCCTGGATCTATCTGTACAAACATCCTGTTGTAGGGCTGACGCGTATTGCCAGCGGTGACTGGCTAAAGCGCAGCGAAGAAGATGAAGAAGAGGCTTGAGGCCGAGTAGCCAATCAAGTCATGGTCGCCATAAATAAAAACACCGCGCAAGGCGGTGTTTTTGATCATGCGATATCTTGAGCCCATAAGGGCTTTAATGCATATCGTGTGGCGCTTATTTGTTTTTCGCGCGCTCGAAGGAAGCAACGATCTCGGCTTTTGCCGCAGCAGCGTTATCCCAACCTTCAACTTTAACCCATTTGCCTTTTTCCAGATCTTTGTAGTGTTCAAAGAAGTGGCCGATCTGTGCACGCAGCAGTTCAGGCAGGTCGTTAACGTCTTTAATGTGATCGTATTCTTTAGTCAGCTTGCTGTGCGGAACGGCAACCAGCTTGGCATCTTCGCCCGCTTCGTCAGTCATTTTCAGCACGCCAACAGGACGGCAACGGATCACTGAGCCCGGCTGCAACGGATACGGGGTCGGAACCAGAACGTCAACCGGATCACCATCCAGAGACAGCGTGTGGTTGATGTAGCCGTAGTTGCACGGGTAGAACATGGCCGTAGACATGAAACGGTCTACAAACAGCGCACCGGTATCTTTATCAATTTCATATTTGATCGGATCGGCGTTCGCGGGAATTTCAATCACTACATAGATATCTTCCGGCAGATCTTTACCCGCCGGGACATTGTTCAGACTCATGTCGGTTTCCTTCTCTTAAACCTGAAATAGCGTGGCCGTCATTATAGCCAAAAAGCGTTTAATGTCCCCGATTTTTAGCGTGTGCAAGGCGCGATGCGCTTGCACGAGTCGTTTAAGTAAAAATACTTTCGTTACTAAAGTTTCTTTAAAGAAAGCAGGTTTGTTACCGATAGGGAACATGATCAAGATCACGTTATGCAGAGCTTTTCTCCGCATTTATTTATCATTTGTAATTCCAGGGAAACGAAAATGTTAAGAAATATCACCATCAAGACGAGCTTGATTGCTTTGTTAGGAACGATGGTACTGCTCCTACTACTGGTGTGCGGAATCGGCATCACCTCAATCAATCAGGGAATCACGTCTCTTACGACAATCGACAAGATTCAGGGCAAAGAAGTTACGGCGCTGGCGGGGAGCTATACCGCTTCACTGCGTGCAAGAACAGGGGCGGCGTTGGCCGCTCGTCAGATGGAAAGCGGGCTGACCGATCTGGCGAATGCATCGGTCGCGCGAGCAGAAGCCTACACGGCGCTTTCCCACAAAGAAATGGCACGCTTTCTTTCCTACGGGACCGTAACAGAGCGCGGTGCCAAAATGGCCGCAGAAGTTAAAAGCAACTACGAGCAATACATGAATCTTGGTGTTCAGCCGATGGTCGATGCGCTGAAGCGTGGCGATGTCGCTGCCTATTACGTGCTGTTGCAGGACGTACTACCGCCGCTCAGCGTTAAGATGGATAAGGTCGCGAACGAATTCCGTGATTTCGGCCTGGAAGTCGGGGAAAACATGCTCGCAGAAGCGGAAAGCTTCGCGTTCAACCGTTTGATGATTATTGGTATTGCCTGTATATCCGTGCTGCTGTTGGTGTTGGCTGCCTGGATTGCGTTGAAGCGTTCCATTCTGTCTCCGCTTGAAGAGACCGTCGGCCAACTGGAGTTTATTGCCCGTGGTGATTTGACTCAGCGCATCGCCGATGGCGGCAATAATGAAATTGGCCGCCTGATTCAAGCGATGAAGGCAATGCAGCATTCGTTGGCAACCGCAGTGGGCCGCGTCCGCGATGCGGGTATGCAGATTGACGTCGGTACGCGCGAGCTGTCTTCCGGCAATACGCATTTAGCCGCGCGTACGGAAGAGTCCGCTTCCTCGCTGGAAGAAACCGCAGCCAGCATGGAGCAGTTGACCGCTACGGTGACGCTGAACGCGGAGAGTGCGGAACAAGCGCATACGCTGGCGCAAAATGTGTCCGACATTGCCAATAAAGGCAGTGAAACCGTGGGGAGCATGATTGAGAAAATGCAGATGATCTCCAGCAGTTCAGCACGCATTGGCGATATTCTGGCGGTGATCGACGGTATTGCGTTCCAGACCAATATTCTGGCGCTGAATGCGGCGGTTGAAGCTGCACGTGCGGGTGAGCAGGGGCGTGGATTTGCCGTGGTGGCAGGTGAAGTCCGCAGTCTGGCACAGCGCAGTGCGCAATCGGCCAAAGAGATCAAAATGCTGATGGAAGAGTCTCAAAGTCGCGTCAGTGAAGGCACCGTGATGGCGAAAATGGCGGGTGAAACGATGAATGACGTTTCTGACGCGGTGGCGCGCGTGACGTCCCTGATGCGTGAGATCTCAACGGCAACGCGTGAGCAGAGTAATGGCATTGGGCAGGTAAATCTGGCGGTATCGCAGATGGATGAAGTCGCGCAGCAAAATGCGTCTCTGGTAGAAGAGTCCGCCGCGGCCACGCGCTCACTGGAGGATCAGGCGCGCCTGCTGGCAGAAAGCATGTCACAGTTTAAAGTGCAGTCGCAGGAGCTTGCCGCCATCGGCCGATTCTAATATCGCCGTCATACTTCAAGCTGCATGTGCGTTGGCAATACTCGGCTCCTCTCTGAGCCTCGCCCTGAAGGGCCGCCGCAAGCGGCGTTCAAATCGACTAAGCCGATTTGTCCTCGCTCACCCCAGTCACTTACTTGAGTAAGCTCCTGGGGATTCACTGCGTTGCCGCCTGCCTGCAACTCGAATTATTTAGGGATATACTTCATAAAAAAATTCCCGTGAAAACGGGAATTTTTTTGCCTTACTCTTCGGGGGAGGTTTGTTCGTCTTCCGGCTGTTTTTTCTTACGCAGCTTATTCCAGATTTTACTTTCCTGTCCGCGCCAGAGGCGTTGGATATTGTCATGATGACGCATCAGTATCAGGCAAGAGAGCATCGCGACGGGGAAGGTAAACTGTGGCTTGAACCACCAGACATAAAACGGCGCGATGAGCGCACTGACAATCGCGCCAAGCGAGGAATAGCCGCTCAGTAGCACGGTCAGTAGCCAGGTGCCGGTCATCAGGCCCGTTAGATCCCAGCCGATCGGGGCGATGGCGCCCAAAGCCGTTGCCACACCTTTGCCGCCGCGAAAGTGGAAAAAGACCGGATAGATATGGCCGAGGCAGGCGGCGATGGCGGTTAGCCCGAGATACAGCGGGGCAACGCCTAGCGCGTAAGCGGCCCAGACTGGCAGCATGCCTTTCAGGATATCAAACACCAATACGGTTGCAGCGGCCGCTTTGCCGCCAATACGCAATACGTTAGTGGCCCCGGGGTTCCCAGAACCATGCTGGCGCGGATCGGGTAGCCCAGCAATTCTGCAAAACAAAATCGCACTGGAAATAGAGCCACACAGATACGCGATTAACATCATACCAAGCGCGGTAACACTCATAACGCTATTCCGTTTAGTTTGTATAGAGAGACGTTTAATAAGGGTCGTTTTACTCTTCTCATCTGTGGATAATACGCACATTCCGTCGGAAGTGGTATCCGACAGCGACAAAAACAGAGAATGGCGTGATGGATATCGTATTTATTGAAGAACTTACTGTAATCACTACTATTGGTGTTTACGATTGGGAACAGACCATCCAGCAGAAACTGGTGTTCGATATCGAAATGGGCTGGGATAACCGTCAGGCAGCCGCCAGTGACGATGTTAATGACTGCCTGAGCTATGCCGATGTCAGCGAGGCGGTGATTGCCCACGTGGCAAACCAGCGTTTTGCGCTGGTGGAACGCGTTGCTGAAGAAGTCGCGCACATGCTGATGCAGCGCTTCTCGATTCCCTGGCTGCGGATCAAGCTCAGCAAGCCGGGCGCCGTCGCGCAGGCGCGTCAGGTTGGAGTGATTATTGAGCGCGGCATACGATAAATCTGGTTTAACAGAATAAATACGGCTTTACGTGCAACTAAACCGTAACCCAAATAGTCTATAAGCCAGTTATAGCGGCTCGCGGAAGTACGCAGCCGCTTTTTTGTGCGCTGCATTTTCGTTTTTATTAGAGGCAAGGATTTTTAGATGACTGACCTGCATTCATTGCTAATCGCATTTATTCTTGGCGTGGTCGAAGGACTGACCGAGTTTTTGCCCGTATCGTCTACAGGGCATATGATTATTGTTGGTCATTGGTTAGGGTTTGCTGATGAGAAAGCCAAGACGTTTGAAGTCATCATTCAGCTTGGCTCGATTCTTGCCGTTGTCGTGATGTTCTGGCGCCGCCTCTTTGGTCTGATAGGGATTCACTTCGGCGAAGTTCCGCACGAGGGGAAAACCTCCGGGCGTCTGAAACTGACGCACATCTTGCTGGCAATGATTCCCGCAGTGGTGCTTGGGCTGATTTTTCATGACTTCATCAAGTCGCTGTTTTATCCACAGAACGTGATGTATGCGCTGGTGATCGGTGGCTTCCTGCTGTTAGCGGCGGAATGGTTCAAGCCAAAACAGCCGCGTGCTGTCGGGCTGGATGACATCACGCATCGTCAGGCATTTATGATTGGCTGTTTTCAATGTCTGGCGCTGTGGCCCGGCTTTTCACGTTCAGGGGCGACCATTTCCGGCGGGATGCTGATGGGCGTCAGCCGCTACGCGGCTTCTGAGTTCTCTTTTATTCTGGCGGTTCCCATGATGATGGGCGCGACCGTTCTGGATCTGTATAAAAGCTGGCATTTCCTGTCGCTGGCCGATGTGCCGATGTTTGCCGTGGGCTTCGTGACGGCGTTTGTCGTGGCGCTGATTGCGATTACAACCTTCCTGAAAATCATCAAACGCATCTCGTTTGTCCCGTTCGCGATTTATCGTTTTATCGTCGCGGGCGTGGTTTACATGGTGTTTATGTAAGACTGAGAACGTCGATTTTAGGTAGACCGTTATAGAGAGAAGAGGCCACGCATTAGCGTGGCCTCTTTGTTTCAGGACGTGCCCGAGTTATCCGGCTGCTGTGCTTTCCAGTCTGCCAATGCATGAATGCGACGACGTGCCAGTTCGTTACGCACGTCAATGCCTTTAAAACCATCGGCGACGACGGCCGCACTGCTGACCTGACTGGCGACGCGGAAGGCTTCACGCAGGTAATCACCTTGTGGATAAGGGTTCTCTTCAAAACCGGCACGGCCTCTGGCATCGGCTTCGCTCGTGAGCGCTAACTGTTCCAGACGCTGTGGTTTGCGCCAGACGTCAATCGCATCAAATAACTTCAGCAGGGTTTTGGGTTGCAGCACCTGCACGGTATGAACCAGGTCATGATATTCCGCAACCAGCTTTGCCAGATCGCGAATCGGATTCGGCACGCGCAGGCGCTGGCACAGTGCTTCAACCAGTTTGACGCCCGCTGGGCCATGACCGTGATGACGCGGCCAGAGTTCAGGCGGCGTCAGCCCTTTTCCTAAATCGTGGCACAGCGTAGCAAAACGTACGTCAATCTCGGGGCTGAGGCGGGCGGCCATTGCCACCGTCATCATCGTATGAATACCGGTATCAATTTCCGGATGCCATTTGGCGGGGGCGGGCACGCCGTACAGATTATCGATTTCAGGGAACAGCACGGCCAGTGCGCCGCAGTCTCGCAGCACCTGAAAATAGACATCTGGCGACGATGTGCCGAGCGCTTTTTCCGTCTCTTTCCAGACGCGCTCTGGCGTCAGGTAAGCCAGCTCGTCCTCATGCGTCATTTTTTGCATCAGCGCCATGGTTTCTTCTGCAATCTGGAAGCCGAGATGAGCAAAACGTGCGGCAAAACGCGCGACGCGCAGCACCCGTAACGGATCTTCGCTGAATGCGTCGGAAACGTGACGCAGCAGGCGATTCTCAAGATCGCGACGGCCGTGATAGGGATCGATAAGGTCGCCCCGCTCGGTGCGGGCAATGGCATTGATGGTCAAATCGCGGCGCAGCAAATCCTGCTCTAACGTGACATCGGGTGCAGCATGGCAGACAAACCCGGTATAGCCTTTGCCAGATTTGCGTTCGGTACGTGCGAGAGCGTATTCATCGCGGCTAACGGGGTGTAAGAAGACGGGAAAATCCTTTCCAACCTGCTGGTAACCCTGCGCAAGCAGATTCTCCGGCGTTGCGCCGACCACCACCCAATCTTTCTCGGTGACGGGTAAACCCAGCAGGCTGTCCCGAACAGCGCCGCCGACAAGGTAGATCTTCAACGTCGGGCTCCTGAATCAATAACCAATACTTCACCACATACTACCATCTTTGCGCCGCTGCGTTGGCCGCAAAGAAAAATGCCTGCAAGAAGCAGGCACGTGTTCCGATTAGCTCATCCAGCGGTCATTTTTCTTTTTACGCGGGATGATGTGCGGCAACAGCAGACCCAGCAGCAAGCCGATGCCAGCAACGCCGCCGCCATACATAAACCACTGTAGAATGATGGTGCGCTGCTTATCATCAAGCTGGACATTCGCCGCGCTGACTTTCTTCTGCGCAACAATAAGCTGAGTTTTCAGATCCTGATTTTCCTGGCGTAATCCATTGATAACACTATCGCTAGCAGCGACTTTCTGCTGCATATCAGCGGTGCGCTGGTTCCAGGTCTGATCGATATTATTCAGTTTGTCAGTCAGGTCTTTAACCTGATTTTCCAGCTCCGGTACCCGCGTGCGCAGGCTCGGCGTATTGCTAAGCTGGTCGAGAGGAATCCAAGTGGTGCGGTTTTTGTCATCACGGATCTGCGCATAGCCCGCGTTTTCATTAACGCTGAGTAGCGTGACTTCAGCGCCAGCATTCACGGTGCCGACGATACGATATTGATTGCCCGGGCCGCTGTGGACATACGTCAATAACTCATCGGAAATATAGCGTTTTTCTTCCGCCTGTGCGGTCCAGCTCAGCGTGAGAGAAAATAAAGTAAAACAGAGTAAGCCTAATTTCTGCATAAGATCATCATGTTGCGTTAATGGTGGTCTGATAGTAGAGGCTTAAGTCTGACGAGGCAATGTATAAACCGAAATGAGAACAGTCTTAGAAGGCAGCGGGCGGCGTGTTTAAACGGGGAAAGTGGTGTTGTTGATGGCAGGTTTGCATAAGAAATGCGCGCTTGTTCGCAGGTGAAAAAGAGTGTGTGCGGTAAGAGTAGTAAGGTGAAGTAAAATGTTATTTACTGACATGATAATGAATGTGGTCTTGGTGTTGTGAATGCTATGAGTGAAGAAATTGAGCTGAAGTTTATTGTTCATCCCGACAGCGTTGAATCGCTGCTGACGCAACTGGCTGACTGGGAGAGTGATTACAGTCAGTATGAGCACATGCGTGCTCAGCGTCTGAGCAATACCTATTATGAAACGGCGGATAATTACCTGCGCCGTAACGGCATCGGCCTGCGTATTCGCGGCGAAAATGAACGCTACGAAATGACGGCAAAAACGGCCGGCAAAGTGATTGGCGGGCTGCATCAACACCCAGAATATAACGTTGAGCTGGAGAAAGCCGAGCTGGATCTCAGCCTGTTTCCGGCGGAAGTCTGGCCAGAAGGTTGCGATGTCGATACGCTGCAATCGTCGCTAAAACCGCTGTTTAGCACGGATTTTACGCGTGAAAAGTGGGTGTTTACTTACTATCAAAGCGTGATTGAGGTTGCGTTAGATCGCGGTGAAATTCGTGCTGGCGATCTGAGTGAACCGCTGTGCGAATTGGAGATGGAACTTAAGATTGGGCAGACTACCCACCTGCTGGAGCTGGCAAAGGAAATCGCAGAGTTTGGTGGTATGCGGCAGGGTAGTCTGAGTAAGGCGGCGCGCGGATACCATCTGGCTAAAGGTAACCCGGTTCGCGAGTGTCAGCCTCTCAATCGACTGGTTGTGGATCCAAAGACCAATATCGATCAGGCCATCCGCGCGGCGCTGGAACTGGGATTGAGCCATTGGCAATACCACGAAGAACTGTGGGTAAGAGGAAATGCCTCTGCCCGTGATGCTCTGCCAGAGGCCAGTGCGTTAATGCGCGAAATGCTGGTGCTGGTGGGGGGCGTCGTGTTACGTAAGGTCACCACGCTTTTTCGCTCTGCGCTCGCCACTTTGGAAGCTCGGCTACAAAGCCCCGATGGCGCGGAAGTGTGCTACAGCGTCGACTACCTGCAAAGTAAGTTGGTACTGACTTCCTGGCTGATCGAGTCTGGCTGGCGTGACCATATGGATAGTAAAGATCGCATTAAGCTACAGGGGTCGTTCAAACGCTTTGCTGACATTATGCTAAGTCGTAGCACGGCGGATCTGAAAAGCGCCTTTTCTTCTAAATTGACGGAAGCGCAGTACGAACAGCAAATCCCTCGTCTGCAACGTAATATCTACGCGTTTCTTCTCTTATCCGGTGCGTATCCGGCGGAGCAGGTGGAAGCCTACGTTGAACATTGGCGGGTGTTACTTCAGGAAATTGAGCGACTCGCTGCTGGGAAGGCTCCTTCTGCCTATCTGGAAGCCTACCGTAAAGAGGCGCTTGCCTTGTCTCCGTTCTGGCTACATAGCGGCGGACCATCACAGTAACCGTTAACTGCCGCTTGTCAGTGAAGATAGGCGGCGCATCAAGGGAACCCCCATGCCGATACTTCCTTTGCCTGCTTTACCTGTGCTTCTGACGGAACACTCTCAGCGTGCGATCTTGCGTTTGCGGGAAGCCGCACCTGATGAACCGATAACCGACAGCGACGCCGCTGTTTTGGCATTGAGCGATTTTGTCAGCGATGCGCTTGCGCTGCATCCTGACTGGTGGCAAGGGATTCATCAGCAACCGCCGCAGCCCGAAGAGTGGCAGCACTACGCCGACTGGTTAAGTAACGCACTGGCCGATGTTAACGATGAAAATGCGTTGATGGCGGCATTGCGTCGGTTTCGCCGACATATGCTGACGCGGATTGCGTGGTCGCAGGCGCTGCAAACCAGTACGACGGAACACACGCTGCGTCAGCTCAGTGAGCTGGCCGAGGTAGTGATCGTGGCGGCCAGAAGCTGGCTATATCAGGCCTGTTGTCGCGAGTGGGGGACACCTTGCAATGCGCAGGGCGTGGCTCAGCCTCTGCTGATTCTTGGCATGGGAAAATTGGGTGGGGGAGAACTTAACTTCTCTTCGGATATCGATCTAATCTTCGTCTATCCCGAAAATGGTCATACGCAAGGCGGGCGGCGCGAGCTGGATAACGCGCAGTTCTTCACGCGTCTGGGGCAGCGGCTCATTAAGGTGCTGGATCAGCCGACCGTCGATGGTTTTGTGTACCGTGTGGATATGCGACTACGTCCCTTTGGTGACAGCGGTCCGCTGGTGCTCAGCTTTGCGGCGATGGAAGATTATTATCAGGAGCAGGGCCGCGATTGGGAACGCTATGCGATGGTCAAAGCGCGCCTGATGGGGGGAATGGACGATGCTTACAGTCAGGAACTGCGCAGTACGTTGAAGCCTTTTGTCTTCCGTCGCTATATCGATTTCAGCGTGATCCAGTCGCTGCGGAATATGAAAGGCATGATTGCCCGCGAAGTGCGTCGCCGGGATCTGCGCAATAACATCAAGCTGGGGGCGGGCGGCATTCGTGAAATCGAATTTATCACGCAGGTTTTCCAGCTGATTCGTGGCGGACGTGAACCAGGATTGCAGGGGCGTTCGCTGTTGCCTACGCTCCAGCATGTGGGAGCGCTGGGGTTATTAACGCCACAGCAGGTGCTTGACCTCAGTACCTCTTACCTGTTTCTGCGTCGTTTAGAGAACCTGTTGCAGGCCATTGCCGATGAGCAGACACAAACGCTGCCGGGTGATGAGCTGAATCAGCAGCGGCTGGCATGGGGAATGGGTTTTGACAACTGGGACACGCTGCAATCCATGCTGGAACAGCATATGCAGGCGGTGCGTCACGTATTTGATGACCTGATTGGCGATGATGCGCCGGACAATAATGACATTCCCGAACATAGCAGCTATAGCAGCCTATGGCAGGACACGCTGGATGACGGCGAACTGGCTCCGCTGACGCCGCATCTCTCGGAAAGCGTGCGCGAAAAGCTGATGCGGACGATTGTGGAATTCCGTCACGACGTGGCGAAACGCACCATAGGGCCGCGCGGGCGAGACGTGCTGGATCAGCTCATGCCGTGTTTGCTGGCGGAAGTCTGCGCTCGTCAGGAAGCGGATACGGTGCTGTCTCGTCTGACACCGCTGCTGCTGGGGATCGTCACACGCACCACCTATCTCGAACTGCTGCTGGAGTCTCGCGCTGCGCTCGGCCAACTGATTCGCCTGTGTGCGGCGTCGCCAATGGTTGCCAGCCAACTGGCACGCTATCCCTTGCTGCTGGATGAATTGCTCGATGCGTCAACGCTGTATCAGCCGACGGCACCGGGCGCGTATGCCGATGAGCTACGTCAGTATTTGATGCGCGTCCCTGAGGATGATGAAGAACAGCAGTTAGAAGCGGTTCGCCAGTTCAAGCAGTCGCAGCAACTGCGTATCGCCGCAGGGGATATCGGCGGCGTACTGCCCGTGATGAAAGTGAGCGATCACTTAACGTATTTGGCGGAAGCGATTATCTCGGCCGTGGTTCAACAGGCGTGGGGGCAGATGGTTGCACGCTATGGTCAGCCGTCGCATTTGCAGCATCGTGAAGGCCGTGGGTTTGCCGTGATTGCCTATGGCAAACTCGGCGGGTGGGAGTTGGGATACAGCTCCGATCTGGATTTGGTGTTCTTGTTGGACTGTCCATCGGACGTGATGACGGATGGCGAACGCAGTATTGATGGCCGCCAGTTTTACCTGCGCCTCGCACAGCGGGTGATGCATCTGTTTAGCACCCGGACGTCATCAGGCATTTTGTATGAAGTCGATGCCCGTCTGCGGCCATCGGGCGCGGCGGGGATGTTGGTGAGTACGGTAGAAGCGTTTGATGACTATCAGCGCAATGAGGCATGGACGTGGGAGCATCAGGCGCTGGTACGTGCGCGTATGGTGTATGGCGAAAGCGGCGTGCAGCAGACCTTTGAGTCTATCCGCCGCAATATTCTATGTGCTGAGCGTGACGCGGAGACTTTGCGAACCGAAGTGCGAGAAATGCGGGAAAAAATGCGTCAGCATCTGGCGAACAAAGATAAAGCACTCTTTGACATCAAAACGGATGCGGGCGGCATTACGGACATTGAATTCATTGCCCAGTATCTGATGCTACGTTACGCCGCTCAGGAACCGCGTTTGACCCGTTGGTCAGACAATGTGCGTATTCTGGAGCTGATGGCGCAATATGGCGTGATGGAAGAGAGCGAAGCCAACGCGCTTAAGCTGGCCTACGTCACCATGCGCAATGAACTGCACCATCTGGCCTTGCAGGAGTTGTCCGGTCGGGTCAGCAAAGATCGGTTTGTTGCGGAGCGGGAGCAGGTACTGGTGAGTTGGAATAAGTGGTTAGTGGGAGCGTAAGTTCCTCCTATCTAATGGTCAAATGTGCCGTGCGGTTTAGAGCCGCGCGGCAGTGACGTGTAATGATACGTGCCTATGATATTATTACGCGCATTATGCGAAATAAGCCTGGAGTAGAGGATGAAAGTGACGCTGCCTGATTTCCGTCAAGCGGGTGTATTAGTGGTGGGTGATGTCATGCTGGATCGTTATTGGTATGGGCCGACCAGCCGAATTTCACCAGAGGCACCCGTGCCTGTGGTCAAGGTTGATACGATCGAAGAGCGCCCAGGCGGCGCGGCGAACGTCGCCATGAACATCGCTGCATTGGGCGCGGGATCGCGTCTGGTGGGGTTAACGGGCATTGACGATGCTGCTCGCGCACTGAATGCCAAACTTGGCGAAGTGAATGTGAAGTGTGACTTTGTCGCTGTTCCTACGCACCCGACGATCACCAAGCTGCGCGTGCTGTCGCGCAATCAGCAGTTGATCCGACTGGATTTTGAAGAGGGCTTTGAGGGGATTGATCCTCAGCCGATTATCGAACGTATTCAACTGGCGCTGCCAAAAATTGGCGCACTGGTGCTGTCTGACTATGCAAAAGGCGCATTAGCGCATGTGCAAACCATGATTCAGACGGCAAAAGCGGCTGGTGTTCCGGTGCTGATCGACCCGAAAGGCACGGATTTTTCCCGCTACCGTGGCGCGACATTGCTGACGCCGAACCTGTCTGAGTTTGAAGCGGTCGCAGGGCGTTGCAAAACGGAAGAAGAGCTGGTCGAGCGCGGTATGCAACTGGTGGCCGATTATGATCTGTCCGCGTTGCTGATTACCCGTTCCGAGCAAGGGATGACGCTGTTACAGCCGGGCAAAGCGCCACTGCATTTGCCGACGCAGGCGCAGGAAGTGTACGACGTGACTGGTGCGGGCGATACCGTCATTGGTGTGTTGGCCGCTGCGCTGGCGGCAGGTAACCCGCTGGAAGAGGCCTGCTTCCTGGCGAATGCCGCCGCAGGCGTCGTCGTTGGCAAGCTGGGTACGTCAACTGTCACGCCGATTGAATTGGAAAATGCTATCCGCGGCCGTGCCGAAACCGGATTTGGTGTGATGACCGAAGAACAGCTGAAACATGCTGTTGAACTGGCGCGTCAGCGTGGCGAAAAGATTGTGATGACCAACGGCTGCTTCGATATTCTGCACGCCGGACATGTGTCTTACTTGGCAAACGCTCGCAAACTTGGCGACCGGTTAATCGTTGCGGTAAACAGCGATGCCTCAACCAAGCGTCTGAAGGGGCCGACTCGTCCCGTCAACCCGCTGCCTCAGCGGATGATCGTGCTGGGTGCGTTGGAAGCTGTCGATTGGGTCGTGCTGTTTGAAGAAGATACGCCGCAGCGCCTGATTGCCAGCATTCTGCCGGACATTCTGGTGAAAGGCGGGGACTACCAGCCACATGAAATCGCCGGTAGTGAAGAAGTCTGGGCCAACGGTGGTGAAGTGAAAGTCCTGAACTTTGAGGATGGTTGCTCCACGACGAACATCATCAACACGATTAAAGCCAACACGTCTAAATCTTAAACGAAATAAAACTGACGGTGCTCGAAAGGTTTCGACGCCGTTAGTCCGCAAGCTAATGATTCTCGCTCTGGCACATCACGGGCGAGAATCATAACAATCACGATGCCGACAGGGCGACACGTCAGATAAAACAGGTATGAAACCAGTGAAGAAAGAACCAGCCGAAGTGAATGCGGCCGCACTGCGGGTAGCGGAGTTGCGCCGGGTCTTACGCCATCACGAATACAAATATCACGTTGAAGATGCGCCCGAAATTCCTGATGTCGAATATGACAAACTCATGCAGGAACTGAAATCGTTAGAGGCGGATCACCCCGAGCTGGTGACCAGCGACTCTCCGACGCAGCGCGTAGGCGCGGCACCGCTGGCGGCATTTGAACAGGTTCGTCATGAAGTGCCAATGTTATCGCTGGATAACGTATTTGATGAAGAGAGTTATCTGGCCTTCAGCAAGCGAATTGGCGACAGGCTGAAAAACGGTGACGATCTGACATTCTGCTGCGAGCTGAAACTGGATGGGTTAGCCGTCAGCCTGTTGTATGAAGAGGGCGTTTTGGTACAGGCGGCCACGCGCGGGGACGGCACGACTGGGGAAAATATCACCAGTAACATTCGTACCGTTGCGGCGATCCCACTGCGCCTTGAGGGTGACAATATTCCGCGTCGTGTTGAAGTGCGCGGCGAAGTGTTTATGAAGCACAGCGGCTTTGAAAAGCTGAACGAAGAAGCCCGTCGTACGGGCAGCAAAGTCTTTGCCAACCCGCGCAATGCTGCCGCCGGATCGCTGCGCCAGCTTGACCCGCGCATTACGGCTACGCGTCCGCTGACCTTCTTCTGCTATGGCGTTGGTCTGCTGGAAGGCGGTGAGTTGCCCGCCAGCCACTGGGAGCGCCTGATGCAGTTCAAGGCTTGGGGGCTGCCGGTTAGCGACAGAATTAAGCTATGCACTGGTCCGGCTGAGGTACTTGATTTTTATCGTCAGGTTGAGCAGACCCGCAGTTCGTTAGGCTTTGATATCGACGGCGTCGTTGTCAAAGTTGACTCGTTGGAGCTGCAGGAGCGGTTAGGGTTCGTTGCTCGTGCGCCGCGCTGGGCGGTGGCCTTTAAATTCCCGGCACAGGAACAGCTGACCTGGGTGCGCGATGTCGAGTTTCAGGTTGGGCGGACTGGCGCGATTACGCCCGTCGCGCGTCTGGAACCCGTCGCCGTGGCTGGGGTGATCGTCAGCAACGCCACGCTGCATAATGCCGATGAAATTGAGCGGCTAGGTTTGCAGATTGGCGATCGCGTGATTGTGCGTCGAGCAGGGGATGTGATCCCGCAGATCGTTGGCATCGTGGAATCTGAGCGCCCAGAAACGGTGCGCCCGATCGTTTTCCCTCCGGTTTGTCCCGTGTGTGGATCTGACGTTGAGCGTGTGGAAGGCGAGGCCGTCACGCGCTGTACCGCTGGCCTGATCTGCGGTGCCCAGCGCAAAGAGGCACTGAAGCATTTTGTTTCTCGTCGCGCGTTGGATGTGGAAGGCATGGGCGATAAGATCATCGATCAACTGGTGGAAAAAGAGTACGTCAAGACGCCAGCCGATCTGTTTCGTCTGAGCGCTGGGATCATGACGGGGCTGGATCGCATGGGGCCGAAATCCGCGATGAACCTCGTCAATGCGTTGGAAAAGGCGAAAAGCACCACGCTGGCACGTTTCCTCTATGCATTGGGGATCCGTGACGTTGGCGAATCGACGGCGGCTAATCTGGCTGCCCATTTTGGTTCGCTGGAAGCCCTTTTTGCTGCCGATGAAGACGCGCTGCTGGAGGTGCCGGATGTCGGTAAAGTCGTTGCCGCGCATGTGCGTCATTTTCTTGAGGAAGAACACAACCAAACCGTGATCCGCGAATTGACCGATCCCGCAGGCATCAACATTCACTGGCCTGAGGTTCAGGTGGTCAATGCGGAAGAGATCGACAGCCCATTTGCAGGGAAAACCGTGGTATTGACCGGATCGCTGAGTATTCTGTCCCGCGATGAAGCCAAAGATCGGCTAACGGCGTTAGGGGCAAAAGTGAGCGGCAGCGTCTCGAAGAAAACCGATATGGTGATTGCTGGTGAAGCCGCAGGTTCTAAACTGGCGAAGGCGCAAGAATTGGGGATCCCAGTGATCGATGAGGCGGAAATGATCCGACTATTGGGGGAGTAAACGGATGGAAAAAGAAGACCTGATAGACATTGCCAGGATGCAGATGCCGTTTGGTAAATACAAAGGGCGAGCGCTGATTGATTTACCGGAAGAGTACCTGCTGTGGTTCTCCCGCAAGGATGAATTTCCTAAAGGTCGCTTAGGTGAATTGATGCAGATTACGCTGGCAATCAAGATAGAGGGTCTGCAAGGGTTGGTCACGCCGCTGAAACGGCCCCGTCCCTGATTATCCATTTCCTGTCGTAACCCTTGATGAAAAAAGGTCGCTTCATTGAAGCGACCTTTCACGTTTACTGGCTACCCCATCCCTGACGTAGATTAGACGTAGATATTAATCTGGTTATCTGCTGTCGGGCGGTTAACGCCTTCTTCTTTAGCATATTGAGTAGAAGCAGAAGAAGATGAGCCGGACTGTTGTTCCGATTTTTCACTCTGCAAGCGGGCAATTTGTGCTTGTAACGCCTGAATCTGTGCCTGAATTGCCTGTTGTTGTTGTTCGATCAGCTTACGTTCTTCGTCGCTTTCTGCGCTGGAAGCGGATTCGGTCAGTTTAGTGACCTGTTTGGTAAGCGCCTGAACCTGCTTGGTGAGCTGCGCAATCTGCTGCTCTGAGGTGTTGCTGCTTTTACTGCTGCTTGCTGTTGTTGTCGATACGCTGATACTGCTGATGGTGTTTGACATTTTCCCTCCTGAAAAGATGCCGATATACCCGAATTATTCGGGGTACAAGCCGTTATATCGGCAATTTAAGCACTTTCTCGAAGGGGATATTGTTGGCAATGAAACATGAAATACTCACTTTCCTGATAGCTCATGTAACAAAATATATCAATCAGGAAAGAGAGAGAAAGAAAGAAGGGAATGCGTCAGATATTGCAGTTAGACGTAGATATCAACACCGCCTTTTTTGTCTTTATTTTCAGTTTGTTGTGATGTTTTTTTTGATGCTTCTTCCATCGCTTTCTTTTCCGCTTCTTCTTTTTGGATGCGGGCAATTTCGGCATAGAGCGCTTGGATCTGCGCCTGGATCATCTGCTGCTGTTGTTTGATGAGTTTACGCTCGGCTTCGCTTTCCGCTTTTTCGGCGGATGTACCCAGCTCTTTTAGCTTGTTAGTCAGCTGCTTGATTTGATTTTGTATTGCAGCGATTTTTTGTTGAGCGCCACTACCCGTATTGGCGGTAGAGGCAGCTTTACTCTCTGTATTAGATGAAGCCTTATTCGCTGCAGACTTATTGGCCGTAGAGGCCGCTGCTACGTTTGACACCGTATTCATTGTAATGGACATCACTTCCTCCTGAAATAAGTCAGTTCTGCAGTTATTATCGGCAGTCTCGCCCTTTTCTTTACGAAAAATTTACAAAACTACGAGGATGATATGCGCTTGCTGGAGGGAAAGAAAGGGGGGCAAGGGCGCTTTTCTACTCCCTTGCCACAATGGATGAGATGACGTTAGTTAACTGCCGTACACGTTAATTGCGCTATTCAGTCGTCTGGCCTGAAGGTTGAGCCCTTCAGCGGCTTCTGTAGAGTGCGTAACCATATCGGTGTTGCGCTGTGTCATTTGTTCTATCTGTGCAATAGAGGTATTGATCAGGCCCAATGCCGAGGTTTGCTCATGCGTTGCGTTGCTGATCTCTTTGATCATGGTGGAGACCTGCAAGACTTCATCAACGATATCGCTGATATGTTTGCCCGCGTTTTCGACCATTGTGCTGCCCTGTTTTACACTTTCGACGTTGGCGTCGATCAACGTTTTAATCTCTTTGGCCGCAGAGGCGGAATGCTGTGCCAGATTGCGAACCTCGGCGGCTACCACCGCAAATCCGCGCCCTTGTACGCCCGCACGAGCGGCTTCAACGGCCGCATTCAGCGCAAGGATATTAGTCTGGAAGGCAATACTGTCTATCACGCCAATGATATCAACGATTTTATCGCTGGCGCTGGAGATGGAATCCATCATACCGATGGTTTCCTTCATGATATTGCCACCTTTAAACGCGGTGTTGCTGGCGGCTTCTGCCATGGTGGTGGCCTGTGCCGCCGTTTCTGCACTCTGCTGTACGGCAACGGTAATTTCTTCAATGGCGGCGGCAGTTTGTTGCAGATTGGCCGATGTCTCTTCCGTGCGGGTATTCAGATCGACATTGTTTTCCGCCAGCTTATGGCTGACGTTGGTGATGCCGTTTACCTGTGTACTGACGTCGTCGACCAGTGAATGCAGGTTCAGGGCAAACTGGTTAACGGAGCGGAGAAGCAAGCCGATTTCGTCGACTCGGTTCAGGTGGACATGCTTTACTTTACGGCCTGATACCACATGCTGAGCCTGCTTGAGTATCATCCTGATTGGCTGTGCAATTTGCTTTTGCAGAAACTGATCCATGATGACGATGAGTAACAGCGTCAGTGCCAGCAGCCACAGCGGATTCATGCCGCTGAAAGCAAACAGTGCGGGAATGAGGCCCACCGACACTACTGCCACGCGCAAGCGCCAGCGGACTGACAATTTCTGCAAGAGCGACAGTGGCGAAAAGAGTCCGGTGCGAACGACTAACCCTTTGTAGAACTTACGGCTGCCCGCCTGTTTTTTCTGCACAGCGCTATACAGCGCTTCGGCATGCTTGATTTCTTCGGCGTTGGGTGTGTTACGTACTGAGATATAGCCTGCGAGCTGCTCCTGCTGATAAACCGGCGTAACGTTGGCGCGAACCCAGTAGTAGTCACCGTTGTTGCGACGATTTTTAACTAACCCAGTCCAGCTATCGCCTTGTTTCAGCGTAAACCACATGTCGGCATAGGCTTCAACGGGCATGTCGGGATGGCGCACAATATTGTGAGGCTGGTTGATGAGCTGCTCTTCGGAAAAACCGCTAACCGTAATGAAGGCAGAGTTGGCATAGGTAATGTGGCTGTGAATATTTGTCGTGGACATCAATATGGTGTCCATGTCTAACAGATACTCCTGCTGTGTAACAGGTGTATTCAATCTCATTAGAAACCCCGGCATACGTATCCCGCTCAGTTTCCAGGTTCAGCCACGCTGGCCGCTTTTCTCGTCTCTGCCGCTCTGGTTATTACAGAGGCTGAAACGCAGTGTCGCTGCCGAATGGTTAGTCCCGTGAAATCTGTCAGGCATATTGCTGTGTAAATATTCAAGTTATTCAAATGGGTATACTGAAATTTTTTGGGTGGCTTACTCATTTATATAAAATAATGTTATGCATTATTTATGAGCGGGCTATTGACCCTATATTGTGCGTGATGGAGATTTTGTAACTGTATCCGTCATACCTCAAGTTGCATGAGCGTTGGCTGCGTTCAGTCACCCGAATCACTTACTCAAGTAAGCTCATCGGACTCCTTCGCTTGCCGCCTTCCTGAAACTCGAATTATTTAGGATATATATTTTTGTAACAAATATGTCATCAGTGTTAGCACGCTTTTTCAGCACGCGTAAATCTATGATGAGGACGATTATCTGTCAATTGATTCATTTTATTGGCAATAAATAATTGGTAAAAAATGATTAAAAATAGGCAGGAAGTAAAATAGGGATTTTTCTTAAAAAGTATTTTAGAATTGACGAAGGTGACGCTAAGAAGAATAACTTGTTAAGTTTTTTTTATCTTTTCTTTGCATGAATGAAATTAAATGTTGCTGTCCTGCTGTTTATTCTTTTAATTACGGCCTTTCTTCCATTTTTATTTATGCTGAATTTATTGTAGATCAAATAACGCTATCCGCAGACCAGATAATGATTCTGGCCTGCGGAGAACGGTAATCAGGTTACTGGCGCCGGATTGAAAACGGCCAGTGCGTTATGAAGCCCCCACTGATCGGACCAGGTTTTTTTCTTGCCGCTGGCGATATCCAAAATGAAGTGGAAAAGCTGCCAGCCTACGTCTTCGATCGTGGCCTCTCCGGTAGCAATGGTACCGGCATCAATATCCATCAGATCGTGCCAGCGGTTTGCCAATGCGGTACGGGTTGCCATTTTGATGACGGGTACAGCCAGCAGGCCATAGGGTGTGCCACGACCGGTGGTGAAGACCTGCACGGTGATACCAGAAGCAAGCTGCTGCGTGCCGCACACAAAGTCGCTGGCCGGTGTGGCGGCGTAAATCAAGCCACGTTTGGTTGGGCGCTGACCGGGGGACAGGACTTCGACAATTGCGCTGGTGCCGGATTTGGCGATGGAGCCGAGCGCTTTTTCTACCACGTTCGCGAGGCCGCCTTTTTTGTTGCCCGGCGATGGATTAGCGCTACGGTCGGTCTGACCGCTGTCGAGGTAGTTATCGTACCAGGCCATTTCTTCCAGCAGGCGTTTACCGACTTCTTCATTGATGACGCGTGGCGTTAACAGATGAATGGCGTCGCGTACTTCGGTCACTTCGGAGAACATGACGGTTGCGCCGCAGCGTACCAGCAGGTCGGATGCAAAACCAACGGCTGGGTTCGCGGTGACGCCGGAGAACGCATCGCTGCCACCACACTGCATGCCGACAACCAGTTCAGAGGCTGGACAGGTTTCACGCTGACGTTTGTTCAGCCGCTGCAGGTGCTTGTCTGCCATCGTCAGAATGTCATCCACCATCGATCTGAAACCAACGTGGTGTTCATCCTGTAAGCGGACAATGCTGGTGTCGTCAAGGGAGATGGCTTGTACATCAGACGTCCCTTCCAGCAGACGTTCCGGCTGCAATTTTTCACAGCCCAGACCCACTACCAGTATCTCGCCGCCAAAATTCGGGTTCAGCGCCAGGTTGTGAATGGTACGGATAGGAACCACCGCGGCAGGGGCATTGATTGCTACGCCACAGCCATAGAGATGGTTGAGCGCGACCACGCCATCGACGTTGGGATATCTCGGTAATAAATCGCGTTCGATAATTTTAACGACATAGTCCACGACGCCCGCGACGCAGTGCACGCTGGTGCTGATGCCCAACAGGTTTTTCGTGCCTACGCTGCCATCGGCGTTGCGGTAACCTTCAAAGGTATAACCTTCCAACGCAGGAAGCGCGGGGGGGACTTTGGTCGCTAACGGCAGGGTTTCCAGCGCGGGAGCCTGTGGCAACTCGACCAGCGATTCATCGATCCAGCTTCCTTTGGCAATATCACGCAGCGCATACCCGATAATTTCACCGTAGCGGATGATGGCGCCTGATTTGGCGATATCCACAAGGGCCACTTTGTGACCTTGCGGAACATGCTCAATTAATTCCAGATCATCATTAAAACGGGTTCCGGCACGTAAGCCATTATTATTAACAACAATGGCAACATTATCAGAATCGTGGACCTTAATATAAAGTGGCTGCTCTTGTGCAGCATTACTTTCTGATTTATCTGACATGATGCAAGCCTTTATTATTGGTTTCTCAGAAACACGGTGGTAACTATTACCACGCTATTACTTCATTGCTCGCTAATGAGTATACGTGAGGTTCCCTTCTCGTACATTATGCAATTGACCTAAGCCAGCGCTTTTTGTTTCTGATTTATCAGGCGAAGACCCAATTTTTGGTGAGTTTGATCACATTCTTCCAGCGCACGGTTTTTAAGCCAGAAATGAAAATAATGTGTGTAAATGTAAAAAGAGAATAGCGGCATTTTTCGTGAAACACCTCGCACTATATAGGGCAAGTGCACCAACATATTCAAAAGGACATTTTTAATGTTGTGCTTTTATCTAGTGAGCAGTCAGTGGGTAAAAATTATAATGTTCCTGCGAGTTGAAGATGTCAGCTAATTACTCTGATGCTATATAGCCTGGCTATTCGCAAAAAAATAAAAATGGGAATGTTAACTATCCACTGAATCTTCATTCTGATAACCCTACACCGTTATCTGTTATTCGGAATGAATGAGCGAACCGCGATTGAAGCAGGAGTTCATCATGAATACAGTAAGCTCAGCAGCTGGCGCGATACAAAAGAGAACAAACGCCCGCTACTGGATTGTCGTGATGTTGTTTATTGTCACGTCATTTAACTATGGGGACCGCGCAACCTTGTCCATTGCTGGTTCAGCAATGTCTAAGGAAATTGGGCTGGATGCGGTGGGGATGGGCTATATCTTCTCTGCTTTCTCTTGGGCATATGTTATTGGGCAAATACCCGGAGGCTGGCTGCTCGATCGCTTTGGTTCAAAGAAAGTCTACTTCTATAGTATTTTTACCTGGTCGATTTTTACCTTATTACAAGGTTTTGTCGATATCTTCAGCGGCGCTGGCATTGTCATTTCCCTGTTCTTGCTGCGCTTTATGGTTGGTTTGTGTGAATCACCCTCCTTCCCGGGGAATAGCCGAATTGTAGCGGCCTGGTTCCCTGCACAAGAACGTGGTACTGCCGTCGCGATATTCAACTCGGCGCAATACTTCGCTACTGTGATTTTTGCTCCTATCATGGGCTGGCTGGTGCACGCCGTGGGTTGGGCACATGTGTTCTGGTTCATGGGCGGGTTGGGGATCATTCTGAGCTTTGTCTGGCTGAAAGTGATCCACGATCCAAAAGATCACCCGAGTGTGAATCAGGCCGAGCTGGATTACATTGAGGCCGGTGGTGCACTGATTAATATGGATGCCAAAGGGACGAAGAAAGAGGTCGTTAAAGGGGAAAAATGGCACCAAATCAAGCAATTAATGCAGTCCCGTATGATGCTGGGTGTGTATATCGGCCAATACTGTATTAACGCACTGACCTACTTCTTCATTACCTGGTTCCCGCTTTATCTGGTTCAAGCTCGCGGTATGTCGATCCTCAAAGCGGGATTTGTCGCCTCGGTTCCTGCTATCTGTGGTTTTGTCGGGGGCGTTCTGGGTGGCATCATTTCCGATTATCTGATGCGTCGGACTAACTCCCTGACCTTTGCCCGTAAAACGCCTATCGTTCTCGGTATGTTGCTCTCCATGTCGATGGTGATTTGTAACTACGTTGAAACCGAATGGGTGGTTATTGCGGTGATGTCTGCAGCCTTCTTCGGCAAAGGCATTGGTGCGCTGGGCTGGGCGGTTATGGCGGATACTGCACCGAAAGAAATCAGCGGGTTAAGCGGCGGGCTGTTCAATATGTTCGGTAACGCGTCTGGTATCGTGACGCCGATTGCGATTGGCTACATTATCGGCATGACCGGTTCGTTCAATGGCGGTCTGGTGTATGTCGGGATTCATGCGTTGGTTGCCATCGTCAGCTACCTGTTCATCGTACAAGATATTAAACGTATCGAATTGAAGCCGTTCGTTAAGAATTAAGGCCAGTCGTTATCGTATTAGTCTAGATATAGGCAATAACACAAAACGCTGTTCCATCAGTATGATGGCGCAGCGTTTCGCTATATACCCGTCATACTTCAAGTTGCATGTGCGTTGGCTGCGCTCACGCACCCGAATCACTTACCTGAGTAAGCTCATCGGGATGCCTTCTCTTGCCGCCTGCCTGAAACTCGAATTATTTAGGGTATAAATTTGTCATTTATTCATGCCCTTTAACGTCGGGTTTTACCTCTTCAAAATTGGGTGCCAAAGGGGCGTATTTCGGTGTTTATAAGACGGAAATTCGCTTTTCACGGTTTTCGTGAAACACCTCCCATTGGCCTGTGATAATGACATATTTAATCTGCATTTCGACAGGGAATGCTGTGCTATTGCCCAATGAGTTGTGAAATAAGAAAACTTATACTTTTTACTGAGGTTGGTGAGGCGGTACGAATTACAACACCGCATTCCTGACTGGTTTATTTCAGTAATAACCTGTTTTTATTCTGACAATCTTACAAGCCCTACAAGCATTGTTCAGTTCAAATCAGAGTAAAAACAAGGTCGCGCTAATAAAGTAGGAAAACAACATGAAATCATCTACTGGTGCACCATCTGTTTTTTATTTCTGTATGACTGAATTATTTTCATCCGCCTCTGCGCGCCCCTGCGTTGTGGCAACTATCGGAAACCTAAGCGTCAATCCTGTGCGCTCCATTCATGACGGGAGCCTGTAATGAGTAACCTTTCAGCGACTCCAGTTATTACCGACATGAAAGTCATTCCCGTTGCGGGCTATGACAGCATGCTGCTGAACATCGGCGGCGCACATGGTGCTTACTTCACGCGTAATCTCGTCATTCTAACCGACAGCGCCGGGCATACCGGTGTCGGCGAAGCGCCCGGTGGTGAAGTCATTTACAACACGCTGGTTGAAGCCATTCCTCGTGTGAAAGGCGAACAAATCGCCCGCATGAACCGTCTGGTTCATGACATTCATGTCGGCAACCAGTCTTCTGATTTTGATTCCTTCGGCAAAGGCGCCTGGACGTTTGAGCTGCGCGTGAATGCGGTGGCAGCACTCGAAGCGGCGCTGCTCGATCTGCTGGGGCAATTCATGGGTGTCCCCGTTGCCGAACTGCTGGGACCGGGTAAACAGCGTGATGAAGTCACGGTGCTCGGTTATCTGTTCTATATCGGCGACCGCACGAAGACGGATCTACCTTATTTAACTGGCGAAAAAGGCAAGCACGAGTGGTATCACCTGCGTCACCAGCAGGCGATGGACAGCGACGCGATTGTGCGTTTGGCCGAAGCCACAACTGACCGCTACGGATTTAAAGATTTCAAACTCAAAGGTGGTGTACTGCCCGGCGAGCAGGAAATCGATGCCGTGAAAGCGCTGAAAAAGCGTTTCCCGGATGCGCGTATTACCGTCGATCCAAACGGTGCCTGGCTGCTGGATGAAGCGATCGGGCTGTGCAAAGACATGAAGGGCATTCTGACTTACGCGGAAGACCCGTGTGGTGCTGAACAAGGTTTCTCCGGTCGTGAAGTGATGGCGGAATTCCGTCGTGCTACTGGGCTACCGGTCGCAACCAACATGATTGCGACCAACTGGCGCGAAATGAACCATGCCGTGATGCTACAGGCGGTCGATATTCCGCTGGCCGATCCCCATTTCTGGACGATGCACGGTGCGGTGCGCGTCGCCCAACTGTGTGATGAGTGGGGCCTGACGTGGGGCTGCCACTCCAATAACCACTTCGATATTTCTCTGGCGATGTTCACGCACGTAGGGGCGGCGGCGCCGGGTAACCCGACGGCGATTGATACGCACTGGATTTGGCAGGAAGGGCAGCATCTGACCAAAGAGCCACTGCAAATCGTCAACGGCAAAATTAAGGTTCCGGATCGTCCCGGTCTGGGAATTGAGCTGGATATGGAACAGGTCATGAAAGCCCACGATCTGTACAAAAAATTACCGAGCGGGGCACGTAATGATGCCGTCGCCATGCAGTACCTGATTCCTGGTTGGAAATTTGATCGTAAACGCCCGGTTTTTGGCCGCTAACCCTACATAGAAAAATTAGAGAGAAAGGATAAGAAAATGACATTGCAAAGTTCAACTCCGGTGATTACCCACATGCAGGTTATTCCGGTTGCAGGTCACGACAGTATGCTGCTCAACCTGAGTGGCGCACATGCACCTTATTTCACTCGCAACATTGTGATTCTGAAAGATAACGCCGGGAATACCGGCGTCGGAGAAATTCCCGGCGGTGAGAAAATCCGTCAGACGCTGGAAGATGCTGCCGCGCTGGTGGTAGGCAAAACGCTGGGCGAATACAAAAACGTGATGACGGCGGTGCGTGCGCAGTTCGCCGACCGCGATTCTTCCGGGCGCGGTTTGCAGACATTCGATCTACGTACCACTATCCATGTCGTCACGGGGATCGAAGCCGCCATGCTCGATCTGCTGGGGCAATTCCTCAACGTCAGCGTGGCCTCGCTGCTGGGCGATGGTCAACAGCGTGATGCCGTCGAGATGCTGGGTTATCTGTTCTACATCGGCGATCGTAATAAAACCGATCTGCCTTACCAGAGTCAGGCTAACGAGAAATGCGACTGGTATCGCCTGCGTCACGAAGAAGCCCTGACGCCAGAAACCATCGTGCGTCTGGCTGAAGCCGCGTACGAAAAATACGGTTTCAACGATTTCAAACTGAAAGGCGGCGTACTCGCTGGTAGCGAAGAGGCCGAAGCGGTGACCGCGCTGGCGAAACGCTTCCCACAGGCTCGCATCACGCTGGATCCGAACGGTGCCTGGTCGCTGGATGAAGCTATCGGCCTGGGTAAACAGCTACGCGGCGTGCTGGCGTATGCAGAAGATCCGTGCGGCGCGGAACAAGGCTTCTCCGGTCGTGAAGTGATGGCGGAATTCCGCCGTGCGACGGGGCTGCCTACCGCGACCAACATGATCGCCACCGACTGGCGGCAGATGGGTCACACTATTTCGCTGCAATCGGTCGATATCCCGTTGGCCGATCCGCACTTCTGGACGATGCAAGGTTCCGTACGTGTGGCGCAGATGTGCCACGAATGGGGCTTAACCTGGGGGTCTCACTCCAATAACCACTTTGATATTTCACTGGCCATGTTTACTCAGGTCGCTGCGGCGGCTCCGGGCAAGATTACGGCGATTGATACGCATTGGATCTGGCAGGAAGGTAACCAACGCCTGACGAAAGAACCGTTGCAGATTGTTGGCGGCATGGTGGAAGTGCCGAAGAAACCGGGTCTGGGCGTTGAGCTGGATATGGATCAGGTGATGAAAGCACACGAACTGTATAAAAACATGGGATTAGGCGCACGTAACGACGCCATGGGAATGCAGTACCTTATTCCTGAGTGGACGTTTGATAATAAACGTCCGTGTCTGGTTCGCTAACGTTCTGATTTTCCGTTTTTTGAGCGCGCCGCTTCAGGCAAGCGGCGCTGGAATGACTGAGGATAAAAAATGAAGACTCCGCTGTTACCTAACCGTTTTCGCCAAGATTTGCTGCAGGGGAAAACGTTGATTGGCTGCTGGTGTGCGCTGGGCAACCCGATTTCAACTGAAGTGCTGGGGCTGGCGGGATTCGACTGGCTGGTGCTGGATGGAGAGCATGCGCCTAACGATATCGTGACGTTTATTCCTCAGCTCATGGCGCTGAAAGGCAGCCACAGCGCGCCTGTCGTTCGTCCGCCGTGCAATGAGCCAATCATCATCAAGCGACTGCTGGATATCGGGTTCAATAACTTCCTGATTCCTTTCGTGGAAACGGCGGAAGAAGCCGCGCGTGCGGTCGCGTCAACCCGTTATCCGCCAGCGGGTATCCGCGGCGTTTCCGTGGCGCACCGTAGCAACTGTTATGGCACCGAACCGGACTATTTCGCCAAGATTAACGACAACATTACCGTCGTAGTGCAAATCGAAAGTCAGGACGGCCTCGACAACCTGGATGCAATTATTGCCGTAGACGGCGTAGACGGCGTGTTTGTTGGCCCGAGCGACCTGTCTGCGGCGCTGGGCTACCTCGGTCAGCCTAATCATCCTGACGTGCAGAAAGCGATCCGCCACATCTTCGATCGTACTGCTGCGCATAACAAGCCGTGCGGCATTTTGGCTCCGGTTGAAGCCGATGCGCGTCGCTATCTGGAATGGGGCGCAAGCTTCGTTGCGGTCGGTAGCGATCTGGGCGTGTTCCGCAGCGCAACACAGGCGCTGAGCGACAAGTACAAGAAGTAATTCAGTCATTCCGTGCGAATCGGATCCGCCATGAGGCGGGTTCATCGTGAATTGAAGTGATATCTACATCAGACAATGAGGTTAGGGCGATGAAAATTGGTTTTATTGGATTGGGCATCATGGGAAAACCGATGAGTAAAAATCTGCTGAAAGCAGGTTACTCATTAGTCGTGATGGATCGAAATCTGGACGCGGTCGCGGAAGTGGTTGCGGCGGGCGCTACGGCGGCTGAAACGCCGAAACAGGTTGCGGAGCAGTGCGATGTCATCATCACTATGCTGCCTAACTCTCCACACGTTAAAGAAGTGGTGCTGGGTGAAAACGGCGTCATCGACGGTGCGCGTGCCGGAAGCATTGTGGTGGATATGAGTTCAATCGCCCCGCTTGCCAGCCGTGAAATTGCTACCGCACTGGCGGCGAAAGAGATCGCTATGCTGGACGCGCCAGTCAGCGGCGGTGAGCCGAAAGCGATCGACGGCACGCTGTCCGTGATGGTCGGTGGTGACAAAGCCCAGTTTGACCGCTGCTTTGAGATTCTGAAATCCATGGCGGGTTCTGTTGTACATACCGGTGATATCGGCGCGGGCAACGTGACCAAACTGGCGAACCAGGTGATTGTGGCGCTGAACATTGCCGCCATGTCTGAAGCGCTGGTGCTGGCGACGAAAGCTGGGGTTAACCCGGATCTGGTTTATCAGGCGATCCGCGGTGGATTGGCGGGCAGCACCGTGCTGGATGCGAAAGCGCCGATGGTGATGGATCGTAACTTTAAGCCGGGTTTCCGCATCGATCTGCATATCAAAGATTTGGCGAACGCGCTGGATACCTCACACGGCGTCGGCGCACAGCTGCCATTAACGGCGGCGGTGATGGAAATGATGCAGGCGCTGAAAGCGGACGATCTGGGATCGGCTGACCACAGTGCGCTGGCGTGTTATTACGAGAAGCTGGCCAAAGTTGAAGTTACGCGATAAGCCGTGAAGCGATAGTCACGAGGCTGGCACAGGATGCCAGCCGACTGGCAGATAATCACTCTGATCTACCTACTGGATTTCAGGATCTGCTGCCCTGAACGTTGGCAGGTATAAGCGCCGTTTCATGAGCGCGCGGATTATTGATGCAATCGGAACGTTGATGAAATCGGATCGTTTATGAAAATAGTGATCGCACCGGATTCTTATAAAGAAAGCCTGTCTGCACAAGATGTTGCTACGCAGATTGAAAAGGGATTTCGTGAAATATTTCCCGATGCCTGCTATGTCAAATTGCCCGTTGCAGATGGTGGGGAAGGCACAGTTGAAGCCATGGTCGCTGCGACCGATGGCAAAATTGTGAATGTTAAGGTGACAGGACCGTTAGGCGATAACATCGACGCGTTCTTTGGCCTGTCTGGCGATGAAAAAACGGCTTTTATTGAGATGGCGGCGGCAAGCGGCCTGGAACGAGTGCCTTCGCAACTGCGCAATCCGTTAAAAACGACCAGCTATGGCACGGGCGAGTTGATTCGCTGCGCGTTAGATCACGGTGTTCGACACTGCATCATCGGCATTGGCGGGAGTGCAACCAATGACGGCGGATCGGGCATGGTGCAGGCGCTGGGCGCAAAGTTGCTGGATAAGCAGGGCAAACAGATCGGTTTTGGCGGGGGGGAACTCGACAAACTCGCTCGCATTGATATCAGCGAGCTGGATGAACGTATTAAAAACTGTCGCTTTGAAGTGGCCTGCGATGTGACCAACCCGTTGACGGGGAAACAGGGCGCGTCGGCGATTTTTGGCCCCCAGAAAGGGGCAACGCCGGAGATGATTGAACAGCTGGATAATGGGCTGAAGCATTATGCGGCGGTGATTCGCCACGATCTGGACATGGACGTGGAACACGTTCCCGGTGCGGGGGCGGCGGGCGGTATGGGGGCGGCGCTACAGGCTTTTTGCGGCGCTGAGCTGCGTCAGGGCATTGAGATTGTTACAGAAGCGTTGGGGTTGGATGCGCTGGTACGAGATGCCACGCTGGTGATTACCGGGGAAGGGCGCATCGACAGCCAGACAATCCACGGTAAAGTGCCGATTGGCGTGGCGCGGATCGCCAAACAGTATAACAAACCGGTGATTGGCATTGCTGGCAGCCTGACGGCAGATGTCGGGGTGGTGCATGAACATGGCCTGGATGCAGTATTTAGCGTGCTTTACAACATCTGCTCACTAGAAGAAGCGCTGGATAATGCGGCAGAGAATGTGCGGATGACGGCACGTAATATCGCCGCCACGATCCGACTGGCGCAGTCTGTGTCGCGATAATGCGATGGCGCTACGGTTAGTCTAGAACCTTTTATCTACATCAGACTGAGGGACGGTTTCGTGCGCCACAATACGGCTATTTCATGCTACTTCGCAGCACGCGCCCGACACGGGGCGCTCAGTCGCCGCCGCCCCGTGACCCCAGGCTTTCGGCGGGAATTATGCCGCTAACGCGGTGCCTTCGTCGGTATCTGGCTTAACGGACCGCTTGCGACACGTTCCCGACGTGGCGCAAGCTTTCGCCGCGTCCTGCGGCTCATCCGAAGCCCGCTATCTCCTCAGCATAATTTTTTACGCCTGATAACAGCAAAGCGCACGAAACTGTCTCCACAGCCACATAAAATATGACGAAGAGACAGGGCTATGCTGGGGATATTGATTACGAATGCATAGGTTTGATATGCGGCTGGGCGGCTTTGTTAACGTTGTCGATTTCGTCCAGCAGCTCTAGCCATTCGGGTTCCAGATCGCTGGCGTGAATGCCTTTACGCAGCTGTTGTTCCAGATAGCGGCAGATGCGTTGCAGACGCGGAACGCCGCTGTAGCTGCAACTGCCGTGCAGTTTATGAACCAGCTCGATGATGTCATCATCCGTCTGCCCCTTCAGCACGTTTTCTATCTTCCGCTGAACCTCTGGCAAGAAATCCAACAGCATTTGCAGCAGGTCGCGCGCCAGTTCCGGCTTGTTGGCCGCCTGTTGCTGCGCCAGCGCCCAGTCGAGTGATAGCTGGCTATCGTCGTGCTCGTTCAGTAATCCCGTCATCTCGCCCCGATTGCGCTTCAACGGATCTTGCCGTGCATGACGCGTCAACACGCTTTTCAGCATCTGTTCGTCTATCGGTTTCGCCAGATAGTCATCCATACCCGAACGCAGCAGATGCTCACGTTCACCCGTCATGGTCTGCGCCGTCACCGCGATGATAGGCGTGGTGGCATGGTGAGGGATCTGACGGATCAGCTCACTGGCGCAAATGCCGTCCATACCCGGCATCTGAATATCCATGAGAATAATGTCGCACTGATTCAGTTCTGCCTGTGCAATCGCATCTTGTCCGCTTTCGCACAGGATAATCGTCTCGACCTGCTCTTCCAGCAGCGTGCCGATCAGTTTCAGATTAGCTGGATTGTCATCCACCGCCATCACCCTCAACGGTAAACGGGCTAGATGGCGTGCGGCACTCTGATGCGATGCAGTATCGTCCGGCAGAAAAGAGAACTGGAACAGCGTGCTGTCCTGTAGCAGCGGCAGCAGGCGTGAGGCGGCGAGCGGTTTGCTCAGGCAGGCATGGACGCCGAAGGTTTTCAACTGCTCGGCATCCATTTGCGCCAGGCTGGGCAGCGCCAGAATCACACAGGGCGAGCGGCGGCAGATATCGCGCAGTCTGGGCGTGTAGTCGAGCAGCGTATTACGGTATTGCACGGGAATACCGAGCAGCAGGATATCAAATTCCCCTTCTGGCAGTTGCTCAAACGTCGGGCTGTAGCTCACGATGAGCGGCGTCTGACTCAGGATATCCAGCGTGGCCTGTGCGGCGATGGGATGGTATTCGACATAGGCCAGATGTTTGCCTTGCAGCATCGTGTAGGCGGGTTCGGTCGGTATCGCGTGCGGGTTGAGCGGTAGCGTGATGTGGAACCAGAAGGTCGATCCCTTGCTGAGTTCGCTCTGAAAACTGATGTCGCCACCCATTTCTTTGACCAGACGTTGGGTGATGACCAGCCCGAGCCCTGTACCACCATGACGGCGTGAAATGCTGGTGTCGGCCTGACGGAAAGCCTGGAACAGCTGCGATTGCTGCAACTCGGCAATACCGATGCCGGTATCGCGTATTTGCACCTCTAACTGCACCTGATGAAGTTCCTGACGACGCTTCTCCACCCGAATATCGATGTTGCCCTGTTCGGTAAATTTAATCGCGTTGCCCAGCAGGTTGGTGATGATTTGCTGTATCCGCAGCGGATCGCCGACAAACTGTTCGGGCACGTCATTTTGAATACTGAGCGTCAGCTCCAACCCTTTTTCATGTGCCGTGTGCGCCAGCAGCATCACAACGTCGTCCAGCGTGTTGTGCAGCGAGAACGGAATATCCTCCAGCACCAGCTTTCCTGCTTCTAGCTTCGAGAAATCCAGCACATCGTTAATAATATTCAGCAAGTTATTGGCGGACCGCTCGATGGTGAGCAGATAGTCCGTCTGTGTCGTGTTCAGCGGCGTTTTCAACGTCTGGCGGGTGAAACCGATCACGCCATTCAGCGGCGTTCTCAGTTCGTGCGACATATTCGCCAGAAATTCAGACTTGATGCGGGCGGCTTCCTGCGCGCGTTTTTTAGCCAGATCCAGCTCGACATTCTGGATCTCCATCTGCTCCAGCGTTTCCCGCAGATCGTAGGTTGCCTGATCGATATTTTGCTGCATTTCTTCGTGGTAGGCGGTCAGCGACATCGCCATCGAGTTGATGCCGTTTTTCAGCATATCCAGCTCGCCGAGCATGTAACCTTCGACCCGGCTATCCAACTGCCCACGACGAATGCGATCGACGGTATCCACCATATTGCGAATCGGGGTGGTGACATCCCGCATTAGACGATAGGCAAAGATGACGGCGGCGCCCAAAGATAACAGCAGCAAGAGCGCGGCAATGAAAATTTCCTGATACTGCTGAAGCCGAATGGTGCTGGTATCCAGCTCGATCACCAGATAGCCGAGAGGTGTCGCGGTGCCGGGCAGCACGGGCGTTGTTCCGCCCTGCATGAATTCGCTGTCAGTGACGATCGGCATGTGCAGAATCAGCGCGTCATTCGTGTGATGCAGGTGCAGCTTATTGTGTGCAAGCGCATCGCTGCTGAGCGACTGTAAGGTTACATTGTTGCGGACGTTGGTGGTGGCGAGGAGCTGATTACGCGCATCGAACACGCTAATGGTACGAATAATCGCGGAGTGACGGCGATGAAGCGTATTGATTAACGCGGGAATTGTGTCCATCTGGCGATGAGTAATGGCATAAGCGCTGATGGTCGCCAGCGGCTCAATGATGCTGGTGCCCGAATCGGCCAATTGCGACTGCAACTGATTGTAACGATGGATGACGAAGAACGAACTAAGCAGCAGCCCGATCATCAACGTCGGTGCCAAAATCAGTATCAACATCCGTGCACGAAGACTGTATTTGGTCATGGGGTTCCAATGTGGGAGAATTAGAGGATGCTGAGCACCCAATGATGTAATTAGTTATCGGGTACTGCATGTACCGGTTACAGCCGTTCAACTCAAGAGATCAATCGATAGTACATTATGGCGCAATTCTACTCTCCAAACCGGCGTGTGACGACCCGGAAAGCAATTCCTGCTAAGAACCTCACTGTTACGGTCACGTCGCTTGATCCGTTTGGGCAGGGGGTGGCGCGTCACGAAGGCAAGACGGTGTTTGTCACGGGTGTACTGCCGGGAGAGCAGGCCGAGATCCAACTGACGGAAGAGAAGCGTCAGTTTTCGCATGCAAAACTTAAACGCCTGCTGACGCCTAGCCCGCAGCGCGTTACGCCGCCGTGCCCGCATTTTACCCGCTGTGGTGGCTGCCAGCAGCAGCACGCGGACATCGCGCTGCAACAGAGCAGCAAAACGGCTGCATTGATGCGTCTGATGACGCGGGAAACGGGCGCTGAGCTGCCAGAAGCCTCGCTGATTGCTGGCACACCTTATGCCTATCGGAGGCGCGCGCGGCTTGCGTTATACTTTCAGGCAAAAGAACAGCGTCTGTTGATGGGCTACCGGCAGTCAAATTCTCACGATCTGGTGGATATCAAAGCCTGTCCGGTGTTGCGCCCCGAGCTTGAAGCACTGCTGCAACCGCTGCGCGATTGCCTGAGCCGATTAAAGGCGGTGAAGCGCCTTGGGCATGTGGAGCTGGTGCAGGCGGAGAACGGTCCGCTGCTGGTGCTGAGGCACCTTGATCCACTCCATTCATCGGATCAGCAGGCGCTGCGTGATTTTGCGCAGCAGCAGGGCGTTTCGGTTTATCTGGCACCGGATGCCGATTCGCTGACGTGTCTACAGGGTGAAGAGCCGGTTTATCACGTTGCCGGGCTGACGCTGGCCTTTAGCCCGCGTGATTTTATTCAGGTCAATGATGCGGTGAACCAGCAGATGGTCGCGCAGGCGCTGACATGGCTGGATGTGCAACCGCAGGATAGAATATTAGATCTGTTTTGTGGCATGGGTAACTTCACGCTACCGTTGGCACAGTGTGCCGCCAGCGTCGTTGGTGTAGAAGGGGTAACCGCGTTAGTTGAGAAAGGACGCGAGAATGCCCAACGCAATGGGCTGTCCAATGTCACATTTTTTCACCAAAATCTTGAAGATGACGTCACGCAGCAGCCGTGGGCAGCTCAGGGTTTTGATAAGATATTACTTGATCCGGCACGTGCTGGCGCGGCAGGCGTGATGGAGCAGATAACCAGACTGGCACCTGAACGGGTGGTGTATGTCTCCTGTAACGCCACGACGCTAGCACGCGACAGCAAAGTATTACTGGCAGCCGGTTATCGGCTGGCGAATGTCGCGATGCTGGATATGTTTCCACATACCGGTCACCTTGAGTCTATGGCACTGTTTTTGCACGATACCGGCACGCGAAAGGCGTAATAGGCAGCAAAGCGGCGTCGTTTGCAAGGTGAAGGGTAACGTAGGGAGAAATTATGGTTGCGGTAAGAAGTGCGCATTTGAATACGGCAGGTGAGTTTGTCCCTGACGCGTGGATTGCTTCACTGGGTATTTCCAGCCAGCAATCGTGTGAACGTTTAGCCGAAACCTGGCGTTACTGTGAGCAGCAAACGCAAGATCACGCCGATGCATCGCTACTGCTGTGGCGCGGCATTGAAATGGTAGAAATCCTCTCCACGCTGAGCATGGACAATGACAGCATGCGCGCGGCGCTGCTCTTTCCGCTGGCAGACGCGAACGTGGTGGATGAGGCGACGCTGGAAGCCGCGTTTGGTAAAAACATCGTTGATTTGGTGCATGGCGTGCGCGATATGGATGCAATCCGCCAGCTCAAAGCGACGCAGAATGATTCCGGTGCGTCTGAGCAGGTCGATAACATCCGCCGCATGCTGCTGGCGATGGTGGAAGATTTCCGCTGCGTGGTCATCAAGCTCGCCGAGCGGATCGCGCACCTGCGTGAAGTGAAGGATGCCCCGGAAGAAGAACGGGTATTGGCGGCCAAAGAATGTACCAATATCTATGCGCCGCTGGCTAACCGCTTAGGTATCGGCCAGCTAAAGTGGGAGCTGGAAGATTTCTGCTTCCGCTACCTGCATCCTGATGAATATAAAAAAATCGCCAAGCTGCTGCACGAGCGCCGTATCGATCGTGCGCAGTACATTGACGATTTTGTCAAAACGCTGCGCAACGCGATGAAAGAAGAGGGCGTGCAGGCGGAGATCTATGGTCGTCCCAAGCATATCTACAGCATCTGGCGCAAGATGCAGAAGAAAGCGCTGTCGTTCGATGAGCTGTTCGATGTCCGTGCGGTACGCATTGTCGTTGAGCGCTTGCAGGACTGCTACGGGGCGCTTGGTATCGTGCATACCCACTATCGCCATCTGCCGGACGAGTTTGACGACTACGTCGCTAACCCCAAACCAAACGGTTATCAGTCCATCCACACGGTGGTGTTAGGGCCGGGTGGAAAGACGCTCGAAATCCAGATTCGTACGCGACAGATGCATGAAGATGCCGAACTGGGCGTCGCAGCACACTGGAAATACAAAGAAGGCACCTCCGTGGGCGGGCGTTCCGGTTACGAAGGCCGCATTGCCTGGCTGCGTAAACTGCTTGCCTGGCAGGAAGAAGTGGCGGATTCGAATGACGTACTGGACGAAGTTCGCAGCCAGGTGTTTGACGACCGGGTTTATGTCTTTACGCCGAAAGGCGATGTGGTGGATCTCCCTACGGGCTCCACGCCGTTGGATTTTGCCTATCACATCCACAGTGATATCGGGCACCGCTGCATCGGGGCGAAAATCGGCGGACGTATCGTGCCGTTTACCTACCAGCTGCAAATGGGCGATCAGATTGAAATCATCACCCAGAAGCAACCGAACCCAAGCCGTGACTGGCTGAACCCGAATCTGGGGTATATCACCACCAGTCGCGGACGTTCGAAGATTCAGAACTGGTTCCGTAAGCAAGATCGCGACAAGAATATTTTGGCGGGACGGCAGATTCTGGATGACGAACTGGCGCATTTGGGTGTCAGCCTGAAAGCTGCGGAAAAACTGCTGTTGCCACGTTACAACGTGAATTCGCTGGATGAGCTACTGGCTGCTATCGGCGGCGGTGATGTTCGTCTGAACCAGATGGTGAATTTCCTGCAATCGCAGCTGAAACAGCCGAGTGCGGAAGAGCTGGATCGCGAAGCGCTGCGCCAGCTGACGCAAAAATCGCATCAGCCAGCGGCACGTAACACCAAGGACAACGGTCGCGTGGTAGTGGAAGGTGTGGGCAATCTGATGCACCACATTGCCCGCTGCTGCCAGCCGATTCCGGGTGATGAGATCACCGGGTTTATCACGCGCGGACGCGGAATTTCGATTCACCGCGCCGACTGTGAACAGTTGGACGAACTGCGCGCCAGCTCGCCGGAGCGCATTGTGGATGCGGTATGGGGCGAAAGCTACTCCAGCGGCTATTCGCTGGTGGTGAGGGTGATTGCCAACGATCGTAGCGGCCTGCTGCGAGATATCACCACGATTCTGGCGAATGAGAAGGTTAATGTACTGGGCGTCGCCAGCCGCAGCGACACCAAGCAGCAACTGGCAACGATTGATATGGATATCGAGATCTACAACCTGCAAGTGTTGAGCCGCATTCTGGCGAAGCTCAACCAACTTCCAGATGTGATCGATGCGCGGCGCCAACAGGGGGCGTAAATGGTGGTTTCACCATCTGCCAGTTGAAAACCTTGGCGGGTGTGGTGAACAGTTTCGTGCGTGATTAGCCATATTGTTCTTTGTGGCACCATTGCCACGCCCGACTGAGGGATGCTCAGACGCCGCATCCCTCAGAACCCTGGCTTTTGGCGAGAATTGTGCCGCTATGCGGTTCCTTCGATGAACATGCCCGCTGTCGAGCCACCTGTGACGCGTTCCCGACGCGGCACAGGCTTTCGCCGCATCCATGCGGCTCACTCGGCGGTCATGTGCATCTCAGCACAATTTTCTACGCCGTTTAAATGAAGATAGTGATGTCTTTGCGCTTTTAAGCACAAGTTAGCTACCGTATTTTGCTATTTTCACACAAATTTTTTCAGGAATATTATGACTGTACCTTTGACGAATTTATCCTCCGTCGAGCGCCTGCTCGCCATCATGAAAACCCTGCGCGATCCTGAAAATGGTTGTCCGTGGGATAAGAAACAGACGTTTGACACCATCGCGCCTTATACGCTGGAAGAAACGTATGAAGTGCTGGATGCCATCAGCCGTCAGGATTTTGATGATCTGCGCGGTGAGTTAGGGGATTTGCTGTTTCAGGTGGTGTTTTACGCGCAAATGGCGCAGGAAAAAGGCTTGTTCGATTTCTCCGATGTCTGTAACGCCATCAGCGACAAGCTGGAACGCCGTCACCCGCATATTTTCGGCGATCTGACGCTGACGGACAGCGATGCCGTGCTGGCAAACTGGGAGCAGACCAAAGCGCAGGAGCGGGCGGAGAAAGATCGTCATTCGCCGTTGGATGACATTCCTGATGCGCTGCCTGCCTTAATGAAAGCGCAAAAAATTCAGCAGCGTTGTGCCTCTGTTGGCTTCGATTGGGACAGCCTGGGGCCGGTGCTCGATAAAGTGTACGAAGAGATCGACGAGGTGATGTTTGAGGCGCGGCAAGCCGTTGTCGATGAAGAAAAATTAGGTGAAGAGATTGGTGATTTATTGTTCGCCACAGTCAATCTCTCTCGTCATCTGGGGCACAAGGCTGAGAATGCGTTACAAGCGGCAAATCGCAAGTTCACTCGTCGTTTTCGCGAGGTAGAACAAATCGTTACGGCATCGGGAAAAACGCTGGAACAGGCGACGCTGGATGAAATGGAAGCCGCATGGCAGCAGGTGAAAAAACAGGAAATAGGCCATTAATCCATTTTTAATCACAAACCCTGTTTTTATCTATTTTAGTGAGTTTATTTTATTGTTATTAAAGGTAATTATTGGTTGTGGTGAGGGCGGTTTTACTTCGCCTTCGAGGGTGTTGGAATCGCCACATTGTGTAAAACGAACATTTGTGGCGTTCATCAGGTTCAGGTATACTACTTTCCCGTCTTGGTACCTCCATCGTCTTTAAACCTAAACTCTCAGGTTCAGCATGACAACTAATTATATTTTTGTGACCGGCGGGGTCGTTTCCTCTCTGGGTAAAGGCATTGCCGCAGCCTCTCTGGCGGCTATTCTTGAAGCCCGTGGCCTCAACGTTACCATCATGAAACTGGACCCGTACATCAACGTGGATCCGGGCACGATGAGCCCGACGCAGCACGGTGAAGTGTTTGTCACCGAAGACGGCGCCGAAACCGATCTGGACTTGGGTCACTACGAGCGGTTCATCCGCACCAAAATGTCGCGCCGCAACAACTTTACCACTGGCCGTATCTACTCTGATGTCCTGCGCAAAGAGCGCCGTGGCGACTATCTGGGCGCGACCATTCAGGTGATCCCGCATATCACCAACGCGATTAAAGAGCGCATCATTGAAGGTGGCGAAGGCCACGATGTCGTTCTGGTAGAAATCGGCGGTACCGTCGGCGATATCGAGTCTTTACCGTTCCTTGAAGCGATTCGGCAGATGGCGGTGCAAGTGGGCCGCGAACACACGCTGTTTATGCACCTGACGCTGGTGCCGTATCTGGCGGCGGCGGGCGAAGTGAAAACCAAGCCGACGCAGCACTCCGTTAAAGAACTGCTTTCCATCGGTATTCAGCCTGATGTGCTGATTTGCCGTTCCGACCGCACCGTGCCGGCCAACGAGCGTGCAAAAATTGCTTTATTCTGTAATGTGCCGGAAAAAGCAGTAATATCCCTTAAAGACATTGATTCGATTTATAAAATCCCGTCGCTATTGAAATCACAGGGGCTGGACGATTATATTTGTAAACGATTCAGCTTGAACTGTCCCGAAGCCAACCTGTCAGAATGGGAACAGGTTGTGTATGAAGAAGCGAATCCGGGCGGTGAAGTCACTATCGGTATGGTCGGCAAATATGTTGCGCTGCCGGATGCCTACAAATCCGTTATTGAAGCCCTGAAACACGGCGGGTTGAAGAACCGTCTGACGGTGAATATCAAGCTGATCGACTCACAGGATGTTGAAACCCGTGGTGTCGAAGTATTGAAAGATTTAGACGCTATTCTGATTCCGGGCGGTTTTGGCTATCGTGGCGTCGAAGGGAAAATCATGTCGGCGCGTTACGCCCGTGAGAACAATATCCCTTATCTGGGCATTTGCCTGGGGATGCAGGTCGCATTAATGGAATTTGCCCGTAACGTTGCCGGAATGGAAGGCGCAAACTCAACGGAGTTTATGCCAGACTGTAAGTATCCGGTGGTTGCGTTGATCACAGAATGGCGTGATGAGAACGGCAATGTTGAAGTCCGTGATGAAGCAAGCGATCTGGGCGGCACCATGCGCGTTGGTGGGCAGCAATGCCATCTGACCGAAGGCAGTCTGGTGCGTCAGATGTACGGTGAGCAGACGATTATCGAACGTCACCGTCATCGTTATGAAGTTAACAACATGCTGTTGAAACAGATTGAAGCGGCGGGATTACGGGTTGCTGGTCTTTCCGCCGACCGCAAACTGGTGGAGATTGTTGAATTACCCGATCATCCCTGGTTCGTTGCCTGTCAATTCCACCCGGAATTCACGTCAACGCCGCGAGATGGACATCCCCTGTTTGCCGGCTTTGTGAAAGCCGCTGGCGCGTACCAGAAGCGTCAGGTGAAGTAAGAGTTATATCAGCAACGCGCGATCGCTATCGCGCGTTGTTCGTCTAGGGTTTTAGTTCTATCTAAAGTTTTAGTTTAACTTGTACTGAGGAAAATCTAATGTCCAAAATTGTTAAAGTCATCGGCCGTGAAATCATCGACTCACGCGGAAACCCAACTGTTGAAGCGGAAGTTCATCTGGAAGGTGGTTTTGTAGGTCTGGCTGCTGCGCCATCAGGAGCTTCTACTGGCTCTCGCGAAGCACTGGAACTGCGTGACGGTGACAAATCCCGTTTTCTGGGCAAAGGCGTAACGAAAGCCGTTGCTGCTGTTAACGGCCCGATTGCTCAGGCTGTACTGGGTAAAGACGCGAAAGATCAGGCGAACATCGACAAGATCATGATCGACCTGGACGGTACTGACAACAAATCCCAGTTCGGTGCTAACGCTATTCTGGCTGTTTCTCTGGCTGCCGCTAAAGCCGCAGCAGCGTCAAAAGGCCTGCCGCTGTATGCTCACATCGCTGAACTGAACGGCACCCCAGGCAAATACTCTATGCCACTGCCAATGATGAACATCATCAACGGCGGCGAGCACGCGGATAACAACGTTGATATCCAAGAGTTCATGATTCAGCCTGTTGGCGCGAAAACCCTGAAAGAAGCCATCCGTATGGGTTCTGAAGTGTTCCACACCCTGGCTAAAGTTCTGAAATCCAAAGGTATGGGTACTGCTGTTGGTGACGAAGGTGGCTATGCGCCAAACCTGGGTTCCAACGCCGAAGCGCTGGCTGTTATCGCTGAAGCGGTAAAAGCAGCAGGCTACGAGCTGGGCAAAGACATCACTCTGGCGATGGACTGCGCAGCTTCTGAATTCTACAAAGACGGTAAATACGTTCTGGCTGGCGAAGGCAACAAAGCGTTCACCTCTGAAGAATTCACCCACTTCCTGGAAGATCTGACCAAACAGTACCCAATCGTTTCTATCGAAGACGGTCTGGACGAATCTGATTGGGCTGGCTTCGCTTACCAGACTAAAGTTCTGGGCGACAAAATCCAGCTGGTTGGTGACGATCTGTTCGTAACCAACACCAAGATCCTGAAAGAAGGTATCGAGAAAGGCATCGCTAACTCCATCCTGATCAAATTCAACCAGATCGGTTCTCTGACCGAAACGCTGGCTGCGATTAAAATGGCGAAAGATGCAGGCTACACGGCTGTTATCTCTCACCGTTCAGGCGAAACTGAAGATGCAACCATCGCTGACCTGGCAGTAGGTACAGCGGCTGGACAGATCAAAACCGGTTCTATGAGCCGTTCTGACCGCGTTGCTAAATACAACCAGCTGATTCGTATCGAAGAAGCGCTGGGTGATGCTGCACCGTTCAATGGCCTGAAAGAAGTTAAAGGCCAGTAATTACGTCTCTGGCGTTATCAGGTCGCTGAGAAAGCGGCCTGATACGCGCCCAGCGTGATTAACTATAAAAATCCAGAAGCGTGAAAACGTTTCTGGATTTTTTTATGGCGGACATCCTTGTCCGCCACCCTGCGGGCCGTTGCTGCGCAACGTTGAAAGCGCCCGAATTGCCAGTATTAATTAAGCTAACTGTTTGAGAATCGCTTTAGCGACCACTTCCGAGCTGGCCGGGTTCTGACCGGTGATCAGCTTGCCGTCTTCAACGAGGTACGGTGCCCAGTCTGGGCCTTTTTCGTAGAGCCCGCCGAGTTTCTTGAATTCATCTTCGATCAGGAAAGGTACGACGTCCGTCAACTGAACCGCCGCTTCTTCACCGTTGGTGAAGCCTGTCACTTTGCGGCCTTTAATCAGCGCGTCGCCATTTTCTGCTTTCACGTGAATCAGTACGCCCGGCGCGTGGCAGACAAAACCGGTCGGCTTGTTGGCGCGCACAAAGGCTTCGATGAGCGCGATAGAGACCGGCGATTCTGCCAGATCCCACAACGGGCCGTGACCGCCGGGATAGAAGACCGCATCGAAATCCTGTTCGCTGACGGTATCCAGTTTTACCGTATTCGCCAGTTCCTGTTGCGCAGCCGGGTCTGCTTTAAAACGGTGCGTCAGTTCGGTTTGAAAATCGGCCAAATCGCTTTTCGGGTCGAGAGGCGGCTGGCCGCCAGCAGGGGAGGCGAGCACCAGCTCGGCACCTGCGTCTTTAAAGGTGTAATAAGGGGCGGCAAACTCTTCCAGCCAGAAGCCGGTTTTATTACCCGTGTTGCCCAGTTTGTCGTGAGAAGTCAGTACCATTAAAATTTTCATCATTTTTCTCTCTAGGGTTGCAGGATGATCGGGTGAATAGACGCCGGTTACCCTTTCAGGGCAGCGACAATCGCGTCTTGTTTCTCATGGTAAGGCGCACGCAGTGTCAGGTTAGACGCGCCATCTTCACTTTGTATGACAATCGGTTTGGCGTGGCTGAAACGACGGAATCCGTGAACGCCGTGATACGCGCCGATGCCGGATGCGCCAACGCCGCCGAATGGAAGTGTGTCGATCGATACATGCGTCATCACATCGTTGATGACCAGCGCGCCTGATGTCGTTCTGCTGGCGAAGCGTTGCTGCATGGCCTCATCGTTGCTGAACAGATAGGCCGCCAGCGGACGTGGATGCGCATTGATGTAGTGAATCGGTTCCTCTGCCGCCTGGTAGGTTTTGATGGGCAGCAGCGGGCCGAAAATTTCTTCCTGCATGATCGTCATCTCATCGCTTACGCCGAACACCAGATGCGGAGCAATCTTACGGCTTTTGGCGTCGTAGGGCGCTTCGCCTTCCGGTGCCAGACTGACGACGGTCGCGCCTTGCTGCTCAGCCTCTTTCAGGATGCGGATCAAACGCTCGTAATGCCTGTCAGCAATGATAGACGTGTAATCCGGGTTCGCCTGTAACGTCGGGAAACTTTTCTGCATAAAGGCTTTCGCGGCATCGCGGAAAGCCAGCTCCTGACCTTCGGGCAGGAGAACATAGTCCGGCGACAGGCAGATTTGTCCGGCGTTGAAGGTTTTCACCGTCAGCGTGCGTTCAACGGCTTCAGTGATATCCGCGCTGCTATCAATTACGACCGGTGATTTGCCACCCAGCTCCAGCGTGACCGGCACCAGATTCTCTGCCGCCGCGCGCATCACCTGTTTCCCAACGGCGGTGCTGCCGGTGAAGACCAGATGATCGAACGGCAGTTCGCTGAATGCCTGACCGATTTCTGCATCACCCAACACCACGGCCAATTCCAGCGGATCAAAATAATGGGCAATCAGTTCTGCCAGCAGTTCAGACGTACGCGGCGTGAGCTCTGACGGTTTCAGAATTGCGGTATTACCGGCGGCAAAAATGTCAGCCAGCGGGCCGAACGACAGATTCACCGGGAAGTTCCACGGGCTGATCACGCCGATCACGCCCAGAGGCTGATGTTGAATCCATGCCTGCATGCCGGGAGCGGGTTCATCCACGGGTTCTGGCTGCATCCAGCGTTCAACGTTGTCGATGGCGTTCTGGAGTATTTTCAGCGTGATGCCGATGTCGGCGGCGAAAGAGTGATACAGGCTGCGATGGCCGAAATCGTCACTCATGGCCTGCGCGAGTGCCGCATGGTTTTCACGGAGCAGGTTGATGCTGCGTTGTAAGCGATCTTGACGAAGTGCGGCATCGGCGGGGCCAGAGGCAATGTGAGCGCGCTTCATCGTATTCAGGATAGCGTGTAAATCCTTTTTGGATTGTTGTGTCGACATGTTTTGTCTCCTTTTCGTCGTCGAGTACCAGAGAAAACAGAAAGTTAGCCGGGGTTTCCGGGTCACTTAAGATGGGGTAAAGAATACGGCAGGGGTTGATCCGCTCGCCAACAAGATTATTATTCGAGGGGTATAAATAATTTTATGGGCATAAAATCTATAGGTATCGTATGTCACTTATCCGTCTACGCACGTTTGTGGAAGTCTATCGGCAGCGCTCAATTAGTGGCGCGTCACGCGCGCTCAATCTGACCCAGCCAGCGGTGTCGCAGCACATTGCCGGGCTGGAGGTGGCGGTGGGACGTCGTCTCTTTGAGCGTCAGGCAAATGGTGTAACGCCAACGTCGGCGGCAGACGACTTAGCGGCGGATCTGGGGGACAAGCTCGATGAGGCCGAGGCGGCGCTGGCTTCCGCCCGCGCAAGATCGATGGACGTCGCGGGGACGCTGCATATCATTGGCCATGCGGATTTCATGGCCGAAGTGGTGTCGGAACAGCTATTGCCGCTGCTTGAGGCGGGTGTGCGGGTACATATGCATACCGGCGACGGCGATTTGATTAAACAAATGCTGCTTGAAGGACATTGCGATCTGGGCATAACGGCGCACCCGGTGACGGATAAACGGCTGAAAAGCGATTTGTTGAAGAGTGCGACATTACAGGCGGTAGCGGCGCCTGCGATTGTCGAACGACTATTGCAGACGGGCGATCTGCCGCAGGCGCTGGCGCAGGAACCGATGCTGGCGTATGACCTTGAGTTTCCTCTAATCGATCACTGGTTGAAGAAGAACCGCATGGAGGAGAAGGGACTGGTGCCTGCCGTGGTGAGTCAGGATCTGCGTGCGCTGCGTCGCGTGCTAACCAGTGGATTTGGCTGGACGGTGATGCCGGTGTATTTATGTCAGGACCTGCTGGATACGGGGGAACTTGCCATTATTCCGCCTCCCGTTGGCACAACGCAGCTGGATTACTATCTGGCCTGGGTGCCGGGTGCGCTGCGCCAGCCGCGTTTAGCCCACGCGCGGCAAACCTTCCTGTGGCGACTGCAGCACGCTGAATAGCGCTATTCTCTGCTAAAAAAAAACGCCATTTTTCAAGACATCACAAGGCAACGTCCGTTGGCGACGTTGCCCTTCTTCCCGCTGACTTCCTATCTTCTATCCTGTGATCGCCATAAACGAACTGCTGGTTTCGTTCAGTTAAAATCGCTTTTTATAAAATCTTTGAAGCGGATCGCACCAATCTTCCCTGTGCTGCCAGCGCGGGGCGCGTGGTGGCAAAAGCGCAAAGGTTTTCACGATCGCCGGGCGCTACCGTATCAGCGTGACACCTTCATAATTAAAAATGTTCGGGGAAGGATGGCGATGAAAACGCGTAAGATCGGTTTGGCTAACTATTTAGCCTACGGTTCAGGGGACTTTCTTGGTGCGGGTACCACCGCGCTGACGGCTGCCTGGTTACTCTATTTTTACACCACGTTCTGTGGCTTAACGCCGATTGAGGCAACGTTTATTTTTGCGATGGCGCGCGTGCTCGATGCCGTCGTCAGCCCGCTGATGGGCTTCCTGACCGATAACTTCGGTTCAACCTGGCTGGGCAAACGCTTTGGCCGCCGTAAGTTCTTTATTCTGCTCGGTATTCCCTTCGTGTTCAGCTACAGCTTCATGTGGGTTGGGGATATGAGCTATTGGTACTATCTGCTGACGTACCTGCTGTTCGATATCGTCTATACGATGGTGCTGGTGCCGTATGAAACGCTGGTGCCGGAAATGACTGACGATTTCAAACAGAAGACCAAGTTCTCCGGCGCACGCATCGCGCTGGCGCAGTTGTCTGCGATTTTGGCCGCGTTTCTGCCGGGCATCCTGCTGGGCTATTTTGGCAAAGACAACGCCATTTCCTTCTTCTATTCGAGTCTGGTGTTCTCCGTTATCTGTGCGCTGGTGCTGACGCTAGTCTATTTCTTTACCTGGGAACGGCCACGCGATCAGATGTCGGAAGCGTCGCTGCGGGCGGAGAAAGAGCGCCAGTCTCTGACGTTAGGCCAAAGCCTGAAACGGCTGAACGTTGAGCTGGTTTCCACGCTGCGTATTCGTATTTTCCGTCAGCATCTCGGAATGTATCTGGGCGGGTATATCGCGCAGGACGTGTTTAACGCCGTATTCACCTACTACGTGGTCTTTGTGCTGATGCAAAGCCCGACGATGGCGTCTAACCTGATGGGAACGATGGCGATTCTGCAATTCATCGCGGTGATCGGCATGATTCCGCTGTGTATTCGCTTTGGGCCAGCCCCGTCTTACCGCTTGGTCGTGTGCCTGTTTGGCGTGAGTGCGCTTTCCTACGCGGTCCTGTGGTACAGCGACCTGCATGACACCTTCTCTCTGCTGCTGTTGATTTCTGCGCTGGCGGGCATCGGGCGCGGTGGGATCAATTACGTGCCGTGGAACACCTACACTTACATTGCGGATGTGGATGAAGTGATCACTGCACAGCGTCGCGAAGGGATCTTCGCCGGGATTATGACGCTGACTCGCAAAGCCTCTCAGGCTGGTGCAGTGATGCTGGTGGGCGTGGTGTTACAGCTCTCCGGCTTCGTATCCGGGCAAAGCGTACAGGCACCGGGCGTCAGCCACACGATTCTGATGATTTTGAGCTTCGGCACCGTGGGTGTGCTGGCGCTGGGCTTCCTGGTTTCTCTGCGCTTTAAACTCAACCTGCAAACGCACAGCGTGCTGCGTGAAGAGACGCTGAAAATGCGTGAAGCCGGGCGTCCTGTGCCGGAGAAGATTACGCCGCAGGCGCGGGCAACGGTCGAAATGCTGGCGGGTATGCCGTATGAATCGCTGTGGGGCAACAACAATATCGGCTATCTGAACCGCCACAAAGGCGACAAGCCGGTCACGCACGCCACGCAGCCGTAACTGTATTGAACTGTTAACTGATAACTCAATTGGATGAATGACTATGACCGTATTCAGTGTAAAACATAGCCCGCTTTTACGTCAGCCAGAACGCTTCATCTCCCGCGAGGATCTGAAGGCGCTGATTTGCCGTATCACCGACAATCTGGTGAATATTGAGGATAAAACCGGTGAGTTCTTGTTACGGCTGGACGATGGTCGGGTGATTGATACCAAAGGCTGGGCGGGATGGGAATGGACGCACGGCATCGGGCTGTACGGAATTTATCAGTATTACCAGCAGACGGGTGACGAGCAGATGCGCGCCATCATCGACGACTGGTTTACCGAACGTCTGGCGGAAGGTACGCCAACGAAGAATGTGAACACCGTGTGCCCGTTCCTGACGCTGGCTTATCGCTATGAAGAAACGGGCGATGCCCGCTGGCTGCCGTATCTGGAGCGCTGGGCGGAGTGGGTGATGTATGAAATGCCGCGCACGGACAAGCAGGGCTTGCAGCACATTGTTTATAACAATGAAAACCACCAGCAGCTGTGGGACGACACGCTGATGATGAGCGTGCTGCCGCTGGCGAAAATCGGCAAGCTGTTAAATCGACCGGAATTTGTAGAAGAAGCCACGTATCAGTTCCTGCTGCACGTGCAATACCTGATGGATCGCGAAAGCGGCCTGTGGTTCCACGGCTGGACGTTCGAAGGACAACACAACTACGCTAAGGCTCGCTGGGCGCGTGGCAACAGCTGGCTGACGATCGTTATTCCTGAATTTATCGAACTGCTGGATCTGCCAGAACACAACGCGACGCGTCGCTTCCTGTTGCAGGTGCTGGAAAGCCAGATTGAAGCATTGGCGAAATATCAGGATGACAGCGGCCTGTGGCACACGCTGATCGACGATCCGAATTCGTACCTTGAAAGCTCGGCAACCGCCGGTTTTGCCTACGGTATCCTGAAAGCGGTACGCAAACGCTACGTCGACCCGAGCTACGCTGAGGTGGCGGAGAAAGCGATTCGCGGCGTGATTAATCACGTCAATAAGGACGGTGAGCTGATGCAGGTGTCATTCGGCACCGCGATGGGCAACGATCTGGATTTCTACCGCAACATTGCGCTGACCTCCATGCCGTACGGACAGGCGATGGCGATTCTGTGTCTGGCGGAATACCTGCGGGTATATCTGTAAAGGGTTATCGCAACTCTTATATCCAAATGCTGCGAGTTTTTATGGTTTGGCCGTTATCCGGCGTGAAAATTATGCAGCGGTGCGCTTGACCGCCGAGTGAGCAACAGGACGTCGCGAAAGCCAGCGCCATGCCGGGAGCATGTCGCTGGCGGCTCGAAAAGCGGGCATGGGCACCGATGGGACCGCGTAGCGGCATAATTTAGCCGGAAGCCTGGGTTCGTAGGGCGGCGGCGACTGAGCCGCCCTGCGTCGGGCGCGTGTACGGTATCGCATACAAGTGGCGGTGGTGTGGCGCACGAAAGCCTCTCTTAACCTGCATAGGTTGCGTCTATTTCCCGCCCGCCAGGTCGATAAAATTCCCAGTGACATAGGACGCGTCGTCCGATAACAGCCAGCCTATAGCTTGCGCGACCTCCATCGGGTGACCACCCCGTTTCATCGGCAGCGAATGCTTGATGCGATCGACTCTTGCCGGTTCCCCACCGTCAGCGTGCATATCGGTATAAATAAAACCGGGGCGCACGGCGTTAACGCGGATGCCCTGATCGGCGACTTCCAGCGATAAGCCAATCGTCAGCGTATCAAGCGCACCTTTTGATGCCGCATAATCAATATATTCATGCGGTGAACCCAGCCGGGCGGCGGCGGATGACACGTTGACGATAGCACCGCCTTTTCCGCCATGACGGAACGCCATACGCTTGACCGCTTCCCGAGCACAGAGAAAACTGCCCACTGTATTGGTCGCAAAAATGTCGTTAAGTCTCCCGGCATCAAGCTGTTCAATGGTGGCTTGAGGTTTGAGTATCGCGGCGTTATTCACCAGACCCGTGAGGCAGCCAAGTTCTTTATCTGTCCGCTTAAAAAGCTCGATAACCTGCTCTTCATCGGCGATATCGACCTGAACGGCGATGGCGGTTCCACCGCTAGCGCGAATCTCTTCGAGGAGGCTATTCGCACTGTCCTGCTGGGTGCGGTAGCCGATGCAAATCTTGTGACCTTTTCCTGCCAGATAGCGCGCCGTTGCGCGGCCAATGCCGCGCGAACCGCCAGTAATTAACGTAATGAATTCCATTCTGCCCCTTAGTTTTTTAGCCCCGCCATACTGTAATTCGCTGGGAGCCAGCGATAGCCGTTTGGTTTACCGTTAGCATCATACACGGCTTTAACCTGGCCTAAACCGGGGAAGGAAATGTGTGCCGCCCCAATCCACTCATTATTGCGTGCGGCCTCTGCCAGAATCTGTAAACGCGCTTCTGCGGCTTTATCCATATTGCGATCGAAATCGATCGTGGTCAGGGGGCGAGGAAATTGTACGGCTTCGGCATGGATCGTATCGCCCCAGAGCGTCAGCTTTTGGCCGTCACTTTCGATCTGATAAAGGCTGTGCCCCGGCGTATGTCCCGGTGCTGGCACGGCTGTAATGCCAGGGAAAAGCTGCTGTTTGCCTGCGAAGGTTTTCAGCCGGTTGGCGGCAAGCACGGGTTGCAATGAATCTTCAGACTGCCCGAACGTGTGTTTCTCGCTATCCCGCACATGGTCGCTGTTAGCTGGGTTGAGCCAGAAATCTGCATCTTTCTGGTTAACATAAACGGTGGCATTAGGGAAAACCAGCTTGCCGTCACGCGAGACGCCGCCGGAATGGTCGGCATGAATATGGGTCAGCAGAACGGTATCGATCTTCTCGGGCGGATAGCCAGCGGCGCGCAGGTTGTCGGGGAGTTTTCCACCCAGTTTACCGAATAGTGGCCCAGCTCCCGTGTCTACCAATATCAGCTGTTTACCCGTATTAATGAGATACGCATTAATGGAGGTTTCAGCCTGTGGCTGGAGATTCTTTTGCGCCAGTAGATGTAGCATTTCCTCATGGGAAATATGGGTGAGCAGCTTATCCAGTGGAATAGTGACCGTGCCGTCAGAAAGGGCCGTGATTTCAAACTGGCCTAGCATCATCCGGTAATAACCCGGTGCCTGCGTTCTTTGCTGAGGCACCGATTCTGCCTCGGCTAAAAGAGGCGTTCCCGCCAGTAAAACGACCGATAATAACGTTTGTTTCAGAAGATTCATTTTCATCGCACACTCTTGGAAGGTGATCCTGCTTGTCAGGGACTGGAACGATTATTCTGCTGGCGGTACTATTGTTCAAATTGATTAATTTGATACTGCCTATCATGGAAAATGATTTTAGCGGCGTGGATTTAAATCTGCTGGTGACATTTCTGGTGTTGTATCGTGAGAAAAGCGTCTCTGCGGCGGCGGATAAGCTGCATTTGGGGCAGCCTGCCGTGAGTGGGGCGCTGGCACGTTTACGCACGCTGTTTGACGATCCGCTTTTTATCCGTACGGGACAGGTTATGCGCCCGACGGCGCGGGCGGATTATCTGGCGACCCAGCTGTCGCCCGCTTTTGAACACTTGCAGTCGGTTCTGGGCGAACCCGAGAAGTTTGATCCGTTAACCGATTCACGCATGATCACGCTGGGAATGACCGATTGGGTGGAAATATGGCTAATGCCGCTGCTGCTGAAACGGCTCAAAGCGAAGGCACCCGATTTGCGCATCAACCTTGTTGCTACCGATCCGTTTTTGGATGTGGATCGGCTGGAAAATGACAGCGTCGATCTGGTGATTTCTGTTGCCAGTGCACAGGCAGGCTGGCTGAAGCAGCGTGCCTTGCTGTCGTCAGGGTTCAGAGCACTTTGGCATCCGCAGCAGCTTGATTTGCCGCGTCCTCTTCCTTTGGCCGTATACAGCCAGCAGCGCCATTTATTGGTGACCTACCGTGAACGCGCACATGGCATCGTGGACGACATGTTAGAAAAACAGGGCATGACGCGGACGATTCATTACACCACGCCACATTTCTCCGCTCTGCCGGGAATATTGCAGCAAACGCCGTCAATCGCTACCGTGCCGGAAAAGCTGGCGACGCAGTGGTGTCAGTATTATGGTTTGATCGACAGCCCGGTACCGCTTGCGTTACCGACCTATACGCTCTCGGCGCTCTGGCATGCCAGACAGGACAGTAATCCGGCGATAACGTGGCTGTATGGGCAAATTGCTGAGGTGGTGGCAGAGCAGGGGACGGAACCGCCCCCTGCTTGAGTGACGGCAAGGAGATTATTGCGATAATCCTGCCACACTGTAATTCGCCGGAAGCCAGCGATAGCCGTTGGTGGTGCCGTTGCGTTCCAGACGCGTGCCAACGTGGCCGATGCCGGGGAAGGGCAGGTGAGCGCCTGCAACCCAGTAACCCTGGCTGGCGGCGTCGGCCAGTGCTTTATTACGGGATTCCGTCGCCTGATCCATATTTGAGTCAAAGCTGATGGTGGTCGCCGGTAAACTCATTTGCACCGCTTCCGCATGAATGATGTCTCCCCAGGCCAGCAGTTTTTTGCCTTCGCTCTCGATCAGAAAAGACGTGTGCCCCGGCGTATGTCCCGGACTCGGAATCGCGGTGATGCCGGGTAGCAATGTTGCCTGCTGAGCTGGGAATGTTTTCAGCTTGTTCTCTTTGCGAATAGCATCAAATGTACTTTGCACGCGTTGGAACGCCGCCTTTCTGTTCTCTGGTGCATTCTTCAGGTTATCTGGGCTGAGCCAGAAGTCGGTTTCTGGCTGGCTGACATACACGGTAGCATTTGGGTAGCTGAGTTTCTTGTCTTGCACCAGACCGCCAAAATGGTCGCCGTGCAGGTGAGTCATCAACACGGTATCGACCTGTTCAGGTTTGTAGCCCGCCGCAATCAGATTCGGCAACACTTTTCCGACCGTAGGGTTGCTCTGCTTGCCGTTGCCTGTGTCTATCAAAATCAGGTGTTTGCCGGTATTGACTAAATAGGCGTTGATAGAGGTTTCCACCTGCGGCGTCAGCGATTTCTCTGCCAGCAGTTCGGTGATTTTTTCCGGTGGGGTGCGTTGTAACAGTTTATCCATCGGCATGGTGTTGGTGCCGTCAGACAGCGCGGTAATTTCGAACTGGCCCAGCATCATGCGGTAATAGCCCGGCTGAGTTTTAATCTGCGCGATATCCTGCGCCTGTGTAAATGCAGGCACAAAGGCGCTTGAGACGAGTAATAAGGCTAGAGGTTTCAATAACTTCATTTATTCTTGTCCTTGTTAATAATGAAACGTATGAAAGCAGGTGAAATCGTAACAACAGATTGATTATTGACGCGCGGGGCGAATTACTCAACTGTCCCTGATGTAGTGTGTTCCAGCTAAATTTGCCAGCGCGTAGCTGGCGTCCTGCAACGCGAATGATTTAGGGTATACTGCATTTTTAAGTGAACGAGACAGTGAAAACCATGCAGTACCCGATTAATGAAATGTTCCAGACGTTACAGGGCGAAGGCTATTTTACCGGTGTGCCGGCGGTGTTTGTGCGCCTGCAAGGGTGTCCGGTAGGCTGTAGCTGGTGCGATACCAAACATACCTGGGACAAACTGGCAGAGCGGGAAACCTCATTGGATCAGGTGCTGGTAAAAACGGAAGAAAGCGATGCCTGGGGCGCGGCGAGCGCGGACGACATTCTGGCGCTGATGGCGCAGGAAGGCTACACGGCACGCCACATTGTGATCACCGGTGGTGAACCCTGCATCCACGATTTGGCACCGCTAACGCTACAGTTGGAAAAGCAGGGTTTCAGCTGCCAGATCGAAACCAGCGGCACGCATGACGTGCGCTGTTCGCCCAAAACCTGGGTGACGGTATCGCCGAAGGTGAATATGCGTGGCGGTATGAAAGTGCTCGATCAGGCGCTGCAACGGGCGGATGAGATCAAACACCCGGTGGCGCGTGAGCGTGACATTGAGGCGTTGGATGCATTACTGGCGCGGCTTGATGATGATAAGCCGCGGATTGTGGCGCTACAGCCGATCAGCCAGAAAGACGATGCGACCAAACTGTGTATTGAGACCTGCATCGCTCGCAACTGGCGGCTGTCTATGCAGACACATAAATACCTGAATATTGCCTGATATTCACCTACTGATAATAGCGACCCATCGTAGCGGCGTGAGAGAAGGATGCTCACGCCAGACTACAGCACCACCACTTCTTTATTACTCGCCTTTATAGACGCAGCCAGCAGTACAGGTTTCTTTCACCATCACAGCGCTGAGCAGCGGTAATGTCGGCTTCAACTGGTGCCAGATCCAGTGCGCCAGCACTTCGCTGGTCGGGTTTTCCAGACCGGGGATCTCATTCAGATAGTGATGATCCAATCGTTCCCACGTAGGTTTGAACGCGGCTTTCAGCTCGGAGAAATCCATCACCCAGCCGGTATGCGGATCCACTTCACCGGTAATTTCCAGTCTCACCATGAAAGAGTGCCCATGCAGCCGCCCGCATTTGTGGCCGTCTGGTACGTGGGGCAGATGATGCGCGGCTTCAAACTGAAAATCTTTAAATAGCGTAGTGACCATAGCGATGTTCCCGGTTTCGTTCTGAAAAAGGGGCTTTCAGAACATAGTATGCAAAAAACCGTCGCATACTACCCGAAAGTGTCGCATGAATCACTTATTCTTCCAATTGCACGATCGCGGCATGATGCCAGCCGGAAGGCAGCGGATCGGGGCGGTGGATCGTCATGTGGCTGGTGGTCAGGTTCACAACGCCACGGGCAAAGAGCGCAGGCATGCCGCCTGGATAATAGTCGACACCGAAGGCACGGCCTGTCGTCGGATCGACCCGATACGCATTGTCCAGTCCCATTCCCGTCGGGCGCTCTGGGTTACAAGGGGGGCGCACATCGTACATACCCTGTTCTGATGAGTCGCTCTGCCGCTGTTCGAGGTGAACGGCATGGAAATGGATATCACGAATGTAGCCTGCGGGCGTGCTGTGCAGGTTAATCGCCCCCTCGCTGATCCCCGCGATCTGGGAAAACTGTACCGCTTCGATCCGGCCCGGTTCGATGGCGGGATCGCGATAGCGCACGGAGATAAAGATCGGATCGGCTTTGCCCCAATGGCAGGGATGTGCGGCGACGCACTGGAACGTGATGTTGCTGAACTGCAGGCGTCGGAACGCACCGCCATCGCGCGAGATCAGGCCGATCGCACGATTGGTATCGTAAATGGCGCAGTTGCTGACGGAAATATCTTCAATGTCGGCAAAGGTTTCGGTGCCGATCTTCAGGGCACAGCTCTTGGATCGCAGTAGGCAATTGCTGATGACGACCTGCTGCACCTTACGTTGTAGATGGGGCGGCTTATGGGTGGTTTTGATGCACAGCGCATCGTCAGCAGCGCTCAGCGAACAGTTGCTGATTTGCACTTGCTGGCAGCTATCAAGATCCAGCGCGTCGGTATTTGCCATGCTCAGATCGTTATCAATCGTCAGCCGCTCGACGATGATCTGACGGCAACTGACCAGATGCACGGTCCACATCGGGGCGTGTTCAATCGTAAAATCACACAGGCGGACGTGTTCGCAATCCTCAAAGACCACAATGCGCGGGCGATGCTGTGCAGGCAGGCGATAGCCTTGATCGTCGGGTTCCGCAGAGAAATAGGCGTCGGCATTTCCCATGATCTTACCCTGACCACAGATCGTGATATTGCGTTGTTGGTAGGCATAAAGAAATGCACGGTGCGACAGCTCGGCCATGCTGATCGTCGTGGCCTGCGCAAACTGTTCATAGTCACCGCTGACGACGAGCTCAGCGCCCGCCTCCAATTGCAGGCAAAAATTGGAAGGCAGCAGCAATCCCCCTAACAGATAGCGCCCTGGTTCCACCGTCAGGGTGCCGCCGCCCTGTGCCGCAATCCGATCGATAGCCTGCTGAAAGATGGCGGTATCCGACGTGATGCCGTCGGCAGCGGGGGAGTATGACTGAATCGAGTGCTTCATCGCTTTATCCTATCTGATCGAGCCTGCTCCGATTGCAGCACGTTTGTGGATTTTTAGCTGTGTTTGTCATGGTGAAATCTGCGGAGGTTGGAGCGGGCTTCACAGCGCACGGCGTGCGGCGTAAGGGAATGTGAAAGGCATAACGAAGAGGACGATGCGGCGCGTTATGCCGTGTGTGTTTCATCACACTTTTGCGCCGTTTTCTCGCTTTTGCCGCGTGCGTGGCGTGGTTTTGTTGTTTTTGTGTTTCTTATTTGTGAATCAAATCTCTTTTTGGTGTGGTGCGGCGGTTAATGATGTGAGGCACCTCCCTGCCGCATCACATAGGGCTCACACCGCGTGGTTGAAACACCCGCTAATGTGATGCGGTCATCAGCATTTCTTCCGTCAGCCCCGCAAATCACGCGTTTTCCCGCCGTGATGACTAGCGCGATAAAACGGGTTCTGCCTATCTTGTCAGGGTCAGGGATAGCTTGATTCCCAAGACAATAGGCGGTTGTGTACCCGACCTGCTTTCTCATCCATACGCCACACCAGTACGCCAAACACACACACAATAATAATGTCGTTGGGGGAAAAATGAGATTACCTGGACTGATTGTCATCGCCTTCTCTGCGCTCTGTTCGTTCGCGCAGGCTGCTGAACCCGTGGAATTACGCCTCTCCTGGTGGGGGGGAAACAGCCGTCATCAGGCGACCTTGACGGCGCTGGAAGCGTTTCAGAAAAAGTATCCGAACATCAGCGTGAGACCAGAATATACCGGTTGGGACGGGCACCTGTCCCGCCTGACGACGCAGATTGCCAGCGGTGAAGAACCGGATGTGCTTCAGGTAAACTGGAACTGGCTGCCGATTTTTTCCAAGACGGGCACTGGATTTTATGACCTGAATAAGCTGACTGATACGCTGAAATTACAGGATTTCCCCGAAGATGCGCTGAAACCCGCGACAATCGACGGCAAGGTGAACGCGATTTCCACCTCGCTGAATGCGCTGGTGATGTACTACAACACGGAAACCTGGAAGAAGGCGGGGCTGCCATATCCCACCACCTGGGATGAGCTGTTCCATGCGGGCAAGGTGTTTAAAGAGAAACTGGGCGATAACTATTTCCCTATTGCTTCACCTGCGCAGGACAGTGGTGAAGGCGTGCTGGAGTTGATCAACTATTACATGACGCAGAAATACCAGATCGGCATGATCGATGAAAAGAACAAGCGCTTTAACTACAGTGAGGCGCAGTGGATCGAGGCGTTTCGTTTCTATAAACGTTTGATCGACGAACATGTGATGCCATCTTCGAAGTATTACAACGCGTTTGGCAAAGTTGGTATGTATGAAACACGCCCCTGGATTAACGGGGAATACGGTGGGGCACACCTGTGGATTTCGGTGGTGAAGAAGTACGCCGATCCGCTGGCAGCACCGGGTAAGCTCGAATTAGGGCCCTACATCATGACGCCGGGATCGGATAACTCCGGGCAGTTCTTCAAACCGTCGATGCTGTTTGCCATCAGTAAGAATACCAAGCACCCAAAAGAAGCGGCGCTGTTGCTGAATTATCTGATGAACGATCCTGAAGGTGCGCTGCTGATGGGCACCGAGCGCGGCATTCCGCTCAGCCGTATCGCCAGACAAGCGCTGGAAGAGAAGCAGAAGCTGGATACGAACGATCTGTCGGTTGCCGGGCTTTCGATGGCGCTGCAAAAACCGATGCAAACGCCCGTGTCCTCGTATCTTGAAGATCCACAGCTGGCCAGCCTGATCCTGCAAACCATCGAACAGCTCGACTATGGTAAGAAGAGCGTGGAAGAATCGGCGAAAAACTTCAGCAGTTCAGGTGAGCGCATTCTGAAACGTGTGATTCGCTAGATCGTTACTGATTAAGAGCGTTATTAATTAAGGTAGAGACTGCCGGTGCGTTACGTGAGTTCAGTCAACTGCTGTTGCAGGCTATCGGCTAACGCGCGTGGACGCCCGGCATCAAACATCACATGCAGGCTCACCGGGTAATCCCGGTGTTGCAGGCAGAAATCCTCCATTTCATGTCCAATCCCGTACAGCGCCTGAATATTGGTTTTGGCGATTTCCCGCAGCGTCCAGTTGTTCTCCACCTGCTTGCAATAGTGCAGCGTAAAGAAGGCTTTCTGTGCGTGAACAAAGGCGCGGCAATACAGCGTCAGGCCGCGCCATTCCTGCTGCCAGCGCACTCTCAGCGCTTCCGGCATCGTGTGTTCGCGGGAGAATTGCAGTGCGGCTTGCTGGCACTGTTCGGCCAACTGCCACGCGGCATCTTTCTCTTTCGCGATGTGATAGAGATTCTGCGAAGCCAGCTCCGCATGCTGCGGATCGAACGTAATATCCTGACCGGAACCCGGCAGCCAGTGGTTACGGTTGAGCTGGCCGTACAGGCTCCAGATCGCCTGACCAAAGCTGGTCGGCAGCAGACTGTGGCGATGGAAAACGTGGTGACGCGCATACAGCGACAGGGAAATGGCCTGATGAGCCTGATCCAACAAGGCGAGCATCGCATGCAGCACGGTATCGTCCGGCTGCCATTGGTAGCGCGTCATTAGCCACTGTGCGAACAGCATGCTTTCGTTTGCCGCTGCGGTCTGGTTAGTCAGCAGGCGGGAACAGGCAAACAGCGTAAATTCGCTCAGCGTGCCGATCACGCTGTGATTATCCACCCCTTCCCAACTGATGCGGCACAGGGCGCTGACAATCGCGGGATTTTTCTCCCGGCACCACAACAGCCTTCCTTGAACTTCGGTGTAGCGCAGGAAGGGGAGATTGCCCCAGCCGACCTCTTCGCCAGCCAGATCCAGCTCAACCCAGACTTCACGCCCGTTGATGTCCAGCAGCGCCGGATTATTGGGGAACTCAGGCCAGAAGCGTTCCGGCGTGACTTTGATGGCGACAGAGACGGATTCCGGCAGCGTGCGAATGGCGTTCAGGACATTACCGATATCCTGATGGCTGGCGGGAAACGCACGCAATACCAGATGGCGCTGGTGATAGTGCATTACGCGTGCGACGGCGGAGAATAAGCGGTGATAGATCTGCTCGCTGTCGGCGTTGGTCGGCCAGTGTGTGGTAACGGGAACGACGCCGTTGATCTCATCGCCGGAAGGGGCGGAAAAGCGCAGCAGGCTGTCGCTGTTAGAGATCGCCAGCAGCAGGCCGCTCAGACGTGGAATTTGCTGCATCAACAGTTCGACTTTGGCGGCAAGGTAATCGCACCAAAAATCGGTATCCATGCGGAGGCTATGTGTGTCATCCAGCAATTCCGGGTGATGAAGCAGTAGATCCGTGGGAAACGACAGCTCTTTGCATTGCAGATACAGCGCGAGCCCCTGTTCACGGCAGTGCGCCGCGACCTGATTCAGGTAAACACAGCGGGAGCGCTGTTGGCTGCTGATGCGATCGTCAAAACGCGCGTTATTGTAGGCTTCCGGCGTCACTAGTTTGTCCAGCAAATCCGCGGCGCCTAGCACCAGCGTAGTAAAGCCGTGTCCACGGGCGTAATCGACGACCGAGATGACCTGTTGCCAGTGCCAAATATCCTGCGTATTGAGTTCCAGCGCGCGTCGTTGCCACATCATTTTTCTCCCGTTGCCACTGGCGTGAGTATCGCATTGATGTGTTATCGCAAAGGATAAATTCCTGCGGCGAACGCCAGAAATGTGAGCCTGTTCGCTAATCGCTAATCGCTAATCGCTAATCGCTAATCGCTAATCGCGATCGTCTAAGGCGTTGTTGGCGGTGCATTTATTGTGGGAGTAGGTATCACGGACTGATTATGATGCGTTAACCCACGAGAGGCAGGACAGAGAAATCGAGGGTGCTAGCTAAAAGCCTTCCAGCAGCCTTAGTTGGCTGAATGTGAGTGGCCGATAGAAGATATATCCTTGAATCCCAATGGGGTGGTATTTATTTAACCGGTTCAAATCGGTCGCCTTCTCAACGCCTTCACAGATAATGTTTACGCCAAGAGGAATGAGTTTGTTCAATAAGACCTTTAGTTTTTGTGATTTTGTCTCTTCTTTCCCAATACCGTCGATGATAGAGCGATCGATTTTTATGGTATCGAAGTCAAACAAGCTCAGGCTGTCTATTTGTAGATTTCCTGCGCCGAAGTCATCTAATGAAATCATAAAGCCATATTTCTTGGCCTGATTTAAAAAGGGTATCCCGTCTATTAGCTGCTGCCGGGTCGTCTTCTCACTGATCTCTATTTCTATATTCTGTGGGTTAACCTCATGCATGAGGCATTTTTGGTATAACGTTTCCAGATAGGCGGAATTATTAAAAAGTAAATGTGACAGGTTGAATGATATTGTCATACTACTTTTGTTTTTTATTACCTGACAGACCACATCAAACATAAAGTCTGTCACTTTATCGATTGCTTTACACGCCTCAATTTTATCTATGGTCTGCTGAGTTGATATTAAAACGCCTTCCGAATTATAAAACCTGGCGAGGGCTTCATAGCGGAATATTTTATTATGAGGGAGATGGATGATAGGCTGGAACTCTGCGGTCAGCCTAAGAATTTTTCCATCGATATTCAATGTTGTTGTATTCATTTTACTGATTACTCACCCTCTCCATAGAAATAGGAATTCCATAGCGTTGCTCGTCTGGATTCTACACAGCAATTTGGAATATTTGGAAATTGTTTAAAATGATCAATAATCCCTATTTGATAGTAACCACCTATTGAATAAAAAATAATGATCGTTTAAATCTATGTTGTTGTTGGTTTTTTATTCTAGATTTATTAATTTATATTAGTTTTTATATTGATATTTTTTGTTTAATTGGCTGTTAAGTTGCTTTTGTTTGAATTTGAATCAATTTGAACGGTGTGTATGACCGTTGAGACTTTATGACATCCTTGTTAGGATGATAAACGACATGAAGCTCGTCGTTTCGTAATGGTACTGGAGTGAAGAAAAACGCATAAATTAAATCTGGGGAATGTTTTACTCAGTAAGAATAAGTGTTTTTCTATCGTGTTTAATGTGTGTGAAAATTTAATTTCGTGTAAAAATTTGTTTCTATTAAAAGAGAAATCCTTTTTGGGTTTTGGGGTATATCACCGTCGCGTTAATAGGTAGATCTTATCGTGGAACACTTTTCTCCTCCTCCCGCTAAAGTGATTAGCGCATTACTGCAACATCCCTATGTGATGTCTATCTATGCCAAGGATATGCTATATGCATTAAAGGCAGACGTTGCGGAATTGAATCCGGATAAAAACCGTATCGTGTTAGATGTGGAATACTCTGGCTCGGATATCGACAGATATCTTGCCGATGGTGGTTTGAATTTTGATCTGGAGGCGCTCAAGGGTACGGATAACATCGAACGAGAAACCTACAGTCTGTGCAATATTTCCACCCAATTATTCAAGACGGACAGTATGTTTTATCGTCTGGAATGTCGCTTGCCAGAATCTGTTTTTGTCACTGAAAACAGGGGGGCGATTCGTATTCCCTTTATTCTTGGCATGCAGGCTCGTGCCCGCCTCGAAGTTTATCTACATACGCTTAATGTGCCCGGAACGCTGCGTAATTTATCGACCGGTGGATGTCTGGTAGAAATCGATCTGGTTGAGAGTATTGCGATTGAAGTGGGTCAGGATATCCCCGGCGTTACGCTTGAATTCCCTAACGGAGAAAGCTTCTATGCCGAGGGGAAAATTCGCCATATACGCCCCTTTGGGAATAATGGCTATGCGGCCGTCGGTATCCAATTTATCAATTTGTCTTCATCCCAGTCTGAAGCCCTGCTTCATTACACGAATGAGTTGGAAAGAGAGGCGGCCTACCGAACTGGCGTCACAGGCAGCATGGTGTATTCGTCTCCGTTGTTCATTCCGGGGACCAAGGAGAAAAATCTGTTGCTGCGAGAGAGCCAGGAGCGAGAGAAACGTACCCGCCAGACGCCGATGGAACGCGGCGTCATGGAGATTGCCCATCGGCTTCAGATTGGGTTGATGTACATCAAAACGCGCAATCAACTGCCCGTTGAGATCTTTTATGACTGTGTTGATACCTTGCTGTATATGGTCAAAAAAGATCGAAAGGCTTTCCTGTATGCGCTGTCGTTCCTGCGCGATGAGGCGGACTGGGTCAGACATGCGGTACAGGTCGCGGGGAAATTGGCCGACATGCTGTTAATTGCCGATCCACACGCTCCCCATGTGCGTGAGGCGGTGTTAGGCGCATTACTCCACACGATGGGCAAGCCGCTGCTGGTCAACGCCCGTCTTCCGTCGCTCAAGGTCAATATGAATCCGGCGCAGAAAGCGATCCTTAGCGGTCATGTGGAGGTGCTGTGCGCGAAGTTACGTGAGCTAGGCTGGGCGATGACCCCCACCTGCTGCGATGTGATTGAGAATGCTAACGAGCGTTTGGACGGCAGCGGCTATCCGCAAGGCAAACGTGCCGAACCATTGTCGCCGTTAGCCCGGCTGGTCTCTGTGATTAAGGCGATTAATAAGCTCAGGCATGCGCGTAATGGTATTTCTCCCCGCACGCCATTGGCCGCCTATCGTAAAATCTATGAGGCTAACGCGGCCTATGATAAGGCTGTGCTGGTCAAATACGTGCAGATTTATGGCCTCTATCCCATCGGCAGTCTGGCGAAATATTCGGGAGGTTTCCTCGGGTGGGTGATGGATATTGATAAAAAGGGTAAGCCTATCGTGGTGCATCTCACCAAGAACCTGCGTTTTCCTGATACCAATATCAGCAGTGTCGTTTCTAATGGCGACTTGCAGCAGGTCGGTAAGCTCGAAAACATCGTTCATCCTGACGATTTCGGCATGAAGGTCCTGAAAATTTAGCGAGTACCGTCTGCAAAGAGGGCTGCATGGCAGCCTTTCTTCCTCCTGACATCCTACCGACATTTCTCTTGCGACAGGCTTGAAACGCGCGTGCTCTCAGGCATAACACTTTAAGCAATAAGGACTATCAGAAAAACCATTTAGTCATTTTGGTTATTTAATATTTCCATCATTTCTTTAATTGTTAAGATGCAGATCGTTACCCTTATCCTCCATCCATCTTTTTATTGCATGTTTTTGTATTAGCGTCGTTGGCTAACAGCACAGGCACAAGGAAACAGAAATCACAATGACTACTCCGGTTTCCCCCACTTCATTGCTTCCGCTGAGTGTGGAGCAATTAACGCGTTTACAGGCGGCAACCGGTGATTTCTCATCGACGCAGCTGGCCTGGCTATCCGGCTATTTCTGGGGGCTGGTACAGCAGCCTGGGAACGTGCAGCCGGGGGCGATCGCTGCCACGGCAACGACAGCATCCGCAGTCACGGTGCCGGTACAAACGATTACGCTGATTTCCGCCTCACAGACCGGCAATGCGCGTCGAGTGGCGGAACAGCTGCGTGACGATCTGCTGGCAGCCAAGCTGTCCGTCAATCTGGTCAATGCGGGTGATTACAAATTCAAGCAAATCGGGCAGGAAAAACTGCTGCTGATCGTCGCCTCGACGCAGGGGGAAGGGGAGCCGCCGGAAGAAGCCGTCGCGCTGCACAAGTTCCTGCTGTCCAAAAAAGCCCCGGAGATGAAAGACACCGCGTTTGCCGTGTTTGGTCTGGGTGATACTTCTTACGAATTCTTCAGCAAGGCGGGTAAGGATTTCGATAGCCGTCTGGCTGAGTTAGGTGCGGAACGTCTGCTGGATCGTGTTGATGCTGATGTCGATTATCAGGGGCTTGCCGAACAGTGGCGACGCCAGCTGGTTGATATTTTGCAGGCGCGGGTGCCGGTTCAGGGAACGGCGGTAGCACAGATTGCCGCTCAGGGCGCACTGGATGAAATTACCAGCAGCCCGTACAGCAAATCCTCACCGCTGCATGCCACGTTTGCCGTCAATCAGAAAGTGACCGGGCGTAACTCCGAAAAAGATGTTCGCCATATTGAGATCGATCTGGGCGATTCTGGTTTGCGCTACCAGCCGGGAGATGCGCTGGGCGTGTGGTTCGATAACGATCCCGCGCTGGTGCAGGAATTGCTGGAACTGCTGTGGCTGAAAGGCGATGAGTCCGTCAGCGTTGACGGCAAGACGCTGCCATTATCGCAGGCGTTGAAAAGCCACTTCGAGCTGACGCAGAACACGGCACTGATTGTCGAGAAGTATGCGGCACTGTCGCGTAATGAAACACTGCTGTCGCTGCTGGCCGATAAGCCTGCGCTTCAACAGTTTGCACAGCGCACACCGCTGGTCGATATGGTGCGACAAGCGCCGACTGAACTGACGGCGGAGCAACTGCTGGGTCTGCTGCGTCCGTTGACGCCGCGTCTTTACTCTATTGCCTCCTCGCAGGCGGAAGTCGAAAGCGAAGTGCACATCACCGTTGGCGTGGTGCGCTACGAATACGAAGGCCGCGAGCGCGCCGGTGGCGCCTCCAGCTATCTGGCCGACAGGCTGAGCGAAGACGATGAAATCCGCGTCTTCATCGAACACAACGATAACTTCCGTCTGCCTGCGAATTCCGACGCGCCGGTCATCATGATTGGGCCGGGCACCGGAATTGCGCCATTCCGCGCGTTTATGCAGCAGCGTGATGCCGATGGGGCTGAAGGGAAAAATTGGCTGTTCTTCGGTAATCCACACTTTACGGAAGATTTTCTGTATCAGGTTGAATGGCAGCGCTACGTCAAAGATGGCCTGCTGACCAACATCGATCTGGCCTGGTCACGCGATCAGGCGCATAAAGTTTACGTGCAGGACAAACTGCGGGAAAAAGGCGCGGAAGTCTGGCGCTGGATTCAAGACGGTGCACACTTGTACGTGTGTGGTGATGCCAACCGTATGGCAAAAGACGTCGAGCGGGCACTGCTGGACGTGATAGTTGAGCATGGCGGCATGGACAGTGAACAGGCCGATGAGTTTTTAAGCGATCTGCGCCTTGAGCGCCGTTATCAGCGAGATGTGTACTAATGAGTGAAAAATACGTTTTCAGTGAAAAACACCCTGGTCCCTTGGTGGTAGAAGGGAAACTCGCTGACGCAGAGCGCATGAAGACAGAAAGTAACTTTCTGCGCGGCACGATTGCTGAAGACCTGAACGATGGTCTGACCGGTGGCTTTAGGGGCGATAACTTTCTGCTAATCCGTTTCCACGGTATGTATCAGCAGGATGATCGCGATATTCGCGCCGAACGTGCCGAGCAGAAGCTGGAGCCGCGCCATGCGATGCTGCTGCGCTGCCGTCTGCCCGGTGGCGTGATGACGCCAGAGCAGTGGCTGCGGATCGACAAATTTGCGACTGAAAATACGATCTACGGCAGCATTCGTATCACGAACCGCCAGACGTTCCAGTATCACGGTATTCTCAAATCGAACGTGAAACCGGTACACCAGATGCTGAATAGCATCGGGCTGGATGCGCTGGCGACGGCGAATGACATGAACCGTAACGTGCTGTGTACGTCTAACCCGATCGAATCCGAACTGCATCAGCAGGCGTATGAGTGGGCGAAAAAGATTTCTGAGCATCTGCTGCCGCGCACGCGCGCCTATGCTGAGATCTGGATGGATCAGGAGAAGGTCGCAACGACGGATGAAGAGCCGATTTTAGGTTCAACGTATCTGCCGCGTAAGTTCAAAACCACGGTCGTGATCCCGCCGCAGAATGATATCGATCTTCATGCGAACGATCTCAACTTCGTTGCGATTGCCGATAACGGCCGTCTGGTGGGCTTCAACGTGCTGGTGGGCGGCGGGCTCTCTATCGCGCACGGCGATAAAGAAACTTACCCGCGTACCGCCAGTGAATTGGGCTACATTTCCATTGAGCATACGCTGGCCATCGCGGAAGCGGTGGTGACCACGCAGCGCGATTGGGGTAACCGGACCAACCGTAAAAACGCGAAAACCAAATACACGCTGGAGCGTGTGGGTGTAGACAACTTCAAGCAGGAAGTGGAAGCGCGTGCTGGTGTGAAATTTGAAGCGGTGCGCCCTTATGAATTCACCGGACGTGGCGATCGCATCGGCTGGGTAAAAGGTATCGACAATAAATGGCATCTGACGCTGTTTATCGAAAACGGTCGTGTTCTGGATTATCCGGGTCGTCCGTTGAAAACCGGTCTGGCGGAAATCGCCAAGATCCACAAAGGGGATTTCCGGTTAACGGCGAACCAGAATTTGATCATCGCGGGTGTTCCTGCACGTAGCAAAGCGAAGATTGATGCGCTGGCGCGTGAGCACGGCCTGATTGATGACGGTGTCAGCGAGCAGCGTAAGAACTCGATGGCCTGCGTGTCGTTCCCGACCTGTCCGCTGGCGATGGCGGAAGCCGAACGCTTCCTGCCGGAGTTTGTCACGAAAGTGGAAGGCATCATGCAGCAGCACGGCGTGGGCGATGAACATATCGTTCTGCGCGTGACGGGCTGCCCGAACGGCTGCGGTCGCGCAATGCTGGCGGAAATCGGTCTGGTGGGCAAAGCGGTGGGGCGTTATAACCTGCACCTTGGCGGGAATCGCGAGGGGACACGCATTCCGCGTATGTATCGCGAGAACATTAATGAAACCGAGATCCTTGCAGAAATGGATCGGCTTATCGGGCTGTGGGCGCAGGATCGCCAGCCGAATGAAGGCTTTGGGGATTTCGTGATTCGCACCAACATTATTAAAGCGGTGTTGGATCCTGCCCGCGATTTTTATGACTGACAGGAGAGCCTGATGGCCGAATTTAACCTTGAGGCGCTCAATGCGTTACCGAAAGCAGAACAGGCGGCAGCGCTGGCTGTCGTAAATGGTCAGCTTGAACAGCTGTCGGCGCAGGAAAGAGTGAGCTGGGCGCTGGAGAATCTGCCGGGTGACTATGTTTTGTCGTCCAGTTTCGGCATTCAGGCGGCGGTATCGCTGCATCTGGTGACGCAACAGCGGCCAGATATTCCGGTTATCCTCACGGATACCGGCTATCTGTTTCCTGAAACCTATCAGTTTATTGATGCGCTGACGGAACAGTTGACGCTGAATCTGCAAGTGTATCGCGCTGCTGAATCTCCGGCCTGGCAAGAGGCGCGCTACGGCAAGCTGTGGGAGCAGGGTGTGGAAGGCATTGAGCGCTACAATCTGCTGAATAAAGTCGAGCCGATGAATCGGGCGCTGAGCGAGTTAAAGGCGAAAACCTGGTTTGCTGGCCTGCGCCGTGAGCAGTCTGGCAGCCGGGGTGAATTACCCGTGTTGGCGATTCAGCGCGGTGTCTTCAAATTCCTGCCGATTATCGACTGGGATAACCGCACGGTGTATCAATACCTGAAAGGAAATGGCCTGAGTTACCATCCGCTATGGGATCAGGGCTATCTGTCAGTCGGTGATACGCACACCACCCGCAAATGGGAACCGGGTATGGCCGAAGAAGAAACGCGTTTCTTCGGCCTGAAACGCGAATGCGGGCTGCACGAAGGGTAAAACAAAAACCGGGCGCAGCCCGGTTTTTACATTCTGGGGCTTAATGAGGTGTCTGTGCGCCCTGAATCGCAGTGAGTGCAATGGTATAGACGATATCGTCAACCAGCGCGCCGCGTGAAAGATCGTTCACCGGTTTACGCATCCCTTGCAGCATCGGGCCGATAGAGATCAGGTCTGGCCATTTTGCCTGCGCCAGTAGTGAGCATAATGGTACGGGGCATGTCTTATTATTTTCCCTGGCGATATAGACTCGTCATTCTTCACGTTGCTTGTGCGTGGTGGAACTCACCAACGTTCAGCCCTGAGCGTGAATGATGTTGAGGAGGGCTATACGTGATGTAGCGCAGCCAGACTGCTACTACGTAAATCAATCACCATCCTGCCTTTAATTTTTCCTCGCTCCATTTCTTCAAAGATAGCGTTGACGTCGCTCATCGGGCGTAGCGTCACTTTTGGGATGACTTTCCCTTCCTGAGCAAACTGGAATGCTTCCAGTAAGTCCTGACGCGTCCCTACCAGTGAACCGATGACCTGAATGCCATCTAACACTAAACGCGGAATGTACAGATCCATACTTTCGGGGGGCAGGCCGATGGCAACGACTCGGGCTCCGGCTCGTACCGCATCAATCGCTGAATTAAACGCTGCACGCGCGACGGCGGTGACGACGGCAGCATGCGCACCGCCCACTTTTTCCTGAATGATTTCTGCCGCGTTTTCTTTCGCGGGATTGATGACTAAATCGGCGCCCATCTCTTTTGCAAAGGCCAGTTGAGCATCGTTGACATCCACTGCGATAACATTGGCGTTAAAGACATTTTTTGCGTATTGCAGTGCCAGGTTTCCCAACCCGCCGAGTCCATAAATCGCAATCCACTGTCCAGGCTTAATGGTGGAAACCTTGACTGCTTTGTAGGTTGTTACGCCAGCGCAGGTAATACTGCTGGCTGCCGCCGGGTCCAGCCCATCGGGAACTTTGACCGCATAATCTGCTACAACAATACATTCCTCAGCCATGCCGCCGTCTACGGTGTAGCCAGCATTTTTGACGCCACGACAGAGCGTTTCATTACCGCCGACGCAGTACTCGCAGTGCCCACACCCTTGATAGAACCAAGCTACGCTGGCACGATCGCCCGGTTTTAGTGAGGTGACGCCAGGCCCAATTGCTTTGACGATACCAATCCCTTCATGGCCGAGAACGACCCCGGTTTTATCGCCATAATCACCATTCTTGACGTGTAGATCCGTATGACAGACGCCGCAGTATTCCATGACGAGCAGCGCTTCGCCGTGGCCGGGCTCGCGTAATGCTTTTTCAATAATTTCAGCTTTTCCACCTTTAGCGGCTACTACTGCTTTCATAACTGACTCCTGTTCGTTTTTAATGCGTAAATACGCTGACGGCGAAACGTGCCGTGCGTTGGCGATGACTCAAAATTAAGGTGAGTCTGGGTCAGTGATGCCGGATGGGCGTCACAGGAAGACTCGTTACATGGGTAAAAGATAAGTGGCTAGTGCTGTAAACGCCGTCGGAGCGTCAATGACGGTTTCTCGTTAAAGAGCTTTTGATAATCTCTGGCGAACTGACTTAGATGCCAGAATCCCCATTGCATCGCCGCATCCTGAACCGTGCGATGCGGCGATATCGGACTGATGAGTTCGCGACGAACCGCGTTGAGACGGATGATTTTTAGCCATGCATTTGGGCTGATGCCTATCACGCTGTGGAAGGCGTTCTGTAATGTGCGGCGGCTAACGTGTAACTGGCGGCAGAGGTCGAGCACGGTGACCGGTTCTGATGTCTGGCTCAACACATATTCCCGTACAAAAGAAATCAATTTACGATGATGGTGAGTTTGCGCGTGTTCAGAAGAAGGCTGAACGTTTTCCAGAAAAGAGATCAGCGTGGTCAGCAGGTTATGCTTCAGTACTTTTTCTGCATTACGTGTTTTCATCACGTGTGGGAAATGACAGCTATACCACAGAGCCTGACGGATAAATGAACACAGCGTGGTCTTTTTATCGTGTTCCATTTGCAGCGTTGCGCCCTGATTCAACCGCCGAGTCAGCCATTCTGGATCGTTGAGTGCGCCAATATACTGGTTGAGCACGTCATGAGAGATAACAACGCCTAAAATGGAAAATTCATCGGGTGTGCTTAATTCAAACTCTTTGCCGCCGGGACTCACGGCAATGCTGTATTCATCCAGCGGTTGTGCATCAATAAACCCCATACTTTCCTGCGTAGAAGGGACGCCAAACCAGAATGAGTCGGGCCATACCATGCAGGATTGGCGTAATGCGAGGTTCGTGTACTCGTGACAAAGCTGAATACCATCCAGCAGTAATTCCTGAAGCTCGCCACGGAAATGGCCGGGGGAAACCTGATCGTAAAGCTGTTGCCAGGCTGTAATGGTGCAGGACTGGGTGTAGGCATCCTGTGTGGAATACTGATGTATGTACTGATTCTGCCCATTAGAAGGTAATAAGTTTTCTGGAGGTGTAACTCTGGCATCAAGCTGATGTAATGGAGTGAGGTTCTCGGTTCTCATGTGCATTTTCCTCCCAGAAAAAGCCTGACGTCAGATCGTTATACCCTGTGTGTTTAGCCATCGCCGTTATAAAGCGCTCCTGCATGTTATTAACGGCGATGACTGTAGTACCGATAAAAAATTAAACGATTCTGAACATATCTACCATGACACAGCGTCGAATTCGTACAAAAGTACGTGCTGATGTCACGCCTTCACCCGTCGGCGTTGAAATGGTCATGGACGTACAACCTTCGCCGCCCAACCCTAACCCTGCGATACAGGGGCCATTTTTCACAAAGATGCTGGTGTTGATCGCATTCGCCATCTTGTGCAGATTATTAATATTTGTCGAATGCATTGCCGCGGTATGACGGCGTCCGCCTTCCAGATGGATGGCAAGCTCGATGGCTTCCTCTACATCCCGTACACGAACAATGGGCAGCACAGGCATCATCATTTCGGTTACGGCAAACGGGTGATTTGCATCCGTTTCCGCCAGTAACAAACGAGTGTGTTCGCTGACATTCAAGCCGATGGCTGCCGCAATTTTGGCGGCGTCGCGTCCTACCCAGTCGCGGTGTGGACGACCTCTGCCATGTTCATCAATATCGGTGAGCAGCAATGACTGAAGTTGCTCGATTTGTTGACGAGTGAGTAATACCGCCTGGTGGTATTGCATTTCTGACAATAATTCATCGGCGACACTGTTGACCACGATTGCCACTTTCTCATCGACACAGATAATGTTGTTATCAAAAGAAGCGCCGCGAACAATATCACGCGCGGCGCGCTCGATATTTGCCGTCTCATCGACAATGACCGGCGGATTTCCCGCGCCGGCGGCAATCAGCCGTTTGTCTGTATGTTTACGGGCGGCTTCCACAACGGCTTCGCCTCCGGTAACAACCAGCAGGCTGATACCCGGATGTCGGAACAGCCGCTGTGCGGTTTCAATATTGGGATCGGCCACGGTCACTAATAGGTTCTCTGGTCCGCCTACGGCAACAATCGCTTTATTCAACAGACTGATCGTGTAGAGCGATACTTTCTTTGCCGAAGGATGTGGAGCAAAAACGATGCTATTGCCTGCGGCAATCATACTGATCGCGTTATTGATCACGGTGGCAGCCGGATTGGTTGACGGCGTGACGGATGCCACTACGCCCCACGGCGCATTTTCAATCAGCGTGAGGCCGTTATCTCCGGTCACCACTTTCGCAGACAGACTCTCAGTCCCCGGTGTACTGCGTGCTTGCGAGACATTTTTGGCATATTTATCCGCTACACGTCCCATGCCCGTTTCTTCCACGGCCATTTCTGCCAGAACTTGTGCATAGCGTTCGCCAGCCTGGCGGATGGCTGCAATGACGTTTTGCCGCACGATGACGTTATCCAACCGTTTTTGTGCCAGTGTTGCGGCAGAGACGGCGTCGTCCAAAGAGGCAAAGATCCCGTATTGTGCATCAAAATCAGCAACAGGACGTGCTGGGGCATTTAGCTCAAGTGTTGATTGTTCCATACGCGCGATCCTCTTTTATTAATAAGCTAATCTGGCATGCAACGTGTCATGGCATGACCACAACAGATTCGCGCCCATACCATGAGGAACCCTGATTCTTTCTGTTCAATTAACGGCTGAACGAATCGCGTGAACCTCTCTCGTTAATGGTTTTTTGGCTGCCCGCGGGGCTAGTGGCATGTTGCAATGAATCTGGAAAAGCAAATATCAAAAATCGGCAAACTGTCTGCAACTTTGACGTGCGTCATAAACTCTGTTGAGCAAAGTGCGATGTAGGGGAGGTGACCGGTGCTGATAGGTGAGTAGCCGGATTTGTTTTACTGTTATTCCATTACGGAACTTGTCATTCCAATTCGGCATTTCATAAGTGTTCTGTCCGCACCGTATAGTCGCATTATCTATTTTTTTGCTTAGTTAAGGCGACTGTGAACTATCTCCCTATATTTGCCGATCTTCGTCAGCGTCCGGTACTGGTTGTTGGCGGCGGCGAGGTTGCTACGCGCAAAATCGATCTGCTGCAACGCGCGGGTGCGGAGATAAAAATTGTCGCACAAGCGCTGGCGGAACCGTTGGCGGCGCAGCATCAGGCCGGGCAGGTTGAATGGGTGGCGCATACTTTTACGCCAGAGTTGTTATCCGGCGTGTTTCTGGTGATTGCCGCAACGGATGACGCCGAGCTGAATGCTGCGGTGTTTGAGGCGGCGAACCTGCGTCATTTGCTGGTGAACGTGGTGGACGATCAGCCTAAGTGCTCGTTTATTTTCCCCTCGATTGTCGATCGCTCTCCGCTGGTGGTAGCCATTTCCTCGGGTGGACAGGCACCAGTGCTGGCGCGTCTGCTGCGTGAAAAGCTGGAATCATTACTGCCTGCCAGTTTGGGGACGATGGCGGACATCGCCGGAAGCTGGCGCGACAGAATTAAAACCCGACTGCATTCGATGCCAGCACGTCGTCGCTTTTGGGAGCGGCTATTTGTCGGACGCTTTGCATCGCTGGTGTCTGCTGGTCAACTGGCGCAGGCCGAAGACGAATTGCAACAGCAGCTGGTGCATCAGCAAGAGGAACAGCAGCAGCCTGCGGCCGCACGCGGTGAAGTCGCACTGGTTGGCGCAGGCCCCGGCGATGCCGGACTGCTGACACTGCGTGGATTGCAGGTGATGCAGCAGGCGGACGTGGTGCTGTACGACCATTTGGTCAGCGCCGACGTGCTGGATCTGGTGCGCCGCGACGCCGAACGCATCTGCGTTGGAAAACGCGCCAGCGCGCATTCGTTGCCGCAGGATGAGATTAATCAGCTACTGGTGAAGCTGGCGCAGGAAGGAAAGCGGGTCGTGCGCCTGAAAGGCGGCGATCCCTTCATTTTTGGCCGCGGCGGCGAAGAGCTGCAAGCGGTCGCGCAGGCCGGCATCACGTTTCAGGTCGTGCCCGGCGTGACGGCGGCGGCAGGCGTCACGGCGTATGCGGGGATCCCGTTAACGCACCGTGACTACGCGCAGAGTGTACTTTTTATTACCGGACACTGTCGCCCGGATGGCGACGAGTTGGATTGGTCGACGCTGGCACGTGGACGTCAGACGCTGGCGATTTACATGGGCACGATGAAGGCTGCGGAGATTTCGCAGCAGCTCATCGCACATGGTCGTTCATCGCAGACGCCCGTTGCCGTGATCAGTCGCGGCACCCGACACGATCAGCAGGTGCAAATCGGCACGCTGCAAGAGTTAGAACATTTGGCACGGCAAGCGCCGACACCGGCGCTGCTGGTGATTGGCGAGGTGGTGGATCTCCATCATCAGATTGCCTGGTTTGGTCAGACAACGCCGACGGTGCCGCAAGACAGCCGCCCAGCGGTAGTAAACTTGGCTTAAGGAAAGGGTATGGACGAGAAACGACTCACGCATTTACGGCAGCTTGAAGCCGAAAGCATTCACATCATCCGCGAAGTGGCGGCCGAGTTCAGTAATCCGGTGATGATGTACTCCATCGGCAAAGACTCTTCGGTGATGCTGCATCTGGCGCGCAAGGCGTTCTATCCGGGATCGCTGCCTTTCCCGCTGCTGCACGTTGATACCGGCTGGAAATTTCGTGAAATGTACGAATTCCGCGACCAGACGGCAAAGGCCTACGGCTGTGAACTGCTGGTGCACCGCAACCCGCAGGGTGAAGCGCTGGGGATTAACCCCTTTGTACACGGCAGCGCCAAGCACACCGACATCATGAAAACGGAAGGTCTGAAGCAGGCGCTGGATAAATACGGCTTTGATGCCGCATTTGGCGGGGCGCGCCGCGACGAAGAGAAGTCGCGTGCCAAAGAGCGTATTTATTCCTTCCGCGACCGCTTCCACCGCTGGGATCCGAAGAACCAACGCCCGGAGCTGTGGCATAACTACAACGGGCAGATTAACAAAGGCGAGAGCATCCGCGTTTTCCCGCTTTCCAACTGGACCGAGCTGGATATCTGGCAATACATCTATCTGGAAAACATCGATATTGTTCCGCTGTATCTGGCCGCGCCGCGTCCGGTGGTGGAGCGCGATGGCATGCTGCTGATGGTGGATGACGATCGCATCGATCTGCAACCGGGCGAAGTGATCGAGCCACGCATGGTGCGATTCCGTACGCTGGGCTGCTGGCCGCTGACAGGGGCGGTAGCATCGGAGGCGCAGACGCTGCCGGAAATCATCGAAGAGATGCTGGTTTCCACGACCAGTGAGCGTCAGGGAAGGGTAATTGACCGCGATCAGGCCGGTTCAATGGAGCTGAAAAAGCGTCAAGGGTATTTCTGAGGAATCGTCGAATGAGCCAAATTTCGTTAAAAGACACAGCGGCAGAAAATGCGGCTGAGAAAGATGCAGTCGTCATCAACAATGCGATTGCACAGCAGATCGCCGAGCAGGGCGGTGTGGAAGCTTATTTACACGCGCAGCAGGATAAAACGCTGCTGCGTTTCCTGACCTGTGGTAGCGTCGACGACGGAAAAAGTACGCTGATTGGCCGGTTACTGCACGATACGCGCCAAATTTATGAAGATCAGCTCAGTACGCTGCACAATGACAGCAAGCGTATTGGAACACAGGGTGAAAAGCTGGATCTGGCGCTGTTGGTCGATGGGCTTCAGGCCGAGCGCGAACAGGGCATCACGATTGACGTGGCTTACCGCTATTTTTCTACGGAAAAGCGCAAATTCATCATCGCCGATACGCCGGGACACGAGCAGTACACCCGCAACATGGCGACTGGCGCATCAACCTGCGAGCTGGCGATTCTGCTGATTGACGGTCGCAAAGGCGTATTGGATCAAACCCGTCGTCACAGCTTTATTGCGACCCTGCTGGGGATTCGCGATCTGGTGGTGGCGGTGAACAAAATGGACTTAGTGGATTATCAGCAAACGGTGTTTGAGCAGTTTAAGCAGGATTATCTGGATTTTGCTCAGCAGCTGCCTGCCGACCTGAATATTACCTTTGTGCCGATTTCCGCGCTGGATGGCGACAATGTCGCGACGCCGAGTACGACGATGGGCTGGTATACCGGGCCGACGCTGCTGGACGTGCTGGAAACGGTCAATGTGGCACAGCGCACGCTGGAACAGCCGATGCGCTTCCCGGTGCAATATGTGAACCGCCCGAATCTGGATTTCCGTGGCTACGCTGGAACGCTGGCATCCGGCATCATCCGCGTTGGCCAACGGGTTAAGGTGCTGCCGTCCGGCGTAGAATCCACCGTCAGCCGTATTGTGACCTTTGACGGTGATTTACCGCAGGCGCAGGCGGGTGAAGCGATTACGCTGGTGCTGGCGGATGAGGTGGATATCAGCCGCGGTGACCTGCTGGTCGACAGCAGCGAGTCGCTGAAAGCGGTGCAGCATGCGCTGGTGGATGTCGTCTGGATGGCGGAGCAGCCGCTGGTGCCGGGACAGAGCTACGACATCAAGATTGGCGGCAAGAAAACGCGTGCTCGGGTCGAAAATATTCAGTATCAAGTTGAGATCAATACGCTGACGCAGCGCGTAGCGGAGAACCTGCCGCTGAATGGTATCGGTTCGGTTGAGCTGATTTTTGATGAGCCGCTGGTGCTGGACAACTATCAGCACAACGCGGTGACGGGCGGGATGATCTTCATCGATCGTCTGAGCAACGTCACGGTAGGCGCGGGTCTGGTGCGGGAACCTATCGAGCAGGTATATCAGGAGCCGGGCGCGTACAGCGCGTTTGAGCTGGAACTGAATGCGCTGGTACGTCGCCACTTCCCACATTGGGGTGCGCGCGATCTGCTGGGAGGCAAATAACGTGTCTTTACGCGATGAACCGACTGACGATAACGTCGTCTGGCATGCGCACGATGTCACCCGAGAGTCGCGCGAAACGCTGCATGGTCATCAGGGCGTTGTTATCTGGTTTACCGGGTTGTCTGGATCCGGTAAATCCACGCTGGCGGGGGCGCTGGAACAGGTGCTACATCAGCGTGGTGTCAGCACCTACCTGCTGGATGGCGACAATGTGCGGCACGGGTTGTGCCGCGATTTAGGCTTCACCGACGACGATCGGCGCGAAAACATCCGCCGCGTGGGTGAAGTCGCCAAGCTGATGGTGGATGCGGGTCTGGTGGTCCTGACCGCGTTTATCTCGCCGCACCGCGCCGAGCGTAAAATGGTGCAGGATTTACTGGGCGAAGGGCAGTTCATCGAAGTCTTCGTGGATACGCCGTTAGCGACCTGTGAAGCGCGCGATCCTAAGGGTTTGTATAAAAAAGCCCGTGCGGGAGAACTGCGTAATTTCACCGGGATCGACTCGGCATATGAAGCACCGGAAGCGCCGGATAGTCATCTGGATGGCGAACAATTAGTAACACATTTGACAGACCAATTGTTAGATCTGCTGGGCAAGCGAGCTATTATCAAGCTCTGATATCCCGCTTTTTTCACCGCATCAGTGGGTGATAAGGGGACGAATGGGAAAGATTATGCAAAATGCCACGCAGTTAACGATTAGCAAGACTCGGCCAGCGCAACAAGAAGAGGATGACGGCGTTTCCTACCTGTTTATGGGGGCGGTCACGGGGTTCTCTTTTTATTGGTTGGCCTTCACTATCCCTTTTTTGGTATACGGCTCCAATACCACGTTTTTCTTCATGCTCTACACCTGGCCGTTTTTTCTGGCGCTGATGCCGTTTTCAGTGTTGGTTGGCGTCGGGTTTAGCTTTTTGCTGAGAGGCTATCTTTTTTATACGCTTTTTGCGACAGGGCTGACGGTGGTCTGCCTGTTCTGGTTGGTATTTTCTTTTCTGACGGGGTGGTAAAAGAAAAAGGCTGCCAGCGCGGAAGACGCTGACAGCCTGCGGTTTACCGTTTTACCGTTTTAACGTATTTACAGTATTTTGCTCAGGAAAGCCTGCGTGCGCGGGTTACTCGGATGTGTAAAGATCGCCTCTGGCGTCCCCTCTTCCTGAATAACTCCCTGATCGATAAAGATCACTCTATCGGCGACTTCTCTCGCAAATGCCATTTCATGGGTCACGATGACCATCGTCATGCCTTCGTTCGCCAGCGTTTTCATGACTGCTAACACTTCACCAACCAGTTCCGGGTCCAGCGCGGATGTCGGTTCATCAAACAGCATGATCGCGGGTTCCATCGCTAACGCGCGAGCAATCGCGACACGCTGCTGTTGTCCACCGGACAGGCTGTTCGGCCAGGCATCGATTTTATCCAGCAGGCCGACCTTGCTGAGCAACGCTTTAGCCCGCTCAACGGCCTGCGCGCGGGATAATTTTTTCACATCCATCGGTGCCATAATCACGTTTTCCAACACCGTCATGTGCGGAAACAGATTAAAGCGCTGGAATACCATTCCCACGCTTTCACGCACGCGATTGATATTGGTTTTCTGATCGTGAATGGCAAAACCGTTGACCGTAATCTCGCCTGCTGACAGTGTCTCCAGTGCGTTGATGCAGCGCAGAAAGGTACTTTTTCCTGAACCGGATGGGCCAATCAGGCAGAGCACTTCCTGAGGTGCGATGTCGCAGGAAATACCGCGCAGGACATGCGTATCGCCAAACTGTTTTTGCAGGTTTTTAACGTGAATCACTTTTGCCAAACCTCGTTTCCATGTGCCGCACCAGCAGCGAGAGCAGGAAAGTAATAACCCAGTAGACGATAGAGATTGTCAGGTAGGGTTCCCAGTACGTGGCGTAAGCCCCTGACACCGTGCGAGCGGCATAGGCGAGATCCGCCAATCCGATTGCCGAAGCCAGCGATGAATCTTTCACAATCGCGATGGCGTTGTTACCCAACGGCGGCAACATGCGGCGAAAAGCCTGCGGCAGAATGACTTTTCGCATGGTACGGCCATAGCTCATCCCGAGAGAGCGTGATGCTTCCATCTGGCCGCGATCGATCGACTGAATGCCTGCACGGAATATCTCGGAGACATAGGCACCCGCATTCAGCGTAATCGCCACGACGCAAGAGAGGAACGCGCCATAATCTGAGCGCAGCGTACGGGCAAAATCGACCGACATAATATTGCTGGTCACCAGCAATCCATCACGTGGATTGATGAACAGCGGCACCAGCGCGAAGTGCACCACCATGATTTGTACAAACAGCGGCGTGCCGCGGAAGGCGCTGATGTAGATGCGTACTGGCCATTGAACGCCGTAGTGCAGGATATATTTCCACGGCCCGTGCGGCGCTTGTGCTAAGCGGCCTAATCCGAGCGTTAATCCCCAGCAGGTGCCAAGAATGACACAGATAATGGTGCATTTGATGGTCATCCAGGTGCCTTCCATAAATAGCGGGGCATATTCCTGAATGATCTCCCAACGAAATCCCGTCAAGATCGTTTCCTTTTTTGAATAGGCTAACGTAATGATTATTCTAAATTAAACCGGACAGGCTGGCTGTCCGGTTTATGCGACGTCTCGCGTGAGGCGATGGAGACCTGGAGAGGTACGCAGTGTCTTGCAGGCGTTATTCTGCGGGTAAGGTCGGAACGTTGTTATCAAACCAGGTTTGATAGATCTTGGCGTAGGTACCATCAGCAACGATTTTTTTCAGCCCTGAGTTAATCTTTGCACGCAGCTGATCGTTGCCTTTCGCGACGGCGATCCCGAAATATTGGCGTTCGAATTTGGCGTCGGAAACCAGATTGAACTGTTTTTCAGGGTGAGTCTTAATGTAAAACTTCACCACGCCCACGTCGCCAACCGCTGCGCCCACACCATCTTCATACAGCTCTTGTAACATTAACGGGGTGTTATCAAAGCGCTTAATCGATGTACTGTTTTTGCCTAATACGTCGGAGACCACGATATCGGCGGTGCTGGAGTTCACGACACCGACTTTGTGATCTTTCAGCGCAGCAATCGAGTCGATCGTCGAGCCTTTAGGCACCACAATGGACTGCTCAGCAGGGAAATACGGTGCGGAGAAATCGACCATTTGCTTACGTTTGTCGGTAATCGTGATACCGGAAATGATAATGTCGCGGTCGCCGGAGTTAAGGGTCGCGAAGATCCCTTCCCACGGCGTATTGATCAGCTTGATATTAAAATTCTCCGCTTTAGCGATCGCTTTAATAATATCAATATCAAAGCCTTCCAGCTCTTTCTGCGCATTTTCAAACTCAAAGGGACGATAGGTTCCGCCAGAGCCGACAACGTAAGTGGGTTCAGCGGCGAAGGCGCTAGTAGAGAGTGCGGTTGCGAAGAGCGCACCAACGAATAACAGTTTTTTGAACATGGTTTTCTCCTGGTTTAAATGTAACATTTTCTTTTTTTATGCACTTTGTATGCATAAAAATACACAGATAGCATTAATGGTTCAACTGACGTTTTTCCTATGGGCGGTTTTATTCACATGGCTCCTGTGCACTTGCGTCTTCTGATGAATAGAAAGTACGAGAGGATAAATGGATAAAATGAGTGTGGCGTGGACGCGCGTTTGGCATGCTCTTCTGCCCGAAATATCCCCATTTGGGCATGCGGCAGGGTGAATATTGCCTCCCACTGCCGGACACAGTGGAGTCGAAACAAAAGTTATGGGATGATTAGGCGGTTTTTCAGGGGGCGGGATGGGAAAGCTTACGCTGTTATTATTGATATTGCTTGGCTGGCTTCAGTACTCACTGTGGCTGGGCAAGAATGGCATTCATGATTATGTTCGGGTGAAGGATGATGTTGTTGTCCAGCAGGGGAACAATGCCAAATTAAAAGACCGTAACGAACAGCTGTTTGCTGAAATTGATGATCTCAATGGCGGACAGGAAGCGATTGAAGAGCGCGCACGCAATGAACTGGGTATGATCAAACCCGGTGAAAGCTTCTATCGTCTGGTGCCAGAATCGAACCATCGTAACGCGAATACGACGTCATCTAATAACGCTTCATCCAACAACACACAACGTTGACGCATGCAGACACCACGCCTTTCCCCGCCTGACATTGTTGCCGTTTTGCCCGCCGCGGGTAACGGCAGCCGGATGCAAAACGATCGTCCTAAGCAGTATCTGACGATTGGCAATGATGCGACCGGACATAAAACCATTCTCGAACATACCATCGACGCGCTTTTACGCCATTCACGCGTGCAGCGTGTCGTCGTCGTTATCAGCCCTGATGACGCATTCTTTCATACCCTGGCGATTGCCAACGATCCCCGTATTTGTGCCGTGACGGGCGGGCAGCAGCGTGCGGATTCCGTACTGGCTGGGCTGGCCGCCGTTGCCGATAGCGCGTGGGCGTTGGTGCATGACGCGGCGCGTCCGTGTCTGCATCAGGACGATCTGACGCGCCTGCTGGCGATTGTCGAGCAGAGTGACGTTGGTGGAATTCTGGCCGCGCCGGTTCGTGATACCATGAAGCGCGGCACGGACGGGTTTATCGATCGCACGGTAGAACGTAACGATTTATGGCATGCGCTGACGCCGCAACTTTTTCCTGCTGCATTGCTGAAACAGTGTCTGCAACGGGCGCTTCAGGATGGCGTTGCCGTCACAGATGAAGCCTCCGCGCTAGAATATTGTGGCTATCGCCCGCAAATTATCAGCGGACGTTCGGATAATATCAAAGTCACGCGTCCAGAGGATTTGGCATTAGCCGAATTCTATTTAACCAGTTTGCAGTAACCTCATTTTATTCGTTAAATTTATTTGTTAAATACATATAAGGAGAACGCGCGATGCGTATCGGTCACGGTTTTGATGTCCATAAGTTCGGTGGAGAAGGTCCGCTGGTGATCGGTGGCGTGCGAATTCCTTATACTCAAGGCCTGCTGGCGCATTCCGATGGGGATGTGGTGCTGCATGCCGTGACCGATGCCCTGTTGGGTGCCGCTGCGCTGGGCGATATTGGCAAGCTGTTTCCTGATACCGATCCGGCCTTTAAAGGGGCGGACAGCCGTGGCCTGCTGCGTGAAGCCTGGCGTCGTATCAACGATAAAGGTTATCAGTTGGGAAACTTGGACGTCACGATTATTGCGCAGGCGCCAAAAATGGCACCGCACATCCCGCAAATGCGTGTGAATCTGGCGGAAGATTTGCAGTGCCACATGGACGACGTCAATGTGAAAGCGACCACGACAGAACAGCTGGGCTTTACTGGTCGCGGCGAAGGTATTGCCTGCGAAGCCGTTGCCCTGCTGGTGAAAAAAGAAACGGGCGAAATTGTCGCGTGGTAAGCCGTTGGTTTATCGACAATACTTTATTAAGAATAGACAGTTAACAGTATAAAAAACAATGTCATGACCGTGCTTCGCCCGATTATGCACTTTGTAGGATAACGATGGAAAATAGCGAACAACTCGTCTGGCTGCACGGTGAACCACAGGCTACTGGCTCATTGAAATCCACTGCTGAAGATTTTCTGGTGGTGGAAGATCTGGGGTTTCAGCCAGATGGTGACGGTGAACAGGTATTGGTGCGCATACGCAAGCGCGGCTGCAATACGCAATTTGTGGCCGAAATGCTGGCGAAGTTTGTTCGTCTACCGCTGCGTGCCGTCAGCTATGCGGGCCTGAAAGATCGTCATGCTGTCACCGAACAGTGGTTTTGCCTGCATATGCCGGGAAAAGAGACGCCCGATTTCTCCTCGCTGGAACTGGAAGGCTGTGATGTGCTTGAGGTGATTCGCCATCGTCGCAAGCTGCGGATCGGGACGCTGCGGGGTAACCATTTTACGCTGGTGCTGCGTCAGGTCAGCGACCGAAACGAGGTTGACGCTCGTTTGGCGCTGATTGCCGCGAAAGGCGCGCCTAATTATTTCGGCAGCCAGCGTTTCGGGCGCAACGGAAATAATCTTGAGCAGGCTCGTCTTTGGGCAAATAACGAGATTCGGGTAAAAGAACGCAGTAAGCGGAGTTTTTATCTTTCTGCCAGCCGCAGTGCGATGTTTAATCAGGTTGCCAGCGCGCGGCTCGCGGGGCAGCAGGCGAAAACCGTCTTGTGCGGTGATGCATTGCAGCTAACAGGGCGCGGCAGTTGGTTTGTTGCTAAGTCTGACGAATTGGATGCTTTACAGACGCGCCTTGATGCGGGTGAACTCCAGATTACCGCACCGCTGCCCGGAGATGGCGAACTGGGCACGCAGGATGACGCGCAGCTATTTGAAAAGCAGGCTTTGGTCGGACAAGATGCGCTGTGGTCTTTGGTTAAGCGTGAGCGAGTCGAACCTGCCCGGCGTGCGGTGCTGCTGTATCCGCAGCAGATGCGCTGGGAATGGCAGGATGACGCAACCGTGAAAGTGACATTCTGGCTACCTGCGGGCAGTTTTGCGACCAGTGTGGTGCGTGAATTGCTGCATTCACAGCAGGATACCGATCTCGGTGCCTGATGTGCTGCGATACGTTTTTGCAGAACATAGTTGAAAAGAATAATGCTGGTAACCGTACGATAGCGGCGGCTGGCTTACCCCTGTGCGGGAAAATTGCTGTATTGGTGACGAGGTTAACCGGAGCTGAGGTCGGCGGGGAATGGTAAACAAGCGTATAGAAACGTTGTTGGCGCAGCTGCGCCAACAGGGCATTCAGGACGAGCGTCTGCTGAAGGCGATAGAAGCCGTACCCAGAGAACGTTTTGTTGATGAGGCTTTCGAGCATAAAGCGTATGAAAATACCGCTCTGCCTATTGGTTCCGGCCAGACGATTTCGCAGCCCTATATCGTTGCGAAGATGACGGAATTGCTCAGCCTGACGCCCGAATCCCGCGTGCTGGAGATTGGCACCGGGTCGGGTTATCAAACGGCAATTCTAGCGCATTTGGTGCGGCATGTTTGCTCGGTTGAGCGCATCAAAGGTCTGCAATGGCAGGCTAAACGTCGCTTAAAGCAGCTTGATCTGCATAATGTTTCTACCCGTCATGGCGATGGGTGGCAGGGCTGGGCGTCGCGCGGGCCGTTTGATGCCATTATCGTGACTGCTGCACCGCCGGAAATTCCCCGAGCGCTGATGGAGCAGCTTGATGAAGGTGGCGTGATGGTGTTACCCGTCGGTGAACAGTCACAATACTTACAAGTTGTGCAACGCCATGCTGGCGAATTTATTATTCAAACGGTTGAAGCTGTTCGGTTTGTTCCGCTGGTCAAAGGGGAATTAGCCTGATACCGTGGCGTTGGTATGCATTTGTTGTTAAGTCTTTAAAATTTCAACATAACTGTTTTATAGTGCGAACTTGTTGATATTGTTAGCATCTAATCATCGCGGTGCCTTTCCCGTTTTGCTTATGCGCCAGCGATGGTGAAGTAGCGATCTTTCTCGTTCCAACTAACGAATAAATCACCGGGTACCGGTTACGCTACAATCATTTACGCTATGGGTAGTTGAGCTACGGCCAGTTAAGCGAGAGCAGATGCGAGGCAGACATGTCCGAATTGAGTTCTGAGTATTACTGTTTTTTGAATGTTATCGACACTTTTTTGAACGCTATAGTTATAGGGGAGTAAGGCGCATGGGAAGCCGAATGATGAATTTGCGTCACATTGCTGCTTGTACGGTGATTGTCTTAGGATTGGCGGGATGTACCAACAATAATTCCAAATCCGCACCGATCAGCAGCGTTGACGGAAATACGGGCAACCGAGGGGGAATGTTATCTGCGCCACCATCACGCATTTCAACCGCGGGTGAAAGCGTGGCAACAACGTCCGACGGACGAATTGTTTACAACCGCAGCTACGGCAATATTCCGAAAGGCAGCTATAGCGGCGGCAGTTCTTACACGGTTAAACGGGGCGATACCCTGTTTTATATCGCGTGGATTACCGGTAATGACTACCGGGATCTGGCGCAGCGCAACAATATTCCTGAGCCGTACAGCCTGAATGTGGGGCAATCACTGAGCTTAGGGAGCGGTTCCGGCAACAACGCATCGGGCGGCGGCCTGACGAGCGGTGGTGGAATGCTGGCGACAACCGATGCCACACGCGGTGGTGTACCAACGCCGCCATCAAGTGCGCAAATACAAACTACATCGGTTGATTCTCAGTCAACTAATGCGTATTCTGGTAATCAGGGTAAACAGAATGTAGGTAAGATGTTACCTACGACAGGGGCACCAACAACCGCTCCTGTTTCCGCACCAGCGGCTGTTGCCAGCAGCAATACAGCTGCTGTCGGCAGTTGGCGTTGGCCTACCGATGGGAAAGTCATAGATAGTTTCTCCGATTCCGAAGGGGGAAATAAAGGGATTGATATCGCCGGCTCACGTGGGCAACCGATCACCGCAACCGCCAGTGGGCGTGTGGTGTATGCGGGTAATGCGCTACGTGGTTACGGAAATCTGATAATCATCAAGCATAATGATGACTACCTCAGTGCCTATGCCCATAACGATACGATGCTAGTCCGTGAGCAACAAGATGTCACGGCAGGACAAAAAATCGCTACGATGGGCAGTACGGGCACCAGCTCAGTTCGCTTGCACTTTGAAATTCGTTACAAGGGGAAATCCGTAAACCCGCTGCGTTTTCTGCCGCAGCGATAAATCGGGCAGAGTATTTCGGTATTCTGCCAAGGGATCACGGGTAGGAGCCACTTATGAGCCAAAGTACGCTGAAAGTTAACGAGTTACATGAAGATACCGATTTCGAAGAAAATGGACTTGACGTTTTTGACGATAAGGCGCTGGCAGAGGAAGATACCAATGATAATGACTCGGCGGAAGACGAGCTGTTATCGCAAGGGGTCCCACAGCGTGTCCTTGACGCAACACAGCTCTATTTAGGAGAGATCGGCTATTCGCCGCTTTTAACCGCAGAAGAAGTTTATTTTGCCCGACGCGCGTTGCGTGGTGATGTCCCATCGCGCCGCCGGATGATCGAGAGTAACCTGCGGCTGGTGGTGAAAATTGCCCGCCGTTACAACAATCGTGGTCTGGCGCTGCTGGACCTGATTGAAGAGGGGAACCTCGGCCTGATCCGTGCGGTTGAAAAATTCGATCCAGAAAGAGGATTCCGTTTTTCAACCTACGCAACCTGGTGGATTCGACAAACGATAGAACGGGCGATCATGAATCAAACCCGTACCATCCGTTTGCCGATTCACATTGTCAAAGAACTCAACGTTTATCTGCGCACCGCGCGCGAATTGTCTCACAAACTGGATCACGAGCCGAGTGCGGAAGAAATCGCCGAACAGCTTGATAAGCCAGTTGATGACGTCAACCGCATGCTGCGCCTGAATGAGCGTATTACTTCCGTCGATACCCCGCTGGGTGGTGATTCGGAAAAAGCGCTGCTGGATATTCTGGCAGACGAAAAAGATAACGGACCTGAAGACACCACTCAGGATAACGATATGAAGCAGAATATCGTTAAATGGTTGTTTGAGCTTAATGCCAAACAGCGTGAGGTGTTGGCGCGTCGTTTCGGCCTGCTAGGGTACGAAGCGGCTACGCTGGAAGATGTGGGTCGTGAAATCGGTTTAACGCGTGAACGTGTTCGCCAGATTCAGGTTGAAGGCTTACGCCGCCTGCGTGAAATTTTGCAGGTTCAGGGGTTGAGCATTGAAGAACTGTTTCGTGAATAATTCGTGACGAGTTACTGATGTTTTGAAATAAAAAATGGTGGGGAAACCCACCATTTTTTTATGCCTGTATTCGCCCTTTCACACGAAAGGGCGGTCCGACGGCGATTAGCGTACGATATTCGCCAGCAGGAAATCGATGATTTCGCTGGTTTTAATCATTTGCTTTTCACCGCCCCGGCGGTTCTTATATTCAATCTCTTCGCTATCCAGATTGCGATCGCCAATCACGATGGTATGCGGTACGCCAATCAACTCCATATCGGCGAACATCACGCCCGGACGCTCTTTACGATCATCAAGCAGAACTTCAATGCCTTTGGCGCGCAGTTGCTGGTAGATCTCTTCAGCCACTTCCTTCACGCGGAAAGACTTGTGCATGTTCATTGGCAGAATAGCAACGTGGAAAGGTGCAATCGCGTCTGGCCAGATGATGCCGCGTTCGTCATGATTTTGCTCAATCGCTGCTGCGACAACGCGCGTCACGCCAATACCGTAGCAACCCATCGTCAGCGTCTGGTTGCGGCCGTCTTCACCTTGAACTGTGGCTTTCAGCGCTTCAGAATACTTACTGCCCAGTTGGAAGATATGGCCTACTTCGATACCGCGTTTAATTTGCAGTGTGCCTTTACCGTCTGGACTGATATCGCCTTCAACCACATTACGGATATCTGCAACCTGCGGCAGCGTAACGTCACGTTCCCAGTTGATGCCAAAATAGTGTTTGCCATCGATGTTCGCGCCTGCGCTGAAGTCGCTCATGGCCGCTACGGTACGATCGACAACGACAGGAATTGACAGCTTGACCGGACCCAGTGAGCCTGGGCCTGCGCCGATAGTTGCACGAATCTCTTCTTCCGTTGCGAACGTCAGCGGGCTGGCTACCTGAGCAATTTTCTCCGCTTTGATTTCGTTCAGTTCGTGATCGCCGCGAACCAGTAATGCAACCAGTTTATGACCGCTTTCTTCTGTTGCTTTAACCAGCAGCGTCTTCACGGTTTTTTCTACTGGCAGTGTAAACTGCTCAACCAGCTCGGCGATGGTCTTGGCGTTTGGCGTATCAACCAGACGCAACTCTTCCGTCGCTTCGGCGCGGCCCAACTTCGGCGCAACCGCTTCTGCCAGTTCAATGTTTGCTGCGTAGTCGGATTCCGTTGAGAAAACGATATCGTCTTCACCGCTGGTCGCCAGTACCTGAAATTCATGGGATGCATTGCCACCAATAGAACCGGTGTCTGCCTGAACAGCTCTGAAATCCAGATCCATACGGCTGAAAATCTTGCTGTAAGCGGCGTACATGGCGTCGTAAGTGACCTGCAACGATTCCTGTGAAGTGTGGAAAGAGTAGGCGTCTTTCATCAGGAATTCACGCGAACGCATTACGCCGAAACGCGGGCGCACTTCATCGCGGAATTTAGTTTGAATCTGGAAGAAATTCAGCGGCAGCTGCTTGTAAGAGCTGACTTCATTACGAATAAGGTCAGTAATGACTTCTTCGTGTGTTGGGCCGAGCACAAATGGGCGCTCGCCACGATCGACAAAGCGCAGCAGTTCTGGGCCATATTGATCCCAACGTCCACTTTCCACCCATAAATCGGCAGGCTGAACAACTGGCATGGAAACTTCAATCGCGCCAGCGTTGTTCATCTCTTCGCGCACGATATTTTCAACTTTTCTCAAAACACGTAAACCGGTCGGCAACCAGGTGTAAAGGCCGGAGGCCAGTTTACGAATCATTCCTGCCCGGAGCATCAACTGATGGCTGATGACTTCTGCATCGGCTGGCGTCTCCTTGAGTGTGGAGAGCATGTATTGGCTAGTACGCATGGGGTTTTAGTTCCGTTAGAACGACAAGTAGCATAGGGCTGCCGCGCAGCCGAAGGCACATAAAAAGTGGCTTAGTTTACCAGCGTGGGCGACGTGTCAAAAGAGAGCAGGGACAATTTTAGAATATATTGCTGTGGTTCGTGTATTAACACGTGTGTGACGGGTCGAGACTCAACACTTCGGTTTGTTCTTCGCAGACACGCCAGCGCACATTGAATTCTAATAGCAAAACGGCGTATTCCCGCGTGGTACTTTCCCCTTTACGGTAGGCGGGGCGCGGATCCTGTGCCAATACCTGCGAGATAAAGCGTTTCAAATGGGGATATTTCTTGTGGTGTTCTGCGATCTGGCTTTCTGCGAGGGCGGAAAAAACTATCGGCATCGCGGCATCGGGGGCCATTTGGGCAAAACCCGCTCGCGCCTGAGGATGGCTTTCTGCAAAGGGTAGATAAGGTTTGATATCGACGACCGGTGTACCATCAACCAGATCAAGGCTGCCTAATTCGAGCGTAATGGCATCGCCTTTTGCACGGATCCCTTTTAGCTCAACCAGCGACATGCCAACAGGGTTGGGGCGGAAGGTAGAACGCGTAGCGAAAACGCCCGTACGGGTGTTTCCTCCCAGACGCGGGGGGCGAACCGTCGGACGCCAGCCGCCGTCCATCGTTTGATGAAAGATGAACAGGATCCAAATATGGCTGAAATCTTCCAGCCCCCGCACACATTCTGCCTGATTGTACGGTGGTAATAGCTGAAGCTCTCCGCCTCCATCTTCAATCAGACCCGGCTGCCGCGGAATGGCAAACTTTTCTTTATACGGTGAGCGGATAATCCCGATCTGATTGAAAACAAATTGACTCATTGTGCAGAGACTTTCAGCGCAGTGCCTTGGCAAACGACCTGACTATAGCAACCCGCTACGCCGCTGACGGTTTGGCATTCATGCAGTAAAACCGCATTGGCTTTCATTGCCGTTGCACGGTTTTGCATTCTTTTACGCGCATTTGCCGCGTTAGGGGGAGAATCCTGAGCGCTGACCTGACATGAGGAGCCTGAAACTTCGCCCATATCACGGAAAGGTTTACCGACTAATTCTTCTGCACTTTTATATAACACCGCTGGCGTCGGGCGAGCCACAGGCTTCGGTTTAGGCGCTGGTTCTACAGTTTTGGTTTCAATAGCAGGTTGAGGTACCGGTGCCGGTGGCTTCTGAAATAAAGAACAGCCTGTCAGCGACATGGCCAACAATATAAAGGGAACAGCACGCATTAAGGATTCCTCTGCTTTTTCTCAAAGAGCGGGTATTGAAGCAAGCAATTGCACAAATAACAAGACGGGCCGTAGCCCGTCTTAACAATATCTTTTAATTAAACGCGTATACTCGTCATACTTCAAGTTGCATGTGCGTTGGCTACGTTCAGTCACCCGAATCACTTACTTGGGTAAGCTCATCGGGATTCCTTCTCTTGCCGCCTTCCTGAAACTTGAATTATTTAGCGTATAATTGCTGGATTACCAGCCTTTCACTGCGCCGCCATTAAAGATTTTATTTGCTGCGTCGTTTACTTCGTCAGACTGATAAGCCTGAACGAATTTCTTCACGTTTTCAGCGTCTTTGTTGTCTTCGCGTGAAACCAGCAGGTTTACATACGGAGAGTCTTTCTCTTCAACAAACAGGCCATCTTTGGTCGGCGTCAGGTTAATCTGGCTAGCGTAAGTGGTGTTGATTACCGCCAGCGCGATTTGTGCGTCATCTAAAGAACGTGGCAGCTGTGGCGCTTCCAGCTCAACCAGTTTGATGTTTTTCGGGTTTTCGGTCACATCCAGTACGGTTGGCAGCAAGCCGACGTTATCTTTCAGTTTAATCAAACCGACTTTCTGCAGCAGCAGCAGGGAACGGCCCAGGTTGGTTGGGTCATTTGGAATAGCGACCTGAGCGCCATCTTGCAGTTCATTCAGCGATTTGATTTTTTTGGAATAACCAGCAATTGGGTAAACAAAGCTATTGCCGACAGAAACCAGTTTATAGCCACGATCTTTGATCTGTTGATCCAGGTAAGGTTTGTGCTGGAAGGCATTCAGATCGATATCACCTTTGCTCAGGGCTTCGTTTGGCAAGACGTAATCGTTAAATGTGACTAACTCAACGTCCAGACCGTATTTGTCTTTTGCCACTTTCTGCGCAACTTCTGCAACCTGTTGTTCTGCGCCAACGATAACGCCAACTTTAATATGATTAGGATTCTTTTCTTCCTGACCACATCCCGCAAGTGCCAGAGCACCAATAAGTGCGCCAATGGTCGCAATAGATTTCAGTTTAATCGCCATATCCTTACCCCTAATTAACTATTTTCTTGGCAGATGCCTTCAGGCAAATGCGTATTGTGGTGAGATTACTTGTGTGTGACAGCTTTTACTGCCCTGTCGCCGCAGAATTGAATCAGGTAAACCAAAACAACCAGTAATATTAATACCGTATTCATGACCGTCGCGTTATAACCAATATAACCATACTGATAACCAATTTGACCTAAGCCGCCTGCGCCCACGGCTCCACCCATAGCAGAATAGCCTACGAGAGTAATTAGCGTGATGGTTGCGGCATTAATTAGCCCCGGTAATGCTTCCGGCAGCAATATCTTTCTGATGATCTGCATCGGCGTCGCACCCATCGCACGGGCGGCTTCGATCAGACCGGTAGGAATTTCAAGCAGCGCATTTTCCACCATGCGGGCAATAAACGGCGCTGCACCTATGGTAAGAGGAACGATCGCCGCTTGCAGGCCAATCGAGGTTCCGACAATGATGCGGGTAAAAGGAATCATCCACACCAGCAAAATAATGAACGGAATCGAACGGAAAATATTTACCAGTGCAGAAACGGTCCGATAGATCTTGGAATTGGCGATGATTTGCCCCGGACGCGTGGTATACAATAAAACGCCCACAGGTAAGCCAAGCACAAAGCCAAAGAAACCAGAAACGAACGTCATCGCGACGGTTTCCCATACTCCCTTAGCCATTAACCACATCATTGCTTCAGACATAACCCAGAACCTCAATTGTAACGTGACTTTCCTGCAGGAATTGGATTGCGGCTTTGATATCCGCATCGTTGCCGTGCATTTCTGCCAGCATGATGCCGAACTTGACGCCACCGGCGTAATCCATCTGGGCGCTGATAATGTTGTTGTTGATGTTAAAGCGTCGGGCAACCTCGGACAGCAGCGGAGCATCCACCGATTTACCCGTAAATTCCATCCGTAATAATGGCGTGGTATCCGGGCGATAATCAGGGGACAGACGGGCGAGGTAATCGTCAGGAATGTCCAGGTGCAACGTTGACTGAATGAATTTCTGCGCCAGCGGCGTTTTCGGGTGTGAGAAGACTTCGCTTACGGTGTCTTGCTCGATGAGTCGCCCATCGCTGATCACCGCTACCTGATCGCAGATGCGTTTCACCACATCCATTTCATGTGTAATAAGAAGAATGGTTAGGCCGAGACGGCGATTGATGTCTTTCAGTAATTCAAGAATCGAGCGCGTTGTTGCAGGATCTAATGCACTGGTTGCTTCGTCACACAGCAGAACTTTAGGATTGCTCGCCAACGCACGGGCAATAGCGACGCGCTGTTTTTGTCCGCCGGACAAATTGGCTGGATAGACATCGTGCTTATCTGCCAGGCCAACCAGCTCCAACAACTCGTTGACTCGTTTGATGATGTCGGCTTTCGGCGTGTTATCCAATTCCAGCGGTAGCGAAATGTTGCCAAAAACGGTGCGAGAAGCGAGCAGGTTGAAATGTTGGAAAATCATGCCGATTTGACGGCGTGCGCGCGTCAACTGGCTATCAGACAGTTGAGTCAATTCTTGCCCATCTACCAGAACTTTCCCTTCTGTCGGTCGCTCCAATAAATTGACGCAGCGGATTAGTGTACTTTTACCTGCGCCTGATGCGCCGATAACGCCATAAATTTGCCCGGTGGGAACATGAAGGCTGACATCAGCAAGCGCGGTAATTGTCCGCCCGTTCTGCTGGAAAACCTTAGTAATATTAGAAAGTTCAATCATATGTTTTTATCGTGAGTGCCTATGGCTGGATAAATCAGTTTCTGAATTAACAGAATATGAAATGGATGTTAGGGCGTCTAGACGTCTAAGTCAATCTGGATTGTCATGGCTCTGCATTCTCCCTCTCGGCGAAAACATGCGATACTACCGCGTAATTTAGGCATTCAGGAGCAAAGTCAGTGGCACAAAGCGTTCCAGCAGTTTTTCTTGATCGTGACGGCACGATCAATGTCGATCACGGTTATGTTCATGACATTGACCATTTTCAATTTATTGACGGCGTCATTGATGCCATGCGTGAGTTGAAAAGCATGGGGTTCGCGCTGGTTGTTGTGACGAATCAGTCCGGCATCGCCCGCGGTAAGTTTACAGAAGATCAGTTTATGCAACTGACGGAGTGGATGGACTGGTCGTTGGCCGATCGTGGTGTTGATCTGGATGGCATCTATTTTTGTCCGCATCACCCTGAAGCTGGGGAAGGTGAGTATCGCCAGAGCTGTGATTGCCGTAAGCCTGAGCCGGGCATGCTGCTTTCTGCACAGCGTGAGTTGAACATTGATATGGCGGCTTCTTATATGGTGGGAGACAAATTAGAGGATATTCAGGCTGCAATGGGTGCTGGTATAGGAAAAAAACTGCTGGTTCGTACTGGTAAACCCGTTACTGAGCAAGGCGAATCACTGGCTGATGGCGTGCTGGAAAGCCTCGCAGACCTGCCAAAATGGATAAAAACGCGCAGTTAACAAGCGGAACGAATGAAAGATGCGCAAACAGAAAAAAGTTTACGAGATTTGCTTGCGCTTCTGAATCGGCTCCCTATAATGCGCCTCCATCGACACGGCGCTGTGAACACACAACCGGGTCGATAAAGAAAGAGAAAACACTTTAAAATAAGCGTTGACTCTGAAGGTGAAAAGCGTAATATACGCCACCTCGCGAAGTGGTTAAGACCACAACGCACTGCTCTTTAACAATATAATCAGACAATCTGTGTGGGCACTCACAAGACCGTATCTTAACGATATAAAAAGTCTTGAAGAGTGAACAACAGTAAATTCATTACGAATAAACAGTTACTAATTCTTTGAGCATCGCTGACGAGTTCAGCAAATCAAACAAATCTTAAATTGAAGAGTTTGATCATGGCTCAGATTGAACGCTGG
>NZ_FQWI01000006.1 GCF_900129615.1 Pectobacterium carotovorum | reverse complement strand
GCTGAGTAGCATAAAAAAATCCGTAATCCCTGTGAGATTACGGATTGTTACACAAGTACCGGATCGTTCAACTGATCCTTAACTGATCGGCATTACGGCACAGGCCGGGTTTTTGTCATTCAGGGGAAAATTACTTCGCTTTACCCTGATTCGCTACTGCGGCAGCTTTTGCAGCGATTTCGTCTGCGTTGCCCAGGTAGTAACGTTTGATCGGCTTGAAGTTCTCGTCGAATTCATAAACCAACGGCACGCCAGTTGGGATATTCAGTTCCAGAATTTCGTCTTCGCCCAGGTTGTCCAGGTATTTCACCAGCGCACGCAGTGAGTTACCGTGAGCCGCAACGATCACACGCTCACCGCTTTTGACGCGCGGCAGGATGGTTTCGTTCCAGTAAGGCACAACACGTTCGATGGTCAGCGCCAGGCTTTCAGTCAGCGGCAGCTCTTTGTCGCTCAGGGCAGCGTAACGTGGGTCGTGACCCGGGAAACGTTCGTCATCACGCGTCAACTCTGGAGGCGTAATCGCAAAACCACGACGCCATTGTTTAACCTGCTCGTCACCGTATTTCTCAGCGGTTTCGGCTTTATTCAGACCTTGCAGCGCACCGTAGTGACGCTCATTCAGTTTCCAGGATTTCTCAACTGGCAACCAGGCTTGATCCAGCTCGTCCAGTACATTCCACAGTGTATGAATGGCACGTTTCAGCACGGAGGTATATGCGAAATCAAAGGCAAAACCTTCGTCTTTCAGCAGCTGACCTGCGGCTTTGGCTTCTGAACGGCCTTTGTCGGATAGATCGACATCGTACCAGCCTGTGAAGCGGTTTTCGTTGTTCCACTGGCTCTCACCGTGTCTTACCAGTACCAGCTTAGTTACAGCCATAGCTAAACTCCTTCCTATCCTAAGATTTCTGTGATAACTGATTTCATTATAGGGGTGGAGAACGGTTATCGGCAATCGATAGTCGATGGCAAGCGTGATTTATCCGCAGGTTGTTTGCGTAAAATCACGCTCTGGCTTTACCGTTTCAGCAAACCGGAATCCCCCTTGTGCAATAATAGATAGACCGCTGGAATCACCAGCATCGACAGCAGAGGGGCACTCACCATCCCGCCGATCATCGGCGCAGCAATCCGCTGCATGATTTCGGATCCGCTGCCGCCTCCCCACATAATGGGGAGCAGCCCTGCCATAATCGTTGCCACGGTCATCATTTTCGGCCGTACGCGCAGAACCGCTCCTTCATGGATGGCATCCATCAATTGCTGGCGTGACAGTGCCTGACCTGCCATACGGTGTTTCTCTACTGCATGGTTGAGGTACAGCAGCATAATGACGCCGAATTCCGCCGATACGCCTGCCAGTGCAATAAAGCCCACCGCACCCGCTACAGAAAGATTATAGCCAAGGAGATAGAGCAGCCAGACGCCGCCAATCAGCGCGAAAGGTAAGGTTGCCATAATCAGCAACGCGTCTTTGATGCGGTTGAAGGTGACATACAGCAGCACAAAAATGATCAGCAGCGTAAAGGGCACGACGACTTTCATTTTCTCCGTGGCGCGTTCCAGATACTCAAACTGACCTGACCAGCTCAGTGACACGCCTTCCGGCAGCGTGACTTGTTGGGCAACGGCCTGCTGCATGTCTTCAACGGCAGATTTTAGGTCGCGTCCACGCAGGTCGACATAAATCCAGTCCGACAGGCGGCTGTTTTCACTTTTCAGCATCGGTGGCCCTTCGCTGACGCGAATATCAGCCAGCTCTGCCAGCGTCACTCTGCTGCCGTTGGCCGTCACGATGGGTAGGTCACGCAATTTTTGTAGCGAATCGCGTAATTCACGAGGGTAGCGGATGTTGATGGGATAACGCTGGCGGCCTTCAATGGTTTCGCCGATGTTTTGCCCGCCGATTAGCGTAGCGACCACCGACTGGAGCTCCTCGACGGACACGCCATAACGTGCGGCGCGCTGACGATCGATATCAATATCGATATAGCGTCCGCCCGCCAGCCGTTCCGCCAGTGCAGACGTCACGCCCGGAACCTGTTTCACCACCTGCTCGATTTGTGCAGCAGTACGTTCGATATCTGCCAGATTATTGCCGTTAACCTTAATGCCCACCGGGCTTTTGATGCCGGTTGCCAGCATGTCCAGACGGTTACGAATCGGCGGCACCCACACGTTCGCGATACCCGGCAGGCTGACGGTACGATCCAACTCGGCAACCAGCTTGTCCATGGTCATGCCCTCGCGCCACTGGTCGCGCGGTTTCAGCCGAATGGTGCTTTCCAGCATGGTGAGCGGAGCGGGGTCGGTGGCTGTTTCGGCACGGCCTGCTTTGCCGAAGACCGATTCGACTTCGGGCACAGTTTTAATCAGCCTGTCCGTCTGTTGCAGCAGTCGGCCAGCTTCCCGTGCAGAGATGCCGGGCAGGGTGGAAGGCATATACAGCAGATCGCCTTCATCCAGCGGTGGCATAAATTCGCTCCCCAGACGGCTGAGCGGAAAGAGCGTCAGCAGCAACAGCAGGCCGGAAATCAGCAGCGTGGTTTTCGGGTAGCTCAACACCTTTTGCAACACCGGGTGATAGGCTGCAATCAGCCAGCGGTTAATCGGGTTCGCCTGTTCGTCCGGTATCTTGCCGCGTACGAAATATCCCATTAATACTGGCACCAACGTAATCCCTAATCCGGCGGCGACGGCCATGGCATAGGTTTTGGTAAAGGCCAGCGGGGAAAACATGCGGCCTTCCTGTGCCTCCAGTGAGAACACCGGGACAAACGACAGCGTAATGATCAGCAGGCTGCAAAACAGCGCGGGACCCACTTCCACCGCAGCCCGTTCTGCTAGCTGCCACCACTCGTTATTCTGCGGCTGCTTCCCAGGATTTTCATGCCGCCACTGTTCAATGACTTTATGCATGTTTTCTATCATCACAATCGCGGCATCCACCATCGCGCCGATGGCTATAGCGATACCGCCCAGCGACATAATATTCGCGTTCACCCCCTGATAGCGCATGATGATAAACGCCCCCAGAATCCCCAACGGCAGGCTGATGATCGCCACCAGCGCCGAGCGGAAGTGAAACAGAAACAGGGCGCAGATGATCACGACGACAACAAATTCTTCCAGCAGCTTGAAGCTGAGCGTATCGATGGCGTGTTCAATCAGCTGCGAGCGGTCGTAGGTTGGGACGATTTCTACACCCGCTGGCAGGCTTTTTTGTATTTCCTGTAACCGCGCTTTGACGGCATGCAGCGTATTCAGCGCGTTCTTGCCATAGCGCAGGACGATGATGCCGCCCGCCACTTCGCCTTCGCCATTCAGTTCTGCGATGCCGCGCCGCATCTCCGGTCCTTCTCTGAGCGTCGCCACATCCTGCAACAGCACAGGAATGCCGTTGCGGGTAGTCATTACCACCTGGTTGAAATCTTGCGCGGTTTTCAGGTAACCGGTGGTGCGCACCATGTACTCCGCTTCGCCCAGCTCCAGCACGGAACCGCCGTTTTCCTGATTGGCTGCTTGAACAGCGCTGACGATCTGCTGATGGGTGATGCCCTGCGTTCGCATGCGTTCTGGGTCGACGACGATCTGATACTGTTTGACCATACCGCCCACGCTGGCGACTTCTGCTACATCGGGAACGGTTTTCAGCTCATATTTCAGCAGCCAGTCCTGAAAGCCGCGCAGATCGGCCAGACTGTATTTGCCGCTGCGATCGACCAGTGCGTATTCGTAGATCCAGCCGACGCCGGTGGCATCTGGGCCGAGTGAGGTTTTCGCATCGGCAGGCAGGCTGGATTGCACCTGACTGAGATATTCCAGCACGCGGGAGCGTGCCCAGTAAGGATCAGTGCCATCTTCAAACAGCACATAAACGTAGGCATCGCCGAACATGGAAAAGCCCCGTACCGTTTTGGCACCCGGCACGGAAAGCATGGTGGTCGTCAGCGGGTAGGTCACCTGATTTTCCACCACCTGCGGCGCTTTCCCCGGATAGCTGACGCGAATGATGACCTGTACATCTGATAAATCGGGCAGAGCATCCAGCGGCGTTTTTTGTAGAGACAGCAGACCCCACGCCGCCATGAACAGCGCGGCCAGTAAAACCAGAAGACGGTTTTTGAGCGACCAGCGAATGATGTAGGCAATCATGGATGACCTCCATGTCCGGCATGCGGATCGTCAGCGGGTAAAAAATGCAGGACGTGAATCCCACTGTCGTCCATGCTGAACTGGAAACTGACGGTGCTGCCGATCCCCACTCCCTGTGGCAGCCCTGACGATGGCAGCGTGAAGTCCATCGTCATTGGCGACCAGTTGAGTGCCGGAACCGCTTCGTGTTCGATGGTGGCCTGATTGCCGTTTATCGCTCTGATGACTCCCTGAGTGCGATAGCCCGCGGGGGCAGTCGGCGTTGCTGGGTTTTCCGATGTCTCCGCATCAAACTGCGGTAAGGCGCTGCGCAGGCTGGCTTCGGAATCAATCAGGAACTGGCCTGAAGTGACTACGTTGTCGCCTGCTTTCAGTCCATCGATGATTTCGACCCAATCTCCCAAGGTTGCGCCAGCAGTGACGTTGCGTGGGGTGAAATGGCCGTTGCCATCACTCAGCAAGACCCGGTTTTGGCTACCGCTGACCAATAGCGCCTCCTGCGGGATCGCCAGACGCGGCTGTGCCTGAGAGTGAGAAAGCTGCACGGTCAGGTACATGCCGGGTTTAAGCTGTTGTTGCGGGTTATCCAGCACGACACGGGCTTTTAGCGTGCGTGTGGCACTGTCCAGTATGGGTAGCAGTTCGCTGACTTTGCCGTGGAAGGTTTTGTCCGGCCAGGCACGGCTGGTTGCGCTGATGTCGCTGCCAATCGTTAGCTGCGCCGCCTGCGCTTCGGGATAATCGACATCGACCCAAACCGGGTTCAGACTGGCAAGTTCGAATAACGGCTGAGCAGGGCTTAACTGCATGCCTTGCCGCACCTCCAACTTATTCACGTAGCCGTTTTCTGGTGCGGTAATCGCGATCCTGTCCTGTGGTTTGCCGCTCCGCTCGACCTGCCGAATAATCGCTTCCGGCATGAATAACAGCGCCAGCCGCTGGCGGGCCGATTGGGTGAGTATGTCGTCGCCCAACTGCCGTACCGCCAGATATTCGCGCTGTGCCGCCGCCCAGGTCGGGTTCCATAATGTGGCTAGCGTTTCGCCTTTCTTCACTTGTTGTTGCAGCGCATTGACCGTGAGTTTTTCGACAATGCCGCCGCTGGGTGCCACCAACGTGTGTAAACCGCGTTCGTTGAGGACGACGGTGCCATAACCTGTGGTGCGGTCAGTCAGTTCGCGTATTTCCGCGCGGGTGGTGCGAACGCCGAGATTTTGTTGCTGACGAGCGCTGACGATGACACCGCCGTCCTCCTGTATGTCATCGGCGTAGCGGGGCACCAATTCCATATCCATAAAGGGCGATTTCCCCGGTTTGTCGAAACGTTTATCCGGCACCATCGGGTCATACCAATAGAGAATGGCACGTTCTGGCTCTGCGGTAGAAGGCGAGTGCGGCGTTTGCTGTTTGCCAACTAGATAGCCCACGCCACCTGCGCTGAGAATAGCCAGTGCTATCAGGCTAAACATCAATGATTTGTTCGTGACTGTTTTGCTCATCGCGTAGGGCTTCCTTGTGGTGTCAGATAACGGATGGCAGCCCAATATTGCGCCATCTCCCGAGCGGTATCCTGAACGGCAATCCGGCTTTCGAGTAACGCCCGACGGGCATCCAGTACGGCGTAAAGATTACTGCTGCCGGATTGATACTGAGCCTGAATCAGTTTGATGCGCTGCTGTTGGAGAGGGAGAACCTCGTTGTTCTGGCGCTGCCAGCGAGACTGTGCGGCTTGATATTGAGCAATCAGCGTATTGAGTTGCGCCTGATGCTCTCGTTCGGTGAGCAACACTCTGTCGCGAGCTTCCATGCTGCGCGAGACGTCTGCGGCATAGTCCTTATCCTGACGTTTGGATGTGAAGAGCGGCAGATCGACTGTCACCATCATGCCCGCCATATCGTCGTAATCATCTCCACGTTTCGCGTAATAGACTTCAACATCAACATTGGGGATGGCGGCAACAGCTGACTGTGCGGAACGAGCCTGAGCCAACTCGGCCTCACGCTGCGCCTGTTGCATTTCTGGATGCTGATGAATGGTGTTGCTCAGCACCTCCGGTGAGGCAGGCAGCCGTTCAAAGCGGGGAAGGTCGCCGTTTACATTGATATCTGCGATGCCGGTAAGCTGCACCAGTCGGGCATGTGCGATGCGCGTGTCCCGTTCTGCATCAGACTGCCTGTCCTGCATGGTTGCCAATGTCAGGCGGGCATCCAGCACGCTACTGGCTTCACTACCTGCCGCCACGCTCGCTTTTTGCGATGCGATTTGCCGCTGGCTTTCTGTGACCAGCGCGGTTACCTCGCTCAACGCTTTTTGTGAGAGAGCCAGATCCAGCCATGCCTGTGCCGTTTCCCGTTGCAGACGAGCACGGATACTCTCGCTATTACTTTGCAATGCATCGGCTTCTACCCGAATGGCCTGTGCTTTGCTATCACGCTTACTGCTGCTGACGTAGGTCTGCATGATGCCGATACGCTGCATCGTCATCCCTTCTCGCGTGAGTCGGCTGCCGTTGTTGCCGCCTAATGGCAGATTCTCGACGCCAAATTTCAACTTAGGGTCGGGAAGCTGTGTGGCAGAGTCGGCCATGTTCTGAAGCGCATTAATCTGGTGTTGGTTGGCTGACAGGTCGGCGGAGTAACGTTCCGCCGCCTGTAACGCCTGTTCAAGACTCAGATCTGCCGCAAAGACAGCGGCAGGCAGCCACAGCAACATCGCCAGACACGCGCGCGCGGCGTCGTGTTTGGATAAATTCATGATGTGCTCCGGTTAAGGCTGCTTTGGCGTAATCGCGGTCAGGATGTAGCCGTTCTCGTTCTGGATAAAGCTGAACGTGACTGGCGTGTTGACAGGCAATGGCGTTATTTCGCCGCTGGATGGCAGCATGAAGGCCATCGTCATGGCAGGCCATTTTAGGAGGGCAATCGGCGCGTGGGAGAGCGTGACGCTGTTGGCGTTCCACTGCTTAACAATCCCGGTAGTCTGATAAACGGCTGTCGTGGCCGCTGGGGGAGTGGTCGGCATCATTGCGTGATGCTGGTGGTCGTTGGCCCACACGGGGAAGGTGAAGAAAGAAACAGAAAAAATCAGGCCGCTGATCAGCGCCATATAAGTAATACGCATAAAATAATCCCAATAAAAATAATTGATAAACAAAACGTTGCGCCCGCTGGCGCAGGGGTTATCAATCGCTTGGGTTATTCTCTAAATCGGCAGAAACGGATTTCAGCCGGAGGGCCGACCGCTGGGGGGGAGAGCCAGACATCAGAGGCTGGGGTAAGGTGGACAGGGTTATCCGCTAAGACCAGCTCACCGCTCACTGGCAGCGCTAGTAATGCCAGCGAGCCATTATCCTGCTTCACACTATCCGGCACGCAGTGTTTTTCGCACAGCGGCGTTTGCTGGTCGGCAGCGTAAGACGCTGTAGCCGTATGCTGAGCGTGAGATGATAACGGCTGAACGTCAGCCTGTTGCAGATGTGCCTGATGCTGGATCGCGGAGGAGGTCTGGCTGATCGTCATATCGCATTGATGACCTGCGATAGCCAGTTGCGCATTCAGGAAAAGCCAGCACAGCGCCAATAGCCATCCCCACCTGCCTTTATGGCGCAGATGATGAATGAATAATGGAGACCGTGATGATGCGGACATGGCGTTTCCTTTTTGGACGTTTTGGCAGTGTATGCGTCTGAGCGGGAAGGGGGCAAGCGGGGAATAGCATAGTTTTGTAAATTGGCAGATAGCCATCTGCCAATGTTATCAATGGGTTAATTATCTTTTGCTGTTCGGTTACTGGGTAAGGAACTGGTACGTGGTATCCGAGCGATAGACCTTCCCCGGTTTCAGCCAGCAGTCGGGCTGCGGCCAGTCTGGGTGGTTTGGGCTGTCCGGCAGGAATTCGCTTTCCAGTGCGACACCGGCATAGTTTTCATACTGACCGCCGTCTCGCGAAGGCGTTCCGGCCAGAAAGTTGCCGCTATAGAGCTGTAAGGCGGGGGCACTGGTGAAAACGCTCATCAGCACACGGCCATCGGATGACCACAAATTGGCAGCAGGACTTTCGCTGGAACCGCAGGTGCGATGCAATAAATAAGCGTGATCGTAGCCACCAACGGCCATTTGATCGCTGTCGCGCAGGAAATCTTCTTCCAACGTTTTTGGCTGACGGAAATCCATTCCGGTAGCGTTTACTGGTGTCAGATCGGCGTTGGGAATGCCCGCGCTATTGACCGGTAAATAATAGTCGGCAAACAGCTGCAATTGGTGCTTACGTACGTCAGTCAAATCGCCATCAAGGTTGAAATACGCGTGGTTGGTCAGACAAACGGGGCAGGCTTTCTCTACGGTCGCCTGATACGAGATTTCCAGCGAATTATGTTCGGTCAGCGCGTACGTCACCTGTACGTTAAGGTGGCCTGGATACCCTTGATCGCCATCCGGTGAATGCAATTGGTAAGTCACTTGCGTTGCATCCTGACTGGCGATTCGCCAGCGGCGGGCATGAAAGCCTTCTGGGCCACCGTGCAACTGGTGTTCATTCTGATTTGGAACCAGATGAAATGTTTCGGTTTCCCGACTGAATGTGGCTTTGGCTATGCGGTTGGCATAGCGGCCAATCGACGCGCCGAGATAAGCGTTTTGTAACGGATACTGCTCGGGTGATGCACAGCCCAGTAGGACTTCTCGCACCTCACCCTCGGGTAGCGGCAGCTCACAGGAAAGCCAGGTTGCACCCCAGTCCATCAGGCACACGCGCATACCTGCCTGATTCTGCAAGGTCGTTAACTGAAACGGCTGACCATCTGGTGCCAGCGTGCTAAGACTTTCATTCAACATGACTTGCTCCTGTAGAGGCCCGAGAAGATAGAGAGGGTTGGCCGATGGTTGCAATGTTGGGGGAAGGCCAGCAGATCGGAGCTTCCCCCTAATCCGTCATTCGGCGTGAAAACGCGCCGTCACGCTTCGTCGTACCCATTGGGGTGGTTGGACTGCCAGCGCCAGGTGTCCTGCGCCATTTCTTGCAGTGAGCGTGTGACTCGCCAGTTAAGATCTTTTGCTGCACGTTCGGCATCTGCCCAATAAGCAGGCAGATCGCCCTGACGACGCGGGGCAAAATGGTAAGCCAGCGGTTTACCACAGGCCTGACTAAAAGCCTCGACGACCTGTAATACACTGTAGCCTACGCCTGCGCCCAGGTTGTAAATATGCACGCCAGCACGATTTTGCAGGGTATTCATGGCGGCGATATGACCGTCAGCCAGATCGACGACGTGGATGTAATCTCGCACGCCAGTGCCATCAGCGGTAGGGTAATCATTACCGAAGATCGCCAGTGAGTCGCGACGGCCTACCGCAACCTGAGCGATATAAGGCATCAGGTTATTAGGCACACCTTGCGGATCTTCGCCCATTTCACCCGATGGATGGGCACCCACTGGGTTGAAATACCGTAACAGCGTAATACTCCATTCCGGCTCAGCATGCTGTAAATCTTGCAGGATTTGCTCGACCATTAGCTTGCTGCGGCCATAGGGGCTGGCAGGGTGACCTGTGGGGAAACTTTCCTGATAAGGCGTGTGTGGTTGATCGCCATAGACGGTAGCGGAGGAGCTAAAAATCAGGTTTTTCACGCCTGCTTTCTTCATCGCCTCTACCAGCACGAGCGTACCGTAGACGTTATTGTCATAGTAGCTGAGCGGCTCACGCACTGACTCGCCCACGGCTTTTAAGCCAGCAAAATGGATGACGGAATCAATGGAATGCGTAGCGAAAATATCGTCCAGCAGCGCGCTATCGCGGATATCGCCTTGATAAAAAACGGGTGCCTTATCGGTTAAGCGCGTAATGGTTTTAACGACGCTAGCCTTGCTGTTGCATAAGTTATCGAGAATAACGGGTGTGTGTCCGGCAGAGAGCAATTGTACGCAAGTATGACTTCCTATGTAACCGCTACCACCTGTAACAAGAACGTTCATAATGACCTCTATTATCGCAATGCAGCAAAATAACATGGTTAGGGGCAGAAAAAGGTGATCTACAGCGAGAATCTGCCTCTGTTATCGATGGTTTATTTACGAATAAACTGAGTGAAGCATAATCTACAGTGTAAATGAGCCCGGCTTTCTACCCTATATTTTATTTTGTGGTAGCGTTATCATCCTTGTTTTCAGGCGTTATTTACATAACGCGTCAATCTGGTAGCGATAGATGTCGTTGTGCGGGACGAAAGTGAGCCGATGTGTGATGCACTCGGGTGCATCTTCCGCGTGGTGGGAGACAAAGAGTAGCTGCGTTTCGCCCTCGCTAATCAAGATATCCAGCCAGCGTCGCACCAGTTGGCGATTGAGCGGATCAAGCCCCTGTAGCGGTTCATCGAGAATGAGTAGGGCGGGGTGTTTGACTAATGCGCGGGCAATCAGCGTCAGACGCTGCTGGCCCCAGGAGAGCGACTGAAACGGCGTATCGGCGATAGCGCCATTGAACCCAAGTAGAGTGAGCCACTGTTCGGTCAGGTGGCGCTGACGGTCAGAGATAGCCTGATAAATCCCAATAGAATCAAAGAATCCTGACAGGATAACGTTGCGCACGCTGGTGCTGACGCGGTAATCCAGATGGAAGCTGCTGCTGACATAACCGATGTGGCGCTTGATGTCCCAAATGGTTTCACCGCTGCCGCGTTTACGGCCAAACAGCGTGAGGTCGTTACTGTAGCCTTGCGGATGGTCGCCTGTAATCAGACTGAGTAGCGTCGATTTCCCCGCGCCATTTGGCCCGATAATCTGCCAATGCTGACCGGGTAATACTTCCCACGTCAGCTCGTGCAGAATAGGGCGATCGTTGTACTGCACCACGCCGTTACGCAGCCTAATGCGTGCCTCGTCAGCGGGAAGCGTCATATACCGCTGCGGATCTTCCGGTTCTGGCAACGAACTCCCCGACAGCTTTTCGCTAAACGCGAGTTGAGCCACCAGCGCTTCAGAGAGGATCGCTTCACGTTCGCCGACGCGGGTCAGCGTACAGTCTGCCAGTACACCGACATGGTTGATAAAGTCAGGTATATCGTCAAAGCGGTTCAGAATAAGCACCAGCGTATAACCGGTGCCAGCCAGTTTCCTCAGCTCATCGGCAAGTTGCTGGCGGGAAGCTACATCCAGTCCATCAAAAGGCTCATCGAGAATCAGCAAGTCGGGCTGGGACATCAGCGCCTGACACAGCATCGCCTTGCGGGTTTCCCCCGTAGAGAGGTACTTGAAGCGCCGCTCCAGCAAATGCGCAATGCCAAACTGGTGTGCCAACTGTTGGCAACGCGCGGGATCGTTGAGGCTATCCTGAATCACTTCTGCCGTGGTGCGGCCAGTATCGTCTTCACCTTCACTGAGCAGATCGGTGTTATTGCGCTGCCATTCGTCGGAAACCAGTTTTTGTAATTGTTCAAATGACAGGCGAACGGGGCGTTGAAATCCCGTGGTGCGTTCACCACTCAATAGCGGCAGTTCGCCGGATAGCGACCGCGCCAGTGCAGATTTACCACTTCCGTTGGCCCCGACAAAGGCCCAGCACTGGTTTTGTTTGAGCGTCAGGTCGTCCAGACGCAGCATGCGGGTGTCGCTGAGACGAAATAACCCCTGAGTGATGTTTAACAATGACATTTTCTATCCTTCGTCAGACGGCAATAGCGCTAAAGCGACATTAACAAAGCGTGGCGATGATAACCCGGTCAGCATTGAAGCAGGCTTTCACATCCGCTCCCTGTTGCAGCTTTTGCTGCTCAAGCAAAGCATTCGGCACCATAGCACACAGGGTTTCTCCCCCGGTCAGTGTAATTAGAATTTCGCTGTTTTCTACACCGTGCTGAATGGCCTGAATTTGCCCTGATAAGACGTTATCGGCTGTGGGGGCGTTGGACGTTGCCGCGTACACATCGATCCACGGTGCTTTAATCAGTGCCAACACCTCTTTCCCTTTCTGCAATTGCAGGCGCTCGGCGCTTTGTTGCGTAATCAGGGCGCTGATCGTTGTTTTACTATCGGCGAGTAAAATATCCAGATGTTGTTGCACCTGTTCTTCGCCGCGTGCGAGCACGGTTCCAAAAAACTGATTGCGGGCGCTGGTTTGCAGCGAGAAACGCGCGATGGCTGCCAGCAGGCTATCCAACGGCAGACCGTCTTCCTGCAAGACATCGAAGGCTTTTTGCTGAATCTGCGCGAGCAAATCGTACAGTTGGAGAAGACGTTCGCCGTAGCGGGTGAGCTGAGCACCGCCACCGCCTTTGCCGCCGGTCATGCGCTCGACGATGATCTGTTCGGCTAGCTGGTTCATCTCATTGATGGCATCCCAGGCGCTTTTATAGCTAATCCCCGCCAGCTTGGCCCCCTGACTGATTGAACCGGTATGACGAATTTGCTTGAGCAGTTCAATGCGCCGTGGGTCGGCGAATAAACGCTGTTGGAGTTTCAGGGTGAGGAGAATTTCAGCCTGCATAGTGAGGGCACCGTCGGTGAGTTTAATTCTCTGTATTGTCGCTATTTTCTTCATCAGGGGCAAATCGCACAAATAGACGCACTAATTTCTATTACTGCGGTAGACTACGTGGCAATTACGACGATCCCGGTTTACAGTGAAATAGCGCATTGTACCCTAGATAATTCGGGTTGCGTGAAGGCGGCAACCGCGCGAATCCTCAGGAGCTTACACAAGTAAGTGACTGGGGTGAGTAAGGGCGCCAACGCACAAGCAGCTTGAAGTATGACGGGTATAGACGGGCTAAAGTAACGGTAACCTTTGCAATAAGTGAGGTAAGCATGTTGGAGTTATTGAAGAGCCTGCTGTTTGCAGTTGCCATGGTTCCTGTGATGATGGTGATTATCATGGGCTCGATTTATTGCCTGGGCGAAGTGTTTAACGTGTTGTCCCGCATCGGTCATTCCGACGGTCAGCGCGCAAAGAATCAGCACTGATTCACGATCCTTTCCTATTTTGATGTCCGGCTTCTGGCCGGACATTTCTTTTCTACCTCTCCACATATACCTCTTTAAAGCGCATGACACTGCTTCATCATTCGTTATATCATTATTTACACAACGATAATTGTCAGGAGACAAGAATGAAGCAGCAATGGTTAAAATGGTTTGCCGCACTAACCCTCAGTGCAGGAATGGCGTTGCCCGCTGTAGCAGAAGATAAAGTCACGGTGTTCGCCGCGGCATCACTGACCAACGCGTTGCAGGAAATCGCTACGCAATATCAGAAAGAGAAAAACGTCGCTGTCGTCGCGTCTTATGCCTCATCCTCAACGCTAGCTCGCCAGATTGAACAAGGTGCGCCTGCCGATTTGTTCATCTCCGCTGACCAACAGTGGATGGACTACGCGCAGGATAAAAATCTGATGGATACCGCGACGCGTCACACGCTGCTGGGCAATGAGCTGGTGGTGATTGCGCCGAAGGCGAGTGCGCAGAAAGACATTAAAATTGACGATAAAACCAACTGGAAAAGCCTGCTGAAAGACGGACGTCTGGCTGTTGGTGACCCAGATCACGTACCTGCTGGGATCTATGCCAAAGAAGCCTTACAGAATCTGAAAGCCTGGGATGAACTCTCTCCACTGATGGCGCGCGCCAACAACGTCCGTGCAGCCATGGCGCTGGTGGAACGTGAAGAAGCCCCGCTGGGTATCGTTTACGGTTCTGATGCGGTTGCCAGCGACAAAGTTAAGGTTATCGGTACATTCCCAGCGACGAGCCACAAGCCTGTCGAATACCCGATGGCGATAGTAAAAGAGCATAAAAACGCGGCGGTTACCGGTTTTTATGACTACCTGAAAACGCCGGAAGCAGCAGCAGTATTTAAACGTTACGGCTTCGCGCCGCGTTAATGATGCTGAGTGATTACGAATGGCAGGCGGTTGAGCTGAGCCTCAAAGTTTCCGTTGTGGCTGTGGCATGCAGCTTGCCGTTTGGGATACTGATGGCGTGGATTTTGGTGCGCTGTCGGTTCCCCGGCAAATCACTGCTGGATAGCATTATCCATTTACCACTGGTGTTACCGCCAGTGGTCATTGGCTATTTGCTGCTGGTGGCGATGGGAAGACGCGGCGTAATCGGTTCCTGGCTCTATGACTGGTTCGGCTTCAGCTTTAGTTTTAGCTGGCGCGGTGCTGCACTAGCGTCGGCGATTGTCGCGTTTCCGCTGATGGTCCGGGCGATCCGTCTTTCGCTTGATGCTGTCGATAAGCATCTGGAACAGGCCGCTCGGACATTGGGTGCCTCGCCCTGGCGCGTGTTTTTCACTATCACATTACCTCTCTCTTTTCCTGGGATTGTTGTTGGAACCGTATTGGCATTTGCCCGTTCGCTTGGCGAGTTTGGCGCAACCATTACGTTTGTTTCCAATATCCCCGGCGAAACCCGAACCATTCCACTGGCGATGTATACCCTGATTGAAACGCCCGGCGCGGAGGCTGATGCAGCAAGGTTGTGTATCATTGCCATCGTCTTGTCACTGGCTGCGCTGTTAGCATCGGAATGGTTAACAAACTGGAGCCGCAAGCGGTTGGGGGGATAATGCTGCAACTCGATTTTCATCAACAGCTGGGTAGCCTCGAACTTCGTGTTCAGTCTGAACTGCCTGCGAACGGTATTACCGCTATTTTCGGCGTATCCGGGGCAGGGAAAACCTCGCTGATCAACGCTGTTGTTGGCTTGACCCGGCCAGATGGCGGGCGGATTGTGCTCAATAATCATGTGCTGGTGGATACGCAGCAGCGTATTTTTCTTCCGCCGGAAAAGCGGCGAATCGGCTATGTATTTCAGGATGCTCGTCTGTTTCCGCACTATCGCGTGCGCGGTAATCTACGCTACGGTATGGCTGAAACAATGGAATCGCAGTTCGATGATATCGTCAGGTTACTGGGTATCGAACCGCTGCTGAATCGCTATCCACGGACGCTGTCCGGTGGAGAGAGACAGCGTGTCGCAATTGGTCGGGCCTTGCTGACCGCACCGGAACTGCTGCTCATGGATGAACCGCTGGCGTCGCTGGATTTACCCAGAAAGCGCGAGCTGTTGCCGTATTTGGAACGTCTGGCGAAAGAAGTCAATATTCCGATCCTGTATGTCAGCCACAGTCTGGAAGAGATTGTCCGGTTAGCCGATCATGTTGTGGTGCTCGATAAAGGCAAAGTGAAAGCGCAGGGTCTGCTGGAAGAGGTGTGGGCTAGCAGCGCGCTACGCCCGTGGTTACCGAAAGACGAACAGAGCACTATTTTGAGTACGCGTGTGTTGGCTCAGCATGAGCATTACGCGATGACGGCGCTGGCATTAGGCGACCAGCAGGTGTGGGTTGGAAAAGTCGAACTCCCTCAGGACGCCGCATTGCGCATTCGCGTGAATGCCGCCGATGTTTCTCTGGTGCTACAGCCGCCGGAAAAAAGCAGCATCCGTAATGTGCTGCGTGCTAGCGTGGTAGAGTGCATTGATGTCGACGGACAGGTTGAAGTGAAGCTTGCGGTCGGCCAGCAGACGCTGTGGTCCCGTATTACACCGTGGGCTCGGGACGATCTCATGCTTCATCCTGGGCAAACGATCTACGCGCAGATTAAGAGCGTGTCGATTACAGCGTAAGCACAGGCCGAGTGATAGAACAGTCGTTCACATCGCTCGGTCTATCTCGTGAATCAGTCGATATTCTGTGACCAAGATAACAAAATGAGTATTGAGAGTGATTTTCAATTCGTTTTTTCTACCGCGTGAACAAGGTAGTCAGATAAATTATCCCCGCATTATTATTTTTTCATCATAAAAAGTAATCGATTACTTTTTGTTTTCACCTGTGCAACGGGATAAAAATAGGAGAAGGACATGCCTTGTATGACGTTATTGCGCCGTGCGTTCGCTATACCGCTATTGTTGATGGTTTCATCGGGTTTGGCGCTTGCCGAACGTCCAGCAGAAAACCAGAAAATAGCCTTGCAGATGTATACGCTGCGCAGCTTGAATACGCTTGATGAGCAATTTTCCATGGCGCGAGACGCTGGATTTAAGGCGGTTGAGCTGGTGGGGACGCATGACATTAGTGCGTCAGAAATGAAGGGGTTATTAGGAAAGTATCAGTTGAAAGCCATTGCTGCGCATGTCCAGTTTGGCGAACTGAAAAGCAATATGGCTGAGGTTGTAGCCTTTAACAAAGCTATCGGTAACAGCATGATTATTGTGCCGTGGCTCAATGTTGAAGACCGCCCGGATAGCGCAGAGGGCTGGAAGCGCTTTGGTCTGGAAATGAACGATCTTGGCCGTGAATTGAATAAGCAGGGCATGAAGCTGGCTTATCACAACCATAATTTTGAGATGAAGAAGTATCGCGGTAAAACGGCGCTGGAAATAATGATGGATGCGGCAGAGCCAGAGAATCTGATGCTGGAAATGGATGTTGCCTGGGTATCTCGCGGAGGACAGGATCCTGTGCGTCTCCTGCGCCAGTACAAAGGGCGTATTTACTCAATTCATGCGAAAGACAATACATCCATCGGCATCCGCGATGATGAAATGAACTTTGCCCCACCGGGTGAGGGTATTTTGGCGTGGGAAGAGATTCTCCCTGCGGCGTCCAAAGCGGGTGCCCAGTGGTTTGTTGCTGAACATGACTTGCCGAAAGATCCACAGGCCATTGTTTCCGCAGCTTACCAATCGCTGTATGAAAAACTGAGTAAGATAAAAAGTAAGTAAGGAAGAGATTCTCCCTGCGGTCAGCGGACCGCAGGTTATCAGACATGAAAAAGATCGGTTTATTCTACCTGGGTTAGCTGGATGCCCGTTCGACAAACGTCCATTCAAGTAAGCGCTTTTCTGTTTTGCTGTCCGGCTGGTCGATTTGTTGTAATAACAGCTTCACGGCCTCTCTGCCGATATGTGCGGATGGCTGCTGAATAGTGCTGAGCTGGGGCGAGGTAATGTAACCCAGCTCCGAGCCGTCGAAACCGATCACCGCAATATCCTGCGGCGCGCTCAGCCCCGCCTCACAGATTGCAGACAGTGCGCCCGCAGCTAACGTATCGGACACTACAAAGACGGCATCTGGCCGCTCTGGATCGTTAAGCAGCGCGGTCATTGCCGCTTTTCCGCCTGCGTAGCTCAGCGTGCTGGCGTATTCGACTTTGCCGTAATCAAACCCATTCTCCGCGATAACGTCGCGATAGCCTTTCTCTCGCTGCTGGGCGTAGAGGTAATTCATATCGTGGTTAATCATGGCGATACGGCGACGGCCTTTGCCAATAAAGTGATTAATCACAAAGCGGGATGCCTCTGCGTTATCAATTCCAACGGATGAAATGGCAGATGTATCGTCATGCTCGGCGCACTGTACCCAAGGTGCTGCACCAATCATGTCTTGAAGCGCAGACAGCGTTGAAATGGCATCCATGGTGATCACGCCATCGACCATTTTACCGGACAGCAGTTGCAGGCTGGAATGGGCGCGAACAATATCGGCGCCTGAATTGCATAGCAGAATACGATAGCCGTTTTCTTCCGCTTCTGCCTCAATGCCTTTCACGACATCGGCACAGAAGGGGTTGGCTATGTTGGAAACCATGACTAATAACATCTGGCTGCGTGCAGTACGTAGCTGTCGTGCCAGCAAATTTGGCTGATAATTACTGCTTTTTATCGCATTGAGAACTCGTTCCCGGTTTTGCGGCTTCACGGTATCAATGTTGTTCAGCACTCGTGAAACGGTGGCGACCGAGACTCCAGCTATCCGTGCTATTTTTTGAATCGACATAATTCAGAAGGCACTCACGCTACTTATTGCTTGGCTGAGCAGATTACCATAAATATCTCTGGCTGCATCCCGCAGACGTCGCACCTGCGGGATGAATACCGTGAGAGAATGAACAGTCTGATGCCTTAATTGGCGACCTTCACCCACGTTTGCTGCTGATGGCTTTGCACGATGGCGTCAATAATGAACATGATGTTCGCACCGTCGTAGAAGGTGGCGAAGGTGAACGGATCGACGCCCGGCTGTTTGCCGTCGCGCAGATAGGTATAAAAATTCGCCATCATGTTCTTGAACGCATCCGGCCAGCCTTCGATATGCCCACCGGGGAAGTGGACCGCGGCGGCGGCTTCTGGGTTCAGCAGTCCAGGATCGTCCGACAACACCTGATTCGGTTTATCGCGATGGCCGATCCACAGCTGCTGCGGGGTTTCCTGATCCCAGGCCAGCGATTGTTCACTGCCATTTACTTCAAACGTCAGGCGATTTTTCCGGCCGGCGCTGACCTGAGAAACGGTAAAGGAGCCGCGACTGCCATCCTCAAAGCGCAGTAAAACGGTCGCGTAGTCTTCGGTTTTGACCGGTTTGTCGTCGTACTCTGGCGGGGCGTCGGACGATGAGAATGTGGCTGTGCCGTTCCGATTGGATTTTCGGATCGGATGGACGATAGCTAAATCGGCGAAGACTTCGACAATTTTCCGACCGGAAATAAACTGCACTGTGTCGCACCAGTGCGAACCAATATCGGCCACCGCTCGGGAAACGCCGCCGTACTCCGGTTCAACACGCCAGTTATAGTCGGTGTCGCGCAGCATCCAGTCTTGCAGATAGCCACCGTGTACGGCAAAGACGCGGCCGATCTCCTGGTGCTTAATCATGCTGGCAGCCTGCTGCACCATGCCAAACTGGCGATAGACAAAGCTGACCCCGTGAACAACGCCTTTTTCTTCCGCCAGCGCCACCAGCTCACGCGCTTCTTCGCTGGTCATACAGAGCGGCTTTTCTGAAAAGACGTGCTTGCCTGCCTGAATAATCTGCTTATTGATCGCCGCATGGAGATGGTTCGGTGTGCAGTTATGGATCGCATCAATACCGGGATGAGCCAATAAATCAGCGACGCTGCCGTAGGCATGGGGAATGTTGAGCTGACGCGCTTTTTGCTGCGCCAGATCGAGCGAGTTTTCCGCCAGCGCCACCACCTCGACGAAACCAAGGCGACGAATCGCTTCAATATGTGCTGGGCCAATAAAACCGGAACCAATAATGCCAACGCGAATCATTCTGCGTTCTCCTCTTTTAATCCCAACATTTTTCTTACTAACGGACGATCGTCGCTGGTCGCGGCGAAATCGTCAAAAGCGCGTCCTGCGACAGGAATAATGTGACGGTTGATGAACGCCGCCCCTTCTTTCGCACCGCAGTTGCTGTCTTTCAGGCAGCATTCCCACTCCAGCACCGCCCAGCCGTCGTAATCGTATTGGGCAAGTTTGCTGAAGATGCCGCCAAAATCGATCTGGCCATCTCCCGGTGAGCGGAAGCGTCCGGCGCGTTCAGCCCATGACTGATAGCCGCCGTAGACGCCGCTTTTGCTCGACGTGTTAAATTCTGCATCTTTCACATGGAACGCTTTGATTCGTGCATGGTAGCGATCGATAAAGCCGAGGTAGTCCATCTGCTGCAAATGCATATGGCTAGGATCGTAAAGAATGTTGGCGCGCGGGTGATGATTGACGACATCCAAGAAGCGTTCAAAGGTCACGCCGTCGTGTAAATCTTCTCCTGGATGCAGCTCGTAGCACACATCCACACCGTGCTCGTCAAAACAGTCGAGGATCGGCGTCCACAGGCGACCAAGCTCTTTAAAGGCTTCCTGAATCAGGACTTCTTTACGCGGTGGCCAGGGGTAAAAATAGGGCCAGGCCAGTGCACCGGAAAACGTAGCGTGGGCGTTTAGTCCTAAACGTGAAGAGGCTTTTGCTGCCTGCTTGATTGCCGCGATAGCCCACGCTTGGCGAGCCTGCGGATTGCGGCGGTAAGCCGGTGGTGCGAAATCGTCAAAAGCATCGTCATACGCAGGGTGGACGGCAACGAGCTGGCCTTCCAAATGGGTTGAGAGTTCGCTGATGGTCAGCCCATGCTGCGCCAGTAGGCCTTTCACATCATCACAGTAAGTTTGGCTGTCGGCGGCCGTAGCCAGATCGAAAATGTGCGGGTGATTGCAGGGGATTTGTAGCGCTTTAAAGCCTAATCCAGCTGCCCATTGCGCTAGATTTTCCAGCGTGTTAAAGGGAGCCTGATCGCCAATATACTGGGCGAGAAAAATACCCGGTCCTTTTAACGTTTTCATTATTACCTCCTTTGGCAACAGGTGTGGTCATGAATACCGTTGCACGATTGTGATAGCTATAGCGGAGAATGCACTGGGATGAGGTGCCATAGGCGACCTCATCCCGTTTTCTCCTTAAATAATCCGTCTCAAATGATTAAGCCTGCTCTTCTTTATATTTGAAGGAGAAGAGGAAAATGATGGCGATGATGGCGGCAGCAACAGCTGGGATCCACCAGAAGGTCGCCCAGATTTCAGGCGCGTTTAACGTACCGTTGTCGAAGAGGCGGTTATAAATGGCACCGGAAACCTGTGAGCCCAGCAGCATGCCGATACCGTAGGTGAACAGGACCACCAGACTTTGTGCCTGACCTTTGATTTTCTCTCCCGCGATGCGGTCGGTATAGATGAAGCCGATGACGAAGAAGAAGTCATAGCAAATGCCGTGCAGCAGGATCCCGATATAGAGCAGCCAGCGCGTTTCTTCATTCACGCCCATCGCGAAGAGGGCATAGCGCACGAACCAGGCCAGCATGCCGATGAACAGCATGTATTTCACGCCCAGTTTTCTAAACAGCAGCGGAATGATCAGCATGAAGACGATTTCGGACATCTGACCAAACGACATGGCGGTGCTGACGTCGCTGATACCCGCATTACTCAGGAAGGAGGCGGTGTAAGCGTAGTAGGTGCCCAGCGGAATAGAGATCAGCATGGCGCAGATGGCAAAGACCAGAAAGTGGCCTTTCTTCAGCAGCGCGAACGCATCAGCACAGAACAGATCGCGCACTGCCAGCGGCAAGCCTTTGGCCGGCGCTGGAGTATGCGGCAGCGTCAGGCTGTAAGCTGCCAGAATGGCAGAGCAGGCGGCAGCGACGTAGAAAATATTGACGCTTGCGGAGATGCCCGCCGTCCCGATGCAGACACCGGCAACGATCCAACCAATGGTGCCGAAGACTCGCACGACCGGGAAGCTCTTCTCGCTGTTGCTCAGGTTATGGAACGCGATGTTGTTGGTTAGCGCCAGCGTTGGCATAAAGCACAGCGTGTAGGCGAACAGCAGGATTAGCAGCTGTGAGCCGTCTTCGTTGATTAACGCGGTAGGCACAAACCACAGGATGACCGCGCCGATCAGGTGCAGCAGCGCCATGACTTTTTGTGATGGGAAGAAGCGGTCAACCACCATGCCCAGTACGAATGGCGACAGGATTGAGGCGATCGGCCCGGCAGAGAAGGCGTCGCCAATCATGGCGGCCAAATTATACTGTGTCATAACCAGGCCCAAGGTGACTGACCATGAACCCCAGATGAAGAACTCTAAGAACATCATGAGTGACAGTCTGGGAACCACGAAGGCCGGTTGTAACGATTTGGTAGCTGTGTTTTCAGATGAAGAAACCATGTGGTATCCCTCTTAAAAGTAATCGATTACAATTTGTGTTTTCTAAATGTAATCGATTACTTTTAACTTAACCGCAGCTTTTAGCCATAAATGAGATCCTTATCACTAGAAAGTTATATAGCCATAGCGTAGCTGGCTGTTTTCGCGCAATGATCGGGTATCTGCTTTGTTTGAGGGGAAAAGAAGAATGACGCACTTTGTTTTAGTGGGCGATGTCGGTGGCACTAATACACGTTTGGCATTGTGTGATGCTACAACGGGCGAATTGTCGCAAACCGAGACCTATTCCGGGCTGGATTTCCCTTCTCTGGAAGGGGCAATTCGTGATTATCTCGATTCGCGACAGGTCACGATACAGGATGCCTGTATCGCGATTGCCTGCCCGATTACCGGTGACTGGGTGGCAATGACGAATCACACTTGGGCATTTTCCATCGCAGAAATGAAAGCGAGTCTGGGTCTGCGCCATTTTGAGGTTATCAACGATTTTACCGCCGTTTCCATGGCGGTGCCGGTGATGACTAACACGGATTTACTCCAATTTGGCGGCGGGGAGCCCGTGCCAGGTAAACCGATTGCCGTGTATGGTGCAGGCACGGGGTTAGGCGTCGCTCATCTGGTGCATGCCGCCAATCAATGGATTAGCCTGCCGGGTGAGGGCGGTCACGTGGATTTCGCGCCGAATAGCGATGAAGAAGACAAAATTCTCTCTATTTTGCGCCAGTCGCTCGGGCATGTTTCCGCTGAACGCATACTCTCTGGACAGGGGCTGGTGAATATTTACCGTGCCGTAGTGCTGTCTGATGACCGCACGCCGGAGACGCTGGAACCGAAAGATATTACCGAACGTGCCGTCAACAATACGGATGTGGACTGTCGCCGCGCGCTGTCGCTCTTCTGCGTCATCATGGGACGCTTCGGCGGCAATCTGGCGTTAAATTTAGGCACATTTGGCGGCGTGTATATTGCTGGCGGCATTGTTCCGCGCTTTCTGGAGTTTTTTAAAGCCTCCGGTTTTCGGGCGGCTTTTGAAGACAAAGGACGGTTCAAAGGCTATATGCAGGATATCCCTGTGTACCTGATTACCCATGAACAGCCAGGGTTAATGGGCGCGGGGGCTTACCTGCGGCAGGTACTGGGCAGCGCGCTGTAAGTCTGTTTGCGAGTCGAACGCAATCAGGAAAAGTGACAGCTCTCGCTTGCCTGATTGCGTTACTGTTGGTTATGCCAGAATGCGGGTACGGATGACATCGGCGATGCTGGGTTCTTCATTGCTGCCAATCACCAGATCGGCTCGCGCTTTGATTTCATCGGCGCTGTTGCCCATTGCGACGCCTAAGCCTACGCCTTCCAGCATGCTGATATCATTAAAGTTATCGCCGAATGCCACGACGTCCTTCATGCTGATGCCCTGTTCGCCAAGCCATTGCTGGAGCAGCTTGCCTTTGCTGTTGCCGGTTTGGGCGATATCAACCTGATCCTGCCATGACCACTCGCAGGCCAGTCCGAGCTGCTTTGCCACTTCTGCGGCGAAATGGTTCAGCGTGGGAACATCGGCGTGTGTGGTCGCGAATTTCCAGATAGCGTGGGACGCTTCGGTCTGACGCACCAGATTTTCCACCTGAGCGAAACGAGGACGCTGCTGTTCCGGCAGGTTAGCCGCCCATGCCAGCGTGCGGACTACGTGCCCGGTAGGATACTGGTAATACATGTCGTCATCGGCATACATCAGCCCATGAATATCAAATTCCTCTAGCAGCGTGATGACATTTTTTGCCTGTTCGACAGAGAGCGGATTGGTGTGCGACGCTTTGCTCTGCTGGTAGTCATAGACGTAGGTGCCGTTGCAGCAGATGGCGGGCGTATCCAACTGCAAACCCTGATAAAAAGGATGAATTGCCGAGTGGTGGCGTCCGGTGACGATCATCACCTTTATGCCTTGCTGACGGGCCAGCGCAAGTGCAGTAAGTGATTCGGGCAGGATTTTTTTCTGTTGATTCAGCAGCGTACCATCAAGATCAAGTGCAATTACTCGGTAGGTCATCGTTATCTCGCAAATAAAAATGTGGGTATCAAATGAGTCTTACGATAAAGGACGCGGCGAAAAATAGACAGACAACAGCGAGATAAAATTGTCTGAGGTCCATTTGATGACGAAGGATTCAGCGCGGCGGTGGGAAATGAGGCTAAACGGACGATTTTACAGCGCCATTGTTGATTTTCTATGCTTTCAACGGCTTATCATCTATTTTTTAAGCAGTTGATCACAACGCTGCTTTACAATGTGCGGCGTACTGTTTATAGTGCGCGTCATTGCGGAGGAGTGGCCGAGTGGTTGAAGGCACCGGTCTTGAAAACCGGCGACGCGAAAGTGTTCTAGAGTTCGAATCTCTACTCCTCCGCCAAAAAAATTCAACGGGTTAGCTTAGGCTAGCCCGTTTTCGTTTTTACTCTCTTATCTTCCCCTGATGCTCTGAACTCTCACTTTTCATTACCTATTCGTTATTGCCTACATCCGCACCGTTAGCTAAATCAATCATTACTTAAATCAATAGTAGCCTTGCGATGTCTCTGTAGAATAGAGTAATTGGTCATTTATGGTATGCCGTGCGTCAGGTTGAGCAAGTTCGTTATCCTTCTGATGAACCTCTTTTGAGCCTTCCTGTGCCGCCACATTCGCGTGAAAAATAAGGAGAATACGATGCAGCAAGTGGTTTATGTCGCCAGCCCGGAAAGCCAGCAGATTCATGTTTGGCAACTCGGTGCTCAGGGAAATCTGACATTATTGCAAACCGTTGACGTTCCAGGACAGGTTCAGCCGATGGTGATCGCACCGAACAAGCGTCACCTGTATGTTGGGGTTCGTCCTGATTTCAGGGTTCTGAGCTATCGTATTGATGAACAGGGTAAATTGACGCAAGCGGGTGTCGCGTCTTTACCGGGCAGCCCGACGCATCTGTCGACCGATAACGACGGACGTTTCCTGTTCAGCGCGTCTTACAGCGGTGCCTGCGTTAGCGTTAGCCCGATTGGTGCTGACGGCATCGTCGGCGAGCCGATTCAGCAGTTGGACGGATTGGAAGGGTGCCACTCTACCAATATCGATCCAACCAACAGCGTTGTGTGGGCGCCTTGCCTGAAAGAAGACCGCATCCGTCTGTACGATCTGGGTGCGGCGGGCGAATTGAGCGTACACCGTCAGGCCGAAATGACAACGGTAGCGGGTGCCGGTCCACGCCATATGGCCTTCCATCCGAATCAACGCTTTGCCTATTGTGTGAATGAACTGGACAGCTCGGTGGATGTGTATCAGTTGGATGCAGCTAGCGGCGACGTGCAGAAAGTGCAAACGTTGGATGCTATGCCAGCTGGCTTTAACGACACGCGCTGGGCGGCAGATATTCACATTACGCCGAATGGTCGCTTCCTGTACATCAGCGATCGTACTGCCAGCCTGCTGAGTGTTTTCCAGGTGTCTGAAGACGGCAGTACGTTAACGCTGACTGGACATCAGCCGACCGAAACGCAGCCGCGCGGTTTCAATATCGACAACACCGGTGAGTTCCTGATTTCAGCAGGGCAGAAATCGCAGCACATTGAGGTGTATCACATCGACCAGAACACGGGCGATCTGCAACCGCTGGCGCGTTACGCCGTCGGTCAGGGGCCAATGTGGGTGTCGGTGCTGGCGCTGGACTAAGTAAACCAAGCACAACAGTAAGCCCTGCATTGATCCGCAGGGCTTTTTTTTCGATTAACCGCGGTATTCGATAATCGATAAACCCGCGTTGTAGTCCGTGCTGTAGATGATTCCGTTGGCATCAACAAACACATCGCAAGACTGAATAATTTGCGGTCTGCCGGGGCGCTTGTCGACCATTCTGTCTGGCGCAGCAGGCACCAGTGCACCCGTTTCCTTCGGCTGATACGGGTTACTGATGTCGTAAGCCCGTACCCCTGCGTTTTGGTACGTGGTGAAAATCAGCGACGAACTGATGAAGCTGCCGGGCCGATTTTCATGCAGGTTATGTGGGCCAAAGTGTGCGCCTTTCTTCACATAGTCCGCCTCTTTCGGCTGCGGAAAGGTGGCGATGCTCACCGGATGACTCGGTTCACGAATATCGAACACCCAAATCAACTTCTCGCCATCTTCCTGATTATCCAATACCGCTTCATCCAGCACGATTAGCAGATCGCGATCCGGCAGCGGTAATGCCGTGTGTGTGCCGCCGCCAAACGGTGGGCTCCAGTTACGGTGGCTGATGAGCTGTGGATTGGTACGATCGCTCACGTCCAGCAGCGTCAATCCGCCATCGCGCCAGCTTCCATAAGCGGTGTCGCCGCTGATGATGGCGTGGTGCAGGGCGTAACGCTTGCCTTCCGGCCAGTTTGCGGTTTCTCCGCCAGCGGTATGCATGCCGGGTAGCCAGTAGCGGCCAGCAACCTCTGGGCGCTGCGGATCGGCCAAATCGATAGTCAGAAAGATGTAGTCGCTGTAGCCATCGAGCAGCGCGGAGACATAGGCCCAGCGTCCGCCTACGTACCAGATGCGGTGAATGCCGATGCCGTCCAACGGCAGGAAGCTGATTTCGCGGGGTTTATCTGGCGTCGAGATATCGAAAATCCGTAATCCAGCGCTCCAGCTTTTGTCCTGCTGTTTGGTACTGACTGTGTCGGCGACGGAGCGGGTGTAATAGACCTTTTCCTCGGCGAAGCTGGCGTCGGCAAACAAATCGCGCGCGTTGACGACAAGCAGCAGGTCATCGTGCGTTTGCAGGTGGATATTCCAGGTGCCGGGCGGGGCAGCAATAAACCCCGCCGGCTTGGGATTCTTGGCATCGCGCACATCCACAATCGACACACCTTGTGAAACCATATGCCCGATGTAAGCGTAGCCGCGATGAACCATCACCTGCACGCCATCGGGTCTGCCGCCCTGATCGCTGTGTCCAATCAGCCGCATGTTGCGGCTGTAATCGGGGGTGGGCAGAGGGGTCGATGCCATGAGTTATCTCCGTGTTATTTCGCCTGTTTGGCTTCCAGTGTAGCAAACCACGGTGCGATAAAATCATCTGTGTGGCCCCAGCCTGGGATGATTTTCGCCAGTCCGGCGACGTTGACTGCACCCGGCTGGCTGGCTAACAGCGCCTGTGGAATTGCAGCAGCACGGAACTCGTAGGTCGCAGGTGTCGCTTCACCGGCAATCTTGTTGGCAACCAGACGCAGGTTTACTTTACCGATCAGTTTAGGATCGACAGCCACGCTGACTTTCCACGGGCTGTTTGCTTCACGCATCAGCTGTAAATCCTGATTAGAGATATCGATGCTGTAAAGTTTGATTTCGGTCCGGCCGTTTTCTTTCAATGCTTTATAAGCACCCTGGCTGAAGGCATCCCACGATCCCCAGATTGCATCGATTTTGCCTTTCGGGTATTTCGCCAGCACCGCACCGACTTTGTTGGCGGTATCGCCCTGAACGTCAGAGGACACGGCACCAATCGATTCGAGTTCCTTGATGCCGGGGTTAGCTTTCAGGATCTGTTGATAAGCAAGCTGGCGGCGTTCCATCGGCGGGAAGCCTGCGACCCACAGTTTGATGATGTTGGCTTTACCGTTGAAATCCTTCACCAGTTGGCCGAATGATTCGTTAGTCAGTGAGGCGTCATCCTGCTGGGTGACGGTCACGCCCGGAATCTCGCCGTTCACGGCGGTATCAAACACGGAAACGGCAATGCCGCTGTCGACGATGCGTTTGATCAAATCGGTAGAGTAGGGATCGCGGCCCTGCGACAGGATGATGCCATCATATTTCTGGCTAATCGCCTGATTCACGAAATCCTGAAAACGTGCATCATCGCCGTTGCTCAGAAAGGTGCTGACCTTAAAGCCCAGCTTTTTACCTTCTTCGAGCACGCCGGAAACAAACTGCGTGGTGTTGTCGTCTGAACCCAGATTGCGGATAACCGCGATGCGAACCGGACCGTCATGATTGGCGATAGCGGCCGGAACGGGAGCAATGGTGGCATTCTGATTAGCCAGTGCCGGTAACGCAGTCAGTAAGCTCAGTGCAAGCAGGGCGGGCGTAAATTTCTTCATTCATCAGCTCCATGGCGTTTTATAAATTGATGTCGTGTCGATTGCAGTATTGTTATGTTCTCTGCGTTATTACTTTATAGCTGTCTTTATGTCTGGATGTCTATTTAAAAATGATACTGCATCATAGCTGTTGAGCGATAGGCGAGAAAGAGGGGAGTATTATGACTTTTGGGTTTAAGTTATAACGATTCGTGCTGACTGCGGATAAAAAGAAAAATGCCCGCGAGGCGGGCATTCGAGGTTGCTGAAAAAGTCCGTATGGCGGTAGTAACGGATAGATCGTAAAGACGCTGTAAATACATCCCTGTACGCTCGGATTGCGCCATCCCTGGCGCAAACGCTTTACTCTTCTATTCCGTTACTCCCGTTCTCGTTCGATAAATAGGTTTGTCAACAGCCTGAAATGCCCGCGAGGCGCTGCATTTCAGATGAGTGGCAGGATGAAGAAAGAGTGAGTTATTTCTTCGCTTCTTTCTCTTCCATTTCACGCGCCCAACGTGGGTGGTGTTTACGCGCCCAGCGTTTGGAGACTTTGCCTTCAATCATGCCCTTGATTGATCCTTTAACCCAGAACGCCATGTACATATGGATCAGGATGGCATGGATGAGGACGATAGCCGCAACCGCATGAATCAGAATGGCGTAGCGCACGACATCAATTGGGAACAGGTGGGCAAAGTAAGGACGCCACATGATTACCCCGGTGATCAGCAGTACCAGCGTCAGCCCCATGATGCTCCAGAACATCATCTTCTGGCCTGGGTTGTATTTACCCACTTCAGCGACTTCATGCTCATTGCCTTTCAACACTTCAATAATGTTGAGGAACCACGGCAGATCGCGCTTCTTCGGGATGTTATGACTAACGAACCGGAAGAACATCGGAATCAGACAAATGACGATCAGCACGCCAAAAAACGGGTGCAGAATACGTCCCATCTGCGGCGTACCAAACGTCTGCGTCAACCATTGCAGGGTTGGGAAAAACAAAGCAATACCTGAGAGCGCGACCAGGAAAAAGCTAATCACCACAATCCAGTGACAGATGCGATCGATAAACTTGGTGCGCAAAATCATTTTTGATTTACTCATGTTTGTCTCCCCCTTCTTTGTCTTCTCCCTCGTGTTCATGCTCCGTTTCTTCTGTGTTCGGACCCACACCGATGTAGTGGAACATTAACCCGGCGAACGTGGCGACAAACCCTAACGCAGATAGCGGCTTCAGAATGCCTTTCCACAGGTTGACCGGCGTGGAAATCTGCGGGTCATCCGGCAGATTGTTATAGAGCGATGGTCTGTCTGCGTGGTGCAGAACATACATCACGTGCGTGCCGCCCACACCCTGCGGATCATAGAGGCCTGCGTTCTTATAACCACGGCTTTTCAGATCGGCGATGCGCTCTTCTGCCAGATGCTTCATCTCTTCTTTCGTACCGAAACGAATGGCACCCGTCGGACAGGTTTTCACGCAGGCCGGTTCTTGCCCAACGCTGACTCTGTCGACGCACAGCGTACATTTATAGACGCGGTTATCTTCTTTATTCAGACGTGGAATATTGAACGGGCAGCCGGCGATGCAATAGCCGCAGCCGATACAGTGTTCGGACTGAAAATCGACGATACCGTTGGCGTACTGGATAACCGCACCAGCGGAAGGACAGGCTTTCAGACAGCCCGGATCGCTACAGTGCATGCAGCCATCTTTACGGATCAGCCATTCCAAACGATCGTTCTCTTCCACTTCGGAAAAGCGCATCAGCGTCCAGGATTTGGCGCTCAAATCCGCTGGGTTATCATAAACGCCGAAGTTATGGCCGACTTCGTCACGAATATCGTTCCACTCTGAACAGGCCACCTGACAGCCTTTACAGCCGATACAGGTGGTGACATCGATCAGTTTTGCCACTTCGCTTTTGTCATTACGCACATGCGGAGGCGGTGTAAAGCCGTTGGTGGCCGAACGTTTAATAATATCTTGTGATTGCATTGACATAGTTGGCTACCCTTACGCCTTCTCTACATTAACCAAAAACGCTTTATACTCAGGCGTTTGTGAATTAGCGTCGCCGACGCTCGGGGTGAGTGTGTTAGCCAGGAACCCTTTACGCGTGGTTCCCTCAAAGCCCCAGTGGCAGGGAATACCAACGGTTTCCACGCTGCGTCCGGCAATTTGCAGCGTTTTGATACGCTTCGTAACCACCGCTTTGGCTTTGATGTAGCCACGCTGGCAGGAGACTTTGACTTCATCGCCCGCTTTAATGCCTTTGCTCTTCGCCAGATTTTCACCGATCTCAACAAACTGCTCTGGCTGCACAATCGCGTTCAGACGCGCGTGTTTTGTCCAGTGACGGAACAATTCGGTAATCGAGTAGGTGGTCGCCACGTAAGGGAAGTCCTTCGCGGTGCCCATGGTTTTCGCATCACGGGCAAACAAACGCGCGACTGGGCTGGAAATCACCGACGGGTGCAGCGGGTTGGTGCCAATAGGTGATTCGATCGGTTCGTAGTGTTCAGGGAACGGTCCGTCTACCAGTTTGTCCACGGAGAACAGACGTGCCAGACCTTCCGGCAGCATGATGAACGGCCCGGTGTCTTTGCCCGGCGGTACGGTTGCGGCGAAGTCAGGCACATCAATGCCTTGCCACTTCTGACCGGTCCATTCCAGCAATTTACGCTTGCTGTCCCACGGTTTCCCTTGCAGGTCGGCGGAGGCGCGGTTGTAGAGAATGCGGCGGTTTTGCGGCCAGCACCATGACCAGTTCGGCGTGCAGCCCAGACCGGCATCGGCGTTGTCACGCTTATCCATCTGGTTACCGGCTTCGGTCCAGCTTCCGGCGTAAATCCAGCAGAAGCTGGACGTGGTACCGTCATCACGCAATTGTGAAAAATCGGCGAGCTGCTGGCCTTTTTTCAGGATCAGTTTGCCGCTGTCATCGTAGATATCAGCCAGCGCCATGCCGTTGGCTTCGCGGGCGATCTCTTCTGGATGTGGGTCTTCCGGGTCTTTGTAATTCCAGTTGATGTTCATCAACGGATCCGGATAAGTACCACCTTCTTCGTTATACAGCTCACGCAGGCGCATCAGCAGCTTACCGAGGATTTTACCGTCGTGACGGGCTTCTCCTGGTGGCTCAGCCGCCGCCCAGTGCCATTGCAACCAACGACCGGAGTTGGCGATAGAACCATTTTCCTCGGCAAAACAGGAAGAAGGCAGACGGAAGACTTCAGTCTGAATAGACTTCGTATCCACGTCATTGAATTCGCCATAGTTCTGCCAGAACGTGGAGGTTTCGGTGACCAGCGGATCGATGATGACCATGTACTTGAGTCTGGAGAGCGCTTCGGTCGCTTTGTTCTTGTTAGAGAACGCGGCAACAGGGTTAAAGCCCTGAACGATGTAGCCGTTCATTTTGCCTTCCACCATCAGCTCGGTTTGCACCATGACGTCGTAGCTACGATCCCATTTCGGCAACCAGTCATAACCCCAGTTATTCGCCGCCTGTGCGTGATCGCCGTAGAAGCTCTTCATCATGCTGATAAAGAATTTTGGCGTGTTTTTCCAATAGTTAACCTGATCGGGCAACACGGCGGTGGGTGTGATTTGGCTCAGATAGGTATTCAGATCCGGCTGTTTTTCTGACGGCAGTGGCATATAGCCCGGCAGATTTAACGACAGCAGACCCAGATCGGTATATCCCTGAATGTTGGAGTGACCGCGCAGGGCGTTGATGCCGCCACCGGCCATACCAATATTCCCCAGCAGAAGCTGGATCATGCCAGCGGAGCGGATGATCTGCGCGCCATTGGTGTGGTGCGTCCAACCCAGTGCATACATGAAGGTTGCGGTTTTATTCGGTACGCAAGTTTCAGCCAGCGTACGGCAAATCTCTTCATAATCTTTGGCTGAGGTACCGCACAGGGATGTCACCATGTCCAGCGTATAGCGAGAGACGTGTTCTTTCAGCAGGTTCCAGACGCAGCGCGGATGGGACAGCGTGTTGTCGCGTTTGGCGAAACCGGACTCATCCAGCTCATACTGCCAGCTGGATTTGTCATATTGACGTTTTTGTTCGTCGTAGCCGCTGAACAAGCCTTCGTCAAAGCTGAAATCACCACGCACGATCAGGCTGGCGTTGGTGTAAGACACCACGTATTCGCGATGAATTTTATCGTTCGTAATAAGATAGTTAACGATACCTAACAGGAAAGCGGCATCTGAACCTGCGCGAATTGGCGCGTAGAGATCGGCAACGGCAGCGGAGCGGTTAAAGCGTGGGTCGACAACAATCAGTTTTGCATTGTTGTGCGTTTTCGCTTCAACGGCCCATTTGAAACCGACCGGGTGCGCTTCTGCCGGGTTTCCACCCATCACGATGATGACGTTGGCGTTTTTGATATCAACCCAGTTGTTGGTCATCGCGCCACGGCCGAATGTCGGTGCCAGTGCGGCAACGGTAGGTCCGTGACACAAACGCGCCTGACAGTCGATGGCAACCATGCCGAGTGCGCGGGCAAATTTCTGGTCGAGAATACCGGTTTCGTTGCTGGCGGCAGAAGAGCACAGCATACCAGTAGTCAGCCAGCGGTTGACGGTTTCGCCTTTGGCGTTGGTGCGTTCGAAGTTGGCATCACGGTCAGCTTTCATCAGGCGCGCGATACGTTCAATCGCGTCGTCCCAGCTGATTCGTTGCCATTTGTCTGAGCCTGGCGCACGGTATTCAGGGTAGAGCAGGCGGTTTTCACTGTGGATATAGTCAACCAGACCCGCACCTTTCGGGCAAAGGGAGCCGCGGCTGACTGGGTGATCCGCATCACCTTCGATATGAAAAACGGAAGGCTTCGCATTTTTGGCGCCATCGCCCAGGCTATACATGAGCACACCACAGCCAACTGAACAGTAGGTGCAGTTGTTACGCGTCTCTTTTGCCCGTAACAGCTTATATTGACGTACTGATGCCATTGCTTCCGTGGGTGTAAAGCCTAATACCGCGAGAGTGGTTCCAGCCATCCCCCCCGCGCAAACTTTAAAGAAACCTCTTCTATTCAGTTGCATTAGTTTCCCTGTGTAATTATGTGTCATTTTTGTTGCGAGCAATTTAACAACACATAAATTGTGGGCTTTGCGCAAAATCAAAATTTAAGTATTTAAACCCCCATAACACCTATAAAGAGGTATATTTTTTATTCGTTATATATTGTAATGCATAACGAATTTGTTATTTCATGGTTACAAATAATGTGGAGCGATGAGCCAGTCGAAGAGGAATACGTGGGGGTTTGTGGAGGAATTGTTGCAAAAAAAAGCCGGATTAAAATCCGGCTTGATGCGGTGATTATTTGACCTGCATACCCGGCTGAGCGCCGCTGTCTGGGCTCAGCAGGAAGATATCTTTCCCGCCGGGACCGGCTGCCATCACCATGCCTTCTGATATGCCGAAGCGCATTTTACGTGGAGCCAGGTTGGCGACCATTACGGTTAAACGGCCTTCCAGCTTAGCCGGATCGGGATAAGCTTCACGAATGCCGGAGAAGACCTGACGAGTTTCGCCGCCCAGATCTAACGTCAGACGTAAGAGCTTGTCAGAACCGTCAACCAGTTCAGCCTGTTTAATCAATGCGATGCGCATATCAACTTTGGCAAAATCGTCAAAGTTAATGGTGTCCTGCACTGGGTTGTCTGCCAACGGACCAGACACGACTTTTTGTGCGGCGACCATGTCTTCTTTCGACGCGTCAACCATTGCGTTCACTTTATCCAGATCGATGCGGTTGAACAGCGCTTTGAATGGGCTAACCTGATGGCTCAGCAGCGGCGTGGCGATAGCATCCCAGCTCAGTTCCGTGTTCAAAAACGCTTCTGTCCGCTGGGACAGCGAAGGCAGAACCGGTTTCAGGTACGTCATCAGTACGCGGAACAGGTTGATGCCCATTGAGCAAATGGCTTGCAGATCTTCATCCCGACCTTCTGCTTTCGCCACAACCCACGGTGCTTGTTCATCAACATAGCGGTTGGCGATATCCGCCAGCGCCATGATCTCACGAATGGCACGCCCAGATTCACGGCTGCTATAGGCTTCGGCAATGCTGGCTGCGGCATCGGTGAAGGTTTTGTACAGCTCGGCGTCGGCCAGCTTGTCCGCCAGTTTGCCGTCAAAGCGCTTGTTGATGAAACCGGCATTACGTGATGCCAGATTCACGACTTTGTTAACGATGTCCGCATTCACGCGCTGAACGAAATCTTCCAGATTGAGATCGATGTCATCAATGCGAGAAGACAGTTTTGCCGCGTAGTAGTAACGCAGGCAATCGGCATCCAGATGTTGCAGGTACGTGCCCGCTTTGATGAAGGTGCCGCGTGATTTAGACATCTTGGCGCCGTTGACCGTGACGTAGCCGTGCACAAACAGGTTCGTCGGTTTACGGAAACCGCTGCCTTCCAACATAGCCGGCCAGAACAGGCTGTGGAAATAAACGATGTCTTTACCGATGAAATGGTACAAATCTGCGTCGGAGTCTTTCTTCCAGAAATCATCAAAATTCAGATCGCCACGCTTGTCGCACAGGTTCTTGAACGACCCCATGTAGCCGATTGGCGCATCCAGCCAGACGTAAAAATATTTGCCCGGTGCATCGGGGATTTCAAAACCGAAATACGGTGCATCGCGGGTAATGTCCCACTGTTGCAGACCTGAATCGAACCACTCCTGCATCTTGTTAGCGACTTGCTCCTGCAATGCGCCGGAGCGCGTCCAGGCTTGCAGCATCTCGCTGAATGCAGGCAGATCGAAGAAAAAGTGTTCTGTTTCACGCATCTCTGGCGTGGCGCCAGACACCACTGATTTTGGTTCGATCAGCTCCGTTGGGCTGTAAGTCGCGCCACAGACTTCGCAGTTATCGCCGTATTGGTCAGCAGCCTTACATTTCGGGCAGGTGCCTTTGACGAAACGATCTGGCAGGAACATGCCTTTCTCTGGATCGTACAACTGAGAAATGGTGCGATTTTTAATAAAGCCGTTCTCTTTCAGCCGACCATAAATCAGACCTGACAGCTCACGGTTCTCTTCACTATGCGTGGAGTGGTAGTTGTCATAGCTGATATTGAAACCGGCAAAGTCCTGCTGATGCTCCTGACTCATCGCCGCAATCATCTGTTCCGGCGCAATCCCCATCTGCTGTGCTTTCAGCATAATTGGCGTGCCGTGGGCGTCGTCCGCACAGATAAAGTGAACCTGGTTGCCGCGCATTCGCTGGTAACGAACCCAAATATCGGCCTGAACGTGTTCAAGCATATGACCGAGGTGGATTGAACCATTAGCGTAAGGCAGCGCGCACGTTACCAGGATTTTCTTTGCGACTTGAGTCATGAGGAACTTGCTTTCTTTTGTGAATAGAGGGAGATCGATGTTAACCGATAGCGCCTTGCTGCGTAAACCGCTGGCGTGAGTAAAAACGGCAGGAAACCACATGGCAGATTTTATTTTGCGTAGCGTTTCCACGTTTTTGACGCCGAAGGGCGTCAGGCTTCCCTCGCTCTGGTATGCTATATACGGTCTCAACGGTCAAATATGAGAATTTCAAGGAGCCGGAATGAACGCGACAGTCCCCGAACAACGCCCTGAAGCACTGCGTGCGATGGTCACCGGGGTTTTATCTACTTTTCAGCACCCGACACTGAAAAATAACCTGACGACACTGAATGCACTGCGCCATTGTGCGCTGCTGGACAATGTATTGCACATCGACCTGACGATGCCGTTTGTCTGGCTGAGTGGTTTGGCAGTATTAAAAGAAACGGTTAGCGATGAACTATTACGTTTATCAGGCGCAAAGGCGGTCGAGTGGCGCTTAACGCACGATATCGCGACGCTGCGCCGGGTTAACGATCAAGCTGGTGTGAAGGGCGTGAAAAACATCATCGCCGTCAGTTCCGGGAAAGGCGGCGTCGGCAAATCCAGTACGGCGGTCAACATGGCGCTGGCATTGGCGGCTGAAGGTGCCAATGTGGGCATTCTGGATGCCGATATCTACGGCCCTTCCATTCCGACCATGTTGGGCTCGGCCAGTGAGCGCCCAACCTCGCCAGATGGTCAACATATGGCACCGATTATCGCGCACGGCCTGGCAACTAACTCGATTGGTTATCTGGTGACGGATGATAATGCCATGGTGTGGCGCGGGCCGATGGCCAGTAAAGCATTATTGCAGCTGTTGCAGGATACACTCTGGCCGGATTTGGACTATCTGGTATTAGATATGCCGCCGGGTACAGGTGATATTCAACTGACGCTGGCGCAGAGTATTCCTGTCACTGGGGCTGTCGTCGTGACGACGCCACAGGATATCGCGCTGATGGATGCCATGAAGGGCATCGCGATGTTTGAAAAAGTCAGCGTGCCAGTACTGGGCATCGTTGAGAATATGAGCGTACACATCTGTAGCAACTGCGGTCATCTGGAGCCGATCTTCGGCACGGGCGGCGCGCAGAAGCTGGCGGAAAAATATCACTGTTCCCTGTTAGGTCAGCTTCCACTGCATATCTCCCTGCGTGAAGACCTTGACCGCGGTGAGCCGACGGTGGTCAGCCAGCCGGATAGCGAGTTTACTTCTCTGTACCGCGAGCTGGCGGGGCAGGTTGCCGCTCAGCTCTACTGGCAGGGTGACACGATTCCCGGCGAAATTTCTTTCCGGGCGCTGTAGCCTGCTATATACCCTAAATAATTCGAGTTTCAGGAAGGCGGCAAGGTAAGGACAAATTCGTCGGGAACGAATTTGACCAGCCAACGGCTGGCCTCCGGTGAGAGACAGGATGTCTCTCATTTCATCCCGATGAGCTTACTCAGGTAAGTGATTCGGGTGAGTGAACGAAGCCAACGCACATGCAACTTGAAGTATGACGGGTATAAAAGCCGGGCTCTGTCCCGGCTTGACCTACGCCAGCATGCGATTTCCCTAGAGCGCAATACGCGGAAAGGGTGGCGTGAAGGGGGGTAACTCCCTATAATTGCCGCGTCAAAGCGCCCGTTGGCGCATTCCCCTCTCTTTTATTTATGTTAATCAGGTCGTTAATACCATGACTGATCAGTCTCACCAGTGCGTCATCATCGGGATCTCAGGAGCATCCGCTTCGGGTAAAAGTCTTATTTCCAGCACCTTGTATCGAGAATTGCGCGATCAGGTTGGTGATCAGCATATCGGGGTGATATCTGAAGACAGTTATTATAAAGATCAAAGCCACCTGACGATGGAAGAGCGGGTAAAAACTAACTACGACCACCCGAACTCGATGGATCATAGTCTGCTGCTCAAACATTTGCAGATGCTGAAAGCCGGTCAGGCGATCGAAGTCCCGCAGTACAGCTATGTCGAGCACACCCGCAAGCAGGAAACCGTGCATATCGAGCTGAAAAAGGTCATTATCCTGGAAGGTATCTTGTTGCTGACGGATGCGCGCCTGCGTAGTGAGATGAATTTCTCCATTTTTGTCGATACACCGTTGGATATTTGTCTGCTGCGCCGTATGCGTCGCGACGTTAATGAGCGCGGGCGTTCAATGGATTCCGTGATGGAACAGTATCAGAAGACCGTGCGCCCGATGTTCCTGCAATTTATCGAGCCCTCTAAGCAGTATGCCGACATTATTGTGCCGCGCGGTGGGAAAAACCGTATTGCGATTGATATTTTGAAAGCCAAGATAAGCCAGTTTTTTGAGTAGTCGCTACCCTGGATAATCCGCGTTGCATTACTAACGTGGAGGCAACGTGAAGCATGACGGGTAGATGAGGTTTATCTGATAGATACCGGCGTCGAATGGAGAATAAGATGAGACTGTGTGACCGTGACATTGAAGCCTGGCTGGATGATGGCCGACTGGTGATTACACCCCGTCCGCCTACTGAGAGGATCAGTGGCGCGACCGTTGATGTTCGTTTGGGAAATCAGTTTCGCGTCTTCCGCGGACACACTGCGGCCTTCATTGACTTAAGTGGTCCGAAAGATGAAGTCAGTGCGGCGCTGGATCGCGTGATGAGTGATGAAATCAATTTGCCTGAAGGCGAGGCGTTTTTCCTGCACCCGGGAGAATTAGCGCTGGCAGTAACGTTTGAATCCGTTACGCTGCCGGATAACTTGGTTGGCTGGCTGGATGGTCGCTCTTCGCTAGCCCGCCTGGGATTGATGGTTCACGTCACCGCACACCGTATTGATCCAGGCTGGCAAGGAAGAATTGTGCTGGAGTTCTATAATTCAGGTAAGTTGCCGTTGGCGCTACGCCCCGGCATGATGATTGGCGCTCTGAGTTTTGAACCGCTTTCCGGGCCGGCTGCTCGTCCTTACAACCGCCGTCAGGATGCCAAATATAAAGATCAACAGGGTGCGGTAGCGAGCCGGATCGATAAAGACTAAGCGTCTGGCGACAGGCCTGTAAGGTAAAAAGCAGGTGGCCGTGCGTTTCGCAATGAGGATGGCATGAGAAGATTTCTGACGACGCTGGCAATTCTGCTTGTGGTGCTGGTGGCAGGAATGACGGCCTTGGTCGTACTGGTTAATCCCAATGACTTCCGCGCCTACATGGTGAAGCAAGTTGAGGAACGTAGCGGCTATCGCCTTCAACTGGATGGCGATCTGCGTTGGCATGTGTGGCCGCAGCTGAGCATATTATCTGGTGGGATGTCGTTAAGCGCGCCGGGATCCAGTGCGCCGATTGTCAGCGCCGAGAATATGCGTCTTGATGTGCAACTGTGGCCGCTGCTGTCACACAAGCTAGCGGTCAAGCAGGTGATGCTGAAAGGTGCCATTATTCGCCTGACGCCGGAAAGCGAAGCCAAACAGGCCAACAATGCGCCCATTGCCCCTGCGGGATCGCAGACCCCATCTGAAGAACGGCACTGGCGGCTGGATATTGATAAGATCAAAGTCGCCGATAGCCTGTTGATTCTGCAACGCAGCAATAATGAACAGATTAACGTGCGCGACATTAATCTTGCGATGGAGCAGAACAGTGACCGTCAGGTCAACATCGAATTATCAAGCCGTATCAATCGCGATCAGCGCGATATCGCCTTCTCCCTTGCCGCCGATGTCGATTTGCTGCATTTCCCCCAGCAGGTCAATGCCAACATTACCAAGCTAGATTACCAGCTTCAGGGGGCAGGAATACCAGCAAACGGTATCAGCGGAACGGGGAGTGTTCAGGCGAGTTATCAACAGCAGCCTGAAAAAATCACGTTTAGCCAGCTTTCACTCAATACCAATAATAGCCAACTGTCGGGTGCCGGTAGCGTGACGCTGGGGGATATCCCCCATTACGAATTAGATCTGTTGTCTGAGAAGCTGGATTTGGATTCCCTGCTGGGGATCGCATCGGTGAAAGAGAACAATGCCTCTGTCGTGCCAGCTAAATCATCGGCCCCTGTGATTTCAAATGAAAGTGGGTTAACCAAACCAGAAGACAGCTTACAGACATTCACGGCACGTCTGTCGCTACAGGCCGCGACAATGATCTATCGTGGACTCGATGTCCGCCAATTTACACTACGGGCAGACAATCAGCCGGGGCTGCTGGATGTGACGACCTTGAGCGGTGAACTGGGCGGTGGACATTTCTCATTACCCGGTAAAGTTGTGACGAAGTCATCGACCAACATCACGTTACGGCCAGATCTCAAGGATGTTGAGTTATCCCAGTTGATGTCCGCATTTGCGCTGCCCGCTGAGACGGTCAGTGGGAAATTGTCGATGGTGGGGCAGTTCAGCGGCAATAGTTTTGCGCTACCTGCGTTGCTCCAGCAGTGGCAGGGGACAGCGACGCTGCAAGGCAATAACGTTCGTCTACAGGGTTTGAATATCCAGCAAATGGTGCAAATGGCTGTTGCGCGTAGCAATGGGAATGTCCGAGGACAAGAGCGCTACGAGCGCTATACCGAACTGCAACAGCTGACTGGGAAAGTACAACTGAATGCGGGTAAGTTACGCCTTACCGATCTCAATGGCCGCTCAGAGCTGCTGTCGCTAACGGGTGCTGGCCAATTCGATTTGCCAGCCCAGACGTGTGACGTCAACTTGAATGTCTCTATCACGCAAGGGTGGCAGGGGGATGAGCAGCTAGTCAGCGTGCTGAAAAACACAGCGATTCCGTTACGTATCTATGGCGAATGGGATAAATTGAATTACCAATTACAGGTAGATCAACTGCTGCGTAAACGTCTGCAGGACGAATTGAAAAAACGCCTGAATGATTGGGCCAGCCAAAATCAGCAAAGCCAGAAGGGTAAGGATCTGAAGCAACTCCTCGATCGTCTTTAATTTTCTGACATGCTGCGCTTTTAGCCAGTTTGCTGATTCCTGTCAGCAGACTGGCAGCTTCTCGATAACGTTTTCCTTTAGTTTGTCATCCTTTTCCCGACTGGCTATGTGCCCGGTGTCTCTTTTTTAACGCTGCAGGTTAATATTTTTCTCTTTTTTTATTTTCTAAAGCAGTAAACTTCGCTCCCTATTTTCGGTGCGGCGCTATTCCGCTGCCGGGGAATGTCTGTCAGATAATTTATTACTCAGGTATCGAAACCCACTATGCTCGAACTTTTGATTGGTGTTGCTGTAACGATTCTGGTTGGTCGTTACATTATAAAAGGGTACTCCGCAACTGGCGTGTTGCTGGTGGGGGGCCTCTTACTTTTGGCAATCAGTGCCATGCTGGGGAAAAATGTATTGCCAGCCAGCGCGAAGGCGACAGGCTGGAGCGCAACGGATATTGTTGAATACGTAAAAATTTTGCTGATGAGCCGCGGTGGCGATCTCGGCATGATGATTATGGTGCTGTGTGGTTTTGCCGCTTATATGACGCACATCGGTGCCAATGATGTCGTCGTCAAGTTGGTTTCCCGTCCGCTGAAAATGATTAACTCACCTTACTTACTGATGATCGCGGCCTATTTTGTCGCCTGTTTGATGTCGTTGGCGGTGTCATCGGCCACGGGACTCGGTGTGCTGTTGATGGCAACGCTGTTCCCCGTCATGGTGAACGTCGGTATCAGTCGCGGTGCCGCTGCTGCAATCTGTGCTTCCCCTGTGGCGTTGATCCTGTCGCCGACGTCGGGCGACGTAGTACTTGCTGCACAGGCATCACAGATGAAATTAGTGGATTTTGCCTTTAAGGCCACGCTGCCTATTTCCATCATGGCGATCGTGTGTATGGCCGTCGCGCATTTCTTCTGGCAGCGCTATCTGGATAACAAAGCGAATGTTAGTCATGAGATTCTGGATGTCAGTGAGATCACGACGGATGCCCCGCGTTTTTACGCCATTCTGCCGTTTACACCGATCATGGGTGTGCTGGTGTTTGATGGCAAATGGGGGCCGGAACTCCACATTATCACTGTACTGGTTATCTGTATGGTGCTGGCCGCGGCGCTGGAATTTGTCCGTTCGTTCAGTGCGCAAAAAGTGTTTGATGGGCTGGATGTGGCTTACCGTGGGATGGCCGATGCCTTCTCTAGCGTCGTCATCCTGTTGGTCGCAGCGGGTGTCTTTGCCCAGGGGCTTGGCACTATTGGCTTTATCAGCGGTCTGATTGGTCTTGCGCAGTCATTCGGTAGCGGCGGGCTGGTGATTATGTTGGTGCTGGTTGCGATCACGATGTTGGCTGCGATGACTACGGGCTCGGGCAATGCGCCGTTCTATGCGTTTGTTGAGCTGATTCCAAAGCTGGCGTCGCAAATGGGCATCAACCCTGCTTATCTGGCGATTCCGATGCTTCAGGCTTCCAACTTGGGCCGTACCATTTCTCCGGTATCCGGCGTAGTGGTTGCCGTTGCCGGAATGGCGAAAATATCGCCGTTCGAGGTGGTGAAGCGCACATCGGTTCCGGTTCTGGTTGGGCTGATTGTGGTGGTGGTTGCTACCGAAATTATGGTGCCTGCCTGATAGCAGAAATTAGGTAAACAGCAGCACCTTTAAGCTATGTGCTCTAAAGGTGCTGGCTGTCGCTGTACCGGGCTATTTGTTTGATAAAATGTTCAAAGCCGCTTAAACGATGAGAAATGACGTGGATGACAATATCCAGATTGAGCGCCTGATAGTCATGCACGGCAATATTTCTTAATCCCACCATTTTTTGCAAATTATCAGACAGATCAATCGTAATAATCTGGTTTGCAGCAAGAAGCGCGAAGCTATCGCGGCTACTTTGTGGTATGCCTAGCTGCTTGATACGGATAAGATAATTAGCGATATCAATAGCGGCTTCGCAGGCACGCTGTATGTTAAGTATGACGGAATCTTGCTTGGTGAAGTTTTGACGAAACCCTTCCTCAGTATCGAATTCCTCACGAATACGACGTAGGCATCTCTGTATGGTGCTGCTTTTGTTGAGCAAGATATCTGTCATGCTTTTAGATCCTGATTAAAGCTACGAATGATATCCGCACGCTCTTTTTGCAGATGCTGGTACATTGAAAGTGTTGTCATTTCAAATTCCCCCGCTGCTGTTTCCGCATCATAAAGCAGCTTGCCGTTACGAACGATCTCCATTTTTAATACCGTTGAAGCCTGCAATAAATCGATAAGATCGACGTCATGACCCACTTCTTTTGCTAATTGATTAGATAGCTCCCAGCGTTCAACGGGATCCAGTGCTCTTGTAGCCATGATGGCGATATCAATGTCGCTGTCCGCTCTGGCATTGCCTGTAGCCTGGGAACCAAAGAGATAAATAATTTTGATGTCGGGCATCTGTTTTTTCAGTGTCAAAACGATCTTATCGAACATGTGATAGCCCCCGTTCCTACGATTCTATTATTGTCTGATAGGATTGCTCGAACATCAATGTATTGCCCGTCAGGGGAGGGGAACAGATAAGTCATCCCCCAGCCCCTATTTCATCACACTTCAAAATCAGTCTGTGGTTCGTCGTTCGGTGTGATACAGACCTCCACGATACGATGACTTTCCACTGCCAGAATAGTGAACTGATAGCCATCGATTGATAGTGTATCGCCCACCTGTGGAACCCGCTGTGCGTGCTCCATTAACAGCCCTGCCAATGTGTAGTATTCGCGCTTTTCATCCAGCGTCAGCGGAACATACATCGTTAAGTCTTCCAGTGGAATATAGCCATTTACGATCCAACTGCCGTCGTCATTCTGCTGAATGCTGTGGCGTGCATCGCGATCTTCTCCTTCGCGCGGCAGGTTGCCGGCAATGGTTTCCATCACGTCGCTTAATGTCACTATCCCTTCCATCGAACCGAATTCATCAACGACAAACGCAAAGTGCGTTCGCGCTTCTCTAAACTGTTCCAAAGCCTGTAAAAGTGAAAGCTGTTCAGGAAAGACCAGCGGCTGACGAATCAGAATACGTGGATTGAACGGCTCGCGGTTTAGCTGCTGCTGGAGTAAATCGGCAACATGCACGATACCCAACGGTTCGTCGGAGGTATTGCTGTCGGTCACCACCAGTCGGGAATGCTGGTTGGTCGTTAACAGTTTAGCGAGCGCATCCTGTGTAATATTCAGCTCAACCGAGTCGATGTCATGCCGCGACGTCATAATGCTGCTGATGGTTCGCTGTGCCAGCCCCAATACCCGCTTTATCATCCGGCGTTCCTGAATATTGAAAACTTCCTGACCTGCCCGGGTATTATCTGCAATCATTGATGAGGTTTGATTGTCCAGTTCAGCTTCTTCATGGTTACCGCGCAAGATACGCAAAACCACTTCCGCGGTACGCTGGCGCAGTGGAACCGAGGAGGAGAGAAAGCGCCGGCGGTTGAATAGGGAAACCTGATTCAACATCTCAATCATCACCGAGAAACCTATCGCGGCGTAGAGATAGCCTTTAGGTATGTGATAACCAAAAGCATCCGCGACCAGACTGAAACCAATCATCAGCAGGAAGCTGAGACACAGGATAACGATGGTCGGGTGTTCAGCGACAAAGCGGGTCAGCGGCTTGCTGGCCAGCAGCATGAGGAAAATAGCGATGGTCACGGCGGACATCATGACCAGCAGATGATCGGTCATGCCAACGGCGGTAATCACGGAGTCCAGTGAGAATATGGCGTCCAGTACCACAATCTGTGCCACTACCGGCCAGAAACGTGCACCTTTACGTTGAGCTTGCTGCTCCTCATCTTTTCCTTCAAGGCGTTCGTTGAGCTCCATCGTGGCTTTAAAGAGTAGGAATAGCCCACCAACCAGCATGATGACATCGCGAGCGCTGAATGTGTGCCCAAGGAACGTGAAGAGGGGGGTAGTCAAAGACACCAGCCACGAAATGGACGCCAGCAGACCCAGGCGCATAATCAGGGCAAGTAACAGACCGACGACTCTGGCTTTATCGCGTTGTTCTTTTGGTAGTTTCTCAGCCAGAATGGCAATGAAGATAAGATTATCAATGCCCAGAACCAGTTCCAGGACAACCAGCGTGGTCAACCCGGCCCATATCGTTGGATCAGCGATCCACTCCATATCTCTTTTTTCACCTTTAAATGAACATAACCTCGATAGCGTATCAGGGCATACACAGATGAACCAGAATTTGCAGGGATATTCTTTAGTATGCCGTGTCGTGTGCAGGAATTATGACGTATTTTTGTACATTTTTTATATGCAGCATGTCAGATTAAGGTTGGCTAATGTTAAAAAAATCCCATTATCGACCTTAAGCAAAATTTTATGCTGTATAACAGGGATACAGGTCGTAACATTTGATCATGTCATGTATCCGAGCATAGAATAACGCGCCGCTGCTAATCTCCGCATAATCATGTGGTTTTACATCTTGAGCAGCCGTTTTTATGACTGAAACAGACTGAGTTTATTCTTTTAGTCGGTTTTTTATACTTATGGAGGTTTTGCCACAATGGATGTTCATAGTCTTATTCCTAAAAACCCCGCCCTAAACATCTTGTTCTTGTGCTCCCGCTTGAGTGGTCAATACTATGTTAGTTCTTTTGGCTAAGTCAGATCCCTCACATCGAGGATGTGGTTTACCTAATGTATCAGTTGTCATAAGGGTATCCGGTTGACGGTATACTCTGTCTGTACAATAAAAATCATAATAAATACGTAACTTAGCGCTTTAAAATTTAAACCACAGGACAGGGGCCGTACTTTGATAGTGCGTTGGTAGCTACAAGCCAAGGGCGGTAGCGTGCCCGACGCATAAACATACAACGGTTAACGATGGTGTAAAAATGCAAGAACTCATAGTGATCTTTCTAAGCGCTTTTGTCGCACTTTTCTTAGCAAGAAAAGCGGCAATTCGTGTTGGTTTAGTCGATAAACCGAATGTACGTAAAAAGCACCAGGGACATATTCCTCTTGTTGGTGGGGTATCTATCTATCTCGCGCTATGGGTTTTGTATGTATTGCAACCAGAATGGTTACCTGATTTCTCTCTGTATATGATTTGTGCCACCGTACTTCTGGTGGTCGGTGTACTGGATGATCGTTTTGATCTTCCTGTATTACCTCGTGTCGGATTACAAGCCGCTGTAGCTGGGTTAATGATGTATGCAGGGTTGTACTTGGAGACATTAGGACGCGTTCTCTTCGGGTATGAACTTTTCCTCGGTATCTTTGGTTACACGGTGACATTATTTGCGGTATGGGGAGCTATCAATGCCTTCAATATGGTTGACGGCATTGATGGCTTACTGGGAGCGCTATCCTGCGTGACGTTTGGCGCGCTTGCTATTGTGTTCTACGTTGGTGGCCATCATGAATTAGCGCTATGGAGCGCTTGTCTGTTGGTCGCAACATTGCCTTACATCCTCCTTAATTTAGGCATGTTGTGGGGGCGAAAATTCAAGGTATTCATGGGTGACGCAGGCAGTACGCTGATCGGCTTTACAGTGATATGGCTACTGATTTTGGCGACACAGGGGGAAAGTGCGGTTATTCGTCCAGTTACTGCACTTTGGTTTATCGCCATTCCACTTATGGATATGGTGACGATTATGGTTCGCCGTATTCGGCGTGGTGACAGTCCGTTTAAGCCCGATCGAGAACATTTGCACCATATATTAATGCGTGCAGGCCTAACGCCGCATCAGGCACTGGTCGTTATTCTTCTTGCGTCGATGTTATTTTCCGCTATAGGCATTTTAGGTGAGCGTATTGGTGCCGCTGAGTCTATTATGTTTAGTATATTCCTCATGGCCTTCTGCGGTTATTTCTGGATGATCAGTCGGATATGGCGTGTGTTGACATGGTTTCGTAGAACAACCCGAGACCCGCGCTCCGGTGTAACTAGCGTCGATAAAAATGGTACTACCCCGTTGAAACGATAAATTGCTAGTGTTTTATACCGTAGACCAGAGGTTAATCTAATAATTTATTCTCTATAATGATGGGCTGTTTTGTAGGGATTTGCGCAATATTCAATCAAGAGCGATGGCATAGACAGGATGATAAAGCACAAACGAAAATTGATGCCGTTGATGGTATCGGTAGCACTACTTAGCGGTTGTACCCTGGTTCCTGGTTCCCACCTTTCTACTAGTGGTAAAAATGTAGTCGAGCAGCAGGATGCGGATTTCAATATCGATAAGCTCGTCAATGTTTACCCGATGACGCCTTATTTAGTCGAGAAAATGCGACCTAAACCACTGATAGCGCAGACTAATCCTGCCTTGGAGAAAGAATTACAGGGTTATGAATACCGCATCGGTATTGGTGATGTCATCATGGTGACGGTGTGGGATCACCCTGAATTGACAACACCAGCAGGGACCTACCGTACCGCAGCTGATACCGGTAACTGGGTACATTCCGATGGTACGATTTTTTATCCATACATAGGCAAGGTTAGTGTTGCGGGTAAAACGGTCACTGAAGTACGCGATCAAATAATGGGACGCTTAGCGCAATATATAGAGTCGCCACAAGTTGATGTCAGCATTGCTGCCTTCCGCTCACAGAAAGCCTACGTGACGGGTGAAGTAGCGACGTCTGGGCAACAACCAATCACCAACGTACCCCTGACGGTGTTGGATGCCATCAACAAAGCAGGTGGGCTGACAGAAAATGCCGACTGGCGTAATATTGTGTTGACCCACAATGGCAAAGAGCAACGACTTTCTCTTCAGGCGCTGATGCAAAATGGCGACCTGTCACAAAACCATCTGCTTTATCCTGGTGATATCCTCTACATTCCCCGAAATGACGATCTAAAAGTATTTGTGATGGGGGAAGTCAAAAAACAAAGTACTCTCAAAATGGATCGCAGCGGCATGACGCTGACGGAAGCACTGGGTAATGCTGAAGGGATGGATCAAACCTTTTCTGATGCCACGGGCATTTTTGTTATCCGTTCGTTACGCGGCATGCAAGGTCCAAAACTGGCAGACATCTACCAACTTAATGCCAAAGATGCCACGGCAATGGTGATGGGGACCGAGTTCCAGCTACAGCCGTATGACATTGTCTACGTGACTACTGCACCGATCGTCCGCTGGAACCGTGTTATCGGCCAATTGGTCCCGACCATTTCTGGCTTTAACGAGTTAACCGAAGGGACGTTGCGTGTTCGTAACTGGCCGTAGAGATCATTATGTTTGATTCAATTTTGGTGGTGTGTGTGGGTAATATTTGCCGTTCTCCAACCGGAGAACGGCTGTTGAAACAGGCTTTGCCAATGAAAAAAGTTGCTTCTGCAGGGTTAGGTGCCTTGGTAGGTAAGCCTGCTGATGGAATGGCAACCGAGGTGGCAAGTGATCACCATCTTTCTCTTGAAGGGCATAAGGCGCAACAGTTAACCTCTGCTTTATGTCGCCAGTACGATCTGATTCTGGTTATGGAGAAAGGTCACATTGACGGAGTAAGCCGTATCGCGCCAGAGGTGCGAGGTAAAACTATGCTATTTGGTCACTGGCTGAATCAGCAGGAAATTGCCGATCCCTATCGTAAGAGCCGCGAAGCATTTGAGTTTGTCTATTCGCAACTTGAACTGTCCGCTCAAAAATGGGCGCATGCACTAAGCCGTTAACTAGGTTAGGAACTCATGGCAGAGAAAATTTCAGGTAAGGCATCCGAAACGAGTTCGGATGAAATTGATTTAGGGCGTTTGTTAGGAACGTTGTTAGACAATCGCTGGTTGATTATTGGTGTCACGGCATTGTTTACAATTATCGGAATAATGTATGTCACACTGAAAACTCCCATTTACAAAGCTGACGCTTTGATTCAAGTTGAGCAAAGTTCGGGAAATAGTCTCCTCAATGATCTTTCTAGCATGCTACCGGAAGCAAAACCACAATCTGCAGCAGAAATAGAATTGATCAAATCTCGTATGGTGATTGGTAAGACGATCAAAGATTTATCGTTAGATACCGTTGTTCAGCAAAAATATTTTCCTATAGTTGGAAAAGGACTCGCCCGTATTTTTGAACAAGAACCTGGGAAGATTGCTATTTCCAGATTGGAAGTCCCTGCGTCTTGGTTAGATGAGAGTTTTGAATTAACTATTCTAAGCGATGATACCTACGAAGTAAGTAGTGAAACCGTAAATTTCTCTGGTAGCGTAGGGCGCCTTGAGAGCAACAATGGTATTTCTCTTTTAGTCAGCGATATTAAAGCTCCTGCTGGTACTGTTTTTTTGATTAGAAAACAGAGTGATTTGTCAGCAATTAATAATCTTTTAGGGAATTTTTCCGTTGAAGATAAAGGTAAAAGCACAGGGGTTCTTCAGTTAAGTTTAGAGGGAGAAGATCCTGCGACGACGAATAAAATTTTGAATAGTATTAGTCAAAATTATTTTAAGCAGAACGTCGAAAGAAAGTCTGAGGAAGCAGGAAAAAGCTTGGCGTTTCTGGAAGAGCAATTGCCTAGCGTTCGCGAGTCTTTAAATGAAGCTGAGAATAAACTTAATAAATTTCGTCAGCAAAATGATTCAGTAGATCTATCTTTAGAAGCAAAAGCAGTTCTTGATACAACGGTATCTGTCGAATCTCAACTTAATGAATTAACATTTAAAGAAGCAGAAATATCAAAGCTATATACCAGAGAACATCCGGCTTACAAGGCATTGTTGGAAAAACGCGTCACTCTTGAACAAGAAAGAGATAAGTTAAATCGTCGAATTGGTTCAATGCCTAAAACGCAACAAGAAATTCTACGGTTGACTCGTGATGTCCAGGCTGGGCAAGACGTATATATGCAACTGTTGAATAAACAACAAGAGTTAAGCATCAATAAAGCCAGTACGGTGGGTTATGTGCGAATTATTGATACTGCGGTTACTCAGCCTAAACCAGTCAAACCACGAAAAACACTTTTAATCCTGTTAAGTTTTATTCTGGGTGGGGTTGTTTCTGTGGCGTTTGTTGCTATAAAAACCTTGCTTCATAAAGGTATTGAAAGCCCGGAACAGTTGGAAGAGCTTGGTATTAATGTATATGCAAGTGTCCCGCTTTCCGAATGGCAACAGAAAAAAGATCGTGCATTGCTCAGTCGTGGTAAGAAAGGTAATACGCGTTCTACAGAGTTGCTCGCAGTCGGTAATCCTGCTGATTTAGCGATTGAAGCGATTAGGAGTTTGCGTACCAGCCTCCATTTCGCAATGATGGAAGCGAAAAACAATGTATTGATGATTTCTGGTGCCAGTCCGGCAATTGGTAAAACGTTTGTTAGTGCAAACCTCGGTGCTGTAGTCGCACAAGCAGGACAACGTGTGCTCATTGTTGACTGTGATATGCGCAAAGGTTATGCACATGAACTGATGGGATGCCAAGGAAATGACGGGCTTTCAGATATTTTATCTGGACAAATGCCAATCGAAAAAAGTATCCGCAAGACGGCAATCGAGAATATGGACTTCATTTCTCGCGGACAAATACCGCCTAATCCATCTGAGTTATTAATGCATATCCGCTTTAGTGAGTTTATTAAATGGGCAAGCGAAAATTATGATTTAGTCCTCTTGGATACGCCGCCAATTTTGGCTGTGACGGATGCAGCGATCATAAGCCGTCACGCGGGAACGTCTCTACTGGTTGCTCGTTTCGAAGTTAACACGCTAAAAGAAATTGAGGTCAGTATCCGTCGTTTTGAACAGAATGGTGCCGAAATCAAAGGGGTAATTCTCAACGCTATAGTTAAGCGAGCAGCCAGTTATTATGGTTATGGTAACTATAATTACTATGCTTATGAGTATAAGTCGGAAAAGTAATGCAGTTATATAGCGCCTGCTAAGATATTTAGCAGGCGCTATAGAAATAATTTTATTTTTTTAATCACTATGTTTACTCTCAATTTCCCTCCTGTGATAAGTATATGCAGCATTTTCTTAAATGTTGATTTTCTTAATATTAAGTTTATTTTTTTAATATTAATGCTTTTTCTTAGGAAGGCAGACTTTATATTTTATTTCTGATAGTGATTAATTTTTCATAGAATAGTAAATAATGAAATATGGCAGTAAGAGCGTTGAATAATTCAGCTCTCGTAGATGCTTATATTCAGGAGATAACTAGTGAAAGGTATTATTTTAGCCGGTGGTTCAGGTACGCGTCTTTATCCTATTACGCTTGGTGTTTCAAAACAGCTTTTACCTGTTTATGACAAACCAATGATTTATTACCCGCTGTCGACACTAATGCTTGCTAACATCCGTGATGTATTAATTATTACAACGCCAGAAGATAGCAGTTCTTTTATTCGCCTGTTAGGTGATGGTTCAAAATACGGCATCAATATTGAATATGCAGTTCAACCGAGTCCAGATGGATTAGCACAGGCTTTCATTATTGGCGAATCTTTTATCGGTAATGACACATGTTGTTTAGTCCTTGGCGATAATATTTTCTATGGGCAGTCATTTTCTCGCACCCTTGCTCAGGCTGCTAGTCACGGTAGTGGTGCTACTGTGTTTGGTTATCGTGTGAAAGATCCAGAACGTTTCGGTGTTGTAGAATTTGATAGTAGCAATAAAGTGATTTCTATCGAAGAAAAGCCCAAAAATCCAAAATCAGACTGGGCAGTTACTGGACTTTATTTCTACGATAATCGCGTAATTGATTTTGCAAAAGCGGTTAAACCATCTAGCCGTGGTGAGCTTGAAATTACTGCTGTGAATCAAATGTATCTGGATGATGGCAGCCTTAATGTAGAATTATTAGGGCGCGGTTTTGCGTGGCTTGATTCTGGTACGCATGAAAGCCTACATGAGGCATCTTCCTTTGTTGAAACGATCGAACATGTCCAGGGACTCAAAATTGCTTGTCTGGAAGAGATTGCCTGGAGAAAAGGATGGTTAAGTGCTGAAGAATTGGTCAAACGCGCTGAACCTATGCTCAAAAATGATTACGGAAATTATCTGATATCTTTGCTTAAACCTATTATTTCTTGAGAGCCAAAATGAAAATATTAATTACAGGTGCACACGGGCAAGTGGGGACCCGCTTGGTCGAGCGCTTAACTGGCAATGCTGACATTTTGGCTATTGATCGCGATGTATTAGATATAACAAATCGAGACGCAGTTTTTAAAACCGTTACAGAGTTTAAGCCTGATGTGATCATTAATGCTGCAGCGCATACTGCCGTAGATAGAGCAGAACAGGAAGTTGAACTGTCGTACAAGATTAATCGCGATGGTCCATTATATTTGGCTGAAGCTGCACACAGTATTGATTCTACGATACTACACATTTCTACTGATTATGTATTTAATGGCGAAAGCGATGTTCCTTATGTTGAGTCAGATTCTGTTGACCCTAAAAGTGTATACGGAAAAAGTAAACTCGAAGGTGAGTTATCTGTTGCTGCCGCATGTCAGCGCCATATTATATTAAGAACTGCTTGGGTATTTGGTGAGGATGGAAATAATTTTGTCAAAACCATGCTAAGGCTTGGAAAAGAGCGTGAGTCATTAGGTATTGTTGCTGATCAGTTTGGCGGACCGACCTATGCGGGCGATATCGCTGACGCATTAATCCTTATAGCTGAAAAAACACAGTCTCCTGATTTTAATGCCTGGGGTATTTTTCATTTTAGTGGAATGCCTTATATCAGCTGGTTTGGATTCGCAGATAAAATTTTTGACTTAGCAATTGAAAAGAAAATTTTAAATAATAAACCTGTATTATCTCAATTGACTACGCAAGATTATCCTACCCCAGCACAGCGACCTAGCTATTCAAAACTTAGTTGTGAAAAAATAAACCACGTTTTTGGTATTAAACCAAGTAATTGGATTAATGCTTTGGAAAATGTCCATTTATATAATTAAGTGATAAGTCATGAATATTATTGATACAAAAATCACCGATCTGAAAATTATTGAGCCAGCAGTTTTTGGTGACGAACGCGGTTTTTTCTTCGAAAGTTTTAATAAGAAAAAATTTGAAGAAGCAGTAGGCTATTCAGTTGATTTTGTACAAGATAACCACTCTAAATCGTCTCAAGGTGTTTTAAGAGGTTTGCATTATCAATTAGCACCACATGCACAAGGTAAACTTGTCAGATGTGTTGAAGGTGAAGTTTTCGATGTTGCAGTCGATATCCGAAAATCATCACCTACTTTTGGGCAGTGGGTAGGTGTTTATCTTTCTGCTGAAAATAAGCGTCAATTTTGGATTCCAGCAGGATTTGCCCATGGTTTTGTTACGTTAAGTAAAACCGCTGAATTTCTTTATAAAACGACGAATTACTACGCTCCACAAAGCGATCGTGGGATTTTGTGGAATGATGAGATGATTGGTATTGAATGGCCAATGAGCGTAGAGCCTATTTTGTCTGAAAAAGATAAGAATGCTAAGAAATTCTCGGAAGCTGATGTCTTTTAGTTTTTAGATAGCGATTAGATATCAGACAACACTCATCTAAAGAGGTAATCGGAATGAAGATTCTTGACTGTACGTTACGTGATGGCGGTTATTATAACAAATGGGACTTTAACTTTGATGTAGTTAATGCCTATCTTGAGGCTGTTGCCGCAGCCAAAATTGATTATGTTGAATTAGGTTTGAGAAATTTTCCGCAAGAAGGATTTTTAGGCCCTTTCGCTTACACGACTGAGAGCTTGATTAATCGTCTCACCTTACCGGAAGGACCAGTATATGGGGTGATGATCGATGCTAAAACTATACTCTCTTCGGGTATGTCCGTTGAAGAGGCGGTCGATAAACTCTTTGTCGAAAAATCAGAAAGTAAATTGAGTTTAGTGCGTGTTGCTGCTCACTTTCATGAAGTTGAACACTCCGAACCCATTGTTAAAGCATTGAAAAATAAAGGCTACATTGTAGGCTATAATTTAATGCAATCGGGGGGGAAAGCGGATGACATCATCGCAGATAAAGCCCGTCAAGCGGTTGAATGGGACTGTGTCGATGCTCTGTATTTCGCAGATTCTCTGGGAAATATGGATACGAAGGAAGTTAACAGAATAATAAAAGCCCTGCGGACGCATTGGAAAGGTGAACTAGGCATCCATACACACAACAATATGGCGAAAGCGCTAGATAATACTCTGGCAGCCTATGAATCCGGTGTGACGTGGCTAGATGTGACCGTCACGGGTATGGGACGTGGTGCCGGTAATGCTCAAACCGAAAATTTATTAGCAGTATTGAGCAAAACGGAATCGCCTTACCAGGCTTCCCCTATCTACGATCTGGTCGTTCGCTACTTTGATAAGATGCAGAAAGAATACGGATGGGGTAGCAACTTTTTGTATTTCATTGGTGCTCAGAATGACGTCCATCCAACTTATGTACAGAACTTATTGTCTGATGAGCGTTATGGGCCGGATGAAATAGTTGGCGCTATTGAATATTTAAGTAATGCCAAAGCTTCTTCATATAATGGAAAAGTGCTTGAACAAGCTTTGAAATTGAACGATCAAATCGATATTGAAGAGGATGGTAGCAACGAGTTAATTGGACGTTTTGATAATCGTGAGGTTCTGATTATTGGCGGTGGTGAGAGTGTCCTAAAATATAAAAATGGCATTTTAGGTTACATTTCAGAACACAACCCAATTGTATTATCCATTAACGTAAATAAAAACGTTCCTGTAGAATACGTTGATTATTATATTATATCTCATAATGCAAAGTTCTTGGCTGAGAGAAGTAAATATAAGGCTTTGACGAAGCCGATTATTCTGCCGAAACATCGATTCAATAAAGACGAGTTGTCTTATCTCAATCCAGAAATAAAAGTTTTTGATTATGGATTGCGTATTGAGGAAGATGTTTATGACATCGCTGACACTCGTTGTACTATTCCTTCAGAACTGACGGTCGGTTATGCCATTGCCGCGGCTTTTGTTGGTAATGCCTCTTCAATCAAATTAGTTGGATTTGATGGTTTTGAGAAAGGTGATAACCGTCAGCAAGAAATGGTTGATCTGATTATTAAGATTAATGAATTTAAACAGAAAAAAGAAATTCTCTCTCTAACACCTACCTCCTATCCGGTGAAAGAAGGTTCTGTTTATGCACCTTTCATCTGACTATGATGTATTTATCTTTGATTGTGATGGCGTCATTCTAGATTCAAATCAACTGAAATTGAATGCAATGGAAAATGCACTGGGCCAATACCCAGTGCAATATGTTCAGTCGTGTCTAGATTACTTCTCTAAAAATTTTGGGCGCTCGAGATATCTTCATGTAGAGCATTTCCTCAAAAATATCATCCAATGTAAGCCGGAAAATTATCAGGATGAATATGATGATATACTTAATAAATATGCGGGATATTGTACTCTTCTGTATAAAGAGGCGGAGATAAATACCGGATTTATTGAGTTTATTAAGCAAGTAAAAATAGATAAATTTGTAGCCAGCGGTTCAGATGAGGATGAGCTAAGGAATGTTTTCTCTGAGCGAGGGCTAGATATTTATTTTTCTGAAATATATGGCTCTCCTGAATCAAAGACTAATAATGTCAAAAAGATTCTCGAGCGAGGTTACAAAAAAGCACTAATGTTCGGTGATGCTTTAGGTGACTTAGTTGCCGCTGAAAAAAATAAAATAGATTTTATTTTCCTTTCTGAACTCTCGACGGCTCCTGATTTAGTGAGAGATTCTGCGTTTTTTAAAGGAAATGAAGTAAAGAATTTTTCTAATTTACTCTTATAGGTGATCTATGAATTATGCTGTCGTGATTCCAGCAAGATATAAATCAACCCGCCTACCAGGAAAACCACTGATTGATTTACATGGGATTCCTATGATTAAGCGCGTGTGGCTTCGCTGTTGCGAAGCGGTTGAAAAAAATAAAATTTATATCGCGACGGATGATGAGCGTATTTTTGATTTTTGCTTAACGTTTACTGAAAATGTCATCATGACCAGCAGCGATTGTAAAACGGGGACAGACCGAGTTTACGAAGCGTGTGAAAAAATTGGTGGTCTTGACTTCGTTATTAATGTGCAAGGTGATGAACCGATCATTAATCCGAATGACATTAAAACCATCATTGATGAATGCATCCGTAATCCTGGAAATATCGTGAACGGTATGGCACCTATTATTGATGCATCTGAGTATGAAAGTCGCACGATACCTAAGGTTGTGTTTCGTAAAGATGGACGATTGATGTATATGAGCCGTGCGGCTATTCCAGCTAACAAAACAGGAGTATTTAATAAATCATGGAAACAGATTTGCATCTATGGTTTTCCTGTTCATGCGTTGGAAGAATTTTCTGCTTGTGAAGAAAAGACTTCATTTGAAAATGAAGAAGATATCGAAATTTTACGTTTTCTTGAGTTAGGGTATGACGTAAATATGGTCAATGTCAAAGGCGATAGCTTGGCAATTGATACGCCTGAGGACGTTGAAAAAATATTAAAAATTATGTCTGAATAATGCTCTTCGAATAATTGATGCATATCATTTTTAATTATAAAAATTTCATTCTAGTAAACTATAAAGATAATATTAATTTATGAGTAAAATTCATCCTAAGCTTAATCTTTTTTTTAATATTATTGCAACAATAATCACTCAGGCAAGCTCAATTGTAGTCGGAGTGGTACTCACGCCATTATTAATTAATCGATTGAGCAAGGATGAATACGGGCTTTATGTATCAGGTGTTTCTCTCTCTGGTTTTGCTTTTGTTGTTGTCGATCTGGGAATGGCATTTTATCTCATAAAAGAAGTTTCTGAAAATAGAGATAATACTTCTCATGTTGGTAAGTTGCTCTCTGCATCATTTATCATAAAGTTACCACTTTTATTAATAAGCTTTTTTATTTTCCTTGCTATATCACCTCCTAATCATCTTATAAGTTACGCAATCCCATTTTGGCTATTCTTGGTCGCAACATCGTTACAACCCAACTGGCTTTTTTCTGGAATTGAAGCGTTGAAAGTGATCACGATGGTAACAATTATTACCAAGATCATGATGTTAGGGATAGTATACTTTTTTGTAAAAACATCAGAAGATTTCTCTATTGTAACTTACGCATTTAGCCTTTCTGCTGTTGCATGTATGCTATTTTCTTTGTTTTACAGTAAATTTAAAGGATATACATTTTCTCCGTGCAGCCGTAACGACATCAGGAATATATTGAAAAATGCGATGGGATTCTATGCACCACGTATGATGGTTGCAATGTATACTCAGGCATCCGTTTTTATTGTGTCGCGTGTTGCTGGTACTAGCGAGGCTGCTGTCTATGCAGTTGCGGATCAATTTTATAAATTAGGACAAATGGCAATTGCTGCTGTAACCCAGGCTTTTTATCCTTTCATGGTTCTTAGAAAAGAGGTTCGCTTTCTATTTATTACCACCAGTGCAATTTTAAGTGTGGCTATTATTACCTGTGCTTTATTATGGGGATGGGTGGATGAAGTTATTTACTGGTATGTCGGTGAGGGATTTGGCTCTGCTGTCATTCTTGTTAAGATATTTATGATCACATGTCTATTTGTTATTCCATCATCTTTCCTGGGGTTTCCTTTATTAGGTAGTTTAGGATTCCATAAGATAGCAAATCAGACCCTCATGATTGGTGCTTCTTTATACTCTGTTGGGTTAGCAATACTCTATAGCATTGGACATGTCACGGCTCTGTATATAGCTTTATTAACTTTTTCTTCAGAATTGGCTGTTTTTATTTTAAGAGCATACAAGTCTTATATGATTTTGAAAAAAAATAATCAGCATTAACGAGTGGCTATTATCAACTCAAGGGGAAGTTTGTCGTGCAGGAAAAATTCCAAAAATATCTGGATTATAAAGAAAAAATAAATTTCAACTATAAGGGATATCCAGTAGGAAAAATTCTCTCTGTTGATATTGCCTCTATTGCTTTCGGCATTAAAAAATTTAGGTTAAAAGGTTTATTTGGCTTTTTCTTTTCGCGAAAAATAGTTTTCCCAGAGATTGGAAAAAATGACGTACTTTATTCCATGGGAGATTATAAAAGAAAAGATTATTACGCTCTTCTGGATTATGTGCGCGAGCAAACACCCGGTAATCTTGTTGATCTAAATGATAACGGCCGTATTGTAAAAATTAATGTTCTAAATATTTTAAAGGCGCTGGTTCATGTATTTTTAGAAGGACAGGGTATAGCGTTAAAAGATAAGTTAATGCTTGCTGTTTCTTATACCTATATAATGAATTATATTGATGAAATTGAAAGGAACGAGAGTGCGTTACCCGGTGCTTACGTGTCATTTTGTAGTTCTCATATTAATGAATCTGTCATAGATATTTTCTTTCAAAAAAGATCTATTCCAACATACACGCTTCAACATGGCTTGTATTTTCTCTTTAAAGATAAAACCATTGATGCAATTTGTTACGAAAATATAATCGCCAATAAGTTATTATGCTGGGGAGAGTATACTCGAGAACAGTTTGTTGAATATGGTGTGCCAGCGGAAAAGCTTATTGTGGCTGGTTATCCTGGTACATTTGAAAGCCTAAAGAAGCGTGAAGTAAAAGAAAAATTCACTATTTTGCTCTTGTTATCTCGATACATGTTTCATGAAAATAATATTCATATTTTGAATATTGTATCTTCAGTCAAGAAATTAAATAAAAACATCAATATTGATGTGAAGATGCACCCTTCTCTGAAGGAGTCTGATTATCATCGTGTCTTTGAAGAACACGGCTTCTCTCTATGCAAAGAAGGAACTATTAAGTCTCTGCTTAAAAATGGAGAGTATGATATGACAATTTCTTACAACAGCACTGCATATTATGATAGCTATATGAGTAACTGTGTAAGTTTACGTTATCTGGACAAAGACTCAGATGGAAGCATTGACGTGTTGGATGATGGTTTTGACAGTGTTACCAGTTTATCAGAGAAAATAGCAATCTTTAGTCAAAATATGAAAACAGATTTATTTTGGAGACAAGTAGAAGAAAGACTTGCGTTTATATGTGGCTTCAATATTAACAAATACAATGAAGAAATTAAGACACAGCAACTTCTTGAAAGAAATAAAGAGGTAGAAAAGTGATTGGGATTTTAAAGAAAGCAAAGTCTTTTTGGACGATGCCTCTTTCACGAAAGCAGCAGTTTCTTACATTTATAATCAATCGCATCTACACTCGTATTTTTTATGCACCACGGTTAAGATCCTGTGGTAATAGAACTAATGTATTCAAGCCTCTTTTTTGGACGCCGGAAAATATTTCTTTAGGTCACAATGTCCTTATTTTTCCAGGTTCACGTATTGAAACTATAAATAGCTATGGTGATAAAACTTTCTCACCCCTGATAAAAATTGGGAGTAATGTCAGTTTGCAGCAGTATTGTCATATTATTGCTGCTGGTAAATTATGCATTGGTGATAATGTCACAATATCTCTTAATGTGATGATCAATGACTCTGAACATGATTATCGGCAGTTTGGTGTTAATGTTTTAGAACAACCTCTTACCCATAGTCCTATAATCATCTCCTCATCCTGTTTTATTGGTGCTGGTGCGCGTATTCTTGCCGGCACGACATTAGGTGAACACTGCATTGTGGGTGCAAATGCTGTTGTGAAAGGACATTTTCCCGCGGGATGTGTAATTGCTGGCATTCCAGCAAAAATCATTAAAAGGTACGATCCCATGACAAACTCATGGTGTGCTGTTGATAAAAATAAGGAGTGAATTAGCTATGTCAAATCGCAATGTTCTGATCTCTGGTGGCGCGGGATTTATTGGTTCCAACTTATCGCTTGCTTTAATCGATAAAGGGTGGAATGTCACTGTACTGGATAACCTGTCTCCACAGATTCATAGCGACGAATCTCCACTTTACAAGAGCATTGAAGGAAAAGTTAATTTTATTCAAGGTGACGTTCGTTCAAAAGAAGATTGGAGAAGGGCACTCAAAGGTCAAGATTGTGTCGTGCACTTAGCCGCCGAAACGGGTACTGGCCAGTCAATGTATCAAATTCAACAATACATTGATGTCAACGTAGGTGGTACAGGGATCTTGTTGGATCTGCTGGCTAATGAACCACATAATGTGTCGCGGTTGGTCGTTGCATCTTCTCGAGCTATTTACGGAGAAGGCCGTTATTCTTGTGAGAATTGTGGCGAAGTATATCCAGGTTCTCGCCATGCAGCGCAGATGGAAGAAAGTGACTTTGAAGTTAAATGCCCTAAATGTGCTAAAAATGTCACCATGATGGCTACGCATGAAGAAAGTAAAATCCACCCTTCTTCTATTTATGGTATTACCAAACAGACTCAGGAACAATTAGTTTTGTCCGCAGGGCAAGCTTTAAATATTTCAGCGGTTGCGTTTCGTTATCAGAATGTATATGGTCCAGGGCAATCATTGTCTAATCCCTACACTGGCATCCTATCTATTTTCTCTACGCGTATTCGTAATAACAACGATATTCTTATTTTTGAAGATGGGCAAGAAAGTCGTGATTTTGTCTATATTGACGACGTAGTTAGAGCGACTATCGCTGGTATTGAGAACTCTGCAGCTGCGGGACAAGTTTTTAATGTTGGTGCGGGTGTATCAACGGATGTCACAACTGTAGCAACTACGCTAGTTAATGCATATGGCTCTAATGTTAATGTAAGAACAACGGGTAATTTTCGCGTAGGTGACATTCGCCATAATATTGCTGATTTGACGAAAATTAAAGAAGTCCTCGGTTTCGAACCTAAGGTTAGCTTTGAAGAAGGTATCAAAGCATTCACTGACTGGGTATTGACTCAAGAAACGCAGACTGACAGTTACGAAGCTAGTATCCAGGAAATGAAAGCTAAGGGTCTATATAAATGAGTTTTGCAGGGCGGAAAATACTTTTTATTGGTATCGGGTTCTATGATTATGAAGCGTCTATCGCGGATAGAATAGAAAAGCGAGGAGGGATAGTGACTTCTTGCACTGACCGCCCTGCATTATTACGGAAGAGACCGTGGGGGGGGATCCTTTCAAGGATTACATTTCTGCGGCGTTTCTTTCAGAAAAAGCATGAAGAGCATATAGTAAACCTTGCTAAGACAGGAAACTACGATCAAATCCTTTTTATAAAAGCAGTGGATTGCAGTTTTGGCTTTATTAAATCTTTAAGAGAAGTATCGCCTAAGAGTGAACTTATCCTTTATGAGTGGGACTCTTTGAAAAGATTTCCTTCCGTATTAGAGAGATTGCCAATTTTTGATAGAGTTCTTTCTTTTGATAGAAAAGATGCTCTTGATTATCCGGGAGTTGAGTTCCGTCCTTTATTTTTTCGCAATGTTGATAATGTAAAGAAAGAAAAAACCGATTTTGATCTTGTTTTTATTGGTCTTCTGCACTCATCAAGATTATCAGGTGTAAGAAAAATACAACAAAAAGCGGCAAGCGAAGGTTTGTCGATGTATGTCTATATGACAACAAATCTAATCACTTGGATTAAATTATGGTTAAAGGGGCAATCTAAGGATGTGCACGTAAAACAGTTAGATTATAAGAATGTTATATCTATAAATAATCGTTCTTCTATTGTTCTCGATCTTCCTCATCCTGATCAAATGGGACTTACCATGAGATCTATCGAATCTATTGGATTGGATAAAAAGATAATTACTACTGGAAGAGATATCATTAATTATGATTTTTATAACCCAAAAAACGTATGTGTAATTGATATCGATGATCCTTGTATTAGTAGTGAGTTCCTAAGTTCTTTTTATGACGACTTGGACGATAAAACAAAATCAAATTATTCTTTAGATAAATGGTTAAGCGATGTGCTGCGCTAAATTATTAAATAATAGAATGTTTTGTTGGCATTTTGAGGCATAATGATGGCAGCTCTTTTTATTTCATTCATTCTTTTTTCCTTTATTATTGATTCTGGTGGTCCGATCGGTATCAGGATGCTTTCGCTTGGTATTGTTTTTTGTGTAGGGACCTGGAATTTCTTTTTTAAAAGAAAAAAAATAGATATTTATTTCTTCATATCTGTTTTGTTTTTATTGTTTTTTTCTATCATTGGTTTTATATCTGCCGCGGTGAATGGGATTGATGCAAGTGCCGCTTATATATGGATATTGCCTGTCGTTTCTGTGCCAGTTTTTTATTTCTTCTTTATAAGTTTTAGCTCGGAAAACCTCGTTAAAGGTGTCGTTTACACTGGATGGATATTCTCTGTTGTCATCTTGATTACATTCTTTTCCTTATATTTACTTGGTGAGTCATCTGTATCAATTATCCAGAATTATGAACTTCCCGGTTGGTTCTATATACGTCCAGATGGATACCCGCAAGTCTACTTTCAGGCGACGCTGGTACTCGTATTAATTACCATCTATTCATACTTCCAAGGATTTAAGAAATCTGCTTTTGTTTTTTGCTTCATTTTGCTGATGTGCTTATCTCGATTTGGGTTCTCAACTTCTATCGCGTTTATCCTGTTGGGAGCAATGGGATGGATTTTATATATAAGAAAATACATTACGAGTATATTTATATTCCAAAGTGCATTCTTTCTTATCGCTTGTTTAGTTATGTATCTCCAGGTGGGTATGGATTATGTGATGGATGGCAGTGGTTTCCATATAAGAGAGGGACACCTGATTTCAATTTTTAATACCATGAGCCTGGATAACTTAATCATTGGTATGGGGCCTGGTTCAGAAGTATATTCTATAGGGTTCGAAAAACTTACTGATAATATTGAAATAAGTCAGTTAGAACTAATAAGGAAGTATGGTTTTCTTGGTTATTTTATTTATACAATAGCGCTTTTCTTCATGCTGACATCATTTGTTAAAAAAGGAAAATTCGCAGAGGCCTATGCAATTTATGGATTCTATATTGCGTCTTACTCTAATCCCGTACTTCTCTCATTCTCCTTCTCTGTTTTTGCAGGATGTTTTCTTGCAACCAAAGCGAGAGAATTAAAAAACAAAAGTGATGGTGTGTGAAAATGGATGCAAATGTTGTAGCTGTTTTGGTGACTTATAATCCCTTTGTTCATGATTTAAAAGAATCACTGCAATCATTATTGAGTCAGCTAAATAATATTATTATTGTCGATAATGCTTCATCAAATGCAGATGATCTTCATTGCATGATAATGGATCATTATAAGGACAAGGTCGAGTTCATCACTTTGTCTTCCAATAAAGGGTTGTCCGCTGCTCAAAACATAGGTATTGAACAAGCCAGAGAAAAAAAAGCGACTCATGTGATTCTTTTTGACCAAGATAGTCATATTTCTCCTGGTTTCATTGATTCCCTTGTGAGTACAGAAGTTCTGTTACTTTCTCTAGGTGAAAAAGTTGCCGCAGTCGGCCCCAGTTTTTTTGATTCGGTCTCGCTGGAGCCTTATCCCGCAACCGTATACTGTGGCCCTTTCATTAAGAGAGTTGATATAAATGAAATCACCGAGGCTACGTTTATTATTGCCTCTGGTTGCCTTATTAATATGTCAGTCATTGAAGATATCGGTGGTATGAAGGAAGATTTATTTATCGATTATATTGATATCGAATGGTGTCTTCGTGCGAAAAATTTAGGATATAAGGTTTTTATTTCTCCAAATGCAAAGATGGCACACAGTATTGGAGATAAAAGAATGTCCATCATGGGGAGAAGTGTATCTGTTCATAATCCAATCAGAAGGTACTACTTGATTAGGAATAGCTTCTATTTGATGAGATTGAGCTATGTACCTCTTGGTTATAAATTGAGAGAAGCTGTCTTTAATTTCCTAAGATTTATGATTTCTATTGCCAGCTCTGATGATAAAGGGACATATCTCAAATATGGATTTCTTGGCATTCGTGATGGTTTAAAAGGAAATTTTGGTCCATTGCAACAGAAAAAATAAATGTGTGTTGTATATGAAAAAAATTGTGCATGTTCAGGTTATACCAAAACTTTCCGGTGTTCAGCAGGTTAGTCTTGATATATTATCGAATATATCAGGTCGTTATGATAAATATATTATCTTTGGCGGTGGATACAATGCTACCCCTGAGTTTATTAATATTTTCGAAAGTAAAGGGATAAAAATTATTTTTGTTCCCTCACTAAAAAGAGAAATTTGCACTTCAGATATCAAAGCTACTTATGAGCTATTTAAAGTATTTAAAGAGCATAAGTTTGATATTATACACACTAACTCAACTAAACCAGGTATCGTTGCTCGAATCGCGGCTAAATTAGCAGGATGTCGTCGGATTATTCATTCTGTTCATGGTATTGCGTATCATAAATTCGAAAGTCCAGGGAAAAGGATTTTTTATTACGTTACCGAATGTTTGTTTAGTTTTTTTTCCGATGTTCTTGTCAGCGTTAACCAACATTATTTAAAGTACTATCCGTTTATTAAAAATAAATTATGTATTTATAATGCTGTTACGCTTTCGCCTAAATTAAATAGTGGTTCATCATCTAATATAATAGAGAACCAACCGTTAAGAATTGGTTTTATGAGCAGGCTTGATCGACAAAAAGACCCTCTGACGTTGTTAAGGGCTTTAGTCTTTGGATTGGAAAATTCGTTGTTTACACGAGAAAATATTCTCTTAACCATGGCTGGTGATGGTGAGTTAAGGCAAGAGTGTATAGATTTTGTTGATGAGCACAATCTGAATGATGTTGTAATTTTCAAAAATTGGATATCTGATAAAGACAGTTTTTATAAAAACATCGATGTGTTTTGCTTACCATCCATTTATGAGGCATTTGGCTTGGTGCTGGGGGAGGCTGCTGTATTTGGTATTCCAAGTATTGCTACCAATGTGGAAGGCATTCCAGAGGTTATCGATGATGGTGAAACTGGCCTCCTTGTTGATCCAAAAGACTATGAATCTTTAGCGAGAAAAATCCAGATATATGCGAATAATCCTGATCTAAGAATTCAGCATGGATTAAATGCAAAAGAGAAGGTTTTTTCAAAATTCGCGTTGTCTAAAATGATTAAAGAATATGAGTCTTTGTATAACTGAATGGTATGATATTTATCAATTAATTTTTTGATAATGGTTAAATTATTCATATTCGCTTTCTGCAATATTAGGTGTAATCTTAAGGCATAGCCTCCGCTTGTTCTATTACTCTGTGGCGGAACGTTTGATAAATCATAATTCAGCAAGAGAGTCAATCCATGACATCATTGAAAGCTATTATCCCTGTAGCAGGTTTAGGGATGAATTTGTTACCAGTGACCAAGGCCATTCCTAAAGAAATGTTGCCATTGGTTGACCGCCCGGTGATTGAGAAAATCGTCAACGAGTGTGTGAGGGCGGGGATTAAAGAAATTGTTCTGGTAACGCATGCGTCGAAAAATGCGATTGAAAACCACTTCGATACCTCGTTTGAGCTTGAATCTCTGCTGGAAGAACGTGCCAAGCGTCAACTGCTGGCCGAAGTACAGTCAATCTGCCCGAAAGGCGTGACGATTATGAACGTTCGTCAGGGGGAAACGCTGGGGTTAGGGCATGCGGTCTCCTGCGCTCGCCCAATCATTGGCGATAGTCCGTTTGTGGTGGTGTTGCCCGATGTGGTGCTGGATGAAAGCACGGCCGATCAGACAAAGGAAAACCTGGCGCTGCTGATTTCTCGCTTTGAAGAAACGGGGCGTAGCCAGGTGCTGGTGAAACATCGTCCTTATGAGGTGTTGCCTGAGTATTCTGTCGTCGATTGCGACAAACCGCTGGTGAACCCCGGCGATGCCGCAGCGATTACGTCTATGATTGAAAAGCCTGAGGCACCATCTGATACGGGGTCTGATCTATCTGCAGTAGGGCGTTATGTGTTAACTGCCGATGCCTGGCCACTGCTGGAAAAAGCGGTCCCTGGTGCATGGGGACGCATTCAGTTAACGGATGTGATTGCCGATATGATCGCGACTCAGCAGGTGGATGCTGTGCAAATGTCAGGCAAGAACTTTAACTGTGGTCGTAAATTGGGTTACGCGCAGGCATTTGTGTCTTATGGGTTACGCAACCCTGAGTTTGGTGCCGAATTTAAAGAAAGTATTAAGGCGCTGCTGAAAAAGTAATATTGAGTGATAACTTGCTGTAAAACCGCAGATCGTTGAATCGTTCTGCGGTTTTTTCTTTTTCCCACCATACGTTCCGATTGGGTGAGCTTTCGCTATCAAACCAATCACTACCCACTCACGCAAAGCTGAGTTACCATGTCGGCCTGTTTTTAAATTGCTTGCGAGGTCGCAACGCGAGTCGTTGTCGCCGTTGCAGGCAGGTTATCCTTCAGACAGGAGTTGCTTTAATGTCCAAACAGCAAATTGGCGTTGTCGGTATGGCGGTGATGGGGCGCAATCTGGCGCTGAACATTGAGAGCCGTGGCTATAGCGTTTCCATCTTTAACCGTTCTTCCGATAAAACCGATGAAGTTATCGCGGAAAATCCGGGTAAAAAACTGGTGCCTTCTTACACCGTTGAAGAGTTTGTCGAATCCCTGGAAAAACCCCGCCGTATTCTGCTGATGGTGAAGGCCGGTGAAGCAACCGATAAAACGATTGAATCGCTGAAACCTTACCTGGAAAAGGGCGATATTCTGATCGATGGCGGTAACACCTTCTATAAAGATACGATTCGCCGTAACCGCGAACTGTCCGCTGAAGGGTTTAACTTCATCGGTACAGGTGTATCCGGTGGGGAAGAAGGCGCGCTGAAAGGGCCTTCCATCATGCCTGGCGGCCAGAAAGAAGCGTATGAGCTGGTTGCGCCGATTCTTGAACAGATTGCCGCGCGTGCTGATGGCGAAGCCTGTGTGACCTACATTGGTGCTGATGGCGCAGGCCACTATGTCAAGATGGTGCATAACGGCATTGAATACGGCGACATGCAGCTTATTGCTGAAGCTTATGCATTGCTCAAGCAGGCGCTGAATCTGAGCAATGACGAGCTTGCCGCGACGTTCTCTGAATGGAACAAAGGCGAATTAAGCAGTTATCTGATTGAGATCACTGCCGATATCTTCAGGAAGAAAGATGAAGAAGGCAACTATCTGGTTGACGTAATTCTGGATGAAGCGGCTAATAAAGGTACCGGTAAATGGACCAGCCAAAGCTCTCTGGATCTGGGTGAACCGCTGTCTCTGATTACGGAATCCGTTTTTGCTCGTTACCTGTCTTCACTAAAAGATCAGCGTGTTGCTGCCTCTAAAGTGCTGACTGGCCCAACGGCTCAGGCATTCGGTGGCGATAAAGCCGAGTTTGTTGAGAAAGTGCGCCGTGCGCTGTATCTGGGTAAAATCGTTTCTTATGCTCAGGGCTTCTCACAGCTGAAAGCGGCATCCGACGAGAACAACTGGGATCTGAACTACGGTGAAATCGCCAAGATTTTCCGCGCTGGCTGCATCATTCGTGCACAGTTCCTGCAGAAAATTACCGATGCGTACGAGCAGAAGGCAGATATCGCTAACCTGCTGTTGGCCCCTTACTTCAAGAAAGTGGCTGACGAATACCAGCAAGCGCTGCGCGATGTGGTATCTTATGCGGTTCAGCAAGGTATCCCGACGCCAACCTTCTCAGCGGCCATTGCTTATTACGACAGCTACCGTTCAGCCGTGTTGCCTGCTAACCTGATTCAGGCTCAGCGTGACTATTTCGGTGCGCATACTTATAAGCGTACAGATAAAGAAGGCGTATTCCATACCGAGTGGCTGGAATAGCCGTTTCTTATGCTTAGATAGCACCGTTTGTTAATAAAACGCCAGATTAGGAAATATCTGGCGTTTTTTATATTTCTGAATCAGTGGATCGATATCGTTAGGATATCTATGACTTTTTTTCTGGAATACTGTAAATTTCCTTAAAGGAATCTGCTTTTTTACCGAGATCATTGCTGTTTATTACATCGGGATCTTGCTATTTTTAACGGTGTTGCAAAAATTGAGTTGTAGTTTTGCTTTCTGGTGTTGTTTGTCAGAGGTGGTTTTATCTCATAGAGGGGTTATTTCCTCATTGATAGTTTTATCGCCATTGAACTGTAACTCATTACTGGGAGGATCCCAGTAACGGTCAGTAACGACGCAAAACTCAATCGGTTTGCTGTTGTGCTGGCTGAAATGAAGGTCGGGGTATGGTCTTTTCGACGGTACCCCACCCTGAAGTACTTCATGTTAAAAAGGAAATCGTAATGAAGAAAACGTTAATCACGCTGGCTGCGGTACTGGCCATGTCGTCAAACGCGTTTGCTGTTGATGGCGTCTCTAGCAGCACTGCTGCGGGTACCTCTACCACCACGACCACCAGCGCTGCCGCTGCTGGTGCCGCTGGTGCTGGTGGTGCTGGCTTTGCTGCTGGTACTACTGCTCTGATTGCTGTCGGTGCTGCTGCGGCGATCGGTGTTGCTGTTGCAGTTGCTGTTTCCAGCAACGATAACAGCACTCCTGCGGGGACAACGACGGCAACGACTGGTACTGCTGGTTAATTTCGTTTCAACTCCAAGGCCACTTCGGTGGCCTTTCTTTTTCCAGGCTGCGCTGTTCAACGAGAACTGCATTTCATGACAAAAATGAAACGAATGGCAAAGGCGAGAGCGCTGATTGCCATCCCCCTTTTATCGGTTGTGCTGACTGGCTGTTCCCAAAATGTGGATCAAGTGGGGAAAACCTTCAAACTGGCGTTTTTTGGTCAGGATAACACCCATGTGACAACTACACAGGTTGCCAATACGCCCTATGCATCGGCCTATCTGAAAGTGGGTAAAGCGCCACAGGCGTTTGTTGTACTCGCTTTTGCCGAGCAGAATCAGTTGAAATGGATCGGGGCCGATAAAAATATGGTATCGACCCAACATGGGCGCTTGGTGAAAACGCAGGGTTTCGGCGAAGACATTACCTATGTGGATAACCTGCAACACGATCCCCTGGCGTTAGGCCTATTGAAAACATCGACGCCAATGACATGGCAGAGCCGGGTTGAGTGGTCGCAGGTTTTCCGTGGTGGTTACACTACTACGTCTGTTTTTCAGGCCCGCGGCAAAGAAAGCGTAAAGATTCTGGATACCTCGCGTGAGTTGTTGCGCTTCGATGAACAGGTGACCGTTCCCACTTTGAATGAATCTTATACCAATAGCTACTGGCTGGATCCAGCTAACGGAAGTGTGGTGCAAAGCCAGCAGTACATGGGACCGGGTATGGCATTGGTTACATTCACCGTATTAAAACCCTACGTACAATAAGGGGCTGAAATGTTGGCACTTAATCGTATCGCTACCTTGCTGCTGCTGGTTTCCGGTGTCGCTACCTCCGCACAACTGACGGTGAAATCGCCACAAGAGACGATCGCCGTCGTTAAACTGGACGACGGTACGCGCCTTGAAAAATTTTACGAACAGGTTCCTTGGCCACAGAATATCAATTGGCAAACGGCGTTTATTTCTGATTTCGCGACGACACAGAAGGTACGTGCGCAAGGAGATGTCTTGCTGGAAAAGCTGGCTGAACTGGAAACGCGCTGGCGCAATTCAGGCGATGGCGATCTGGCGATCTCCGCCTGGCTGCTGAGAAAGACGATTAACCCGATTAATGTTGCGGGTCGTATCCGTACCGATCTGGATCCTGACCGCGTGCGTGTCTATATAGAAAATAATCGCCCTCTGGTAGGGGAGTATGCACTATATGTGGCGCCTCATGATGACACGTTGTCGCTGATCGGCCTGGTGAATACGGCCGCTGATGTGGGTGAACTGGAGACATCGGGGAAAGTGGCGCTACGTGCAGGATGGTCGGTCGAGAATTATCTCTCAGAACGTCGGCTTCTTGCGGGAGCGGATAACAGTTACGGCTATCTGATTGGGGGCAATGGCAAGTGGCGCAAAGTGCCGCTGGCGCTGTGGAACCGCCAGCATGTTGAACCCGCTGCGGGCGAAACGCTCTTTATCGGCTTTGATCCCTCGGTGCTACCACAGGATATGTCATCACTTAACGATCAGCTTGCTGACTACCTTGCTAACCGGACTCCACTCGAATGACAAAGAACAGAAACGTTAAATTAGGCTGTCTGTCGTTGGCGATTGGCGGCATCTTGAGTGCGCAGGCGATAGCGGCTGAAACAGAAAGCAGCCGTACTGCGACAAACCCAAATATGCGCTTTCAGCCTGCGGGGGTATCGCAGGCTGATTTTGGTGGCACGGGCCTGTTGCAGATGCCGACGGCGCGTATGGCGCAGACCGGTGAGTTTAGCCTTAACTATCGCGATAACGAGGAATATCGGCGTTATTCCATATCTCTCCAGCTCTTTGAATGGCTGGAAACGACGATGCGTTATACTGACGTCCGTACCCGTCTATACAGCAATAACGCAAACTTTAGCGGTGAACAGACCTATAAAGATAAGTCATTCGATGTCAAGGCTCGCTTGTGGCAAGAAAGCTACTGGATGCCGGATGTTTCTGTAGGATTGCGTGATATTGCCGGTACAGGCTTGTTTGATAGCGAATACCTGGTAGCCAGTAAGCGTATGGGGCCGTTTGATTTCACGCTGGGCATGGGTTGGGGAAACATGGCCGAAAGCGGCAATATTAAAAATCCCGCATGCTCACTGAAAGCGAGTTTTTGCCAGCGTAGTGATTCCTATAAAACGGGAGGAGGACAGTTAGAGTTTGAAAACTTCTTTCATGGTCCAGCAGCATTGTTTGGTGGGATAGAGTACCAAACGCCGTGGGATCCTCTTCGGCTGAAACTGGAGTATGACGGCAATGACTACAGCCGTGAAACCTCTGGTAAAATTAATCAGGATTCCCCTTTCAACATTGGTGCCGTCTATCGCGTGGGCGATGTGCTAGACACCACGCTGTCGTGGCAGCGCGGCAATACCCTGATGTGGGGCTTTACCCTACGCACTAATTTCAACGACCTGAAGCCGAACTATTTAGACGATGCACCACCCGTCTATGCGCCAGTGCAGGATGGCAAAGGCACAAACTGGCAGCTTGTTTCGAAAGAGCTGAATGATAAGGCAGGCTTTGAGGACGCCGATATTTACGCGGACCAAAAGCAGGTCACCATTGTTGCCGATCAGACAAAGTATCGTGATAGTGAGCAGGCAACGCAGCGTGCCGCGACGGTATTGGCAAACCATGTGCCGGGTAGTATTGATGAATACCACATTGTTCAGCGCAGCCAGCGTTTACCGATTGCCAGCACAGAGGTGGATGCCAAAGCCTTCCATCAGGTTAAGCAGGCTGCCGTTCCACTGGGTCAACCGGAGCCTGAAACGCATCGCAAAGAGCCGGTATCTGACGTGCGTGGTCAGCAGGTGCTGCTCGCGGAACCCAATCGTCTGACGTATTCATTAGATCCGACGCTGACGCAGTCTTTCGGTGGTCCTGAATCCTTCTACATGTATCAGGTCGCACTGAAAGGTAACGTGGACTACCGTCTGAGCGATCACTGGAGCGTCGGCGGAACGGCAACGTTGAATCTGGTGAATAACTACGACAAGTTCAACTATAAAACCCCACCGGCGGATGGCGCAGCGCTGCCGCGCGTCAGAACCTGGGTGCGTGAATACATTACTTCTTCCGATCTGCTGTTGACCAACCTGCAATTGACTCGCATGGATAACCCCGCACAGGACTGGTATACGCAGGTTTATGGCGGCTATCTGGAAATGATGTATGCCGGTGTCGGTTCTGAAGTGCTGTATCGTCCGTTTGGTAAAAGCTGGGCGCTGGGGATGGATGTGAACTATGCCAAACAGCGTGACTGGAACGACATCATGAGGATGGCCGATTACGATGTGGTGACAGGACATCTGACTGCGTACTGGGAACTGCCGTTTGTGGAAGGTGCGGTAGCGAAGGTGAGCGTGGGCCGTTATCTGGCAGGGGACAAAGGGGTAACTCTCGATCTGTCTCGCCGTTTTGACAGCGGAATCATTGCCGGTGCCTTTGCGACCAAGACTAACGTCAGCGCCGCGGAATATGGTGAAGGAAGCTTTACCAAAGGCTTCTACGTCTCGATACCGTTTGATCTGCTGTTCACCGAACCAACGGTGAAACGTGGCGCTGTTGGTTGGGTGCCGTTGACGCGAGACGGTGGTCAGATGCTACAGCGTCGCAGCTCGCTGTATGGTCTCACCGAGCACTAATCAATCTTCGTTCGTTTAGGGTGAATCAAGCCCGTCATGGCCGAGTGCCACGACGGGCTTTTTTGTGCGCGCTTGCTTCACAGAGCAATATCGTTATTTGGTAACCAAAATGAACTGTTTCATTTGGTTATTGTTTGTATCTTAATCATCGGATGGTGAGGATTGCGCTTTTGGGGCCTGACTCTTAAGTTGCTTGTAATTTAGCAACTTAATAGCGGGTATCGCGACAGGCTGGGCGGTTTTCAAGAAGAAATGTTTCCTGTGGGTAACGGTTGAAATAGTTTCGTCATGGAAGATTCATATGGCGAAACCTATTATCTCCTGCCGCAATGGCGAAATAAAAATATAGCCATAGACCTTCATGGTGGTGCTGACAGGAGAATGTAATCCGATGAATTTGCCTATTTCCGCTGTTATCTCGTTAGTGATGAGCTCTGTTTGGTGTGTTCCTCTCTATGCCGCAACGCAGGACAATCCTCTTGGTATCTATCAACTGATTCAGGAGAGGATGGTGTTGATGAAAGATGTTGCGGGGTATAAGGCCCGCCAACACCTGCCCGTTGAGGATCTAAAACAAGAGGATCGTATTTTGAGTAAGGCGCGGGAGCAATCTGCTGCCGTGGGTTTATCCCCTCAGAGTACACAGCTGTTCGTGACTTCATTAATGAATGCCAGCAAAGCAATTCAGTATCGTTACATGGCGGACTGGCTTGCGACACCGGAGAGCGACTGGACGCCGCTTTCGCTGAACGACACCATTAGACCCACGCTACTCACGATTGATGACCAGCTCTTGGTGAGTATTAAACGTTATCTTGCGAATGGCGGGCATTTTGCGCCCCAGCAAGAGGCTACATTTCTTTCTTCTATTAATGTTGAGCATCTGTCACAGAGCGACAAACGCCAGATTTATGCGGCATTGAGTCAAATTGAACCAGACGGCAAATAGCTGAGTGGAGAGAAGACGATGACTTACCAATTATTGAAAGGGAGTGAACGCGGAAATATCGCTGACGCCGTGTACCGCGAACGCTGCTATGTTAATGAAAACGTCAGAGTCATGCTGGTGTTGCGTTTTACAACGCCAGATGATGAGTATTACACCGAACTGCACGATAGTATTGATCCACAATTTGGCGGCATCTGCGCCAATAAACCGCTGTCGCGTGCCAGTTATGCCAGAAAGTTCGGCGCTGATGAGGCCGATCTAGAGCATGTCCGTGCGTTTGCGCGGCATTATCGGCTATCTGTCGAGCGTGAACATGCAGCCAGCCGTACCGTCTTCTTGACGGGGACGGTGGAGCAAATGGAGCAGGCGTTTCGCGTGAGCTTAGCCCGGTATGACCACAAACACGGGGCATTTCGTGGCAGAGCAGGGGGAATTTATCTACCGGGATACCTACAGGGCGTGGTTATCGCCGTATTAGGCCTTGATGAACGTCTGGCATCGAACTGTTACCTGCGCATGAATGACGCGTTCTCTGCTACGGCAAAGCGTCTGTCGGGCTATACGCCGCTTGAGTTGGCAGAACTTTACCATTTCCCTGAGCATGACGGCGCGGGGCAGTGCATTGGCATTATTGAACTGGGGGGCGGATATCGCTTGCCGCAGTTGGCGCACTATTTTAAGCGAATGGGCGTCAACCCGCCGCAGATCGTCGATGTTTGTGTGGGCGGCGCTAAGAATGCCCTTGCTTCGTCAGATGGCGACAAAGAGGTGAACCCGATCGATATCGAAGTGCAGATGGATATCGAAATCGCGGGTACGCTGGCACCGGCTGCTAAAATTGTGGTGTATTTTGCTCCGAATACCGATGCCGGGTTTTTAGAGGCGATTAATGCGGCGATTCATGATGAAAAAAATGCGCCGTCGGTGATTTCGATTAGCTGGGGGGCCAGCGAGTCAGAATGGACCGCGCAATCATTACAGGTGTACAACCAGGCCTTTCAGACCGCCGCTGCACTAGGGATTACGGTGTGCGTGGCGTCTGGCGATCACGGTTCACAGGATGGGGAGCCTCATGGTTTACACGTCGATTTCCCTGCATCCAGCCCCTACGTTTTAGCCTGTGGCGGCACTCGCTTGCAAAAATCGATGGAAGAAACGACCTGGCATAACCGAGACGGTGGCGCGACAGGTGGTGGCGTCAGCCAGTACTTTGCGTTGCCCGGTTGGCAGTTAGGGATGTCTCTGGTCGACAAATATGGCGGTCATCATCCCTTACAACACCGCGGCGTACCGGACGTCAGTGGCAATGCCGATCCCGAAACCGGCTATCTGATTGAAGTTAACGGACTGGAAGGGGTTGTTGGGGGAACCAGCGCTGTCGCACCGCTGTGGGCGGGATTATTGGCGCGTATGCTCGCGTTAACCCACTCGGCATCGCTGTTTATTCCTCCCTTGTTGTACCGTAATCGTAATAGCTGCAAGGATATCGTGCGGGGAAATAATGGGGCATTCGTTGCCTCTGAAGGATGGGACGCCTGTACGGGACTGGGGTCGCCAGATGGAATGAAGTTGCTAAGGCTGCTGAAGCGGCTCGTGAGGCTCAATGGTAACGGCGTGCGCGACCGCGATGATGGGGACGAGCGGTGAGTCTGCATGCCTGGGATGGCTGCACAGGGGACACTCCTGCTCAGGTGAGGACATTATCGGTGATATTCATCACAGATCGCCCGACCTCGGTTTGAGTCTACGGCGGTTAGCAGATATAACCCGATAAGAAGGACGTGATCGGGCCAAGGCCCGAGCGAAACCTGATACGACGCATGTTATCCAGACATGTTCGTATCAGGTTTTTTTTTGCCTGAATCCAGCCCGATCGCGCGCTACCCATAACATCAGTGATGTCTCGCTGACATTGTCTTGTTGATAAATTGTCTTGTTGAGAAATTATCTCGTTGAAAAAAGGAGAGAAACCGTGAAATACCGTCATCTTAAGCGTTTCCCTGAGGGGTTTTTATGGGGCGCGGCGACATCGGCTTATCAGGTTGAAGGGGCATGGAATGAAGACGGCAAAGGGCCGTCGGTGATTGATGCCAGAATGTCCTATCCTGAGGGTACAACGGACTTTAAAGTCGCCAGCGACCATTATCACCGTTACAAGGAAGATGTCGCCCTGTTTGCCGATATCGGCTTTAAAACCTACCGTTTTTCCATCGCCTGGAGCCGCATCATTCCCGATGGCAGCGGCGAGGTAAACCCGGCGGGCATTGCGTTTTACCACAATCTTATCGATGAATTGCTGCATTACGGTATTGTGCCAATTGTCACGATGTACCATTTCGATCTGCCGCAGGCGTTACAGGAAAAAGGCGGTTGGTATAACCGGGAAACGGTGGAGGCATTTGAGCGCTTCGCCAACGTGCTGTTTGATGAATACGGCGACAAGGTGAAGTACTGGCTGACCATCAATGAACAAAATATGATGATTTTGCACGGTTCTGCATTGGGCACGCTCGATCCTACGTTGGAAAATCCGAAGCAGAATCTCTATCAGCAGAACCACAACATGCTGGTGGCGCAGGCAAAAGCGATGAATGCGCTGCATGAAAAAGTGCCCGGTGCGAAAATTGGTCCGGCACCCAACATTGCATTGATTTATCCGGCCTCATCGAAGCCTGAAGATGTGATGGCGGCGTTCAACTATAACGCGATCCGCAACTGGCTGTATCTGGATATGGCGGTATACGGACGTTATAACACCGCGGCCTGGCGCTATATGGAAGAAAAAGGCTATACGCCGGAGATTCTGCCCGGCGATATGGATATTCTGGCGTCGGCCAAACCCGATTTTATCGCGTTTAACTATTACACCTCGCAAACGGTTGAAGCCAGCAAAGGCGACGGTTCGGATGAAATTGCACGCGGAGGTGACCAGCACCTGAAATCGGGTGAAGAGGGCGTGCATCGTGGTGCAAGCAATCCGTGGTTGCAGAAAAACGCCTTTGGCTGGGAGATCGATCCGATAGGCTTCCGCAATACGCTGCGTGAGCTGCACGATCGTTACCATTTGCCGCTGATCATTACGGAAAATGGGCTAGGCGCGTTTGATACGCTGGATGAAAACGGTGAGATTCACGATGATTACCGCATCGACTACCTGCAACGCCACATTGAGCAAATCCAGCTTGCGATCACCGACGGGGTAGATGTCTTCGGCTACACGCCATGGTCGGCGTTGGATCTTATTTCCACCCATCAGGGATGCTCGAAGCGCTATGGTTTTATTTACGTTAACCGTGAAGAATTCGATCTGAAAGATCTGCGGCGTATCCGTAAAAAAAGCGCATACTGGTATGCTGATGTCATTAAAAACAATGGGCTGGATAGCTCAGAAGCGTAATCGAACCTTACACGAACAACATTGAAAAGACGCCTCGTCGATATCACGTTGGGGCGCTAAACGGTAGGGAAGGCCTGCGTGCCTTCCCATCAGACAGGACGGCTGATGCGATGATCATTGAAAAAATACTGAGCAATAACGCCGTGCTGGTGCTGGCTGATGACCGACGGGAAATTGTGGCGATTGGCAAAGGCGTCGGCTTTGGCAAGAAAGTGGGTGACCCTATCGATCCGCAGCGTATTGAAAGCCAGTTCGTGAAGAAAAGTGACGGTATAGCCGATGTGCTGTCACAACTGCTGGCGGATATTCCGCCCGACTGTCTGGCTGTGACGCAGCAGATCATTACTCTGGCACAAAAAACGCTGCGACTTGATGTGCAGGACACGCTGTTTCTGGCCTTAAGTGACCATATTAATTTTGCTATTCAACGCCATAAAAAAGGGCAAACGATCAAGAACCTGATGCTATGGGATATTCGCCAGTTCTATCGCAGTGAATTTGCCATTGGGCTGGAGGCGCTGGAACTGATTCGTACCAGACTGGATATTGATTTACCGGAGGATGAAGCAGGGTTTATTGCGCTGCATCTGGCGAATGCGACGAATAACAGCGATATGCAGAGCACGATGCAAAGCCCAGGTATCATTAAAGATATTCTGACCATTCTGAAATACGATCTGCATATCACGTTTGATGAACATTCCCTTAATTATCAGCGTTTGGTTACGCATCTGAAATTTTTCGCTCTGCGTTTGTTAAATCGGGAAACGGTGAACCACGGTGATGATTCCATCTATCAGGGGATTACCGAATTGATGCCGCGGGCTTATACCTGTGCAATGAAGGTATATGATTATGTGGAAAAAAATTACAGTTGCCAGCTAACAACAGATGAGATCATGTTTCTGACCATTCACATCAACCGGTTACAACCCTCTCCAGCTTAATAACATGGGCTATCATGATGGGGACGTCTACGGCAATAATCGGAATGGGACGAAAGCCACGGGTAAGACCAGCTACCTTTAACATCCGTGCTACTCTCTCCAACCCTTACGACATCACTTCGTTTCGTTATGTAACAAAATAAATTCAAAAATTGTTCACTCGTGCTGACATGCTTTCAGCCATAATGTTCTTTTTTCTCGCTATTTGTTCGTGAACCGCAATGGGGGTCGTTATGTCAGCCTCGCCGCCGACGTTTTTGACGGTAGATGTACGTCGCTCAGGGCTACGCTTTTCCCAGCGAGTCTATATTCCACGGATTGTCGGTACGATACTGTGCGCTCTCTTTATTTCCTCGGTGCTAATTACCCGGCCTGTCCCGACGCTCTTGTGGGTGTTGCTCTTTCTTAACACCTTTATCTGGCCTCACATTGCCTACACGCTATCCCTGCGGTCACGCGACCCGATGCAGTGCGAGAAGCGTAATTTATTGATTGATGTGGCGTTTGGTGGCATCTGGATTGGGTTTATGGGCGTGAATCTTCTGCCCAGCGCCGTGATTGCGGCAATGGTAGGGATGAACTGCACGGCTGGCGGTGGAGTAAGGCTGCTTGTTCAGGGCATCGTCTTACAGTGTGTCGCCTGTGTGCTGGTGCTTGTGCTGTTTTCCGTGCCGGTTTCGTTGGATACGACACCGCTACAGCTTTATGCCTGTCTACCGATGTTGCTGGTCTACCCGATTTTTCTGGGTTATGTCACTTACACTACTGCGCTGAAACTGGCGGAACACAAACGTATGCTGATGGAAGTCAGTATTCATGATGGGATGACCAGCCTCTATAACCGTCACCACTGGGAACGTCTGCTAAAGCATGAGTATGATAGTTGCCAGCGCTATAAGCGTACGGCGACGCTAGTCCTGTTTGATATCGACCATTTTAAAGCCTTTAACGATAACTTTGGGCACAATGTCGGCGATCAGGCGATATTGCTACTGGCGCGTGAGCTGACATCCGGCTTTCGGGAAACGGATGTGATTGGGCGATTCGGCGGAGATGAGTTTGCCGTTATTTTACCGCAGACTAGCGCGGGAGAGGCGTTAGACGCCGTGAATCGCATTCGGGAGAGCTTATCGCTGAAATTCCTGAACCAAACGCCGCAGCTGGCGGTGTTTGTCAGCGTCGGCATTGCGGAGATTTCACCGGAAATGGGTCAATATATTGACTGGTTAAAGACCGCCGATATGGCACTTTACCGGGCAAAAAACAAAGGCCGCCGCCGAACTGAGGTTGCCTGAATATGCAAAGAAACGGTGGGAGCTCCCGTCGTTACTTTCAAAATAGGTTGATAGCCAGCGAGCGGCGCAGCGTTACTCAAACGGATCCATCAGCAGGAAGGTGCACTCGGCGCGCTGGTGGCTATTGATCATCGGAACCAGACGCTGGAAGTGTTCTGTCTGGCAGTGAATATCCAGCGCGGCTCTATCCGGCCAGGCTTCGATAAAGGTGAAATGCCCCGGATCTTTCTGATTGATAAAAAGCTCATAGGAGATGCACAGCGGCTCCTGTCGGGTTTTCTCCACTAATTCGCGGTACAGCGGCATGACGATTTCAATGCATTCAGGCTTAATAAAATCCTGTGCGATCACTTTAAGCATAAAACGGCTCTCCCTCTCTGTGAGTCCTGCTAATTAAACGATTCCAACTAGCCGCGCTGCTGTTTTTCACTCTGATCTGCGCCGTTTCCCTGCCGGTAGGCCAGCGACACCATCAGCGATTGCACCAGACATAGCGTGGCGGACTGTGACCGGAACGCATCAACCTGCGCCTCCTTCACGACAAAGCAAACGTCGCTGAGCGTCGCCAGCGGGCTAATTTGACTGTCGGTAATCACGATTTGCCGCGCGCCGGCTTTTGCTGCCATCTCACTGACCATCACGGTTTCCTGTGAATAGGGCGAGAAGCTAATGGAAACCACCACGTCGCGTGAGCTGACTCGGCTGAGCTGTTCGCGAAACATGCCTCCCAACCCGTTGACCAGAATCGGGCTGCTTTCCAGATGACTGAGCGCATAGGTCAGGTAAGTGGCGACGCTGAACGAGCGCCGAAGTCCTACGATATAGATGGTTTCCGCCTGTGCCAGCAGATCGACGGCTTTTTGCAGATCCTCTGGCGGGGTGCGTGCCGCCAACTGCTGCATCGCCTGTGCGTTTGAGCGGGCAAACTCATGCAGAATATCCAGCGGCGTTTCTGGCACGGCGTCAGCTTCCATCGCCCGAAACAGCCGCGCCCGGTCGGTATAGCTGGCGGTTTCCTCCACCAGATTCATACGGAACAGCTGTTTCATTTCGTTGAAGCCGCTGAAATCAAAGGCGTTGGCGAAGCGAATCAACGTTGAGGGGGGAACGTCAGCGCGTTCGGCGATCACCGCGACGGTATCGAACGCGATGCTGTTGGTATTATCCAGCACATAGTGCGCCACCTGCTGTAACCGCTTGCTGAGCGAATCATAACGCTCGCGGATCTGTTCCTGTAACTCTCTCAGGCTGGTTGCCATGGGCATATCGGGTTATCTCCCAAAGACGTATAAGAACCTATCCCATTAGGGCGATTTCATGACTGGCGCCTGAAACGGAACAGAAAATTCATTTCTGGATACGGTTGTTTTATCTGTACGACATTTTTGGCGGCACGCCTTTTATCGATACGGCTATTTTCAGAGGCTGCTCGCCTGTCTTTATGGACGGCTGTCTTCAAGTTTACATAAAAATTCGCAGCGGATCACAATAATCAACATTTATTTTATTTTTACGTTAAATGGAATATTCATTTCATATACTGTAATCCGATGTCAGCCGTTTGTCTCCTCAAAACCCACAAAGGTGTAAACATGGAAACCGTATCTAACTTCATTCAGGGGGCGATTGCCTCCAGCAACAGCCAACGCTACGCCGCGGTGTATAACCCAGCGACGGGCGAGCAGATTCGCCAGGTTGTGATGTCTGATAAGGCGGAAGTCGAGCAGGCGATTGCCAGCGCGGCGGCGGCATTCCCTGCGTGGTCAAAACACTCTCCGCTACGCCGTGCGCGCGTGCTGTTTCGCTTCAAAGCGCTGCTGGAAGAACGAATGGATACGCTGGCCCGTCTGATTTCACAGGAGCACGGCAAAGTCTATTCCGATGCCGTGGGGGAGGTGACGCGCGGTCTGGAAGTCGTTGAATTTGCTTGTGGTATTCCACATCTGCAAAAAGGCGAACACTCGGCGAATGTCGGCACTGGAGTGGATAGCCACTCACTCATGCAGCCGCTCGGCGTGTGTGTTGGGATTACGCCGTTCAACTTCCCGGCGATGGTGCCCATGTGGATGTTCCCGATTGCGCTGGCGACCGGCAATACCTTTGTGCTGAAGCCGTCAGAAAAAGATCCATCGCTTTCGCTGCTGTTAGCGCAACTGCTGAAAGAAGCGGGTCTGCCGGATGGCGTGTTTAACGTTGTTCAGGGTGATAAAGAAGCGGTGGACGTACTGCTGACCGATCCGCGGGTACAGGCGGTAAGCTTTGTGGGATCGACGCCGGTGGCGGAATACATTTATCAGACGGCGTCGGCACATGGCAAACGCTGTCAGGCGCTGGGCGGGGCGAAAAACCACTGTATCCTGATGCCGGATGCCGACATGGACATGGCTGCCAGCGCGATCATGGGCGCGGCGTTTGGCGCTGCAGGCGAGCGCTGCATGGCGCTGTCGGTGGTGGTGGCTGTTGGTGATGACACGGCGGAAGCGCTGCATCAGCGTCTGAGCGCACAGATCAAAGCAATGCGCGTCGGGCCAGGTCTGGTTGACGGGCAGGAAAATGAAATGGGGCCGGTGATCAGCGCACCGCACCGGGCGAAGATTGCCGACTATATTCAAAGTGGCGTCGATCAGGGCGCGACGTTGCGCATCGATGGCCGCACGCTGTCTGTACAGGGGCACCCGCAAGGCTACTTCATCGGGCCGACGCTGTTCGATAACGTCACGCCGGAGATGAAGATCTATCAGGAAGAAATTTTTGGCCCGGTGCTGTCCGTAGTGCGCGTGCCGGATTACCAGACGGCGGTGACGCTGATTAATAACCATGAATACGGCAACGGCACTGCTATTTTTACCCGCGATGGTGAAACAGCACGCCAGTTCTGCGAAGAGGTGCAGGCAGGCATGGTCGGCGTAAACGTACCGATTCCGGTGCCGATGGCATTCCACAGCTTCGGCGGCTGGAAGCGCTCCATTTTTGGGCCGCTGAACGTTCACGGCAACGACGGCGTGCGCTTCTACACCCGCATGAAAACCGTCACCAGCCGCTGGCCCGCCAGCGTCCGTCTGGAACACCACACCAGCAGCTTCGTCATGCCCACGCTGGAGTGAGGATGTCATGAAAGAACTAAACCTCTGGCTGGTTCATTACGATAAATGGCAGGGCAGATTTATTGTTTTTCCTTTCACGTAAAAAAATTGCGCTGAGGTGGCGTGACCGTCGGGTGAGCGACAAGGATGTCGCGAAAGCCAGTGCCGCGCCGGACAAAAACGTCAGAGACGTTTTTGAACAGCACTTGTGCTGGCCCGAAGGGCGAGCCCCGTTTATGGGGCGAGTAATCGCGTCACTGGTGGCCCGGCTACGGGCACGAACGCTGAAGGTATCGCGTAGCGACGCAATTTCCCGTGGAAAAGCCTGGGGTCACGGGGCAGCGGCGATTGAGCTGCCCGTGTCGGGCGTGTGCAGCAGTGTGAAAAATAAGTAATTTGTGCAACACGCACGAAACTTTATGCCGACTGACATAGAAATCGTTTCTATGGCTAGCACGGTGGCTAGCCGTCTGGATAAAACAGGTAGGAGTAGATCAATGGATACGTGTCGCATCACCATGGCGCAGGCGCTGGTCAGATTTCTCAACCAGCAATACCTTAGCGTAGACGGTGAAGAATCCCCCTTTGTGCAGGGCGTCATGACCATTTTCGGTCACGGTAATGTGCTGGGCATCGGTCAGGCGCTGGAGCAGGAGGCGAATCGTCTCACCGTGCATCAGGGGTGCAACGAACAGGGAATGGCGCATATCGCCGTCGGATTCGCTAAACAGCACAAACGGCGGAAAATCTATGCGGTGACCTCATCGGTGGGGCCGGGCGCGGCAAATATGGTGACTGCGGCGGCGACCGCCACCGCCAACCGCATTCCGGTACTGCTGTTGCCGGGCGACCTCTTCGCCTGCCGACAGCCAGATCCGGTGCTGCAGCAGGTCGAGCAATATCACGATCTGTCGATCAGCACCAATGACTGCTTCAAACCCGTTTCCCGCTATTGGGATCGCATTAATCGCCCTGAACAGCTGATGAGCGCGCTGATTAATGCGATGCGTGTGCTGACCGATCCGGCGGATACTGGCGCGGTAACGCTGTGCTTGCCGCAGGATGTGCAGGCGGAAGTCTGGGACTATCCGGCATCGTTTTTCCGCAAGCGCGTCCATCATCTCGAACGACGCCCGCCGGATGCGGCACGGCTGGATCAGGCGGCGGCGCTGATTGCGAGCAAGCGTCGCCCGATGCTGATTTGCGGCGGCGGCGTACGTTATTCCGGCGCACATGAGGCGCTGGCGCAGTTTGCCGAGCAGTTTGCGATTCCGTTTGGCGAAACGCAGGCGGGCAAGGGCGCGATTGTTTCCTCACATCCGCTGAACTGCGGCGGTATCGGCGTGACGGGCGGGCTGGCGGCGAATCGGCTGGCGCACGAGGCGGATCTGATTATCGGCGTCGGGACGCGTTTAACCGATTTCACCACCGGTTCCAAGTCGCTGTTTCAGAACCCGAACGTTGAATTTTTACTGCTCAACGTTGCCGAGTTCGATGCACTAAAACTGGAGGCGCTGCCTCTGATCGCCGATGCGCGTGTCGGGCTGGAGGCGTTGGCCGAACGGCTGGAGACGGTATCGTATCGTAGCGGCTGGCAGCAGACTGTCGAGCTGGCTCGTGCGGAATGGGAACGCGAGCTACAGCGGCTGTTTACTGTGCAGGATAACGGTGAACTGGTGCCGGAAGTGGTGGATGGTCTGGAAGACAAACTGGATGAATACCGCCAGATGCTGAATACCCATCTGACGCAAACGCGCGTGTTGGGCATTCTGAATGAGAAACTGGAAGACAACGCGATTGTGGTGGGAGCGGCGGGTTCGTTACCGGGCGATCTACAGCGCGTGTGGCAGGTGAAAACGCCGGACAGCTATCATCTTGAATATGGCTATTCTTGTATGGGATACGAGATTGCGGCGGCGATTGGTGCACGCCTTGCGGCACCGCAACAGCCGGTCTACGCGATGGTCGGCGACGGGTCTTATTTAATGCTGCATACCGAACTGCAAACGGCGGTACAGGAGGGCATCAAAATCACCGTGCTGCTATTCGATAACGCGGGCTTTGGTTGTATTAACAACCTGCAAATGAGTCAGGGAATGGGGAGCTTCTGTACGGAAAATCGCTACCGCGATGCGGAGTCGGGGCAGTTGCGCGGTGCACTCATTCCGGTGGATTTCGCCAAGAACGCGGAAAGCTACGGCTGCAAAGCGTGGCGGGTGCATGATGAAGCCTCACTCAGGCAGGCGCTGACGGAATCACGCGAACATCCGGGACCCGTGCTGCTCGATATCAAAGTACTGCCGAAGACCATGACGCATGGCTACGAATCCTGGTGGCGCACCGGCACGGCACAGGTTGCCGACAACCCGGAGATTGAGGCTGCTGCCAATAGCGTGAAAGCCGCGCTCTCCCGCGCCCGACAGTATTAAATGCTCCCCTTTCGCACTGTCTCTTAGTCACAGTTTTTATGAAGACTAAGAGACGGTTTCGTGCGCGATAGTGCCGTCATTTTCATGCTACCCCGTAGCACGCGCCCGACAAGGGACGGCTCAAACGCCGCTCGCCCCTTGACCCCAGGCTTTCGGCGGGAATTATGCCGCTTACGCGGTGCCTTCGTCGGTATCTGGCTTAACGGACCGCTTGCGACACGTTCCATACGTGGCGCAAGCTTTCGCCGCGTCCTGCGGCTCATCCGAAGCCAGCTATCTCCTCAGCATAATTTTTTACGCCTGATAAGGGCAAAATTCGCGATGACTCTCTGTATTCGTGTTTCTGAGAGGAGTGAATACGGAAGATGATTAAACTGAAACATCCATTTCATTTTCAAACCACGGTTTCATTTTCTCTCCTATTACGTTCCTGCACAGCTTCGATCTGCTGACAGCCTTGTATACCTCCACAGACTTACTCACACGATGTGTGATTGGGGTTGCAGAAAACAGCGAAGATGTCATGAAAATGTTAACTGGCACGCAAAAACATAATTTTCAATTTATACAAAACTGAAATAAATGTTTTATTTTATCTATCAGGATTCGCGGTAAAGAGCGGGTGATGATGAGGCTGGGGAGAATGCGACTAGCCGTTATCCGTCACTTTTTCAGTCTGGCATTACACGCCACTCAGGCAGCAAGGGAGCATCTATGTTTAACATCGCTTTACTGGGCGCGGGCCGCATCGGTCAGGTCCATGCAGTGAACATCGCGGCACACAAAGAAACCAACCTGTACGCGGTGGTCGATCCCAACCCGGCAAATGCCACGGCGCTGGCAGAACGTTATCATACCAAAGTAAAAACGGTTGACGAGGTCATGAGCGATCCGGCGGTACACGCCATCCTGATTGCCTCCGCAACCGATACGCACGCCGACCTGATTGAGCTGGCCGCCAAACATGGCAAAGCCATTTTCTGTGAAAAACCGGTGCATCTGGATATTGCTCGCGTTCGCGATTGCCTGACCGTCGTCAAACAGCAGAACGTGCCACTGTTTGTCGGCTTCAACCGCCGCTACGACCCGCAATTCCGCCGCGTCAAAACGCTGGCGGGTGAAGGTCGCATTGGCAAGCCGGAATCTCTCCTGATTATCTCCCGCGATCCGTCGCCGCCGCCTGCTGAGTACGTCCGCGTTTCCGGCGGTATGTTCCGCGACATGACGATCCATGATTTCGATATGGCGCGCTTCATTATGGGCGAAGAGCCCGTGTCGGTCTTTGCGCAAGGCAGCAATCTGGTCGATCCGGCAATCGGTGAAGCGGGTGACATCGATACCGCGTTTATCGTGCTGAAATTTGCTTCTGGCGCGATGGCGACCATCGTCAACAGCCGCCGCTCTGGCTACGGCTACGATCAGCGTCTCGAATTGCATGGCGCGAAAGGCGTGCTCAGCGCGGGCAACATCCGCGAAAATGTGGTCGAGCAGTGGACCGACGACGGTTGTCTGGCGGCGAAACCCGAATACTTCTTCCTGCAACGCTATCACGCCGCCTACGCTGCAGAGTGGCAGCACTTTGTCGATGTGCTGAATGGCCGCACGCAGCCGGAATGCTCCGGGCTGGACGGTGAGCGTGCGCTAAATCTGGCGGATAAAGCCTTTGAATCATTGGCTCAAGGCAAGGAGGTCGCCGTGTAACCCTATCGGCATCGGCACATCGCGTTTTACCTGCTTTCAACCCTACACCCATACCTATTACAGAAGCAGAGAAAAGACATATGAAAAAGATCATTAGCGTTTCCGCAATCGCCATCGCACTGGGTCTGTCTGGTTTTGCTCAGGCCCAAAATGAACAAATCGTTTTCAGTACGCCGAATCTCGCTATGCCGTTTGAAGTACACATGCAGCGCACCGCCGTTAAAGCTGCCAAAGAATTGGGCGTGAATTTACAGGTGCTGGATGGGCAGGGTAGCTCACCGAAGCAGGCCGCCGACTTGGAAAATGCCATTACGCGTGGGGCACAGGGCTTTGTTGTATCGCCGAATGATGTCAACGCGGTGTCCAGCGCGGTTACCGACATTCAGGATGCCAAGCTGCCCGTGGTGACGCTGGATCGTTCGGTAAAAACGGAAAAAGCGGTGCCGCACTTTGGTGCCAATAACTATAAAGGCGGCCAGGCGATTGCCGACTATGTCAAAACCAAATTCCCAGATGGCGCAGAGATCATTCTGCTGACCGGTCAACCGGGTTCGTCTTCTAACATCGAGCGGACGCAGGGGATTCGCGACAGCCTGAAAGCAGGCGGGAGCAAATACCACATCGTCGCGGACCAGACGGGGAACTGGATGCGTTCCGAAGGGATGCGCATCGTTGAAAGTGTGTTTCCTTCGCTGCCTAAACGCCCGCAGGTGATCCTCTCAGCAAACGACGACATGGCGCTGGGTGCGATTGAAGCGTTACAAGGGCAAGGTCTGAAACCCGGCGACGTGATGGTGACTGGCTTTGACGCCGTGCCGGAAGCGCTGGCTCGCGTACGCGACGGTTGGTTGGCGGTAACTGCCGATCAACGTCCGGGCTACGCGGTGACGACCGCACTGACGCAGCTGACCAATAACATCCGCAGTAAAGCGCCTATCACCGGGGCCGACTACCAACCGACCATGATTACCAAAGATAACCTGAACGATGCCGAGCGTATTGGCGAAGCGGGTAAATAAATCGCTCTCTACATAACAGGTATTCAGCAGGCCGCGTCCGCGCGGCCTTGCGGGAGGAAGGTAAACATGACGGAACCCCTACTGAACATTACCAATTTGGCAAAGAGTTTCTCCGGCGTTTGGGCGCTGAGCAACGCGCAGTTGACCGTACAGCCGGGAGAAATTCATGCGCTATTGGGAGAAAACGGCGCGGGCAAATCGACGCTGTTGAAGGCGCTGGCAGGGGCGCAGCCGCAGACCAGCGGCGATATCTGGTTTGGTGGCGAGACGCTGTTACCGCTCGAATCGCCCGTTGAGCGCCAAAAGCGGGGGATTATCACCATTTATCAGGAGTTTAATCTGCTGCCCAATATGAGCGTAGCGGAGAACATGTTCCTGGGACGCGAACCGCAGCGTAGCCGCGTATTCGTGGACGCGCTGGCGGTGAATCGCGAGGCGAAAGCGGTACTGGATTATCTGAAATTGAACATTGCGCCGACGACGCAGGTCGCGCGTTTGAGCGTGGCGCAGCAGCAGATGGTGGAAATCGCCAGAGCGCTAACGCTGAATGCCAAATTGATTGTGATGGACGAACCGTCGGCGGCGCTGAGCGACAGTGAAGTCGACAGCCTGCACCGCGTGGTGCGCGAGCTGAAAGGGCGCGGTGTGAGCGTGGTGTATGTCACACACCGGCTGCACGAAGTCTTCCAGCTGTGCGATCGGTTTACCGTCTTTCAGGATGGCCGCTACACCGGTTCCGGGGATGTCGCCAGTACGAATGTGCAGGAGATTATTCGCCTGATGGTCGGCCGTGACGTGGTGTTTAACCGCCGTCCGCCTTCGGAAACGCATCATCGGGATAAGCCGGTACGGCTGGCGGTGAAAGGCTTAAGCCGGGAGAAACCGCCGCTGGATGCGCACGGCATCGCGCTAAAGGACATCAACTTCCAGGTGCATGCTGGCGAAGTGCTCGGTATTGCCGGGCTGGTGGGCGCGGGACGTACAGAAATCGCGCGTTGCCTGTTTGGTGCTGACGCATTCTCTACCGGTGAATTTGTGCTGGATGACGAACCCTATTATCCCTCCACGCCGCTGCATGCGTTGTCTCAAGGCATCGCGCTGGTGCCGGAAGATCGCAAGAAAGAGGGCGCGGTGCTGGGGTTGTCAATCAGGGAAAATATCTCGCTATCTAACCTCTCGTCGCTGATGCGCTGGCGCTGGTTTGTCGACACCCGCAAGGAGGACGACCTGATTGAGGCCTACCGTCAGGCGCTGCACATCAAGATGGTGAACAGCGAGCAGGAAGTGCGCAAGCTGTCGGGCGGTAACCAGCAAAAGGTGATTCTTGCCCGCTGTATGGCACTGAATCCCAAGGTATTGATCGTGGATGAGCCCACGCGCGGCATCGATGTCGGCACCAAGTCCGAAGTGCATCAGGTGCTGTTCGATATGGCTAAACGGGGCGTCGCCGTGATTGTGATTTCCTCCGACCTGCCGGAGATCATGGCGATTTCCGACCGCATTATCACGCTCAGCGAAGGGCGGATCAGCGGGGAAATTCATGGCGATGACGCCACAGAAGAAAAACTGATGACGATGATGGCCATTTGCCACGACGCATTACACGCAGCATAACGGAGGTGACGCATGTCCCAGCAGCCGCTTTCTAAGAGTATTACGCCGTCCAATCCGCGTGGACGTTTTGACCCGATTGCCTTTTTTGAACGCTTTGGCGTGTTTATTTTCATGATTCTGCTGCTGATCTTCTTTCAGTCGCAGAACAGCAATTTCCTGTCTGAACGCAACATCACCAACATCCTGACCGAAGTCTCCATCTACGGGATCATGGCCGTAGGGATGACGTTCGTCATTTTGACAGCCGGGATCGACCTGTCCGTCGGTTCGATTCTGGCGGTGTGCGCCATCACGGCTGCCTCGGTGATTAAAGGCGACAACTTCACTACCGTTGATCCTGATGCCTGGTACGGCTTGAGCTGGCTGGTTGCATTGGGCGTCTGTCTGGCGATGGGCACTTTCATTGGTTTCCTGCATGGGTTGGGTGTCACCAAACTGCGTCTGCCGCCGTTCATCGTCACGCTGGGCGGGATGACGATCTGGCGTGGATTAACGCTGGTAATGAACGACGGTGCGCCAATTGCCGGTTTCGACCCCGGCTATCGCTGGTGGGGACGAGGCGAAATCCTGGGTATTTCGGTGCCGATCTGGATCTTCGCGCTGGTCGCCTTGCTGGGTTATCTCGCGCTGCATAAAACCCGCTGGGGCCGCTTTGTGTACGCCATCGGCGGCAACACCGAAGCCGCACGTCTGGCTGGGGTGAACGTGCAGCGTGTATTGGTCAGTGTTTACGTCGTGATTGGCTGTCTGGCGGGGCTAGCGGGCTTTATTCTCAGCGCCCGTCTCGGTAGCGCCGAAGCGGTCGCGGGGATCACCTTCGAGCTGCGCGTTATCGCCTCGGTGGTCATTGGCGGTACATCGCTGATGGGCGGCTATGGCCGGATTAGCGGCACGATCATCGGTTCGATCATCATGGGGATCCTGATTAACGGACTGGTGTTGATGAACGTATCGGCTTACTACCAGCAGATTATCACCGGGTTAATTATCGTGCTGGCCGTGGCGTTCGACACCTACGCCAAGAGCCGTCGCGGCGCTATCTGAGCCGCACCTGTACCGACTCTTTTTTCGCACCGAGGTGGATATGAAGGATGTACGCATTGGGTTAATCGGCACCGGCTATATCGGTCGTACGCATGCCATCGCCTACGCGCAGGCGCCGACGGTCTTCCCGCTGAAAGGCAATCTGGTGAAGGCGATGCTGGCAGAAGTGTCGCCGGAACTGGCGGCCAAACGGGCACAGGAGTTTGGCTTCCAGCGCTCAACGGGGGACTGGCGTGCGCTGGTGGCGGACCCAGACATTGACGTAGTGGATATCTGCGCGCCGAATTTTCTGCATAAAACGATGGCGATGGCGGCTATCCAGCACGGCAAGCACGTTTACTCGGAAAAACCGCTGGCGCTGAACGCGCGTGATGCCCGAGAAATGGTCGATGCCGCGCAGCAGGCCGGCGTGAAAACGCTGGTGGGCTTCAACTACATGAAGAACCCGACCTCACAGCTGGCCAAAGAGATTATCGCCAGCGGCGAGATTGGCGAAGTAGTGCATTTTTACGGCACGCATAACGAAGATTATCTGGCCGATCCGAATAAACCCGCCGACTGGCACTGTTTCAAAGAAACGGCAGGACTGGGGGCGCTGGGGGATCTGGCGGCGCATATCGTCAACATGGCGCAGTATCTGGTGGGCGATATCGCCAGCGTCTGCGGCGATCTGCAAACGGTGATTACGCAGCGTCCAACGGCTCCGGGCAGCAGCGAGCAGGTGCAGGTGGAGAATGAAGATCAGGCGCATGCGATGGTTCGGTTTGTCAGCGGCGCACGCGGCGTGATTGAAACCTCACGCATCGCCTGTGGCCGCAAAATGGGCCTGACCTACGTGGTCACTGGCACCAAAGGCACGCTGAGTTTCACGCAGGAACGTATGGCAGAGCTGAAGCTCTATCGACATGACGACCCAGAGAACCGGCAGGGATTCAAAACGCTGCTGACCGGGCCGCAGCATCCTGACTATGCGGCCTTCTGCGCCAGCGCCGGACACGGTATTGGATTTAACGATCAGAAAACGGTAGAGGTGCGCGATCTGATCGACGGTATTGCGGCTGGCGTCCCCATGTGGCCGGATTTCGAAGAGGGCTGGAAAGTCTCGCGAGTTCTGGATGCGATCGTGCAGTCACACGAAACGGCGCGTTGGGTGAATGTGGACGAGGTGGGCTAATACGCCAGCTGACGTGATTTCTTCTTTTTACAGGATTGGCCGCTATGAGTAAGGAAAAGACGTTTGATGTGATTTGCATGGGGCGCGTTGCTGTCGATCTGTACGGGCAGCAAATCGGCGCGCGTCTGGAAGATATGGGCAGTTTTGCCAAGTATCTGGGTGGGTCGTCCGGCAACGTGGCTTACGGCACGGCACGACAAGGGCTGCGTTCTTCTATGCTGGCGCGGGTGGGCGACGAGCATATGGGGCGCTTCCTGCGTGAAGAGCTGAATCAGGTCGGCTGCGATACCAGCCATTTGATTACCGATAAGGAACGTCTGACGGCGCTGGTGCTGTTGGGCATCAAAGATCGCGATACCTTTCCGCTGATTTTCTACCGCGACAACTGCGCCGATATGGCGATCTCACCGGAGGATTTCACCGAGGATTACATCGCGTCGTCACGCTGTCTGGCGATTACCGGCACGCATCTTTCTCACCCTAACACGCGTGAAGCGGTGCTGACGGCGCTGCAATACGCGCGGCGCAACGGGGTGAAAACGGCGCTGGATATCGATTACCGTCCGGTGCTGTGGGGGCTGACGTCGCTGGGCGATGGCGAAACCCGCTTTGTTGAAGCGCAGGCGGTTACGGAGCAGTTGCAGCAGGTGTTGTCGCTGTTCGACGTGATTGTCGGCACCGAGGAGGAGTTCCACATTGCAGGCGGGAGCACGGATACCTTGCAGGCGCTGCGCACGGTACGGCAGCACACGCAGGCGGAACTGGTGTGCAAACGCGGGGCGCTGGGCTGCTCGGTGTTTAGTGACGCGATTCCCGACCATCTGGATAAAGGGATCACGATCAAAGGCGTGCGCGTGGATGTGCTGAACGTGCTGGGGGCGGGCGATGCGTTTATGTCCGGCCTGCTGCGTGGCTATCTCAACGGTGAAGGCTGGGAGAAAGCCTGTGCGTACGCCAATGCCTGCGGCGCGCTGGTGGTGTCACGCCACGGCTGTGCGCCAGCGATGCCAAGCAAGATCGAACTGGATAACTATTTAGCACGGGCGGCGAGCGTGCCGCGTCCCGATCTGGACGAAGAGCTTAACCATCTGCACCGCGTTACGACACGGCGTAAACAGTGGCATGAACTGTGCGTGATCGCGTTCGATCACCGCAGCCAGTTGGAAGACATGGCGCTGAACTGCGGTACGGAAATCAGCCGTATTCCGGCACTGAAAAAGCTGATTCTGCATGCCAGCTATGACGCGGCACAGCAGGCAGGGCTGGAAGGTAAAGCCGGTCTGCTGTGTGACGGCACGTTCGGGCAGGATGCGCTGAACGACATCACCGGAAAAGGCTGGTGGATTGGCCGACCGATTGAGCTGCCGGGATCGCGCCCGTTAATGATGGAGCGCGGCAATATTGGCTCACAGCTGGTGAGCTGGCCGCTGGAGCACGTGGTGAAATGCCTGGTGTTCTTCCACCCAGAAGATGCCCACGCGCTGCGGCGAGAGCAGGAAATGAAGGTGATAGAGGTCTATCAGGCCTGTCGCCAATCCGGCCATGAACTGCTGCTCGAAGTCATTCTGCCCGCGGGGATGCCGCACAGCGATGCGCTTTATCTGCGCGCCATTCAACGCTTCTACAACCTCGGCGTGCGGCCAGACTGGTGGAAACTGCCGCCGCTGTCTGCCGCAGGCTGGGAACAACTCACGCCGCTGCTGGCACAGCGCGATCCCTACTGTCGGGGCGTGGTCATTCTGGGGCTGGATGCGCCGCTGGAAACGTTACAACAAGGCTTCAGCGCCGCCGTGGGTTTCCCGATTGTCAAAGGCTTTGCCGTCGGCCGCACCCTGTTTGCCCAGCCCGCGCAAAAGTGGCTGCGTAATGAGATCGATGACGCCGAATTGATTGAGCAAGTTAAACATAACTACCTGCAACTGATCGCCGTTTGGCGTCAGCGCGGTTAACCCGTTTTATTTATTTCAATAAAGGGACATAACATGACCGTTCAACTTGGTATTAATCCACTCACCTGGACCAATGACGATCTGCCTTCTCTGGGCGCGGACACGCCGCTGGAAACCTGCCTGAGTGAAGGGAGGCAGGCCGGTTTCGCCGGTTTTGAATTAGGTAATAAATTCCCGCGTCAGGCCAGCGTGCTGGGGCCAATCCTGCAAGAGCACGACTTGCGCTTAGTCTCCGGCTGGTATTCCGGCGAACTGCTCACTCGCTCAGTAGAAGAAGAGATTGAGGCGGTGCAGGGACATCTGGCGCTGTTACGCGATCTCGGTGCGACGGTGCTGGTGTTTGCCGAAGTCACGGGCGCGATTCACGGCGACCAACAGAAACCCGTTCATCTGCGCCCGCGTTTCCCCGAAGAGCGCTGGCCGGAATATGGCAAAAAGCTGACCGAGTTTGCGCGCTACACGCAAAGTCAGGGCGTGCAGATTGCCTATCATCACCATATGGGCACGGTGATTGAAAGTGCGCAGGACGTGGATAATCTGATGGAACATACCGGGCCGGAAGTCGGGCTGCTGCTGGATACCGGACACTTTACGTTCGCAGGTGCCGATCCGGTGGCGGTGGCGAAGCGCTGGATTCACCGCATCAATCATGTTCACTGCAAAGATATTCGCCCTGATGTGCTGAAAGACGTGAAAAACCGCAAGACCAGTTTTCTGGATGCGGTGCTGAGCGGCGTCTTTACCGTGCCGGGCGACGGCTGTGTCGATTATCCAGCGGTGTTCAGCATCCTGAAAGCCCATAACTACAGCGGATGGCTGGTGGTCGAAGCGGAACAGGATCCGGCTGTTGCGCATCCGCTGACGTACGCGACGCTAGGCTACAATAACTTGCAACGTTTCGCCCAGCAGGCGGAATTGATCTGATTCGTGGTGATATCCCCCGCATCTTCAAGCTGCCAGTAGATCAACGTGCAGGCAGTTTGAAATCGGGGGAGATAAAGGAGGCAAAAGATGTCCCGACTATTATCACGCCATCGCGCCCCTGACGAACATGGCTGTACGCAGCACATCACGCCGGAAACGGCGGGCTGGCGATACGTGGGGTTCGAGGTATATCAATTGGCACCGGAACAAGTGCTATCGCTGCCCGCCAGCGATGACGAACGCTGTCTGGTGCTGGTCAGCGGCAAGGCAACGGTGGTCACGCCAGGTGAGCGCTTTGAGCAGATTGGCGATAGGATGAGCCCGTTTGAGCGCAGAAAACCTTATGCGGTCTATGTCACGTCTGGAGAGACGATTACGGTGACGTCGCACACGGCGCTGGAACTGGCAGTTTGCGCCGCACCGGGATTCGGCACGCATCCGACTCGGCTGATCGCGCCGCAGGATATCGACGCCGAGCAGCGTGGCGTCGGCAACAACCAGCGCTATGTGCATAATATTTTGCCGGAGGACAAAGCGGCAGATAGCCTGCTGGTGGTCGAAGTGTACACCGATGAAGGCTGCACCAGCTCTTATCCCAGCCACAAGCACGATGTCGACAGCCCGCCGCAGGAAACCTATCTGGAAGAAACCTACTATCATCGTTTGAATCCAGAGCAGGGATTCTGCCTGCAACGCGTCTATACCGATGACCGTTCATTAGATGAATGCATGGCGGTCTACGATAAGGACGTGGTGCAGGTGCCGCGCGGCTATCACCCAGTTGCCACCATTGCAGGCTATGACAGCTACTATCTGAATGTGATGGCAGGCCCGACGCGCCAGTGGCGCTTCACCTGGGAAGCGGATCACCAGTGGATCAACAGTCCTGAGTATGCGGATAAGCATAGGCAGGGCAATGTGTAGCGATACTGGCAAACGAACGTAAGAATGGGCAGTGGCTTATAGATCAGCTGTAGGCCGCTGACCTATTATGTTGGGGGATGTTACCCCACCCTGTAATCCATTACTCTTCTCCGGTCATCTTCCTGAACTCGGCTTTTAATCTGTTCCTAATGTCGCTACTGCTGAGGCTTTCTGTTTCACCGCGTTGCAGCGCGTTCCAGGCGGGAACGACTTGTTCCTGCAGCCAATTCTCTACTGCATTATCGCGTGCAATCAGCGCTCGAAGTCCTTCCCGAATAACCTCACTTTCTGACGCGTATTCACCGCGGGCAACTCGGGCTTTCACCTGCGCAGCCATTTCATTTGGCAGCGTTATACTCATCTGCTGTGTTGTTCTCATTGTCTACCCCTTTAACATACCGATAGGATTTAATCATACTCATTATTTCCCATCTTGTCAGGGTTGAACCACCTGAATCAGACGTCTCGGTTCACCGAAATATTATCGAGCTTGCCTGCTTTCAAATAGCCAATATGGCTGGCCATTAGCTCGGCTTCCTGTTCGCTGTGTGTGACCAGAAGCGCGGTTTGTCCGGCATCGCGTAGGATGTCGCGTACTTCCTGTCCCAGCCGTTTTCGGCTGTCGGGGTCGAGGCTGGATAGCGGTTCATCGAGCAGCAGCACGGCGGGTTGCGGAGCCAGCGCCCGCGCGAGTGCAATACGCTGCTGTTGTCCGCCTGACATTTCATGCGGATAGCGCTGTGCCAGTGAGACGAGATCGACCAGCTCAAGCATGGCGCGGACGCGCGACTGCTGGAGATCTTTCGGCTGTTTTCTCAGGCCAAAGGCAATATTCTGCGCGGCGGTCAGATGGGGAAACAGGGCATAGTCCTGAAACACCATCCCGACGTTGCGCTGTTCCGGCGGCAGATGCACGTCTGGACCAGCCACGCAGCGCCCGCCGACGTGAATCGTTCCCTGAGTCAGGTGCTCAAAACCCGCAATCGCGCGTAAAGCCGTGGTTTTACCGCATCCTGATGCACCCAGCAGGCAGGCCAGTTCACCGGCAGCAACTTCCATGGAAAAACCGTTCAGCACGTGATGAACATTATGCTTGTGCCCGTAGGCGACGTGGACATTATTCAGAACGAGTGTAGCCTCAGACACCTTGACTCTTCCTCATGATTTTCATTCTTTCTCAACCGGCGTTTTTAGCTGGCTGCGAGCCAGCAGGACAACGGGGAGCGTACCCGCCAGTACAATCAGCAGTGCGGCAATCGCGCCTTCTTCGTAGGTGCCTCTGGCGGCTTCGGCATACAGAACGGTCGCCAGCGTTTCGAAGTTGACGGGGCGCAGCAGCAGCGTAGCGGGGAGCTCTTTCATTGCATCAGCAAACACCAGCAGCGCACTGGTCACCAGTGCGGGGCGCAGCAGGGGAAGGTGCACGCGGAAAAAGGTGACGAATTCACTTTCGCCCAGCAGACGCGATGCCTGTTCCATCACGGGGGGAATGCGCGTCAGTCCGGCATCAAGCGCACCAATCCCAATCGCCATAAAGCGAATGGCGCAGCAGATTACCAGCAGGATACCGGCGGAAAGCAGCGGCAATCCCTTATAACCTATCAATTCAGCGAGAAAATTATCCGTAGCCATACCGGGCGTCAGCATGCCAATCGCCAGTACCGTACCGGGTACAGCATAGCCCAGCGAGGCAATTCTCAATAGGGTGCGACGGCGCTCCGGCGAACGGTCAGCGATGGCGGAATGACGGGCATACCACGCAATAATCAGGCTGACGAACGTGACGACCAGCGTGACGCCAACGGCCAGCAGAAGTGAGTTCTGCAATGACTGTATCAGGCCTGCGGAGATCGTCACGCTATCGCCCAGCCGCTTAGCGCTTTCCCATGCCAGAAAGAGGGCGGGGGCGATGAAGCCGAGCAGGATAGGCAACGCGGTCGCACCGGTTGCCAGCCAGGCGCGTACCCCTTTCAGCGGGGCGGGCAGAATGCCGCGCATCTGTCGGCTGGTGCCGTAGCGCTGGTTTTTCCGGCCGTAATATTCCAGCGTCAGCAGCAGGATAACCACCGTCAGCATCGTGCAGGCAATCTGCGCGGCGGCGGGTAAATCCGAACGGGTGACCCAGGTGGTGTAAACCGTCACGGTCAGCGTATTCACCCCAAGGAATTCGGAGGCACCAATGTCATTCAGCGTTTCCAGCAAGGCCAGGCTGGTGCCAACAGCCAGCGCAGGGCGCGCCATCGGTAGGGCGACGTGCAGGAAGGTGCCTGTTGCGCTCAACCCCAGCGTACGTGCGGCTTCCAGCAGGTGTGCGGGCTGGCTGATAAACATTGCGCGCATCGTCAGATAAACGTACGGATAGAGCACCAGCCCGAGCAGCAGAATAGCGCCCGTCATGGAGCGCAGATCCGGCAGGCGGAACTGACGCGGGCTGTCGTAGCCCAGCACACTGCGGATCGCTTCCTGAATCGGCCCTATAGGATGCAGCAGATCGAGCCAGGCAAAAGCGACAATATAGGTTGGCATCGCCAGCGGTAGCAGCAGCGCCCAGCTAACGAACTGTCTACCGGGGAAATTAAATGCGGTCACCAGCCAGGCGCAGCCTGCGCCAATCACCATGACGAGCGCGCCGACGCCGACGAGCAGAATCAGCGTGTTGAGTGCGGCATCGGGCAGAACGTAGCGCATCAGGTGATCCCAATGGCCGACGCCTGCGCCAGCGGCTAGCCAAAGCAGGGAAACCAGCGGAGCCAGTACGCCGAGAGCAATGACAACGGCAGCGATGCGAAGCGGAGAAAAAAAGAGGCGCGGCCGCCCGAAGGCGCCGCGCATCGTTGACGAACCGGTCTTATTGATCGAATCCAACTTTATCTACCAACTGACTGGCCTGTTTACGGAATTTAACGATGTCGGTCAGCGGAATGCTATCCACAGTAACGTCACCAATCGTGCTGCCAATGGTGGAATCCAGCGTGACGCCTTTGCGAACTGGATATTCATAGTTTGCCTGTGCGTAGATCTGCTGAGCCGGAGCGGAGACCAGATATTCCATCAATTTCACGGCTTGATCTTTATGCGGCGCGTGACGTGCAACGGCTGCACCGCTGATATTGACGTGTGTGCCGCCGTCTTCAAAGGTAGGCTGAACGACTTTGATGGCATCGCCCCATTTGCGGGCGTCGGTGCCTTCTTTGGCGTTCTTCATGTGGCCGACATAATAAGAGTTCGCCAGACCTACATCGCAGATGCCGCCGAGGATATCGCGCGCAACGTCGCGGTCACCACCGGTGGCTTTACGCGCCAGATTGTCTTTCACACCGCGCAGCCAGGTTTCGGTTTTGGCTTCACCGTGGTGGGTAATCATCGCGGCAACCAGTGCGGTATTGTAAGGGTGTTGACCCGCGCGGATACACACTTTGCCTTTCCATTTCGGATCGGCCAGATTTTCGTAAGTAATGCCGGTCAGCGGCAGTGATTTTTCTGCATAGAGCACGCGAGAGCGCATCGACAGACCAAACCATTGGTTATCTTTGTCACGCAGCGCTGCCGGGATAGCCTCGGTTAATGCACTGGACTGAATCGGCTGCGTGACACCGGCGTCTACTAGATCGATCAGGTTACCGGCATCAACCGTCATCAGCAGGTCAGCCGGTGAGTTTTGGCCTTCTGCCTTCACACGTTCCAACATGCCGTCCTTGATGAACACGGTATTGACTTTAACCGACGTCTCTTTGGTGAACGCATCCAGCAGCGGCTGAATCAGGCCGGGTTCACGCGTGGTGTAAAGCGTCAGAGAGTCATCTGCGGCAGCAGCAGGCAGGGCATAGGCAACCATTATCGATGAGGCCAGCGTCAGCAGGCGTGCTTTTTTGCGCAGAACAGACAGCGTTTTTGACATGTTATTATCTTCTCCAGAGTGAATGTGATGCGTAAATGAATAAAATAAGGAGATATTTTCGGCAGGTGACTAAAACAATATATGATAATCACTCTTATTTGCAATCTCATTAACGCGGTTTATTCACTATCGTGATGGGAGTCAACATACTCACTCCTCAGGAGCGATCTCGGTTTTATTTGTCAGCATCTCGATAAAAACCGTAATGATTGGCTGTCTTGAGTAAGGTTATTGCTATGGCGTCTGGCTTTCGGCCAGCCTGCTGATATGCATGGTCAGCCAGGTAAGCTCTTCTTTCGGCAAGGCCATCTGGTATTTTTCCTGCACGTAATCCCTGATGGCCCAAGAGATCGCCATCGCTTCAGGGTAGTGTTTCAGCAGTTCCTGATAGAAATCGTCCGTGCGTCCGGGGGCGATTTTGCGGGCAATCACCCGTTCGGAGAAATAACGCAGATGGGTGATAAAGCGCAGGTAATCGACGGCGTTGACATCGATATTCTTGTTTAATTTGTAGCGGACAATCTCAGCCAGACGATTCACCAGTTGAACCTGCTGGTGGGCATCGGCAATTTCGGCGCTGCCAGCGGCATTAATGAGGTGAAACGCGATGTTGATGGCTTCGTCATCGGGTAGCGCGACGTTAAAACGCACCGACACGCGATCTTTTGCCTGCACGCCGAGGGCGTACTCTTTTTGGTAATAGCGTTTCACTTCCCAACTGAGCTTATTGATGAAGTGGTTGCCCGTTTTACAGCGTTCAACTGCAAAATAGAGATGTTCCGCCAGCGTAAAGAACAGCACCGAATTCAGCTTTTCGGCGTACTGACTTTGTGCCAGCGTGACGATCTCATGGGTAATGTCAAAAAAAGCCGCAGGAATCGTGTCGGTCAATGAAAGAAAATGCCGTGATTTCAGGTTTTCCAGCGGAATGAAAACCTGCTCAACGTGCGTCACATCAATCAATGAACCGGGTTTGGCACCAAATCCGATGCCTTTACCCAACAGGATCATCTCCTGATGTTCATGGTCGACTAACAGCATGCTGTTATTTAACGCTTTTTTCACTTTAATCACGTTTTTCTTCCAATCATGCTGGTTTTCTCATTACGTTTTTCCAATCACAGTCATGTCCTGTCATTGCACACGTAGTCTGCGGTAGCGCTGTCTGTCAGGTGAGGTCGGCACCATTGGTCGCGATGACTTTCTGATACCAGTAGAACGAATCCTTCCTCAGTCGCGCCAGAGAACCGTTGCCCTCATCATCCTGATCGACATAGATAAAGCCATAGCGTTTGGACATTTGTGACGTGCCCGCGCTGATGATGTCAATTGCTCCCCAACTGGTGAACCCCATCAGTTCAACGCCTTCGCCAATCGCTTCACGCATTTGCTCGAAATGTGAACGGAAGTAGTCAACGCGGTAAGGATCGTGGATTTTGCCGTTTTCGACAACGTCTTTTGCACCCAGCCCATTTTCGACAATAAACAGCGGCTTTTGGTAGCGATCGTAAAGCTCCAGTAGGGAGATTTTCAGCCCGACCGGGTCGATCTGCCATCCCCAATCTGAGGCCGGCAGGTACGGGTTTTTTACGCCCAGAACGGTATTCCCCGGGATTCTCTCGGCGTCCGGCTGCGTGGATTCGGTAAGTGACATGTAATAGCTGAACGACACAAAATCAACGGTGTGTTGCTTAAGAATGGCCAGATCGTCGGGCTGCATGGTGAGGTGAATGCCACGTCGCTCAAGGTCGCGCTTAATGAGCGGCGGATATTCACCGAACACCTGCACATCGGCATAAAAGTAGTTTTCGAGATTCTTTTTCAGCGCGGCTTCGACATCTTCCGGGCGGCAGGAGTGCGGATAGGTCGTCAGCTTGGTCAGCATGCAACCGACCTGGCTACCTGGGATCTTCTCATGGCAGTCGCGGGTGACGAGGGCAGAAGCAACAAACTGGTGATGCAACCCCTGATAAATATCCTGCTTGGCCTGTCCCGGCGCGCTTTTTTCTTCACGGATACCCGCGGTGGTAAACGGATGACGATGGATACTGTCGATCTCGTTAAAGGTCAGCCAGTAGCGCACCAGATCCTTATAGCGATCGAAGCAGACATTGCTGAAGCGTACGAAGGCATCCAACACGTTGCGGTGCACCCAGCCATTGTATTTCTCACTCAGCGCCAGCGGCATTTCGTAGTGTGAAAGCGTCACCAGCGGTTCGATGCCGTGTTTGCGCATCTCGCGGAACAGATCGTCGTAAAACTGTAAACCAGCCTCATTCGGCGCGCTGTCTTCTCCGGTCGGAAAAATGCGCGACCAGGCGATAGAGACGCGCAGCACCTTGAAGCCCATTTCGGCAAACAGCGCCAGATCGCCTTGGTAGCGGTGATAAAAATCGATGCCGCGTCGTTTGGGGTAGAACGCGTCATTTTTTCCGTTGAGCGCATCAGCGATATTTTCGTCCGTCAGCGCCATGTGGGCATGGTAATTCTTCAGATCGAGATTCGGCTTCCAGGTAATGGCGTCCGCGACCGACGGCCCCTTGCCGTCTTCATTCCATGCGCCTTCGGCCTGATTCGCGGCAATCGCGCCGCCCCATAAAAAGTGTTCCGGGAATGCGATGTTTTTATCCATTACACAGACTCCTTTAAGGTCATGATGATGGTGTGGGGATGGATGACGACGTCAGTGGCTTCCGGTATCACGCGAAAGCGCTCGCTGTTGGTGATAACCATCATGACGACGGGATCGTAACCGGCGGCGATGAGGCTATCGAGGTCAAATTCAACGAGGATATCACCAGTATTAACCTGTTGGCCGGCCGTGACTTTCGGCTGAAAGCCCTGACCATTGAGTTTGATGGTATCAATGCCGATATGGAAAATCAGTTCAGCACCGCTGTCGGTGAGCATGCTGACAGCGTGGCCGGTTTCAAATACGTTCTCAATGGTGCCGTTCGCGGGCGCATAAAGCACACCTTTCTCGGGGATGATGGCGATGCCGTCACCCATAATCCGTTTGGAGAAAATCTCGTCATTCACGTTGTCCAGCGGAATCACTTTTCCTTCAATCGGGCTGGTGAACTGGCATTCGGTAATCGCGTGATGGCTTTCTTCTACGGTGACGACAGGCTTCTCTTCTCGCCAGAGGAACAGGGCGGAGAGAAAGGCGATGACAAAAGAGAGTGCGGCACCAGCAATGGCATAAACGATATTCCAGCTATTTTCCGGCGAGATAAACATGGAGATGCTAGCCAGGCCGGGACCAACCAGCGCAAAGGCTTCAATCGCCATCCAACCGATAAACGCACCGCCGACCAGGCTACCCGCAATCACGCTGTAGAGCGCCTTTTTATTCAGCAACGTAATCCCGTATAGCGCGGGTTCGGTGATGCCGAACAGGGCAGAAATACCGGCTGAAATCGCCGTTGATTTTAGCGTTTTGTCTTTGCTCTTGAGCGCAATCGCCATACAGGCACCCGATTCGGCAATGTTGTGTGCGAGCGACGCAGGCAGATAGAGCATTTCCTTACCAAACTGGCTCATGGAGGACACGGCATAGGGTAGCATGGGCTTATGCATCCCCGACGCCACCATGAAGGGTAGTGCAGCGGCGAGTAACCCCGTCGCCACAAAGCCCAGCTTGCTGTACAGCCAGAGGATCACGCTAGCCAGACCCGCGCCGAGTTCATAACCGAGCGGGCCAAGTACCAGCAGCGTGACGGGAACGGTAACCAACAGCGACAGCATTGGTGACAGGAAAATACGCAGGGAGCTCGGCGAGTAGCGATTGAAGAGCTTTTCGGTTTGCGCATAGAAAATGACGCACAGAATCGCTGGGAAAACCTGTGAGGCGTAAGCGACGTTTTTAAGGTCGAAAGAGAGAAATTCCGCGCCTTCCGCCAGCTGTTTCGACATGGCCGGCAGCACCATGACAGAGACGGCGGAAACGGCGACCAGCACATTTACTTTCAGCTTCATCGCGGTGGTGATCCCCACCAGAATTGGCAGAAAATAGAGTGGGGCGGAACCGATATTATCCAGCACTTTATACGTTGAGCTGTCTTTGGTGAGCCAACCTAGCAGGTCCAGCAGCAGTAACAGCGATTTGAGCACGCCGCCGCCAGCAATCGCAGGCACCAGCGGCTGAAAAACACTGATGATAAAATCGATAACAAAGGCGGTGCGATTGGTTTTTGCTGGCACGGCGCGATCTGTTTTCTTACGGCCTGCCGCGAGGTTCTGCACCGCTTCGTACACCTGCATCACTTCGCTGCCGATGATCACCTGGCACTGTACGTTAACCCGAACGCCCAGCACGCCCGGTACCTTTTCCAGCTCGTTCTGGTTTACCTGACTGTTGTCATAAAGGCTTAGCCGTAGCCGTGTAGAACAGTGTTCAATATGCTCAATGTTGTCAATTCCACCGACTAACGTGATGATTTTTTCCGCAGTGGTGGTATAGGTTGTCGCGTTATTATCTGCTGCTGTATGGCTCATACGACGATTCCCCTGATCCAGAAACGAAAAAAGACCTGAAGCTCTTCCCATGATGTTGAGTGGGAGAGCTTCAGGTCTTGCCTAGAAAACTAGTTACACGCCTGTGCTGCTGTTGTAAGTCCTCACACGCGGGAAAGTCAAACAGATCGTGCAGCCCTGATAGGTAAGTGTGATGGCAATAGCAGAATGGAGGGCTTAGCCTGACAGCGCTGATGAATCTCAGGCATGTTGCATAAAACATGGCGCTTTTTAACCGATTATAGAAAACAGAACTAGATAAACTCGCCAAGTGCAAATGGGTCAGCGAGAGGTGAAAAGCACGTAGGATTTCTGTCGTAATAGGGAGGTCACCCGTTTGCACAGACGATAGGTTGGCGTACGTCGTTTTTTAGGTAGTTGATTGTTTTTTATTAAAAATATACACCGTTGGGATTTGTTGTTATGACTGATAATTTGCTTTCTCACCTTTCGAACACATTACGTTCAGAGGCTTCCTTCGAGGGGCTCGTTCGCCAGTTATTAGTTATGCTGGAGCTGGTCACCGATCTGGAATCGACCTACCTGACACAGGTTGACACCGAAGCGGGTTTTCAAAATATCCTGTTTGCTCACAACACGAAAACGCTCAATATTCCTGAAGGGATCTCGGTTCCGTGGCATGACACGCTGTGCAAACGTGCGCTGGACGAAGGGCAAAGCTACACGCCTAACGTGGCTGAATGCTGGGGGGATTCTGAGGCGGCGCAAGCGTTGGGTATTATGACCTATGCCAGTACGCCAGTACGTATGGAAGACGGGCAGTTATATGGCACCCTCTGTGCCGCAAGCTCCGACCATAAGCCGCTGACGACCAAAGGTGAACAGATCCTAAGTTTATTCGCGCAACTTATTGCTCAGCAGGTGCAGAAAGAATGGCTGGTGCAGCAGTTAACGGCTGCCAATGCCGCATTACATGAATATTCTTACACCGACTCACTGACCGGGTTGCTTAATCGTCGTGGCGTGTTTTACTCGCTGGAAGCGATGTTTTCTCAGGCCGGGAATGACCACCAGCAGGTGTTGATTGTGTTCATTGACCTCGACGGCTTTAAAAAAATTAACGACCAGTTCGGCCACGAAGCCGGTGATATCTTCTTGCAAGAGGTGGGACGACGCTTGCTGGCGTGGGGGAATCCGGGTGATGTCGTCGGGCGTCTTGGTGGTGATGAATTTGTCTTTGCCCGTATGGTCAACGTTGCGCCGGGAGAGAATGAACGCGTGATTGCTTCCTTCAGAGACGACATTACGCCTTTGTTACAGGGGAGCTATTCTCTCGGTAAGGCCAGTTCGCTCGGTTCGGTCAATATTGAATATCTAGGCGCAAGCATAGGGATTGTCACGGCAGATCCTTCCGTCGATGAACCGGATGGTGTGATCCGCCGAGCGGATGCTGCTATGTACGCCAATAAAGTCACACGAAAAAAAGATCAAACCCGCGCTTTTGACGTCATCACAGCACAACCGTAAATGCCTGTGCAGGTGTAATTATCAGGCATCTTTGGTGGCATCCAGAGTGAGTTTGCCATCTTCTAAGTGAAGCTTGGTGGGGGAAAGGAGCTCAAACAGGCGGTTGAACGGATCGGCGTCTTTGCCTGATTCCCCAGTCATAAAGTTGAAGTCCATTTCTATCAGGTACTTCAGACGTGGTACATAGCCTTCAGGTGCCTGTGCTTGTTCGATTAATGGCAGACTCTCATGGTGATCTAACACCATTTTGAAAAATTCGGTTTGTTTAAACTCGCCGCGATTCCACTCCAGTTTGCTTTGTGCTATGGCCATTGTGCGCCACACTTGCTCCTGGTCATAAGCCTCGCTCCAGGCTGCACGCCGCTCATTCACTGTAAAGGTTCCGCTGTCGTCATAGGTAATCAGCGCCAGCTGTTCACGAGACAAGCCTTTGAAGGGGTTACTTCCTTGGCCATTGGCATACGCTGTCGCTTGTTTCGCTCTGGCTAATCGCTCGGGGTCATCACTATTGGGGACTTCCGCATCGTGTACTTTCTTACTACTGACATAGCCCATGCCGACCAGTTCATCATCCACGCTTCTGGCTCTGGCTGCCAATGTACTGCGGTCGCTTTTGGCGTCTCTGGCTTCGGCTCTGACGGCGGCATCGCTGAGCTGTTTTGCCAGTGTGGTAATGCCGCTATTTTTTTTATTTGAATAACCATCAGACGCTGTAGACGCAGACTGTGTGCTTTCGGATACGTTTTCCTGCTTTTTTATCGAGCGACTGTCATTGGTGGACTGCGCATCTGCCACCGTACTTTTTGAAAGGCCATTGAAGTTAATCATTCGTTCTTCTCACTCGTTGTGATTAAGGGATAAGTAACGATTAATGCTGCTTATCCCTATTCATAAAAAACGCTTGAGTGGTTGCTCAGCTATTTTTCAGTACGGGTGTTATCTCATGGTAATTTCTACATCTGAGTCGTGAGTGTTGACGTTGGCATAAGTCACTCTCAGGTCACAGCGTGCGCCGTTGCTAGGTGTTGTGCTCTTAGTCCATTGGGGAATTTTATTTCCCAGCACATATTTCACAGTATACGTCATATCAAACTGGCAAACTTTGGCTCCAACTTTGTAACGAACATGCATTGAACCAACGTCACTGATTGGATTGGAGATCGTATATTTGTCTGAATCCCCAGACTTGACGCTTTCTTTTGGCGTCGGTGAAGCGTTCGCCTGCGAGAAAACTTCTGCTGTTGTCGTCGGAGAAAAAACAGCGGCAGGGGCTGAGGATGCACCAAGATTCTTAAAGGTGACATTGAATTTCGGGCCCGCATTAGCAGCAGCTGATGCAAAAAGGGCTGTCATGAACAGTGAGGACAACAGAATATTGCTTGATTTCATTTGAAAAAACTCCATGTATTTTCATCTGCGACTACAGTCTTTTTATTCTTTCTATCCTGCTACGTGGAATACGACGCTGTGTGCTGTAGCCATAAACGCAGGCAGACCACGTGATTTGATAATAAATCGGCATTATATAAAAAATGTTTAAGTATTTATGGTTATTTTAATAACGCTTTATAGACTTTGAACGTATATTTTCTTCTCGTTCTTAATTTACTCACACTAATAATAATCATGATAACTATTAAGTTACATGTTCTGCTCATCCAGAATGGGATGGTTGTGTTAGACGAACCGCTATAGACAGATTTCATTTACTGAATGAGATAATCAGCTAATACCCATGTGGCTATGCTTTCCTGATTAGTGATCGAGGCGGATAAACAAAGTGGTGAAATCGATGGTTGCCGTTGATAAGCCTGCATTACGGCATGAATGGCTATTTTTAATAATCGAAGGATAGGTAGGGTACAGGGGCGCTTGTTAAGTCATAAGACATCCAGCGCCTTTTTTTAATGAGTAGGGTACTAAAGGTATATCTTAAATAATCCGAGTACGGGGTAGTCGATACTACCAGCCGCAGACGTTAGTGTCTTCATCCGCATCGTAGCCACGTACGATATTAACCAGATCTTTTACTGCTTCAGCTGAAATTGTCTTGTCTTTTAATTCTTCGACCGTAGCGAGATCTTTATCAACGGACACGCCGTTATTATTATTCGTGACGGTCAGCAAAAATCCTTTTTTATTCTCACTGGCTGAAGGCAGTTCGTTGAGTAATTCTACAACTGCACCTGCGGCGAAATCGGGGACATAAAAAGCCATTGGTTTAAGATAAACCTTTTCTGCTTTTTTATTATTTTCACGGTTCAACAGTGTTAATGAATAGCCTTTATTTTCACTTGTCATTATGTTTACCTCAACCTTCTATCAAAATTTTTGGATCGACATAAAAGTCCACGTTAAATAGCGTATCATCAGATAACGCTTCGATTCTGTGCCATTTCTCTGGGGGAAATACGCCAAATTGTCCGGCTTCGATCGTTAGCGTTTCGACGGGCTCAGTACTTGTCTCATCCGCGTAGCCATAATAACGAATCGTCCCTTGCATCACGCACAAGCGTGGGTAGACGCCTTGCCGCGTCCCTGCATCCAAATGGCGTTTCCAGATAGACGGCGGGGCTGTTTCTTTTGTCCAGAAAGGCGTTGTTCGGGTATGAACATAATTCGCGGGTATAACAATTCGTTCCATGTTTAAACCTCATGCTTTACCCAGCCACATTGCAGGGTGGGAAGGAAAAAACCATATGGTGTATATCATATACCTCTTTTAATGTTTGTGAATTATTTTCTGCTCATTAATTTTTTACAATATCGCAACACTTCGCGGAAAGGCCGTATTATCAAGGATCAATTTACCAAGGGTTCATGTTTCCCACGTCGGTTATTTTTCTCCGTCGATGTGTTGAGGTAAAAACTAACATCAAGGAATAGTTACATTAAGTTATTTTTTGATGGTCTACTTATTAGGGATATTGAATTGAATAAATCATCCTTACGGCTACTCAGTTAGAGTTATTGTTAAAGGGAAATCAAAAGAGTAGAAATGAAAAAATATAACGCCACTCTATGATGAGGTCTGAACTCAAATGAAAAAGAACGTAAAACTCAGTTCGTTTTATTATGGCTTCCCGGTTTTTCTTGTTACGACGACGGATAATAGCAACGGAGAAGTCAATGTTGCGTCTATTTCGTCATCAATTTCCCTCGGCGATAAAATTATTATCGGTGTCACGAAAGGAAGTAAAACCTACAGTAATTTATTATCCGGCTCTGATGTTGTCATCAATATTCCTGATTACAAACTGTGGGAGAAAGTTGAAGCACTGGGTAAGTTAACCGGAAGCGATGCGCTATCTGAAGGTCAGATTAAATGGGGCGTTCAGGTCTGCCACGATAAATTCTCCAAAGTCGGCCTTCATACTGAAGCCTCTACCGATATTACGCCGCCCCGGGTGATTGAATGTCCTATTCAGGCGGAATGTAAGACCGTTAGCACGACGGACAAAGGGCGTTTTATTCTTGTCGAACTGGATATTGTGAATGTCTGGGTGGAGAGCGAGCTATTAGGATCAAATGATGTCATCGACTCGTCAAAATGGAAGCCTTTGATCTACAACTTCCGCGAATACGATACGACGGGTGACGCATTAGGTTTTAATTTTAAATACGGCCATTAATTTTATCGAGAGAACGCTGCCACGGTGTTTACTGATGGCGGCGTTCTCTCATTTTTAAATCGTTAATACTCTAAAACCTCGGTATTACATGATTAACTGTTCTGCTCGGTGAGGCGTAACTTTTTAGCGTTTAGGGACGTTTATAACATGCCGGATTTTTTTCTTAATGGGCAGCGTTTTGAGTCAGGCAACACAATATATGACTCATTCTTACTTGTAATGAGCGTCAGGCGGAACGTGACATTGTTCTGATAATACGGCGATGTGCGCTGTACAAAAATCGATATAGGCTCTGGCCGTTGAAGAGATGTGCTGCTGCTTTTTATATACCAGATGCAAAGAGGAATAGGGCAGCGGGTACTCTGGAAGCAGCTCAGTCAGCTCTCCTCTTTTGATATATTCAGCAGCGAAAAACGCCGGTAATTCGGTGATGAAATCCCCGGCAAGGGCACCTGCTCGCAAATGAAGATAATCATTAACCGTCAATACGGCTGAGACGTCATAAGCGTGGTTGCCCAGCATCCATACAGGGCGGGCGTCAATAATGGATCCCCAGGCAGCACAAGGGAATTTTATCAGGTCAGATGGTTCACGCAGGGGCGGTGACGCGTTCAGTAATCTCGGGCTGGCAACAAGAATATGGCGAAAATCCATTAAATGTCGTGCAACCACTGAATCATCGGAGATGGTACCCACCCGTAATGCAACATCGACCCCGTCGGATATCAGGTCCACTCTTCTCTCGGTGGAATACACATTTACCGCAATGCGTGGGTATGTCTGCTGAAACTGCCTGATGATTTCCCACCAGGGTCCCATAGACTGGGGAAGCGTCAAACGCAGCCGTCCGGTGATATGAGGATGATCTGGCACCATAAACTGTTCAGCGTCGTTAAGGATATCCATCGCAGAGCTTGCGTGGTTAAGTAATCTTTTCCCAGCTTCCGTTACCTTGCAGCCTTTCGCTGTTCGTTCGAGCAGTAGCACCTTGAGCTCTTTTTCCAGATCTTGAATCCTGCGACTCAGGGTCGGCAGCGGGATGTTGTTCTCTCGGGCAGCAGCAGTCAGGCTTCCACTCCGGGCGGCCATGACGAACATGTTAAGCGCATTCAGATCCAATATTTCTTCCTCTCAGATATGGAAGGGCTACTTTCATTTTCTGCTCTACATACTAAAGAATTGGCTCAGTAAAATGTATCTGTTTTCAGGCAACAGGCTATTAAAAGCCAGAAGGGGCAAGAATTATGCGTAGAACTGCACTGCAACACTTTGGACGAGATTTCGACTTTCCTAATGCTATCCAGGGGCTACCCGCTAAGCTCTCAGATGTGGAAGGTCTGGAGATTGGTTCATTTCAGACTAACGATGGCGTGTCACTTTCCTACTGGAAGGCTGGTCAAGGTACGCCGCTCGTTTTGATTCCGGGATGGTCCTCTCATGGGGCTGAGTACATCAATCTCATTCACCTTCTTAAAGAAGACTATGAAGTGTATGTGCTGGATCAGCGTAACCACGGCTTGTCTGACAAGGTGATGTTTGGCAATCGTATTTCTCGCTTGTCTGCTGATGTGAACGATTTCTTCACTGCACTTAATATTGAAAAGGCACATCTTTGTGGCTGGTCGATGGGATGTTCCGTTATCTGGAGCTATATCGATTTATATGGTGACAGTAAAATTGAAAAACTGGTGTTTATTGATGAACCGCCATCAATCTATTGTCACAGTGACTGGACCGAAGAAGAGCGGGTGAAGGCCGGAGCATTTACGATATCTGCCGAAGCCATGATTGCTATGTATTACGGTAAAGGGCCATCCAATCGCCTTGCGGTGAACACCGATATTTTTGATTTTTATACTATTGTCGGTGCACCCGCGTTTGAGAACTCACACAAATTTGCTGAAGAATTTGTGCCATCGGATATGGCTGCGCTTCAACATGTTCTGTTCGATCACATTCTGAACGACTGGCGAGATGTGTTTTCCTGGAAAATCCAGCGTCCGACACTGGTAGTGTCCGGTGAACACAGTAACTGGGTGGAAAGTCAGCGCTGGATCGCGGAAACCGTACCTGATGGTCAGGCGCTGATTTATGGTAAAAATGAAAACGGCGATCACTTCCTGCATCTGAAGGAACCGCTGAAATTCTCTGAGCAGCTTAAAAATTTCCTGCAGGAATAAGTTCAGCCACACTGAGAATTGCCCGTTATTTTTCCGCACTTCTGTAAGGAGGTCACTCGCCGGCAAATCTGAGAAGGATTAATCACTTGCCGGGGATTGTGCTTCCTGATTGAGAATTCGTGAGCGGCAAACCGCGAGGATCTCATCGGCGAGGGCGGAATCATCTGGGCAGGCACGCGATAACATCAGAGCGCCAACAAGGTGAGCAAGGGCGCTAATTCTTTCGGCACGCACGTCGTCTCCCGACCCGTTCTCGTTTTCTAATGCTGCCAGTTGATTCTCAATTCCAGCCGCGAAACTTTCCTTAATTGATGCTGACTGGCGTGCTGAATCCACACCAAGCGCTGACATCACACAGCCATTTCCCATCGAATCACGATGCTTGCGAGAGAGATATTGCTCTACAAAACCCGCCATATCGACACCCACGGTATTTTCTATCGAATGTGAAAAACCGCAACTCATCGCCTCCGACATCAAATCTGCCTTGGAGCTAAAGTGTTTGTAAAATCCGCCGTGCGTTAAACCTGCGGCTGACATGAGTTCTGCTATACCCACGCCGTCATACCCCCGCTCACGAAACAGCACTGAGGCCGTCTCAACGATACGCATTCGATTTTCGCGAACCTGCTCTTTCGAAACTTTCATCGCTTTAGGGTCCTCTCTTAAAAAGTTATGTCACAAGTATACATTGATGATGATCGTAATCAAACCGTTTGACTTTTTAGATTACGATCATCATCATTATGTTTAGCGTTTCACAAATCACTATCAAGGGAACAAACATGACGAACCGACAATTATTCCAACCCTATAGCCTTGGGCCATTAACGCTCGCCAACCACATTGTGATGGCACCGTTGACACGCAATCGTGCAGGAAAAGGTCTGGTACCCAGCGAGCTGGCAGCAACGTATTACGCGCAGCGTGCCACAGCAGGTCTGTTGATTACTGAAGCTACGCAGATCTCCGCACAAGCGCAGGGTTATCAAGATACCCCAGGGATCTACACGCCAGCGCAAATTGAAGGATGGCGTAAAGTGACTGACGCGGTTCATGCCAAAGGCGGACATATCTTCGTACAGCTATGGCACGTAGGGCGTATATCCCATGTTGACTTACAACCTGATGGCGCAGCGCCAGTTGCCCCTTCAGCCATTCGTGCCGAGACTAAAACGTTTGTGAACAATGGATTCTCGGACGTCTCTGAGCCACGTGCGCTCGAACTGGGAGAAATAAAGAGCATTATCGACGATTTCAGGAAGGCAGCAGCCAACGCGATTGCCGCTGGATTTGATGGTGTTGAGATTCACGGTGCGAATGGCTACCTGCTGGAACAGTTCCTTAAAGACGGTGCCAATCAGCGTACGGATGAGTACGGCGGCTCTGTCGAGAATCGTGCGCGCCTGCTGTTAGAAGTCACGGCGGCGGTTAAAGAGGAGATTGGTGCAGATCGCACGGGTGTGCGCATTTCCCCCGTTTCCCCTGCGAATGCGATTTCTTGCAGTGATCCGCAGCCACAATATGACTACGTCGCTGATCAACTCAATGCATTAGGCATCGTGTATCTCCACGTCGTTGAAGGTGCTACGGGCGGCCCGCGTGATGCATCACCGTTTAATTACGATTCTCTGCGCCGGCGCTTTAAAAATACCTACATTGGTAATAACGGCTATGACCTGACGTTGGCTTCAACTCACCTCTCTGAAGGCAAAGCCGACCTGTTCGCGTTCGGTCGTCCGTTCATCTCCAACCCGGATCTGGTCGAAAGGCTGAAGACGGGCGCGTCTCTGGCCTCACTCAATCCTGAAACACTTTATGGCGGTGGTGCAGCGGGATATACCGATTACCCGTCGCTTACCGAGACCAGCAAGTAAAGCGGCAGGTGTCATGGTTCTACCTGCATCGCACATTACGGATTTTGTTTACACATCAATAGAGAAGATCAACTTATGACTAAAGCTTCAGTTCTCATTACGGGTGCATCAACGGGTATTGGTGCGGTTTACGCTGAACGGTTCGCCCGCCGGGGGCACGACCTGGTTCTGGTCGCCCGCGACAAAGCAAAATTAGTGACACTTGCCGATCGTCTGCGACAGGAAAATGGCATTTCTGTCGATGTTTTGCCTGCTGACCTCACGCAAACGAGTGATTTAGCCGTGGTCGAAGCTCGCCTGCGGGAAGATGCGCAGATTGGCATTCTTATTAATAACGCGGGTATCGCACAGTCGGGCGGCTTCACCGAGCAGACGCCTGATTCGATAGAACGCCTTATCGCGCTTAATGTCACCGCCCTGACCAGACTGGCCAGTGCTGTGGCACCACGATTTGTGCAAGCGGGTGAAGGGTCGATCGTCAACATCAGTTCCATCGTCGGACTCGCTCCGGAATTTGCGATGACGGTTTATGGCGCAACCAAAGCCTTTGTCCTTTTCCTGTCTCAGGGAATGAATGTAGAGCTGTCATCTAAGGGCATTTATATTCAGGCGGTACTTCCTGCCGGTACTTATACGGAAATTTGGGACCGTGCAGGTATCGACATCAGTAATTCTCCAAAATTCATGGAAGTGGGCGAGTTAGTGGATGCCGCACTGGTTGGCTTTGATCGCCGCGAACTCGTCACTATTCCACCTTTACATAATGCTGCACGCTGGGACACCCTCGATGCTTCGCGTCAGGTTTTGCTTTCAGACATCAAACAAGATGAAGCTGCAGAGCGATATAAAGCCCTTTAACCAATGAGTCACACTCTGCAGGACGCGAATAACAGTCTTTGGTTGTTCTGCAGAGGAGTATGCCCCAAACCACTTATGAAGGTCTTATTTCAGCATGACAAATAAACGTGTAGCGCTTGTTACGGGAGCCTCGTCAGGAATTGGCGAGGCATCGGCTAACAAACTATTAGCCGCGGGGTATACGGTCTATGGCACGAGTCGACGCAGTTCTCAGGCCGGTAAGCATTCCTTTCCTTTATTGGCGCTTGATGTCACCGATGACGCGTCCGTAAAGGCCGCTATTGATGAGCTGCTGCGGCGGGAAGGCCGGATCGATATTTTGGTGAATAATGCAGGCTTTGGTATTGCGCCAGCGGCAGCAGAAGAAAGCTCGATCGAACAGGCTAAGAGCCTTTTTGACACGAATTTCCTCGGTATAGTCCGGTTGACTCGAGCGGTCGTTCCCCACATGCGCCGTCAGGGCAGCGGTCGCATCATCAACATCGGTTCGATATTGGGAACGATTCCGTTGCCGTATGTGGCACTTTATGCAGCCAGTAAACATGCGGTCAAAGGGTATTCGGGATCACTGGATCATGAACTACGGACTCAAGGCATAAGAGTGTCTGTGATCGAACCTGCGTACATAAAAACCCAGTTTGAAGTCAATAACATAGAGCCGGACGCGAAGCTTGATGAGTATGAAGGTATTCGGGCTAAGCTGACGAAAGTTGTTGGTAAGGCGATGGCTGAGGCGGAAAGCCCCGAGATAGTGGCGGAAGTCGTCGTTAAAGCGGCTCAGAGTTCGCAGCCTAAGTTACGCTACACGGCGGGGAAATTGGCTGGCCAGTTGAATTTTTTGCTTAGATTTGCGCCCGCAAAATTCCTCGACAACGTGGTGCGTAATAGTCTTCAGCTTGATACGGCAGGATAAATAAAAAATGAATAATAAGACGATGAAAGCCTTCACGTTTAAACGTTATGGTAAGCATCCTGAATTGGGATTCGATGACGTAGATTATCCTTCGCTCAACGCTGATGAAATCTTGGTTAACGTTTACGCTGTGGGGCTAAATCCTATCGACAATATGATCCCTACCGGAATATTTAAGCCAGTTCTGCATTTTACGCTTCCTGCAACATTGGGCAGTGACCTGTCTGGTGTCGTCATCGCAGTAGGGAGCAGTGTGACTCGTTTCGCACCAGGCGATGAAATTTTTGCCAGCATTTTCGATAGGGGAACGGGCTCTCTCGCCGAATTTGCCGTGGTGCCTGAGAGCGCTGCGGCTATGAAACCAGCAAACCTGGATTTTGTGCAGGCGGCTTCGCTCCCGATGGTGAGCCTCACATCCTGGCAGGCACTGATCGAGCGCGCCAAACTCCGGCCTGGTCAGAAGATTTTGATCCCAGCAGGTTCGGGGGGCATTGGTACCTTTGCAATCCAACTGGCGAAACACTTTGGGGCAACAGTGGGAACGACCACGAGTACAAGCAACGTCGAATGGGTAAGTCATCTTGGCGCAGATGATGTGGTTGACTATAAAAAGCAAGAATTCGAAAACGTGCTGAGTGGCTACGATATTGTACTTGGCACTCTCAGAGGTGACGCGATTGAAAAATCCATCAACACGCTTAAGCCTGGAGGAATAATTGTTTCTCTCATCGGGCCGTTAGATGCAGGGTTCGCACGGGCTCGGCGATTAAACTTTTTTCTGACTTTCGTTTTCTGGCTGATGAGCCGAAAGATTATGCGCCTTTCGAAAAAGCGGGGCACTGCCTACACATTCCATTTCGTTCGACCTGATGGTGCTCAATTGACCCAAATTGGCAAACTCCTTGAAACGGAACAAATCAAGCCAGTGGTCGACAAGGTGTTTTCTTTTACTGAAACAAAAGATGCACTTACCTATCTTGCCCAAGGGCATGCAAAGGGAAAAGTTGTCATCAAGATGCAGGGGTAACTTCTTTCCGTTAACAACGAAGTCATCATGCTATGGATCTGAGACTCTTAAGGCGTAATCAGAAGGGTTTACGTTACGGACTTTTGTGTCGTGAGAGACCTATGGTGGTCACACTATTATCGAACCAACTTGACCCCCAATCTGACCACCACCTTCTCCCAATGCTGAAGGAGAATGAAATGTGTATCTGGGACACTTTTCACGTGAAAATATTGAATAAATGGATAAAAACAAAAATCCCGCTTAAGTTTCCTTAAGCGGGATTTTCTAAATTTGGCTCCTCTGACTGGACTCGAACCAGTGACATACGGATTAACAGTCCGCCGTTCTACCGACTGAACTACAGAGGAATCGTGTGAACGGGGCGCATAATAACGGCGTGTGCCGTGCATGTCAAAGGCGTAAACCACAAAATTGCACTGTTCGGTGAGAGAATGTGCAATCTGCCGATATTTTTGGCAAATACCGGCATTTTATCGCGTCCTGCCATCGCTAGAGTGTATTCAGCGGCGCTTTCTGTTTATCGGAAAAGGCATACAGTGGCCCTTTTCCTGACAGGGTAAAGAGGGATATCGCTGTAAAGGAGAGGGCAATGCCGCCTAAAATCAGGTAAGTGCCATGAAAACCGATGCTGTCATACATATTGCCAGCAAAGATGGACATGAAAATGATCGATACCTGTTTAAAGAAGCAGAAACACACCAGATAAATTGTCGCGGAAAAGCGGACTTCAAAGACTGTGGTAATGTATTTGAAGCAGCCGACAATCAGGAACGGTACTTCAAACATGTGCAGCGTTTTCAGCACAATCACTTCCAGCACGGAACTGGCAAAGGCCGAACCAATAATGCGCACTGACATAATCGTACCAGCAATGAGCAGGGCGTTTTTACCACCGATACGGTTCACAATCAGCGGGGCGAAAAACATGATGCTGGCATTAAGCAATTCACCCAGCGTGGTGACGTAGCCAAATACTCGTGTTCCTTCCTGTCGGGTCTCGAAAAATGAGGTAAAGAAGTTGGCAAATTGCTGATCAAAAACATCATAGGTGCAAGAAACGCCGACAACATAGAGCGTCAGGAACCAGATTTTGCGTTCTTTTAGCAGTTCGGCTGCCATTTTCAGATTGAACGGTTTTTGGTTGGAGCCTACCTGATCGGCAACGAGAGCACTGGAGGAAGCCTCTGGTTTCGCTAGCAGCAACAGGATGGCGAGGATGACGGCACAACCGGAACCTAGCCAGAAAACGAACTGGTTATTGATGGTAAACATAATACCGACGATAGATGCACAGAGCGCCCAGCCGAGGCAGCCGAACAGACGCGCACGGCCAAATTCAAACTGGCTACGGCGGCTGACTTTCTCGATATAGGCCTCAATAGCTGGTGCACCGCCATTGTTGATGAACCCCAGGTAAATCCCGCCGACAATAGAACCTAAAACGATATTGTATTTTAGTAATGGGCCAAAAACATAAATAAAGAATGGAGCAAAAAATACCAGCATTATGGTAATAATCCATAGCAGGTGTTTTCTCAATCCTAATTTATCGGAGAGTAAACCAAATATTGGTTGAAATAACAGGGCGAAAAAGGATATGCAGGCGAAGATAATCCCTGTGTCACTTTTACTTATTTGGTTAATATCATGAAGCCAAATAGGGAAGAAGGGGAAGTAAGCCCCCATGATGAAGAAATAGAAAAAGAAAAACAGGCCGAATATCCAGAAATTCTTATTATGTAGGTAGTACATGTTATTTTCTCCGATATGCATTATACCCGTTATACTTCAAGCCGCATGTGTGTTGGTTTCCTTGGTTGACTCTGCTCGTAGTGGGCTTTGTCCTAAAGGTGCAACGCATCACGTTGTTCAACACGCTGACATTTTTGTCACGCAACTCGAATTATTTAGGGTATATATCCGCAGCGTTTATTTTGACGGCGGATATATACCTGCTGGGTACAATCAGGATGAAAAGAGGCGGTAATAACCGCTCTCTTTCGTTGTTTTTTAATACTGTTTTTTCATATCAATACGGCTGATGATGTTGAAGAGCGACGCGATAGTGATAATGCGTGGCCGTGAGTAAATCATCGCGATGAACGCTAGGGCTCCAAGAGTCATCGCCGCCAATTCCCATGTGGAAGCCATCCAGATTGAGCCAAACGCCTTTTTCCTTTTCTAATAAATGATGGTGGGTACACGTCATCAATTGTGCTAGCCCGTAGCGGCTTAACCCAAAGTGGAAGTTTCCGGTGATGATCCATTTGCCATAGGCCAGCGTGCGTGTATTGCAGCGCAACCCGTTTTCCGTTGGGAAAATATAAGGTGTGTGAAGGTCATCCAGTGGCAGATTCCAGTGCCCATGCTGTGCCGCGAGCTGTCGGTCTGGGTAATTTTCATGTGGTCCAAGCCCGACCCAACTGACCTGAGGCGCGATGTCGGCTAACTGGCAGCTCAAGCCCACTCTGGCTAGTGACGGCAGTATCGTGGCGGCATCAACATCGATATCCACGGTCATCACGCCATGTGCATCAATCTGCCAGCGCTTTTTACTCCGTAGCAGGATCTGTCCGGCATGGCTGAATACGTGCTCGGTGGCAATGTGCACGGCATCGGCGAGCTGGTCAGCCTGAATTGCAACACACTGCGTCTGCAATTGATAAAGTCCGGCCGATTTCCAACGTTCGGCCCAGGCGCGCGGATCGATGCGATCGACCTCGCTGATACCGATGTCGTTATCCAGCGGTGCGCGAACAAACTGATCCTGCAAGGGGGTTAACAGCGTTGGGGTATCCGCCGTCCACCACTGTTCCAGCCAGCCGCTTTGTCGGTTAAAGCGCCAGCGCTGTTCGCCCTGAATGATGTCAAAGTACGCATCGGACGAATGTAGAACAGGAGGTTTCTTCTGTTCAGAGTAAGGTGCCTCGGGAAGATGAAGCGGTGCAGGAAGTTGCCACTGATCCCAGGCACAGCGGTGATTGGCTTCTGACCAGGCGGTGGCTTTTGGCTGTACGACTTCAACATTAAGCCAAAGCTCCCCTGCATGATCGACAGTGGGAAAGGATTCCAGCAGCGTTAGAGTCTGGGTTGCCTGCGGAGCGAGCGTCAGCGGCAGAGAACCTTCTGCGAGCGTCTTATCATTCAGCGTAATGCTCCAGTTCAACTGCTCGTTGTCCGTATGGCGAAACAGGTATTCACTGGTAACGCGCAGCTCACACGGTGATTCTGCCTGCCAGAAAAATTGAATGTGTTGCTGTGCCCGCTGGGCTTCATACAGGCTGGGATGCGGGGTGCGATCGGGAAAAACCAAGCCGTCCAGACAGAACTGGCGATCGTTAGGCATGTCGCCAAAATCTCCGCCGTATGCCCAGTAGGCATTGCCTTGTTCGTCGCGGCGGGTCAGCGCCTGATCGACCCAATCCCAAATGAATCCACCCTGTAACCGAGGATATTGGCGGAATGCTTGCCAGTAGCGGGCGAATCCTCCCAGACTGTTGCCCATCGCGTGTGCGTATTCGCAAAGAATGAGTGGCCGATGTTCGTCTGGCATGCTGACCCATTTGGTGATCGACCATTTGGGTACGCTGGGGAAGGGCTGATCTTCATCAACGCGGGCGTACATTGGGCACACAATGTCGGTTGCACGGCTATTCGCGCCGCCGCCTTCGTAATGCACAGGGCGAGTCGGATCGTGGCGTTTGATCCACTGGTAGAGCGCATCATGGTTTGCGCCGTAGCCGGATTCGTTCCCCAATGACCAGATAATGATGCAGGGATGATTGCGGTCGCGCTGCACCATTCTTGATACGCGTTCGCTGTAGGCCGGCAGCCAGATGGGATCGTCCGACAGACGATTCATCGGCTGCATGCCGTGCGTCTCAATGTTCGCTTCATCTACAACATACAGACCGTAGCGATCGCACAACCGATACCACAGCGGATGGTTGGGGTAATGGGAGCAGCGTACGGCGTTAAAATTATGCTGCTTCATCAGCATAATATCGCGCCGCATTGTGTCTTCATCCATGACCTGACCGTGCTGCGGGTGGTGTTCGTGACGGTTAACCCCGCGGATCAGCAGCGGTTGACCGTTCAGCAGCAGCAGGCCGCTGCGGATTTCAACTTTTCTGAAACCGACATCATAGGCTTCTGCTTCGACTAGCTTACCTTCCGCCGTTTCCAATGCAATGACGGCACGATACAGGTGCGGCTGTTCGGCGCTCCACAGGTCGGGCTGTGGCACGTCGATGCGGAGAAAAGATTTGTCATGATAGGCACCGCGCTCATCGACAATATCGCTGCCGAACGCCTGTCGCGTACCACCGATGAGCTTATTACCACGCCAAAGCTGTGCGTGGATGCGATGGTTTTTGGCCTCAGTTTCAGAGAGCGTTGCCTTCACCTGAATATCCAGCGTGCCGTGGCGGAAATCGGCGCTGAGCGGCGTAGTGAGTTGGATATCGCTGAGGTGAACCGCCGGTTTATGCAGAAGCGTGACGTCGCGGAAAATACCGCTCATACGCCACATGTCCTGATCTTCCAGATAGCTGCCGTCAGACCAGCGTAGCACCATCACCGCCAGCCGATTCTCTCCGGTCGTCAGATAGCGACCGATATCAAACTCCGCAGGCAGGCGACTATCCTGCGAATATCCCACCCAGTGGCCGTTACACCAGAGATAAAACGCGGAGTTAACGCCATCAAAAATAATCCGCGTTTGTCCGCGACTGATCCAGTCGTGGTTGACCTTAAAAGTGAGCGAATAACAACCTGTGGGATTGTCTTCTGGCACATAGGGCGGGTTGACGGGGATTGGGTATTTTACGTTGGTGTAAATCGGGGTGTCATAGCCCTGTAGCTGCCAATTGGCAGGCACTGGAATGGTATCTGAATCAGGCAGATCCTGCTGTAACCAGCTTTCCGGTACGGCTTCTGGGCGGGTGAAATAACTAAACGTCCATTCACCATTCAGACGACGAAGCCGCTGAGAGGGCTCATCTTGTTGTGCAGCAGCCATGCTACGCCAGCTGTTGAACGGTGGGTGAGCAGGGAGCCGCTGATAGTGAGTACAGGCTGGGTTTTCCCAATCACGTCGGGCAAGAATTTCTTGCAGCGTGGCGCGATGGTGTGCTGGATACGATAAAACGGTATCGCTCATGATGGCTTGGCTCCTGAACGTTTTTGAGTCTATCTCTGTGATTGAATTTTAAAATTGTTATCCGCTCACAATTTCTGTTGCTCATAACATATCGACTCGATATGGCGAGTAAAGTGGAACATGACAATAAAGTGGAAGCGATCACAAAGATCGTTTGTAAAATGAATAGGGATACATCGAGTTTGGAAAGCGCTACGCAATAAACCAACGAGAGATGATAAATAACTTATTGTTTATCATCTTATTTTGTTAGGGTTTGGCATCGGTAGTGAAAAGCTACTGTTGTGTAAAGGGTTACAAACAGTGTAAAGGGTTACAGCCTTTGTAGCTGGCGTGTAATGTCCAACAGGTTTTTAGTGAGTTCTTGCAGGGAGGCGTGGGTTGATGAATGTACGGCGGTGCTGTGGCGTACGATCAGTTCGGTGGGTAACAGCAGTGACGTGCTCTGGGTAGGATCGCGTAGCGTGTCGAGCAAACGGGTGACGCCTTCTTTACCTAATAGCCTAAAATCCTGGCGAATGGTCGTTAGTGGTGGGGTGTAATACGCGCTGTCCTGAGTATCGTCAAAGCCGATCACTGACATCTGCTCCGGTACGCGAAGGCCATATTCGTGCAGCGCGCGCAGGACGCCAAGTGCCATTTGATCGTTCGCGACAACAATGGCCGAGACGCGCAGAGATTGCCCCAGTAGGGCCAGCGTTTGATGGTAACCGGATGCGGCGCTCCAGTCACCGTGTAGCACCGAAGCGGGGGACAACTGCTGTTTTTCCAGCTCGGCCAGCCAGCCTTCATAACGCAGGCGGGCGGAGATCGACGTCATTGGCCCGGTCAACAAGGCAATGTGTTGATGCCCCAGCTGTACCAGATGCGTGATGGCTAAGCGTGCGCCGTGATCGGGATCGAACATGACGTTGAGTATGTCGGTATGCGGATCGGCATCCATAAACAGGACGGGCGTGTCGGCACAGGTTTGGCTAATGTGGGCGACGTCATCCGTGGATAGCGGAACATTCACGATAACGCCGCTGACACGCTGAGAAAGCAGGTCGTTAACGGCGTTATTGCAGGTGTTGACATCTGGGCTGCTCAGCATGGACATCACGATGTTAATGCCTAGCTGACTGGCGGTGCTCTTAATTGCGGCGGCAATTTGTGAAGGCGCGTGCAGCGAAAGATCGGTAGTGACCAGCCCCAACGTGGTGATGGTTTTCCCTGCCAGCTGCTGGGCGACGCGATTAGGCGTGTAGTTAAGCGCCGCCATCGCCTGTTCGACTTTACTGCGAGTACGGGATGAAACATGAGGCGCTTGGTTCAGCACGCGGGAAACCGTCTGATAGGAAACCCCAGCGTACTCGGCGACATCATTTAGTGTTATGGGTTTCTGTTTCATCGCGGCGATTCCGTGCGTGATTATGTACTTGAAAGAGCATTATCATAACAAATCGCGCAGGGAATCCGTAATTGGTGTGCGTATTCCGGTGTAATCAACGCAGGCCGAAGAGAAGCTGACGTTTGTAGGGGTTTTTAGATGTTTGTAGAAAGTAAAACCGGGAGCGGATACTAACGGCCAGACTGATGACAAACCTATGTGCAGAATGAAAGCGGTAGTAACGGAATAGAAGAGTAAAGCGTTTGAGCCAGGGATGGCGCAATCCGAGCGCACAGGGATGTGTTTACAGCGTCTTTACGATCTATCCGTTACTACCGCTCGACGGCCTTTGCCCACAAACCGGGAGCAAGCGCTCCCGGTTTGTGGTGGATAGTGAGTTATTCGATGTTTACTGCTCCGACAACACAAACATGCCGTAAGGGTGAATTTGCAGATAGTAGCTGTCGCCCGGATTCGGCTGAAGCTGGGTTGCGTTAACCTGCAACAGCATGGACTGACCGTGCCAGTCCACCTGCACTTCATACTGTGGCCCCATGTAGGCGACCTGCGTGATGGTGCAGCGCTGGCTTTCGTCACCCTGATGGCTGAGCGTAATGGCTTCCGGGCGAATACCGACGACGGATTCGCTTAATCCGGCGGCAAAGCCCTGCGGACGCGGAATTAGATAGCCGTAGATATTCACACTGTCTGCCGTAAAGGTGGCAGGGAAGATATTGGCATCACCCATAAAGCTGGCCATGAAGCGGGAAGCTGGCTGGCGGTAGAGCTCCTGCGGTGCGCCCAACTGCATGATTTTGCCTTTGTTCATCACCAGAACCATGTCGGACACCGCAAAGGCTTCGCTCTGATCGTGCGTAACATACAGCGAGGTGATGTTGAACTGCTGCTGAAGCTCACGGATTTTCTCACGCATGCTGCGGCGCAGGTTGGCATCAAGGTTACTCAGCGGTTCATCGAACAGCAGGACTTTAGGTTTGAGGATCAGCGCACGCGCCAGAGCGACACGCTGTTGCTGTCCACCAGAAATCTGGTCGACATAGCGATCTTCAAATCCTTCCAGGTCGACCAGCGCCAGCGCTTCTTTTACGCGTTGATTGATTTCCGCCTTCGGACGACCGAGCATTTTCAGCCCGTAGCCGATGTTTTCCCCCAGCGACATGTGTGGGAAGAGGGCGTAAGACTGGAACACCATGCAGATATCGCGCTGTTGAATGGAGCGCTCGGTGACGTCTTCGCCATCGATGAAAATCTGGCCTTCCGTCGGCTTTTCCAGACCAGCAACGGCCCGCAGTACCGTGGTTTTACCGCAGCCAGAGGGCCCCAGCAGCGTGACCATTTTTCCCTGTGGGATCGCCAGATTCAAATCATCAATGACGGTGTTGTTGCCGAAACGTTTAGTGATGTGCTTCAGTTCGACAAAGCTTTTTTCAGTATTCAAGGTAATCACTCCGCTTAGGCATTATTCTTGGCTTTCGTGCGGGAAATCCGCGCTTCACCGACCAGATAATCGAACAGGAAAATAATGGCCAGCATGACCACAATCAGGATGGAACCGTAGGCAATCGCCATACCGTATTCACCGTCTTCCACGCGGTTAAGAATGTAAGACGTGGCGACGCGAGTATCCGGTGTAACCAGAAAGATAATGGCGCTGACGGTAGTAATCGCACGCACGAAGCTGTATATCAGCGCAGACAAAATGGCCGGACGCAGCAGCGGGAGCAGAATATAGAACACCGTGCGCATCGAACCCGCACGCAGGCTGAGCGACGCCTCATCGAGCGATTTATCCAACTGTCCCAGTCCGGCAATACCCGCACGGATACCAACCGGCACGTTACGCATGACCATCGACATGATGACGATCACCGCCGTTCCCGTTAAGTAAACCGGCGCGCTGTTAAAGGCCAGAATATAAGACACACCGGCAACCGTGCCCGGTACCGCAAAGCACAGCATGGTGGTGAACTCGATGGCTTTCTTGCCGTAGAACTGCTGGCGCACCACGATGTAGGCGATAAGCAGCCCAAACAGTGCCGTAATCGGCGCAGCGATACCCGCGAACAACAGCGTATCCAGCAGGGAAGGCCAGGCACCGTCGCTAAAGCCTTGCCCGAACAGCTTGCTGAAGTTTGCCAACGTCAGGGTGTAATCCACGCCCCAGTTAACGGTAAAGCTGCCGTAGAAAATGCTGCCGTACAGCAGGACGTTAAAGGCAATCCAGACATAAAGCAGGATGCTGACGATCCACACCAGCGAAACGGGTAGCGGCTGCACATCACCCCGAGAGGACTTACCAGAAATCGTCACGTAGGAGCGTTTACCGATCCACAGATATTGCACGCAGAACACGGCCAGTGAGAACACCAGCAGGACAACGCCGAGCGTACTGGCTGACTGGTAATCTAGCTGTGCCCCGGTAATGTAGAAGTAAATCTGGGTCGCGAGTACGTCGAAGTTACCGCCCAGCACCAGTGGGTTACTGAAGTCAGCCAGCGATTGGACGATCACGATCAGGAACGAGTTGGCGAGCGCCGGTTTCAGCAAGGGCAGGAAAACCCGCTGAAAGGTTTGATAGCGGTTGGCACGCAGGGTGTACGACGCTTCTTCCAGCGACGGATGAATTGTCTTCATCGCGCCTTCCAGAATCATAAACGACATTGGCGTGAAGGCGAGCACCTGCGCCAGCCAGATGCCGGTAAAACCGTACAGCCAGTTGGTGTTCGTCAGCCCGAACCAATCCACCATCAGCTCGGTCATGTAACCGGAGCGGCCCATCATCAGAGTTACGCCTAGCCCGACGACAAACGGTGGCGTAACGATAGGCAGAATAGAGAAAATTCGGCCAATAATCGCGGAACGGCGGGCGATGCGCGAGGTGTAGATCGCCAGCACCATACCGAAGAAGGTACAGCCGATACCGACGGCAACCGACAGCAGGAATGAGTTCCAGATCACCCGTAAAATATGTGTCTGACCCAAAATCTGCATAAATGCCAGCGGCGCGAATTCACCGCTGTCGTTGGTGAACATCGGGATGAAGATAGCGATGCTGGGGTAAAGGATAAAGACGCCAATCAGCGCGATGATGCTGATGAGCGAGCCGATGACGAAGCGATCGCCACCCAGCCAGTCCAGCCGCGATAGCGCCAGCGTAATAATCGCACTCAGCGCGACAAACAGCGCAATAGTGCCATAGCCCATCCCGCGACCTTCAACCGTGGCACTGATGACCACGAAAAGGGCACAGAACAACGCGTAAGCTGCATCAAAACGGTGGCGGCCACGCTGTTCCCGACCGGGCGTAAGCAGTGGACGTGCCAGCAACCCGACTGGGAGCAGGAACCACAGCAGGCTGATATTCAGGCTCGACCAGCTGTAGGCCGCCAGCAGTTCATCGCGTGAGGCATCCAGCAGGCCGTAATCCAGGCTCCACGCTGGCAGCAGCAAAAATGTTGCTGCAATCAGCGCCAGCCACAGGAAAACGGGATCCCGCTTAGGCGTCGGTGAAAGAGTTAGTGTGTGTGACATGATGGTTCCCTGGTGCGTGCAAGTTTTATACCCGTCATACTTCAAGTTGCCTGTGCGTTGGCTGCCCTTACTCACCCCAGTCACTTACCTGAGTAAGCTCCTGGGGATTCGCTCGGTTGCCGCATTACAAGGCTATAAATGAGCCTTGCCCTAACGGGCCAACGCATAGCGTTGTTCAAAACGCTAACGTTTTGTCACTCAACTCGAATTATTTAGGGATATTGAGTTGTTTTATGAGATTGAATCGTCACAGGTATTGGTTGGTGAATAATATTGAGTAATGGTTAATTAGCGATGCTGAGAACACGGCGTTAAGCGAAATGCGAGCTTACCGCTGTGTTCCCGTTGTTTTGCAATCAATAAAGGTCAATGAATCAAGGGCAATGAATCGAGATTATTGGCCCATTTTGACTTCGTTAACCCACTTGGAAATCAGCTCTTTACGCACGTCTGCTGCGCCGTATTTGTCCATGTCGTAGTTGATCAGTTTCAGATCCTGCAACTTCAGCGACAGCGGAGAGGCTTCGGCGGTGGTGTTGGTCAGAATCTGGTAGGACTGGCCTTTCTTCCAGGAGAGTTCCTGTGCTTCTTTTGACAGTGCCCAGTCAACGAACAGCTTGGCGTTATCCATATTGCGTGCGCCTTTCAGGATGCTGACGCCGCCAATTTCATAGCCGGTGCCTTCACACGGGGAGATCAGCGTCAGCGGGGCGCCTTTCTCTTTTTCCAGCGAGTAGTCATGCAGGAAGCCGATGCCGATGGCGGTTTCGCCACGTGCAGCGTTACGTGCCGGGGCAATACCGGATTTGGTGTACTGCGACACGTTGGCATTCAGTTTTTTCAGGTAATCAAAGGCCTGATCCTGGCCCCAAAGCTGGGAGAAGGTCGCCAGTGCGGTATAGGCCGTACCGGAACTTTGTGGATCGGCAATCTGGATTTCGCCTTTGTAGACCGGGTTGGTCAGATCTTTCCAACACTGTGGAACGGGCAGGTTTTTCTCTTTCAGACGATCGGTGTTGACGCCAAAACCGAGAATGCCGACGTAGACGGCAGACGAGTAGTTGCCTTTACGTTTGGCCGGATCGCGGAACTGCGGCATGATCTGATCAAGATTTTTAGACTGATAGGGTTCCAGCAGATCCATTTCACCTGCTTGAGATTGCGGGTCCAGCGTGCCGCCGTACCAGACGTCAGCCTGTGGATTTTTCTTCTCTGCATCGACTTTCGCCAGCGTGCTGCCAGAGCCGTTGCGGATAAAGGAGGTTTTAACGTCGTATTTTTCACCGAAGGCCTTGGCTTCTTCCTCGCAGAAGGCGTTCGTGGCGCTACAGTAAATGACCAGGCGACCTTCCGCCCGAGCGGTGGTGGTGGTAACGGCAGCAACGGTCAGTCCAGCGGCGATGAGGGTAGTTAAGGTACTCAGTTTCATGATGTTTTCCTTTATAGGTGTCTATCTGTTGTTATTGCTATTTTGATGTCATCAAACGTTCCCGGCGGCTGACACCTGCCATCAGCAGCGGCATCAGTAACAGTCCGATGCAGGCTGAAGCCAACGCCAGCAGAGTAAAAAATCCCGACCATCCGTAGTGTTGCAGCACCTGTGCCAGCGGCCAGCCCGCCAGCGCTGCCCCCAGATAGGCAAACAACGCCAGAAAACCTGTCACCGTGCCTGCGGCATCCTTATGGCTGTATTCCGTCGCAGCCAGACCAATCAACATCTGTGGTCCAAAAACAAAAAAACCGATACTGAAGAAACAGGCCGCGAGCAGTGAATAGTGGTGAATCGGTGCCAGCCACAGCGCGGTCATGGTTAAAAACAGCCCTAATGCAAACAGCAAAATCATCGGTGCGCGTTGACCACGAAACAGCAGGTCTGAACCCCAGCCGGCAAACAGCGCCCCCATCAATCCGCCCAGTTCAAACAGCGACAGCGTGGCGTTCGCGCTAAGCAGATTGAAACCGTGACTCTCCGACAGCCAGATGTTCCCCCAGTCATTCAGTGCGATGCGAATCAGGTACACCAGAATGTAGGAAACCCCAAGCAGCCAGATGGTACGGTTCCGCAAAATCGCATCGCGCAGAATCTGGCGCATCGGCATCGGTGGACTCTGTTGCTCCTGACGCAGTTCCAGCGCATCGCGCCGCCACTGGCCGACACTTGGCAACCCCTGTTGCTGCGGCTTGTCGCACAGCTGCCAGCATAGCCACAGACCAATCACAATGCCGATGATGCCCGGCACCAGCAGCGCCGCCTGCCATCCCCATTCGGAGGCCAGATAGCCCGCCAGCAGGGGAACCGCCGCACCGCCGATGTTGATCGATGTATTCCAGCATCCCCACCAGAGGCCGCGCTCATTGCGCGAATACCAACTGCTCAGCAGTCTGGCGCAAGGCGGCCAACCCCAGCCCTGAAAGAACCCATTCAGCGCCCAGACAATCAGCAAACCCGTGAGCGACTGGCAGTACATGAACAGAATGTTCAACACGCCAGTAATCATCAGCCCGACACCCATAAACCAGCGCACCTGACTGCGATCGCACACGATGCCGGAAATAAATTTGGATGCACCGTAACAGAGATAAAACAGCGTCCCCAGCAGACCGATATCGCCTTTGCTTAACCCTAATTCCAACTGCATCACCGGCATGACGAAGTTGATGCTTTTACGCGTCAGGTAAAACGTGGCGTACCCGATGACCATGGAAATCAACAACCGCGGTCGCCAGTAGCGATAACGCTGGCTGATTTGTGTTGGTGAAAGCTGTCCCGGTGGAAACATGGGTGCCTGCATGGGGTTCTCCGTCGCGTTGAGAGAAGAGTAGGGGGATGTGAATTAAAAAGGATGAGACAAGGTTTTAGGCGACTAGGAATAATTCCTAGCTAATCGTCTTTTTGTTTAAATTTTGTGGGCAGGTTAACAATTATGTGCGTACCGCGCGGCGTGGCAGATTCGCTAATGGTGGCTGCTTTTACCAGCCAGTTACCGCCCAGCGCCTGTACACGCTCCTCGATACCTTGCAGGCCGAAGCCACCGCCTGTCGGGTTCGGCCTGTCTTTTTGTGCGATGCCCACACCGTTATCAATGACGTCGAGCGTAATCAGGTCATCCTGCTGGGAAAGCCGAACGGTAATCTGCGTCGCGCTGGCGTGCTTGTTGATGTTGTTAAGCAGTTCCTGCACCAGCCGGTAAAGCGTGAAAACCACCACGTCATCATGCGGAGGCGTGGGGATCTGATAATCCAACTGAAACTGGATGCCGCGAGCCGAGAAGGCAAACTCGTCTGCCAAATGATGTAGCGCTTTATCTAACACCATTTCATCCAGCACCGGCGGGCGCAGCTGGCGCAGAAGCTGGCGGGTGGTGTGGTGGATGCGCCGCGACAGTTCGCTGATTTGTCCGGCGGCATGCTGGGCGGCATCGGCGGGCGCGCTGTGTTTCACCAGCATGGCCTGAATCTGAATCGCAGTGATATTTTGGCCGATGTCATCGTGCAGCTCGCGCGCGATGTCTTTGCGCACGGCCTCTTCGGTGTGGATGATGCGCTCCATAAGCCGCCGCCGGGTCTTCAACTCCTGCTCCAACTGGTGGCGGTAGCGCTGGAGCCGCTGTGCCAGCTGTTGCTGACGGCTTATTGCGATCCCCAGCCCAATGCCGAGTAGCGCCTGCGTGGAGAGAAAGAGTTCCAGCTCGCGCAGATCGTCGAAGGCTCCGCTCACCTGACGCGTGACGGCAATCATCAGGCTGCCGAGCACGGCGGAGAGCACGCCGCCTTGCCAGCCGAATTTATACGCCATGACCACGTTAGGTAGAAAAACGAAGATCAGCAGCAGGCGTTCCATCTCGGGTGTAAACGTCATTTGCAGGCAAACGCCGATAGAAAAAAACAGCGAGCACCAAATCAGCAGTGAGGTGCGCAGCGGCGGATCGGGGATCTCCTGTGCCAGCAATGTCTGCAAGTGCTGCTGCTTGATGTATTCGTACAGCAAATAGATGAACGGAATCAGCAGGACGCCGCCGGTAAACGTCGCCAGCAGCGTTTGTGTCAGCTGCGAATGTAACCAGGGGCCGATGGCGATGCCGTGCAGAACGGTGTTGAGTGTCAGCGCCGCCAGTAATAGCAGGAGTCGCTGCCAATAAAGCGTATAGCGATGCCAAATTTTATGCGTGATGATGGCCGGAATCAGGCTAAGGAACGGGGAAAGTAGCAGCAGCGAACGCGTCATGAGCTGTTCGCTGATAAGCCAGCTCTGGATGGCGATTTCCGCAAGTAGCAAGGTTGGCCAGTATTTGCGCGGCAGCAAAATCATCAACGCCAGCCGCAGCCCTTGTGGTAACAGCAGCGCCGCCTGCTGGCCGTTGTTGCTCAAATAGAAACTGATGGTCCACAGCGCCAGCCAAATCAGGCTATAGAAAAAGGCGAGAAACAGCGTCATACCAATGACGTGCAGGCGGCGCATGATTTATTTTCCAGCCAGCAGTTGGTGTTGCAGCGCAAAGTGCACCAGCTCTACCGTGGATTCACATTGTAATTTACTGAGAATATTGGCGCGGTGAACGTGAACGGTCTTATGGCTGAGTTCGAGCTGTTCAGCGATGCTTTTCACACTAATCCCGTTGATCAGTAAGCTGAATATTTCCCGCTCGCGTGGGGTCAGCGCCAGTAGCTCTTTCGGTGGCTGTTGTTGATGGCGAATGGCGTGCAGTGCATCGGCGCAGAGGTAAAGGCCGCCGCTGCTAACCACGCGAACCGCCTGCACTAACTCTTCCGGGCCGCAGCGCTTCGTGAGATAGCCGCCCGCGCCCGCGTCCAGCGCGCTTTGTACAAACGCCGTGGTGTCATAGATGCTCAGAATAATGGCGCGAAAATTGGGGCGCTGCTGACGAAGACGGGTTAATAACGACAGGCCACTTTCGTCCGGCATGGCGATATCAATCACGGCGACGTCAATCGGCTGTTTGAGTAGATGGGGCCACGCCTGCGCCGCCGAAGCATATTGTCCAACAACCTGAATGTCATTTTCTAATGTCAGAAGCTGTGCAAAGCCAGACCGTACAACGATGTGATCGTCAACTAAAGCCACATTAATCATGGTTTCGCCGTGTGAATGCAAAGTCATCAAAACGTCATAATGCGGGGGAATGCAGAGGCGAGCAATAGCAGATAGGTAAAATGGAATCGGCTTAACAGATATCACCACACTTATTCATCGAATAATGAAATGCATATTCATAGAACGCGGAGTTATTTGACTCGGTGAATTATGGAGCGTTACTGTTTTTCTCTTTAAATCAATACAGTTACGATATCAGGTAAACCAGAATGATGAATAAATGGCGTATAGCGCTGGTGGCGGGAATGGTTACGGCGGCGATGGTGTTGACGGCATGCGATAGCGCAAGTCACTCTGCCAACCACATTAAAGTCGGTGTGATTAACGGCGCGGAACAGGACGTCGCCGACGTCGCGAAGAAAGTGGCAAAAGAAAAGTATGGCCTGGATGTTGAGCTGGTGGGGTTCAGCGGTTCGCTATTGCCGAACGAGGCGACGGATAAAAGCGATTTGGATGCAAACGTCTTTCAGCATCGTCCTTTCCTCGAACAGCAAAATCGCGAACACGGTTATAAGCTGGTGGCGGTAGGAAATACCTTCGTTTTCCCGATGGCGGGTTATTCGAAGAAAATTAAAAATATCAACGATCTGAAAGACGGCGATACCATTGCGATTCCTTTCGACCCTACCAATCTGGGGCGAGCGTTGCTGCTACTACAAAAGACCGGATTAATTACTCTAAAGCCTGACACGGGCTTATTGCCGACGGTGCTGGATATTACGACCAACACACACAACCTGCGTATTATGGAAGTGGAAGGGGCACAGTTGCCGCGTTTGCTGGACGATCCGCAAGTGACGGTAGCCATTATTAGTACGACCTATATTCAGCAAACGGGCTTAACGCCAACGAAAGACGGTATTTTTATTGAGGATAAAGAATCACCGTATGTGAATATTATTGTGACGCGTGAAAATAATAAAGAGGCGGAAAACGTCAAAAAATTTATTCAGGCCTATCAGTCTGATGAAGTTGAACAGGCTGCGAACCGTATTTTTAATGGCGGCGCGGTAAAAGGCTGGTAATGATAATAATGTGATAATCGTAGCGCTGCCATTTTACTAAAAGATGGCAGCGTATTAATTGGGTTTTGAATTATTCGCAAGGTTGTTTTTTTATTAAACTCGATTAATAAGCGTAATGAAATCCTTTATATACAATTTTTAATTGTCGGAGGCGTATTATTTAGTCTCAATTAAATAAGACGCTGGAAGACATTATTATTCACTCATTGTAAAAAGGAATATTTATGGCTTATCCAACAACAAATCTTACTGGGCTTATTGGTTTTGCAAAAGCGGCAAAAGTTACCGGAGGAACGGGCGGTAAAGTCGTTACGGTAAATTCTTTGGCCGATTTTAAATCAGCCGTGAGCGGTTCCGCAAAAACTATTGTGGTGCTGGGAACATCGCTGAAAGCCTCGGCATTGACCAAGGTGGTATTCGGCAGCAATAAAACCATCGTCGGTTCTTTCAGTGGCGCTAATGTACTGACCAATATCCACCTGCGTGCTGAGAGCAATTCATCTAACGTCATTTTCCAGAATCTGGTTTTTAAACATGATGTTGCCATCAAAGATAATGACGATATCCAGCTGTATTTGAACTACGGTAAGGGATATTGGGTGGATCACTGTTCATGGCCTGGGCATACGTGGAGCGATAACGATGGTAGCCTCGATAAACTGATTTATATCGGTGAGAAGGCGGATTACATCACGATCAGTAACTGCTTATTCTCAAACCATAAATATGGTTGCATCTTCGGTCATCCGGCTGATGACAATAACAGCGCTTACAATGGCTATCCACGTTTGACTATTTGTCATAACTATTACGAAAATATTCAGGTGCGTGCGCCCGGCCTGATGCGTTATGGTTATTTCCACGTCTTCAACAACTACGTCAATAAATTCAACCTGGCCTTTACGGTTGCGCAGAATGCCAATGTAATTTCTGAGCGTAACGTATTTGGCACCGGCGCGGAAAAGAAAGGAATGGTGGACGATAAAGGCAATGGTTCAACCTTTACGGATAATGGCAGTTCACCGGCTGCGGTGGCGAGCAAATCGCCTGCGGCGAAATGGACGGCGTCATCTAACTATTCATACAGTTTGATGACCACTTCAGCGGCGAAATCCTGGGTGGTATCTAATGCGGGAGCGCAAAATAGTGCTCTCAAATTCCCATCGTAATCGTTGAACGTATATTGAATGACGTTCCAGTATGCGCGGTATTTTATTGTGAAGTGAAATGCATTAAATACTGAGTCTATCGCACTATGCCACTCGGCGAATTTGTTAATGCCGAGTGGCATAGTTATTGGTTCATGTTCAACGCAATATAATAGGTTCGTTCAAAAAATTAAGCGGCGATATTATTTCTCGTATTGTGAGTAAAATACCACTCGACTGTTTTCTTAATTAACTCTTCCGTTGCATCGACATAGTGTTGCGGTGATGTTCTGACTTCCTGCTCCAGAATCAGGGGAAGCTCGGTACAACCCAGAATAATTTTCTCAACGCCAGCCTGCAACAGGCGATCTTTTACCGGTGACAACAGGCTATAGGCTCCGGCGATATCACCCGATTTATACGCGTAGATGCTTTCCATTACCTGGTGTTGGTCTGCATCATCCGGCGTGTAGCAATCAATATTATCGGTAATCAGGTTGTCCTGATAAATTCTCGCTTTGACCGTCGCTGTCGTCGCCAATAGGCCGACGCGTGTGGTGTTGGCATGCTTAATCGCCTGACAGGTCACATCAATAATGCTGATCATTTCCGCACGGCACTGCTGTTTTAAGTCATTAAACCAATAGTGCGCGGTATTGCATGGGATAATGATGCATTCAGCGCCCGCGTTTTCGAGAATTTTCATATATTGCAGCATTTTATCCAGCGGTGACGCGCTGTGCTGGAGAATGCATTGTGTTCTGTCAGGGATATCAGGAATAGAAACCGCAATCATCGGAATATGGTCTTGGTCCCGATAGGCTGGCGTGTTTTTGATCAGTTTTTGCATCGCATCGACGGTTGCACCCGGCCCCATACCGCCAAGAATTCCCACGAGACTGTTCATGCTGTTAACCCTGTAGCATTATGAAATTAAAAGGATAATCGCACACTGCCGGGCAATGTGAATTGCTAAATTCCCATCTCCTATGTGGGATTTGCATAACTATTAGCATCCCTATGCTTTTATTGGTTTTAACGGTGTATAGTGGGCAGCAGCTTTATTGGCGATGTAGGTCGCTGGCAGATATAGAACGTTGGCATAGGGAGCGAAAACATGGCGCTGAGCGTTTTGAGTGAGGGACGATGCTGAATAATATCGAAACCAAGTGGCTCTATGATTTTATCGTGCTGGAAGAACACCGGAGTTTTACGCTGGCAGCCGAGAAGCGGAATATCTCTCAATCCTCATTCAGTCGGCGAATTCAGGCGCTGGAAGCGGCGGTTGGGTTTGATATTTTCGACCGTAGCGCGTTGCCGCTACAGTTAACCGAGCAGGGGCGCGTGTTCCACGCCTATATCCGCAATACACTGGACGATTTGGAGTATCAGCTTAATAAGCTGCACGGCGGGGACAATTACAAGAATAAGATCACCATCGCCGCGGCACATTCGCTGTCGGTCTTCATCATGCCGGAGCTGTTAAAAGACGTGCCGGACCCGCAGGAAAAAATCTTCTATGTCGAATCGATCGATGTCGATGAGGCGGTGCTGAATCTCAAGGAAGGGCGCAGTGACTTCATTTTCTCATTTTACAATGAGGATCTGATGGGAGAGCCCTTCATGCACGAGAAGATACTGGAGTCCCGGCTTTATCCGGTCTGCGCGTGTGATAGCGCAGGGAAGCCGCTGTTTGATGTGAGCGCCTCATCGGTGCCGCTACTCAACTATACCGAGACGAGTTACATGGGGCGTCAGGTCAGCCGCTATTTATCCAGCGTCGACAGCGATAAGTTTACGGTCAATTTCGTCTCTTCCATGAGCGACTTGCTCAAACGTATGACGAAGAAAGGTTATGGGATTGCCTGGCTGCCGGACTATTCCATTCAGGAAGAGCTGAAAAACAAAGAGCTGACGATCCTGAGTATGGAAAATGCCGTGATCCGCATGGGCGTTTATCTGTATCGCCTCGATGCGCGGTTGAACGTGGCTTCTGAGAAATTCTGGCGCTACATGAAAGGGCTGTCATTAGCATCTGGGTTATAAACGTCGCGACAGCGTTGGCAGTGCAACGAGAGATAAAAAAATAGCGGCCCGAAGGCCGCTATAGATGACATATTCACTTACTCAGTATTAGCTATTTTGCGTAGCCTGCTGAGGTTCCTTATAGGCGACGACTTCGTCGGCAGCCTCTTCCTCATCATCGCGCACGTCTTTTTCCAGACTGGCCACAACGGCGGTAGAGATACTGTTACCGATGACGTTAGTTGCAGTACGGCCCATATCCAGGAACTGGTCGATACCGATAATCAGCAGGATACCGGCTTCCGGCAGGCTGAACATTGGCAGCGTTGCGGCAACCACCACGATGGAAGCACGCGCTACGCCCGCCATCCCTTTACTGGTGATCATCAGCGTCAGCAGAATCAGGATTTGTTCAGTAACGCTCAGGTCGATGTTGTAAGCCTGTGCGATAAACAGAATCGCAAAGGACTGGTACATCATAGAACCGTCGAGGTTGAATGAGTAACCGAGCGGCAGCACAAAGCTGGTGACTTTTTTCGGCACGCCGAACTTGGTCAGCGCTTCCATGGTTTTCGGATAAGCAGATTCACTGCTCGCCGTGGCGAAAGCCAGCATGGTCGGTTCACGAATCAGTTTCGCCAGTCTAACGATGCCTTTACCCAGGAACAGGTAGCCAACCAGGAACAGAACGCCCCATAGTACGGCCAGACCGAGGTAGAACTCACCGATCAGTTTACCGAAGTCGTAAAGCAGACCCAGACCTTGCGTGGTAATCGCGGAAGCGATTGCGGCAAAGACAGCAATAGGGGCCAGCGCCATCACGTAGTCGGTCACGCGGAACATCACTTTGGTCAGTTCTTCGATCATGGAAATGATCGTGGTCGCGTGCTTGTTGTGGCCTTTTACATAGGCAAGCGCGGAGCCGAAGAACAGAGAGAACACCAGAATTTGCAGGATCTCATTGTTCGCCATCGCTTCTACGATACTTTTCGGGAAGATATGGCTGATGAAGCTCTTAAGCGTAAAGCTGTCGGTGTTCAGGCCTGTCGCAACATGCTGTACGGGGATTTCGAGATTCATGCCCGCGCCAGGTTGGAACAGGTTGGCGAAGACCATACCGATAAGCAGGGAAATGAACGAGGCGCTGACAAACCAGATCATCGCTTTCATACCGATACGGCCAACGGCAGAAGAGTTTCCTCCCATGCTTGCCAGGCCGGAAACCAGCGTAGCGAAGACCAGTGGCGCGATGATCATTTTAATCAGGCGCAGGAAGATATCGGTAACCATGTTGAAATAAGATGCAACTTCTTTCGCTCGACTGCCGTCAAGATATTGATGGCAAGCCCAGCCGATTAATATTCCCAGGACGATAGCCAAGACTATCTGTACAAGTAACTTCTGCCTTTGCATATAAACCTCATGTTGATGAATTGATTCAGACAACACAATATTATTGCCGCGTGATGGCTGGTGCTTTCCCTGAATACACCAATGCCTCACCCGAACCTGTTATTGGGGTGTTGTGTCTGCCCGCCGATATTACAACGATTCTTGCTTTTTACATTTTTTTTCTGCGGATTGTTATGTAATTGTGATCTTTGTCATGCGAAAAATGCATGTCCATGTCGCTTGTAATGATAAATAGGGATGTGATGCGCAGATCGCGTAAATCGTGATATTTTTATTAATTCATTATTAAACAATGGTTTAATTTGGTTTTTTGCTGGTAAAGGCAGATGAGTCAAGGTGTTGAAGTAGTGTTGCTAATGATAGGTGGCGATACATCAATAAAACAGATGGTGAATTACTTAAAGATTAAGTAAAAATAAAAGAACAATTAACGAAAAGTTTATATACATGCCATTTCATGAGTAGATTAATTTTTTAATTATTTAAATCGTGACTTTGTTTTTGTAATCTATGCTTCTTTTTTTTGTTGTTGATTTAAAGTTTAATTATTGCTCTATATGTTTCTATTTGTAACTGCTTGGGCGTTTAGGGTGTTTAAAATGGTGTTTTTTATTTTTTAAACATATGTTACTGATGATTTGAGGCCTCGCTGTTGGTTATTTCACCGAAAAAGATCGATGCTCACTTTATCGTGACACGCTTTTTCCAGATGTTTTTTCATCCACTCTGCCGCTGTTTCGATCTCTCCCCGCTGCAGGAAATCCAGAATCGCCAGATGCTCTGCAATCTGTTCCAATCGCTTGGGGTTGAAGGCTGGACTCCCTTGGCGATATTCCACCAGACGCCGTAATTGATTGATTCGTTGCAAACTATGGTGGGCGAAGCGGTTGCCGCTACAGGCAAGCAGCGTTTCATGAAAGTGCGTATTGGCATCAAACATTTCATGCGGTGTGAGCGTCAGGTAACCCCCATTGAGAATGTCTTCCTGCTGCTTACGACAGGCGCTGAGCGTGTGCTGATCGATACGAAACTGCGGCGACAGCAGACTGACCGGCTCGACCAGCAGGCGGAAAGTAAAACTTTCCTCATAGGCCGTGACAGAATCGATAATCGGCGTGGTTCGCCAGCCTTGCCCAGTGCGGAACTCCAGCCAACCTTCCTGTTGAATACGCGTCAGGACATTACGCAGTACGGAGCGGGACACCTGACATTCACGCATCAGATCCACTTCTGAAAACTGTTCCGGCAACCGGCGGGAAAGGCGCATATCAACAATCTTCCGGTAGAGCGGCTCTTCACTGCTGGCGGCTAACTCGGTGACCAGATGCCCTAATTCATCGGCATGGCAGTCAAGATAAAACCCCCGATTGCGGTGGTAATGCAGCATGCCTTTTTCCGTCAGATACAGCAGCGCGACCTTGACCGGCGTGCGCGAGGCGTTCAGTACCTGCGCCAGCGACGATTCGATCAGGTGAGCGCCGGGCGGCAGCTGTTCGCGGCGAATGTAGGCGACAATCTGTCTGACAATCCTTGTCTGTAGGGGAGTTAAAGCCATGGCTATCCTGCTATGTCGGTTAGGGTGTTACGAGGAATCTTTATATTCTTGTCAGTACGGCTCGCCTGCCAGCAGAGTCTGCTCCGGCCAGGCCGGAGCAATCCTGTTTTACTGGTGATAGAACGGAAATGCGCCGAAGACAATACCACCGACCAGCAGCGACAGGCTGACAAAAATCGCCCATTTGATTGCAAAGCGTTGGTGATCGCCGATGTCCACTTTTGCCAGACTGACCAGCAGGTAGAGCGACGGCACCAGCGGGCTGAGCAGGTGGAACGGCTGGCCGACAATCGACGCACGGGCGATCTCTTCTGGGGTAATACCATAGTTGACCGCCGTCTGGGCGATAACCGGTAAGATTCCGAAATAGAACGCGTCGTTGGACATCAAAAAAGTAAACGGCAGGCTAATGAGTGCGGTGAACACCGCAAGATACGGGCCGAAACTTTCTGGTATCACCTGCAACAGGCTTTTCGCCATGGCATCCACCATGCCTGTACCGGATAAAATGCCGGTGAAAATCCCAGCGGCGAAAATAAGCGATGTTACTGCGAGCACGTTAGCGGCGTGTGAGCCGATCCGCGCTTTTTGCTCCTCCAGCTTGGGATAGTTGAGCATGACGGCGATAGCGAAGCCGACCATAAACAGCACCTGAATGGGCAGAAGGCCGATCACCAGAAACACCAGAAGCAGGGTGGTCAGAATAAAGTTAGGCCAGAACATGTTAGGGCGGCGGTTGGCGTCGCTTTCTTCGTCGCTGCCGTTGCCCAGATTGATAGAAGCATTCTGGAAGCTGCTGACATCAATGATCCCCAGCCGTTTGCGCTCCTGTAGACCCAGAAAAACGGCCACGCCGACCAGCGTCAGGCTGGCTAAAATAATCGCTGGGAGCATGGGGAGGAAAACGTCCAGTGCATCAACGCGTAATGCGGCGGCGGCGCGCGCTGTGGGGCCGCCCCACGGAGAAAGGTTCATCACGCCGCTGGCGATGTTAACCAGACAGGTCAATCCGAGCACGTTCATCCCCAACCGCTGATAGAGCGGCAGGAATGCGGCAATCGCGATCATATAGGTCGTTGTACTGTCGCCGTCCAGCGCGACCATTAAGGTTAACACGGCGGTGCCGACCAACACTTTCAGCGGATCGCCTTTAACCAGACGGAGAATGAAGCGCACCAGCGGATCGAACAGGCCTGCATCGATCATGATGCCGAAGTAGAGAATAGAAAACGTCAGCATAACGCCGGTTGGTGCCAGCGTCTTGATGCCGTCCAGCATCATCGCGCCTAGCCCCTGATAAAAACCTGCCGCCAGTGCGAACAGCGTAGGGACAAGAATCAGCGCGATAAGCGCAGACATCCGCTTGGTCATGATCAGGTACATAAAGCAGATGACCATAGAGAAACCGAGAATAGTGAGCACAGTGAATCTCCTGTTTTTTATTATATTCTGAATAACTTACTGCCTTTCTTTCGGCGAATTTGGGGTGCAAAAAGCCGTACAGTTTTTTATAACTGCATATCGAAAGGGATGAGATTAGGTTATTTCCCGACGTCAGCGACGTTCAGAAGAATACGAATGAAAGGTGGGGATTAGCTTCCAGGGTCGATACGAATAATAAAGGACAGATAATGAGGGAGCGATAAGATAACGGTAATCGGTAACATAAACGACCTCTATGCGAGCAATAATAATATTCCTTTTATCCCCGCTAACGTCCATCTAACCGATTGTTTAGTAATTATTTTAATCGATTTGATAGCTGCCGCTACAGGGGGCTCTTTTTGTTAAAAACAAATTAAAGCATTGTAAAATGAAACGCAAATTGCGCTAAATTGGAATAAAAAACAATTTGGCAGAGGGGAGGGCGGTGATAGCCAACATAATTTTAAAAGATAAACAGAGATGTGAAAATTTAAGTTGTGCGTAGAAGTTTATTACCGATTAACGGAAATTTATCCGTTTTCATTAATGAAATTTTACAAGATGGGGTGGGGAATAAAGGCATTATCGGCGAGGAAAGTTAAACGGTGTCTAAACCATCCGTATTTCCTAAGCCGCCACGGCTTTTACCGGACGGCTTAGGTTCGCGGCGGCTTAGGTAAGGGAGATTAACTGACGTTTTCTGCGGTGCTGCGTAGCCGATCTTTCAGGTGGCTGTATTCCTGCTGTACATAGTTCTCTGCTGCCTGCTGATCGTCAATGGCTTCCAGCTTCACAGCGCAGTGTTTGTATTCCGGTGTTTTGGATACCGGATCGAGATGATCCAGCGTCAGTTCATTGCAGGCTCCAATCCACCACTGGTAGGTCATATAGACGGCACCTTTATTGATGCGTTCGCTGACGGCAACGCGAGAGATCACCTTGCCGCGTCGTGACGAGATCCAGGCCAACTGCTGATCGTGGATGCCTAAACGCTCAGCGTCATAGGGGCTAACCTGCACGTAGCCCGGTTCATCCGCCAGCGTTTGTAATGCGGTGCAGTTGCCCGTCATGGAACGGCAGGAGTAATGGCCTACTTCGCGCACGGTGCACAAGACCAGCGGGTAATCGTCATCGACCAACTCCATAGGCGGTCGCCATTCGGCTGTGAGCAGCAGGCCTTTCCCGCCGGGACGATCGAAGTGGTTGTTTTCATACAGCCACGGTGTGCCGGGGCTGTCTTCCGTCGGGCACGGCCACGGCACATAGCCTAGTCCGGCCATTTTCTCGTAGGTCGCGCCGTAATACAGCGGGCAGAGCTGCCGCAGCTCGTCCCAGATCTCCTGCGTGTTGTTATAGTGCATCGGATAACCGAGCGCCGTTGCCATCAGGCTGATGATTTCCCAGTCGGGTTTCACATCGCCCTGTGGTTCCACGGCTTTATAAAAGCGCTGGAATCCCCGGTCAGCGGCGGTATAGACCCCTTCGTGCTCGCCCCAAGAGGTCGCCGGTAAAATCACATCGGCAATCGCTGCGGTTTTGGTCATGAAGATGTCTTGTACGATCAGCAAGTCCAGTTCGTTGAACGCATCGCGCAGCATCGACAGATCCGGCTCGGTTTGCAGCGGATCTTCGCCCATCACGTAATTGGCTCGGATTTTCCCTTCTTTTATCTTGTGCGGGAGATCGGTCAACGAGTAGCCAATTTTATCGGAGAGTGCAGGCACACCCCAGGCATCGGCAAATTTCGCCAGCACCGCTTTATCCGTGACATTTTGATAACCGGGGAACATATTGGGCAGCGCACCCATATCGCAGGCGCCTTGTACATTGTTCTGCCCACGCACTGGCCCGACGCCCACGTTCGGACGTCCCAGATTCCCGGTCAGCAATGCCAGGCCGGACAGCCCTTTGACCACATCAACGCCTTGGCCCCACTGTGTCACGCCCATTCCCCAGAGAATGGTGGCGGACGGCGCAGCGGCATAGATCCGCATCGCGTCGCGAATCAATTTCGGCGACAGTCCGGTGATGTCGGCGACATACTCCGGCGTGTATTTCGCGACGGTCTTGCTGAATTCCTCGAAGCCTTCGGTATGGCGGGCGACGTACGCTTTATCGTAGTGGCCTTCGTTGATCAGCACGTTAGCGAACGCGTTGACCAGCGCCATATTGGAGCCATTTTTCAATGGCAGCCACAGATCGGCGATGCGGGCGGTTTCAATATGGCGCGGATCGCACACGATGATTTTTGCCCCGCGCGCTTTCGCTTTCAGGATTCGACGCGCCACGATGGGGTGTGAATCTGCGGCGTTATAGCCAAAAATCAGGATGCAGTCGGTTTTTTCGATTTCGCAGATAGAGTTACTCATTGCGCCGTTGCCTAGCGTAACCTGTAGCCCGGCAACCGAAGGGCCATGGCAGAGTCGGGCGCAGCAGTCGACGTTATTATTCCCGGTGACTGCCCGAGCAAATTTCTGCATCACGTAATTAGTTTCATTGCCGGGGCCGCGTGACGAGCCGGTGTGCATAATCGACTCGGCACCGTACTTCTCTTTAATCGCTTTCAGTCGGGAGCTGGCGAAACCGATAGCTTCATCCCAGGATACAGCCTCAAAGGGCGCGCCTTTCTGGCGTCGGATCAGCGGCTGTTTTAAACGCGGCGTCAGAATTTTCGTGTCGTTAAGAAAATCCCAGCCGTAATAGCCTTTCAGGCACAGCTCGCCTTCATTGGTGACGCCGTTTGCCCCTTCCGCACCAACCACTTTGCCGTTCTCTACCAGCAGGTTAATTTTGCAGCCTGACCCGCAATACGGACAGACGGTAAGCACTTTCTGCATGATTATTCTCCAAAGCCGAGTCTTGGATCGTAAGAACTGCATTCCTGCGGCAGGCTGTTGATGCAGTCATCTAACCTTCGATAATCACCGATAAAGAAAATTAATTTACTGATCGTGGTCATGCTCAGGGCGATGATAAATCGTCCTAACGTGTTGAGTGCCGCGACCTTTTTCCATAGGACATTCGTCTGGAAAATAACGTGACAGCGTATTTATCCTCTTTATCTGTTAATGCCTATACTGTTTTTGACGATATTAACTCTATGTGCCACCGATGAGGCTCGGGTAGCCATGCCTGTCGGCTGTTTAAAACAACGGAAATTGGCATCTCAAGGAAGATAACGCATTCTATTCGTTAATTTTTTGAGCTAGATTTCCCATCTAATGGGGCATGAATCAGGGAATTCCAGAACGTCTGTTAGATCGCGTGGGATAAGGGCGCGAGACAACGGGCGGCACCGTCATGAGTAAAAGTAAATACTTTTCCGACAGAGCGTGCGGGCGGGAAATATTTGTTAACGTCGCGGAGTGCATTATGGAATTTCTAAGAAATGTCAGCATAAAAATAATGGTGCTGGTCATAGTGGCTTCCCTGTTAGTGGCGTGGGGAGTGGCATCAGGATTCAGTCTTTACTCGCTTTATCAGGTCACCAATTTGCTTGATAAAAGTGAGACTCAGCGAAAAACGTATTCCCATCTGGTCTATGGAACCGATCAATATTTTCGGGCCGTAACTCGTATGGAAAGAACGATGGATTATTTGCAGCGTAACGAGCCAGAAAACGCCAAAAAGACGTTGGAAATGGCACAGGTTGCGCTAAAAAATACCAAGGATTCGTTGGAGAAATTCCAGGCAGCGGAGCACGTTGGTGTCGAGTCAGCCACGGTTGAGGCGGTAGACAAAACGTGGAGTACCCTGATTGCTACCGCAATCGATCCAATGAATGCGGCGCTACAACGCAATGATTACGAAGGATTTCGACAGATATTTCGTTCTGTTTATCCCCCCATTAGCCTGACGTTTGGCGAAGACGTTAAACGCTATTCGGACAGCATTACCGCCTCCTCGTTGATTCCAAGTGTGAATGAACACAATGCCCAAAATCGTAACTCGTTAATTACTGTGATGGTGATTGGCCTCATCGTGTTGATTTTCACGGAATACTATTTGAGAAACTATCTGGTTATCCCGATCTCCGTGCTCAAATCTCATTTGGCACAGCTCACGGCGGGTCGTTTAGGCTGTGAATTGGCGGAGTTTGGCAAAAACTGTGCGGGGCGGTTGATTCCCGATATTAAGAAATTGCAGAAAAGTTTGCGTGATACGGTGACGGTCATCCGGCAGAGCACGACGGAAATCAACAACGGGACGTCGAGCATTAAGGATGGCAACGATAACCTGTCCAGCCGCACGGAGCAGCAGGCCGCGGCATTGCAACAGACGGCGGCCAGTATGGAAGAGATTAGCTCCACGGTGCGGCAAACTACCGATCATGTGCATCAGGTGCGTAAGTTGGCGAAGGAGGCGGCGGAGACGGCGCAAAAAGGCGGGAATATCAGCACCAGCGTGATGACGACAATGGATGGCATAAGCGCCAGTTCCCGACAAATTTCCGATATCACCTCGGTGATTAACAGCATCGCGTTCCAGACCAATATCCTAGCGCTGAATGCGGCGGTTGAAGCCGCGCGGGCCGGTGAACAAGGGCGAGGATTTGCCGTGGTAGCTGGTGAGGTTCGCACACTGGCGCAGCGCAGTGCGCAGGCGGCGAAAGAGATTGAGGCGCTGATTGCGGAATCGGTTTCGCGCGTTGAAACCGGTGCAGGACAGGTTCGACAATCCGGTGAAGCGATGACGGCCATTATCGCTTCCATTTCGCATGTTAACGATCTGATTGGTGAAATCGCGGCGGCAACGGATGAGCAAACGCGCGGGATTACGCAGATTAGTCAGGCGGTGCACGAAATGGATAGCGTCACGCAGCAGAATGCATCGCTGGTGATGCAATCAGCGGAAGCGGCTGCTCGTCTGGATGAACAAACCAGCGAACTGTCTGCCGTGGTGGATGTGTTCGATCTGGAATCAGATTGCGATCCGACAATGTCTTTTTCCCGTCAGGCGATCGCTGCCCCCGTTCATCGCGCGGTTGGGCAGGGTTCTACGCCGCTACTGTCGGCACAGGGTCGCAACGGTGAGGGATGGGAAAAATTCTGATCCGTAGCGGGTTAAATACGCGACAGACGTTGAACGTAAGATAGCCCGTGAGGCTGGCGACGAACCGGGCGGAAAGGAATCTACCCGGTTCTGTTGATCGCGAGTAATCGCCCAAAAATGGTCGGTGAAACGCGTTGGTGTCAACACGTGTAATGCGTTGGATTACAGAGGGAAAATGGCGTTTTTCTCTGTAAATCTTACTGTGTTAATGTAAAGAAATGCCATTTTAATACTGGCATCTCCATTATTAAAATAGGTAATTTAAAATATTGGCATATTTATTGCTTTATTTTATTGGTGGTTTTTTGCCGTTTTTGAGATCAAAAAGCTGTACTTTTCTGGGGTTGTAGAAATAAAACGGGATTTTTTGGCATTAAATTAATTTAGAAATCATTTGTTACACACTAAAGTGGTTATTGCTCATATTTTCGTGACGTAAATCAAGACAGATGGCGGCTTCAAAGTGATAATAAGAATAAATATCATTTGTGCTTCATCACTCGCTTATGTCTATTTGGCAAAAAACGCTTCTCGTGTTGTGTTGGCTGTTTAGCTGTTCAGTGGCGGTTGCCGCGACCGATTACGCCTCATTTATTCAAGATATCGAAACCAGGCTGGATAAAACGGCTCAGCTCTATGAGCAGCAAAAGCCGGATGAGGCCCGCACCGAAGTTCAGATGGCCTATTTCGAGGTGTTTGAAAACCTTGAAGGCCCTATCCGCATCAACATTTCCGCGCAAAAAAGCTATCAGTTAGAGGCTACGTTCGGTGAAATTCGTCGCATGATTGGCGAAGGAAAGCCGCAGGCCGAGGTACAGGCAAAAATCTCCTGGCTGAAGGGCGAACTGGATGCTGTTCTGCCCGTGCTGTCGGAAGGGCACAAGCTGGTCGCACAGGAACAGCACGGTGCCTATGACAACACCGACATTGCGACGTACTGGCAGCAGAGTTTCAAAATCATCGATGACCAGCTCGCGCTAGCCGTGACGGAATATCAGGCCGGCGATTACAAAAAGGCCAGCCAGAGCGTGCAGCAGGCGCACTATCAGGGCTTTAAAAACTCTGAAATGGAGATGTCGGTCAGACAGAATCGCTCAGCGCAGCAGGCGGCTTCCATTAATCAACAATTCTCCGCGCTGATTACGTTAGCCAGCCAGCCCGATCAACTGACAGACGTCGCCTATCGGGTCACCACGCTGTTGCAGGATATCGAAGATGTCTTGCCAGGGTTGCCGACAACGCGTGACAGCCAGCAGGCGACGGCAACACCTGCCGCGAACGCGGATACCGGTGCAGTGCCGGATGCGAACTGGGCGAAAGTCGCCGACGATATCAATCAGGCCATTGCTGCTGCGATCGCGCAGTACCGTCAAGGCCAGGTCAAACCCGCCATCATGGCGGTGCAGGACACCTATTTCGATCTGTTTGAAGCCACCGGCATGGAGAACAAAATTGGTTCTCGCGATGCGGCGTTCAAATCGACGCTCGAAGGCTATTTCACCCGTCTGGTGAGCCTGATGAACGCTAAACAGCCTGCGGAACAGCTGCAAGGGCAGGCCGACGCGTTGCAGCAGGAACTGGCGAAGGCCGTGACCATGCTGGGTGACGGCGGCGAAACCCACTGGAGCCTGTTGATCTACAGCCTGCTGATTATTGTGCGCGAAGGTCTGGAAGCCTTGCTGATTGTGGCGGCGATCGTGGCCTATCTGGTGAAAAACAATCAGCAGGACAAGCTGCCGCTGATTCGCCAGTCGGTTTACGTCGCGCTGCTGTGTAGCGTGATTACCGCCGTCATTTTCCAGCTCGTGTTCACCAATTCCGGCGCCAGCCGTGAGCTGCTGGAAGGCATTACGATGCTGATCGCTGTGGTGATGCTGTTCTTCATGAGCTACTGGCTGTTGTCCAAAGTGGAAGCGCGGCACTGGAAGGCTTATCTGGAAGGTAAGCTGTCCCATTCGCTAAGCAGCGGCTCCATGATCGGTCTGTGGCTCACCAGCTTTCTGGCCGTGTATCGCGAAGGCGCGGAGACGGTGTTGTTCTATTACGCGCTGGTCGGTGATGCCAGCAACATGGCGGGGCACCTCTCCATTCTGGCTGGGTTTGCCATCGGCTGTGTGATCCTGCTGATCGCCTACTTCGTGATGCGCTACACCATTGTCAAACTGCCACTGAAGCCGTTCTTCATGTTTACCGGCTGCTTTATGTACCTGATGGCGTTTGTGTTCGCGGGTAAAGGCGTGTTGGAGCTGATCGAGGGCAAACTGTTTGAACCAACGTTGCTGACTGGCGTGCCGGAAATCAGCGGGTTGGGGATTTATCCTTATGTGGAGACGCTGATTCCACAGGGTGTGCTGGTGGTCGCGGCGCTAATCGCCCTGTGGGTGATGCGGCGCAGGGCGTCTGCCATCTGATAAAGAAGGCATCCGACGTTAATTTAATACTGAAAGCAATAAGAGCAGCAAATAACCATAACAACCCCAATCGCTTAGCGAATTAAGCGAAGAGGGACGACTGAGATGAGGATGGGTTTGATGAATATGCAAAAAAGTCTGATTGCGGGTGCCGTTATTGCCGGTATTTTCACTGCACCTGCCGCGCTGGCGTTTAAAGAATATCCAGCGGGTGAGCCGGTTTCCATGAACGAAATGGAAATTGCCGCTGTTTATCTGCAACCTATCGACATGGAACCGCGTGGGATGGGCCTGCCTGCTGCGAAAGCGGACATCCATTTGGAAGCCGATATTCATGCCGCTGAAGGCAACAAGAATGGTTTCGGTGCCGGTGAGTGGATGCCGTTCCTGACCATCGCTTATACCCTGACCAACACCGATACCGGTGCGAAGCAGGAAGGTACCTTCATGCCGATGGTTGCCAGCGATGGCCCGCACTACGGCGCGAACATTAAAATGATGGGCGTGGGCAACTACAAAGTAACTTACCACATCGATCCGCCATCAAAAGCCGGTATGCACCGTCACACTGATGGTGAAACGGGCGTAGGCCGCTGGTGGAAACCGTTTGATGTCAGCTTTGACTTCAAATACGTCGGCTTAGAATAAGGTCTTCTGTCCGCGATGTTCTGTCGCGGCCATGTTCACGCCTCTGCGGGTACACTTTCGTTGCCCGTAGAGGCGGTGATTTTCCGGCCAGCGTGCTGATGCCACCCGGTATCGCACTCAACCGACGCACCTGCAACTTGAAAGGTGACGGGTATATATGAATTTTTTTATCACGACCCTCCAATCCTTCCTGCCGATAGCGCTATTGCTGGGGCTGAACTGGAGCCATCGTTCCACGCCGACAGTCAAATCGCTGGGTTGGATCACGCTGCTGGCGCTGTTTGCCGGGATGTTTATTGGCGTACATTTTCCTAACGGGCAAGCGTTTCTGCTGGGGTTTACGGCGCTCCAAGCGCTTGCCTTGATCCTGTTTCTGGTCTGTCAGTGTTTTTCCCACCCGCGTCTTGGCTATCTGTGGCAGGCGCTGTTGGTGGCGGGAGCGGCGGTGCATTGGGGCAATGATCCCAATCTGACCGCGCTGACAACCACCCATGTGGTGAATACCGATCTGCTGCTGAATTTCAGCGCCGTGCTGCTGGCGTTTGGCTGGCTGGTGTTCTGTGCCGCGCTGTGCGGCATGATTGTGCGCCGTATTCGTTTACTGCGCTGGCCGCTTCTGGCGCTGTTGGTTGCACTTCTGCTGTTGCCGATAAGCGGTAATCTGCTGCTGCTGTTGATGAAATTACAGGCGCTGGGGCTCACCAAGCCGCGCCTGAGCTATGTGGCACACGTCACCAACAGCGCATATTTATTAAATTACCTCAGCGCATTGTTCATGGCGGCGTTGGCTGCCGGGCTGGTTTGGCCGCTGCGGCATGCGCGTCGCCAGATGCTGGTCACGCATGAGGCGATTGAAAAGCGTAAAGCGACAGCAGGCTATCGCACGCTGCGCCGCACGCTGCTGTCGACGGTCACCGCGCTGTTGGTGGTGGTGCTGGCCCAGCTTTATTGGGACAAGGTCGCGTCGCAGCCGCCTCGTCTGTCGGAAGCACAGCCCGTGACACTGGCGGCCGATGGCAAAGTACATATTCCGATTGAGCAAGTGCGCGATGGCAAGCTGCATCGCTTCGTGTGGATTGCCGATGACGGCAAGGCCGTGCGCTTTTTCATCATTAACCGCTATCCCGATCGCCTGCGTCTTGGCGTAGTGTTTGACGCCTGCCTGCTGTGCGGCGATCAAGGCTATGTGATGGAAGGCAATCAGGTGATTTGTGTCGCCTGCGGCGTGCATATTTTCATTCCTTCTATCGGGAAGGCGGGCGGCTGTAATCCGGTGCCGATTGAAGGCTGGAGCAACGACGATAATGAGCTGGTGATTGGACGAGCGTCACTGGCGGCAGGCACGAATTACTTCTCGACGGTGGTGTCGATGGACGTTATCGATCCGGTTGATGGCTCCAAACTGACCAACGTGAATGCGGAACATAAATATCGCTACGGCGGTAAAACGTACTTCTTCTCGTCGGAGGCCAACTACAACCGCTTCCGCGAAAGTCCCGCGAAATTTGCCACTGCCAAAGCGGCGGCTGGCGAGCAGGCTGAGGAGGAATAATCATGCTGTGGCGACTGTTACGTCAGTCCTGGCGCAGAAATATTCGGCGTAAATCGCTGGCGGTGCTGACCGTGTTTTTGGCGGCGGGGTTGATCTCTGCGCTGTTGGCGGTGTCTATCGACATCGGCGACAAAATGGCGCGTGAGCTGAAGTCCTACGGTGCGAATATTTTGATTGAGCCAGCAGGGCAAGCGGCGCTACCCGCGCTGTTTGGCGAACGCAGTAATCCGCTGGAGGGGCAGGATTTCCTTGATGAGGCTGAGCTGCCGAACATCAAAGATATCTTCTGGCGCAATAACATTGTCGGCTTTGCGCCGCTGCTGAGCGGTGATGTCGAGATCAAGGGTCAGCCGGTTGCCGTGCTGGGCACCTTCTTTTCTCAGCCTGTTGCGGTGCCGGATGAAGAAGACTATCGCTCGGGACAAATGACCGTTAGCCCTTACTGGCAGGTGGCCGGGCAGTGGCCGCAGGAACCGGTGACGACGGAAAATGTGGCGCAGACGCTGGTAGGAAAACAGCTGGCGGCGCAAACGGGCTGGAAAGTCGGGGATAAACTCGCGTTACACGGCGCAAAAGGGGACGCAACGGTAGAGGTTAGCGGCATTCTGAGCAGCGGCGGTGATGAAGAAAGCCGTCTGGTGATGCCGCTGGCAACGGTGCAATCGCTGCTGGGACTGTCTGGTAAAATTCAGGCGATTCGCGTGTCGGCGCTGACCGTGCCGGAAAATGAACTGTCGCGGCGGGCGCGGGAAAATCTGGAAGCGCTGAATGCCGAAGAGTATGACCTCTGGTACTGCACCGCGTATGTCTCTTCGATTGCGCACCAGCTGGAAGAAGCGATTTCTGGCTCGGTGGTACGTCCTATCTGGCAGGTCGCCGCCTCGGAAGGCGTGGTGATTGACAAGATCCAACTGCTTCTGGCAGTGGTGACCTTCGCCGCGCTGGTGGCGGCAGCGATGGGGATTGCCTCGCTGATGACGAGCACCATTATGGAACGGGCTAAAGAGATCGGACTGATGAAAGCGCTAGGCGCGCGCCAGTGGCAGATCATGCTGCTGTTTTATCTCGAAGCCGCGCTGAGCGGTCTGGCCGGTGGTATCGCGGGCTGTGTTGCAGGCTGGGGGCTGGCGAAAGCCATTGGCCTGATGCTGTTCGGCGTACCGTTGAGTTTCGCTTGGATCGTTATTCCCTGTGTGTTGGTGATCTCGATGCTGATTGCCATCATCGGAACGTGGTTCCCGGCGCGCCGGATCGCCAAACTGTATCCAGTGGAGGTGCTGTATGGGCGCTAATGGCTGGATGAACAGCATGTTCTGGCGGCTGGTGTTTCGCGCACTGCGACTGCGTATGCAGCGCGTCAGCGTCGTGTTCGCCGCGCTGATGGTCGGGGCAGCGATTGTGACGGCGATGTCCGCCGTCTATTTCGATATCAACGCCAAGATGAGCCAGGAACTACGCACCTTCGGCGCGAATTTTTATATTGGGCCAGCGCGAGGCAATACGATTCCACAAAGCACGTTTCAGCCGATTATCGACAACGCACCCGCTGGGTTGATCAATGCGTCCAGCCCTTATCTGTACGGTATGGCGCGTACGGAGTTGGAGAAAGTGGTGCTGATGGGCGTGTGGTTCGAATCGCTGCGGCAACTGGCACCGTACTGGCAGGTCACGGGTAACTGGATTGGCGTCAGCTTCGATGACCGTAACGCCATGATCGGGGTGAAGCTGGCGGAGCGGCTGAACGTCAAAGTCGGCGACAGTATCACGCTGGTGGGCGACGGCGGCAAGCAGCGGTTGCAGATCAAAGGCATCGTGGAATCTGGTGATGCGACAGACAACATGCTGATCGTGAATCTGGAACTGGCGCAAAAGTGGCTGGATAAAGAGGGTGCGATCAGTAATGCCCTGCTGAGCGTCAGTAACGATCTGGGGCAGGTCGATCGCTTTGCCGCACAGCTCCAGCAGCAGTATCCGCAGTTGGAGATCCGCCCGATCCTGAAGGTGTCGGCGTCGGAAGGTCAGGTACTGAATAAAATCAAAGGGCTGATGGGGCTGGTATCGGCGGTGATCCTCGTGCTGTCTTCCCTGTGTGTAAACACCACGCTGATGGCGATTGTCGGTGAACGTGCCCGCGAATTTGCGCTACAGAAGGCGCTGGGCGCGAGCGGACGAGACATCATCCGGCAGATGCTGGCGGAAACCGGCATCATCGCACTGGCGGCCGTGGTGTGCGGTTCGCTTTTGGGTTATTTGCTGGCACAGGTGCTGGGAATGGCCGTATTCAACGCGACGATCTCGCTGCGGTTACCGGTGTTCCCGCTCACGCTGGTGCTATCGTTATTGGTTGCTGCCGTCGCGGCAGTGGTTCCCACTCGGCGGGCGATCTACGTCGAACCAGCCAAAGTCTTAAAAGGAGAGTAGGTCGATGTCTGTAGAGGTGAACGCGCAGGAAAGGGCGCAGGCAGCGGAGGCGGTGATTGAAACTCGCCAGCTCTATAAACGCTTTGGTCAGGTGACCGCGTTGGAGAACATCAACATCCGCATCGCGCGCGGCGAGTTTGTCGCCATCATGGGCGCGTCGGGTTCGGGCAAAACCACGCTGATGAATATTCTCACCTGTCTGGATACGGTGAGTGAAGGGCAGGTATTGCTGGACGGCGTCGATGCCGCTGGGCTGGATGAAGAAGGGCGGCGCCAGTTCCGGGCCGATAAGATTGGGCTGGTATTCCAGCAGTTCCACCTGATTCCATTTTTGACCGCGCTGGAAAACGTAATGTTGGCGCAGCACTACCATAGCGTGGTGGATGAAGCGGCGGCGCAGCGCGTGCTGGAACAGGTTGGGCTGGCGCATCGCGTCGATCACTTACCGAGCCAGCTTTCCGGCGGTGAGCAACAGCGCGTGTGTATTGCCCGAGCGTTGGTGAATGAACCTCCTGTGATTTTCGCCGATGAACCGACGGGAAATCTGGATGAGGAGAACGAGCGGCGGGTGCTGGATCTGTTGAAAGATCTGCATCAGCAGGGGCGCACCATTGTGATGGTGACGCACAATCCTGAATTAGGTCGGTTTGCTGACCGCATTATCCGCCTGCAACACGGCAAGTATTTTGGTGAAGAGGTGAATCATCATGAAATGGCGTAACGCGATTACCGCGCTGTGTCTGCTGGGCGCAGCGGCGCTGAGCGGCTGTAAGGAAGAACAGGTTAGCGTCGGGGCGCAGGCACCGGCGCTGGCGGCCTACGATCTGTCAGGGCAGCAGGTGGATCTGTCACGCTGGCAGGGGAAAAGCGTGTACCTGAATTTCTGGTCGTCAGGCTGTGGCGGCTGCATGATCGAAATGGGCGCACTGGAGAAGTTGAGCAAGGAATATGGCGATAAAGTGGTGGTGATTGCGGTTAACACCGACCCTGACAGCGTGGATATCACGTCGATGCTGGCGCACCACAAGGTGACCTATCCGGTGGTGCGCGATCAGTTGGGCATTACCAAAGAGCGCTATCAGGTCAGCGGCACGCCAACTTCATTTATTATTGATGCGAACGGCAAGGTGACCGATCAGCATCAGGGTGCAAGGGATGAAGCGCAACTGACCGAACTGTTTCAGAAGCTGGCAAGCCGGACATAAAGACCGGCTTATTTCCACAGCATGTCAGGCGTGCGTTTACTCTGTTCGTGAAACTGGCATCGGGACTTCCACAATCACTGGTTCCGGTTTCACCCGCATGGCGTAGATCACCCCGACAATCAGGCAGGTGATGCCACAGAGCGTCAACAGCGGCGGCCAGGATTGCCGGATGATGAAGGCATAGGCCAGCCCCGCCAGCGTTTCAAACACAATTAACGGCCCCACCAGCACCGTCGGCAGACGCTGGCTGGCTTCATTCCAGAACAGCGTACCGATCCACGAACAAAACAGCCCAATCGCCAGCATCAACGGGATGAAAACCTCAGGCCGCGGGCCGAACGGCTGCGTAAAGGTGCTGTCCGTTAGCGCCAGATGGCCGCACACCAGCAGATAACCCAACAGCGCCAGCGGTAGCGTGACCAGCCCTTGCGCCGTGGCCCAGGTGGTCGGCGTATTGCCTTTGTGGTCGCGCAGCCAGCGGGCGTTGCGTAGTGGATACCAGGTCCAGCAAACCACGGCGAGGAAAGCCATCGCAATGCCGCTGGCATAACGCCATAAATCGAATGTGGCCGTGCTTCCCTTTAGCTCTGCAATATTGACGCAGACCAACCCCGCCGCAATCAGCAGCAGCGACGGCAGTAGCCGACGCCAGGCGACGCGGCCATCGTGCTTGCTATACAACACATTCGCGGTGACAGAAATCACCACGGGCAGGGTGCCGATAATCATCGTCGAGATCGGTGCGCCCGTGCGCTGAATCGCGCTGGCGAGCAGAAAGTAGTACAGAAGATTACCGATAATCGTGAGCTTCGTGGCCTCCAGCCAGTCGCTGCGGGTTAACTGGCGCAGACGACGGCGATCGAGCCATGCCAGCGGTAAGGCAATCAATCCAAAAGCCAGATAGCGTCCGGTGGACTGCAAGGCGGCAGAGTAGTCCGGTACGAGCAGCGGCCCAACGAAAATCAGCCCCCACATCAGCCCGGCGGCAAGCGCAAATAAAACACCAATCAGCATAATAAACCCGTTTTTTCACAATAGTGCATCGCGCCAGTCTAGGGAGAGTCGGCGGCAAATTATTGTAGGATATTGCTGTTTATTCCCGTCATACTTCAAGCTGCTTGTGCGTTGGCTGCCCTTACTCACCCCAGTCACTTACTTGTGTAAGCTCCTGGGGATTCGCTCGGTTGCCGCCTTCACGCAACTCGAATTATTTAAGGTATATCATCTGTGGGGAAGCGGTGAAAGCATGCGTGCTGAAAGCGTTAGCGGCGAACTGGATACACCTGCTTTTGGTAGCGAATGGGCGTGACGCCATAGCGCTGGGCAAAGGTGCGAGTCAGATGCGCCTGATCGGTTAACCCGACGGCGACGGCAACATGGGCAGCCGCCATACCGTGCGTCAGCATCTGCTTGGCCTCATACAATCGAATTGCCATCAGCATCTGGTGTGGCGTGACATGAAACTGGGCTTTGAACTGGCGCAGGAAGTGGTACGGGCTGAGAGAAACCAGCGCCGCCAGCTCTTTTAAGGTAATCGTGTGGGCGAAGTTTTCCCGTAAGTAATCCTTCACCACATCAAAGCGATGGAACGGTTCAATAATCTGACGCTGGGCAATGTGAGCGTGAGGCCGGAAAAGCGCAATCAGCGACAGCAGCAGGCTTTCACTCGCCAAGGGATCGGTCGTCTGCCACATGGCGGCCAGCGTCATCGCCAGTTGGCGTGCAGTCGCGGGATCGTGGCGCACGACGTCGGTAAACCACCAACCTTTCTCGCCGGAGATGTTCTCCAGCACATCGGGCGGGATATAGATCATGCGATAGCGCCAGCCATCTTCCGTCGCGGATTCCCCCGTGTGCAGCTCATCAGGGTTCATCAACACTAACGAATCGACAGGCGCAATGTGCTTGGCTCCACGATAGCGGAACCGCTCCGCACCGTCGTCAATAGTGCCGATGCCAAACGCCTCATGCGTGTGTGGCTCAAAGGCATAACGGCAGATGTGCGCGTGATAAAGCTCGATGCCGGGCAGCGCTGGCAAGTGCCGGAATTGGGCATAGTCTCTCTCATCGGTAAAGTGTTCCGGTACGCCCTGCATGCTGCCACCTCGTCTTTGATTCAGACCGCCATCATAGCAGCGATATACCCGTAATACTTCAAGTTGCATGTGCGTTGGCTACGTTCACTCACCCGAATCACTTACTTGTGTAAGCTCATCGGGATTCCCTCTCTTGCCGCCTTCCTGAAACTCGAATTATTTGGGGTATAGCACATCAGCTTGAAGTCGTGTGTCCTATTTAGCTTGAGAAGAAATACGCGAAAAAGGGAATAAAAGCGCGGAGATAAATAGACCAGAAAGGAATAAATCATAGCGAAATGGTTGATTGACGGTGCGCATGTGACAAAAATGATTCCATATAACTGTTTGATTTTAATGTTTATGTCTATTCCTTGTTAGGTAAGGTAGCGCGGCAGACATACCGTTAGTATAAAAAAATATAATCAACTCCATTTGCTTATTTGTTCTGACTCTCATTACTTGCATCAATATTGCTATCTGTAATAAAGAACAAGGGAGTGAAAGGTGAACTTTCAGCAACTGAAGATTATTCGTGAATCAGCACGGTGCAATTACAACCTGACCGAGGTGGCGAATACGCTGTTTACCTCTCAATCCGGCGTGAGTCGTCACATCCGCGAGCTGGAAGAAGAGCTGGGGATTGAAATCTTCATCCGCCGCGGCAAACGCCTGTTAGGTATGACCGAGCCGGGAAAAGAACTGCTGGTGGTGGCTGAGCGCATCCTGAATGACGCCAGTAATATCCGGCGGCTGGCGAATGTCTTCACCAATAATGATACCGGCCAGTTGGTGATCGCGACGACGCATACACAGGCACGTTACAGCCTGCCGCCGGTGATTAAAGCCTTCCGCTCGCTGTATCCACAGGTGCGTCTGGTGCTGAATCAGGGCACGCCGGATGAAATTGTAGCGATGCTCCATTCTGGTGAAGCCGATATTGGTATTGCCAGTGAGCAGTTGATTAACGATCCCTCGCTGGCGGCGTTTTCCTACTATCGCTGGCACCATTCGGTGATTGTGCCGGAACACCATCCGCTGACGCAGGAACCCGTTATTACGCTGGAGATGCTGAATGCGGAGCCGCTGATTACCTATCGTCAGGGGATTACCGGTCGTTCACGTTTGGATCGTGCGTTTCAGGCGGTAGGTATGTCGCCTGATATTACGCTCAGCGCACAGGATTCGGATGTGATTAAAACCTATGTTGAGCTGGGGCTTGGCGTCGGGATTGTGGCCGATATGTCATTCGATCCGGTGCGTGACAAAGGGCTGGTACGGTTGAATGCTGAGCATTTGTTTGAAGCTAACACGGTCTGGCTGGGGCTGAAAAAGGGTCAGTTACAGCGTAACTATGCCTGGAAATTTATTCAGCTGTGTAATACTGAACTGTCGCTGGATGACATTAAAGATAAGGTGTTCTCGGATAACGATGAAGCGGTGATTGATTACCAAATCTGACTGATAGCGCGATTTCCTAACCCGATGCCCAGCCAGCATTTTTTCTGACTGGGCAGGTCTTTATTTGTTCGACATACAAGCCTTTTTCACGACAGTATTCGCTGAATTCAGCTTCATTTAAACTCGCCGTTTCAATCACGGTGGCAAGCTTTGCTTCTGCCGACCAATGCACTGGGGGGATTTATTTCCGGGCATAGGACGACCTTCTTGTTTGGCTTTATCGCGCCAATTATGCAACGTTTGCAGGCCAATCCTTTCACTTCTTGCCACTTCAGCAATAGTCATGTTTAAAGGAGGCAGCAATTTACTCAAGATCGCTTGTTTACGTTCTTCACTATAGCGCGGCACAATCAAGCCTTAACGCCCCAACTGGTTAAATGTTAAGTAGTGACAACTATCCTGCCAGGAGGGCGTGTTTTAAAACCTTACCTGAGAGAGTATTATATCCATGCGATAGGAACTACGGCTCTGAACCGTAGAATGGAATTTCTTTGTATGGAGACATAATGTCCAATCTTATTTATCTTAGCGTTACTGGGGAAAAACAGGGACTGATATCAGCAGGATGTTCATCTCTGGACTCTATTGGCAACAAGTATCAATCGGCACATGAGAATGAAATTTTTGTTTATGAGTTGGTGAACAACATTAGTCGGGAAGAGAATATTTCAATGCTTCCTGTAGAAATCCGAAAGCCAATTGATAAAGCCACGCCATTGTTCGCTCAGGCAATCAATGATAAGGAAAAGCTGGAGTGCATTTTTTCGTTCTACCGAACGGCGCAGTCTGGTGGAAATGAACTTTATTTTAAGATGAAGCTTCGGGATGCACTTATCAGCAATATTCGTTTTTTCTACCCTAATTCACTGACACATAATGAAGTTCAGCCACAGGAAAGCGTATCATTTAAGTTTGCTTCTATTGAATGGGAACATGTTATTGCAAGAACAAGCGCTTATATGCTTTGGCAGAATGTAGCCTACTAAAATTATATGAAAGGCCGAATTATTTTCGGCCTGATTTTTTTGAAAAGAATTTTATGTCTACATAAACGATAATAACAATCGAAAGAATAATCAACTTACCCCAATGGTCAGGGATGAATTCGTAGAATAAAACCCCCAAAACAATCATTAATGCCATTGTGGTATAGGTGTTAATAAACTCTTTAACGGCATAAGAAATTATTTTTTTTAAGCTCATTTTTTTAGAATTCCGTTTATTGATTCTGTGATATCGATTTTGTCATAGGGATTTTTGGGCACGTAGGGAGACAGGCGCTCTTCAAATACGAAGTATAACATCTCAACCTGCATAGCATAGAGAGACCAGTATAGCTCCGGACATACGTCATGCAGGTGTCGTGCAGACATTGCCGCCTTCTGAACTTTCCCATGAAATGTGAGAGCACTCATCCCTATCAGTGAGTATTTATTAATCGTTCTGCGAATGGATAGTGAAAAATTCAACGAAGTTGCAATATGCTTTGCAAGCAGATAAGCGACTGACATTTTTACTGCCCGACTTGTTGCGAACTCTGATGCAACTGATACGCCTAATATGGCTTTAGCTATTAATTCTTGCTCTCTTTCTTCAGTATCTTTTAGAAGTATTTTAAGATACTCTATTAGCATATCTATTATTACATCTTTTCTCTTGTATATCTGTTTAATGGCTAAATACATCCTTTCATTTTCAGACTTTAGTTGCTGGCAGTCAGAATTATATTTTTCTATAAAACAGGATGAATACCATGTTGCTCTTTCTATACCACTGTATAAATCATCACCAATTTTTATTGTATTATCTTTAATTTTATCTGCCATACTGTCCAGATGAGTGGCAAGAACTCTGTCAGATTCCATTTTGTATTTTAAATATTCTGATAATTGCATATTACATCCCTTTTATTAGGCTATTCCTCTCCCTTTATACAGGTAGTTTACCCGAATAATTGGCGATGTTTCAATATTTTTGCTTGACTAGTGATTTTCATTCTACTAATTACGGTGTGAAGATATTGTTTTTTGAGAAAATGTGACAATATATCCTTATATAAGTAAAATTTAGCGGTTGGAGGATATGATGAAAAATCCCGTAGCTGTAAAACTACAGGCTGATGCTTTCCCTCTGGGCAGGTCTTTTCCTTTCGATTTCGTCGCGATTTCTTGTGCCGCGATGCCCGTTGTTTACTGTACTTGATTCAGCATAAATATGGTTTATCGTGCCGATAATCTGCTTGATCTGATCGTGCTGCAATAGTAGCATCCCATTCATAACAATAACTTATGTCTGTATTTTTGTTAAGTGATACAAATGCTTGTGCATTTTTATTGAATAATTATGTTAACGATTTGGGTATCACGATAGAAAAATAACGGTAGCAATCCATCAGACATCCTTCTCACTAGTCAGTCACCTCCACGTTGATTTTTTCGGTTCGCATTGCGCCGGAGTCGCGCTAGCGCCATGTTTATGATGGCGGGGAGTTTAAAACGGAAAATGACGATGAAAACACAAAAAATCAGCCTTGCCTGGCAAATCCTTATCGCATTGGTTCTGGGTATTGCACTCGGTGCCGTGCTGCATGAACAGCAAGAAAGCCGCCAGTGGCTCATCAGCAATATTCTCAGCCCTGCGGGCGACATCTTTATCCGCTTGATCAAAATGATTGTTGTCCCGATCGTGATCGCCACGCTGATTGTCGGGATTGCGGGCGTAGGGGATGCTAAAAAGCTCGGACGCATCGGCTTCAAAACCATCCTCTATTTTGAAATTATCACGACAGTAGCGATTATCCTTGGCATCACGCTGGCTAATGTCTTCCAGCCGGGTCACGGCATCGATATGTCGACGCTGACCGCCGTGGATATCTCGCAGTATCAAAAGACCACCGAGCAGGTGCAGAGCGGTTCGCACAGTCTGGTGGGGACGGTGCTGTCGCTGATCCCGCCGAATATCTTTGCGGCAATGGCACACGGCGAAATGCTGCCGATCATCTTCTTCTCGGTGCTGTTTGGTCTGGGGCTATCTTCGTTGCCGAAAGATCACCGCGAACCGCTGCTGAACGTCTTCCGCGGCGTGTCGGAAACCATGTTCAAGGTGACGCACATGATCATGCGTTACGCGCCAGTTGGGGTGTTTGCACTGATTTCTGTCACGGTTGCCAACTTCGGTTTTGCGTCGCTGTGGCCGTTAGCCAAGCTGGTTATGCTGGTTTATGCCGCGATTTTCTTCTTCGGGCTGGTGGTGCTCGGAATCGTCGCACGTCTGTGTAAGCTGCGTATCACCATCCTGATCCGTATCCTGAAAGATGAACTAATCCTCGCGTACTCCACCGCCAGTTCCGAAACGGTGCTGCCGCGCATCATTGAAAAAATGGAAGCCTATGGCGCACCGAAGTCGATCACCAGCTTCGTGGTGCCGACCGGTTACTCCTTTAACCTCGATGGCTCTACGCTGTACCAAAGTATTGCGGCGATCTTCATCGCACAGCTCTACGGCATCGAACTGTCGATTGGGCAGGAAATCGTGCTGGTGTTAACGCTGATGCTGACCTCCAAAGGCATTGCTGGCGTACCGGGTGTGTCATTTGTTGTGCTGCTGGCGACGCTGGGCAGCGTCGGAATTCCGCTGGAAGGTCTTGCGTTCATTGCGGGTGTCGACCGTATCCTCGACATGGCGCGCACCGCGTTGAACGTGGTAGGAAATGCGCTAGCGGTGCTGGTCATTGCCAAGTGGGAAAACCAGTTCGATGAAGAGAAAGCACTGGCCTATGAACGTGAGCTTAAAGGGATAAGCACGGAACCAGCCCAACAGGGATAATCCCGGTATAGTTTAAATAGCTTATGAACGGGCGCGTCGAGTGATCGAAGCGCCCGTTTATTTTATTGATCGACCGTCATGCTGCGTGGCTGTCTATCACGCGGGTTTCTAAGGTTTGTGTGCGCCATAGAGCCTGTTCAATACGTTCGGCATCCGTTGCAAAAGGCAGGCGGGCGGCAATTTTCGGCGCGATTTTCACGTTCTGCGCGATGCTTTCAACCAGCTGTGGACGTTCGTTCAGGCCGAGGGCTCTTAGCGTGATCGGGCTACCGTAGCGGCGCAGTTGAGCGAACAGCTCTTCGCGGTCGGCGTCGTTATCGTGTTCCAGAAACGCCTGTGCAGCCAGCCCAAAGCCCACTTTCTCGCCGTGCAGCCAGTCATGCAGCTCTGGCAGGCGCGTCATGCTGTTGTGAATCGCATGGGCGACGCCAATGCGTGGCACCTCATCTTTCATGCTGTTTGCCAGACCCGCTAGTGCGATAACGGCGTCGATCACGCTGCGCAGGGCTGGCGTGACCAGACCTTGCTCATTATCCGCGATGGCCTGTTCGCCATACGTATTAAATGTCTCTACGGCCAGCCGTGCGGCCTGCGCTTTTAGCGCCAATGCCAATCCGCTATCGCCGTGACGCAGATAGGGTTGAAATTCGTACCATTTCGCCAGTGCATCCACGATACCGGCTTTGAGGTAGCGTGAAGGACTATGGGCGATGATCTCGCTGTCTACCAGCACCCACACGGGTAGGCGCGTTAGCGGAAATGCCCCGTTGTGTGCACCGCTGTCACTGTATATCACGCTGATCGGTGACCAGGCGGCGCAGGTCGCGGCAATGGTGGGGACAGCGATGACGGGAATTTGCCCCAAAATATCGCCGACGGCTTTGGCGACATCCAACACGCGCCCGCCGCCAATGCCTAAAATCAGTTCTGCGCCGAATGTTCGTGCCTGTGCGGTCAGCGCTTCTATCGCTGGCTTGGTGCAATCACCCGGCAAGAATTCGACCTGATACCGTAAGCCGTAATCACTGAGGCTGCGTTCAACGGCATCCGACGTCGTTTTCCATGCCTGTGGGCTGGTAATAATCAATACTGTGCTGGCGTAGGGCGCTGCATATTCGCCGACAGAACGAATGACGCCATCACGATTCAGATAGGTTTGTGGCGCTTGTATTGCAATCATGTTCGCGATCTCTCATCTCTGTGGGAAAAGATAAATCAGTTGTAGCAGCGATGCAGAACGCCGCAAAAGAACAATTCTGGCTATGAATGGACAGATTCCGCATAACCAGAATGGGTATAACGCGCAAGCTAGCGCTGCATTCCCCAGCGTTTTACCGTGACCTTTTCGATGGTGGAAAACACCAGCCCTTCAACCAGCAGCCCGATGATGATGACGGAAGCCAGCCCGGCAAAAACGCGGTCGGTGTAAAGCTCGTTACGGTTCTGGAAGATGTACCAGCCCAAACCGCCGTTGCCGCTGGATGCGCCAAACACCAGTTCAGCGGCAATCAGAGTGCGCCAGGCAAACGCCCAACCGATTTTCAGGCCGGAAATAATCGACGGCAGCGCGGCAGGTATCAGGATCGCGCTAATGTAGCGAAAGCCGGTCAGGCCGTAGTTGCGGCCTGCCATACGCAGCGTTTCCGAAACGCCGAGAAAGCCGGAGTAGGTGTTCAGCGCCATCGGCCACATCACGGAATGGACGAGTACGAATACCAGACTTTTCTCTCCCAGCCCAAACCACAGCAGCGCCAACGGCAGTAATGCAATCGCAGGCAGCGGGTTGAACATGGAAGTTAATGTGCCTAAGAGATCGCGTCCGAAACGGGTGGAAACCGCCAACGCGCTGAGGGCGAGTGCCAGCAGGCTGCCAATGACATAGCCTTTCAACAGCGTGCCGAGTGAAACCACCATCTTCTGCGGTAGTTCACCGCTGGCGAGATCGTCGCGAAAAGCCTGAAAGGTTTGCAGGAAGCTCGGCAGCATCAGGTCATTGTTTTGCCAACGTGCGGCGAACTCCCACAGGATAAGCAGCCCAGCCAGTAGCACCAGCTTGCGCAGCCAGGTTTGATTCCACAGGCGCGTCGTCAGCGGCAGAGGCTGGGTGAGGGTAAAATCTTTCAGCGGTGTCAGTTCACGCTGATACTCGGGCCGCACGGGGGGCTGAATGCTCATAGGGTTTACCTTGCGTGGATGTGACGGGTGAAGGCGCGTCAACATCGGTTGGAAAAAGAAGATGGTGAATGCGTTGCGCGGTGCTCTGAAAGGCTTCGCTGCCCTGATCGTTTAGCGCAAACTGATGGCAGTTGATTTCCGCCCGCACGCGACCCGGATGCGGTGAGAGCAGCAAAACCCGGCTGCCGACGATCAGTGCTTCCTCAATCGAGTGGGTGACAAACAACAGCGTGAAGCGCACCTCTTCCCACAGCGCCAGCAATTCTTCCTGCATTTTGCGGCGGGTCAGCGCATCCAGTGCGGCGAACGGTTCATCCATTAGCAGCACTTTCGGTTGCATGGTCAGCGCCCGCGCGATGGCGACGCGCTGCTTCATCCCGCCGGATAACGTATGCGGATAGGCATCGGCAAATTTCGCCAGCCCGACCTTATCGAGAAAATAGCGGGCGCGTTCTTCTGCTTCGGCTCGCGTCGCCTGACGGCTGGCAACCAGTGGAAACAGCGTATTTTCCAGCACGGTTTTCCACGGTGGCAACTGGTCAAATTCCTGAAAGACCATGATGCGATCCGGCCCCGGTTTTGTGACGCGCTGGCCGTCGAGGCGGATTTCACCGTCTACCGGCGACAGAAAGCCCCCGATAGATTTGAGTAAGCTGGATTTACCACAGCCGGAAGGCCCTAATAGCACAAAGCGCTCGGCGGGAAAGACGTCAAAACTCACATCATGGGTGGCGCGTACCAGGCTGCGCCGCGTTCGGTATTCCAGTCCGACGCCGTCAACCTGCAACAGCGGCTGGTCAATCGTGTCGTGAGTGTGGTGTGTCATGCTTGTTCTCCTGCGTAGCGACGAAGTTCTCGTCGAATGAGCGCGACTCTGAGCATTTAGCTGCCCGGCTGTTCGTGAATTTCTGCAAAGAAATAGTCTTTCCAGGAGGCGGCTTTGTTTTTCAGTACGCCAAGCTGGTGCAGCTTTTCGGCATAAACATAGGTGCGTTCAGGGGTGATCGTGAAGTCGATCTCGGGATCGGCGACGATGCGTTTCACCAGTTCAGGATCCAGTTTCGATTTCTCTACCCGAATGTAGGTGTCGGCCGCGGCAGCTTTATCTGCTTTGACGATCTGCGAGGCTTCCTTCAGTGCGTCGTAGAAAGCACGGTAGGTTTTTGGGTTCTCATCATGGAATTTCTGCGTGGTATAAAGCACGTTGAACGTTGCCTGACCGCCCAGCACGTCATAAGAACTCAAAATTTTGTGCACATTGGCATGTTCTAACGCCTGATATTGGAAAGGCGGGCTGGAGAAGTGGGCGTTGATCTCGGAACCACCAGCGATAAGGGCTGCGCTGGCATCGGGATGCGGCAGGCTGACGGAAATCTTGTCGAAGCGTTTGAAATCCTCCGCGCCGTAGAGCTTCGCGGTTTCGATTTGCAGCGTGCGTGACTGGAAGCCAACGCCAGCAGCAGGCACGGCGATACGATCTTTATCGCTCAGGTCACGGACGGATTTCACCGCCGGGTTATTGCTGAGCAAATAGTTGGGCATGGAGCCGAGTGAGGCAATCGCTTTCACATTTTGGCGGCCCTGCGTGCGGTCCCACACGGTCAGCATCGGCGGAACACCAGCGGAGGCCACATCCAGCGCGCCGGACAGCAGTGCTTCGTTGATCGCTGTCGCGCCAGAAAGCGTGCGCCAGTCTACCTTGATATCCAGCCCTTGCTGTTTACCGTGTTTTTCTATCAGGTTTTGGTCGCGCACCACATCCAGAATCAGGTAACCGATGCCAAACTGCTGCGCGATGCTGATGGTGCCTTCCGCATTCGCGCCAAATGCCGTTAACGTCAGGCCAATCATGGCGGCAAGGCGTGTGAAACGCGTCGATTTTTTCGTAGGTAGTGAGGGATTCATTATCGTTGTCTCATTATTAATAGTAATAGGGTCGGCAATAAAATAGAGAAGAACCACAAGGTATTATTTCAATAAATTATTCGTCGTAAATAATGTATTAAAGAAGGCATCCTATTTTCTTAGCGCGTTGCAGCTAAAGTGTTTTTTGGAATAAGTTAGAATAAATGATGTTTTAAATAGCCATGCGTGCGATAAAACAAGTAAATAACCGCTTTAGCTAAATATTCACTATGGATAGTCTTATTTGTCAGTTATGGATAAAAATCTGCGCGTTATAGTGGGCAATATATAAATGTCTATTGTGGTATACAGAGAAAATATGCCTGTTTTTACTCATCATTATTTACGCGATTATTTACGCGATCGGCTGACAGAGAATGACGTGAACGCGTCAATTGCAGAGATTGTGGCGGATAACCTCGTCGAATCCAGCCTGAAAGGGCATGACTCGCACGGTGTGAGCATGCTGCCGCGCTATATCGATGCGATTCGGGAAGGTGGACTTTCACCCCACGCACAGGCGGAAAAAACGCTGGATTTTGGCCCGCTGATTTCGTTCGACGGCCAGCAGGGCTTTGGTCAGGTGGTGGCAAAACAGGCCGTGGCAGAAGGTATTGCGCGTGCACAAACGCATGGTCTGGCGGTGGTGAGTTTAGCTAATGCTCACCATCTGGGACGCATCGGCGCGTGGGCAGAACAGGCGGCGGAGGTCGGGCTGGTGTCGCTGCATTTTGCCAACGTGTATACCAAACCAGTGGTGCTGCCGTGGCAGGGCCAGCAGGCGCGTTTTGGGACGAATCCATTCTGCGCCGGTATTCCGGTTGAGCATGACGATCCGGTGATTCTGGATTTTGCTACCAGCGTGATTGCCGGTAACAAAGCCCGTATTGCGTGGAATGAGGGTAAACAGGTTGCACCCGGCTGTATCGTTGATAACGAAGGCAATCCGACGGTGGATCCCCGCTGGCTGATGGAACAACCTCTGGGGGCGCTACTGCCGTTTGGCGAACATAAGGGATCGGGGCTTTCACTGGTTTGTTCGTTGCTTGGCGCGGCGCTGACCGGCGGGAAAACCGAACGCACGGCGAAAGGCGAGGGTAAGCAGATTATTAACAGCATGCTGTCGATTTTAATCGATCCGCAGAAATTAGGCGGCGCGGCAACCTATCAGCAGGAAATTCCGGCCTTATTAGAATGGGTGCGCCAATCCCGTGATGACGACGCATTATTACTGCCCGGCGATAAAGAAAAGCAAACTTATCGTCAACGGCTGGAGAACGGTATTTTTGTCGATGATGTCAGTTGGGGGCAGTTATCTTATTTAAATAACAAAGTGGCCTGAAGAATTAATTAATAATTTATTAACTTATTTAACTGATTTTTTATTTATCACCATAGGGTAACACGATGAGAAATATATTGAGTGCAGTGGGCGTCGGTGGGTTGTTATTAATGACGACATCCGTGCTGGCGGCAGAAAAACATCCTGATGAAGTTCGTGTGGCCTACAGCGGCGGCTCACAGGTATTAGTCTTAGCCAAAGCCGACGGTTCGCTACAAAAAGCGCTGGGCGCGCCAGTAAAGTGGGTGCAGTTTGCTTCCGGCGCTGATGCGCTGAATTATTTCGCCAGTAATGCGATAGATATTGCCAACTTTGGTTCCAGCCCGGCGACAGCCGGTATTGTCAGAAAACTTCCGGTGGAGATTGTTGGTGTATCTGGCGTGATCGCTACCTATGAGCGGCTGATTGCAAAATCTGGCATCACCACGCTGAAAGATATCGAAGGTAAGCGCGTCGCTTATCCGCCAAATTCAACGGCGCAGTACGCGCTGGAAGCGGCCATCGCGGTGAATAAACTCGACCGCAGCAAAATTACCCTCATTCCGCTACGTCCGGCTGAGATGGTGGCCGCATGGAAGCGTGGCGATATTGATGCAGGCTACGTCTGGGCACCGTTCGCACAAGAGCTGGAAGCCTCCGCCGGACACGCCATTTTTGCGACCAAAGATCTGCAAAAAGATGGCTACCTGATTTACAACAACTATGTGGTCAGAAAGGCCTTTGCCCAACAGTATCCAGAAACGGTGGCGCGCTTCCTGCGGGTACACCAGCAGAAAGTTGATGAGTTCCGTCAGGACCCGGAAAAAGCAGCGGCGATTGTGGCAAAAGAGGTGGGAGCGCCGGTCACAACGGCAACCAATACGCTGTCAGGGCTGGAATACCCGACGCTGGAACAGCAGGCGACGGCGCAATGGCTGGGTGATGGTAATAACACGGATCGGAGCGGCATCGGTCAGGCCGTCGCTAAAACGGCGCATTTTCTGGAGAGTATCGGCGAAGTTCGCCAGCGTGATATTCCCGCTTCATTCGCCGACTCCATTAATTCCTCCTATTTGAAGCAGGCGGCGAAAGGGAATTAACGGGTCGTGAAAAGAACGTCTTATGTGTTATTGAGCATCGCGTCCGTGGCGGCGGTGCTCGCCTTGTGGCAGTGGGCGGGAGCGCAGCAGTGGGTGGATCCGCTGCTGCTACCGCCGCTGTCGGATATCATCTTGACCGCCGGAGAGTTGGCGCAGGACGGCTATCGGCAAGTATCGCTATGGGAACATATTGCCGTCAGCGTCGCTCGGGCGCTGAGCGCCTTCAGTGTCGCGATTATCCTTGGTGTCCCGCTTGGCCTGTTGATGGGGCTATCGCCTCCGATTGCTGCCGTTTTTAATCCTTTCGTTCAGTTTCTACGGCCGTTGCCTAAAATCGCACTCATCCCGCTGGCGGTGGTCTGGCTGGGAATTGGTGAGGCATCCAAGTTCTTCCTGATCTTTATCGCGACTTTTCTCAGCGTCGTGGTTGGTGCCTGTGCCGCCGTTGAGCGCGTGGAACGTTCCCGTATCCGCGTCGCACAAACGCTCGGGGCCAGTCGTCGACAGATTTTTTTCCATGTCGTGTTGCCCGATACGCTGCCGGAGCTGTTTACCACAGTGCGGCTGGCTATCGGTATCGGTTGGACATCCCTGATTGCGGCGGAAATGGTCGCTGCCACTTCGGGCATCGGCTGGATGGTGATGAATGCCAGCGCCTACCTGCGCACCGATATTGTGATGTTGGGCATCTTATTATTAGGCGGCATTGGCTATGCGCTCGATCTCCTGTTGGTCGGTGCACAGCGAGTCTTCGTGCCGTGGGCGGGGAAATCATCATGACCGAACATTCTCAGCCTGATGCGCCACACATTGTTGTTGAGCGCGTTAGCCTCACGTTTCCGTCAAAAAGCGGTTCTCTCACGGTGCTGGATGACGTTTCTCTCCAGATTGCTAAAGGCGAATTCGTGGTGTTGCTGGGCCCTTCCGGCTGCGGCAAATCGACCATTCTCAACATGATTGCTGGTTTTGAATCCGCCGATAAGGGGCGCGTGCTGTGCGGTGGGGAGCCTGTTCGTCGTCCGGGGCCCTTGCGCGGCATGGTATTTCAGCAGGCCAATTTATTCCCGTGGCTCACCGTGCTGGAAAACGTGACGTTTGGCCCACGGATGCAGGGAGCGAATAAAGCCCAACTTCAGCGTGACGCGGAAAACTATCTGGCGCTGGTTGGGCTGGAAGGGTTCCAGCAGCACTATCCCTGGCAGCTCTCTGGCGGAATGAAACAGCGGGTGGCGCTGGCGCGCGCCTGGCTGCCTAACCCCGAGGTGCTGCTGATGGACGAACCGTTTGGTGCGTTGGATGCACAAACCCGTTTGATGATGCAGGAACTGCTGCTATCTGCCTGGCAGAAAACCGGCACCACGCTGTTATTTGTCACGCATGACGTGGACGAAGCGCTGTTCTTAGCCGACCGGGTACTGGTGATGTCCGCACGTCCCGGTCGTATTGCGGAGACGATCCCGCTGCCGTTTGGCCGCGAGAGAGAAATCGAAACCTTGGCACAGCATCCTGACTACGCCGCACTGAAGCAGCGTATTTTACATCGCGTTCGTGAAGAAGCGCGTCGTCACCTCAATCTGTAATCCGTATTTCAGGAGAATATTATGCACCTTGCTCGATTCCCCCGTTTATCACTGGGCCATTTTCCCACGCCGCTGGAGGCGTTACCGAACCTGTCTGCCTATCTGGGCGGTCCGACGATTTACATCAAACGTGACGACGCCACGGGGCTGGCGACCGGCGGCAATAAAACCCGCAAGCTGGAGTTCCTGCTTGCCGATGCGCAGCAGCAGGGCGCGGATGTCATCATCACGCAGGGCGCGACGCAGTCTAACCATGTGCGACAAACCATTGCGGCGGCGGCAAAGCTGGGTTTGAAAACCAAGGTGCTGCTGGAAAAGCGCGTGGAGGACTACGGTGAAGACTACCAGCGCTCCGGTAACGTGCTGCTGGATAACCTGCTTGGCGGCGAAATTATCGATCATCTGCCCGCGGGTACGGATATGCAGCAGGCGATGGAAACGTTAGCGGAATCACAGCGTAAAGAAGGATTGAAGCCTTATGTCATCCCCGGCGGCGGCTCCAGCCCGGTAGGCGCGTTGGGCTATGTTGCCTGTGCGGAAGAGCTGTTATTTCAGTCCAGCCAGCAGCGTCTGCGTATCGATCATATTGTTCACGCGACGGGCAGTACCGGCACGCAGGCAGGATTGGTGACCGGGCTGGTGGCGACAAACAGCCAGATTCCACTATTAGGCATCAGCGTCAGAGCGCCGAAAGCGAAGCAGGAAGAGAATGTTTACGCGTTAGCGCAGCGTACCTGGCAGCTGCTGGGGATTCCAGGCGCACTGCCGCGCAGCGCGGTGCAGGTGAACAGCGACTATGTCGGCAAAGGGTACGGTATTCCAACCGAAGGAACGCTGGAAGCGCTCAGGCTATTGGCACAGCTGGAGGGGATTTTGCTCGATCCGGTCTATTCCGGCAAAGGAATGGCGGGGCTGATCGATTTGATTCGCCAAGGGCATTTTCGCGCCGATGAAAACATTGTTTTCATTCATACCGGCGGTTCGGCGGGGTTGTTTGGCTACCGTCAACTGTTCGAACAAACGGCCGCGCAATGAGTACGCCACTGATTGGCGTGCTGGGCGGGATGGGGCCGTTGGCGACGGTCGATCTGTTGCATAAAATTGTTGAAGAAACGCCCGCCAGTCGCGATCAGGATCATGTGCCGGTGGTGGCCTGGAACGTACCGCAGATTCCCGATCGCCAACAGGCGCTGGCAGGTACCGGTGAATCGCCGCTGCCGACGCTGTTGCACGTTATCCGGCAGCTTAATCGCCTGTCGGTCAGCCATATTGTGGTGCCGTGTAATACGGCGCACCACTGGTTTGACGCGTTGACGGAGGCCAGTGATGCACCGCTGCTGCATATTGCCGATGCCACGCTGCACGCGCTGACACAGGTAGATAAGGCAAAGGCATCACCGCGTAAAATCGGGCTGATTGCGACTCACGGGACGCTCAATGCAGGATGGTATCAGCAGCGTTTTGCTACGCAGTTAGGTGCGGAAACCGTGGTGCCGAGTGAACAGGAAATGACAACGCTCTTCGTACCGGGGTGCTATGCGGTAAAGCGTGGCGAGCTACAACATGGTGGACGTTTGCTGGATCAGTTAGCGGCACAACTGGTTGAACGGGGAGCAGAACGTCTGGTGCTGGCCTGCACGGAAATCCCGCCTGCGCTGGAGGCGGTGTCGTCACGCTGGCGGGACATCAGTATCGATCCGACACGTACGCTGGCGCAGGCCTGCGTTCGTATCTGGCAACAAAAATAAAAGCCGCCCATTATTGGGCAGCTTTTAGGTAGAGATAACCGAATTACAGGAAGCCGTACATTGCAGCGAACACCCAGCCAAAGACGCAGGATGTGCTCACGCCGATCAGGCCCGGCAGAATGAAGCTGTGGTTGATAACGAAACGGCCGATTTTGGTGGTACCGGAACGGTCAAACTGGATAGCCGCTAGATCGCTTGGGTAGGTCGGCAGAATGTAGTAACCATAACAGGCTGGCGCAGACGCCACGATATACGCCGGATCCACCCCGATAGCTAGCGCAACGGGCACAATCGCCGCCAGCGCCGCCGCCTGCGAGTTAACGAACTTGGACACAATCAGCAGGATAATGGCGTAAGCCCACGGGTAGACCTTCACCATTGAGCCGAGTGTGCTTTTGATCTCTTCCAGATGCGCGCCGAACATGGTTTCCGCCATCCAGGCGATACCGTATACCGCGACGATGGCAATCATCCCCGAACGGAACACTTCATTCTTCGATATTGATGATGGATTGGTTTTGGTCGCGATAATGATGATGGCGCCGGAAAGCAGCATAAACATCTGGATGACCAGCACCATCGACAGCGGCTTACCAGCAAAGACTGGACGCAGTTCTTCAACGGCACCCAGAATCGCTACCGCAGCGATGGTTGCCAGAAAGATCCACATGGCAACCCAGTTACTGCGCGGCAGTTTTCTGTCCAGCAGCGTGGCCGTATCGCCATATACATACTGTTTGTTTTCTGGATCGGCGATGAATGTCTGAAAGTCTTCATCCTTGTCCAGATCCTTGCCACGGAACCAGCTGAAAATCCCAATCGCCAGAATACCCAGCAGGGTAGAAGGAATGGTAATAGATAGCAGATCGAGGAATCCCAGATGTTTGCCCTGGAAGGTGAAATTAGCCAACATGGCAACCAGCGACACCACCGCAACAGAGACCGGACTGGCGATAATCCCCATCTGAGCGCCGATCGAGCTGGCGGCCATCGGTCTTTCAGGACGGATATTATTCTTGATGGCGACATCATAAATAATCGGCAGAATGGTATACACCACGTGGCCTGTACCGCACAGGATAGTCAGAATACAGGTAACAAACGGCGCGATAATCGAAACGTATTTCGGGTTACGTCGCAGCATACGTTCCGCGATTTGTAGCATGACATCCAGCCCGCCCGATGCCTGAAGCGTTGCCGATGCAGCCACCACGGCGATGATGACCAGCATGACGTCAACGGGCGGTTTACCCGGTTGTAGTTTAAAAATAAAGACCAGAATAACAAGTCCAATCCCGCCTAATAAACCCAGCGCGATCCCGCCTTTTCTTGCCCCGTAAAAAAGGCAGATCAGGACAATGACTAATTGAATGATGAAATCCATAGTAGCCCCATTACATTGCTCAATATACTCGTCATACTTCAAGTTGCATGTGCGTTGGCTGCGTTCATTCACCCGAATCACTTACTTGAGTAAGCTCATCGGGATTCCTTCGCTTGCCGCCTTCCTGAAACTTGAATTATTTAGAGTAAGTAATGAACTGATTAGTTAGAATTAAAATAAGTGAGTTTTTTACTGCGGCTACTATATGGACGGGTTGTTATTTATTTTCTTGATCTAAATCTATTAATTTTTATCTTTGCGCTATTTCCTGAAAATAAAAGATCTCGCTCTCAATAATTGCGTATTTTTGATTTATTTAGTTTTTTAAGTGTAATTTTAATTTATTAATGATTCGAGCGCATGTCTCTCGAGGTGGTTGTTAATGAATAACAGGCGATTTTCAAAACTGATTAAATTCTTGTTCTTATTTTGTTGTGCTTTGTGTTCTTTTACTTTTTATTCTCGTTAACGTTAACCGCAAAAAACCATACCCTAACGCCTCTTTTTCTACCTCCAACGAGGTATTTGTGCATATTGTATTGTTTTTAAATGATTAGTTTAAAAATAATAAAATGAATCCCTTTTTGGTAATGAAGTCAACGTCAGACCGCCGAGGTATGGCCGAAAAATAAAAAGGGTCGCCATGCTGTCGTTATTCACGTCAGAAATATAGCTGACGGGTTTACTGTTGTTTTTACATCGGGTGCGAAGAGGGACACTTTTTATAGTGTGATTGGTTATTAATATAAATTTTTTATAAATATTTTAGAATATCCGGATGCGGCTTATTTTCCTTCCTAAATAGGATATAGCCGCACATCAGCGTTTGTGTTCTGAATTCACGTTTTTAGAGGTGTACGAAATAGGTCGCGAGCTGACGCAGCGTCTGTTCATCGAGCGTACCGGCGTAGTACCGCAGCTGTAGCCAGGCCGTCAGCCAGGTATAACGCGCTTCGGTCAGATCGCGCCGTGCGCCGTAGAGCTGCTGTTCGGCATTCAGCACGTCAAGATTCACGCGCTCCCCGCCTTGAACGCTCTTCTGTGTGGCGGTGACCAGCGCCAGCGCCGACTTTTCCGTCAGCTCATAGGCGCGAATTTTCGCCTGACTGCTGGTGACCAGATTAAACTGGCGACGCAATTCCGTCTGGATTGTCGCCGTCTGTTCGTCCTTTTCCCGCGCGGTTTGCTGATAGCGCTCTTGTGCCTGACGCGTCGCGGCAGAGACACCGCCGCCCGCAAAAATCGGTACGCTGACGCGGATACCAATCGACCGCGTATCGTATTTCTGGTTGTAGCTGTTTTCGGTATCCGACTGCGTATTGCGCGTGCTGGCGACCAGCGTGACCTGCGGCAAGTGACCCGCCCGGTTACGCTCAATGCCGTATTTCGCCACGTCCAGCGATTGGTTTAGCGCCAATAGCTGCGCGTTGTGGCGGAGCGCCAGCGATTGCCAGTGCTGATAGCCCGCAGGCTGAAGCGCCTGCGGCGTAAAGCGTGGCGTTAACTCCGCAAGCTGATCCACGCCAACGGGCATCCCCAGTAGCGTTTCCAGTTCACGCAGGCTGATATCCAAATTGTCCTGTGCTTCGATAAGCTGCGCTTCCGTCAGGTTGACGCGCGCTTCGGTTTCCAGCATATCGGTGCGAGTGCCTTCTCCCTGCTGGAAGAGGCGCTGATTTAGTTGATATTGCTCGCGATAAGCGCGCTGCTGTGCCTGAACCAAGGCGATCTGCTCACGGCTAAACAGCACGTTGGTGTAGGCCTGAAACAAGCGCACCAGCAGTTGCTGGCTGGCATCGCGCAGTTGTTCATCTGCCAGCACGGCGCTGGCTTCACCCTGTTGATAGCGCGACCACGCCGCGTAGTCGATCAACGGCTGTTGCAGGGAAAAGCTGGAAGCGCGGCTGGTGTAATCCCGCTCCGACTGCTGACCACCCGCCGTCACCGTGGAATCGTTACGGGACTGGCTGTAGTCATAGGTGACTTTTGGCAGCAGCCCGGCGCGCCCGATGTTTTTCTCTTCGCTGTCGGCATTACGCGCATGCACGGCGGCCTGAAAAGCCGGATCGTGCGTCAGCGCCTGCTGCCAGGCTTCCATTAATCCCAGTGCCTGACTCGGTGCGCTGTAGATCAGCGTGAGAAAAAGCGGGATGGCATAGCTGGAGCGGATCGCCGCGCGATAAACGGATGAAAAGCGCAGCATGATTACTCCTCGGTCAGCGCCAGATGCAGGCGGTCGGAAAGCGGTTTGAACAGGTAGTTCAGCAGGGAGCGTTCACCGGTACGAATGAAGGCTTCCACTGGCATGCCGGGACGAACGTCCAGCCCGGCGAGTTGCTGCTTACCCTGTTCATCGACGTGAATGCGTAAGGCGTAATAAGGTTTTCCCGTCTGTTGTTCGACTAACTGATCGGCACCGATCAGCGCGACAACGCCGGAAATACGCGGCGTGGTGCTTTGGTTGAACGCAGAAAACAGCAGCTCGACGGGTAGCCCGTTGCTGACTCTGTCTACCAGTTCGATAGGCAGCTGTGCGTCAATTAATAACGGTTGGCCATCAGGAACAATCTCCATCAGCATCTGTCCGCTATTCACCACGCCGCCTTCGGTGTGCAGCGCCAGCCCGACTACCGTGCCGCTGGCAGGGGCGCGAATGTGCGTGTGCTGAAGTTCATACTCCGCCGTTTTCAGCCGCTGGGTGAGATCCTGAATGGAACGCTGGGTATCGGCGAGCTGGGCGCGCACCTCTTTCTGATATTCGTTCTGGCGCTGCTGGATCTTTTGCTCCAGCTCGACGACCTGCTGCTGGAGCTGTATCTGATTATTCCGTTCCTGCGCCATCGCGCCCGCTAACTGGGCGGCCTGCCGTTCGACGTCCAGCAGGCGATTACGGGCGATATAGCCTTCTTGCGCCAGCGGACGCAGCCCGCGTAGCTGTTCGCTGATAATCTGGAATTGCGTCTGGCTGCTGGCCAACAGCGCTTGTGATCCCTGCGACTGCGCTTTTGCTCCGATGATGGCGGCCTGCATCGCCGCGCGTTCCTGTTGTAGCGCAGCGCGACGGCTGATGAAGAGCTGCTGCTGGGCGATCTGAATTTGTTGCGTGACGGTGCTGTGTTGCTCTGTGGGAGCAGGGAAAACGATCGTACTGAGATCGTCGCGTTCCGCCAGCAGACGTGCTTCGCCCGCGTGCGCTTCTTGAAGCTGCGTGACGAGATTATCGCGTTGCGCCTGAGCGGGCGTTTGGTCCAGCGTGGCAAGGATTTGCCCAGCCTGCACGTGGTCGCCATCCCGTACGGTGAGCGAGGCGATGCGTCCGCTACTGACGGGCTGCACGGTTTTGCGGTTATCTGCAACGACGACTCGGCCGGATACGGCGACCCCTTTATCCAGCGGTGCCATGCCGGCCCAGAGTAGCAGGCCACCAAAGCCTGCCAGAACCAGCCAGAGGCCGTACTTCAAATAGCGTCCGGCGTCGGTGTGTAACGGCATCGCCGCGACGTTATCCGCCACCTGAGGGAGGGGCGTTGTCGGCTGTGATGTGACTTCGCGTAACGCGGACATGGTTATCCTCTTCTTTCCGTGATGCTGTTCTGACGACAGGCGTTTGCTATCAATAGGCTGAATTTCATTTATCCGGTACGGCGCGGCGAGACGCCGGTGCGCTGTACACCATACTTAGCCCGGCTGAACTCGGTTCCTTTGGGATAAAGGCATTTGCGGCGTCGGCTGTCTTAACTGGCGCAGGTTTCACGCTGGGTGATGTGGCGATAGGAGCCTTGGCGGGCTTGGCGCGCTGTAGTTCTTTCAGCACCTGCTCTGTTGCACCGAAATACTGGATTTGTCCGGCGCGTAGGACTAACAGCTTGTTGGCGCAGGAAAGTAGTGTGGGTTTGTGCGTGATCAGCACCTGTGTGCTTTTGGCTTCCTGTTGGGCGGCAATCGCGGCCAATAAGGCTTTCTCGCCGTCGTCATCCAGGCTGGCATTCGGTTCGTCCATCACAATTAGGCGCGGCTGGTTGTAAATGGTTCTGGCCAGGGCGACACGTTGCTTCTGACCACCGGACAGCCCGGCACCGCCTTCGCCCAGCAGTGTATCGTAGCCTTGCGGCAGCCGCAGAATCATCTCGTGAACGCCCGCTGTGACGGCAGCGGAAACGATCTTTTCTGGATCTGGCTGAGTGAAGCGGGCGATGTTTTCGGCAATCGTCCCGCTGAAAAGCTGAACATCCTGCGGCAGATAGCCGACGAAGCGACCCAAATCGGCTTTGTCCCACTGGTGCATGTCTGCGCCGTCCAGCCTGACTTTGCCACCGAGGGCGGGCATGGCGGCAACCAACAGACGGGCAAGGGTGGATTTACCTGAGCCCGAAGGCCCTAACACGCCGAGTACATCGCCGGGAGCCAGTTCAAACGTGATATTGGCGAGTATGGGTGTACGCGTGCTAGGTGCGTTGGCGCTGAGTTGTTCCACCTGGAGTTTGCCTTCAGGTGCGGGCAGCGCCATGCCAGCAGGACGCGCCGGGTGATTATCGAGTAAGAGATTGACACGCTGCCAGGCGAGACGCGCCTGCATCCACTGTTTCCAGACGCCAATGATCTGATCGATCGGGCTGAGTACGCGACCCACCAGAATGGAGCCAGCAATCATCATGCCGGGTGTGATATCGCCCTTGACGGCCAGCAGTGCACCCAGACCTAGCATCAGCGACTGAAGCGCCAATCGGGTGCTTTTCGTCAGTGAAGTAATGTTGGCGCTCTTTTCGCTGGCAACATTCTGATAATAGAGAAAAGATTTGTGCTGCGTCAGCCAGCGTTCGCGCATGGCGGGCAGCATTCCCATCGCTTCGATGGCATCAGCGTTGCGCAGGTTAGCGTTAGCCTGTTGCGTCGCTTGAACGGTGTTTTGTGCGGCTAAGGCCAAGGGTTCGCGAGTGAGTTTTTGATTCAGCCAGGCCAGCACAATCAGGATGATCGCCCCCGCCAGCGCCATCACGCCCAGCCAAGGATGAAGTAAGAAGATCACCAGAAGATAGACCGGAAACCACGGCGCATCAAAGAAGGCGAACAGCGCGTTTCCGGTGGCGAACTGGCGCAGGGCGGTAAGGTCGTTTAAGGCTTGTCCGGCTCCCGCCGTTCCATTCTTGAGATTGCTTTCAAACGCTGCATTGTAGATGCGCTGATTCAGGCGCATGTCCATCTGCGTACCGAGGCGGATCACCACGGCGCTGCGTATCCATTCCAGTAACCCCATCAGTAAAAACAGGCCCAGCATAATGATCGTTAGCATCGCCAGCGTCATGGTGCTGCTGGACGGCAGTACGCGGTCATAAACCTGGAGCATATAAATTGCCGGAGCCAGCATCAGCAGGTTGATGATGGCGCTGAACAGGCCAATTCCCCAAAATCCCTGACGGTAGGCGGCCAGCGCGTCAATAATCTCCCGGCCTGATGAAGCCGGATGCGATGCGGGCATGGGATGTTCCTTCTTCAATAAAGTGCCATCGTTCTCACCGTGGTATCCCCACAAGGTGGAAGAGGGGGCGGTTAGCCGTACTGCTATTGACGCGGTTTGCCAACGGTTATTACACTCACTAGACCGTCGCGGTGCCGTGCCCGCCATACTTCACGCTGCATCCGTGCAACACGAAATATTGAGGGTATATACTCTCTCCGTACCGCGACGGTGTTCACTCAAACGGCTAAAAGCGTCATCTTTTAGCCGTTTTCTTATGCCGCCAGCAGATCGGCGGTTTCTGCGACGCCAACTACGTCAACCACGGTATCGGCAGAAAGTGCGGCATCAGCGGTCGCGGTGGCGAAGCTGAGACTATCCAGGCTCGCGTTAATATCGATACCCGCATTGGTCAGCGCAGTCAGAAGCGGCTGAACCTGACCGCTCATCAGGCCGTAAATCACGTCATGCACTACGCCGCGATCGCTAACGGTCTGGTTGGCAATATCAGTGGAGAGATCCAGCCCGCTGAAGGTCACTTCCGGTTCAGCAAGAGAATACGTGGTGCCAGCCGTGGTGCCGCCTTGCAGGACATTACCGAATGACAGGCTGTCCAACTGACCCCACAGCGTGTGGGCAGGAGGGGAGAAGAGGCTATAGGTCAGATCGCCGCCTGCAATAAGTGCAGAGAAGTCGTTCTGCGTACTCGTGATCGCATATTGAGTACCGTCAATAAAGGTGTCGCCGCCGTAAAAGCCCCCGGTATTATTGCCACCGACTTGTGTGTTACCCGCGGTATGATTAACGTCACCAAACGCTGCCGACCATTCAGTCAGATAGCTGGCAATGCTGTAATTGGCATAGTAGGCATCGTAGGTAATTGCAAAACTCATAATAGATTCCTCATTAACTAACGATCTACAGGCACGGTCATCCGTGTCTGTCGTAAAAGAGGATGAGCCCTCCCATCCCCTTTGTTTTCCTGCCTCCCGAGTGGGGAAACAGAGAAATTAGAATCGATACTCCACGCCAGCCTGCACCGTTCTTCCCCGGCTTGGCGTGTAACCCAGTGATTCGCCATAGCTCACGACGTAAGTACGGTTAGCGATATTCTCGACGGAACCGCGCACCGTCAGGCTGTCGGTCAGACGATAGCTGGCATACAGATCGTAAACTTCATATTTGGGCCAGTCGGCTAAATAGGCGGAGTTGGCCGGTGCAGCGGCATCTTGATAGCCGGGAGCAAAACGCATCGTGACCCCCATATCCAGCTTGCGATCGAAGACGCGCGTCCCCAGCGTGACGGAACCGCGGTCGCCCGGCAGATAGGCGGCGTTGCTGAATAACAGCGTTTTCTGGCAAGAGGCATCGCTGGCCGTGGTATCGACAGGTGTGGAGTAGTAGTTGCCGCGGGAGCCGCCAACGGTCGTGACGCCACCCATCCAGGCCACCGGCGCACAGAAGTCGTTATTGCCGATCATGTGGGTGTAGGTGGCATCGACATATAAAAAGCCTGCGTCGTAGTTAAGCTGGTATTCCATGCCGCGAAATCGACTCTTCGCCAGATTGTTTTGGAACACGGAATTACTGAGGGAATAGCCGTTATAGCCCGGCTTATTGCGCGCGCCGTTCAGGCTGATGTAGTTGTTTATCCTAGTGTCGAAATAGGACACCTTGGTGACCAGCCTGTCGCCGTCAGTGAACAATTCTGGTTTCTGAATATTGAACCCGACCTCCCAGGCGCGGGAACGCTCCGGCTTAAGGTTGGGGTTCGGATAGAGGTAATAGTTGCCTGCGCTGTAGGTGCCGTTGGCAAAGGTTTCGCTGACTGATGGTGGTCGCCAGGATAGGCCATAGCTGGTGTACAGCTGTAGCCATTCAACGCCGGGACGGACGCCAGCAAACAACGTGGGGGACAGCTTGCCGTGTTCGTCATCGACATTCCAATCCTGCGTGGTGGTCACGAACGGCGGGCAGAGCGCGATCGACCGTGCAGTGCAGGGATTGGTGACGGTATAGGGGATTTCCCGATAGCTGATGCTGGTGGTGCCGCGTAGCCGATAGCGATCGTAACGCAGGCCGCCTTGCAGTGTTACCCATTCGTCGTACGCGTAATTCAGATTCGCGAACAGACTGGCCATTGCACGGTTTCCTTCCGGAGTGGCGTTACTGGCTGTGCTATTGGTGCTGTCCGTGGTGATCTTGTCGTAATAGAAGTCTAGCCCGTAGTCGGCTTTCAGATCGTGCGCGCCCTGCTGCCACAGCGTTGAAGTGTTTTGCGCTTGTGCCCCGTAGGTGCGTAACCGCGTGCTCTCGTGATACGCGCTGGTATTAGCGAGGGCATAGTTATTGGTGTCGTTATTGGTATCGGCGTAATAAATCTTGGCCTTAAAATCCAGCCAGCGCTGGTTGTCTGGCTTCAGGCTGTAATCCAGCGCGGTACTGCGCGCCATAATCTCGCTGTGCCCGCTGGCCTTCCAACCCAGTTCGGTATTGGAAAGGTTGGACAACGTCCCGGCGTTTTCAGAAGAGGTTTGCGTTTGCATATAGCTGAGCTGGAAGCGTTGGTTAGCAGGGAGGTTCCAGCCGATTTTCGCCAGCCGCGAGCGCATGGTGTAGGCCGCGCTGGTCACTTTCTGATGCTTTAAGTTATTGGCCCACGCTTCGTAATTACTTGAATTGCCCGGGATACGGATATTACCGAGGTTGCCATCATTGCCCGGCCAGTAATTGCCCAGATGACGCTCGCTGGCGCCGACCAGAATGTCGCCGCGTTCGTTACCCAGTGCGAGCACGCCGCTGCCGATAAAATGCGTTCCATTGTCGCCCGTGCTGGCGTGCAGTTTTCCGCCCAGCTCTTTACCCGGAGCGAGAAAATCGTGGGCGTTGACGGTATTAAATGTGGCGACGCCGCCCAATGTGCCCGCGCTGCCCATCACGTTTGTCGCGCCTTTTTCAATCGTTGCGCCGGAGAGCAACTCCGAATCGATATACATCTGTCCGTTGCGCTGGCCGTAGCCAGTTTTTTGAAAATTCTGCCGCACGCCGTCAATGTTCATATTCACGCGACCGAAGTCCTGTATTCCGCGAATGTTGACCGATAGCGAAGGGTCCTGTTGGCTGACGCTGGAGTAAACGCCAGCAGACTGTTCCAGCATATCAGCGGCGTGGCGGGAAGGGCGGTTATCCATCTGTTCGCGTGAAATGACGCTGATGGCGCGCGGCTGTTCATAGATCCAGTCGCCTGGATTGGCGACGGTAAATGCGCGTACCGTCATCACGTCGTCTATTTTTGCCGTATCGACGTTGACTGAACGAGGGCGCAGGGTAATGACGCCATTGCTGCCGATCTGAAAGTCGACTGGGTTGGTACCGATCAACTGACGTAATCCTTGCTCTGGCGTGAAACGCCCTTGAAGCGCGGCGGCCTGCATGTTTTCCAGTTTAACGTCGGCAAAAAAGACCTGTAACCCCGCCAGTTCGGCGAAACGCAGCAACGCGCTGCTCAACGGCTGCGCGCTGATGGAAAAGGCGGTGCTCTGACGAGCCGCTTCCTGAACGCTGGCGGCCTGCGTTTCTGCTTGCGCATAGTGGAGCGAGCCAGACAGCGACAGTGCGATGCCGACGGCAAGAGAAAGTGGATTACGTTGTAACAAGCGGCTGTCTTGCTGTTGTGTTCTTTTAAACATTTTCGCCTGGTCTGCCATCTGTTAAATCATCAATAAGCATTAATAAACAAAGGGATAATTAGCCCTCTTTTTCTTAATGAAAATGATAATAAAAATCATTACCTAAATATGAAGACGGCTGAGATGACAGAACCCGTAAAAAAATATTTAAATTTTTTTCTCCGGCGCGTTGCGGCCTTGTGAACGTAAGGGGAAATTATGCGTGATTACCACTCCTGAGCAGCATGGCAGGAGTGGGGAAGGCTGGTGGGAGAAAGGATCAGTACAGAACCGTGACGCCGGGGAGTGAAACGGTTTTGGCACCCAGTTCGGTAGCGATGGTTTGCAATGCGCCATCCAGCTCGTTCAGCGAAAAAATGCCGCTGACCTGGCGCTGACGCAGCGCTGACGTGGGGATGACGATCGTACCCACGCGGTACTGATTGATACGTGCAATCACGATAGCCAGCGGCTGTTGATCAAAAATTAGCAGGCCGCGCCGCCAGTCACCGCGCTCGCGGCTATTCCAACCGGGGAGGCGAGTCATCCCTTGCTCGGTATAGCGTGCCGCCTGTTGCTCATCAAGCCGCAGCGCTTGCCCGTTTGCCGTTACCTGAACGCTGTGCTCCACCACGCCGACGGTCGTGGTCTGTGATGAATTTTGCACGATGAACTGCGTGCCTAGCGCCTGTGTGGTGCCCGATGCCGCATCGACCAGGAAAGGCCGTTTTTCCTGTGTCGTCGTCGGTGCGACGGTGAACCAGGCCGAGCCTTGCAGCAGCGTGACGCGCCGTTCTTGTGGCGTATAGGCGAGCGAAATGGCGCTGCCTGCATCCATATCAACCTCACTGCCGTCCGGCAGCGTAACGTGTTTGACCTGATGTGCCGCATGATAATCCGAGCGCAGCATGAGGATGCCGTCGGAAATCCACGTCGCACCGAGACTGAAGCCCAGTAGCAGCAAGGCGGCGATTTTCCACTGTGTTGCGCGGTTAACGCGCCTGATGAGAAAGGTTGCTGGCGGCTGTGGTTGCAGCACCTGCCGTTGCTCGGCGCTGAGCGACCCAAGCCCATGCCAGAGCATCCCTGCCTGTTCCAGCGCGTGGTGATGGCGCGGATCCTGTGCCAGCCAATGTTGGAATGTCAGTTCCTGTTCATCGTCCAGCGGCGCTTCGGCCAAACGGATGGCCCAGCGTGCTGCCTGCTGTTGGATTTCAGGAGGATAATCGTTCATGTTGTAGGCCTGGAATATGTAGGGTCTCTAAATACGTAGACGTTTGACGGCAATAAACCCGTAAATAATTTGTGATTATTTCACGATGGGCGACGCGTTTCACGAGGCGCGGATCGTCATCATCGCGTTCAGCGTCATGGCAAGATGCTTCTCAACGGTGCTGAGGGAAATCTCCAACTGCTGAGCAATTTGCGCCTGCGTCATGTGTTCAAACCGGTGCAGATGAAATATCAGCTGTGTGCGCTCCGGCAGCGTCGCCAGTACCTTTGCCAGACGCTCCAGCTCCTGTTGCGCGATGGCCGTTTGATCGAGTTGGGGAGCGGCATCCGGCAGGTATTCTAGCGTCGCTTCCACGTCGTCAACGGACGTCGCCATCTGCCAGCGCTGCTGGTGACGGACATGATCAAGCAGCAAATTATTTGCTGTCTTATAGAGATACGCCTTCTTGTCGTCTACATCATCTTGCTGTTCCAGCCGTTGTGCCAACCGTAAAAAACTCTCTTGCACCAGATCTGCCGCTGCCTGAGGGTCGCGCAGTTTATGATTGAGATAGCGTTCCAACCGTTCTGCATAATGGTTGAACAGCATTCTGAGTTCAGACTCTGACATGCCAACGTCCCGTCAGGTGACCTTCCCGCCGACTCTGCGGCAACAGAACCCCTTTCCCTTATCACGGCGCTATCCATAGCGATCCTGTCCGTTGATATCGACGGGGTAAGGCCCTGAATAATATACCCGTTATACTTCAAGCTGCTTGTGCGTTGGCCGCGTTCAGTCACCCGAATCACTTACTTATGTAAGCTCATCGGGATTCCCTCTCTTGCCGCCTTCCTGCAACTCGAATTATTTAGGGTACAAATTTAATGTAATTGATAATTATTATCACATATGACGAACCGGAAAGCAGAGTTAAATCTTCTTCAGATTGGCGGATTCTCGTCATCGACTACACTTATCTTTGCTGGCTTATTATTTAATCAGGAGATACAGAGATGACCACGAAGGACTCAACGCAGGATCCTAAAGAGGTGACGGTCAGCGAAGGGCTGGCAAAGGTGCATGAGGCATCAGAGCAGTTGACGGAAGAAGAGATTGAAGCGCTGGCTGAGGAAGCCAGACAGGCCGCCACGCAGACGCAGAAAGAATCAGGCAACGCACCCTAGTGTAATGCCACGGGTTGCAGAACGGAGCGACAGCTAAGCACAACGTGGCAGGTTTTTTGCACAGACATTTTGCAGATAGTGATGAAAAACAAGATGGTTTTCTCTCTGTAAGGAAAATGTATGCACGATAAATTACTGATAGAAGGCAAGCTGGTCGCGGGGAAAGGCGAGGCGTTAGCGGTATTTAATCCTGCCACGGGAGAGCAAATTGCCGCTATTGCGCAGGCCGATCTGCACCAGGTTGATGCAGCCGTTCTGGCCGCAGAGTCCGCTTTTGCACACTGGGGCCAGACCACGCCGAAAACGCGCGCGACGCTGTTGCTACAGATTGCCGATGCCATCGAGGAAAACGCCGAGACGTTTGCCGAGCTTGAATCGCTGAACTGCGGTAAGCCCTACCACGCGGCGCTGAATGATGAAGTGCCTGCGGTCGCCGATGTTTTTCGCTTTTTTGCCGGTGCGGCACGCTGCCTGAGCGGTTCGGCGGCGGGAGAGTATCTTGAGGGGCACACCTCGATGATCCGGCGCGATCCGGTTGGCGTGGTGGCGTCCATCGCACCGTGGAATTACCCGTTGATGATGGCGTCGTGGAAGCTGGCACCCGCGCTGGCGGCGGGAAACTGCGTGGTGCTGAAACCGGCGGAGCAAACCCCGCTGACCACGTTCTATCTGGCACATCTGCTGGCGGAGATCCTGCCAGCGGGCGTGGTGAATATCGTGTTCGGGCGCGGGGCGGATATCGGCGATGCGCTGACGGGGCATGAGAAAGTCAACATGGTGTCGCTGACGGGTTCGATTGCGACCGGCGCGCATATTCTGTCGCATACCGCCGCGAGCGTAAAACGAACGCATATGGAGCTGGGGGGTAAAGCGCCTGTGATTGTCTTCGACGATGCTGATATCGATCAGGTGGTTGATGGAATTCGCAGCTTTGGTTTTTACAATGCGGGGCAGGATTGTACCGCGGCCTGTCGGCTGTATGTGCAGCGAGGGATCTACGATGAGGTCGTAGAAGCATTAGGAAAAGCGGTAGCGACGCTGAAAATAGGCGATCCACATGATGAAACGACCGAGCTGGGGCCATTGATTACCGAGCCACAGTTGGAACGCGTGATTGGTTTTGTCGAACGCGCCAAAGCGCTGCCGCACATTACGGTGGTGACCGGTGGCGAGCGGGTGAAAGGGCAGGGGTTCTACTTCCAACCTACGGTGCTGGCGGGGGCAAAGCAGGAAGACGAAATCGTTCAGAAAGAGGTGTTTGGCCCGGTGATATCCATCACGCCGTTTGACGATGAAGCGCAGGTGATTGGCTGGGCGAATGCCTCACATTACGGGCTGGCCTCGTCGGTTTGGACGCGTGATATCGGGCGGGCGCACCGTCTGGCCGCGTGCCTTCAGTACGGTTGTACCTGGGTGAATACCCACTTTATGCTGGTGAGTGAAATGCCGCACGGTGGGCAGAAGCTGTCTGGCTACGGCAAGGATATGTCGATGTATGGTCTGGAGGACTACACCATCGTGCGCCATATCATGATCCGGCACTGAGGATCTTCTGTCTGCCGCAGAGTTCTGTTTATCCTGAACGACAAGCGGGTAATGACATAGCGCGTTTATCCAGCCCCGGCGTGCCCCAAAAAAGGGCGCGCTGGACAAAAGTGGGGCATCACAAAATGCTTTGCTTTTCTTCATACTGGCATTCGTCATTCTTGTTGGTTATTAATTCCGTCCATTCTTATTTAGTTCAAATCATCTGCTGAATTTTTGGATTAGATCGCGTTTTTGTATTTTATTCTGATTTGGGGCGGGCGACTGGCGTGTTATGTGCATTAATTAAAGTGGCATCGCGTGATGTCCGTTTTCAAGGAGCGCATTTTGTCCAGATCAAACGCCCACCTTAACCCGCTAGAGTGTACTCAGCAGGCACTGCATTGGATTCATAGTGACACGCTATCCCACGATGACATGGCGGTACTGAATCGAGAAGTTTTGAGTTGTTTTCGCGAATACGTCAACCCGGGTTTTCTGGAGTACCGAAAATCTGTCACTACCGGCGGCGACTACGGCGCAGTCGAATGGCGCGCCAGCGGCCCGAATACGCTGATTGATACCCAAGGGAATGAATATCTGGACTGCCTCGGCGGTTACGGCATTTTTAACGTTGGGCATCGTAACCCTAACGTCATTGCTGCCGTTGAGCGCCAGCTCGCCAGACAACCGCTGCACAGTCAGGAACTGCTCGATCCGCTGCGGGGGCTGTTGGCGAAAACGCTGGCGGCGCTGACGCCGGGCGATCTGAAATACAGCTTCTTCTGCAATAGTGGAACGGAATCGGTTGAGGCAGCGTTAAAGCTGGCGAAGGCCTACCAGTCACCGCGCGGGAAATATACCTTTATCGCCGCGACAGGCGCATTCCACGGGAAATCGCTGGGCGCGCTTTCCGCCACCGCCAAACCCGCGTTTCGTCGTCCTTTCATGCCGCTGTTACCTGGCTTCCATCATGTTGCTTTTGGTGACATCAACGCCATGCGCAAGCAGGTTCAGCAATGCCAGAAGACTGGCGATGACGTTGCAGCCATCATCCTTGAACCTATTCAGGGGGAAGGCGGCGTGATTGTGCCACCGGAAAATTACTTGCCTGCGGTCAGAGCATTATGCGATGAGGTTGGGGCATTGCTGATTCTGGATGAGGTACAAACCGGCATGGGGCGCACGGGCAAGATGTTCGCCTGTGAGCATTATGGCGTGCAGCCTGACATTCTGTGTCTGGCGAAGGCGCTGGGCGGCGGCGTGATGCCGATTGGCGCAACGGTGGCTACGGAAGAAGTTTTCTCCGTACTGTTTGAAAATCCATTCCTGCATACCACCACGTTTGGCGGCAATCCGCTGGCCTGCGCGGCGGCGCTGGCGACGGTTAATGAGTTGCTGACGAAGAATCTGCCGGAACAGGCGACGATACAGGGGGAATTTTTGTTGCAGGGCTTACAGCAGCTGGCAGCTGAATATCCTCAATTGATTATCGAAGCACGAGGAATGGGGCTGTTGCAGGCTATCGAGTTCAGGAAAAACGAGATCGGGTATGCCTTCTCGAAAGAGCTGTTTCAACGTAATGTTCTGGTTGCGGGCACTTTGAATAATGCTAAATCGGTCAGGATTGAGCCACCGCTTACCATCACGCGCGAGCAATGTGCCCGAGTGCTGAAAGAAGCGAAGGAAGTGCTCAAGAAACTCAATGGCACAATGCCTGACGAAAATAAAATGAAGGAATATGCGGTAGAGTGAAAAACGAGACGGAAACACGCAGCACCCGATTATGTTCACTCCGAAAGCCAGTCAGCCCTTATTGACTGGCTTTTTTTATCTTCCTGCGAGACGCGGGAACCTGCCATTATGCTTTAAATCTAATTAATTCAGTCACGTTACACTATATTGAGTGTCACAAAGCGTAATGATATGAACAGTATTGTTACTTAATCTTAACTATTAGCTTTCTAACTTATAAGTCTGATTTAATTAATGAAACTCAGATTTTTCCCATTATTATTTTTTGATAGAAAAAAACGATCGAACAAAGAACATTGAACGGTTTAATGATCGTTATTTCCGATCGATCTTCCATTTGTGATAGTGTATGGTTATAGAATGTAGTTTGCTTCGATCTGATGTTGTTTTTTATTTATACAGACTCTCAATAATTAAGCGTAACACTAACTCGAATTCGGTAGGTGAGGGCTAAAGCTTTTAACTTTCTTTGAGCAATAGCGTGCTTTTTATTATGCAATAAATAATTTGAATTTCAGCGAGGAATAAAAAAGGAGAGTTAAATTACTTTATCAAGTAAACCGTTTCAGTAAGCAAACATCACAAAGATACATGCAATGTGAGATATAACAATATATGGCCAAATGGATTTCTTATGCCAGTATTCTGTTACATGCATCAGAAAATAAGAGATTTAGAGAAGCCAGGGAGCCCGGTGCGATAGCGGTTCGCTTTACCGTCTGTGCTGTTTTTTCGTTAAACAGACAGCGGCTGACTATGTCATCAATCGTGGTTGGGTAACGATTTTTAAAATGTAATATTCTGGTGCTAACATGATTTTTTTTAAAAACATAAAAATTGGCAATCGGCTTTTTTTGGGGTTTGGCTTATTAATTTTATTGACACTGACTTTGTCATCCGTCAGCTATTATTTCATGAAAAATATTGGCGCTGAGTTTGATGAGGTGACTGAAGATAGAATGGTTAAGGTCGACATGCTACGCGATATTCAGGACGTGTTGAACACCAATGTTCGCACGCTGCGTGATATTATTCTCCTCCCCGCAGACAGAACGCAAGAAAAACAGGAACTAAAGGCGACCATAGTAAAAACGACTGACACGGCAAGTGATATATATAAAAAGCTTGATGGTATGGTCAATTCGGAACGTGCGCGGGAGTTATTTAATCAGCTTATCGATATCAGAAAACAGTATAGCCTGAGCATTAATAAAGCGATTGGCTATGCGATGGAAGATGAAGATGCGCTGGCAACAGAATTGGTATTTGGTGATATAGCAAACATTCAGGCCGTTTATTTTGCCAAATTAAGTGAATTTACCGGGCTACAGGTATCGTTTGTTGATCATGCCAAACAGGTGACGAGAACGTATATTACTAATGCGCTGTTGTGGATGCTGATGCTCTCCATTTTCTCAACTGCTTTAGGGTGCTTTACTGCCTGGTCATTAACCCGTAGCGTCACCATACCGTTATCCACAGCACTTTCCTCTGCGAAACGTATTAGCGCAGGCGATCTGAGTGGTTCAATTGATGTGAATAGCCGTGATGAAACGGGCCTGTTGTTGGAAGAAATGAAAGAGATGCAGGCTGCGCTGACGCGGATGGTTATTGGCGTCAGAAATAATGCGGAGAGTGTCGCGACAGCCAGCATGCAGATTGCTCAGGGTAACGCTGATTTGTCATCACGTACCGAAGAACAGGCGAGCGCACTCGAAGAAACTTCTTCAACCATGACGCAATTAGGGATGACGGTAAAAAACAATGCCGACAATGCCCGTCAGGCTAATGTGCTGGCGCAAAATGCGAGCACCGTTGCCCTTCAGGGAGGGAATGTTGTCAATGACGTGGTGGACACGATGAAGTCCATTAATGAAAGTTCGCGCAGTATTGCGGACATTATCAATGTCATCGACAGCATTGCGTTCCAGACGAATATTTTGGCGCTTAACGCCGCCGTTGAAGCTGCCCGAGCTGGCGAACAAGGGCGAGGATTCGCCGTTGTGGCGGGGGAAGTGCGTAATCTGGCACAGCGTAGCGCAGAAGCCGCTAAAGAGATCAAAAACCTGATTACTGCGAGCGTTGAACGTGTCGAGCTTGGTTCGGTATTAGTGAATAAAGCGGGGGAAACGATGCAGCAGGTGGTGATGTCCATCCGCCAGTTGAGCGACACCGTATCAGAGATTAGCTCCGCAAGTGCTGAGCAATCGACAGGGGTTGAGCAGGTCGGTATCGCTGTCAGCCAAATGGATCAGACAACACAACAAAATGCCGCGTTAGTGGAAGAATCCGCTGCGGCAGCACAAAGCCTCAAGGAGCAAGCGGATCAACTTGTCAGAGAAGTCTCGGTGTTCAGGATTGCGGGATATGAACGATCGGCGCCAAAGCAGCCGGTAACGGAGACGCTGTCGCTTGTTGCTATGCTTCCAGTCTCTTCCAAAGCACATGCCCCTGGTGCGTCTGACTGGACCCGTTTCTGATAATGAAAATAGTATGGCCGCCAGCACGTCAGGGATAGAGTGAAAGTAAGGAATCATAAAGCAGATAGTGTTATTGAAAGTTTTATTTGCCAGTCAGTTTTTGCTGACTGGCTTTTTGCATTCTGGAGGCTGTTTACATTCAGGAAGCATGACTTGCGAATGCGCGGTTATCGGTGTTTACGGGCGATCAGCACATTCAGCGGTGCCATGGGGAATGCCTGATGACGATGAGTTTCGACAGAGGTAAAGCCCGCAGCCAGTAACCACTGCGTCAGTTGGCCTTCCCGCGTGACGTGGCGTCCACTCATTTGCATCGGCAGATAAAACGGCAGAACCGGTGCGGCATCCTCCGGCGCTTCGGCAATCTCCGCCTGTGCCAGAATCAGCGTGCCCTCCGATGTTAGCGCGTCGTGGAGCGTGCCCAGCATGGCGGGAATGTCTTCGACAAAATGCAGGAAAGAAGAGCTCCAAATCAGATCGTATTTTTCGCTGGGAAACGGGCCGCTTTGCGCTGACAGGCGAGCGGATAACCCGGCGTCGTCGATATTGCGTTGGGCCACGGCGGCGGTCTGCGGTAGGTCATACACCGTGCCGGAGAGCTGAGCGTGACGCAGCGCCAGCGTAATTGCCACCCAACCGGGACCGCCGCCCAGATCGAGAACGTGCCTGATTTGCGGAAAATCCGGCAGGCTGGCAATCAGTTGCTCGGCACGGTCGGCCGTCACCGCCCGCTGCTCTTGTGCGATCTGCTGTTCTGCGGCGTTGGCCCACGCTGCATCGCGCGGTAACTCGCTCAACTGCGTTTGCAGCGGCTGATGCATGCCGTCGCCGAGTCCCTGACCAAACTGATGCAGGCTGGTCAGGCGAAAACGCCAGGCGTCGCCCAGAAAACGTGTACTGCTGCGACAGAGTACGGCGGCGCAGGCCGGAGCGGTGCGATAACCGTCGTGATGACGCGTCAATAGCTGCATGCTCCACAGGATCTCAAGCAGAAATCCGGTTTTTTCCGGCTGCCAACCCAGCGTTTCCGCTAGCTGTTCCGGTGTGGTGACCTCTTCCAGCCGGTCGAAAATCTGCTGTTCCAGTGCCAGATGTAAGGCGTCAGCCTTCACGCTGCTGGCGGCAAGCTGCCATAACGTCTCTAATGGGTTCATAAACGGTCTTTCTCATTGATGGTCAGTCGATAGGGAATATGCTATCTATAAATGAGAATGGTTATTATGTTCATTGTTATGCGAGGCGGCGTTTTTCATATGCGAAACGGCGGGGGGACGATGGCGCAAAGGCAGCAGCAGGGGCGAGAGGGGTTATCATCAGGCGATCGATGTCATGCGGGTGAGGTGAATCGTTCTGATTCGCGTCGAACACTGCCGGGCGTTATCGGCGAATGCTGGTCGGATTTTAGCCATATTGATACGGATCTGTCGCTGGCTCGTTCGCAATATCGCCCGCGCCGCGACTTGGTGGAAGAAACGCAGAATCCGCATTCGCAGCCGATGCTGGTCATGACGTTTGCGCTGGCAGGGGAGTCTGCTTATTACGATTGTGGCGGTTCATCGATCTGGTTTCGTCAACAGCATGTCACTATCACAACGTTTGGCACCAGCGTGGGCGAACGCCATTATCAGGCTCAACAGCAGGTCGATCAGCTACGGCTGCTGGTGGGAAAAACGGCGGTGACTCGCTATTTTGGCGCGAACTGTGCGGAACAGCTATTCAGTGACGATGGGGTAGCGTTGCGTGCGTTTACGCCCCTATCTGCGGCCAGTCAGGTTCATGTCAATGCGCTGTGCGCTGACGCCGAGCCGCTAAATCGCCATATCCACGTCTTAAGCCTGCTGGCGCAGTATCGGCACGTCCTGCAACCGGAAGAGAAACGAAGCGGTATTCATCCACAGGAGCGGCAGCAAATAGATCAAGTATGCTGCTGGATGCGTGAGCATTTGGCTGAACCGCTGACGCTCGCCTGTATTGCGGCACAGGCAGGAATGAGCGAATCCAGACTCAAGCTTGGGTTTCATCGCTGCTTTGCGACCACGCCGGGTCAGATGTTATTACGGATGCGGATGGAACGGGCGCATCAGCTACTGGAACAGGGATTTCAGGTGGCGCAGACCGCCTGGCAAGTTGGCTATCGACATCCCGCTAATTTCAGCCTGGCATTTACGCGCTATTTTAACCGTAACCCGAAAATGATTGCTTCACGTAAGTAAAAATACCCCGCTGACATTAATGTGATGATGTTGTAATAACTATTTACCGTTATTTTCCTTTGATTATATTCCCGTGCGTTATTTAGGCAGGCGGTGCCTGAATCCGAGCTTTTGTCCAAATTCTTCTATACTTCATCCAGCAGTATCAACGAGTAATGAATATTGCGGCCAATAAACTGTTCATTTTTCAGCGCACAGTCGGGTGGTTCCCTGTGCATGAAAGAGAGCATTTTATTTTTAATAAAGGGTCGCTTTTTAAGCAAAGGAAAAAAGGATGAGATTAAAAAAGAAAAAAATTGAACCGATGAAAATTCAGGACATTACCATTATTGATAATGCCAGACTCAAAAAAGCCATTACCGCCGCCGCATTGGGTAATGCGATGGAATGGTTTGATTTTGGCGTATATGGCTTTGTGGCATATGCACTCGGACAGGTCTTTTTCCCCGGCGCCGATCCCGGCGTACAAATGATTGCCGCGCTGGCGACGTTCTCGGTTCCCTTTTTGGTTCGGCCGCTCGGTGGGATATTCTTTGGTGCGATGGGGGATAAATTTGGTCGCCAGAAAGTCCTGTCGATCACCATTATTATCATGTCGGTGAGCACATTCTGTATCGGCTTGATTCCGTCCTATGAATCGATTGGTATTTGGGCACCGATATTACTGCTGTTGGCGAAACTGGCGCAGGGATTCTCCGTCGGGGGAGAATATACCGGCGCGGCGATTTTTGTTGCTGAATATTCCCCGGACAGACGACGCGGCTTTTTAGGGAGCTGGCTGGATTTCGGCTCTATTGCCGGGTTCGTAATGGGGGCAGGTGTCGTGGTGCTCATTTCTTCCATCGTGGGAGAAGAGAGTTTTCTGGATTGGGGATGGCGTATTCCGTTCTTTATTGCCGCGCCGCTCGGATTAATCGGGATTTATTTGCGCCATGCGCTGGAAGAAACGCCGACGTTCCAACAGCACGTTGACAAAATTGATAAAGAATCAAAAGACAGCATCCAATCTCCGCCGAGGGTCTCCCTGCGTGAGATTGTGACCAAACAATGGAAAGGCTTGTTGATCTGTATCGGGATGGTGATTACCACCAATGTCACCTATTACATGCTGCTGACCTATATGCCGAGTTACCTTTCACACAGCCTGAATTACTCAGAAGATCATGGTGTGATGATTATTATCGCCGTCATGATCGGGATGCTGTTTGTGCAGCCGGTGATGGGGCTAATGAGCGACCGCTACGGGCGTAAACCGTTTATTATTTGCGGCAGTATTGGGCTGCTGTTGCTGTCGGTGCCCAGCTTTATCTTGATTAACAGCGATGTGATTGGGCTGATTTTCTGCGGATTGCTGATGCTGGCCGTACTGCTGAATTCCTTTACGGGGGTGATGGCGTCAACGCTTCCTGCGCTGTTCCCCACGCACATTCGTTATAGCGCGCTGGCGACGTCATTTAACGTTTCCGTACTGGTTGCGGGCTTTACGCCAACGGCGGCTGCGTGGTTGGTGGAGTCTACCGGTAACTTATATATGCCGGCGTATTACCTTATGGTGATTGGACTGATCGGCCTGATTACGGGGATGTCGATGCGGGAAACCGCTAACCAACCGCTGAAAGGCGCAACGCCAGCGGCATCGGATCGGACGGAAGCCAAAGAGCTGTTGCAGGAACAGTACGACAATATCGAGCAGAAAATAGAAGAAATCGATGAGCAAATTGCCGAACTGGAGAAGAAAAGAAAACGGCTGACCGAACAGCATCCTGAGATTAATTAGCCTCAATTTTACTGTCTTAAGCAAGCGCCACAGATGTGGCGCTTTTGCTATGCCCCTTCCTGCCCAAGTCTGGCATCTTTAATTGTTATGTTATAACATAACTAAAAATCACAATAACATCACGGAGAGAAAGATGCAGAAAACGACAATCGCAGCGACTCTGGCGCTGTTGATGGGGGCGGGGAGTGCGAGCGTTCAGGCGCACGATCATGAGGTATTGCGCGGGCGGTTAATCTTTTCCGATCACCAGAAACCGACGCTCAGCGTGCTGGATCTGGATACCTTCAAGGTTACGCATACCTTTGACGTGGGCCGGGCGAATGCGGCGTTGGTGCCTACAGAGGATGGGCGATTCACAATCGTCAACCTTTATGATGATGCAGGCACTATCGCTTTTCTTGATACCGGCCTGACCTATGAATCGCACGATGACCATCTGGATGTGCATAAAGGCGAACCGCGTCTTTTGCCGCTACGGGTGACGGGAGACAAACCCTCACATATTACCTCTGAGAATGGCTGGGTGGCCTGGTCGTACGATGGCTTACGTCCGTGGGACGGCCCCAGCAAGCCAGAATCGGTCATGATCCGCTTGTCGGATCTGGATAGCGCGAATCCTGTTGTTGAGAAGCGCAAAAGCCCGGCACCGCAGCACGGCATCACCGCACCGTTGGGGAATAATCAGTGGCTGATTTCCGTGCCGAAAGCAGCCTATGCCAAAGGGGATGATAAAACGGTGACATCGCGTCCTAACGGTTTTGTGGTTTATCAGCAAGACAAGGATTGGAAAGCGATAGCGGACTTTAATCAGGAGCAGGATCTCCAGCGTTCTTGTAAAGAGTTTCACGGGCACAGCGCGCTAAATCACGTCCACGTTTTTGGCTGTAACGCGAAATTATCGGATGGCGATGCGAAAAGCGACGGCGGTGTTTTGGTCGTAAAACAGCAGAGTGGGAAATGGGTATCGCATAAGCTTGCGTACCCTGACGATCGCCGTACCAGCACGTTGAAATCCGGCCTGCAAGGCACTTATATGGTTGGTAATTACGGTGGGCTGGGTGGGCAACCGTTTAATGCACTCATTCGCATCGATCCTCAGGCGAAAAAGCTCACGGCACAGGATACGTTTGCTATCCCAGACGCTCAGGCCGTGTGCAAATTTGAAGTCTCTGCTGATGGCAAGCGGGTCGCCAACCTGACGCCGGATGGCAAGCTGCGGTTGTATGACGTGGCGCCGAACTGGAAACAAGTCGCCAGCTTTGATGCGGTTGAGGCGTTTGACTGCGCTTACGGTGCGAAAACGCCAACACCATCTCTCGCCATTGTCGGCGGCAGCGTGTACGTCAGTGATCCAGTGAATCAGCGAATTCGTGAGTTTTACCTGAACAGCGCGAAGCAGGGGTTGGATATTAAAATTGATGGCGCACCCACCGAGTTGGCGGGTAAGCGCTAAAAGCCCAATCAGGGCTGAAGCGATATGCGGGCAGGGATGCCTGCATTCTCGATGCTAAAGGTGCGATGCTCAGCGACCAATGAGCCGTAACTGGGTGCAAAATGGGCAACCGCAGCCGTTAACAGAGGTCGCATCGCACTGACCGGGGTGAATGGTTTCCAGTCCCATTGGCGTAAAGCCAGAGAAAGTGCGCTTGGCCTCATCGATATTACGTAACCCAGCATCATCGGACTGGGCTATTTTCGCCTGAAAAGCGGAAGCTTGTGCTGCCACCAGGGAAAGAAACAGAACTGACAGACCTTTTTTCATTGGGCACATCCGTTATGGTGTTTTTACTGTTATAACATAACGTATTTAGTCGCGCCAGAGCAGCCGACCGCCTGAATAGGGTCGGCTGTCTGAACAACGCTGTTCGATTAACGGAACGGTGGCTCGTTAAAGGTGCGCAGCTTACGTGAGTGCAGTTTGTCGCTTTCCGCCCGCAGCAGATCGATGGCACAGATGCCAATCTGCAAATGCTCCGAAATCGCCCCTTCATAGAAACGGTTCGCCTGTCCCGGCAGCTTGATTTCACCGTGCAACGGCTTGTCCGAGACGCACAGCAGCGTGCCGTAAGGTACGCGGAAGCGATACCCCTGTGCGGCAATCGTCGCACTTTCCATATCTACCGCCACGGCGCGACTGAGGTTAAACCGCAGGGCAGAGGCCGCATAGCGTAGCTCCCAGTTGCGATCATCGGTGGTAACAACCGTGCCAGTACGCAGGCGCTGTTTAACTTCTTCCCCCGGCATACCGCTGACCATCTTGGTCGCGTCGTACAGCGCACGCTGCACCTCGGCGATGCTGGGAATCGGGATATCCGGCGGCAGCACGGCGTCCAGTACGTGATCGTCACGCAGGTAAGCGTGCGCCAGCACATAATCGCCGATGGACTGGCTTTCGCGCAGGCCGCCGCAGTGGCCGATCATCAACCAGGCATGGGGGCGCATGACGGCGAGGTGATCGCAGATGGTTTTAGCGTTGGATGGCCCGACGCCAATGTTGACCATCGTAATCCCTTTACCCTGACGGGGAATCAGATGATAGGCAGGCATCTGGTGGTTCTTCCAGGCCAGATCGGACACCGTCTGCTCGGGGTTAGGCGTGTCGGCGGTGATATAGATCCCCCCCGCGCAGGACAGCGCCTCATACGGGCTATCGGGATCGGCAATCTGCGCACAGGCCCAGCGCACAAACTCATCGACATAACGGGTGTAGTTGGTGAAGAGAATGAACGGCTGAATATGTTCTACCGGCGTGCCGGTATAGTGGCGAAGTCGCGCCAGCGAGAAATCGGTACGCAGCGCGTCGAAGTGCGATAGCGGCGATGTGGTGGTAGCGTGAAACAGCCCATCTGCCGTCTCGTCCCCAATCTGCGACAGTTCTGTCGTAGGGAAATGCTTGGCGATGCCCGCGCTCATGGAACGGTCAAGAATCAGGTCGGAACCGTCGAGCACGTAGGGGAAGGGAATTTCCTGCTGTGATGGGCTAACCTCGATGGTGACGTCATAATCCCCTTCCAGCAGCGCCAGCTGTTCCGCCAGATAAGCACGCAAAAATGCCGGACGGGTAACGGTGGTGGAGTAACTACCGGGATGAGTAAAACGCCCATAGGCGCGATGTCGGGGATGACCGGTCGAATTGCCACTCCAACTGACGCGTAAGGCTGGGTAGGCAAATAGTCCTGCTGCACGCGCGGTAGCATCGGGCAGTGTGCCATCATTGATGAAGTCACCAATGGCGTCGCGCAGCGCTGAGACGGCGTCATCATACAGCGCTTCCAGTTTATCCAGAGTCTGAGTGACGGTAAGACTGACGTGGGATCCGCTGTTATGCATATTCTCTCCTTTAATCACGCTCTGCTGTTAGCTCACAGCGTAACTGAAGATGCACAGCCCCGCCATCGTGAAATCTGGCAGGGCTGTGAACGTAGAGAGAGGCGTGAGTCTCTCGATAGGTTAGTGCTTGTGGCGACCGGAGAGGTTCGCTGCGCTCACAGCCAGTATCGACAGCACGCCGAGTGCGGCCGCCGGTGCCAGCACGCCCCAGAAGGCACGTTCGATATACGGCATCCCTTCGGCTAAAACGCGTCCCCATTCTGGCGTCGGCGGTGACGCGCCCAGACCTAAAAAGCCGAGCGATGCCAGCGCCAGCGCGATACCTGGCAGTTTCAGCATGGCGTGACGGAAAAGCGGACCAATCAGCGCGGGCAGAATATAGAACAGGCTGCGCCGTATTGGACCGACGCCGAGAATTGGCAGCATCCGAATATAAGGACGCGCATTGATTTCGGCGACCAGCGCTGCCGTGTGAGCCGCGAGTGGAGCCCAACTGACGGCAATGACGGCAATCGCCGCGCCCGTTGCCGTCGGACCATTAACCGCAGCAACCAGCAGCCCGGCAATCACTGGTGGCAGGGCGTTAGTCACTTCGATAGGGCCGCTGAACAGACGCGGGAACAGCCCAACCAGCAGCCCAATCGCCAGACAGGCCAGCGACACCGCCAGCGCCAGCAGACAGGTATTTAGCGTGCCGTGTGCGACGCGCGCCAATAAATCGCGCCCCATCGCGTCCGCGCCAAAAGGCAGCAGGAACGACGGCGGTTGCAGGCGCAGAAAGGCGGAGGTATAGGGATCGCGCGGCAGGCCAGCCAGCAGCAGAAGCGCCAGCAGCAGCACGCAGATAATCGGCAGCCAGATAGCATGACGAGATGCCGGATTACTGTGTTCTTCCGGTACCGGCATAGCGCCGCTCCGCAGCGCGCGTCCGAGAATCAGCAGTCGTACGCCGCTTGCTGCTATGCCAGCCAGCGAGGCGATGAGTAAGAGAATCAGCACGCCGACCTGCAAGGCGGGCAGATCCTGCGCGGCCGCTGCCCCCAGCGTTGCACGTCCCAGACCGGGAATCGCGAACACTTTTTCGACGGCGATAGCACCGCCGGTTAACGAAACCAGAACCAGACCGACCAGCGGCATCACGCTGGGCAACGTGCGCTTCAGCACTGCCAGTGCGATATGACGACGGCTCACGCCCGACACGCTCCAGGTAGTGAGCCAGTTTTCGCTGAAAGTGGCGGATAGCGCGTCGGCGATAATCCGGCCAAGGTAACCGCCTGCTGGAATACCGAGCGCCAGCGACGGCAGTACCGCGTAGTGCAAGCCTAGCCAGCCATAGGGTGGGAACCACTGTAGCCAGACGGCGCCGACGATCAGCAGAAATGACGCCAGCAGGAATTCGGGCAGTGCGGTAAACAAGGCGGCAAACAGGCCGCCTGAACGATGAACCTGACCGCGTAACCCTTGCCGAAAGGTAGGGGCGCACAGTACGGCAGCCAGCGTAAAGGCCACCAGCGCCGAAGACGCCATCAGCGTGAGCGAGACGCCCGCCGCCTGCAACATCCCCGGAAGAACCGGTCGACCAGAAACCCAGGAGTTACCCGCATCGCCGTGCAATAGGCCCGTCAGCCAGTTCAACAGCAGCTGCAACGGGCCTTGATCCAGTCCAAGAGAGTGACGAATTGCGTTTAGCGTTTCCGCCGTCGCTTCCTGCTCGCCTGAACGGGCACGCAGCAGCGCCAGCGCCGGATCCTGACCGGATAGCCACGGCAACATGCCAATCAATACCACGATGCCCGCCAGCGTCAGCAGCCGCGAAAACAGCGGGATCAGCACGCCGTATCGCGGGCGTTGCGTCTGGTTGATGGTCGCACAGGTGCGGCAATACAGCGATTCGCTCATAAACTCGTCATCTTTCTGGTTGCGGGTGCGCTATCCGTTACTTGGCGCTGGTGGCAATATGCGTGGCGGCGTTAATCAGCGTGCGTTCACGCGGGTCGCGCAGTGCGTCTTTGACCTGTGCGCTTTCACCTTGAATTACGCGCTCATGCAGCATTGGGATCGCGGCATCGCTGGCCAGGATCAGATTTTCTGCCTGCATGATGGCCTGACGGCGTGCAACGCCCGCAGGAATCGCGGCCGCTTTTTGCAACGCCTGATCGATCTCTGGGCGGCACAGCTGAGCGATATTGAACGACCCTTCACAGGCGAAGTCGCTGTACAGATAAGCCACCGGATCGCCAGAGTCCAGCACGGTGGCGCGGGATAAAATAAAGGCATCGAACTTGCCTGCCAGCGCGTCGGACTCAATCTGCGCATACTCACGCACCACCTGTTTCACCGTAAATCCAGCGGCAGTGAGCTGCTGTGCCAGATAGACCGCGACTTCAGGCAGTTCGGCGCGATCGCTGAACGTTGCCAACGTGATGGTTGCACCCGCAGGCGTACCAGCTTTGACCGGATTCGCTACCGGCTGACGCAGTTCCGCAGCCCACGGCAGCGCGGGACCTAACAGACCCTGCGCGATATCAGCACGCTTCTCATAGACGTTATCCACCAGCTGTTGGCGATTGATCGCATCGCGTACGGCAGCACGCATCGTGGGATCTTGCATCACGCCATGACGCGTATTCAGATACAGCGTATTGGTGCGGGGCATGGGGACTTCATGCACCAGCGATTGATCCAGCAACGGTGCCTGAGAAACCGGAATGGCTTCGACAATGTCTGCCGTGCCGGTACGTAATGCAGCAGCGCGTGCCGCGCCGTCGGACACAAAACTGACGTCGATACCGCTGGCCTGTGCTTTATCACCCCAGTAAGCGTCGAATCGATCCAATACCGCGCTGCTGGTACCGGTGACGGTACGCAGAACGAACGGGCCGCTTCCGGTGTTGATCGGATTAACAACGCCATTTTTGCCGTATGCCGCGGTGGAGAGTATCGCCAACTGCGGGCTGGATAACCGCTGTGGCAGCAGCGGATCCGGTTTAGCTGTGGAGACAATCACAGCGTTATCGCCATCAGCTTTTACCGTTAACTGCACGCCGTCCAGAATGCGCGGTTTGGGGGCAGCGGTGGAGGCCACGGTGAGCGCATTCACTACCGTGGCGGCGTTTAAGGCGGTGTTATCGTGAAAATGGACGTTCGGGCGCAGTTCAAAACGCCAGGATTTATCATCGATCTGCTGCCATGTTGTCGCCAGCGCAGGCTGGGCTTCGCCGAGTTTGTCGAGTACCACCAGCGTTTCTGCGGTGCTCCAACGCGACAGCTTAAAGGCATCATCGCTCAGCGGCGTCAGGCCGGAGCGCGGCGGCTGAAGCATCGCCAGTTTGATTCGACCGTCATGATGTGAGCTGTGGTTTTCCTCAGGCTCATTGAAGCAGCCTGAAAGCAGCAGCGTGGCTGATAGCAAGCCGGAAACGGGCCACAGGAGATTGCGCATATTCATCAGTCTGTCCTTATTCATGCACGGTTGAAGCGGATTTAAATGGGCGGCAGATGACCATCATGGCCAGCGAACTGCACAGCGGCACGGCGGCCAGCAGCACCCACGGAATTGCGGCCTGTGGCGACGGCGTCAGCGCGCGATCGAGCTGGCTGCCGAGTATAAAGTTGCCGACCAGTACCGCGATGCCGCCCATCGACGCCAGTGCGCCATAGTGCGCGCCCAGATTTTTGTTGTTGGCAAAGCGTGGGATAAGGTCCATCCCGACGGGGACGATTAACATCTGCCCCAGCGTCAGCAGCGTAATTAACGAGATCGCCGGAAGCAGGCGCTGCCACCCGTCAGGCGGCGTGCTGGAAGCAAACAGCGCGACGCTAAAGAACGACGCAGCCAGCAGCGCGAAGCCGAGTGGCAGCATGCGTGCCGCGCCAACCCGGCGGGCAAAACGCGCCAGCGGGAGCTGTAATCCGATCACCAGCAGGGAGGCCAGGACAAACAGCGGGCCGAGATCTTTCTCGCTGCTGCCGGAGCGATGCAGTTCAACTGGCAGTGCCAGATAGAGCTGGTTGTAGCTGAACAGGTAAGCGCTGTAGGCAATGATGAACGCGACAAAGCGGCGCTGGCGGAACGTTTCCCACCACGGGGCAATCTGTAATTCGTTCTGATTGCGCTGCGTCGGCGGCAGGCTGAAAAACAGGACGATGAGCGCGATAACAAACACGCCCGCACCCGCAAGCGCCACGCGCTGGAATCCGTATCCGGCCAGCACTGAGCCGAGCAACGGCCCCAGCACTGCGCCTAACTCGCCGCAAATGGCAAACAGGGCGAACCACTCGGAGCGGCTGCGTTTTCCCTCTTTTTCACTTTGCGTACCGGCCTGTGCCATCAGCGCTTCGATGGCGGGAGAGAACAGGGCACCGCCGACACCGGTCAGACAGGCGCCGAGGATGATCGGCCATAGCGAGTCGCCTAACGCCAGCAGGAGATAGCCGCTGATACGCACGACACAGCCACACAGAATGATCACGCGCGCGCCGAATCGGTCAGCCAGCGCGCCGCCGACTAAAAACATGCCCTGTTGAGAAAAGGTGCGTAAGCCAATCACCAGCCCGATAGCCCAGCCGGAAAGCAGCATGTCGTCGCGCAGGAAAATCGCCAGAAACGGTACGACGGCATAAAAGCCAATATTGAAAACAAGCTGGCTACCCAGAAGTAACGGGGGATAAGGCCGTGGTGCGCGGTTGGCGGTAAGGTCTGACATGTCATGATCCGTTATAAAAAGCCCGTTACGGGGGAAGGTGTTATTGATGCGATATTTTATTGTAAAAAGCGCGTTTTCAGCGAGCTAATAGCCTGACGTCGATAGCGCGGGGACGGCCTGCAACAGATGAGCGGTGTGCGCCTGTTGCGGTGAAGCCAGCACCTCGGTCGTGGGGCGATCTTCAATAATGCATCCGCCATCCATGACTAGCATTCTGTCGCACAGCCCGGCGAGCATGGAAATATCGTGCGAGACCATCAGCAAGCCCATTTTGTTTTGTTCGGTGACCTGCTGAAGCAGGGCTTTAATCTGTTCGCGCAGCGGTAAATCCAGACCGCTGACGGGCTCGTCCGCCAGTAAAAATTCGGGGCGAACAATCAGCGCTCGTGCCAGCGCGACACGCTGTGCCTGTCCCCCGGAAAGCTGCCCGGCGACCTTATCCAGAAGCGTGACGCTCAGTCCTACCTGATCCATGATTTCGCCCAGGCGGGCAGAATGGTTTCCATTAGCATGACGGTTCTCATCGGGGCGGAGTCGCTTCAGCGGCTCGATGAGGAGATCGGCGACGCGTTGACGTGGCGCGAGCGAGCCTGCCGGATCCTGCGGAATATATTGGACGCGGCGGCGATACCAGAGCAGCGAACGTACTGAACCGAGTTTAATCAGGTTGCCGTCGCAGTACACCACACCACTTTCTGGCGCTTCAAGCGCGAGCAGGGTTTTTAGCAGCGTGGATTTACCACAGCCAGAAGCACCGACCAGCCCGACGCGTTCGTGCTGTTGCAGGTTTAGCGACAGGTCGTGAAAAATGGCACTGGCAGGATCGGCCTTTTGCCACGGCAAACGTGACGTCTGACGATAGCGGCTGACGTGCTCAAGGCTTAAAAACGGTGAGGGAACCGCGTGCAGGTGGTGGTTCATCCGGCAAGCGCTCCGGCAACAGCGGTGGGTAACACATTATCAGGAAAAAGATTGTCAGATAAAAGCGTGTCAGCGCGACGCGCGGCAGCGACCAGACTGCGGGTATACGGCTGCTGTGGTGCATTCAGTAGTTGCTGCATACTGCCGGATTCAATGACTCGTCCGTTTTCCATCACCAGGCCACGCTGGCAGAGTTGGGCGGCAACGGCGATATCATGCGTAATAAACAGCAGGGCAGGAGCATCCGGCTGCGCGCTACGTTCCTGTAAGACCTGCAATACTTGCTTCTGGGTAATGACATCGAGCGCAGTTGTCGGTTCGTCCGCCACCAGCAGGCGTGTCTTGCCGAGTAGGGCGAGGGTAATACAAATGCGCTGGCGCTGGCCACCGGACAGTTCGGCAGGATAGCGTTGCAGGAGGTTGGGAATATCATCCAGCTTCATTGCAGCCAGAAGTGCAGAAAGCTCAGAGGAAGAGGTGGTTTTCAACGCCAGAGACAGCTGTTTTCCCAACGGCATGAGGGGATTAAGCGCCGTTGCGGAGTCCTGGAACACGGCAGAGACGCGACTGACCTGCGGGCGCGCCAGTGCTTTCAACTGGCTGACTTCTTCGCCATTCACCCGAATACTGCCGCTAATCTGGCAGCCCGACGGCGGTGTGCCGATGATCGCTTTGGCGGTGAGGGATTTACCGGAACCGGATGCACCGAGTAAACAGACACGCTCACCCGCGAACAGCGTAAAGCTGATATCGCTGACCTTGGTTTCACCACCAATAGACAGGCTCAGGTTCTCTATCTGAAGAATGGCGTCTGTGTGTCTGTTCCAGTTAATCATGGCTAACGTATAGGGTCTGTGTAAATCGATATGTAATAACATAACAAATTACAACAGCGTGGTGCAAAGGAAATGTGATCCAGAGCGTATAAATTGGCGCCGCGACGCAGCCTTAGCTGACCGCGTCGCTGATGAAAAAGAGGGGGGAAGGGTAAATTGTAGGAAAGCGAGATGTATCTTTAGAGCCTACTCGTTCGATGAATCAACAAGCTGTTCCAGTTCCGCCGCGCTCAACTGAGTCATCTGACAAACCTGAGCAGGTTCCATGCCGCTAAGCAGAAGCTGACGAGCAATATTTTGAGCACTGGCTTTCATTCCTTGCTCCATACCATGCTGTATCCCCTGCTGCATGCCATGCTTGATGCCCTTTTCAAAACCGATTTTCTCAAGCTGCTGTGCGATGGTCATGATCGCCTCCCGATCCGTTGACAGAGACTGCGCGACGGTCTCAATAAACTCTGCAGGCCTTGACGTGTTGCCGCTCCGCGCGATGTAAAACAGTATTGCTCTTTTTTGCGGCAGCGGTACCTGCCAGCGCTCAAATAATAGCCCGATATCCTGCGCCAGTTCCAGCATATCTCGCGTGCGAATGTGTTTTTGCACCAGTTCCAACAGCGCCACGCGGCGATGCGTCTTGATGTCCTCATCTGGCATCACCGTTAGGTCAACCAAAGGAAAGGAGGCATTGTAGAGTTTTTCTGCCTGAATAGCGTCAGCAAAACCGTCGAGCCAGCGCAGCGTATAGGGATAAGGGCTACGCTGGCCGTGATAAAACAGTAAAGGAACGACGAGTGGCAACGTATCGTGACCTTGAGAGAGGTGCTGCTGCATAGCAGCCAGCGCGTAGCGCAGCAGGCGAAATGGCATCAGTTTTTCTGGGCGGCTCTGATGTTCAATCACACAATAGATATAACCTTGCCCTGTGGTTGTCTGAATTGAGTACAGCATATCCGATATTCTTGCGCGTAGTTCCTCGTCCACAAAAGAGGCTGATTGCAGTTGCAGCGAGCTGAAGTCGCAGATATGCCTGATTTCTTCTGGCAGGTGGATGGCGAAAAAATCCTTTGCGACGGCTGGGTCGCTGAGAAACTGTTTAAAAATCGCATCATGCGCGGCCATGCTGTTTTTCCGTCCCTGAATAATCTGTAGGCAATGGTAAAAGAAGCGGATATGGGCAGGAAAGAAGCGCAGAGGACGACTGCGTTGGTATGGAAGGATGTACGCAAGAAAAGTGAGAAATGAAAGCAACGACGCGATCTCACTGGGAGCGAGATCGCGTTAAGGTGTGAGGGTTAGCTCTGTTGCGTGGTCAGCCACTGGCGCAGGCGGTCGGGCTGCTGGGCGCCGCTTAGGCGTGCTTGTTCTTCACCGTTTTCTATCCAGAGCAGAGTTGGCAGCGTCCTGACCGCTAATTTCTCCGCCAGTGCAATGTGATGATCGGCGTCCAGATAATGGCTCGGCAATTGACGGTATACCTCGTTATCCAGAATCGCTTCTAACTGGCGATAGAGGCTTTTGCAGTGGACGCAGCGCTCCGCGCCGACTAGCAGCAACTGTGGGCCACGTTGCGCGGCCAGTTCAGGCCAACGGTCGGCGGTGAGTGGCGCAAAACGCTCACGGTTGACGGCAAAGAGCTTAGGGCTGCGCTTGAGATCTTCGCTGTCGGTCGCGACACACAGGGCATCGCCGCTCTTTTTATAAGGGCGTGTGCCGTCAATACGAATCACGCTGGCGAAGCCGGGCGCGGCGGCTCCGGGCTGGCGTAGCTGAGTATTATCTGGGGCAATCACCGGTGTTTCCTGTGGGCGCGGCAGCTGTGGCACCCACTCGTAGGGCACGCGGTAGGCGCGGTACAGCATATTGGTGTTCACCGTCTTGCCCCAATAGGGGGAAATAAATTCCCAGACAATTTCATGATCGGCGGTGACTTCAAACAACCGACCGTTGGCCCCTTCGTTAATCAGCGTATTGCCGTTCGGCAGGCGCTGGATATTACTGATGTACGGGCTGTAAAAACGGAAGGCGTCAGTTGGGTGCGGAATGCCCGCTTCGTAGGGTGAATAGCGCCAAACAATATCCAGCGTGACTGGGTTGATTTCCAGCACGCGGGAATAGTCACGCCAGGCGTTTTTTACCCCGTCGGCCGATGCCGGGTTGGGCGCGCCGTAGCCAGCCCAGCCGCCGTTATCAAACACCAGAATATTGCCCGCGCCCGGTAAGCCTGCGGGGATCATATGCGCGTGGTGCTGGCCGATAATCCAGCCGATGTGTTTGAGCTCAGGCGTGTTGTAGTTGGGGCCAAGCTGCCAGACGATATTGCCGCTCTGCTTGTCGATGATGGCAATGATGTTGGATTCGCGCGCGTCCCAGATGATGTTATCCGGGTGGAAACGGGTATCGCCTTGATCGAACCACGGATTGGGGCCGAGTGCCGACATGGAGTTGATATGCATCCAGTCGCCCATCCCACCGCCGCTTTTGCGCAGGTTGGGATTGTTGTACAGCGCGGTTTTTGCGTCGTCATCAAAGCCGAGTTCATCGAAATGGTCGCTGCAACGCCATTCCCATAAAATGTTGCCCTCCCAGTCCACTTCGATGATGGTGTCGTCGAGCAGCAGTTTGTCGCTGATCCGTTCATTATGCAGATTGGTATGCGCCAGCAATAATGTGTTGCCGCCAATCGACTGCGGTTCTTGACCCGGCGCGTAATAGCCGACCGGATTGCCGCTGCGCTGGTAGTCATGGTGGACGCGTGCCATCCATTCTGGCGGAAGGTCAGGATCGGTAATGTGTTCATAGCCGTTGAATTTCCAGACGACGTTGCCGTCCCAGTCGACCTGAATCAGATCGACCATGTCCTGCATGCCGTAGCGTGAATCACGTTCGCCGCTGTGCCCGAGGATGTAGCCGCCGGGCAGGATTTTGTTGGGGAAGCCGTGCAGGCCTTCCCACAGGCGCAGTTCGGTGCCGTTCATATCTACCAGCACCGCGCCACGTTCCAGCGCCTGAAAGACGGTGTAGCCGCCCCAGGCTTTTTCCAGGTTGTAAATCGTTGTGCCGGTCGGGTAGACGGAAGGGTGTCCCATAATGGTGCTCCAGTGTTTACGTGTTCAGAGAAGAGAAGTCGGCAGCCGTGTCGGCAGGCTGCGTCAACAGTGCGAGCAGGTCGCTGCACTGCTGGTGAAAGGCCTGACTGTCACGCTGGCGCGGATGCGGCAGCGAAATGGTCGCAATCTGGCGGATACGTCCCGGTCGCGGTGCCAGCACGACGACGCGATCGGCGAGATAGACGGCTTCCTCGACGTCGTGCGTGACCAGCAGCGTGGTCGTGCCTTCCGCCTGATGAATGCGGCGCAGCTCCTGCTGCATCTGCTGGCGGGTCAACGCATCCAGCGCGCCAAAAGGTTCATCCAGCATCAGGATGCGTGGATTGGCGACGAGTCCGCGAGCGATAGCCACACGCTGCGCCATGCCGCCGGAAAGCTGGGCGGGCAGGGCATCGGCAAAATCCTGCAAATGCACGAGCTGAATAAAGTGGTCGATCAGGCGCTTCCGCTCTTTGTTATCGATGGCTTCATTCGCCAGTCCAAGTGCGATGTTTTGCCGCACCGTCAGCCACGGAAACAGGCGTGGTTCCTGAAACACCATGCCGCGCTCACGTCCGATGCCGCGCACGGTTTTCCCTTCGACCAGCACCCGTCCCTGATAGTCGTTGTCCAACCCGACCAGCATGCGCAGCAGCGTGGATTTGCCGCAGCCGCTGCTGCCGACAATCGCCACCAGCTCACCGCTGTGAATCGACAGTGAAAAATCATCGATTACCGTCAACGACTCGCCCTGTACACGAAACTGTTTACGCAGCCGATCGAACTGTACGACTGGCGGTGATACCTCAAGGGTTGTGGACGTCATGCGATTTCTCCTGCGGAACGCCAGCGCGTCATCCGCTGTTCCAGACCTAATCCGACGCGGTCGAGCACCGCGCCCGTTAATCCAATCAACAGCATGCCGCTGATAATCAGGGGCATATCCAGTAGCTGTTGGGCGTTGATCATCAGGCTGCCGATCCCGGTGCCGGATGACATGAAATATTCCGCGCCGATGGTGCCAAGCCAGGCGTAAATCAGTGACAGACGTAAACCGGCGAAGATCGCGGGCGCGGCCCCCGGCAGGATCAGCACCCGCAGGCGAGTTGATAAACGCAGTTGCAACACCTGCGCGACCTCCTGTAAAGCCTGTGAACGCTGGCGGATACCGCGATGGCTGGCTACCAGCATGGGGAAGAACGAGGCCAGCGCGACAAACGTGATTTTCCCGGTTTCATCGTTGCCGACCCAGGCGGTCAGCAGCGGCAGCCAGGCAAACAGCGCGATCTGGCGCAGCGTCGCGACCGTAGGCGTGAAGAGCGCGTCGCTGGTGGCATTCAGCCCCAGCAGCACACCGCACACGAGGCCCGCGATAATCCCGCATACCGCACCGGCGAGCGCGCGGGTCAGACTGGCCTGCATCGCCTCGGTGAGCGAGCCGTCACGCACGCCTTGCAACAGCATGTGCCACACGTCAGCGGGCGGTGGTAGCAGCAGCGGATCGCTCCAGCCAAAACGGCTGGCCTGTTGCCAGAGCAGCAGAAGCAGAAAAGGTAAAACCAACGCGGATAAGCGGCGAGACGGTGCGGCGGTTAAGCGGCTGAGCGGCGGGTGTGGCCAGAAAACCAGACGGCGTTCCAGTTGATTGATTGCCCATTCCATCGTCAGCCCTGCCAGCCCGATGACGGCGATACAGACAAACACAATATCCAACTGAAACAGCTGGCGTCCCCATACCAGCAGGTAGCCAATGCCCTGCGATGATGCCAGCAGTTCGACCACGATCAGAGACACCCACGCCTGCGAGAGCGCCAGCCGTAAACCGGTTAACCAAGTGGGTAGCGCGGCGGGCAGCGTCAATTTGATGAGGCGCTGATGCCACGGCAGGCGCAGAGTGCGAGCGACTTCCTGTAGTGCATGTGGCACGTTACGCACGGCTGTTTGCGTATGCAGCGTCACGGGGATAATCACGGCCTTGATGATGACGGCGAGCTTCAGGCCGTCATCGATGCCGAACAGCACCATAAACAGCGGGATCCAGCCCAGCGTTGGAATTTGTGCCAGCGCGTAGACCGTTGGGTGCAGCAGGTGTTCGGCACGGCGTGAGGCTCCCATCAGCGCACCAAGCAGCGTTCCCGCCAGTACGCCTGCCAGCAGGCCGCTAGCTAGCCGTTGCAGGCTGATAAAGAGCTGCGGCAGGAGATCGTTGTGCCAGAGTTCGACGGCGGTTTTAGCGACGATGTCGGGAGCTGGGAGAATCTGGGCGGGCATCCAGTCGTAATGGGTGCTGATATACCACAACGCCAGCAGCGCCAGCGGCACGATTAGCGGCACCACTATTGACACGACAAGAGAATAGACCCGCGCTATCGGCAGAGCAGGCCAGACGACCGCGGTTTTTTTCAGCAGTATCGACTTATTCATTTTATTCCCGAAAACCATCGCAGCTGGATGAATAGGGAATAAAAAACAGGTTTCGACGTTGAACGCCAATGCAATAAAGCGATGGTCGTCGTGCAATAAATGCATACGCGGAGCCCAAGCCCGCCAGCCCTGATTTATGCTTTTTTCCGCTGAACAAACCTGTAAATGTTATTTAAGCCTGACGCCGACGGTTCGCTAGTTTCATGGCAGATAAAATGGATTATTAAGGAAAACCGTATGCAGCAAGCCACCCTGTTGATCACTGCCTCTCCGATAACGGCATCTTCCCGCTGGCGCTGGGGGATGAAGGTATTAAGTACTGCCTTGCTGATGGGCGCCGCGCTCGTTTCCACCGTTCAGGCAAACGACGCCGCCCCGCAGGATGCACAGAAGCCGACGGAGATTCGTATTGGTTTGCCGGATCAGAGTGCAGGCAGCAAACCCTTTATTCGTGGGCCGCTGGGGCTGGCACATATTCGCCAACAGTTAGAGAAGGAATTTGAGCCGCAGGGGATCAACATTCGCTGGTCGTTCTTTAAAGGAGCGGGCCCAGCGGTGAATGAGGCGCTGGCAAACAAACAGTTGGATGTAGTGTATCTGGGCGATCTGGCGGCTATTATCGGCCGTGCGGGTAGTCTGCCAACGCGGGTGCTGGTGGGGTCGCGCGGCTCTAATTCTTATCTGGCGGCGACGCCGGAATCGGGTATTCAACGCATTGAAGATTTACGCGGCAAGCGGATTGCGGTCTACAAGGGAACGGCCGATCAGCTGTCGTTTGAGCGTGCGATTAAAAGCGTCGGGCTAAACGAGCGCGATGTGCGAGTCATCAATCTGGACTGGACGGCGGGTAAGGCAGCACTGGCGGCCAGACGTGTGGATGCGGTGTGGGGAGGCGTCTCTCTGCTGGCGTTGCGTAAGCAGGGCATCAATATTGTGACCACCAGTCGGGCGCTGGGCTGGCCGAATACCACACAGGCCGCGGTGCTGGCGACGCAGGACTTTATCGATCGCTACCCGGGCACGACGCAGCAACTGGTGAATGTGCTGGTGGACAATGCGCAGTGGATTGGCGATGCGCAGCACCTGCCGGAATACACTGCGCTCATGGCCGAGCAGAGTCAGATTCCGCAGACGATTTTTCAGGAAGAATTGAAAGCGGAGGATCTCCCTTTCCAAAGCTCGCCGCGTCTCGATCCGTTCCTACTCAGCAGCTTGCAGGACAGCATTGAGCGGGCGAAAGCCGCCGGGTTGATTCGCAGCACGTTCTCGGCCAGCGACTGGTTTGCCGGCCAGTTTGTTGACCGGGCGCTGAAAGCCAAAGGGCTGGAATCGAACTGGGCAGTGTATGACGCCAGCGGTAATCCTGCGAAATAATCACGAATGCGCTCACAGGGTCGGCAGTGCCGGAGCCGGTGAGCGCAGCCTGTCCTGTGCCAATATGCTTTCGATCATCAGCTCGGCCAGCGGTGGTAGCGTTCTCTGCAAACAGGTGACAATACCGAAGCGGGTTTGCATATTTGCCCATTCCGGCGGCGTGCCTGTCAGTGGAATTTCTACCAGTTGATGGCTTAATCGACCCAGCGCAAAGCCATCCTCGCTGGCAAAGCTGATGGCCTGCGTATGCCGTAGAATGCTGAAAACAGAATAGATATGGTCACACTGAATCTGTGGCCGATAATCGGGCTGGCGCGTTAAGGCAGCCAGCACCTTGCGCATGCCGACGGGCATAAAAGGGGAGGCGAGCGGAAAGCGCAGGAGATCGTCCGGCGTGACGTTTGCCTGCTGTACCAGCGGGTGCGAAGAGTGGCAGATAAAAAAGCAGCGCTGCTGGCTTAATGGCTGGACATGAAGGTTGGTTTCCATTTCGGCCTGCCAGGTATCGGCAACGATAAAAGGCCACTCATCGGCTAGCAGCCGTTCACGCAGGGATTGCCAGTTATCCACGCTGTAGGTGACTCTGGCTCGCGGACGAAGGGCGTGAAAATGTGCCACCGCCTTGGGGATCAGCGTGGTAGACGGTGCCGGGCCGCAGCCAAACGTCAGTTCGCCTTCCTGTGCCTCGCTGATCTGCCGCATGTCGGTCATCAATTCCCAGGACAGTTCCTGCATACGCCGTGCAAACGGCAGCAGCGTATTGCCCTGCCACGTCAGCGCAAAGCGGCGGCTCTGGCGGTCGATAAGCGGATGCCCCATCGTTTGTTCCAGCGCCTGAATGCTGCGGCTGAATGCCGATTGCGACAGGCAGACGGCCTCAGCGGCCTGTACAAAACTCCCATGTTCGGCCAGTGCAAGAAAATTGCGTAATTGCCGTAAATCCAGATGCATATTGCAGCTACCTACCCTATCGATTTTCCCCACTTTTTAGGCGGAGGTCGACTAGCAACGCAATGAACAAAAATTTATAAGTTATAGCGAATTGATTGCTATAGGCCTTTAGCTCGCGCAGGCCGCTGTCTGGCGCGGTCAGTGGCTATTTCGCCAGCGCACAGGAAAAATCCTGAATTTCTTCCACGGATCCGAGACTCATATTGAACACGTCCAAACTGCTGGCGAGCAGCACCTTTTCGCCCGTCGGCATGGAGACCATTGCAAGGCCGTATTTGCCGATAGATTCATTCTGCTGCTGTGCGTAGCGATCGAGCGTTTTGAACGGATTGCTTTGCGCCAGTTCGTTCACCGCGAGCGTTTTTGCCAGATAGACGTGCCCGTTAATTTTTACCGGCAGCGTTTTCCAGTCGCCAGAGAGCGTCGGGAACTGCTGGTTCAACGTTTGATAAATCTCTGGGCGCAGGCAGGCAATGTGGATATGCAGCTGGTTTTGTGTACGGCCATAGCGTGAGTTAATCGCCAGCGAGAGATAATCATCTCTGATCGGCTTACCGGCTTCGCGCGACAGATGGCTGCGATTGGCCCATGCCTGCTCGAAAAAATTGGGCGTGCCTTGCTGCAATAGCGTTGGACTCTCGATGCCGCTGATTTTATCGATTGGGAGTAGCAGATCGTGATAGGGACCGTTTCTGTCGTCAAAAAGCACATAGCCGTTCGCCAGATTGACTTCCAGACAGGGGGCGGGTTTACCGTTGCGCTGTTGGTTGGGAACGCACTGTTCGCTGACGATCTCCCACAGCGCATTGCTGTTTCCCCGGTCAACCTTCCACCATATTGTTGTGGCTGCTGCGAGTAAAATGATGGCAGAAACCGTGAAGATCAGGATCGTGTTACGTTTCATGACGGGTCTCCGGCAGGCGCACAAGGCGCAAAGTAGCAGGGAAAAACGGGGCATGAGAATTCAGTGATAAGCCAGCAGTATGGGGCAGGGGTAATGTCATTAATATGACTTTGGTGCAAGGAGACATCCTAATCGGTAACGGATTGTAAGGGTGAGAGACGGTAGGTTAACCTGTAGGATATGGGGATAAAAGGCATTCAATGCGATGCTATCGGGATGGCTGAACACCATCCCGACAGGTTGCGACGGTACGAATACCGATAATAGAAATCAGAACAAATCGACCCGCACGTCCACGCCAACGGTTCGGCCTTCATTGACCTGCGCGTAGCCCGATGTGCCGCTCATAAAGCCAAAGGTGCGGTAGCGGCGGTCGAAGACGTTATCCACATAGCCAGCGATATTCACCCGGTCGGTGGCCTGCCAACTGAGGCGCAGATCGGTCGTGGTATAGGTGCCCTGACGCAACGCGTTGTCGCCGTCGAAGTAGTGCGGTCCTACCACATTGAAGGCCAGACGCGGCATTAACGCGCCGAACGAGGTATCAATCAGTCCGTTCAGGCTGGTGCCAGCCCCGTAGCGCGGTACGAAGGGCACACGCTTATCCTGATAGCTTTCACTGTCGCCAGTAAATTCAGAACGGACATAGGTGCCGTTGATATCCCATGACCAGTTAGGAACGAACTGCCACTTCAGCATCATCTCTACACCGCTGGCATCGGCGCTACCTGCGTTGCTGAGCGTTTGCATACCGACCGGGCCGGAATACAGCTGCATATCACGCGTGTGAGTATGGAACACGGCGCCCTGAAGCTGCACATCGCCGCTCTGATAGCGCGATCCGATTTCATAGTTAATCGATTTCTCCGCGCTGTACGGAATAGCCTGTGTGCCGGCGGCAGGTGAGTAGTTAAAGCCCGTTGGCTTGTAGCCCTGCGCAACGCGGGTATAGACACGCCAGTCATTATTCAGCAGATAGCTGGCGGAGAGCTGCCCCAGTACCTGATCGTCATCAACGCTATTGCGGTCGCCCACGTTCATGCCGGAGAACTGCTGGTGATAACGGGTTTCGGCTTTATCGTGCGACACGCGCAGTCCGCCGCCCAAATCGATACGGTCGGTCAGGTGCCAGGTCAGATCGCTGTAAGCGGCTAACGTCTCCGACGACGTATTGGCATTGCTCTTCATGAACGGAGAACCCGCCGTGCTGTAGGCCAGATCGAGTTTTTCACGCGTGTTCTGTCGGTAAAGACCGAACACCATATCTACCTCGCGGCCTGCACCGTGTGTCGCAGCACGCAGCTCCTGCACGTCCTGATTCCAGCGCTCCGGCATATCGGCAATCAGCGTACCGTTCGGGAACGTGCGGTCGTAATTTTGCTGCTGCCACGCGCCAATCAGGCTAAAAATCCAGTTATCGGTGGTGTATTTTCCGCTCAGCGACTGACTGTGCGTACAGCGGCGCAATGTAGGATCGGGCGCGCCAGCGGCGATCTCCAGCGTTCGGTTTTTGGCATCACCAAACGGCAGGTAAGTATCCTGCGTAGCGCGCGTGCAGTCTTCCGTCAGCGCCAGACTGGTTTCCCACGGCTGATCATCGGGTGCCAGCCGCAGTCGAAGATTCCCGACGCTGGATTTTGTCCCGCCGAGATTGTCGCTGCCGGTAGCAGGGTTAGTCATCGCGCCCGAATCGACCTGACGCAGCAGCGTGACGCTGCCGTACAGCAGGCCATCCTGAATGGGGCCGCTGAGGTTGATTTTGCCGTGATAGCCGTCGCGACTGGCGACGCCGCCTTCAACATAGCCACGCGGCGTGCTGTCCGGCTGCTGAGTGACGATATTGATAATGCCGCCCTGAGCGCTTTTACCGTACAGCGTCCCCTGCGGGCCCCGCAGCATTTCGATGCTTTCCACATCGGAGAGTGCTTGCACGGTGTTGGTGGCGAGCTGCGGTACGCCGTCCACGTAGACGGTCACGGCCGGGCTGTAGAAATCCTGCGCCGAGGACACACCGCGCAGTGAGATTGACGGGAACAGCAGGCTGCCGTTATTGCCGAGGTTCAGACCGGGCATCACACGGGTGAGCTTATCGGTGCTGGTGACGCCAGCGTCTTTCAGCTCCGGTGCCGTCACGACGGTGGAAGAGACGTTATTGGCCGAGGCAGAATACGGCGACTGTTTGCTGGCGGTGACAACAAGCGTATCTTCCTGAGCGGCAAAGGCATAAGAAGAGAGAAACACGCCGGTTAAGGCAAGCGGATAAAGACGCATTATTTTCATTATTAAATCCCTGAAAAGACTAAAATCGATGTCAAAGGCAACGGCTTTCATCACGACCCGCTTTTTTAAGATATAGAAAGCGTGTGAGACAGAGAATGATGAAAGTTAAATGATAATCGTTTGCATTTTTTGAGCTACCCGTATCGGGTCTATTTCAACCCGAATACAGCAGGCTTCCTGCGCATTTTCCCTGTCATGAATCCCGTCCCTGTTGGTTTGCAACAACGGGGGGCGTTCCCTCTGAAAACGCGCGGGAAAGCCGCACAGATAGCCGCTTGGCGGGCCACAGGCTGGCGACAGCGAAGCAGGCCAGTACGCCTAGCGTGGTCTGATAATTTGTGTGATGCGCGAGCTGAAGCGCGGCAATCGACACGATCATGGCGACGGCGGCATCGGTCGATTGGAACAGCGCATAGTCGGAAGCAGGCTGATGCGGTCTGACTAATCCCATCAGGACGTTGTATAGCGTGACAAACCCGACGGCGGCAGCCAGATTGACCACGCCAAAGAGTGCGATCCAGGCATTCAATGAATACAGCGGGTAGCCGACGGCCAGCACAATGGCCAACAGAGCGTGCACAACCATCACGGGCAGCAGGCAGCGCAGTGCGCCCATGCGTCGAATCAGAACATTGGCGAGCACAATCCCTACGCCGCTGACGGCGGTGCTGTACACGGTCATGACGATACCCAGTTGGCTCAGGCTAAGCTGTCTGTCGATCAGCATGACGGTTTGTAGCGCCATCATGCCGCGCATCGCCAGATAGAAAATGGCCGTAAAGGCTAATACCGGCCAGAGTGCTTTAAGCGTCAGACGATTTAGCGTCGGGCGTGCGGCTTGTCGGGTCTGATGATATGTAGCCTGAGTCTGGCTGTGCTGAATAGGGGATTGTTGGATATAGCGCAGCGGCAGGATGAGCATCAGCAGCGACAGCCCCGCCAGCGCAAAGAAGCCACCTCGCCAGCCCGCCTGTTCCGCAATACTCAGGAACGCATAGGAACCGAACAGAATGCCCAGATAGCTGCCGCCGACCTGTGCGGTATTCGCCAGAGCACGGCTGGACGCGTTGGTGGTGCAGATCGTGATGCCGTCGGCATAGATATCGTGGCTGGCGGAGAGCAGCGCCAGCAGCATCAGCGCAATGACGATTGTCAGGACGGATTGTTCGGGGGAAATAACGCCAATCACGACCAGCGTCGCCGCCATCGCGATCTGGAGCAGCACCAGACTGCCTAAATAGGGATTACCGCGCAGAGGAAGTGCGTGACGTTCGCCCCACGGTGCCCACAGGCACTTGGCAATCCACGGCAGAAAGGTTAGCGACAGCCAGCTTAATTGCGCCAGATCCAGCCCGGCATGACGAAAATAGCCCGCCACGCCTTGCATAATGAGGGCGGTGATCATGCCCTGATGGAGGTAGAAACACCAATAGGGTAGATAACGTGTCATCGAGTTGTGCGTCATGGTTTATTGCGATCCAACCGCGTTATCGCCAGCGCTTCAAGCGAAGTGACGACGACAAAATAGGCGAGCGTATCAAGGAAAGGATGTGGCGTTGCAATGGAATCGGGCATGGCGGTTTCTCCTGCTTATAATGGAGAAAATGATAATCATTCGCTGTTGCAGCGCTACCCGAATCCAGTCTATTTGTACCCGTATCGGGATGAGCGGTGGCCTTGGCTATCGATTAAATGTTCAGACGCTTGAAAGCGGAAGGCGTAACGCCGAACTGCTTTTGGAAAGCGGCGCTAAAGTGGCTGGCATTGGCGTAGCCCAGATCGGTGGCGACCACCATAACTGGCGCACCCGTGACAAACAGCCGACGCCGCGCTTCGTGCATACGTTCGGCCTGAAATAACCCATAGATACTGTTATTGAAGAGCTGGCGGAATCCGCGTTTCAGCTTGAGCACGCTTAACCCGGTTTCTCTGGACAGCATGGCGATAGTGGGAGCCTGTGACAGATCTGCCAGCAGCAGATCTTTGGCCCGCAGCAGCTTTTGGCGATCGGCCTGGCTGAACGTGTCCTGCTGGGAAACTGTGTCTGCATGTCCGGCGACGGCGAGGCTAACCAGAATCATGCTTTGCCCCAGCAGCCACAGCGGCGCATGGCGGTTTTCACCGGCCTGCTGTGGATGCGTCAAGCTGGACAGCGCGTGGCTCAAGACCTGAGCGGTTGCCCGCATCTCGGCATTGCAGTCGCAGTGGGTGCAGAGCCGGCCAGAATCCAGCTGCTGTTGCAGGTTACCGGTGAGATCTGGCACCCAGTTAGCCAATAGCTCAGGGCTCAGCGACACCGTGACGCTTTCAAACTGCCCAGCGTAGGATGACGTACCCTGACAGTCCGGAGTGTAGCTAATGCAGCCAGATCCTTGCTTCAGTACGTGCTCTCGTCCCCGATCGCCTTTCAGCGAGAATTGCGAATCTCCCTGCAACGAACAGGAAAAATTGATACGTCCCCAGTCGTCGTGCAAATGCATGGTCGTCGGTTGCCGGAACTGCCCGCGCCACACCAGAATATCCAGCCCTTCCTGAAGCGTAGCACGCAGCAGGCTACAGTCCGCACCGGTATCCGGCCGCATGACGTGCAGTTCAGCGATCAAATTTGAAATGGTGACTTCAGGCTCGCGGGCGGATTTCAGTGGGGAGGCATTCAATGGGCAGACTCCTGAGGATACGGGGTGCGGTCATCGGACGATCCGATCGTGGGACGATCATCGCAACGCGGTTGATGACGATAACCCGTACCGATTCGGGTAGAAATCGGCTCGAATCGGGTAGATACACAATTGAGAATAGTTATTATTCCTGACTTTATTGCCGTCGTCGAGTTGATTTGCTTGTTTTGCGGGTAAGCGACTGTGCAGGAAGGAGAAAAGAGAACACTATGCCACATTCCGCTGCTGAGGGTGGTTCATCCGCTGCCACGTCGCCTTCTACGCCACAGAATCGTGCCTGGCACATTATGCACCCTGTACGCGGGCAGATTCGTCTGGCGATGTGTCTGTCGGGGCTATCGGTTCTGGCTGGCATCGCATTTCTGCTCTTTCTGGCGTGGAGTATCCAACTGCTGATCGTGCAACCCGCGTCATGGCCGTTGCTGACGATCAGCGGCGCTGTGCTGTGCCTGTGCGCCAGCTATCTGCTGCGTCTGCTGGCCTTTAATCAGTCTCACTACGCTGCGTTTCGGCTGGAGAATCAGATCCGCAACGCGTTGGCGGAACAGCTGGCGCGGATCCCGCTGGGTGAGGTGCAGCGTCTGGGCACCGGCTCGCTGGCGAAGATCGTGCAGGATGATGTAAAAGCGCTCCACCTGTTTGTGGCAGACAGCACGCCGCTCTACGCCCGCGCGGTTGTGGCACCACTGTGTACGGGCGCGTTGCTGTTCTGGCTGGACTGGCGTCTGGCACTGGCGGCCTTGCTGGTGCTGGTTATCGGTGCCGTGGTGCTGATGCTGGCGATGCGCAATGCTGGCGAGATGAATCAGCGCTACAACCAGGCGCGGGAAGACGTCAGTACCGCCGTTATCGAGTTTGTGCAGGCGATGCCGGTGGTGCGCACCTTCGATACGGGCGCTTCAACGTTTGGGCGCTATCAGCAGGCGCTGGAAAATTATCTGGACGTGCTTACGCGGTGGTATCAGCAGGCGGGGTTCTCGGCGCGCTTCTCCTTCGCGGTGCTTAACCCGCTTCCTACGCTGCTGGTACTGTGCTGGGTGGCATACGGTTTCTATCACTCCGGCGAGCTTGATTTCAGCCTGTGGGTAGCCGTGCTACTGCTCGGTAATGGCATGGCGGAGGCCGTCATGCCGATGATGGCGCTGAATCACATGGTGGCGAAAACCCGATTGAGTATCAGCCGGATTCAGGACGTGCTGGCGTTGTCGCCGCTGCCGGAAGCGGAGAGTGATGTCTTGCCCGCTGACGCTAGCGTCAGCGTTGAGCAGGTCAGTTTCCGTTACGATCGGCACGCGAGCGACTGGGTGTTGGAGGATATCAGTTTTCAGGTGTCGGCAGGCTCGGTCACGGCGCTGGTGGGGGCATCTGGCGCAGGGAAAACCACCGTGGCTCGGCTTATTCCTCGCTTTTGGGACGTCACGGCCGGGCGCATTTTGATTGGTGGTGTCGACATCCGACAGATGAAAACCGCCACGCTCATGCAGCAGGTGTCGTTTGTTTTTCAGGAGTCATTCCTGTTTGCGGACACCATCGCTAATAACATCCGGCTCGGCTTGCCTGAAAAAAGTATGGAAGAGGTGGTTGCCGCCGCGACGGCGGCGCAGGCGCACGATTTTATCATGGCGCTACCGCAGGGTTACGACACGCTGGCCGGTGAGCGCGGCCAGTTCCTTTCTGGCGGACAGCGTCAGCGCATCGCTATTGCGCGAGCGCTGTTGCATAACCGACCGATTTTGGTGCTGGATGAACCGACGGCCTTTGCCGACCCGGAAAACGAGGCGGCGCTGCTGGCGGCGCTTGGCGTCTTGATGCAGGGTAAAACGGTCATCATGGTGGCGCATCGTTTGTCGACGATCCGCGATGCTGACCAGATCGTGGTCTTCGATCGTGGACGGCTGAGCGAATCGGGTCGTCATGACGCGCTGCTAGCGGCACAAGGCCGCTATAGCGACCTGTGGCGACACTATGAGCAGGCGCAGAATTGGGCGCTAGGCAGCGCACCATGCAGCACATCGTCGAGCAACGGACAGTCAGGAGATCGCGCGTGATAAACGAAAACCATTCCTCCATGAGCTATTTCGCCATAACTGCGTGGCTATCTGCGTGGTGGCACACGTATCGCCAGCTGGAGCGGGTGACGGGTTCACAAGCTCATGTATTCCGTCGGTGTTGCCTGAGTCTGCTGGCGGCGGCCATCACTCAGGGGCTGGCGCTGGCGTGCCTGTTCCCGCTGCTGTCCGCGTTTATCCACGCAGAGGCTGCCCGCGAGATAGCGATATGGCTGGCGATCATGACGATTCTAAGCCTGTTGACGCTGGTGCTGCGCTGGTATGGACAAGGCTTTGAATATCGCGGGCAGCTTGCGGCGGCGACCCACGAATTGCGTATGCGTCTTGGGGAACAGCTGCGGAGCATGCCGCTGGCCACGCTTCAATCCGCGCGGGCGGGGGACATTAACGCGCTGCTGCTGGGCAGCGTGGATGAGAACCTGAACTATATGCTGGCGATAGTCAATCAACTGCTGCTGGCTATCGTAACGCCTATCGTGATAGCGCTCGTCATGCTGCTGGTGGAATGGCGATTAGGCGTGAGTCTGCTGCTGATCTTTCCCGCCATCGCGCTGCTTTATCGCTGGAGGCGGCCGGCATTTGCACGCACGATGCAGGCGCTGGCGGAGGCGAATCAGCAAACCAGTGCCGATATTGTGGAATATGTACAGGGGCTTGCCGTCCTGAGAACCAGCTGTCAGCAGGCTGAACGCACATCGGCACTGCGTCAGCGTTTTCAGTATCTACAGCAGATACAAACGTCGGCTCACCGCAGCGGTGCGAAACCCGGTGCGGTGGTCGCCAGCGTCGTAGAGTTGGGCCTTCAGGGCGTGCTGATTTTTGGTATCAGCGGTGTTGTGGTGGGGGCGTGGGATATAGCCATCGTCGCCGCGATGATGGTGATTGTGGTGCGCTTCTCTGAACCGCTGGCGACGTTTGTCAGCTATACAGCGGTGTTAGAACTGATTGAGACAGCGCTGCATCGTATTGACGAGCTGCTGGCGATTGAACCGCTTCCCGTACACCAGCCTACTGAGGTGCCGACAACGTATGCGATTACGTTCGAGCAGGTGAGTTTTCGCTATACAGATGAGGCTGAAGCGGTGCTTGATAGGGTGGACATCGCGCTGCCGGAGAAGGGAATGACGGCGTTGGTTGGGCCGTCTGGCTCGGGGAAAACGACGATAACGCGACTGCTCATGCGCCATACGGATCCGCAACACGGGCGGGTGTGTATCGGCGGCGTGGATATTCGCTGCATTCCAACGCGTGAATTGAATAAGCTGATTTCTGTGGTGTTTCAGGATATCTATTTGTTTGATGATTCGGTGCTGGCGAACATTCGGATGGCGCGGCCGGATGCCAGCGATGCCGAGGTTGAGCAGGCTGCGGACGCGGCGCAGTGTCTTGCATTTATTCAACGGTTGCCGCAGGGATGGCAAACACGGCTGGGCGATATCGGCGGCAGATTATCCGGTGGTGAACGGCAGCGTATTTCGATTGCGCGAGCCTTATTGAAGGACGCGCCGATTGTGATTCTGGACGAACCGACGGCGGCGTTGGATACCGAAAGCGAGCTAGCCGTACAGCGGGCGATTGACAGGCTGGTTCAGGACAAGACGGTCATTGTTATCGCGCATCGGCTATCGACAATTGTGGGGGCACATCGAATTCTGGTTGTCGAGAATGGTGCTATTTCCCAGCAGGGAACACATAGCGAATTACTGGGTGTTGAAGGCCGCTATCGTGCGTTGTGGAAAGCACAGCAGTCTATCTCACTAAAGTGAAATAGACGTGATGACAATTATAAAGGCTCAGGCTTGATGAGCTGTAATTCTACGCCCAGTCTGATGGCATGTTTGGCATTCAGCACGCCGAGTTTTTTTACCACATTTCCAATATGGAATTTCACGGTGCTGATTTTGATATCCAGAATCAGCGCAATTTCCGGGTAGGTTTTTCCCATGCTGGCCCAGTACAGAATTTCGTTTTCGCGCTGGGAGAAAATCTCTTTGTCACCTTGTTTTCTGCTCTGCGGGCTTTGCGTCATCTCTTTGTAAAGCGTGGTGATTTTTTCATGAACGGCAATAAGCAGCATTTGCAGTTTGTCTTTGTTTTCCTCAACAATGTTTTCCATATCCGTTGGCGCGTGTTCTTCAAACATAATCGATAACGCCGCCAGATTATTATTGTTGTCATGCAAGACAAAGGTGTAGCCATTAACAATATCGTACTCTTTTGACAGATTAAAAATCTTGGAGAACTTCAGCTTAGAGTTAATAACGATGTTGTCTTCCCAAGAGAACGGCGAGACTTTATTTATCGCTGTCAAAATAACCGGATCGATATGCTGATAGTTATTTTCTTTATAGGTATTAACCCATTCCTGCGGGTAATTTGAGATGATCACAACCTGAGACGGGTTCTTCTTGTTCATGATCATGTAGGCGTATTTCAGGTCGCCATACTGCTTTAATTTTCGGCCGAGATAGCTTTTTATCGTGTTATTGATAATTTCATTGTCAGAGCAAAATACAGACATGTAACGGCCTCAATAAAAGCGAGAAAGTACCCATGATATAGATGGCATCCTAAAAGTATAGTGCTGACCTATACCTAAGTCTAACTACTGTTACTCCATGATATCACTTATAATTTTTTCATGAACAGGACAATTTATAAAAAAATTCAAGAAAGTAAATTTTAAAAAATTGTTACAAATTGATTTGCCAACCCAGGGAATTACCCATAATTTTGTTCCTGTTCTGTCTACTGAATTTAGGATGTGTGGTGTCAAACCACACATCCTAAAAACAGCGATCCCGTCATTCGGAGCTGGATAGTAAATAATCCGTTTTCGCTTATCAACCCCCGTCGTCCTTTGCTGTTCATCGTCATACCTTTCTCGTCCTTCTCCCGTTGTTACAGGCTGCAATGTTGCGTTGTGTAAAGAGGCGGCGGCGAGGCTAATGTTTTGATAATATTGCTATATCGAATCCTATTTTGCTCGTCAGCATCGGCTGGCAGGAGTGGTGATGAAAGTCCGCACTAAGGCTCGTCGTGAGGCCATCGTTAAAACGGCGGCGCAGCTTTTTCAGGAAATGGGCTATGAACGCGCCACCATGAATGAGCTGGCGAAGCGGGTCGGCGGTTCCAAGGCGACGCTGTATGGCTATTTTTCAACCAAAGAAGAACTGTTTACGGCTGTCGTTCGTGAACATGCGACCATGCATCTGTCCGAGGCAACGGCGGAACTGATGACGGACACGCTGGCATCCGAAACGCTGGATGTGCAACTGACGCGCTTCGGCGAACGCATTCTGTACGTGTTGACCAATGATAGCAGCGCGATGGCGATTTATCGGATGGTGGTGGCAGAGGCCGGGCATTCCGATATTGGTTCGCTGTTTTATGAATCAGGCCCGAAAGAGAACGTCGATAAGCTTTCTGAACTGATGGCTGCGGCGATAGCGCGGCAGGAACTGAAACCCGGAAACCCACGTTTGCGTGCGTTGCAGTTTTTGGCGCTGCTGACGGCAGAAATTGATGACCGCATATTCCACCGTCATTTGCAGCCAATGAGTCTGGAACGCATCCGCGAGATCGTCGGGGATGCGGTTAGCATGTTTATGGCCGGAGCGGCGGCGTAAGGCAGGTTCCTTGGCGATCCGGCATCCAGCGGGTCGCCGTTGCGGCGATCTGCTCTGCCAGCCGTGTGATGACCTGCTGCTGAGCGTGCAGCATCGCGGTATCACCGCCCGCCGCTTGCTCGGTAAACTGGCTGCGACAGAGCAATCGTGCACGCGCATTTTCTTCTCCAACGGTGCTTAGGCTCCAGTCGGCGTCAAACGTCACCGATTGACCGGGCCAGCTATCAAATCGCCGAACCTGAAGGTGAATTCTAACCACTGGCGTGTCTGCCGAACGCACCAAACCTGAAACATCCTGCGTGTTGAGACGCTGCGTCAGATCGGCGGAAAGCGCGGTACGGATTTCCTCGCTCAGCGGGCTAAGCCAACGGTCGTTATCCAGCACGACAGCACCGCTATCACCCTGTCGAATAACAAGCTGAGACGTATCGATTTGCGCCGGTACGCCAACAGGCAGCACATCAATGAAAAAGGGTGCAGCGCGCGTTGTTTTTGCCATAGGGGATAGGGTTGCCACTGGCGAGGCGGGCGCCAGCAGCGTGTGATAACGCACCTGAGGCGACGAGCAGGCGCTCAGCAACGTAATAACAACAAGCTGACAAAATAGTGCCACTCGTTTCATCTTGAAGATCCTTCTCGGGAAAGGGGAGCGTGGTTAATTGCCGACAGCGAGTCGCTCGGCCGTCCTTGCAGCAGCGATTCAGGGTGACGATCAATCTGCTCGGCCAGACTGCGCAGGGCGCGTAGCGTGCGCTGAATTTCCTGTAGTGACTGTGTGATACCCAGTTGCAGCGGCGAATCCTCTTCCAGAACATCCTGTGCACGGCGTGTGGCCTGCTGCATTTGTTTCATCAATCGATTGGCCTCCGGCAATGTCTGTCCGTTAACCTGCCGCAGCGCTTTATTGGCTTCTACCAGCGTGGTGTTCATGTTGCGACCGATAGCATCCAGCGGCAGGTTATCGATCTTGCCAATGATGCTCGCCATCTGCGTTTGTAATCGGTCAAATCCCCCATCGACGGTAGGCAGCACTAACGGGCGGGCGTTGAGATCAAACGGTGTCTTCGCCGCATCGGGCACAAAATCGAGTGAGATATAGAGCTGTCCGGTCAGCAAATTGCTCGGTGCTACCTGTGCACGCAGGCCGTGTTCAACCAGATCGCGCGTAAACTCAGCCGTTTGCTGTTCGAGCGACGTTGCCTGCTTAGGCAGCCTATCCAGCACGTCACCAAGCCGGTTAGGAAACACTTCAATGCTGACGACAGTAGGAAAGCGATAGCCTGTTTTGCTGTAATCCAGCGCAATGGCGGTCACGTAGCCGATTTTGACGCTGGAGAATTCCACGGGCGCACCGATCTCCAGGCCGTGCAATGAACGGTCGAAACGGAGTTTGAAGAGGATGGGCGGGCCATCCGGTGGTGACAGGGCCGATTCCCGATCGCTCGCCAGTTTGTAGGTGGTCAGCGGTTCTGGTCGGGCAATCGTGTCGTCCAGATCGGGGGTGGAAAACGCGATGCCACCGGCCATGACGGCAGCGAGGGTTTGTGTTCTGAGGCGAAAACCGTTGGCGTCCACCGAGAGGTCCACCCCGCTGGCATTCCAAAAGCGAGTATTCGGCGTCACAAAACGGTCGTAGGGCGCATCGATAAAAACCTGAAGCTGGACGCTGCGACCATCGCGATTCAACTGGTAAGACGCGACGCGACCGACGGGGATGCGACGGTAGTAAACCGGTGAACCGCTATCCAGCGACCCGAGATCGTCTGCCTGAATGACAAAGCGGCTGCCCGGCATGCCGTTAATCACCGCGGGCGGCGACTCTAAACCGATAAAGCGAGTTTCTTCCTGAGTCGATTCGCCTTTATCGGCCCCGATGTAAGCGCCGGAAAGCAGGGTATCGATACCCGTCACGCCGTTGATGGCGACGCGTGGGCGCACTACCCAAAAACGGCTATCGGCATGCGCCAGATTTTCCGCATTTTTATTGAGCTGTACGGTGACAAGAACCTGCTGACTGTCCTGACTCAGTGAGATGTCTTTTACGCTGCCTACCGCTACGTCTTTATATTTGACGACGGTGCGGCCTGCTTCAAGACCGCTTGCGCTCTGAAAGGAAATCACGATTTCCGGCCCGGTGTCCGACCAGGTATGAATCAGCATGGCGAGCCCCGTTAGCATGGCGAGCGCCGGTACCAGCCAGATTAATGAGATTCGCCAGCGTTGGCGGATAATCACCGGATCGCCGGGTTGTTCGTGGATCATTTTTTGTCACCTTTCCAGATAAGACGCGGGTCATAGCTCATGGCAGATAGCATGGTCAGTATCACCACCAGCCCAAAAAAAAGAATGCCGCTGCGGGGTTCAGCTTCACTCAGCGGCGGAAATCTGACGAGTGCAGAGACGGCGGCAATGACGACGACATCCAGCATGGACCAGTAACCTACCCATTCTGTTAGCCGATACAGTGCCGCGCGCTCGGCCATTGCCTTACGGCTTTTTTGGCGTGACATGAATAGCAGCAGGCCAAGAATCAGAAATTTCATACAGGGGATGACGATGCTGGCAGTAAAGATCAGCAGGGCGATGCCGTAATCACCGCTGCGCCAGAAATCCATCACACCGCTTAAGATGGTGCTTTCGCTTCCCAACCCGAACAGACGGGTGTACATCACGGGTAACACGTTGGCGGGAATATAGAGAATCAGGGCGGCGACCAGTAACGCAGAAGAGCACGCTGTGCTGTCCTTGTGGGAAGACGTCAGCCGCGACTGGCAACGTGGGCAACGCGCCGCGTCGTGCGTGTCGGCTTCATGCTGGCAGACGAGGCCGCATACCGGACAGGCAACCAACGGCTGGGCGGACGGATTACTTTTCATGACTGACCACGCTGCGGTGACTGTCCGTGGGCACCAGCGACCAGAGCGGGCGAAGATCCAGACTGTTGACGACGACGAGCAGCAGCATCAGCGCCGCTAGCGCCCAGCAGCCCGTTCCCGGCATAACCTGCATAAAGCCGGAGAGCTTGATGGCGGCGATCAGAAAGCCCAGCGCCGCAATCTCCAGCATGCTCCAGGGACGAAGCCACAGCAGTATCTTCATCACGGGGATAAAACCGGGGGCACAGCGGCTTTGGTTGGCGAACATCAGTACCCAGCCGGTCAGCATGATTTGCAGAAAAGGGGCAATAATCAGGAGAAAAAAACAGCCTATCGCCAGCGGCAAAGTCGCACCGTTAGCCAGCGCGAGCGCCGCTTGCCACAGCGTGGCCGTATTCTGTAACGCATGGAAACTGACGCTCAGTACCGGATAGATATTCGCGATAAAAAACAGGATGGCCGCCGTTTGTATCAGCGCCAGCCGATGCCCGGTATTCATCCAGCCTGAACGATAAAGTGTGGCCTGACAGCGTGTGCAGCGTGCCGCCTCACCGGGGTTTAACGCCCGGTAATGATGCACGCTGTCGCAGTGCGGACAGATAATTAAGTGGGGATAGATTGTCATCATGCCGTTCCGCACCGTTGTATATTCGTTTTTGCTTACTTCAGCATGTCAGCCAGTTCTTCAGCCGCTTTATCGATACCGACCTCCGCAGCGCTCAGTGCACCCACGCTGGCGCTGACGTTCATGGCATTCGGGTACTGCTTCGCGACATAGGCATTGAGCAGCTTGTTGGTTGCCGCATCATAAATTTCAACGGCATAGTTCACGGAACCGTTGAGCAGACCTTCTTTGCCACGGATGGATTGCACGATGTTGTATGGCCCGCCAGCCAGGTCAAATTTGGTAAACGTACCGGCAACCGGCGTCGTGGTATCGGCACCCGTCAGCGTCAGTTTCAGCCGCAATGTGCCGGGCGCAGGCGAGGTCACTTCGTTAAAACGGGAACGCAGGGTTTTACTGAACGTATCCTGCATATAGGCGGCCAGCGACTGCTTGTCCTGCTGTGACATGTCGTTAAATTGGTTGTCACTGCCCTGATAAATACTGACCGGATCGATGATGATGTGGGTGTACTGCTTCCAGTCGACGGGCGTGCTGTAGCGGTAAGGAATGCGATCCGCGTGTTCGCCTGAGTTTTGCGCCAATTGCGAAGACGATGCGATGCCGCTGTAGCGCACGGGAGGATTGCTTGCGCAACCTGCGAGTACGACAGCCAGAGCCAATACGGTAGGACGTGCAACTCGGGATAATGTGAACATATAAGAATCCTGTAAAGAGAACCGCGAAATAGCGTGATAACACGCAGCCTTAGCCACACGACATCCAGTCACGCCAGCCGTTTAGGTGCCAGAGCACCTTCACTGTCGCTATGCGTTAATCTCGGCATGTGTACTTTTTAAAACTAAACTGTACGGTATGTTTTTAGTTTTTTCTGGCAGCGGTGTCAAGAGAGGTGTGAGGTTTTCTTCTCAGGCAACATTTCTGTCACGATTTGGGATAAGGTGTTGGCAAATTCTGCCGATATTAATGATTCAGGGAATGTTATCTGCACCTTAAGGATGCTAGCCGACTGTTATACTGAAGAGGGCTGATATCCGTCTACTGGTCCGATGATTGCCATCGTTGGATGATGAGGTTGACACACTTAACAAATATTTACGTTTGACGCTGGATAAGATTGAAGAACACGACTATCACGTACAGTGGAGCGGTCGGATGTTGGTTCCTGTTTGCTCACATCTCGAATGTTGCCTTGTTACGGTATACCTATAATGACAATGACTCGCACTGAGGAAAGCATGGATAATTTTCAAAAAGAAATCGATGAGAGAACAAACCTCACCTCTGCTAATAAATTTGAACTCTTATTATTCCAGCTGGGCAAATCACCTGAAGGTGGCAAATCTGAGCTGTTTGGCATCAACGTGTTTAAACTGCGTGAAATAGTGCCGATGCCTACGCTGACCAAAGCGGCTGGCATGAAATCGCCGATGCTGGGTATGGTCAACATTCGTGGACAAATCATTCCCGTTATCGATCTGCCTGCCGTGGTTGGTAGTTCATCGGAAACCGGCCTGAACATTCTTCTTATCACGGAATATGCACGTAGTACGCAGGCATTCGCCGTGGAATCAGTCGACGATATCGTTCGTCTGGAATGGAGCCAGGTTCTGGCCGCTGAAGCGGGCGTGAGCAGCTCCTATATCACAAGTATCGCGCGTCTTGATAACGACAAAGACAGCAACCGTCTGGCGCTGGTGCTGGATGTTGAACAGATTCTGTTTGATATCATTCCCGGCGATCGCGAAACCAAGCTCAAGAACGCAGAAGAGAAGACTTACCCCTATACGCCAGGTGCGATTGCGATTGTGGCGGAAGATTCCAAAGTCGCTCGTTCGCTGCTTGAGCAGGGGCTAACCCAGATGGGCATTCCGTTTAGTATGCACATCACCGGACAGGATGCCTGGAACAAGATTCGACAAATTGCGCAAGAAGCACAGTCAGAAGGCCGACCTATCTCGGATAAGATCTCGCTTGTTCTGACCGATTTGGAAATGCCGGAAATGGACGGCTTTACGCTGACAAGAAACATCAAGCGTGAAGAGTTCCTGAAGAATATCCCGGTGGTGATCCACTCTTCACTGTCCGGTAGCGCGAACGAAGATCACGTACGCAATGTTGGCGCAGATGCTTACGTCGCGAAATTTGAGATCAACGAATTGTCGACGGCGATTCAGACGGTACTGAATAAAGTGAAAGTACGCCGCTAATTAGTCAAGCGCGCGTATTACCACATTCGGCCTTTGCCTCCTCCTTGACGGGAGAGGGCAGAGGCCGATTTTTTTAGTCGTTGAATACGACCAGCATTGATCTGGCGGCAGAAGATTAATCCAAATCAGATGCCTGATGGCGCTCGGCGACCTGCTCAGACTCTTCGCCCCAGGTCCGGTTGACCTTGCGACCACGAATCACTGCCGGACGGGCGGCAATCTCGTCAGCCCAACGAATCACATGCGTATAGTCGTGTGCGGATAGAAACTCTCCGGCGGAGTAAAGCGCGTTTTGTACCAGCCCGCCGTACCACGGCCAGACGGCGATATCGGCAATCGTGTAGCTGTCACCCGCCAGATAACGGCTCTCTGCCAGTCGACGGTTGAGCACATCCAACTGGCGCTTGGTTTCCATCGTGAAACGGTTGATCGGGTATTCAAATTTTTCCGGCGCGTAGGCGTAGAAGTGCCCGAACCCGCCGCCAACGTAAGGGGCGGAACCCATCTGCCAGAAGAGCCAGTTCAAGGTTTCAGTACGCGTGGCGAGGTCGTTCGGCAGCAGCGCGCCAAATTTCTCGGCCAGATACACCAGAATGGAACCGGACTCGAACACGCGAACCGGTTTTTCGCCGCTTTGGTCAAGCAAGGCGGGGATCTTGGAGTTCGGGTTGACGTCGACAAACCCGCTGGAGAACTGATCTCCATCACCTATCTTAATCAGCCAGGCATCGTACTCCGCTCCCGAATGGCCTAGCGCCAGCAGCTCTTCCAGCATGATTGTCACTTTCACGCCATTTGGCGTTGCCAGCGAGTAAAGCTGAAGCGGATGCTTACCAACGGGCAGCGCTTTTTCGTGCGTTGGGCCAGCTATCGGGCGGTTAATATTGGCGAAAGCACCGCCGGAAGAGGCGGGCTGCCAGACTTTTGGCGGCACATAGGTTGGGGACGTAGCCATTCAAAATCTCCTTATGCATGAAAAGAGAGCGAGTTAAGTCAACACCATAACAAACTCACGCGGCTCGCTGATACCGTTCTGTTCTATCTCTACTGCATATTGATATATACCCGTCATACTTCAAGCTGCTTGTGCGTTGGCTGCCCTTACTCACCCCAGTCACTTACCTGAGTAAGCTCTTGGGGATTCGCTCGGTTGCCGCCTTCACGCAACTCGAATTATTTAGGGTATAACGCGAGATCCGCACATTGCTGAGGGAAGAAGTCAATGTGCGGATTGCCTTCAAGGCTTAATAGCCGACGGTAAAGCGCTGACGAGAGTGTGCCGGGTTTTCAATTTCATCAACCAGCGCAACGGCATAGTCTTCGAAAGAGATGCTGCTGCCTTTATCGTTACTTAGCAGCGCGTCTTTGCCGAGGCGGAAGGTGCCTGTGCGTTGACCCGGAACAAATTCGGCGGACGGTGAGAGGAACGACCAATCAAGATCGTTTTCCTGTTTTAACAAGTCGAGGAAGGCTGCGCCGCGAGAGGCTTCAGGACGATAAGCATCAGGGAAATTTGGCTGATCGATCAGGCGCTGGCCGGGTGCAATTTCAAGGCTCCCCGCGCCGCCGACGACCAGATAGCGTTTCACGCCTGCGGCTTTAACGGCTGCAATCAGGGTAGCCGGATCGGACGAACCAAATTTAACGGCGCTGACCACGACGTCATGTCCTTTGAATAATGCGACGAGAGCATCTTTGTCCAGTGCGTCACCCTGCTTAGCGGTAACGTTCGGCAGTGAAGCAATTTTTTCTGGCGAGCGTGCGATGGCGGTGACCGTATGCCCACGGTCCGATAATTCTTTAAGAATGCGTGAACCGGCATCGCCTGAGGCGCCAATGAGTGCGATATGTGACATGTAGACTCCTTATTTTCTTGTTTTGGGACTAAGTAACAAAAATAGACTATAGAGAATCTGGATGGTACATTCCCGACTTTCTCTCCACAAGAAGTCACCAGTATGCAACCAGGTCACACAACAATGACTAATGACACTCTCAACAATGACGCGGTTAGCCAAAAAACATCGCCAGCGGAAAACCCCGACGATTTCGCGTTTGATAATCCATGCCCGATCCGTGATGTGCTGGATCGCATCGGCGATCGGTGGAGTTTGTTAATACTAGAAGCGCTGGCGCAACAGACGCTGCGTTTTAATGAATTACATCGCCATATCGACGATATTTCGCGTCAGATGCTGTCACGCACGCTAAAACGACTCGAAGCTGATGGGTTCATACATCGGACGATCTATGCGGAAGTTCCCCCGCGCGTGGAATACACGCTGACGCCATTAGGGCACTCCTTTTTGCAACCCATGCAGTTGTTGATTCAGTGGGCTGATAAGAACCATGCCGAAATTTGTCGCTCTCGCCGTCAGGCCAGACAAAACAATGCTTGAACGGCCATTTGACTCTTAATCAATTACTCTCTCCAATCTAAATATCACCGCATTGTGCGACCTTGCTCGCACGGTGCTGGCAATGCTATTTCATCTGCATAGAAGTATTGGAATTCACCTTCCGATTTCTCTCACTGGCCTGTGCATATCTTCTGCTGTCGCTTCATAATCTGAATTATAGTCTTTCATCTATATAGGGTTTGATCTATATTTATAAGGAGGATTTGTGTGGAGAATTGAAACGACGGACGTGTTTGATAGCTGGTTCAGCGCCTTAAACGATGAGATGCTCCCGTTTGCTGAGCGGGAGTTAACAAATTATCTGGAAAAATCAGAGAAGAGGGAGTAATGCTATGGGCAGAACACTGGAACAGCTTCTTGCGGATGAAAAGCCAGAGGTCGTGGTCGATGCTCACGCTATAGCGACAGAGATGCTGCTCAACATTCATCTCGCCGAACTGCGTGAGAGGGTGCAAAAAACGCAAGTAGAAATGGCGCAGGTGCTTGGGTTAAAACAGCCGACCGTGGCGGTAATGGAGAAACCCGGTCGCGATCTGAAACTTTCCACGCTTAAACGCTATGTCGAAGCGACTGGCAGTAAGCTACGTCTTGATGTTGAACTGCCGGACGGCTCACATTACGAATTTATGCTGTAACGCCTCCCGCAGGTTGCCAGCAAAGAGGCGCTTGTCCTACCGGTTTACGTCGGCTGTCGCCTCATTAAGCAGCGTGAGATAGCGTGAGCTCGAAATGTTCCTGCCGGTGATGACACAGACGGTTTTGCGTCCGCCAATTTCCTTCGCGTAGCGAATGGCTCCCGCGACGGCAGGTACCCCAGAAGGCTCGACAACATGGCGATGCAGATCGAGCATTGACAGCATCGCGGCTTTGATTTCGTCTTCAGAGACGGTGAACACGCGATCGACGCGATCACGAACCAGCGGCCAGGTCATCGCGCTGGGCTCTATATAGCCACTCACACCCTCGGCGATGGAGGGGGCCAGATCGACGGGAATCGCTTCACCCGCTTCTTTCCAGCGAGCGAACGTTGGGCTCGCTTCACTCTGTATGCCCCACACTTCGATAGCGGGGTTGATTGCCTTGGCTGCTGTCGCAATCCCTGAGACCAGTCCGCCGCCGCCGATGTTCACCAGGATGATCTCCGCATCCATCCAGTCTTCCATAATCTCAAGACCGACGGTGCCACCACCCGCAATCATATGTGGGCTATCGTAGGCCGAAACGAAGGTGGCACCAGACTGTTGTGCAGCCACTATCGCCGCCTGTCGCGCGTCTTCGATGTCATCAAAGAACGTAATACGCGCACCACAGCCTTTCATGGCTGCGACCTTCATGGGATCTGCCGAGCGTGGCAAAAAGATAGTTACGGGGATGCCCGCGACCTGCCCGGCATAGGCGAGCCCTAGTCCATGATTTCCTGCCGTTGGGGCGATGACGCCAAAGCGGCGCTGTTCTGCATCCAGATTGGCAAGAACGTTTGCCGCGCCACGCAGCTTAAAGCTACCGGTCTGCTGGAGATTTTCCATTTTGAGTCGAATTTCTGCACCAACAAGAGCGGATAATTCCTGCGAGTGGTCTAGCGGTGTCCTGCTTATTGTTGCTTTGATCTGCTGAGACGCAGCGTAAATGTCCTTCAACGTTACAGAGTCGGTTGCCCTTTGGTGTTTGCTTGTCATAGTATTCTCCTATCAACTGTATATGGAAATGACTATATAGGTATTTAGCTATATGAACAAGCAGGCAACGACAACGGCCGATTTGCTGCGAGCGCTCGGCAATGAGCAACGGCTCATCATTCTGGAATGGCTGGCCGATCCTCGGGCACACTTCCCAAAACAGCAAGATGGCGATCTGGTTAAGGACGGAGTGTGTGTTGGGTTTATCACTGAGAAGATCGGCCTGAGCCAGCCGACCGTCACCGGTCATCTGCAATATCTTTCGAAAGCCGGGATTGTCACATCGAAACGCATCAAAAACTGGGTGTTCTACAAACTCGTCCCTGAGCGCTTAGACGAGGCAACCACCGTATTGTCTGAGCTGGTCAAGACAGCCTCTCGCCAGCAGTAAAGGCGCTAAAATTATTACTTTCCCTGCGATTTTGGCCTGGCTGTGCGTCCCCGCGCAGCAGGTTTGACGGGCACCGTTTGGCCGTATTCCATCCACCATGCTGTTAATGCTTGCATCGTTGGCCCAAGCCCGCGTGCTTTCGGCGTAATTTCATACTCGACACGTGGAGGCACTTCCGCGAAAACGGTGCGAGATACCAGACCATCCGTTTCTAGCTCACGCAGTTGGGCCGTCAGCATGTGTTGTGTAATGCCGGGAATTGCTTTTCGGAGTTCTCCGAAGCGATAAATCCGTTGATTGAGCAACCACATAATTTCTAGCTTCCACTTGCCTGCCAGCAGCCCAAATGCCCGGCGCATTTCCTCGTGCATGTTGATCTCAGGGGTGCCATTAGTCTTGTTTTCCATACTAACCATCATTATTTCATCCTACTTGCGGTAATTCATGTTAGCAGACATTCTGCGCCAACATTGGTAAACACGCTTAAGGAAATGTCATGCAAGCACACTACATTTACTGGGTCAGTACCACACTGTTGTCATTGCTGTATATCGCCTCCGCGACGATATACCTCACCAAAAGGGAGTGGGTCCGCCAGACGATAATTAACTTTGGTTATCCTGGTTATCTTGTGCCGATCCTCACCGCAGTGAAGCTCCTCGCTGTCGCTACCATCCTCTCCCGCATTAGCGTGCCGCTCAGCGATCTGGCCTATGCGGGCATGTTCTTTCATCTGCTTCTTTCGGCTATTGCGCATATTGGCGTGCGCAAACCTGGCGGCGCATTACCCGCAGGGCTGGGGCTGGTCTTTTTGCTCGTTTCATTTACCACCCAAAATACTGCGCACGATACTTCTTCGCCCTATGGCGGCGTTATCGCGGGGCAACACCTGACGTTCAGCGGACAGGGGAGCGCGCACTGAAGCGCCTGAGTCTGGTAAGCCGTCGGTTATTACTGACTCGCTTACCTGCCGATGGCAGCCTTGTTTTTTGACATTTCACATCTTGGTTATTCATTTTGATAAATACATAAAGGTGCAACATGAAAGTGACATTGTTCGGCGCGACGGGGAAGACAGGGCGTTATTTAATCGCCGAAGGCCTTAAACGTGGAATTGAACTGACGATATTTGCGCGCACAGGTTCTTTATTTGAAGATTCAAACGTCCGCGTTATTCGCGGTGAATTCACGGACAAAGAAGCGTTAAAAGACGCTATTCAGGGCGCAGATGCTGTGTTGTCCGCGCTTGGCCCAACCGCATTCAAGCACCCTAAAGCGTTACCGATTACCCAAGCGATGCAATCCATTATTACGGTGATGAAACAGGAAAATGTCACCCGCCTGATTGCTATATCGACCGGAACGGCGGCTGCCCCAGACGACGGTTCGGACTGGAGAATTCGGTTGCCTGCATGGTTGATTAAAATAATGATGGCGAGCGCTTATCAGGACATTATTGCTCTCGCAAAAACAATCCGCGCCTCGGAATTAGATTGGACGTTGGTCCGCGTCGCCTTTCTTAATAATAATCCTGCGTCGAGTTACCTCAACGTGGGACTTTATGGTAAGACCAAACACACCATGATGTTATCGCGGGAAGAAGTAGCGACGTTCATGTTCGATCAGCTATTCGATGGACAATTTATAAAGATGGCACCAGGAATTAGCACCGGATGAAATACGTCTACAGTATTGCTCCAGCGTGAATGTAGTCGCATCGCTTCTGATTCATTACTCGTCCAAATCAGCCGGTTTGGATCGTATCTAACCAGTGGGTGACCGTTTCGGTCGTTTTTCTTTCCTGATCGCATTCAATAACGAGTGGCTTTCTCCATCGGTTCTCTGGCGTCGGGTTCCTTATCGTTCCGATGATGGACAAGTTTAATGTGTTACTCGCTAACTGGCTGTTTTCGTGACTGGTGTGGTGGGTGCGATTACCGCGCTGGCTGCGGTAAACAAGGCGATGATCCACGCCATTGTCCACGGCGTCCCATCGCTCAGTAGCGCAAGCAGCAAGGAGGAGATAATGCCGCTGCCGTACTGTAGCGCCCCTATTAATGCTGACGCAGAACCGGCCATGTTTGGCACCGCATCAAGTGCGGCGGCTGTTGACGTTGCGGCGATGATGCCGTTCATCGAAAAGAACACGAACACCGAGACCACAATCAGAATTATTCCCCCGATATGCAGTTTCGTACCGATAGCCAGAATGAACGATGCGGCGGCTGCGATCAGCACGGCAAATTTAAGCAGTCTTTCTAGCGAGTAGCGCTGAACCAGACGACGGTTTACCACGCTCATGCTCATCACGCCGACGATATTCAGCGCAAATAGCCAGCCGTAATGCTGTGGATCGATACCGAAGTAGGTGATGTAGACAAAGGCCGAACCAGTAATAAAGGCGTAGGCGGCAACATAATAGAACGTCAGGCATAAGGTGAAACGCATGAAGTTCACGTTCGTCAACAGGGCATAGTAGTTGCGAAAGGCGCTGGGCAACGACGCTTTCACTCGCCTGTCTGTGGGAAGCGTTTCGGGCAGCCAGCGTAATGAAATCAGCATAGCGATGCCAATCACCGCCAGCAGCCAAAAAATGGCGTGCCATGATGTCACGTTGATCAATTGCCCGCCGAGTAGCGGCCCGGCAATCGGCGCAATCGCCATCACGATCATGAGCGTTGAGAGCATTTGCGCTGCGCGAGTACGGCTAAAGAGGTCGCGAATCATCGCACGAGCCAGCATTGGGCCTGTACATGCTCCCAGCGCCTGAAAGACACGCCAAAAAACGATCTGCGGCATATCCGTAGACAGGGCGCAACCGACGGAGCCGATGATAAATAGGACCATACCAATAAACAGCGGTATTCGGCGGCCCAGATGATCGCTTAACGGCCCCCAAATCAGCTGCGCGATGCAAAAGCCGATTAAAAAGCCGGTGATGGTTAGCTCTGCATTCCCCTGTAAATCCTTCGCCATGATGGGCATAGCCGGTAAATAAATGTCTGTCGATAAAGAGGTAAACGCCATCAGTGCACTGAGAATGGCAATAAAAAATAGCCCTGACGTTTTTTCTGGGCGCGTCTGAATTTGAGTCATATCTGTCCATTTGGTTTTATATTCTTTGGATTATCTTACCGGGATTACGCCCCGTGATAATCGTGCGCGACTGGATAGACGTTATGAATGACGCTCATAAATCAGCGGTGATTTATACCGGGAAAGGGGCGCTGTCGCCCCGAATTCAAAAGGTGCATGTCTGATCTGTTATCGGGCGGCCTGTTTCCACTTTGGTAGTCGGGTAAATGCGATGGCGACAAGCACCATACCGCCAGCCAGAAAAAAGGTGAGCTGCATGCCATTCGCGAGGGCAGCGGGTGCAGCATGGGTAAAATCTTCCGTGCCGACCCCTAAAGCGAAAACCTGCCCCATGATCGAGGCACCGGCGATCAACCCAATATTGCGCGACAGGTTGAGCAGGCCAGAAACGGTACCGCGCTGGTTTCCGAGAACCTCGGCAAGGGTGGCGGTGTTGTTCGCCGCCTGAAAGAGCTGGTAGCCCGGCGTCAGGACAATAATAGCAAGAATGTATCCCGTGACGCCGAGCAGATTGGGCAGGATCGCCAGCATAAAGGTGCCGGTAACCACGAGAGAGAGCCCGGCGGTGAGAGCCCGTCTAAACCCCCAGGTATCAACCAATCGCCCTGATGGAATCCCGCTAAAGGTCGCAACGGCAGGGCCAATGGCCATCACCAGTCCCACCAGCCTTTCCTTCAGTCCAAGACCCAGGCCAAGATAGTAGGGGCCAACGATTAACGTCGTCATAATAACGGCGGTGACGGCCGCATTGATCGTGAGATTCGGCAACAGCGTAGTGTTCCATAACGACAATCCCCCTGAGAGCGACGCTTTTTCCTTTACCGGTGTGGCTGGCAGTAGAGTAAAGGCCATGAACAGAACGATCGTGACCAGCGGGATCTGTATCCAGAACAGGCTACGCCATCCTGCTATCGCAAGAAGAAACCCTCCGACAGAAGGGCCAAGCGCAGTACCCAGTGCGGACACCGTTCCTACTATCCCCATTGCTCGCCCGACATGCTTTTCCCCAGCCGTCTGCCTCAGCAGTGCCATGCCGAGCGTCATCAGGAAGGCCGCACCGATCCCCTGAAATGCTCTTGCCGCGATAAGTTGCCACAGCTGGGGGGCAATGGCGCATAGCAGCGAAGCGATGGCGAAGAGCCCAAGGCCTGTAATGAAAACGGGCTTCAGCCCATAGCGATCGCCAAGGCGACCCGCGATCACAACCGAAAGCGCCATAGCCGCAAGATAGGCGATCACCACGGCCTGCACCTGCGCGAAGGGCGCTGAAAATACTGCGGTCAGCGTCGGAAGGGCAATATTGGCAATGCTTGTACCCAGTGAAGCCGACAGTATCGCGAGTGCCAGTGTGAGGGTGACCCCCGGTTTGGCCTGCTCTGGTTCGCCCGGTTGGTTAATTGTCATTTTTTATCCTTGTCAGAATGTGGGTTCCAGAGCATGCTACGAATTAAAGTCGACTTGAGGTCAAGCATGAAATTTCTGGATATAGGCGAAATCGCGGAGAAGAGTGGGATCAAGCCTTCGGCGCTGCGTTATTACGAGGAGATTGGGCTGATTGCTTCGGTGTCCCGACATGGGCTCCGGCGGCAATTTCCTGCCGACGTGCTGCTGCAACTCAGGTTGATTACGATGGGGAAATCGGCGGGATTCTCACTGCAAGAAATCGCCGGCATGTTTAACAAGGATGGGATGCCGGACTTGCCCCGCGCCGCGCTGCATCAGAAAGCCGACGACATCGATCGGCAAATTCAGGAGTTGAAGGTATTGCGTGACACGCTGCGGCACGTCGCCGACTGTTCTGCGCCATCGCATATGGAATGTCCGACGTTCAGGAAGCTTGTTGAAACCACACACCGAAGAGGCCAGATGCAGGATAAAACGAGTAAGCCAGCCACGCGAAAGGTGCCTCCGAAGACGAAAAAATAATGCGTAACTCGCTGTCCGTGGCGAATGTCCCTATGCTGATGGACCCGCATACACCGGATATGCAACCGGTTTCTTATTTCTGTTCATGCCCTCTTTTTTCCTCTAGAATTTCTGCCGTTCGGCGTGCGCTAAATCCAATCAATATCAGGCGGACGCGCGATTATCGATAACGAATCAGCATTGAGAAAGGATAAGTGCCATGAGCGAAAGATTTCCGCACGGCTTTATGTGGGGCGGGGCAACCGCAGCGAATCAGGTCGAAGGGGCCTACAACATCGACGGCAAAGGGTTGTCGATTGTGGATGCTATTCCCGGTGGTAAAGCGCGTTTAAACATCGTGGCTTCCGACACGTTTGACTTCACGCTGGATGAACAGCGTTACACCTATCCTAACCATAAAGGCATCGACCACTATCATCGATTTCGTGAGGATATTGCGCTGTTTGCCGAGATGGGCTTCAAATGCTATCGCTTTTCTATTGCCTGGACGCGCATCTACCCGAACGGCGTTGAGCAGCAGCCCAATGAAGCGGGGCTGAGTCACTACGAACAGGTGATTGATACCTGCATCGCCCACGGCATTGAGCCCGTAATTACGATCTCTCACTATGAGATGCCGCTGCACCTTGCTACCGTCTTCGGCGGCTGGAAAAACCGTGAGTTAATCGGTCACTTCGAGCGCTTTGCTCGCACGGTGCTGGAGCGCTTCGGCCACAAAGTGAAGTACTGGATGACCTTTAACGAGATCAATAGTGCTGCCCACTTCCCAATCATGAGTCAGGGGCTGACGGTACAAACCGGCGCACTGGAGCCACAGGCGAAGTTCCAGGCGTGGCATAACCAGTTTGTCGCCAGCAGTCTGGCGGTGAAAATTGCGCATGAGACCAATCCGCAGATCCAGATTGGCTGCATGATTCTGTTTGCCACTAACTACGCCTATGACTGTAACCCCATCAATCAGTTGGCGGCGCTGAAAGAGACTCAGTCATTTAACTTTTACTGCGCGGATGTGCAGGCGGGCGGAAAATATCCCTACTACGCGAAAAGCCTGTGGCAGTCGCTGGGCGTCACGCTGGATATTCAGCCGGGGGATCTGGAGCTGATTAAACAGCACACCGTCGACTATATCGGCTTCAGCTACTACATGTCTTCCACCACCTACAAAACTGACCCGGATGCGGCGGCAGCCCACGGTAACCTGCTGGGCGGGGCGCGCAATCCGTTCCTGGAAGCCAGCGAATGGGGCTGGGAAATTGATCCGGTAGGGCTGCGAATTGCGCTCAACCAGCTGTACGACCGCTACGAAAAGCCGTTATTTATCGTCGAAAACGGGTTGGGGGCGGTGGATAAGCCAGATGAAGATCGTTACATCGCCGATGACTATCGCATCAACTATTTGCGTCAGCACATCGAAGCAATGGCAGACGCGATTGCCGACGGCGTAGAACTGATGGGATATACCCCGTGGGGCTGCATCGATCTGGTCAGCATGTCTACCGGCGAGATGAGCAAACGCTACGGCTTCATCTACGTCGATCTGGATGACACAATCTCCGGCAGCGGCAACCGCTATAAGAAGAAATCGTTCCACTGGTATCAGAAGGTGATTGCTACTAATGGTAGTGATATCAGCTAAATGAATATTTCCCGATGCTGGGGGTATGGGCATCGGGAATGTTTTTTCACAGACCAGAAATTTATCGTCCAGACTTAACCCAAAGACGTAGTCTGCGCAGGCATTGTGCTTTACACTGCGCGCTGCAAAAACTGAGTAGATAAACGATTAAGTAGGCGACAATGGCGATGAACGGAACGATCACAACCTGGTTTAAAGATAAGGGCTTTGGATTTATCAAAGATGAAAACGGTGAGAACCGTTATTTTCATGTGATTAAGGTCGCCAACCCCGATCTGATTAAGAAAGATGCGGCGGTCACTTTCGAGCCCACCACGAATAACAAGGGGCTGTCAGCGTATGCTGTGAAAGTCCTACCGGAAAGCAAATACATCTATATCGCCGGTGAGCGCATTAAGCTCACGTCGATCAAATCTTATCTGGTGTACAGCGAAGAAGTGCCTGCTGATATCCGCATTGATAAAGAAAACACGGTGCTGTCTGTAGGAATATTGATGAATAGTATCAAGCCGAAATCAGCCGCCCAGCCTGGTGAAATACGCTCGATGAAAAAACTGGCGATCACCACCTTCCAGGGTACGACGTTAATCTTCTCGGAAGATGAGATAGACGTGGATGCCACGGTGAAACTGCTCAAGGTCTGAAATCATTCGGGTTGACCCTGTGCCGAAATCCTGCGTCATGCATAAGTAGAATTTCGGCATCGCTTCTGATAGCCCTTCAAGCTCAAGCCGCATCGCGTTCGGATCCTGCAATCTGGCGCAGCCTCAAAAATTACAGGTATAATCCTGTGAATTATTCCACGGGTTTAGGAACGAAGATGACAAAGCTCACCTTACAAGAGCAGATGCTAAAAGCTGGATTAGTGACCAGCAAAAAAATGGCCAAAGTTCAAAGAACGGCGAAAAAATCACGGGTTCAGGCTCGTGAGGCAAGAGAGGCTGTGGAAGAAAATAAAAAAGCACAGCTTGAGCGTGATAAACAGCTAAGTGAACAACAAAAACAAGCGGCTTTATCTAAAGAGTATAAGGCTCAGGTGAAGCAACTTATTGAAATGAATAGAATCGCTATTTCAAAAGGCGATATTGATTTTAACTTCACCGATAATAATTTAATTAAGAAAATAACGGTGGATAAGCTGACTCAAGCTCAGCTAATTAGCGGTCGTCTCGCTATTGCTCGTTTGGTGGTTGATAGCAGCGGTGAGAATCAATACGTTATTATCCCTGCGAGCGTAGCCGATAAAATTGCGCAGCGAGATGCGAACAGTATTGTATTAAATAGTGCGCTGAGTCAGGAAGAGCAGGATGAAGACGATCCATATGCTGATTTTAAAGTGCCTGATGATTTAATGTGGTAATTAATATTTCGCCAATGCTTATCCATGAAAAGCCCTTCGGGGCTTTTCATTAAGGCTTCATATTCAGTTCGTTTAAGATAAAACGCAGTTCTATCGTGTTTTAGAGAAACAGGCAGTTTCTTCTCTCCTTATTTTCCCTTTATTTACGCTCTTCATATTTGCTGCGTTTATGCTGATAGAGTAATTCGTCTGCTTTCAGCATAGCCACTTCCAGCGTGTCGCCCTGATGTAGCTGATGAGCGCCCCAGGAAAAGGCCACCAGTTTTTCTTTATCAATGGTGAGCAAATGCTCTTGCGCACGGGCAATGACGTCACGGGATTTTGTCAGCGAATAATCAATAAGGACCAAACAGAATTCATCTCCCCCAAGCCGTATGCCGTAATCACTTTTGCGAATGGCATTCCCCAGCGCTAAACCCAGATATTGTATTGCTTTGTCACCCATGTGGTGGCCGAGAGAATCGTTTATTCTTTTCAGTCCATCACTGTCAATCGCAATCACGGTGACGGGGATGTTCCTGCCAACGAGCGTACGAATTTTTTGCTCAAGCTCTGGAGTAATGATTTTTCTATTATACAGACCGGTCATCGCGTCCGTAACGTTATCTCTGGAAAGCGATTCTTGTCTTTTTAGCTGTTTACTGGCGTATCGACATAATACCCAGGTTATCAGAGCGTAAAATAAGACCAGCCAGATATTAGCAATAATGACATAGATAGCATCCAGCTTAATATGGAGGGTGTAATACTGAGTGATAGTATCGTCGTGATTGATTAAATCAAAAGATTTTATACTCGGCTTATGAAAAATAATATTTGCACCGGTTGCATTGTCAGTCACATAAAGAGAAAGAAATTTCCAGAGCAGTGGGCGATCGACTGTTTTAAAAGAAACTACAAGATCGTTAATATTAACGTCGGTAATCAGGATACCTTTCACCTTATCACTCAGGAATACCGGAGTAAGCATGCTGATAATATTATTCTTGGTGTAACCATCCTGATAAATATGAGAAACAATATTTTCACCCCGAATGAGGTCATCCAATGCATTATCATCAATAGTGATGGTGTGTGCGCTGCGCGCTATATTGATTCTGCTACCATTGTTCACTAACCAGTTATTGAATGTATAGTTACGCGTATCGACCCGTCGGTTGATATAAATATAGTTATGTGAAAGGTCGATGTAGTATCTGATATTCTTGAAGGCATAATTGGTATAGTTTGAAAAACTGTACTTCGGTAATGCATTGCTCTCCGCTCTGTGAATAACGGACAACGCACCAATGTCTCGATCCCATTCTTCACACGATGTGTTCAGTGTCTGAAAGGTGCCTTCAAGGTTATTCATGGTTTTTGCCACAAGGTTGAACCCGGATATGCTGCCTTCAGTTTCAACGTGCTGACATATCTCTGCCAGTTCAGCATCGGTATGGTTGTCTGGAGATGTCCTGGAAAAAAACGCCCGTGAAAGTCGGGTGGCAATATTCTGATTGATGGACTCTTCATGGAACAGGGCCGATTTGCCATTTTCGGCTACATACCCCATATAATTCTGTAAATTACGAACTTCATGGAAGAGCTATGCGGTGAAAAGTGCAGTGGTGCAAGCCACAATCAATACAATCGCACTAATATATTTTTTCCTGGACAAGATGGTTAACTCCCTGTTGTAACAACAAGAAATAACATCAAGTATAGCACTAGTCAGCTCCTGTCCTGTGAAATGAGCATCGGACATCCGTTGCGCTAAACCTAAGATATTTTCCGTTTTTCCAACTGCCACTGTATGGATGACAAAAAACGAAATAAGAATGGTATTATCCAGACCAGATGATACGAGCATCAACAGACATAGACCTTAACTCCTGGGGACGACTTATGAGCAATGAAGTACCGCTTAAATTTTATGACATCACGGATGAGTATTCGACGGAATCTGAAAAACCGGTGAGTGAGTCGGAACGTGACGCTCTGGCGCACTATTTCCAACTGCTGATCACCCGCTTAATGAATAACGAAGAGATCAGTGAAGAGTCGCAGAAAGAGATGGCCAGTGAGGCCGGTATTGATGAGCATCGTATTGATGATATCGCGACGTTCCTGAATCAATGGGGCAATGAGTAGCGTTTGTTGAGAGCCTTTTGAACAGGATGGAAGGTGAGTGGTGTTGTGTCCGCGTCCCATTTAGCTGACCGTCATAAGAGGCTAAAAAAATCCCGCTGTCAGTTTCCTGACGCGGGATTTCTACATTTGGTTTCCTGACTGGGACAGGTTAGGGCAGTGAACGTATTTTATCTATGCCATGTACTGACCTGTTTGTGGCAGTAACTGATAAACCCATGCGATGTTATTTAGCCAAGAGTTCTCTTCGGACGATTTCCGCACCCGCACTTAACGCATTGAGTTTGCCTCTTGCGACGCGGCGAGATAAAGGGGTCATGCCACAGTTGGTAGAAGGATAGAGCTTGTCGGCATCCACAAACTGAAGCGCTTTACGTAGCGTATCGGCGACTTCCTCTGGTGTCTCAATGGTATTGGTTGCCACGTCAATGGCACCTACCATCACTTTTTTACCGCGAATGAGTTCAATAAGATCCATTGGAACACGTGAGTTCTGGCATTCCAGTGAAATGATATCAATCGCCGATTTTTGCAGCTTAGGAAAAATTTCTTCATATTGCCGCCACTCGGAGCCCAGCGTCTTTTTCCAATCGGTATTCGCTTTGATGCCATAGCCATAGCAAATATGCACCGCAGTTTCACATTTAAGCCCTTCAACGGCTCTTTCTAAAGCGGCAATTCCCCAATCATTCACCTCATCAAAGAAAACATTAAATGCAGGCTCATCAAATTGGATAATATCGACACCCGCAGCCTCTAACTCTTTGGCTTCTTGATTGAGAATTTTGGCGAATTCCCAGGCGAGTTTTTCGCGGCTCTTATAGTGGCTATCATAGAGCGTATCGATCATCGTCATGGGACCCGGTAACGCCCATTTAATGGGTTGCGTGGTTTGCTGACGTAAAAACTTGGCATCTTCAACAAAAACGGGCTTTTGGCGAACTACGGCACCAATGACTGTCGGTACACTCGCATCATAGCGATTGCGGATTTTAACGATCTCACGTTTCTCAAAATCAACGCCGCTGAGGTGCTCAATAAACGTCGTGACAAAATGTTGGCGCGTCTGCTCGCCATCGCTGACAATATCAATCCCTGCCTGTTGTTGATCTGCCAGGCTCAAACGTAGCGCATCTTGTTTGCCCTCAATTAATTCATCGCCTTGCAATTTCCAGGGTGACCACAGTGTCTCAGGCTGCGCCAGCCAAGAGGGTTTAGGTAAACTGCCAGCCGTTGAGGTGGGTAACAATATTTTCATAATAATCGGTGACCTTGTGTGTTTGGTTAATCAAAGAACGTAATTAGCAGACCATTGCTCAAGAATAGCTTGGTATGGTTTGATGAAGTTTTTCTCAGTAAACTTTCCCTGCTCGATAGCCAACAGGCTACGTTCTTCTCGATCGTAAACAATTTGAGTGAATGAATGATCCTGATGGTTCAGGCTTGGCTGATAGCACAGACCTGCTGCAGAATTCGCATTGTAAATCTCAGGTCGGTAAATCTTTTGAAAAGTCTCCATCGTGCTGATGGTACTGATCAACTCAAGATTCGTATAATCACTCAATAAATCACCAGAAAAATAGAAAGCCAAAGGCGCGACACTATTTGGTGGCATAAAATAGCGAGCCTGTAACCCCATTTTATGGAAGTATTGATCGGTCAATGAATATTCATCTTGCTGGTATTCGACACCTAATACGGGATGCTGATTTCCAGTCCGATGATAGGTGTTTTTACTTGAAACACTTAGGCATATAACCGGTGCTTTACTAAAATTATCTTTGTAAGTATTTGAATTAACGAAGCATTTAAATAGATTGCCATGCAGATCGCCAAAGTCATCTGGGGTGCTAAATCCGGGGTGATTCTTATTATGATCTGCCAGCAATACGCTAAAGTCATAATCTCGCACGTAGGAGGAGAAATTGTTTCCTACTATGCCTTCAATGCGCTCGTTAGTTTTTTTATCAACAATATTGGTTTTCAGTATTTCAATGACTGGGAAGCTGTCGCCATTGCCTTCAATATCAACCTCAACGGAAATGATATCGAGTTCGACAGAATAGCGATCCCCTTTGGGGTTATCCCAACTCGCCAGAGAATTGAAACGATTGTCAATCATCGTTAACGCGTTGCGCAAGTTCTCCTGGCGGTTTTTTCCTCTCGCCAAGTTCGCAAAGTTGGTCGTGATACGCGTGTTTTCGGAGGGGTTATAATTCTCATCGAAACACGTGTTCTTAATCGTAAAGGTAAAATTCTTATTCATCGCGATCTAGCATCCTAATTCTTGCTATAAAACCTGAATTTATTGCTTGTTTTTCCAAGGTTTTTAGGTCTTATAATTTTGCAGGTTTCATCTTGTCTATAGTAGTGCACAATTTATGCCAGAGTCATTGCGTGAGTAAAAGTGATTTAATTTCAATAGACATGAGCCATCTTCATGACTTGATGTATGGTCTGGATCGGCGCTGTTGCAGTGAACCCTGTTAAATAATATTTATACTTTTAATTCAACTGGTTAATTGTGAATAACTGCATAACTTTATGATAAAACTAAAACGGAAAAGCTCGCCCTGCCTTTCGTTCTTAAGAAGTTAAACTGTCCTCGTTTAGTTCCTTGTAAGGCGAGTGTTGCTGTATTCGCTTCAATCTTAGCCAACTGTCATACGATGCTAAAACAAAAATCCAGCTTCGGTTTCCTGATGCGGGATTCTTAAATGTGGTCCCTTGCTGGGGGCAGGTCAGGGCAGGGAACGTAGCTTACTATCCCGCGTACTGGCCTGTTTGTGGCTGCAACTGATAAACCCATGCCGTAACCTGCTGGTCTTCCGCCGTGGTAACCACAACCTCAACGCGATCGTAGCCCTCTTCAAATTCATCCAGCATTGGCCAGTGCGCCTCAAGATTAGCGGACAAAAACAGGTAACCGTTGACGCGCGGCCCGTGCTCATCCAGCACGATCCCCGGAAAATCCGCGGCGGCACCCCAGCCACGCTCATAAAACGTGCCTGTTACGTAACCCGGTAGCCAGTCCCCACCGATGTTTTCCAAAATATAGGCATTTTCGTGACCCGGACGCAGCGTCCCGTAGACAAACAAACGTTCCATTTTCCCTCGTCAATCAAAACAATGAATACCCAATGGGTGAAGAATAATGCTCACGTTAGGGTTTAATAAAGCGGTTCGCAACGGGTTCTGCCATTTTGTATTGACCTCCAACAATCCTTTAAAGCTATATTTCCGAAAATATCGAATATCCCTTCTTTTTACATGGTTTTGTCAATGTTACTGCCTGAGTCACAGGGGTAAGATTGGTGGAAGGATACTGTTGGTCGGTATAGGCAACCATTCTGGTTTGACAGAAATATACGCCAATAGTCGTTAAATGTTTGTTAACTTAACTGAGAGTATCAATGAAAACGAATAATAATATTGACGTCTTGGCTTCAAACATTGCCATCATGGAGCCCTCTAATGGGCTTGAAAAGAAGCTTGAGCTGGCCGCGAAAGAGAATCGCAAGCTTATCATTAAGCTTGGGTTCGACCCTACCGCACCCGATCTTCATCTCGGGCATGCTGTGGTATTACGCAAATTAAAACAATTTCAGGATGCTGGTCACGGTATTGTCATTATCATTGGCGACTTTACTGCCTCTATTGGCGATCCAACAGGTCGTAACAAGCTGCGCCCGCCATTAAGTGAAAAGCAAATCGCTCTTAATAGTCAGACCTATCTCGATCAACTCGGCCGAATTATTGATACTTCGCGTATACAGGTGCGTCGCAATTCGGACTGGTTTAGAAAAATGCCCTTTTCTGAAATTCTTGGGCTGATTTCCCGCGTCACGCTAGCTCAAATGATGCAGCGTGATGATTTTAAAACGCGATATGCCGCATCTTCACCTATTCATCTGCATGAGCTCCTGTATCCGATCCTTCAAGGCTATGACTCTGTGATGATCAACGCGGACATTGAGCTTGGTGGTACGGATCAACTCTTTAATAACATGGTAGGACGCATGTTGCAGGAGTCTTTCGGCAGTGAGGGGCAGGCGGTCATCACGATGCCTCTACTGGAAGGTTTGGACGGCAAAGATAAGATGAGTAAATCGAAAGGGAACTATATCGCATTAACGGATAGCCCTGAAGAGATGTATGGGAAGATCATGTCGTTACCCGATCAGCTTATTATCAGTTATTTCAGCCTGGCCACGAATGTTTCGGCAGAATATATCATTGAGGTCAGAGAGCAGATGGAACGAGGGAAAAATCCCATTCTTATTAAAAAGGATCTGGCACACCAGATAGTAGGTATCTACCATGACGCGGAAGCCGCTGACGCTGCTGGCAAACATTTTGAGCGGGTATTTCAGCGTCATAATCCCACTGAAGAGGACCATCTTCCACTCATTGTTGATGGGCAAGCACCGCTGGTACTGATTGATTTTTGTAGTCAGGCGCTTGCCGACATGAGTCGCTCTGAGCTGCGGAGGTTAATTCGCTCTGGAGCAGTAAGGGTCAATACGCATAAAGAAACGGATGAACTGGCAATGGTTAATCCAGAACCCGGCATGCTTCTCTGGTTGGGTAAACATCACCGTTTCATCGTCAGATAGGTGCTGATATCTATCTTGGTTATTGGTTTTTCGACGAAGCATTGACGTTAAGAAAAATACTGGCGTGCGTGGTGATTGTCGCCGGCGCACTGATTATGGGTTAAGCGAATCAGGAGGGCTACCGATGTCTGACTATCCGGCTATTGCGCTGATTGGGCCTGGTGCGATTGGTACGACCATCGCTGCGGCACTGCATGAAGTGGGTCGCACGCCGCTACTTTGCGGGCGTTCCGCACATTCAACGTTACTTTTGCGTCACGATGGGGGCGAAATTGTTGTACCAGGTCCGGTGTTAAGCGATCCGACGGCGATCGACCATCCTTTCAGTCTGGTTTTTGTCGCAGTGAAAACTACTCAAAACGTCGACAGCGCAGGGTGGTTGAGTGCGTTATGCGATGAAAATACGGTGGTCTGCGCTTTGCAAAACGGCGTCGAACAGAAAGCCCAGCTTGAACCTTGGGTCAATGGAGCAACGGTGTTGCCTTCAGTGGTCTGGTTTCCGGCTCAGCGCGAGCCGGATGCTTCAGTCTGGCTGCGCGCCAAACCGCGTCTGACGCTGCCGGATGTCCCACAGGCAAAACGGGTGATTGATGCGCTGAGCGGCACGTGCTGCGCGGTTGAGTTGTCTGCGGATTTTTTATCCGTCGCATGGCGCAAACTGCTGCAAAATGCGGTCGCGGGCCTGATGGTGCTAGCGAATCGCCGCGCCGGAATGTTTTCGCGTGAGGATATCAAAGCGCTGGCTCTGGCGTATCTGCACGAGTGTCTTGCTGTCGCCCGTGCCGAGGGAGCCGTGCTGGACGATGGGGTTGCGCAGGAAATTGTGGATAATTTTCAGCGTGCGCCTGCCGATTTAGGCACATCTATTCTCGCTGACCGTCAGGCCAATCGCCCGATGGAGTGGGATATCCGCAACGGCGTGATACAGCGCTACGGCCACGCTCACGGCATTCCCGTTCCTATCAGTGATGTGCTGGTTCCCCTGCTGGCGGCCGGCAGTGAAGGGCCGGGTTAACGCGAACCGGAATGCTTTCCACATGAATTTATTGAATTAAGTGATAAAAACAAAAATCCCGCTTAAGTTTCCTTAAGCGGGATTTTCTAAATTTGGCTCCCTAACTGGGATCGCCTTTGCCAGTAACTGGCTAATAAATAAGCTAAACAGGATGAACTATTCTGTGTACTCTTAACATAACGGGCCTGTTTGAGTATTCAGACTAATACTATTGTGATTACTGTAATAAGGAATTACAAAAATGTCTTGCTTCTAATTTCTCTTTTATTTCCATACTGCTGGTTTCTCCTTAGACCAAAATTGCTGTTGCCATGGGGTTATCTGTAGCATTCGCTGAATGAGATGGTAACATTCTAATCAGGTTAAATCGCAAATATTCCAACCTGCAAACTCTTGCTTGGAAATGTGCTCAATCGGAAATCCTGATTTATTCATTGCAATGCATAGCAAATATTTAGGCCTCGTCAACGCGACATATATTTGCTTCATGAATTTCTTTTTCCTGGTTTCTGTCGGTTGTGCTATGTTTTCTGAAAGAATATAATCAATTAAGGTGGTGATATCATCAGTATGATATTTTGTCTCTAGAAGTAAAGTTGCAGCATGTGTCTCCCCTTTTACAGAGTGAATTGTTGCAATTTGATTCTCTATGATTCTTCCGTCTACTTCAATAGAGATGCTATTTCTAGTCGAACTTGATGGGGTGTTATTTATTACATCATTTTCAAAAGATAAAAAAAATTGATCTTGATTAGAGACATTTATCCCTAGATAAGATAATAATATAGGAACAGAATTCGCCCAAGTGTCTCTAGATATTTCGTTTGCCATTAGGGACATTACCAACAAGTTAAAATCAACAAATATTGAAGATAATTTAAGATGTTTCTTTATGTTCGCAACGGATATGTCAAATTGTGCACCATCTTGCATGGTGATTTTAGAATTGGATATTTTCCCAAAGTGAGAAATACCTTCAAGGATTAAACGGTAGGATTCGCTATTACGATTAAGTTGGCGAGCAGCATATATATATTGAATTAGCTTGGTATTTTTAAACGCTACTGTTGAACCAGTCTTATCAAAACTATCATAATAACTGCAAATTGTTAAAGAGTTTTCCTTTTTTTTACCAACAGCACCAACGGATTTTATCGGGTATTCACAGTCAATCGGAACTGCATGTGAACATAAGTTAGCGAAGTGCTCAAATACATTAGTGCGTGAGTTATCATCAACAAGGAAGATTGTATTTAGTGATTGGCTAGGATGGGCGATTTCTGACGTTAAGTTTATGCGATTATAACTTAGGTTTCTAGCAATTGATGCGATGGAGTTATTAAAACGATGACTATTCTCCACTTTATCTAACACTGAGTGGTTATAGGTTTGGTTCTCTTCCTCATTAGTTCCGTAAATAGCTTGGTCAGGATCGCCAAATCGTTGCATCTTAACTTTATCATTCAGAAAGATTGTGTTTAAAAATTCATCCTGAAACTTTTGAGTATCTTGCATTTCGTCGATAAAAATGATGGGGAAATGAGATTGAATTGCTTTTATAATATCAGGGTTGCAATGGATATAGTCTTTTGATATTTCATACATTTCGTGATAAAAGAAGTAACCTTCTTTTATCAGTGTATTTTTGGCATTTATTAAATCTTGATAACTGTTCGATTGTGATTCTCTAAGGAAACCAGGGATGTTAAGTTTAAGGCCAGCATCTATAAACTTATATTGCATATCTTGAATAGATGTTATTCTATTTCGTTCAAGATAATTTTTTGTTCCTCGATTAAGAAGATGCCATCCTCTCGCACAACATATTTCATCATCGATGTGTGTTATTTTAAATCCTTGAGATCGAAGATAAGGTATTGCTATGAATTTATTAACAAACTCTTGAATAGTACCAATAAAGTGTGGTGACGCTAATAACTTCCTACCATGAATACTCGTATGGAGACGTTCTATAATTTCTTTTTTAGCTACATTAGTATGTGTTAGGACGCATACGCCTTGATGTAAACTCTTCCACTTTTTTGCAATAATTAACAACTTGGCTGCTACCATTGTTGTTTTACCGCTACCGGGACAAGCCTGGACATCATTATATGATTGTATTATCTCCCGTCGGGCATCATCAAATGACAGATTTAACTCTCGCTCTACATCGTTGATGTCTCTTTCACTAATTTCAATGTTCAATTGGCATCGCCTCTTCATTAGGGAATGCTTCTGTCACGTATTCAATTGCCTCTATAATATAAGGAGGTAGTTTAGATTTTAATTCTGAAGGCCGCTCGCTATATTTCGATAAAATATTTGCTAGACGATAACTTACTTCGCTTTTTCCATCGCCTTTGCTTTCAATTTCACCATATAACTGAACAGATTTTATTTGTACATCACTGCTAAGGTTTTCATAGCCTACAAGGTTACCATGGAGGGCTTCATATAGTTCTTCACTTAGTCCATATTTGGCAAGACAGAACTCAAATGTCCAATCATTTGATATAAATGTTTTAACAAGATCTCCATCGAATTCGGCTTTAGTAAATTTTTTCTGGCTTATTTGTTCTGAAGTCAACTCATTAAGCCAATGTTGAAGGTTTCCCCCTCGGCCGGTAGTTTCGTTAGGCTGTATTTTTTGTTTAAATCCATAACTATTTGAAGTCGTTGCTTCAGCTTCATTTGGCCATAGATCTAAATCAGTAACACACGCCACTTTAATTGGGAGATAAGAGGGAGACAATGAAGCGGAGTTAGAACGATAAACTTTAGCGTACCTCTTTCTGGATAAACCATTAACATTAACCAATGATACGGCATAATCTTCCAGTGGTCGCCCTATTAATTCAGCTATTTTAGGGATTAACACCATCTCTGCAATTCCCTCAACAATCAATACACCTCTTGCAAAAAACATATTTGCCTTAGTTGAGTCTAAAAATTTTTCAAGAAATATATAGTCATCACCACTTAGGGCAGTGCATCCTTTTCTTAGCGGAAAGGCTTTTCCATCTTGCATTAAAATTAAACTTTCCAATGGGGCTTTTGATGAAAGCACAGGGCTATGGGTGGATAGAATACATTGAAGTTTATTATTTTCAGTCCGAAGATATTTAATAAATTTCAACTGTAGCTGAGGATGAAGATGAGCTTCTGGTTCCTCAACTAGTAAAAGTGAATATTGATCTTCCTCCTGACGAATTAGCATTAGCTCTGTAGCCATAAATAATAGGCTGTTATATCCTAATCCATGCTTAATTCCTGAGGTGTTGAGTTCAAGTGATAATTTTTCCAATATGGATTTGAGTGCAAATGCTTTCTCAGGGGCGCTCATGTCAGTGTATTCTTTGCTTCCCAATAAACTTAAAAAGGGTGTAAATATATTGGATTTAAATGTTAATGAGTTTAGAAGTGATGAGATTTTCTCTTGAGTCATTTGGATCGAATAGTCATTTTGAATAGCCTGTGTGGCGTGAATTAGTAACTCAATGATTCGCTGGGTCGCTCCTTCATCTCCGGCTAAACTGACATTACTTCCTAAAATTTGCGAAAGTCTCGAGGTTCGCCCAGCTGATAGTTCAACCTCAGCATCGCGTAGAGGTTTCAAATATGTTGAAGCAAGATATTCTCTGATATCTCGTTCTATGGCTGGACCATCATTATTCGAACCAGAGCGAATTTCCGTCTTAATAAATTGAGTTTTTTTGAATGGATTAGTTGTTATAATCGCTGAGAGATTTATATATAAACAGCACTTGTTTAATTCAGTTGTTACTTCTTCATTAGTTAAATGCTCTAAAAATAAGCCTAGCTCACGGACTGACAGATCTTCAAATTTCAATTGAATATATAACTCATTTTTGCCACTGAGAAAGTCAGTACTCTTTATACTCACCCATTCCACAGACGTAGTATCAAGAACAATCCGAATAGCATCGATGACAGAACTCTTCCCTGCATTGTTTTCACCAACAAGTAAATTAAGTCCTTTATTTAGCTCTAAAGAAAAATCTTCGAATTGTCTGAAATTTTTAATTTTTAGCTTTGATAAGTACATATTTTCACCAATGGTTTTAACTGTATATACGTTATGTTATGATAATAATAGTGGGTATGCCTCTTAGCATTATATCTAATGGGGTTTTATATGTGAATAAAAATGTTATGTTTTGTATGCTGTTTTTTTAGTGGGCATCACGTTTTTTTAGTTTTTTGTAGGGTATAGTAACTGATTGAAAGTTCTATAATTGCATGCCATGTTTATTGGCTGGATTGTCAGTGGATTGAATATTGATATGAATGAGTGCTTAGTAAAAGTATTTATGCTTTCTGTAATGAATTATTCTATCCTAAGGTGTTAGAGGATTTGTTGAATAAACGAATTTTTGGTAGCGATCAGGAATAAATCACCTTATTTCTCATCCTATAGTGATATTGTAAGTACCCCCTCAGAACTGAACCATCCGCTTTTTTAGATTTACAATTTGAGCCAACATCAGTAACGGCACAACGTGACATTTTTCTCAGAGAGTTCTACTTCAGAGTACCACCAGCTCAGATATGAGTTAATGAAACAAAATTCAACTTCTCAAACCCATTTCACCGCTGCGGCCTAAGGGGCGCTACGCCCGACTATACAGGGGCAGTTTTTTCTCCCGCGTGATTTCCATTCCCGTATCAGCTTCCGGTTAATCGTTTCCCAACACAACCCGTCCCGCAAGGGTAAATGGCACGCATTCTGCGCCCTTGCAGTACAGAACGATGCCGGGAAAGCGAACCGTCAGGCGATACGAAGACGAAATTCACACCACTGACGGAGAAAAAACATGACGACTTCCCTGCATACCCAGACTAGCGCCCCTAACACCGCAGCGGCGACCAGCGTATCCCCGCTGGAGCAGTCAGGCTCCTCAAAAACGAAATTTTCTAAAGCCAAAACCGATATTTATCAGACTGTCACCAACAACATCATTGCTGCGCTTGAAGCCGGTGTAAAACCATGGTCTTGCCCGTGGAAACGAGTGCCAGGCATGTCTGGGTTGCAGTGCGTCAGAACAGGGCTTCGGTGATTCACGCTGGATGACCTACAAACAAGCACAGGCAGTCGGTGGGCAGGTTCGCAAAGGCGAGCACGGCACGACAGCTATTTTCTATACAACCTTAGAGAAGGAAAACGAAGACGGCGACATCGACCAGATCCCGATGCTGAAAACCTTCAATGATTGCTGTAAACGATGGCTCAGGTATGACGACTGACTGTGAGGTTTGCAGGACTGCAACGGTAGCAGAGCCTGTTTTTGGTGTTATGATAAGTGTATTGTGCCGTGTAATGCGCACGTATTTCATGCAGGCACGTATTTCATACAGGAGAGAAACCATGACCGCGAAACAACGCAACACGCAGAGCGTGACCATGACAGTAGAGCGTGCCTTACTGGTAAGAGCGCGTGAGGCGGGCATCAATCTGAGTGCTACTCTGTCAACCGCCTTGGATGCGGAGCTTCGCCGTCATGAAGCGAAAAAATGGCAGGAAGAAAACAGGGAGGCTCTCGCAGCACTAAATCGTTTTCATGATGAGCAGGGTTGTTTCAGCGATGAATACAGGACGTTTTAACCATGCAATTCACCGTATACGGTAATACCGGGAAAAGCGTCGTTTACCCGCTGTTGCTCGATGTCACGAGCGATATTATTGGGCAATTGAATCGTCGGATAGTGATCCCATTGCTCCCTATTGAAAAGTATCCGGCAGGCCGCCGACCGGATCGTCTTGTCCCCGTCGTCAGGCTGACGGACGGCAAAGAATACGCCGTAATGACCCACGAGCTGGCAAGTATCCCTGTCCAGGCACTGGGTGCGGTGTTTTGTGATGCGTCGCAGTACCGCACTCAGGTAAAGGCGGCAATAGACTTCCTCATCGACGGGTTCTGACGTTTCTTTCTATTCTGTTAAACAGGCATGCCTTTAATCGTGGTTGACGGGAGCCTGTTCAAGTTCGTCTATCGTGCGGAAGAGAAACATCTCCCGGTTTTTCGCATCAAACGGAACCGAAATTCCGTTCCTTACCACTGTCCTGATACTGTCAAACAGCCTGATGAGCGCGATTTTGGTTTTGTTGTTCTGCATAGCATAAGTAGGTTTAACGTGAAGGTACAGACCGTGAGAATCGGAAACGTTGAAAGGTCTTGCGGATGGTTTTACGTTGCGGATTTTTGCGTCGTTAAGAGATATTTGGGGGTCACCCCGTCATCGAACCAACGTGACCCCGAATCTGACCACCACATTCACCCCAATGCGGGATACAGACGGAATGTGCACCGGAAATACTTTTGCACGTGAAGGTATTGAATAAAATGATAAAAACAAAAATCCCGCTTAAGTTTCCTTAAGCAGGATTTTCTAAATTTGGCTCCTCTGACTGGACTCGAACCAGTGACATACGGATTAACAGTCCGCCGTTCTACCGACTGAACTACAGAGGAATCGTGTGAACGGGGCGCATGATATCCGCCACCCGCGGTACTGTCAACGGCAAAATCAGCTTTATCGTCTGACTGTTTAGGCTGTGTACAATTCGCTGTTTTTTTATGAGTTAGTAAATGGATGGCGCACGGTAATTGGTGCTGCTTTGCCAGCTTTTTAGACGGGCGAGCGGATCCTGTCGATAGAACTTTTGGAAGCAGCGGTACAGATCGGGGAAACGCTCTTCGAGAAGTTCGGGGGCGCTGAAGAAATATTCCGACAACACCGCAAAGCACTCTGCCGGATCGTGGACGGCGTAGGGATCCATGCTGGCGGCCTCTTCGCCCACCAGATCGATTTCTTCCTGTAAGGCATCCATCGCGCTGTGCAGGTGCTGTTCCCACGCAGCAATCTCACGCAGCGGAATCAGGGGAACGCCCGTCGCCTCGCCGCTGCTGCGGATGTCCAGCTTGTGCGCGACTTCATGAATGATGAGGTTGAAACCGGAGAGGTCGAAGGAATCCTGCACTTCCTGCCAGTTGAGGATAATCGGCCCCTGATCCCAGCTTTGGCCGGACTGCACCATCTTCCCCTTATGCACGAGCCCGATGTCATCCTGCCACTCTTCCTCAACAATAAACGGACCGGGGTAAATCAGAACTTCATGGAAGCCATCCAGCGCATCCATTCCCAGCGACAGCACCGGCAGGGAAAACAGCAGGGCGATGCGCTGCTGCATGATGTCCGTCAACACCAGCTCCTGCAACGGAATCAGGCGCTTTTGCTTCAAAAACTGATCGGCAAGAGCGACCAGTTGCTGGAGATCTTCGTCGCTTAAAGGCGCGAGAAGCGGGATGGAAATCGCAGCTTGCCAGTGTTCAAGCGTCTGCACCTGAGGTTGAGTGTTTTTCCACGGCCATTTAATCATTGTTATTGCTCGTTCAGTCGTCACTTGAATTTAAAGGCGAGGGCGGGTGCTGTTAACATGCCGTAAAAGTAGGCATCATGGCAACTGCTAAACGGAGAGATGCCGGAGCGGGCCAGTCTCGAAAACTGGCGTAGGGCAACGCGACCGGGGGGGGGCAAATCCCCTGTCTCTCCACCGCTATTCAAACACTTACCCCGCATTTAGTCTGTGATGCTTTCCACACTTGGCAGTGGCTTAAAGTGGACAGCTTAAATCCCCTTCTTCACAACGTAGCATGGTTTTGAACTCTTTTACGCGCTCGGCGGTTTTCTCTGTCAGGCACTGGGAATACACCATGCCATGCACCGATCCTCCGGTTGTCGGGAAAGTCTGAAACTCACAGTCAGCGTCGCGATACGCGATCCATTTTCTCTGGGCTGACTTGAGCAACGCTTTGTGTTCTTCAATAACGACCCGCTTTACGACATCCTGATAAAGCCGATTCAGCTCGCCATCCACTTTTTTATATTCATCAGCAGCACACTGGCTCATCTCCAACTGTGTGTTGGCGTTGCCACAATCTGTGGCGGCGGCTTGCGTGATGGGCAGTAGAGCAAAAAGAGCAATAGCTAGCTTTTTCATTATTGATCCTCTGTAAGTAGGCGCTAGGTATGAGTATTTATTATACCTGCCATGCGTTCAGGTGCACATAAACTGTGCGGGGAGGGTGCTTTTATGTCGCTGAACATGTGAGCAAGTTGACGTTTACGGCGCTATTCCTTCAATCAAATAGGGACATTTTCATCGAGAATCCTATACTGAAAGCGCTGACATATCGTTTGCTTGGATGCATTGAGTATTCACAACGACTAGGAGAGAAGGATATGAAAATTGAGACTGGAGAGAACGGCCTTTTTGTACACCGTGCTTCGATCGCTAACTCAACGGCTCGGGCTGGTAATCAAGCCTCATTTGCAGCTGTTTTAGCTGGGAAAACGCAGGAGGTGAGTGCAAATAACGCTTCTACCTCCGCGACTCAGATTAAGAAATACGATTTCACGAATATGACGCCACAAGCGTTAACCGAAGCCGTAAATAGCCTGATCCAAAGTGGACAGATGGATCTCGACGAATCGTCATCATTGTTGGGTTTCATGGCTCCTACCGCGTTGTCTAAAGTCGTTTACGATGGCACCGCACCCGCTTCATCGCGCCAGCCTATGAACGTGTTCTCCAAAATTCAGGAAGGGATTGATGGGGCGTTATCGCGTAATGAAAGGTCGAGCGCAGAAAACCTGCAACGTGCTGCTGATGCGTTGCTTCGTTTTCAGGATAAAACAATAAAGGCTAATATTTCTGCCTAATGAAAAAGGCCAAATATAAATTGGCCTTTATTTATCTATAGGGATGAAACGATATTATTTAATGCTGATCTGAGTGTACAGTGTATTCCAGGGGGCATTGATTGAAGTGTCCTGGAATTTAAATATACCGTTCTGCGAACCGTCAAGGTTGTAATATTTCATCCATCCAACAACCGTGCCACCGACGGGGCAAGGGAAAACGTAAGATGTCCCTACCACACAAATAGAGTCAGTCTGGTAATTTTTAGAATTTGCTAATTGGCCAGAGTTCATCCAGGCAATGGCATTACCGCCATAGCCAATTTCCTGTACAGCAACGCGAAGTTGTGCCCCTCCGTGATCGCACGTTGTTGAAAATTGGCCGACAGTGGTCATATATTCCCAATTGCAGTTTGATGAACCGACAGCATAGATAGCAATCCGACTAAGCGGTGGTGCAGGTGCTCGCAGCGCACCAGTTTGTGTCGCTGCTTCTCCCGTTTCAGAAGCGGATAATACGCTGTTGCTTCCATCCAGTTGGGCGAAGGCTGTTTCGGTGAATTTAACTGGCGGGCCTTCTTTATCATTAAGACTTGATGTTTCTGAATAGGCATATGCGCTGAAAATCGTAGTCAGTGACAATAATAAAGGGAATGCGAATTTCTTTTTCATAACAATCTCCAATGTTAATCGCTGTTTTTAGATGCAAGTCCTTGCATCGCGATTAAGTTTAGAAAATTAAATTTGGTTTGCAAGGTGTTGAAAAAATATAAATCCAAGGGGTATCTAATTATTAATATGGTTGTTTTTCTTCTGCTATACATTTCAAATAATATGTTTTGATGGTTTTTTCTTATTCCCATGAATATTTAATCGGATTAATAATTATGGGGAATTTAATAAGCTGTATAACGCACATTACGGGAAGGCGGTGAGAACAGGCGTTTCTATGCGCTATACAAGTTTCCATTCGCTATACAAGATGTGGCCTTGCTTCATGAATGGCCTTGCGTAACTCTCAGTCAAATGTAGCAATCTGGTGGCGAGTGAAATACACCTCGGTCATCTTATCAATCGGGCACAGGCACGAGTGAACGTCATGATACATGCCCTGATGGAGAACGGTGCGGCTCTGGAGGCGTTGTAACCCATGCTTTCATTTTCTCTGCAAAGATTACTCTCAATCATCTCATCCCGTACTGACAAATCCCATGTGCTGAACTACTTTCATAAGGAATCATCACGTTACGGAGGTTGATATGGGATTTTGGCGTATTGTACTGACTATTCTCCTGCCACCGTTGGGCGTGTTACTGGGGAAAGGCATTGGTGGGGCATTTATTCTGAATATTATTCTGACGCTGTTAGGTTATTTTCCTGGGTTGGTGCATGCGTTTTGGGTGCAGACGAAAGATGATGGCATTTAGTGGCTGAAAAGTTGAATAACGCTAATGAAGAAATGACGGGAGGCAAATGGCCTCCCGTTATTTTTTGCGGACGTATAAGACAGGCGATCAGTAATAGCCAATCAGTTTCCACCACGCTAAACCGACGATAAAAATCAGGGCGACGTTAAACGTGACGATGCAGAAATTGATTTTATAGAAACGGTGCCGTTCAAAATATCCCTGAGCAAAATAGATAGGGCCGGGGCCACCGCCGTATTCGGTATTTCCCCACATCAGGTTGCTAAAAATCCCAAAACAGATGGCGACCATCATGGGCGGCGCGCCTGCGGCTATGGCGGTGGCGGCGAAGGGCGCATAGAGCGCGGCTACGTGACCAGAGGCGGTTGCAAACAGATAATGCACATAGATATAAAGGATGCCGAGAATAACGAAGGTTTCCATCGCGCCGAAACCCTGTATGGAATTACCCAGCTTAACGGTCATCCACTTGATGAAGCCGAGGTCAGACAATCCTGCGGCGAGGCTGATAATGACGCTGAACCAGATGACCGTATCCCAGGCTGCGCGATCGCTAAGTACGTCTTTCCACTGGACGGCCTGAGTGACGAACAGGTAGGCAACTAATGCCAACCCGACGGATGTGGCAGAAAAACCGGTGATCAGGCTGGTGCCCCAGCCAAGCAGCGCGAGAACAAAGCCAAACGCGACTTTTTTCTCTGCCGATTTCATGCTGCCCAATTCCGCCAGCGACCGGCGTCCCATCTCTTTGGCTTCTGGTGTTTTTTTCAGTTCTGGGTTCAGTATTTTGTACACCAGCAACGGCATCAGACAGAAGCAGCACATGGCGGGTACGACAGCGGCAATAAACCAGCCGCCCCAGGTAATATCTACGCCTAATGAGGTTTTCGCCAGGCTGCCGACGAGCGGGTTGGCGGCCATGCCAGTGAGGAAGATCGCGCCGGTGATCGGAGTAAACTGAAAGCAGACCATGATCAGAAAGTCCCCGATCTTTTTACCGCTAACGCCGGGTGTTGAGCCTAATACTTCATTAATGGAACGCACGATAGGAAAGATAATTCCCCCCGAACGCGCCGTGACGGATGGCATGGCGGGCGCCATGATGAGATCGGAAACGCCCAGTGAATACGCGATCCCCAGGCTGCTTCCGCCGAATAGCGACAGCATTTTGTAGGCGATGCGTTTTCCTAATCCGGATGTCACAAAACCCAGAGAAAGAATATAGGCACAAAAAATGAGCCAGACGGTGCCGCTGGAAAAACCTGCTAACGCTTTCGCTTCTGTTAATGTTCCAGTGAAAATAGTGATGCAAAGGACAAGCAGCATAATCGCGCCCGACGGCAGAGGCTGCGTCAATATTGCTGCGATGGTGGCGGCAAAAATCGCGAACATATGCCATGCTTGCGGCGTAAGGCCATCGGGAACCGGAGAAAACCAGATAATCAGGCCCAGCAGGAGAGGAATAATAACTGCGACTATTTTTTTCTTGGTGGATGATTCGGATGACATAACGTCTCCTTAATCGTGCAAGCCATTATTATCCGCCATCATTCCCGGCAACAGAGAGCCTGCCCAGACGCGTTATTATTTTGCGTCTGGGACGTATCGATCTCAGTCTGTTAATTAGGGTGATACCGGATAATCGCCGGTGATGACTATTTTCTTTCCGTTTTATTTAATACCTGGTCAACCATTTCAGGCGCGCTGCCCAAATAATTGACGGGATTAGTCAGGTCTTCGATTAATTTGGGGTCGAGTCTGCTGGAGACGCCAGGCATGGCATTGAGAACATCGGCCAGCGTGCCGCCTTTCTCATTCACGATACGGCAGGCATCGTAAACGATGTCATGAGCTTCCTGACGCCCAATATACGGTGCCAGCCCCATCATAACGGCTTCTGCCACAATCAGGCCGTTGGTCATATTGAGGTTTTTCAGCATCATTTTCTCATCAACAATGAGACCGTTTAGCATGAACTTGGCCTGATGAAGTGCGCCCGCAGAAAGAATGAAACTTTCTGGAATAGCGATCCATTCCGCGTGCCATGGGCCTGTGGCGCGTTCCAGATCTTGCACCATCGCATCCAGCATTAACCCAGCCTGTTGGCGAACGCCCTTGGAACAGGCCAGCATCAGCTCGCTGGAAATAGGGTTACGTTTTTGCGGCATGGTGCTGCTGGCCCCGCGGCCTTTGACAAACGGTTCATACAGCTCGCCGAATTCGTTGGAGGCCATCAGCATGACGTCATAGCCAATTTTCCCTAACGAACCTGTGATTACTGCCAGCAGGTTGACGGCTTCGGCAAATCCATCACGAGCAACATGCCAGGTTGAGGTTGGTACGCCCAGGCCAAGCTCGGCCATCAGCGCTTTTTGTACCGCCAGCCCTTTGTCGCCCAACGACGCCAATGTCCCCGCAGCACCCGCGAACTCGCCTACCAGTACGCGAGGACGCATCTGGGCAAGGCGCTCGGCATGACGGTCGAACATATCCAGCCAGATGGCGGCTTTGTAGCCGAACGTAATCGGTAGTGCCTGTTGTAAATGGGTACGTCCAGCCATTGGCGTATTACGGTAACGCGCGGCCAGCCCGGCCAAAATAGAGCGCAGGGCGTCGATGTCCGCTTCAATTAACGCGAAGGCATCACGGATTTGCAGCACCACGGCGGTATCCATAATGTCCTGTGTTGTTGCGCCCCAGTGTACATAACCGCCAGATTGGCCAGCTTGTTTGGAAATCTGGTGTACCAGCGGCAGGATAGGGTAGCCCACAATTTCTGTTTCGTGGCGCAGCAGCTCAAAATCGAGCGTGTCGGCGTTACAGCTGGCCGTAATTTCTGCGGCAGCGTCTTCTGGAATTACGCCACAGCGCGCCTGCGCGTTGGCCAGTGCGATCTCTACTTCTACATACTTACGGATGAGTTCCCGATCATCGAAGATCGCCCGCATTTCCGGGGTACCAAATGAATCACGGAATAGGACTGAATCAAGCACATTCGAAGCCATAACGCCTCCTGAAGCGAGTGTATTAGTGATAAGATGCAGGCCATATTTGCAATAAAATGAAGCGTGTTTCCCTTGATAACGGATATGACCTGAAAGAGTAAATATGCGGACAAGTTTAAATGTCCGTACATGTTATGCTTATAACAACATGTACGGACAAGTTAGGGAAGCAGATGAGTGTCATTTTGTGATGCAGGGCATCAATATTGATTAAGAGCGTGAGCCGATGAAAGAACCCTTGTATAAGCGTATTGCCCGTGAACTCAGCCAAAATATTACGCTAGGCCTGTATCCGGCGGGGTCGTTAATCCCCTCCGAACTGGAGCTCTGTGAGCAGTATCAGGTCAGTCGACATACCGTCAGGGAGGCGCTGCGCGATCTAACGGAGGCGGGGTTGCTATCCCGTCGCAAGGGCGTGGGCTCGGTTGTTGTCGATAATGATGAAAAGCGCGAACGCAACCATCCTCTGGCTAGCCTTGAGGATCTGTTCGTACTGGCAAAAACCAATCTGCGCGTCGTGAAGAAGATTGATGAAATCGTGGCGGATGTTGAACTGGCACAGATTATCGGCGGCAAGCCGGGCGATCGCTGGCTGCATATTGCCAGCATTCGTGAAGACAGCGAGAAAAAGGACTCCCCGATCTGCTGGACTGATAGCTACGTTAGCCCGGATTATGCCAAGGTCAAAAGTCTGGTGCGCAGCGATCCGTTTGCTTTAATTAGCGATTTGATTGAAAAGCACTACGGCGTACAGGGGGAAGAAGTGCGCCAGACGATCTCTGCCGTGGGTGTTCCGGCCAAAATAGCGAAAACGCTGGGCGTTGATGTCGGCTATCCGGCATTAAAAATCATCCGCCATTATCTTGACCGCTCGGGAAACGTCTTTGAAACCACGGTGTCGATCCATCCGGCAGACCGATACACCTGCTCTATTACGCTGAAACGGCAAACGGGAAACCGAACATAATCCGTTTGATACCTTATTGAAGCCCGCTGGTTTTCTATCGAAATGTGCCTGCGTATTCATGCAGGCACTATTCATGCGGGCACTATCCACGCGCCACTATTCCTGTTGCTATTGCCCTGATGGCTATTACGCCGAACTTACCACCTGATTACGCCCCTGCTGTTTCGCCTGATAGAGCGCGATATCGGCGCGGTTAATCAGCATACTCAGTGTCTCGCCTGCCCGATATTCAGCAACGCCGCAGCTGGCTGTCACCTGAATGACGCATTCACGGTAGGGAAGGTGCGTGGTTTCAATACCATGGCGTAGCGCTTCGGCACGCTGCTGTGCGGCGTTGAGATCGCAATCGTCGAGCAAAATGACGAATTCCTCGCCTCCCCAACGGCAGGATTGATCGCTGGAGCGGGTGTTGCTCGATAAAATGGCGGCAACCTCTTTTAAAACCAGATCTCCGACGTTGTGGCCGTACTTGTCATTAATTTTCTTAAAGTGGTCAATATCAATCAGAATCAGGGAGAGCGATTTATGCTGTAAGGCATTTTTCGTCCCGAGACGACGGAATAAATAATCAAATGCCTGACGGTTCATGAGGCCCGTTAATTTATCGGTCGTCGCCATCTGTTCCAGACGACGTTGATAGCCGCCAATGGTCAACCACAACAGGAACAGGAAGAGGACGCTGACAAACGTGCTGATGCCCAGATTCTTTAGCAACGTGGTGAACAGCCGTTTTTCGCTGGGGTGACTGGTTTGCTCAACCATCAAATACCAGCCGAATTCAGGGATGAGCCGAGTGTTGAGGAAAATCTGTTCCCCGTTTGACTGATATTCATAAGCACCGCCGGGAGAAGTCAAAATCGTGGTCGCGATCCGGTTCAGCCCCGGCTGTTCTTGAATTTGCAGCGGACGGGTGTAGGTTTCCCCGTGTAGCGTAATGTTGCCTTCTTTATCAATGAAATAGATGGTCCGGTTATAGCGCTGTTCGTATTTTTCAATAAGATGTTTAACGCGCTCAACCGGGATGCCTACGCCAGTAATGCCAATAAAATTGTCTTCATAATCCATGACTTTATGGTTGATGAAAATATCCAGACGAGTGCGCTCTTCAGGATCGACGCGGAGATCGACAACGTAAGGCATGTCATCCGATAGCGCTCTGTGCTGGAAATACCATTGATCGTCGGGAGATGATTCCGAGACAGTTTTCAGGATGCGTTGCTGATCGTAATAGAGCCCGGTTTTATCAGAAATGAAAAACGAAAATACGGTGTTGAAGCGGCGATCGATCTCCTTCAGATAGCGGAATAGGGCCTGCGGATCGCTTTCATTTTTCAGCACCCAGTCGCGTAAAAAAGTGTCGTGCGCCATTAGCGACGAAATAAAGATAGGTTTTAACAAATCCTGCTGGATTTCCGAATAAACGTTATCGCTGGTCAGCGGTAGGGTATTTTCTTCGATCTCTTCTTCCAGCGACTCTTTAGCGACTTCATAGCTGGTCCAACTAATCACCAGAAAGGCGGCGAGCAGCATGGAGCCGAGTATTATGATTGCGCGTGTTTTATCCAGCCAGCGGGCGTTATTGATGAATCCAGTCTGCAAAGTAATCTCCCCAGAGAATCATTGATGAGATAAATGAGTAAATCCCTGTTTTCACATAAAAATGGTGATGCAACATTTTACTGGAATGACGTTATGGAACAGTGGGTAAAGGAGTCGCTGACTCGTAGAATTCAGTATAGTGGTTCCCGTGTGGAAGTATTAGCGGCAGACTGCCGGAACGTAATGTTTTGTATTTTATTGTGGGCTTGTTAAAGCTCTCTTGTCGGTTTGATTATCCCTATGGTTAGATTTAATCAATCAATGATGTTGGGTGGATGACGATGAGCCATTATTCAGCAGCGAAGGAATCAGGCCCAACAGCGCTTTTATTTATTAATAAACAGGCGCGGAACGGTGATTCCTCCGCGCGCTATGTGAAAGAATTATTACAACAAAGCCAGATTGGCATCGTCGAACCGGATGAAAAAGACACGGGTTCGTGTAGCGATATTATACGTGCGTATGCGGATCGGGTGGATTTTGTGATTATCGGCGGTGGCGATGGCACGCTGAATTCAGCCGCGCCCGGCCTGGTGGATACCGGGTTGCCGCTGGGCGTGCTGCCATTAGGGACGGCGAATGACTTTGCCCGTACGGTGGGGATACCCAGAGAGATTCGGCAGGCCGTGCAGGTTATCGCTAACGGGCAGCGGCGCGCCGTTGACTTGGGTGAGGTCAACGGGCATCTGTTCTTTAACGTTTCCAGTATTGGGTTTTCTGCTGCATTGGCGCGCGGGCTGTCGGCGAAATCCAAGAAACGGTGGGGAACATTAGGCTATGCGCTGGCGGCCTTTAAGCTTTTGAAGCAAAGCCGTCCTTTCCGCGTGGAAATTGAGCATGACGGCATCAAAGAGCGGGTGAGAACGGTACAGGTGTCGGTGGGGAATGGACGTTTCTACGGCGGCGGCATGGCGGTGGCAGACAGTGCTGCGCCTGATGATGGTCGGCTGGATGTGTATAGTCTGGAGGTTTCTCACTGGTGGGAAATGGTGGCGCTGATTCCCTTTATCCGCAAGGGAACGCATGGTCGCTGGCGCAAAGTCCGCGCTTTTTCTGCCAGAGAACTGACGTTGAGTACCTCGAAGCCGCACGATATCAATGCCGACGGTGAGCTGATTGGCAAAACGCCAGCGGTATTCGGGATCAGAGAAAAGGCGATTCAGGTTTTTGCGCCACCGGTGCCTGATTAAAATCTGAACCTAAAACAAACAGGGACACCACATGGTGTCCCTGTTTGTTTATAAAGAATGAGTCAGCGGATTATTTAAATACGCGGAAACGTTCTTCAAAGGAAATATAGGTTTTCTCACCGGCCGGCTGCTCGATTGAGCCAAATGGCATTTGAGCACGCAGCTTCCAACTGGCTGGTAGATCCCACTGTGCTTTAACATCATCGTCGATCAGTGGATTGTAGTGCTGGAGCGTGGCGCCAATTTTTTCCTGCGCCAGCGTAGACCACACGGCAAACTGAGCAATACCGGTTGAATGTTCAGACCAGACCGGGAAGTTATCGGCATAAAGCGCGAATTTTTCCTGTAGTGATTCAATCACGGCGGTGTCTTCAAAGAACAGGACGGTACCCGCGCCAGCGGCAAAAGAAGCGAGTTTATTTTCTGTCGGGGCAAAAGCGTCTGCTGGTACAATTTTCTTCAACTGCTGCTTAACAATATCCCACAGTTTGTGATGCTGCTCGCCGAACAGAATCACAACGCGTGAGCTTTGTGAATTAAAAGAGGAGGGGCTTTCATTAACGGCTGCGGTAATGAGGGCGGTAACCTGATCTTCTGATATCGGTAACTTATTGCCGATGGCATAGATTGAACGACGGGCCTTGATTGACTGCAAAAAAGCATTACTCATGGTGTGTTCCTCAGTTTACGTGATGATTTGCCTTGGTACTGTGTCACTGATTTTCGCCGTATTCAATGGCTTATCGTGCCGGATGCCAATCTTTCCTTTTTCAGCCTGATTTGCCGCAGACGTCGCAGTGCGGGTTTTTCGGCAGCATCATTTCACGAAATTGCAGCGTCATCGCATCGAACATCAGCAGCCTCCCTGTCGCTAGCCTGCCGTAACCGGTCAGCAGCTTAATGGCTTCCATCGCCTGCAAACTTCCGATGGTACCCACCAGCGGCGACATCACGCCTGCCTCGACGCAGGTCAGCGCATTGGCACCGAACAGACGGCTGAGACAATGATAGCAAGGTTCATCGGGCTGATAGGTAAAGACGCTGATTTGGCCTTCCATTCGAATTGCCGCCCCAGAAATCAGCGGCTTCTTAAGCTGAAAGCCAATGCGGTTTAGGCGGTTGCGAATGGCGACATTGTCGGTACAGTCCAGCACCGCATAGTGTTTGCTGACCAGCTCGCTCAACGCTTCGTCATCGAGATCGCCATCAACCGTATCGAGCGAAAGATGTGGATTCATGTCGGATAACGTCAGACGTGCCGATTCAACCTTCGCCATGCCGATACGGGCATCGCGGTGCAAAACCTGGCGTTGCAGGTTAGACAGAGAGACGGTATCAAAATCCAGCAGCGTTAAATGGCCGACGCCCGCCGCGGCCAGATACTGCGCGGCGGCACAGCCTAGCCCACCCAGCCCGACAATCAGCAGGCGTGAAGCCTTCAGTTTTTCCTGTCCGTCAAAATCAAAGCCGCGCAGCACAATCTGTCGATTGTAGCGCAGCGTCTCTTCATCGCTCAGTTCCGGCAACATACTCAGTGTCCCAGCAACGCATTGAAGGGCTCGATTTCGACCCATTCGCCAGCGGCGACGCGACCGCGATCTTGCTCCAGTACGATGAAGCAGTTACCGAGGCTGAATGAGCTGAAAACGTGTGAACCCTGATGCCCGGTGGTTCTCACTTCCAGTTCACCCTGTGCGTTACGGCTGAAAATGCCGCGCTGGAAATCGGTGCGCCCCGGCGTCTTTTTCAGTGCGCTGGTGGTTTTGACGCGAACACGCGGCGGCAGGTGCCATTGTGTATAGCCAGACAGGCGGGCCAGCAGCGGCTGAACCAGTTGATAGAACGTCAGCGCAGCAGAAACCGGATTCCCCGGCAGGCCGCAGAACCAGGCGTGTTGCAATTTGCCGAAGGCGAAAGGTTTACCGGGTTTGATCGCCAGCTTCCAGAAGTGGATATCGCCCAGTTCATCCAGCATTTGCTTGGTGTAATCCGCCTCGCCAACGGAAACGCCGCCGCTGCTAATCACCAGATCGGCAAGTTGATCGGCCTCGTGGAACGCGGCGCGCAGCGCGGCCGGATCGTCACGGATAATCCCCAGATCGTGCACTTCGCAGCCCAGCTGTTCCAGCATCAAACGGACGGCGAAACGGTTGGTGTCATAAATCTGACCGTCTGCCAGCGGTTCGCCGACGGGTTGCAGCTCATCACCGGTTGAAAACACCGCGACTTTCAGGCGGCGCACCACGTCAATCTGCGCAATCCCCAGTGATGCCAACAGCGGCAGCTCCGCCACGCCCAGCTTGGTGCCTGCGGGTAACACGCTGGCACCCGCCTGAATATCTTCTCCCGCCAGACGAATATTCTGGCCGGGTTTTACCTCATGGGGAAAGCGGATACCGTCCTCGCTGACTTCAGCTTCTTCCTGCATGATCACCGTATCGGCTCCTGCGGGAATCGGCGCGCCGGTCATGATGCGAATGCAGGTTCCGGCAGGCCAGTCACCAGTGAAGGGGGCGCCAGCGAACGCTTTACCCGCCAGCGGCAGCGTTGTTGAAGCGGACAAATCGGCGCAGCGTACGGCATAGCCATCCATCGCGGAATTGGCGAAAGGCGGGACGTTAATCGGGGAGGCAATCGCATGGGCGGTGATCCGTCCTGCGGCGTCGAACAGGGATACGCGCTCTGTCTCGGTAAGGGAAGGAACCTGAGAAAACATGTTTTCCAGAGCTTGTTCAAGAGTCAGTAAACCTGCGTTAACGCTTTCCATCTTCACTCCACAGTGTGTTTCATCAATACGACTGATTTTATTAATATGACTTATTTCATCAGTAAGAATCGTGTTGCGGCAACGCGCCGTTCATAGGCGAAAACCCGTTTCCTATGCCAGTATTAATTATGTCAGAGTTCGTCACGGGGGTGAATGTAGGCAGGTCAAGGAATAGGGCTTTTGGCGCATGAATTCTCGTTAGGCACGGAGCGGCAGGGTCATGGCGTAAAACAGTGGCCTTCTGCCCACAAGTTGAACCATTTGGGCAAAAGTGGGCGGATTTGCAGGACATATTGCCTCTGATTGCGTGTCTTTACGGCAATTAACTTAATGTTATAAAAAGAAATTTTTCACCGTGCCGATTTCAGTTTCCGCTTTACATCATACCTTGCGCTAAATATAGTCGAAAATCGCTGATAATTTGTCCCTGACCGCGTTGCGCTGATTCCAGCCGCATTTATATGGAGATTCGCCGTTCATGTCGCCCACACAGGATCATTATGCCTCGCTATCTTCCCCTGTTCCGGGGTTGGTTTTGCCTGAAAAACGGGTGGTGGAGGTGCGCAACCTGAGTGTCTATTTTGAGCAGCAGGGGCAGCGGACAGATGCGGTGCGTAATTTGACGTTCTCTGTCGATCGGGGCGAAACGCTGGCTATCGTCGGAGAGTCGGGATCGGGTAAGTCGGTGACGTCGCTGGCGCTGATGCGGTTGGTTGAACATGCGGGCGGCGTGATTCACCAAGGGGATATGCTATTTCGCCGTCGCGATGGACAGGTGCTGGATCTCCGCGGTGCCCGTCAGCGTGCGATGCGCACATTACGGGGGGCGGATCTGGCGATGATTTTCCAGGAGCCGATGACGTCGCTGAATCCGGTTTTCCCCGTCGGCGAACAGATTGCCGAGTCGATTCGTTTACATCAGGGGATGGACAGACGCGCCGCGCGAGCAGAAACCTTGCGCATGCTGGATCTGGTCAGAATACCGGAAGCGCGTAACGTGCTGGATCGCTACCCGCACCAGCTGTCTGGCGGTATGCGCCAGCGGGTGATGATTGCAATGGCGCTCTCCTGCAAGCCGTCGCTGCTGATTGCCGATGAACCGACGACCGCGCTGGATGTCACCATTCAGGCGCAAATTCTGCAACTTATCCGTGTGTTACAGCGTGAAATGGAAATGGCTGTGATTTTCATCACCCATGACATGGGCGTGGTGGCGGAAATGGCCGAGCGCGTACTGGTTATGCACCGTGGGGAAAGCGTTGAAGCGGGGAGCGTTGGGCAGATCTTTACTGCACCGCAGCATCCTTATACTCAGGGGCTGTTGGCGGCGGTACCGGCGTTAGGATCCATGCGCGGCCAACCTTTCCCGGAAAAATTTCCGCTGCTGGATCAACGCTCGGGGCGTATTGCGGACAACGTACCGCAGGATACCGTTCCCGCACAGTCGGAACCGATCTTGCGGGTTAGCAATCTGGTGACGCGTTTTCCCATTCGCAGTGGTTTATTGAACCGCGTGACCCGACAAGTGCATGCGGTGGAAAATGTCAGCTTCGATCTCTGGCCGGGCGAAACGCTCTCGCTGGTTGGCGAATCGGGATGCGGCAAGTCCACCACCAGCCGTGCGTTGCTCCAGCTCGTTGAAAGTCAGAAGGGCGAGATTACCTTTAACGGCCAGCGAATCCATCAGCTGAAAGGGGGCGCGTTACAGCACCTGCGGCGTGATATTCAGCTGATTTTTCAGGATCCCTATGCGTCACTGGATCCTCGTCTGACGGTTGGTTTCTCGATTATGGAACCACTGCTGGTGCACAACATTTGCCGTCGGCAGGAAGCAGAAAAGCGCGTTGAGTGGCTGTTGTCGCGCGTAGGGCTGGAGCCAGAACACGCCCGCCGCTATCCGCATGAATTTTCCGGCGGCCAGCGCCAGCGTGTTTGCATCGCCAGAGCGCTGGCGTTGAACCCTAAAGTGGTGATAGCGGATGAAGCGGTATCCGCGTTGGACGTGTCGATTCAGGCACAAATCATCAACCTGATGCTGGAACTGCAACGTGAATTCGGCATCGCGTTTTTGTTTATTTCACATGATATGGCGGTGGTTGAACGTATTAGCCATCGTGTGGCGGTGATGTACATGGGACAGATTGTCGAGATTGGCTCGCGGCAAGATGTATTCGAGCGGCCTCGACACCCTTATACCCGCAAACTGATGTCGGCAGTACCAGTTGCCGATCCCTCACGCCGCCAGCGTGAGCAGGTGCTGCTGGTTGATGAAATACCCAGCCCGATTCGGGCGCTTGGCGACGAGCCGATCACGGCGCCTCTGGTTCAGGTCGGTGAGCGACACTTTGTTGCGCACCATCCGATAGCCGGCGCGTATTGACAGGGATTCACAAGGAGAACGTAGCATGAGCGTAATGACGATAAAGCGGCGCTGGTTAGTGGCTGCAGGAGTAACCGCTGCGATGGCGGCTTCACCCGTCTGGGCAGCCAAAGATGCGGTTATCGCCGTGGGGTCCACGTTTACCAGCCTGGATCCGTATGATGCCAACGATTCGCTATCGCAGACGGTAGCGAAGTCCTTCTATCAGGGGCTCTTTGGCTTCGATAAAGATATGAAGCTGGTGAACGTCTTGGCGGACAGCTATGACGTGAGCCCAGATGGCCTGACGTATACCGTCAAGCTGCACCCGGGTGTCAAATTTCACGATGGCTCGGCGTTCAACGCCGCCGCCGTGAAAGTGAATCTGGATCGCGCCAGTAATCCCGACAATCGCCTGAAGCGATATAACCTGTTCAAGATGATCGACAAAACCGAGGCGGTGGACGATCTGACGGTGAAAATTACGCTGAAGACGCCATTCTCCGCGTTCGTGAATAATCTGGCGCACCCCGCGGCGGTAATGATCTCGCCGGCAGCATTAAAGCAGTACGGCAAGGACATTGGTTTCCATCCGGTCGGCACCGGTCCGTACCGTTTTGTGGCCTGGAACCAGACCGACTTTGTCAAAGTCGAGAAATTTAACGGTTACTGGAAGGCGGGGTTGCCGAAACTGGACAGCATTACCTGGCGTCCGGTGGTGGATAACAATACGCGTGCGGCGCTGTTGCAAACCGGTGAAGCGCAGTTTGCTTATCCGATACCGTTCGAGCAGGCCAAGGTGTTGGAGAAAAATGACAAACTGGCGCTGGTGGCGTCGCCGTCGATTCTGCACCGCTACATCAGTATGAATGTCACGCAGAAACCGTTTGATAACCCGAAAGTACGCGAGGCGTTAAACTACGCGATTAACAAAGAGGCGCTGATTAAAGTGGCCTTCTCCGGCTATGCGACACCAGCCGAAGGGCCACTGCCGAGCAGCATTGATTATTCGGTAAAATATCACCCGTGGCCTTACGATCCGGCCAAAGCGCGTGAGCTGCTGAAAGAAGCGGGCTACCCGGACGGTTTCACCACCACGCTGTGGTCGTCGCATAACCACAGTACGGCGCAGAAAGTTTTGCAGTTCACGCAGCAACAGTTGGCGCAGGTTGGTGTGAAAGTGCAGGTGACCGCGATGGATGCGGGGCAACGCGCCGCCGAAGTGGAAGGTAAGGGCGTTAAGGAAACGGGCGTTCGCCTGTTCTACACCGGCTGGTCAGCCTCGACGGGGGAAGCGGACTGGGCGCTGTCGCCGCTGTTTGCCACGGCCTCTTGGCCACCGGCGCAATTCAACACGGCCTTTTACAGCAATCCGCAGGTGGATGCGGATCTGGCGAATGCGTTGAAAACGACGGATAGGACGGAAAAACAGAAACTGTACAAAGATGCGCAGGACAAAATCTGGGCGGATGCGCCGTGGATTTTCCTGGCGACAGAGCGTTTGGTGTCGGCTAATAGCAAAAAACTGACTGGGTTCTACGTGATGCCGGATACCTTGTTCAGTTTTGAAGAGGCCGACTTGAAGGAATGACTCATCGTAAAAGAATGACCAGGGAGTCGGGTGGCCGTTAGGCTGCCCGCAGTGGTCAACACTCGTTCACTCATAGGGAGTCCGACGCATGTCTGTGGAAAACTGTTCATGCTGAATTATTTTATTAAACGACTACTGGGACTGATTCCCACGCTCCTGATTGTGATGGTGCTGGTGTTCCTGTTCGTTCATCTGCTACCCGGCGATCCGGCGCGTTTAGCTGCCGGGCGGGAAGCGGATGCTGCCGTTATCGAGATGGTCAGGCAGGATTTGGGGTTGGATAAACCGCTGCCGCACCAGTTCTGGCACTTCTTTACCAATGTCCTGCAAGGGGATTTTGGTACATCGATCGTATCGAAACGCCCCGTCACCGAAGAGATCGCCATGCGCTTTATGCCGACCTTTTGGCTGACGGTGTGCAGCATGGCGTGGGCGGTGATTTTTGGCATGGCGATCGGCATCGTGTCCGCCGTGTGGCGCAACGGCTGGCCAGACAGAATCGGGATGACGCTGGCGGTCTCCGGCCTCTCTTTCCCTGCGTTTGCGCTCGGCATGCTGTTAATGCAGGTTTTTTCCGTCGAACTGGGATGGCTGCCGACGGTGGGGGCGGACACCTGGCTGCACTACATTTTGCCCTCGCTGACGCTGGGGGCGGCGGTGGCGGCGGTGATGGCGCGTTTCACCCGTGCGTCGTTTGTTGATGTCTTGCAGGAAGATTATATGCGTACGGCGCGGGCAAAAGGCGTGCGCGAATCGCTGGTGGTAGTGAAGCACGGGCTGCGCAATGCGCTGATTCCGGTGGTTACGATGATGGGGCTGCAATTTGGTTTCTTGCTCGGTGGCTCAATCGTCGTGGAGAAGGTTTTCAACTGGCCGGGGCTAGGGCGGCTGCTGGTGGATGCGGTGGAGATGCGCGACTATCCGGTGATTCAGGCGGAGGTACTGCTGTTCTCGCTGGAGTTTATTCTGATCAATCTGCTGGTGGATATGCTGTATGCCGCGATTAATCCAGCCATTCGTTATAAATAAGGAAAGGGAATGAGACACTGGCGACGTAAAGCTATGCTGGCGACGCTCCCTGTCATTAGGGATAAACCCGTTCGCACGCCGTGGCGTGAATTCTGGCGGCGCTTTCTTCGGCAGCACGTCGCGGTCACCGCAGGCGTGTTTGTACTGCTGCTGATTGTCGTCGCGTTTCTGGCACCGTATCTGATGCCTTATGATGCCGAGAATTATTTCGATTATGAACGTCTGAATGAAGGTCCGTCGGCGGCACACTGGCTGGGCGTGGATTCATTAGGACGTGATATTTTCAGCCGGATCCTGATGGGGACGCGTATCTCGCTGGCGGCGGGTATTCTCTCGGTGCTGGTCGGGATGATTATCGGCACAACACTCGGTCTGGTGGCGGGCTACTACGAAGGGTGGGCGGACAGGATCATCATGCGCCTATGCGATGTGCTGTTTGCCTTCCCCGGTATTCTGCTGGCGATTGCCGTTGTGGCGATTATGGGCAGTGGGATGGCGAATGTGATTGTCGCCGTCGCGATTTTCAGCATTCCCGCTTTCGCTCGTCTGGTGCGCGGCAATACGCTGGTGCTGAAGCAGCTTACCTACATCGAATCGGCCCGCAGCATTGGTGCCAGCGATCGGACGATCCTCTTTCGGCATATTTTGCCCGGCTCGGTATCTTCCATCGTGGTTTTTTTCTCGATGCGCATTGGGATGTCGATCATCACGGCAGCCAGCCTGTCATTCTTAGGGCTGGGCGCACAGCCGCCGATGCCGGAGTGGGGGGCGATGCTGAACGAAGCGCGGTCGGATATGGTGATTGCCCCACACGTCGCGATCTTCCCTAGTTTGGCGATCTTTTTGACGGTGTTGGCGTTTAATTTATTGGGAGACGGCCTGCGCGATGCGCTCGACCCGAAATTGAAAAGCTGAATAAAAAAAGCGCGGCAAATGCCGCGCTTTTTAGCAGTAAGGCAGTTAGAACGAGGTACGTTTGTAGCTGCGGTACTGTGGTTGCCAGAAGTTATGGTCAATCGCCTTCTGCAACGCATCGGCGGAGGTCACCACGGCTGCGCCCTGCAGCTGTGCGGCTTTACCGACGTCCAGTGCAATACGTTTGGACACCTGCTGGATATCGGACAGATCCGGCAGCAGAGCGCCTTCACCGTTATTCGCCAGCGGCGAGCAGTCAGCCAGAGCGCGGCTGGCGGCCATCAACATACCGTCAGTGATACGTTTGGCACCCGACGCCAGTACACCTAACCCGATACCCGGGAAAATGTAGGAGTTGTTGCACTGGGCGATAGGGAAGATTTTACCCTGATAGTTAACCGGAGCGAACGGGCTGCCAGTTGCGACCAGCGCTGAGCCGTCAGTCCAGCGAATGATATCTTCTGGACGAGCTTCTACGCGGGATGTCGGGTTAGACAGCGGCATCACGATAGGACGTGCGCAGTGCTTGTGCATTTCACGGATGATTTCTTCCGTGAACAGACCCGGCTGGCCGGATACACCGATCAGGATGGTCGGCTTGGCATTGCGTACCACTTCCAGCAGTGAAATCGCGTCGCTGTTGCAATCCCAATCAGCCAGCAGTTCACTTTTCTGCACCAGCTTGCTCTGGAAATCGAGCAGGTTCGGCAGTTTGTCCGTCAGCAGACCGAAGCGGTCAACCATGAAGACGCGTGCGCGTGCTTCTTCTTCGCTCAACCCTTCAGACTTCATCTGTGCGACGATTTGCTCAGCGATACCACAGCCTGCGGAGCCCGCACCCAGGAAGGTAACGGTCTGATCGCGTAGCTGAGTGCCTGCTGCACGGCTGGCGGCAATCAGGCTGCCAATCGCAACGGCGGCGGTGCCCTGAATGTCATCGTTAAAGCTACAGATTTCATCACGATAGCGGTTCAGCAGCGGTGTGGCGTTTTTCTGCGCGAAGTCTTCAAACTGCAACAGCACGTTCGGCCAGCGGCGCTTCACTGCCTGAATGAATTCGTCAACAAATTCATAGTATTCATCGTCAGTGATACGCGGATGGCGCCAGCCCATGTACAGCGGATCGTTCAGGCGCTGCGGGTTGTTGGTGCCGACATCCAGAACGACAGGCAGGGTGTAGGCTGGGCTGATACCGCCACAGGCGGTGTACAGCGACAGCTTACCGATTGGAATCCCCATGCCGCCGATGCCCTGGTCACCCAGACCCAGAATACGCTCACCGTCGGTCACAACGATGACTTTCACGTTCTGCTTGGTGGCGTTTTGCAGCATATCGTCGATATGTGCACGGTTAGGGTAGGAGATAAACAGGCCACGGGCGCGACGGTAGATATCGGAGAAGTGTTCACAGGCTTCGCCAACGGTCGGGGTGTAGATGATAGGCATCATCTCACTGAGGTGACCGTCCAGCAGGCGATAGAACAGCGTCTCGTTAGTATCCTGAATGTTGCGTAGGTAAACGTGTTTTTCGATATCGTGTTTGAATTCCTGATACTGACGCCAGGCGCGTTCTGCCTGTTCTTCGATGGTTTCGACGGCTTCAGGCAGCAGACCATGCAGGTTAAAGTTAGCGCGTTCTTCTTCGGTAAACGCACTGCCTTTATTCAGCAGGGGAAATTCAAGCAAGATTGGGCCAGCGTAGGGAATATGGAGAGGACGTTTGCTTTCGTATTCTAATTCCATGACTTTTTACTCTTCGGATAACAGAAAAAAACTCAGGTGTTGTCGATAAAAACTGTTGCGGATCTTAAATTACCCAGAGAATATGTACAGAAATTGTTAATTAAAATAGTTACAGATGGCTTGCATCTTAGTCAAAATGCAGGCTTTATCGATTCACCTCTCGTTTTTCACACTTCCCTTTGCCGAAATTCTGCGCTGACCTCTGCCGTTATTCCTCAATAAAGTGATGTTCAATGTCGGTGCAGCCCAATTCGGCCAGCATAATTTGCGAAATGGCCCAGTGGCTGACAACTGCATTACGACGCTCAACGACAGCCGCGTGTTTAATGGTGCACGGATCGTCGCCAGCAAGGTTCATCAGATTCAACGCGACTTGCAAAGGCGGCAGGCTAGGGTTAAATGCCGCATTTTCTGCGTAGCGTCCGGTATAAATGTTGCCGCTTAAGGTTTCCAGTGCAATGCCACTGATGGCTTTGCTATAGGGCGCGTGGCTACGGTTGGCGGCATCCAGCGCCCGACGCGCAAGCGCATTCACATTCTGCAAGGTTGCGCCGTGGTTGACGTCATCCATCAGTAAGGTATCGATGTGCAGATCGACGGGGCCAAAGGAATCCGGCAGATAGTGGCTGAGCACGGCAGGCTGACGACCCGGCAATTGAATGCGCAGCGACGCAGCATTACGCAATTCATTCATAAACTGACGACAGTGGCCGCATGGTGTGTAGTTCACGGTCACGGCCCGCAACCCACGTTCATTGCGTATCCAGGCGTGGCTGACGGCGCTTTGTTCGGCGTGCACCGTTTGTTGTAGCTGAACGACACTGAACTCCATGTTGGCACCAAAGTAGAAATTGCCACTGAGTCCTTGCGCAATTGCGCCAACCTGAAAATTCGAGATAGGCGCTTGTGCGCAGGCAGCTGCCAGAGGCAATAGCGCAAAGGCCAACGCGTCGGCATCTAGCTGGCTGGCTTCGCAGACGGCATTCACGTCGTCTGCGGTGAGCATGGCGGCGAAATCTGGTTTATCGATCAAGGGACCGATCGCGGCTTGCAGACTGGCAGGTAATTGCTGGAAGGCGTTTTCAAATCGTGGATGCATGGTGGCGTACTCTTTTTACCCGTCAATGACGTCATGTTAGGTAGCAGAGTAGCAATAAATTGTGATCAAAATCTCTTTGTTGAATGAAATGGCTGCAAATTAACTGCTAAATGCGAGATGTATCTCAATTTTATAGCTGGATGATGCGAGCTACGCACCATCCCCGCTAGATTCAGCCAACGACATGCAAGAGTAGAGGGAAAATTAGCGGCGCAATCAGCGACGTGATGATCCCGCAGATGACCAGCGCCAGCGAACTGAATGCGCCTTCCTGATAATCGACTTCTGCGCAGCGCGCCGTACCGAGTGCGTGCGAAGCGGTACCCATCGACAGCCCACGCGCAGCTTTGGTTTTGATACCGACGCGGTTGAACAGGCTGTGGCCTAAGACAGCACCGAGAATACCGACGAAAATCACGCAGACGGCGCTGATAGCTGGAATCCCGCCAATCGAGCTGGCGACGGCCATCGCAATCGGCGTGGTGACGGATTTAGGCAGCACCGAGGCGGCGATTTCTGGCGAGGCGCCCATCCACAGCGCCACCAGCGTGCCGGAGATAATCGCGGTCAGGCTGCCGATGAAGCACACGCTGATGATTGACTTCCAGCGCGCGCGAATTTGATGCAACTGCTCATAAAGCGGGAACGCCAGTGCGACCACCGCCGGTTGCAACAGGTCGTTAAGGACTTTGCTGCCCTGAAAATAGTGCTCGTAGGGAATCTTCAATACCAGCAGCAGCGGAATAATAATCGCCATCGACACCAGCAGCGGGTTCAACAGCGAAATTCTGGTCAGTACGGCCAATTTACGTGCGGCGAAAAAGACCATCAAAGTGAGGGGCAACGACCACCACAAATAGCTGAACATTATTCGTTATCCTTCGGCGGCGTGCGATCGCCAGCCACGGCTCGTTCACGCTGCATTATCTGGGTACTGAAACCCACAACCAACATCACTATAAAGGTACTGATCAGGCAGGAAACCACGATGGGGCCGAACTGTTGGCTGACCAGATCGTAATAATTCATCACGCCGACGCCGATAGGGACGAACAGCAGCGCCATGTGACGAATAAGAAGATGGCAACCCGGTTTTACCCACTGCGCGGGCAGGATTTGCGAGGCAAGAAGGGTGAACAAGACCAGCATGCCGATGATACTGCCGGGGATAGTGAATGGAAGTAACGCGGATACCGCATTGCCTGCCAGCAGGCAGAGATAAATCAATGCGAAAGCGCGTAAATACTGCCAGCACACGATGAACGTATTACGCATGGGAAATTCCTGATTAGCAGAGGGGATTATCATAACGCTAATGGAATTTACGTGCCACAGCTCACGAATTTTGTTGGGAAGGAAAGAATAGTCCGCCTAAAATATGAGCGATATCTGTCTGGGGTGAAATGGATCGTGAAGCCGATGAGATAAATTCGGCTCAACCCCCACGCCAGTGTGGCAAAGAGGCTGAACCGGAAAAGACAGAGATTATGGACGCGTTATTTTACGTCTACGCTCCACTTGGTGATATCAATCTGCCCATCGCCACCAAAGATCTCGGTGCCAAACTCAACGCTGCTGATATATTTTGTATTGCTCATCCATTTCTTGGTTCCCACCAGATAGTTGGTGAAATGGCGAATATTGAGCGATGCGTTGTTGGTATTGGAGGTGCGAACAAAGGAAAAGACATTCCACCCGTTGCCATTACCGGCGTTGATCCAGCCTTTGAATACGTTCCAACTGCTGCCACCGAGGAAAACTGTTTCAATATAATCGCCCGCTGGGCCTGCATTGGTATTATTTAGCCAGATCATTAATTCATCGGTAGGGGTAGAATCCCAACTGGCTTTGTCGGTGGTGTGAAACCAAATGTCATAAGCCGCGTTGTAAGTGCCGGTGGATTTGATGGAATAGGTGACGTTACTGGTAATATTTTTATTACTGGACAATTTTATCGGCAAGCCGCTATTTGCCGTATAGCCCGCCGTCCAGTGCCAACCGCTCACCAGCGATGGGTAGGCTTTAACGCTTGAGGAGCTACTTGGCCAGTGCCAGTTCCACCCCATACTGGTTGGGCTGTTATAGAAAACCGTTTGCTGCCATCCTTTTACTTCATCTTTTCCCCAGACGTTATTGAATACATAATATTTATTATTCTCAAAATAGAGTTTGTCGGCGTCTTTTGAGGAACTGACCGCAGAAGCGGTGAATGGAGAGAGTAACAAGGCAGAAAATAATACGGGGAATAATGTGCGAAAGATACGGTACGGTTTCTTATTTATTATAAGCATAATAAATCTCCTTTTAAATATATGCTTGAGGTGTTTCACTTTAAAATCTAACACGTATTCATCAGGTGTCTACGGTTGGTTGAATATAAACTGTGGTGTGCTTAACATTTTATATTTATTTCATCGATGCCAGAGTAATTCAATACGTTAACCATGAATAAAATGAAAAACTTATTCGTGTGAATAATTATAAGAGCGGTAATGAATGGTTATGATGTGTAATGAAAATAGAGGACATGTTTTGCGGCGCACGAGTGCGTGCGCCTTGGTTTACCGGTTAGTCAAATAACTGTTCATCACGGATGGCCGCACAGACGGCGTCGGTCAGCTTACGCAGTTCATCAGGCTGAATGATAAACGGCGGCATCAGATAAATGAGTCGGCCAAACGGTCGAATCCAGACGCCACGCTCGACAAAGAAACGCTGTAGTCGCGCCATATTGACCGGACGCTGTGTTTCCACCACGCCGATAGCGCCCAGCACGCGAACGTCCGCCACCAGCGGAGAATCCGCACAGGGTTGCAGCGCGTCTCGCAACTGCCGCTCAATACTTTGCACTTGCTGCTGCCAGCGGTTTTCCGCCAACAGCGACAAACTGGCATTGGCTGCCGCGCAGGCGAGCGGATTGCCCATAAATGTAGGGCCGTGCATAAAACAGCCTGCCGCACCGTTGCTGATGGTTTCAGCGACTATCCGGGTGGTCAGCGTGGCGGAGAGCGTCATATAGCCGCCGGTAAGCGCTTTTCCCAGACACATAATATCGGGAGAAATGCCTGCATGCTCGCAGGCAAACAGCTTGCCGGTGCGGCCAAATCCGGTGGCGATCTCATCGGCAATCAGCAAAATGCCCCATTGGTCACACAGTTCCCGTACCCGGCGCAGGTAGGCCGGATGATAAAAGCGCATCCCGCCCGCGCCCTGCACGATGGGTTCCAGAATGACGGCCGCGATCTCATGAGTGTGCGCCGACAGCATCGCCTGTAGCGGCGCGATATCAGCTTCCTGCCAGTCGTCGGTAAAACCGCCTTCGTTGATCGCGGCGCATGGCGGCGCATCGACAAACAGGTGGGCAGGCAGGTAACCCTTATACAGGCTATGCATCGAATTCTGCGGATCGCACACGGACATCGCACCGAAGGTATCACCGTGATAGCCGTGACGCAGGGTGAGAAAGCGCTGGCGGGCTTCACCCCGTGCTTGCCAATACTGCAGCGCCATTTTCATCGCCACTTCGACTGCCACCGAGCCGGAATCTGCCAGAAAAACGCATTCCAGCGTGTCCGGCGTGATATCCACCAGTTGGCGACACAGTGCCACCGCTGCCGGATGGGTGATCCCGCCAAACATCACATGCGATATTTGGCTGAGCTGAGCCTGCACCGCTTGATTGATCGCCGGATGGTTGTAGCCGTGAATCGCCGCCCACCACGATGACATGCCGTCGATCAGGCGACGTCCGTCATCCAGCTGAAGCTCGACGCCGCTAGCCGCGATCACCGGATAGCAGGGCAGCGGTGCTGTCATTGAGGTGTAGGGATGCCAAATGTGGCGTTGGTCAAAAGCAATGTCTTCCGGGCTCATGATGATCTTTCGTAAACCAAAATGGATTCTATTTGGTTGACAGTATATCGAGTTAATTTACACTGGCGAAACGTTTTTAGTTTGGAGATGCCGAGATGGCTGACCGCATGTACTGGACGCTTGAGCAAGCGCAAGACTTATTTAATAAACCATTTCTGGAACTGATGTTTGAAGCGCAGCAGATCCACCGTCAGCATTTTGATCCCCGTCAGGTGCAGGTCAGTACGTTACTGTCGATAAAGACCGGTTCCTGTCCTGAGGACTGTAAGTATTGCCCGCAGAGCTCCCGTTATCGCACCGGGATTGATACCGAACGCCTGATGCAGGTTGAACAGGTGCTGGAATCGGCTCGTCAGGCGAAAGCCGCAGGTTCGACGCGCTTTTGTATGGGCGCGGCGTGGAAAAACCCGCACGAGCGCGACATGCCGTATCTGGAACAGATGGTGCAAGGCGTTAAAGCAATGGGGATGGAAACCTGCATGACGCTGGGAACGCTGCACAACGATCAGGCCGAGCGTCTGGCCTCTGCTGGACTAGATTTCTATAACCATAACCTCGATACCTCGCCAGAATTTTACGGCAGCATCATTACTACCCGCACGTATCAAGAGCGTCTGGATACGCTGGATAAAGTGCGCGGTGCGGGCATTAAAGTTTGCTCGGGCGGTATCGTCGGTCTAGGGGAAACCGTGCGCGATCGCGCCGGGCTGCTGGTGCAACTGGCTAACCTGCCGACGCCGCCGGAAAGCGTGCCGATCAACATGTTGGTTAAGGTGAAAGGCACGCCGCTGGCGGATAACGATGATGTCGATCCGTTTGATTTCATTCGTACTATTGCCGTTGCGCGTATCATGATGCCGGCTTCCTATGTACGCCTGTCCGCCGGACGCGAGCAGATGAGCGAACAAACGCAGGCAATGTGCTTTATGGCGGGGGCGAACTCCATTTTCTACGGCTGCAAACTGCTCACGACGCCAAACCCGAAAGAAGACAAGGATCTGGCGCTGTTCCTCAAACTGGGTCTGAATCCGCAACAGACGGCGACCGAATACGGTGATAACCAACAGCAACAGCGGTTGGCGGAACAGCTGGTTAATGCCGATAGCGAGCAGTTTTATAATGCTGCGGTATAACGTCCAGCCTGCAAACTGCCGGGTAAGGTATGCGCAATCATGAGCTGGCAGCAACGTATTGACGCCGCGCTGGTGCAGCGTCAGCGCGATGATGCCTACCGCGTACGACGGGTGAATCAAGGCGGCAGCGGGCGCTGGCTGATGCAGGGCGACCACTGCTACCTGAATTTTTCCAGCAACGACTATCTGGGGCTGAGCCACCACCCTGAGATTGTACGTGCCTGGCAGCAGGGCGCTGAGCAATACGGTATTGGCAGCGGTGGTTCCGGGCATGTGACGGGCTATACCGATGCCCATGCCGCGCTGGAAAGTCAGCTTGCCGACTGGCTGGGTTATCCGCGTGCGCTGCTGTTTATTTCCGGCTATGCCGCGAATCAGGCTGTGGTGGCGGCGCTGGCACAGTCAGAAGACCGTATCTTTGCCGATAAACTCAGCCATGCTTCACTGCTGGAAGCGGCTGCACAGTCACCCGCGACCCTGCGGCGCTTTAAACATAATCAGCCCGATAATCTGCAATCTCTGCTGGAGAAACCCACGGACGGCCAGACGCTGGTGGTGACCGAAGGCGTCTTCAGCATGGATGGCGACACCGCGCCGCTGTCGGCGCTACAGGCTCAGTGCAGGGCACATGATGCCTGGCTGATGGTGGACGATGCGCACGGGATTGGCGTGCTGGGTGATGAAGGTCGTGGGAGCTGTTGGCAGCAGGGCGTCAAACCCGAACTGCTGATTGTCACGTTCGGCAAGGCATTTGGCGTGAGCGGCGCGGCGGTACTGTGCGCTGAACCGCTGGCCGAGTACTTCCTGCAATTCGCTCGTCATTTGATTTACAGCACCTCAATGCCAGCGGCACAGGCCTGTGCGCTTAGCGCGGCAGTCAACTGTGTCCGGCAGGGCGAGGCACGGCGCGATGCGCTGCGACATAACATCGCGCTGTTTCGTGCGGGCTTTTCCAACTCGTCCTATCAATTGATGGATTCACAGAGCGCGATTCAGCCGCTGATTGTCGGTGAAAATGCGCGGGCAATGGCGTTGATGAGCCATTTGCGCGAACAGGGCGTGTGGGTCAGTGCGATGCGGCCACCAACGGTGCCTGTCGGTAGCGCGCGTCTGCGCATTACGCTGACGGCGGAACACCAGCCGGAAGATATCAGTCGCTTGCTTACGGTATTACACCATGCTGACAGAAAACTATAACAAGCAGGCGATTGCGCAGGCGTTTGGGCGCGCAGCAGGGTGCTATGACCGCTTTGCCGAACTGCAACGCACCAGCGGAGAACGCCTGCTGGCGCTGATGCCGTCGCACAGCGGTTTACAGGTATTAGATGCGGGCTGCGGAACCGGGCATTTTAGTCGCCACTGGCGTCAGGCTGGTAAGAATGTGACTGCGCTGGATTTGTCGGTGGACATGCTGGCGCATGCCCGTGAGCAGCACGTTGCCGATCGTTATCTGGAAGGCGATATCGAAAATCTGCCGCTGGCGGATTGCTGTGTGGATATCAGCTACAGCAATCTGGCGGTGCAGTGGTGCGATTCGTTACCGCGTGCGCTGGCCGAGCTGTATCGGGTCACGCGGCCTGGGGGCGTTATTGCGTTTGCGACGCTGGCGGACGGTTCCTTATGTGAACTGTCACAGGCGTGGCAGCGTCTGGACGGCACGCAACGGACGAATCGCTTTCTGTCGCTCTCCGCTATCGAAGCAGCCTGTCAGCCCTATCGCCATCATGTGGTTCAAGAACGTGAGGTCTGCTTTTTCCCAGACGTATTGGCGTTGATGAAATCGCTGAAGGGGATTGGTGCGACCTGGTTGCACGACGGGCGTGCGCTGGGGCTATTGAGCCGGGCGCGTCTGGCGGCGCTGTCTGCCCATTATCCGCAAGAACAGGGCGGCTACCCGCTCAGCTATCAACTGGTTTATGGAGTGATTTATCGTGATTGAGCGCTGGTTTGTGACGGGCACGGATACCGAAGTCGGGAAAACGGTCGCCAGTACGGCGCTACTTCAGGCTGCGAATCAGGCCGGATACCGCACCGCGGGCTATAAACCCGTGGCGTCCGGCTGTGAAATGACGGCTGACGGCATTCGCAACAGCGATGCGCTGGCGCTTCAGGCCAATAGCAGCGTCCGGCTGGATTATCAGGCGGTGAACCCGCTGGCGTTTATGGAACCGACTTCACCGCATATTATCAGTGCGGTGGAGCAGCGGCCTATCCATCTCCCAGAGTTGTCCGCAGGGCTACGGACATTAGAAACGCAGGCGGATTGGCTGTTTGTCGAAGGGGCGGGCGGGTGGTTTACGCCGTTGTCGGAGCAGGACACGTTTGCCGACTGGGTTGTTCAGGAACAGCTTCCTGTGATTTTGGTGGTCGGTATCAAGCTAGGTTGTATCAACCACGCGATGTTAACGGCCCACGCCATTCAACACGCTGGATTGCGCCTTGGCGGCTGGATTGCAAATGACATCACGCCACCTGGAAAATGGCATCAGCCGTATCTGCAAACGCTGCAACAGCGCCTGCCCGCGCCGATGCTGGGCGAAATTCCTTATGTATCGGATCTTCAGCAGCATAATTTGGGACAGTACATTGATATTGGGTTATTAGCGGGGTGAGTAACGTCACTAAAAAATTGGGATATTTTTTTATTATTGGCTGATTGTTTTATACCAAATAATAACGGCGTTATTTATTATTTCCTCACTCAATGGATTAACGCGATGTTTTTAATAAAAGCGCTAATCCATTTGTTTTTTAAAGCCACACTTTATTAATTTCTGGTCGTTCTTGAAATAATAGTGATAGAATAAATTTCGTAACATTTATTTTATTGTATGTGTTTTTATTAAAATACTTACGCGAACAACTAACATGATCCAAGGAATGTATCATGGCAAATATTATTTATCTTTCACTTAATGGTGATAAACAAGGGTTGATATCAGCAGGGTGCTCCACCATGGCGTCGATAGGCAACCTGCATCAGTCTGGACACGAAGATGAGATTTTTGTTTACGAATTAAATACCAGCGTTATGCGGGAAGATAACGTCTCATTCTATCCCCTCCAAATCAGAAAACCCATCGATAAATCCACGCCGCTATTATCCCAAGCTCTGGGCGATAAAGAAAAATTAACCTGTGAACTGTCTCTTTATCGGACAGCAATGGCGGGCGGTAATGAGCTGTATTTCAAAATAAGGTTATTAGGTGGAATTATTTCTGGCATTAATGCTGTGTATCCTAATTCTTTGACGCATAACGATTTACAGCCAAGCGAAAGTGTGTCTTTTAAATTTCACACCATTGAATGGGAACATGTGGCTGCACGCACCAGTTCCTATCTGTTCTGGCAAGATACCGTTATGTGAAGTGATGACTGATTCATTTCATTCTGGCTGTTTCTATTTTCCTGCGCTGCAGTCCGTAAATAAGGACGCATTGAGGACTTTATGAGTAAACGTTCGGAGATTGTTGATGGTCCAGCAGCAACGTTGGGCAAGCGTGGACTAATTTATACTGAAGTGCTTGGCTGGGTTGATTTGGGTCATGCACAGGGCGACGATATCAGAAAGTTGTTACCTCAATTTGAGGCAGGTGAGAGTGGGGGAAAACCGTATTACGATGTGAAATATTTCCAGGATATGCGGAAATTTAGGAAGAGAGTGGGTACATCTAAATATACCGTCTGGCGCATCAAGAAAGGCGTGTCACGGAGCGAGCAGTTCAGCATCGCGTTAGCGATGATGATGAAAGTCGCTTACCGTTTTGAAGGGCTACAGGGTGGTTTTCCGTTTAACTTTTTCACCGACAGCGGATTTAGCGGCGAAGATCTTGTCTCAGATTTATTGGGTTTTTATCGTGTCGTTGATGGCATACATTACTTCTCAGAACTCAAGCCGGTTAGCAGGGGTGAGGCATTAAAGCGCTGGGATTTTTACGGCCCTATCGGGATGTTCAAGAATGAATCATTCAGGCCGCTGCTCTTTCCCGACCCCGATAAGAACCCTAATGCACGGCCCTATTTCGGCGTATTGCCTGCATTTATGACGAGAATAAAACCCTACGCTTCCGTTCCGTCTGAACGGGTTGATATCGTGACTGATGATGGGACTGGGTTGCACCTGAAATTATCAGGAGGGTAAATGGCGACGCTATATCGTTTGCTGCAAAATCTGGTTATGGGTTGTCTCATCGCAGTGGGGCTGTTGTGGTGGTTTTTGACTGGTTCTGGGTCTGGTATTGAATTTTACACAGTGGAGGATCAAGCCCTGTACGAAACGCTCACTGACGATATTGTCAAAGGCGCGCCGCGCATCTCGACAAATTATCGGTTTGTTTACTATCCACCACAGGGATCGGCATCGGAAGTGAGCGCGGTGTATTTTGAAGACACCACGGATGTTGCCTCGTTGAGAGACTACCTTATTTCCATCGGTTGTACCCTTGATAGGACGGAAGTAAATGTCGAAAACTGGCTAAGTAAGGATAAAACCAAAGCAATAACGATTTTTGTCGACCCTGAGGGAAAAACAGTGGATTTGGAAATTCGATTGCCGCCACCGTGGTGGTGGTGATGAACTGGGAGACATGAGTGCTTTTGGGGGGAAGAAATGACGAGGCTATATCGATTACTGTGCGACTTGGGCATCGCTTGTTGCGTGGCGGCGGGATTGTTGTGGTGGTTGTTTTCAGGCTTCGATCTTGAAAGTAAACATTACACTATGGAAGACAAAGCTCTCTACGAAGAGATTACTGACGATATCGTCAAAGGTGTACCTCGTATATCGGCGGTTTATCAGTTTGTGAACGCACCTCAAGAGGGCCCAGCATCGGAAGTGAGCGCAGTATATTTTGAAAACACCGCAGATATTGCCTCATTGAGAGACTACCTTATTTCCATCGGCTGCACCCTTGAGAAGGTGGAGGGAAACGGCGAAGAATGGCTGAGCAAGGATAAAACAAAAACGGTGGTGATTTTTGTCGACGCTAAGGGAAAAAGGGTTGGTATGGAGGTTGTACTGCCAAGACAACTGTGATGGTGACTGTTGGCAAACCTTCGTCTGCGTTTAATCAAGCAACGGTTTTTATTGTTTTTTACCGGCATCTGTTTCATGAGCGTAAAACCTACATTTTCATGCTGATCAATAGCTAAAACCTTCTTGAATTTTTCTCTAATCCCCCGTAATGCCTGAATTGTTGCGATTTAGTCCTCTGCTGTTTTTAGTCTTTTTCCGTCTAATACTTATGCGATAAATCACAGAAAGAGTGTGAAGAAAATCCATATCAGAGGGAATCGCGAATGAAGCGGGTATTTCTCTAACTCAGTGCTGATGCGGTGTTGTGGGAGTTATCCACCATTTCTGTGGATAACTATGTGTATTATGGATAGACAACGCGCGCTAACCGAGAGCTGGCGCGGGTTGTCGCCGGGTTGGCGCTATTCTCCACGGTTTTGCTAATCTATTTGTTATCATATGCTTAAGTAAAATCAAGCGTCTTGAACATCAATGGTGCGTAGTTGCATAAATTAACGTCACCGCTCATCCCCGCATGTTACATTTTTACCAAATCTGGGGATAAATCACGATGATTTTATCTGGTAGATTGAAGAGGGATGTGCTAGCAAATTCATTTGTCGATTAATCATCCAATCCAGCGATAATTTCCTTGATGCTGTTTTTATATCCAGTATCATTGCGGTGGCGAATTTCATCATTGGGATTCAGAATAAAGTTCTGAGCATCCACCCACGAACCTCGCATTGCGCGATGGGTAATAACGATAAGTAGCGTGCTTAACGATGAGTAAAGTATTTACACTGAATTCCGACTTTAAACCGGCAGGCGATCAGCCTGAGGCCATTCGTCGTTTAAAAGAGGGTCTGGAAGACGGGTTAGCGCACCAAACACTGCTCGGGGTAACAGGCTCAGGTAAGACGTTCACGATCGCCAATGTGATTGCCGACCTCAATCGGCCGACGATGATGCTGGCACCAAATAAAACGCTGGCAGCCCAGCTGTACGGCGAAATGAAAGAATTCTTTCCCGATAATGCCGTTGAGTACTTTGTCTCGTATTATGACTATTATCAGCCAGAGGCCTACGTTCCCAGCTCGGACACCTTTATTGAAAAAGATGCGTCGGTTAACGAACATATCGAACAGATGCGCCTTTCCGCGACAAAAGCGCTGCTGGAGCGGCGCGATGTCATCGTCGTGGCCTCGGTATCCGCGATCTATGGTCTGGGCGATCCCGATCTCTATCTGAAAATGATGCTGCATCTGACACAGGGGATGCTGATTGATCAGCGTGCTATTTTGCGGCGTCTGGCCGAGTTGCAATATTCCCGTAACGATCAGGCGTTTCAGCGCGGTACGTTCCGCGTGCGCGGTGAGGTGATCGATATCTTCCCTGCGGAATCTGATGAAATCGCGCTGCGTGTTGAACTGTTCGATGAAGAAGTGGAACGGCTGTCGCTGTTTGACCCGCTGACGGGCCACGTTCTCCAAACGGTGCCGCGCTATACCATCTATCCCAAAACGCACTACGTCACGCCGCGTGAGCGTATTTTGCAGGCGATGGAAGACATCAAGGTTGAACTGGCCGACCGTAAAAAGGTGCTGCTGGCCAATGACAAACTGGTGGAAGAGCAGCGGCTGAGTCAGCGCACGCAGTTTGATCTGGAGATGATGAACGAACTGGGTTACTGCTCCGGTATCGAAAACTACTCACGCTACCTTTCCGGTCGTGGTCCCGGCGAGCCGCCACCGACGCTGTTTGACTATTTGCCTGCGGACGGGCTGCTGGTCATTGATGAATCCCACGTCACCGTTCCCCAGATCGGCGGTATGTATCGCGGCGACCGCGCGCGTAAAGAGACGCTGGTCGAATACGGTTTCCGGCTGCCTTCAGCGCTGGATAACCGACCGATGAAGTTTGAAGAATTTGAAGCGCTGGCTCCGCAGACGATCTACGTGTCTGCGACGCCGGGTAACTATGAACTGGAAAAATCGGGCGGTGAAGTGATCGATCAGGTGGTGCGCCCCACTGGGTTGCTCGATCCGATCATCGAAGTGCGACCTGTCGCGACGCAGGTGGATGACCTGCTTTCCGAAATTCGTCTGCGTGCCGCGATTAACGAGCGAGTACTGGTGACCACGCTGACCAAGCGTATGGCAGAGGACCTGACGGAATATCTTGAAGAACACGGCGAGCGGGTACGCTATCTGCACTCGGATATCGACACTGTCGAGCGCGTGGAAATCATCCGTGATTTACGTCTTGGCGAGTTCGACGTACTGGTGGGGATCAACCTGCTGCGTGAAGGGCTGGATATGCCAGAAGTGTCGCTGGTGGCGATTCTGGATGCCGATAAAGAGGGGTTCCTGCGCTCTGAACGTTCCCTGATCCAGACGATTGGCCGTGCAGCGCGTAATCTGAGCGGTAAAGCTATTCTCTACGGCGACAGGATTACGGCGTCGATGGCGAAAGCGATTGGTGAAACGGAGCGTCGCCGCGAGAAGCAGGAAGCCTACAACACCGAGCACGGCATTGTGCCGCAGGGCATCAATAAGAAGATTTCCGATATCTTGCAACTGGGTCGGCCGACGAACAAAGGCAAGGGGCGTGGCAACCGTAAAGCGGCTGAGCCAGCAGCACGCTATGAACTCATGACGCCGAAGGCGCTGGAGCTGAAAATCCGCGAGCTGGAAAGCAAGATGTTGACGCACGCGCAAAACCTTGAGTTTGAAGAGGCTGCCGCCCTACGCGATGAAGTACAGGCACTGCGCGCACAATTTATCGCTGTATCCTAACGATGCAAGCGCTCACTGAGGATCAATGATGGATCAGACTATACCGGGTGTTGAGGTGCTGTTTGTGGCAGGTTTTGGGCCGATCGTGAAATCCCTTTCTGCCAGCCATGCGCTCTATGTTGATACGCTGAAGTTGCCGTTGAAGCCCGTTGCGGAAGGAAGCGACTATCTGGTGAGCGATGAAATGGGGGGCGTGAAGCATTTCGCGCTGTGGCCGCTGTCGCAGGCCAGTGAATCCTGTTTCGGGCACGAAAGTTGGCCTGTGGATCTTCCTGAACCGCAAAGCTGGCTGGAATTCGAAGTGGCTGACATGGTGGAGGCGACCAGCACGCTGAAAGCGCAAGGCTATGCGTTGCTGGTGGAAAACCGTCTTGAGCCTTGGGGACAGCAGGTCACGCGTTTCCTGAGTCCCGAAGGCATTCTGATTGGCGTGACTTATACGCCGTGGCTACGGGATTGAGAGCCCAGCAGCTGTAGCGCACGATCGATGGCCTGGCGCAGTAACTCACGGTCGTGATGGTGAGGAACATCTTCTGCGGCCAGCGCCTGCTGCACGACCAGACGGTCGCCGATCTGGCTGATATCGACTTTTGGACCGACAATCGCGGCATCAACCACGGGTTTCCCTACCTTGTGTTCAATCCAGGATAGCTTCTCCACCAGCGTCAGGCGGGCGGCGGGGTTACTCTGCTCATTGCCTAGGTTGCCGATGTACACCATAGGAGCGGGCGTACGACGGAGCGCCTGTGTCAGATCTTCCAGCAGTAGCAGCGGCATCAGGCTAGTCAGAAAGCTGCCGGGGCCAATCAAAATCAGGTCGGCTTTTGCGATAGCATCAATCGCCTCGCGCGTGGCCTGCACCGTCGGGTACAGCATCAAATCCTGCGGCAAGGCTGCCAGCTGATCGATCTCGACTTCACCATAAACGGGGTTGCCCTGTTCATCAATTGCCATCAAATCGACAGGATGTTCGGACATCGGAATTAAAAAGGCGTCAACCTTGAGCAGGTTGCGAATCAGATTGATGGCTTCCAGCGGACGGACGCTCAGGTGGTCGAGCGCTTTTAGCATCAGGTTACCCAGATTGTGTCCGGCAAGCTCACCGTTACCGTTAAACCGGTACTCAAACATTGCGGATGCCACGCTGGGCGTCGTAATCAGTTGATTCAGACAGTTGCGGGTGTCGCCCCAGGCAATGCCGCCTTCAGAACGACGGATGCGGCCGGTTGAACCGCCGTTATCTGTCGTCGTGACAATGCCGGTTAGCCGTGAACCCAGGGAAGAGAGCGAAGACATCACACGACCTAAACCGTGCCCGCCTCCGAGTGCGACAACCCTGTCGAGGTCGGCCAACGTGCGATTGCGCATAGAAAACCTTATGAATGAGCCAGAGTAATATGAATAACATGTGACAATCGTCGCTAAGGTAGCTGATTTCACCTTAAAACGCGAAAAATCCTCACGCAGGCATGACCTGAGACAATTTCTGCCGCGTATTTTTCCGTATGCTGTGCACCATAAGATATTGAAAATTCGCTATATATTTAATTATATACCGATTTTGAGAGTGGTTGACTGTGCTTTTTCGCAGTAGACTGCTTAATGAAATCACGATTCTTGAGCGGTTATCTCGTGGCTGTTTAACGGATAACTGATAGGAATCAAACTCCTAGCCTTGGTGCCTAAGTGATGCGCGTAGTGCGCATGATACGGTGCCCTGGCCGTGGCCTTCGCGGTCACCAGGGTGCGAGGCAGAAATGCCTGCATCTCCCGTATTTGGAAAGGTGTTTATGGTGAGTCAACTGACTGATGCGTTTGCGCGCAAGTTCTACTATTTGCGTCTGTCTATCACAGACGTCTGCAATTTTCGTTGTACCTACTGTCTGCCGGATGGCTATCAGGCCAATGGTACGAATCCACATCGCTTTTTGTCACTCGATGAAATTCGTCGCGTCAGCCGCGCCTTTGCCGAATTAGGGACGGAAAAAGTCCGCCTCACCGGCGGTGAACCGTCTTTACGCCGTGACTTTGTCGATATCATTGCGGCAATCCGTGAAAACCCCGCTATCCGCACGCTGGCGGTAACCACCAACGGCTACCGTTTGGCACGCGACGTTGCTCAATGGCGCGATGCAGGCCTGACGGCGCTGAATGTCAGCGTCGACAGCCTTGATGCACGCCAGTTTCATGCGATTACCGGGCAGGATAAATTCCGGCAGGTGATGGACGGTATCGATGCGGCCTTTGACTGTGGATTTGCCAAGGTCAAAGTCAACACGGTGCTGATGCGCGATGTAAACGCAGGCAGCCTGCAAACTTTCCTCGACTGGATTAAACACCGCCCGATTCAACTACGCTTTATTGAACTGATGGAAACAGGGGAAGGGGGCGACGTGTTCCGCCGTCACCACGTTTCCGGTGAGGTGATCCGCCAGCAACTACTGCAACAAGGCTGGCAGCAGCAACAACGCGCACGCAGCGACGGCCCGGCTCAGGTGTTCAGCCATCCCGACTATCAGGGAGAAATTGGGCTGATTATGCCGTATGAGAAAGATTTCTGCCTGAGCTGCAACCGCCTGCGCGTATCCGCTGTGGGTAATCTTCATCTGTGTCTCTTTGGCGAACAGGGCATTCCGCTGCGTGATTTGCTGGCCGACGATCGCCACCTCGATGATTTGAAAATGCGTATCTCGGGCGGGCTATCGGCGAAAAAGCAGACCCATTTCCTGCATGAAGGGAATAGCGGCATCACGCAAAACCTGTCATTTATCGGCGGCTAATCCGCGACATCACTGATTCTTAAAGGAGCCTGACATGAGCAAAGTCAGCAGCGAATTCGTTTCTCTCAATCTTGCGGTTTTAACCGTGTCCGAACGTCGTACGGCGGAAGATGATACGTCCGGTGATTATCTGCGTGAAGCGGCGCAGTCCTCAGGACATCGCATCGTCGACAGCGCCATCGTGAAAGAGAATCTGTACCAGATTCGGGCACAGATTTCGGCGTGGATTGCCAGCGATGAGGTGCAGGGCATTTTGATTAATGGCGGGACGGGCTTTACCGCAGGGGATGTGGTGCCGGAAGCCATTGGCGTCTTGTTCGATCGGGAAATTGAAGGTTTCGGCGAGCTGTTTCGCATGGTGTCGTACGAAGATATTGGTACGGCGACGCTGCAATCCCGCGCGCTTGCCGGTCTGGCTAACCAGACGGTGATTTTCGCTATGCCGGGTTCGACTCGCGCCTGCCGAACTGCATGGGAACGCATCATTCAGGAACAGCTGGATGCGCGCCAGAAACCGTGCAATTTTTACCCGCACTTGAAAAAATCCTCTTAACGGTAAGCCTTATTCACTATGTCATCATCTAAGCCACAATTAACCCACATCAACGCCGCTGGCGAAGCCGCGATGGTGGATGTTTCCGCCAAAGTTGAAACCGTGCGTGAAGCCCGCGCGGAAGCTTTCGTTGAAATGGCACCGCAGACGCTGGCGATGATTATTGCCGGCAGCCACCACAAGGGCGACGTGTTCGCCACCGCGCGCATCGCCGGAATTCAGGCGGCGAAACGTACCTGGGAACTGATTCCGCTTTGTCATCCGCTGTTGCTGAGCAAAGTTGCTGTCGAGCTGGAAGCGCAGCCGGAGCACAATCGGGTTCGTATAGAATCCGTGTGTCGCCTGACGGGAAAAACCGGCGTGGAGATGGAAGCGCTGACGGCGGCTTCTGTTGCTGCGCTGACCATCTATGACATGTGCAAGGCCGTGCAGAAAGACATGGTGATTGGTCCGGTGCGCCTGCTGGCGAAAAGCGGCGGCAAATCCGGCGACTTTACGGCGGAGGGAGCATGATTACGATTCTGTTTTTTGCACAAGTCCGTGAACTGATCGAGACAGACAGCCTGTCGCTGCCTGCTGAGTATGCCACCGTAGAGGATGTCCGACAGGCGCTATGCAAACGCGGCGCGCGCTGGGCGCTGGCACTGGAATCCGGCAAGCTGCTAGCTGCGGTGAATCAGTCGCTGGTTGAGCTCACGCACCCGTTACAGGACGGCGATGAAGTGGCGTTTTTCCCACCGGTAACGGGAGGTTGATCGTGGCAGACACGCGTATTCTGGTCGGCGAAGAGAACTTCAATGTAGGTGATGAATATCAGTGGCTGGCGCAGTGCGATGAGGACGGCGCGGTGGTGACGTTCACCGGTAAAGTGCGTAATCACAATCTGGCGAAAAACGTTAGCGCGTTGACGCTGGAACATTACCCCGGCATGACGGAAAAGGCGCTGGCGGAGATTGTTGAGCTAGCACGCGAGCGCTGGGAACTGCCGCGTGTGAGCGTGATTCATCGGGTGGGCGCACTTTATCCGGGGGATGAAATTGTGTTCGTTGGCGTCAGTGCCGCTCACCGCAGTGCGGCGTTTGATGCCGCCCAATTCATCATGGATTACCTGAAAACCCGCGCGCCATTCTGGAAGCGAGAAGCGACGCCGGAAGGCGAACGCTGGGTGGAATCACGCGACAGCGATAAACAGGCCGCGCAGCGCTGGTAGTCCATTTCTGTGTTAGGATAAAAGGATGGCGGGGAGAGAATATTCCGTCTCGATCCCCCAATCAAGCGGTTCGCGCCGCGTTAATCAGATAACTTTATGCAAAGGTAACATCATGGACAGATATCCACGCTCGGGTTCAATCGTTGAGCGCTCGCAGTCTGGTCTTCAGGCCTATATGGCACAGGTTTATGGTTGGATGACCTGCGGCCTGCTGCTGACGGCGTTCGTCTCCTGGTACGCGGCGAATACGCCTGCCGTACTGAATTTTGTTTTCTCCAGCCAGATCACGTTCTTCGGCCTGATCATTGCCCAACTGGGGCTGGTCTTTGTGATTTCTGGCATGGTGCAGCGCCTGAGTGGCACGGTCGCTACGTCGCTGTTTATGCTTTATTCCGCGCTGACGGGGTTGACGCTCTCCAGCATTTTCATCATGTACTCCGGTGAATCCATCGCCAGCACCTTTGTGATTACGGCAGGGATGTTCGGAGCGATGAGCCTGTACGGCTACACCACGAAGCGTGATTTGAGCGGCTTCGGCAGCATGCTGTTCATGGCGCTGATCGGGATTGTTCTGGCTTCGCTGGTGAACCTGTGGCTGAAAAGCGAAGCGCTGATGTGGGCAGTAACCTACATCGGTGTGGTGGTGTTTGTCGGGCTGACCGCGTATGACACCCAGAAGCTGAAAAATATCGGCGAGCAGTTGTCCGTTGATGACAAAGACAGCTTCCGTAAATACTCCATCGTGGGCGCGTTGACGTTGTACCTCGACTTCATCAACCTGTTCCTGATGCTGCTGCGTATTTTCGGTAACCGTCGTTAATTTATCTCTCCTGTCTGGCGCGGATCCCCGCGCCAGACAGCTTCCTACCTACTATTTCCTCTCACCTGCTGTTACGCAATATTCCGTCTAAAAATGGCGTAGGCTGCCGAGCCGGTGGTTAGCGTGATGATGAACAGCGGCCATAGACTGCCCCAGATAATGCTGAAATCTGCATCCTTGAGGTAAATCTGCTTGGTGATGTCGGTGAAGTGACGAATCGGGTTAACCCAGGTGATGTGCTGCAACCAGATCGGCATGTTCTCAACCGGTGACACATAGCCGGAAAGCAGAATCGCGGGCATCAGGAAAACGAACACGCCGATAAACGCCTGCTGCTGCGTTGAACAGAGCGAGGAAATCAGCAGGCCAAAGCCCACCAGCGACAGGCCATAGATCAGCATCGTGGTGTAAAACAGCAGCAGCGATCCGGCGAAGGGGATATGGAAAATCAATATGCCCGCCAGCAGCACAATGGTGGCCTGAAACGTGGCGACAATCAGCGCGGGGATGGCTTTGCCAATAAAGATCTGGCTGGTGGACAGCGGCGAAACCAGCAGCTGTTCCAACGTACCCTGTTCCCGCTCACGTGCCACGGAAAGCGCGGTGACAATCAGCACGCCAATAGTGGCGATCATGGCAATCAGTGACGGCACCACAAACCATTTGTAGTCCAAATTCGGGTTATACCAGTGGCGCACCACCAGCTCGCTGTTGTTTGGATTTGAATGGTTCTGAGTGGCGGCGTTTTGAGCCGGTCTTGCCGCCAGCAATTCCAACTGATAATCCCGTACGATGTGCTGCACATCGTTGGCGGCGATCTGCGCGCTGTTTGAGCGCCTGCCGTCCAGAATAAGCTGGAGCGATGTACTGTTCCCGCTGGCGATATCGCGCGAGAACTGCGGGGGAAAGCGCAGGATGAGAAGCGCGCGCTGGTTATCCAGCGTCGGTGCAATATCCTGCGAGTGGTGCAGCATCAGCACGTGAGAAAAGGATTTTGCCTTGGCAAAGCGCTGCGTCAGCTCTATTGCATGCGGCCCGTTATCCTCGCTGTAAATCGCAATGGTCGCGTTGGTCACGTCGAGCGTCGCAGCGAAAGGGAACAGGGAAACCTGAAGAATGACGGGCAACACCAGAATGGAGCGTGTTTGCGGATCGCGCAGCAGCGATTGCAGTTCCTTGATAATCAACGTCCACAGACGATGTAGCATAGTGGCTCCCTAATCCAGCCTGCGCCGGGTTTGCCAGGCCGTCAGGCCAATAAAGACTATCGCGGAGAGAATCAGAAACAGCAGGTTAGTCATCAGCACCGTACCGATATTTCCCGCGAGAAACAGCGTTTGCAGCGTGCTGACAAAATAACGTGCCGGGATGAGGTACGACACGCCGCGGACAAATTCCGGCATGCTGTCGATTTCAAAAATAAAGCCAGACAGCATGATAGCCGGCAGAAATGCGGCATTTAGCGCCACCATTGCGGCGTTGAACTGGTTGCGGGTGAGGGTGGAGATGAGCAGCCCCATGCCCAGCGTGCTGGCAAGAAACAGGCTGCTGATAACAAACAACAAAATCAGCGAACCGCGATAGGGTACCTGCATGATGAAGGTCGACACCAGAATACACAGCGTCATGGCAATCATGCCGAGAAAGTAATAAGGAATGAGTTTGGACAGCAGCAGCTCGGCACGGGTTACCTGCGTAGAGAGCAGCGCCTCCATCGTCCCACGCTCCCATTCGCGGGCGATCACCAGTGAGGTGAGAATTGCACCAATCACCGTCATGATGATGGTAATCGCGCCGGGAATGATGAAATGCTGGCTGATGGCGGCCGGATTAAACCAGTAGCGCGATTGCACCTCAATAAGCTGCTCGAAGGTATAACCGCGATCTTCCGCCCGCTGCTGTTGCCAAAGTAGCCAGATGCCTTCCGCGTACCCCTGCACAAAATTCGCCGTGTTAGGTTCGCTGCCGTCGGTGATGACCTGGATCGGCGCGCGATCGCCCGGCCGCGCCAGCCGTTCGGCAAAGTCAGTGGGGATGACGATCAGCCCGCGAATGCTGCCGGCCTGCATCTGTTGAATCAGATGCTGACGATTATTACTGATGGTCGGCGCGATAAACGGCGAGGCCGCGAAAGTATTCGCCAGATCGCGCGCGTCTTCGCTCTGCTGCTCCATCAGGATACCGACGTGCAGGCGGCTGGAGTCCAGATTGATGCCGTAGCCAAAGATAAACAGCAACAGCAGCGGAATCACAAACGCAATCAACCCGCTGCTGGGGTCGCGCAAGATTTGGCGCGTCTCTTTCAGGCACAGCGCCCGCAGGCGACGCGTGGAGAAGTGCGTGCTGCCGCGCTGGCTCGTTTTATCCTGCTCGGATCTATTCTGTTCAAGCATGTTCCGCCTCCCCGTCGTACGCCTGAATCAGCGCGATAAAGGCTTCCTCCATCGTCGGCGATGGCATCTGTGCGCTGGCTGCCTGATGCTTCAATTCGTCCGGCGTACCGCTGGCGATCAGCTTGCCGCGATACACCAGCCCGATGCGGTCGCAGTATTCGGCTTCGTCCATGAAGTGGGTGGTGACCATCACCGTGACGCCGCGATTGACCATGCCGTTGATGTGTATCCAGAACTCGCGTCGGGTGAGCGGATCGACGCCGGAGGTCGGTTCGTCGAGAAACAAAATGTCGGGTTCGTGCATCAGCGCGCAGGCCAGCGCCAGCCGCTGCTTGAATCCCAACGGCAGGGCATCTGGCGTTTGGCGATAAATCGGTTGAAAGTTGAAGGCGTCAGTCATTCCTGCCATTTTATCGCGCTGCGCTTTGCCCTTAAGCCCATAGACGCCGGAGAAAAATCGCAGATTCTGTTCGACGGTCAGGTTGCCGTAAAGCGAGAACTTTTGCGCCATGTAACCCAAATGCTGACGGGCTTTACCGGAGCTGGTTTTCAGATCCATGTCGAGCACCAGAGCCTTGCCGTCAGTCGGCACCAGCAGGCCGCACATCATCTTGAAGGTGGTCGATTTTCCCGCGCCGTTCGGACCGAGCAGGCCGAAGATTTCTCCTCGCTTCACCTGAAAACTGACGTGATCGGTTGCAGCGAAATCACCAAATTTTTTCGTCAGCGCCTGGGCTTCAATCACCGTTTCACCGCCGCTGACGTCAATCTGCGGCATGATGCTCGCCAGTGATGAATCACTGGCCGGGCCACCGCCCAACAGGTCGATAAAAGCATCTTCAAAGCGCGGATCGGTGTCGTGCAGGCTGCCAGCTTCCAGATGCAAGGCGGAGAGCAACGATGTTCGATCCGCGTCGGGTTTCAGCATCAACCTGACGTACTGCCCCTGAATCACGCCGTCGCTGACCTGTGGCAGGCGCAGCGCTTCCTGCAATACATCCCGATGTCGGCGATCGCCGGTATCAATCAAAATACAGCGCCCCGCCATGCGTGCGGTCAGATCGCGCGGCGCACCGCGATACAGCAGTTCGCCCTCGTTCAGCAGTAGCACATCCCGACACTGCTCCGCCTCATCGAGGTAAGATGTGCTCCACAGGATCAACATGCCGTCGTCGGCCAGTTCGTGCACCATGTGCCACAGTTCGCGGCGAGAGATCGGGTCGACGCCCACGCCCGGTTCATCCAGCAGAAGCACCTTAGGCTGCCCCAGCAGCGTACAGGCTAGCCCTAACTTTTGTTTCATACCGCCAGACAGTTTGCCTGCCAGCCTGTCGGTAAAGCGGGTCAGATCGGTAAATGACAGCAAGCGGTCAAAGGTTTCTTTGCGCACATCGCCGGTGATACCGCGCAAATCGGCATACAGCGTCAGGTTTTCCATCACCGTCAGATCTTCATACAGGCCGAATTTTTGCGGCATATAGCCCAAAATGGCATGGAGTTGGCGATCCTCTTTGATGGGATCCAGATTCGCCACGCGCAGAGTTCCGTGGCTGGGTGTTAATAATCCTGCCAGCATGCGCAGCAGGGTGGTTTTACCTGCGCCGTCGGGGCCAACTAATCCGGTAACCGCGCCGCTGCGTATCTCGGCAGTAAGGCTGGCGAGTGCGGGCTTTTCCTGTCCGGCGAAGCGTTTTTCCAGCCCGTCCAACGCAATCTGCGTGGAAGCATTAGTCATGACGAACGGGCTCGTTGGCGCGACTGGCATCTCCAGTGTGCGCATCCTCAAAACGCAGCGTGACCGGCATCCCTTGCCGTAATCCATCATCGGGATCGGTAACAACAATGCGCAGTCGGTAAACGAGATCGGTGCGGAGATCTTCCGTTTCGACACTTTTCGGCGTGAATTCGGCGCTGGGGGAGACAAAACCGACTTTACCGCGATAGGGCTGGCTGGGGCGGCCATCGGTGTAAATCAGCATTTGACTACCGGGCACGACGCGGCCGAGATCTTTCTCGCTCACGTAGGCGCGAACCCAAACCGGGCGAGTGAGGGAAAGGGTGAAAACGGTACTGCCGGATGCCAACATACTGCCTTTTTCGGCGGCGCGAGTGAGGATCACGCCGGGAGACGGTGCAAGCAGTTCGGTATCCTGCTTATTCAGTTCCGCCTGAGCCAGTCCGGCTTCGGCCTGTGCCACCGCTGCCTGCGCAGCGGCAATTTCCTGCGGTCGGTTACCGCTTTCGAACTGGCTCAGCTTGTCTTTCGCCGCCTGTAGCGTCGCAAGCGCTTGATTGCGCGTCGTTCTGGCATCGTCCAGCATGTTGGCGGAAATGGCGCGTTTGTCCCACAGCCCTTGCTGACGCTGGTAGAAGCTGTTGGCGTAATCATAGGCCGCCTGACTCTGGACAACCTGAGATCGCACCTGCGCGATCTCTTCCTGCCGGTAGCCTTCCTGTGCAAGCTGAAGCTGTGCTTGCGCGCTGGCGAGATTCGCCTGTGCCTGGTTTTGTGCATTCAGGTAAGGCGCGGCATCGAGCGTTGCCAGCGGCTGGCCTGCCTGTACGGCATCGCCTTCATCTACGTTCAGCTCGGCCACTCTGCCGCCGACGCGAAAGGCCAGATTGACGGTGCGGATATCGATATTGCCGTAGAGCGTGAGCGGTTTTTCCTGCTGCTGATGGTGGTGATAAAAGCCGTAACCCACGCCGAGCAGGATAAGGACGAGGGCGGCGAACGCCAGTTTTCTCTTGTTCATCACGCATAGTTCCTTGTTTATCAAGCATAGTTCCTTGTTTATCAGCGGTGTGCTTGTCGGCGGTAGCGATCCCGCAGGCCGTTAAGAGGGCAGGTCGTCTCTTATTTCTGAAGGTTATTAATCATATGACGGGTTACAGGGGTTTATGACGATTTAGAGTGATCGAGTTCACAAAAATGCGTTACATCCGGTCGAGGTTTTTGCGCAATACCGACGTTATCTGGCGTAACGCCTTTATTTTGTTAAAAAAATGGAAGGAATTAGAAAAAATTGTAATTTATTCCGTTGAATGATAATAATTGTTATTAGCAATTACATGTTTATTGCACCGATATAGTGATCTGGCAGCACTGGCGCGGCGTATAGAGTGAAAATCCCTGCATTCAATGCCTGAACCGATCATAACCCGCCAAGATGTTTCGCGTGAAACGAAGCATTTTGGCATTTTTTTGTCCGTGTCGCGGTGCCTGTTTTTTAGATAAGCCACCCGTCACCGGTAATGACTTTTATTCACGGTTGGATACATAACCAAAGGGGAAGGACAGTGAACCAGATGCGTACTTTACTCGCACTGATGCCATGCGTGCTGATTGCTCCGGCGTATGCACAGGATGACACGACCAAAAAGGATGAGGCGAGCGGCGATGAGATGGTGATTACTGCCTCACGCTCGAATATCCAGCAGCAGAAAGCGCCGCAGGTGGTCACCGTGATTACTAAAGAGCAAATTGAGCAGCAGATGCAGGTCACCTCCGACTCATCGCAAATTCTGAGCAATCTGCTGCCTTCGTTCTCCCCCAGCCGGCAGAAAATGAGCGGCAGCGGTGAAACCTTCCGCGGCCGTGCGGCGCTGGTGATGATCGACGGCATTCCCCAATCCAACCCGCTGCGTCCGACCGGGCGTGAGATGCACACGATAGACTACTCGATGGTCGAGCGTATTGAAGTCATCCACGGTGCCAACGCGACCAACGGCATGGGGGCGACAGGTGGGGTGATTAACATCATTACCCGTCGCCCGGAAAACGGCTCATTTAATCAGCACATCAATGTGCAAACCACGATCCCGACGGAGAAAATTCGCGGTGAAACTGCCAGCTATAAAACCACCTATCGGGTCGACGGACGTGAAGATTATCTCGACTACCTGTTCGCGATTGGCTATGAGAATCAGGGGCTGTATCTGGACGGTAACAATCGCCCTGTCGGCGTGGATAACACGCAGGGTGACACCATGGACTCCCGCTCTTACGACCTGTTAGCGAAAGTCGGCTACTGGCTGGATGACTATCAGCGCGTTCAACTGAGCGTGAACCGCTATCATATCAAAGGTGACAATGACTACCTTAGCGTTGACGGCGTGCGCAGGCTCGGTATTCCTACCACGTCGGTACGCGGTACGCCACCGGGTGAAGCGCCGAATAACAGTATCTGGACAACGGGATTAACCTACGAACACCACGATCTGGCAGGGATGAAACTGTCCGCGCTGGTGTTTAATCAGCGCTATGAGGCACTGTTTGGTGCAACCCTGTCGGATACCTTTCAGGATACCTCCATTGCTCCTCTAAATACGCTGTACGATCAGTCCCGCTCCGTTGCCAATAAGTACGGCACCAAGCTGGCGCTGACTAAAGACGATTTGCTGGATGATACGCTGAAAGTCACGGTGGGTTTCGATACGCTGTACGATAAGGGCAAGCAGGATCTCTATCTGACCAAGCGTACCTATGTGCCGGAGATGGAATACACCAACTATTCACCGTTTGTTCAGGCTGAATATCAACTGCTGGATAACGTTACATTGCACGCGGGCGTACGCCATGAAATTGCCAAGCTTCAGGTTAATGATTATCGAACGCTGGCCTCCAGTACGGCCTCTCAGGCAGATAATAGTGTATCCGTAGCAGGGGGGAGTCCGAAATTTAATGAGACACTGTATAACGCCGGTATCGTCTATGCCGCGACGGATTCACTCAGCCTGTTTGCCAACTACTCGGAAGGATTCGGCATGCCGGATGTGGGTCGTGCGTTGCGTGCCATTGATCAACCCGGTATTAGCCTGAAAAATTTTGACGGCTTTAAGCCGATTGTGACGGATAACGTAGAGACAGGTTTCCGCTTTAAGCGTGATAAATTTGACTTTGAAGCCAGCTACTATGAGTCCAAATCAAAACTGGGCGAACGCGTTCTGGCACAAGGTGATGTCTTTGTGTCCCAACGTCAGCGTACCCAGATCCGTGGGGTAGAAGTCAGTGCTGGCTACCAAATTAACGAGCAGCATAAAATTAATGCTTCTTATGCCCATAGCGAGGGGAAGTATGACAGCAATGGCGATGGTAAGGTGGATAAGAAATTCAACGGCTTGAATATCGCACCGGATCGCCTTATCACAAGCTGGTCAGCGAATTGGAATGACCAATGGAGCTCATTCGTGCAGACAAATTACGCCTTTGGCCGCAGCTTTGACGATGCGGGCATGGCGTTTGACGGCTACCTGCTGATGGATGCTGCCGTGGGGTACAAACTGCCGTATGGCCGACTCAATGTTGCGGTGGCTAACCTGCTGGATAAGCAATACATTACGTATTACTCACAGGCTGCGCTCAATAACAACACGCGCTATTTCTCTGGGCGTGGACGCACGGTGACGCTGGGTTATTCGATTGATTTCTAAGCTTAACCGATTTAATTCCGTCCTCAATTCAGCAACACGACCGCGTTTTGCGCTGGCCGTGTTGTTGTCTTTTCTGCTGGTGACGTTGGCGCAGGCATCTGAGTCGCCGCGTCAGATTCGGCACGCGCTGGGCGTGACTACGGTAACAGGGACACCGCTGCGTATCGTGACGCTGTTTCAGGGCGCGACGGACTCTGCCGTCGCGCTGGGAATCAAGCCGATTGGCGTGGTGGAATCGTGGACGGAAAAGCCGATTTATCGCTACCTTCGCCCCGCCTTGCAGGGCGTCACGCAGGTTGGACTGGAAACGCAGCCCAGTCTGGAAACCATCGCGCTACTCAAACCTGACCTCATCGTGGCGTCTACGTTTCGGCATGAGAAAATCTACGGTCTGCTGTCGCAGATCGCGCCGACAATTGCGCTGGACAGGGTGTCTGAATTTAAAGAAACGGTGCAGATGATGGGCGTAGCGCTGAATCGGGAAGATAAGGCGAACGAGATTTTATCCCATTGGGATCGGCGCGTGGATTCCCTGCGCGACAGGCTGAAAGCCCGGTTTGGCGAACGCTGGCCGCTCAGCGTGTCTATTCTTGAATTCCGTGAAGATCACCTGCGTACCTATCTGCCCGCCAGCTTTGCTGGATCGGTGCTGTCGGAAATTGGTTTTGTCTGGTCGCGGCCGGAAAGCTATACGGCGGGTGTGATGCAAAAGCTTACGAGCAAAGAGAGCATTCCGGTGGTGGATGCCGATCTGTTCTTTGTTTTGCTGCGGTCAGACAAGCCTGCGGTAGCGCAGAACTATCGTGACTGGCAGGCTCATCCGCTCTGGCAGCGGCTGCATGCGCCTCAGCAGCAACAGGTTTATCCGGTGGATAACGTAGCCTGGAGCCTGTCTGGTGGTATTTTGGGCGCGAATAATATGCTGGATGATATCGAACGGCAGTTTGCTGGCAAAGCTGAGACCGTGGGTAAAAAAACCGATATCACCAAGGAGAGTCAGACGCGATGAGACAGTGCATCGTGACGGCAGTGGGTGTCGTATTGCTGCTGCTGAGTATCGTCGCCAGCCTGATGCTGGGGCAGTCGACGATTTCATTTAGCGCCGTGTTCAACGCGCTATTCCATTACGATCCGCAGCAGGTCGATCACATTTTGGTGCTGACGACCCGCCTGTCGCGGACGGTGATTGCCATCGTTGTCGGTGCCAGCCTTGCCGTTGCCGGTGCGCTAATGCAGGCGCTGACGCGCAACCCGCTGGCCTCGCCGGGGATATTTGGCATTAATGCGGGAGCCATGTTTGCCATCGTCCTGCTGTCTTCGCTATTTACCTTTTCCTCGCAGATCGCGCTGGCATGGACGGCCTATCTGGGCGCGGCCGTTGCTGGCGTCATGGTGTACGTGTTGGGAACGCTGGGCAACGCTCGTTCTAGCCACTTACGCATTGTGCTGGCCGGAGCCGCCATTAGCGCACTGTTTATTTCGTTTACGCAGGCGTTGCTGGTGATCAATCAGGACGGGCTGGACAGCATGCTGTTCTGGCTGGCCGGGTCGGTGTCCGGCCGTAGTCTGTCGATGCTGTTACCGCTCCTGCCGTACTTTGTTATCGCGCTATTGCTAGCGCTGCTGCTGGCGCGTCACCTGAATATCCTGGTGGCAGGCGACGAGATCGCCAAAGGGCTGGGACAGCGAACGGCGCTGGTGCGTGCGCTGTCCGGGCTGTGCGTGATCGGGCTGGCGGGCGGCGCGGTGGCGATAGCTGGAAATATCGGCTTTGTCGGGCTGATCGTGCCGCATATTGTGCGCCGCGTGCTGTCTGCCGATCACCGCTGGCTGCTGCCCGGCTGCGCTATTTTCGGTGCCACGCTGTTGCTGCTGGCTGATGTCGCCTCGCGTCTGCTGATCGTGCCGCAGGAAGTGCCTGTCGGGGCAATGACCGCGCTGCTGGGGGCGCCCTTCTTCATTTATCTGGCGAGAAGAGGAATGCGGCATGGGTAAGGTATATACCGTGCGCGTGGGAAGGGTATCGCGCCAGATTGATCGCCGCACGTCTGCGGTAGCGTTGTCGCTGCTGCTGGTACTGTTAGCCGTCGTGTTCCTCTCGCTGTCGTTGGGCGAGGTAGTGCTGTCGCCCGCTCAGGTGATGTCGGCGTTGCTGGGAAAAGCAGACAGCGGCGTGCACTTTATCGTCAACGACCTGCGGTTGCCACGTGCGCTGCTGGCGCTGCTAGTGGGCGGCGCGCTGGCGATATCCGGCTTGATTCTGCAAAGCATTGTGCGTAATCCGCTGGCCTCGCCGGATATTCTGGGGATTACCAGCGGCGCATCGGCAGCGGCGGTGTTCTTCCTCTCGTTTCTGGCGACGGCGATAAGCCAGCGCTGGCTCCCTGTGGCAGCGATGGGCGGGGCGTGGATCACCGCTGTCGCCATCTATCTGCTGGCCTGGAAACAAGGTGCATCGCCGCTGCGGCTGGTATTGGTCGGCGTTGGTCTGTCTGCCATTATGGGCGCAGCGGTGACCATGATGCTGGTGTTTAGCCCGATAGGTACCACGCTGACGGCCTATGTCTGGCTGACGGGCAGCATTTATGGCGCACAGTGGCAGCATGTATCTGCGCTGGCGGGCTGGCTGCTGCTCGGTGCGCCGTTTCTGGTGGGGCTGGCGCGACACGTTAATGTGCATGAGCTGGATGACACGCTGGCCTGCGGTGTCGGGCAATCTGTCGGGCGTATCCGGCTCGCGCTGTTGACGCTGAGCGTCGCGCTGGCAGGAGCGGCGATTGCCTATGCGGGCGCGATGGCGTTTGTTGGCCTGCTGGCCCCGCATATTGCGAAAAAGTTGGCGAGCCGTTCATTCCCTGGACTGGCGTTGGTGTCGGCGCTGACGGGCGGGTTACTGGTGATGGTGGCCGATTTGATTGGCCGCACTGCGTTCTTACCGCTGGATCTGCCTGCTGGTATTTTTATCTCCGTGCTTGGGACGCCTTTCTTTATCTATTTACTGCTTCGGCAACGTTACTGAGATCGCAAGATGATGCTAGAGAATGTGTTGCCAACACACGTCCCCCCAACTGACCGAGAAGCGATTGCCAGCCAGTCGCTAACGCTGAGTTATGAAAAACAGGTCGTGATTGATGCGCTGGATATCACACTGCCCGCCCAGAAAATTTCGGTGTTGGTGGGCAGTAACGGCTGTGGCAAGAGCACGTTATTGAAGTCGTTTGCCCGCCTGCTGAAACCCACGAGTGGGACGATTATTGTCAACGGGGCGGATATTCATCGGCAGTCCACCGTTGAGGTGGCGAAGTCACTGGCGATTCTTCCACAAACGCCGACCGCGCCGGAAGGCCTGACGGTCTATCAACTGGTGAAGATGGGGCGCTACCCGCATCAGTCATGGTTGAAGCAGTGGTCGGCAACGGATGAAGAAAAAGTGCTTCAGGCATTGCGCAGCACTGGCGTGCTGGCATTAAAGGATCGGGCGGTGGATTCACTGTCCGGCGGGCAGCGCCAGCGCGTCTGGATCGCGATGACGCTGGCGCAGGATACCGATATCGTTCTGCTGGATGAACCGACGACCTATCTCGATCTGGCGCATCAGATGGAAGTGCTGGATTTGTTGCGGGAACTGAATGCTCAGCAGCACAAAACCATCGTGATGGTGCTGCATGATTTGAATCTGGCGTGTCGCTACGCGCATCACATGGTGGCGGTACATAACCGGACGGTGTTTGCGCAGGGCAATCCGCGTGACATTCTCACGGAAGCCACGGTAAAAACGGTGTTTAACCTGAACTGTCGCATCATTGACGATCCGTTCTTCGGCACGCCGCTGTGCATTCCGTTTGGGCGTGAAGCGGCGGAGCGTGTGATCGATGTCGGCTAACCGCCTGACGGCACAGCAGTGGGCGATGCTCTCCGGCACGCTGCAATTAACGGATGCCTCACAGCGGGCAGGGCAGGAGAGTTGCCCGAGCCGTAGGGTGTTGGATCCTGAGTATTGCCGCTGGCTGCTGGAAACGCTGACGCCGCCGCTGCTGTCGCCATCGATCAAGGTTACCGCTTCGCTGCTGGCGAAACGCATTGGCTTCTTAACCACGGCCGCCAGCCTGTACGCCATGTCGGTGTATAACAAAGGGCTGAACATGACGCTGGATAACAGCGTGCTGGAATTCGGACACAACGGCCTGTGGACATCGACCATGCCGCTTTACGATCTGACGGTGTCCCAGCCGGAGCTGGGGCGACGAGACGCGTGGCGCGATAGCCTGTTCGACACGCTGTTTGCTCAACACCTGTCGCCGATCCTGCATACGCTGTCTACGGTGTCGGGCGCGCCGCTGCGCATTCTGTGGGAAAACGTCGCGGTGCGGGTGTTTTCGTTATACGAGCAGCGCATTGAGTGGGACGATCCGGCGGCGTCCTGTTCGCCGGGAATGACGCTGGCACAACAGGTGCAGCAGGATTTCGACGCCTTGCGGGCTGCGCCCGGCGAACGCTTTGGCTGTGATGACAACCCGCTGAAACCGTTCTTTCGTGCGAAAACGCGGGTTCCCGTCGCGGGGCGTTCGGCGAACTTTCGTGACGTGCGCTTTCGCCGCACCTGCTGTTTTTATTACAAGGCATCGCAGCCGCAGGAATACTGCCAAAACTGCCCGCTACTGCGTCCCACTAAAAAAACGTAGGGAACGTTTTTCAACGTCGCTTGCGACGGCCCACAGGGTGGCGGGCAGGAAGCTCGCCATACAAAAACGGGCTAACGTAGATAAAAATCCCTTAGTGGTCAGAATCTCTGCTACAATCGTCGGCAGTCATGCACCGTAGTTGTGCTCGTTCACCGTGGTTGTGCGTATGTCATTGTTTTACGTAGATTGTTAAGTAAGTTGTTACGTTAATCGTGGCCCGCCAAACCCGTCTTATTGACCCTCTGAAAACTACACCGGCTGCTGTCCGGTCAGAGCGGATCTGGAGTTGTTCTTTTTATGTCATTTGATTCTCTCGGCCTGAGTGCCGATATTCTGCGCGCGATTGACGAGCAGGGTTATCGCGATCCTACTCCCGTTCAGCGTCAGGCGATTCCTGTCGTGCTGGAAGGGCGCGATTTAATGGCCAGCGCACAAACTGGTACGGGCAAAACGGCGGGCTTTACGCTGCCGTTATTACAATTGCTGACCAGCCGTGAAGCGCAGCACAAAGGGAAAGGCCGCCGTCCGGTACGCGCGCTGATCCTGACACCAACCCGTGAACTGGCCGCGCAGATTGATGAAAATGTGAAGGCGTATAGCAAGTATCTGAGCCTGCGTTCACTAGTTGTATTCGGTGGGGTGAGCATTAACCCACAGATGATGAAACTGCGCGGTGGCGTAGATATTCTGGTGGCGACACCGGGGCGTCTGCTCGATCTGGAGCATCAGCGCGCCGTTGACCTGTCACAGATTGAAATTCTGGTGCTGGATGAAGCGGACCGCATGCTGGATATGGGCTTCATTCATGACATTCGCCGTGTACTGGCGAAGCTGCCTGCTAAGCGTCAAAACCTACTGTTCTCCGCGACCTTCTCTGATGAGATCAAAGCGCTGGCGAACAAGCTGCTGACTAATCCAGCCTCGGTTGAAGTCGTGCGTCGTAATACGCCGTCTGAACTGGTTACGCAGCATGTGCATTTTGTTGATAAGCGCCGCAAGCGTGAACTGCTGTCGCAGTTGATTGGTGAAAATAACTGGCAGCAGGTGCTGGTCTTTACCCGCACCAAACACGGCGCTAACCACCTGGCCGAGCTGCTGGAAAAAGACGGCATTACTGCCGCGGCTATCCACGGTAACAAAAGTCAGGGGGCGCGTACTCGTGCGCTGGCGAACTTTAAAGACGGCAGCATTCGCGTGCTGGTCGCCACGGATATCGCCGCGCGTGGTCTGGATATCGACCAACTGCCGCACGTGGTGAACTATGAGCTGCCAAACGTGCCGGAAGATTACGTTCACCGTATTGGCCGTACCGGTCGTGCGGAAGCAACGGGTGAAGCGCTGTCACTGGTCTGTGTGGATGAGCACAAACTGCTGCGTGACATCGAGCGTCTGTTGAAGCGTGAGATTCCACGTATCGCTATCGAAGGCTACGAGCCGGATCCGTCCATCAAGGCAGAGCCGATTGTGAATGGCCGTCAGGGCAACCGTGGCGGTGGCGGCGGTGGTGCACGTAACGCATCTCCTCGCGCACAGTCTGGCGCGCCACGCGGTCAGTCCGAGCGCAGCCAGAGTCAGGGCGAACGCCGGCCGGCCGATGGCAATCGCCAGCCGCGTAAAGCGGGCGGTAATAGCGATAGCCCGTGGGGGGGTAATAAAGGTAATAGTGGTAAGGGCAGTGGCGAAGGCCAACGCCGCGCGCCGCGTCCGCAAAACCGCAGTAAGCCAGCGGACAAGTAAAATAGATAGGGAGCCAGCGGCTCTAATGCTTTTCAGTTAAGCTTTTGAAGGTAGCCGTAACGTGTAACGTTGCGGCTTCTTTTTTACCGCCCTCGGGTAATGTCTCGCTCGGCGAGTC
>NZ_FQWI01000007.1 GCF_900129615.1 Pectobacterium carotovorum | reverse complement strand
CCAGCGTTCAATCTGAGCCATGATCAAACTCTTCAATTTAAGATTTGTTTGATTTGCTGAACTCGCCAGCGATGCTCAAAGAATTAAAACTGTTTATTCGTAATGAATTTACTGTTGTTCACTCTTCAAGACTTTTTTATATCGTTAAGATACGGTCTTGTGAGTGCCCACACAGATTGTCTGATTAAATTGTTAAAGAGCAGTGCCACTTCATCGGTGGCGCGGGCTGCATATACTATGCTTTTCCGCTGTGAAGTCAAGTCATTACTGACCGCCTTCGTTGAATCTTTTTTCCTGTCACCACAACCGCGTGTCGCTGTTGCCGTGTCAGTGGAGGCGCATTATAGGGACTTCTCGGCCACTGACAAGCGCTAAATGCAAAAAAATTACCGAGTGGGGATTTTTTCAGCAAAGCGCATTAAAAGACGCCGTTATGCCGGATTTTTCGCCGCTAATTGAGAGAAAACCTCATCGGACAGACTGGCGTACCATTAATTCCGGCGTCAACACCAGCGCATTAGGTTCAGTATTGGGATGTTCCAGACGATACAAAAGTGTATCCACCGCTAATTCGCCGAGTTCATCTTTAGGTTGGTGAACCGTAGTTAGAGGTGGAGACATGTAGCGGGCCAGTTCAATGTCATCGTAACCAATAACAGCCATGTCTTGCGGAATAGAAAGCCCAGCCTGATAAAGCGCATGGTAAACGCCAACGGCCATCGCATCGTTACTGGTGAACACCGCTTCAGGTTTATCTTCCAGCGCTAACAACTGCTGCATAGCGCGATAGCCCGCTTCAAACTCAAAATCGCCGAAAATTTCATAGTCAGCAGGAATGAATAGCCCAGCGAGCTGCATCGCCTGTCGATAACCTTCTAATCGGTTATAGGCGGTCGTCTTATCTTTCGGACCCGCAATGCAGGCTATCTTTTTATAGCCACGAGAAATGAGATAATTGGTCGCGATCTCCCCACCGAGCAGAGAGTTATCTTTAATAACGTCCATGACGCCTTCAAAAGGTGCCCAATCCATCATAACCATAGGTATAGAAGGATAGCGGCTCATCATTTCAGGCAAAGGGCGATGGTTTTCAGTGCACATCAATAGTACGCCGTCGACCCGCTTTTGCAGCAGCGTTTCGAGACTATGGCTCATTCTGTCGCGATCGCCTTCGGTGTTGCACAGAATCAGGCTATAGCCTCGCTCATAACAGCAGCGCTCTACGCCACGAACCACTTCGGCATAAAACGGGTTATTACTGGCAGTGAGCAACATACCTATGGTGCGGGTCTGGTTTATTTTCAGACTTCTGGCCAGCGCAGACGGCGCATAGTTGAGATCCTCAACGGCCTTCATCACTTTTTCGCGAATGGTATCGCTGACAAAGCGATTGTTATTAATGACGTGAGATACGGTAGAAGTAGAAACGCCCGCAAGACGGGCGACATCTTTCATGGTGGCCAAAGATCACCCCTGGGTTTGCAAAAATGCGTCGATCTCTTCACGCCACGGGACAGAGGGCTGAGCACCTCGGCGAGTAACGGCTATCGCAGCTGCCGCATGGGCAAATTTTACTGCGGAGGACATGGGTTTATTTTCCAGCAATGCAGTCACTAACGCACCATTAAAGGTATCTCCAGCGGCGATAGTATCCACGGCTTTTACACGATATCCCGGAATTCGCTGCCCCTGACCGTTTTCACTTAACCATACGCCACGGCTACCCAATGTGATGAGAACCGTTTCAATGCCTTTATCGTGTAGAACCTGTGCTGCACGAGCCGCATCGTCTTCCGTCTCAACGGTAATTCCCGTCAGGAACTGTGCTTCGGTTTCATTCGGCGTGATCATATTGACCAGCGATAACAGTTCATCGGGCAGTTCACGAGCAGGGGCGGGGTTCAGAATCACTTTTGTTTGGTGTTCATGCGCGAGTTTAGCGGCCGCAATAACCGTTTCCAACGGCGACTCAAGCTGCATAAGCAACGCAGAAGCATCAATAATGTGTTGCTGATGACGATCAAGGTAATCAGGCGACACAGCAGCATTTGCGCCTGCGTTAATCGCAATCATGTTCTCAGCGTCGGCGTTAACAAAAATCAGCGCAACGCCGGTTGTTTCCCCGGAGATAGCCTCAACGGCGGAAACATCAATATTATCCTTGGATAGCTGCTGGCAAATGCGGGTACCGATATCGTCTTCTCCGACGCAGGCAATAAAAGCGATGTCTGCACCACTTCGACCAGCGGCAACGGCCTGATTGGCACCTTTCCCACCGAAAGCAACGCTATATTGCTCACCGATCACCGTTTCGCCCGGGCGGGGAAATTGCTCAAGATTGAGAATATGGTCAGCATTAATACTGCCCAGCACCACCAGCTTACCCGTTTTCATTATGTCGAATCCCGCTACGTTAATAATGCGCCACCACAAACGGGTGGCGCGAGCCCTGCTTTATTCTTTAATTATTTTGCTACCAGCTTAAGGTCAACCGGAATGATGGCCTGCGTTTTTTCACCTTTCAGTACTTTCGCAGCCGTTTCGATACCGATCACACCGATCTGATCAGGACGCTGAGCAACAGTTGCAGCCAGCTTGCCTGACTCAACGGCCTTCACGCCATCCTGAGTGCCGTCAAAGCCGACAACCAGCACATCTGTTTTGCCTGCGGTTTGCAGTGCACGCAGTGCACCCAACGCCATTTCATCGTTCTGAGCAAATACGGCCTGAACGTCAGGGTGCGCGGTCAGCAGGTTCTGCATCACGTTCAGCCCTTTAGTACGGTCGAAGTCAGCCGGTTGGCTGGCCAGCATAGCGAATTTATTTTTCTCAGCAGATTTCATGAAGCCTGCCCCACGCTCGCGCGCGGCAGACGTTCCAGCGATGCCTTCCAACTGAATCACTTTAGCGCCTTCACCCAATTTCTTGGCAATGAAGTCACCGGCAACTTTACCGCCGAAGGCGTTATCAGAAGCAACGTGGCTCACCACTTCACCACTGCTGGCAACGCGGTCCAGCGTAATAACAGGGATCTTGGCCTGATTGGCCATTTTAATCGCATTACCTACCGCATCAGAATCGGTCGGGTTGATCAGCAGAACTTTGGTTCCACGCACCGTCAAATCCTGAACGTTAGCCAGTTCTTTTGCTGGGTTATTCTGGGAGTCCAGTACAATCAGCTCGTAACCCAGCTTGTCGGCTTCTTTCTGTGCACCCTCTTTCATTGAAACAAAGAACGGGTTATTCAGCGTAGAAACCACCAGAGCAACCGTATCTTTGGCCAAAGCATTAGCACTGACAGTCGCGCTCAGCGCAACAGCGGAAACCAGAGTAGCCAGCTTTTTCATATTCATAACTCAATTCCTGTGTGAATGAAGGTTATTTACTGCTTTTGTTATCTACCAGAACCGCCAGCAAAATGACGACTGCTTTAACGATCATTTGGTAGTAAGAAGAAACACCTAATAAATTCAGTCCGTTGTTGAGGAAACCAAGGATAAGTGCGCCGATCAACGTACCAACGATACGCCCTTTTCCTCCAGCCAGACTGGTGCCGCCCAATACTACAGCCGCGATAGCATCCAGCTCATACCCTGTACCCGCCGTCGGCTGTGCAGAGGACAAACGTGCGACTTCGATAATTCCCGCCAGTGCAGACAACAGCCCACACAGGGAATAGACAATAATCTTGACTCTATCAACGCTGATGCCGGACAAACGGGTGGCAGACTCGTTGCCGCCCAGCGCATAGATATAGCGCCCCAGACGCGTATGGTGCAACATGTACCAGGCTGCCGCGAACACGATAGCCATGATCCAGATTGGCGTCGGAATCCCCAGTGGACGACCGATACCAAACCAACCAAATGCATCTGCCACGTCGGAAAAGCCGGTATTCACCGGGCTACCATTGGTATAGACCATCGTCACACCGCGAAGTAACAGCATCATGACCAACGTGGCAATAAACGCCTGCACTTTGCCTTTAGATACAATGACCCCTGTACCCGCACCAATCAGCGCACCCAGCGCCAGCGCGCCAAACACCGCCACCAGCGCATTGACTTCAAGCCCGACGATGGAAGCCGCTACGGCACCGGTCAATGCCAGCAGTGAACCCACCGACAAATCGATGCCCGAGGTCAGAATCACCAGCGTCATGCCAACTGCCATGATGGCGTTCACCGACGTCTGCTGAAGAATATTGAACAGGTTGTTCAGGGTAAAAAAGTTAGGGCTCATGGCGGACACAACCGCAATCAGGATCAGGAGCGCGATCAGCGATTTCTGCTCCAGTAACCACTCTTTGCTGAACCAGCGTTTTGCCGCGATAGATTGAGAACTCATGTCTGACTTACTCCTGCTTTGCGCCGTATTGCTTACCAACGGCCGCGGCCATCAGTGCTTCCTGGGTTGCTTGCTCAATAGGGAAATCACCGCTCAAGCGCCCTTCATGCATCACAATGATGCGATCGCTCATTCCCAAGACTTCGGGCATTTCGGATGACACCAATATGATGCTCAGCCCTTCTTCTTTGAATTGATTGATTAACTGGTAAATCTCTTTCTTCGCCCCGACATCGACGCCACGCGTCGGTTCATCGAGGATCAGGACATTTGGGCGCGTCATCAGGCCACGGGCAATCGCCACTTTCTGCTGATTACCGCCGGAAAGCAGGCCGATAGGCTGCTCCATCGAAGGCGTTTTCACGTTGAACAGCCGAATAAAATCGGCAACCGTCAGTTGCTCTTCGGCGTGTTTCAGGCGACCGCCCGCATGGCTGAAATAGCGCAGTGCGGTTAAGGACATGTTTTCTTTTACCGACATGCCCAGCACCAGACCATCGCGCTTGCGGTCTTCGGAAATGTAAACTATGCCGTTCGCCAAGCCATCCTGCGGTTTACGGGTCACTACGTCACGGCCATCCAGCGTCACATTGCCGCCAGTTCGCGGCAGCGCGCCGTAGAGAATCTTCATCAGTTCGGTACGGCCCGCGCCCATCAGCCCTGCAACGCCCAGAATTTCGCCTTTCCGAACCGTAAAGCTGACGTTGTCGACGCCCGGCCCTGACAGGTTCTGCACCTTAAGGCGAACCTCTCCCGGCACTTTATTCGAACGCGGGTACTGATCTTCCAGCTTACGGCCCACCATCATTTCAATCAGCGTATCTTCCTCTAAGTCACTGACCGGACGCTCGCCGATAAACTGACCATCGCGGAACACGGTAATGTCATCGCAGATTTCAAAGATTTCTTTCAGACGGTGGGAAATATAGACAATGCCGCATCCCTGAGATTGCAGCTCTTTGATCACGCTGAATAGCGAAGCGGTTTCGGTATCCGTCAGGGCATCGGTCGGTTCATCCATGATGATGACTTTCGATTCAAAGCTCAGCACCTTGGCAATTTCTACCATTTGCTGATCGCCAATCGATAAATCACCGACCATACGACGGCTGTCATAGCGCAGATTAAGGCGCTTCAGCAGCTTATCGGCTTCCGCATACATCTTGTTCCAGTCGATACGACCGAAGCGGTTGGTAAATTCACGACCAAGGAAGATATTCTCGGCAATCGTGAGTTGGGGAATCAGGTTAAGTTCCTGATGGATAATACCGATACCTGCTTCCTGGGACGCTTTCGGCCCGCTGAAATCTACCTCTTGCCCCAGAAAATGAATGCTGCCAGCATCTTTACGATAGATCCCGGTCAGGACTTTCATCATGGTGGACTTGCCCGCACCGTTTTCGCCCACCAGCGCCATCACTTTTCCCGGATAGACATTGAGTGCCGCACCGGAAAGCGCTTTAACGCCGGGAAAAGATTTCGTGATGCCTTGCAGTTGCAGTAAAGGTTGCATTGATGCCTCAGAACGTTACGCCAGCACAAAGGATGACATTGGCATACGGAGAACACTCTCCGCTGCGAATGATCGCCCGGCTTTTGCCGCTTTGGGTTTTAAATTCTTCATGGCTAACATAGTGCAATGCAATTGAGTTTCCCTGGTGTTGTTCAAGTTGCTTCAATTGATCGAGTAATGCGTCATGGACTGCGGGGTTCTTTTCAATAATCTCTTCCGCCAGAATAGCGGCCTCGACCTGCATTTCGCTGGTGACAACGCTAACGACCTGCAAGAACGTCGGCACGTTATGCGTCAACGCCAGATCGATACGGGTCGTCGTTTCAGGAATCGGTAAACCGGCATCACCAATAACAAGGCTATCGGTATGCCCCAGTCGAGAAATCACGGAAGAAATATCTGAATTCAATAATGCTGCTTTTTTCATCTTATCACCCCACCAGCGAAACGTTTCGCTAATAACATTCTAGAAAAAGAAGCAAGAAAGGCAATGAAGAGATAAAAAAAATGTGATCGCTATCGAAACGTTTCGCCAACAAAAAAATAAAGAGAACAAGAGGCCGTTATAGAAGGTTGATAAATAGAGAAATGGCGGGCAACGGCCCGCCACGAGGGAATTGAGGATAACGATTTAGAGTTTGCGAATCTGCTTCACATCCAGCTCGACGGAATTGAAGTCTTTATCCAGTTCACCCTGAATTTCCACTTTGTCGGTGGGCGAAACCATCTGACCATTCCAGCGTTTGTGATCAATTTCGACTTCCATCGTGCCTGTCGCGTCGCGGAACAGGTAGTTTTCATCACCGATCCGTTTTTCAATATTACCGCTCAGCGTCACCCAACTGTCATCACGCAAATCTTTAGCTTTATCTACCGTGGTGAGGGAACTCTGTTGATCAATGAATCCCCCTTTATGTGTGCCAACCGCAGGCGTTTCTGGGTTGACGAAACCGCCGCCGCTTTGTGCGGCAAATACGGGCGCAGAAACCAGAGCGGTAATGGCAAGTAACGCAGCTGCTTTTTTCATGTTTACCTTCCTTATTTTTTCTGTTGCTTCACAGTCAACGGTTTCGCAGTCAGCCTGCGGGAGTAATCGGTCTTCGGGAAGGATTAAAGCAAACCGTTCTTAACAGAATCTTAAGGAGTCAGCGTTTACTTTCTTATTTTTTTATATTGCCGAAATCGCCCGATTTCAGCGATTTGTCCTGTACACACCGCCTCTCTATTTCGTATAAAACCGGAAAAGACATAAGCGCAACAGCAGCGCATTCCCTGCGAGGCCCCCATGAGAATATTGTTAATCGAAGACGATCGCTTGATTGGTGACGGCCTGAAAGCTGGGTTAAACAAACTGGGCTTTAATATTGACTGGTTTATGGAAGGTAAAGCGGGTGCCGCTGCATTGAAGGCTGCCCCCTATGATGCGGTGGTGCTCGATCTCAGCCTGCCGGGCATGGACGGGATGGATATTCTGCGTCAGTGGCGTCAGGCGGGACATGACGAACCGGTGCTAATTTTGACAGCCCGCGATGCGTTGGAACAGCGCGTAGAAGGGCTACAGCAAGGTGCTGATGATTATTTATGTAAGCCCTTTGCGCTGACAGAAGTGGCCGCTCGCCTTCAGGCGCTGATTCGCCGTCGTCACGGCCAACTTCAACCGACATTAACGCACGGTGCGGTTTCCCTTGAGCCGGGATCGCGAAGCGTCACACTTAACAATGAACCGCTGATACTAAAGTCTCGCGAACTGGCATTACTGGAACTATTTTTGCTCAATCCAAACCGCGTACTCACACGCGCGCAGTTGGAAGAAAAGCTCTATGGGTGGGACGATGATGTCTCCAGCAATGCGGTAGAAGTGCATATCCACCACCTGCGCAAAAAGCTGGGTGGTGGGTTTATCCGTACCGTGCATGGCGTTGGCTACATTCTGGGAGATGCACCATGAACCGACTCAGCCTGCGTTTACGCCTGATTGCGGGTTTTACGCTGCTGACGCTGATTTGCTGGGGCGTTGCCAGTCTGCTTTCGTGGTATCAAACGCGTCATAACATCAATGAGCTATTTGATACCCAGCAAATGCTGTTTGCCAAACGTCTTGCCACCATGAACCCCGATGAATTGCGAATTCAGTCGACTTCTCTGCCCAAAACCAAAAGTCTGGTACATAAGGATCGAGGCAAGCAAGACGACGATGCTCTAGCCTTCGCCATTTTTACTCGCGACGGGAAGATGTTGTTGAATGATGGTGAGAACGGCAAAGATTTTATTTTTGACTACCAGCGAAACGGCTTTACCGACGGCAGGTTACGCGATGACAGTGACGCATGGCGCATCGTCTGGTTAACGACAGCAGATAATCGTTACGTGATCGCTGTCGGGCAAGAGTGGGAATACCGTCAGGACATGACGCTGGATATTGTAAAAACCAACCTGATGCCCTGGCTGTTCGCCCTGCCGATCATGCTGGCGCTGCTGTTCTGGCTGGTAACGCGTGAGCTCTCGCCGCTAAAACGCATTACCGCCGAGCTTCAACAGCGTTCACCGGACGAAAGTACACCGCTGGCGACGCAGCATATCCCGCAGGAAGTTCGCCCGTTGGTCAACGCGCTGAACCATCTGTTTTCCCGCATCAGCGACATGCTGGTTCGTGAACGCCGTTTTACCTCCGATGCCGCTCACGAATTGCGTAGCCCGCTGGCAGCGTTGAAAGTCCAAACCGAAGTCGCACAGCTGGCGCATGATGATGAAGCCATGCGCCACCATGCGCTGGTCAATCTGGATAAAGGCATCGATCGGGCTACACGGCTGGTGGATCAGCTCCTGACGCTGTCGCGGTTGGATGCCGAATCGTCCCCCGAAGGGATGCAGCCCGTCCAGTTCAATGAACTACTGCAACAGGCGGTGATCGCGCACTACCACACGGCGCAAACCGCAGGTATCGAACTGACGCTGGATTTACCGGACACCCCGGTTATCCGGCAGGGCCACCCGCTGCTGCTGACTCTGCTGGTACGCAATCTGCTGGATAACGCTATCCGCTACAGCTATGAAGGGGGAACGGTAAGCCTGACGCTGACAGAGCGCGGCTTTCAGGTTGCCGATAACGGACCGGGCATTAGCGAGGAGGCGCTGGCAAGAATTGGCGAACGCTTTTATCGCCCGCCGGGGCAAGAGAAATCCGGCAGCGGTCTTGGGATTTCCATCGTCAACAACATCGCTAAATTGCACCACATGCGGGTCACGTTCACCAATCAGCCCGGAGGCGGGCTGATTGTATCGGTGAATTGGTAAAGGTTGTTAGACGTTACGTTGGGGTAAGATCGAGATACACGGTCGACCACGGGGCGAGGTATCCCTGCGGGAACCTCATCCCCGTGTTTCCCTAATAACAAACAACGAGTCGCTGTCAGTGTGTTAACGATAGATAATTTAGTGGGAACGCTTAAATCTCGACCTGTATCCCCAGCTCAATCAGCCTGTTCGGCGGTATTTCAAACTGATCCGCCGCCCGCAGCGCATTGCGGCTGAGCATCATGAATAGCTTACCGCGCAAGCGCAGATACCACGGGCGCTCACCGATAATCAGCGACTCATTAGACATAAAGAAAGATGTTTCCATCATTTGGCAGGTTAACCCATCCTGCCAGCAGCGCTGAAAGACCTCTTCCACATCCGGTGTCTCACGCCAGCCATAGTTGGCAATCACGCGCCAAAACGTCGGCGAAAGCTGTTCAACCGTCACTCGACGCGCGTTCAGCACATAGGGCGCATCCTCCGTTCTCATGGTCAACAGCACCACGCGCTCATGCAGGATCTTGTTATGTTTGAGGTTATGTAACAGCGCGAACGGGATCACGCGCGTCGCACGCGAGAAATACACGGCGGTCCCTGGCACACGCGTCGGCGGCGTTTTCTCCAGTGACGCAATCATGGCATCCAGCGAGTTACCATGCTCATGCAACCGGCGCAGCAGCCTGAAACGCTCGCTTTTCCATGTGGTCATGATGATAAACATCACCATACCCAGCGCCAGCGGCAGCCAGCCGCCAGAGAGGATCTTGACTACGTTTGCCAAAAACATAGGCACGTCAATAATCAGCAGGCCCGCCAGCAAAACCCACGCCAGATAGCGATTCCAGAGCCAGTTCTTCACTGCCACCGTACAGAACAGAATGCTGGTAATTACCATCGTGCCCGTTACTGCAATCCCGTAAGCCGCCGCCAGATTGCTCGAATGCTCAAAGCTGACAATCACGATGACAACGGCGATATACAGCATCCAGTTAATGGCAGGGATATAAATCTGACCGGACTCCATATCTGACGTGTGGACGATACGCATCGGCGGTAAATAGCCTAGCCGCACCGCCTGACGGGTCAGGGAGAAAACACCGGAAATGACTGCCTGCGAGGCAATGATTGTCGCCAATGTGGCCAATATCATCAGTGGAATCAGCGCCCAATCTGGCGCCAGCAGGAAGAACGGGTTTTTGATGGCTTCCGGGTCTTTTAACAGCAACGCACCCTGCCCGAAGTAATTTAACACCAGCGACGGCAACACCACCGTAAACCAGGCCAGACGAATCGGGAATTTACCGAAGTGCCCCATATCGGCATACAGCGCCTCGACCCCGGTAATCGCCAGCACCACCGCCCCCAGTGCGAAGAACGACACCGCTTTATACTCGACAAAGAAGCGCACGGCGTACATCGGGTTCAACGCCTGCAAGACTTCGGGGTTAGCGATAATGCTGCGCGCACCCAGCACGCCAAGCGTTAAAAACCAAATCAGCATCACGGGTGCAAACAGCTTGCCGACGCTACCCGTACCGTGTTTTTGAATGATAAACAGTAACGTCAGGACGACAATCGAGAGCGGAACGATATAGCTGTCCATCGACGGCGCGGCGATTTCCAGCCCTTCCATCGCCGACATCACCGAGATAGCAGGCGTGATGACGACTTCCCCATAAAAGAAGCTGCCACCGATCAACCCCATGATAACCAGCACGGACGTCATGCGATCGGAGGTATTGCGCCCGGCTAGCGACATTAATGTCAGAATCCCACCTTCGCCTGCGTTATCGGCACGCATCACATAGGTCAGATATTTCAGCGAAACAACAAGAACCAACAGCCAAAAGATCAGTGAAAGAAAACCAAAGACCGAGTCAGGTTCGACCCCAAAACCAAACTGCCCTGATAAACATTCCCTTAACGTATAAAGAGGGCTGGTTCCTATATCTCCATAAACCACCCCGATGGCCGCCAGCGTGACAGCCGGAAGCGAACGTTTATGTTCTGAGCTCATAACCCTATCTTCTGTTGTTAATCAGTCCGCGAAGCGCGTCATTCACAGCAACTAGTCCAAAAGCGCACAGTATGCACAAATCAGGGTAAAAACCCATTTTTATTGTGCGGGCCATCTTCTTACACCTTAAATAATTCGGGTTGCAGGAAGGCGGCAAGCGAGGGAAGCCCGATGAGCTTACTCAAGTAAGTGATTCGGGTGAGTAAGCGCAGCCAACACACCTGCAGCTTGAAGTATGACAGGTGTATACGAAACATCCTGTAAAGGGTGGTTTATTGCTTACTTACCCCGTTAGGGTGAATAATCCGTAAAAGTATTCTAATAAAAATCTGTGATCTGCCGTTTATTATTACTATTGTCTTTCTGAAAGTAGGGTTTTTCTGAGACACCGCTTTCAGTAGAGCAACCAGATAAAAAAATAAACGATTTCGGTGCATCACATCATGGGACTAACGGATTAATTATGCGTCAAACCGCGGCATTGGCTGAAAGAATTTCTCGTCTCAGTCATGCGCTAGAACATGGGCTCTACGAAAGACAGCACGCCATTCGTCTCTGCCTGCTCGCAGCGCTAAGTGGGGAAAGTGTTTTCCTGCTGGGGCCGCCAGGTATAGCCAAAAGTATGATCGCCCGGCGTCTTAAATTCGCTTTTCGTCATGCGAACGCGTTCGAGTACCTGATGACTCGCTTTTCCACCCCGGAAGAGGTATTCGGCCCCCTTTCCATTCAGGCGTTAAAAGACGAAGGGCGCTATCAGCGCCTCACCGCCGGTTATCTGCCGGAAGCCGAAATCGTATTTTTGGATGAAATCTGGAAAGCGGGTCCCGCCATTTTGAACACCCTGCTGACGGCCATTAACGAGCGGCGTTTCCGTAATGGCAACAGCGAAGACACCATCCCCATGCGCCTGCTGGTCGCGGCCTCGAATGAACTGCCGGAGGCGGATGGCGGTCTGGAAGCGCTCTACGACCGAATGCTCATCCGTCTGTGGCTCGATCGCGTGCAGGAAAAACAGAATTTCCGTGCGCTGCTTGTGAATAACAGCAGCGAACGCGATAACCCCGTTCCGCCCGCCCTTAGCGTCAGTGATGAAGAGTACCAACAGTGGCAGAAGGATATTGAGCATATCGCATTGCCGGAGTTCGGTTTTGAGCTGATTTACACGCTGCGTCAGCAGCTCGATGCGCTGGACCAAGCACCATATATTTCCGATCGACGCTGGAAAAAAGCCCTGCGCCTGCTTCAGGCCAGCGCGTTTTTCTGCGGACGGGACGCCATTACGCCAGTTGATATCATTCTGCTGAAAGACTGTCTCTGGCATGACCAAAGCACCTTGACGCTCATCGAACACCAGCTTGAATTACTGATTACCGAGCACGCCTACCAGCAGAAAAGCCTGCTGTTCCGCTTGCAACAGGTGAACACCAGACGTCAGCAATATCAGCGTGAACAAAGTGAATTACAGGCATTTTCGGTGGAGAAACAGGGGCACTTCCTTGGCCGGAAATTCCATTACACGTTGCCTGACACGATCGTCGCTGAAACGCTGGATCTGGTGCTGCAAAGACCGCTGATCCTGCACGATATTGAAGTCAATCACCTGCTCATTGAAAAGCATGCTTTGCAAGGCTGGCTGCAAAAAGGGGGAGAAATCCGGGGCAAGCTCAACGGCATCGGCTTTACTCAACGCCTCGATCTGCTGGTGGACGATCGCCAGCATCTGACGGTTCGCGATATCAGCCTGCAATCCTCCATTCTTTCTCTGCCGGAAAAGCGCGACTGTGCGCTGCCTGCCGACATTACCGATGAATATGAAAAGCTGAACATGCAGTTGCGCGAACAGCGCCGCTTATTCAGCCAGCATCAACCTTGTCTGTTCGTCCCCGCTGAGTGGCTAGCGAAAATAGAAGCCAGCCTGCAGCAGGTTGCCGAACAGATCCAGCAATCAGAGCAACAGGACTAACGCCGATGATCACGCTGGAATCACTGGAAATGCTGCTGTCTATCGATGAAAACGAACTGCTGGACGATCTTGTCGTCACGCTGTTGGCAACGCCGCAGCTCGCTTTCTTCTTTGAAAAGTATCCCAGCCTGAAGTCCGCGTTACTCAACGATCTTCCTCACTGGAAAGAAACCTTAAAGCAGCGCCTGCGCACCACGCAGGTACCGCCAGAGCTGGAAAAAGAATTTAGCTGCTACCAACGTTCACAATCGATCGACAATCAGGCTTTTCAGACACGCCTGCCTGCGATTATGGATATGCTGAACAACGTAGAATCCCCCTTTCTGGCACAGGCCTCACAGCTCATTACCTCTCCAGAGAGAACCTTAGGGCAGAAGATCACCAGTGGGCTCCACGCGCTCTTTCTTCAGCGCTGGCGGCTAAGCCTCACTCTGCAAACCGTTTCACTGCATCAGCAGTTGATGGATCAGGAGCGGGAAATCCTGCTGGATGAACTGCAACAACGCCTGACTCTCAGCGGCAAACTCGAACCTATTCTGGCCGAAAACGAAAACGCGGCCGGACGGCTCTGGGATCTCAGCGCAGCGCAGCGTATTCAAACCGATCCCCGCCCGTTACTGGATTTCGGTGCTTTCCTGCAACGCCAGCCCGCATTACAAAAGCTGGCGGAACGCTTAGGCCGCAGCCGAGAAACCAAATCCATCCTCACGCAAGAAGCACCACAAGAAGCCTTCCGGGTAAGGGTACGAGAACCCGCCACCGTGCCTGAGCAGGTGAGCGGCGTGCATCAGAGCGATGACATTTTGCGTTTGATGCCGACAGAGCTGGCCACGTTGGGCATTAGCGAATTGGAATATGAATTCTATCGTCGCCTGCTAGAGCATCGTCTGCTGACCTATCGCTTACAAGGGGAGAGCTGGCGCGAGAAAATCACCGAGCGCCCCGTTGTCCATCAGCAAAATGAACAGCAGCCGCGTGGCCCGTTTATCGTCTGCGTTGATACGTCAGGCTCGATGGGCGGCTTTAATGAACGCTGTGCCAAAGCCTTCTGTCTGGCGCTGATGCGCATCGCGCTCGCCGACAACCGCCGTTGCTACATCATGCTGTTTTCTACCGGCGTGGTGAAATATGAGCTCACGTCTGCGGACGGATTAGAGCAGGCGATACGTTTTCTCAGCCAGTCCTTCCGCGGCGGCACAGATATGAGCGCCTGTCTGTCAGCACTGTTGGATAAGATGGACGACGCACTCTGGCATGATGCCGACGCGGTGGTGATTTCGGATTTTATCGCCCAGCGGTTGCCGGATGAGGTGGTAAATAAGGTGAAAAGCCGTCAGAAGCAGCTACAGCATCGTTTCCATGCTGTAGCGATGTCCGATCACGGCAAACCCGGCATCATGCACATCTTTGACCATATCTGGCGCTTTGATACCGGGTTAAAAAGCCGCTTAATGCGCCGTTGGCAGCACGGCAAGGCTTATTAAAGCAGGCCGGAAACCGACTCACGCAGCGGCTGTGGCCAAACGCCGCACTGAACCTGACCAATGTGTGGCAATTGCAGCAGCAGCATGACCAGGCGAGACTGACCGATTCCCCCGCCGATCGTTTGCGGCATCTCACCGCGCAGCAGCGCCTGATGCCATTCCAGTTTCAGACGTTCTTCATCCTGCGTCAGCGCCAGTTGGCGTGTTAAGGTTTCCGCATCAACACGGATGCCCATTGATGAAATCTCAAACGCATCGTTCAGGACCGGGTTCCACACGACGATATCGCCGTTCAGACCTGCCAGTTCCTGCTCGCCTGGCGTCGTCCAATCATCATAATCCGGCGCACGCACATCGTGAGAGTGTCCGCTGGACAGCTTACCGCCAATCCCAATCAGGAAGACCGCACCCAGTTCTTTAGCGATAGCTCGCTCACGCCCTTTGGCATCCAGATCGGGATAGCGCTGTAGCAGCGTTTCGGTATGCACAAAATGAATCTGTTCTGGCAGGAAAGGCTGAATGCCAAACGCCTGATGTACCGCCGCTTCCGTCGCTTTAATGCCCTGATAAATACGTGTCACCGTCGATTTCAGATACTCGGCATTGCGCTCGCCATCCCCCATCACGCGCTCCCAGTCCCACTGATCGACATAAACCGAGTGGATCGGGCTCAGACGATCTTCGTCCGGGCGCAGTGCCTTCATATGGGTATAGATACCTTCGCCGAAGCTAAAGTCATACGCTCCCAGCGTTTTACGTTTCCATTTTGCAAGTGAGTGCACCACTTCAAATGTGGCATCCGGCAGGGCTTTAACCTTAACCTGTACCGCTTTTTCCGTACCGGACAAGTTGTCCTGCGTACCATCGCCGATACGGCTGAGAATCGGTGCCTGGACTTCAATCAATCCCAGAAGCTGCTCCAACTGGCTGGAGAAGAAAGACTTAACGAAGCTGATTTGCTGTTGTTTTTCGATGTACTGCTTTTTCATTGCCGCGTCTCTTATTCATCGTATTTAGTTATTCATTAAGCAATAAAAACTGCTAGTCATTCAATAATCTTATGGATAAATTGCACTTGTGCTTTTAATCCGTCATTTTATAGCGGTATAAAATCATTATTCGTTAAAATAGGAGGCTCAAAGTGGCAGAAATTTATCAGATCGATAATCTCGATCGCGGCATCCTTTCCGCCTTAATGGAAAATGCGCGCACGCCTTATGCCGAACTGGCAAAACAGTTTTCCGTCAGTCCAGGCACGATCCACGTTCGGGTAGAAAAAATGAAGCAGGCGGGCATTATTGTCGGCACGCGTCTGGATGTGAATCCAAAGCAGCTAGGCTATGACGTATGCTGTTTTATCGGCATCATTCTGAAAAGCGCCAAAGATTATCCCTCTGCGCTAGAGAAGCTGAACAATCTGGAAGAAGTGGTCGAGGCCTACTACACCACCGGGCATTACAGTATCTTTATTAAGGTCATGTGCCGCTCGATCGAGGCACTGCAACATGTGCTTATCAACAAGATCCAAACAATTGATGAAATTCAGTCCACTGAAACGCTAATCTCCCTGCAAAACCCCATCATGCGGACGATCGCGCCGTAATGCTTTTTTCCTATACCCATATTATCCACAGGTAGATCCCAGCCAGATCACAGCGTACAATGTCCCGTCTTTTATCGGATGGGATCGCTATGGCAGACATTACTTTGATCAGTGGCAGTACCCTTGGCAGCGCCGAATATGTTGCAGAACATTTGGCCGAACTGCTGGAGAAGGATGATTTTTCCACTGAAATTCTGCATGGCCCTACGCTTGATGCACTGCCTGAAAGCGGTATATGGCTGGTGGTGACCTCTACACACGGTGCAGGGGAATTCCCTGACAACCTGAAAGCACTGTTTGGACAGATGGAGCAGCAAAAGCCCGATCTTTCTCAGGTGAGTTTCGGTGCGGTGGGGATCGGGAGTAAAGAGTACGACACGTTCTGTGGCGCGATCCAAACAGCGGATCGTGTACTGGCTCAATTAGGGGCCAAAAGGATCGGTGAAATCCTCGAGATCGACATCACTCAGCATCAGATTCCAGAAGATCCAGCAGAAGAATGGTTAGGATCGTGGGTTAATTTACTCAAATAAGATGAAATATTCAGCAGTTGAATGTGGATAACTATGCTTAATTCAGGTGTAAAAGCCGTAGTTATCCCAATAACAACCCAAGTATGTTTTTTGTCCTGTGCATAAACCCGCATTAAGATCCCAGCTTATACTGTCCAGGATCACCGATCATTCACAGGTAAGGATCAACGCCATTCTCTTGATCTTTAATATGAATAACCACTTATCCACACAACATGACGATCCTAATAAGAGATCTAATAAAGAGATCTTTAAATAAAAAGATCTTTCTTTAATTAACGAGGATCCAACGGACTTGGTCGTTGGCTCAAAGTTGAGTAGAATCCCCAGCCCAGGGCAAATAACGATCGTTCGCCACTCATCATTCGCGATAATGCGAGGAGCAGTACCATGTTTTATCCAGATCCATTTGACGTCATCGTGATCGGTGGCGGTCATGCCGGAACAGAAGCTGCGATGGCTTCTGCCCGAATGGGCCAACAGACGCTTTTACTGACACACAATATTGATACGCTGGGACAAATGTCTTGTAACCCGGCGATTGGCGGTATTGGAAAAGGCCATCTGGTTAAAGAGATCGATGCCATGGGAGGGTTGATGGCGCGTGCCGTCGATCAGGCAGGTATACAGTTTAGAATACTAAACAGCAGTAAAGGCCCAGCGGTCAGAGCAACACGTGCACAAGCGGATCGCGTGCTCTATCGTCAGGCTGTTCGCACCGCGCTGGAGAATCAGCCAAACCTGATGATCTTCCAGCAGGCTGTTGACGATCTGATTGTGGAAAACGATCGTGTCGTTGGTGCCGTTACCCAGATGGGACTCAAATTCCGTGCAAAAGCCGTGGTGTTGACGGTAGGCACTTTCCTTGACGGCAAAATTCACATTGGGCTGGATAACTACAGCGGTGGACGTGCAGGCGATCCGCCTTCCATTCCACTGGCGCGCCGCTTACGTGAACTGCCTCTGCGCGTCAATCGCCTGAAAACCGGTACTCCGCCGCGTATTGACGCCAGAACTATCGATTTTAGCGTGCTGGCTCAACAGCACGGTGACAACCCGATGCCGGTTTTCTCATTCCTGGGTAATGCGAGCCAGCATCCGGCGCAAATGCCGTGCTACATCACGCATACCAATGAGAAGACCCATGATGTGATCCGTAACAATCTGGATCGTAGCCCGATGTATGCCGGGATCATCGAAGGGATCGGCCCACGCTATTGCCCGTCGATCGAAGATAAAGTCATGCGCTTTGCCGATCGAAATACGCATCAGATCTTTCTTGAACCGGAAGGACTGACCAGCAACGAAATTTATCCTAACGGGATCTCAACCAGTTTGCCGTTTGACGTCCAGTGGCAGATTGTTCGCTCAATGGCAGGGATGGAGAATGCACGCATTGTTCGTCCTGGCTATGCGATTGAGTACGATTTCTTCGATCCTCGCGATCTGAAACCTACGCTGGAAAACAAATTTATTCATGGCCTGTTCTTCGCCGGACAGATCAACGGGACAACAGGTTATGAAGAAGCGGCCGCACAGGGCATGCTGGCAGGGCTGAATGCGGCTCGACTGGCTGCCGATAAGGAAGGCTGGTCGCCACGTCGCGATCAAGCTTATCTCGGCGTGCTGGTTGACGATCTCTGTACGCTAGGTACGAAAGAACCCTACCGTATGTTTACATCACGCGCTGAATATCGCCTGATGCTGCGTGAAGATAACGCCGATCTGCGTTTGACTGAAATGGGTCGTGAGCTGGGTATGGTCGACGATCACCGCTGGGCGCGTTTCAATGAGAAGCTTGAGAACATTGAGAAAGAACGTCAGCGCCTGCGCGACATCCACGTTCACCCGCAATCTGAGCAGTTAGATCAAATCAACTCACTGCTGAAGACGCCGTTGTCCCGTGAAGCGAACGGTGAAGAACTGCTGCGTCGCCCGGAAGTGGATTACGTTCAGCTTACTGCGCTACCGCTGTTTGCCCCGGGATTAACCGACGAGCAGGCTGCAGAACAGGTTGAAATTCAGGTCAAATACGAAGGGTATATTGCTCGCCAGCAGGATGAAATCGAGAAACAGCAGCGTAATGAAAATGCACTGCTGCCTGCCGATCTGGATTACAAACAGGTGAGTGGATTGTCCAATGAGGTGATTGCCAAGCTGAACGATCACAAACCTTCGTCTATCGGTCAGGCTTCACGCATTTCTGGCATTACGCCTGCGGCGATCTCCATTCTGCTGATCTGGCTTAAAAAACAGGGTCTGCTGCGCCGCAGCGCCTGATTTACGGTAAACTTATCCCCTAAATAGCCGGTTATCCGGCTATTTTTATTATTAACCTCATATTTTTCATCGGGATCTTATTGTGCGCAACACACTCGATAATCTGCTAAACGCGGCTGGCATTGTGATTTCGGATAAGCAAAAAAATCTTCTGATACAGTATGTTGACATGCTGAATAAGTGGAACAAAGCTTATAACCTGACGTCGGTACGCGATCCGCAGCAAATGCTTGTCCGCCACATCATGGACAGTATCGTGGTTGAGCCACATTTACACGGGCAACGTTTTATCGATGTGGGAACGGGGCCTGGATTGCCTGGGATTCCATTGGCGATTGTTCGCCCTGAGTCGCATTTCACTTTGCTGGATAGCCTGGGTAAGCGCGTGCGCTTCCTGCGTCAGGTACAGCATGAACTACAGCTTGAAAATATTACGCCAGTGCAGAGCCGCGTTGAGGAATTTCCGGCAGAACCGCCTTTTGATGGCGTAATCAGCCGGGCATTTGCTTCTTTGCAGGACATGATTAGCTGGTGTAGTCATCTTCCAGCCAGACCAGCAGGGCGGTTTTATGCTCTAAAAGGCGTACTTCCAGAGGATGAATTGTCATCCTTGCCACAAGGTGTCCTATTAGATCGGGTCGTTCGCTTATCCGTTCCCGAGCTGGAAGGTGAGCGCCATTTGATCGTGCTTAAACCAAACTAATTTTGTTTTTTATCAAAAAAATTATAACTAAATATTGCGTGTCACGATGCCACCTCGTCTATCGGTGGCATGGTTCCAGAACGCATCGCGATCACTGAAATTTTACATCTTCGTTTTTTCAGCGTTGTTCTTTTGCTTTCGCACTGAATAATAACGAGCGAAAATAAATCATCGGCATCAAAATTTAGTTATTTTTGTGTTAATTGAGTAAAAAAACGATATCAATGATGTCAATAGGTGGTTGAAACGTTGTTTATTGCGCTTTTTGAATAGGTTTTTTATTAAGTTATTGAAATTAAATAAAATAAATACGTTTTATTGCTAAGGACAAAAAAAGATACATCCTGTTGTAAATATTCGTAAGCCCTTTTATGTGAGTCATATCACAGATTAGAGGCCTTTAGAAATTAATGACACCAGACATGATCAGGGATGATTGTTAGTAAAAACGGGGCTTCAGAAAGAAATTTAAATAATTGTTCACCTTTTCGCTACTTATCGATTGAATTCGCAGGTATGACCCGTATAATTTGCTCGTTTTTTGCTGCTTGACTCAGTGGTGTAAAGGCAGTTTTATACGTCATTCGGTATACCTCTGAAAAGGTACGGAGAGAGCAAACGTCATGCCTGTATCCCTTTACAGCGGAAAAGTAGCCTTAAGGCTGCTGTTGTTACAGTTAGTGACTTTTGCTTTGTTGAGTGCTGCTTTCAGCCTCAATAGCGTCAACGCTGCTGCTTCTGCATTAGGCGGAGGATTGGCAGCTTGGTTACCGAATGTGTTGTTTGTGCTGTTTGCCTTACGTCACCAGTCACACAAGCCTGCTGATGGGCGTGTGGCTTGGTCATTCGCAATTGGCGAGGCGCTTAAGGTATTTATCACCATTGCACTGTTAGTGGTGGCGTTAGGCGTGTTTAAAGCGGCATTCTTTCCGCTTGGCCTAACTTATTTATCGGTGCTGGTTATGCAGATCGTGGCACCGGCCGTAATTAATCGTTGCCGTAATTAACAACAAAAGGGTAAGAGACATCATGGCTGCTGGAGAAATCTCTACTCCGCAAGAGTATATCGGTCACCACTTGCAGCATTTGCAGGTCGGGACGGGTTTTTGGTCGATCAACGTCGATTCGATGTTTTTCTCCATCGCTCTTGGGATCCTCTTTCTGGTTATCTTTCGCCGCGTAGCTAAACATGCGACCAGCGGTGTGCCAGGTAAGCTGCAAACGGCTGTCGAACTGATTATCGGTTTCGTTGATGGCACCGTACGCGATATGTTCCATGGCAAAAGCAAACTGATTGCTCCTCTGGCGCTGACCATTTTCGTCTGGGTTTTCCTGATGAACCTGATGGACCTGCTGCCTATCGATCTGTTGCCGCAAGCCTGGGCGGGTATCTATAGCCTGCTGGGATACGATCCGGCGCATGCTTATCTGCGTGCCGTGCCGACGGCTGACGTGAACATCACGCTGTCGATGGCGCTTGGGGTATTTATCCTGGTTCTGTTCTACAGCATCAAAATGAAGGGTCTCGGTGGTTTTGTTAAAGAACTGACCATGCAGCCGTTCAACCATCCAGTATTTATTCCTATCAACCTGATTCTTGAAGGTGTCAGCCTGCTGTCCAAACCTATTTCCTTAGGCTTGCGACTGTTTGGCAATATGTATGCGGGTGAGTTGATCTTCATCCTGATTGCCGGTCTGTTGCCGTGGTGGTCACAATGGCTGTTAAATGTGCCTTGGGCTATTTTCCACATTTTGATTATTACGCTTCAGGCTTTTATTTTCATGGTTCTGACGGTTGTTTATCTCTCGATGGCATCTGAAGAGCATTGATTTTCTTTCAACAAATAACGTTTTTAACTGAAACAAACTGGAGACTGTCATGGAAAACCTGAGTGTGGATCTGCTGTACATGGCTGCCGCGTTAATGATGGGTTTGGCGGCAATCGGTGCTGCGATCGGTATCGGCATTCTGGGTGGTAAATTCTTGGAAGGTGCTGCTCGTCAGCCTGACCTGATTCCTTTACTGCGTACACAGTTCTTTATCGTCATGGGTCTGGTTGACGCCATCCCGATGATCGCTGTTGGTCTGGGGCTGTATGTGATGTTTGCGGTGGCCTAAGCAGAATGTTTTCTGCTGAGGTTAAAACATCAACTTATTTAACTTTGAAAGAGGCATTGTGCTGTGAATATTAATGCAACAATCCTCGGCCAGGCCATTGCGTTCGTCCTGTTTGTCTGGTTCTGCATGAAGTATGTATGGCCGCCGATGATGGCAGCCATCGAGAAACGTCAGAAAGAAATTGCTGACGGTCTGGCTTCTGCTGAACGTGCCAAAAAAGATTTGAACTTGGCTCAGGCCAATGCGACAGATCAACTGAAGAAAGCCAAAGCGGATGCTCAGGTTATCATCGAGCAGGCGAACAAACGCCGTGCTCAGATCCTGGATGAGGCGAAAGCTGAAGCGGAAGCTGAACGTAACAAGATTGTGGCGCAGGCGCAGGCTGAAATCGAAGCCGAACGTAAACGTGCTCGTGAAGAGCTGCGTAAGCAAGTTGCCGTATTGGCGATTGCCGGTGCCGAGAAAATTATTGAACGTTCCGTGGATGAAGCTGCTAACAGCGACATCGTTGATAAACTGGTCGCTGAACTGTAAGGAGGGAGGGGCTGATGTCTGAATTTGTCACGGTAGCTCGCCCCTACGCCAAAGCAGCTTTTGACTTTGCGGTTGAGAATCAGGCCTTGGATCGCTGGCAGAACATGCTGGCGTTTTCGGCCGAAGTGGCGCGCAATGAGCAGATTGCCGAGTTGCTTTCTGGTGCAGTTGCACCGATTGAGCTGGCGAAAACATTTATTGCCGTTTGTGGTGATCAACTTGATGAAGCCGGTCAGAACCTGATTAGGGTGATGGCCGAGAACGGACGTTTACCAGTGCTTCCTGAAGTACTGGAACAATTTATTCAACTGCGGGCAACTCTGGAATCGACGGTTGACGTCGATGTGATTTCTGCCAGCACGTTGAGTGAGCAGCAGCAATCAAAGATCGCTGCCGCTATGGAAAAACGTCTGTCACGCAAAGTGAAGCTGAATTGCAAAATTGATAAGTCTGTCATGGCCGGCGTGGTTATTCGCGCGGGCGATATGGTGATAGATGGCAGCATTCGCGGTCGTCTGGAACGTCTGGCAGACGTCTTGCAGTCTTAAGGGGACTGGAGCATGCAACTGAATTCCACCGAAATCAGCGAACTGATCAAGCAGCGCATTGCTCAGTTCAATGTGGTGAGCGAAGCTCACAATGAAGGTACTATTGTTTCCGTCAGCGACGGAATCATCCGTGTCCACGGTCTGGCAGACGTGATGCAGGGAGAGATGATCTCTCTGCCGGGTAACCGTTATGCGATCGCACTGAACCTGGAGCGCGACTCCGTTGGTGCGGTAGTTATGGGTCCGTATGCGGATCTGGCTGAAGGCATGAAAGTAAAATGCACCGGCCGTATTCTTGAAGTTCCAGTTGGCCGCGGCCTGTTGGGTCGCGTGGTCAACACGTTGGGCGCACCGATTGACGGTAAAGGCGCACTGGATCACGACGGTTTCTCTGCGGTTGAAGCGATTGCGCCTGGCGTTATCGAACGTCAGTCCGTTGATGAGCCGGTACAAACGGGCTATAAGTCCGTTGACGCCATGATTCCAATCGGTCGTGGTCAGCGTGAGCTGATTATCGGTGACCGTCAGACGGGTAAAACCGCACTGGCCATCGATGCCATCATCAACCAGCGTGATTCCGGCATCAAATGTGTGTACGTCGCTATCGGCCAGAAAGCCTCCACGATTTCTAACGTGGTACGTAAACTGGAAGAGCACGGTGCACTGGAAAACACCATTGTTGTTGTTGCTACCGCGTCTGAATCTGCTGCTCTGCAATATCTGGCACCGTATGCCGGTTGTGCGATGGGCGAGTACTTCCGCGATCGTGGTGAAGATGCGCTGATTATTTATGATGACCTGTCTAAACAGGCCGTTGCTTATCGTCAGATTTCTCTGCTGCTCCGTCGTCCGCCAGGTCGTGAAGCTTATCCTGGTGACGTTTTCTATCTCCACTCCCGTTTGCTGGAGCGTGCATCGCGCGTTAACGCCGATTACGTTGAAGCATTCACCAAGGGTGAAGTGAAAGGGAAAACCGGTTCGTTGACCGCTCTGCCGATCATCGAAACGCAAGCGGGTGACGTTTCTGCGTTCGTTCCGACCAACGTAATTTCTATTACCGATGGTCAGATCTTCCTGGAATCCAACCTGTTTAACGCCGGTATTCGTCCTGCGGTTAACCCAGGGATCTCCGTATCCCGTGTGGGTGGTGCAGCACAGACCAAGATCATGAAAAAACTGTCCGGTGGTATTCGTACCGCGCTGGCACAGTACCGTGAACTGGCAGCGTTCTCTCAGTTCGCTTCCGATCTTGATGATGCAACCCGTAAGCAGTTGAGCCACGGTCAGAAAGTGACCGAGCTGTTGAAGCAGAAACAGTATGCGCCGATGTCTGTCGCACAGCAGTCTCTGGTTCTGTTTGCGGCGGAACGTGGTTATCTGGAAGATGTTGAGCTGTCGAAAGTCGGTAGCTTTGAAGCGGCACTGTTGGCTTATGCTGACCGTGAGCATGGCGAACTTCTGCAACAAATCGACCAGACTGGCGCTTATAACGATGAGATCGAGGGCAAGTTTAAAGGCATCCTCGATACTTTTAAGGCAACCCAGTCCTGGTAACGCCCGGTGGCCTGCTGTAAAGCAGGCCGCAAGGCTTTGAGGAGAAGCAAAGATGGCCGGCGCAAAAGAGATACGTAGTAAGATCGCAAGCGTCCAAAATACGCAGAAGATCACCAAAGCAATGGAAATGGTCGCCGCTTCCAAAATGCGTAAATCGCAGGATCGTATGGCGGCCAGCCGTCCTTATGCGGAAACCATACGCAATGTGATTGGTCACCTTGCGTTAGGAAATCTGGAATATAAACACCCGTACCTGGAAGAACGCGATGTTAAGCGCGTTGGGTATTTGGTGGTGTCTACTGACCGTGGTCTGTGCGGTGGTTTGAACATTAACCTGTTCAAGAAACTGCTGGCTGATATGAAATCCTGGAGCGACAAAGGCGTTGAAACTGATTTAGCGCTGATTGGTTCCAAAGCGGTTTCTTTCTTCGGTTCGGTAGGCGGAAACATTGTTGCTCAGGTTACCGGTATGGGGGACAACCCTTCCGTATCAGAATTGATCGGCCCGGTTAAAGTTATGCTGCAAGCCTATGACGAAGGTCGTCTGGACAAGCTGTATATCGTCAGCAACAAGTTTATTAATACCATGTCTCAGGAACCGCTTGTTGTTCAAGTGTTACCGTTACCGCCTTCGGATGACGGTGAGTTGAAGAAGAAAGCCTGGGATTACCTGTATGAACCCGATCCTAAGTCGCTGCTGGATACCCTGCTGCGCCGTTATGTAGAATCTCAGGTTTATCAGGGCGTCGTAGAAAATCTGGCTAGTGAGCAGGCCGCGCGAATGGTTGCGATGAAAGCCGCGACCGATAACGGCGGTAGCCTGATCAAAGAGCTGCAGTTGGTATACAACAAAGCTCGTCAGGCCAGCATTACCCAGGAACTCACCGAAATCGTCGGGGGAGCCTCCGCGGTTTAAAGCAGGTTTACGAATTACGTATTGTCGAATTACGTAGAGGATTCAAGATGGCTACTGGAAAGATTATCCAGGTAATCGGCGCCGTGGTGGACGTCGAGTTCCCGCAAGATGCCGTACCGAAGGTGTACGATGCGCTTGAGGTAGAGAACGGCGCTGAAAAACTGGTGCTGGAAGTGCAGCAGCAGTTGGGCGGCGGCATTGTTCGTTGTATCGCAATGGGTTCTTCTGACGGCCTGCGTCGCGGGTTGAACGTGAATAACCTGAACCACCCGATCGAAGTGCCGGTAGGTAAAGCAACGCTGGGTCGTATCATGAACGTATTGGGCGATCCAATCGACATGAAAGGCGACATCGGCGAAGAAGAGCGTTGGGCTATTCACCGTTCAGCTCCTAGCTATGAAGAGCTGTCAAACTCACAGGAACTGTTGGAAACCGGCATCAAGGTTATCGACCTGATGTGTCCGTTTGCCAAGGGCGGTAAAGTGGGTCTGTTCGGTGGTGCGGGCGTAGGTAAAACCGTAAACATGATGGAGCTGATCCGTAACATCGCGATCGAGCACTCCGGTTACTCCGTGTTTGCAGGTGTTGGTGAGCGTACCCGTGAAGGTAACGACTTCTACCACGAAATGACCGACTCCAACGTAATCGATAAAGTATCACTGGTGTATGGCCAGATGAACGAGCCGCCGGGTAACCGTCTGCGCGTAGCATTGACCGGTCTGACCATGGCGGAAAAATTCCGTGATGAAGGCCGTGACGTACTGCTGTTCGTCGATAACATCTACCGTTATACCCTGGCCGGTACGGAAGTATCTGCACTGCTGGGCCGTATGCCTTCTGCGGTAGGTTATCAGCCGACGCTGGCGGAAGAGATGGGCGTTCTGCAAGAACGTATCACCTCAACCAAAACCGGTTCTATTACCTCTGTTCAGGCCGTTTACGTTCCTGCGGATGACTTGACTGACCCGTCACCAGCCACCACCTTTGCTCACTTGGATGCAACCGTGGTACTGAGCCGTCAGATCGCTTCTCTGGGTATCTACCCGGCCGTTGACCCGCTGGATTCCACCAGCCGTCAGTTGGATCCGCTGGTTGTTGGTCAGGAACACTATGATGTTGCCCGTGGCGTGCAGTCTATTCTGCAACGTTATCAGGAACTGAAAGACATCATCGCGATTCTGGGTATGGACGAGCTGTCTGAAGAAGACAAGCTGGTGGTATCCCGTGCGCGTAAGATTCAGCGCTTCCTGTCTCAGCCGTTCTTCGTAGCGGAAGTATTTACCGGTTCTCCGGGCAAATACGTTTCCCTGAAAGACACTATCCGTGGCTTTAAAGGGATTATGGAAGGCGAATACGACCACCTGCCAGAGCAGGCGTTCTACATGGTTGGTTCCATTGAAGAAGTCGTGGAAAAAGCCAAGAAACTGTAACGCCTTGTAGGAGGGTGACATGGCTATGACTTACCATCTGGATGTCGTGAGTGCAGAACAGCAAATGTTCTCCGGTCTGGTGCAGAAGATCCAGGTAACGGGGAGCGAAGGCGAACTGGGTATTTATCCGGGACATGCCCCTCTGCTCACTGCCATTAAGCCGGGTATGATTCGTATCGTTAAGCAGCACGGTGAGGAAGAGTATATTTATCTTTCTGGTGGCGTCCTTGAGGTGCAGCCGAATATTGTCACCGTACTGTCTGATACCGCTATCCGTGGGCAGGATCTGGATGAAGCACGTGCGCTGGAAGCGAAACGCAAAGCCGAAGATCATATCCGCAATTCGCATGGCGATGTGGATTATGCTCAGGCTTCCGCAGAGCTGACTAAAGCGATTGCGAAGCTGCGTGTTATCGAGCTGACCAGAAAAGCGATGTAACAGATAAGCTTGCAATAATTGAAGGCCAGTCAGTTCACACTGACTGGCCTTTTTGTATTTAAGGTGATGTTATACGGCGAGATAAAAAATGCCTGCGAGGGCAGCAGGCATTCAGATTGTTGACGAACCTATTAACTACTGTGCTCGACGCGTTTTATTAGCAACCCCACCTTCTTAGGCGGGGTTTATTTGAAGTGACTTATTTTTTCTTCAGGAAGTCGCCAAGTACCAGATTGCCTTTGGCATCACGCGTAAACGTCTCCGGAACGGTAACGGATACGAAGTTATTTACGGTGATTTCCTTGCCTTGCGCGTTAACCGAACGGTCTTCTTTGATGAAATAGTTGGTGTTATCGATATTGCCGACAACCGCATCATCATATTTACCCGCTTTGGTTTTCAGCGAAATGTTGTTCTTGAAGACGCCTTGTTTTTCCGGGCCAGAGTAAGGGCTTGGGCGGAAAATAAAGTTAAAACGTTCGTTATCCAACGCGATGTTGTCTTCAACGATCAATGCGCCAGGGTTGAAGTTGTCAGTGAAGCCATCAAGTTTGTTGCCCACAGCAATGCTGTGTTTAACCTGATGCGCCACTGGCTGGCCTTCGCCACCCATTTTGAAGCCGTTGCTGGTGTTGTTCATGGCAATTGAATTCTCGATCACCACAACGCCGTTGGCGCCGTCTTCAATTTTGTTAAACAGGTCGAAGCCGTCATCAATGTTGTTGTGCGAGAACGCGCCGCGGATCACGTTGCCTTCACCCACACGCATTTTCACCGCGAAACCGTCAGCGTTAATTTTGCCTGGGTCCTGATTGCTGTGAGATTCTGAATTCAGAATCAGGTTATGGCTGGCCCACAGTGGTCTGCCTACATCGGCCGTCGAGGTCACCTGAATACCCGTATCGTCAGCGTGGTGCGCCAGAACGCGTTCGATGGTGTTATAGCTCCCTTCGATACGGAATGGTTTCTCTGTGATCTCAATCCCTTTGACATGCCAATGGCTCGCTTTCAGCTGCAGGCCATGAATGACGGCTTTATTGCCGACAGCAAACAGGTTCTTGACGGTTTTTTGCTGGCCGCTGGCGCTGACAGGGATTTCAGCCGCGCTGTAATCACCATCGTTGAGCCAGATTGTGCCACCAGCTGGCAGAGCAGCGACGGCGCTTGCTAAATCGATCGGTGCATTTTTACTGCCGTCATTGCTGGCTGAACCTTGTGGCGAAACATACAGATTTTTAGCGTCTGCATAGGCCACTCTTTCAACCTTGAACGTGCTCTCTTTTACTGCTTTATCATCGCCTTCTGTAGGCTGGTAGGCAATCTTGAACTCAGCGCCGTTACCGGCAATTTTCGCTGGCAGAGATAAGGTTTCTCCCGCTTTTACCTGCTTCGCTTCACCCAGAGACTGACCGTTTTGTGACACCGCGATCGTGCCATCGTAATTGGCTCTGGCCTGAACCACATAGTGTTCGCTGGTGGTTTTAGGCGATGACATCACCTGAAGCAAAGGATCATAATCCTTGGCTTTAAACTCCGGTGAGGCCTTGGTTTGCGCTGGCGTCGTGGTCAACTGTGCATTGCTGACGGTGATTTTGGCGTTACGGGAAGCAAAGAAACCGACGTAGTAGTGGTCTTTATCCAGCTTGGTGACGACGTCCGCGCCTTTGACTTCTTTTGATACCCAGTTGTCCGTGCCTTTCGGCGCATAAGAGGTAATGAAGCCGTCGTTGGTGCGTTCCAGTTTCAGACGGAACGTCGGCGTTTGCTCCAGATTTACATTTTCCTGATAGCTGGTTTTGGTAATTTTCGCGCCCGCGTTGCCCCACGGTTGCGTGACGCCATTACGCAAAATCGCCTGCAGCTTGATTTCGGTATGAGACTTCTTATCCTGCGTCATGATGGCGTTCATCACCATGTTGGATGCCGCAGGGAATTCCTCATACCCTTCTTTCAGCGGTTCTTGACGCGGCACGCCGATAATATCGCGCACCAGAATCCCCGCGCCTTCCTGAGCCGCCGGCTTGGCGCCGTTTTCTGGCCCAAACTGTTCCACGGTAATATCAGACTGAAGCGTAAAATTCACATTCGCAGGCAGCTGTGTATAGAAGAACGTCAGCCCGTCATGGGTGTTGGCAATCTTTCCGCCACGACTTTCGATCGTGATAGGTGCGGATAAATCAGCATTATCCCCCGGCGCTAATTTCTTTCCGTTAATCGTGACGTCGTTAACACCAATTTTTTCCGGCAGGACATTCGATGAGAAGTTTACGTCTGTTGATTGGCCAAAGGCGATGCCGTGCCAGACAGGGGTTGATTCTGTCGCGGCGTGTGTACTAAAGCTAAAGAGTAATGCATTCGTCAACGCGACGGCTGCGAGGCGTGAAGAACGGTGTTTCCGTAATGAATCACATTTTTGTGAAGAACAACGTTTCATTGTATCTCCTTCGTTATTGAATTATTTGCCCGCGTATATTGCTATAAATGAAACGCTGTTTCTTTTGTGTGTGTCACAAATGGAAATACTTAAAAACAAAGTCTGTTTTTTATGAAACTCTGTGTCATTTCTGTTTAGGTTGAGAGTATGGTGCTTGTATCTTCTTCTCGTGAACATTCGTCGTTTTGAGCGAGATTTTCAGAAAAAACTCACCAAAAAGTATCCGCGTTACGCAGTAGTTTCGGTAAACTCTGGTTATTCATGCCGTAACAGGCTGGCCATTTTATTCTTGCGGAGCTGTGGTTCCGTACTGTCAGGATACTTATGTCAAATAGTGCGATGAGTGTGGTGATCCTTGCTGCGGGTAAAGGAACCCGTATGTATTCCGACCTTCCCAAGGTGCTGCATAAACTGGCGGGTAAGCCGATGGTTCAGCACGTTATTGATGCTGCCATGACGACAGGCGCACAGCATGTTCATCTGGTATACGGCCACGGCGGCGATTTGCTAAAACGTGAATTGGCCGATCCAGCGTTGAACTGGGTATTGCAGGCGGAACAGCTGGGAACCGGGCATGCGATGCAGCAAGCCGCGCCTCATTTTGCTGATGATGAAGACATCTTGATGTTGTATGGCGATGTGCCGCTGATTTCATCGCAAACGCTGGGGCGTTTACGCGAGGCTAAGCCGCAGGGCGGTATCGGCCTGTTGACGGTGAAGCTGGACGATCCAACGGGTTATGGACGAATTGTGCGTGAAAAGGGTGCCGTAGTCGGCATTGTCGAGCACAAAGATGCCAGCGAAGAACAGCGCCAGATTAGCGAGATCAATACCGGCATTCTGATCGCGAACGGCAAGGATCTGAAGCGTTGGTTAAGCCAGTTGAATAACAACAACGCACAGGGCGAGTTTTACATCACCGATATTATTGCGATGGCAGCGGAAGAAGGTCAGCGTGTTGAGGCGGTCCATCCCGAGCGACTGAGTGAGGTTGAGGGCGTCAATAACCGTCTGCAATTGTCGGCGCTGGAGCGTGTTTATCAGCGTGAACAGGCGGATAAACTGCTGCTGGCCGGTGTGATGCTGCTCGATCCGGCACGATTTGATCTGCGTGGCGAACTGGCTCATGGTCGCGATGTAGTGATTGATGTCAATGTGGTCGTGGAAGGCAATGTTAAGCTGGGCAACCGGGTGAAAATCGGTGCTGGCTGCGTAATCAAAAATTGCATCCTTGGCGATGACACAGAGATCAGCCCTTATTCCGTGTTGGAAGACGCGGTGTTAGAAGCTGAGTGTACCGTTGGCCCGTTTGCTCGCTTGCGTCCTGGCTCGGAATTAGCTGAGGGCGCGCATGTTGGCAACTTTGTCGAACTGAAAAAAGCGCGGCTGGGTAAAGGATCAAAAGCGGGCCACCTTAGCTATTTGGGTGATGCGGATATCGGTTCCGGTGTTAATATTGGCGCAGGAACGATCACCTGTAATTATGACGGCGCGAATAAACATAAAACGGTTATTGGTGACGATGTATTTGTTGGTTCGGATAGTCAGCTGGTAGCGCCCGTTAGCATAGCCAGCGGTGCGACGATCGGTGCAGGAACGACGGTTACGCATGATGTGGCAGAGAATGAGCTGGTGGTCGGTCGCGTGAAGCAACGGCATATTTCCGGCTGGCAACGTCCGGTGAAAAAGAAATAATATTTAATGCCTCCGCACGCGGCGGAGGCGGTTTTGCCCTGTGCTTTGGCCGATCCCTGAGCACAGAACAAAACATAATAATCCCCAACTCTCTACAAGGCTCGGGGAACCCGGAAAAACCGGAACAATCAGGTCTAAGACATCCCTGGTGACACAATATGTCACTTTTATAGGAATACCATCGATGTGTGGAATTGTAGGCGCTGTTGCGCAACGTGATGTTGCTGAAATTTTGTTGGAAGGTTTACGCCGTCTTGAGTACCGCGGCTATGACTCTGCGGGCCTGGCGGTTGTTGACAGCGAAGGACATGTCGCTCGTTTGCGTCGTCTGGGGAAAGTGCAGGTGCTGTCTCAGGCAGCCGAAGAGCATGAACTGCACGGCGGTACGGGTATTGCCCATACTCGCTGGGCAACGCACGGTGAACCTTCTGAAGAGAACGCACACCCGCATGTTTCTGAACATATCACTATCGTCCATAACGGCATTATCGAAAACCATGAACCGCTGCGCGAACTGCTGATCGGTCGCGGCTATCGTTTCGTTTCTGAAACCGATACCGAAGTGGTTGCTCATCTGGTTCATTTCGAGCAGCAGCAGAACGGCGGAACGCTGGTTGAAATCGTTAAGCGTGTGATCCCACAGCTGCGCGGTGCGTATGGCATGGTGGTGTTGGATAACCGCGACCCAAGCGTACTGGTTGCTGCGCGTTCTGGTAGCCCGCTGGTGATTGGTCGTGGTGTGGGTGAAAACTTCATTGCCTCCGATCAGCTGGCGCTGCTGCCTGTGACTCGCCGCTTTATGTTCCTGGAAGAAGGCGATATTGCGGAAATCACCCGCCGTGATGTGCGCGTGTTTGATAAATCCGGCCAGCTTGCCGCGCGCGAAGAAATTGAATCAAAAGTGAATTACGATGCCGGTGACAAAGGTGCGTATCGTCACTACATGCAGAAAGAGATCTACGAACAGCCAATGGCGATCAAGAACACCCTTGAAGGGCGTTTCAGCCACGGCGAGATCAATCTGTCTGAGTTAGGCCCGAAAGCGGATGAGCTGCTGGCGAAGGTTGAGCACGTTCAGATTATTGCCTGCGGTACGTCCTACAACTCCGGTATGGTTTCCCGTTACTGGTTTGAAGCGCTGGCGGGGATTCCGTGCGACGTGGAAATTGCTTCCGAATTCCGCTATCGCAAACCTGCCGTGCGTAAGAACAGCCTGATGATTACCCTATCTCAGTCTGGTGAAACCGCAGATACGCTGGCGGCACTGCGTTTGTCCAAAGAGCTGGGCTACCTGGGTTCGCTGGCCATTTGTAACGTTGCGGGTTCCTCGCTGGTGCGTGAATCCGATCTGGCGCTGATGACCAAAGCGGGCGTAGAGATTGGCGTGGCCTCGACCAAAGCCTTTACTACCCAGCTTACCGTTCTGCTGATGCTGGTGGCGCGTGTTGGCCGCCTGCGCGGTATGGATGCGAAAATTGAGCATGAGATCGTTCACGGTTTGCAGGCGCTGCCAGCACGTATTGAGCAAATGCTGTCTCAGGACAAGCTCATCGAATCTCTGGCAGAAGGTTTCTCTGACAAGCACCATGCGCTGTTCTTAGGCCGTGGCGATCAGTATCCGATCGCAATGGAAGGGGCGCTGAAGCTGAAAGAGATTTCTTACATCCACGCGGAAGCCTATGCGGCAGGCGAGCTGAAACACGGCCCTCTGGCGCTGATTGATGCGGATATGCCAGTTGTCGTCGTGGCACCGAACAACGAGCTGTTGGAAAAATTGAAATCCAACATCGAAGAAGTTCGGGCGCGCGGCGGTGAGCTGTATGTCTTCGCTGACGAAGATGCCGGTTTCACCAGCAGCGAAAATATGAAGATTATTCCACTGCCGCATATCGAAGAAGTGATTGCGCCAATCTTCTATACGGTGCCGTTGCAGTTACTGTCTTATCACGTCGCGCTGATTAAAGGCACTGATGTCGATCAGCCACGTAACCTGGCGAAATCTGTTACGGTAGAGTAATTTTTTAAAAACGGAGGTAAATAGCGATTGTGTTATTTACCTCTGCTTATTTTTATAGTTCATCTCATTTTTTATCCCCCTTATTTTAAGTCCACCGCACTCTCCTTATCAAAATTTATTGGGTATATTGGTTTACCCATATTGAATATTGATTAGTTCTTAATATGAATAACAAACAACAATATCTGGATATCGCTGAAGGGAAGGGTGAAAAAGCGCCTTCAACGATGGTGGCTTTCTCCTCACGAGAGATGAACTATCCACTGTTGGAGAGCTTGTTAGAGGCGCAGTCATTTTTCACCGAGGGTGAAATAAGCTATACCGAGCAGGAACAGGGCGGATTCTTTTATACCTGTCGTCATCACGATCGCGAGCTGACCTTTTATCTTGAGGTATCGGAGCGCGATCCCGAGAATAACATCACGCCGATACATTCAACCGATGAGATTTCGCCGGAGCTGCTGGCGCAGGCTAATGCGGCAACGCAGGAAGTGATGGTTGAGTGTATTTTTGGCCCCAATCCGCTGGAAGATTACGTTCATCAGCTCCGCTTATTAAGCGCCGTGGTGCCGGATTTTCTCCTGGGTATCGATATTTCCGCGGCCGGTAACGTGTTTACCCGTGAATGGCTGAGTTTTCAGCTGGAAGATGATGTCCTGCCGGAAATTGAATCGCTGTATACCATTCATGCCGTGTATGACACCGAGAACGATCCGCCAACGACATTCTGGTTTCACTCGCATGGTCTGGCGCGATGCGGCCTGACGGAGGCTGAATTAGTTATTCCTGAGACGCTGAGTTCGTATTATGGCATCCCGGATTTATTCCGAAGCTTTGTTAATAATGCTATTCAAAATCAGCAGATTACCTTTAATGAGCCGATTCTGTGCGGGCAAACGGGCAGCGGCTATGAATATCTGGTGGCGTTGCCGTTTGAAGAAGGGCTACGGCATGTGAATCAATCCACACCGATTGATCAACTGCGGCCTCTGGAAGAGATGCACTACGATCTGGAAGGGACGCCGGAAGGCGTGTTTCTGGGCGATCGCGCCGATCGGGATGATGTGCATCAGGAGCCTTCCTGTATGCTGTTTCGTACCAACGAAGAAAACCCTGTACTGCAAACGTTCTTCAAAGGGTTTGATGAGCAGAACGCCATCATGTTCTGGCGCACGAACGCGGAAACGGCAGAAATGTCACGTAAGGCACTGCTGCGCTGGCGTTATTTCGTCAACATGTTTAAAAACTACCACGTGAGTGACGAACCGGCTAAGCCGGGATTTTTAGCTAAGCTATTAAAAAAAGCACCTAAACCTGTCGAAAGTGAATGGCGCTTTATGGTGAAGTTTGGCATTCCTCATGGCGAAGAGGGAGAAGAACGTGAACACATGTGGTTTGTGCCCGAAAAAATCGACGACGCGGTCGTCACGGGGACATTAATCAATCATCCGTTCTACGTTGAGGATATGCAGGAAGGCGGTGTGTATTCTATTGATATATCGTGGGTAACCGACTGGGCGATTTATTATCAGGGCGATAGCTATAAGCCTGATACGATTTACAAATTGCTTAGCCATAGCCAGACTCACTGACCGATCTCCTCCACCAGTCAGAACGCGTGTTCTGGCTGGTGATGCCTGAATTATCCCGCATCCCGCGTCATTGTCATAAAACTGTCATATTGCGTACATTTTACTGTCACCAAACTGTCCTATTTTTCCTCCTGCGAACTACACTCTGATTTGATAACTCTGATAGATAACGACGTTACGTCGACACGTTTGAGTATCCCACAGGAGGGATTATGAAACTGATGCGTACCACTCTTGCCAGTGTTGTTGCGGCAACCTTTTCTCTGACGGCATTTTCTGCTTTAGCTGCTGCTAACCTCACCGGTGCCGGTGCGACATTCCCTGCGCCTGTTTATGCCAAATGGGCTGACTCCTATCAAAAAGAAACCGGTAATAAAGTTAACTATCAAGGCATCGGTTCTTCTGGTGGTGTAAAACAGATTATCGCTAAAACAGTCGATTTCGGTGCTTCTGACGCGCCTCTGGCTGACGACAAATTAGCACAGGATGGTTTATTCCAGTTCCCAACCGTTATCGGTGGTGTGGTGCTGGCAGTGAACGTTCCTGGTATCAAATCTGGCGAATTAACGCTGGATGGTAAAACACTGGGTGATATCTACCTGGGCAACATCAAAAAATGGAACGACCCAGCAATCACTAAACTGAACCCGAATGCCAAGCTGCCGGATCAGGACATCGCAGTGGTTCGTCGTGCTGACGGTTCTGGTACGTCTTTCGTGTTCACCAGCTACCTGGCAAAAGTGAACCCAGAGTGGAAAGAGAAGATTGGTGCAGGTTCTACTGTGAACTGGCCAACCGGTCTGGGCGGTAAAGGTAACGATGGTATCGCGGCGTTCGTACAGCGTCTGCCTGGTTCTATCGGTTACGTAGAATACGCGTATGCCAAGCAAAACAACCTGGCTTACACCAAACTGATTTCTGCCGATGGCAAAGCGGTTAGCCCGACTGGTGCAAGCTTCAGCAACGCGGCTAAAGAAATCGACTGGAGCAAGTCTTTCGCTCAGGATCTGACTAACCAGAAAGGCGCTGATGCATGGCCGATCACCTCAACCACGTTCATCCTGGTTCAGACCAAACAGGATAAACCTGAGCAGGGCGCTGAAGTGTTGAAATTCTTCGACTGGGCGTTCAAGAAAGGTGGCGAGCAAGCTGAAGCGCTGGATTACGCAACACTGCCAAAAGAAGTGGTTGAGCAAATCCGTGCTGCCTGGAAAACCCAGGTAAAAGACAGCAGCGGTAAAGCTCTGTACTAATTATTGTATCGACACCATCGTGTTGATAACCAGAGCGTGATGAGGTTGTCAGGTTCTGGGAAAGATGTAGTGGAATAACAAGTCGTATCGGGGCGGAGAGGTGATAGCAACCTCTCTGCCTTCAATAGCTTATCAAATGTAGTTAAAACGAGAAGAGAGACGTATGGCGGAGTACAAGCCAACTATCAAAGCCCCGGGAAAATATGGCGATATCCTCTTCAGCACGCTGGTAAAACTGGCGGCGCTGGTCACGCTACTGCTCTTGGGTGGCATTATTGTTTCCCTGATTGTGGCGTCCTGGCCTAGCATCGAGAAGTTCGGTTTTGCCTTCTTGTGGACGAAAGAGTGGGATGCGCCCGCAGAGCAGTTTGGTGCACTGGTTCCGATTTACGGCACCATCGTTACCTCACTGATTGCACTGATTATTGCGATTCCGATTAGCTTCGGGATTGCGCTATTTCTGACAGAACTGGCACCAGCCTGGTTGAAGCGTCCGCTTGGCGTGGCAATTGAATTGCTGGCGGCCATACCGAGTATTGTCTACGGCATGTGGGGGCTGTTCATTTTCGCTCCGCTTTTTGCCAAATACTTTCAACAGCCGGTAGGCAACGTCCTGTCCGGCATTCCTATTGTTGGCTCGCTGTTCTCCGGTCCGGCATTCGGGATCGGTATTCTGGCAGCTGGCGTCATTCTGGCCATCATGATTATCCCGTACATTGCGGCGGTGATGCGTGACGTGTTTGAGCAAACGCCGGTGATGATGAAAGAGTCTGCCTACGGTATTGGCTGTACGACGTGGGAAGTCATCTGGCGCATTGTGCTGCCTTACACCAAAAACGGCGTGATCGGCGGGGTGATGTTGGGATTGGGGCGCGCGTTGGGGGAAACCATGGCGGTGACCTTTATCATCGGTAACACCTACCAGCTCGACAGCGCGTCGCTGTATATGCCAGGCAACAGTATTACCTCTGCGCTGGCGAACGAATTCGCCGAAGCGGAATCCGGCCTGCACACGGCGGCACTGATGGAGCTGGGACTGATTCTGTTTGTGATTACCTTTATTGTTCTGGCATGTTCAAAGCTGATGGTGATGCGTCTGGCTAAAAATGAGGGGGCGCGCTAATGGCTGCATTAGGCATAGAGCAAGACGCTGCTCTGGAGCGTTCGCGGCGTAAAATGCAGGCCTGGCGTCGCCAGAAAAACCGCATTGCGCTGTTCTTATCGATGTCCACGATGGTGTTTGGCCTGTTCTGGCTGGTGTGGATTCTGTTTTCGACCGTGACCCGAGGCGTGGATGGCATGTCTCTGGCGTTGTTTACCGAAATGACGCCGCCGCCTAATACGGCGGGTGGTGGATTGGCGAATGCCATCGTCGGGAGCGGATTGTTGATCCTGTGGGCGACGCTGCTGGGTACGCCACTGGGGATTATGGCGGGCATTTATCTGGCGGAATACGGTCGTAAATCCTGGATCGCCGAAGTGATTCGTTTCATCAACGACATTCTGCTTTCAGCACCGTCGATTGTGGTGGGTCTGTTTGTCTACACGCTGGTGGTGGCAAAAATGCAGCACTTCTCCGGCTGGGCGGGCGTGATTGCGCTGGCGCTGTTGCAGGTGCCGATTGTGATTCGTACCACCGAGAACATGCTTAAACTGGTACCGGATAGCCTGCGTGAAGCGGCTTATGCGCTGGGTACGCCGAAATGGAAAATGATTTCTGCGATTACGCTGAAGGCATCGGTATCGGGCATCATCACCGGGGTATTACTGGCCATTGCGCGTATCGCCGGGGAAACCGCGCCGCTGCTGTTTACGTCGCTGTCGAATCAGTTCTGGAGCACGGATATGATGCATCCGATTGCTAACCTGCCGGTCACCATATTTAAGTTTGCCATGAGCCCGTTTGTGGAGTGGCAACAGCTGGCCTGGGCGGGTGTACTGCTGATTACGCTGTGTGTGCTGCTGCTGAATATTCTGGCGCGCGTTATTTTCTCTGCCAAGAAGCACTAATTCGCTAAGAAATAGTTGTTTTCTGAGAAACATTAAATAAATTCAAGGCGCTGCCAGGCAGCGCCAGGAAAAAGAGAGAAGTCTTGATGAGTATGGCTACTGAGACATCCAACAAAATCCAGGTACGCGATCTGAATTTCTATTACGGAAAATTCCATGCGTTGAAAAACATTACGCTGGATATTGCCGCGAATCAGGTTACCGCGTTTATCGGCCCGTCCGGCTGTGGTAAATCCACGCTGCTGCGTACGCTGAATAAAATGTATCAGCTCTACCCTGAGCAGCGTGCCGAAGGCGACATCCTGCTGGATGGCAATAACATCCTGACGGATAAGCAAGATATCGCGCTGCTGCGCGCCAAGGTCGGCATGGTGTTCCAGAAGCCGACGCCGTTCCCGATGTCGATTTACGACAACATCGCGTTTGGTGTGCGTCTGTTTGAAAAACTGTCTCGTGCCGATATGGATGAACGCGTTCAGTGGGCGCTGACCAAAGCCGCGCTGTGGCAAGAGACGAAAGATAAGCTGCACCAGAGTGGCTATAGCCTGTCCGGTGGTCAACAGCAGCGTTTATGTATTGCGCGTGGTATCGCGATTCGCCCAGATGTCTTGCTGCTGGATGAACCCTGTTCTGCGCTTGACCCGATTTCTACCGGCCGCATTGAAGAACTGATCTCCGAGCTGAAAAAAGACTACACCGTGGTTATCGTGACGCACAATATGCAGCAGGCAGCGCGTTGTTCAGATCATACGGCGTTTATGTATTTGGGTGAGCTGATTGAGTTCAGCGATACTGATACCCTGTTTACTGCTCCACGGCAGAAACAGACTGAAGATTACATCACCGGCCGTTACGGTTGATTAGGAAAGCATCATGGATAATCTGAATCTGAACAAACACATTTCCGGTCAGTTTAACGCCGAACTGGAACACATCCGCACGCAGGTCCTGACCATGGGCGGGCTGGTGGAGCAACAGCTGAGTGACGCGATTACCGCGATGCATAATCAGGATGCAGAGCTGGCTCAGCAGGTTATTGAAGGCGACGCCAAAGTTAACCTGATGGAAGTGGCGATTGATGAGGCCTGCGTACGTATTATTGCGAAGCGTCAGCCTACCGCCAGCGATCTGCGTCTGGTGATGGCGATCATCAAAACTATCTCCGAACTGGAACGTATCGGTGACGTTGCGGATAAAATCTGTCGCACCGCGCTGGAGAAATTCTCCCATCAGCATCAGCCGTTGCTGGTGAGTCTGGAGTCATTAGGGCGCCACACCGTGCAGATGCTGCATGACGTGCTGGATGCGTTTGCCCGTATGGATCTGGATGAAGCGATTCGTATTTATCGCGAAGACAAAAAAGTGGATAAAGAGTACGAAGGGATTGTGCGTCAACTGATGACCCACATGATGGAAGATCCTCGCACCATCCCAAGCGTACTGACGGCGTTGTTCTGCGCCCGTTCCATCGAGCGCATCGGTGACCGTTGCCAGAATATCTGCGAATTTATCTTCTATTTCGTCAAAGGTCAGGATTTCCGTCACTTGGGTGGCGATGCGCTGGAAAAGCTGCTGGCGCAGAAAGATAAAGCGGAAGAGTGATCCCGTCCTTGTGATTATCGTGATAATGCCCTGCTTGCAGGGCATTGTTTTTTATATCGATTTGGTTTTTTATCTCGATTTAGTTTTTATCAGGATAGTGAATCAGATCGTGGAAGCGCGCTGTGGTATCGGCAGGGTTGTGGTAGCGGTGTTCCCTGTCGGCGGCAAAGCGCAAGGCGTCACCAGCGGACAACACATGCATCTGCCCATCAACGGTAATCTCCAGCTGTCCCTCCAGCACAATAATATGTTCGATCACCCCGCTTTCATGCGCCGATGAGGTGCTGCTGGCACCCGCCGCCAGCTCAATAACCAACATATCAAAACGTAGCTTTTCGTCGAAAGGGAAGAGCGGTGCAACGTGCATTCCCGCTTCGTTTTCCCTGAATGACGATCCCGCCCCTGAGCGATAGGTCACGTCTTCATCCGCGAGCGTCGGTTCAATAAAGGTAGAAAATGCGACATTCATGCCGGTCGCAATTTTCCACAGCGTGGCAACCGTCGGGCTGGATTCACCCCGCTCGATCTGTCCCAACATCGCTTTGCTCACACCCGTCTCTTCTGCCGCGCGCGTGAGGCTCCAGCCTTTCTCTTGTCTTAACGTTTTCAACGTATTGCCAATACGGCGGGTTAGCTCATCAGACATCAATATTGGCTCCTGCTTGTGCGTTATAGCGCACACTGCTATGTTAACGCTTTCTGTGCGTTATAACGCACGATAAGAGTGAAGGTATACCATGCCTGCGTCATTTGCGCTAAAAGATGTCACCTTTTCGACCCTCATCGCTGGCTTTGTTGCGGTGCTGGTGGGCTATACCAGCTCGGCCGCCATCATTTTTCAGGCAGCGGAAGCGGCGGGTGCCAGCGCGGTGCAGATCGGCGGCTGGTTAAGCATGCTGGGGATTGCCCAGGGGCTGGCGTCTATTAGCCTGTCGCTGTATTACCGTGCGCCGATACTGGCGGCCTGGTCAACGCCGGGGGCGGCGCTGCTAGTCACCAGCCTGCCGGGCACCTCGATCAATGAGGCGATCGGCGTGTTTCTTTTTGCCTCCGCGCTTATTTTTATCTGTGGGATCACCGGCCTCTTTGCCCGCCTGATGAATGTTATTCCGCAGGCTATTTCTGCTGCGATGCTGGCGGGGATTTTGCTGCGCTTTGGCGCGGATGCCTTTCTTTCCCTGCAACAGGGTTTCTGGCTGGCTTTTGCGATGTGCGTAACCTATTTGCTCAGCCGTCGGCTGTTGCCGCGCTTTGCCATTGTGCTGACGCTGCTTGCTGGCCTGCTGCTAGCCTTATTTCGCGGACAAATTGTGGTTTCTGATTCGCCGCTGGTGTTCGCCGTACCGGAATTTATTACGCCGCATTTTTCATGGGCGTCTCTGCTGGGTGTCGGTATTCCATTTTTCATTGTCACCATGGCATCGCAGAACGCACCGGGCGTTGCCACGTTGAAAGCGGCAGGCTATCAGGTTCCCATATCACCGCTGATTACCATTACCGCATTAATCGCGCTGGTTTTGACGCCGTTCGGTGGCTTTTCCGTCTGTATCGCCGCGATTACCGCCGCGATCTGTATGGGGCCGGATGTACATCCCGATCCGAAGAAACGCTATCTTGCTGCCGTTGCTGCCGGTGGATTTTATCTGCTGGCGGGCGCTTTTGGCGGATCGATCGGGCAGCTTTTCACGGCATTACCGCAGCCGCTGATTCACGCTATCGCCGGTTTGGCGCTGCTCAGCACCATTTCAGGCAGCCTGTACCGCGCTTTACTGGATGAAAAACAGCGCGATGCCGCGGTGGTCACTTTTCTGATTACCGCCTCTGGGCTGACGCTGTGGGGAATCGGTGCGGCGTTTTGGGGATTGATTGGGGGGATGATGACCTGGCTGGTGCTGTCTGGGGGAAAAGCCGCGTTACGCTGAGTGAATAAGGCAAAATAGGCAAGCGCCTAATACTCGTCACTTAAGCCCGTTGTTAGGGGAAACACAGGGAGGCCTCACCCCTGTGGTCGCCCCGTGTGTCTCGATCCTTAAACGAGCGCCTATCCTAAATTAATCCTCAACAAATAAGATAATGCCGCGTTTTGAGTAGCGTGATTTTAGTTTCATTGATAAATGCCCCGCTACGATTTCGTCATCTTCATCATGGTGACGTTCATGAACATTACATCTACACAATTACTTGGCAGTAATAAAACCCAGTTTCGGACAGCATTTTCCCTGTTGTTGGCATTAGCAACGGGCAAACATCAGCCGGATCGGCGCTGGGCGAGTGTTCAATGGCGTATAAAATATACTTCCCGGGTGATGCTTCACCCGCTGCTGACAATGAAGTGGCTCAGCTTTATCGCTAATTATCCTGCACAGGATATTTTTCGACGTAGCGGAAATCAGCTTTACTCTAAGCTACAGCGCCCCTACCTGATGGCTTCGTTACCCGCGCAACAAACCTGTTCGGCCTTAATGGATCATTACCGCTTTATTCAATCTCTGCCGCTACATCGCCAGCGTTTGTTATATGGTCAAAATGAGAGTGGCAACATGCTGACCTGTTTTCAGGGGAAAAGCGGTGAAAGTTACACGCTTCGCCTGATTTGTAACGATCAGATGTGTAAGGAAGGAGAGCTTTCCCTGCAACTTGAGAACAGTGAGCACGTGCTGGCGCAAATGACGTTCTCGATCCTGCGTATTGAGGGGGAAATGAGTCTGTTTGTCGGTGGGATCCAGGGGGCTGACCCGCAAACGCCTCACAGCGTCATTCAGGGCGCGACACGTGATTGCTATAGCCTGTTTCCCAAACGCCTTCTTCTGGAAGGCCTGCTTAACCTGACAAGTGGTCTTAATCTGGCGCAGGTTGTCTCGGTCAGTAACGAAACGCACATCTACAAACACTGGCGCTATCGCAGTAAGAAGCGGCATGTTTTTCTCGCCGATTACAATGCTTTCCTTTTTGCCCACGGCGGTCAACAGCGGCCTGATGGCAACATTGCACTGCCATTATCCCTTCCGAGAAAGGCTGAGCAGGATATTCCCAGCCGCAAACGGGCAGAATACCGCCGCCGCTATGCGCTCTTTGATGAGATAGCCTGTCAGATTAATGATGTACTTACAGGGAGTCTGCCGCTTGTCATCAATCCAGCAGAGCGCACCTGAATCAGGATAATCTGCCAGAATACCGAAGTAACATAAGGTTATATTATAGCTATTTATGTTATTTCCCGCGTTTTCGCCCTGCTGATAGCCTGCTGTTAATACACCAATAATTAAGGGGCAGGGAATGAAAAAGCAGATTTTGACAGTGACTTTATTGGCCGGGTTGGCTTCCGTTTCTGGTGCTGCACAGGCAGATAAATTAGATGACATTCAGAAGGCGGGTGTGGTGAAATTTGCCGTCTTCGACAGTAATCCGCCGTTTGGCTATGTCGATCCGCAGAGCAAAAAGCTGGTGGGTTATGACGTGGATATCGCTGAGGCAATTGGTAAGGCGCTGGGCGTAAAGGTTGAGCTGCGCGCAACTAATCCGGCTAACCGTATTCCGCTGTTAAGCTCGCAGAAGGTCGATCTGATCGCCGCGAACTTCACCATTACCGATGAGCGTGCCAAGCAGGTTAACTTTAGTATTCCTTATTTCGCTACCGGACAAAAATTCATCGCCCGTAAAGGCGTGCTGAAAACGCCGGAAGACATCAAAACGCTGCGCATCGGCGCGGATAAAGGCACCGTGCAGGAGATTACCCTGCGCGAGCATTACCCGACAGCCAAAGTGATTTCCTACGACGATACGCCGCTGGCCTTCGCCGCGCTGCGTAACGGCAACGTTCAGGCCATCACGCAGGATGATGCCAAACTGGTCGGCCTGCTGGCCAACGTGCCTGATGCACAGAAGGCTGAGTTTGAAATCTCTCCGTTCAGCATTACCAAAGAGTATCAGGGCGTCGGGATTCCGAAGGGCGAAGAGCGTCTGACGGCGAAAATTAACGACACGCTGATTAACCTGGAAAAACAGGGTGAAGCGAAGACGATTTACGATCGCTGGTTCGGGCCGAGCACAAAATCATCCCAGCCGCGCGGCGACTTCACCTTTGCCCCGCTGGATCAACAACCTAAATCCTGATAGCTGACGCCTTCAGTGCTATGATCTCAGCCCTCTGCATGCAGAGGGCATTTCTATTTGTACCTCGTAATAATGACAAAGAGAGATAAAACGCATGGATACGGCGCTGCAATCGCTTGAGTCGTGGCTGTTGGCTCCTCAATACCTCATCTGGCTGTGGCGCGGTTTCCTGATCACGCTGGGTCTTTCCCTGAGTACGATCGTTCTGTCTACGGTGTTGGGTTTTCTGCTGGCGGCAGCCAGAGACAGTCAGATTCGGGTGCTGAGCGGAGTGGTTGTGGCTTACAGTTCGCTGTTTCGTAATACGCCGCTGCTGGTGCAGCTATTTTTCTGGTATTTCGGTGCCGGGCAGCTTTTTCCCTCAGAGATGATGCAATGGCTGAACACCCCGCATACGCTTTCTCTCTTCGGTACGACGTTAGCGTGGCCTTCTTTTGAGTTTCTGGCGGGCTTGGCAGGGTTGACGCTCTACTCCAGCGCGTTTATTGCGGAGGAGATCCGCTCCGGTATTCGTGGCGTAGCGCGCGGGCAGAAGTATGCCGCGCATGCTTTGGGGTTAACTGGTTTCCAATCCATGCGTTATGTGGTGTTGCCACAGGCGCTAAAAATCGCCCTGCCGCCGCTGCTTGGGCAGTACATGAATATCGTTAAGAACTCGTCGTTGACGATGGCGATTGGCGTTGCTGAATTGTCCTACGCGTCGCGTCAGGTAGAGACGGAAACCCTGCGTACGTTTCAGGCGTTTGGTGTGGCGACGGTGTTGTACATCGTGATTATTGCGGTGATGGAAGGCTGGGGCATGTGGCGTCAGCAGCGCAGTCTGGCGGAGAGACACTAAGATGGATTTTACCGTTATCACCGATAACATCGACTATTTGATGTGGGGAACGTTCCCGGATGGCCCGCTGGGTGGCGCGGCGCTGACGCTGGTGATGAGCCTGCTGGCGGGCATAGCGTCTGCCATATTGGGTACGATTTTAGGCGTGGCGCTAGCGATGTCCCGAGGCTGGTGGAGTGCACTTTTGGCGATGGTGCTGGGGTTCTTCCGGGCAATTCCCGTCATCATGCTGATTTTCTGGACCTACTTCCTGCTGCCGATCGTTTTTGGCGTCGATATCCCTGAAATTACTACCGTAGTTTGTGCGCTGGCGCTGATCGCCTCGGCGTATCTGGCGCATGGTGTGAAGGCCGGCATTGTCGCCATCGGGCGCGGCCAGTGGCAGGCTGGACTCTCGCTGGGGCTAAGCCGCTGGCAGGTGTTATGGCAGATAGTGCTGCCGCAGGCGCTGCGGATGATGGTGCCTTCCTTCATCAACCAATGGATTTCTCTGATTAAGGATACCTCACTGGCCTACATTGTCGGGGTCGGCGAGCTGACGTTTCTTGCTACGCAGGTCAATAACCGCAGCATGGTCTACCCGATGGAGGTTTTCCTGTTTGTCGCGCTGGTCTACTTTGTGTTTTGTCTGTCGCTGGAGCTGCTGGCGAACGGGGTTAACGCCCGTTTTAACCAGCAGGAAAAGCAGCCGAAACGCCGTCTGCTGTGGTGGCGGAATAAGCCAGCCTGAGGATGAAGATTACGTGCGTCGTGCGGTGGTAATGGATAGATCGTAAAGACGCTGTGAATACGTCCGTGTACGCTCGGCTTGCGCCATCCATGGCGCAAACGCTTTACTCTTCTATTCCATTACCACCGTTTTCGTCCCATAAATAGATTTGCCGACGGTCTGACATAAGTCCGAATTGCTGCTACTGCGCAGTGATGTTCCAGCCTTTTTCGCGCCAGATTTGCGGCAATTCGCGCATATCGTCGAACATCGTGACCAGCGGGTGATGGATCGGTTGGTTATGGGGATCGGCGCAGTAATAGAACACCGGAATGCCCGCAGCAATGCCTGCCTGTACACCAGCAGCGGAATCTTCAACCAGAATGCAGTGTTCGATGGGAAGCTGTAACTGCTCGGCAGCGTGATACAGCACCGCCGGGTCGGGTTTCCATTTTTTCAGATCGTAGCCGCTGTAGAGATGGTCGCCAAACAGATCGAGCATGTGCGTCAGGCCGAGCGAATGGTGCATCTTGCTGACCGGACCGTTGGACACCACGGCCATTGGGACAGTAATCGACTGCACTAACTCACGCGCGCCCTCGATAGGTTGCAGGAATTCATCGAATAGACGTTTCACTTCTTGTCGGAAATGACGCTCCGCATCGTCTACCGACACGGTCAAGCCATGCTGCTGGCTGATGCGGGCAATAATCTCGTACAGCTTCACGCCTTTGTAGGTTTTTATCACCTCCTCCAGCGATAAGTTCACCCCATACGGGATGAAGATATTCACATAAGCCTGGCAACACAGCACTTCGCTATCAACCAGCGTGCCATCACAGTCGAAGAAGACGCATTCAATACGGGGCATGACCAATCCTTATCGATGAAATAAAAGATGAAGCTCCTACTTTAACCAATTGACCCGATATTGCGACCTACAAAGCCATTTTCAGAGCGATCTTGCATAAAATTAAGGGGTTTAAATTGAGGGATGGCGGCGCAATAGCCATGACGTTAATAGGTTCTTCTTATTCGATGAAAAAAAACGTGGGATCAACGTAAAAACGCAGCGTTTTGTTATAGGATACCCGACGATAGTTATTCCCTTCTTTGGATTGTTACTAATGAATAAATCACAACCCGGTCTTGCTACCGAGCAAGGCCTGCTGGAGCGCGTGTTTAAACTTAAACAACACGGCACGACAGCACGTACGGAAACGATTGCCGGTTTCACGACGTTTTTGACGATGGTCTACATCGTTTTTGTTAACCCGCAGATTCTGGGCGTGGCGGGGATGGATACCAAAGCGGTCTTTGTGACCACCTGTCTGATTGCGGCATTCGGCAGCATTTTGATGGGGCTGCTGGCTAACCTGCCTGTGGCGCTGGCTCCGGCAATGGGGCTGAATGCATTTTTCGCTTTTGTCGTCGTTGGCGCGATGGGTCTCCCATGGCAGGTTGCGATGGGTGCTATTTTCTGGGGCGCAATCGGTTTCCTGTTGCTGACTATCTTCCAGATTCGCTATTGGATGATCGCCAATATCCCGCTCAGCCTGCGTTTGGGTATCGCCAGCGGTATCGGCCTGTTCATTGCCATGATGGGCCTGAAAAACGCCGGCATTATCGTTCCTAACCCTGAAACGCTGGTGACGATTGGTAACCTGACGTCACACAGCGTGCTGCTGGGTGCTCTGGGCTTTTTCATTATTGTGGCGCTGGCCTCACGTAATATTCACGCCGCGGTACTGATCTCCATCGTGGTGACCACCTCAATTGGCCTGCTGCTGGGCGATGTGACGTATTCTGGCGTTTTCTCCATGCCGCCTAGCGTCATGTCGGTGGTGGGTCAGGTTGATCTGGCTGGGGCACTGAACCTCGGGATGTCCGGCATTATTTTCTCCTTCATGCTGGTTAACCTGTTTGACTCCTCCGGTACGTTGATTGGCGTGACGGATAAAGCTGGTCTGGTTGATGCTCGCGGTAAGTTCCCTCGCATGAAGCAGGCACTGTATGTCGATAGCGTTAGCTCTGTGGCCGGTTCATTTATCGGGACATCCTCCGTTACCGCGTATATTGAAAGCTCTTCTGGCGTATCTGTGGGTGGACGTACCGGCCTGACGGCTGTGGTTGTAGGCCTGCTGTTCCTGCTGGTGATCTTCCTGTCGCCGCTGGCGGGGATGGTGCCTGCCTATGCGGCCGCGGGCGCACTGATTTACGTGGGCGTATTGATGACGTCCAGCCTGGCGCGCGTGAAGTGGGATGACTTGACGGAAGCCGTACCGGCCTTTATTACCGCGGTGATGATGCCGTTCAGCTTCTCTATTACTGAAGGGATCGCACTGGGCTTCATTTCTTACTGTGTGATGAAGTTGGCGACGGGTCGCTGGCGTGAAATCAGCCCTTGCGTGGTCGTGGTTGCGCTGCTGTTCCTGCTGAAAATTGTGTTTATCGACGGGCATTAATGTGTTCGTGGCTCCGGGGCTTTCCCGGAGCCTCAGCCTGCGACAAGGCGGCTGGCTACTGTGAGGCGGTAGAGGTGGCTTTTTCTATCGTATGGCTGGTTAATTTCATATAGCGTAAAGACTGGCGCTGCTGCTGTAGAATTTCCCCCGACTTTCTCATGCCCGTTGCCGACGTATATTTCCACATGATCAATCGGTTAAGCGTGGGGATATGGGCGCAGGCCCAGGCAAGGTAATCATCAACATCGCTCATCACTTCTACGGCGGGGGTGCAGGTTGAACGCAGCCTGCCAGAGGCGGGGTGGAGTTTCAGATTATTGGGAGGGTGGCTGTTCACGCCAGGGATCTTCATCAATGACTGGCGGATGGTGCATAGCTGCGTTGCTGCCTCCAGCGGATCGCGCTGCGCGTCGATCCACGCCTGTTCGGCCTGTGTCTGCGCCTGCATCTGTGGGACAACCTGATTTGTTGGCCTGACATGAACGATTTCGATATCCATACCGACGCTGCCTTCTTCGCTCAGGAGGATGGCGATAGTATTGCCTGCATAGCCGATGCTGAAGTCGGGCATATTGGGATCGGCAAAATAAGGGCGTCCTTCAGGGGACACCAGCAGCGTGGGCAACAGCGGATAGCCGAAAAAATAGAACATCATCTCAGCCAGCAGCACTCGACTTTTCAGATAACGCTCGCGGCGTTTGGCTGAAAAACCTTGTGTTGATGAGATGAGCCTATCGGGCAGTCTTTGTAAGTCAGGAAGCGCTTCCGTGCTTGTCCACCTGACAAAATGGCAGGTCATTGTTCACTCCGTGATCGTGATAAAAGATGGGAACCTATCAGGCATTACCAATGCATATTATCAGACTAATATGTGATCTAAAGAAAAATCGATGGATAAATCGGCGATAATTATTAATTAGGCACACCGAATTTCCTGCGTAGTGTGTTTTGTGGCGATCTTTCCCTGTTCGCCACCTTCCAGTCTGTTTTAATGGCTTGGCCACCCCAGTGCGGAACGCCGCTGTTTTTCCAACGTCTGCTTGCGCAACTCATCCGCTGTCACTAATCGCAGCGCCGATGTCGGACACACGCTGACGCAGGAAGGGCTCTGGGCGACATCCACGCATAAATCACATTTGTGGACCTCGCTTTGCGTGAGGTGCGCTTCCCCCTCGTCATTCGACGCTTTTGTCACCACATTGATGGCCCCGAAAGGACAGGCGACGACGCAGCTTTTGCAGCCGATGCAGCGGGACTGAATAACCTGAATGCTGTCCCGATCGCGCACCAGCGCATCATTCGGGCACACGCTGGCACAGGGCGCATTCTCACACTGGCGGCATAGAACCGGCACGCTGACGCTGGCGCTTTTCACGACCTTCAGTCGGGGAAAGAAATGCGAAGGCCGCAACTGCGCACTTTGGCCACCGCTATGGGCTACCGCGCAGGCGATCTCACAGGTCCGGCAGCCGATACATTTTTCTGCTTCGGCAATAACAAACTGATTCATGAGCGGAGCTCCTCGCGGGTTGCGTTCATTTCAGGGCGATGCGGGTGTGCGGGAATGGCACCTGTGATGGCGGTCAGCCCCATCGTCGCAATCATTCCCAATGCGGCTTTGCGCCCGTCGGCAATGGCGGTAACCACCAGATCAGCACCGCGTACGGCATCACCACCGGCAAAAATACGCGGATGATTAGTCTGGCAGGGTATCTGGCTATCAAGCGGGGCGGTGATGTATCCCCAATTATCCAGACTGACGTCGGCGTCTTCCAGCCACGGCATGTTGTGTGACTGAAAACCAAATGCGGTTATCACGGCTTCCGCGGGCTGCACGAATTCTGAACCAGGAATAGGGCGCGGGCGACGACGGCCGCTGGCGTCAGGCTCGCCCAGTTCGGTGCGAACCAGACTAATGCCGCATACTTCGCCCTGTTCATTGAGGCAGATTTTTTGTGGCTGAACGTTAAACAGGAATTCCACGCCTTCTTCGCGGGAGTTTTTCACCTCTTTTTTCGAGCCGGGCATATTGGCTTCATCGCGGCGATACGCGCAGGTTACGGATACCGCACCCTGCCGAACGGACGTGCGCAGGCAGTCCATCGCGGTATCCCCACCGCCGAGTACCACGACGCGTTTGCCCGCCATCGAGATATAAGGCTCATCCTCTAATTCAGGTAGCCCCATGACGTGTTTGGTATTGGCGATCAGGAAAGGCAGCGCATCGAAGACGCCGGGAGCCTCTTCATTCTCAATGTTGGCCTTCATGGAGCGGTAGGTGCCTACGCCGAGAAACACGGTGTCATAGTCGTCCAGCAACTGAGCCAGAGAAATATCTTTCCCCACTTCGGTATTCAGTCGGAACTCGATTCCCATGGCGCTGAACACTTCACGCCGATGAACCAGAACGTCTTTATCCAGCTTGAACGACGGAATCCCGAACGTGAGCAGCCCCCCAATTTCCGGGTGACGATCGAATACCACGGCCTGCACACCGTTGCGTGCTAGCACATCGGCACATGCCAGCCCAGCAGGACCCGCACCGACAATCGCCGCGCGTTTGCCGCTTGGAACAACATGCGTCATATCGGGTGACCAGCCCATTTCTATCGCAGTGTCGGTAATGTAGCGTTCAACGTTACCGATGGTAATCGCACCGTACTCCTTGCCCAGCGTACAGGCGCCTTCGCATAACCGATCCTGCGGGCACACTCGGCCACAGATTTCCGGCAGGCTGCTGGTTTGGTGCGATAGTTCTACGGCTTCAAGAATCCGCCCTTGCTTCGCCAGACTCAGCAATTCGGGAATATTGTTATGCAGCGGGCAGGTCCACTCGCAGATCGCGCGTTTGCCGCAAGAAAGGCAGCGGTCAGCCTGATCTTCCGTCTGCTGCACGGAGAAGCCATGATAGATTTCATCAAACGTGGAGGTTCTCTGGATCAGCGGTTTTTTCTCGGCATCCCGGCGCGGCCAGTTTTTTCTTTTGCTGAGCGGATGGGTTGTCTGCGCTTTCAGCACGGGCGTTTCACGCTGCCAGTGAGCGGAGGAGCGCAACGCCATCACCTGTTGTTTCTCCTGACGGCGGGCCGCTAACGTTTGCTCGCTGACGAGCTGTAAGGCCTGAGTCGGACAGGCTTCTACACACGCTTGTCCTTCTGGACGATCGGCGCAGAGATCGCATTTATGGGCGATGGCGCTGTTGTCCACTGGGCTTGTCACCATGGACATCGCGCCGAACGGGCAAGCCAGTACACAGCTTTTGCAGCCGATGCACTTTTCCTGAACGAGCTGAATGCTATTGTCTTTTCTGATCAAGGCCTGCGTTGGGCATACGCTGGCGCAGGGGGCATCTTCACAGTGACGGCAGGTTACGGCAGCCCGCAGCGTTGGCGTATTGAATGCCTTGATTCTGGGCTGAAACACCGCGGCACTATCTGGATAGCGCTCGTCATTGTGTGAAATGACACAGGCGATTTCGCATGCATGGCACCCCATACAGTCTTGAGTACTGGCAATAACAAATCGGTTCATTACCTTTTCCCACTCTGGATCCCTCGATCGTGGCCTTTATCCTAATAGCTGGATAACACCCTGACCTTGATATAGAGCAGGTAAAAAGTCGGTTAATGTTAAATCTGACATGGGTTACTAATAAAATTATTGAATCGTTTCAGTGAGTTGTAATGTTATGTGAAAGTAATGGTCTGGTTGTATATAACCTTGTTTTTTGTCTGGTTTACAGTGGTTTATCTCGGGTGAAAATTCTGGTTTTCATTATTTTTGATGAAATAACTCGTTACTTTTACTTACTCGCCTCATAATGTTTGGCGCTATTTACATGCAACAAAATACTGTTGCATCAAAACAGTGTTGCAGCTAAATAACGTGTTTACGGCATTTTCATTATGAATCAATAACAGGGCGTTGCTCAGGTTAATGGATTGTCACTAAGGGATAGTGTTATGAATAAAAAAGTCGTTCTTTGTTCTGTATTCATGTCGGCTGCGTTATTGAGCGGATGTGCCACAGAGTCTTCCCGTACCGTAGAAGCACAAAAAGTGACTTCTTACAGTACGCCTTATCAGGGTGTTCGCAGCCCGATTTCCATCGGAAAATTTGAAAACCGCTCTAACTACATGAACGGTATTTTTTCTGATGGCGTTGACCGTTTAGGTAATCAATCCAAAACCATTCTTGTTAGCCATCTTCAGCAGAGCGGCCGCTTTAATGTGTTGGATCGTACCAACATGGAAGAGCTGAAAGCGGAAGCGGGTATTAAAGGACAAACGCAGACGCTGAAAGGCGCTAGCTATGTTATTACCGGCGATGTGACCGAGTTTGGCCGCAAAGAAGTGGGTGACCATCAGCTGTGGGGCATCCTGGGTCGCGGTAAAACACAGGTCGCTTACGCAAAAACCACGTTAAACGTGGTGAACGTACAAACGTCTGAAGTGGTGTATTCCGTACAGGGGGCGGGCGAGTACACCTTATCCAACCGTGAAATTATCGGTTTTGGCGGTACGGCCAGCTATGACTCTACGCTGAACGGCAAAGTGTTGGATTTGGCTATTCGTGAAGCCGTCAACAATCTGGTTGCAGGAATTGAAAGTGGTGCCTGGCGCCCAGCGAACTAATGGAATAGGAATATAACCATGTTATCTCATAAGAAAATTGTCCTGCTACTGGCAGCGGCAGTATTAGCAGGCTGTGCGTCTGCGCCAAAAACGATTTACAGCTGGGATAAATATCAGCCTGCGCTTTACGATTATTATCAACAGGATAAAGTCGGCCCAGAGCAGCAGATTCTTGCTTTGAATGAATCGATCGAAAAAGCCAAAGCCGCCAATAAACCTGTCCCGCCGGGACTCTATGCTCAACTCGGGTTGCTGTACGCCAATACTGGCCGTGATAGTGAAGCTCGCCAACAGTTTGAAACTGAAAAAGCGAAATTCCCTGAATCAGCACCTTTTATGGACTTCCTGTTGAGTAAAAATAAAGGGAGCATTAAATGAATCGTTTCTTAGGATTATGTGGTCTGGTTTTTGCGCTGGTGTTGACCGGCTGTGCTAAACCCGTTCCTTATGATTACACGGCATTTAAGCAGAGCAAGCCTAAGTCCATTCTGGTATTGCCGCCTGTTAACCATTCCCCGGATGTGAAAGCGAGCTATAGCCTGCTTTCTCAGGTCACGTATCCGCTGGCGGAGTCGGGTTATTACGTCTTGCCTGTCGCTGTAGTGGACGAAACGTTCAAACAGAATGGTCTGTCGACCGCGGCGGATATTCATGCGCTGAGTACGGCGAAGCTGCATCAAATCTTTGGTGCTGATGCTGCGCTGTATTTGGACGTAAAAGAGTACGGCACGTCATACATCGTGATTAATAGCGAAACCCGCGTTTCTGCGGATGCGCGTCTGGTTGATCTGCGTACCGGAAAACTGCTGTGGAGCGGAAGCGCAACGGCGTCCAGCAACGAACAGCAGTCAAATTCTAACGGCGGCATCATCGGTATTCTGGTACAGGCTGCGGTGAATCAAATCGCAGACACGATCTCCGATAAAGGCCACGATGTTGCTGGCGTGACCAGCGCGCGCCTGCTGGCGGCGGGTAATCCACGCGGTATGCTGTACGGGCCTCGTTCACTGCAATACGGTAAAGAAACCTACTAAATTTCTAGGTAGTACATCGTTACATGGTAGTACACCGCTACATCATCAACGCCGTTCATTATTGAACGGCGTTTTTTATCGTCTTAACCGAGTGCTATACATCAGCAGCCTGATGACGATGCTGTTTATTATGGCGGGTTGTCCAGACGAAGGCCGCGGTCAGCAGCAGGATCAGCGTGGCTGCGGCCAGCACAATGGAAAAACCCGAATCAAAGGCAGAATGGGCCTGTGTGGTAAGCACCTGTCGCATATTTTCCGGTAAGGATTCGGCAAAGATTAATGCCTCGTCCAGGCTGTCATACGCGGTGTCCGGTGCGGCAAACCCAGCGGGTAGCATAAACGTTGCGGAATAAGCGAAAGACAGCAAACTGCCCATCAGCGTCACGCCCGTCGCGCCCCCTAATTCATACGACACTTCTTCGATTGACGCCGCCATACCCGCTTTTGACGCTGGCGCAACCTGCATAATGGTGCTCGATGCAGCCGTCATGGTGGAGCCCACGCCTGCGCCAATAACGGTTAGGCTGATGATTTGTATAATGGTGGGCGCATTGTGCAGCAGCAGGTAGCTTCCCATTCCCAGCCCCGAAATCAACAGGCCAGCGGCTAGCATTGTTCCGCTATTCACACGCGGCAGTATCTTTCCGGTTAACGGGCCAGAGATAAAAGACGCCAGCGACAGCGGTAAAATGAATAATCCCGCCTGTAGCGGAGACAGTCCGACGACGAGCTGCAATCGCTGGGTGAAAGCCAGCTCCATGCCGATCAAGGCGGCTGCAGCCACGATAGCGGCGGCCACGGCCGCGCTGAAAGGCCGCAGGCGGAAGAGAGAGAAATCGACCAGAGGATGCTTGCTGTTACGCTGACGCCGAACGAACAGGGTAATGAACGCCACGCCGATGAGCAGAGCGATGAGCGCATCTTCATAAGACGGAACCCGCTTGCCCAGCTCTTTGATGGCATAGGTGATACCAATCAAACCTACCATGATTAATAGAGAACCGATGAAATCCCAGCGGTGGGAGGCATTGCCCGGCCGGTGTGGAATCACGGTGATTCCCATGATGAGCGCAAGCAAAACGACTGGTACGTTAATGAGGAAAACCGATCCCCACCAGAAGTACTCAAGCAGTATTCCGCCCATCACGGGACCAAACGCTGCGCCGCCGGAGGCCACCGCAGCCCAGATACCGATCGCCAGTGCGCGTTCCCGTTCATCAGTAAATGTCAGACGAATAATCGACAGTGTGGCGGGCATCATCATCGCCGCACCTACTGCCAGTAGCGCGCGAGCAGCGATAAGCAGACTGGGTGTGGGCGAATAAGCGGCAAACAAGGACGCCGCACCAAAGACCACCAGCCCGGAAATAAATAGAGGTTTATGGCCCAGCTTATCGCCCAATGTGCCCGTACCCAGCAGTAAACCGGAGGCAACCAGCGCATAGATATTAACGATCCACAGCTTTTCCGATGCAGTCGCGTGCAGGTCGTGAGTCAGTGTCGGGAGTGCGGTGTACAGCACCGTCATGTCGATAACAATCAGGAACAGTGCGCTGGAAACAATGGCCAGGATCAGCCACTTCTTTGGTGATTGCATAGCAGGATCTCTACCTTGAACTTCTATTTTTCATCTGTTGGATAGCGTTCCGATGATATAGAATTGCCTTTTAAATACAAACGTATTTTAAATTGGGGAAGATATGGGGCGTCATAAGAGCATTAATCGTGCATGCGTGTTGGATGCGGCGGAGCAGATTGTCCGCACGCAGGGAACGGCTGCGCTGACGATCGATGCAGTCGCTAAAGCTGCGGGCGTGACAAAAGGCGGTATTCAGTCGAGCTTCGGGACGAAAGATGAGCTAATTAACGCGATGTATCAGCGTTGGGAAGACGAGTTTGATGAGATGGCTGCCGTGTGCATCGGTACGGATGATAGCCGGGAAGCCAGGGTGCGTGCACACGTTGATATCACTTATCGGACGGATGCTGCAGAAGGCGATCGGGCGGCGGGCATGATGGCCTCGCTGTTGAATATGCCTGAACACCTTGCTAGATCGCAGGCGTGGTATGACAGCCAGTTGGCAGGGCTTGATCTGAATTCGCAGGAAGGGCGAGATGCTCGGCTGGCGTTTCTGGCATCCGAAGGGGCATTCCTGCTGCGCTATTTTGGCTTTATGGCGGTCGATGACGAGACCTGGAAAGCCATTTTCTCTGATATTTCCCGCCTGCTACCTGAGCGTACGGCTTCTTCCTGAGTAAGCTCCTCTGTCCATGACGCGCATTGTTTTATCGATGATCGTTTGATTATGGTTTGATGGATTGTTGCTCGCTGGACTGCTGCGCTGCCAGAATGTCGTCCAGATTCCCTTCGACCCATACCGCCAACTCTTTTACCCGCTCGCCAACCTCTTTGCCTAACGGTGTCAGGCTGTACTCAACATGCGGCGGAACAACCGGATAGGCTGTTCGCAGGACAAAACCATCACTTTCCAGCCATTGTAGGGTTTGCGCCAACATGCGCTCGCTCACGCCGCCAATCCGTCGACGCAACTGGCTGAAGCGATGCGTATCATCAAGTAATGCGATCAAAATCAGTACACCCCAGCGACTGGTAACGTGGTTAAGTATCTGGCGAGACGGACATTTCTCAGCAAAGACATCACCAGCTGGCAGAATGGGTAGCAATAAATCTGCTGGTGTTTTGGATTGATTCACTATACTTACCTTTATGTATGTACTTACTTAAAATTAGCTTTGCCGATATTATGCCAGCCAGTTCTTGTTAACAAAAGACGGTTAATAAAAGACAGTCAATAAAGGAGCTTGAGATGATTGCTATTACTGGTGCATCCGGCCAACTGGGCCGTTTGGTTATCAAACAACTGTTAGAGAAGGTTCCGGCGAACGATATCGTGGCGCTGGTGCGTGATGTGAATAAAGTTGCCGATCTGTCGGCAAAAGGCGTGCAGGTGAAAGCCGCGGATTACAATCAGCCAGAAGCGCTGGCTTCCGCGCTGCAAGGTGTGGATAAGGTGCTGCTGATCTCTTCGAGCGAAGTGGGTCAGCGTGCGGTACAACACCGCAATGTCATCGATGCGGCGGTGAAAGCTGGTGTGAAGCTGGTCGCATACACCAGCCTGTTACACGCGGATAAATCGCCTCTGGCGCTGGCAGCAGAGCATCAGCAGACAGAAGCGCTTCTGAAAGCGTCTGGCTTACCGCATGTCTTGCTGCGCAACGGCTGGTATACCGAAAACTACGCGGCCAGCATCCCTGCTGCGCTGGAACACGGTGTATTTATCGGTAGCGCAGGTGAGGGGAAAATTACCTCAGCAACGCGCGAAGATTTCGCTGCCGCTGCGGTCGCGGTGCTGACGCAGGAAGGACAGGCTGGCAAGGTTTACGAACTGGCTGGTGATGAGCCTTACACGCTGGCAGAGCTGGCGGCGGAAGTCAGCAAACAGTCTGGTAAAAATATCGGTTATCAAAACCTGTCTGAAGCGGAGTTTGCCGCCGCGCTGGTTTCAGCCGGGCTACCCGATGTCTTTGCGCAGATTATTGCGGATTCAGACACTGGCGCATCCAAAGGTGGTCTGTTTGATGACGGTAAGCAACTGAGTCGCCTGATTGGTCGCCCAACAACGCCGCTGTCTGCGGTAGTGAAAGCGACGCTGAAATAACGCCTAAAAAGTAACGCTTAAAAATCGGCTCGGGGATAGTTCTGGGCCGATTACTATTACACAACCGCTAACCTAGACAGTAATGACAGCATTTCTTTCTGTGGCCAAAGATATCCGCGATCTTTAACTGAACAGGGTCTATCAGCTAGTGATTGACCGAGGGAGTAACCCGCCAATTCAGCAATGTTGAGGTTATCAAATCGCACAATGTGCTCAATATCCCCTTTCATCTGATTCAATGTGCCCTGCACAGAACGGCTGCACTGCGTATCCACCTGAAGTGGGCGTAAATAATGTTGTGCTGCGTTGAGTTGATCTTCATCTGCACCACACTTGAGTAGGGTATTGATGAAGCTATCCGTGAAGTGGTCGTTTAGCTCTGCGAAATCCTTCTTTATCAACGCCGGAAGTACCAAAGGAAATCGGGTGGCGTCCTGAACTAGCAGTACGCAATTCCGGCTCTGTAAGGTGATTAGATTTCCGTGCCAACTGCTCAGTGGGTTGATATCTACGGTGGGTTGCGTAAATAACCACTGGCTGCGTGGTGTAACAGCAAGTTGACTGCTGTCATTCAGTGGTAAATGACTGAATAGTTTGTGTGTGGCATGAAGTTGAATCATCTTATCCCCCTTGTTCTTCTGTACCCGCCTTATTGCTTATATTCTATTTACACGCCATAACAGGTAAATGCACGGTTAACGGTTATAGCGTGTAATTCTTGTTTTACCTGCTAAAGCGTGTAATATTTATTCTACCGTCTATAACCGGTAGGATAAGAGGATGAAGGTCACCAACAGCAAGCAGCTTAGCAGCTACCTGAAAGATGTTCGTATCACGCAGAAGCTTTCACAAGGGAAAGTGGCCAGTAAAGTGGGTATTCGCCAGGATACGGTATCCAGCTTCGAGCAACATCCTGATTCCACCAAGCTGGAAACCTTCTTTAAAATCCTGTCGGCATTGAATTTAGAACTTACTGTTACGCCCAGGAATGTGGACACCACCAATAACGAAGCCTCTGTTGCATCATCCTGGAAGGAAGAATGGTAATGGCTGCGCTCGATGTTTACATGAACGGCTATCGGGTGGGGATTCTGACCAAAACGGGCAGTGGGGCACATCATTTTTCCTATGATGCGAACTGGCTCGGATTGCCGGGGAGTCGCCCCATTTCGCTTTCTATGCCGCTACGTCATCAGCCCTATCGAGGTGATGAGGTTTATAATTTCTTCGATAATTTGTTGCCGGATAACCCGGATATCAGAAGACGCATTGTCGCCAGACATCACGCTGACTCCACCCAACCGTTTGATCTGCTGGCTAAAGTGGGGCAAGACAGTGTCGGGGCGTTGCAATTAGTGCCGCAGGGTACACCTGTGCACGATATAAAAAAGATCGAATACAAAACCTTATCCGAGCAGCAGCTTGAAAACATACTGACCGGATATCTGTCCGATGCCCCGCTGGGTATGATTGATACTGAAGACGATTTTCGTATTTCTATCGCAGGTGCACAGGAAAAGACGGCGCTGCTTTATCTGGATGATCACTGGTGCCTGCCTCTCAATGCCACACCAACTACCCACATCATCAAGCTACCGATTGGTAAAATCGAGAGTCACTCTTACTCAATTGATATGTCTGACAGCGTTGAAAATGAGTATCTGTGTTTGCTCATTGCCAAGGCATTTGGGCTGCCAGTGCCGCACTGTTTTATGATCAACGCTGGCAAGATAAAGGCGTTGGCGGTGGAGCGTTTTGATCGTAAATACGCCTCGGATGTCAGTTGGATTATGCGGCTACCACAAGAGGATTTTTGTCAGGTATTAAACGTTCCTTCCGCACTGAAATATGAAAATCATGGTGGACCGGGTATTTCCGCCATTATGTCGTTTCTATTGGGTTCGGTTGATCCAGAAAGAGATCGTTATCGCTTTATGCAGGCTCAGGTACTGTTTTGGCTATTGGCTGCAACGGATGGTCATGCGAAAAACTTTTCCCTGTTTATTGAATCTGAGGGGCGATATCGACTCACACCTTTCTATGACATTCTCTCTATGTATCCGGCGATGGGCGGACGGGGAATTGACCGCAGAGAGGCCAAACTGGCGATGGGATTAACTGGCTCAAGAGGCAAGAAATATGCGATTGAGCAGATCTTTCCCCGACATTTTTTCCAGACGGCTAAGGCCGTTGGGTTTGCCAGAGAATCGATGGAAAACATTCTGGTGGAGTTTTCAAACACCGTTGAGACCGTTATGACGACTGTTGGAAGCCAACTGCCTGTGGATTTTCCTACTCATATCAGTGAGGCAATTCTGGCCGGATTGCAGGCCAGATCGAGACGGCTCATGAGAGGATGGGAGTAATTTCCCCGACGAATAATATCGGGGAGAGCAAATCACTTCCCAATACAAAAACTCGAAAAAATACGCCCCAACAGGTCGTCAGAGGTGAACTCGCCGGTGATTTCACTCAGGGCCAGCTGTGCCAGCCGCAGTTCTTCTGCCAGCAATTCACCTGCGTAGGCGCTCACCAGCTGTTCTTTCCCCTGAATCAGATGCTGTGCAGCCAGTTCGAGTGCTTGCAGGTGACGACGTCGAGCCAGGAAACCACCTTCTGTATTGCTGGTGAATCCCATGCTTTGCTTGAGGTGGTCGCGTAGCGTATCGATGCCTTCACCCGTGCGGGCGGAAAGTCGGATAAGTGAGTGAGTATTCACATCTTCGATGCCGAGCGCTTCGCCAGTCACGTCGGCTTTGTTGCGTACCACGGTAATCGGCAGCGTTTTTGGTAGGCGCGCCATAAATTCTGGCCAGATCTGCTCAGGCTCGGTCGCCTGCGTGGTGGTGCCGTCTACCATGAATAGCACACGATCGGCCTGTTCGATTTCCTGCCAGGCGCGCTCAATACCAATGCGCTCGACTTCGTCGCTGGCATCGCGCAGCCCGGCGGTGTCGATGATATGCAGCGGCATGCCGTCGATATGGATATGTTCACGTAGTACGTCGCGTGTGGTGCCCGCGATGTCAGTCACAATGGCAGCTTCACGACCGGCTAACGCATTGAGTAAGCTGGATTTACCGGCATTAGGGCGACCCGCAATCACGACCTTCATCCCTTCCCGCAGCAGGCTACCCTGATGCGCTTCAGCTCTGACGGCGTCCAGATCGGCCATCACGCCATTGAGCTGTGCTTCAATTTTGCCATCAGAGAGAAAGTCGATCTCTTCATCCGGGAAGTCGATGGCAGCTTCGACGTAGATTCGCAGGTGAGTGAGTGCTTCCACTAACTGATTTATACGGGTGGAAAATACGCCTTGCAGAGAGTTCAGCGCTGAGCGCGCGGCCTGTTCCGAGCTGGCATCAATCAGATCGGCAATGGCTTCCGCCTGTGCAAGATCGAGTTTGTCGTTCAGGAAGGCACGTTCAGAGAATTCACCAGGACGCGCAATCCGCACGTTAGATAGCGTCAGGATACGTTGCAGGAGTAAATCAAGAATAACCGGACCGCCGTGACCCTGAAGCTCCAGCACATCTTCCCCCGTAAAGGAGTTCGGGCCAGGAAACCAGAGGGCGATACCCTGATCGAGCGTGGTGCCGTTGGCATCACGGAACGGCAGATAATCGGCGTGGCGAGGCTTGGGAAGCTTGCCCAGAACGGTATGCGCGACTTCGGCGGCGGCCTGTCCTGAAATGCGTAAAATACCCACGCCTCCGCGTCCCGGTGGCGTGGCTTGGGCGACGATGGTGTCGGTATTACTCATGATGTTCTCTCTGCATTGATGCCTGTCTGGCAGGCTATTTTACGTATCTTGGCTGATAAAGCAGCCGTTAAAAAATAAGGCGGTCAATGACCGCCTTACGCTTTCTATCGGTTAGCCATCAACCGGATTATTTTTTCTCGCGGCTATGCAAGCCACGTTTTTCCAGACCGCGGTAAATCAACTGCTGCTGGAGAATGGTAACCAGGTTGCTGACGATGTAGTACATAACCAGACCTGACGGGAACCATAGGAAGAAGACCGTAAAGATGACCGGCATGTAGGTCATGATCTTCTGCTGCATTGGATCGGTCACGGTGGTTGGTGACATCTTCTGGATGAAGAACATCGTCACGCCCATCAGGATCGGCAGAATGTAGTACGGGTCTTGTGCAGACAGGTCATGAATCCACAGAGCGAACGGCGCGTGACGCAGTTCAACGGAGCCCATCAGCATGTAATACAGCGCCAGGAAGATTGGCATCTGAATCAGCAGTGGGAAGCAGCCGCCCAGCGGGTTCACTTTCTCTGACTTGTACAGCGCCATCATTTCCTGACTCATGCGCTGTTTGTCATCACCAATACGCTCACGCATAGCCTGCAATTTAGGTTGCAGTAAGCGCATTTTCGCCATAGAGGTGTATTGCGCTTTCGTCAGCGGATACATGATACCGCGCACGATAAAGGTAATGGCAATGATGGAGAAGCCCCAGTTGCCGATAAAGCTATGCAGGAATTTCAGCAGCTTAAACAGCGGCTGAGAAATGAACCACAGCCAGCCGTAATCTACGGTCAGATCCAGATGTGGTGCGACAGCAGCCATCTTGTCCTGAATTTCCGGGCCGACCCACAGGGTGGTCTTCAGATCTTGCTGGCTACCTGCGGCAACCACAACCGGAGCGGATTTGAAACCAATAGCGGCCTGACCGTTACCCAGCTTGCTGGTATAGAAGGTGTTAGCACCTGCCGTCGTCGGAATCCACGCGGTTGCGAAGTACTGTTGCAGCATCGCTATCCAGCCACCGTTGGTGGTGATGTTCAGGTTTTCGTCCATGTCGCTGAAGCTGTACTTTTTGTACTTGTCTTCACTGGAAGAGAACGCCGCGCCACGATAAGTGTGCAGTGCAAAGTTGCTGCTGCCAGTATCGCGGTGCTTAGGTAATTCGATAGATTGCTTTAACTGACCGAACAGCGTGAGTTCCAGGGGCTGAGCGCTGGTGTTGTTGACGCTATAGTCAACGTTCAGTGCATAGTCGCCACGTTTCAGAACGAACGTTTTGGTGTAGGTTACGCCGTCAGCCGCAGTGTAGGTCATCGGGATGCGCAGTTCGCTCTGACCATCCGCCAGCTCGAAGCTATCTTGCGTGGTGGTAAACAGCGGACGCGGGCCGTTAGCCGGGTTGTCTGGGCCGTTTTTGCCGGTCAAACCGCTCTGAGCCTGATAGACAAACTCGGAGGTGGTTTCCAGCAGGTGGAAAGGTTTATCTGAACCCAATGTGTCCGGGTAAGCCAGCAGATGCGCTTGCTCGATGTCGCCGCCACGCGTGTTGATTGTCAGCGACAGCACATCGGTTTTCACTGTGATCAGTTTGCCTTGACCGCTGGCTGGTACGCCCTGGTTGGTAGCATCACCGGTCACTGCGTTCGTCGCCTGCTGTATGGCCTGCGTGGTTGCTGGCGGATTTTTATCCGTCTCCCAAGCCTGCCAAAGCATAAAGGTTACGAATAGCAGAGCGATGAGAAGAAGATTGCGTTGCGAATCCATCGTTAATGTTCTCTGTTATTGTCGGTTTTTGGCGGTACGGGATCATCACCACCAGGGTTCAAAGGATGGCATTTTAATACGCGTTTAAGCGTCAACCAACAGCCTTTTATCATGCCGAACCTGCGTATTGCTTCAATACCGTATTGCGAGCACGTTGGCTGGAACCGACAATGCGGTCCCAGCAACGGGCTGATAACGAGTTGATAACCGCGTATCAACCCGATCAGGAGTCGGGAGCCAAACGACAATGCCGACGCCATAGTTTTTCCAATGCTTCCGTCAGAGTACGGTTATCCAGTTCAGACACCCCTTTTTTCACAAGCACGACAAAGTCCATTGAAGGCAATGAATGTTGGTGCAGGCGAAAACTTTCGCGCGTCAGGCGTTTAATCCGATTGCGTTCATGAGCACGTTTTACATGCTTTTTGGCGACGGTAAGACCGATGCGGGGATGCCCCAGCGAGTTCAGGCGGCCGAGAATGGTGATTTGCGGCGTGCCAGCCCGTTGCGGTTGCTGGAAGACGAAGGTGAAATGACTGGGAGTTAACAAACGTAACTCCCTGGGAAATGCTAGCTTAACCACTCGGTGGGTTAGCTTTTATTACTTAGAAACAGACAGACGAGTACGGCCTTTCGCACGACGGCGGGCCAGAACTTGACGACCATTTTTGGTGGCCATACGAGCACGGAAACCATGGCTACGGTTACGCTTCAATACGGACGGTTGGAAAGTGCGTTTCATGGCGATTTCTACCTAAACTTGGAAAATTATAACTTCACAGTAAACGCGTTTGGCTGTTCGGCGTGAAAATGACCGACGCCTCAATCGCATATCACAGCTATATAACGGAAAGAGGCAGGATTGTAATAATTGTACAGTCCTGAGTCAATTAACATCACACTTAACACGCCAGCCATTCCGATTATTTTTGGAATTTCTGCCTGCCAGAGCACAGAAAAGGCGTAGACGCGCGGGCAGGGAATTATACGGACTCTATTATAAAGCGCAAGGATCCTCCAACGATCTGTCCCGCAAGATCATGATCGATGTCACCGTAACGATCGTGCCACCGAGGGTATGCTTGGGGGCGCTTCACCGCAGGCGGATAAAATGTGTGCTAGCCGCCCTTCTGCCGTGTTGCGGGGTGTTGCGATAAGAATAGCCTGTGGATAAAAAGGATCGAAACTGTGCAGAAGGGGAAGATCTCTTCGGCGGATTAGGTTATGATCCGCGGTTCCGTTAGCGATCCTTTTGACGGGATCGTCGGAGTAAACCGCCGCGCTATGTGGTGTGCTTGCTGTCTGAATTGTGAATGAAACAATCGTGGATGACGCAGGCGCCAAAAAATCATGAGTCACATAAATAACGTCTTATTCTTTTCTTTTTGATCGTTCTTGTTCGAGTGGAGTCCGCCGTGTCACTTTCGCTTTGGCAGCAGTGTCTTGCCCGTTTGCAGGATGAGTTACCTGCCACAGAATTCAGTATGTGGATACGCCCGTTGCAGGCGGAGCTGAGTGATAACACTCTGGCGCTCTACGCCCCCAATCGCTTTGTGCTGGATTGGGTTCGTGATAAATACTTAAATAATATCAATGTCCTGCTGAATGATTTCTGCGGGATGGATGCCCCTTTACTGCGTTTTGAAGTAGGGAGCAAACCGTTGGTTCAGGCGGTAAGCCAGCCCGTGCAATCGCACCACAATCCTGTCAGCGTGGCGCGGCAACAGCCTGTGCGTATCGCACCGGTACGGCCAAGCTGGGATAACTCGCCGGTACAGGCAGAACATACCTACCGTTCGAATGTGAATCCCAAGCATACGTTTGATAACTTCGTTGAGGGTAAATCGAACCAGTTAGCCCGTGCAGCGGCGCGTCAGGTGGCTGACAACCCTGGCGGCGCGTATAACCCGCTGTTTCTTTATGGCGGCACCGGCTTGGGTAAAACGCACTTATTGCACGCGGTGGGGAATGGCATCATTGCCCGCAAGCCCAACGCGAAAGTGGTTTACATGCACTCCGAGCGTTTCGTGCAGGATATGGTGAAAGCGTTGCAGAACAATGCGATTGAAGAATTCAAACGCTACTACCGTTCTGTTGATGCGTTGCTGATCGATGATATCCAATTCTTTGCTAATAAAGAGCGTTCGCAGGAAGAGTTCTTTCATACCTTTAATGCGTTGCTGGAAGGCAACCAGCAAATCATCCTGACATCTGACCGCTACCCGAAAGAGATCAACGGCGTGGAAGATCGCCTGAAATCCCGCTTCGGCTGGGGATTAACGGTCGCGATTGAACCGCCAGAGCTGGAAACCCGCGTGGCGATTCTGATGAAGAAAGCGGATGAAAATGACATCCGTCTGCCTGGCGAAGTGGCGTTCTTTATTGCTAAACGCCTGCGTTCTAACGTGCGTGAGCTGGAAGGCGCGCTGAACCGCGTTATCGCGAATGCCAATTTTACCGGCCGCTCGATCACCATTGATTTTGTGCGTGAGGCGCTGCGCGATCTGCTGGCGTTGCAGGAAAAACTGGTTACTATCGACAATATTCAAAAGACCGTGGCGGAATACTATAAAATCAAGGTAGCCGACCTGCTGTCTAAACGTCGTTCCCGCTCGGTGGCGCGTCCGCGCCAGATGGCGATGGCGTTGGCGAAAGAACTGACGAATCACAGCCTGCCGGAAATCGGCGATGCCTTTGGCGGGCGTGACCATACGACGGTGTTGCATGCCTGCCGCAAGATTGAGCAGTTGCGTGAAGAAAGCCACGACATCAAAGAAGATTTTTCCAATTTAATCAGAACTCTATCGTCATAACACTATGAAATTTATTGTTGAACGCGAACGTCTGTTAAAGCCATTACAACAGGTCAGCAGCCCGCTGGGCGGTCGACCGACTTTACCGATTCTGGGCAACCTGCTGATTCAGGTGACGGAAGGCGCGCTGTCGCTGACCGGTACCGATCTGGAAATGGAAATGGTGGCGAAGGTTGCGCTGACGCAACCGCATGAGCCAGGTGCCACGACCGTCCCTGCCCGCAAACTGTTTGATATTTGCCGGGGTCTGCCGGAAGGTGCAGAAATCACGATTATGCTGGATGGCGATCGCATGTTGGTGCGCTCTGGCCGCAGCCGTTTCTCGCTGTCCACGCTGCCCGCAGCGGATTTCCCTAATCTGGACGACTGGCAGAGCGAGGTTGAATTCTCTCTGCCGCAGGCGACGATGAAGCGTTTGATCGAAGCGACACAGTTTTCGATGGCGCATCAGGATGTCCGCTACTACCTCAACGGTATGCTGTTTGAAACCGAAGGTGAAGAGCTACGCACGGTCGCGACCGATGGTCACCGTTTGGCGGTCTGTTCGATGCCGGTTGGTCAATCCTTACCCTCACATTCGGTGATCGTACCGCGTAAAGGTGTGATGGAGTTGGTGCGTCTGCTGGATGGTGGTGATACCCCGCTGCAACTGCAAATCGGTAGCAACAACATTCGCGCGCATGTCGGCGACTTCATTTTCACGTCGAAGCTGGTAGATGGTCGTTTCCCTGATTATCGCCGCGTATTGCCGAAGAACCCGGATAAAACGCTGGAAGCCAGTTGCGATCTGCTCAAGCAGGCCTTCTCCCGTGCGGCGATTTTATCGAATGAAAAATTCCGCGGTGTGCGTCTGCATCTGATTCAGAATCAGCTCAAAATTACGGCTAACAACCCAGAGCAGGAAGAAGCGGAAGAGATTCTGGATGTGCAGTACGACGGCACCGAGATGGAGATCGGCTTTAACGTTAGCTATGTACTGGATGTGCTGAACGCGCTGAAGTGCGAAGGCGTCCGTTTACTGCTGACTGATTCTGTTTCCAGCGTGCAGATCGAAGATAGCGCCAGCCGTGCGGCGGCCTATGTCGTCATGCCAATGCGCCTCTAGCAAATAGGTGGGCTTATCCGGCCCACCTTTACTCACTCGAATAGCGTCGTATGGCCCTTACTCGTCTTCTCATCAAAGATTTCCGTAACATCGAGGCGGCCGATTTGGCGCTGGTTCCCGGCTTTAATTTTTTGGTCGGCGCCAACGGCAGCGGTAAAACCAGCGTGCTGGAAGCGATTTATACGCTGGGGCACGGACGGGCGTTTCGTAGCATTCAGGCGGGGCGCGTGATTCGTCACGATCAGCCGGAATTTGTGCTGCATGGCCGTATTGACGGTACTGAGACGGAGCGATCCGTCGGGTTAAGCAAAAACCGTCAGGGCGACAGCAAGGTACGGATTGACGGCAGTGACGGCCATAAAGTCGCTGAACTGGCGCAACTGTTACCGATACAGCTGATCACCCCGGAAGGGTTCACCCTGCTCAACGGTGGGCCGAAGTATCGCCGTGCCTTTCTCGACTGGGGCTGTTTCCATAATGAGCCCGGCTTTTTCGCAGCCTGGAGCAACATGAAGCGTTTGTTGCGCCAGCGTAATGCAGCGCTGCGTCAGGTGAGTCACTATGGGCAGCTCAGAGCCTGGGATCAGGAACTGGTGCCGCTGGCGGAACGTATCAGCGAATGGCGTGCGCAATACAGCGCGGCAATTGCCAATGATATCGCCGCGACCTGTACGCAATTTTTGCCTGAATTTTCTCTCAGTTTCTCTTTCCAGCGCGGCTGGGATAAAGAAAGTGAGTATGCAGAACTGCTGGAACGGCAGTTCGAACGCGACCGTATGTTAGGTTATACGGCGCTGGGGCCGCATAAAGCCGACTTCCGCATCCGCGCCAGCGGCGTGGCAGTTGAGGATATGCTGTCCCGTGGCCAGCTCAAGCTGCTGATGTGTGCGCTGAGGTTGGCTCAGGGTGAATTTCTCACCCGTCAGAACGGACTGCGCTGTCTGTATCTGATCGATGACTTTGCTTCCGAACTGGATAGTACCCGCCGCCGTTTGCTGGCTGAACGGTTAAAAGCCACTCATGCACAGGTTTTTGTCAGTGCGGTTAGCGCTGAGCAGATAGAGGACATGATTGGTGAAAAGGGCAAGATGTTCCGCGTAGAACAGGGTAAAATAACGGTTCAATCACAGGACTAAAATGAGCGAGAAACGTTGATGTCGAATTCTTATGACTCCTCAAGTATCAAGGTATTGAAAGGGCTGGATGCGGTACGTAAACGCCCAGGTATGTATATCGGCGATACGGACGACGGTACCGGCCTGCATCATATGGTATTCGAGGTTGTGGACAACGCTATCGACGAGGCACTCGCTGGCTATTGTAAAGACATTATCATCACCATCCATGCTGATAACTCGGTATCGGTGCAGGATGATGGCCGTGGTATTCCAACCGGTATTCATGAAGAAGAAGGGATCTCCGCCGCTGAAGTCATCATGACCGTGCTGCACGCGGGCGGTAAGTTCGATGATAACTCGTATAAAGTCTCCGGCGGCCTGCACGGCGTAGGGGTTTCCGTGGTTAACGCCCTGTCGGAAAAACTGAAGCTGGTTATTCACCGTGACGGAAAACTTCACGAGCAGACCTATAAACACGGCGTGGCGCAGGCTCCGCTGGCGGTTACGGGTGAAACCAACAGAACCGGTACGACGGTACGCTTCTGGCCGAGCCATGAGACGTTCACCAACGTGGTGGAATTCGAGTATGAGATTCTGGCTAAGCGTCTGCGCGAGCTGTCGTTCCTGAACTCCGGTGTCTCCATCCGCTTGATCGACGAACGTGAGAAAGATAAAGCCGATCATTACCATTATGACGGCGGCATCAAGGCGTTTGTTGATTACCTGAACCGTAACAAGACGCCAATTCACCCGAACGTGTTTTATTTCTCGACGGTGAAAGATGACATCGGCGTGGAAGTAGCACTGCAGTGGAACGATGGTTTCCAGGAAAACATTTACTGCTTTACCAACAACATTCCACAGCGCGACGGTGGTACGCACCTGGCCGGTTTCCGTGCCGCGATGACCCGTACGCTGAATACCTACATGGATAAAGAAGGCTACAGCAAGAAAGCCAAAGTCAGCGCCACCGGTGACGATGCGCGTGAAGGGCTGATTGCCGTGGTTTCCGTGAAAGTGCCGGATCCAAAATTCTCCTCGCAGACCAAAGACAAACTGGTTTCTTCCGAAGTGAAAACGGCGGTTGAATCGCTGATGAATGAGAAGCTGGTGGATTATCTGATGGAAAATCCATCAGATGCCAAAATTGTGGTCGGTAAAATTATTGATGCCGCACGTGCCCGTGAAGCGGCGCGTAAAGCGCGTGATATGACGCGTCGTAAAGGTGCGCTCGATCTGGCTGGCCTGCCGGGCAAACTGGCGGACTGTCAGGAACGTGACCCCGCGCTGTCTGAACTGTACCTGGTGGAAGGGGACTCAGCGGGCGGCTCTGCCAAGCAGGGACGTAACCGTAAGAACCAGGCAATTCTGCCGCTGAAGGGTAAAATCCTGAACGTTGAGAAAGCCCGTTTTGACAAGATGCTTTCCTCACAGGAAGTCGCGACGCTGATCACCGCACTGGGCTGCGGCATTGGCCGTGATGAATACAACCCGGACAAACTGCGCTACCACAGCATCATTATCATGACCGATGCCGACGTGGATGGCTCGCACATCCGTACCCTGCTGTTGACCTTCTTCTATCGTCAACTGCCTGAAATTGTTGAGCGTGGCCACGTGTATATTGCTCAGCCGCCGCTGTACAAGGTGAAAAAAGGCAAGCAGGAACAGTACATCAAAGATGATGAAGCGATGGACCAGTACCAGATCGCACTGGCGCTGGATGGCGCGACGCTGCACACCAATGCACAGGCTCCTGCGCTGGCGGGTGAACCGCTGGAGAGACTGGTTTCTGAACATTACGCCATACAGAAGATGATTGGCCGTATGGAACGTCGCTTCCCGCGTGTGTTCTTGAACCATCTGATTTATCAACCAACGTTGGCTGAAGCCGATTTGGGCGAGCGTGAAAAAGTACAGGCGTGGGCGGAATCGCTGGTTAGCAGCCTGAACGAAAACGAGGTTCACGGCAGCACATACAGCTTTGTCATTCACCATGATGAAGAACGCGGCGTATTTGAACCGGCGCTGCGCGTGCGCACGCACGGTGTGGATACCGATTATGCGCTGGGTACAGGTTTCATCGCGGGTAGCGAATACCGTAAATTGAATCAGCTGGGTGAAAAACTGCGTGGCTTGATTGAAGAAGATGCATACATCGAACGTGGTGAGCGTCGTCAGCCGGTTGCCAGCTTTGAACAGGCGCTGGAGTGGCTGGTGAAAGAGTCCCGCCGCGGCCTGACCATACAGCGTTATAAAGGTCTGGGTGAAATGAACCCGGATCAGCTGTGGGAAACCACGATGGATCCGGCCAGCCGCCGCATGCTGCGCGTGACGGTGAAAGACGCCATTGCTGCCGATGAGCTGTTTACGACCCTGATGGGTGATGCCGTTGAACCGCGTCGTGCGTTTATCGAAGAGAACGCCCTGAAAGCGATGAATATCGATATCTGATTCGGTCTACGTTGTTATCGTTATCTGAGCCAGCTCCCTGCGGAGCTGGCTTTTTTTATGGCGAGCTTTCTGCTCGCCACCCTTTTGGCCGTAGCGAGCGACGTTGAAAAACGTTCGCTAGGTCTTTTATGCTTTCATTAGGCCAATGCACGTCGTTTGGCGCTGCGCATTTCCTGTAGCAGGGTGATGAAAGACGTAATCAGCATAAAGATGACGGCAGACCAGAAAATGGCGTGAGGATGGCCGTGATCCAGCAGCCAGCCGAACAGCACCGGTCCTGCGGCACCGCCAATGTTGAAGCCGGTGGAGACAATCCCAAATACCCTTCCTTCTGCCCCCGGTGGTGATGCGGCACGCACCAGCATATCCCGTGAAGGCGCGATCATGCCGGAGAGGAAACCGGCAGCAGCCAGCAACGGAACAAGCACGAGAGTCGGTAAGGAATACATGGCAACGATACTGACCAGCACGGCGGTGACGGCCAACGCCGCCGTTGCCACCAGCCCGTGGCGTTTGGTTTTATCCGCCAGTGAGCCGCCAGCCAATACGCCAAAGGCGCTGGCGAATAGGAATGCGGTAAGCGCCACGTTAGCCTGTGAAAGTGACAAATCGTAGCCCGTGACTAATGCGGTAACCGAGAAGTTCTGGATCGAGCCCGTACTTAAATTCAGCAGCAGGAACAGAATCAGCAGCGCCAGGATCGGCAGCGTGAAAACGGGTGCGCGCGATTTGCCCGGCTGGGTGCCTGTTGCTGCCGCAGGTTTCACCCGATTGGGTTCATCGCGATCCGTCAGAAGCAGCGGTACCGTCAGTAAGCCGAGGATGCCAGAGACGATGAATGCGCTACTGATGCCGGAAAAGGCGGCAACGGACAGCAAAATACCGGGCGCAATCGCGGTGCCTAGAAAGCCGGAGAACGTGTGCACCGAGAACGCACGGCCCATGCGCTTCTCATCAATCCCGCGCGACAGCAAGGCGTAATCCGCCGGATGATAAACCGCGTTCGCCACCCCGGCGAGCCCCATCGCAGCGACCAGCCAAACGTAGCTGCCTGAAAAACCGAGAGAGAGAAAACAGAGGCTCCCGAGCGTGATCCCTGCGGTTAACGTGCGGCGCGCGCCGATGCGGTCCACCATAAAACCAATCGGCGTCTGCACGCAGGCGGAGACAATGTTGAATACGCTGAGCGCAAACCCGAGTTCGACAAAGCTGATATCACGCTGGGCTGAAAGCAGCGGAATGAGCGCGGGCAGCACCATCATATGGAAATGACTCACCAGATGCGCTGATGAGATTTGCGCCAGTAGCGGTAGTTTTATGAATTTCATGTTTTTTTGCAGCTTACAGGTCTGTAGATTTTATTATCGTGAGAGCTGGCGCGGGAACAGGGCGTCACTCCCTGGCAAATGGATCATAAGGTTAGCATATTACTTATATCATCTATGGCGAATATTGATACCCGCCTTTTCGGCAGGATAGGAGAGAACGACATGACGACCAAATCGTATTTGGGTGGGTGTTTATGTGGTCAGATTCGGTTCAGGGCAACGGGCGAACCGGGCAATCCGCATGCCTGTTCCTGCACCCATTGCCAGCAGCATTCCGGTGCACCAACGCTACTGTGGGTTGAGTTTCCCCGAGCAGCCGTTGAGTGGATTGGCGAAGGTGGAGAGCCCGCGTGCTATCGTTCGTCTGATTATTCCAGCCGGGCTTTTTGTCCGCACTGCGGCAGCACGCTGGGGGCGATTGATGATGAGCCAACCATTGCGCTGACGATTGGAAATTTTGATGAAAAAAATAGCCCGGAGCTGAAGCCAACGTCACATTCGTTTGAAGATTGCTGTCCACGCTGGGAATAAATCACAGGCCGTTTCCGGCCTGTGCGGGATTGTTGATGGTGAATCTGTGATTACGAGAGCTTAAACACCAGCACCGTTTGCGCGAGCTGTCTGGCCTGTTCTTCCAGCGAGGCGGCAGCCGCCGTGGCTTCTTGCACCAGCGCGGCGTTCTGCTGGGTGACGCCGTCCATCTCGTGAACGGCCTGCGTCACTTGGCTGATCCCGCGTGATTGTTCATCTGACGCTGAGACGATCTCATCCATGATGTCTTTTACCGATGTGACGGCACTCAGCATTTCCTGCATGGTTTCACCGGCGTTCTGAACCAGCGTAACGCCGCTATCGACACGGCTGGCAGACTCCGTAATCAGCGCGGTGATGTCTTTTACGGCACTGGCGCTACGCTGCGCGAGGTTACGCACCTCGTTGGCAACGACCGCGAAACCGCGCCCTTGTTCGCCCGCTCTGGCGGCTTCCACCGCCGCGTTGAGTGCCAGAATATTGGTCTGGAACGCGATGCCGTTGATGATGCTGGTAATGTCGGCAATCTTCTTCGAACTATCGTCGATTTCACTCATAATGTGAACAACCTGACCCACTATCTTGTCGCCTTTCTGAGCGATGTGCGCGGCATTCTGCGCCAGCGTTGTGGCGTTATGGGCGTTATCCGCATTCTGTTTCACCGTCGCTGTAATCTGCTCCATGCTGGCGGCGGTTTCTTCCAGCGCCGCCGCCTGTTGCTCGGTGCGGGAAGCCAGATTGGTGTTGCCTGCTGCAATTTCCGTCGCACCGTGGCTGACAGATTCGCTGGTGCTAATCAGCTGCTCGGCGATGTCTCTCAACTGCGTCTGCATGGCGTTCATGGCGTAAAAAATACTGCTGTCGTCCTTCGGTTGCACAGGAATGGTCTGCGTTAAATCCCCTTGTGCGACGGACAGGGCGATCTGCGCGGCCTGAGCGGGTTCGCCACCGATCGGACGAGCAACCTTGCGGTTAAAGATGATGCCCAACACACCGGAAACCACCACGATACTCAGCATCATAAGCAGCAGGCCCACGTTGCGCTGCTGTGCGGTTTCCGCCATCACCACATTGACGGGGGCGGACAGGCCGAGCATCCAGGGCGTGCCGGTATTGCCGATGGTGACTGGCACATACACGTTAAACGCTGGCGTGTTCAGTACGGCATTGTCACGTTCAATCTGATAAGACTGACCTGTGGTGACATGCTCAAGCAGCGTTGGGTCGTTTTCAATTTTCTTGGTTATCCGGGCTTTGTCAGGATGAGAAATGTAGGCACCGGTGTGGGACAGTAACTGGGCGTAGCCCGTGCCTTGATAGGGTTTTATATTGTTGGTGAGCTGTTGCAGCGTATCCAGCGAAAAGTCCGCGGTGACGGAGCCGTAAAATTTGTTGTTGATGATGATAGGCACGGCAATGGAGGTCAGTAGAACATCGACGCCGTTGTAGGGATAGCTATACGGTTCCAGAATCACTTCTTTCTGGAGCTTTTTCGGTAGCAGATAGTAGTCGCCGCTGCCGGGCGTTTCATAATCCACCAGATTATGCAGAGCAACGTTGCCTGCGGTATCGCGGTCAACGTAGCGGACGAAGCGACCTTGCGGATCCTGATCGGGCTGACCAGCGTACTCGCGATCTTTGCCGTCAAACGCATCGGGTTCCCACGCCAGCGACATCGAAAGGAAGTCGGGATGACTCTTCAGCGCATTCTTCAGCAGCGTCTCAGCGGTTTTTCGGTCGGCGTTACCTGCTTCTTGCAGGCTGACAACGCTCTGCACCAGATTGCGCGCCGCATGTAGCGCGACATCCAGCTTTTGTTGAATCAGGTAGCTGTTGGTATACGCCGTTTGCTCAAGGTACTGCTGTGCAATGGTTTTTTGCTGCTGGCCAGATTGCCAGATCAGCAGGCCGATAGTGAGAATAAAACCGAGTGCGATGGTGGTGACGCCCGCCAGGAGCATCAGCATCCGTGTGCTGAGCTTTCTTTTTGACGTGGTTGGTGAGGCGTGGATGGATGGGGTGCTGTGATTAACCGGTAACAGTGTTGTAGACATATGCGTAATATCCCCTGGGATATAAGCGCCCATAGGCACCTTTTTTCATAAAAGAATCAATCGATTGTCTTCCTTTCTGTTTTTGGGCCATTCCCTTGCGCGACTCGTCATTTTTTGTGATGTAAGTCACAAATAAATTATCGGCGGGAAACAATATCTCTTTAGGTTATTCACGAAAATGTCACAAATCAGCGTGGTGCTTGAATCGAGATAGCAGTGAGGCATGACGCCTCACCGTGTGAGCGAGGGTTAGGCGGCAGGGCCTTTGCTGACGGAATCGCGGATAATCAATTCACCTTTGAAGGCGGGTGCAGGCGCGACGGTTTCCCCCTCCAGCCGGCACAGCAGTTTCTCAAGGGTATAGCTGATCATCTCGGCGACGGGCACATGTACGGTAGTGAGGGGCGGGTAGAACCATGATGCCATCGGTAGATCATCGAACCCCAGCAGCGAGACATCCTGCGGAATGGCGAGGCCGTGTTCGCGCAGCGCTTTGGCCGCGCCAATCGCCATGTCGTCATTGCTGGCGACCAGTGCGCTGAAGGTGGCTGACCGCTGAAGCAGGGTTTTTGCTGCCGTATAACCGCTGTCATGAGTCCAGTCGCCTGACGCAACCAGCCTGTCATTATAGGGAACCCCGTTTTCCTCCAGCGCCTGCCGGTAGCCCGCCAGTCGGCTTGTGCCGGTGGGGGAATTCGCCGAGCCACAGACAAAGGCGATATCACGGTGGCCCTGCTCAATCAGGTAATTGACGGCATCATGGCAGTGCTGCTGGTGATCGGCGCAGATGCCGTTATCACCGTGCTGATGCAGTGTGCGGTTCACAACCATGATCGGCTGATTGTGCTGTTCAATAATCTCTTCCATTTCATCCGTGGAGAGAAAACGCGGATAGATAATGACGGCATCGCAGCGTAAATCGAGCAGGAACTGGATCGCTTCCCGCTCTTCTTCCGCGCTGTGTTTGCCATCCGCCATGATGAGCTGCCGTCCGTATTTTTCCGTCATGGTTGCCGTTTGGAACAGCAATTCGCTGAAATAAGGGCCGCTGTATAGCGTGTTGGTCACAACCAAACCAATAATTTGCGATTTGCTCGTGGCGAGCTGGCGCGCCAGCAGGTTGGGCCGGTAGCCAATCTCTTCAATCGCCCGAAATACCCGATCCCGCGTGGTTTTACTGACATAGTTATTCCCTGTCAGCACGCGTGATACGGTGGCTTTGGATACACCGGCTTTTTTCGCTACATCGAGCATGGTTACCATCGTACTTTCCCGTTCTCCTGTACTGCCTTATGTCGTCATTATAGGGACATTTACTCTCTTTTTATCATCAATACAGAATATGGGGATAAAAATATTCCCCACTTGCGCTATTTATGATCGCCTTCAAAAAACAGTAAAAACAATATGAAACCGGTTGCATATTATTTTGTGTCTTGCTTGAATAATAAAAAAAAGGACGGTGAGGTGCAGTATGAATAAGATTTTACTCTGTTGCGCAGCAGGAATGTCTACCAGCATGCTGGTACAGCGAATGGAAAAGGTCGCCGAGAAAAATGCGATCGCTGTTGAGATAAAAGCCGTGGGTTTTGAAGAGTTTAATGAGCTGATTGATGAATATGATTGCTGCCTTTTGGGGCCGCAAATCAAATACAAATTACCTGAATTCAAGGTGATAGCTGACGAGAAAGAGAAGCCGATTGCGGTTATTAATATGGTTGATTACGGCATGATGAATGGGGAAAAAGTCCTCAATGATGCCCTGGCGATGATCAACTAGTATAGCGGAGGGAATAATGAGTAAATTAAGCGAGTCATTATTCAGCGTTATCGAAAACCGTATTAGCCCCATTGCGGCAAAACTCTCCAGCCAGCGCCATGTTGTAGCAATTAAAGATGGCTTTATTGCCTCCATGCCCTTTTTAATTGTCGGTTCTTTTATGATGTTATTCGCTCATCCACCTTTTAGCCCAAATAGTGAATGGGCTTTTGCGCAGTGGTGGTTGGGGATGGTGGAACGCCACGGCGAACAAATCATGATGCCCTACAACATGACGATGGGCATTATGGCGGTGTATATCACCAGCGCCATCGCTTATAACCTGGCGCAGAGCTATAAAATGAACAGTTTTATGGCTGCCAGTCTGGCACTGATGTCGTTTATGGTGGTGGCGGCTCCGCAAATCGACAAAAGTCTGCCGGTTGGGTCGCTGGGTGGCGAGGGGATTTTCACCGCGATTATCGTGGCGATCTATTCGACGGAGCTGATGCATTTTTTGCAGAAGCGCAATATTGGTATTCGCCTGCCTGAACAGGTGCCGCCGAAAATCCGCCAGTCTTTCGATCTGCTGATCCCGATTCTTGCCATCTTTCTCACGCTTTTCCCGCTTAGCCTGTTTATGCAGAGCCAGTTCGGCATGCTGTTGCCGCAGGCGATCATGGCTGTCTTCGCGCCGATTATCTCGGCATCCGACTCGCTCCCCGCCATACTGATTGCGGTGCTGCTCTGCCACCTGCTGTGGTTTGCCGGGATTCACGGGGCGGTTATGGTCGGCGGCATTTTGCAGGCATTCTGGCTGACCAATTTAGGGATCAATCAGGAAGCGTTTAACGCGGGCGCACCGATCACCAAAATCTTTATTGAACCCTTCTGGCAGTTCTTCATTACGGTGGGCGGCTCGGGAGCGACCATGGGGCTGGTCTTTCTCTACCTGCGTAGCCATTCTGCTCACCTGCGCTCCATCGGCAAGCTGGCCGTGGTGCCGAGCATGTTCAACATCAACGAACCGGTGATTTTTGGTTCACCCGTTGTGATGAATCCGCTGCTGTTTATTCCGTTTATTACCGCGCCGTTGGTGAACGCCACCCTTGCCTATATCGCGTTAAAAACCGATTTGGTGCACCGCGTGATTTCTCTTGCACCCTGGACAACGCCGGGCCCGATTGGCGCAGCCTGGTCTACGGGATGGGACTGGCGTGCGGTGGTGCTGGTAGGGGTACTGATTGTCGTCTCGTCCTTAATCTATTACCCCTTCTTTAAAATGTATGAACGTCAGCTGGTCGCACAAGAAGTGGGTACAGCGGAGGAGGCAGTGAGTGATGCGCGATGAAACCATTCTCGATGAAACGACAGTAATGGAACTGATTATCTATGCGGGAGAGGCGCGATCAAGCTCGATGGAAGCGCTGAGCGCCGCCAGAAAATACGATTGGGACAAGGCTGAAGAACTGCTGAACATGGCTTCCGTTGCGGCACGCAAAGCCCATCAAATTCAGACGGCCTTGATTGGCGCCGATGAGGGCAGCGGAAAGATCCCGGTCAACCTGATTCTGGTTCACGCGCAAGATCACCTGATGAACGCGATGCTATGCCGTGAGCTGGTGGAGGAACTGATTCAACTGCATCGGGAAATCTCCACCCTTAAAAAATCAGTCAACGAAATCATTTGTAAGTGAACAATACGTATACCCTAAATAATTCGAGTTGCGTGAAGGCGGCAACCGAGCGAATCCCCAGGAGCTTACATAAGTAAGTGACTGGGGTGAGTAAGGGCGGCCAACGCACAAGCAGCTCGAAGTATGACGGGTATGAACCTGAAATAAGAAGGAAATAAAATGTCTGTTCAACAATTACCGAAAGACTTTCTGTGGGGCGGCGCGGTAGCGGCGCATCAAGTTGAAGGTGGTTGGGATCAAGGCGGCAAAGGCGTCAGCATTTGCGATGTCCTGTCCGGCGGTGCCCACGGTGTTGACCGTGTGATTACCGATGGCGTACAGCCTGGTGTCAGTTATCCAAACCATCAGGCGGTGGAATTCTATTCCCACTATAAACAAGATATTGCCCTGTTCGCTGAAATGGGCTTCAAATGCTTCCGCACCTCGATTGCCTGGACGCGAATTTTCCCCAATGGCGATGAGCTGGAACCGAATGAAGCTGGTCTGCAATTCTATGACGACCTGTTTGATGAGCTGCTGAAATACAATATTGAACCCGTGATTACGCTGTCTCACTTCGAGATGCCGCATCATCTGGTTAAGCAGTACGGCGGCTGGCTGAACCGTAAAGTGGTGGATTTCTTTGTCCGCTACAGCGAAGTGGTTATGAAGCGTTATCAGTCAAAAGTGAAATACTGGATGACCTTCAATGAGATTAACAACCAGCGTAACTGGCAGTATCCGCTGTTTGGCTACTGCTGTTCCGGCGTGATTTTCACCGATCACGACAAGCCTGAGCAGGCGATGTACCAAACGCTGCACCACCAGTTTGTCGCCAGTGCGAAAGTGGTGAAACTGGGTCATGAAATTAACCCGAATTTCAAAATTGGCTGCATGCTGGCGCTGGTGCCGATCTATCCGTGGTCATGCCATCCAGATGACGTGATGTTTGCTCAGGAAGCGATGCGCGAACGCCACCTGTTCGGTGATGTGCAACTGCGTGGTTACTACCCGTCTTACATCCTGAAAGAGTGGGCGCGCAAAGGTTATCAGATTGATATGCAGCCGGAAGATGAACAGACGCTGCGCGAAGGCTGCACGGACTATCTGGGCTTCAGCTACTACATGAGCAGCGCGGTGCAACTGTCGGCGAAAGGCCAGAAAAAAGAAGATGCGATTACGGGCTTTGACGGCGGCGTGAAAAACCCACATGTGAAGGCGTCGGAATGGGGCTGGCAGATCGACCCGGTTGGCCTGCGTTATACGCTGAACAGCTTCTACGAGCGTTATCAGAAACCGATGTTCATCGTCGAAAACGGCTTTGGCGCGGTAGACAAGGCGGAAGCCGACGGCAGCATTAACGACGATTACCGCATCGAATATCTTAAAGCACATATCGATCAGATGAAGAAAGCTGTCGTGGAAGACGGCGTGGAGCTGATGGGCTATACCCCGTGGGGCTGCATAGACTGCGTATCATTCACCACGGGTCAGTACAACAAACGCTACGGTTTCATCCACGTGGATAAACACGATGATGGCACTGGCACCTTCAAGCGCTCGAAGAAAAAGAGCTTTGACTGGTATAAGAAGGTGATCGCCAGCAACGGCGCCGAGCTATAACTGCGATTGCAGGAAACGTTGGTCACAGGGCCGTGCTTAACCGCACGGCTTTTTACGTTGCATGTCATACGCCTGTCACCCTGCCGTATTTCACTAACGACTTCATCGCTGAATCGCGTTAGCATGAAAACAGATAACTTGATGCTGGAAAAACTATGTCTGTAAAACTGATCGCTATTGATATGGACGGGACGTTACTGACGCCCCAAAATCAAATTTCACCTGCGGTAAAAGCCGCGATTGCCGCTGCCAGAGAGAAAGGCGTACAGGTTGTGCTAGCTACCGGTCGTCCTTACATCGGTGTGGAACGCTACCTGATGGAGCTGGATTTGCAGCAGGAAGGCTGTTACTGCATAACCAACAACGGTGCGCTGGTGCAGCGTACGGTCAACGGTGACTGTGTGGCGCAAACGGCGCTGAGCTTCGACGACTATCTCTATTTCGAAGCGCTGGCCTGTAAACTTGGTGTCCATTTCCACGCGTTGGACTTCAATTTTGTCTACACCGCCAATAAAGACATCAGCCCTTACACCATTCATGAATCTCACCTGACCGGGATGCCGTTGAAGTATCGTGCGGTTGAGGAAATGGATCGCAGCCTGACGTTCCCGAAAGTGATGATGATTGATGAGCCCGAGATATTGGATCGCGCCATCAGCCAACTGCCACCGGAAGCCTTTGAACGCTATACCATCATGAAGAGCGCCGAATACTATCTGGAAATTCTGGATAAGCGCGTCAACAAAGGTGAAGGCGTGAAGATGCTGGCGGAGCACCTCGGCATTCCACGCGAAAGTGTCATGACGCTGGGCGACCAGCAGAACGATCTGGCGATGATTCGCTATGCGGGTATCGGTGTCGCGATGGGCAATGCCATCGATGAAGTGAAAGAAGCCAGCCAGTTTGTCACCAAAACCAACATGGAAGACGGCGTCGCCTACGCGATCGAGAAATTTGTGCTGAATGCCTGATTAGAGAGAGATAAATTGGAATAGCCATCAATGATGGCTATTCTTATTTCAAATAATAACTTTGCTATTTATTTTTTATAAATCTATTTCCCAATCGTCATTATTCAATAAATACATTAATAAAAATAACGGCTTTGGCTGGGAATTATTTTAATTCCAGACTAGTCGCTATTTTTTCTTTCATAACCTGAGTGATGTGATTAACCACCTGGCTGCGGGGAATTTGCGGGGGATAAACCGCGCAATACGCCATTTTTATATCAGGATTGAAAGGCTTAACGATAACCGGCGAAGGGCTGTTCAGGGCGGTAATAAAATCCACCACGCCGATGCCGACGTTTCTTGAAGCCAGCACGCAGCAGTTAGCCATCGAGGTTTCGATGGGGTTATGCAGATAGATCTGCTCTTTTCTGGAGGAGATATCGAGCTGCGCCCGCAGCGGTGTGGTTCTTCCCGGCAGAATAGCGCGCGTCTTGGCCAGGTCGGCAAGCGTAATTTCATCCGCCGTGGCAAGAGGGTGATCCACCGCTAACACCGCGACAGCACTGGCGTCAGCCAGTGGTTCAGCTTCCAGCCCTTTGATGCCCGGCTGGCCAAAAATAAAGCCGACATCATACTGATTTTCAGAAATGGCGCTCGTAATATGGCTGCTGCTTTCGATGTCTAAAAACAGGGAAAGATCGGGATATTTCTTGAGTAAAGTAGGGAGAACCTGATCTGAACACAGAAACGAGAGCGCCTGAACGGCGGCGATGCGCAGCACGCTACCCTTGGCGTGGCGAATTTCATCCGCAATCATCCCGATGTGATCCAACCCCAGATAAAGACGCTCGACTTCGCGATACAGCTTCATCGCCTCTGCGCGTGGAATCAGGCCGCGCCCGTCCCTATCGAACAGCTTAAGATTCAGTGCGTCTTCAAAGTCTTTAATGAGCCGGCTGACCGCAGGCTGGGTGATGAACATCATGTTGGCGGCAGCGGTGATGCCTCCGGTGAGGATGACTTTATGAAAGGCTTCAACCTGGCGGGGATTGATACGCATGCTCGTCACCTTAAAACATAACATTTGGTTATCAATTTAACACAAAATGCAATTTTTCATTATCCAATCTAGCGCATAGACTCACAATCATAAGATTTAATACACTTCATCAGTACTCAATCATGGAATAGAGGATTAGTGAATGAAGAAATCGACTCTGGCGCTATTGTTTACCGTTTTATTTTCATCTTCACCTTTGGTTTATAGCGCGGACCTGAATATCGGTTTGGCTTCCTCCACCACATCAATGGATCCGCAGTTTTATGTGAGTGGGGCGAATAGCGCAATGGCGCGCAATATTTTTGACGGTTTGGTTGTACAGGATGAAAAACAGCAGATTGCACCTGCCCTGGCAACCAGTTGGAAAGTGATTGACGACAAGACGTGGGAGTTTGTATTGCGTCCTGGCGTTAAGTTTCACGACGGCAGTGATTTTACGGCTAAAGATGTGATTGCCAGCATTAAGCGTGTTGCGCTGGCATCGAAAAACAGCCCCAGCTCTTACGCACCTTACGTCAGCGACATTGCTGAAGTAATAGAAGTTAATCCACTAACGGTGCGGATTAAGACAAAAGAGGCTTCGCCACTGCTGCTGAATAATTTAAGTCGGATTTCGATTTTACCGGCCCGACTTGAAAACGTCCCGACGGAAACGTTGAATTCAGGAAAAGATGTGATTGGTACAGGGCCATTCAAATTTGTTTCCTGGGTGCCGGACGACCGGGTAGTCCTTAGTCGTAATGACGATTACTGGGGAGGAAAAGCAGAGTGGGACAACGTTACTGTCCGTGTATTTAAAAACAGTAGTGCACGTGTAGCAGCAGTATTATCCGGTGATGTGGACATGATTGAAAACGTTCCAACAGCCGACAGCAGTAATATTGAAAAAAATCAGCAGTTAAAAACGATTTCAACACCAGGGAATCGTGTTATTTACCTTCACATGGACCAGCAGCGAGAGGAATCACCGTTCGCCAAAGGTCCTGATGGTAAAAACCCATTACTAAAAAAAGAAGTACGCCAGGCGATGTCTTTAGCTATTAATCGTCAGGCAATCGTCGACCGTGTGATGGAGGGGCAGGCTGTTGTCGCCTCTCAGCTTGTACCGAAGGGGTACCCAGGCTATTCCGCTTCCATTCCTGCGCCGGTTTATAATCCGGAGAAAGCCAAACAGGAACTGGCGGCGGCGGGTTACCCCGACGGCTTCACGCTGACCTTCCACGCGTCGAACGATCGTTATCCTAATGATTCTAAAATTGCTCAGGCCATTGGCCAAATGTTCACACGTGCTGGTATCAAAACCGAGGTTGTTACGATGCCCGGCAGTGTGTACTTCTCACGTGCGTCCCGTCTCGAATTCAGTTTGATTATGGGCGGGGCCGCGATTGAAACCGGGGAAGCTTCTGGAGTATTGGGGCCATTGCTAGAAACCTTTGGCCCCAATGCAGGACAGGGGAATCGTGGTCGCTATTCCAATCCTGTCTTTGATAAAACGCTGAACGAAGCACGTGCCACACTGGATGAAACCAAACGTGATGCGCTGCTGGCTGAGGCGATGAACATAGGCATGAACGATCTGGGCGTCATTCCGGTGATGTTCCTGTCCAACACCTGGGCGATGAAAAAGCAGTATACCTACGTGGGCCGTTCCGATGCCTACACGCTGCCGTACTTCGTCCGTTCTGCGAAATAGTCACCTGTCATTTATGATTCAAATAAGGGGTGAGTATTCACCCCTTATCTATCCGTAACAAGGAGAGCGGAGTGAATACATTTAGCGGTGTTTTTCCCTATCTGGTGTCACCCGTCAGGCCCGATGGTCAGGTTGATAAGCCTGTTCTGGCGCAGCTCACTGAACATCTGATTCAATGTGGTGTACATGGCGTCGTGCCGTTAGGCAGCACGGGTGAATTTGCCTATCTCTCTGCGGCTCAGCGTCTGGATGTCGTCAAAACGGTGATCGAGACGACGGCGGGCCGCGTGCCAGTTATCGCTGGTGTTGCGTCGACAACCGTTCAGGATGCCGTTGAGCAAACGAAACGCTACGTCGAACTGGGTGCGGATGGCATTCTTGCGGTACTGGAAGCCTATTTCCCCCTGAAAGACGAGGGCGTCGAACAGTATTTCCGCGCCATTGCCGAAGCTGCACAGGGTAAACCGGTGGTGCTTTATACCAATCCCCAGTTCCAGCGTTCCGATTTGAGTTTGCCCGTCATCGAACGTCTGAGCCATGTGAATAATATCCGCTATATCAAAGACGCCTCGACCAATACCGGGCGCTTGCTTTCCATCATCGAACGTACCCGTGGCCGAATGGATGTCTTCTCCGCGTCCGCCCATATTCCCGCCTGCGTCATGCTGATTGGCGGCGTGGGGTGGATGGCAGGCCCGGCGTGTATCGTTCCCAAACAGAGTATTGCTTTGTATGAAGCCGCCCGCGCGGGTGACTGGAACAGAGCAATGGAGCTTCAGCGTCCGCTGTGGCGCATCAATGAAATCTTTGCCCGTTATTCCATTGCCAGCTGTATTAAAGCGGCGCTGCAATTGCAGGGATTTGCGGTAGGCGATCCGTTGCCGCCTCAGCAACCGTTGGATGAAAAGGCGCGTAAGGAGATCGCTGACGTTTTGGCGTCTGTCGATTCTCTATAACGTCAATTTACTTATTATTTTTCACGCTGTAGAGGTGTGGGTCTTTCTACACCTTGATGTTCGGTAGTACCTATTAAAAAGAGAAAAGGAATCATCGAAGGATGAGCGCTTTACCTATTATTATTGATTGTGATCCGGGGATAGATGACGCAATTGCGTTATTAAGTGCATTTGTGGCACCAGAGTTGGATATTCGCGGTATCTGCACAGTGTGCGGTAACCAGTCGCTGGACAAGACGGTGCGTAATGCGCTGCAAATTGTTGAACTGGGTCAGCGCACGGATATCCCCGTTTTTGCCGGTTGTCATCGGCCGCTGTTGCGCGACCCTATTCATGGCCAGTTTCACGGCGAAAGCGGACTGGGCCAGACGGTGCTGCCTGCGCCGCAAAAACAGGCCGACGCGCAGCATGCGGTGAGTTTTATTATTGCGCAGTGTAAGCAGGCGATCGCTGACGGCACGCCGATCACGCTTTGTACGTTAGGGCCGTTAACCAACGTGGCAACGGCGCTGCGTATGGCGCCTGAGATTGCTGATGGTATCGCGCGCATTGTGATGATGGGCGGCGCGTACCGCGAAGCGGGCAACCGCAGCCTGACGTCTGAATTCAATATGATTGCCGATCCGCAGGCCGCCAAGGTGGTGTTTGATTCGTCGATTGCCATCGTCGCACTACCGCTGGATGTCACGCATCAGGTGATTTTAACGCCGGAATTGGTGGAGCGTTTCATTGCGCTATCCGGGCGCATTTCCGTACCGTTGGGTGAAATGATGGCGTTTTGGGATCGCAATGACATCCGTCGCTATGGCTCACGCGGCGGCCCGCTACACGATCCGCTGGTTATCGCCTGGGTGCTGGCGCCGCACTGCTTCACGACCGAAAAAGCCAGCGTTTACATTGAGCAGGAAAGCGAGCTATGCATGGGGCAGACCGTTGCCGACTGGTACGGGAAAACCGATCGTCAACCGAATGTCGATGTGGTGACGGGAGTAGATGCCAAACAGGTTGTCGAACTGTTTGCTGACCTATTGAGCCGCTACAGAGAGAATGTCTGACATGGTTCGAGAGCGCATTATTATTGATACCGATCCCGGCGTTGACGATGCGATAGCCATCTGGCTGGCATTGGCTTCACCTGAACTGGACGTACTTGGGATTACCGTTGTGGCAGGCAATGTACCGCTTGCCGCCACGCTGCCGAATGCGTGCAACGTGGTGGGTGTGACGGGCAGAACCGATGTGCCGATTTTTGCTGGTGCTTCGCGCCCACTCATCCGCGATCAGGTTTTCGGTAAATACGCCCATATCGGCAAGTTCTCCTCTGAGTGGGTGCCAGAAAGCACGCTGTCGCCGGAAGAGGAACATGCCGTCGATTTTCTGGTGCGGATGACGCGTCAGGCGGCGGCCGACAATAACCCGATCACCATTTGTGCACTTGGCCCGCTGACGAATCTGGCATTGGCGCTATGCTTCCATCCTGATGTCGCTCGCGGCATCAAACAGATTGTGTCCATGAGCTGTGCCTTTACCGCGATGGGGAATCGCGTGCCGTGGGCGGATTTTAACGTGTATGCCGATCCACATGCGGCGGAAATCGTTTTTTCTTCCGGCGTTCCCATTGTCATCATGCCGCTGGATGTGACCTTTCAGGCGCTGATTCAGACGGAACAAGTTGATGATATCGCCCGCAGTGGCGGTGCGCCGGGTAAGGCGATGGCCGCGCTGCTGCGTATGTTTGACCGTAGCGAGGTGGAGCGCTTTGGCCGTGAAGGTGGACCGATTCATGATGCGACCGTCATTGCGTGGCTGTTGAAACCTGAGCTGTTCAAGTCAAAACGTGCTCACCTAGGGGTAGAAGTTTCCGGTAAGACGGCGGGTTACGCGTTCGCCGATTTTTATCACAAACTGAGCGAGCCGGAGAATGCGCTGATCATGCGGGAAATCAACGAACAAGGATTCCTCGAACTGATTGCCGATCGCCTGCGTTGCTATGGCTCTGAAGCAATCAATGATGTTAAAACAATCAATGGATCTGAGGAGCGCTGATGGTCGCCTACCTGCTGAGCCGAATCGGACAAACGCTGCTGACGCTGGCTGTTATGTCGGTGCTGGTGTTTGTGGGTGTCTATCTGGTCGGTAACCCGGTCGATATGCTGTTGAGTGCGACGGCCACGCCAGCGGAACGGCTGGCGGTGATTCAGTCCTTTGGTCTGGATAAGCCCGTCTGGGAACAGTACGGGCTGTTTGTCTGGAACGCCTTGCAGGGCGACATGGGCAACTCGTTTATCTTTAACCAACCCGCGCTGACGCTCATTTTTCAGCGCATGCCAGCCACGCTCGAACTGGCGATGGTGGCGTTCGTGATGGCGCTGGTTGTCGGTATTCCGCTGGGGATTTACGCTGGCCTGAAGCCAGACAGCGCGGTGTCCAAATCCATCATGACCTTTTCCATCCTCGGCTTTAGCCTGCCCACGTTCTGGATTGGGCTGGTGATGATCATGCTGTTCAGCGTGAAGCTCGGCTGGCTGCCGTCCTCTGGCCGGGGCGATACCCACGAGCTCTTCGGTATTCCATTCAGTTTTCTGACCCGCGATGGTCTCGAACACCTGCTTTTACCCGCGTTTAACCTCGCGCTGTTTAAAATCTCGCTGGTTATCCGTCTGATGCGTGCGGGCGTGATGGAGTGTCTGCAACAGGATTATGTGCAGTTTGCCCGGGCAAAAGGGCTGTCGGAAACCCGCATCGTGCTGGTTCATGTGCTGCGCAACACGCTGATTCCACTGATTACCGTGCTGGGGCTGGAACTGGGGTCGCTGATCGCATTCGCCGTGGTCACGGAAACCATTTATGCCTGGCCGGGCATGGGCAAGCTGATTATCGACTCGATTGCCGTGCTCGACCGCCCGGTTATCCTGGCTTATCTGATGATTACCGTCGTGATGTTTAGCGTGATTAACCTGCTGGTCGATTTGCTGTATGTGCTGGTCGATCCGCGTGTGCGGCTGGGAGGAGACAAGGGATGACGGGGAATACGATACACCAGCCCGCTGCGGTGCAAAAAACCACACATCCGGTGATGCGCGTCATCGTGGCGCTGATTAACGATAGGCTGGCGCTATGCGGACTGATCATGCTGGCGATTTTTGTGCTGCTGGCACTGCTTGCTCCGCTTCTTTCGCCGCAGAATCCCTACGATTTGATGCAGCTCGACATCATGGATGGCCGGCTCGCACCGGGTGCGCAGAGCATGGCGGGCATGACGTATTGGCTGGGGACGGACGATCAGGGGCGCGACCTGTTCAGCGCGATTCTGTACGGCACCCGCATCAGCCTGATAGTGGGCTTCTCCAGTGCGGTACTCGCGCTGCTGATTGGTGCCTCGCTGGGGCTGATTAGTGCCTACGTCGGTGGAAAAACGGATGCCACGATTATGCGCATCGTCGATATCCAGCTTAGTTTCCCCCCTATCCTGATTGCGTTGATCCTGCTGGCGGTGCTGGGGCAAGGGGTCGATAAGATCATCATGGCGCTGGTGGTGACCCAGTGGGCTTACTACGCGCGCACGATTCGCGGTTCAGCGCTAGTGGAACGTCGCCGCAGCTACGTGGATGCGGCGCGCAGCATGGCGTTGTCCAACCGCCGTATCCTGTTTCGCCATATTTTACCGAACTGTCTGGCACCCCTGATCGTGGTGGCAACGATGCGCATCGCCTACGCCATCATGCTGGAAGCCACGCTTTCGTTTTTGGGGATCGGGCTGCCAGTGACGGAACCGTCACTGGGGCTGCTGATCTCAAACGGTTTTGAATACCTGATGTCGGGCGACTACTGGATCAGCTTCTTCCCAGGGTTAACGCTGTTGCTGCTGATTGTGGCGATCAATCTGGTCGGGGATGCGCTGCGCGACATCCTCAACCCGCGGAATTAATCTGTGGGAACGCCCATAGGAATAAGGGGTAACGAACGCATGACAGCGCCGATTATGTCCGTTTCGCATCTGACCACCGCCTTTCAGGTGAACGGCGAGTGGATGAACGTGGTGCGGGATTTGTCCTTCACGATTGGCGAGAAAGAGACGGTCGCCGTGGTAGGGGAATCTGGTTCAGGGAAAAGCGTGATGGCGAAATCCATCATGCGCTTACTGCCACCTGGCCAAAGCCGGGTTGAAGGTCAGATTCATTTCGGCGACACCGAACTGCTGTCGCTCCCCAATAAAGCGATGCAGGATGTGCGCGGCAACCGCATTGGCATGATTTTTCAGGAGCCGATGACCAGCCTGAATCCGGTTTTGCCGATTGGCTACCAGATTACGGAAGTGCTGCGTCGCCATCGCGGCATGGGGAAAGCTGAAGCGCGTGCCGAAGCGGTGCGCCTGCTGGAAAAAGTCCGCATTCCGGCGGCGAAATCACGGCTGAACGAATACCCGCAGAGCTTCTCCGGTGGGATGCGCCAGCGCGTGGTGATCGCGATTGCGCTGGCCTGCCACCCGAAACTGCTGATTGCCGACGAACCGACGACGGCGCTGGACGTCACGATTCAGGCGCAAATTCTGACGCTGATAAAAACCCTTCAGGAAGAAGAAGGGATGTCGGTGCTGTTTATCACCCACGACATGGGCGTGGTGGCGGAAGTGTCCGACCGCACGCTGGTGATGTATCAGGGCGAAATGGTGGAAAACGCCGTCACGCGGGAAATCTTCCACCATCCGCAGCAGCCCTATACCCGCATGCTGCTGTCTGCCGTGCCTAAGCTCGGATCGATGTCCGGCAGCGCGTGGCCGCAGCGCTTCCCGCTGGTCGACCTCAAGACGGGCGAGCGCCAGCCAGTGCCGGAGGCGGTGAATACCGTGTCGGGTGAGGAACCGGTGCTGACGGTAAAAAATCTGGTTACTCGATTTGATATCCGATCAGGATTTTTCCGTCGGCTGTCGGGGCGCGTTCACGCGGTGGAGAATGTCTCGTTCGATCTCTGGCCGGGAGAAACACTCGCACTGGTCGGGGAGTCGGGCTGCGGTAAATCCACTACCGGTCGGTCGATTATTCGCCTCAACGACGCCGTCAGCGGCGATATTCAACTGCTGGGAAAAAATATCCTGACGGCGGATAAGCGTGAGCTGACGGATTCGCGGCGGCAGATTCAGATGGTGTTTCAGGATCCGTATGAAAGCCTTAACCCGCGCATGCGGATAGGGGAAGCTATCGCTGAACCGATGCTGCTGCACGGTCTGGCGACCCGACAGGATGTTAATGCAAGAGTGAGCGCGCTGCTGGAACAGGTGGGGTTATCTGGCGATATGGCCTCACGTTTCCCGCATCAGTTCTCCGGCGGGCAGCGGCAGCGCGTCTGTATTGCCCGCGCACTGGCGCTGGAGCCGAAAGTGATTATTGCCGATGAATCGGTGTCGGCGCTGGATGTGTCCGTCAAGGCGCAGGTGATCAACCTGATGCTGGATCTCCAGCAGAAGCTGGGGCTGTCATTCCTGTTTATCTCTCACGATATGGCGGTGGTCGAGCGTATCAGCCACCGCGTTGCGGTGATGTATCTCGGTGAAATCGTGGAAATCGGCCCACGTTCGGCGATCTTCGATAATCCGCAGCATGATTACACCCGACGTCTGATTTCTGCGGTACCCGTGCCGGATCCGGACACCCGTCCGGTGCGTAATATCACCAATGATGAATTGCGCAGCCCGGTACGCGCTCCCGATTTCCACCCTCCCGCACGTCGCTATAAGCAAGTCGGGGAAGGGCATTTCGTGTTGGAATAGGCGGTGTAACGCGGAATGTAAAAACGGACTTTCCTCTTGATTGAGGAAAGTCCGTTTAATTTTTTGATTTTCTTTTTGTGCGCATTATTTGTAAATAATGGCAGTGCCGCGCAGTTGGTTATCACCGGTAGCAGAGGTGATGGTGAAGGCGTTGGCACCCGCTTTTTCTGCTTTCTGAGCCAGCTGCGCTTGCAGTGAATCCAGGCTGTGTGCCGTTGCGGTGACTACACCCACTTTTTCCAGACTATGAGCCTGTTGTGAAGACACCTGATCGGCAGCGAAAGCACCGAAAGACAGAGTAGAAAGTACGACAGCAGCGGCGAAGAATTTTACGTTTTTCATGTGATGTATCCTGTTCAATGTTGTTTGGAGTGAAAGGTCATTTCCTTTCGATGAAGAGGATATTACGCCGATGCGGAGAGAAGGGAAAACGGAGTGTTTTGAGAATATTTGTCAATATTTTTGATGTTAAATCTGGCGATAAGATACACCATCTCGATCGCCAGAATGACGGTTATATCGCTGCCTGCTGAGGTAACGGCGGTGCGGTGGGAGCCAGCACGCGCTCCAGTACGCGGGCTTCCAGTTCCGCCAGCTTTGCCGAGCCGCGACGCCGTGGTCGGGGTAAATCGACCGTGATGTCCAGCCCCACGCGGCCTTCTTCAATCAGAATAACCCGGTCGGCCAGCGCAATGGCTTCGGACACATCGTGCGTCACCAGCAATACGGTGAACCCGTGTTGGAGCCACAGATTTTCGATCAGACTTTGCATCTCGATGCGGGTTAAGGCATCCAGCGCCCCCAGCGGTTCATCCAGCAGCAGCAAACGCGGATGATGAATAAGCGCACGTGCCAGCGCGACGCGCTGCTTCTGACCACCGGACAGCGCCGCCGGCCAGTCATTAGCGCGATCCGCCAGCCCGACGGAGACCAGCGCCTCCTGCGCTTTTTCACGCCAGTTGCCGCGCAGCCCTAGTCCGACATTATCGATCACCTTTTTCCACGGCAGCAGCCGCGCTTCCTGAAACATCAGTCGCGTGTCGTCTTTCGCGCTGCTGAGCGGTGCGGTACCGGTCAGCAGTTCGCCGCTGCTGGCCGCTTCCAGCCCGGCGAGCAGGCGCAGAAGGGTGCTTTTGCCGCAGCCGCTGCGCCCGACGATGGCAACAAACTGCCCGGACGGAATGCGTAGTTGTACGTCATTCAGCACGGTGCGGTGGCCGTAGTGCTTGGTGATGGCATCGAGCGCCAGCGGCGTCCCCTTGGTGAGCGGTGACGGTGAATGAGATTGCGTTGCAGAATCGGTAACAGCGGTCATGATGCGTCCCCCGATGAGGTTTGATAAGCCGGATTCCAGCGCAGCCAAATGCGCTCCAGCCCCTGAGCGCTGATATCGGCCAGTTTGCCGAGCAGGGCGTAAAGGATGATGGCGACTACCACCACGTCCGTTTGCAGGAACTCGCGGGCGTTCATGGCGAGATAGCCGATGCCGGAGTTGGCAGAAATGGTTTCCGCGACGATCAACGTCAGCCACATAAAGCCCAGCGCAAAGCGGATACCGACCATGATGGACGGTAGCGCACCGGGCAGCACCACCTGAGAGAACAGGCTAATACCGGAAAGGCCATAACTACGCGCCATTTCCAGCAGGCCGCGATCGATGTTTTTAATGCCGTGATAGGTGTTGAGATAAACCGGGAACAGCGTACCCAGCGCGACCAGAAAAATTTTGGCCGCCTCATCAATGCCGAACCACAGAATCACCAGCGGAATGAGGGCGAGATGGGGAACGTTGCGGACCATCTGCACCGAACTGTCCAGCAGACGCTCGCCCCAGCGTGACAGCCCGGTGATAAAACCGAGCACCAATCCGATGCTGCCACCGATAGCAAACCCGATCAGGGCGCGCCAGCCGCTGATAGCCAGATGCTGCCACAGCTCGCCGCTAGCGATGAGCGACCAGCCTGCGGTAATCACCGAACTTGGCGCAGGTAGAATCCGGTTAGATAGCCAGCCAAATTCGACGGAGATCTGCCACGCGACCAGCAGCGTCACGGGGAGCAGGAAAGGTGCAAAGCGCTGTGCCAGTGAAGAGAGCGTTCTTGCCATGATCGGTTCCTCAGCTTTGCGAGACTTTGCGCGGCACATAGCGGTTAGCAATCAGCTCTCCCGCAGTGTTCACCGTATGCAGCTGTGTGGGCTGCTGCGCCAGATCGAGGTGTGGGAACAGCAGTTCGCCCACGCGATACGCTTCTTCCAGATGCGGATAGCCGGACAGAATAAAGGTATCAATCCCGAGATCGGCGTATTCCTGAATGCGTTCGGCCACCGTTGGGCCATCGCCAACCAGCGCCGTACCCGCGCCGCCGCGTACCAGACCGATGCCTGCCCACAGGTTTGGGCTGATCTCCAGCTTGTCCTTTTTGCCGCCGTGCAGGGCGGCCATGCGCTGTTGCCCGACAGAATCGAAGCGCGCCAGTGCCGCCTGTGCATCGGCGATGGTTTTTTCGTCCAGATGGGAAATCAGCCGATCGGCAGCCTGCCAGGCTTCCTCGGTGGTTTCCCGCACGATGACGTGCAGGCGAATACCGAAGCGAACCTCACGCCCCTGCGCCGCCGCTTTGGCGCGGACTTCCGCCAGCTTTTCTTTAACCTGCTCAGGCGGTTCGCCCCACGTCAGGTAGAGATCGACCTGTTCTGCCGCCAGATTCTGTGCGGCCTCGGAAGAGCCGCCAAAATAGAGCGGTGGACGCGGCTGCTGCACGGGCGGGTAAAGCAGCTTGGCGTCTTTGACCTGAATGTGTTTGCCGGCGAAATTGACGGTTTCGCCTTCCAGCAATCTGCGCCAGATGTGGGTGAATTCCGCTGACGCTTCGTAGCGTTCTTCATGGCTGAGGAACAGCCCTTCAGCAGCCAGTTCTTCCGGATCACCGCCAGTCACCAGATTGAACAGCGCTCGGCCGTTAGACAGCCTGTCCAGCGTGGCGGCCTGACGCGCGGCGATGGTGGGGGAAATCACGCCGGGGCGCAGGGCGACGAGAAACTTCAGCCGCTGCGTTACCGGAATGAGCGATGCCGCAACGAGCCAGGAATCTTCGCATGAGCGCCCCGTCGGCAGCAGCACGCCGCCAAATCCTTGTCGCTCAGCGGCCTGTGCCACCTGTTGCAAATAGCTGTAGTCAACATGACGTGCGCCCTCGGTGCTACCAAGATAGCGACCGTCTCCGTGGGTGGGCAGAAACCAGAATACGTTAAGACTCATGGTGTGAACTCCTTGAACAGTCTTGTTTGGGGTAAGCAAAATGTGTGCGATAGGCGAATTAGTTCGCCTGAGGACGCCAGACGCGCTCTGCGATATTGACCTTCACTGGCACCAGCCGATTTTCATAAAACAGGTCGGCGGTGGATTGCTGTGCCTTGATCGTGGCGGCATCCAGCGGTTCGACGGTGGTCGGTGGGCGATGATCGAGCGCCGTTTCAATCACTTTTTCCGGCAGCCCTACCGCGTTTGCCAGCAGCGTGACGCTTTGTGCCCGGTCACTGATCGTTAAGGCATCCGCCTTGGTCAACACGTCCAACACCTGACGAATAAAGGTGCCGTGCGCCTCGGCGTAAGGACGGCCAGCCAGATAGAAGGAGCCGGTTTTCTCCAGCCCGCTGCTGTCGATCAGCACGCGTACGCCGCCTTCCAGCAGCGCGGCAGAATAGTAGGGATCCCAGATTGCCCATGCATCGACGTTGCCTTGCTGGAAGGCCGCACGGGCGTCAGCAGGGGTCAGGTAGGTCGGTTTGATATCGGTGAATTTCAGCCCCTCGCGTTGCAGCGCCCGCAGCAGCGTGTTGTGCGCGCTGGAGCCTTTCTGGAAGGCGACTTTGCGACCTTTCAGGTCGGAAACGGTTTTCACCGGGCTGTCTTCCCGCACCAGAATCACTTCTGCCTGAGGTTTAGGCGGTTCCACACCGACATACAGCAGGTCAGCGCCGGCGGCCTGCGCAAAAATAGGGGGAATGTCACCGGTGCCGCCTAGATCGATGCTGCCAACATTGAGCGCTTCCAGCATTTGCGGCCCAGCGGGGAATTCAACCCAGCTGATTTTGGTGTTGGGGAACTGCTTTTCCAACAGCTGGTGCGATTTTGCCAGCACCAGACTGACCGAACCTTTCTGATAACCGACGCGTAGCTGCGTCGGTACGCTGTCCTGCGCATGAGCACTGGACATGAGCAGCACGGCACCGGCGGCCAGAATGGCGGGGAGCTGGCGCAGCCGCGCCGTCACGTTGTTCCATAATGACGCGCTTTCTCCACGTCCTTCCGTGACCGATTGTTTCATCATCAATGACATGCTTATGGCCTCTCCCTTATAACGAAAAATTAAAATACAGCGAGAAAATGCAACATCAGGTGATAAACATAGCAGGGGGAAGGTGGGCTTTTTAAATCTCAATTTGTCGTTTTTATAGCCAAAAGTAGAAAATGCCTGAAATCAGTACACTTAGCGTAATAAGCGCTGCAATAGTGGGTTTTACCCGTCATTCACGTCTGAAATACGTTTTACATGACCTGCCTCACATTGTTTCCCGCAATGTCTATCATTTCGTGAACCCATTCTCATATATTGTTTTTTTTCATGGAAAACGGTTTCCGTTGTGTTTCCATAGGCGTGTTTCCAATGCATGTATGTCCAATGACCGTGTTTATTCACGATGCTTTTATTGATGACGTTTTTTATTCATAACGCTTTTTATTCATAACGTAATGCGACGGGGTATTGAAAATGAAAAGGATCATGCTTTGTTGTTCCGCTGGGATGTCCACCAGCCTTTTAATGCGAAAGATGAAGGAGGCGGCCAGCGCACGTGGTCTGGACGTTGAGATTGCCGCCTACGCCGCCCATGAGTTTGACGAGCAGGTCGGGAAGTATGACGTTGTGCTGCTGGGGCCACAGGTGAAATATATGCTGGCGTCATTCAAGGAGAAAGCCGAGGGAAAAGGCGTGCCCGTGGCAGCGATAGACATGATGGATTACGGTATGCAGCGCGGTGACAACGTGCTGGATTTTGCCTTTTCACTGATCGAAAAATCAGGACAACCGCTATGAGTGGCCTCTATCAGTCGATGGTGAATATCATCGAGCAAAAAATTACCCCGTTGGCAGGTGTGGTAGGGCAACAGCGCCACATCATCGCGATTCGTGATGGTTTTATCGCCGCGCTGCCTTTCATGATCATCGGCTCGTTTATGCTGGTGTTTATCTTCCCGCCGTTTGCACCGGATACCACGCTGGGATTTGCCCGCGCGTGGCTCGATTTCTCCGTTGCCTACCGTGAACAGCTGATGCTGCCGTACTACCTCAGTATGGGGGTCATGACCTTCTTTATCTCGGTGGGGATCGGGGCCAGCCTTGGCAAGCATTACAAGCTGGATCCGATCATGACCGGCCTGCTGGCGCTGATGGCATTCTTGCTGGTGGCCGCGCCTTATCACGAGAAGCAAATTTCCACCCAGTACTTCTCCGGGGAAGGGATTTTTACTGCGATTCTGACCGCGATTTATGCGGGTGAGGTGTATGCCTGGCTGAAGAAACGCAATATCACGATTCGCCTGCCGAAAGAGGTGCCGACTGGCGTGGCGCGTTCGTTTGAAATCCTCATTCCGGTGCTGGTCATCGTCGCGACGCTGCATCCGTTTAACCTGTTCATCCAGTCTGCGACCGGCATGATTATCCCGGAAGCCATCATGCACCTGCTGGCGCCGCTGATTTCGGCGTCGGATTCGCTGCCCGCGATTCTGATTTCGGTATTCATCTGCCAGATTTTGTGGTTTGCCGGGATTCACGGCGCACTGATCGTCACCGGGATTATGAACCCGTTCTGGATGACCAATCTGGCGCTGAATCAGGCTGCGCTTTCGGCCGGTGCGCCGCTGCCGCATATTTATTTGCAGGGATTCTGGGATCACTACCTGCTGATCGGCGGGGTCGGTTCCACGCTACCGCTGGCCTTTTTGCTGCTGCGTAGCCGCGCGGTTCATCTGCGTACGATTGGTCGTATGGGCGTGGTGCCGAGCTTTTTCAACATCAACGAGCCGATTCTGTTTGGTGCGCCGATCATCATGAACCCGCTGCTGTTCCTGCCGTTTATTTTTGTACCGATGGTCAATGCTGTCATTGCCTATACGGCGACGAAGCTCGGTTGGATCGCGCAGGTAGTTTCCCTGACGCCGTGGACGACGCCTGCGCCGATTGGTGCATCATGGGCGGCGAACTGGGCGTTCAGCCCGGTGATCATGTGTCTGCTCTGCATGGTGATGTCGGCCGCGATGTATTACCCGTTCCTGAAAGTCTATGAGCGCACGTTGCTCAAACAGGAGCAGGAGAAACAACAGCAGGCCGCAGGCGAAGCCAGCGCCAGCGTATAAACACGAGTGAAGCAGAGAGGAACGTATGCACGATCATCTTCAGAACGATTTTCGCTTTCCCACGAATTTTTGGTGGGGTAGCGCCAGTTCGGCACCACAAACGGAAGGCGAAAGCCTCAACTATGGTAAAAGCGCCACCGTGTGGGACGAATGGTTTGCCACGCAGCCCGGCCGTTTTCATCAGCAGGTTGGGCCGGCAGATACTTCCACGTTTTATCAGCACTGGCGTGAAGATATCGCGCTGCTGAAGACGCTGAATCACAACACGTTCCGAACGTCGATCTCCTGGGCGCGGCTGATTCCTGATGGCGTCGGTGAACCGAATCCGCAGGCGGTTGCGTTTTATAATCAGATCATTGATGAAATGCTGGCGCAGGGCATCACGCCGTTTATCAATCTGTTCCATTTTGATATGCCGATGGTGATGCAGCGGCTGGGCGGCTGGGAAAATCGGGCGGTGGTCGTGGCCTATGCGGGCTATGCGGCGACCTGCTTCCGCCTGTTTGGCGACAGGGTAAAACACTGGTTTACGTTCAATGAGCCGGTGGTGCCGGTGGAAGGCGGGTATCTGTATGATTTCCACTACCCGAACGTGGTGGACTTCAAGCGTGCTGCAACGGTGGCGTACCACACGATGCTGGCACATGCGCTGGCGGTGAGGGCGTATCGCGAGCAGTCTCAGGGTGGGGAAATCGGCATCATCCTCAACCTAACGCCTTCCTACCCGCGCTCCCAACATCCGGCCGATGTGAAAGCCGCCAACATCGCCGATCTGATGTTTAACCGCAGCTTCCTCGATCCCGCGCTGAGGGGCGAATACCCGCAGGAACTGGTCGATCTATTGCACCGATATGGCCAACTGCCGAGCTGCCAACCTGACGATCGCGCGCTGCTGGCCGATGGGATTGTCGATCTGCTGGGGATTAACTACTACCAGCCGCGCCGAATCCAATGCCGCGACAGTCTGGTCAATCCTGATAGTCCGTTTATGCCCGAGTGGTTCTTTTCCAGCTATGACATGCCGGGACGAAAAATGAATCCCTATCGCGGTTGGGAAATTTACGAACCGGGCATTTATGACATCTTGACCAACCTGCGGGTGAACTACGGCAATCCGCGCTGCTTTATTTCGGAAAACGGCATGGGCGTCGAGAACGAACAGCGTTTCGACGCCAACGGTCAGATTCAGGATGATTACCGCATCGATTTTGTCCGCGAACACCTGAAGTATGTACACAAAGGCATCGCGGAAGGCAGCAACTGTCTCGGCTACCATATGTGGACGTTTATCGATAACTGGTCGTGGTCGAATGCTTACAAGAATCGCTATGGTTTTGTTCAGTTGGATTTGGCAACGCAAAAGCGCACGGTGAAGAAAAGTGGAAAATGGTTCGCGGCGACAGCGGCCGAGAATGGCTTTCAAGGTTCAACGTCGTAAGGCTTTATCCACGTCGGTGTGGCACTCTGCCACACCGTATTAACCGCTCGCCCGTCTTTCCCATCGTTCTTTTTACGTATAAAACCCACGCTTCTCTACCTGAGCCATAGGCGTAAAAAAACCGGCTTGCCCTGATGAGGAGGCAAGCCGGAAAGAGGGTAATACGCGATGTCTTGCAGGTGTTTCTATAATGGCATAGCGGGATAAAAATTCAGGGTAAACAACGATTAGTTGTAGATTACCGCAGAGCCACGCAGCTGATCGTTACCGGTCGCAGACGTGATGGTATAAGCTTTAGCGCCCGCTTTTTCTGCTTTCGCTGCGAGCTGAGCTTGCAGTGAGCTCAGGTCCTGAGCAGTTGCGGTAACGACGCCCGCTTTTTCCAGGTTCTGAGCCTGTGAAGCAGATACGTATTCAGCAGCAGAAGCACCGAAAGTCATGGTAGCGAGAACAACAGCAGCGGCGATGGTTTTTACGTTTTTCATGATGTCTTATCCTTTTCTGTTTGATAGGTGAAAGGGGGCTGCCCTTTCGATATGAAGAATGTTACGCCGATGCTAATGAATTAAAAAACGGATGTTATTGAGAGAGTCTTTCTATTTTTTTGAATGAAAATATCGGTTGTTGTTTGTTTTTTTTAAATAAAAAACAATAAGTTATACATAAAACTGAAATTTATTTACAAACTATTGACTGATATTGAATAAGTGGGGTGATGTCTTGTCTGCTGAAGTTCAACTAACGTTTAATGCTGTTGGTCATCAACTTACCAACATTAATTGCTGGTCATGTGATGGAGAGTGGCTAGTTTATGACGTCCGACCTTATGGATCTTCATTCACAGGGCTGACCATTGAGCGAGTACACCTGAAAAGCCGCAAAACCGAGGTAATTTATCGGGCAACGGCGGGTGCGCATGTGGGCGTGGTGACCTGTAGCCCGCAGGAACCGCTGCGCTATGTTTTTATCCACGGGCCGGAAAATCCGGATAGCGAGTGGCAGTATGATTTTCACCATCGCCGTGGAACGATAGTGGCGGATCGTCAGCGTGATGAAGCCGTCACGCTTGATGCCTTCTCCATTACGCCGCCTTATCAGGCTGGTGCGCTGCGCGGTGGTACGCATGTCCATGTCTACAGCCCGGATGCCAGCCGCCTGAGCTTTACCTATAACGATCATGTGCTGCATGAGCGCGATCCTGCCTTGAACTTGCGCAACGTGGGCGTGGCCGTGCCGTTACAGGACGTTATGGTTGAGAAAAATCATCCGCGTGAATATGACGGCAGCCACTATTGTGTGCTGGTCAGTAGAACGACGCCGCAACCGCAGCCCGACAGCGATGAGATCAATCGCGCCTATGAAGAAGGCTGGGTAGGAACGGCGGGCTATATCCGACAGGATGGTTCTCGGCAGCGCTGGGCGCTGGCGTTTATTGGCGATACGCGGACGGCGGACGGGACAACGGTGCCTGAGATTTTTATCGTCGACTTGCCGGAGGCGCTTGAAGAGTATGCCAAAGCGGGCGATGCGCCACTGGCGGGGACGGCAACGTCAATGCCTGCGCCGCCAGCAGGCGTGCAGCAGCGGCGTTTAACGTTTACGCACTCGCGTCGTTATCCTGGTCTGGTGAATCAGCCGCGCCACTGGCTACGTACCTCGCCCGACGGCAGTGAGATTGCTTTCCTGATGCGGGATGAGGCAGGTGTGGTGCAGCTGTGGATGATTTCTCCGAACTGCGGTGAACCGAGACAAGTAACGCGCACGGAACACGGCGTACAGTCGGCCTTTAACTGGCACCCGAGCGGGCGTTCTCTGGCGTTTGTGTGTGACAACAGCATCATGCTGTGTGATGCAAAAAGCGGGGAGCTTACTCGACTGACAGCGCGGACGGACAGCGCACCGAGTGCGGATGCTGTGGTCTTTTCCCCTGATGGGAAACAGATTGCGTATATGCGGGAGATTGACGGTTTTAATCAGCTTTTCGTCGTGGCAACGGCGTAACCGGTACGCGCGCGTTCATGGCGAGTGCGGTGCTATCAAAGCTGATTATGCGGTGAGGTGGCGAGCTGTGAACTGGCGGTCTGGTTTTGCTCTTCACTGTGTGAAATGCGCTCACGCGTCGACAGTTTGTTCTTATCGCTGCCTGTGCGGTAGTAATCGTAGGGCAGCAGCAGCGTGTCGGCAACCGCCGAGAACGGCAGGTCGATAACGACCAGCGGCATCATCGCCCAACTGGTATCGTCGTCACGCAGCATATCCACACTGGCGCGCGTGCCGGAATAGTATCCCTGATCGCTTCCGGTATGCGTCATCACGCTGGAGCAACCGCTGGTTGCCACCGCACTGCTACCAGTAATGATGAAAGAGAACAACGCACTTTTCAGTAAGGTCATATTCCTGTCCATTAAGAACCGCTGCCAGAGCGGGTCAAAGCCTAATACTGGTCACTTAAGTCCGTTTTTAGGGGAAACACAGGGGGAGGTTCCCGCAGGGACGCCTCACTCCTGTGGTCGCCCCGTGTATCTCAGTGCTTAAACGATCAGTATGAGGTCAAAGCCTGTCTATCTTGAGTGTATGTGATAACGCCCACGGTGTGAGTGAATATTGCATGAAACCCAGCGATTTTTCCTTTTTGCCTCTTGAAAGTCTGAGGGGGGTCACCATATTGATAATAAGCCGGAAGAAAACGATACGCCGTCAGGGTATCTGTCCCGGCTGTGAACCTGTCCTTATAAGGAAGGTAAAAATAAATCCTCGCTGCATGTTTAGGAGGCTGTTTTATGCGTAACCCCGATTTTTCCCCACTGTACCGTTCTGCTATTGGTTTCGATCGCCTGTTCAATCTATTAGAAACCGGCCAGACCCAGAGTAACGGCGGCTATCCTCCCTACAACGTCGAACTGGTTGACGAGAACCAATACCGCATTGCGATTGCCGTAGCTGGCTTCGCCGAGCAGGAACTGGACATCACCGCGCACGACAACTTATTGATTGTAAAAGGTGCCCACGCCGGTGAGCAGGTTGCCCGCAACTACCTGTATCAGGGGATTGCCGAGCGCAACTTCGAGCGTAAATTCCAACTGGCCGAACATATTCAGGTAAAAGGCGCCAATCTGGAAAACGGGCTGCTGTATATCGATCTCGAACGTATCGTGCCGGAAGCGATGAAGCCGCGTCGGATTGAAATCAAGTAAACCAACATCACGTTATTTGCACGAATCGCGCTTTACCTGAAACGGTAGCGCTGTGAATGAACGCTTCGTCTGCCGAATGGGGACGACGCCAGCTATGGCATCGTGGCTGGCATAAGGTACGCCCACAGGGGCATCACTTATCTCGCTTCTTAGAAGGAGTCATATTATGCGTAACTACGACTTATCACCTTTACTGCGTCAGTGGATCGGTTTTGACAAATTAGCCAGCTCAATGCAGGGCAGCCAGGAACCGATTGATTTTCCTCCGTATAATATCGAGAAGAAAGACGACAACCACTACCGCATCACGCTCGCGCTGGCGGGGTTCCGGCAGGCCGATCTGGATATTGAAGTGGAAGGCCCGCGCCTGACGGTGAAAGGTAGTCCGGCACCGTCCGAAAAAGCCGTGGAATATCTGCATCAGGGGCTGGTGTTTAAACCTTTCACGCTGAGCTTTACGCTGGCCGAACACCTGCATGTGTCCGATGCCCATTTTGAAAATGGCCTGCTGCATATCGATCTGGTGCGTGACGTGCCGGAAGCCTTGCAGCCTCAGCGTATCGCCATCGGCGGTGGTCGTCCGGCCTTGAACCAGCAGACTGCTGACGACGCGTCATAACGCGACATCCGCATTGTTTGTTTGATGATTTCCCGCGCTCGTATCATTACGGGCGCGGTTTTGTGTTGCCCGCCACGTTTCCCACCCCGGCATTCTGCCAGAATCAAAAATAGCAGCAGTGGTACTTCCCAATAAAAACGTCCGCAAAGGATATGGGCATGAGTGATATCGCACTTACTGTGAGTATGCTGGCGCTGGTGGCGGTTCTGGGGTTATGGATCGGCAACTGGCGGATTTACGGCGTTGGTTTAGGGATTGGCGGGGTCCTGTTCGGTGGGATCATCGTCGGGCATGTTGCCCATCAGTACCAGATTCAACTGAATGATGACATGTTGCACGTCATCCAGGAGTTCGGGCTGATCCTGTTTGTCTATACCATTGGTATTCAGGTCGGACCGGGTTTCTTTTCCTCTCTGCGGGTATCTGGCCTGCGCCTCAATGCGTTTGCTCTGCTGACGGTGTTCCTCGGCTGCGTGGTGACCGTTCTGCTGCACAAACTGCTCAATATTCCTTTGCCCATTATCCTCGGTATTTTCTCCGGTGCGGTGACCAACACGCCTTCGCTCGGCGCGGGTCAACAGATTCTGACCGATCTTGGGTCGAGTTCGGCATTGGTGAACCAGATGGGAACAGGCTACGCGATGGCGTACCCGCTGGGGATCTGCGGCATTTTACTGGTGATGTGGCTGATGCGCGTTCTGTTTCGCGTGGCGGTGGAGAACGAGGCAAAGCAGTTTGAAGTCAGCAACGGTTTGAATCATGAGCAACTGCACACGATGAATGTGTCGGTGACGAATACCAATCTGCAAGGGCTGGCGATTCAGGATGTGCCGATTCTGAACCGCGACACCATCGTCTGCTCCCGCCTGAAACGCGGTGATGAACTGATGGTGCCGTCGCCGCAGACGCTAATCCAACTGGGCGATTACCTGCATCTGGTTGGTGCGAAAAACGATCTGGAGCAGGCGCGTCTGGTCATTGGTAATGAAGTTGAGACATCGCTCTCGACGCGCGGAACGGATTTGCACGTTGAACGCGTAGTGGTGACGAATGAGAAGGTGCTGGGACGCAAGATTCGCGAACTGAATCTGAAGCAAAACTATGATGTGGTGATCTCGCGCCTGAATCGTGCGGGCGTCGAGCTGGTCGCCAGCAATCAGGCCAGTCTGCAATTTGGCGACATTCTGAATCTGGTCGGACGAAAAGCGGCGATTGATGCCGTCGCGGATATTGTGGGAAACGCGCAGCAAAAACTCCAGCAGGTACAAATGTTGCCCGTCTTTATCGGCATTGGGTTAGGTGTCCTCCTGGGGTCAGTACCGCTGATGATTCCCGGCTTTCCTGTCGCGCTGCGGCTCGGGCTGGCGGGGGGGCCGCTGGTGGTGGCGCTGGTGCTGGGGCGCATTGGCGGGATCGGTAAACTTCACTGGTTTATGCCGCCTAGCGCGAATCTGGCGCTGCGTGAGCTCGGCATTGTACTGTTCTTATCGGTCGTAGGGCTGAAATCCGGCGGCGACTTCGTCGAGACGTTATTGAACGGCGATGGGGTGTGGTGGATTGGCTATGGCGCGCTGATTACCATTGTGCCGCTGCTGCTTGTCGGCATACTGGCGCGGACGCTGGGTAAGATGAACTACCTGACGCTGTGCGGCATGCTGGCCGGTTCAATGACCGATCCACCTGCGCTGGCGTTTGCCAATGGGCTACACCCGACCAGCGGTGCGGCGGCGCTGTCTTATGCGACGGTTTATCCGTTGGCGATGTTTTTGCGAATTATGTCGCCGCAGTTACTGGCCGTACTGTTCTTGACCCTCTAAATGTTATCAGCTGGATAAAAAATACTATTTTCTCGCCGAATAATGGCGATTTATTTCTTTATTTTTGAATAGAGGAATACCTGAGTGAAAAAATAAGGAATGGATAACTGACTGTCTGGAAAAGAATTATATTACCGCTATTAGATATAAGTTTTTTTTATCATTGATTTGTCGTTAACTTCGTTAATTTTATGTTCTTTAAATGTCAATTATTATTGAATTTTAAGGGTTTTTTATCGGGAAATTAAAACCGTGATGGTTTCTTAAATAAATTAATGAACCCCTTTAGTAACTAAAGTTACGCTATTTTGTAGGCGCATTATAATACTATCTCTTCATTAATCACATGATTTGATAAGACGAGAGAAGCACCCTGAACCCTTGTTTTCTCGTCTTTTTTTTCCGCAGATGATTCCTGTTGCGTTGTTTTCAGCAGGGTGACGAAGGAAGAATAACGAAATACCCACTCCTCCGCACGGGACATCCGTCGTGAATATCTCCTGAATAATTTGAGTGTGACTCGAAGTATGACGGGGAATACAGAATCCGTTTTAATGAAGAGTGGTGTTCTTATGTCTGCGAATAACAGCAGGTTGATAAAGCTTCTAGTTATCCTTTGTATCGCCGGTGGCTTATGGTTATTGCCGGTTCCTGACGGGGTTAAACCCGATGCCTGGCATCTGATGGCGATTTTCATTGCCACGGTTGTTGGTCTGATTCTCTCTCCTTACCCGCTTGGCGCGATGGCGATGTTCAGCCTGACCTCGGTCGCCATATTAGGCTTATTACCCATTAAAGATGTGCTGGCGGGTTTTAGCGATCCCACCATTTGGATGATCGCCTGCGCCTTCTTTATTTCTCGCGGCTTTATCAAAACCGGTTTTGGCCGACGCATTGGTCTGCTGTTCATCAGCAAGCTGGGGAATAGTTCACTCGGTCTGGCGTATGGTCTGGTGTTTACCGACCTGATGTTCGCTCCGGCGATGCCTTCCACGTCTGCACGCTGCGGCGGGATCATCACTCCGCTGTTCCGGTCCATTGCCGAAGCCTATGACTCCACGCCGGAAAAAGGCACGCAGCGTCGCATTGGTGCGTTTCTGGTGCAGTCCATTTTCCAGTGTAACGCCGTAACTTCCGCGATGTTCATGACCTCCATGGCGGGTAACCCGATGGTGGCGAAGCTGGCTTCTCAGTTTGGTATTCAGATCAGTTGGACGGACTGGGCGTTGGCGACACTGCTGCCGGGCTTCCTGTCTTTGGCGCTGATTCCTTACCTGATCTACCGTTTCTATCCGCCTGAACTGAAGAAAACCTCAGAAATGCGAGCGATCGCCGTCGAAAGACTGCGTGAAATGGGCAAAATGACCCGTGACGAGTGGGTGGTGCTGGGCGTGTTCCTGGGTCTGGTGACGTTCTGGGTTCTGGGTTCAACGCTGAATATCGATGCAACTTTGACCGCGCTGGCGGGCCTGAGCGTGCTGTTGCTCAGCCGTGCGCTGACCTGGGACGATGTGGTCAGTGAGAAAGAAGCCTGGCACACCGTGGTGTGGTTTGCCGTACTGATGACGCTGGCTGGCCAGCTCAACAAGATGGGTCTGATTGCCTGGTTGGGCGGATTGGCCGGTAATGCGGTGAGTGGGATGCACTGGTTGCCAATGCTGGGTCTGTTGCTACTGGTGTACTACTACAGCCACTACCTGATGGCGAGTGCGATTGCCCACATCAGCGCCATGTATGCGATTTTTGTCTCTATCGCGCTGGCCGCTGGTGCGCCGCCGATGCTGACCGTACTGGTATTCGGTATCTTCAGTAACCTGTTTATGTCCACGACCCACTACTCCAGTGGTCCGGCACCGATTTTATTCGGCACAGGCTACGTGCCGCTGGGAACCTGGTGGAAGATCGGTTTCCTGGTCAGTCTGGTCATCATCCCTATCTGGCTGGGTGTTGGCGGAGTGTGGTGGAAACTGCTCGGTTTCTGGTAAACGCAGTACTGCTGGCTTTCCTGATGCGAAACATTCCTGACACAAAAAATGTACCGCAACATTAAGCCTGATTTCCTTTCTTCAAGCCTACGCCCTGTCCTTGTGACGGGGCGTATGCATCACGGCACGCGAAACGCGACGAAACAGTATAAGATAACGGTGTGATGATGGTGGTTTCGGAGAGTGACATGGGCAAGAAAAAGGCACCGCTAAAGCTGGGAACATCGGTGTTTCTGATGGTGTCAGTTGTGCTTGGCGCGGTGTTGCTGGTGGTCTATTCCTTGCTGTTTTTTCGCATTAATCAGCTTTCAGAAGATCATCTGCGAGAAAAAGCGTTTGCCATTGCTCGCACATTTGCTTCTTCTCCCGTGGTTATTGATGAACTTAAAGGGATTGGTCGGCCTGAGGAAGTGCAGGTTGCTGCGGAGGCAATCCGCCAGCGTAATCAACTGCTCTTCGTCACCGTCACGGACATGGATACAGTGCGCCATAGCCACCCTGAACCGGAAAGAATTGGTGAACATTTTGCCGGTCGAGATATCTATCCGGCGCTGTTGGGCATGGAAAATACCTCCATCAACCGAGGTACGCTCGATCCCGCGCTACGGGTCTTTACGCCAGTTTTCGACAGTAACCATAAGCAGGTTGGCGTTGTTGCGCTGGGGATTGCCTTAACCAGCGTGCAGAAGGTGATCAGCGATAACCGCTGGATGATTCCCTGGACGCTATTGGCTGGGGCGCTGGTCGGCTGGCTGGGCACGTTGATTCTGGTGAAAGTGCTCAAGCGCATTATGCTGGGATTCGAACCGTTTGAGATCTCGAACCTGTTTGAACAGCGTAACGCGATGCTCAAACACATCAAAGAAGGCGTTATCGCGGTCGATCAGCATGGCCGGATTACGGTCATCAATGATGAGGCGCGACGGCTTTTCCGGCAGAATAATCCACAGGGCAGTGAAACATCGGCTCCGAAGACAGCCGAACGCGTCAGTGACCAGTGGCTTGAACATCTGCATCTGAAACAGGTGCTGGAGAGCGGTACGCCGCGACGCGATGAAGAGATTAACTTTAACGGCCATTTGCTGCTGACCAACACCGTTCCGGTTTTTGTGAAGGGCGACATTATCGGCGCGATTGCGACATTCCGTGATAAAACGGAGATCAGCCAGCTGCTGCAACGGTTGAGCGGGATGTCCTACTATGCGGATGCGCTGCGGGCGCAGTCGCACGAGTTTATGAATAAGCTGCACGTTATCCTGGGGATGCTGCACTTAAAATATTACTCGCAGCTGGAAGATTATATCCTGAAGACCGCCAATAATTATCAGGCGGAAATTGGTTCGATTATTCGTAAAGTGAAATCGCCAGTGATTGCCGGCTTCCTGTTGGGTAAAATCAACCGCGCGCGCGATCTCGGCATTACGCTCTCTATCAGCGAAGAGAGTCTGCTGCCGGATACCGATGATGTCGATGCCACGAATGAATTGATTACCGTATTGGGTAATCTGATTGAGAATGCGATGGACGCGATTGATCGGCAGGAAAACTGCGAAATCAGCGTGAGCTTCCATCATCAGAATGGCCGCCTTCACTGTACTGTGGGGGATGACGGCCCCGGCATTTCGCCGGAGAGTCAGGCGCGCATTTATGAACAGGGATTCTCTACCAAAGGCAGCGGGCGCGGTATCGGCCTGTACCTGACCAAGCAGAGTCTGGAGAAGATTGGCGGCACTATCGAGTTTGAATCAGAACCTGAGGTGTACACCCAGTTTTTCGTTACTATTCCTTATCAAGCAAGGCTGTTTGACCATGATTAATGTACTGATTGTTGATGACGATGCCATGGTTGCAGAGCTTAACAAATCTTATCTGAACCAGGTTTCTGGATTTAGCTGCTATGCGACCGTCCCCACATTGCAGCAGGCGCGAAACCTGCTGATGCAACCTGACTCGGAAATCGATTTGGTACTGCTGGATATTTATATGCAGCAGGATAATGGACTGGACCTGCTGCCGACTATCCGTGAATTCAGTGAGAAAACGGACGTCATCATCATCTCGTCTGCCAGTGATGTGTATACCATCAAAAAGGCGCTGCACTACGGCGTGGTGGACTATCTGATTAAGCCTTTCCAGTTCTCGCGTTTCGAGCAGGCGCTGACCGCCTATCGCGAAGAGGCGAACTTGTTCAAGCACCGCGATTTTGTTGGGCAATCGGATATCGATAACCTGATTCGCCGTACCAGCAGCAGCACGGTCAGCGAACGTAAGAAATTGCCAAAAGGGCTGACCAGCCTGACGTTGCGTACCGTCTGTGAGTGGATTGAAGGCAATCAGGGCATCGAGTTCTCTACCGAAATGCTGGCGAATGCGATTGGTATTTCTCGCGTCTCCTGCCGTAAATATCTGATCTACCTGTCTGACACTGGCATCCTGACCACCAATATCCTGTACGGCTCTACCGGTCGCCCGGTTTATCTGTATCGTCTGTTGCCAGAAAAGCAGGACTCGCTGCGCCAATACTGTGAATAAAAAGCGGTGAGTAATTAGCAGTAGATAGGTAAACATAAACGAGGCGGGAGCGATCCCGCCTTGTGCTATACACCATTCAGTGATGATGAAACCAAATGGAGTTGGTTTAGTGGAACACGATAAATTTATGCAGTACGGCCGCGGATTAGGGCTGTGGCGTAACCCACGAGAAAACATTAAGCCCGAACCAACAAATTACTTCAGAGATGACCCGACTTACCTCACGCCTTCAAAAGGGGAATGGGTTAATCATGTCCAAGAGTGCAAAAAAGAAAATAACCCGTTAGAGAACGGTGTGTTTATCTGGACAGAAATTAAGGGTACAGGTCACGCCTTTGTCTCTGTGCATGAGGGTAATAATGCTTCTGTGTTCACTTATGGTCGATTCGGTAGACAGTCTGGTGCTGGCGGGGTTGTTGGTGATGGCATATTAAACTTTTTGCGGTTTGAAGAGGCGAGAACATATTACCGAGAAGAGCTGTACAAGATGGAGGCGAAGGCATTCGTCATTACAGATGCGGACCCTACGATTGCAAGAATGTATTTTGAAAAGTTGTGGCGCTCAGGAGGAAAGGCAAAAGAAATTCCATCTATGAGGGATAGTACTAAAAGAAATGGCCACACAATTGATCAATATGATGTTACAGGCGTGAACTGTACAACCCATGCAACAAAAGGCGTGAAGATAGCGGGATCACAAGTATTTGAGGGAGGATATACCACTCACACTCAGATACGGATTGATTACGAAGAAGATTTTGCCGTGCCGGTATCGCTACAGCGGTATTTAGAACGTAAAAATGCTGAGCCATCCATGCTTGTTGTTGATGTGACGGGGGAGTTTAAAAAGCAGTACCCCAATATTGATGGGTTTACCCCTCTTGATGAATCAACAATAAGAATGAAAGCTTTTCGAGCCGTCGCTGAGATAGCTTCTGGTGTTGGCAAAGTATCGCCTTATTCTGGTGGTACTGTTGGTGGATTATTAGAAGGGATGCATGATGTTAACAAGTGAATGTAAGACGGTTATGCGCTGGGGAGGTATAGCCTTAGTATCTTTTGCATATTATCTGTGGCTCTTTCTTGCTATTTTTCCGTTAGATGACAAGAGCCCCATGCTACAAGATAAGGTGGTTACTATCGAATATCATGAGGCTGTTATAGAAAATATTTACAAGGCCACAGATAACGTTATTGCGGTTGCTTTAATAGGTTTTCCTGTGTGTATGATCCTGATTCTGATCATTTTCAAAAAGGTTAGATAGTTGCGGTAAGCCAAGCCGTTACCAATGGCGGTTGGCAGTGGAGTTTTTGTGGGTTGGATTCAAGTCGGCAGTGATCGGAATAGGTGCAGAGGTCGGACTGAACAGGGTCGTGCATGCAATAAGGTTTCACCTTATTCTGGTGGTACTGTCGGGGGATTATTAGACGGGATGCATGATGTTAACAAGTAAGTGCAAGTCATTTATTCGATGGGTCAGTATTGCCCTTGTCTCTCTATTTTATTATCTACTGGTAGGGGGAGTTGGTGCGATTTCCTTTGATAAGGATATTATGTATTTTTCAGAAAAAACTATATCTGTTGAATATCACAGAGCTAGCCTGGAAATTATGCAGGAACATACTAATTCGGTGTATTTAGCTGCGTTCATAGCTTTTCCCATCTGTGTGGCTCTGATTCTGATCATTTTCAAAAAGGTTAGGTAGTTGCGGTAAGCCAAACCGTTAACAATGGCTGTTGCCGGAAAAGCAGGACTCGCTGCGCCAGTACTGTGAATAAAGAGTGGCAAATAAATAGCGCTGAATAAATAAAAACGCCACGGCAATCACCGTGGCATTTTCGTTAGTGGGGAACCGTGGTTGGGTTAGGCAACCCAACCCAGCAGCAGCGTTGCGGCGATGACGGTAGACGCGCCGCCGATACGGGTAGCGATCTGTGCGAACGGCATCAGAGACATACGGTTAGAAGCGGACAGAATAGCCACATCACCCGTACCACCCAGCCCGCTGTGGCATGTGGTCACGATGGAAGCTTCAATCGGGTACATGTTCAGGTAAGGCGCAATCAGGAAGCTCACCAGCGCCATAGACAGCACCACAGAACCACAGACGATGACATAACCCACAGAGAATACTGCGACGACGCTTTCCAGCGGGATATACAGCATGCCCAGCCCAATCATCAACGGCCACACCAGAGAGCTGGATACGAACTTGTAAACGCTGTGCGCGCCAGTTTCCATAATCGCAGGAATCACGCGTCCATATTTGCAGAACACGGCGATCAGAATCATCAGAACCGGACCAGGGATGTGTACCAGTTTCTCAAACAGGCCACCGACGATGAAGAAGGCGCAAATCATCAACAGCCCGCCACCCATCAGGTGAAAATCGACCGGTTTTGGTGCTTCGTTTACGGCAAACATCGCGTTGTCTTCATCGCTGCGAACCAGACGGCCTTCGCCGTTCAGATCCTTGCGGCGCATACCCAGACGGGATAACACGCCGGCGCACAGAATCGCGAAGATGTTACCGACGACGGCTGCGGGCGCTAACTGGGCCACATACACATCCGGGGTTTGTCCCAGAATCGCAGAATAGGCTAAGGATAACGGCAGGATGCCTTCACCAATACCGCCGCCGATAATTGGCACGATGATGAAGAAGAAAGTGTGATAAACGCTGTAGCCGCACAGTTTACCAACCAGCAAACCGGTTGCCAGCGCGGTTGCGGTGCCGATAACCAGCGGGACGAACATGCGCACCATCCCCTGAATCAGGATTTTGCGGTTCATACCCAGAATACTGCCGACCACCAGACAGGCGATGACGAAATACAGGAAGTTCGCCTCTTTCATCAGCAGGTGGACGGTTTTCATGGTGTTGTCGTTGAACAGCTCAAAATACACCATCACGGAAGGCACCATCAGGCACAGAATCGCGGGGCCGCCGATATCTTTGAACACGGGAATGTTGCTGCCAATGTGTGCCAGTAAAAAACCCATCGTCATGATGACGGCGAAACCGCCAATCATATTTTTAGGCAGATATCCTTCGTAGGCAGCGATAGCGACAATGGCGGCAATTGCCATAAAAAGCGCAACGGGAACGGAGCCAATTTTCTTTTTAAAAAAGCCCCCGATAAACGATTCTTGTGTTTCCAGAGCGAGATCGTTCTCACATAAAATATCAGTTTCAATTTTTTTCATTATATTCACCCTGCTAGGACAGTTGGTACAGAAAGAAATTACATACCTGCCGTTTTATATCGTTGCGATATTGGTAGTACATCGTTATCGACGCATTTTATTGGCTTTTTTCTCGCCGATATCTGTGTGACTATCGAGCGTCGATAATGTCAATGACGGCAAGATGTTTATTATCAGAAAGCAGAAAAATTCGTTTTTTTTGTTTTTTATCAGTTAGTAACAAAAAGATAAGGAATGGTTGATGTTATTTAACAATGAATCATGTTGGAGAGTAATCTAGCATGAGGGAATGTTAAAAATAATACGTTAATTACGTATTTGTGAACTTATCAGCAACTCTATTTTAAATAACTTATATTGTTTTTTTGTAATTAAAATAATTTACTGAGGGAGTCTGGAGGATTAAAACAGAAAGAGAGGTAATGCACTGAGTGAAAAATACCACTTTATGAGAATAAGTAAATAGCGTGTTTTCATTTTAGTGAAAATATTTATTTAACTAAAATAGCCAGGTAATTATTGAGCGATATCATTGTTTCGCTGGCCGTCGCCCTGACGACGCTGCCGCAGGACAAAATGCGTTCTCGACCCCATGTCAGCCGCCTTTTTATCTATGCTTTATCTAGCGGAGGTATCCAGCAACAAGCCTCTGGTCACGCCTATCCTACAGATAGAACGATGAAAAGCGATTTTTCGGCCCGTTAAAGGAGGGGGAAACCACGTTTTTTATGTCGCGCAGAGTTTTTTTATGTAGCGTAGATAGTCATTTGTCTACTTATGGTGCCGTGGCAAATATCAGAATTTCTTATTATCTGTCAGAGTTTTCACCTGCTGTTAACGTTTTTAACAAAAAATAGTGCTCAAATCTTGGACATGTAAGACCAGATGACTATAGTTTTTTTAATGGTGATAATTTCTTTATGTCCGCAAGCTATCGGTTTTTATCGCTGTTTTTTCCGAAAAAGGCAAAATATCCACCTTTTGTAAGGTGATGAACTTGTATTTTCTCTTTTAAGAAAATGTAAGGAAATTTTGTAAATCCTTACTGCTTATATTGACGTCACCGCCATCTGTTGAGAAATTGAGGGCGTCATAGGGATATAAGGAGGAAAGCAGCGGCTTGTCTGAATGATTCTACGTCTTCATCCAGCATCCGTGAGCGGGTTGTGGCGCATCAAGGTATACGTTGTAGTTATTATGACTATATCCAACAGCGTGGCGGCCATCGGTTTAGTAACCACCTTTCTTCTCCCTCATTATTTTAATTTTGCCTTCGGGCGACAGGGTACAGACCACAGTTCGTAAAAATACAGGTCTGGCCAACCATACCCAATTGATTTCGAGATGCAGGACGGAATATCAGCGCTGTTAACCACTGCGTTTTTAACGACAGTATTAACGCGTATGCAGCTTGGAGTATGGCGGGTATAGCACACAACATCATCCACAATGGAGCACAAGTAATGGAAAAATCCCTGGTTAAATCAAGGGTGTTGAAGTTCGGCCTTGGCTTGCTCGCCATGTCCGTCGCTGCAGGCGTTCAGGCAAAAACGCTGGTTTACTGCTCAGAAGGCTCCCCGGAAGGTTTTAACCCACAGCTGTTCACCTCCGGCACAACGTTTGATGCCAGCTCTATTCCTATCTATAACCGTCTGGTTGAATTTAAAGACGGCACCACGGACACCGGTCCGGGTCTGGCTGAAAAATGGGATATTAGCGAAGACGGCAAAACCTATACTTTCCATCTGCGCAAAGGCGTGAAATGGCAAGACAGCAAGGATTTCAAACCTTCTCGTGAATTCAATGCCGATGACGTGATTTTCTCCTTCATGCGTCAGCAGGATGCCAACCATCCGTACCACAAAGTATCTGGCGGCAGCTATGAATACTATCAAGGTATGGGTATGCCGGAACTGGTCAGCAAAATCGAAAAAGTCGACGACTACACCGTCCGCTTTGTGCTGAACCGCCCTGAAGCGCCGTTCCTGGCAAACCTGGCGATGGACTTCGCTTCCATCATGTCGGCGGAATACGCGGATAAGATGCTGAAAGCGGGTACGCCAGAGAAGATTGACCTGAACCCAATCGGTACAGGCCCGTTCCAACTGCAGCAGTACCAGAAAGATTCCCGTATTCTGTACAAAGCCTTTGAAGGCTTCTGGGGCACCAAGCCGGGCATTGACCGTCTGGTCTTCTCCATCACGCCAGATGCTTCCGTACGTTACGCCAAGCTGCAAAAAGACGAATGCCAGATCATGCCGTATCCAAACCCGGCCGATCTTGCCCGCATGAAAGAAGACAAAAACATCACGTTGATGGAACAGCCTGGCCTGAACGTCGGCTACCTGTCTTACAACGTTGAGAAAAAACCGCTGGATAACGTCAAGATTCGCCAGGCGCTGAACTATGCGGTGAACAAGTCTGCCATCATCGATGCGGTCTATCAGGGTGCTGGCCAGGCCGCAACCAACCTGATCCCGCCGACCATGTGGGGCTACAACAAAGACGTTAAAGACTACAGCTACGATCCTGAGAAAGCGAAAGCCCTGCTGAAAGAAGCGGGTATGGCTGACGGTTTCGCTATCGACCTGTGGGCAATGCCAGTACAGCGTCCGTACAATCCGAACGCCCGTCGTATGGCGGAAATGATTCAGTCCGACTGGGCGAAAGTTGGCGTGAAAGCCAAGATCGTCACCTACGAGTGGGGCGAGTATCTGAAGCGTGCGAAAGACGGCGAACACCAGACCGTGCTGATGGGCTGGACTGGTGACAATGGGGATCCAGATAACTTCTTCGCGACCCTGTTCAGCTGTGACGCGGCCAAAAATGGCTCCAACTACTCCAAGTGGTGCTATAAGCCGTTTGAAGATTTGATCCAACCGGCGCGTGCCATTTCCGATCACGAAAAACGTATTGAGCTGTACAAACAGGCACAGGTTGTGATGCACGATCAGGCTCCGGCGCTGATTGTCGCGCACTCCACCGTGTACGAGCCAGTGCGTAAAAACGTGAAAGGTTATGTGGTTCAGCCGCGTGGCGTGCATAGCTTCAACAACGTGACGTTGGATTAAGTCAGCCACTAGATTTTCACGGACATTAAAAACCCCGACCTTGCGGTTTCTCGTTAGAGGAGTCGTGGAGGCGGGGTTTCTTGCCCGTTAAATTTTATGGTGGGCTTCCTGCCCACACACTCTGTGGGCCGTCGTACACGACGTTTAAAATCGTTTCTGACGATTTTTTATGCTGTGAGCAATGATAAGCCTGATGGCCAATGAGCCAACGGGCATGAATAGAGAGTTCGGGATATGTTGCAGTTCATACTCCGGCGTTTGGGGTTAGTTATCCCAACGTTTATTGGTATCACCCTATTAACCTTCGCATTCGTGCACATGATTCCGGGCGACCCGGTGATGATCATGGCGGGGGAACGAGGTATCTCCGCCGAGCGCCATGCGCAATTGCTGGCTGAAATGGGGCTGGATAAGCCGCTTTGGCAGCAATACCTCCACTATATTGGCGGTGTGATGCAGGGCGATCTGGGTATCTCCCTCAAGAGTCGTATCCCCGTGTGGGAAGAATTCGTGCCTCGCTTCAAAGCGACGCTGGAACTGGGTATCTGCGCGATGATGTTTGCTATCGCAGTGGGGATTCCCGTTGGCGTGTTGGCTGCGGTCAAACGTGGTTCCATTTTCGATCATACCTCTGTTGGCCTAGCGCTGACGGGCTACTCCATGCCTATCTTCTGGTGGGGCATGATGCTGATTATGCTGGTCTCCGTTCAGCTCAACCTGACGCCCGTTTCGGGGCGTATCAGCGACACGATTTTCCTCGATGACAGCATGCCGCTGACCGGCTTTATGCTGATCGACACTCTATTCTGGGGCGAGGAAGGCGACTTTATCGACGCGGTTGAACACATGATCCTGCCTGCCATCGTGTTGGGCACCATTCCACTGGCGGTGATTGTGCGTATGACGCGTTCTGCCATGCTGGAAGTGCTGGGTGAGGATTACATTCGTACCGCTCGCGCTAAAGGACTGAGCCGTCTGCGTGTGATTGTCGTGCACGCGTTGCGTAATGCGATGCTGCCGGTGGTAACAGTCATTGGTTTGCAGGTCGGCACCATGCTGGCCGGGGCGATCCTGACGGAAACCATTTTCTCCTGGCCGGGGCTGGGACGGTGGTTGATCGATGCATTACAGCGTCGTGACTATCCGGTGGTTCAGGGCGGCGTACTGCTGGTGGCAACCATGATCATTCTGGTGAACCTGCTGGTCGATGTGCTCTACGGTGTGGTTAACCCACGCATCCGTCACAAGAAATAAGGGGAAGGCTAAGATGACACACGTCACTGAACCTGTTGTAAATAGCGCACCTAAGCCGATGACCCCGCTACAGGAATTCTGGCACTATTTTAAACGTAACAAAGGGGCGGTCGTTGGCATGGTGTATGTCGTGCTGATGCTGATTATCGCCATTGGTGCCAACGTATTGGCACCGCATGCGCCCGCCGAGCAGTTCCGCGATGCGCTGCTTCGTCCACCTGTCTGGCAAGAAGGTGGAAGCTGGCAGTTTATTCTGGGGACGGACGACGTCGGACGTGATGTCCTGTCCCGTCTGATGTACGGCGCTCGTCTCTCGCTGCTGGTTGGCTGTCTGGTCGTCGCGTTGTCGCTGGTGCTGGGAGTGATCTTCGGCCTGCTGGCCGGATATTTCGGCGGTGTGGTCGATGCGCTCATCATGCGTATCGTCGATATCATGCTGGCACTGCCAAGCCTGCTGCTGGCGCTGGTGCTGGTGGCCGTCTTCGGGCCTTCGATTGTGAATGCCTCGCTGGCGCTGACCTTCGTGGCATTGCCGCACTATGTCCGTTTGACCCGTGCGGCGGTGTTGGTGGAAGTCAACCGCGATTACGTCACGGCTTCACGCGTGGCGGGAGCGAGTTCGGCACGCCAGATGTTCGTCAACATTCTTCCTAACTGTCTGGCACCGCTGATTGTGCAGGCTTCTCTCGGCTTTTCTAACGCCATTCTTGATATGGCTGCTTTGGGTTTCCTCGGTATGGGCGCACAGCCGCCAACGCCAGAGTGGGGCACCATGCTGTCGGACGTTTTGCAGTTTGCGCAAAGCGCCTGGTGGGTGGTGACGTTCCCCGGTCTGGCAATCTTACTGACGGTATTGGCGTTTAACCTGATGGGGGACGGCTTGCGTGACGCTCTCGACCCCAAACTCAAGCAGTAGTAGAGGTAGAGAGATGGCGTTGCTCAATGTAGATAAACTGTCTGTTCACTTTGGTGATGAGGATCTGCCGTTTCGTGCGGTCGATCGTATCAGCTATCAGGTTGAACAAGGTCAGGTCGTCGGTATCGTCGGGGAATCCGGCTCCGGTAAGTCCGTCAGTTCGCTGGCGATTATGGGGCTGATTGATTACCCCGGCAAAGTGATGGCCGACAAGCTGGAATTTAACCAGCGTGATTTAACAAAAATTTCTGAGAAAGAACGGCGTAATCTGGTGGGTTCTGAAGTCGCGATGATTTTCCAGGACCCGATGACCAGCCTGAACCCGTGCTACACCGTGGGCTACCAGATCATGGAAGCCATCAAGGTACATCAGGGCGGTAACCGTAAAACCCGTCGTCAGCGTGCGATTGACCTGCTGACGCTGGTTGGGATTCCCGATCCAGGTTCGCGTCTTGATGTGTATCCGCACCAGCTTTCCGGCGGGATGAGCCAGCGCGTGATGATCGCGATGGCGATTGCCTGCCGGCCGAAGCTGCTGATTGCCGATGAGCCAACGACGGCGCTCGACGTGACCATTCAGGCGCAGATCATCGAACTGCTGCTCGAATTGCAGCAGCGCGAGAACATGGCGCTGATCCTGATTACGCACGATTTGGCGCTGGTGGCCGAAGCGGCACACCACATCATCGTGATGTATGCCGGGCAGGTGGTGGAATCAGGCAAAGCGGCGGATATTTTCAGTGCGCCGCGTCATCCGTATACCCAGGCGCTGCTGCGTGCGCTGCCGGAGTTTGCGGCGGATAAATCCCGATTGGCATCGTTGCCGGGTGTGGTACCGGGTAAATATGACCGCCCGAACGGCTGTCTGTTAAACCCGCGCTGCCCCTATGCGCAGGACCGCTGCCGTCAGGAAGAACCTGCACTGCGCGATATTCCTGGTCGTCAGGTGAAATGTCATACACCGCTCGATGATGCGGGGAGACCAACCCTATGAGTGAACTGAACGCAACATCGCAGCCGTATTTGCTGCATGCGATTGATTTGAAGAAACACTATCCAGTGAAAAAGGGCTTTTTCGCGCCAGAGCGGATGGTGAAAGCGCTGGACGGCGTATCCTTTACGCTGGAACGCGGTAAAACGCTGGCGGTGGTCGGAGAGTCCGGCTGTGGAAAATCCACGCTAGGCCGTCTGCTGACGATGATTGAAACCCCGTCTGATGGCGAGCTGTACTATCAGGGGCAGGATCTGCTGAAGCACGATCCTGAGGCACAGAAACTGCGTCGGCAGAAGATCCAGATCGTTTTCCAGAATCCTTATGGATCGCTCAATCCACGTAAGAAAGTCGGTCAGATCCTGGAAGAGCCGCTCCAGATCAACACTGAGTTGTCAAAAGCTGAGCGTCGTGAAAAAGCGTTGGCGATGATGGCGAAAGTGGGGCTGAAAACGGAACATTATGATCGCTATCCGCATATGTTCTCCGGCGGCCAGCGTCAGCGTATCGCTATCGCCCGTGGGTTGATGCTGGACCCAGACGTGGTGATTGCTGATGAACCGGTTTCGGCGCTGGACGTGTCGGTTCGCGCACAGGTGCTGAACCTGATGATGGACTTGCAGCAAGATCTGGGGCTGTCTTACGTCTTCATCTCGCACGATCTGTCCGTTGTCGAACATATCGCTGATGAAGTGATGGTGATGTATCTGGGCCGCTGTGTGGAGAAGGGCAGTAAAGATGCCATTTTCAACAACCCGCGTCACCCGTATACGCAAGCGTTACTTTCCGCGACGCCGCGCCTGAACCCAGATTTACGCCGCGAGCGCATCAAGCTGACGGGGGAGTTGCCTAGCCCACTGAATCCGCCGCCGGGCTGTGCGTTCAATGCCCGTTGTCAGCGCTGCTTCAGCACCTGCACCCAGTTTCAGCCGCAGCTTAAAACCTACGGTGAGCAGCAGGTCGCCTGCTTCGCTGTCGATCAGGACGAACAGGGTACAGCTGTAGCCTAGTTTGCCTTCAACTCACCTACGCTGCTTTTCAAGGGCGTGGGTGAGTGGGAAGTGGGTTTTACCTGACTGAACATGATTTTATATCATTTATCGCTGTAAAATATCCTCATTGCAAATTGTGATATCGTTAGAGAACAAATCAACAACAACATGAAAATTCGCAGTTGACTTAAAATAAATGTTATCTTGTATCTTTATTATTTCTATGAATGGGTTAGATGTTGTTGAACAAAAGACCATTTTTATATTGTTGTTTATATCTGTTTTAATAATGAACCCTTCATTTCCCATTTCTCCTTCCCCACACAGAAATATATTTTCTTTATCTACTGATAATTTATTGTTTATCTGAATTTCAGACCATATTTCATCGTGAGTATTAGCAATTTCTTTGAAGGTCGAAATCTCGCCATATGAGATAAAATATTCTTTATTAAAAGAGTGTGATAATGCGTTGTTTTCAATAAAATCGATATCTATGTATTGTACTTTTCCAGATTCAAAAATAACTAAATCTAGTCCTGGTAGTTTATTTTCAAGCCATTTTTTTCTTAATTCATTTATCATGACTTACATTTTCCTTTTGGCACTTTTTTTACTATTTGGGGTTTGTTTGGAACGCCCTCATCAGGTAATTTTACTCTAGGTACATCAGAATTTTTAGGCTTATCGGGAGACTTACAAGTCAGCGTTCGCCCGTTGGGGTGCCTACGACTCTGAGCTGGTTACGGTTGTCCCAGCGGTAGTGCCAGACCTGCGGTCGGTAGCCCGGCTGAACCACCTGTTTACGGATGAGCCGCCCGGCTTTGTCGTACTGGTAATGTGTGTCGTCGTGCTGAGTCAGCCTGCCCGCCTGCCATTCGGTGAGTCGTGCGGTATCCTGCGGCAGGCTGTTACGGGTATAGCGATAGGCTTCGTCGGTTTCGACCGCACGCCCTGCACCACCGCTCAGGACGGACAGCACGCGCCCGGTGATGTCCCGCCCCAGAGATAGCTAACTAAGTGAGGATTTTTCAGGCGTGAGATTAGAATGCGTACAGGCTACCGCCAGCAAGAACATCACTGCCTGCGGGTATCCTATCATTAAAATATTATTTTAAAATTAGCTTGTTATATTACGGTTTCGGCTATTGGTACCGATTTTAAAGCATGAAGAACAACGATTGAAACAAGAGATGGCTTCTCCGTGTGTTTGGGAAGATGCAATTCGTCCACCAGAATTTTCGGAGAGGCGCTGTACGTGAATAACGGCAAGACAAACCCGCCATCAGCCGTGAAGGTCGTTTATGACCTAGATGCCGATAACCATTACCGTTGAGCGTGAAGGACTCTGGTGATTGAGACCGAGAGTAATTTGTAGCAGCTAACCAGCAAAAAATAAAGCCGGAAGGATCGTTGGGATCTTTTCCGGCTATTCTTATTTCTCAATCAAAAGAAGTTCTTTCCACTTCTTAAGATAGTTTTCAAACTCCTCAATACTCAATATATTTATACTTTCTTCTGTATACTCATTGAAGATCTCAACACCAACTGGCTTAATCGTCAATGTATGAGAGTTCCCTGTTCCCTCCCATAAGGGAAGGCTTCCATTTCTCACTGAATCACAAGCCTGGATATATTCATCAACACCATATAAACTTCTCTGAATATCATCCTTCAAAAAATCAGCTAGCACATGATAGTCATTACTAATATCTAAAGAAGGATATCCATCCTCGGTTATAAAGAATTTCATTTAAGTCCCTACATTATTGGGAATGCAGTATTGATATTCCCATTGCCATCTAAATATCCACCTATTTTGACACCGCTCGGAATAAACAGCAGGTAAAAAAATAGCCGGAAGGATCTTTGGGGTCGCTTCCGGTTTTTTATTAAAGATAGGCTTGTTTCCATTTATCATCATCAAGCCATTCTTTTTTATCTATACGCCATTCATTATTTTTAAATTGCAATGTATAGCGATATCTATTTTCAAATCCAGTATGCTTTTGCACAACAATAGATGCTTTGTTTTTTACAATATTCTCATCTATGATTTCATCATTTTCAGGATCATAGTCGGGTGGAAAGCTAACCTTCATTGATACTTGACGCCCCTGTTTTCTTTCTTTAACAGTGCACCATTTATTAAAAATATCATTTAATTCAATCAAATAAGGCTCTTTATTCACACCATGATTGGCCATGAAAGCATCACGATAACTATTCTCCCAGTTATTCATATCTTTCATAAAGGCAATCAATGTTTCTTTTGCATTCATATTTAATTCCCAAATACAGAGTAAAGAACAGTTTTCCCATTTTGGGATACTTTGTAAATAATTTCAGTTGGTCTTGTACCTCCATTGTTATATACAAATGACCAGTCAATATCTACAGTCCCATTTTTGTTAATATACTTTCTGACTTCGTTCTCGAATGTTCGATATTCGCCACGGTTAATACCAGGTAATTGCGGGAACACGTTTCCTTTACCGCCTTGACCACCAAGAACATTACCTAATATGTGCCCTGCATCATCGGTTTGATTACCTAATGAACGGGCATAGTCTCTGGAGCTTTGATTCGTTGCAGTACCCGTTTTAAGTTCGGCTTTCGATACACTGGCTTTGGCTGACAATATTTCCCCGTTAGCGCCATGAGTTAACGTCGGGCACTTTGCCAACCCAAACGGATCAACCCAACAGACAGGGTTTGGTACATACCCGTAGTTATTCTCACCCCCCGCTATCCCTATCGGGTCAGGCGAGACATAACATCCACCGGCTGGGTCGTAGTACCGAAAACGGTTATAACATAGCCCGCTTTCGGTGTCACGGTACTGTCCGGCAAAGGCAAGGCCCGGGTCGGCAGGGTCTTCCGTGGAGCCTTGTCGCTGACCCCAGAGGGTGCTTTTGGGTGCCTGCCAGCGCAGGGTACCGTCGGGCCGGTACAGGGCCTGCGGTTCACCGTTCTGGCTGCTGGTGACAAAATCGGTTTCCCAGCGTCCGTCAGTATTCTGCCGCTGCTGAACCAACAACTCCCAGCCGTTGTGTACCTACTCACCAGTCGTCCGACTCTGTCGTACCGATAGTGAGTATTACTGCGGGTTGTAATTTGGCAGACAGGCTACAGCCTGCTATGACATAGCCAGTTTGTAGTTTCTTATAGTATCAGCGGGTTGAATTCATTACATTAGTGGTTGTGATACTAAGCAATGCCTTGGGATACGCCCCGCATAACGGCAAGCCCAACCCGCCGTCAGCGATTAACCTTAAAGGCCGCTGGCTGGAAGAGTCGGGTTTTATGACCGGGATGCCGATCACCGTGACGGTGGAGCGGGGAAGGATAGTGATTGAGACTGAGATTAATCTGTAGGCGGCGGATAATAAAAAGCCGGAAGGATCTTTACGATCGCTTCCGGCTTTATTCTCTAGAATTTCTCAAAAATGATATTATCAGGAGGGAAGTTATTAGGAAATGAGTCTGCTTTTATTTTTCTCGATAAAACACCAGATAATAACGAAGTTATATTTTCATCAAAATATTCTATATCTGGTGATCTAGATGCAACTATTGCAGTCCCCCATGCATCGCTATTATTTAGATCGGAAACGACCCAAAATATATAATCACCATTATCTGTTACACCTATTGGTAAAAGCCCATTCTTTTCTGGGTAAAGATTATACTTGAAATAGTCTGGATCTTCATTATTAAGATAATTAAAGTCATCAATGATTAATTTCTTTTGCTCAAAAAAATTAAGATCATTATTTTGAGTAAATGGATTGAATATTGCAATGAAATTAGCAATTCTCCCCGTACCATAGTTACTGATAAAGCCAACGTAATCATTAGGAAACGTAGTACCTTCATCTATAGAAGGCCAAGTATCAACGCTCCCAGACTCATAGGGAAAATCAGGTGGAACTAAAATGCTATTTAATTTAGGTATGGCCATGATTTACATTCCAGGAGGATTAAGAAGAGTGACACTTTCAAAGAAACCGCCACTGCCTTGAGCATTCATTGTTATACCTGCCGGTATCCTAGAAGGACCTTTATATATAGGTGTGACCGACACATCAACTATTTCCCCTCGTTCTAACGCTTTCCTTATACGTCCTTCGATACTGCTCATATCCGGAGTATTCACTGGCCGATGTTGAATAGTAACCAAGTTACGCACATCATCGCCGGAACCGCCCAACTGCCGACCTAACAAATGTCCACGAGCGCGATTAGAGCCAGCTCCTGTAATAAATCCAGGAGGTTGGATTGAGGGATTAGCATGTGTACCTGTATTTATGTAACTAGAATCTAGTCGAGCTCTAACACCTGTTGGGCGTCTTAGGTGATCCAACTCACCGTATCGTATGTTACAACCAGCCAACCCAAACGGATCAACCCAGCACATCGGGTTATGAACATACCCGTAATTGTTTTCCCCACCCAACACCCCTATCGGGTCAGGCGAGACATAACATCCACCTGCTGGGTCGTAGTACCGAAAACGGTTATAACATAGCCCGCTTTCGGTGTCACGGTACTGTCCGGCAAAGGCAAGGCCCGGGTCGGCAGGGTCTTCCGTGGAGCCTTGTCGCTGACCCCAGAGGGTGCTTTTGGGTGCCTGCCAGCGCAGGGTACCGTCGGGTCGGTACAGAGCCTGCGGTTCACCGTTCTGGCTGCTGGTGACAAAGTCGGTTTCCCAGCGTCCGTCGGTATTCTGGCGCTGCTGAACCAGCAGCTCCCAGCCGTTGTGTACCCAGTGTCTTCTCGACACGAGCACCCCGTTGCGGTAGTGACGCACGTCGGCTATCTGGTCGCCGTCCCACAGATAGCGGATGTCTTCACTGGTCTGCTCACAGCGTTTGCCAGTGCGTCGCCCGAACGGGTCGTAGCGGTAGAACCAGCGTTCGCCCGTCGGGGTGTCGACAACCCGGAGCTGGTTACGGCTGTCCCAGCGGTAGTGCCACACCTGCGGGCGGTAGCCCGGCTGAACCACCTGTTTACGGATGAGCCGTCCGGCTTTGTCGTACTGGTAGTGGGTATCATCGTGCTGAGTCAGCCTGCCCGCCTGCCACTCGGTGAGTCGGGCGGTCTCCTGCGGCAGGCCGTTGCGGGTGTAGCGGTAAGCTTCGTCGGTTTCGACCGCACGCCCTGCGCCACCGCTGAGGACGGACAGCACCCGTCCGGTAGCGTCCAGACGATAGCCTCGGGTTTCACGGTTATGGCGAACGCCAGCCAGGTTACCTGCGCCGTCATACAGATATTCCCTTGTCTGTGTGGCATGCAAACGACCATCCTGCTGCTGACCGCTCATTTCGCGCGTCAGCCAGCCCATCACGTCATATTCGCGGTGCTGGACAAACGCCCCGCCTGAACGGGAGGCTTCCCGCCCGGCGGCGTCATGGACAAGGGTTAGCTCCGCGCCGTCCGGCAACTGTACCTGTTGCAGTTCACCCGCCGCGCTATAGCTGAATGTGCTGGTCAATGCGTCATTGCGCTCATCTTCTTTGGCCAGCGTCCGCGTTACGGTGCGTGCGGTATCGTCAAACTGGCGGGTGAGCAGGGTGCCGTTCAGCCATTCCCGCACCACACGGTCACGGAGGTCATACTCCAGTTGGACATGACTGGTAGCGGAGGTGACTTCGACTAGCCTGCCTGCGGCGTCATAGCGATAATGCAGGGTATCGTCCGGCGCGGTTTCTTTGATGAGCAACCCGCGTCCGTCATACAGGAAGTGGCGGGTTTCGCCTTCGCCATTACGGATGGCGATGCAGTGGCCGTCTTCGTCATAGGTGTAGTGGGTGTCGGTGCCCGCCATATCCCGCTCGCGGATGACCCGCGCATCGGCATCCAGCCACCATTGCCAGCGGTTGCCGTCCGGGGCGACAACGGCGACCAGTTGCTGGCTCTCTTTGTCGTACTCGTAACGCCAGGTGCGATATTGTGCATCCGTCCGCGAGGTGAGCAGGTCAAAGGGACCGTAGCTCTAGCGCGGATTAAGTCAGGTGTCATGGTAAATAAAGAAATAAAAACAGCGCGTTACTACACAATGGGATACGCCCCGCATAATGGCAAGCCCAACCCGCCGTCAGCAATTAACCTTAAAGGTCGCTGGCTGGAGGAGTCAGGCTTTATGGCCGGGATGCCGATAGCGGTGATGGTTGAGCGCGGAAGGATAGTGATTGAGACGGAGATTAATGTCTGACGCTGCACGCGATAAATAGCAGATAAAATAAAGCCGGAAGGATCGTTGGGATCGCTTCCGGATCATTTTATTAATCACCACTAACGGAATTATAACTAGGCTTTTCTTTTTTTATATTTACATATAAATCTTTATCATCCAATTTCCACCAATATTCATTATATGATGAAGGATTTTTATATTCATAAATTGAAACAATACCAAGCAACCCACATGGGGTTTCGGACATAAAATCCCAGCCATTCCTCTCAGCGCAGAACATATCCAAATTTTCGTCATACCATACAGAAAAACCTTTTTTATCAAGGATATTTAAAGCTGTGTTATATACATTACTATATTCAGATAAAGCAGGCATATATACTCCATGTTTGCATTAATAAAATATCAACCAATTATTTTTATTGCATCAAATGGTATTTCACCTTTAAATAGAACCTCCAATGCTTGTTTAGCATTACGTCTATCAACTAAGTTTCCACCTCGTTCTACTGCTTGCAATACGTTATTGTGGTCAATAAATTTAGCTCCGCCTTGGATCGCTTTTTTCACATCAATTTCTATCAAACCATTACCACTGCTGAATCGTTTAGTAGCTTCTTTTGTCATTGCAGCTGATATATGTCCGGTATCGCGACCTGCTACATGTTCTAAAATAGAACCACCCACACCTTTAGGTTGTAATGTGAGTCTTTGCTCTAATCTTGCAAGATCATCAGCTGTAATTTGCCTGTAAACTTTATTACAACCGGCCAATCCCAGCGGATCGATCCAACTAATAGGATTAGGCGCGTAAGCATAGTTACTCTCACCCCCCCAACACCCCTATCGGGTCAGGCGAGACGTAGCATCGTAGTACTGAAAACGGTTATACCATAACCGGCCGCCTGTCTGCGCACCAACCGCCCGGCTTGGGTATTGCTGCGGGTTGTGTTTTGGCAGGCAGGCTGCCGCCTGCTATAACATAGCCAGTTTGTAGTTTCTTATAATATCAGCGGGTTGAATTCATTACATTAGTGGTTGTGGTATCAAAATATGCTTTGGGATACGCCTCGTATAATGACAGCTCAACCCGTTGTTAAAGGCCGCTTGCTGAAAGAGTCGGGGCTTATGACCGGGATGGCGATAATGGTGACGATTGAACGTATGAGCCCGAAATTAATATTTAGCTGATGGTGAAAATAAAATATCCGGAAGGGTCGTTGAGATCGTTTCCGATATTAATTTAATCGCCATGTTGAAAAAGAGTATTAACTTAATTAAGGTTTATTTTTAAATTCTATTCTGATGAGAGTGGATAAATATATTCCTTTAGTGATATTTAATTCATCCTTTAACTTTAATGCTTTTCATTTTATTCTTTTAATAATATTTCCCCTATAACTTTTTCTCATGCTAACCAAGATAATAATCTTCAACTATTTTATCGATGAATGAATTGATAGCGTAGCTTCCTGCATATTTCAGTGACTAGGAATCATTGCAATAAAATTTATTGTACATGATGAGTTTCTTCAATACACTAATCTCATCTTGTGTGGAAATTATATTTTTTCATTTTATTACACAGAGAATTTGGAAGATCCAAAGAGGATCTTCCGGCTATGAATGCTCTTACATATCGCTCAGTATTTCGTCAAGCCAACTACTATTTGGCCGCTCACAAGTTACATGACCACCGAAGCGAAGTGTATCATTAGATTTTACTTTACCTTCATATTCAAAATCAGGCAAAGCAAAAAGATAGCTTATCTTATCAACATTTTTCTTCTCCAAAAGGAGAGATACTTTAGATGTTATAAAATCAAATCCCTCTTCAAGATTTACATTTTTTTTTCTAGATAAGTTACCTAGTTCTCCTTGTTCTTTTCCATACCATATAATAATTGCATGGTCGTAGTCTATGAATCTGTTTTTTAAATGAAAATCTCTTTCAAATTTACAGTCGTTATCATTGATAGCAAAGTTATCCATGATAGCTTCATAATTCGTCGAAACAGAATACCAAATAGCGTATTTTTCCTTACTCATTATCTCAAAACCTATAATTAAAATGGAAGATCAAATGGACCAAATGGAAGCCGTTTACTAGACCATTTTCTCACAGCATTTAGATAACTATTTATATCCGTGGCTTTACCAGCAATTTTAATAAGCTCACTGTGGGCTAATGACGACTGGGTCGTAACACCACCGCTATGTGGCAGAGTATGCGTCCCCATAACACCAAGGTCGTCCAAGAACTTAACCTGGCCAGTCGGTGTTCTCCACTTCATATAGTCGTTAAACGAAACACCCATTTGTTTAAATTTGTCAGCTTGAGAGACAGGTAACCATTCATGAAACCCCCCGCCTTTTGAACCACCGGCTTTACGAAGTCGATCCATGATATTTTCTTTAAACTTTGGATTACTCCATGCGTTCATGAATTGCTTCTGTGTCGAGTTATTCCAGAATTTCTCAAATCCTGCTTTTCCTCTTCCCCATCCTTTTAGGTACTTACTGCATCCAGCTAACCCTAATGGATCTATTAATTCATTGGGATTCTGCACATACCCATAGTTACTCTCACCCCCCGCTATCCCTATCGGGTCAGGCGAGACATAACATCCACCAGTCGGGTCGTAGTACCGAAAACGGTTATAACATAGCCCGCTTTCGGTGTCACGGTACTGTCCGGCAAAGGCAAGGCCCGGGTCGGCAGGGTCTTCCGTGGAGCCTGGTCGCTGGCCCCAGAGGGTGCTTTTGGGTGCCTGCCAGCGCAGTGTGCCGTCGGGTCGGTACAGGGCCTGCGGTTCACCGTTCTGGCTGCTGGTGACAAAATCGGTTTCCCAGCGTCCGTCAGTATTCTGCCGCTGCTGAACCAGCAGCTCCCAGCCGTTGTGTACCCAGTGCCGGCGGGCAACGCGTTCACCGCTGCGGTAATGGCGCACTTCGGCTATCTGGTCGCCGTCCCACAGGTAACGGATATCATCCTGCGTCTGCTCACAGCGTTTGCCGGTACGTCGTCCGAATGGGTCATAACGGTAGAACCAGCGTTCGCCCGTCGGGGTGTCAACGACTCTGAGCTGGTTACGGCTGTCCCAGCGGTAGTGCCAGACCTGAGGACGGTAGCCCGGCTGAACGACCTGTTTACGGATGAGCCGCCCGGCTTTGTCGTACTGGTAGTGGGTATCGTCGTGCTGAGTCAGCCTGCCCGCCTGCCATTCGGTGAGTCGTGCGGTATCCTGCGGCAGGCCGTTGCGGGTATAGCGATAGGCTTCGTCGGTTTCGACCGCACGCCCTGCACCACCGCTCAGGACGGACAGCACGCGCCCGGTAGCGTCCAGACGATAGCCTCGGGTTTCACGGTTATGGCGAACGCCAGCCAGGTTACCTGCGCCGTCATACAGGTATTCCCTTGTCTGTGTGGCATGCAGGCGCCCATCCTGCTGCTGACCGCTCATTTCGCGCGTCAGCCAGCCCATCACGTCATATTCGCGGTGCTGGACAAACGCCCCGCCTGAACGGGAGGCTTCCCGCCCGGCGGCATCATGGACAAGGGTGAGCTCCGCGCCGTCCGGCAACTGTACCTGTTGCAGTTCACCCGCTGCGCTATAGCTGAACGTGCTGGTCAATGCGTCATCGCGCTCATCTTCTCTGGCCAGCGTCCGCGTTACAGTGCGTGCGGTATCGTCAAACTGGCGGGTGAGCAGGGTGCCGTTCAGCCACTCCCGTACCACCCGGTCACGGAGGTCATACTCCAGTTGGACATGACTGGTCGCGGAGGTGACTTCGACTAGCCTGCCTGCGGCGTCATAGCGATAATGCAGAGTATCGTCTGGTGCGGTTTCTTTGATGAGCAACCCGCGTCCGTCATACAGGAAGTGGCGGGTTTCGCCTTCGCCATTACGGATGGCGATGCAGTGGCCGTCTTCGTCATAGGTGTAGTGGGTGTCGGTGCCCGCCATATCCCGCTCGCGGATGACCCGCGCATCGGCATCCAGCCACCATTGCCAGCGGTTGCCGTCCGGGGCGACAACGGCGACCAGTTGCTGGCTCTCTTTGTCGTACTCGTAACGCCAGGTGCGATCTTGTGCATCCGTCCGCGAGGTGAGCAGGTCAAAGGGGCCGTAGCTCTGACGCCACAGTGCCCCGTTGCCGTCCACATAGCTCAGCAGGTTGTTATGCTTGTCGTACTGGCGTTTTTCTTCTTTTTCGTCGGGGCGTATCAGTTGCTCCGGCAGCTTCCAGCTCGCACGACGATATCCCAGCCGGTATTGCGCGCCGTCCGGCCGTTGCCACTGCACGACTCTGTCCTGCTGGTCATAGCGCAGTTGCTGGGTGCGCCCCAGCGCATCACTGGCACTCAACAGTCGCTGGCGATGATCGTAACGCAGCCGCGCCTGAACCTCGTCTGCCTGATCGCTCACCTGCGTCAGCAGGCCGTGGCGGTTCCAGGTAAATCGTACTTCGCGAGTATCTGGCCCCGTGAGCTTCTCCGGGTTGCCCGCCTCATCGAACGCCCATTGCCAGATGCGCCCCAGCGGGTCGGTGATACCGCATAACCGCTGAGCGTCGTCGTAGTCATAGGCCCAGGCATGACCGCTGCCGTCGGTGAAAGCGCTCACCAGACCGCTGTCGTCCAGATAGGTGAACTCAACCACCCGGCCTGCTGGGGAAATCTCACGCAGCAGGTTGCCGTGGTCGTCGTAGTCGTAGCGGGTGACGTGCCCTAACGGGGATTTTTCCCAGCTCATCAGGTGCAGGTGATTGAAGCCAAATTCGCTGCGCTGACCTAATCCGTCGGTCATGACGACGCGATCGTCGAGATACTCAAAATGCGCCGTCAGATAGCCGTCGGCACAGGTGGTGTAGACGCAGCGACCCTGATGATCATAGTCGTAGCGCGCCCAAGTCTGGTCGTTGTCATGCCAGCGCGTGAGTCGGTTTTCTTTGTCGTAGTCGTAGAACAGATGATAGGCATGGGCAGCATCAGCCTCGACCAGTCGGCCCTGTTCATCCTGTCGGTATTCAGCCAGCAGGGTTTTCTGCCCGGTATCAATACGCTGTATCTGGTGCAGATACTCGCCTCGCCACACCAGCAGCAGCTCGATACCATCACTGTGGCGCACCTTGCGCAGATAGCCTTTTGGATCGCGGATCAGGGTAATGCGATTGTCGTGCGGGTCATGTATCGAAGACAGGAGTAGCTGATTGCCCTGAGGCACATCGAATTCACGCCAGGTGAGGCTGTCACGATCCCATAGGCTAAAGCCCTTTGCCCGTCGATACAGAGTAAAAGCGGGATAGAGCGGACAAAATACCGACTGCACATCCTGATGGAAGGTGAAATCGATATCGTATCCCTGCGCCAGTGTGATGACGACGTGGGTATTCAGGCCGTCGCGGCTGACCTGTGCCGTTTCGCTCCAGGTGTCATACCAGCCGCGTCCCAGCAGCCCAGTATGGGTGGCAGCGGAACGGTAAGTGCGCTCAAAAAGCAGAGGAAGTGTTTGCCCCAGCTCAATATCCTGACGCATCTCGATCACATCCCCGCTGGGAATGTAGACCGGATCTTTCAGGAAACCGCGGGTCGCTTCCTTAAAGCGTGCCAAACCTTTGTTATTTTTAAAGCCTTTGCTGGCACAGCGAACCGCTCTCCGTAGCCCCACCGCTGTTCTTAACGCACCCATGCGCATGCCTTTGAGCACTGCGGTTGGCCCACGTGTAAACAGCTTGCCGAGTCCTTTGAACATGCCCCGGCTGGGCGGAACCAGAAACTCCACCGCGATCAGTAGCGCTTTTTCCCACCAGCTGAATTCGTCACTCATCTCCAGACAGGTTTGCTGACCGGAGCCAAAAAAGACGGTTGATGCTCCTTCCTTGATGGTGGCGCCACAGACGGTTTTATCGTCGATACGTGCGGCCGGTGATCCATTGACGTAGACAGTCTCGCTTCCTTGCGCAATCAACTGGGGCGAGTTGTGTTTGGTACAGGCAACGGTGTCAACTTCGGCACGGGAAATGGGTTGTTTCTCCGCAAACACCGTACCTGAACCAGAAGAAACGGGCCCAAACGGCGGCGCGCCGCTGTCTACCATAGCGGACACCTTGCTGGAGACGCTGCTGATCAGCCCCCCGAGCAAGCTGACTGCGCCAAATCCCACCGCCAGTTTGACTGCCCCGACAACCAGTGCTGCCCCCATGCCACCCGTCCCGACAACGGCGACGGCAATGGCTCCCGCCACGGCAGCGGCGGCGGCAAATGCCACGGCTGCCACAACCGCCCCTGCGATTGCTCCAGCCAGCGCGCCGAGAAAGCTTTTGTGTTTGATGGTTTTGCCCGGTGATGTCGGTGCTTTTCCCTGGCCCGGTTGAGGACGACCAGCAGGCGGCGTCGGGCCTTTGCCTGCGTGCATGGCACCGACGCGGGCAACACGGTTTAGAATGTCACTCAGCATGATGACTCCTTTCAGGTGGCAGCTTTAAATGTCTCGACCACCGCCAGCATTGCTGTCTTCTGCTCCGCACTGAGCTCGCCTGCTACGGTTACGGTAAACGTCATCAATAACTCACCGCGCACCTGCATCACGACAACCTGATGCATCGGCCCTTCCGGTGACCGCCAGGTATATTCCAGACCGTGTGCAGGCTGCCCATCCAGCGTTAATGTCCAAACGCCGCGCTCTTCATACCCTTTCAGGTGTGCTGCAAACTGGGCCAACGTCTGCTGATAAACCGTCTCTGCCGTCAGACCGAAGTCAATTGGGGTACGGTTAACAACCAGATTGATGGCATCCCCCGGCAGGACAAAAACATGGAGTGATTCATCGCGCCAATCGGCGGGGATAGCCAGCGTCCCTTCATTCATCTGATACATAGTCATCCTTAATTCAAATCGATACGGGTGCCGTTCAGCGTCAGGTTATTCCCGACGATCTCAATATCCCCGCTGTGCTTGATTGAGATATAGCCCGCACCCGTACCAATCTGAATGCTGCCATCTTCGGCGTGGATAAAGATATCGTTCGTCACCCTCAGCGTTTCGTTGTCTTCTACGACGGTGCTCCGGTTTTTCTTCACCACCACCGTTTGCTCCCCTTGGATCTCAGTAATCTGATCGGCAATGACGGAAACCGTCTGGTTCTGCTGCACGACGACCGTCTGATCGCGGCCAATGTTTTCGTTGTGATCCACATTCACCGATGTACTGCGGTTATTCAGCACTACGGTGTTCATGTCTTTCTGAGCATGAATAAACACTTCTTCCTGACCAGCCTGATCTTCAAAGCGCAGTTCGTTGAACCCTGCGCCTTTGTGGGTTGATGTGCGGATTGAGGTGCGCGTCTTGTTGGCGGGCAGCGGATAGGGCGATGGATTGGTGGCGTGGAAGGTTCTGCCCGTCACGATCGGCTGGTCTGGATCGCCTTCGAGGAAACTCACAATGACTTCATGGCCGATGCGCGGAATAGCGATCAGGCCGTACTGACCACCGGCCCAGCCTTGGCTGACGCGAACCCAGCAGGAGCTCTGGTCATCGCTCGCACCGTAGCGATCCCACGGGAATTGCAGTTTTACCCGGCCATACTGGTCGCAGTAAATCTCTTCACCCGCCGGGCCGACGACGGTGGCGATTTGCGGGCCGTCTACCATCGGCTTGTACGGCAGATCAGCACGCCAGGTGGTACTGGCTTTCACGACTTCGAAGCTGTTGCTGTAGGTGGTCGGTTCGCCGCCGCTTTCTTCTTCCAGCGCCTGCGGCTGCTGTCCGCTGTGTGTGATGGCAACCAGTTGCCAGCCGATATTGAGTGCCAGATTGGGGTGTTCGGTTAAGGTAAAACTGCTGCCCGGCATCAGTTCAGCGGCATTGGACTCGCCTGAACCGGTCATCGCACCCGCTCGCAGTGCGTCTAGCCGATAGCCGGTAAAGGCCTTGCCGCTCGGATCTTGTTTAAAACGACCGGGGTAGTCGAAGTGCTGGTAACTTTCGCGCTGGTGCTCCAGCTCACCACTCATCTTGTTGTGCAGCAATCCGTAGGCAGGGGTTTTGAAGCTGTAATCCTTCAGCGCGACCTCGGCAGTGCGTACCGCCTCGGCATAGCGGAAACGGCGTACGTACGCCCCTTCGCTCAGCCCCTGTGTAGCAAGGTTGAAAAACAGCTCAGGGCCTTTGGCCAATGCGCCGGCATCGTCGGCAAAGACCAGGCGATGTTTGCCTTCCTCAAACTCATGGAAGAAGTACAGGCCTTCCTCGGCGGCCAGTCGGGTGATAAAGGCTAAATCGCTTTCCCGATACTGCACGCAGTATTCCCGCACCGCGTGCTCATTACGCAGCGCAAAGGCGTAGTCGGTGATGCCCGCTTCTTCCAGCAGTGCGCCAATAATGGCTTCCGGTTTCTGTGCCTGAAAGATTCGGGCATTGGTACGCAGCCCCAAACGCCACAGCGCCGGACGGACTTCTGCCTGATAGCGCGTGCGGCGAAAGCCGGTGTCACCCTGTGCGAACGCGCTGACAATACCGCTCACGCGTCTTTGGAGTTCGCCTTCGTACCACACCAGAAGTTCGCAGGGCTGGTCGAGAACAGCACCAAAATCGATCCCCGGTAAGGGGCTGGCCAGATTCAGCGACAGGGCAAACGGCTGGTTAAGTGCCTCGCTGAGCTGAAAATCCACTACGGAAAAAGTCGATGCAGGCAATGCGCCGACCTTAACGGTGAACTGTAATCCTGTACTGTTTGCCATCCGTCATCCTGATGCTGTCATCCACACTCAGGCATGGCGTGGGCCATGGCTCAATGCAGAAAACCCGGGCATGCCCGGGTTAAGTAGCTATTACGCTTCGACCGGCGCACGCCAGTCATCGGAACCAGAAGTTCCTGCAACGGTGTGTTCCCAATCGATTTTGCGGTAGGCCAGCGACACTTCGATCAGCTGGGTGTAGTCCAGCTTCGCTGGATCCTGGCAGTGTGGCATCTGGCAGTTAACGTCAACGATGGTGGCATCGGTCAGCACGGTAGAGAAGAAGTGCTCTTGCTTACCTTCAACCGACGTGCGGTACCATTTCAGGGTCACGGTCGGCAGCATTTCGCCAGACGCCAGGGCGTTGTACATCAGCGGTACGGCTTTGTTCAGCGCGACGGTGAATTTGAACGGCTTGTGTACACGCTGACCGGACGGCTGACCAGACTGCGGGTCGGTCGGTACGGTGACGATGTGTTTGAATTCCTGTACCAGCATTTCGTCTTCGTGGCCTTCCACATAGATGTTGCCGACAGAATCAGAAGTGAAAGCACCCGCGGTAATGTTGCCCTGAGTTTTACCTTCGATGCTGATATAGCATGGAGTTGGCATAGTCTTGCTCCTTGTTGTTGAACGAAATGAATTGTTAAACGGGGTTAGTACTTCGCCGTTCACATAGCAATTCATATGCCATTTTTTATCTGTTTGTTTTATAAGTGAATTTGCCTAATTCAAATTTTTACTAAGCAAAATTTAAGCAAGAAGTTGCGCAGACTTCGCGAATCGTTTGCAGACATTGCGCAAAAAGTGATTTACACCAGAAAGTGAGCAAGAAATTGCGCAGAATGCGTAGTTATGCTGAAAGTTTTGGTTAGGGTTGTGAGATGGTCGTCTTTTTTGAAGGAGTTAACTATTGGTTGGGAGTAAATCAATGTTATTACCGATTAAAAATACAAAAAATAATTCTGATTTTTAATCGTTAGCTGCCTGATTTTATGAACGATAATAATAGGATGGCAAAACTGGGAGAGTGAATAATAAAGAGGGAAATGCCTGGTCTTGGAATGCTGAAAGTAGGCGGTAAAAATAGTGGGGCGGTGCGTTGCCCCAACTGTATTTCGTTTAATGACGCGCCTATTTTTGTGGCGAATTAGCCTTCCTGCATCGCTTTTTCTACTTCTTCCGCCAGAATCGCAATACCGCGTTCGATTTTTTCCGGCTCTGGCACATAGTTCATGCGCATGCACTGGTGAGCGTGCGGCCAGTCCTGATCTAAGCCAGGGAAGAAATAGTGACCCGGCACCATGAGGACGCCGCGTTTTTTCAGGCGCTGGTACAGAATTTCCGTCGTGATAGGCAGATCCTTGAACCACAGCCACAGGAAGATCGCACCTTCCGGCTTATGAATCAGACACTGCTCTGGCGACAGGTAGCGGCGAATGATCGCGATGGTTTCCGTTACACGCTGCTGGTAGAACGGGCGGACGACGTCGTTAGATAAGCGCAGCAGATCGCCACGCTGAATCATCTCATGTGCCAGTGCCGGGCCGATTGCACCCGGAGACAGGCTAATGATGCCGTTCATGTTGCCGATGGCGGAAATCACCTTTTCATCCGCAATGACGATACCGCAGCGTGAGCCGGGCAAACCCAGCTTGGACAGGCTCATGCACAGGATGATGTTCGGGTTCCACAGCGGCGTGGCATCGCTGAAGATGATGCCGGGGAAAGGCACGCCGTAGGCGTTATCAATCAGCAGGGGAATGTTGTGCTGCTGCGCCAGAATATCCAGACGCATTAGCTCATCGTCGGTCAGCACGTTACCGGTTGGATTGGTCGGGCGGGAGACGCAGACCAGCCCGATATCATCGGTAATCGACAGGTTATCGAAATCGACGTGATATTTAAATTGCCCTTCGGGTAACAGCTCGATCTGAGGACGAACAGAGACGAACATGTTGTCGTCCAGCCCGGAATCTGAATAGCCGATATATTCCGGTGCCAGCGGGAACAGCACCTTTTTCAGGCTGCCATCGCTGTGGCGACCAGCATACAGGTTAAATAAGTAGAAAAATGCACTCTGGCTGCCATTTGTTAGCGCAATATTCTGTGGTCCAATCTGCCAGCCTAATTCATTACTCAGCAGCTCGGCCAGTGCATTAAGCAGCGTATCCTTACCTTGCGGGCCGTCGTAGTTGCAGAGCGCTTCCGTTAACTTCCCTTGTTCCAGCATATCCTGACACAGCTGTTTGAAGTAGCTATCCATCTCTGGAATATGTGCCGGATTGCCGCCGCCCAGCATGATGGCGCCTGGCGTACGCAGCCCTTCGTTCAGATCGTCCATTAATTGGGTGATGCCAGCGTGACGCGTGAATTTCTTGCCGAAAAGAGAAAAGTTCATAGTTTATTTATCAGTGGTCGTACACAGGTTACCGGCAACCATAGCGCTTGCGCCAATAGGGTGCAATGTGGTCAAAAAACAGACTTGTAATTTTTTATCCCGAATAGCGTTTAATATTCGGAATAATTTGCTGATGTGAGCATGCGAGAGGAAATGATTTCAGACAGCATGCTTTATTTTGCTGAAACGATGTCAGCTTTTCCCGATCGATATCTCAATAATTCTGCAATTATAGACGCCATTCATCGTTAATTAGTGATGGTAATTGGATAAATAACGCGACAATGCCGAATTTTTCCATCTGGTGATAGCTATCACATTCTGACCATCCGCTGATTTGTAGTCTTTAGCTCGCATTAGCTAAAACAATTCAGCAGAGAGGGATGGTTAACATGAAAAAATTACTGGCTATAGGCATTACACTGGCGCTGACATCATGGCAACTATTGGCACAGACATTTGTGCTGACAGATGCTGAAGGCAGTGTGGAAAAGGGAAACTGGCAAATTGGCAGTGATGCCCTGAAGATCAAAAATCAGCATTTCAGCATTGAGCAAAAAGTCCTGCACGGCGGACGTCAGGAAGGCAGTAAAGTGATCACAATTACCAGTCAGGACGGCCTGAAAATTGCCCTCAGCCCGACGCGAGGGATGAACTTGCTGCATGTAACAGGTAAAAACATCCGTTTAGGGTGGGATTCGCCGGTTGATGAGGTCGTCAACCCGAATACCATCAATCTGGAAAGCCGTAATGGATTGGGCTGGCTGGAAGGTTTCAATGAGATGATGGTGCGCTGCGGCTTCGAATGGACGGGGCATCCGGTTGTCAGCGATGGCATGATCTATACCCTGCATGGCCGCGCGGGCAACACGCCAGCGTCAAAAGTGGTGGTGGAAGTCAGCGATAAAGCACCGCATACCATTACGGTGCGCGGCCTGCTGAAGGAAAACAGCTTTAAGAAGTCGAATCTGGAAACCTGGACCGAGCTGCGTTACGTCCCCGGCAGCGAGTCGTTTACCGTGCACGATGTGCTGACCAACAAAGCCGACTACCCGCGTGACTATCAAATTATCTACCACAGCAATTTCGGTACGCCGATTCTGGAAGAAGGCGCGCGTTTCATCGCACCGGTAAAAGACATTTCTCCGTTTAATGACCATGCCAAAGCGGGTCTGGCAACCTGGCAAACCTACAAAGGGCCGACAAAAGACTTTGATGAAATGGTGTTTAACATTACGCCGTATACGGATGCACAGGGCAAAACGCTGGCGGCGCTGGTGAATAAAGCGGGAGATAAGGGCGTGTCGATTGCCTTTGATACCCATCAACTGCCGCTGCTGACGCTGTGGAAAAACACGGATACAGAAAAACAGGGCTACGTCACGGGGATCGAGCCTGGCACCAACTACGCCTATCCGGTTACGATTGAACGTGAACAAGGGCGGGTCAAAAAACTACAGCCCGGCCAGAGCACGACGTTTGAGCTGACGTATAGCCTGTTGAGTAGCGCAGATGCGGTACAGAAAACGGAGCAGAAAGTGAAAGCCATTCAGGGTGATAATAAAACCACGCTGACGGAAAAACCGATCGCCATCGAATAAACGCTATCTTGCCGACCACGAATTCGGGTGGTCGGCTATCCTGCATCATGGTTACGCTTAGTCATTGTCATGTAACGTCATAATTATCTTTTCTTATCCGTATTTTCATTTTACGCGTACCTTGAAGAAGGTATTTGTTACGTATTTGATCAGGGGATGAGAATGTCGTTGAAAGATGCGCTGCTCGCGCTGTGTGTTGTTGTGCTATGGGGCGTGAACTTCGTGGTGATCAAGGTTGGGCTGAACGACATGCCGCCTTTCTTACTGGCAGGGCTACGTTTTTCGCTGGTGGCGCTCCCGGCTATTTTCTTTATTCCTTTCCCACGTATTCCTCTGAAATGGCTGCTCGCCTATGGCATGACGATCAGCTTTGGTCAGTTTGGCTTTTTGTTCCTCGCCATCAAGCTGGGCATGCCCGCCGGGATTGCCTCGCTGGTACTACAGGCTCAGGCTTTTTTTACGCTGCTGGTTGGTGCGGTCTTGCTCTCCGAAAAGCTGCGCTGGAATCACGTTGTCGGCATTCTGGTGGCGGCGCTAGGGATGGTCGTGCTGGCAGAAGGTCGCACGGCGCTGCAAATGTCCTCTGGAATGACTACCACCACGCTGCTACTGACGCTGGCGGCGGCGCTGTCATGGGCGGTGGGCAACATTATCAATAAAGTGGTCATGAGCAAAAACAGCGATGTGCGCATCATGTCGCTGGTGGTGTGGGGGGCGCTGGTGCCTGTCGCGCCGTTTTTCATTAGTTCCTGGTTGTTTGAAGGTAGGGACGCGATTGTCCATAGTTTAACTGCCATCCAACTGCCGACGATATTATCTCTGGTTTATCTGGCATTTGCGGCAACCATTATTGGCTATGGGATTTGGGGAAGCCTGCTGGCGCGCTATGAAACCTGGCGTGTGGCACCTTTGTCGCTGCTGGTGCCGGTGGTTGGGTTGGTCAGTGCCGCCGTTTTTCTGGGTGAATCGCTCTCGTTACTACAGATCGTGGGCGCGGTGCTGATTATGGTCGGCCTGCTGGTGAATGTGTTTGGTGCGCGGTTACGTTCATGGCTACCCGTGCGGCAGTCGTAAACCCTATGTCTCGCTATGGGGCGTATTTATCGTGCAGCGTCGCAAAGATAAGCGGTTATTTTCGCAATTTTTCATGCCTTTCCTACGCTTCTTACTGCTGCTGGTGAATCCGTTAAGCCGTGTCTGTTTATTGGTGTGGATTTTGCAAGTTAGCCAGGCAAGAGGGTAAGAAATAAAAGCAGTGAGTGAAATCAACGGGATAAAGGGGTCGGAATGAGAATAAAAAACAAAACATCGGGAAAATGGCTGCTGTCACTGAGCGTGACGGCGCTGCTGGTGAGTGGAACCGTGCAGGCCGCATCGGCCCCTGCGGTGGAAGCGAAAAACGGCATGGTGGTCAGCTCGCAATATCTGGCTTCGCAGATCGGCGTCGATATCCTGAAAATGGGCGGCAATGCGATTGATGCCGCCGTGGCCGTGGGTTACGCGCAGGCGGTGGTAAACCCCTGCTGTGGCAATATTGGCGGCGGTGGATTTATGACGCTGCACCTGGCCGATGGGAAAGACACCTTTATCAACTTCCGTGAAACGGCACCTGCGGCAGCCAGCGCCAACATGTATCTGAACGCTGATGGGAGCGTGAAAAAAGACGCGAGCCTGTACGGCTATCTGGCCGCTGGCGTACCGGGAACGGTGCTGGGGTTGGATACTGCGCTGCAAAAATACGGCAAATTGACGCGCGAACAGGTGATGGCACCCGCAATTAAACTGGCGCGTGAAGGTTTTGAACTGACGCGAGCAGACACCGATATTCTGGACACCACCGTCAAGCGCTTCAAAGCCGATCCTGAGGCGGCGCGCATTTTCCTGCGTCCTGACGGTAGTGCGTTGCAGCCCGGCGATAAGTTGGTTCAAACCGATCTGGCGAATACGCTGGCGGCGATCGCCGCTAAAGGGCCGGATGCTTTCTACAAGGGCACAATCCCGCAGGCGGTGGAAAAGGCGGCAAAGCAGGGTGGTGGGATTCTGACGGCAGCTGATTTTGCCGATTACCGTATTACCGAAACGGCACCGGTAACCTGTAACTATCGCGGTTATCAATTTGTCTCTTCGCCACCGCCCAGCTCCGGTGGCGTCACGATGTGTGAAATTCTCAATATTGTCGAAGGTTACGACATTAAATCGACGGGCTTTAACTCGGCAGCCACCGTGCATGTGCTGACGGAAGCGATGCGCCATGCGTACATGGACCGCAACACGTACCTCGGCGATCCGGCGTTTGTGAGTAATCCCGTCGAGCGCCTGTTGAGTAAGGATTATGCCGCCGAAATCCGCAAAAAAATCGAACCGGAGAACGCGACGCCGTCCAAAAACGTACAGCCGGGGATTGGCCCGCACGAGCGACCAGAAACGACGCACTACTCCATCGTGGATAATCAGGGCAATGCGGTGTCCACCACGTATACCGTTAACGGGCGTTTTGGTTCGGTGGTGATCGCGCCGGGTACGGGCTTCTTCCTCAATAACGAAATGGATGACTTTACCGTGAAGGTTGGCGAGAAAAATCTGTACGGGTTGGTGCAAGGGGAACGTAATTCGATCGCCCCCGGTAAGCGCCCACTTTCGTCCATGAGCCCGTCACTGGTGACGAAAGATGGCAAAGTCTTCATGGTGCTCGGTTCGCCCGGCGGTTCGCGCATTATCACCATCACGCTGCAAACGGCGTTGAATATCATCGATCACGGCATGGCACCGCAGGAAGCGGTGGACGCACCGCGCATCCATCATCAGTGGCTGCCGGACGAGGTGTATTACGAACAGCGTGGGCTGTCTGCGGATACGCTGAACCTGCTGAAGCAGCGCGGCTACAAGATGGTGGAACAGACGCCTTGGGGCGCAGCAGAGCTGATTCTGGTTGGTTTACCGGGCGCGGCGGGCGTGACGCCTGCGGATTCAGGCAATGACTCGGCGGTATCTGGCAAAGTGCGTGAAGGTTACCTGTACGGCGCAAATGATATCCGCCGCCCAGCTGGAGCCGCGATAGGGTATTGATTTTAAGGAACATCAGGGGCTTATTTCGGTAGGCTCCTGAGTTTTTTCCATTTATGGCCGTACTGTTGAATAAAATTTTGCCTGCGTGAATTTCAGGTACTACACTTTATGAGCGGTTATAAATAATACATCATTCAAATTCTGCTAATCGTTTGTCCTGTCTATGCCTTCGATATTTATTAACCCCTCGGGATAATGTAGAAGGTAATCAACATATAATATGATTCACGCAGCTTAAATAATTAGGTTGCTACTATTTTGATATTTTCTAATAGAGTGAATCTATATTATTAATGCCCTTGTTATTTTATGGGTGAATACGAGGCCTCAATGAAGATAACAATCGCATGTGATTTCGTTGATTTTTTAGAAGAAATTGGTGTCGATACCGCGTTTGGTGTATCTGGCGGATATATTGTACCAATGTGGCAGGCATTATCTAAATCAAAAATAATTAATGTCATTCATTGCCGACACGAATCAGGTGGGGCATTTTCTGCATCAGAATATAGTTTGTGCTATGAAAAACCCACCGTTGCCTTTGCGACAGCAGGACCAGGAATAACAAATTCTTTGACAGGCTTGAAAGCGGCTAAGCTCGATGGTGCAAAAGTTATATTCATTTCAGCTATTACAAAACCTATAGATGACGGATGTTGGGGGCTTCAAGCAACAACAGGGAACAATGTCAGCATGCTTGTACAAGATGATGGGCAGGGATACTTAGATAAAGTATTTGTTATTACCGATGAAAAAAGTTATTTACAGGCGAAGAGTGAAATTGTGCATCTAATTTCTTCTCACAGAGGGTATGTAATCGGTGTTTTTATAATGATGTCTGCCCAGAATAAAATGATAATTAAAAATACTTCATTTTTTCTTCAGTTAAAAACCAGCATTATAGACACCTTCCCTGTTCCCGATTTAACACCTGTTATAGATAGCTTAATTTCTAAAAGAACGCTTTTTTGGATCGGTTTTGGAGCCAGGCATGCAGCTAACAATCTGAGAGAAATTATCAATATTAGTGGTTCTGGTGTTATATCTACTCCCAGAGGTAAAGGCATAATTTCAGAGCACAGTGAATGTTTTATAGGGATCACTGGGCTGGGTTCTGATACGAAAAAAATATCTGATGCTATAGGTAATATCTCTAATGGCGTAATCGTTATTATAGGAACCCGTTTAGGAGAGTTTAGTTCATCTTATATCCAGAGAAATTTTAAAAATGTTGATATTTTTTATGTTGGTCTTGAAACGGAAAAAGTAAAAAATAATTTACCTGAGCACACTGTTTTTATCAAAACAGAAATTAATAAATTTTCTGAAAAACTTCTTGGCGAAATTAAAAAATATGAACTTTGTAATAAAAATATTCATTCACTTGGTGTGGTAAATCGATGTAACGAATCTACCAGTTCTTATGTTAATAGTAACGAAAGTAATCATATTGATGCTTCGATCGATCCATTAGACGTTATGAATACCATTCAGAAAATCGCCATAGAGGAAAACAATTGCTATGTCGCGGCTGAGGCGGGAAATTCATTTTGCTGGGCAAATCGCTACCTGAAATTTTCACAGAAAGGACGTTACCGAGTGAGCACAGCCTTTGGCGCAATGGGGCATTATGCGAGTGGTTTAGTTGGTATAGCGGCGGGACGAAAAGAATGCGCCATTGGGATTATTGGTGACGGGTCAATGCTCATGTCTAATGAGGTTAGTACCTCTGTTCGATATGGCCTTCCTGCGATTTGGCTGGTAATGAATGACAGTAGCTACAATATGTGCCGTCAGGGACTGGAGATGTTGGGAAATGATCCACTTGATTGTGAGATACCCCTGACTGATTTTTCGCTTTTGGGTCAATCTCTTGGTGCCGATGGTTATCGGGTATTGAATCTCGAACAATTAGAACAGGCACTCGCTAATGCCATCAGGGCCAGAAGGCCAGCGGTCATTGATATCCGGGTTAATAAATTTGTATTTCCTCCGCACAAGGACAGATTCGAAACACTCAGGAAACTCAAAAATGAACCGTGATATATCGCTGATCTCTTGCGCGGGTTCTCTACCTGAAAACCAGTTATCAGTATCCTGTGAGAACTCTTCGTTAAATGTATTTTCCGCAGGTAACCCGCCACCTCTTGGGCAAAGGAAACTATGGCAGTTGAATAAAAAGGAAAACATCACAAGACTGATTAAAACTAGTCTGGTAACTGCTCTCCAGCAGGTAAACATGAGTGTAAAAGATCTCGACAGTATTATTGTTAATCTTGTTTGGCCTGGAAATATTCTATATGAAGAAGTGATTCTTCTGGCAAGGGAATTAAATATTTCTTGTCCGATTATTCCTGTCAGTTTAGGAACAGCAGGTGGAATGACTGCATTGGAGCTTGGCCGGAATCAGTTTGCCAACAAAAACTGTAACTATGTTGCAGTCATTGCCGCCTGCAATTATGCACATTGGTTTAGTCAAGATGATCCTGTGCGTAATCTGCTCAGTGATGGAGCCGTCTGCGCGATTCTCAGCCGCGATCCGGGTATGCCCCTTTTCCACAGTCACACTATTCAGACTTATAACTATGAACCGTTGCAACTCGACACACATAGTGAGTATGTAAAATATACGTTGGAAGCAGGGGCGTTTATATTTAATCACCTGCCTGACACCATCTATAACTGCTGCTATCAACTATGTCGTGATGCTGGTAAAGAAATATCAGATATCCGCTACTTTCATATCTACGATCCAACACATTGGGTTCGTGAGGTGAGTGCAAACGCACTGAAGGTGAACCGTGGAAAAATCTTTACCATCTTCGATAAGTACGGCAGTTTGGGGCCAGCCCAAAACCTATTTGCCTTAATGGAATTGAGTGAACAAGCATACGTTAATGAAAATGATTTAGTTGTGCTCTTCGGATTTGGACCTGCTGCGACAGCAACATCTATTTTGCTTAGCTGGAGCAATATTCCATTCTCTATTCAGAAAGATCAAGTTGATTAATAAAGCAACATAACCATTCAGTTCATTCATTGAGGTGGATAATGCAACGTGTAAAAATATCAGGCTTAAGTTTATATCACCCAGTAAACCATGTCGATAACCGCTGGTTTATTGAATACTATGATAAAAAAGGGGTTGAGATTGGCGGGCTATTATCAGCACTTGGCCACGAAAAACGTTATCTGATAGAAAACAATACTGAAAACACGCTGACCATGTCTATTGAAGCCTCACGTGAGGTATTAAAAAATAGGAGCTGGAAGCCAGAGGATTTGAATCTCATTGTTTTTTGTTCGCAAACACCCGAGTACCTCATTCCCGCAACTGCATTAAAAATTCATCATGCATTAAAAAGTGGGGAAAAAACCCTTTCATACGATATGAATGCAAACTGTGCAGGGTTGCTAATTGCCGTGGAACAGGTATCACGTGTGATGCTTTCCCGACCTGACTGCACGCGAGCTTTGGTTGTTGGAGCCGATTACCTTGGGGCGCATAGTTATGACTCACCCGTTTACCATGCATGTTTTTCTGATACCGCAGTAGCAATATTGCTAGAGAAACATGATGGCAGCAGCGGAATGATTGACTCTGAATTTCGCGTACAAACATCCGTGATCGATAACTCGCTTTTTCCTGCCAGTGGCTTGTCAGCTATTCATGGTCGCGCTCGATCTTCTGGTATCGAATTTACGCCTTTTGATGATTCGGTGTGTATTGATGCAGCGGCAGATTCATTAATTAAAATTTTAGAAAGAAATAAATTAACTACCGATGACATTAAATATTTTTTTCTCTCACAGTTTTCTATCGGAAATATTAAAAAACTATGTAGCGCTCTGGATATTAGCCAGGATTATGCTCCATTTATCGGTAATCAATACGGTTACACAGCAACAAATAGTCCTTTTGTTGCGCTACATGAGTCGCTCAAATTAAACAGGATACAGCGCGGTGACAATCTTATTTTTTGGACAGTCGGTGCCGGTTGGCAGAGCGCGGCTGTCTTGATGAAATATTAGGCCGTGTTCTGAAATATTGTGAAGTATTCGAGGCAAAGGCGAGGTTCTGCACCTCGCCTGATGCTGTCACTTAAAGTCCGCGTAAGGCGTTAGCGGCTGCGGTGGGCTGTCGAGATCGCCTTGCCAGCCGGAGGCGGAGTAGCGTAGGTAGATGAGGCCGTGACTTGGGGTGTAGTCCTTCGCTTGCTGAATGTCGATACCGACACCCAGCGTCCAGTGTGAGCTGAGGCGGCGTTCGACGATGGCGCGCGCCGTATAGCCGAAGCCGGAACTGCTGCTGCCTTCTTCGATGGCGTCTCTGTCGGTGATCGCAGCGTTGCCAAGCAGGCCGACCAGTGGATAGCGCCGCTGATCTTTCGTGGAGGAACGTGACCACGACAGCGATCCGCCGAGTTCCCACGACCAGTTTTCCGTCCGCTGCCGATAGTTCACCGGCACGCCCAGCGAGAAGTACTGCTGCGGGCTGTAGTAGCCGCCCTGACCGAGCGAGTAACCGCTGAGATCCTTCTGGTAACGCCACCACATGCTGTTCAGGCCGACCGTGACGCGTCGGTTATCCTCGTTAATCAGCTTGTAGTAATAACCTGCCATCGCGCGGGCGCGGTCATTATCGGCCACGTTTTTGCCCGTAATCTGGTGGACGCTGAAATCACTCCAGACGCCGTGCGCTTCGCCCCGATCGTAGCTCAGCCCGAGGCTGACGCCCGTCGCACGCACGCCGCCCCAGGTAATGCCAGTGCCTGGGTCTTTGGTGCCGCCGAAGGCGAGTAATGAGCTGGAGATGGGGCGGCGCGATGCCGTCGCGGTCCAACCGATTTGCCGCCAGTCACCGCTGTAGCTTGCGCCGCCGACAACGTCGACCACGTCGAAGCCGAGCGGCGTGGTGCCGATGTCTGCTGACCAGCGATCGTTCTTCCAGCCTGCGGCGACGCTGGTGCCGGTGGCTTTCTGCGATTTGCCGTCGAAGCAGTCCTGCGTGGCGCAGGTGCCGAAGGTTTCCCGGTAGGCACCGTTGCTGTCCGCTGAGAAGGAGCCGGCGTTCATCTGTACGGTATCGGTGCGGAAGAAGGCGCGGCCGTCGTACAGCGGCATCTCTATCTGCAACATGGTGTCGTGGGCGCTCAGGTCGGAAACGCCGCCGGTACCGCTCGAACTCCCGTAATCGTGGTCAAGGGTGACGGTAATATCTTGCTTGCGGTACAGGTCCGCGGCATCGGCACGGATGCTGCGTTGCAGCCAGTCGTCCCCTACCTGATTGCGTGTCAGCCGGGTATAGTCATCGTCGCTTTGCGGCAGAGCGGGCGTGATGCCGCTGGCGACCATTGCCTGTTTATAGTCCTGCTGTGCCTGTTCAGGCTGAGATTGCTGTTGTTCAACGCGTGCCGCATCGCGATAGACCAGAGCCTTGGTCTGACCGACAGGTTCTTTCTGCGCGTCGATTTTTAGCTGGCGGAAAAGCGCCGTCGATTTTTGCGGATCCCCGACGGCTTGCCAGGCATTGGCGACGCGGCGCTGCGCATTGAACGTATCAGCAGCCTGCATTGGAAGCTGGTTCAGGCGCTGGCGTGCGTCATCTTGCTGGCCCTGCGCGATAAACGCATCGATTTCACCCAGTTGCGCATCGGGGTTCTGCGGCTCTCGCGTGCGGATGCGCTGATAATCTGCCAGCGCCGTAGCGTATTCACCCCGAGCCAGCGCCCAGTCTGCCAGCAGGAGATCGATGCGAGTGTCAGCCGGTTGCTGGCGGAGGAAAGCGATAGCGGCGGATTCGTCATCCGCGTCGCGTATTGCTTCCGCTTTAGCCAGCGTGGTTTGCATCGTCAAACGCTGAGATAAGTCGCGCATATCGTCGCTCCACTGCGCTGCGGGAAGCGTGTTCATGTGAGCGAGTGCTTGCTCATCGCGATTGGTCGATGACAGGTAAAGTGAGTAAACGTAATTCTTTTCCGCGCTGGTCGGGGGTATGGACGTCGCACGCTGTACCACGCTGTCCGCCTGCTGCGTTTTTCCTAACTGGCGCAGCGTCTGTGCATAGCGATAGGCCAGCCACACATCGTTCGGATCCTGCTGGTTCGCCTGACGATACTTCTCCTCCGCCTGCGCCCACTGCTGCTGTTCTAAAAGCCGATCCGCCTGCTGTTTCAGGATATCGAGCCGCAGTGCGGCAAGCGGCTCCCGCATCGCATTCTGCTGGCTGGGTGACAGGCCGTTGAGGTAAGCGAGTGCTTTTTCCGGCGACTGCCGCTGATAAATGCCGACCAGGCCGCGCAAGGCGTTGTCGTTGCCGGGTTCAAGGTGCAAGGCCTGCTGATAGAGCGGCTGGGCGGCGGCATCATTCTTACTGGCAACGGCGACATCCCCCAGACCAATTAGCGCATAGGCGTTGGTGTTATCCATCTGGCGTGCCTGCTGATATTTCTGCCGCGCCAGCGGTAGGTTGTTGGCTTTCAGCGCGTTGTCGCCTTCCGCAATCGTGTTCCAATATTGCGTGCTTTGGATGAGCCCTTCCCATTTACCGCTGTTGAGGCGATCAGTATCCGCCTGCAATGCTTTCTGGAACTGTACCAGCGCTTTTGCCCGATCGCCTGCACGCAGGTAAACCAGACCCACTGCGCCGATCAGTTCAGGATCGTTTGGCGTGGCGGTCAGTGCTTTATTCAGTTCATTGAGCGTGGCACTGTTGCCGCCACCGCTTTCAACCTGTGCCAGACCGCGAAGGCGCGCCTGATAGGTGGGATCGGCCATCATTCCCTGCTGGCGGTTGAGCTCTTTACGCGCGGTTTCTGCCTGTTCGCCGTCTTTGAATACGGTCAGGAAACGGTTGAGTTCCGCCACGCTCTGCGACGTGACGGGCATCCGGCCAATAATTTCCAGCCATAGCGATGCGGCCTGACTGCGTCCGACGGGATCGTTAGACAGCTGTTGCAGTAAAGGGTAGGCCTGCTCGTTGCGGTCCTGACTGAAGAGCAGGCGTGACAGCGCCATGCGCAGCGGGACGTTGTCAGGGTAAACCTGATCCAGTGCTTCCAGTTGCTTAATCGCGACGGGTTCCTGATTCGGTAAACGAGAAACCAGACGCCAATACTCCACGGCGAGATCGAGCGTGGGCGGCTCGCCGTGAAAGAGCGTGTCGTACTGCGCTTTGGCTTCCGCGTAACGCCCGGCGGTAGACAGCAAACGCGCCTGCTGTAATTGTTGACGTGCGGCTTCCTGTGTCAGCGCCAGCGTCATTTCAGCCTGACGATAAAGCGTGGAGTCGGGTGCCACAGCCTTCAGTTTTTCTAACTGCTGGCGTGCCTGCGCCTGATCGCCTTGACGCAGCACCAGCCGTAATCTGGCAGCGATAACCTCGGGGTTATCCGGGTCGATAAGTTCCAGCCGATAGAGCGACTGGCGGACGAGATCGTCTTTGTTGCTGGCTTCTCCCAGACGCACCTGTTCCATCAGAAATTGCTCTGGTGACGCGGTTTCTGCGCTGTATGCCTGCGGCGCAGCAACCAGCAATAACGGGAGGAAGCGCAGCCAGTTTACGGTGTTGTTGTGCATTGGCTGCCCCGAGACGGTAAGAGTTGGCCTTGTGAAGTGAAGCGATAGCGCTTCTGATCCCATCCCTGACCAAAGAGTGTCAGAGAAGCAGAGAAATACGCATCGTCACCCGGTGGATTGGCGGCGAGCCGCTGTCGCTGGGCGGCCAGCGCATCTGTCTGACGGGATAGCATCGGAAGCAGTGAGGCGGAAAAGCCTACCGATCCCTGTCCGGTGACGGCACCTGTCGCGGTGTCCGCTTTTTCGGGCGGTAGCCCTTGCTGGATTGTCTGTTGAATCATCGGCTGAAACTGTTTGAGCAAATCGGTTTTCCCTCTACTGCTGTCGGCCATCATCCCCGCCCACAGGTAGACGCGGATGGCGTCATAGCTGCCGACATTGGGTTTGGTGGTATCGGGCTGCCAGCCTTTGTCTTTTTGCCAGATGACCCAATCAGGCGAGAACCCTTTCGGTGCGGTTTCCAACAGCAGGCGCTGTGTGGTGCGCTGCATCGCTTTCCATTTCTCACCCAGCGGAGCAAATCGAGCCAGCAGCTGTGGCGGAAGGTAGCTCGGGTTCAAGCGCCAGCTCTCTTTCTCTGCGAAGCCCACTTTGCCGGGCAATAGCATCACGCCCAGTCCCGGAATCGTCACCACCTCTTCTTTGGCGATGCGTGCGAGCAGCGCGGTGCCCAGTTTCTCATAGCGCGCTTCTTTCCACAGTCGGCCAGCTTCAAGCAGGTTATAGGCAATCCACAGATCGGCATCGGAAGCCGAGTTCGGATCCAGCACCGTCCACTGCTTATCCGTGTTCTCTCCCCACAGCCAGGCGGGCAGATGAGCACTCAAATCGCCTGCGGACAGGTTGTCTTCCGTCCATTTCAGAAGACGATCAAACATCACGCGATCGTTGGCGACCAGCGCAAAGAATAGGGCGTAGCTTTGCCCTTCGGACGTGGTGATTTTGTTGGGTGTTGAGGTATCAATCACCCGTCCTTCCGCGCTGATGTAATACTGCTTGTACTGCTCCCAGGCTGGCCAGTCGCAGACAGCGGCGGTGGCCAGGGAAGTCCATAGCCACAGCAGCGTGGGGATCAGGTAGCGCAGCACGCGTGGCATGGTGCGTTAGTCCCTCTCATCCGGCGACAGGCGACGGCGACTGAAGAATTTCAGGCCACGCCACAACAGCCAGGCAACAATAATGACGGTAAGGGTCGATATGATCGCCAGCCAGATGGGATGCTGCGCCAAGGCGTGCCAGATACGTTCCCACCACGGCAGGTGACCGACGTAGTAAACCTCACCGACGCGCAGATTATTGATACCCGATTCGCGGATGACGGAAACGGAGCCGAACAGCGAGGCTCTTTTTTCGCTGTCGATCAGCGCGTTGTTGAGCAGCGTATAACCCTGTGGACTGTCGGCCAGCAGGGCGACCACGCTGCGCTGGTCGTGATACGGAGACTGGAAGCCGATAATGGCTGACATCGCGCCGTTACCGCTGACGGTGGTTTTGCTGTCTGGCGTCGCGTCAGATGCGGGTGAGCTCATATCTGGGATCGCGGTCTGGCGTGTTGGCTGCTTGATCCAACTTTGCGTTTGCTCGACTAGCAGGTTGATTTTGCTGTTGTCGTGCAGCTCTGGCGGGATAGCGCCGATCATCAGAATATCGCGGTCCTGCTTATCTATTTGCGTCCAGTCATCGCTGAGCTGCACCGCTAACGCCGGGTAGCCCGTTTGCGACCCAATGTTACCGATGGCGTTCAGCATGGCGCTGACCTGAGCCGGTTGTGGCTGTTTGTTCACCAGCACCAGCGTTTGTGACAGGTCAGCCAGTCGGCTGAACGGGTAGCCCGCATTGGCAAAGGCACGCAGATCCGGCATCGCCATAAAGTGACGATAGCCAGAGAAGTTAATCGTCGAATTGCTGTCGATGACGGCGTGATTGACGACTGGCGTATAGGTTTCGCAGCGGTCGGCTGTGCCGCTGGAGAGCAGCGTGGTGTAGTTGAAATCAAAGCGCAGCTGGTTGGTGGTGCCCAGTTTCAGCGCCGGAATGGACAGGCTCTTGTCGGAATCCCATAGCCCCTGCGTGAGCGGCAGGCGCATCAACAAGGAATTCTGGTCCTGCTCCGGTGCCAGCGAGAAGGCCTGTACGAACTGGTTGTTCAGGTTGATGCTCAGGCGTGAACCATCCTGAACCTGTGGTGCGGTGTAGCGATATTTCAGGCGCATATCGATGCCCTGACTGCGGATCAGGAACAGGTCGGGCGGCAGGTTCATGGTCAGCGAAATCGGCCGGGGCACGATACCGTCGGTTTGCAGCTGTTCGTTATATTGCTGGAGTTCGGCGAAGGTCATGGGGCGATCGGTGCGCACCCAGTTTGGCGCATCATATGGCTGGCGTGGGGCGAGCTGTTCGACCTTATCGATGGTGACGCTTTGCCCACGGAACAGCGGGTTCCCCTGTGCGATGCCCTGCACGGCGGTAAACAGTTCATTGTCATCACGCCCCTGAACCAGCAACAGCTTAATGTGAGGATCGTTAGGGTGGCTGATGATCGATACCGTTGGTCCGTTCACAGCGGGAGTATCACGCAGGAAATCCGGCCGTTTCTCGTTGGTCGCGAACACAATACCGTGACTATTTGGCAGTTGGTTGAAGAGGGCAGGGAAAGACTGCCCGCGCCATTGTGCTTTGCTGCCAAACCACGATGCGAGCACCGCGGCGGCACGCTGTTGCACCAGATCCGGCTGGTCGGCAAAGACGATGGGCAGCGTTAGTGGGCGGGTATCGCGGCTGTCAAAAAACGGCGCAGGGAACGGCGACAGATCGTCCTTCAGCGTCAGCTTCTGGAATTGCAGGTTGAGCGCGCTGGCTTTGCTGACATCCAACCACAGGCTGGTGCTGGCTGGGTTTTCGCAGATGTTCTGATAATGGCCGACGAACACCAATTGCAGGCGGTTAAAGTCCGTGATGTAGCGCGGATCGATAGGCATGCGGACGCGGTTGGATTTCCCCATCTGCTCTTTGCTAATCGTGGTGACGCCCATGAGCTCATTGTTCAGGTAAACCTTGATATGCGACTCGGTGGGGATCAGCGCCGGTGATGGGGTAAATTCGAGGTCGAGCGACGCCTGTGTGACTACTTCGTCGCTGCGAACGCCGAACTCAATCTGCCCGTTGGGATCAACACCGCGCAGCGCAAAGGTGCCTGGCGCAGGCGCGATTTGCGCAAAAGGCATCACCACGTTGCGCACGGCGGCGTTGGTCGCTGGTTGCGCCAGAGGAATCGCTGGCATCGTCGTCGCTGGCGCTGCGGTGGCAGCGTTGGCGGGCGGCAGGGGCGCGTCCCCCGTGGCCGGTGTTTGTGCGTGCGGCGCGGTGACAGCCTGAGATAATGAGCTGACGCCTAAAGCCAATGCGGTGAACCAGATTATTTTTTTCGTCATCGTGTCATCATCAATGTTAAGGGCCTTTCTCATTGTCGGGAGAAAGACCGTTGATCACGGCCTGTGAATGGCAATCAAGCCACTGTCTTTTCTGTAAACAGGTTCTCTTGTGCAAATCGCGTTTCATGGGCAGACGGCGTCTTGCCCTGATGTACGGCTTTTTCCGGTAGCGCAGCGCCCGGCGGGGCTGTTACGGGGCGTTTCCCCACATAGCGCGGGATGAATGACACCACCCACACCACGGTGTTGAGGAAGGCCAGGATAATGTTGCGTATGACTGGCGGCGCGTAATCGGCCAGACGCAGGTAGCCGCGAAAGCCGAGAGCCAGCACATCAACCAGACTTTCGACCGGTTTATCCTGCGGGAAGCTGTCTTGCCAGAGCGCCCAGGTGTCGGCGCGGGCAAACGTACATTGAATGAAATCAATATGCTGGCGGATGGTCAGGTTGGTCATGCGCAGGCCAATTTTGTTGTCGAACGCGCGGGTGACGCTGAACGGGAAGGCGTACTCCTGCTGACCGCGTTTTAGCAACAGCGAGACGTTGTCCCCGACCTGAAGAATGCCTGATTCGCGGGCTTCAACACCGACACCGCCATCGGAATAGTCACGCAGCACGCAGGGGAAAAGATGTCCATCGGCACGGAGGATGGCGGCGGACATCGACATCTCCACCCGGTGTGCCTGACGCACCTGCTTGGCTTCTACGGCAACCGCGACGGCTCCGCCTAAAATAGTCATGTTGTACATGACCCAGAGCAGACTGATGAGCACCGTCATGATCTCTTCCGGCGGCCCGTAAATCAGTCGCCAGCCGGCATACACCACTCCGGCGATGTTCAGCAGCACCAGCACCAGATAAGGCCGCGTAATCACCCAGTCGACATGCTGTTCTTCCACCAGCCCACCTTTCGCCGTCACGTTGAATTTCCCTTTATGCGGGTTAAACAAGGCCACGGTGGTGGGGCGGGCGATGTACCACGCCAGCACAGTTTCATAAATCTCACTCCAGAAAGAGTGGCGGTAGCGACCCTGAATGCGTGAGTTGGTCAGGCTGGCGTGCACCATATGCGGCAACACGTAGAGCGCGATGGCCAGCGCTGGGGCGAAAATGATGTAGGCGTGCAGCAGCAGAAAGGCCAGCGGTGCGGTCAGGAAGATCAGACGGGGAATACCAGACAGAAAGTGCATCATGGCATTGGCATAACACAGCCGCTGCCCGAGCTTCAGCCCTTTGCCGAACAGCGGGTTATCCAGTCGGAAGATTTGCACCATCCCGCGCGCCCAGCGAATACGTTGCCCGATGTGGGCCGAAAGGCTTTCGGTCGCCAGTCCAGCGGCCTGCGGAATGCGGATATACGCCGAGCTGTAGCCACGGCGATGCAGGCGCAGCGACGTGTGGGCATCTTCCGTTACCGTTTCGACCGCGATGCCGCCAATCTCATCCAGCGGTTTACGCCGCAGGATGGCGCAGGAACCGCAGAAGAACGTGGCATCCCACATGTCGTTGCCGTCCTGAACCAGACCGTAGAACAGCGTGCCTTCATTAGGCGTGCGGCGGAAGCGGCCCAGATTGCGTTCGAACGGGTCGGGCGAGAAGAAGTGGTGTGGTGTTTGTAGCATCGCCAGCTTTTTGTCTTTGAAGAACCAGCCCATGGTTAATTGCAGGAAAGAGCGGGTAGGGATGTGGTCGCAGTCGAAAATGGCGACAAACTCGCCTTCCGCCTGTTTCAGGGCGTTGTTGATGTTCCCGGCTTTGGCATGTTCGTGCGTGACGCGGGCGATGTAATGGACGCCGACTTCTTCTGCGAAGGCTTTAAATTCGGCGCGCCCGCCGTCATCCAGAATATAAATATTGAGCTTATCTTTAGGCCAGTCGATGCCCAGCGCGGCATACACCGTCGGTTTCACGACGCTCAACGGTTCATTGTAGGTCGGGATCATGAGATCGACGGTCGGCCACGTTTTGCTGTCTTCCGGCAGCGAAACCGGGTGACGGTTAAGCGGCCAGATTGTCTGGAAATAACCCAGAACCAACACGACCCAGGCATAGGTTTCCGCCGCCAGCAGCAGCAGGCCGCAGATCAGGCTCAGTGGATCGTCCCAGTTCAGCGTTTCGGTATAGCGCCACCACAGATAACGGCAGGAGACGGTGAAAGAAAGGGCGATCATCATGAGCGTCGGCATGCGTCCCGGCATGTTGCGAACGAGCATGGCGATACCCCACAGCAGCGCCATAAAAATAAACTGAGACAGCAAATCAAACGGCTGCGTGATGCACAGTAGCGCCAGCGCTGCGCACAGCAGGCTCAGTATCACTGTCACCAGCCTTTGTATGCGGCTCGTCTTGGCGGAGCCTGACTCATGGTCTTCGCGATCGTCAGTATTCGCGTGGCTAAAGCGGGCGAACAGCGCTTGCTGCGCGTTCATGTAGCGTTGCCGCCAGCGCGGCAGCGCGGAGAAGTAATTACGGCGTGATGTCGGCAACTGGCCGTTTTTGATGGTCAGCAGCCAAATCCCCTGCGTCAGATAGCGAAGAATATCGGCCGGACGCGGGCGTTGAGGCGAAATGTGTGGGAACCAGTAGGTTCGCTGCGCGCGAATCTGTTGCCAGCCCTCAGACTCCAGCCGCAGGAAGATCCAGCCGAGTATCGCAAACAGCGTGGCGAGAAATGCCGCAAAGGCGGAGGCACCCTGCTGGCGATAGCCGCGGTAGCGCTGCTGTATCGCCTGTCTGGCGGGCGGAACGAGAAAGAGGCGCAGAATCCCGCTCATACGCCGCTTTCCTTAACGTGAATCAGGCACCAGTTTGCCAGCGTCATGATCTCTTCCGCTGCCACGCTATCCGGGCGGCATTCGCCCAGCGGCTGTTTCAGCATCAGCGATTCTGCCAAGGCTTCGTCACGGTGTACCACCAGCGGCAACAGGTGTGACAGCGTATGCAGCCAGAGCTGGTGTAAATCCTGCTGGAGCGTGCTGAGAGTAGAAAATTGATTAACCAGAAAATGGCACTGACGTGGCAACGCCTGCTGATGTAAGCGTGAATGGCAGTTGGCATCGGCCACCACCACCTGAAAAACGGTATTCGCGGTGGCTAACGCCTGTCGCGTGAGCGGGCTGTTGTCCGCCGGTACATCGATCAGTATCCAACGATGACGACCCGCCGCATTGAGCTGAGCCAGATTGTTTTGCCAGAGTGCGGGGTGCTGGTGGTAATGTTGTTGAAGCGTTGCGACTTCCTGCGTGTTCAGGCGACCAAACGGCAGAAAATCCAGACCGGGGAGATACTGCATGGCACCCGTTTGCCACGGCGCGCCGTCGGCTTCCGCTCGCGCCCAGCCGCGGCGTTGTTCAAACGGCATATTAAAGTTAATGCGCAGCAAATTGTCCGGCGAAAAATCAATCACCAGCGCGGATTCGCCCAGCCGTTGGAATGCCCATCCCAGTGCAGCGGCGATCGAGGTGGTGCCTACGCCTCCGCGAATTCCCTGCAATGCAATAACGGGCATCGTCAGTCGCTCCCGGCCGGTTCTTTTAATTCATCCAGTAGCGGCCAGCGAGCCATCATTTGGCTCAGACGCGCCTGACGGGTGATATCGATATAGTTTATTTCAGGTAAAGAGAAAGCCTGACTAAGAACCCGTAGGTCGTCATCGGTTCTTGCATCCTCGGTTAAATCGACGCGTGCGCTGGCATCTATACGATTCGGTTCGTTATTCATTCCATGCCTCTGAAATAGGCTATCCGTTATCATTGAGATCGATAAAGGGAAACATCTGAATGGCAGATGTAGTGGTTCTTTTACTGCATCCACAACAGACAGTCTGGTAGATGAAGGTGTACGCCTCTGCTGTCTTTTATATGTAGTCAGGTGTGCCAATTAACTATAGCAATGAATTCGCGATTGCAATGTGAATAGCCAAAAATAGTAATGAGGTGATTTATCAAGGGATAGGAATAATTCATAGCGGACAGTTGTGATCCCGCAAGGGGCTGCTAGAGTTTATTTTGACTGTATATTTAAGGTGGAATGCCGCCATTAACGGAAAAGAAATCAGTCTATGAAGCAGAACTTTTCATTAGGTATTCGTGACCTTTGGGATGAGCTGGCTACGCTCCAGCAGGCTGGCTTTTATTGGGTGAATATTGACCGACAGGTTGATGCCGCATTATTTTGCCAACAAGTCATACACAGCCAAAATAACGACGTGAGAGTGGCGTTAATAGGCTGTGGGGAAAGATCTGATCCTCTTCTGACGGCATTGTTTACGACAGAACGTAATACTACCGAAACAAAACAATTATCTTGCTATGCACTGCCGGAAAATAAAGCCGCGTTGCTGAATTTAACCGATGATTTAATGCGTGCATTGCGCCCCAAAAACCGTCTATTGGTGCTTTATGCTCCGGCCAGCCTGTGGCGGGATATTTCGCCGGAAAGGCTCCAGCGTTGGGTGGATGATACGGCGGCATGGCTGCATCAACGCCAGTGTACGCTGGTGGTTATTAGCCACAGCAGCGGCGTCACCCGCTTGAGGAATATGCTGATTTCTCAACATCGCGGGCTCTACGGTTTGTCTAGCCTGCAATGGCAACAGGATCGCGCGCAGTATCTGGTGTCATGGTGGGCAACGGAAAGAGGCGTACGGGCGAATAAGGTGCAGATGCTGCAATCCGACAGTGACGGGTGGCACATGCTGAAGGAAGAGGAGCTAACCCTCACGCCGTCTCTGGATGATGATGGGCTGTTCTTGATGGAAAAGAGCGTGATGGAAGGCGCGCCTGCGCTGTCAGAAAACTGGCAGCTACTCGACGACAACGCCATTTTGGTACAAACCGGCATGCTGACGAACTCGGCTACCCTCGTTTTTGCGCTCAATCAAACCAGTCAGGTGGATACGCTCGTTAAACAGGTTCATAGCCTGCGGCGGCAGCGTGGTGAATTGCTGAAGATTGTGGTGCGGGAAATGAAGCCTTGTCTGCGTGCCAGCGACGAGCGCCTGCTATTGGCATGTGGCGCGAATATTATTGTCTCGCATTCAGAACCGCTATCCCGTTTCCTGACGCGGATTGAAAGCGTGCAGGGGCAGCGCTTTACTAAACACGTTCCTGTCGATGTCGAAGTCTTGCTGACTACCATGCGGCCGCTACAGATTAAGGGCTACCAGCCTCCTGAGACATTTCGGCAGTCTGTGCAGATGTTGATTGATAGCACGCTGATGCCGGAAGGCAGTAAGGGCGTGCTGATCGCATTGCGCCCCGTGCCGGGCGTACGGGCGGCGCAGGCGTTGACGCTGTGCACGCTGCGACGCTTTGGTGATGTCGTCACGATCGCGCAGGGTCGCCTGTTTTTGTTCCTGTCCAACTGCCGTCTGAATGAGCTGGATATCGCGCTGAAATCTATTTTCCGTCTGCCGGTGGATGAAGCGTTCAGCAATCGGATTGTCTGGTCACAAGACTTACAGATTCTGGCAGAAGTTAAATCGCTGGTGCAGGACGATACGCTGGAGCAGGAGCGGCAGATTAACGATTATGTCCACTTGCAGCAGGCCGAATCGGCACCGCGTAGCCAGACGCCGCGGCGTGAGCCTGTTGCTATTAATTTACTGGAATCCGATCTATTGGGTTCCAATTTACGGGCCCGCGCACCGGGAGAACTGTCATGAACCTGATTGATATCGTTCAACTGGTGTTGTTGAGCGCGGTCATCTTTTTTACGCTTGGCTACCTGGCGCACCGTGTGATTCCCCACTGGCTTCAGTATTGGAAAAACAGGCTGTTGTCACCGCGCTACCTGAAGCCTGCGAGTGTCTGGATGCGTAGTTCTTCTTCAACAAAGACGGTCTCAACCCAGCCGACTTCAGCAGAGACTAAAAAATAAAATGGACGACAAATCACGTAAGCAGCAACCGCATACGCAACAACAGCAGAATATCTGGCGCTACTGGCGTGGGCTCGGTGCCTGGAATGTGTATTTCTTGCTGAAATTTGCCCTGTTATGGTTTGGCTACCTGAATTTTCATCCGCTGCTTAATCTGGTGTTTCTGGCGTTTTTGCTGTTCCCGATTCCCAACGTTACGCTGCACCGCTGGCGTCATATTATCGCCATCCCGCTCGGTATCGGGCTGTTTTACCACGATACCTGGCTGCCGGGCATCAACAGTATTCTCAGTCAGGGGTCACAGGTTGCGGGCTTTAGCGCTGCCTATTTGCTGGAGCTGTTCAATCGCTTTATTAACTGGCAAATGGTTGGGGCGGCGGCGGTCATTATCGTGGCCTATCTGTTCTTCGCGCAGTGGATTCGTATTACGGTGTTTACCGTAGCGGCGCTGGCGTGGTTAAACATCGTCAATCTGGCGGGCCCGGCGGTATCGCTGATGCCAGCGATATCAACGGCATCAACATCGTCAGCGGCGTCGTCCCCAACGGGCGGAGACGCTGCGTTACCCGAGGCCACCTTACCGCCAACGAACGCGAACCTGACGGCTTATCTGGACCAGTTTTATACACGAGAAAAAGCACGAACCACGGCATTCCCGGCTACATTGCCGCAGGATGCGCAGCCTTTTGACCTGCTGATTATCAATATCTGTTCGCTGTCATGGTCGGATCTGGAAGTGGCGCAGTTGGAAAACCATCCGCTGTGGAAGAAGTTCGATATCCTGTTCCGTGAGTTTAACTCTGCCACTGCGTATAGCGGGCCTGCATCCATTCGCCTGCTGCGCGCAAGCTGCGGCCAGCAGTCCCACACCGATTTGTATCAGCCAGTGAACCAGCAGTGTTACCTGTTCAGTAATCTGGTGAAGCTGGGCTTTGAAGAGCAACTGATGCTCGACCATTCCGGCGTCTTTGGGAATTACCTGCGTGAGGTGCGTGAAGAGGGCGATATTCAGATCCCGATGCTGTCGCAGGAGGGCATCAGTCACCAGATTACGTCGTTCGACGGCGAGCCAATTTATAACGATCTGGAGCTGTTAAATCGCTGGTTGGGCGAACGGGGTAAAGCGGCGACGACGCGTAACGCGACCTTCTTTAACCTGATTCCACTCCATGACGGTAACCGCTTTGTGGGTACGAACCAGTCGGCAGACTATGCACCACGCGCGAAAACGCTGTTTGACCAACTGGATACGTTTTTTGACGAGTTGCAAAAATCCGGCCGCAAAGTCATGGTGATTGTGGTGCCGGAGCACGGCGCGGCGCTGGCTGGGGATAAAATGCAAATGTCCGGGCTGCGCGATATTCCTAGCCCGAGCATCACGCATATTCCGGTCGGTGTGAAACTGTTTGGCCTACAGGCACCGCATCAGGGTGACGCGCTGGAGATTACGTCGCCGAGCAGCTATCTGGCGATTTCAGAACTGGTTGCTCGGATGGTGGACGGCAAGGTGTTCACCGCGCCTTCTGTCGACTGGCAAACGCTGACGAACGCACTGCCGCAAACGGAAGCGATCTCGGAAAATGAGAACGCGATCGTGATGCAATATCAGGGAAAACCTTACATTCGCCTGAACGGCGGAGACTGGGTGCCTTACCCGCAATAACGTCATCCCATCACGTTATCGGGCAGGCGAGAATCCTGCCTGATTCCCTTGTCTGTTCCCCGAATGACCGCGCTAGCTTATGCAGGGGATATCCCCTATTCTGAGGCCGCGTTACCGCTGTTGCCAAACGTAGCCTAGGATTAAGATGAAATCCCCCGAACATCAGCAGAAAACAGCGTTAAGGCGGCGATAAGCTGCCTTATACTATTTGCCGCGTGTAAATCGCGTTGCTGTGTGTAACGCGTGCGCATTTTTCGCGTTGTATATTGCTCACCTGTTTGTGGTTTGGTGGGCCAGGTATTCAGGTCTGCATAAAAGGTTGACGGAGAAAGCGCTTGCGGCTCAGACGTTCATTAACGATTAAACAGATGACAGCCGTGTCCGCCGTGGCACTGGTGACGATCAGTCTGTTTATCGTCATACAGCTCTTTCACTTCGTTCATCAGCGCCGTGAAGATTATGCCAAGCAGTTGGAGAGCATCGCGTATTCCGTGCGCCAACCGCTGACGGATGCGGTGTTACAAGGGGAAGTGCAGCGGGCGGGCAATATTCTGGACAGTTTATTACCGGTTGCTTTTCTGAGCCGGGCAGATGTGCTGCTGCCGGATGATTTCCAGACGCTGCACGCGAATTTCCCGAAAGAGCGTCCGGTGCCAGACTGGATCGCACGGGTCTTTAAGCTGCCGATCCGTATCTCTATTCCGCTTTATTCACCGCCACAGACGCAGTATTCGGCTCCGCTGGCGCATCTGGTCTTGCAGGCGGATTCCTACCGGATGTATCAATTTATCGTCAGCACCTTTTCAACCATGCTGGCGACGTATCTGCTGCTGGCGCTGATTATGTCGATCGCCATTACCTGGTGCATTAACCGCCTGCTGATACACCCGCTGCGTGGGATTATTGTCGAGTTACAGAATCTACCGCCGGACGACATGCTCCACCGTCAACTTACGCTGCCGCCCTGGCATCAGGATGATGAGCTGGGCGCGCTGGTACGCAGCTATAACCGCAATCAACAACTGCTGGCGCAGTCGCTTTCTGCCGGAACGGAAGGGGCGGGGCTGCCGGACAAAGCGCACTTCATGCGACGCCTTGAACAGCGTCTGGCCGATGCCACACCGTTCAGTCTGCTGGTTTTCGGGCTTGATTCGTCCGCCAGCAAGCAGGGCAAGGTAGACATGCTGGCGAAGCAGCTCAGCGCGGCGATTGAAGAACAGAACGAGGCAGAGCTCATCTATCTGGCGCGTCTCGACTGCGATGAGTTCGCTATCATCGGGAAACCGCTGCAATCCGCCGGACAGGCGCAAGATTGGGCGCAAAACGTGATGCTGGCGATTAATTCACCCTTTTTGCCTGCGGGCTCCCAGCCGGCGCGGGCTGTCAGTGTGGGTATCCTCACCATTACCGATCCTCGACCCGAGGAGGCGGCGCTGCTTTTATCACAGGCACGTTTTGCTATGCAGCTGGCACGGCGTGATAAAAAATGCGGGATTCACCATCTCACGGTGTCTTCCTGAATATTCATAGGTAACGCAAATGTTACTTTTTATATATAGGTTTCCTGAAAGGCGCATTCCCCGTATGGCGGGGGTTTGAGGGCTTTTCAACGCCACTCTTCTGCCGAAAAAATGTGCATCTGTTACAAGTAAATTGCACTGATGTTTCTTTATAATTCCTGCTGACGTGATTCAGCTCTTGTTTTTAACCTGTCGTTCACAAACTAAACTTATAAAACATTCTCAGCTTGTTATTGCAATGTTACTTTTCGGCGCAATCACAGGCGGCATTTTCGTACCCTATTCCCCTCCTGTGTTTTCCCCACCATAGGACGTATGTATGAAAACATCAATTTTTAAAAGTCTTTATTTTCAAGTTCTTGCCGCCATTACAATAGGGATACTGTTGGGGCATTTCTACCCCCAACTTGGCGAGCAAATGAAGCCGCTGGGCGATGGGTTTGTTAAATTAATTAAAATGATTATTGCGCCGGTTATCTTCTGTACGGTAGTAACTGGTATCGCAGGCATGGAAAGTATGAAGTCGGTCGGTCGTACTGGTGCGGTCGCCCTGCTGTATTTTGAAATCGTGAGTACGATTGCGCTGATTATCGGCCTGGTCGTGGTCAACGTGGTGCAACCTGGTGTGGGCATGAACATCGATCCAAGTACGCTTGATGCGTCTGCGGTGGCGGTTTATACCCAACAGGCTTCGCAACAGGGTCTGATTCCGTTCCTGATGGACGTGATTCCAGCGAGTGTGGTCGGTGCGTTTGCCAGCGGTAATATCTTGCAGGTTCTGCTGTTTGCTGTGATGTTCGGCTTTGCGTTGCACCGCTTAGGGCCAAAAGGCAAAGTGATTTTTGATGTGATCGACAGCTTCTCCAAGGTCATTTTCGGCGTCATTAACATGATCATGAAACTGGCTCCGCTGGGTGCATTCGGTGCAATGGCCTTCACCATCGGTAAATATGGTGTCGGTACGCTGGTGCAGCTGGGACAGCTGATCGCCTGCTTCTACATCACCTGTGTGCTGTTCGTGTTCCTGGTGCTGGGCAGTATTGCCAGAGCGACGGGCTTCAGTATCTTCAAATTCATCCGCTACATCCGTGAAGAATTGCTGATCGTACTGGGCACATCCTCTTCTGAATCCGTGCTGCCACGTATGCTGGAGAAGATGGAGAAGGTCGGTTGTAAAAAATCGGTCGTGGGTCTGGTTATTCCTACCGGCTACTCGTTCAACCTGGATGGCACCTCCATCTATCTGACAATGGCCGCGGTATTTATCGCTCAAGCGACCAACAGCCACATGGATATCTGGCATCAGATTACCCTGCTGGTGGTGCTGTTGCTGTCCTCTAAAGGCGCAGCGGGCGTGACGGGAAGTGGATTCATCGTGCTGGCGGCAACGCTGTCTGCCGTAGGCCACCTGCCAGTTGCTGGTCTGGCGTTGATTCTGGGTATTGACCGCTTCATGTCAGAAGCCCGTGCGTTGACCAACCTGATTGGTAACGGTGTGGCAACCATCGTGGTCGCGAAATATTGCCGCGAGCTGGATGAGAAGAAACTGGATGCTGAGCTGTCTGGCACCAACAAGAATGATAACGCAGCTACACCAACTGCGCAGTCATAATTCCAACGTGTAGTCATCGTTCCGGTATCGTTTTCTAAATCAGTTCCCCACGGCGCTAACGCCCGTGGGGAATTTTTTTGTCTGCCAACACGTCGAACCAAACTGTTTCCCTTCCTTTTCTTACCCGCCATTAAACGTAAAAATATTGTTAAATATGACTATTTTTACCTTTTTTGCAGATTATTTCGTCTTCTGGAGTGACATAGACAAAAGCGCGCGGTCTAAGGGAATGGTACACTTCGCGTCTTCAATTTTTTCCGTAATATATCCACGAGAGTGTGCGGTGGCAGACGCAAGGCCACCATAATGATCAACAATAACCACATTATTATGTTGGATAGCTATTAGTAGGGGTTCACATGCAGGGCACCAAAAAGGCGCTTTTCGTTGGTGGTTTGTTGCTGGCCGTGGTCAGCAGCGGCGTGCAGGCTGAAGCACTACAGCCCGATCCTGCCTGGCAGCAGGGTAAGCTTGATAATGGTTTTACCTGGCAGTTATTAACCACGCCACAGCGCCCCGGCGATCGGGTTGAGCTGCGTCTGGTTGTTAATGCCGGGTCGCTGCTGGAAAACGCGCAGCAGGTAGGTTTTGCCCATTTTCTTCCCCGTCTGGCCTTAGCGCCCGGCGATAAGCTGTCTGCCGCCCAGCGGCCTTCTATGTGGATGCAGGATGCTAACAGCTCACGCGTCCTGCCTCCGGTCATTGTCTCGTATGACTTCACATCGTATAACCTGAGCTTACCGAATAATCGCCCTGAACTGCTGAAGGAAGCGCTGACGTGGCTTTCGGAAAGCGCAGGGCAGATGACGTTCGACGAAAAAAGCCTACAGGCTGCGTTGAAGGTGCCCGATCAGGTGGCAACCTTTCCGGTTAACCCACAAGATCCGAGCTGGCGCTATCGCCTGAAAGGTTCACCCCTGCTGGCGCACGATCCTGCTCAGGATGTCAAACCGCCGTTGAATGGCGAGCAGCTCCAGCAGTTTTATAAAACCTGGTACACGCCAGATGCGATGACGCTCTACATCGTTGGTCATGTGGATAACCGCAGCGTAATCGAGCAGGTCGGGAAAGTCTTCTCCCCGCTGGAAGGGAAACGTGAAGCGCCAGCGCCGTTGCCGACATTAAGCCCGCTACCGCCGCAGGCGATCAGCCTGATGAATAACAACGTCCAGCAGGATACGCTGTCGCTGATGTGGGATGCCCCGTGGCACCCGATTCGTGAATCGCAGGCGTTGGTTCGCTACTGGCTGGGCGATATGACGCGGGAAGCGATGTTCTGGCACCTACAACAGGCGCTGGAGAAGAGCTCACTGAAGAGCAACAACCTCCGCTTCGACTGCAATGTGTTTTATACCCGTTCTCAGTGTGCAATCCATATGGATGTACCGAATAGCGAGGCTGTTGAGCCGGGCGTGACGTTTATGGCGCGTGAGCTAGCGACGCTGCGTGAAAAAGGGCTGACACAGCAAGAGTTTGATGCACTGATTGCACGCAAGACGGACGAGCTGAACAAGCTGTTTGCGACCTATGCGCGTACCAGCACGGACATCCTGATGGATCAGCGCCTGCGCTCCCAGCAGAATGGCGTTGTGGATATCGCTCCCGAGCAGTATCAGAAGCTGCGTCAGACTTATCTGTCTGCGTTGACGCTCGATATGCTGAATCAGGAACTGCACCAGCAGCTGGCACAGGATACGACGCTGATGCTGATCCAACAGCCCGGTGAACCGGAAGCGAATATGAAGGCGTTGCAGGAAACCTACGACCAGATTATGACGCCAACTGCCGAGCCTGTTGCCAGCACCGCGGCGGCTGCGCCGGAAGGGGCCATTCCTGAAGGCACGAAACCGCAGGAAACGGCGCCCGCTGCACAGTAAGTTATTAATCAGTAAGTCTTTAATCAGAAAATAGTAAAGGCCGCGATTGCGGCCTTTACTTATTATCACGCTACGTACGGTTTACGCAGGCATTGCCTCAAGCGGGATAATTGCCCCACGGTATTGGATGACCGTGCTGGCCGTCAGGTGGCCGCGCTGTGCGGCTTCCTGCGTGCTGCCGCCGTTCAGACGCACTGCCAGATAACCTGCGCTGAAAGAGTCGCCCGCAGCGGTGGTATCGACCACTTTCTCTTTTGGCAATTTGATCGCGGGAACATCAACCAGCTCTTGCCCGCGTTCTGACACGATGCAGGAATCGGCACCGCGTTTGATGACCACTTCGTTAACACCCAAACCGTGCGTCCGATCCAGCACCGCTTCCAGCGGCTTCGTGCCCCACAGCATGTCTTCATCATCCAGTGTCAGGAAAGCGATATCGGTACAGGACAGGATGTCGGTGTAGGCCTGCTGCGTTTCTTCCTTGCTCTGCCACAGACGTGGACGGTAGTTGTTATCAAAAATTACTTTACCGCCGTTGGCGCGGCAGGCGCGCAGCAGGGCGAGGAGACGCTGGCGGCTTTCGGCGTTCAGAATCGCCAGGCTGATGCCGCTCAGGTAGAGATAGTCAAATTGTGCCAGTGATTGACCGATTTTTTCTGCTTCCGGGCTGTCCAGCCAGTAGCGGGCAGCGGCATCATTACGCCAATAGTAGAACGTACGCTCGCCGCTATCGTCGGTTTCAATGAAGTATAAACCGGGCAGCTTGTTGTCCAGTCGCTGAATCAGGTCGGTTTTCACCCCTTCTTTCTGCCAGGCAGCCACCATCTCGGTACTGAAGCTATCGGTGCCGAGGGCGGTCACGTAATGCACGCCCAGCTTATCGGCGTTTACCTGACGGGCAATGTAAACGGCAGTGTTCAGCGTATCGCCGCCAAATCCACGGTTAAGATCCGTGCCCTTCTGCGACAGTTCGATCATGCATTCGCCGATTACGGCAATGTTAGTAGTTGTCATCACTTTTGGCCTGTTTGAAAAGGTACCCTGCACCTGATGTTATTGGGGATAAAAAATGCGGAAATTAACGTCAGTCTCAACATTACGCGAGACTGAGTCAATAGCCTTGAAACGATGTTTTATTTTTTCATGACGCAGATCGGAAAACCAGTGCTTTCACGCTGCTTTTAGCGATCGGAGGACGGTTCTTTCTCCTGCTCATTCTGATCTGACGAGGTGTCGCCTTTGTAATTCGCCGTTGCGATCCAGGCGGCGCAGAAGAGCGTCAAACGAGCGAAGAAATAGAAGAACGCCATCAGGCCAATGACCGAGCCGAACGCGGCACCGGAAGGTGAGCTAGCCAGTTTAGGCAGCGCGACGGTCATCGCGAACTTGATGATTTCAAAGCCCACGGCGGCGATCAGCGTGCCGCGAAAGAGCGCTTTGCGTTTGGGTTTATGGCGCGGTAAAACGAAAAATATCCACAGAAATAACAGATAGTTGGCGAAAATGGAGATTGACAGGGCAATCAGCGTCAACGCGGGGCGCAGCCACTCGATGCCATCCAGCCCCAGCGCGGTCACAATCATGTTCTGCGCGGTGCCAGCAACGGAGGTCAGGAAAAGCGTAATAATGAGCGCAATAACCAGACCGGTCAGCGACAGGAAATCCCGCGTGTACTGAAAGTAAATCTTCTCTTCATCTTTCGGGTTCCGTTCCCACACGTCGCGCGACTGGGCGCGAATCGCCTCACGCAGGTTTCCCATCCAACTGATGCCGGAATAGAGCGCGATCAGCAAACCGGTAATCCCGACGGTGGTACGCTGCTGAACGGCGGTGTTGACGGTACTTTTCAGCGTGTTAGCCAGATTGGGATCGCTGATACTGTTAACGATGCGGTTAATCAGCTCCGTCAGCAGATCGGGATTAGAAGCCAGCACGAAACCCACGGCGGCAAAAGACACCATGAGGATAGGGATCAGCGACAGAAAGGAAAAATAGGTAATGGCCGCGCCAAACTGGTTGCCCATGCGATCGTTGAAACGTTCGCCCGCGCGGATCAGGTGCGCCACACTGGGGACCGCCTGAATACGTGCGACCAGACGCTTGCTCTTGCCCAGAAACGAGAGGGGTTTCTGTGATGATTTATCCCCTTCTGGGGTTGACGATGTTGACTGGCGATCCGGGTCTACCGGTACAGGCATTGCGTTTCTCCTGTGTTCGGGATTAGTTTAGTAGCATAAGGTTGATTATAACCAACAATATAAGAATGTTACTTTTCGATATTTTTGAACGTACGTCATACACGGACGTTAAGCGAGTGAATTTTCCATGCCAACACCTTCCCCATCCGAACCGTCGCTGAGCGGTCTGCGCCTTAATCTGCGTATTATTTCGATTGTGGCGTTCAACTTCGCCAGCTATCTGAATATCGGCCTGCCGTTGGCGGTGCTGCCGGGATATGTGCACGATCATCTTGGCTATAGCGCATTCTGGGCCGGGCTGGTGATCAGCCTGCAATACTTCTCCACGCTAGTGAGCCGCCCGCATGCGGGCCGCAGCGCCGACGAAAAAGGGCCGAAGAAAATCGTCGTCTGGGGGCTGGCTGGCGTCATGCTGAGCGGAGTGTTTTATCTGCTGGCCGCCTTTAGCGACGCCTCGCCCGTGATTACGCTGCTGCTACTGTGCCTCGGGCGTATTGTGTTAGGTGCCGGACAGAGCTTTGCCGGTACTGGCGCAACGCTCTGGGGCGTCGGCGTGGTCGGTTCCCGACACATCGGACGCGTGATTTCATGGAACGGCATTGCGACTTACGGCGCGATGGCAATTGGCGCACCGCTCGGCGTCTGGCTCAACCATATCGGTGGGCTAAAACTGCTTTCCGTATGCATTATCCTGATCGCAGCCGTGGCGATTGTTCTCGCGCTGCCGCGCCCTGCGGTGCAGGTCGCACCGGGGAAAAAGATTCCCTTCCGCGAAGTGCTGGGGAAAGTCTGGGTTTACGGCATTATTCTGGCGATCGCCTCTGCGGGTTTTGGTGTGATCGCCACCTTCATCACGCTGTTTTATGCCGATCGGAATTGGGAAGGTGCGGCGCTGACGCTGACCATTTTCAGCTGTGCCTTTGTCGGCGCACGGCTGGTATTTCCTAATAGTATTCAGCGATTTGGCGGATTGCGCGTGGCGATGGCGTGCTTTGTGGTTGAGATCGTGGGCTTGCTGCTGGTCTGGGGAGCGACGCAGCCGCTAATGGCGGAAGTCGGTGCGTTCCTCGCGGGGGCGGGTTTCTCTCTGGTGTTCCCGGCATTAGGCGTTGTCGCCGTCAAGGCGGTATCACCGCAGAATCAGGGCAGCGCGCTGGCAACCTATACGATATTTCTCGACTTGTCGCTGGGCATCATCGGGCCGGTGGCGGGCGTGCTGATGGCCTATACCGGTATCGCCTCTATTTATCTGGCGGCGGCGCTGTTAGGGCTATGCGGTCTGGCACTGACGTGGCGACTGACTCAGCGGATCGCTAACGTATAAGAGAACAACAGTAGCCACCTCGGTGGCTACTGTCAGACGATAACGCCGATTATTTCAGCTTCAGGGTGTGGATGATGCCTTCTGCTTCGCTCTGTGCCTGTTGCTGATTGCTGGCTGGCAGCGTGATCTGCAAGGTCAGCAGTTGGTTTTCCACTTTGCCCAGCACGACAGAGGAATAAGCCTGCTGTCCGCTGCTGGTGATAATGCTGTCGAGCTGTTGCAGCTTCTTGCCGTCAACGTCGATGGTTTTGTTGGTGACGACCTGAAGATTGGCATCACGCGTGCGTTGCTGGTCTTCCAGACGCTGCGCCAGCACGGTCAACTCTTCTGTGGTGTTGTCGCCCAGAATCACGATGACTGCTTTCTGTCCATTGTCATTGGCGTAAACGTGCATGTTGTTCGCTTGCGTACCGACTTTACCGCTTTGATCACGCATATCGGCTGGCAGGGTAAATGCCACCTTGCCATTCATTAATTCAATATTCTGACCTGCGCTGGCTTCTGCGGCAGGTTTATCTTGCGCGCCCGATTTTGCAGCGTCATCCGTTTTGCCATCACAGGCAGCAAGCAGGCCGACAAGCAAGCCGACACCGAGGTATTTGATTACATTCGACATGGGATCCCTTTCTCTCGTTTTTGAAACCGATAATCGTTTTAAACAGGTAATAACAGTATGGCACCCTATTCAGGTAGCAAAAACAAGCATTTTGTTGTTGCAAACCGTTGTTAGTACCTGCGTTATTTTTACAAAACGATGAGTGACTTAAGGGGAAAAGGCGGCGTAGATCGCCGCCCGATTGGCATTAATGGTGGCTGCTGACGGAACGGTAGTCGGCTGAGTCTTTCTGTTCGCTTAGACGTTTAAGCACCATGTTCAGCATGACGCCGTACATCGGCAGGAAGAACGCCAGGCTGATCAGCAGTTTGAAGGCATAGTCCACCATCGCGATTTCAACCCAGTTTGCCGCCATGAAGGCATCGGTGCTGCGGTAAAACGCAATGAAGAAAAAGGCCAGCGTATCGCTAAAATTACCAAACACGGTCGACACGGCCGGCGCGACCCACCACGCGCATTTCTGGCGCAGGCGGTTGAAGACGTGAACATCCAGAATCTGGCCGAGAACATAGGCCATGAAGCTGGCGCAGGCGATACGCGCCACGACAATATTCACCTGGCTTAACGCCTCGAATGATTGCCACGACCCCTGATAAAACAGGCACGACACCAGATAGGAAATCACCAGCGCAGGCACCATCACGGTCAGAATGATACGACGCGCCAGCGGCGCACCGAAAACCCGAACCGTCAGGTCAGTTGCCAGAAAAATAAACGGGAAGGTAAACGCGCCCCAGGTGGTATGAAAACCGAAAATCAATACCGGGAGCTGGACCAGATAATTACTCGACGTAATGATCAGGACATGGAACAACGATAGCCAGATCAGCGCCGTAAGCCGCTGCTGGGGAGTAAAACGATACATAATGTGACCTTTTTGGTTATTGGGGTTAGGGAACCCAAGAAATAGCGTGCAGATTTATGCTGCAACGCGGCGGCATAATACGCAATTGCTTCGCTAATGCAATTATTTCGCTACGACCATGTGTTTTGCCAGGAAAGTATGGTTGTTTTCTGCGCAAACGTTGTCGTCGCTTGCGTCGGGAAATCCTCAGCGTAAACTAAGGCGGTTTTTTGATTCCAGCACTGAGAACGTTGATGACCGATCCCTTTACCAACCCGGATAAAACCCTTGATGCACAGGGGCTGCGCTGCCCTGAGCCTGTAATGATGGTGCGTAAGACGGTACGCCAGATGGAAACCGGGCAAACGCTGCTGATTATTGCCGACGATCCGGCCACCACCCGCGATATTCCCGGTTTTTGCGTGTACATGGAGCATGAGCTTCTGGCACAGGAGACCGAGCAGGTTCCCTATCGGTATCTGCTGCGCAAAGGTTAATACTCGTCATACTTCAAGCCGCAGGTGCGCGGTGTTGCACCGCGCACCGTAGACCGCTATTAGTCCTGTTTTCTCAATAGCCGCAGCGCGTTGGCGGTGACCAGCGCGGTTGCGCCGGAATCCGCCAGCACGGCCAGCCACAGTCCGGTAATGCCCAGAATACTGGTGACCAGAAATACCGCTTTCAGCCCCAGTGCGATGGTAATGTTCTGGCGGATATTGCGCTGCGTCGCCCGCGACAGGCTAATCATGGCGGCCAGCCCGGTTAGGCGGCTGTGCGTTAAGGCGGCATCGGCCGTCTCCAGCGCCACATCGGTACCGCTTCCCATCGCAATCCCGATCGTTGCCGCTTTCATTGCCGGTGCGTCGTTGATGCCATCACCAACCATCGCTACGGGATGCTGCTTGCTCAATTCGCTGACTGCCGCGACCTTGTCAGCAGGGAGCAGGCTGGCGCGGTAATCGATCCCTAATGTCGCTGCAATGGCTGCCGCCGCGCGGGGATTATCGCCCGTGAGCATGACGCCACGAATCCCTAACTGCTGCAAGGCATCCAGCGCCTCACGCGCATCGTGGCGTAGCGTATCGCTCAGTGCCAGCACGCCGAGCAGGTTGTCGTCTTCTTGCACCACCACGACGGTTTTCCCTTCGTTCTCCAGCGCATCAACCCGTTGCAACCAGTCGGCATCAAGCAGATCGGGCGCGACACGAGTCGGGGCGCTGACCTGAATCCGCTTGCCGCCTATCGTGCCTTCCACGCCGACTCCCGCCAGCGCTTTGCGGTTTTCCGCCATTGGCAGGAACGTGCTGCTGGATCGCGCATGCTGGACGATCGCTTTGGCAAGCGGGTGGTGCGAACCGGACTCCACCGCGGCGGTGCGGGTTAACAGCGCCGTTGCGCTAACGCCCACGGCGGGCAATACGTCCGTCACCTGCGGTTTGCCTTCCGTCAGCGTACCCGTTTTATCGAACGCGATAGTCTTGATACTGCCCAGCGATTCCAGCGCCGCGCCGCCTTTAATCAGCGCCCCACGGCGTGTTGCGGCAGCGAGCCCGGACGTAATTGCCGCAGGCGTAGAGATCACCAGCGCGCACGGACAGCCGATTAACAGCAGCGTCAGGCCGCGATAAATCCACTCTTGCCACGGCTGCGCCAGCAGTAGCGGCGGCACCAGAATCACCAGCAGTGAAAGCAGCATGATGGCTGGCGTGTAGTAACGGCTGAACTTATCGAGGAAGCGTTCTATCGGCGCACGGCGCTCTTCCGCTTCTTCTATCAGTTGCAGAATGCGGTCAATCGCGCTGTTGCCCGGTTGTGAGACCACGCGTAGCTGCACGACTCGATCGACACACAGGCTGCCGGCGGCGATTTTTTCCCCCGGCGTACGCTCAACGGGAACCGATTCACCGGTCAGGGCGCTTTCATCAAAGCTGGCATCGCTGTTCAAGAGCTCCGCATCGGCCGGGAGCCGCCCACCGGGGGCGACTTCAATCACGTCACCGGGAACCAGACTGGTGACAGGAACGAGGCGTCGCTGCCCATTGCTGACGACCGTGGCATCTTCGGGAAGCAGTGCCATCAGCGCCGTTACGCCCCGTCGTGCGCGGTTTGCCGCGTAAGACTCCAGGTACTCGCCCAGCATAAACAGCAGCAGGATGACGGTGGCTTCGGTGGTGGCGCCAATCAAGAGCGCCCCGATGGAAGCCACGCTCATCAGCGTTTCAATCGCGAAGGGTGTACCCGTGCGAATGAGTTGTACCGTTTTTTTCAGGATCGGAATTAGCCCGACAATCGTGGTCGCGATAAACGCGATCTGCCCGCCGCGCTCGCTTAGCAGGGAAAGTCCCCAGCTTGCAGCAGCCAGCAGAGTGAAAAGTATTAAGAAACCATATTCATGCACGAAACGACGTACGGTCGAGGTGTTGGGTGGAGCGAGAGGGAGTGCGGTGTCCTGCAAGGTGAAGCCCGCTTGCTGAACGGCATGTTGAACCTGAGGACGAATATCGGTGTTGGCATCAACAACCAGTTTTTCGGTAGCGAACAGCACTTTGGCTTGTTCAATTCCGGTGAGATTTTTTACTGCATTTTCAATTTTACGTGCGCAGCTGGGACAATCCATCCCGCTGATTTTCCAGCTGAAACGCTGGTGGGATCGGGGCCTGTCGCTGTCTCCGCCGTCGGGGTCGTCTGAATCCGCGCTACCGCCGCTGTCTGATGACGACTGATCTGTGCCACACGCGCTCTGCACTACGGCGTCAGACGTGTGTTTGGTTGAACAGCAACTGTGGTCGGCGTGGTTTGAATGCTGCGTGTGCTCGTTGCAGCAGCTTTTGGCGCGGCGTGGCGCGTGGTGAACGCTGTTATTGCAGCAGGCTGATTTCTCAGCGCTGTGGTTATGCTGATGAGAGTGCATATCTTCCTCCGTTGTTGAACCTATCCCATTAGGGCTATTTCATTTGCCATTTTGAACCTGGGCAGTGCTCGCACAAACGCGATAGCGTTTGAACACACTTCAGGGTGGCCCGTAGGGTGAGCGAAGCGAATAAATCCTCACGTACGACGTGTACGCTCCGGTTTCTGCGCGCTGTCCGTGTCCAAACTGGCTGCACCAATAACGCCTACTGGAATAGGTTATTAGTGATTACGATTCTCATCAGGAACTTTACACCGCCGCTTAATGCTTAGCCAGATTTTCGTGAGCGCCGCGAACGTCAGAAATAGAGAGAGCGAACGATCAGGAAATGGCCGCCAAAATAGCCCGCCGCGACAATCGCCTGATGGGCGCGGAACGGAAAACGGTAATGGTGAATCAGCCAGGCCGCATGGGCGATAAACAGCAGTACGGTGCCCGTCAGCAGGGAGAAATTCGCGTTTGTCCCCAGCGCAAAATAGCGCTCTCCAGCAATCCAGACCATCAGCGTCGTCATGATGATAAAGGCGCAAGCGGGCCAGCGCTGTGCTTCTAGTCGTCCCCAGACAATGGCGATCAGGATTGCGGCCAGAATGACGAGCGTTAATGCCAGCGGCCAGAAGAACGTGAGCGAAATCTGTCCGGTAAAAAAGCTAATGGTGTACAGCAGATGGGAGAGGAAATAAGCGCCAAATGCGTAGAGCAGGCGCTGAGTCGGCAGCAACAGCAGGGTGTCTGCGACCAGCGTGGCCAGCAGCCCCAGCACAATCAGATAGCCCGGCACGCCAAGCAGCGGCGTCTGCCAGGCCAGAGCTAGCAGCAGTAGCATCGTGACGGGTTTGAATAACCAACGCTGCCACGTTGGACCACGGTAGCTGGCGTCCACATACAACCAACCAGAAAAAAGCACAGCAATAAATGACCAAAGCATAGCGTGTCCTTTTTGTGTTTTTGTTTGTGTCAGAATAAAAATAAACCGTTCTTTATTCAGTGTAGGGGATTGTGGGGAAGTTAAACAACACGGGGGGAGACGGATGCGACTTCTGTGAGCTTCATGTTATGTTATCGCCTGTTTTTATTGTAGATGGGCGCCGTGAAGTCTTGAAGGGAGTATTGTGTTGAATGAGTAATGAATCCGCGCTTTATCGTATTCAATTTATAAATAACGGTAAGAATTACCAGCTTTACGTGCGTGAGTTGGTGCAGAGCAGCCTGTTCGGTTTTATTGAAATTGCCGACTTCGTGTTTGATAGCCAGTCTACGGTGTTGGTTGACCCGTCAACCGAGAAACTGAAAACGGAATTCTCCGGCGTTAGCCGCAGTTTCATCCCTCTACAGGCGATCATTCGCATTGATGCCGTGACGGAAAAAGGCAGCGCTCGCATTTCTGATTTAGGCGATAACGTTGCTGCGTTCCCTTATCTTCCCGGCAAGAAACCCTGATGAATGACTTTCCCTGGCTGTTGGCGTTGGCCGTTGGTGCGATTCTGGTGCTGGCGGCGCGGCAATATCGACGCCAACGCCAGCGGGAAGCGCAGAATGACGCGGCTCCGCTGCGGATTGTGGCTGCTGAGGTGAAACACAAACGCGAATTTCCCCGCAGTCGTCGGCGTGCGCGTGAGCATCAGGGAATGGTTGTAGAGGATATGCTTTATGAGGTCACGTTCAGGCCGATTACCGGCGGCGCAACTATCACGCTGCGCCTTGAGCACGCGGATTATCACCCGCTTGATACCGGCATGCAGGGTTCGTTGCAGCTAAAGGGCACGCGCTTTATTCGCTTTGTGCCCCAGCAGAAGTAGCGATTACGGCTTCGGTGGCTTAGGTTGCTTTTTCTGCCACGCCAGCAGTTCAAACACGCCAAAAAGGAAAATGCGTGCCTGAAGCGCGCGGCTCAGCGCGGGACTGTCTTTCGGCTGGCTGGATTTTAACAGCAGCAGCTGAAAACCATGCATCAGGATCATAAACACCATCGCCACAGTCATGAAGATATTCAACGGCTTGGGGAACGGCTGAATCAGGTTAAGCAACAAAAATCCCCACACGCCCAGCATCAATATCCTGCCAAGGTTAATCAAAATCATCTCTTACCCTTACGTTGCTGCGAAGATCACTGACGGATGTATAAACGGTAGGCGACCTGGCCCGCAATTTTTTCACGGTGCAGTTGCCAATTTTCCGGGATAGTCAGCTGCGCATTTTCCGCCTCTGTTTCCACGTAAATCCACGCGTCTGGTGCCAGCCAGCCCTGTTGTTCCAGCAGAGCAAGCGTGTTGTTCAGCAGTTCTTTGCGAAACGGTGGATCGAGAAACACAACGTCAAACGGTGTGCCCGGCTTCGCCAGCCAGCTCAGGGCATCAGTCTTGACCACCTCGGCGTTTTCCGCCCGAAGCAGCGCCAGATTTTGCGTTAATTGCTGGGCGACTGCACGCTCCATCTCCAGTAATGTGGCGTGCGCAGCATAACGAGAAAGGGCTTCCAGCCCGAGCGCACCGCTGCCGGCAAAACAGTCTAGGCAGCGTGCCTGTTGAATGACGGGAGCCAGCCAGTTAAACAGTGTTTCCCGCACGCGATCGGTGGTGGGACGTAAACCGGGGCTATCAGGAACCGGAAGTTTTCTGCCGCGCCATTGACCACCGATGATTCGGATTTGTCCGGCGGCTGACGATGCATTTTTTTTAGCCATAGCTCACAGGGTTATTGTTGTGCCGCATCATCATGGTGTGGATGCGGGCAGGAAATTTCTGGCGCTATTCTAGCGGCGGTTACGTGTAGAGGGAATGTTAAGATGGACGTTAAGGCGCTTAACCCAAAATTTTGTGCTGTCTGCGGCCTTTCGATCACGTACGGTGTTTGACACACTTCGTTACGGACATTGCCTTTCGTTACGAAGATTGTCGGCAGCGCGGAGAATTGTCTGCCATTGCCCCCGTTGGCCGCGTGTTGCTGTCGGCAGGAAAGTGTTAAACTTGTTGTTTAAATATGATTTTCATTGATTGATTCGCTGCGGTGAGCAGCGTGGAGCGCGATCGCACATGTCAAAAGAAAAGAAGCGCGGTTTTTTTTCCTGGCTGGGATTAGGGAAACAGGAAGAAAAACAACAAGAGCAACCGCAAGAGCAGCCGGTTGTCGAAGAACAGCCGTCAGCGGCAGAGTCGGATATTGCAGCATCAACTAAGCAGGCCGTTGAACAAACTAAGCAGACCGCTGAACACGCGCCGGAGCCAGTGCTGCCGGAAGCGCCTGTTGTTCTGGAAAAGTCTGTCGTTGAAGAAAAGGTCCAGGTTGAAGCGGAAGCATTGGCCCAACTGGTCGCCGAGCGTGAGGTTACCGCAGCGGCAGAAGAACCGACCGTCGCTGTCCCGGAAGCCAATGCTTCTGAATCCATTGTTTCTGAACCAACAGCATCTGCCCCCATTATTTCTGAAACAGACGATCGTGACGCGATCGATCATGACGTCCTCGATCGGGATATCGCCGATCCGATTGTGCAGACCGAGATCGCCGAACGCGCGACGGTAGTTGATGCAGAACCGGACGTTGCGCAGCAGGAAGAGCAAGAATACGAAGAACCAGAGCAGGCACAGCCAGATGATGTTCCGGCTGTGGCGCAAGAGCAGGAACGCCCGACGAAAGAAGGTTTCTTCGCTCGCCTGAAACGCAGTCTGGTAAAAACGCGCCAGAACCTCGGTTCAGGATTTATCGGATTGTTTCGCGGTAAGAAAATCGACGACGATCTGTTTGACGAACTGGAAGAACAACTGCTGGTTGCGGATGTCGGGGTTGAGACGACCCGTAAGATCATCGGTAGCCTGACGGAGCACGCCAGCCGCCGCCAACTGAAAGATGCTGATACGCTTTTTGTGAAGCTGAAAGAAGAAATGGCGGAGATTCTTGCTAAGGTGGACGCCCCGCTGAATATCGAAGGCAAAACGCCGTATGTCATTCTGATGGTTGGCGTTAATGGCGTGGGTAAAACCACCACCATCGGGAAAATGGCACGCCAGTTCCAGGCGCAGGGCAAATCTGTGATGCTGGCGGCGGGGGATACTTTCCGTGCAGCGGCGGTCGAGCAACTTCAGGTCTGGGGACAGCGCAACAACGTAGCGGTGGTCGCACAGCATACGGGTGCGGATTCGGCATCGGTGATTTTCGATGCGATTCAGGCAGCGAAAGCGCGCGGCGTTGATGTCCTGATTGCGGATACCGCGGGTCGCTTGCAGAACAAAGCGCACCTGATGGAAGAGCTGAAAAAGATTGTGCGCGTGATGAAAAAGCTGGACGAAGACGCGCCGCATGAAGTGATGCTGACGCTGGATGCGAGCACCGGACAGAACGCGGTGAGTCAGGCCAAGCTGTTTAATGAAGCGGTTGGGCTGACGGGGATTACCTTAACTAAGCTGGATGGTACCGCGAAAGGCGGGGTGATTTTCGCCATTGCCGACCAGTTCGCTATTCCTATCCGCTATATTGGGGTAGGTGAAGGTATTGAAGATTTACGGCCATTCAAGGCCGACGATTTTATTGAGGCACTTTTTGCCCGAGAGGATTAAAACGGATGATTCGTTTTGAACAGGTCAGTAAAGCTTACCTCGGTGGGCGTCAGGCATTACAAGGGGTGGATTTCCATCTGCGCCCAGCGGAAATGGCGTTCCTGACCGGCCATTCCGGCGCAGGGAAAAGTACCCTGCTGAAACTGATTTGTGGCATTGAACGTCCCAGCGCGGGTCAGATTTTGTTTGGCGGTCACAATATCAGCCGCCTGAAAAAACGCGAAGTCCCATTCCTGCGACGCCAGATCGGCATGATCTTTCAGGATCACCATCTGCTGATGGAACGCACGGTCTATGACAACGTCGCGATGCCGCTCATCATCGCGGGAGCCAGCAGTGAGGATATCCGTCGTCGGGTATCCGCCGCGCTGGACAAGGTTGGCCTGCTGGATAAAGCGAAGAACTATCCTATCCAGCTGTCCGGCGGTGAACAGCAGCGTGTTGGCATTGCGCGCGCAGTGGTGAACAAACCCGCGGTGTTGCTGGCGGATGAACCGACCGGTAACCTGGACGAAGCGCTGTCAGAAGGTATTTTGCGCCTGTTTGAAGAATTCAATCGTGTTGGCGTCACTGTCCTGATGGCGACGCATGATACTGGGCTTATCGCCCGCCGTAATTACCGTGTGCTGACGCTGTCGGATGGCCGCATGGTGGGGGGAAACCATAATGGCGAATAACGTCCGTAATGCGAAAAAGCCTGTCGCAAAAGCGAAAGCGCTGCGCGGTGGCTGGCAGGAACAGTGGCGCTATGCCTGGACCAATACGCTGGCTGATATGCTGCGCCAGCCGCTGGCTACTTTTCTGACCGTGATGGTCATCGCGATCTCGCTGGCGTTGCCCAGCATCTGCTATCTGGTCTGGAAAAACGTCAGTCAGGCGGCCACGCAGTGGTATCCCTCGCCGCAGCTGACGGTGTATCTGGATAAATCACTGGATGACAACGCGGCGCAGGCGGTTATCACGCAGCTTCAATCTGAAGACGGCGTCGATAAAGTCAATTATCTGTCGCGCAATGAAGCGATGGGCGAGTTCCGCAACTGGTCCGGTTTTGGCGGCGCGCTGGATATGTTGGAAGAGAATCCGCTGCCGGCCGTAGCGATTATCACGCCGAAAATGAGTTTTCAGGATTCCACCACGCTGACGACGCTGCGCGACCGTGTGGCGGCGACGCAGGGCGTGGATGAAGTACGGATGGACGACAGCTGGTTTGCGCGGCTGGTAGCGTTGACTAATCTGGTTGGGCAAATTTCCGCGACGATTGGCGTCCTGATGGTGGTTGCCGTCTTTTTGGTGATCGGCAACAGCGTGCGCCTGAGTATTTTCAGCCGCCGTGAAACCATCAATGTGATGAAACTGATCGGTGCGACGGACGGCTTTATTCTGCGTCCGTTCCTGAATGGTGGGGCGGCGATGGGCGTGGGCGGCGCGGTGCTGTCACTGATTTTATCGCAGGCGCTGGTCTGGAAGCTGGATGCGGTGGTGGCGCAGGTGGCTTCCGTCTTCGGTACGACCTTTGCCGTCAAAGGATTGAGCTGGGATGAATCCCTACTGCTGCTGTTAATCGCCGGCATGATTGGCTGGTTGGCCGCCTGGCTGGCAACCGTGCAACATTTACGCCGTTTTACACCACAGTAAGCGTTTTCTGGTATAATTATCCCCTGTAATTCAGACCGTATTGCAGGGGAAATCTCCTCAGCGACATCTCTTCTTTTTTGCTCTTCCCGCTGTGTTTTCCCCTTGGTTTAGCGTGTGTGAGTGGCTCGTTTTTCCCCTGCTTGATCTCTGGCATGAGGTGAATAAAATGAGAGGAACTTGCGAGCGAAATCACAGTCTGAATAGACAGATTTTAGGATTTGATTAATCTGGTTTTAGGGTTTTTCATAAAATAAGCGTTAAGGTGCCGTGTTTTGCCATCTTCGCGCAAAACGATGCGGTGAAGCAGTGCTAAGATAGCCGACTGCAATATGACGAGTAGAGCAACTGAGAGGGTTGAATGACCAAAGATATGCAAACTTTCACCTTAGTTCCCCAGGGCAGTCTGGAAGGGTATATTCGTGCCGCCAATGCCTATCCGATGCTGACGGCGGAGGAAGAGCGGGCGCTGGCTGAACGGCTGCATTATCAGGGCGATCTGGATGCGGCTAAGCACCTGATTCTGTCACACCTGCGTTTTGTTATTCACGTTGCCCGTAACTATTCCGGCTACGGCCTGCCGCAGGCGGACCTGATTCAGGAAGGGAACATCGGCCTGATGAAGGCGGTACGTCGCTTTAACCCTGAAGTTGGCGTGCGTCTGGTTTCTTTCGCCGTGCATTGGATCAAAGCCGAAATTCATGAATACGTGCTGCGTAACTGGCGTATCGTGAAAGTCGCGACCACCAAAGCACAGCGTAAGCTGTTCTTTAACCTGCGTAAGTCGAAAACGCGCCTCGGCTGGTTTAATCAGGATGAAGTCGAACTGGTGGCGCGTGAACTTGGCGTGACCAGCAAAGACGTGCGTGAGATGGAATCCCGCATGGCGGCGCAGGACATGACGTTCGATCCGACGCCGGAAGAAGATTCGCATGACGGCAAGGCGATGTCGCCGATGCTTTACCTACAGGATAAATCGTCTGATTTTGCCGATGGCATTGAAGAAGATAACTGGGAAACGCATGCGGCCGATAAGCTCACCTACGCGCTGGAAGGGCTGGATGAACGCAGTCAGCATATTATTCGCGCCCGCTGGCTGGATGATGACAACAAATCTACCTTGCAGGAGCTGGCCGATAAGTACGGCGTTTCTGCAGAGCGTGTGCGTCAGTTAGAAAAGAATGCGATGAAAAAACTGCGAGCGGCGATAGAAGCCTAATCGCTCTCATCGTCTCTTTCTGTAGCGACCGGGTAATGCCCGGTCGTTTTGTTTTTGTCTGGTGTCAGGTTTTAGAGCGTGGCTTAGGGTTTCTCTGGGTTGAGTTGGTCAAGAATCAACGGCGTTTCTTTTCTGCGAATATAGCGCCAGCCGCCGGACACCGGTGAGAAGCCGCAGGACACCATAAACCGCGCCAGCACTTCCTCTTTGATCGCCGCATGATCGGCCGTGGCCAGCCACCACTCTTTAACCTCAGGAAGCTGATGACGCGCTTCATCAATCAAGAGTTTCCCGACGCCCCGCCGCCGCGTGACTTCCCGCACCATCAGATCGCTCAGTTCCGCATATTCTCCTTCAATCTCGACCAGCATGCCGCCTAATAGCCGATCGTTAAAACGGGCGGCAAATAATCGCCGATCGGGTGTGAGCTCTTCCTCAAGTAAATCAATGTTCTGATGTGGCCAGATTTTTGCCAGATCAATTTTATCCTGAGGGCTGAATCGGGTGAGGCATTCAACGGTTAGTTTCATTTTTATCGGCACTCCATCATATGAGTGAAGAATAATGTAGTTGTTTTGTAGTGGATCAGTTGTGTAATTTGAGCGTTATGGTTAATAGGGCAAATGTTTTTCTCATTCTTTGTTTTTCGAGTAATCCATCAACAATTAATGCACAAAGCAGAATATCTGACTATATATAAATTGAATGCTGGTTTTTGCATCTGGCATTTTGTGCTGTTTGCTCCGCTTGTTTCTGACAATGTGAGTTGATTTGCAGCATAATATTCCTGTTTAATAATATGAAAAATAAAGCCTTATTAGAAATCATTACTAATAATAACCTAAGCCTTTCTTACTTATAAGAAAATAGCTGGTTATGGCAGAAGGCGGTCAGGTTTTCGGCAATATCCATAATGACAGATGGGGTAAAAAGAATGAAATTCAGTAAAGGTAAAGTATTGCTGATGGGTTGTATGGCTGCGGCGTTGAGTCACGCGGTCAGCGCTGCCGATATTAAGGTTGCCGTTGTGGGTGCCATGTCTGGCCCCGTTGCACAGTATGGCGATATGGAGTTCATTGGTGCACGTCAGGCCATTGAAGACATTAACGCAAAAGGCGGCGTAAACGGTAACAAGCTGGTTGGCGTTGAATATGATGACGCGTGCGACCCTAAGCAGGCGGTTGCCGTCGCGAACAAAGTCATCAATGACGGTATCCGTTATGTGATTGGCCATCTGTGTTCCTCCTCAACGCAGCCTGCGTCTGATATCTATGAAGAAGAAGGCGTGATCATGATTACGCCTGCGGCAACCAACGCCGACTTAACCACGCGCGGCTACAAAATGGTGCTGCGCACGACGGGGCTGGATTCCGATCAGGGGCCAACCTCAGCAAAATACATTGTCGAAACCATCAAACCGCAGCGTATCGCCGTGGTTCATGACAAACAGCAATATGGTGAAGGCCTGGCCCGCTCTGTTCAGGATAGCCTGAAAAAAGCCGGTGCGAATGTTGTGCTGTTTGAAGGTGTGACGGCGGGTGATAAAGATTTCTCCACGCTGGTTGCGCGTCTGAAGAAAGAGAATGTCGATTTCGTTTATTTCGGCGGCTACTACCCAGAAATGGGGCAGATTCTGCGTCAGGCGCGTCAGGCTGGCATGACCACCAAATTCATGGGCCCGGAAGGCGTGGGTAACTCGTCGCTGTCCAACATCGCAGGCGATGCGTCTGAAGGTATGCTGGTGACGCTGCCGAAGCGTTACGATCAGGTTCCTGCTAACCAGCCGATTGTCGATGCGCTGAAAGCTAAGAAACTGGATCCAACCGGCCCGTTCGTCTGGACGACCTACGCTGCGCTTCAATCTCTGACCACGGCGATGACGCGTACGGGTAGCGATGCGCCGGAAAAACTGGTTGCGGATCTGAAAGCGAACCCTGTGGATACGGTAATGGGACCATTAAGCTGGGATGCAAAAGGCGACCTGAAAGGGTTTGAATTTGGCGTATTTGAGTGGCACAAAGACGGTACGTCCAGCGCAGTGAAATAATCATCATGCCGGGAGGCGGGTAACGGATGAAGACGCCGTTGTCTGCCTCTTCGGCCTGAAGAATATTCTTCGCTCGCTGAGTATGTACCAATAATAATCCCTCAATACCGAAGCCCCCGTTGCCGCAAGGCGCGGGGGCAGCATTTAAGGTTAAGGTATGTCCGAGCAGTTCCTCTACTTTTTTCAGCAGATGTTCAACGGCCTGACGTTGGGCAGCACCTATGCGCTGATCGCCATTGGCTACACCATGGTTTACGGCATTATCGGCATGATTAACTTCGCACACGGCGAAGTGTATATGATCGGTAGCTATGTCTCCTTTATTGTGATTGCGGCCCTGATGATGATGGGCATTGATGCTGGCTGGCTCCTGATTGGTGTCGCCTTCATTGCCGCCGTGGTCATTTCCAGCGCCTACGGCTGGAGTATCGAACGGGTGGCCTACCGACCTGTTCGAACGTCAAAGCGCCTGATTGCGCTGATTTCTGCCATCGGGATGTCAATTTTCCTGCAAAACTACGTCAGCCTGAATCAGGGCTCGCGTGATGTTGCGCTGCCGAGTCTGGTGACCGGCCAGTGGGTGCTGGGCGAAAGCAATGGCTTTGCCGCGACGATTAGCACCATGCAGTTGACCATCTGGATTGTTACGTTCCTCGCCATGCTGGCACTGACGCTATTTATTCGCTATTCCCGTATGGGTCGCGCCTGCCGCGCCTGTGCGGAAGACCTGAAAATGGCTAGCCTGTTAGGTATCAGCACCGATCGCGTGATCTCCCTGACTTTCGTCATTGGTGCGCTCATGGCCGCCGTTGCGGGCGTGCTGCTGGGGCAATTCTACGGCGTCATCAACCCCTATATCGGCTTTATGGCCGGGATGAAAGCCTTTACGGCGGCGGTACTGGGTGGAATCGGCAGCATCCCTGGTGCAATGATCGGTGGGCTGATTTTGGGTGTAGCCGAAGCGCTGACGTCCGCTTACCTGAGCACGGAATACAAAGATGCGGTGTCGTTTGCGCTGCTGATTGTGGTGCTGTTGGTGATGCCAACCGGTATTCTGGGTCGCCCGGAGGTTGAGAAAGTATGAAACAGCTCAACCTGTTTAATGCGTTGGTTTCCGCGTTCATGCTGCTGGTGCTGGCCTCGTTCTTAATGGGCATGCAGTTGGCGCTGGATGGCACCAAGTTGGTGGTGCGCGGTGCCGATGAAGTCCGCTGGTATTGGATTGGCGCGGGCTGCATCGTGGTGTTCTTCTTCCAGTTGATTCGCCCGTTCTTCCAGCAAAGCATCAAGAAATTCTCTGCACCGTCGTTGGTGCTGCCGAGCTTTGATGGCAGTACGCCACGGCAGAAGGTATTAGCGGCGGCATTGATTATCGCCGCTATCGCCTGGCCGTTTCTGGTATCGCGCGGTACGGTGGATATCGCCACGCTCACGCTGATTTACGTGATGCTGGGTCTGGGCTTGAACGTCGTGGTTGGCCTGTCCGGCCTGCTGGTCTTGGGCTATGGCGGATTTTACGCCATTGGCGCCTATACCTATGCGCTGCTGAACCACTATTACGGATTGGGCTTCTGGGAAAGTCTGCCGCTGGCGGGCATGGTGGCGGCGCTGTCCGGCTTCCTGCTTGGTTTCCCGGTGCTACGTTTGCGCGGCGACTATCTGGCGATTGTGACGCTCGGATTCGGCGAGATTGTCCGTATCCTGCTGCTGAATAACACTGAAATTACCGGTGGCCCGAACGGCATCAGCCAGATCCCTAAACCGACCTTCTTTGGTCTGGAATTTGGCCGCAGTGCGCGCGACGGCGGTTGGGATACGTTCCACAACTTCTTCGGTCTGCAATATGACCCCAGCGATCGCGTCATCTTCCTGTATCTGGTCGCGCTGCTGCTGGTGGTGTTGACTCTGTTTGTGATTAACCGCCTGCTGCGGATGCCGTTAGGACGTGCGTGGGAAGCGCTGCGCGATGATGAAATCGCCTGTCGCTCTCTGGGGCTGAGCCCAACGCGCACCAAGCTGACCGCTTTCACTATCAGCGCCGCGTTTGCCGGTTTTGCCGGTACGCTGTTTGCCGCGCGTCAGGGCTTCGTTAGTCCGGAATCGTTCACCTTCGCTGAATCTGCCTTTGTGCTGGCCATCGTCGTGCTGGGCGGAATGGGCTCGCAGTTTGCGGTCATTCTTGCTGCAATCTTGCTGGTCGTGTCCCGCGAGCTGATGCGCGATCTGAATGAATACAGCATGCTGCTTCTGGGTGCGTTGATGGTTCTGATGATGATTTGGCGTCCGCAAGGCCTGCTGCCGATGAAGCGTCCTGAGATGAAGTTGAAAGTCGCGAAGAAGGAAGAGCAAGCATGAGCACGCAGCCACTATTATCAGTCAGAGGTCTGATGATGCGTTTTGGCGGCCTGCTGGCGGTCAACAACGTTGAAATGGATATTCATGCGGGCGAAATCGTCTCGCTGATCGGCCCGAACGGCGCGGGGAAAACCACGGTCTTTAACTGCCTGACCGGTTTTTATCGCCCGAGCGGTGGCACCATCATGCTGCGCGATCGTCATTTGGAAGGGCTGCCTGGTCAAGCCATTGCCCGAATGGGCGTGGTGCGCACATTCCAGCACGTTCGCCTGTTCCGTGAAATGACGGTGGTGGAGAACCTGCTGGTGGCACAGCATCAGCACCTGAAAAGCGGTGTGTTTGCCGGGCTGTTGAAAACGCCGGGCTTTCGTCGTGCGGAAGCCGATGCGCAGGAGCGCGCCGCGGTGTGGCTGGAGCGTATCGGTCTGCTGGATTTAGCGAACCGTCAGGCGGGGAATCTGGCTTACGGCCAGCAGCGCCGTCTGGAAATCGCCCGCTGCATGGTGACGCGGCCTGAACTGCTGATGCTGGATGAGCCTGCGGCTGGCCTGAACCCGAAAGAAACTGACGAGTTAAATCAGCTGATTGCGGAATTGCGCGATAGCCATCAGGTGTCCGTGTTGTTGATTGAACATGATATGAAACTGGTGATGGGAATTTCCGACCGGATTTATGTCGTCAATCAGGGAACGCCGCTGGCACAAGGCACCCCAGCTGAAATTCGTAACAACCCGGATGTCATCCGTGCATATCTGGGTGAAGGATAACGTTTATGCTGTCATTACATCAGGTTTCGGCCCACTACGGAAAAATTCAGGCACTGCATCAGGTGAGCCTGCATATTAATCAGGGCGAGATTGTTACGCTGATCGGCGCGAACGGTGCCGGTAAAACCACGCTGTTGGGTACGCTGTGCGGCGATCCACGCGCGACGGAAGGCACCATCACGTTTGACGGTAAGGACATCACGAACTGGCAGACCGCGCAGATTATGCGCGAAGCTATCGCGATTGTGCCGGAAGGGCGTCGCGTCTTTTCCCGCATGACGGTAGAAGAAAATCTGGCGATGGGTGGGTTCTTTGCCGAGCGCGATCAGTATCAGGAGCGCATTGCGCGCGTCTACGATCTGTTCCCGCGTCTGTATGAACGACGCGCCCAGCGTTCCGGCACGATGTCCGGCGGTGAACAGCAGATGCTGGCGATTGGCCGTGCGCTGATGAGCCAGCCGCGTTTACTGCTGCTGGACGAGCCATCGCTGGGTCTGGCACCGATCATCATCCTGCAAATTTTCGACACGATCCAGCAACTGCGTGAAGAGGGCATGACCATCTTCCTGGTAGAGCAAAACGCCAATCAGGCGCTGAAACTGGCAGACCGGGGTTATGTACTTGAAAACGGTCATGTCGTGTTGGAAGATACCGGTGCGGCATTGTTAGCTAATGAAGCGGTACGTTCGGCCTATCTGGGCGGATAATTTTAGAGCAGATCTACCCTAAATCATTCGAGCTGCGGAACGCCAACGCGCAGGCAGCTTGAAGGATGACAGGGGGAATCGTTATCGGGCCGGTTTACCGGCCTGTTTCGTAGAAGGGTTAAGAAGAGATGGCCATTGAAGGGTTGTTAGCGCACCGCATCGCTCAGTTAAAAAGTTCTGCCATCCGTGAACTGCTGAAACACAGCAAGATGGAAAATATTATCTCGCTGGCTGGTGGGATTCCGTCAGATGCACTATTTGATTTCGAAGGGCTAAGTCAGGCCACGCAGTTAGCGATTACCGAACAGCCGAAAACGGCATTTCAGTATGGTTTAACCGAAGGCAGTGGCGTGTTGCGCGATCGCATTGCCGAACTGTGTGCCGTACGCGGCGTAAAAACGCGCGGTGACGATATTGTCGTGACAGCCGGTTCGCAGCAGGCGCTTGACCTGATCATGCGCTCGATGGTCGATCCAGGTGACGTGTTTGTCGTTGAACGCCCGACTTATCTGGCGGCGCTGCAAACGCTGGAACTGGCGCAGGCGCAGGTGATGTCTGTGTCATCTGATGCCGACGGCATGGTCGTTGATGAGCTGGAAGAGCTGCTGAAGAAACAGCGCATCAAAGGCGTTTATATCGTTCCGAACTTCGGTAACCCGAGCGGCGTGACGCTGAGCTATGAACGTCGCCTGAAATTGATTCAACTGGCAGAGCGATACGGTTTTGTCATTATCGAAGACGATCCCTATGGCGAGCTACGCTTCACCGAGGAGCGCAACCCGACGCTGTTCCAACTGGCGCAGGAGCAACTGGGGAGCACGGAATACGTGCTGTATACCTCTACGTTCTCGAAGGTGCTGGCACCGGGGCTGCGTCTCGGCTGGGCGATTCTGCCGGATTGGCTGTTGCACAAAGTGGCGATTATCAAACAGGCCGCTGACCTGCATGCCAGCGCGCTATCGCAGACTGTCGCAGAATGCTATCTGGGGCTGGGCCGTCTGGATACGCAGATCGAGAAAATTCGTCACGCCTATAAGCACAAAGGCGAACTGCTGGCGCAACTGGTCGAGAAGGAACTGGGTGATGTGATCACCTTCAACCAGCCGAAGGGCGGGATGTTCCTGTGGGCGAAGTTCCGTCAGGACGATTTCAACACGACGGAATGGCTGAAGAAGACGCTGGAGCAGGGCGTTGTCTTCGTGCCGGGCGAGTTCTTCTTCCCGGACAATATCGATTACTCAACGCTGCGCCTGTCCTTTGCGACGGCAACGGATGAGCAAATGCATGAAGCGGTGGCACGCCTGCGTCGGGCGCTGTAATCGCCGATAACGGGTAACCTGTGAATGTAAAAAAACCGCTGAGATTTCAGCGGTTTTTCTTTTTTAGCGTCGCGTTAATCGCTCGTGTGTTTAAAAGGTTTCCCAGTTTGTGTGACTCGAATTACCGGCCAGCGCCAGTTTGGGTCTGGACAGTTTCGCCACCGGTGGTGCGGCACGCTGTGGCTGGATACCTTCGATTTTGAATACGCTCATCAACTCAACCAGATGTCTGGCCTGTTGACTCAGGCTATCCGCGGCGGAAGCGGACTCTTCAACCAGCGCGGCGTTCTGCTGGGTGACCTGATCGAGCTGATTGACCGCATCGTTGACCTGAGAAACGCCCTGTTCCTGCTCGTGGGTGGTCAGGCCGATCTCGTTGATGAGATTGGCGACACGCTGCGACTGTTCCACGACTTCTTCGATGGTTACGCCGGCTTCGTTAACTAACCGCTCGCCCGCTTCCACTTTTCCTACGCTGATGCCAATCAGATCCTTGATCTCGCGTGCAGCCGAGGCGGAGCGTTGAGCCAGAGAACGTACTTCTCCGGCCACCACCGCGAACCCGCGTCCCTGTTCTCCGGCACGGGCGGCTTCGACAGCAGCGTTGAGCGCCAGAATGTTGGTCTGGAAAGCAATACCGTCAATCACACCGATAATATCGCCGATTTTACGCGAGCTGGCGGTGATCTCTTCCATTGTCCGCACGACGTTGTTAACGACATCTCCGCCTTTGCGGGCCGCTGCGCTGGCCGAGTTGGCAAGCTGTGCCGCGCTACGCACGGTGTCGGCGTTCTGTCTCACCGTGGTATTCATTTCTTCCATGGAAGCGGCGGTTTCTTGTAGATTCGCGGCCTGTTCTTCCGTGCGTTGGCTCAGATCGGTATTGCCGATGGCAATCTGGCTGGCACCCGTGGCGATAGACTCGCTGCTTTGATGCACTTGCCCGACGATGTTGCTCAGGCTTTGGCGCATCTCTTCCATCGCCGCCAGAATGCTGGTGGTGTCTCCGGTACGCCGTTCAATCGCGATGGCAAGATTCCCTTGTGCGACCTGACGCGTAATCTCCAGCGTATAAGCGGGCTCTCCGCCAAGCTGACGCTTAATTTTCCGGGTGATCCACCAGGCAACAATACCTCCCAGCACCGAGGCACACAGCGTGAGAACCAGCATTAAGGTACCGGCATTGAACGCTTCTTTCTCGGATTGGTTGGCGATCTCTATCGTGAGGTATTTCTGTCGCTCAGCCATTTTATCCAGTGCGGTGAATACGTTTGCCTGTGCGGCGCGTACCTCCGTCAGCAGAAAGTTGCGAAACGCGTCGTGCTGGCTGGTCATCGCCAGATCAATCGCTTTCCTCATGTTGCTGATATAGGCGGGGAGAGCCTGTTCCAGTGTGGCAACCAGCGCTTTAGTCTCGCTGCTCACCGCGTTGTTACGTATTTGTGCCAGCAACTCGTTATTACGTGCGATAGATTTCTCAATGCGCTCCTTTTCCGTCTTCATCTGCTGTTGATCGTTTAGAAGTGCAATATTTCTGATGGCGCGAGCGGTGTCGTTAACGTTGTCTCTAAATTCCTGCATGAGCAGAAGATTGGTAATACGGACTTGTGACAGGATCTGAATGTTTCCCCCGAGCTTTTCTAACTGCGTGCGACCCAGTATGGCGACTAAAAACCCAATGACGATAATTAGCGTAAAACCCGTTCCTAACATTTTTCCCAAGCTTATATTCTTCATGATGTACCTTTTTTAATTATTGAAATTTGACACAGCAGGTGTCGTTATTTTAGGGGTGATGGTACAGATGCGATTCACCCCGTGAGTTTTATGGCTTTCATCATTCCATTTATCCCATAGTGCACTTTCTCATGCGGGTGTGTTGGTGACGTTGATACTCCAGCTGCTGCGTTGGCGGAGGAATAGGTCGTCACTTTCATGCACGTAGGGAATGCCTGTTGGGAATATTTACAGGCTAAAGGAATGACAAATAAAGTGTAGACAAGAATGTGACAAATTGATGGCAGAATAAACGTAACAAAACCCCCTGATTTATTAGTCCGTCAGGAGGTTAATATTCTTTTCTTATCGCAATCAGAATAGATAATAAATATTAATCAATGATGGCCTACCTAATAAGAGTAAGATCTTTTTCTTATTGATATTTATTTTGTAAATATTCATTTTTAATTGTGATATTTATTAATTGGCGCGGATTTTTTAACCGTATTATTTATTCCTGTTATCCCTGAGCAATAAAAAAGCCGCTGAAGCGTCAGCGGCTTTATTTTGTGCGCTAAGTGGCCGAGGAATCTATCGCTCGGCTACGTTTGTTAAAACGTTTCCCAGTTATCGCGGCTTGTGCTGCCTGATTTGCCAGCCAGAGCCAGTCTCGGTGCCGTCGGCTGCTTCGCCTGTGACGTCAGGCGTGGTGCTGGCGTTTGAACACCGCTGATTTTGAACACACCCATTAATTCCAGCAGCGTTCTGGCTTGCTCACTCAGGCTGTCGGCGGCGGAGGCTGATTCTTCAACCAGCGCGGCGTTCTGTTGGGTCACCTGATCGAGCTGATTCACCGCATCATTGACCTGAGAAACGCCCTGTTCCTGTTCGTGCGTGGTCAGGCCGATCTCATTGAGTAGGTTGGCAACCTGCTGGGATTTTTCGACAATGTCTTTGATGGTGATGCCCGCGTCGTTAACCAGCTTCTCACCCATTTCCACGTTAGACACGCTTACGCTAATCAGATCTTTGATTTCACGCGCGGCGGAAGCAGAACGTTGTGCCAGAGAGCGCACTTCACCCGCGACCACGGCGAAGCCACGGCCCTGTTCACCGGCTCTGGCCGCTTCAACGGCAGCATTGAGCGCCAGGATGTTGGTCTGGAAAGCAATGCTGTCGATGACGCCGATAATATCGCCGATCTTACGTGAGCTGGCGGTGATATCTTCCATGGTACGCACAACGTTATTGACCGCATCGCCACCTTTTTGCGCCGTGGTGCTGGCGGAATGGGCCAGTTCTGTGGCGGTGCGCACGGTCGCAGCGTTCTGCTTCACCGTGGTATTCATTTGTTCCATTGAGGCGGCGGTTTCCTGAAGATTCGCAGCCTGCTCTTCCGTGCGTTGGCTTAGATCGGTGTTGCCCATCGCAATCTGCGTCGCGCCCGTAGCGATAGATTCGCTGCTCTGATGCACCTGACCGACGAGGTTGCTCAGGTTTTGACGCATATCTTCCATCGCGGCCAGCACGCTGGTGGTATCACCGTCGCGCAGTTCAATCGCAACGGCCAGATTCCCCTGTGCAACCTGACGCGTGACTTCCAATGTGTAGGCTGGTTCTCCCCCGAGCTGACGTTTAATGGCTCGGGTAATCCACCATGAGATCATTGCTCCCAGCACGACAGAAAGCAGGGCGATAATGACCATCAACGTACCTGCGCTAGTGGCGTTCTTTAAAGACTGCTCGGCGATTTCAACCGTGAGCTTCTCTTGCCAGTTAACCATGTCATTCAGGGCTTGGAAGACGGCATCCTGCTTGACACGCACGTCTGTTAATAACAGATGTTGAGCTTCGCTGTTCTTGTTCGCCGTTGCCAATGCGATGGCGTCTTTATAGCTACTGCTATAGGCCGGGCGTACGCGCTCCAGTACCGCGACCAGTTCCTGAGCACGTTGCTCGATGGCGGCGTCGTGTATTTTTGCGAGTAATGCGTTATTACGGGAAATCATCTCCTCGATACGCGCTTTCTCTCCTTGCATTTGCTGGCTGTCTTCCAGCATCGTCAGGTTTCTGATGGCGATCGCGTTGGTGTTTATGTTGTCTTTAAATTCCTGCATCATCAGGAGGTTGGTGATGCGAACCTGCGATAACAGCTGGATGTTTTCTCCGAGTTTGTCTAACTGGATACGGCCAAATACCGCCACCAGAAATCCGATAGCGATGACCAGAGTAAAGCCAGTCCCTAGCATTTTACCCAGGCTACTATTTTTTATGAGATTCATTGTGTCCCTTATTATATGTTGAGAACGAATATGGTTGGTGCCGGCGTGCTTTTAATGTGAAATAGGCGTTGCGAAAATGTATTTATTTTGCAAGTGCCATCACGTTGATACCCTAAAGATTCGAGTCGCAGAAAGATGAATAGACATGCGGCTTGAAGAATGACAGGTCTATCCTTTTCCGTAATTGTTGCCCGTTTCCCTTGGCTAATAAACCGATCCTAAGTTTACTTTTTCCTGTCACGCTCTCCGGTAAGTGATCGTCGTGTCTGGTGCGATGGAACATTGGCAAATAAGGGTAAATGGTGGCGCAGGAGTATAAAAGGTGGCGGTAAAAGCCGCAATATCTCTATGGATTAGAGAAAAAATAAACTGGAGTCGTGCTGTAATGCTAAATTGACAATCATGTTAATAAACGCTGTGGTTATGATTTTTTGTTTATTTATTCAACGCTAAAAGAGGCTTATTTTTCATTCATTCTTTTTTTTCGAACGACATGATGTTTTTACCTCCATATATTTGATGTTTTTATCATCGAAAATTGCCACTCCTCGTTTTTATTGATTTTATTCCATCACGCTTAATATAAAGCCAACGTCTGATTTTTCTTTTTATTCATTGCTCTTATCTATTGAAAAAAAACCGCTGAGCGATCAGCGGTTTTGGGTTTCTTTTGATTAGCCGTTAAAAGGTTTCCCAGTTTTGCTTATCGCTTCCCGCGCTGCTTTTCGGTCTGGCGAGAGAGAGAGTGGCGCTGGTAGGTCTTTTCAACGGTGTCGCCATGCGCTGTGACGAGCCGCCCTCAACGGTGAAGGTTTTCATCAGCTCGACCAGATGGGCCGCTTGATCGCTCAGGCTATCGGCAGCGGAAGCGGATTGCTCAACAAGCGCGGCGTTCTGCTGCGTCACCTTATCAAGCTGATTAACAGCATCATGGATCTGCGAGACGCCGGATTCTTGCTCCTGCGTGGTGACGCCAATTTCATTAATCAGGTCGGCAACGTGGCGCGCCTGACGCACCAGTTCTTCGATTGTCGTCCCCGCATCACTGACCAGTCTGGAACCTACCTCGACTTTCTCGACGCTGTGGCCGATCAGCTCTTTAATCTCTTTGGCTGCCGTTGCAGAACGCTGTGCCAGCGAGCGAACCTCGCCTGCCACTACGGCAAAGCCACGGCCTTGCTCACCTGCGCGTGCGGCTTCCACTGCGGCGTTAAGCGCCAGAATGTTGGTCTGGAAAGCGATGCCATCGATGACGCTAATGATGTCGCCAATTTTGTGCGAGCTGTCGGTAATTTCTTTCATGGTGATAACGATGTTGCCGACGGCTTCGCCGCCTTTAGCGGCGGTATCGCTGGCAGCTTGCGCCAGTTGAGCGGCATTGCGCACCGTATCGGCATTCTGACGCACGGTCTGGCTCATTTCTTCCGTTGAGGCGGCGGTTTGTTGCAGATTCGCCGCCTGCTCTTCCGTGCGCTGGCTGAGATCAGTGCTGCCTGCGGCAATCTGGCTAGCACCGGTTGCGATAGATTCGCTGCTCTCACGCACTTGCTCAACAATGCTGCTTAAGCTTTTGCGCATGTTATTCATTGCGAACAGCAAGCTGGTATTGTCGCCTGACGCCAGATCGACCGGCATCGCGAGATTACCTTGTGCGATTTCCTGTGTGACCTGCGTGGCATAGGCGGGTTCGCCTCCCAGTTGCTTCTTGATGTGGCGGGTAATCAGCCAGGCGATGCCTGCACCGAACAAGGAGGCGATGACGGCCAGAACCAGCAGTGAATTGCCATCATAGTAGGACTCTTCAATCGCGTTGGTGGCCGTTTGCGTGGTGTAGTCTTTCTGCAACTGAATCATGGTGTTCAGGTTGTTAAAAAGCCGGGTTTGTATGGGTTCAAGCTGGGTTTTAACCAATTCGATAGATTCAGCCTGCCGATTGCTGAGTGACAGTGCGACGGCCTGGCGGCCCACGGTGGCAAATTCAGTACGATTTTGCTGAAGTTCACCCAGAATATTGCGGACTTCGGTTGCCCGTAAATTTTCTTCCAACTGCGTGACGAGCTTGGTGTTTTTGGCGCTCGTGGTTTCAATCAGTTTTTGATTGTCTTCCAGAACCTTTTGTTCGGTTGCGATAAGCATACGCAACGTGGCTTTGATCGTGACGTTAAGATTATCTTTCAATTCTTGTAGCACGATGAGGTTGGCAAGGTGGTGTTTGGCCAGCCTGTCGGTGGTATTACCGAGGCCAACCAGATGCATTCTGCCGAAAATGGCCACTAATAGGCCGATAACAATAACAATGGCAAAACCCGAACCGACCTGAGTACCCAGTTTCATTTTTCTTTTATTCTGCATGTTATCCTCATGACTTATTGACACTGTTTATTGTTATTAAGCGGATTTTCTTCTGCACGACAAGAGCAATGTACGACTGCGGTTTCTAAATCCTTCTGATGAATAACTAAGCAGTCCACTCTAGGATATCGGCATGACCGGCGAAAACATTGATTTTAATTGTCGACATTGCCGCATGCGGATGAGGAAAAAACAGGAAACGCAGGGAAGGGATGATGCTGGTGGTGAAGGGATGTGAACGTCGAGTGGGGGATGTGCGATCCATCCCCCGCGTAGAATTAGAACTGTTCCCAGTTTTGGCTATCGCTTCCCGTGCTGCTTTTAGGATTCGCGAGAGAGAGCTTGGCGCTGTCAGGCCGTTTCAACGGCGGTGTAATGCGCTGTGACGATCCGCCTTCAATGATGAAGACTTTCATCAGTTCGACCAGACGGGCAGCCTGATCGCTCAGGCTATCGGCGGCGGATGCGGATTGCTCAACGAGTGCGGCGTTCTGCTGTGTGACCTGATCAAGCTGGTTAACGGCATCATGAATCTGCGAGACGCCGGACTCTTGTTCCTGCGTGGTGACGCCAATTTCGTTAAGCAGATCGGCAACATTGTGTGCCTGGCGCACCAGTGCTTCAATCGTCGCACCGGCGCTGTTCACCATGACGGAACCGGCTTCCACTTTCTCGACGCTGTGGCCGATCAGCTCTTTGATTTCTTTCGCCGCGGAAGCAGAGCGTTGCGCCAGAGAACGCACTTCCCCTGCCACTACCGCAAAACCACGGCCTTGTTCGCCAGCCCGCGCGGCTTCCACTGCGGCGTTAAGCGCCAGAATGTTGGTCTGGAAGGCAATGCCGTCAATGACGCTAATGATGTCGCCAATTTTGTGCGAGCTGTCGGTGATTTCTTTCATCGTTATCACGATATTGCCGACGGCTTCGCCCCCTTTGGCGGCGGTATCGCTGGCGGCCTGCGCCAACTGCGTGGCATTACGCACCGTCTCGGTGTTTTGGCGCACGGTCTGGCTCATTTCTTCCATTGAGGCGGCGGTTTGTTGCAGGTTGGCCGCCTGTTCTTCCGTGCGCTGGCTGAGGTCGGTGCTGCCAGCGGCAATCTGGCTGGCACCGGTTGCGATCGATTCGCTGCTCTCACGCACTTGCTCAACAATCTCACTCAGGCTTTTGCGCATACCGTTCATGGCTGCCAGCACGCTGTGGTTGTCGCCGGGGCGCAGATTGACGCTGACGGCCAGATTTCCCTGTGCAACCTCTTGCGCGATGTGTGCCGCGTAAGCGACTTCGCCACCCAGCAGATTTTTTATCGTGCGGGTGATCAGGATGGAGATAAAAATCCCGATGAAGACCGCGAACGCAGCGAACAGCAGCAGCGTATTTCCATCATCCCTGGCTTTATTCATGGCGTTGGTCGTTGTTTCCATCGTTTGCTTTTTCTGCAACGCAGTCAGCCCGTCCAGAGCCGCGAAAACCGAAGCCTGTGCAGGTGGCATTTCATTGACCATGACTAACGCGGCCTGCACTTTTTCTTCGGGCACCCCAGAGAGGCTTAATTCAATGGCTGTATTCACCGCTTTTAGGTAAGCCGGGCGTGCCTGCGCGAGCTGCTCCAGCAAGGCACGCGCCTCAGGTTCGGCAAGCTGTTTATAGACTTTCGCCAGGGCTTCGTTATTGCGGATAATTTGCTGATCGAACAGGCGTTTTTCTTCCTGGATACGGGCGCTGTCTTGTGAGAGCCCGATATTACGGACAACACGGGCGACAACCTCAAAACCACTCTTGGTGTCCTGAATCAGAAGCAGGTTGGCCAGATTTTTTTCAGAGAGTGATTCAATATCTTTACCCAGATTGGCGAGATGGACGCGTCCCAGAATGGCAACCATCAGACCGATAATGATGACAGAGGCGAAACCTGCGCCCAGCATGGCACCAAGTTTCATTTTTGATAGAAAATTCATAATGTTCCTTTATTATTTTTTCATTGATAGATGCAGGCTTTGCCTTATAGATTGGGCATCCTTTATGACAGGTCAGGAATTGGGTGCACGTCTGATTACATAATGTGTGCGGTATGCCAATTTGCGAGAGTGGGCAGGAAAACGCGTTGTTGCTTACCCAAGCGATATTATAAAGGCAGAATAAAAACGGGTAGATGTGGAGTATAGGAGTAAAAAGGGCGCATTTTTCAGCATAAAAGGGGTATGTAAATGCAGCATTTAGTTGATACCAATGGGGAAGCCGCCGCCTCCCCATTGTGAAATTTCACGCGATTACAGCACCAGCCACAGCGCCCAGGTGAAGAGGAATCCAGCCAGCCCGAGGATAGTCGTCAGCACCGTCCAGGTGCGCAGGCCATCGGCGACGGACAGCCCCAGATATTTGGTGACGATCCAGAAACCGGAGTCATTGACGTGTGACAGACCCAGCCCGCCAAAGCAGGCAGAGAGCGTCACCAGCACCAGTTGCATCTGGTTCAGGCCGCTAACGGCTTCGCTCAGCAGGCCGCAGGTGGTGAGGATGGCAACGGTGGCCGAACCTTGCGAGGCACGCAGCGCCAGCGACAGAATAAAGGCGGCAGGCACCAGCGGCAGGTGAATGCTGGTCAGCGTATCCGCCAGCGCTTTACCGATGCCCGATTCCACCAACACTTTACCGAACACGCCACCGGCGCCGGTCACCATAATGACCATCGCGGCGGCAGGCATGGCATCGCCCATCACGCCGCTGGCTTTTTCCAACGACCAACCGCGACGCAGGGCAATCAGCCAGAACGCTAATCCCAGTGCAATTAGCAGCGCTACGGCGGGAGAACCGACCAGCGACATCACGTTACGCACCGGGTGTCCGGCGGGCAGAATGGTCGCAGACACGGTGCCGAGCATGATGATGGCGATAGGAATCGCGATCAGCGCGGCAATCAGCCCAGCTGAAGGGGCTGACGCGGGAGCCGTATTCGGCGTGGTATCTTCTGGTTTTGCCAACTGCAACTGCTCTAGCACTTCGACGGAAAGCGCGTACTTGCGGCGGTTCATGGCTTTGGCCGCCCAGTAGCTGATGATGCCGACAGGAATCGACACCAGCAGGCCAATGATGGTCAGCCAGCCGATATCCGCATTCAGCAGGCCAGCGGCGGCAACCGGGCCGGGGTGGGGCGGCAGCGCCACGTGTACCGTCAGCATCACGCCTGCGACGGGTAAGCCGAATTTAATCGGGGAGACTTTAGCGACTTTCGCAAAGCCGTAAATAATTGGGGCAAGGATAATAAAGCCGACATCGAAAAAGACCGGAATACCCAGAATAAAGGCGGCGATAGTTAATGCTGCCACCATTAATCCCGGCCCCATTAATTGGGCAAAGCGGTGCGCTAAGGATTCCGCGCCGCCGGACACTTCGATCATTCTGCCCAGCATGGCACCGAGGCCGATAATAATCGCCACCGAACCGAGAATACCGCCCATGCCGGAGGTAATCACCTTCATCACTTCGCCAGTCGGAATACCGGTTGCCAGGGCAACGAGTAAACTGACAACCAGCAGGGCGACAAAGGGCTGAATTTTAAATTTAATGACCATCAGCAGCAGGAGTAATACCCCGGCGATAGCGATGCAGAGTAAGAGCGAGGTGGCCATGTTCTTATCCTCATTGATCCCGTCTTTTCAATTCAGAGGCTGAAAAGGTAGTGGGTTATTGTTTTATTTGAAGAAAAGGGTGACCTGATTCCCGCATCGGAATAATGCGGGAACCTGACCTTTTCTCGATATTTTATAAATATGTCTCTGGTGTTTATTCTTTTATGGGAACAGCAATATTTTTCCGCGATAATTTATTTCTTCAGATAGGGTTTAGCCCATCCCAACCCGTCTTTCGTTTTACCGCGTGGGTTATATTCACAGCCAACCCAGCCGGAATAATTTACGCGATCCAATTCGGCAAAGATGAACGGATAATTAATTTCCCCTTCATCGGGTTCATGTCGCGCAGGAACCGAAGCAATTTGAATATGTCCGATGCGGCCAGCCAAATCGTGAATAATTTGCGTCAGGTTGCCATCGACAATTTGTGCGTGGAAGAAATCGAGCTGGATATAAACGTTCGGCCTGTCGATCAAATTAGCTAATTCCAGCGCCTGATACTGACTGGCGAACAGGTAATTCGGCTTCACCTTCGCGCTCAGCGCCTCAATCATGATGTTGATGCCGTGTGGTGCAAATTTATCGGCGGCGTAGCGCAGGTTATCGATAAAGGTTTGCTGATAGGCAGCACGGTCTGCACCGGGCGGCACGACGCCCCCCATCACCAGCACCGAAGGGCAATTCAGAGCCAGCGCATATTCCAGGGCGTTATCGATATCCCGGCGGGCATCTTCAATACGGTCGGGCAGGGCAGAGACGCCCCATTCGCCCGCCGCAATATTGCCGGGCGCGGTATTGAACAACACCTGCTTCAGGCCATTTTCCCGCAGCTTTTCCGCCAGCAACGGTGCCGGATATTCATAAGGGAACAGGTACTCGACCGAGGTGAAACCCGCATCGGCAGCGGCTTTAAAACGATCGAGAAACGGCACGTCAGTAAACAGCATAGAAAGATTGGCAGCAAACTTAGGCATGGTTAACTCCATAGCTCAGTAAAAAGTCACTCATCAAGAGAGCTCGGTAATTTCGTCAGCGGTGAGGTAGCGAATTTTTCGATCACCGAGAATAAAAATCAGCTTGGCGGTTTCTTCCAACTCTTCCATGTTGTCCGCCGCTGCACGCAGATCCTTACCGGTGACGACGGGACCGTGATTAGCCAACAAGAACGCTTTATAGCGCGAGGCCAGTTTCGCCAGATCTTCACCGAGCCGCGCATCGCCGGGGCGGTAATAAGGGACGACGGGCACTTTACCGACTCGCATCACCACATAGGGCGTGAACGGCTTGATGGCATCCTGCGTGTCCAACCCTTCCAGACAGGAGAGCGCCGTCAAATAGGTGCTGTGCAGGTGAACGATCGCTTTGCATTCGGGATCGTTACGGTAAATCGACAGGTGAAAACTGACTTCTTTCGACGGTTTATCCCCGGAGAGCCACTCGCCACTCATGCTGACTTTGGACAGCCGCTCGGCATCCAGTTCGCCGAGGCAGGAGCCAGTCGGTGTTGCCAGCAGCGTGCCGTCATCCAGTAGCAGTGAGAGATTGCCTGCCGAACCGGTGGCGTAGCCGCGCTGAAAAAAGGACGCACCTAGTTTGACCATTTCCGCGCGTGCGCGTTGCTCGCGGTTTAGCGCAGCCTCGGTGCTGTGGTGTTTTTTACTCATGCGGCAAACTCCTTTTGGGCGCGGGCAAAAAAGTCTTCATCACCGAAATTGCCGGATTTCAACGCCAGCGAGAGTGGATGATTGGTGGAGCGCACCCACGGCACGCCGGGAGAAATAGACGGCCCGATATGGAATGCGTGGATGCCCAGCGTCTGTACCACGATGCTGGAGGTTTCACCGCCCGCGATGATGAAGCGCTGGAAATCGTCTTGCTGAAGCTGGCGGGCAACGGCGGCAAACAATTTCTCTACTGCCTGACTGCTGGCTTCCGCGCCCCAGCGCTGCTGAATTTGCGCCAGTTCATCGGGTGATGAGGTGGCGTACAGCAGCGGCGCGAGTGGGTCGTCACGGTGTGCCTTCACCCAGTCGGCCAGTTCCTGAACGTAGGCTTGCTGAGCGTCATTGCTCTCTAAGCAGCGCGCGACGTCAATCGCGCGACCCGCCGCCTGTTTCAGATAGTGGGCGACCTGCTTGTTGGTCATCACCGAACAGGAACCGGACAGCACAACGCCTGCGCCGGACTGCGGCTTGCCGGCGTCGGTTGCGGAACCGATTTGTGTCACGGGTTCTGCCAACTGGCGCGCCAGCCCAATCGCCAGGCCGGAGCCACCGGTGACCAGCTTCACATCGCGCAGCGCCTCGCCCTGCGTTAACAGGTGCTGTTCGTTCAGCGTATCCAGCACCACGTAGCGAACGCCTTGTTCTTTCAACTGCGCCAGACGCTGTTTGACGGCCTCTGCCCCCTGATCCATCACGGCATACGGCACCAAACCGCAGCGCCCGGCAGCTTGCTGCTCCATGACGCGCATCAGGTTGCTGTCCGTCATCGGTGTGACGGGATGATGGCGCATTCCCGATTCGGACAGCAGTTGATCCATCACGAACAGGTGACCCTGATAGACGGTTCTGCCGTTCACCGGCAGCGCCGGAGAGATGATGGTTTGCGTTTCGCCAAGCTGCTCCAACAGTGCATCGGTCACCGGACCGATGTTGCCTTTCGCGGTGCTGTCGAAGGTGGAACAATATTTAAAGTAGAACTGCTGGCAGCCCTGCTGTTGCAGCCACGCCAGCGCCTTAAGGGAATCTGCTACCGCCTGTTCTGCCGGGCAGGATCGCGATTTCAGACTAATCACGACTGCCTGCGTCTCAACGTTAAAGTCGGACGGCGGTACGCCGTTGAGCTGCACGGTCGGCAGCCCGTTGTTCACCAGAAAGCTGGCGATATCCGTGGCACCGGTAAAATCGTCGGCAATCACACCCAGCTTGATCATGGCGCCTCCTTCTTTTCCGGCAGCGTAATGCCGTTAAAAATTTTGATGACTGCGCTGTCGTCTTCTTTACCGAATCCGGCGTTGCTGGCAGCGGTAAACATGTTGAACGCGGTAGAGGCTAACGGCAGCGGGAAATGGAGCGATTTAGCGGTGTCGGTGACCAGCCCCAGATCTTTGACGAAGATATCAACGGCGGATTTTGGCGTGTAGTCGCCGTCCACCACATGGCGCATGCGGTTCTCAAACATCCAGGAATTGCCGGCGGCATTGGTCACCACGTCGTACATGATATCCAGCGGGATATCGGCGCGAGCGGCCAACGCCATTGCTTCTGCACCAGCGGCGATGTGTACGCCGGCCAACAGCTGGTGGATGATTTTAACGGTCGCACCTAGCCCGATCTCTTCACCGATGTGGTAGACCTTGCCTGCGACGGCGTCGAGCACCGGTTTCAGTTTCTCAAAAGCCAGATCGGAGCCGGATGCCATTACCGTCATGTCGCCAGCAGCGGCTTTCACCGCACCGCCAGATACCGGTGCATCCAGCATGATGAGCTGATGCTCAGCCAGACGCTGCTCGATATTTTTGGCATCCTGCGCGGAGATCGTGGAAGACACCATGACTACGGTGCCGGGCTTGAGTTTCGCTGCGACCTGCGGCTCACCGAACAGAATCCCGTTCACCTGTGCGGCATTCACCACCAGCAGCACGACGGCATCCAGCTTGTCAGCGAAGGCATCAATACGCGTGTCGGCCTGCGCCGCACCCGCCTGACGTAAGCGTTCCAGCGCCTGCGGATTGATATCGACACCGTATGTCGTCAGGCCGGCGTTGATGCAGGACGCCGCAGCGCCAAAGCCCATGGAACCCAGACCGATAACGGCGACAGCATAATCAGAAGTCTTTTTCATCGTGGTTGCCTTGTTAAAATTAGTGATTTTTTGTTCTCTGGTGTTAAATATAAGGACTATCAGAACAAATTGTGGTGATTTTTATCACATAAATTAACATTGATGTCGTGATGATTCAGTGTAGTTGAACCCCGCCGGGAAGATGATTTTCATTATTATCTTTATATATCAGTCGATTATTTATTTTTTGGCATTGAGTGATGAGAAAGGTTGTTATGTCTGGCGTGGTTTATGACGTGAATTTATGATAATTATCGTCATCAAACGGGGTGTTTCTCACAATATTTATCAGCCTCCATATTTACCAGGTCAGCACAATCAAACAGGGAACGGACAGCGTGATTCCAGTAGAACGTCATCAACAGATTCTGGCGCTCATCGCCGAGCGCGGCGCGGTAAGTATTAACGAACTGACCGAGCGGTTGGGCGTGTCGCATATGACGGTACGGCGCGATGTGCAAAAGTTGGAGCAGGACGGCCTGCTGCTGAGCGTTTCCGGTGGCGTGCGTTCGCCTGAACGGCTGGCGATTGAGCCATCGCATCAGGATAAATCTGTGATGTTCAGCCAGCAGAAAGAGGCGATTGGCAAGCTGGCGGCGCAGCATATCCCGTTCAATAGCTGCATTTATCTGGATGCGGGCACCACGACGCTATCGCTGGCGCGTGAACTGGCCGAGCGTGACGATCTGCTGATTGTCACTAACGACTTTGCGATCGCGGCCTTTCTGATTGAGTCCAGCCAGTGTCGCATGATCCACACCGGCGGCACGCTGTGTCGGGAAAACCGATCCTGCATCGGCGAAGCGGTGGCGCAGGCGCTGCGCAACCTGTTTATCGACATCGCCTTTATCTCCGCTTCCTCATGGAGCCTGCGCGGGCTGTCCACGCCGAATGAAGACAAAGTCGTGGTGAAACGTGCGGCGGTGGAAGCCAGCAGAAAACGCGTACTGCTGTGCGACACCTCAAAATACGGCCGCATCGCCACCCACCTCGCCACGCCGCTCAACGTATTCGACAGCATCATCACCGACGACGGCCTACCGGCCGCCGCCAAAGACGCGCTAGGTAAAATGGGGGTTGAGGTGCTGGTGGCGGGGTGAGGGGGTTGTTTATGTCTGTTTGTCTAACTGGCAAAAATATCCAGACCTTTCTCGTTGATTATATTGAGAAGACGTAGCGCAGCCCCTGAGGGTTTCTTCTCATTCCGTTCCCATTTTGAGACGCTCTCAACGGACATATTGAGAGCGTAAGCTAAAGAAGATTGCGACATTTTATAACGGGAACGCATGTTCTGAATTTCTGCACCGCTCATTGCGTGAGCTTGCTCGATGCGTTCACGGAATTCCCGTGCTGCAACCCGATTATTGATGCGTTCCATTGTGGTATCAGTGATACCCCCGTGTTCATGCAGGCTTTTTGCCATTTCCTGCAGCTCTTTCATCTTTGCAGCCATCGCATTCCACCTCTCGTAGTTCTTTCACTTTTACCAATTGAGCTATTTGTTGAACGGTGAGTTGAAGTAGGTCACCAGCAATGTCTTTATAAACAGCTAGCTCGTCATCCTGAATTTCTTTAACACCTTTCCTTACCTGATTTTTTTTCCATCCATCGGCAAAAAATAGATTAGAGCCCAGTTTGAAAAAGATGATAGTTCTGGCTCCTGCACTCTTTCCGGCATTCAATGCGATTCGTTTCTTAATCACACCACCGCCAAGGTCACCCTCAAAGCGACCATTCATTACCTCATGAGCAATCTCACAAAGGTAACTGTCTGAAAGTAGTTCGCTTTTTAGTTTTTTATCGAAGAGCTTTGTCGTGTATACCGCCACGGTTCATCCTTAAACATGACTAGTAATAATAACTATAGTCTAAATTACGGGTTTTCTACAATGTTCGCAGTCGTAGTGGCACGAAATAGTATGTTTAATCGGTGCTTTTACCTCTCCCTCTCTTTGTCATTTTCCCGTTATTTTTCTGTCATACGCGCATGCCATGTTTGTTTTCGCCCAAAAAACGCCGTGATGTTCAGCCAGCAGAAAACGCGTACTGCTGTGCGGCACCTCAAAATACGGCCGCATCGCTACCCACCTCGCCACGCCGCTCAACGTATTCGACAGCATCATCACCGACGACGGCCTGCCTGCCGCTGCCAAAGAAGCGCTAGGTAAAATGTGGGCTGAGGTGCTGGTGGCGGGGTGAGGGGGATAGCCAAATTGGGACGGCCTAACTATCGCCTTGAGTCCAATGTGGAAATAAACGTATTATCGTGACGTCATTAATTAAATAAACTCATGAAAAACAAAGGAATGTAAATAATGAGCGTGCGTAGTGAAATTATTGATGGCCGACAAGCCTCTGGTGTGACATATGGCTTGATTTATACCGAGGTGCTAGGTTGGATTGATTTAGGCCATGCGAAAGGGGACGACATTAAGGATATTATTCAACAAATGTATGTCGGAGAGAATACTGAAGACGGAATGCCATACTACGATGTGACCTATAAACAAGGCATGATTGGGCTCAGAAGAAGTGTCACTATCAACCGGTTTATTAAATGGCGGATAAAAAAAGGAAGGTCTCTTCAAGAAAGACATCGCATTGCTCTTGCTATGATGCTCACCGTAGCGAAACGGTTTGAATCTATGCAGGCCTCTTTTCCATTCAATTTAGTTACAGATAGTGGATTTAGTGGGGAAGATCTTGTTTCAGATTTATTGGGTTTTTACCGAGTAGTTTCTACTCCTAACCCTTTTTATTTATTACGGCCAGTGAGTAAAGAAGAAGCATTAAAACGCTGGGATTTCTATGGCCCTATCGGAAATTTTAAAAATATAGGATTCCGACCTATTTTATTTCCGGACCCTGAGCTCATGCCCTATGCTCAACCTCGGTTAGGGTTTCTCCCCTCTTTTATGCAAACAACACAACCTTATAACGACTTTGCGTCAGGAAATGTAGGTATTGCATCCTACGATGGCACTGAACTCACAACAAATTTCTTTAAATAACATGAAAAAAAAGATAATTATACCACTCGTCATATCGATCCTAATTGCCTTGCCGCTTATCTATTATTGGCCTGCAATGGTTATCCTGACGGAAGGGAGTTCTCGCTATACAGAACAGGATACCCAGCGATATGAAATGCTTACGGACGACATCATTAAAAATAGCCCGCGCATTTCTTCTCTCTATGATTTTGGCTATGCAACGGTTGATGGCCCTGCGTTGGAAGTCAGCAATATTACGTTTCAAAACACCGATGATGCGACAAACATACGTGACTATCTAGCGTCGCTTGGTTTTACGCTGAGCTACAAAGACACGACGGGTGAGTATTGGAAGTCTACGGATTCAGATAAAACGATACATATAGGAATCATCAACGATCCTAAAACCGTTATCGTTGATGTTATTCGAAAATAGCCCTGAGCGTGGTAGTCAGAGTGTTTAATATAACCTTATGGTTTCACACCGTTACTCTAGCCTTCATTACGATGGTGGCTGGTTATGAGACCGCTTTTGATTCGCGGCAATTTCATGCAGCGTCAATGGGCTTTCGCCGCTTTCATCTCCTGCCAAGATAGCGTGATATAAAGAGTTGCGGTCAGCATTATCTTGAGGATCGGTTTTTAGGCTGTTACTCCACTGATTACTTCTGTTGTCGTCCATGTTTAGTGAAAACCTGTGAAATTTATTTCCTGTAGCATAAGTGAATTCTTTACTTATGCCTCCTCTCTCTGTCACTTTCCCGTCATCTTCCAGTTATTTTTCTGTCATGCGCTCATGTCATGTTTACCTTCGCATAAAAAACGCCGTAATGATGGCGCATTTAATTGATTGCAGGAGACAGGCATGTTCAACAACACAATTCGTAAAACACATGCTATTCGCACCGCCGCGGCGTGTGTGGCATTAGCGCTGATGAGCGCCAGTGCGCAGGCCGCGACAGAAATTCCTTTCTGGCACTCTATGGAAGGCGAATTAGGGAAAGAAGTGAATTCTCTGGCTGACCGTTTTAACAAAGCGCACAGCGATGTAAAAATTGTGCCGGTCTACAAAGGCAACTACGAACAGAATCTGGCTGCCGGGATTGCGGCCTACCGTGCGGGGAATGCGCCCGCCATTTTGCAGGTCTATGAAGTCGGTACGGCGACCATGATGGCAAGTAAAGCCATCAAGCCAGTCTATGAAGTCTTCAAAGAGTCAGGCATTAATTTCGATGAGTCGGTGTTTGTACCGACCGTCTCCGGTTATTACACCGATGCGAAGAGCGGTCACCTGCTGTCGCAGCCGTTTAACAGCTCCACGCCGGTGCTGTACTACAACAAAGATGCCTTCAAGAAAGCCGGTTTAGATCCAGAGCAGCCGCCGAAAACCTGGCAGCAGATGGCTGAGTACACCGCTAAACTGCGTGCTGCTGGGATGAAGTGCGGCTACGCCAGCGGCTGGCAGGGTTGGATTCAGATTGAAAACTTCAGCGCCTGGCATGGTCTGCCAGTTGCGAGCAAGAACAACGGCTTTGACGGCACCGATGCCGTGCTGGAATTCAACAAGCCTACGCAGGTCAAACACATCCAGCTGTTGCAGGACATGAACAAGAAGGGTGACTTCACCTATTTCGGGCGCAAGGATGAGCCGACCGAGAAGTTCTACAACGGCGATTGCGCTATCACCACGGCCTCTTCCGGTTCGCTGGCGAATATTCGCGAACACGCCAAGTTCAACTACGGTGTTGGCATGATGCCGTATGACGCTGATGCGAAAGGCGCGCCGCAGAACGCCATTATCGGCGGAGCCAGCCTGTGGGTGATGGGCGGTAAAGATGCCGCGACCTACAAAGGCGTTGCTGAGTTTATGAAGTTCCTGGCCGAGCCGGAAAATGCGGCCGAATGGCACCAGAAAACCGGTTACCTGCCGATCACCACGGCGGCGTACGAACTGACGCAGAAGCAGGGCTTCTATGAGAAAAACCCTGGTGCGGATATTGCCACGCGTCAGATGTTGAACAAGCCACCGTTGCCGTTCACCAAAGGTCTGCGTTTGGGCAACATGCCGCAAATTCGTACCGTTGTGGATGAAGAATTAGAAAGCGTATGGACAGGTAAGAAGACGCCACAGCAGGCGTTGGATAGCGCGGTAGAACGCGGTAACGCGCTGCTGCGTCGCTTCGAGCAGTCGACGAAGTAATACATTTTTGTCGAGTAATATCGGGCCGAAGGGAATCGGCCTGCTTCTTTTCTGTTTGCAATGAGTTACCGCATGACATCATCCCGCCCCGTTTTTCGTAGCAGCTGGTTGCCCTATGTGCTGGTGTTGCCCCAACTGCTGATTACCGTGATTTTCTTTATCTGGCCTGCCGGTCAGGCGCTGTGGTATTCGGTGCAGAATCTGGATCCGTTTGGGCTATCCAGCGAATTTGTCGGCATGGAAAACTTCAGACAGCTGTTCAATAACCCTTACTACCTCGATTCGTTTTACACCACGCTGATATTCAGCTTTCTGGTGGCAGGGTTTGGCATGCTGATTTCACTCTTTCTGGCCGCGCTGGTGGACTACGTGATCCGTGCCAGCCGCCTGTATCAGACGTTGATCATCCTGCCGTATGCCGTGGCACCTGCTGTCGCTGCCGTACTTTGGATGTTTCTGTTTAACCCCGGACTGGGGCTGATTACCCATTTTCTCGGGCTGCTGGGCTATACGTGGAACCACGCGCAGCACAGCGGTCAGGCGATGTTTTTAGTCGTACTGGCGTCGGTCTGGAAGCAGATTAGCTATAACTTCCTGTTCTTCCTCGCCGCGCTGCAATCGATCCCCCGTTCGCTGGTGGAAGCGGGCGCGATTGATGGTGCTGGCCCCGTGCGGCGCTTCTTCAATCTGGTGCTGCCGATGATCTCGCCGGTGAGTTTCTTCCTGCTGGTCGTCAATCTGGTGTATGCCTTTTTCGATACCTTCCCGATTATCGATGCCGCGACGGCCGGTGGACCGGTGCAATCGACGACCACGCTGATCTACAAAATTTATCGTGAGGGCTTCGCAGGGCTGGATCTGTCCAGTTCAGCGGCGCAGTCGGTGGTGCTGATGATACTGGTTATCGGGTTGACCGTGATTCAGTTCCGTTTTGTTGAGCGGAAGGTGAATTACCAATGATTGAGAATCGTCGCGGGTTAGATATTTTCAGCCACGTCATGCTGATCGTCGGCATTCTCGCCGTCTTGTTTCCGCTGTACGTGGGGTTTGTCGCTGCCACGCTGGATAATCAGGAAGTCTTTCAGGCTCCGATGACGCTCATCCCCGGTTCTCACCTGTGGGAAAACCTGCGTTATATCTGGCTGCACGGTGCGGGCAATAACACCACGCCGTTTGGACTGATGCTGCTTAACAGCTTCGTGATGGCGCTGGCGATTACGATAGGCAAAATCACCGTATCGATTCTGTCCGCCTACGCCATCGTCTATTTCCGTTTTCCGCTGCGCAACCTGTTCTTCTGGATGATTTTCCTGACGCTGATGTTGCCGGTGGAAGTGCGTATTTTCCCGACGGTGGAAGTGATCGCGCGGCTGGACATGATGGACAGCTACACCGGTTTAACGTTGCCGCTGATGGCCTCGGCGACAGCAACCTTCCTGTTTCGTCAGTTCTTTATGACGCTGCCGGATGAGCTGATGGAAGCGGCGCGTATCGACGGTGCCAGCCCGATGCGTTTCTTCTTCGACATGGTGTTACCGCTGTCGAAGACCAATCTGGCGGCGCTGTTCGTGATCACGTTCATCTACGGCTGGAACCAATATCTGTGGCCGCTGCTGATTGTCAGCGATGCCAGTTTGGGCACCGCAGTCGCCGGGATTAAAAGCATGATTGCCTCCGGCGATGGGGCCACCCAGTGGAATCAGGTAATGGCGGCCATGCTGCTGACCATGTTGCCCCCGCTGCTGGTCGTGCTACTGATGCAGCGCTGGTTCGTTCGCGGTCTGGTCGACAGCGAAAAATAAATCAAGACGAATTTCGGAAACGCTTATGGCATGTTTAAAACTTCAGGCCGTCACCAAGTCTTACGATGGCAAAACACAGATTATCCAACCCATCGATCTGGACGTCGCGGACGGCGAGTTCGTCGTGATGGTCGGCCCGTCAGGCTGTGGTAAATCGACGCTGCTGCGCATGGTGGCAGGCCTCGAACGCACCACCAGCGGCGATATCTATATTGATAACCAGCGGGTCACCAATCTGGAACCGAAAGATCGCGGTATTGCGATGGTGTTCCAGAACTATGCGCTTTATCCCCATATGAACGTATTCGACAATATGGCTTACGGCCTGAAAATCCGCGGCTTCGGCAAGGCGCAGATCCGCGAGCGCGTGGAAGATGCGGCGCGAATTCTGGAACTGATGCCGCTGCTGCAACGCAAGCCGCGTGAGCTATCGGGCGGTCAGCGTCAGCGCGTGGCGATGGGGCGGGCGATTGTGCGCGAACCAGCAGTGTTCCTGTTCGACGAACCGTTGTCGAATCTGGATGCCAAACTGCGCGTACAGATGCGGCTCGAATTACAGCAGTTGCACCAGCGCCTGAAAACCACCAGCCTGTACGTCACGCACGATCAGGTTGAAGCCATGACGCTGGCGCAGCGCGTCATCGTGATGAACAAAGGGATCGCCGAACAAATCGGCGCGCCGGCTGATATTTATCGCCGCCCGGCATCGCTGTTTGTGGCCAGCTTTATTGGCTCACCGGCCATGAACCTGTGGTCGGGTCGCATTAGCGATGACGGCTGCCGTTTTGAAATCGATGGTGACATCGCGCTGGCGCTGCCTGAACCGAAGCCGCAATGGCGCGGTAAAGCATTGACGCTGGGGGTTCGACCAGAGCATATTCAGCTGGCGACGCGTGAAACTGGCGGGATTCCGTTGCAGATTTCAACACTCGAACTGTTGGGGGCGGATAATTTAGCGCACGGCAAGTGGGGCGGGCAGAATGTGATCGCGCGGCTCTCTTATGAGCACTGCCCCGCGATTGGCTCGACGCTTTGGCTACACTTACCGACGTCATCATGGCACCTGTTTGATTCGCAAAGCGGATTACGGATGGAATAATGGAAACACTCTGGCCTTACCCGAGCATTGTCGCCCATCGCGGCGGTGGTTCACTGGCACCGGAAAACACGCTGGCGGCGATTGATGTTGGTGCTAGCCTCGGTCACAAGATGATCGAATTTGACGCCAAGCTGTCGCAGGACGGCCAGATTTTCCTCCTACACGACGACACGCTTGAGCGCACCAGCAACGGCTGGGGTATTGCCGGGGAACTGCCGTGGGACAAGCTGGTCGGGCTGGATGTCGGCGGCTGGTACGGCCATAAATTTGTTGGTGAACGCCTGCCGCTGCTATCGGAAGTGGCAAAACGCTGCGTGCAGTACGGCATGGCGGCCAATATCGAGATTAAACCCACCACCGGATATGAAGCAGAAACCGGGCGGGTGATTGCGCTGGCGGCGCGTCAGCTGTGGGCCGATCATCCGGTTGCACCGCTGCTGTCATCGTTCTCTATCGAAGCCCTGGAAGCGGCGCAGCAGGCGGTGCCGGAATTACCGCGCGGGCTGCTGCTGGATGAGTGGGAAGAAGACTGGCTGGCATTAACACAGCGCCTGGAGTGTGTGTCCATCCATCTGAATCACAAGCTGCTGACGGCAGAACGCGTCGCGGCGCTGAAAGCTGCCGGTTTGCGCATTCTGGTTTATACCGTCAACCAACCCGATCGCGCGCAAACTTTGCTGGATTGGGGCGTTGACTGTATCTGTACTGACCGGATAGATTTAATCGGGGCTAACTTCGTGACCGGCTAAGGTCTGCCTCTATACCCGTCATACTTCAAGCTGCGGCGATGTTGATATTGCTGTAAGAAAATATAATGCGGGGACCTTCTTTCTGACTTGGTGCCGGTAATAAGGAAGTGGCTTCATGCCCGCATTTATTGTTTCGCTTTGGCACCAGATTTTTCTGTCGTTACCCCTCTTTGTTCTTATCGCGCTCGGCTATAGCCTGATTCGTTACGGTAAATGGCCGACCACCGTGACCGACGGCATGACGCGCTTTGTCTTCTCCGTCGCCATGCCCGCCATGCTGTTTCGCCTGATGTCGGATTTTTCCAAACGTCCGGTGGTGGATGCCCGGCTGCTGATCGCCTTTTTCGGCGGCTGCCTGCTGGTGTTTGTCCTAGGCCGCATCGTGGCGCGCAAAGTCTTTCATCTTGATGGCGTCTCCGGCTCTCTGTTTGCGCTGAGCGGCATCTTCTCCAACAACGTGATGCTGGGGCTGCCGATTGCTACGCTGATGCTGGGTGAAGAGGCGATCCCGTCCGTTGCGCTGGTGGTGGTGTTTAACGGGCTTATTTTGTGGACGCTGGTGACGGTGTCGGTGGAATGGGCGCGTAACGGGGCGCTGTCGCTACAGGGCTTTACCAAAACTGCACTGGGCGTGCTGAAGAACCCGCTGATTATTGGCATTCTGTCCGGGACCTTATTCAGCCTGACGGGCCTGCCGCTGCCGTCGTATGTCGATCAGCCGCTTGCCATGCTGGGACAGATTGCCGCACCGCTGTCGCTGGTAGCGCTGGGAATGGGGCTGGCGGAATACCGCGTGCGTGACGGCTGGCAGATCAGCACGGCGATTTGTACGATCAAACTGCTGGTACAACCGCTGGTGATCTGGGGGATTGCTATCGCGCTCGGCCTGCCGGAAATGGAAACGCGTGCGGTCGTGTTGCTGGGGTCGATGGCGGTGGGCGTCAACGTCTATCTGATGTCGCGTCAATTCGATGTGCTGGGCGGCCCGGTGGCATCAAGTTTGCTGTTATCAACGGCGATGGCGGCGCTAACCACGCCGTTGATTTTAACGCTGATGGGTGTGCGGCTATAAGGCCGCCATCGCATCAGGGATTCTGCTTAATTGGCGGTGGCGGTGTGGTTCTCTGTGACCGCTGTAAATCCTGCTGTAGCTGCTGCTGGCGTTGTTGCTGCAACTGCTGGTTGCGCTGCTGGAGCTGATTATTTAGCTGCTGTTGCTGTAATTTCTGGTTCTGCTGCATATTTTGCTGCAACTGTTTCTGGCTGCTTATGCCGTTCTCAAACTGCTGCTGAGGCGTGGGCGCTTGCGGCGTATTGGCACTCGCCAGAAGCGGCAGGCCGAGCAGGGCAGCACAGGCCAATAATGTCTTAGGGTGTTTCATTAAACCTCCACACAGGCCTTCTGCCCGCATTGTGTTTTCATCAGAACATTATTCTGATGTATTCACTTAAGTGTAATCGCTGCGGATGAAAACGTCGTGCAGAGTAATCCGCAATCCTGCGTGCACAGGTTTTGGGCTGCCCCGTGGGAATGCGTTATACTGCGGCGGAATTTTTCTTCGTGGTTGACGCTATCTCATGTTCCATATCGCGCTCTATGAGCCTCAAATTGCACCGAACACTGGCAATATTATCCGACTGGCGGCCAACAACGGCTGTACGCTTCATTTGATTGAACCGCTGGGTTTTGATTTTGAAGAGAAAAAGCTGCGCCGTGCGGGACTGGATTATCACGATCTGGCGAACGTCAGCCGTCATAAAAACTATCAGGATTTTCTGGCTGCGGTTCCTGGCAAACGCATCTTCGCCTGTACGACCAAAGGCAGCCGTCCCTACGATCAGCCGACCTACCAGCCAGATGATGTACTGCTGTTTGGATCGGAAACGTCCGGCCTGCCAGACGAGATTCGCAACGGCTTTGAGTCGGATTTCCGTATCCGCATTCCCATGCAGTCTAATAACCGCAGCCTGAATCTGTCGAATGCCGTGGCGATTATCAGCTATGAAGCCTGGCGGCAAAATAGTTTCGGCGGTTGCCTGTAGCTATTGCTTGCTACAGCCTGCCGTTGACGGATTTTTTCAGGGGCGGATTCACCAGAAACACCACTTCCCCGCGATAATACGGTGAAGTGGCAAGGCGCTGCTGCCACTGCGGTTCCCACTTGCCGTGTTGTACCAGCCCGACCCGGAAAGGCAGAGTCAGCTTCATCAGCGCGGGCAGGTACTCGGCGTAATTGGTAATGGTGCTGCGCCCCTGATAGGTCTGCACCACCACTTCATCCAGCTTGCCCTGTAAGCGGTTCAACGCCGACACATCCCCAGTTTTCGACCAATCGAGCAGCCCTGTAATACTGAGCTGACAATCTTCGGGTAAACGCTCGCGTAATTGCGTCAGAAATGCGACATAGCCTGCCAATTGATAGCTTTTCGCGTCAAAATCGATCTGAATCCCAGCAACTTGATTCCCCTGACGCTGCCACTTTTCCCGTAATTTTAGTATCCGGTTCAGGTGGCGATCGGAAAGCTCCAGAGTGGTCATGCGGAAAGCCAGCCAGACGCGGTTAACGCGCAATTGGCTGGGCGGAATCCCCTGACGCAGGAACACGACTTTACCCTGACGGCGCGCCACTTCACCCTGATGCAGGTACAGCGTTTGTGCCTGATGCAGAATTGGCTGGGGTCGCACTGCCGCCCATAGCCAGAAGTCCTGATAGCGCGTCGCGTCGACGAGGGCGTGCGCCGCGTTGATGGTTGAAGGTGCAACGTTAACGGAAGCGGCCTGCGTACAGAACGAGAACAGGCCGGCCAACACGATTAACGGCGTTACCAGTAATAATCGAGCTTGTCTGCCCACACGCTGCCTTTGTACTTGGTTTTCAGTTGGGTAAACCAGGCTTTGCGGGTTGCCTTGCTGATGTCCTGTGGGCCGCAGTCGTTATAGCCACTCGGTGCATAGCAGTAGACCGCACGATATAAGGCATAGGTTTTGTCTTCCGGCGGCGCTTTCGGGTCGGCAATCACCCGCATATAACCATCCAGACGATTATATTCAGTGCCGACGAACTGCGTTGGCGCGTTGGTGAGTCCGCTCAACATGCTGCCTTCACCCCAGTCGAAGCCCACGCTGTTATTGGTGCGCAGGAAAAATTCACCGAGGCAGTTAATCGAACGAGCGTCATTAGGACGTTGATTCAGCGTCGTGACCACGTCATTCAGCGCTGGACACTGATAGTCTTCTTCGGTGTCGCTGCCGTCCCAGTCAAATGCCGTCAAATCTTCCTGATTCCAGCTTTGATTTTCGCTGCTGACCAGCGGCGCAATGTCTTTCCTCAACTGAACATCTTTGAGATAGCTGGCGTAATCGCCGTGGGTCAGCGACTTGGTTAACAGCGTATGCAGCGCGATAGCCCGTTCTTCATGGGTTTGCTGCGGGCCCGTTTGTTGACGCAACAGCTCGGCGTTGGCACTAACTTTCAGCACGGCGGAACGGAAACGCAGGTTTTTCACCGGGCTGTCGGCGGCAAAGATCCGCTCTGGATGACCCGCCTTGACCAGTGTTTCCGCCAGCGCCAGTTGCAGGAACTGATTTTGCGTGTATCCCGTATTGCGCGTTAGCAACTGACGCCAGTGCGCTTCCGCCTCATCCCAGCGCTCCAGACGCACCAGCGCCCGACCGCGTAAGACTTGCAGGCTGAAACGTACGGTATCGGTCAGATCTTTCGCCTGTGTCGCGGGAACGCTGTTAACCACGGCGGCGTAATCTTTTTGACCATAAAACAGCTGTGCGGCCTGAAGATAGCTGAACGCATCCTGCATGTTGCCTTGCTCAAACAGCGGCTTCTGTGCGGCCAGTTCGTCAACGGATAAGGCGGGCAGCGCCAGCCAGCCTTCATCGGAACGCAAGCGCTTGAGATCTTGCACCATCGTCAACGGCGCGCTTTCTGGTGCACTGGTGAACTGCCGATTTTCCAGCAGCTTGTTGTCGATCTCGTCGCTCAATTCAAGGAGGGTTTCGACGTCAGCGGTGTTGTTCAACTCGTGTTGGTACGTTTTCGCTAAGGCATTCACATCGTCCAGAATCCAGTAAGCGCGGCGGTAAAGCCCGTTAGCGGACTCGATGTATTGCCCGTCTGGATACTGTTTCAGATAGTCGCCAATATGCTGAACGGCCAGCTGTGCAGCCGCTTTATCGGCTTTACTGGCATCAAACATGTTGTATTCATCGAGCGCGTTTTCCATCGCTTTATTGATCGCCACGCGAATCAACATATAGCGCGAGGTTTCCGCGACCCACGGCTGTGGTGAAGACGTTAACGCCTGAAAGCCGCTTTCCGCCTCATCAAAGTGCCCCTGATAGAACGCCAGCGCCGCGAACAGATAGTGCATGAGAGCGCCAGCATGTCCTTCGTCCGGTAGGCTTATAAGACCCTCGTTCAGCGCGTCTTTGGTATACAGCGGGTTGAGGAGATTTACCCGCTGATGTGCCAGCACCGTGCGTTGTTCCTCGGTGAGCTGTGTGTCAGCCAGCAGGACGTCGAAAAACGCTTCCAGCGTGGAAAGCTCGTTGGAAATATGGCGTCCTTCGTTATCGTCAGGCGAAAACGTGGAGATCGTGCCCTGAACGGACAAAGGAAGATTCAGCCGCTTCGCTTTATTCAACGTTGAAAGGTAAGGCGCATCTGCCGTGACATCCTCTCCTGAGTCAGGAGTCGGAACCCCTTCCGTGGCGGCAATTCCCATGACCCGGTAGGCGGTGAAAGGGTCGATACGTGAACGCGTTTGATCGGGTAAAGGATGGGGTAACGGAAGCGACATGTTGTGGAGACGGCTTTGCAGCAACATCAGGTTAGCGCGCGTGTCGTTGCCCGGCTGCAAATAGGGCAGGGCGGACACGCCACATTCCGAGTCGGAAAAGCCGCACACTCCATCGCTGGAACTGAATGCCTGACTGCTCATTAACGCTGTCAGTACGCCAGCCAGCAGCGTTACTCCTTTCATGGTTTGTATCCTTCATTCAACACGGGTCTTGCCTGTTTTCGGCATGAGTGGCGATCACTCTACGCAATCGCCTAAAAAACTCAATCCAGTATAACCGTGAGAAGATAAACAGAAAGTGACAGGTGCCCATGTCGGGCACCTGAGAGCGTGTTATAGAAGGAAACGTCGGTGGCGGGAAAAACTCTTGCTTGATTTACCGCTGATGCAACGGCAGCCAGATAATCAGGCGTAATCCGCCCAGTGGACTGTCTTCCGCTTTTACCCAGCCTTTGTGCTGTGTAATGGCAGTTTCCACGATGGCGAGCCCTAAACCGCTGCCGCCGGATTCGCGGTCACGCGCTTCATCCGTACGGTAGAAGGGGCGGAAAATCTGTTCGCGATCTTCCGGGCTCACGCCGGGGCCATCGTCATCCACTTTGATGGTGATGCCCTGATTATCCACCGAGAAGGCCACTTCGATGTGGTTGTGAGAATAACGCAGCGCGTTGCGCACGATATTTTCCAGCGCACTGTCGAGCGAGGCAGGGTTGCCAAAGAGCGTCCACGGCCCCGGAGGATAGGGCACTTCCAGCGTTTTCCCCATCTGCTCGGCTTCAAAGGCGGCATCATCCAGCACATTACCCCACAGTTCATCGGCACGCAGGAACTCACGGGTCAGTTCGTTCTTGTGCTGATTTCGTGAGAGTACCAGCAGATCGTTAATCATACTGTCGAGCCGCTGGGTTTCCGTCGCGATGCGGTTCAGCTCATTGCCTTCACCCTGACGCCGACGCAGCAGCGCTGTTGCCAGTTGCAAGCGTGTCAGCGGCGTGCGCAGCTCATGCGAGATGTCCGACAGCAGACGTTGCTGTGCGGTGACCATCCGCTCCAATGCGCTGACCATCTGGTTAAAGCTGACGCCCGTCGCCTGAAACTCTTGCGGGCCAGACTCCAGCTCAGGGTGCTGACGTAAATTGCCTTTGGCAACTTCGTCGGCAGCGTGTTTGAGCTTACGTGCGGGTTTCGCCAGACTCCAGGCAAGCCAGAGCAGCAGCGGTGAACTGATCAGCATGGTGAAGATTAGCAGCAACAAAGGGCGGTCAAACAGCAGACTAATAAAATCGGACTGTGGGCTGCTGGCAGGGCGAATCAGATAAAGCTGGTAGTTGTCATCACCATCGCGGATCGCAAAGGGGCCAAGAAGCTCAATGCGGCCGTAATTTTTCTTTTGCGGATGATCGGCGTTATCCGATAGCCCGATAAAATTACGCACAATCGGGGTTTCATGCTTTTCTACGCCGAAGATCCTGCCTTCACTGGTGACCAGAAAAAGGCGCTGCCCCGGTGGAGCCCACTTCTCCAACACCCAGAACAGCCGTAGCCACCAGCGCAGATCGTTAGCTGGCGTGTTGGCGAGGTCTGCCTCAATGTGCTGTTCCAGCATGATGCCCTGCCGCTGCTCGTTTTCCAGCAAGGCGGTAAGCTGGCGCGAGTCCAGCTTGGGCACCATCAGAACCAGCATGAGTACCAGCGCCAGCGTTAACCAAAAAATGGCAAAAATACGAGCGGTCAAACTATTGATCATGCAGCCGATACCATCAAATAGCCTCGTCCACGCAGCGTTTTAAACCAAGGCAGACCGTCCTTGCGTTCTGGCAATTTACGGCGCAGGTTCGAGATATGCATATCGATCGCGCGGTCAAACGGTGTCAGCCGTTTCCCCAGCACTTCCTGACTTAAATGTTCGCGTGAAACCACCTGTCCCAGCCGCTGTGCCAGCAGATAGAGCAGCGTGAATTCGGTGCCCGTCAGATCCAGCACGATATCGTCGAAGCTGGCTTCCTGCCGTCCGGGATTCAGACGCAGGCCATCGACTTCCAGCGTCGGGGCGCTGTTATCACCCGCCTGTTGTTGATCGGTCCAGTTGGAACGGCGGAGAATCGCGCGGATTCGCGCCACCAGTTCTCGGTCGTTAAAGGGCTTCGGCAGATAATCATCGGCCCCCAGTTCCAGACCAAGAACGCGGTCTAATTCACTGCCGCGGGCGGTCAGCATAATGACTGGTGTTTGATGCTGCTGTCGTAGTTCTTTTAATGTATCGATACCGTTTTTCTTCGGCATCATCACATCCAGTAATAACAGGTCAATGGTGTTATCTAATATCTGTAACGCCTGCTCGCCGTCGTAGGCGACAACGACGTTAAAACCTTCCATTTCGAGCAATTCTTTCAGTAAAGCGGTCAGCTCTCTATCGTCATCAACCAGCAGAATTTTATTCATGTTTTCTCTACCTCCAAGGGCAAAATACGACATAGATTAGCGCTATTCCATGACTTTACGTAGTTTTACATCCTCTGACGCATGTTTGCAGCAAGATGCGTAGACTCCTGTTCATTGATTCACAAAATGACGTACCGCTCTGGAGAGTTATTGATGCAACAGTTCGCAACCTTATCTCTTGCTTCACTGCTTATGTTAGGCACTTTTACCGCCTTTGCAGCAGAAAGTGGAGACGTCCCGGCGAGCGGCTGGCATATCGATGATTCCGCCACAAAAGGCGCACCCGGCCAGCAAGGTATGTTCGATGGCGTGAGGCTGACTGAGCAACAGCGTCAGCAAATGCGTGATTTGATGCACCAGAGTCGTCAGGACAAACCGGCGTTTAATGCCGAAGATGTTAAAGCCATGCATAAGCTGGTGACGGCAGAAACGTTTGATGAAGCGGCGGTGCGAGCGCAGATAACCCGAATGATGAGTGTGCAGCTTGAGCGTCAGATTCAGATGACCCGAGTGCGCAACCAAATGTATAACCTGCTGACGCCAGCGCAGAAAGAGATACTAGAGCTGAAGCATAAGCAACGCATGAAAGAGATGCAGCAGCAGATATCCATGTTTAACCAGATGGCCGCGCCAGCACCAGGCACGACAAGCTATGCCGAGACAAAGAATCCCGAGTAGTAGCGCTAGTGTAGTAAGTAGTCTGTAGGAAATGTAGTGCAGTCCGAGTAGTAATGTGTAGTAGGTACACACCCTGTTTTTCCTTGCCATAGACACCATCCCTGTCTTTTTGCCCTCCATGATGGAGGGCTTTTTTTTGGGATTTTTCAGGCATATGGCGTATTTTGACTTTATATAGATGATTTTCCGCTCCAGCGAAATGGCTCGCTGTGATGAGGATAGATATGAACGCTTAATGATAAGATTTTAATTAGATATTTGTTGCATTGATTAGTTAATTGTCTTATTTTTCGTTCATTCTGAGCGGATATGCACTTTAAAAAATCAAGGAAACTGATGGTAAAGGTCATCTGGACAAGGAAGGCGTTGAAGCAACGTTTAACGATAGACCGCAGATATCAGGACACCATAAGTGAGAAAGTTGCTGAACTACGTAGTTTTCCTGCCGTAAACCTGGACATTATGGCGTTGAAGGGTGAAGCGAGAAAATTCAGGTTACGAGTGGGAGACTACAGAGTAATTTTCGAGATTGTTCAAGGTGAGCCCGTTATCTGTGAGGTTCAAGCGGTCAAACGCAGAACCTCAACGACTTACTAACTATCAGGCTGGGTAATCCGCCAGTTTCCTGATGACATACACCGCGACTCACTGACACCCGGATGAAATTATGTCAAAACCACAATTTATCAATGACGTGAACGGCAAGCCTCAGTTTGTTGTTCTACCTATCAGCGAGTATGAAAAGCTGCTGTCTGATAGCGATTCAGGCTATGAGGATATTCCTTATGTTGCCGATGAGTATGACAACGAAACTGTGCCTAATGATGTGGTAGAAATCATGTTCCGTGATGATGTTAGCTTGCTTGCGGCATGGCGTATCCATCGCGGATTATCACAATATGATGTAGCTGAAAATCTAGGGACAACGCAATCAGCGGTTTCGCAATGGGAAGCGAAAGACTCACGACCTCAGAAAAAAACCCGAGAGAAATTGTCTGAGATTTATCACTGCCGCCCAGAGCAAATGATCCTTTGATTGTATTGCTGCGACTCGCTTCGGCGGGTTTTTTTATCTGAAAATAGCCACGTAATTTCTGATGTTTTCATTAATATTGCGATATTTTCAACCAATTCTATTTTCACCTAAAATTTTGGATAAGATTCAAATAAATTGGATTTATTCACTATATAAATCACAATAAGCGAAATTAAAATTTGTAAAAAAAGATGAATTTTGAAATTGAGAATAATCACAAATCATGTTAAAAAATTACTGTTTATCTATACATAACCAGGTGCTGACATGATAAAAAAATTATTCGATCTGTTGCCGATTTTTGGTGATAAGAAAGTAACGCCGACGGAAAATCTGTTGCAAGAGTCTCTCTTACCGCTTGCAGAACTTGATAAAACGTTGCCGAAGAAAATATTTCATTATGTCATGACGGGCACCGAATCTGAGGTTCTTTATGCCTTAAATCAGTTAGATTCTGATAAAACAATCGTCCTTCTGGACAAGCCGGGTTCGGTTGACTGGTACTATGTTCAAAATAACAGTTTTAATTCCAGTGAATATAGTAAAATAATCAGGCAGGCAAGGAATGCGCGTTATAAACTCTATTCCATGGTAGGCCAAGGATTAACAAACGAACAAACGGTACGCTTTGCGAAAGTATTAGCTGCGGCATGTCAGAATAAAAATATAAAAATAATAACTGACGAAATACCAAATTGGATGATTTATTTGCTCTGTGATGCGCTGGCCACTACGTTGAAAAGCACATCTAATCAAAAGCTGAAATTAAAGCACCGTGCTGACTGGAGTGTTCAACTTCTCGCTGACCTGGTTGCTAGTGAACAGCATGATGAGAAAGGCGAGAATATTTTATTTGCTATTTTTGATCGGAAGGAAATAGGTGAATACTATAGCTCGGAGTTAGCGCTTTTCTTTGAACTCCCTGATTTGCAGACATACATCGAAAGTCATGCACAGTTTGTCCGCACGACGCTAGTGGACAAACTTTCTGCACTCGGCCTGATTCAGTTCCTGAAATACTTGTCCGATCGTGAAGTGTTGCGTGTTTTTTTCTCAGATGTCATTGTTAAATTAGCAATGGATCAGAAAAAAACGGTGCGCAGCGAAGCTGAACCGCTGCTGAATACGCTTCCCGCTAATGATGTCAAAAAACACCTGAGTGATATCCTATTTAACGGCACGCCAAAACAGCGCTCTCAGGCTGCCGATCTCTTTGCCCGTCAAGGCGAAAATAAAGATATTTTAGAACAGGCGTTACAGTTAGAGAAAAGTAAGGCAGTAATAAAAAGTATCGAAAGTGCTATTACACGTTTTGACGTTGTTGATACGGCACAGGATATAACACTCCCTGAATTACCCGAACTCACGCTGCTGGCTGATACGCCGTTGCCTGAAAGCGCAAAAGATATTCTTGTCGAAAACCTGATCGAGATGGTGGAAACGGCAAGAGTAAATGCGGAAAAAGAAATAGAACAAAATAAATCGAATGCGTACAAATACAAATGGGCGCAAGATCATTATGCTAAATTAAAAAAATTGAATGCTGAGCATTGCCGTACTTTGGTTGATAAGCTTAATCATGGTAATCATAAATTATCTAGTGAAGATACTAGCATTATTAAATATAAAAAACGTATTAGCAATCTTCCTGAATTTACGTTTTACCATGCTATGAGAATTATTTTTGGCAACATGTATGCACACTTCAATCTAAGCACTGCTCGAATAGAACATGAAGCACCCGCTCATATTGTCGCTGGATTGGAATTACGACAAATTGAAGGTGTTTTGCAGGCGCTGGCATGCCCAGAACCTGCACGGATCGCTGCATCGCTATGTTTAGAGTCCTATAACCATGGGTTGAGGCTATTCCCTAAACCTGAACAGCTCTGGCCTTTTTTCTCTCAACATCCAGACTATATTGCCGAAGCGTTGGGGCTATTGCCGAATAAGAGTGACAACCAATATCGCAAATTTGAATTGGGTCAGGCCTTTGAGCTGCTTGATAAATTCCCTGCTATCCCCGCGCAGTTTATTCCACGCATTATGGAACTGGCGTTAGGCGAGAATAAAACGTTCCGCGTGAGTGCGCAGAAGTTGCTTGAAAAACTGCCGAATGTGCATGTGAATGCGCAGGAAAGCCTACATTCTGCGAAACAAGAAATCCGTATTACTACGATTGAATGGCTTGCGCGGATAAAACATAAAGACAGCATCGCGCCGCTTTATGCACTGTTAAAAAAAGAGAAGAGAGAAACCGTCCGAGCCGCATTGCTGGCGGCGTTAGAGCAGTTTGGTGAGGATATTTCGCCGTATTTGTCCGAAAAGGTATTGCGTGACGAAGCGTTGAAGGGATTGAAAGCAAGCCCGCCTGCGAGCATGAGCTGGTTTGACTATAACGCGATACCGTCATTGAAATGGGAAAACGGCAAGGCCGTCGATGCCGACATTATCAAATGGTGGATCATTCTGGCGGTGAAATTAAAAATGCCCGCAGGTAACACGTTATTGCAACGCTATGTCGGGTTATTAGCCAAAGAGAGCCAGCATAAGCTGGGCCATTTTGTTTTACATTCCTTCATCACGCAGGATGTAAAAAACCCATCGCTGGAAGACGCGATGCTGGAAGCGCATAAGGATGCGCCCGCACGTTTAAAAACGTATCAGTATTATCTTGAGCGTTACCCTGAGTATTACCAAAAATATGAGCATTACACGCTGGAACAGGCGGCTGAGGAAATAAAGAATGAAGTCTTGCGGCGCTATTTAGGTTCTGCCATCGCGGATAAAGGTATGTTGGCCTTGATTGGTCGTATCGAGGGCCATGTTGCCGTCTCCGCATTACGCAATTACACGCGTGACCATTATCAGCGTCGTTCACAGATTGAAGCGATGATCAGCGCGATGGCGATTAGCGACGACCCGCTCATTATCCAATTGTTACTCTCACTTTCACGCCGCTACCGTACCGCGGCGATTCAGGAAAAGGCGCGTGAGTTAGTCAAAGAGATTGCCGACCGCAATGGCTGGAGCGCGGATGAACTGGCCGACCGCACGATCCCTACGGCGGGGTTGGATGAAACGGGTACGCTGGTGCTGGAATACGGGGAGCGGATCTTTACCGCACGCATGGACAGCAAACAGAAGTTGGTGCTCCTGAACCCGGAAGGGAAAGAGATTAAAGCCCTGCCTGCGGCGCGTAAAACGGATAACGAAGAGCAGATAAAAGAAGCGAAAAAGCTGTTCTCATCGAGCAAAAAAGAGCTGAAACAGGTGATCGACCTACAAACCGCACGTTTGTATGAATCGATGTGTGCTCAGCGCCAATGGTCGAGTGAGGACTGGCAGACTTACATCATGGGTCACCCTGTGATGCGTCCGTTAATCGAGCGCCTGGTGTGGCAAGAAGTGAAGGGTGAGCAGGTGCTCAATACCTTCCGGCCGACGGATGACGGTTGCTTACTTAATCTTGAAGACGATGAAGTGGAATTATCGGACGGCACGATGATTCAGCTTGCGCATGCGGCCATTGTCGATAACGAGACGCGTGAAGCCTGGCTCGCGCACTTTAAGGATTATAAAGTGACGTTCTTGTTCTCGCAGATGGTGAACATGCTGCCCGAACTCGATCGTAAACGGGTTGAAATTGAGGATAAAAAAGGGTGGTTGACCGATACGTTCACGTTGCGCGGCGTCTTAACCAAGATGGGATACCAGCGTGCGCCAGCGGAAGATGGCGGGTCGTTTACCCATTATTATAAGCATTTCAGTAGCTTGAATGTGTACGTCAATATTGGGTTTAGCGGTAGCTACGTGCCAGAAGAAAATATTCCAGCGGTCTTGTTTGATTTGAGCTTTGAGAAAAATCAGCAAAATTATTGGGATCGTAACAATCTGGCATTACAGGATGTCCCGCCCATTTTACTGGCAGAAAGCTATGCCGATTACCTGAAAGCCGCAGAAGCCTGTTCAGGATACGATGCCGACTGGGAAAGCAAAACGCCTTGGTAATCCGCTTATGGAGCCAGTACACCTTGTGCTGGCTTCGTTCATTATTTTGTGGCGAACAGAGACACGAACATGGAAAAACACTCACCGACAGCCAACGATGTGCTGCGTCAACATGCTGAAATTCGCTTTGCTGATGAATTAGCACGCCTGACCAAAGCGGACGAAAATAACCCAAAGCCGCAGGGCTGGCTGCGTTCACCCCGTGCGGTGCGCCAGTTTATTCTGGGTGACGAGGCCTTAGATATTTCCGCGAAATTTTTTGGCGATAATGCGCTGGTCGATCGGGCGATTGTGACGCTGCTGGGGAAACAGGGATTGATGTTGGTTGGCGAGCCCGGAACCGCAAAATCCATGCTGTCTGAGCTGTTTGCTGCGGCGATCTCGGGAGATTCCGGCTTGACCATTCAAGGCACGGCGGGAACGACGGAAGACCACATCAAGTATTCATGGAACTATGCGCTGCTGCTTGCCGAAGGCCCCACCGAGCGCGCGCTTATCGGTTCACCGCTCTATCAGGGGATGATGCAGGGCAGGATTGTCCGTTTTGAGGAAATCACCCGCTGCCCGCCGGAAATACAAGATGTCCTGGTCTCTTTGATGTCTGAAAAACAGCTGATGATTCCTGAAATGGGTGAGCAAGGGCGGATCAGTGCCAAGCCCGGTTTTAACCTGATTGGCACGGCGAACTTGCGCGATCGCGGCGTACATGAAATGTCAGCGGCATTAAAACGGCGCTTTAACTTTGAAACCGTGAGGCCGATTCAAGACCCTGAATTCGAAATTGAGCTTATTCAAACGCAGCTTACGCGTGAATTGGGCGATCTGGCCGCGCTTGTCACCGTGCCGCCGAGCGTCATTGAACTGCTGGTGACCACATTTCAGGAACTGCGCTCGGGCAATACGCGCGACGGCGGCAGCATCAAAACGCCAGATGCGGTGATGTCGAGTGCGGAAGCGGTCAACATTGCCTATGCCTCCGCGCTTGAGGCGCATTATTTGGGCGATAGCACGCTGAATGCGGGCGCCATCGCCCGCCAGATTATCGGTGTGGTACTAAAAGATAATCCTGACGATGCAAAACGTATGCGCTACTACGTTGATAACGTGGCGCGAGAAAGGGCCAAAAGCAGCGATGACTGGAAAGCGTTTTATGATGCCTCACGACAGTTTTGGAAGTAAGGCCGTGGCCAATTGTTGTTGATGATTTCACGGACACTTTTTCATGAGGAAACGCGCTGGTGAGTCTTTCGAACATCGTATTGCCCGCTCGGATGGAACAGGCGCTGGCAACATGGGATTTTTTGCAGTCGCAGCAGATCTATTTTGCGCCGGTTCGCCACCATAGCCCAGCGTGTGCCTATGGTCTGCTGTCATTGATTGATGATATCCAGCCCGATCACATTCTGATTGAGGCACCGGTCAGTTTTAATCACCTGTTGCCCGATTTGCTTCACCCTGACGCGAAACCCCCTATCGCGGTGATGGGACAGGCTGACTTTCAAGCCCGCGAGTCGCAAGAGGGCGAAACGCCGCAAGCGACCACGCGCAGCGCTTTTTTCCCTTTTTGTGACTACTCGCCTGAATGGGTTGCGCTGCATGCGGGGCATCGTCACAACGCGACGCTGCGTTTTATTGATTTGCCGTGGGTTGAACAAATCGCGATTGAGGAACGTCAGAATGACGTCAGCCAGAGCCTGCAAGCGGAGCGTTATCTCGCTCACAGCCAGTTCATTTCGGCACTCGCAAAAAAATGCTATTGCCGCGATCACGATGATTTGTGGGAGCATTTATTTGAATTACGTTCGATTGAGGCGCTGACCGATTGGCAATCGCTTTTCCGCGATACGTTGATCTGGTGTGCGTTAGCGCGACTGGACTATGAGCCTCAGGTTTTGGAAGCGGAGGGATCTGCACAGCGTGAGGCGCATATGCTCGCCGCTATCATGCAGGTTCGTGCTGAACATCCAACGGGGAAAATTCTGGTCGTCACCGGCGGTTTTCATTCGCTGGCGCTGCTCGAAGGGCTGTCTCACGACGCTAAATCGTTCAATGCCTTCACGGATGCGGCGAAGAAGCTGTACCAAAAACAGATGAAGCAGGCGGAAAACGACAGTGCGTGGTTAATCCGCTACAGCTTTGACCGATTAGATGCACTCAATGGGTATGCCTCCGGCATGCCTGCGCCCGCGTACTATCAGCGAAGCTGGCAAATGCTCATGGCGCAGCGGGGCGATCGGCTGGCGGAAACGGGGCGAGCGCTCACGACGCAGGAACACCGCAATAACATGGGGATGCGTTTTTTGTCTGAGGTTGCCAGCCTGCTCCGTGCTAAATCTTTTGACGATCCCCCCAGCTATATCACGGTAAAAAATGCGGTAGAGCAGAGTGTTCGCTTAGCGGCATTGCGCGGGCATGAAGGCCCTGGTCGTTATGACCTGCTGGATGGGCTACAAAGTAGTTTTATCAAAGGCAGTATTGATGATGCGCAAAGCGATCTGTGGCTTGAGATCAAAAAGGCGTTCTCCGGCCATGCGTTAGGGCAGATCCCGGCAGGCAGCGCGACGCCTCCGCTGGTTGCTGAAACCTATCGATTAGCGAAATATCATCGCTTTAAACTTGATGACACACTCGTCAAACTGAGCCGTTTGGATATCTATCGCAACCCGCAGCATCGTGCCCGCAGCCGCTTTCTTCATCTGTTGAGCTTCCTTGAAGTGGGTTTTGCAACGCGCAGTAATGGCCCTGATTTTTTGGGTGGTCACAATCTCGACCTGCTATTTGAAGAGTGGCACTATGCGTGGACACCGTCGATCGAAGGGCGATTGATTACGCTCTCGGAGAAGGGAAGCCAGCTCGAAGCGATTGCCATCGATAAATTACTCTATTTGGAAAAGCAGCTAGAGGAACAGGGGCAGAATCGGTCAAGCAAGAATGCAGTGCGTGTGCTGATTCAGGCGGCGCTGTTGGGATTACCGTCGCGTGTAGCCGGGCTATTCCGTTTATTGCATGACGATATACATAACGATTTTCGGTTAAGTTCGCTCGTTGAATGCGGGCATAGCCTGATTCATCTCTGGCGCGGGCGTGACTTTCTTGGCTTACGCAATCAGCCTGAGTTAACTCAGCTGCTGTTTAAGCTGGTTCCACAGACGTTGTTTTGCTTACCGACCATCACCGCGGGCGATGAGTCACAGCAGGAAGAACATTTTACCGCATTGCTTGCCTTGCGTGAGCTGATTGAGTTTATGCCTACGCTCGATCCCTCCAGTACCGCCAGTCGCGATTTTTACCACCAATTGCAGCAGATCACCCCAGCGTTAAAGGACGTGCCTTTGTTAAAAGGGGCGGTTGATGCGCTGCGCTATCTCGGTGATGAAATTGATGAGCAAACGCTTGATGACCATCTATCGAACGTCTTTAGTCAGGGTAGCGACCCTGAGCAGGCGGTTCGCTATTTTGTGGGGTTAATGCGCGCCGCCCCTGAGCTGATTATCAAAACGCCGCGTTTGGTCGATAAGTTAAACGCGCTGATGTCGCAGTGGGATGATGACCGTTTTCTGCATGTGTTGCCCGATCTGCGCTTTGCCTTCAGCCAACTCACACCGAAGCAGAATGCGACGTTAGCGAACTATATCGCTGAACAATGTGGTTTCTCTGAGCCGGAAATGCATCTTTGGCAAACGGATTTCACGGAGCAGGAAATGCTCCAGACGATGCAGTTAAACCAAAAGCTGAAACAGCAGCTGGCGGAAAACGATTTACTGTCATGGTATGAAAAAGAGAAGGGTGCAGCCCGATGAGTGCGCAAGATCCGCAGTCTGATGATAAAGAAAAAAACGGCAAACGCTGGCGATTGATTCTGGGCCACTATGCCGACGAGGCATTAGGTAAAGCGGCCTTTGACGCACATGACCTGAAAGTCGAGCGTACTCTGGATTATCTCTATCGCCGTGAATATCAGCGTCGTGGGCTTAAGCAGGAAGGAGGACGGCACGGCTCTTTGGATCAGTCTCAGCTAACGGCGGTTAACTGGCTCAATCAGGCGCGTAAATTGTTCCCTAGCAGCACGTTTGAACGAATGCAATCGCAAGCGATTGAACGCTATGAAATCTCGCATTTATTCAACGACCCGCAGGCTCTGCAAGCGATGGAGCCCACGCCCGCGCTCGCTAAGGCGTTATTGAGTTTACGTGGACGGATGAATGAAGAAACGCGTGAAGCGGTGCGCGACATTATTCGCAAGGTGGTCGATGAGATATTACGCACGCTGAGGCCGACGTTTACGAATGCGCTCACCGGTCGCCGGAATCGATTCCGACGTTCACCGATTCCCAGCAGTCAAAATTTCGACTGGCGCGCCACGATTGCAGCCAATCTTAAGCATTTTGATCGTGAGAAGAATCGGCTGGTCATTGAAACACCGCATTTTAATTCACGCATGCAGCGTCATATGCCGTGGGATGTCATTTTGTGCGTCGACCAAAGTGCTTCGATGTCCAGTTCGGTGATGTACGCGGCAGTCTGCGCCAGCATTCTGGCGACATTGCCTGCGGTACGGGTTTCACTGATTGTATTTGATACACAGGTGGTTGATTTATCGCATCTTGCCCACGATCCGGTTGACGTGCTGATGACGGTGCAACTGGGGGGCGGGACGAATATTGCGAAGGCCATGCAGTACTGCGAACAGCAAGTACAAAACCCGAAACGTACCATCGTGACGTTAATCAGCGATTTTGAAGAAGGTGGCGCGCTGAATCGCCTGCTTAGCTGTGTGCAGCGCATGCATAGTCAGCAGATCACGCTGTTAGGGCTTGCGGCGCTTGATGATGCCGCACAACCGGTATACGACACCGCAATCGGGCAAAAATTGGCCGACCGCGGCATGCATGTTGCGGCGCTGACGCCGGAGCACTTTGCGCAATGGCTGGCGGAGGTGATGCGATGAGCTGGCAATCCCTCTACCTGAATTATGATGACGATGCGCTGAGTGTTTTTGCGAATGTCGGTTTGCTGCGCCGGGCAAAAAAAGATCTGGCTGGCGACAAAGTGATGTTGGTAACGGACGCTGAGCAAGAAGGGCATTTTGTCAGCGATGGTCAGCAGGTGGTGCTGAATGCGCAGGGAATACAAACCGCGCGGTGCGATTGTCCAGCCTCGGGCTGCTGTAAGCACATTTTGGCGGCGGTGCTGTGGGTACAAGCCCATGCTGAAGGCGGTGCGGAGCAGGCCTCGCCCCTCTCTGAGGAAACCACCGCACCACCAATAGACGTGCTTGTCGAGATCTTACAGCTTGATCCTGAGACGTTAATGAAGCAGGTCGGCAAAGGGCAAACGCGGCATGCCGCGCGATTTGTTCAGATGTGGGCGGAAGAATCGGTGAGGACGGAATCGCTATCCAACCAGCTTAAAATTCACCTGCCGATGCTGGAAAGCCCCGTTATCTATCTGGCTGGAGCGGGATTTGCTGGCATGTTGTCGGATTTCTTGCGGGAGAAGCAGCCAGCCTTGCATCTTGCTGCCATTGCCTGCCTCTTTGAAGCCAATCAGCGCGTCTGGCCGTGGCCAGCGGATTGTCTGACTCAGGAAACGCAGGTGCGGGCGCTACATGCCGATGAGCGCGCGCTGATTGCTACGCTTAATGCATTTATTCAGGACATCATGAATCAGGGGCTGTCGCACATCAGTAAAAGCAGTGCGCGACAGCTTCACTTGCTGAATATGTCCGCGCGTGCGGAAGGATTGCCCCGGCTGGCGGGTTATCTGCGTAATGTGAGTGGACAGGTCAGTCTATTAGCGGACAGGCATTACAGTCTGGAAGAGCGTGATGTGCTGCTGTTCATTGCCCGTCTGTCAGCGTATCTATACCAGCTTGAGCAGGCGACGCCTGAGCGCTTGCTGCACCTGCGCGGGCAGGTACGGCGGCAATATCAACAACAGCCTGAAGCCTTATCGCTTGTACCATTGGGTGCACAGTGGTGGATCACCGAAGGCGGTGCGCGCGGTGCCACCTTTTCATTTTGGGATAGTGAAAACCAGCAATTAGTGCACTGTACGCAAGCGCGGGCCGATTACCATGATATGACATTTAGCCAGCAGGGTGTATGGCAGGGGCAGGCGATGTGGAAACAGCTGGGCGAACACATCGTGCGCGCTCCCTTTACGCTGCATCACCCGCGTTTTTCTGACGACGGGAAATTGGCCGCAGGCGGCGACAGTTACGCGAATCTTGAGGGCTCGCAGTGGCCTGCCGCCGCCTATGCGCAGTGTAAATCGACGTGCGGCATTGCCGACTGGTCGCAGCTGTTTCACTATTTTGAGCAAGAGAATCAGGATTACCCACAGCCTCTGCTGCTGCATGTAAACCGCTATGAACCCGTCGTCTGGAATGAGGTGGAACAGCGTGTGGTCTGGCCGGTCTTTGATGATGCGGATAATGCGCTGTATCTGAGCCTAAACTGGGAAAAAACGCAGCATCAGCGCATAGACAGGCTCAAACAGGCCACTCAGCAAAAGTGGGCGATTGTAGCGGTGCTGGTTCAGCCCCGTCGCCGTGGGAATGACATTGATCTCCATCCCTATTCTCTTCTGGTGAGTGATGGCAGCGCGGTGACCGCGTTTTGTTTAGATTTTCAGACCATCAAGACCAAGAAAACCGTGCCCAGTTTTATTAGCCATATTCAAACGCTATTTGCGGAGAGAAAGCAGCGTAAAACGGTGCAGCGTCCCTTGCCCACGCTGGCACAGCGTGTTTGTCACCCAATTCTTGATGTGCTGGACGCGCAGGCCTGCACCGGACGTCGGCATTTAACCTCAACGCAAAGAGAGCAGTTACAACACAGCATGAAAACGGCCAATGAGCTGGGCTTAACGCTCGTTGAAAACGCGTTGTCGCACTATTTAGCGCAACCCCAGCCGGAGGTGGAGAGCCTGCTGCGGATCGTCTTTCTTTGCGACAGGCTTCAGCGTTTTCAAAACGGGTTGCCGATCGTGCTGCGCCAATCGTCATCTGCGTAGCGCCCTTTCCTGACAGAGAACAGGATAGAGACGTAGTAAGGAGTAAGGAGTAAGAAGGGCACGAAAAAGACAGCGTAAGGGAGTAGTAAAGCGTAGAATATGAGCACCAAAAATGATGCTCATGAATGTTCCCTTACCTGTCTTCAGGCTTTTGGCTGACATCCTCATAAAAGCACGCTGAAACACCTTTGGCCGCTCGCCGATTACACGGTGATGTCATACTTTCCCTGTACCATTGCTTCATCGCGTTAGCCTCTGCCACGACAGGGGGCGCATTCTTTTATTTTAACTTTTGATATCAATACCATGACCCGTTCTTCCCGTTCGACCGCCTGGTTACGCGTCGTCAGCCTTTCTCTGGCGGCCTTCATTTTTAACACCGCTGAATTTGCCCCTGTCGCGCTGTTGTCAGATATCGCTGCCAGCTTTTCCATGAGCGCCGCGCAGGTTGGGCTGATCATCACGATTTACGCCTGGGTGGTTGGGCTGATGTCGCTGCCCTGCATGCTGATGTCCAGCGATATGGAGCGACGCAGCCTGCTGATTAAAATCTTTATCCTGTTCGCCGTCAGCAATGTGTTGTCCGGTCTGGCCTGGAACTATTGGGTGCTGGTTATCGCCCGTATCGGCGTGGCGCTGGCTCACGCGGTGTTCTGGTCGATTACGGCATCGCTGGTGGTGCGTCTGGCACCGGCGGACAAAAAAGCGCAGGCATTAAGCTTGCTGGCGACCGGCACGGCGCTGGCGCTGGTGCTAGGGTTACCGCTGGGTCGCGTGGTCGGGCAGTATCTGGGCTGGCGTGTGACGTTTGTCCTTATTGGTCTGATCGCCGCGGGGATTATGCTGGGCCTGATGCGGCTGCTGCCTGTGCTGCCGAGCAGTAATTCCGGTTCGTTGAAGAGTTTGCCTCTCCTGCTTAAACGTCCGGCGCTGCTGTGCGTGTACGGCCTGACTGTGATGATCGTGACGGCGCATTTTACCGCCTACAGTTATATTGAGCCGTTTATCCAGAAAGTGGCGTTGTTGAGTGAAAACTTCACCACCATCTTGCTGCTGGTTTTTGGCGGTGCAGGCATCATTGGCAGCATGCTGTTCAGCCGCTACAGCAGCAAATATCCGGCGGGCTTCTTGATTGTCTCGTTCGCGTTTCTGGCGGTGTGTTTACTGCTCTTGCTGCCTTTGTCATTCAGCGGTTGGAGCCTGTCGACGCTGTGTGTCGTCTGGGGTATCGCCATTATGGCGCTGAGCCTGGGCATGCAGGTCAAAGTGTTGACGCTGGCGTCGGATGCCACCGATGTGGCAATGGCGCTCTACTCGGGGATTTATAACATTGGGATCGGCGGCGGTGCGCTGTTGGGCAATCAGGTGATTGTCCATTTGGGCCTGCCCGACATCGGCTTCATTGGCGCGGCAATGGCGATACTGGCAACCGTGTGCTGTATTTTTACGTTTGTCCGCTATTCCCGTGTGTTAAAAACGTCATTAACGAACTGAATACAAGCGACGACCTGAACTAGTTATTGTATGTAAGGGCATCGTCTTACGTGAGGGCATGATGAATCCACACTATGCGCGTCTGGTGACGCTGGCCGCTGTGAGCGCGACGGCCGTGGCGCTGGTGCTGTTCATAATGAAAGTGTTTGCCTGGTGGCACACCGGCTCGGTGAGCCTGCTGGCGTCGCTGGTTGATTCGCTGGTGGATATCGCCGCGTCGCTGGTGAACCTGCTGGTGGTGCGCTATTCGCTGCAACCGGCGGATACTGAACATGCGTTCGGCCACGGTAAGGCGGAATCGCTGGCCGCGCTGGCGCAGAGCATGTTTATCTCCGGCTCGGCGCTGTTCCTGATCCTGACGGGGCTGCAACACTCGCTGGAGCCGCAGACGCTGCACGCGCCGGAAGTGGGCATGTGGGTGACGCTCATTGCGCTGGTGACCACGCTGCTGCTGGTATCGTTCCAGCGCTGGGTCGTGAAGCGTACGCACAGTCAGGCGGTGCGTGCGGACATGCTGCATTATCAGTCCGATCTGTTGATGAACGGCGCGATTCTGGTAGCGCTGGCGCTCAGTTGGAAAGGCATTACGCGCGCCGACTCCCTGTTTGCATTGGGTATTGGCGGCTATATTTTATATAGCGCGTTACGCATGGGGTATGACGCCGTGCAGTCGCTGTTGGATCGCGCCCTGCCGGAGGACGAGCATCGCGCTATTGCTGAGGTGATTGTGAACTGGCCGGGCATTCGCGGCGCACATGCGTTGCGTACCCGACGTTCCGGCCCAACGCGCTTTATTCAACTGCATCTGGAAATGGATGACGCGCTGCCGCTGGTTCAGGCACATCAAATCGCAGACGATCTGGAGCAGGCATTACGTGAACAGTTTCCGGGTGCCGATATTATTATCCATCAGGATCCGGTTTCTGCCGTGCCAGAAAATCAGCGTGGCAGATTGACGGCGTAGTCGGCTATGTTTCAGCATTTTATGTTAAAAACGTGATACGCCATGAAAATTTATGCACAATTTAGCCTGACCTGAATCAATTCAGCTTCGGGTGTTTGTTATAATATGCTAATAAAAGAATAAGGCGTTGCTGCCTGTTTCACGGCGGCGGTGAATTTACGATAGAAGAATCCTGCAAAATTACATCTACAAGTCCAGAGGTTGTCATGATTAGAAGAATCGGAGTGTTGACGAGCGGTGGCGATGCACCAGGTATGAATGCCGCAATTCGTGGTGTGGTTCGCGCTGCGCTATCGGAAGGGCTGGAAATTTTCGGTATTTATGATGGCTATCAGGGCTTGTACGAAGATCGCATGGAGCAGTTGGATCGCTACAGCGTATCGGATGTGATTAACCGTGGCGGCACGTTTCTGGGCTCCGCGCGTTTCCCGCAGTTCCGTGATGAAGCGGTGCGTCAGGTCTGCGTAGAAAACATGAAGAAACGCGGTCTGGATGCGCTGGTCGTCATCGGCGGTGACGGTTCCTATATGGGTGCCAAGCGCCTGACCGAAATGGGTTTCCCTTGTATCGGCTTGCCCGGCACGATCGATAACGACGTCGCGGGTACGGACTACACCATCGGTTACTTTACCGCGCTGGAAACCGTGCTGGAAGCGATTGACCGCCTGCGCGACACCTCCTCTTCACACCAGCGTATTTCCATTGTTGAAGTGATGGGACGCCACTGCGGCGACCTGACGCTGGCGGCAGCGATTGCCGGCGGCTGTGAGTTCATCGTTCTGCCGGAAGTGCCATTCAGCCCGGAAGATCTGGTCTGTGAAATCAAAGCGGGCATTGAGAAAGGTAAGAAACACGCGATTGTGGCGATCACCGAACTGGTGTGCGATGTCGATGAACTCGCGAAATATATTGAGAAAGAAACGGGACGCGAAACCCGTGCGACCGTACTCGGCCACATTCAGCGCGGCGGCTCACCGGTTGCCTACGACCGTATTCTGGCCTCGCGCATGGGCGCCTACTCTATTGAGCTGCTACAGCAGGGCTACGGCGGCCGCTGTGTCGGTATCCAGAATGAAAAAATGGTGCACCACGACATCGTTGATGCGATTGAGAACATGAAGCGTCCTTTCAAAGGCGACTGGCTGGATACAGCGAAGAAACTGTTCTAAGAAATCTGATCCTCCGTCTCTTAGTCCATTTTATGCGGACGCTGAGACGGTTTCGTGCGCGGTAATGTTGTTATTTTCATGCTACCTCGTAGCACGCGCCCGACACGGGGCGGCTTAAGCGCCGCTCGCCCCGTGACCCCTTGGCTTTTGGCGCGAATTATGCCGCTACGCGGTGCCTTCGTCGGTATCTGGCTTAACGGACCGCTTGCGACACGTTCCCGACGTGGCGCAAGCTTGAGCCGCGTCCCTGCGGCTCATCCTAAGCCCGCTATCTCCTCAGCATAATTTTTTACGCCGGATAACGGCAAAACCCGCGATGCCTCTGGATTGGCGTATAAGAGACCGTGCTGCATATATAACCAGTAAGAATATAAAAAGCGGTTTTATTATTTTTTCTGTACGATCAGACCTGCTAGCCTGCAAATTCCTTCCGTCCTGATGACACGCCGAGTGCCGCTATGAATATCGATCTTCGCCAACTGCGCCACTTTATTGCCCTGATTGAGCATCGCAATTTTACGTCGGCGGCACAGGCGATGAAGCTTTCCCAATCGGCCTTCAGCCGTAGCATCCAGTCGCTGGAGCAGACCATCGGCACCCGTCTGATTGATCGCATGAACCAACTGGAGCCGACGCCGAAAGGGTTGGTGGTGCTGGAACATGCGCGTCGCCTGATTAATCAGACGCACGACCTGTTTAACGATATCCAGCAGTTCAATGAGAAAGAGGCGGGTGAAGTGAATTTTGGCTGCGGCCCAGCCCCCGCGGCCTGGCTTATGCCGCAGGTGATCGGGGCTTTCTCCCGACTTTATCCAAAGGTGCGGATGGTCTTTCGCGTTGATAATTGGCAGGCGCTAGGCCATCGGCTGATGGCTGAAGAGCTGGATTTCATCGTGGCGGATATGCGCAACTTTGAATTCGATACCCGCTATCGGGTTCAGCCGCTGAGCCAGCACCGCTGGGGATTTTGCTGCCGTAGCGGGCATCCGTTGGCGGCGCAGGAAGAGATTACCGTCGAACAATTCTTTTCCTACCCGCTGGCGGCAACGATACGTCCACCCAACCTCCACCGTGCGCTGGTACAGCTGAGCGGTAAACTGGATATTCGCACCAACATTGAGTGTGAAAATGGCTACAGTCTGCTGGATGTGGTACGCCATTCGGATGCCATCGGGACAACTAACCATTTCAACGAGCCCGATCGGCACGGCATTCACATGTTGAAGATTGCCGGTCTGGACGACAATACCGACGAGTTTTATACCCATTACGGCATTATTTATCTGGCGGACGCCCGCCTATCGCTGTTGGCGCGCAAGCTGATTGAAACTTTTGTGCAGGTCGACAGCGACCTGCACGGTACACCAGTAGCGCTTACAGCGGAGTGATGCTGAACTCGCTGATTTCCTGACGCGAAAATACCGTCCGAAAGCCGAAATAGCCCGGAGCGGGCGTGCTCGGATAGCTGGCATGGAAATAGAGCACATCGTCGACCCAAAAACGGGTTTCCCGCCGATCCACTTCAATCACAATTCTATAGCGATGATTCGGACGCAGCAGATGCGCAGCATCGGTGTACTCACCGAGCAGCAGGCGTTCGCCGTGACCGTCGTAATAACGAAAGCGCGTAGTGCTGTTCCAGTTGCCGCCCATACCGACATAGTACAGATTCAGGCTGTCATATTCGTTGAGCTTGCCGTACCGGGTAAAAAGGTTCGAATGATGCAGGTCACGCGCGGCCCAGAACTGGTTGAGGTCGGACACGCGGTCATAGGGACGATCGGCAACCAGAATCTCGCGCGTGAAGGCGATGCGATAGGTGCCTGAGAGCGGCGCATCCAGCCAGATCGTTAGCCCGGCGGCGCTTTCCAGCGTCAGGCGATCAGGCGTGGTCTGGATCGCCGTGCGGTCAGGGTCTTCCTGCTCCACCTGCCAGCGTAGCGGCTGGCCCGTTGAATCCGTGGACCAGATAAACGTTGAACGGTGTGGCGAATCGATAATCTCATGCGTGCTGTCTGCCTGCGGCGACAGAAGGAGCGTGTTTTCAGTACAGCTTGGGTCAGTCATGGTGATGTCCTGTAGCGTGCCGCCGGGGGCGGCATTAAGAAGAGGGAATGTCATCCAGCAAGGCCAGCAGGGCGATGGCCGTTAATCCCCACTGGGCGACGGCATTGGTCGCCAGATTGGCGGCTGCGGTGCTGCCGGAATGTTTATCGATGGTGGAATCAATCAGCGCCTCGTTGATTGGGTAAAGCACGGTGGGGGGCGTTAAGCGCCGCTGTTCGAGAGTCGGATGGGCGATACCGCCGCTGCCCGCGGTAAATTCTGCCCAGGCGCGCTGCGCCAGCGTGCGATCGTTTAACCGTCGTGCGGCAAAGGCGGTCAGTCGGGCATGTCCCTGAGCCAGATTGAGTTTTTTCACCGTCTTACCCACGGCTGCGCTTAACGCGGCGGGGTCGTTATACAGCCGACAGTAGTCGAGCCATGCGCGGGTAAAGGCAGGGTCGGGCAGCGCTTCAACCAGCTCACTACAGATTTCTGTCAGACCAAAAACCGCACTCAAATGTGAAATTTCCACCTGATCCGGTGGAGCCAGCTCGATACGGCCCGTATCGGGGTCGATAGCCGATCCGCCGGTGAAAAAGCCGTGCGGCTGGGCGGCAATGGTTTGCATACTGGTCAGCAGGCGTTCACGCATTGCCGGATCGCCGTGTCGTTCCCAGGCGGTTAGCCAGGCGGCGGCTACCGCGCCCCAGTCTGTCCCAAAACTCAGGCTGACGTGATGCGGATCGGCGGGCGATGTCTGCCCAATCTTGCGGCCGGGCAGCACGGTGCCGAGCGTACGCAGTGCCTCGATCTGTTCGTCCATCAATTCACCGATACGTTCATCAGCGGTGAGATAGTAGAGAAAGCGGCGGTTGGCGACGGTAGAAATACGCAATTGCTTGGCGCTGTCGCCCCAGTGGCGGACATTGTGCCGCGACCCCAGCGGACTAAATGGCCCCAAATGGTGTACGTCAACTTCGCCCGTGTGGCGCGTCATGGCTTCTGCCATACGAAACGCCTCGGCGCGTCCGCTGTGCAGGAAGTAATACCAGAGCCACAGGTCGGTGCTGAGTTCCGAGTTGTCCCACGCATAGCCGCCCACATCGTAGCGCCAGACGTGGCGGTCGCTGTCATAGGTATGCATCACGTCGCCGAAATCCCAGAAGCCGTACCATTTCCGCTGTTCGACTTCCTGCTGGTAGATATCGAAATACGTATCCAGCTGTTTCTCCAGCCTGATGCGGCCGGGCGTGGTGGCAGAGGAAGAAGCCGGAGCCCAGAGTGGGCCAAACGCCTGCGCGCGGTGCAGATCCTGTGCGTCCGCGACCAGCAGCGGCGGTTGCTGCATGCGCCGCGCCCGATTCACCAGATTTTCCGCGTCAGGCGTCGCGGGCAGCACATCGATAAACAGTTCGCTGGTGCGTGCCACGCCGACCGCCGAACCGAAACCCGGTTCGTAATCTTCATAGGTGATCGCCAGCCCTTCACGCTGTTTTTCATGGGTATCCTGACCCAGCCCGTCATGATAAAAGCGCATATCCATTGGTTCTGCCCACGGCGACCATAGCCAGAGCGTGACGGTCGCCACGTCGGTGTGGGCATTGTCGATTTCCAGACTGGCGGGATAGCTCTGCCAGAAATTTCGCAGGCCGAATGCCACGCCGCCGGCTGGCGTGCCCAGATAGCCGACGCCTGCCGCCCGGTCACCCGTGGCGGAAAGGAGCCAGCCCTGTCCGGCCGCAGTGCGTTTGTGTATCTGGAAGCCGTCGGGATGGTGCTGCGTCAGGCGGTAGCTGCCAAACGCGGGAATGTAATCCAGCCGTTTCCCGACCTCCGGTGAAAAATCTGCGATTGGTGGCGTGGCTTGCCCGGCCAACTGTGCCGCGATAACCGCTGCGCCGGGATCGCGACGTAGCCCACTCAGGCCGCGTACCGCTTCACGAAAGAGCCCCCCCTGATCCGAAACGAAGCGTACGTGGCGATCGTGCAGTTCCCCCTGTAGCGGAACGTCAAACGCTAGCCCAAGTCCTTTCAGGCTGAGAAGATCGTCGTCGTTGTCATAGATCAGGGAGTGTATGACGCGCAGCGAGTCGGTGTTCGCATAGCTATACAGCCGGATAATAAAGGGGATGTGCGCCACCCCTTGTTGTTGCGCGTGGTGCTTACCGCGTAGCGCAATCACCGTCCGCTGTGGCCCGCTTTGTTCCACCGTGACGGTGTCGAGCACGCCCTGATAGGTATCCTGCGTCAGCGTACTATCCGCCTCCACACCTCGCTGCATGCGCAACACCAGCCTGCCGTTGGTTAATGCCAGCCGATTATCCCGCCAAATTTCTTCGATCAGGCGAGAGCCTGAGCGTGGAATCACGCAGCGAATGCGGCCGGTATCCACCGTCCAGCCGTGGTCATGCTCGCTGACCATCCCGGAACCTGATGGTTCCTCAGCTTTGGCTGTCGGCCGCAGCGTTAGCCCGTCTTCCGGCGGAATGTCGCCGCCCAGCGCATGCGCCGACCATTTAATCGAGCCGTCCGGCCAGCGAGCCAGCGGCCAGCTTTGCAGGTCATAAGCTCGCTGTTGCGCATCATGCAACTGAAAACCACTGTCGCTGCGTACCGCCCCCTGTGGCCAGGGGACGCCCCAGGTTACGCCAGTGAAGGCGAGAGGCCGCTGCCCATCTAGCCAACGCAGGCCGACCTGCGGCGCCGATTCGCCAGCGTAGGCAGAGGCTGGGGCCAGCGGTGCGGCGGCGTGCGCAGATGTCCAGAACGGTGCCGACAGCGCCAGCAGCGTGCTGTCGCGCAGGAAGCGTCGGCGTGAGTAAGTCATCTTGTCCATGACGTTAGCCTTTGAAATCGTAGCCGACTGATATTCCGACCATACGCGGTTCGCCAATCACGCCCGTTGTGGCGCTGGAGCCTCTGACCGAGCGGTAGTAGTTTTTATCCAGCGCGTTTTTCACCCACAGCGACACGTTCCAGCGGTTGTCACCTTGCTTGCCGCTCAGCCCGCTAGACAGGTTGAGGACGCCGTACGAGGGAATACGGTTTGATTCGGAATCGTCGAGCGTGCCGTAGGTCCAGCTCCGCCATGACCATTGACCGGAAACTGAGGCTTGCAGGTTATTTGGCGTATCCCATTGATAACGCACGCGCGTGTTGTAGCTCAGCGTGGGGGATTTAAAGACGCGCTTTCCAGACATATCGCACGAGACGGCGGAGATTTCTGCCGGGCAGCGGGCGTTAGGGAAATTCAGGTAGCGGGCATCCAGAACGGTACCGGCCAGACTGATGCTCAGGCCGTCAACGGGGCGCAGCGTTAACTGCGTTTCGCCGCCGCGCGAGCGGAATTTCCCAGCGTTAATCAGATAGCTGGTATCCGTTTCTTCGTCATAGGCGTTGTTCTGGAAATCTTCGACGACGCTCCAGAACAGAGCGGTATTCCATTCCACTTTGCGCTGTAGCCAGTGGGTTTTGACCCCTAGCTCTGCCGAACGGGTTTTTTCTGGATCGACGTACAGCGAATCAATCCCCAGCTGTCTTGCGGCACCAGATGAGACGTTCAGGCCGCCGGATTTTTCCCCGTAGCCCAGCGTGACGTAAGGCGTAACATTCGGTGCCGCGAACCAGTTCAGGCTGACGGAGCCAGAGGGCAGGTGGTTGGTTTGCGAGAGTGGGCCAGAGTCAAAGGTGGCGCGATTTTTACGCTGGAACGTTCCCTCTTTTTTCTCATAGGTCTGACGCAGACCGACAATGACATCCAGTTTATCGGCGGCATGCCAGGTCCCGCGACCATAGACGGAATAGACGGTGTCATCCAGCGTGCCAAAGCGCTGCACGTTAATGCCCTGATAGCCATTTCCGACCCACGTCCGCACGCGGTTGTCGTTGTAGTAGCGGCTGTTTGCCTCGGTATCGAGGTTTTCTCCCCAGTAATCGACGCCCAGTGAATAATCGAAGACATTGCCTTTGGGCGAATCGAGCCAAAAACTTTGCGACCAGACGCGATCGCGTACGTCAGCGCCGCTGTCGCGATAGAGCGGGATATTCCAGTTATCCGCCGTGCTGGGCAGCACGCGGAAATAGCGCAGTGACGACAGGGAGTTGAGGCTATAGCCGCTCTTCAGCTTCCAGTTGGCCTCTACCGAGCCACCGCCTTGCGCAACGCGAATCACATTTTCGTCGTCCATCGCGACCTGACGACCGCCGACGACCTTGAGGCCAGTTTGTTGTGCGCGGGTACGAAAGTCGTCAGTTGCACTCACTAATACAGAGACCGGACGCTGGGTGGAATCGCTGTAGTCACCAGTGATTCTGAGGCTAAAGCTGTCATTGGGCTGATAAAGCAGTTGGCCGCGCACGCCGTTATTGGTACTGCCTCCCAGCTTATGGCCGTTTTCGATATTCGTGACGTTTCCGCCGCGCTCCGTGCGTGACAGGTTGATGCGTCCCGCCCAGTGGTCGCTGAGTGGCCCGGACGCCATCAGTTTGGATTGCAGATAGCCACGCTGCCCGAACGATTGCTCCAGTGAATATTCAGGCGTGAAGGTCGGCTTGCGGGTGCGAATATCAATCGCGCCGCCAGTGGTATTAAAGCCATAGGCCGCGCCCTGCGGGCCTTTCAACACGCGGGTGCTGTCGATATCCAGCAAATCATTAGAGATGACGCCGGGGCGGGACAAGTAAACGCCATCGACAAACAGGCCCACGCTGCCCGGCATACCGATGTTGGTGCCACTCTCGCCGCCGTCGCCAATCCCGCGAATGGTCACCGTGGTGTCCATCACATCGACGGTGTCGACATCCAGTCCTGTCACCAGCTGCGACAGTTCTTCGAAGCGGTAGATCCGCTCTTCTTCGAGCGTTTTGCCATCGATCACCGAGGCCAGCGTGGTCGGCGGCTGAACGGGCACACGCTGAGCGTTAACTTTCACGCGTTTCAACTGGACCGGGGCGGCGGTTGCCGCCTCGGTGCCGGGTGTTATCTGTTGTGATGGGTTATCCGTTGTGACTTGTGGGTCGGCTGCCCGCGCTATCGCGGGAAGCGTTAAGACGCAGCTCATTAAAATGCCTGACGTTATGTTGCGCTGGTGTTTTTTTAAATACTGTTGATGTTTTTTGAAATACTGCTGGTGTCTTTTTAAATACATGGCTTCTTCCGAATGTCGTCAATAGGCTGCCGATTGCCGTGAAATTCACGGCAATACGTGGGCTATAATCTTTTGGGGGAAATAAATTACTGGGTGGCTTTCAGATAAGAATCATCCAGCCATTTATCGACATCAAAAGGCTGCCGAATAAGGCGTGATTCATAGGCCAGTTTTACCGCACGTTTTAATTTTTCCACGTAGGCGGTATCTAATTCGGGTGAAAGACGCTCAGATAATGGCGGTAATGTATCCCACTCGACGCGTAATATATTTTCCGGGTAGCCTGACTGGGTGGCTAAGAGTCGAATAAATTCATCTTTATTTTTAGCATCGCTGGCCCAGTTTGCCGCCTCGCGCTGGACTTTAACTAAGCGCCGCAGAATATCCTCGTTGCCTTTGGCAAATTTCTCATCCACCAGCAGGAAGCCGCTGAGCTGGCCGGCGCCGCCCAGGTCACGGCTCGACAGCGGAACATCCGCCAGCCCTTTATCCCGCAGCGAAAGCGTATTGCTGCCGCCCCAGGTGGCGTCAATCTGCCCGGCGGCTAAAGCCGCACTCGCCGCCGCGAAATCGAGATTGATCAGCTTAACGTCAGAAGGTTTCAGACCCTGTGAATCGAGCGCGCTAACGAAGGACAGCTCGCCTGCTGTTCCGCGAAAGATCCCAATGCGTTTGCCTTTCAGATCGGGGATTTTCTCAATACCGGAGCCTTTCGCCACCGCCAGATAGTGATTGATGCCGCGTGATGCCACGGCGATCACTCGGGTATCCAGACCGCGAGAACGGCCGATAATGCTGGCTAAATCACCCAGATAGGCCACGTCAACCTGATGGTTACCAAATGCTTCGTTAATGACGGGGCCGGCACCTTTAATGAATGTCCAGCGCACGCTAATCCCATCTTTGCCGAACTCGCGCTCCAGCAGCTTTTGGCTGTGGATGACGTCGAGCAGGCCGCCGCCGCTGGGTTTTGTGCCTGCGCCAATGTCTGGTGCGGCAATACGAATTTCAGTGATAGCCGATGCGATGCCTGACCAGGCCATACCCATTGCCAATAAGCCGGTCACTAACCATTTTCGTCCTGATGTTGTCATGTTTCGTCCGCCAGTGATGAGGTGTTTGAATGTGAGTGTGTGAATATCAATGTTGTTATTGCGCCGATTTAGCACGGCGTCATATCGTTGCAGAACCACATTTAAAGGCTTGGCAATAAACTGACTAATACAAAAAAAGCATTATTATTTTTAGTAAATAGCTAAATCAGCATTCATCGCTTATTTCATCGTTATGCAGCGAACGAAAAAAAACTATTCCAACTATGCATTAGCCTAGCGGGACTTATTGCCTTTAGTTTGTCGTTAAACAATGGACGCGATTATCTTTCCGATGAAATAGATAATTAAATGAATATCGATATACAGATACATACGTTGACTTTATTAAGCTCTCGGGAAGAATCGATTATTCCACCGCGATTTCAGGTCATCTATCCATGACGCCTGCAATGTGAATTATGCCGGGTATAAATAAACACGGTCAGGAGCACTTACCATGACGGAATTACTCTATGCGGGAGCGGCGTCAGGATCCCGGTCTTATTCACCGGAGCCGACTCCGCACGCCAGCCGGGTGAGCGGCGTCGTGCAACCGCGCTTGCCGACGTTGAATACGACGGTTTCGTCTCGACCGGAACGCTGGCTGGCGGTGATAGCGACGTTGCTATTGCACGCGGTGGTGCTGGCGTTATTCAACAGCGTATCGACACCGCCCGTTACGGTGCCTGCCCGGCCACAGCCTGTCAGCATCGAGCTGGTTGCTGCGGCTGCCGAACCAGTTCTGCAAGCCCAGCCAGCCGAACCTGAACCTATTGAGCCTGACGTCGTCACGCCACCACCGGAACTTACTCCGCCTCCCGTGGACAAGCCGGTGGATGACAACGCGCTGTTGCCGCCAGTGCCTGAGAAAAAAGAGCCTGAGAAAAAGCCTGAGCCCGCGCCGAAAAAGGTTGCGGTGAAAAAGAACCCGCCCGCGCCGGTGCCGAAACCTCAGGCGGAAGCTGCATCGGCAACGGCCCCGATAACACCTGCTCCGGTGGCGCAAAAGGCCGTCGCACAGCCCGTTGATGCACCGTTGACGCCGCCGCTCGCGAATGCTGACTACCTGCATAATCCCGCACCGTCTTATCCCGACGTGGCGATTAGCCGTGGTTATGAAGGCACCGTGCTGTTGAACGTACAGGTGCGTGCCGACGGCAAGGTGCAAACCATTCGGATCCATCAATCAAGCGGTTATCCCTCGCTGGACGATGCCGCCAGAGACACGGTGCGGCGCTGGTCTTTCGTTCCGGCGCGCCGTGGCAGTCAGCCGGTTAGCGGCTGGGTGGTGGTTCCCGTCGATTTTTCGCTAAATTCATGAGGTATTGGTTATGACGCTCGGACACATTGAACTCTTTTCTGCGGAAGGCGCGGTGATCCTGTTGCTGCTGCTGTTTTCTCTCGTCACCTGGGGGCTGGGGCTACTGAAATTCGTCCAATACGGGCGGGCGCAGCGACGCGATCGACGTTTTCGCGCCGCCTTCTGGCAGCAGGATGACGTCAGTCAGACGCCAGAAACCAGTGCAAAACAGCCCGGCTCACTCGCCAATTTGGCGCTGGCTGCCGTCAAAGCACCGGAACGGATTAGCGGGCAGCTTGCGCTGAATATTCATCTGCCCGATCGGGTTGAGCGCGCGCTGCAACAGCAGATTCAGCGTGAACGCCGTTCGCTGGAAAGCGGGCTGGCGGTTCTGGCCAGTATCGGCAGTACGTCGCCGTTTATCGGCCTGTTTGGCACCGTCTGGGGGATTATGGCGGCGTTGCAGGAGATTGGGCTTTCGGGTTCCGCCAGTCTCGACACCGTTGCGGGGCCGATTGGCAACGCGTTGATTGCCACCGGCATCGGGATTGCCGTCGCGGTTCCTGCGGTGCTGATCTACAACTACTTTTTGCGTCGCCTCAAGCTGGCCGTCGCAGACATGGATGACTTTGCCCATGACGTCTACAGCGTGATGCAGGCGAACGATTTTCATGTCGGCACGTTTCATACCAGCGCGGAGCCATCGGCCACCGCTTTCTCCGTGAAGAACCTGAGAGAGGTGGTCTGATATGGCGTTTACCTCGCGTAATGATGAAGACGTCATGAGTGAAATGAATATCACGCCGCTTGTGGATGTCATGCTGGTGCTGCTGGTGGTGTTTATTGTTACCGCGCCGATGTTGACCAATGCCATTCCGATTCAGCTCCCGAAAACGTCGGCGGTAGCACCGGCCGATCGCGCCGATCCGGTGGTGATCAGCATTGATGGTGAGCAGCGTGTGTTCATCAATAAAGAGAATCTGGCGCGGGAACAGCTGGTGCCGCGCTTGCAACAGGCTAAAGCGAGTAACGCGGATCTGGTGGTGCAGGTGCAGGCGGATAAAGAAGCGAATTACGGCGAAGTTGCCGCGCTGTTGGCCGATGTCGAGCAGGCGGGGATTACGCGTCTATCCCTGCTAACGCAAAAATAACGTAGCCGGATACCGACGATCATGATGCCTAAATACCTGTTGCGGATACGCTCCGCCCCTGACGCTTCGCTGGCCGCCACGCTGTCGGCGGGATATTCCGCATTGGTCATGTCATTGATCGTGTCGCTTGTCGTGCCGCTGCTGGTGCTTGCTGGCTGGTGGTTGGCCAGTCGCCACGAATGGATGTCTGAACAGATTCTGCCTTCGCCGCTGGCAGTCATCGATAGCGCGCGGGCTTTTATCCCCGAAGAGCTGATTCACCAGTTGCCTATCAGCCTGATACGGCTGGTGATTGGCTTTAGCGGTGGGATCGCGCTGGGTCTGGTGCTCGGCAGCCTGTTCGGTCTGAACCGGCGGCTGAATGCGCTGTTTATGCCGCTCTTTACCGTCATCGCGCAGATTCCGACGCTGGCCTGGATTCCGCTTTTGATGCTGTCGCTGGGTATCGGTGAAGCACTGAAACTGGTGGTGCTGGTGAAATCGGTAACGGTGCCAGTGACGCTTTATACCTGCGCGGGTATCCAACAGACCCCGCAAAAGCTGCATGAAATGGCGCGTAGCCTGCGTTTACCCCCCGCCGCTTTCCTGCGTTACCTGATTCTTCCTGCGATGCTGCCTTATGTGATGACGGGCATTCGGCTGGCGTTTTCTACCGGATGGGTCGCCTTGATCGCGGTCGAGCTGTTGGCATCCAGCGAAGGGCTGGGCTATCTGCTGGTGCAAAGCCGCCAGCTGTTCATGCTCGATCTGGTGTTCGTCTGCATTCTGATTATCGGAGTACTGGGGTTTGCCGGGGAACGCGTGCTGCTGAAGCTGGAGCGCCGCTGGATTCACTGGCCTGCGCCGGTGCTGGGGCGCGATAGCCTGAGTACTGCGCTGCCGAGCCTGTCGCTGACGCCGTGGTTAGCGCCAGTGGTACTGGTTGCGCTGTGGCAGGTTAGCAGCGTGCGCGAGTGGGTGAACGTGGCTTTTCTTCCCGCACCAAGCAGCGTGATTGACGCGCTGTGGACGGGGCTGGCTCAGGGCGGGCTGTTGGCCGATCTCCAGGCCAGCCTGCTGCGTGCGCTACAGGGCTTTGTGCTGGGAAGTGCGATCGGCGTGTTGGTCGGCGCGTTACTCGGCGGTTGGCGCATCGCCGACAGGCTGTTTAATCCGGCGCTGTCCGCGCTGCGCTGCGTGGCGCTATTTGCCTGGCTGCCGCTGATCACGGCTTGGTTTGGTTTAGGGGAGAGCGCCAAAATCGTGTTTATCGCCGTAGCGGCGTTCTTTCCTGTGATGCTGGCAACCCGTCAGGGGATTGCCCAACTTCCCCCTGCGCTATTGGAAGTGGCGCAGGTTCTGCGTCTGACGCCCGTGCAGACGCTTCGCACGCTGATACTGCCCAGCGTATTGCCACCATTGTTTTCCGGTCTACGGCTGGCGCTGATGCATGCGTGGACGGGCGCGATTGGCGCAGAATATTTCATGCCGTCGGGTGAGGGGCTGGGCGGCATGATGATTCGTGCCCAACAGTTGCTTGAGTCCGATCGCATCATGGCGGGCGTGGTGCTGATTGCCGCGGTGGCCGCGCTGTTTTCCCGATTGATTACCTTGTCTGAACGGCGGCTGACCCGCTGGCGCTTTGCGTGACCGTTAACGGAGAATCTATGTCCCTGCATTTTCAGCACATTACCAAACATTTTACCGTCAACGGCGCACCGCTGACGGTGTTACAGGACATCGATCTGTCGCTGCATGCGGGCGAACTGGTTGCGGTCATTGGTGCCAGCGGCTGTGGTAAATCGACGCTGCTGCGTTTGGCGGCCGGGATTGATACCACGGAACGTGGGCGCATTCTGATTGGCGAACGCCCTGTGCGCGGTATTCCTGATGATGTCAGTCTGGTGTTTCAGGAGCCGCGCCTGTTTCCGTGGCTTACCGTGACGGACAATATTCGCCTCGGTATGCTCAACCTCGATCTTTCTCCTGCGGAAGTGACGCGCCGTATTGCACACTATCTCCAGATGATGGGGTTGGAAGGCTTTGCCGACGCGTGGCCGCACCAGCTGTCGGGCGGAATGGCGCAGCGTGTGGCGATCGCTCGCGGGCTGGTGTCGACGCCGCGCATTCTCTTGCTGGATGAACCCTTTGGGGCGCTGGATGCGCTGACCAAACAGCAGTTGCAGGAGCGTCTGGCAGAGATTCGCCAGCAAACGGATTTGACGATTCTGCTGGTGACGCATGATGTGGAAGAGGCCGTTTTTCTGGCGGACAGAGTCGTGGTGATGTCGCCCCGACCCGGCCGGATTAGCGCGATTCTACCCGTGACGCTGACCTATCCTCGTGACCGCACCAGCCCAACGCTCTTGGCGCAGCGGCAAGCGGTCAGTCAGGCCTTACATCAGGCGGATGCTGTTGCGGCCTGATGCTGCTGACTACCGCTTTCTCTCACTCTTAATCATCAATAGAAACCGCCGTGAAAAGGCGGTTTTTCTTTTCTGCCCGTCACGCGAGATCATGCATTTTCAGAATAGTGAAGTGCTGCCATTAACTGGCATAATGCGCATGTCATTTTCGGTCAATACCTTAACGGGGGATTCCCGTCGGGCATGAGTCGGCGTGTTGGCCTACACTCGTTAGGGTCGCGCCTGTTGGTGCCGATGCATGATAGCGCTCATTGCCGAGAAAAGTGCTTACTTGCCAATATCTGCCCGACGTGAAAGGGCGGGTATACATAGAGATTATTGAGGTTTTCGCATGAAAAAAGTTACCGTTGCCGCAACACAAATGGCGTGTTCCTGGGATCTGCCCAAGAATATCGAAAACGCCGAAAAACTGGTGCGACAAGCGCATGCAAAAGGCGCACAGGTTATCCTGATTCAGGAACTGTTTGCCGCACCGTATTTCTGTATCGATCAAAGCCCGGAGCACTATGCGCTGGCGCAGGAGCTGGAAACCAGCCCGCTGATTAAGCATTTTTCCGCACTGGCGGCGGAGCTGAATGTGGTGTTGCCGTTGAGCTTCTTTGAGCGTGCCAATAACGCCTATTACAACTCGCTGGTGATGATTGACGCGGACGGTTCTGTGCTGGATGTTTATCGCAAAACGCACATTCCGAATGGCCCGGCGTATCAGGAGAAGCAATTCTTCATTCCGGGCGATACCGGTTTTAAAGTCTGGCAGACGCGCTACGCAAAAATCGGCGTGGGCATTTGCTGGGATCAGTGGTTCCCGGAAACCGCACGCAGCCTGGCGTTGCAGGGTGCCGAGCTGATTTTCTACCCTACCGCGATTGGTTCTGAACCCGCTTACCCAGACATCGACAGCCAGCCGCACTGGACCCGCGTTCAGCAAGGTCACGCCGCCGCGAATCTGGTGCCGGTAATCGCATCCAACCGTATTGGTACAGAAGCCAGCAAATACATCGACGGTCTGGAAATGACGTTCTACGGCTCGTCCTTCATTGCCGACCAAACGGGTGCGCTGTTGGCACAGGCCAATAAGACGGATGAAGCGATTCTGGTGCATGAATTTGATTTAGAAGCCATTGCGGCACAGCGTGCGTCATGGGGCCTGTTCCGCGACCGTCGCCCAGAAATGTACGGCACGATTGCCACCTCTGACGGCAAGACCCGGAGATAAGTGATGTCACAGTTAGCGACTCCCCCTCTCACCACGCCGCGGCAGGATGGCTTTGCGATGCCCGCCGAATGGGCGCCGCATGATGCCGTGTGGATGATTTGGCCGTATCGTACCGACAACTGGCGCGAGCAGGGTGTTCCGGCGCAGAAAACGTTCGCGCGCGTGGCGGAAGCCATCGCCCAGAACACGCCGGTGATCATGGGCGTGCCTGCACGCTACATGGCAGATGCGCAAAAAGTGATGCCAGTGAACGTCACACTAGTGGAAATGGAAAGCGACGACGCCTGGATGCGTGACACCGGTCCAACCATCGTGCTGAATCAGGCCGGTGAGCGTCGGGGTATCGACTGGCAGTTCAACGCCTGGGGCGGCGAACTGGGCGGTCTGTATGAAGACTGGCGTCAGGATGAGAAAGTGGCGGCACAGGTGCTGGACTACCATCAGGCCGCACGCTATGCCGCGCCGCTGATTCTGGAAGGTGGGTCGATCCATGTCGATGGTGAAGGCACCCTGCTGACCACGGCGGAATGCTTGCTCAATCCGAACCGTAACCCGCATTTGAGCAAGGCGGAAATCGAACAGCTGATGCGTGATTACCTCGATATTTCGACGGTTATCTGGCTGGAAGAAGGCGTGTACAACGACGAAACCGATGGGCATATCGATAACATGTGCTGTTTCGTGCGCCCCGGCGAAGTGGCGCTGCACTGGACGGATGATGAAAACGATCCGCAGTATGTGCGCTCTATGGCCGCTTATCGTGTGTTATCTACGGCCAAAGATGCTCAGGGTCGACAGTTGAAAATCTGGAAATTACCTGCCCCCGGCCCGCTGTATGCAACCAAAGAGGAAGCACAGGGCGTGGACAGCGGCGATGCCGTCGAACGCCTTGCCGGTTCCCGTCTGGCGGGTTCTTATGTGAATTTCCTGATCAGCAACCAGCAGATCGTTTTCCCGCTGCTGGATGAGAAGACGGATGACGTTGCACGCGATCTGCTACAACAGATGTTCCCTGGCTACCTGATTAGCGGCGTGCCTGCGCGGGAAATCCTGCTGGGTGGGGGAAATATTCACTGCATTACGCAGCAAATCCCTGCGACGAAGTAACGTTTCCTATTCTCTGACGGTGGGCGATCACGCTAGCCGTGATTATTCCCCCTGTTAGCATGCTGCTCACAGGGGGATCATCTCATCAGGATTAGCTTAAAAGGCTGGCTTTAGAAGTTGCATCAAATTTTGATGTCGTTTGGGGAATGGTTTTTAAGCCAATCCGCCATCGCTGCATCCATGCGGGTTTGCCAACCGCGACCAGTCGCTTTGAAGGCTGCGATAACTTCTGGAGAGTATCGAATACTGACTTGTACTTTTGGTGCAGGTTTAACGGGGCGTCCCTGTTTGCGCATTGCTTTCAATTTACTGAAAGGCATAAGCTGCACGTTCTCACCTTCAAGCGAGCGTGTATCAGGGTCTTGTGCAATAGCTTCCTGAATTTTACGGTCTTCCTCATCCGTAGGGAGGATAGTACCCTGCTTAAGTTTTGGCATATTTTTCCACCTCCGCTTTAGTGGCTTTCCGCAAACTGATGATGCGGTAAATTTCGTCGTCGTCTCCATCGCTGTAAGTAAATACTACGACATAAATTCGGTTGTTGAGATAAGCAAGGCCGTAAGTGATACCGATGTAACGGTCTTCGCTGTAGTTACCAAGAGAGTCAGATGCGGCAACCATTCGGTCCCAATCAAGATATTTAGCATCGGCCAAGTAAACGCCGTGTTTTTGCTTATTGCTCTCATTCTTAATCGGGTCGAATATGATTTTCATTTATTTATTGTAGCTACAATAAATATGAAGTCAAACGTGTGGGAACAGGCAGATAAGCTGACTGTGAATCTAGTAGTACTGACAGTTGAATGAGATCAAAAAAAGCCGGTTGGCGCGACAGCGTGAACCGGCTTTTTGATTAGACGGACCTTCGTCCGTCCGTTTTCGCTAAACGCTTAGCCGCGTTTAGCGTCGGCTGCGGCTTTCACGATGACAGCAAAGGCGTCAGCTTTCAGTGATGCACCTCCAACCAGCGCGCCATCGATGTCCGGCTGGGTGAACAGCTCTGCCGCATTCGCCGCATTCACTGAACCGCCATACTGGATGATCACTTGTTCAGCAACGGCAGCATCTTGCTTGGCAATGTGGTCACGGATGAATTTGTGAACAGCCTGAGCCTGTGCTGGGGTTGCAGATTTGCCGGTACCGATAGCCCATACAGGTTCGTAGGCGATAACGGTGTTCTCAAACGCTTTTGCGCCCAGCGTAGTCAGCACGGCGTCCAGTTGACGCGCACAGACGGCTTCCGTCTGGCCCGCTTCGTTTTCTGCTTCGGTTTCGCCAATGCACAGCACCGGAATCAGGCCCGCGTCTTTCAGCACGCCAAATTTCTTCGCAATGAATTCATCGCTTTCTTTGTGGTAGGTACGGCGCTCAGAGTGGCCGATGATGATGTATTTCGCGCCGATGTCTTTCAGCATCTCGGCAGACGTTTCGCCAGTGAAAGCACCGGAAAGGTTCACGTCAACGTTCTGTGCGCCCAGAGCAATGCGGCTGCCGGCCAGTTGGTGATTGGCCTGATCGAGGTAGATAGCAGGTGGTGCAATCGCTACGCCACAGCCGTCAACGGTGCTGAGCTCTTTACGCAGACCCGCGATCAGTTCGTTGACCATGTGAGTGCTGCCGTTCAGCTTCCAGTTACCCATAACTAATGGATGTCGCATCTTTTTTCCTCCAGCCGGAATCGCGAATGAATCAATATGTTAATAAATCAGGGTGTTAATGAACCGATGCATAAATTTTACTGCCGTCAGGCAATATGACCTGCCCACAGTATAGAGACGAAATGTGACCGTGGCTCTGTTTTTCGTCATTAATTACCGGGTTGATCACGGTTCAGATAGCGTTAGCTTAATCGGTTCAACAGCAAAAGTTAGCCCTTTTTCACCATCATCTGCAACAACATAACGCAAGGCACCTTCCGTTTGCTGATAAAAGCGCTGTCCTTTGCCTTTTTCCAGCAGTCCGGTGACTTTTTTCACACTCTGTTCTTCCGTCAGTGATGGTGCGAACGTGCGTGCCAGCGCTGCCATATAGTCGATGGCCTGCTTACGACGCACTGCGGTTTCTTGTTCGCTCTGCGGCTGAGGCAACCAGGTAATTTGCAGCGTTTTGATTTTCCCGGTGCCTTTCTCCAGCGCGGTTGAGGCATAGAGGTGGTCGTTGATCCGGCTGGCTGCGCGGGTCAACATGCTGGTGATATTACCGGTGTCGACAACCCGAAATTCACCGATCGGCAGCGTAGGGTTGCTCAGGTTGTAGCGAGAACGGAACTGCGTGATGGTTTGATCGAAGGTGGGGGCACCAGCCAGCAGATATGGCGCATTGGCTGAGGTTTTGGGCGGGAACGTCGGATCGGCTTCCGCGTGAGTCTGGTACAGCACCAACGATGATAAAACCAAAAGTGAGGCGATGCGTTTTCGTGTCATAGGGATTCGGGTCAGCCACTTCAGAAGATGTCCAGGCCGATAACGGCAGAATACATTCGATTAAAGCGGCATTTGTACGTCGTTGTCAAAAATAGTACGTCGTTGTGAGAAATCGCACGTGGCTGACAAAAATCGCGTAAAGATTGCAGGCAAATACTCGGGTTGAGGTAAAATCAGCCACAATAAAATACAGATTAATTCGGCCAGACAGGCTGACAATTCAGGGCGTTATCGTTAATGACATTACAGCAATGGTGCTTCTCGTTTAAAGGCCGAGTCGGTCGTCGTGATTTCTGGCTTTGGATGGCGATTTGGGTCGCATTGATGGCGGTGCTGTTTACGCTCTCCGGCCAAAGCTGGCTGGATACGCAATCGACGGCGTTTGGTTTGGTGGTACTGCTGTGGCCGACGGCGGCGATTATGGTGAAACGGCTGCATGACCGTAATAAGAGCGGCTGGTGGGCGTTGTTGTTAGTGGTGGCGTGGATGTTGGCCTCGGGGAATTGGACGATGTTTTCGTCCATCTGGCAGTGGGGCATTGGCCGCTTCTTGCCGATCCTGATTGTCGTGATGACGCTGCTCGACTGCGGCGTTTTTCTGGGGACAAAAGGGGAAAATCGCTTTGGCGCAGCGGCGGAGCCGTTTCGTTTCCGCCGCTAGTTGGTATAGAACGCGGTTACCAATAGTTTTCAGCAGTCATATGACCGGGTCTGCGGCGCAGGTGCTTGGTCATTTGACGTTCTTCTTTCAGCAACAGTTGAGTGTCGCGTACCATCTGCGGGTTACCGCACAGCATGACGTGGCTGGTTGCTGCATCCATCGGCAAGCCCACGGCGGCTTCCAGCGTACCGCTGCTGATAAGCTGGGGAATGCGGCCCGTCAGCGAGCCCGTTTCCTCTTCCCGGCTGACGACCGTTTGAATACGCAGCTGACCGTGGTAGCGCTGCTGTAACTGCTGCATCAGCGGCAGATAGCTCAGATCGCGTGAGAAGCGGGCGGCGTGAACCAGCACGATATTCTTAAAGCGCTCCAGACCTTTACCTTCCTGAAGAATCGACAGATAAGGGCCAATGCCCGTCCCTGTTGCCAGCATCCACAGCGTTTCACAATCAGGCACTTCTTCCAGCACGAAAAAGCCGGCAGCCTCTTTGACGATTAGGACGTCTGAACCGGGCTGCAACGCATGCAGATGAGGGCTGAGCTTACCTTCTGGCACCGTCACCAGATAGAACTCAAGCGTGGGATCGCTAGGCGCATTCACGTAGGAATAAGCGCGCTGCACTTTCTCGCCATCAATCTCCAGCGCCAGTTTGCCATACTGCCCGGCAGTGAATGCATCGGTGGGCGCGTGAACCCGAATGCTAAACAGACTTTCTGTCCAGTTTTCCACCTGAACCACCTTGCCTGTCACCCATTCAGCCATATTTTTCTGCTCCTGTTGCTTGCATTAGACGCCGCTATTTTTGCATGTAAGTCGTGCATCTACGATACGCCATTTATTAACAACTGTGAAACAATCAGTCAGTCGGGCAGTGGCCTGCTACAGCAGGAACTCGTGCAGTGTACGATCCTTACGATCCAGATAGTGCGTCGATTTAATCCGGCGGATCGTGCGGGATTTGCCGCGGATCAGCAGCGTTTCTGTGGTAGCCATGTTGCCTTTACGCGCGATCCCGTCCAGCAAATCGCCTTTGGTGATGCCGGTCGCGGAGAAAATCACGTTATCGTTGCGCGCCATGTCATCAAGCTTGAGGACACCACCCGCTTCGATGCCCATTTGGCGGCAGCGTGCCAGCTCATCTTCACCGATGCGGCGGTTTTCAACGCTATCGCCTTTGACCTGATGACGTGCCAGCAAACGCCCCTGCATGTCGCCATCAAGCGCGCGAATAACGGCTGCTGAAATCACGCCTTCTGGTGCGCCGCCGATGCCGTACAGCACATCAACTTCACTGTCTGGCATGCAGGTGAGGATGGATGCGGCTACGTCGCCGTCTGGAATCGCGAACACCTTCACGCCCAACTGCTGCATATCCGCGATACAGGCATCGTGGCGCGGTTTAGCGAGTATAGTCACCGTTAACTGGCTCAGCGGTTTACCCAGCTTCAGTGCGACATTACGCAGGTTGTCCGCCAGCGGCAGGTTGAGGTCAATCGCGCCTTTTGCCTCGGGGCCGACAATCAACTTTTCCATGTACATGTCTGGCGCGTGCAAAAACGTGCCTTTTTCGCCAACGGCCAGCACGGCCAGCGCATTCGCCTGACCCATTGCCGTCATCCGCGTGCCTTCAATCGGATCGACAGCGATGTCTACGGCATCGCCCTGACCTGTACCAACCTGCTCGCCGATGAACAACATAGGCGCTTCGTCGATTTCCCCTTCGCCGATGACAATCTGACCGTTGATATTGACCTGATTCAGCATGATGCGCATTGCCTGTACGGCAGCATTGTCGGCGGCATTCTTGTCGCCACGCCCTAACCACTTATAGCCTGCCAGTGCGGCTGCTTCGGTGACGCGCGAGAACTCAATGGCTAATTCACGTTTCATAAATACCTGTCTGTTGTCGATCGGGAAAAGAAGATATGTGGGCGGGGATTTTATCACAACGAGGGAGAGTGGCGGTTGGGCGATAGGGAAAAAACGGGCGCGACAGGCGCGCCCGATGTGGGTAGATGAGTTGGCGGATTACGCGTCGTGATCTTCCCAATTACGGGCACGAGCCACGGCTTTCTGCCAGCCGCTGTAGCGAACGTTGCGCTCCACCGTTTCGATGCTGGGGCGGAATTCGCGCTCGATTGTGGCTTTGCTCTTCACTTCATCCAGATCGTTCCAGAAGCCAGTAGCAAGGCCAGCCAGGAACGCAGCACCCAGCGCCGTGGATTCACGCACTTCCGGACGTTCCACGCGCGTGCCGAGAATATCGGACTGGAACTGCATCAGGAAGTTGTTGGCAACTGCGCCACCGTCGACACGCAGCGCTTTCAGGCGCGTATCAGCGTCTGCCTGCATGGCGTCCAGCACGTCGCGGGTCTGGAAAGCGATGGATTCCAGCGTCGCACGAATAATGTGGTTTGCGTTCACGCCACGGGTCAGACCGAAGATCGCGCCACGGGCATACGGGTCCCAGTAAGGGGCACCCAAACCGGTGAAGGCAGGGACGACGTAAACGCCGTTAGAATCCTTCACTTTCGTCGCGAAGTACTCGGAGTCCATTGAGTCGCCGATCAGCTTCAGCTCGTCACGCAGCCATTGGATGGATGCGCCACCGACGAACACCGAACCTTCCAGCGCGTAGTTAACTTCGCCGCGTGGGCCACAGGCGATGGTGGTCAGCAAGCCGTGTTTGGACAGCACCGCTTCTTTACCGGTGTTCATCAGCAGGAAGCAGCCCGTACCGTAGGTGTTTTTCGCCTGTCCTGGGTTGACGCAAAGCTGGCCGTACAGCGCCGCCTGCTGGTCACCCGCGATACCGGCGATAGGAATACGCGTACCGCCTTTACCACCAATGTTGGTCTGGCCGTAGACTTCTGAAGACGCGCGCACTTCCGGCAGCATCTCGCGTGGAATATCCAGCGCTTCCAGCATGCGGGTATCCCATTCCAGCGTATGAATGTTAAACAGCATGGTACGGGAGGCATTGGTATAATCCGTTACGTGAACACGCCCTTGCGTCATTTTCCAAATCAGCCAGGTATCGATAGTACCAAACAGCAGTTCGCCGCGTTTGGCGCGCTCGCGAGAGCCTTCAACGTGATCCAGAATCCATTTCACCTTGGTGCCGGAGAAGTAGGGATCGACCACCAGACCGGTGGTGTTGCGAACGTACTCTTCCAGACCGTCTTTCTTCAGCTTTTCGCAAATTTCAGCGGTACGACGACATTGCCAGACGATGGCGTTATAAATCGGCTTGCCGCTCTCTTTTTCCCATACGACGGTGGTTTCACGCTGGTTGGTGATACCAATGCCCGCGACTTCATCCGCGCTGATGTCGGCTTTAGCCAACACTTCGTTCAGCGTTGAGCTTTGTGATGCCCAAATCTCCATCGGGTCATGCTCTACCCAGCCTGCTTTTGGATAGATCTGGGTGAATTCACGCTGTGAAACGCTAACGATGTTGGCATCGTGATCCAGTACGATGGCGCGGGAGCTGGTTGTGCCCTGGTCGAGCGCGACAATGTATTTTTTTTCCGGGTTCATAAATCCAATCCTGTAATGATTAACCGTGAAATAGGATGGTCGTGGCGTTAAGTTTAACGGCTTTCACGACGCGTGGTAGTTTCTGCCTCGGGTTCGCACACATCACATGGCAGATTGCGGCCAATCAGTGCGCGATAGCCGAAGGCACCCAGACAGGCACCGATAATCGGGCCGAAGATGGGAACCAGGAAGTAAGGAATGTCGCGTGCGCCGGTGAAGGCCACGTTGCCCCAGCCCGCCAGGAAAGCGAACAGCTTAGGACCAAAGTCACGCGCTGGGTTAAGGGCGAAGCCGGTTAGCGGCCCCATGGATGCACCGATAACGGCAATCAAAATACCGATCAGCAGGGGAGCGAGTGGCCCGCGTGGGATGCCGTTACCATCATCGGTCAGCGCCAGAATCAGGCACATCAGGATGGCGGTGATGACGGTTTCAACCAGCAGCGCCTGCATAACGGAAATGTGTGGGTTCGGATAGGTTGAGAAAATGCCCGCTAAACTCAGGCTTTCCGTGCTGCCGCGCACCATATTGTTGGTTTGTTCAAAATCCACGAACAGATTGTGATACAGACCGTAGACCAGTGCGGCTGCACAAAATGCCCCAGCAATCTGCGCCAGAATGTAAGGTACCACCTTGCGCCCATCGAAACAGGCAAACAGCCACAGGGCGATAGTAACGGCCGGGTTGAGGTGAGCGCCGGAAATGGCGGCGGTCAGGTAGATTGCCATCGCAACCCCTAGCCCCCAAATGATGCTGATCTCCCACTGTCCGAAGCTGGCTCCCGCCAGTTTCAAGGCGGCGACACAGCCGACACCGAAGAAAATCAGCAGGCCAGTGCCGAGGAATTCGGCGATACACTGGCCTTTTAGCGTTGAACGTTCTGCTTGGCTCATATTTTTTTCCTGCTGGGTAACATACAGAGTGGTAGGTCTAAGGATACCGTTGGGGGCATCCTCTGTTTTAAATGTATTTATGATGTGAATTTATCGTTAATGCTCGAAAACGAGAAATATCGAAATTGAAATGTGTGTTGTGCGTCAAGAAAATGAGCGTATTCGCTTATAAAATGACTCGCGGTGGTTTTTCGCCCACGGTTGATAGTAACGTTCAGGTTAAATTTATTAACACAATAGGGGTAATGGGGAAGCGAACAGGAGTAGTTTTCAGTTTGCGCCGCTCATTTTTCCGTTTCGGCTGTCCGTTTTTCAGTTTGTGCTGCCCATTTTTCAGTTTGTACTGATAGTGTTACGTAAGAAAAGCTGCCACACTCGCGTAGTGGGGGATGTGCGCTAGACAGGTGGCGGTTGGCTACATACAATTTCGCTATGGTCTGTCTTGCCAGCCGTCCCGCGGTCAGGATTATGTTTACGGGCGGATGGCGACACCGTTGGGTGTTGGTTACAGAGTTCGAAAGCCAGCGTTAACCGATCTTTGCCTTGTTGCGATTAAAAGGGGTTTGAAGAATGTCATTTGAAGTGTTTGAAAAGCTGGAAGCGAAAGTTCAGCAGGCGATTGATACCATCACGCTGTTGCAAATGGAAATTGAAGAGCTGAAAGAGCAGAACAACGCGCTGTCGCAGGATGTTCAGGCGGCAGCGGGTTCACGTGAAGCGCTGGTGCGCGAGAACGAGCAGTTGAAAGAAGAGCAAGTGGTATGGCAAGAGCGCCTGCGCGCGCTGTTAGGCAAAATGGAAGAAGTCTAATCGGACTTGCTGGCTCAGGCGAAGGAACGGCTTATCGATTGAGCCAAATAAAAAAGGGCGTGTATCGCCCTTTTTTGTGGTGAGGTTGCCGCAATAAAAATGCGACCAACTCAACGATATTATTCAATATCCAGCGGGTCTTCCGCCAAAATAATACCGGTATTATCGGCATACAGATGGTCACCGGAGAAGAAGGTGACGCCACCGAAGTTGACGCGAATATCGCTTTCGCCGATGCCTTCGCTACCCGCGCCGACCGGAATGGCCGCCATCGCCTGAATACCGATATCCAGCTCAGCCAAATCGTCAACCTGACGCACCGCGCCATAAACGACAATGCCTTCCCACTCGTTTTGCGTCGCCAACCGGGCGATTTCCGCGTTGATCAACGCGCGGCGCACGGAACCCCCGCCATCGACCAGAAGCACGCGCCCGAGGCCGTTCTCTTCAAGGAGATCGAACAGCAGGCCGTTATCTTCAAAACATTTCACCGTGGTGATTTTGCCACCAAATGAAGTACGCCCGCCAAAATTAGAGAACAGAGGCTCAACAACATTCACCTCTTCGTGGTAGATATCGCACAGTTCGGAAGTATCGTATTTCATAGGATTAACGTCTGTTTGCCGCCGGAATCATGAGTATATCCCTTTCTGGCGGCTGTTGGCAAAATCATCAAATGTTAACTTGATGCGTATCAGTAAATACGCGCTGCTTTTCGTCTGTGCTCACTTTACCCGCACTAACTCAATATCACGCCGACAGCGAACAGAATGTTAGTCAGCAGCGCGCCTTTCACTGTTTTTTCCAGCATCGGGCGCATACTGAATGCGCTGGTTTCACGCAGCACATAGCGTGCCTGCTGAATCAGCAACGGGAGCGTCAGAATAAAGAGCCAGCCCGCCAGACTGTGCAGATAAAATGTGGCAAACAGACCGAGGCAAACCGGAGCCAGCAACAGCAGCATCGTGTGGTAGAAGCGCGCTTTTTCCGCACCCAGACGCACTGCCAGCGTGTTCTTTCCACTGATACGATCGTTATCGATATCGCGCAGGTTGTTGATGTTGAGCACCGCCGTTGCCAATAGACCGCAGGCTGTCGCAGGTAGCATCACGACGCTGTCGAAATGTCCGGTTTGCAGGTAATACGACCCCGCGACGCTGAGCCAGCCGAAAAAGATCAGCACCGAGATATCGCCGAGCCCGATGTAGCCATAGGGTTTATTACCGACGGTATAGGTGATAGCGGCGAAAATTGCCAGCAACCCTAGGATCAGGAAACCGAAGATATCCGCTGGCTTTTCACACGCCAGAATCACCAGACTCACGCCGGAAATGATGGTGAGCGCCACGGTCACGATTAGCGCATTGCGCAGCTGCGTCAGCGTAATCGCCCCGGTTTGGATGCCACGCAATGGCCCGATACGTTCCTCGGTGTCGCTGCCTTTTATCGCATCCCCATAGTCGTTCGCCAGATTGGAAAGGATTTGCAGCAGTCCGGCGGTCAACAACGCCAGTAATGCTACGCCCGGTTTAAAGCTGCTATGCCAGCTCGCAATCGCCGAGCCAGTGACGATGGACGCAAAAGCTAATGGCAACGTCTTTGGACGCAGGCTATCCAGCCAGGCTTTGGTTTTGCTGCTATGGGTCGATAAGGTCATGGTGTGCTTCAATTTTTATTGACGATTCAATTGCGTGAATCATCCGTTTATAAACAAGAAAAGTCAGTGATGGCGGCGTCAGAAACAAAAGTGGGAGGCCAACGCCTCCCACTTTATCGTTAATCGTGCGATCCGCGAAAACGGATTATAAGATAAATCGACTCAGATCTTCATCTGCTACTAATTCATCCAGATGATTACGTACGTAATCTGCGTCAATGGTAACGCTTTGACCGTTCATTTCGCTGGCGTCGTAAGAGACGTCTTCGATCAGACGCTCCATCACGGTATGCAGACGGCGCGCGCCGATATTCTCGGTGCTTTCGTTGACCTGCCAGGCGGCTTCGGCAATACGGCGGATACCATCGGCGGTGAACGAAATGTCCACGCCTTCCGTCGCCATCAGCGCTTTGTACTGTTCGGTCAGCGAGGCGCTCGGTTCCGTCAGGATGCGCTCGAAATCTTCCGTTGTCAGCGCCTGCAACTCTACGCGAATCGGCAGACGTCCCTGCAATTCTGGAATCAGATCGGACGGGCTGGCAACCTGGAACGCACCGGAAGCGATAAACAGGATGTGGTCGGTTTTGACCATACCGTGCTTGGTCGATACGGTACAGCCTTCCACCAGTGGCAGCAGATCGCGCTGAACGCCTTCACGAGAAACATCCGGGCCGGAGCTTTCGCCGCGCTTACAGATTTTGTCGATCTCATCGATGAACACGATACCGTGCTGCTCAACGGCTTCAATTGCCTGCTGTTTCAGCTCTTCCGGGTTCACCAGCTTGGCAGCTTCTTCTTCTATTAGCAGCTTGAAGGCGTCTTTGATTTTGATCTTGCGGGCTTTTTGCTTCTGGCCTGCCAGATTCTGGAACATAGACTGGAGCTGGTTGGTCATCTCTTCCATGCCCGGCGGTGCCATGATCTCTACGCCAACGGGAGCGGCAGCCAGATCGATCTCGATCTCTTTGTCGTCCAACTGGCCTTCACGCAGTTTCTTGCGGAATGCCTGACGTGCGGCGGAAGGCTCCGGTGTGCTTTCTGCCTGTCCCCAGTTGTTCTTCGCCGGTGGAATCAGCACGTCCAGAATGCGGTCTTCTGCCATCTCTTCCGCACGGAAGCGGTTTTTTTCGATGGACTGGAGACGCACCATTTTGATCGCAGAATCCGTCAGATCGCGGATGATGGAGTCAACTTCTTTACCGACATAGCCGACTTCGGTGAATTTGGTGGCTTCAACTTTGATGAACGGCGCATTGGCGAGCTTCGCCAGACGACGAGCGATTTCGGTTTTACCGACGCCGGTCGGGCCGATCATGAGAATGTTTTTAGGCGTCACTTCATGACGAAGTGCTTCGTCCAACTGCATACGGCGCCAGCGGTTACGCAGCGCGATGGAAACGGCACGTTTCGCTTTATGCTGGCCGATGATATAGCTGTCGAGTTCGCTGACTATCTCGCGCGGGGTCATTTCAGACATAGTTGATCCTTACGCCTTGGAGGCTAATTCTTCTATCGTGTGGAACTGGTTGGTGTAGATACAGATGTCGCCAGCAATCCCCAGAGATTTTTCGACGATATCACGCGCACCCAGCTCGGTGTTTTCCAGTAACGCACGCGCGGCAGCCTGTGCATAAGGACCGCCGGAACCAATCGCGATCAGATCGTTTTCAGGCTGCACGACATCGCCATTACCAGTAATGATCAGCGAGGCATTTTCGTCCGCGACGGCTAACAGGGCTTCCAGCTTGCGTAGCATACGGTCGGTACGCCAGTCTTTCGCCAGCTCGACGGCAGCTTTCACCAGATGACCCTGGTGCAATTCCAGCTTGCGCTCAAAAAGCTCAAAAAGGGTGAAGGCATCCGCCGTGCCGCCTGCGAAACCGGCGATGACGCGGTCATGGTAGAGGCGACGTACCTTACGCACGTTGCCTTTCATCACGGTGTTGCCCAGAGTGGCTTGTCCATCACCGCCAATGACCACCTGGCCGTTGCGGCGTACGCTTACAATTGTTGTCACGAGTCAGTCCCCGTTTGAAGAAAAAGATCCCCGCATGAGTCGGGGCACATTGCTGTTATAGATGGGGGAAAGCGTGGGGTTTTTCAACCCCCGCTGGCAAGAGGAATACAGTTTGATGCGCCCGCGCCCTTAAGACGTTGGATCATGCTATCTGCGGCAGCACGGTTGTTATAAGGCCCAAGCATAATACGGTTCCAGCCGCCGTTAGAGGTGATGCGGCTTTCGATACCGGCAAACGCCAGCTGTGCTCTTACCGACTCGGCAGGATCCATCGTTTTGAAGGAACCACACTGAATTGCCCAGCGCTGGGTTTTCTCGGCTTTTGGTGCTTCAGGCTGTTTGACCGGCTGTTGCTTCGGCGCTTCCTGTTTTGGTGCTTCTTGTCTTGGAATGTCTTGTCTTGGTACAGCAGGCGTCGTTTGCGTGATCGCAGGTGTCCGCGTGGTGGGCTGCGTCGTTACGACAGGCGGCTGCTGCATCGATTGGGTCGGTGGCTTAATCGTCACCTGAGAGCGTGGAACCTGCGTCTGGTCGTTATACGGCACTTCGGAAAGCTGTGTTGGCTGGCGACGCATATCAGACTGCATCTGTTCCAGCAGTTGGCGCTGTTCATCCGTCAACTGTACTGGCGACTGAATTTCGCCACCTGCGGAAGGCTCCGTTGGCGTCGTGACGCCCAACTGACGGTTTTCCAGTTCTTTGATGTAGCGCCAGCGTTCTTCCGGCTTGGGTGGCAGCCCGTTACCTTTACCCACATTCTGATGCGGCAGGACGGGTGAATCGTCGGGTTTATTATGGGCGATAAAGTACAGACCGCCCGCGAAGGTGACCAAAACGGCAACAGCGAGTGCGATCATCGTCTTGGACGCACCTGAAGCCTTGCCTTTTTTCCGGCTATTTGTCGTTTTCCGACGCGTTCCTGATGAACGTCCCCGGCTCACGTAGTCTCTTTGTGCCACTGTTGTTTCGCTGTGAATTGATAGATAAATAATATAATTAGGGGATCATGTTACTGAACCCTCAAATATTTGACCAGCACCTGAAGTCTTAAAGCCTGTTACGGGCGTAATTCGGCGCGGCGACGCTGTCGCGTATGACCAGCTCACTGGACAACAGACGCGAACCGCTTTGTACCGTGTTACCTTGCAACTGCTCTAAGAGTAGCAGCATTGCCTCGCGTCCGATCTGATAACGGGGCTGGGCGACAGAGGTCAGAGGAGGCCAGCTGTATTGTGCCTGTTCGATATCATCGAAACCGATAATGGAGAGATCTCGTGGGATGTCCAGCCCCATCTTTCTGGCCTGCGCCAGCACGCCCAGTGCCATGAGGTCGCTGTGACAGAAGACCGCACTGGGCGGCTGCGGATGCTGCATCAGCGCAATCAGGCCGTTAATCCCGGTTTCGTAGGTGAAATCGCCCCGAAAGATATACTGGTTATCGATCAGAATCCCGTTGCGGCGCAGGGCTTGAATGTACCCCTGCAAACGATATTGGCTCAGGTGCATATGCTCCGGGCCGGCAATGCAGGCGATGCGCTGATGACCTGCCTGATACAGATAATGTACGGCTTCAAAGGCGGCGGTCAGGTTATCGATATGCACGGTGGGCAGCGCCAGATCCGGCGAGAACTCATTCGCCATCACCATCGGCGGCAGATTACGCTGCTCTTCCTGGCCTGCGTCAAACGGCAGATTGGAACCGAGTAACAACATGCCGTCGATCTGCTTGGTAATAATCAGGTCGACGAAGGTTTTTTCTTTTTGATGTTGGTGAGCGCAATCGCCAATCAACACCAGATAGCCGTGTTCGGCTGCCGTTTCCTCGATCCCGCGAAATATTTCGGAGAAATAGGGATCGCAGATATCCGGGACGATCGTCAGGATCGTGCGCGATTCGTTACGCTTGAGATTCCTGTTGAGCGCGTGGGGCGAATAGCCAACGGCGATGACAGCCTGCTCGACCTTCCTACGGGTGGTCGCAGAGACTTTCTCTGGGTTCATTAACGTTCGGGATACGGTCGCGGTGGAAACGCCCGCCTCATCCGCCACGTCTTTCATCGTCGCCGTGGTGACGCCTTTCTTCTGCTTCAACGCTTTTCTCCTTGCGTCAGCGTTAACTGGCGCTGACTGTCAGCAGAACACCCCTGTCTACTGACTTTCTATGATTACGTGTAACGCTTTTCAGGGACGGTATGCCGATGGAACGGCGCTATACCTCAGTACACGACCTGACCTCAGTAAACGGTCTGGCCTCAGCATACGGCCTGCGCAGACAGTGATAACAGATTGAACGCAGGTTTTGTTGCTTAATTTGCACAGAAAGTGTGATGAATATCGTGTTCTCGACGCCGATCGCAAAAAATGCGTGGCAAGAAACCGAAATGATCTAACAGGAAGCGCTAACCGTCCGTGGGGTCGACATCCAACATCCATTTCACTTTACGCGCCTGCGGCAGCGTACCGATCAGCGTCAGCGACGTTCTGACCAGTTTCTGCAAGAGCGCTCTGGAGGGGTGCTGTAGTAAAAGCTGCCAGCGGAAGCGCCCCGCGCGTTTGGGTTGTAAAGCAGGTACCGGGCCCAGTAGCCAGAGTGATTCATCTCGCAATGGGCTCGCCTCCAGCAAATTACGCAATTGCTGGAGGAATAAGGCGGCCTGCTGATTATCGTGATCGTCAGCGCGGAAGAGGATATGGCTGGTAAACGGCGGCAGAAAGACGCTTTTTCGTTCGGTAAGCGCCTGACTGGCAAAGGCATCGTAGCCCTGTTGCAGCAGCGTTTGTAATAGCGGATGTTCCGGGTGGTGAGTTTGCAGCGCCACTTCGCCTGCCTTGCCCGCACGCCCTGCGCGACCTGCCACCTGAGTATAGAGCTGGGCAAAACGTTCGGCTGCACGGAAGTCGGCAGAGAACAGCGAACCGTCAACGTCCAGTAAGGCAACCAGCGTTACGTCAGGGAAATGATGCCCTTTCGCCAACATTTGTGTGCCGATGAGAAGACGTGCGCCGCCCTGCCTGACCTGCGAGAGCTGCTGCTCAAGCGCCCCTTTACGGCTGGTGGTATCACGGTCGATGCGGGTGATCGGGACATCTGGAAAGATCGGCGCAAGGCTTTGTTCCAACTGCTCGGTTCCCAGACCGACGGGCACCATATTGGTCGAGCCGCAGCCGGGGCACTGTTGTGGAACCGGACGCTGACTGTCGCAGTGGTGGCAGCGCAACATCTTCTGATGCTGGTGGTAGGTATAGTAGTGATCGCAGCGCTGACACTCTGCAATCCAGCCACACTCGTGGCACATCACCACGGGGGCGAACCCGCGCCGATTGAGGAACAAGATAACCTGATTATCGTTCGTCAGATGGTGGCGGATACGGGTAATCAACGGCTGGGATAACCCGGCCGTCAGCGGCAACCCTTTCAGATCGATGACGTGCTGTTTGGCTAGCGCGGCATTGCCCGCTCTTTTGGTCAGATTCAAGCGTCGATATTTGCCAATCTGGACGTTATACAGCGTTTCCAGCGCGGGTGTTGCCGTCCCCATGACGATGGGAATGTCTTCTTCTCTGGCGCGGAAGACCGCCAAATCACGGGCGTGATAGCGCCAGCCTTCCTGCTGTTTGTAGGAACTGTCGTGTTCTTCATCGATCACAATCAGCCCCAAACGGGCAAAGGGAGTAAATAACGCTGACCGCGTTCCGATGACGATAGCCGCTTCACCGCTGCGTGCGCGTAGCCAGACGGCAAGGCGCTCGCTGTCGTTGAGTGCCGAGTGCAACACATCCACCGGAGCGTTAAATCGTTCGCGAAAGCGGGCGATCGTTTGCGGCGTCAGGCCAATTTCCGGCACTAATACCAGCGCTTGCTTGCCTTGCGCCAGTACGTTTTCCAGCACGCTGAGATAGACTTCGGTTTTGCCCGAACCGGTGATGCCTGCGAGCAGCCAGGCGGCAAAGTGGTTATCTTCGCTGCGGATCGCGCCGACAGCAGTGGCCTGTTCAGTATTCAGGCGCAGGCGGTCGGTTGCCATGCTAAAGCTTTGACGCCAGTCGTGAAGCGTTTGCTCTGCGGCCTGTAATTCGCACAGCCCTTTGCTACGCAGCGCCTGCAATGCAGTCTCCGTCAGCCCGATTTCGCTTACCTGATGGCGATAAAGCGGCGACTGAAGTAAGGCCGCCAGCGCCTGCTGCTGTTTTGCGGCACGTTTGAGCGTGCTGAGCGGTGTCGCTCGGCCTTGTTCGGTGGCAAACCACTGCCAGAGCGGCGCGCGGTGTGCGGGTTTCCCCTGACGCAGTAGTATCGGCAGCGCGTGGAACAGCACTTCGCCAATCGGGTAGTGATAGTACTCGACTGCCCACAGCAAAATACGCCACAGGCTGGGCGGGAACAGCGGCTGTTCGTCCAGCACGTCATGCACGGGTTTTAATTGCTCAAGCGGAAGTTCGCTGGTGTCGCTCAGCGCGGTAATAATGCCGATCGCTTTACGGTGACCAAAGGAGACGCTGACGCGTGCGCCGACCTGAGGAGCGATGCCTCCTGCGGGTAGCAAATAATCGAATGTACGTGCCAATGGCACGGGCAAAGCGACCTGAGCGACAGACATAACCTCTCCGTGATAGTCGACGTGATTTGCGTGGCGATCAATGACATAACCGAGCGGTTTGTATCATGTGCGACGCAGGCAGAAAATAAGGCAAGGCGCTAGTGTACATGCTGCGAGGGATAATGTGTGGATGCGATTGCATCGGGGTAGCGGATTCTGTATGATCCGCCGCCATTATGCCATTTGCATAATGAAACTTACTTATACAACTTTCGTGTGGTGTCTGGCGGAACAGGGCTGGATAGCGACACGGCCTTAACTGAGGTTTCCCCATGAAAAAAGGTATTCACCCGAATTATTCTGCAGTTACTGTAACTTGCTCTTGCGGTAACGTGATTAAAACCCATTCTACTGTGGGCCGTGACCTGAACCTGGACGTTTGTGGCGAATGCCACCCGTTCTACACTGGCAAACAACGTGATGTTGCAACCGGTGGCCGTGTTGACCGCTTCAACAAGCGTTTCTCCGTTCCAGGCGCTAAAAAATAAGTTTTACTGGCCAATTGGCACAGTAACTTTCTGCAAAGGCACCGAATGGTGCCTTTGTTGTTTCTGGCGTATCAGTGTCCCTGCTGGCGTTTTACCAGCATCCCCAGAACGAAGATGCCGCCCAATCCCGCTGTAATAATCCCGATGGGTAATTCCTGGGGGGCCAGCAACTGTCGGCTGAGCCAGTCGCCGCCGCACAACAGTATCGCGCCCAGTATGGCGGTCAGTGGCAGCAACTTCTTGTGCAGTACGCCGCTCAACGGGCGAGCCAGATGGGGAATCATCAGGCCGATAAAACCGATCACGCCGGTCAGCGCGACTAACAGTGACGTGGCGAACGCGCAGCAGATAAAAATTTCCACCCGTACACGGGACAGATTAACGCCCATTGAGGCCGCTGTTTGTCCGCCCGCCAGCAGAGCATCGAGCGCACGCCAGCGCAGGGCGGTGAGGCCGAATAGCAGCAGGATGCTGAACACCGCGAACGGTAATGTATCCCAGCGGGCAAGACCCAGCCCGCCCAGTGACCAGAAAAGAATCGAGCTGGCTGCCCGCTGATCGCCGGAAAACACCAGATAGTTCGTCAGAGCGCCGAACAGAAATGAGATTGCCAATCCGCAGATGATCAGTCGCTCTGCACCCCGCGCCTGTTGCAGCAGGAACAACACCGTCACGGCGACGGCCGATAAAATGCCGCCACAGAAGGCCGCCATCGGCAGCGCCCAGTCACCGAGTTGCTCGCCAAAGCGGGTGATGACGGCGACCGCACCTGCCGAGGCACCCGCAGACAGGCCGAATAGAAAAGGGTCGGCCAGATCGTTGCGGGTTGCCGTTTGCAAAAAGGCACCGACCATCGCTAAACCCGCACCGCACAACGCTGCCAGCAGGCTACGGGGAATGCGCAGCTCCAGAATGATGCGTGACGTCATCGGCGAAACGTCTGCCGACGATAGCCCCAATACGCTGGCGACCTGCGTAAGGGGAATCGTCGTGCTGCCTGTCGCAATATTTAACAGCATCAGCCCAACCAATATCAGCAGCACGATAACGACGGTAGCGGCATAACGTGAAGACGTTGGGTTCACTTAAAGGCATCCGGGTAGAGTGCGCGTGCCAGTTTATCAATAGCGGCGATATTCGCGGGTCCCGGCGTAAGTTCTGCATATTGCAGTTTCAGATAGCGATGCTGCTGTACGGCTGGGGTAAATTTCATTAGCGGATGTGATTCCAGAAAGCGCCTTAACGCATCCGCCCCGTTGCCCGTCTGGTAATCCAGTAAAATAATAAAGTCGGGCTCGCGGGCCGCCACGCTTTCCCACGAGGTGGAAGCCCAGCTCGTTTCCATATCGTCCATTACGTTCTTACCGCCAGCCGCTTCAATGATGGCGGTTGGCATGGCGAATTTCCCGCTGGTAAAGGGCTTATCGTCGCCAGAGTCATACAGAAAAACCTTCTGCTTTGGCTGATTGCCAATATGGGTTTGCAGTTCGGCAATATGCTGTTTCCAGCCATCAATCTGTTCCTGAGCCTGTTCCTGCTTACCGAAAATTTTCCCCAGTTTCAGCATGTCGCCATAGAGCAGATCCATGCTGGCACGTGGACGCTGTTGCTGTTGATCGGTGAACACGCAGCTTTCGCTGAGTACCAGCGTCTGAATGCCGTATTTTTTCAGCGATTGCGGGGTGACTTCACCGCCCACTTTCATGCCGTAGTTCCACCCAGCAAAGAAGAAATCCGGGTGTACGGCCAGCAGGTTTTCTAACGTCGGGTATTTCGCTGCCAGTTCAGGGATCGTGCCCTGCTGCTTGATAAAGTCTGGGGGCGCCTTATACCAGCCGGTGATCCCAGTCAGCCCGACGATATTCTTTTGCAGCCCAAGCGCAAATGCCATTTCCGTCATGTTCAGGTCATGAATAACGGCTCGCTGCGGCGGTTGGGTGAAGGTTAGCGGTTGCCCACAGCTGTCGACCGTGACCGGAAAACCAGAGGCGTGCGCCCAGCACGACGTCAATGCCAGCAGTCCAGACAGAAGCGCTATTTTCATCATGGTTCCTTAGTGCAGTTCAGGGGCTTCAAAGATGCGAATGGGCGAGCCGTTTAGCGGATGTGGCACCGTAAAGCTTTCCATCCCAAATACGGATTTCACACAATCGGCGCTCAGCGCGTGTGCGGGCGTTCCCCAGCGGAGTAGCGTTCCCTGCTGCAAAACGGCGACGCGGTCGGCAAAAGGGGTTATCAGTGGCAGATCGTGCAGCACCGCCAGCGTTGAAATACCGCGTTTCCGCACGAGAGACAGCAACTGCGCACGCGCTAACGGATCGAGATGGTTAGTCGGTTCATCCAGCAGCAGGAGTTGCGGCGTTTGTGCGAAAGCACGCGCCAGTGCCGCACGTTGACGTTCCCCGCCGGAGAGCGTGCCCAGCAGGCGGTGGCGCAGCGGTAATAAGCCAGTATCGTCCAGCGCTTCTTCGATGAGCTGGCGATCCTGCGCAGGTGTGCTGAATCCGTGGTGTGGAATTCGTCCTAAGGCGACGTATTCCGCGACCCGCAAGCGCAGATCCGGTGCATCGTTCTGCGCCAGAATTGCGATGCGTTTTGCTCGCTCATGGCGGCTGAGTGTGTTCAACGGCTGGCCGTTCAACTGGATGTACCCCGTTGTCGCGCCGAGTTCGCTGGTTAACACGCGTAACAGCGTGGACTTGCCGCTGCCGTTGGGCCCAACCAGCGCCAAACGCTCTCCAGCCTGCATGGACAGCGAAATATCACTGAGCCTCGGCGTGCGATTGGCATCGGCAACGGAAACATGGTGAAGCTGTAGCAGCACGGGTTTAGTGGAGAGAAGCTCTGTCATGATGCGGGCATATCACCGTCATACGTTAAAAATGATATGTTATAACATAACAAATTAAATGCAATCCCGATTCACAACGTGAGCGGAAAGAAAGGAAGAAGCGCGAGCGGCGGAGGTTAAGGTTAATGAGGAGTGATGTGTTGAGCGGAATGCACTACATAGCAAAACCCCGCCAGAGGAGGCGGGGTTAGCAAGAAAATCGATAGTGCAAACGCGATCAGTATTCCCACGTATCTGGGTCGATACCCATTTCACGCATGATGATTTTCGCGGCTTCAGGAATTTCATCGCTGCGTTCTTTACGCAGGTCTTCGTCATTCGGTAACGGTTGTCCCGTGAACGCGTGCAGAAATGCCTCGCACAGCAGCTCGCTGTTGGTGGCATGGCGCAGGTTGTTCACCTGACGACGCGTGCGTTCGTCAGTCAGTATCTTTAATACTTTCAGTGGGATAGATACTGTTATCTTCTTGACTTGCTCGCTTTTTTTACCGTGTTCAGCGTAAGGGCTGACATACTCGCCGTTCCACTCAGCCATGGGATACCTTAAAAATTAATCTAATGAAGACAGCATCTGTCATGAAATGCCACAATTCTAGCGGTTATTATGCTTATGCTCAATCTATACGCAAAGAAGTTTAGATGTCTAGATGTGTTGACGTCTATTAAAACTGCGTTTACTCTTAAGTTCCTATCTTTTCAGCCTCCAGCCAGGAAATGAGCCGATGACGCGTAAACAGGCAACGATCGCAGTCCGCAGTGGGTTAAATGATGATGAGCAGTATGGCTGCGTCGTCCCACCCATTCACCTTTCCAGCACGTATAACTTTACCGGATTCAACCAGCCACGCGTACACGACTATTCGCGTCGCGGTAACCCCACGCGTGATGTCGTGCAGCGTGCGCTTGCCGAACTGGAAGGTGGTGCAGGTGCGGTAATGACGAGCAGCGGAATGTCGGCGATTATGCTGGTTTGCACGGTATTCCTGCGTCCCGGCGATCTGCTGGTGGCACCGCATGATTGCTACGGTGGCAGTTATCGTCTGTTTGACAGTCTGAGCAAGCGCGGCGCGTTTCGCGTCAAATTTGTCGATCAAAGTGATACCGATGCGCTCAATGCTGCGCTGGCAGAAAAGCCGAAGCTGGTGCTGGTGGAAAGCCCGAGCAATCCGCTGCTGCGCGTCGTGGATATTGCCGCAATTTGTCAGGCCGCGCGGGAAGCAGGCGCGGTTAGCGTGGTGGATAACACCTTCCTGAGCCCGGCGTTGCAGAAGCCGCTGGAGCTGGGCGCCGATCTGGTGGTGCATTCGTGTACCAAGTACCTGAATGGTCACTCTGACGTAGTGGCAGGTGCAGTGATCGCCAAAGATGCCGATACCATTACTGAACTGGCCTGGTGGGCGAACAATATCGGCGTCACAGGCGCGGCGTTTGACAGCTATCTGTTGCTACGTGGCCTGCGTACCTTATCGCCACGTATGGCAGCCGCGCAGCGTAATGCGCAACAAGTGGTTGAGTTCTTACAGACGCAGCCGTTGGTGAAGGCGCTGTACCATCCTTCACTGCCGAATAATCCCGGCCATGATATTGCCCGCCGTCAACAATCCGGCTTTGGCGCTATGCTAAGTTTTGAGCTGGATGGAGATGAAGACACACTGCGCCGTTTTCTGGCGTCGCTGGAGCTGTTCACCCTGGCTGAATCGCTGGGTGGCGTTGAAAGCCTCATCTCTCATGCGGCAACGATGACGCATGCTGGCATGGCACCAGAAGCGCGTGCCGCAGCGGGTATCTCTGAAACATTACTGCGTATTTCCACCGGCATTGAAGACGGCGATGATCTGGTTGCCGATCTGGATCGTGCGTTTCAAGCCGCTGCCAAGAGGTAAGAATGAGTGCATTAGGAGTAGCGCCATCGGTAACGGGCCGACAGCTGCATAAGTTTGGCGGTAGCAGTCTGGCCGATGTCAAGTGTTACCTGCGCGTAGCCGGTATTATGGCGGAGTATAGCCACCCCGGTGATTTGATGGTGGTGTCTGCCGCAGGCAGTACTACAAACCAGCTGATTAGCTGGTTGAAACTGAGCCAGAGCGATCGCCTGTCGGCACATCAGGTTCAGCAGGCATTACGCCGCTACCATAGTGAACTGATTGCCGGGCTTCTGCCTGCGCAAGAGGCAGAGGCGCTGACCGCCCAGTTTATTCGCGATCTGGAGCGTTTGGCTGCGCTGCTGGATGGCAAGATTACGGATGCTGTCTACGCCGAAGTGGTCGGGCACGGTGAAATCTGGTCGGCTCGCCTGATGTCTGCCGTGTTGAATCATCTGGATATGAATGCAGCGTGGCTGGATGCGCGTGATTTTCTCTGTGCGGAGCGTGCCGCGCAGCCACAGGTGGATGAAGGCCGTTCCTGGCCGCTGTTGCAGCAATATCTGACGCAACACGCAGGGCAGCGTTTAGTGGTAACGGGTTTTATCAGCCGCAATGACGCGGGTGAAACGGTGCTGCTGGGGCGCAACGGGAGTGACTATTCCGCCACACAAATTGGTGCGTTGGCGGGCGTTGAGCGCGTGACCATCTGGAGCGACGTCGCTGGGGTGTATAGCGCTGATCCGCGCAAAGTGAAAGATGCCTGCCTGCTGCCGCTGCTGCGTTTGGATGAAGCCAGTGAACTGGCACGTCTGGCAGCACCGGTATTACATACGCGTACCTTACAGCCTGTTTCCGGTAGCGATATCGATTTGCAACTGCGTTGCAGCTATCAGCCTGAGCAGGGGTCGACGCGTATTGAACGCGTGCTGGCCTCGGGTACGGGTGCCAAAATTGTCACCAGCCACGACGATGTCTGCCTGATTGAAGTTCAGGTTCCTTCCGAACACGATTTCGCGCTGCTGCAAAAAGAAGTCGAACAGCTTCTGAACCGTGCGCAACTGAAACCGCTGGCGATCGGTGTTCATCAGGATCGTAACCTGCTGCAACTGTGCTACACCTCCGAAGTGGTGGATAGCGCATTACAACTGCTGGCACAGGCTGCGTTGCCCGTTGAGCTCAACCAGCGTGACGGGCTGGCGATGGTGGCGATGGTCGGTGCAGGCGTGGGTAAAAATCCGCTGCACAGCCACCGTTTCTATCAGCAGTTGAAAGATCAGCCGATTGAATTTGTCCGCCAGGCCGATGATGGCATCAGTCTGGTTGCGGTGCTGCGCGTTGGTCCGACGGAGCATTTGATTCGTGGGTTGCACCATTCGCTGTTCCGGGCAGAAAAACGTATTGGGTTAGTGCTGTTTGGCAAAGGGAATATTGGTTCACGCTGGCTGGAGCTGTTTGCGCGTGAGCAGAGCAATCTGTCTGCACGTACCGGCTTTGAATTTGTACTGGCCGGTGTGGTGGACAGTACGCGCAGCCTGTTGAACTATGACGGACTGGATGCCAGCCGTGCGTTGGCTTTCTTCGAAAGTGAAGCGCAAGAACGGGATGGCGAAGATCTGTTCCTGTGGATGCGTTCACATCCCTTCGATGATTTGGTGGTGCTGGACGTCACCGCCAGTGAATCGGTCGCCGATCTGTATCTGGATTTCGCCAGCTATGGTTTCCACGTCATCAGCGCCAATAAACTGGCGGGTGCATCAGGCGGCAATAACTATCGCCAGATCCGTGACGCGTTCGCGAAAACGGATCGTCACTGGTTGTATAACGCGACCGTCGGCGCAGGGTTGCCAGTCAACTTTGCGGTACGCGATCTGCGGGAAAGTGGCGACAGTATTCTGGCGATTAGCGGGATTTTCTCCGGTACGCTTTCCTGGCTGTTCTTGCAGTTTGACGGCACCGTGCCGTTCACCGAACTGGTCGATCAGGCTTGCCAACAGGGGCTGACTGAGCCGGATCCGCGTGTTGACCTTTCCGGTCAGGACGTCATGCGTAAGCTGGTGATTCTGGCGCGTGAGGCTGGCTATGATATCGAACCGAGTCAGGTTCGGGTTGAGTCGCTGGTGCCGCCGGGCTGTGAACAGGGATCTGTCGATTACTTCTTCGAGAACGGCGATTCGCTGAACGAACAGATGCTGCAACGTCTGGAAGCCGCACAGGAAATGGGCTTGGTTCTGCGTCACGTCGCACGCTTTGACAGCAACGGTAAAGCGCGCGTGGGCGTTGAAGCGGTTCGCCCCGATCATCCGCTGGCCTCGCTGCTGCCGGGTGATAATGTGTTTGCAATTGAAAGCCGCTGGTATCGGGATAACCCGCTGGTTATCCGTGGGCCGGGCGCGGGGCGCGATGTCACGGCGGGTGCGCTTCAATCTGACCTAAACCGTTTGGCGCAGCTGTTGTAGAACCTGTTGTAAGCGCAACACACCGTTGGCCATCTCCGCGTATGGGGAGATGGCCAATACTCAAGAGACTCCCTTCTCGCTAAAACGTTTTCGCTGCTATTTTCCCCGTAATTCTTGTCATTGAAATGTCACGGTGGCAACACGTCACTGACACGATGTCACCGCACAATCAGCGCATTGTTTGCTTATCGTGGAATGCACAGCTGTGCAAAAAACAACTTCCTCTGCGGCAGCCCCGCACATTGTCATCGACCATCTACATGTTGGATACGGCACGACCGCCGTATTGAACGATATCCATCTGGAGATTGCGCAGGGAGAATTCGTTGCGTTGCTCGGTTCGTCAGGGTGCGGTAAGACGACGTTACTGCGTACGGTTGCTGGCTTCTCGTCACCACGAGCGGGGGCGATTCGCGTTAACGGGCAGGATATGACGCAAGCGCCGCCAGAGAAGCGTGGAATGGCGCTGGTGTTTCAGAGCTATGCGCTGTGGCCGCACATGACGGTGGCACAGCATATTGCTTACGGACTGCGCTTGCGCCGCGTCCCACGTGCGGAAATTGCCAGCCGTGTAGCGGAGCTGGAAACGATGCTGGGTTTAACGGGCCTGAGCGCTCGTAAACCTGCGGAACTGTCTGGTGGACAGCGGCAGCGCGTCGCCTTGGGCCGTGCGCTGGCGGTACGGCCCGATATTCTGCTGCTGGACGAACCGCTCTCCAATCTGGATACCCGTATTCGCCTACAGTTGCGTGATGAGATTCGTGCGCTGCAACAGCGGCTGGGGCTGACTGCGATCCACGTGACGCACGATCGGGAAGAAGCGATGGTGATGGCGGATCGCATCGTGATTTTGAATCAGGGTCGCATCATGCAGGCGGGTCGCCCGCAAGAGGTGTACCACCACCCGGCCAGCCCGTTTGTCGCGGCGTTTATGGGGGCGGAAAATCGGCTGGTGCTGGAAGCGCGTTATGACGGCGATACGCTGATGATTCCCGGTGATGCCGAGAGCCATTCGCTGGTCCCTGAGAATACGTCGCTACCGCCCGGCCCGATAGAAGCGCGCTTTCGTGCGGAAGCCGCTCGTCTTTACGATCCGGCAGATGTCCCGCTCATCCAGCCCGGCATGTTGATGCGCTACGGCACAGTACAAGCACAGAGCTACCCCGGCGGATACTGGCAGCATACGATTTCCAGCGGTACCTGGCGGATACAGGTTCATGCGTCGCAACCCTATGCCATCGGGCAACGGGTTGCCGTGCAGATCCCTGCCGAGGCGCTGTTTCTTTTCCCGCTGGCAGAAGAGGCTATGCCTTTGACGGCGGTACCGGATACCACTTCACGTTATTCCTCGCTTCCCGGCCTGACGGCCTGATCCTGAATTGGAGACAAATGATATGAAACGCATTTTTGCTGCAACGCTGATGATGAGTACGCCGCTGGCGGCGGTACAGGCACAGGAATTAACGGTGTTGACGGCGGGCGACCAGAACATGGTCGATTATGTGAATGAATACTTAGGGCCGCTGTTTGAGAAGCAGCATCCCGGCGTAAAAGTACGCGCCGTCGGTACTGGGCCTGGTGATGCGGGGTCGCAGAAGATTCTTGAGCGTTTCAATGCGCAACAGGCCGCCGGTGCCAAAGTCTGGGACACCGATGTGGCGGTTGTGCATGAGAAGTTTGTCGGTCCGATGGTGCAAAAGGGTGATCTGCTGAAATATCGCGATGATATCACCAGCGGCAAGCTGGTCAGCATGGCTGCTGCGGATAAAGCCATGGGCACAGACGTAAAAGGCTATGTCATGCCGATGTTCAGTAGCCAGACGGCGCTGGCCTATAACCCCAGCATGGTAGCGAATCCGCCTAAAAGCTATGACGAAATCCAACAGTGGGCCGCCGCGAATCCGAAGATGTTCGGCTACAACGGCATTAAAGGCGGCGCATCGGGTGTGAGCTTCGTCATGGGCTGGATTTACGCTTACGGCGGCGATGCCCAGAAGCTGATGAACGGACCGTTTGATGAGGCGGAAGCGAAGAAATGGCAACCCGCGTTTGAACGCCTGAAAACCTTTAACAAGAACGTGACGCTGACGCCGGGCAACGCTGGCACGCTCGACATGCTGAGCCGCGGTGAAATCGCGATGGGGCCGGTGTGGGTCGACATGTTCTATTCCTGGAAAGCGAGTGGACAACTGCCGGACAATTTCAAGTTGCTGCTTCCTGCGCCCGGTATGCCGGGGCAGCCGATGCACTATGTCATCCCCGCGCAGGCACCGAACCGCGAATTGGCTAAACAGTTTGTCGAACTGGCAACCAGTGCCAAAGTGCAGGCCGAAGGGATTGTTGAACGCTTTAACTGGTATCCGGGGATCGATGCCAAGTACGTTCAGGCTGAGCTGAAGCCCGCCGTATGGCAACGCCTGTTCACGGATGTGACGCCTGATGAGCTGGCGAGCAAAGGGAAGACATTCCCTATCGCGCCTTATCACACCGCGATTTTAAACGCCTATGAGCAGGCGATGGCAAAATAGTGCCGCTGGCTTAGATACCCCTTAGCATCACATGCGCTCTGGCGGGATGAAGCCAGAGCGCGGAGACATTCATGTTGCAAGTATCCCAATTCTCTTCCCGACTGGCGGGTATCGCGCTTGTGTTACCCGCGCTGGCGGTGGTGGCTGTCTGTTTTATCACGCCGCTGGGGCTGTCGGTTGGGGGCGCTTTTGTCAGTCAGAATGGCGTGGGCATTGATAATTTTGTCACGGCATTGACGCTGTATCTGCCCGATATCCTGTTTACCTTACTGATTGTGAGCCTCGCGACGCTGCTGATCGGCCTACTGTCCGTCATGATCGGCGGCTACCTGACGCTGGGGGAAAGCCCGCGGATGGTGGCGCTGCTGCGCTGGGTCTATCGCTGGCCGCTGTTTATCCCGTTTATCGTGACCGGGCAAATTCTACGCACGTTTCTGGCTAAGAACGGCTGGCTGAATGGCGCGCTGGATACGCTCGGCATTGTCGATATGGCCAGCGCCAGCAATTGGCTGGACTGGCGCGGCATCGTGTTCGCTTTCGTCTGGAAGCAGACGCCGTTTGTGGCATTGCTGGTAGCCGGCGCGATGGCGTCGCTGGATCGCACGATGATAGAGTCTGCCCGTAATTTAGGCGCATCTCGCCTGCGTATCCTGTGTGAAATTGTGGTGCCTCAGGTTGGGCAAACGCTGCTCACCGGGCTCATTCTCTCTTTCGTCACCATGATGTCGGTGCTGTCCGTACCGATGATGATCAATGCCCAGTCGCCGACGATGCTCACCGCCAACATTGCCTTCCGCATTAATGCCTACGGCGATTACGGCGCCGCGAATGCGTTGGGGGTGATTTCCCTGCTGATGACTGGCCTGTTTGCCGTGATTTATCTCCGCTTGAACATGAGGGAGAAGGCATGAAGAACGTACTGTGGTGGATCCCGAGGATGCTGATTCTGGGGACGCTGATCTTCTTGATCTTTGGGCCATTGGCTAACCTCCTGCTGTGGTCGGTAGCGGAGAAATGGTTCTATCCTCATCTGCTGCCCAATGAGTGGGGCTTCGCCTTCTGGAAGCGGGTGTTTTCGCCGCGCGGTGTGGCCTGGGAAGCGTTGGGGAATAGCGTGCTGGTGGCGGTGTTCACCGTGCTGGCCTCGTTGTCTCTGGCGATTCCGGCGGGATATGCACTGGCGCGCCTGCCGCTGCCTGCTCGTGGATTGATACTGCTGGTATTCCTGATCCCGCAGGCGTTCCCGAATTTGACGGTGTACGTCAACATCGCCCGCCTGTTTTATCAGTGGGGACTGAACGGCACGTTGTTGGGCGTTGTGCTGGTTCACACGGTTCACGGGCTGGTGTTTGCGGTCTGGATTGCTTCGGCTGCGTTCTCGGCGGTGGGGCGTGAAATGGAACAGGCGGCAAGGTCGATTGGCGCCGGTCCGTGGCGTGCCTTTGTCGATATCACCCTGCCGCTGGCTATGCCGGGGCTGATGGCATCAGCGATCTTCGTCTTCCTCGAATCGCTGGATGAGTTTACCGGCAGCTACTTTGTGGGAGCACCGGATGTGCAGATGATGCCGCTGCTGCTCTATACCGCCGGGGCGGGTGGTAACTATCAGATTGCTTCTATTACTGCGCTGGTGCTGCTGATTCCTTCCGTGCTGTTCATGCTGGTGGTGGAGCGTTTCTTGAAGGCTGACGTAATGGCAAGGATAGGGAAATGACGGCAGGTAAACAGGGTTACGTCAGCGCACAGGATGTCGCGCGTCGGGCTGGTGTATCGCGCTCGGCGGTGTCCCGCAGTTTTACCCCCGGCGCCAGCGTGTCGGCTGCCACCTATGCCAAAGTGATGACGGCAGCGCAAGAGCTGGGGTATCAGGTTAACGATCTGGCACGCGGCCTGCTGGCGAACAGTAGCCGTCTGGTTGGGCTGGTGGTGACGCACCCCGAGGTCGGGTTTCGCGCTAATTTGGTCGCAGAGCTGTCGCAGGCGTTAATCCAACGCGGTTCGATTCCGGTGCTCATCAATACCGGGCATGTGCGGGAAGCGATGGCCGCTGCGCGCTCCATCCTGTTTGGTCACCGTGCGGAAGCGACGATTGTGCTTTCCGGCTCGCCGCCAAAAGAATTTGTCGAACTGGCACAGCTAAATGGCCAGCCGCTGATTGTTATTGGGCGGCACGAACCGGCGTGTGACAGCGTACACATCGATAATGACACCGCCGCGCGTATGGCAGCGCGGCTGTTTGCCTCATCGGGCAGAACGCGTCTGGCTTTGGCCGGAGCGGCGTCGGCAACGCCCAATATCATCGAACGCGAACAGGTGTTTTGTGAGGAGGCGCGCGCGTTAGGGCTGCCCGTGGCCGTAGTGCGCGGCACTGATACAGATTATGACGATGGGCTGGCGGTGGGGCAGAAGCTGTTTTCGCTCCCGGAAAGCGTCAGACCAGATGCGGTGTTCTGTGTTAACGATTTAGTCGCGTTCGGCGTGCTCGATCGCGCAAAGCAGTGTGGGCTTGCCGTTCCGCAGGATCTTATGGTCATCGGGTTTGATGATATTCCGGCCGCGGGGTGGGATGCCTATGCGTTGACGACATTTCGTCAGGATCCCGCAACGATGGCGGCACAGGCGTTGGCGTTGCTCGAGCGACGCCAGTCTCAGGTACAAGAACCCGCGTGTCGAGCGAAAGTGGCTGCCCCGCTCATCCGCCGCCAGTCGGCATAACGGTACTGGCAGGCGATAGCGTGCCGATAGTGAAACCGAGGATAAATATGAAACTGATTCAACTTTCCGACCTCCATTTGACCGCACAAGGCGGCAACTTGCATGGCCGTGACCCGGAACAGCAACTGAGAGCGGCGATTGCCGATATCAACGCACACCATCGCGATGCCGATCTGGTGGTCATCTCCGGCGATCTTTCCGATGACGGCAGTGCGGCATCCTATGCGTTTCTGGCCTCGGCGCTGGCTGAACTACAGCTCCCCTGGCGTGTGACGATGGGGAATCACGACGACCGGCAGACGTTTTTAGCCCAGTTCCCGACGCTGGCGGATGAAAATGGGTTTGTGCAGAACGTGACAGCAGTCGGGGAGGATTGCGTCATTCTGCTGGACTCGTTGCAGGCTGGTGAGGTGAGCGGAACGCTGTGTTCAGCGCGGCTGGTGTGGCTGGAGCAACAGCTTCAGGCCGCGGAAGGAAAGAACGTGTTCCTGTTCCTGCATCACCCTCCGATGTCGATCGGGCTTCCGGCGCTGGATAGCGTTCGATTGGCACCCGAGGCAGCAGACGCGCTGTCTCAAGTGTGTCACCGTTTCGATAATGTGCGGCATATTTCTGCGGGACATGTGCATCGTCCTGCTAGCGGCGGTTGGCGAGGAATATCGTTCAGCACGGTACGTGGTACCAACCATCAGTCTGCGCTGCGTTTCGCTCCCGGATTTGAAACCAGTCTGGAAGCCCCGCAGTACGCCATTTTTCTGACGACAGAAGAAGGGCATACCGTACATTTTCACGATTTCCCTGGTGGCTGAGGGGAGTCATCTCCCTTAGTTATATTTATGCCGGATGGGCAATGGTTTCGTGCGCGATACTACTAGCATTTTCATGCTACTCCGTAGCACGCGCCCGACACGGGGCGGCTCCACGCCGCACGCCCCGTGACCCCTGGCTTTCCGGCGTGAATTATGCCGCTAATGCGGTGCCTTCGTCGGTATCGGACTTTACGGACCGCTTGCGACACGTTCCCGACGTGGCGCAAGCTTTCGCCGCGTCCCTGCGGCTCATCCTAAGCCCGCTATCTCCTCAGCATAATTTTTTACGCCGGATAACGGCAAAACCCACGACATCTCTGGGTTTGCGTATAAAAGTCACCATGCATGAGCCATCGTGAACTTTTTTCATTTACCGTGAGCAATCATCACGGCTTGTCGTGCTGAAAAACGTTGACTCTTTAAGCGGATTACGTCATTTTCTATATAGCCGTCTAAACGTATAGACGTGTAGCGAATGATAATAACAGTCACGGTCACGGGGTAGCAGGTATGAGCTTTTTTCACGCAAACCAGCGGGAAGCGCTGAATCAAAGTCTGGCGGAATTACAGGGACGCATTAATGTGTCATTCGAGTTTTTCCCGCCGCGTACCAGCGAGATGGAAGACACCCTGTGGAGTTCTATCGATCGACTGAGCAGCCTGAAGCCCAAGTTTGTTTCCGTGACCTACGGGGCGAATTCTGGCGAGCGTGACCGTACTCACAGCATTATCAAAACGATTAAAGAGCGTACTGGTCTGGAAGCGGCACCTCACCTGACCTGCATTGATGCTTCACGCGAACAGCTGCGTGACATCGCGCAAGATTACTGGGAGAGCGGTATCCGTCATATTGTCGCGCTGCGCGGCGACTTGCCTCCAGAAGGCGGCAAACCGGACATGTACGCGGCGGATCTGGTGTCCCTGCTGAAAGAGGTCGGTGATTTCGATATTTCCGTTGCCGCCTATCCTGAAGTACACCCTGAAGCGAAAAGCGCGCAGGCTGACCTGATTAACCTGAAACACAAGATTGATGCTGGCGCGAATCGCGCTATCACACAGTTCTTTTTCGACGTAGAAAGCTATTTGCGATTCCGTGACCGCTGCGTGGCGACGGGCATCGATGTAGAAATTGTGCCGGGCATTCTGCCGGTGTCGAACTTCAAGCAGTTGCAAAAATTTGCCACGATGACCAACGTTCGTGTGCCGAACTGGATGACGACCATGTTTGACGGCCTGGATAACGATCCAGAAACCCGCAAAATGGTGGGTGCGTCTATCGCCATGGATATGGTGAAAATTCTCAGCCGCGAAGGCGTAAAAGATTTCCATTTCTACACGCTGAACCGCGCGGAGCTGAGCTACGCCATTTGCCATACGCTGGGTGTCCGCCCTGATGTGGCACGCTGAGGCAGCACGCAATATTTCAGGAAGAAAGAGGCCGCAACGCGGTGACGAAGAGTAACGGTATTGGAATGCCTTTCAACGTCACTTACGGCGGCTCTGAAAAGGAGGAGTCTCAGGGATGAGATTCCTATTCATGCGGTTCGACCGATTGCTGCTGACCGATTCAATGATTATCCCCAGCGCCTGTTTTATCTCTTATCCCGTTTTTATCGCTAGTAGTTCCTATAAATAATCGTTTCTATCATTCATAACAGTACGATGACCGCTCGCGGTGTTATGAGCCACCTCCCTGACTATTCGAATCCTCTATTTCTCTCCTGCGATTCCCATACCGTTAATGGCTTTGCCTGCTGGTCAGATTTCCCGGTGTCGATCGCGGGAGTATCGTTGGCCGACACACACAAAATGCTGTCGCTGCCAAATCGCTTGAAGAGGTTAGTCTGCTTGTTATAGCGTGGCTGAAGGTCAGGTATACCCTGGCGGTACCGAAATCGTAAAAATATTGTTTTATTCCTGTAGAAATAAATAGATACGCTTTGGTGGGATATATTATTCATTTTGGATGTTGATAGGGATTATCGTTCATTGATATCCTATCTATCGCTGTTAGCTATCATGATAAGGAGAATAATAATGAATATTCGGGACTTAGAGTATCTTGTCGCGCTGGCAGAACATCGTCACTTTCGGCGTGCGGCAGATTCCTGCCATGTGAGTCAGCCAACACTCAGTGGACAGATTCGTAAACTGGAAGATGAACTCGGCGTGATGCTGCTGGAACGAACCAGCCGCAAAGTCTTGTTTACGCAGGCTGGGCTGTTGCTGGTCGAACAGGCACGAACGGTATTACGCGAGGTCAAGGTATTAAAAGAGATGGCGAGCCAGCAGGGCGAAACCATGTCTGGGCCACTGCATATCGGCCTGATCCCCACAGTGGGGCCTTATCTGCTGCCGCAAATTATTCCGATGCTGCATCGCACGTTTCCCAAACTCGAAATGTACCTGCATGAAGCGCAAACCCATCAACTGCTGGCCCAACTGGACAGCGGCAAACTGGACTGCGCCATTCTGGCGATGGTGAAAGAGTCCGAAGCTTTTATCGAAGTTCCTCTGTTTGACGAGCCGATGAAGCTGGCGATTTATCAGGATCACCCTTGGGCGAACCGCGAACGCGTGGCAATGTCCGATCTGGCGGGCGAAAAACTGTTGATGCTGGAAGACGGTCACTGCCTGCGCGATCAGGCGATGGGCTTCTGTTTTCAGGCGGGGGCGGATGAAGATACGCATTTCCGGGCGACCAGTCTGGAGACCCTGCGCAACATGGTCGCAGCCGGAAGCGGGATTACGCTGCTGCCGTCATTGTCGGTTCCGCGTGAACGCGAACGCGATGGCGTCTGCTATTTGCCGTGCTATAAACCGGAGCCCAAGCGCACTATCGCGCTGGTGTATCGCCCCGGTTCGCCGCTGCGCGGACGCTATGAGCAACTTGCTGATACCATCCGCGAGCACATGCAGGGCTATATGGAAACCCTGTCAAAATAAGCGGTTAAGCCCGTTTAGCGCCGCTACGCGGTACGCTTCTGCCATGGTTGGATAGTTGAAGGTGGTATTAACGAAATATTCGATAGTATTACCTTCACCTTTCTGTTCCATGATGGCCTGCCCGATGTGGATAATCTCAGCGGCGCGTTCGCCAAAGCAGTGAATACCCAGAATCTGTTTCGTTTCGCGGTGAAACAGAATCTTCAAACTCCCCACATTCATCCCCACAATCTGCGCCCGTGCCAGATGTTTGAACTGTGCCCGCCCAACTTCATAAGGCACTTTCATTGCGGTGAGCTCTTGCTCGGTTTTCCCCACGGAGCTGATTTCCGGAATGGTATAAATGCCGGTTGGGATATCTTCGATCAGATGCGCGCTGGCATCGCCTTTGATAATCGCCTGTGCGGCAAGCCTACCCTGATCGTACGCCGCCGATGCCAGGCTAGGATAGCCAATGACATCGCCGATGGCATAAATATGCGCCAGCGCCGTCTGGTACATGCTGTTGACCTTGAGCTGCCCGCGGCTGTCGGTGCTCAGGCCGATATTCTCCAGCCCCAGCGTTTCCGTATTCCCCGTGCGCCCGTTGGCATAGAGCAGGCAATCCGCCTTCATCTTTTTGCCTGATTTCAGGTTGACGATGACGCCGTCAGACAGCCCTTCAATACTCTCGAATTCTTCGTTGTGGCGGATAACCACACCGTTGTTCCAGAAATGGTAGGACAGCGCATCCGACATTTCCTGATCCAGAAAGGCCAGCAGCCTGTCGCGGGTGTTGACTAAATCGACCTTAACGCTCAAACCGCGAAAAATAGAGGCATACTCGCAGCCGATAACGCCTGCACCATAGATGATGACGTGCTGGGGTTCGTGGTCGAGTTGCAGTATAGAGTCGCTATCGTAAATGCGCGGGTGGTCGAAATCGACGTCTGCCGGATGATACGGACGTGAACCGGTCGCAATGATGATATTCGCGGCGGTCAGCGTTTCATGGGTATTGTCTGGATAGTGAACGGCAATTGTGTGTGCATCGATGAAGCTGGCTTCACCAGAAAACAACTCGCACTGATTACGCTCATAAAATCCTTGTCGCATACGGGTTTGCTGACCAATGACGCTGTCGGCGTGGCGCAGGATATCGGAAAATGAGGAGCGAATAATGCGGGAGTTGTCACTGTAGAGGGGGTTTTGATTGAACTCGATAATACGGCTGACGGCGTGACGGAGGGCTTTGGAAGGAATCGTACCCCAGTGGGTACAGCCGCCGCCGACATTGTAGTGACGTTCAATCACCGCAATTTTGGCCCCGTGCTTGGCCAATCCCATTGCGGCACCTTCACCGCCGGGCCCGGAACCAATCACAATGGCATCGTAATCGAATTGATGTTGTAGAGTCATGGTAGGTTAAACCTGTTTTTATACAAAATAATAACGTGGCCTTAACATCGTGCGATTGTAACATCGACTGAGACAGAACCCAATCATCCCTGCCTTTACTATGGAAACAGATTCTCACATTCTTAATATGGCAAACTTTGTCTCATTCTGCGGACAATAAAGTTTGCTATAGTGCCCCTCTGGAAAGGGGAGTAGATCATTTGGGCAGCATAATGGGTGTCAGAGCACAACAAAAAGAACGGACTCGTCGTTCCCTTATTGAAGCTGCATTTAGCCAGCTAAGCGCTGAACGCAGCTTTGCCAGCCTGAGTTTGCGTGAAGTTGCTCGCGAAGCGGGCATTGCGCCGACGTCTTTCTATCGTCACTTCCGTGACGTGGATGAACTGGGGCTGACAATGGTTGACGAAAGCGGGTTGATGCTGCGTCAGTTAATGCGACAGGCTCGGCAACGTATTGCTAAAACCGGTAGCGTAATCAGGACGTCGGTTTCCACTTTCATGGAATTTATCGGCAATAATCCTAATGCGTTCCGGCTGTTGCTGCGTGAACGTTCAGGTACATCGGCGGCATTCCGTGCGGCGGTCGCGCGGGAGATTCAGCATTTTATCGCTGAACTGGCGGATTATCTTGAGGTGGAAAACCACATTCCCCGCAGTTTTGCGGAAGCGCAGTCGGAAGCGATGGTGACCATTGTTTTCAGCGCGGGGGCGGAAGCTTTGGATGTTTCCCTAGAACAGCGTAAACAGCTAGAAGAGCGGCTAGTACTGCAACTGCGGATGATCGCTAAAGGTGCTTATTACTGGTACAGAAAAGAACACGATAGTAGTTTTACCGTGCCATAAATCCGCTATACCAACAACATGAAAAGGGAGAAACCATGACAGACAAACCTCATCAAGAAAAAGGTACGCTGGTGCTGGCGTTGATTGCGGGCTTATCCGTTAATGGCGCATTTGCCGCCTTATTTAGCAGCATTGTTCCGTTCTCAATTTTTCCCCTGATTGCGTTGGTATTGTCTATTTACTGCCTGCATCAACGTTATTTGCACCACAGTATGCCGGAAGGTATTCCGATGCTGGCGGCGGCCAGTTTTCTGCTGGGATTACTGATTTACAGCGCCATCGTGCGCGTTGAATATCCCGCTATTGGATCGAACTTTATTCCTTCAATCCTGTGCGTGGTATTGGTTTTCTGGATTGGCCTGAAGCTGCGCCGTAGAAAAGAGACGGATACCGTATCCGCAGATGAGAGCGAGACGCTGTAGCAGGTGGATACTGGCGGGGTAACCCGCCAGATTGTGTGCGTTACTGACGTTTTTCCAACAGTACGCCACACTCCATATGATGGGTGTAAGGGAATTGGTCGAACAGTGCCAGACGGCGAATGTCGTGGGTTTCCGATAGAGTTTGCAGGTTGTTGCTTAGCGTTTCCGGGTTACAGGAAATATAAAGAATGCGCGGATACGCCTGTACCAGTTTCACCGTTTCGTCATCCAGCCCGCTACGTGGTGGGTCAACAAAAATGGTCTCACACTGGTAGCTCGTCAGATCGATACCCTGTAAACGGTTAAACTGACGTACGCCCTGCATGGCCTGCGTAAACTCTTCTGCCGCCATGCGGATAATCTGCACGTTCTCTATCTGATTCGCCGCGATATTATATTGTGCTGCCGCGACGGATGGCTTGGCGATTTCGGTTGCCAGTACGCGTTCGAAATTTCTTGCCAGCGCGAGTGAAAAATTGCCGTTACCACAATACAGTTCCAGCAAATCCCCTGTTGATCCCGTTGTCGCATCCAACGCCCACTCCAGCATCTGAATATTGATAGCGGCATTCGGCTGCGTGAAGCTGTTTTCTACCTGTCGGTAAATCATATCCCGACCGGCAACCGGCAGGCATTCATCGACATAATCGCGATCGAGGCAGATTTTGGTTTTTGTCGCACGACCGATCAGCTGTAGACGGAATCCCTGCGCCGTCAGGCTATCGCGCAGCACGCGGGCATGCTCCTGCCATTCCTCATCCAGTGCGCGGTGATACAGCAGAGAAACGATCACTTCGCTGCTCAGGGTGGACAGATAGTCTATCTGGAACAGTTTACGGCGCAGTACGGAGTCAGGCTGAATGGCGGCAAGCAGTTCCGGCATCAGGCGGTTGATCAGTTCGCTGGCTGCCGGAAAGCGATCGACCCGAATGCGCTGCTTGGTTTGCTGGTCAAACATGATGTGATAAAGCTCGTCACCCTCGTGCCAGATACGGAATTCGGCACGCATCCGATAGTGGCTGACGGGAGAACGGAAGACGACAGGCTCCGGTGCATTGAAAGGTGCCATCATTCCACGCAGACGCTCGGTTTTCTCTGCAAGCTGGTCGTCGTATTGTTCGATGGGCAGGATTTCTGGCGTCATGGTTTTCTCGTCTGAACAGCGTCTAAAAGGGTGTTATTGGTCGGGAATTGTAGGGAATCCGGCCAGGAAGTCCAGTTTTGTTACGTTATTATCCTGTAGTGATATAGAAGTCTAGACTTCCGTAATGTGCGATTGTAGGATGAGCGTCCGGCCTTGTATCACAAGTCAAAAGGGAATCCAGTGTAAATCTGGAGCTGACGCGCAGCGGTAAGGAAAGCCCCGGCGATAGCATTATTATGCAGACACTGTCTTTTATAGATGGGAAGTCATCGCTTTCGTTGTATCCCTTACCGCCATTGACGGTTTGTGGTAACAACGGCATCCAAGCCCGAAGACCTGCCGGAATACGTCGCAATTGGTTCTGCATATCGCGTGCTATTAACAGAGCCTGCGGCATCCTTATTATTTCTCGGATGCTTTAACAATGATTAAAAAAATTTCGCTGCTGACGGCGCTTTCCGTCACGGCGTTTTCTGGCTGGGCACAGGAAAACAGTTCATCTCTAAATTCGTCATCGGAAAAAAATACCGATGACATAGTGGTAACCGCAAACCGTTTCGCACAGCCAGTTTCTTCGGTGCTGGCGGCAAACAGTATTGTAACTCGAGCTGATATCGATCGCTGGCAGGCAAAGTCGCTCAATGATGTGATGCGTCGTTTGCCGGGTGTAGATATTGCTGAGAATGGTGGTCGCGGGCAGCTTGGATCAGTATTTATCCGTGGTGGAAGTGCTAGCCATGTATTGGTGCTGATTGATGGTGTTCGTATGGCATCTTCTGGCGTAACAGGTAGTGTTGATTTTAGCCAGATACCAATGTCGTTGGTGCAGCGTATTGAATATATTCGCGGCCCTCGCTCAGCAGTCTACGGTTCTGATGCTATCGGCGGGGTTATTAACATTATCACTGAACGCGCCCAGGATGGTGGGGTGTTAAATGCTGGTTACGGCTCACATGCCTACCAAAACTATGATGGCTCAGTACGTGGACATGTGAGTGACAATACAGTGGTAAGCGTTGCTGGAAGTTATGAAGCGACCCACGGATATAATGTTTATCCTTCCTCGTCTTTGCCGATTGACAGAGACAATGATGGTTATCGCAGCAAATCTTTTTGGGGAGCGTTGGAGCAGCGTTTTTCTGAAAGTACTTCCGGTTTTTTCCGTGCTTATGGATATGACAACAATACGGATTATGACGCCGTTTTTAGCGGTAGCAGTGATAAGCGCTATTTGAATACTCGAAATTATGATGCGGGGTTGAAGTTCAACGAAGGTATATATTCAAGTCAATTAACGGCCAGTTACCAAACCTATGATGATCTGAATTTTAACGATGCGACCGGGAAATATAACGGAACAATTACGCAGATTGAGCAGCGTAATCTGCAATGGGGTAACGTCTTCAGTGTTGGGAATGGTAGCTTAAGTCTGGGGGCGGATTGGCGCAATGAGCGCGCTGACGCGGGAGGAATGTCTGCGTATACGAACGCTCAAAGCCGCGATAATACAGGGGTATACCTGACCACTCAGCAACAGTTTGGTTCTGTTACATTAGAGGGCGCTGTACGTGGTGATGATAATCAACAATATGGTCGACATGGTACGTGGCAAACCGGTGCTGCATGGGAATTTGTTGAAGGTTATCGAATTATAGGTTCTTACGGTACTGCATTTAAAGCACCAACATTTGACAAGATATATGACACAGCATACTCGCAGGGGAATCCCAATTTATCGCCTGAAGAAAGTAAGCAGTGGGAAATTGGCCTAGAAGGCCTCAGTGGCCCTGTAAACTGGCGTCTTTCTGGTTACCGGAATGAAGTTGATAATTTAATCAACTATCGTGCGATTACTCCGATGCTGGGTACATACGATAATATTGGCAAAGCGGTAATGACCGGAGCTGAGTTTACTGCTGCCTATGATACATGGTGGTTGTCGCATCAGGTGACTCTGGAATATTTGGATGCCAAAGATAAAACGGCAGATAAATCTTTAGCTCGTCGTGCCCATAAAAAAGCGAAGTATGAACTTTCTACGACATTGGAAAATAATGTGAATGTGTCGTTGACATGGCTTTACCAAGGCGCGCGTTCCGATACTAATTTTGATGTTTTCCCCTCTCAACCTGTTAAGCTCGGCGGGTATAGTACTTGGGATCTCGCAGCCTCATATCCGATCACCTCTCATCTAACAGTTCGTGGTAGAATCGCCAACCTGTTTGATAAAGATTATGAGACGGCATATGGCTACCGCACGGCAGGGCGAGAATACTATCTCACAGGAAGCTATACCTTCTAACCTGCCATCCCGTCCTACGATTCTGGTCTTCGATTCCGGCGTAGGCGGGCTGTCTGTTTATGATGAGATCCGGCAACTCCTGCCGGATCTTCACTATATATACGCATTCGATAATGAAGCGTTTCCCTATGGTGAGAAATCACAGCAGTTTATTATCGAGCGCGTGGTTGAGATTGTTAGCGCAGTCCAACAACGTCATCAGCTCGCATTGGTTGTGATTGCTTGCAATACGGCGAGTACGATTTCCCTTCCTGCGCTACGTGAGCGCTTTACTTTCCCTGTCGTGGGCGTCGTCCCAGCGGTTAAACCGGCGGCTAAGCTGACACGCAACGGTGTTGTTGGCCTATTGGCGACGCGCGCAACGGTTCAACGTCCCTATACGCATGAACTGATTGCCCGTTTTGCGACGGATTGCCAGATTCTGTCATTGGGATCGTCAGAACTGGTCGAGTTAGCAGAAGCGAAATTGCAGGGGGAGACGATCTCAATTTCCGAACTGCAAAAAATTCTGCGCCCTTGGCTACGTTTACCGGAACCGCCAGACACGGTCGTGCTCGGGTGTACGCATTTTCCATTATTAGCAGAAGAGCTGAAAATGGCCTTGCCAGATGGTACACGTCTTGTAGATTCTGGTGCTGCTATAGCCAAAAGAACAGCATGGCTGATTGCTAATCTGGATAATCCTCCACTTTCGACAGATAAGAATCTGGTTTACTGCCTGGCGATTACGCCTAAAGTCGCTACGCTGTGGCCAATATTGCAGCGTTATGGCTTCGATTCGCTGGAAAAACTGCCACTTTGATAGCCTTGTGGGCAAATAGTAGACAAACGATAATTTTTTTGCATTTAGCACTTGTCAGTGGCCGAGAAGTCCCTATAATGCGCCTCCACTGACACGGCAACAGCGACACGCGATTGTGGTGACAGAGAAAAAGATTCAACGAAGGCGGTCAGTAATGACTTGACTTCACAGCGGAAAAGCATAGTATATGCAGCCCGCGCCACCGATGAAGTGGCATTGCTCTTTAACAATTTAATCAGACAATCTGTGTGGGCACTCACAAGACCGTATCTTAACGATATAAAAAGTCTTGAAGAGTGAACAACAGTAAAATTCATTACGAATGAACAGTTACTAATTCTTTGAGCATCGCTGACGAGTTCAGCAAATCAAACAAATCTTAAATTGAAGAGTTTGATCATGGCTCAGATTGAACGCTGG
>NZ_FQWI01000023.1 GCF_900129615.1 Pectobacterium carotovorum | reverse complement strand
TAATGCCGATCAGTTAAGGATCAGTTGAACGATCCGGTACTTGTGTAACAATCCGTAATCTCACAGGGATTACGGATTTTTTTATGCTACTCAGCCAGGCTCTCAACACGGTTCATAAATTCACCCCGCAGGAGTTTTCCGCCCTTTCTGACCTTCTGTCGCCTGAACTTATTGATGAATGCCTTGCTGATACTGGCATTGTTACCCTCCGCAAACGACGCCTTCCGATGGAAATGATGGTCTGGGCTGTCACCGGAATGACACTGTTCCGCTCACTTTCCATGAATCAGATAGTCTCACACCTTGATATTCTGCTTCCCGGCAAACGCCCTTTCGTTGCACCCAGCGCCGTCGTGCAGGCTCGTCAGCGATTAGGCGTCAATGCCATCCGTCTGGTCTTTGAAAAAACACGCCAGCTCTGGTTTGAAAAAACGCCGCTTTCACACTGGAATGGGCTGACGCTGATGGCGATAGATGGAACGCTGTGGAGAACACCGGATACACCAGAAAATGATGCTGCGTTTGGGCGAACGGCTAATGCGCATTCCCGCTCTGAGTGGCCGCAGGTTCGCATGGTCTGCCAGATGGAGGTAACCAGCCACCTTCTGACAGGAACGGCCTTTGGCAGTGTATCAACAACGAATGAAATTGACCTTGCGGCGCAGCTTGCAGAGCAAACGCCAGAACATACGCTGACACTCATGGATAAGGGATTTTATGCCCTTGGGTTACTGCACCACTGGCAGTCATCAGGCGTGGAGAAGCACTGGTTAATCCCACTCAAAAAAGATGCGCAGTATCAGGTGGTTCAGAAGCTGGGTAAAGGGGATGACATTGTCGAACTGAATGTGTCACCGCAGGCGAGACGCAAATGGGATAATGTGCCGAAAATACTCACGGCGAGACGGGTCAGTAAAGAGGTTAACGGGAAAATGATCCATGTCCTGACATCGATGAGCGACCCGCACAGGTATCCCAAAGCGGATATCGTCGACCTGTATGGGCATCGCTGGGAAATAGAGCATGGGTTCAGGGAGATGAAACAGCATCTTCTGAATAATGAACTGGCCTTAAGGAGCCGGAAACCGGACCTGGTGGAACAGGAACTGTGGGGAGTGGTTCTGGCGTATAACCTGCTGCGCTTCATGATGGCGCAAATGGCTTACAGCCTGAAAGGCATAGAGCCTTATCAGCTTGGTTTTAAGCAGGCGAGCCTTTATCTGACGGCCCAGTTGAGTCTGCTGCCGGTGGTAGCACCTGGGAAAATCCCCAAAATAATAAATGAGATAGTGGCAATGGCGGAGAGTTTTGTCCTGCCGACTCGCCGAGCGAGACATTACCCGAGGGCGGTAAAAAAGAAGCCGCAACGTTACACGTTACGGCTACCTTCAAAAGCTTAACTGAAAAGCATTA
>NZ_FQWI01000012.1 GCF_900129615.1 Pectobacterium carotovorum | reverse complement strand
AAACTCAATCGCAAGGTTGATAGCCTTAGCGCGCCTTTGAAGCTCACTCTGTTTCATGTAGTGATAGCTAATCACTACGTGAGAAAGATACAAGCTGCGCCTTGATCTCCTCTTCTGACTCGGCGTAGTCCTCAACCAGCCGCCGACGAAGATGATCATAGTCAGCAGTAAGTGGCGCCATATTCTCTACATCCTTAAGATTAAAAACGCTGAGATGAACGGCCCCCAACTCATGCAGTAAGTTTTCAATCTCATCCTGATAGGTGTTAATCGTTTCGTCGCTAGTCCCAATCAGGTCACCAAATACATGTCCATCCGAACAAATACGGATGTGCGCACCTGCAGGATAATAAAGCTGAATACGCTGACATAGTGAATTCAGAAAGATCAGGGACAAACGTTCCGCCATATCCGGTACTCTACCCAGCACTTTATAAGGATTCGGAGATTTAACTGGAAACGCAGGAAGAATAAGTTCAATTTGACGCCCCTCTTCAACAAACGCTCGAATCCTGGGTAATTGAACCTGAGTCACCTGAGACTCTTCTTCACTAATTGATTTCGTCGACTGGGTAAATCTACGCCGATATTGAATTAACTCACTTAATATTAGCGATGAAACTAATTCATTATTCATCATATACAAAAAAACCTCATTACTTTACATTAATTTTAAAAAGGAAATAAACTGCATAGCAGTGACGTAGAAACAATAGAATAAAATTCTTATGAGAATACAAAAAAATACTGAATAACATATTCAGTATTTTTATTTACGCTGCTAATAATTAAATTCGATCATAAATAAATATAATAAAATAATTAAGTATTAAAATCGGGGATAAGCCACGATGCAGACATTGCCAGCGATAGCAGCAATACAGATAAGATAAGTGGAGAACGGATTCTGACGGACAGTGGAGCGTACAGGACAGGAAAACGAATCTGTCGCTAGCGATTGAAGTATTACCTGATGGGAGGACGACGTGGGTAAAGCGAGAAGAGTGTTGGCATAATGGTTTTGTTATGGGTTGAGTGGTGTGGGCGGGGGAGAATTTTGCTTATCACCATCAATCACTATTTTTTTCATATTATTTACCTTTCAATTCACTTAATCACAGCTAGATATTTTACATGACTAAATTAGACGTTCCAGCACGTCATTCACCCGACGTCCATTCCTTACGCTGCAACAGCGCCGTCGAGTTCCATTCAGGAATAATGTACAACCTGTTGCAAATAGGTTTGAACAGTATTACCTGAATGCCCGTACCCGAAATGGTGGAGTGCGGCAGGATTATTATTGAGACCGAGATTAATTTATAGCGACTGACTAACCTATAAAAATAAAAAACCGGAAGGATCGTGTGATCGCTTCCGGCCTTTTATGTATTTAATAAAACTTATATTTAAAATAATCAGATACGAGGTTTACATTCATACTTTTGGTTTGGGTCACGTTTTAAACTGCTTTTCGTCAACCACTCTTTGGTGAACTCGTCGTTCGGCAATAACTCATTACCGTTATCAGACACCTTAATATTGAAAGCTCCATTGGAATATAGTGTAATAATGCGACTATCACCTTTGCCTTCCACGACATATGCTGCGTTAACAAAATCATAAAGCGCCTGCCCTGCCGGGCAAAACGTAAGGCTTTTGTTCAGGGAACTTTTATCCTGATTAACAAACACACCGTCAAGCCATTGCGGCTCTTCCCCCATTGCGGTCAATGACATACTCAACACGAACGGAACCACTAAAAAATTAATATATTTTTTCATGACAAACTCCTTTTTATAAATAACAACAACGTGATAAAAAGCATATTTTTATTCTGGTAAGCCCAACCCGCCCTCCGCCATCAATCTTAAAGGCCGCTGGCTCGAAGAGTCGGGATTTATTACCGGGATGCCCGTTACGGTGGAGCGCAGTAGGATTATTATTGAGATTGAGATTAATTTTTAACGGTTAACCTGAAAATAAAATAAAAGCCGGAAGGATCGACGATCGCTTCTAGCCTTTTCATTGATTAATAACACTTAGATATTATTTTCAGTATCTTTTAAAACCTGCCTAAATTTTTTCTTTACCCCTACAGCCATTCCCGCGATAGACAGCCCATAATTTGCAAAATCACGAGCCACACCTATATTATCCCTTAAAAGATTATAATTCATGCACATTGATACTAATCTAACAGATGTAACACTATTAAATTCAGCGGGGATATCCCCATCTTTAATTTTATCGATGCTCAGATGAGCAAAAACATCATCGATAGAACTAAAGAAATTAAAAAACACCCACGCTTTTTCTTCTAGTTCATTAATAACCAAGGAGACACCACTTGGCGAGTCTAACAATTCGATACTTAGCATTTCGTCAGTAGATAATCGATTACGTATATAACAATCAATCTCTCTTTTAGGAAGCGATTGGCTATTTATCTGTTCAAAGGCTGGATGAACACCTAAATTTATAAAAAAATGTCTCCTGTGGTTTTTTCCTGAAGATTAATACAATTCAAAAAACCATTACTCTTCCTAAAAAAATCAGCGCCACTCTCTTTAGAGAAACCATTTGAAATAAAAAAGTCTTTTATTAACTTAGTATTCATTACGTTACCTATCGATAAACAATTGGTATTCCATTTTTATTTAGCACATTTCCCAGAGCTTTCGTTGGCACAATTTTCCCTGTCGTAGGACTTCTTGTAAATACCCACTCAATTCTATCAAGCCGACCACTTCTTAATATTTTTATATCTCTAGCAGCTTCTTGTCTTACCCTCGACGTTAAGCCAGTACGCCCAACTTTAGATTCAATCCCAGTAGTACCATCAACTACATCCATCCGACGTAGCCCACCCGGAACCCGGAAATTCTGCTCTATGAGGTCCGTTCCTCTTTCGGCTGCAATTTCATCCCTTACAGAATCGCCTACGGTTTTATTCTTCTGTACCTGAGATGCCGCACCTTTCTTATCCAGCCCGAATGGATCAATCCACTCCAGCGGATTGTGTACATATCCCTGCGGCCTTATCTTCCCACTAACCTTATCGGATCAATCAGAATAATTAGCTCATCATACAGCTCCGTACTATCGGAAGTGATCGTAGTGACAGCTTGTAATAAATTTTACATGCTACCGCTATACCTTGGCATTCCGTTATGTTGCCTGCACGATACAATCATACTGATTTTCATGTGTTTAGCATTAGCGACTTATGTTACGCCATCAACCTTAAAGGCCGCAGGCTCAAAGAATTGGGCTTTATTACCGGAATACCTGTTACCGTTACGGTGGAGCGCGGCAGGATTATTATTGAGACTGAGATTAATTTGTAGCGACTGACCTGACCACTAATAAAATAAAAAGCCGGAAGGATCATGTGATCTCTTCCAGCTTTTATTCTTAATAGGAGCTAATAATATCTCTTATATTGGATATAAATTCTCTATTATTTAAAACATCATCATCAAAGACCAAAGATAGATTACCCAGTAGGTCTTCAAATTCAAAAAATTTATCTTCTAAAAAATAATCTATCGTCGCTATAAAGTCGCTTCTTTCTTTATCAGAAAAAGAAAGATACTCATCTTTAAGTAAGAGATCACAAGCTTTTCTTAAATCATGTTTATTATTGACATTTAGACCCGACAACAAAGAGACATCAGAATCAATAACATAATTCGCATCAAAAACCTTAAGTAAACTCTCCAATATAAAAACATTTCTTTTCATACTTAAGAACCCCAAACAGGAAAGGCAGTAATAACCTCTCCAGATCGATTAAACCATACTTTAGCACCATGAGAAACGGAGTATTTTAAATCTCCACGTCTTACACCATCACCAATCCATCTTCCATAATCAATTGGTTGTTCCGCAGCAGTTTTTCCTGCTTGCCGATAAATTGTTTGAGCTCTTTGAATTGCATTTAATTGATCTCTATGACTAGAAAAACGAGTTGCCGCAGTTGGTATTTTCTCAATAGCCCCCGTAGCAGGGTTTCTACCAGTAGAAGCTCTAGCAACCTGATCACTTATGCTTGTTTGCGCACCATGTTTATCTAAAAAATGCGCGCCAGGTGTTGCGTCTTGCATCTCTTTCAATCGACGATGAGCATTAGCCTCAGCAAGTTCATTAATCCTTGCCTGCCGTTCTGCCCTAGACATTTTTTTCGGATCAGTTTTACATCCAGATTCAGCAAGCCCCAGCGGATCCACCCACTCCAGTGGATTCGTTACATAACCCTGCGGCCTTATCCCTCCCGCCAGCCCTATCGGGTCCGGTGACAGGTACTGCCCGCTCTCCGCATCATAATAACGATGCCGGTTGTAGTAAAGTCCCGTTTCCGCATCGTACAACTGACCCTGATAGCGCAGTTCGCAGTACACTTCCTCATTTGCCGCATCGCCCAGATAGCGCCGCAGCGGGATAGGCCGTCGCTCTTCGCGGTGGGTGCCCCACAGCCCCTGTTCACCACGCCAGCGGATTTCCCCTTCCTCGCTGCACAGCTCTCTCGCCGTCCCCGTCAGGTCGGTCACGATATAGTGCAGTTGCGTGCTGTCACCCTGCGCTTCCACCTGTGCCAGCGGCCGGAAGCTTCCCGGCTCGTACACCCACTGCACTTCCCGTGCGGCACTGCCATCTGCATAGTATTGCTGCTGACCAATCAGCTGGTCACCGTCCCAGCGGTACGCCACCCGCGCGACCGCCTACGCCGAAGGGAGTTGTCCCTCGCGCACCTTGCTCACCCGTCGACCAAACGCATAGTAACGATAGCGCCACCGCGCCCCGTCCGGCAAACTCACCCGTACCAGATGATCCTGCACGTCCCAGTCAAAGTACGTTTCCTTCGGCCTGAACCCCGGTCGCGTTTCCCGCTTCATCGCCAGACGCCCGCAGTCGTCATACCGGTATTGCGTATGGCCACGCTCCACCACCCGGCCCGCAGCATCGTACCGCGCCGACGCCCGCACCGCCGCATCCTGCACCTTCAGAGTCTCACCCAGACCCGGTGATATCTGCGACACCTCGCACAGGTTCTGTTCGCTGTCGTAACCAAACAGCCGTGCCTGACGCCGCCGTCCTTCATCACGACGCTCTGCCGTCACCTGGCCAGCCCCGTTCAGCCGGAACGCCTGCTCACCCCAGTGGCTGTCGCAGATACCCGTCAGACGGTCCAGCACATCGTACTGGTAACGGCGCTCCAGCACGTCATTGACCCGGCCGTCAGCCCCTTCCAGCGCCTGACGCTGCAGCAGCCCCGTCGGGCTCCATTCATGGCGTAGTGCAAATCCGCTGCCGTTAGTGCGCCGCTGATCTTCCCCCGCCGCCGTATGGCTGAACTGCAGCGGCTGATGAGAACCAATCCCCAGCGACGACAGCCGCCCCGACTGCCATGCCAACTGCAGCGGTGCCAGTATCCCTTCGACCACGGCATCCGGGCTGGCGGCTTTAGTCAGCCGGCCAGCCACGTCATACGCCTGTTCCGCATCAGTCTCTATCGCAACGGCCTGATACTGACATGGCTGGATGAAGATACCGATATCGCCGCGCTGATGGCTGAACTCGACGGCCACGAGACGGAAGGCGCTGACTGGGTAAATGATAACGGAGAACTGACACTGGCAGGCGACTGGTTCACCCAAAGCGGGTTACTCGGCCAGCCGTTAAGGATTGACGTGCTGCCCGGTAAGATAATCATTCGGGCTGAACAGGGGGCTATGCTGGCGTAATAACACAAGCTGCTAAAAATAAAATAGCTGGAAGGATCTTGAGATCGCTTCCGGCTTTATTTATTTTAATGTCTCTCTTTTAATTAACTTACCTTTATCAATAGAAAGATAATCTTTATCATTACCATGAAAGACCTCAACATATTCATTCACCTTTACAGAGCTTATTATTCCGCAAAGATAATCCCATGAGAACTGATTTTTATTATCAAAAAATATCACCCCCCATTCACATGGAACTATGTATCTTTCAAATGAAAGTGGAATGATGTCATAAACAATACCACCAAGCCGAGATATCTCACTCCGAACATCATCTGTGAAAAAAATTACCCCATCATCTTTTTTTCCCTGTGACGCATTACAGTCTGGGCAACGTGTTTCTTCTGATTCGTAACTAGAATAACAATTCTGACATGTAATATATTTCATGCTGACTCCTATTTTATTGGAATACTGGAAGTAATAATTCCCGATCCTGTTCCACCGATATGAGGATCAGCATGATCAGTAATAACCCGTATTTTTTGAGTCACACCATTTCTCGTTGCCGTACCTTCAAATACGTTTCCAAAAAAACCTTCTCTATTAGAGGCTATTTTATTCAAAGGATTATTCGCAACTTCTTTAGCTGCGCTTGCAATATCCCTATTTCCCCATTCTGATGGGAACAAAGACCCTTTCTGTCTTTTTGGCTTCATTGAGGCATAAGGTTCCTGCCGAGGAGGACCAACATGGGGAGAATGCCTTCTTAAAGAATGCCGAAGGGAGCCAAAAGAATACTCATAGTCCTCCCCGCCCTCTTTTTCCGTCAACCCAAGCGGATCAACCCATTCTAATGGATTGTGAACGTAGGCTTGAGGCCTTACCCCCCCGCCCAGTCCTATCGGGTCCGGCGACAGGTACTGTCCGCTCTCCGCATCATAGTAACGATGGCGATTGTAGTAAAGCCCCGTTTCCGCATCGTACAGCTGTCCCTGATAGCGCAGCTCGCAGTACACTTCCTCGTTTGCTGCATCACCCAGGTAGCGCCGCAGCGGGATAGGCCGTCGCTCTTCGCGGTGGGCCCCCCACAGTCCCTGCTCCCCGCGCCAGCGGATTTCCCCCTCTTCGCTGCACAGCTCTCTCGCCGTCCCCGTCAGGTCGGTCACGATGTAGTGCAGTTGCGTGCTGTCGCCCTGCGCCTCCACCTGTGCCAGCGGCCGGAAACTCCCCGGCTCGTACACCCACTGCACTTCCCGCGCCGCACTGCCATCTGCATAGTATTGCTGCTGACCAATCAGCTGGTCACCGTCCCAGCGGTACGCCACCCGCGCGACCGCCTGTGCTGACGGGAGTTGTCCTTCACGCACCTTGTTAATTCTGCGCCCAAACGCATCGTAACGATACCGCCACCGCGCCCCGTCCGGCAAACTCACCCGTACCAGACGGTCCTGCACGTCCCAGTCAAAGTACGTTTCCTTCGGCCTGAACCCCGGCCGCGTTTCCCGCTTCATCGCCAGACGCCCGCAGTCGTCATACCGGTACTGCGTATGGCCCCGCTCCACCACCCGGCCTGCCGCATCATACCGTGCCGACGCCTGCACCACCGCGTCCTGCACCTTCAGCGTCTCACCCAGACCCGGCGCTATCTGCGACACCTCGCACAGGTTCTGTTCGCTGTCGTAGCCAAACAGCCGCGCCTGACGCCGCCGTCCCTCATCGCGGCGCTCTGCCGTCACCTGACCGGCCCCGTTCAGCCGGAACGCCTGCTCGCCCCAGTGGCTGTCGCTGATACCCGTCAGACGGTCCAGCACATCGTACTGGTAGCGCCGCTCCAGCACGTCATTCACCCGGCCGTCCGCTCCTTCCAGCGCCTGACGCTGCAACAGTCCCGTCGGGCTCCACTCGTGGCGCAATGCAAACCCGCTGCCGTTACTACGTCGCTGCTCTTCTCCCGCTGACGTGTGGCTGAACTGCAGCGGCTGGTGTGAGCCAATCCCCAACGACGACAGCCGACCCGACTGCCACGCCAGTTGCAGCGGTGCCAGTATCCCCTCCACGACAGCACGCTGACCGCCCGCATCATAACCGCTCTGTACCGCCTCGCCGTTCACCGTTTCCGACGTCACCTGCCCCGCCAGGTTATAGGCGTATTCCACCACCGCATCCGGGCTGGCGGCTTTGGTCAGCCGGCCGGCTACGTCATACGCCAGTTCGGTAATGCCGTCGGTTTCCCCGTCCGCTTTCTGTGCGGTAATGCGCGTTATCCGCCCTGCCGCATCATGCTCGTAATGCAGTGCGCTGCCATCCGGCGCGGTACGCTGCACCAGACGGTCTGCCACATCGTACTGATAGCGGTACACCCGGCCATCGTAATGCCGCTCCTCGCTCAGCCGACCGCTGGGGTCAAAGCCGTACGTCCAGTCCCGTCCCTGACTGTTCGTTACTCCGGCGAACTCCGCTTCCGCGTTATAGTGGTAGCGCACCGTCGCCCCCAGCGGGTCCGTCGCCTCCAGCAGGTTATCGAACGCCCCGTAGCGGAACTGGTAGCGCTGCCCCAGCGCATCCGTCACCGCCGTCAGGTTACCCTCCACATCGTAACCAAACCGCGTCTCGCTGCCGTCTTCGTACACCACTTTCGACGGTGACTCGCGCACGCCGTCATACTCCCAGCGTCGCACCTGCACGCCCGCTTCATGTCCGATATGCCGCTCCGTCAGGCGGTCAAGGTCGTCATAGCGGAACATCACCGCTGGCGCATTATCCCGCTCAAGGCTGCTCAGCAGGCCACGGCGGTTATAGTGATAACGCTGCAACACGCCATCCGGGCCTATCACCGTCGACAACTGCCCTGTTTCACCGTAACGGTACAGCCACTCGCGCCCTTCCGGGTCGTTCACCTCGACAACCTGCCCGGCAGCATTACGCTGGTAATGCCATTCGCTGCCCAGCGGATCGATATAGGCCAGCAGTTGTCCGTTATCATCATATTCATATTGATGCGTCGCACCGTCTGGCAGCGTAACCTCGGTCACCTGCCCCCAGTCATTGCGCTGATACGCCGTGCGGCCGCCCAACGGGTCGGTCTCGGCCACCAGTTGGTTATCCACCCACTCGTATCGAGTCTCACCGCCGTCCGGCGTGCGCTGGAGCAGAATATTGTTGCGCTCGTCGCGCACGTAGCTGAATACCCCACCAAACCCGCTGTGGTAATGGCTGGTCAGGGTGTCATCGTCGTATTCAAAGTGACCCGGCCAGTAGCCTTCCGAGGTTCTGTCGCGGATGGCGCGGCCTTTTTTATCGTAATCGTGCTCAACCCAGGTCGAGCCTAAATCCGACCAGCGCAGCAGCCAGCCTTCCGGTGAGTAGCGATAGTCAAAATTGCGCCCCTCATCCGCCCGTATGCTCAGTAAATGCCCGTGTTCGTCATAGGTATAGCTGGCCAGCGTTTTTAATGGCTGACGCTGCGGGGTACATAGCGTAAGTGCCGTGATCCTGCGGCGCTCCGTTGTGACGTGAATCAAGCGCCCGTCGGACAATACAACCCAGCACAGGTCGCTCAGCATCCACTCGAACGTCACCCGATTGCCGGCTGTATCTTCAATCGACGTCAGACAAAGCTGGAGACCGAGTGCATGCTCAAACCGATAGCGTAAGCCATCAACATGATGAAGAACGAGTTCACCCTGTTGGCGGGTCAGCCGCCATTGCAGGTTGGACGGTGAACGGCTGACTTCTCCCTCATTGGGCAGGACGAAGAACGCCTGATTGAACTCACCATCCGTTAGCGTTGCTACCCCGTTGTTGAGCGTCAGGCTGATATCCCAGTTGGTACGCCACAGCCTCCCCAGCAAACCGGCGTACCGCTCTCCCGTCGAGCGGTAGTAGCGTTGCAGTGACAGCGGCAGCGTCCCCGTTAGCTGAATATCGGTGCGCTGTTCCACCACGGCACCGGTTGCCATATCGACCGGGTCACCATTTTTCTTAATGTCATCTGTTTTTGCCTTGGCATTGTCATCCTTTGCCTGTGCATCCTTCTTAGCCCCCTTTTTACCCGATGGCTTTTCCGTATTGCTGCCCGCATTAATGCTGTTCGCCTCTTCCGGAGGGGATTCGCTTTTTTTCTTTACGGGCGCTTTCGGTTTGGGCTTTTCTTCAATGGCATCAGTCGGTTTTGACGGTTCTGATTTGTGTGGCGTATTTTTTTCTGGAGATTGTTTTTTAGGCGGCTGACCTTTTCCTTTGTCACCACCCGGCTTGGCATCGCTTTGTTTCGTTGCGGTTGGCGCATCAGTAGGCTCAGACTTTGAACCAGAGGATGGACTGGCCGCCCTGCTTTCCGCCGTCGTATGGCTTTGTGGGGCATCGGCCTTTTTCGCAAAGGAACCTTTAGGCCGCGGACTACCGGAAACCCGCGTCACAATCAGAGGAATAAACTTATCGAATTCTTTCTCAAGGGTCGCAATGGCCTCATCGTAACGTTTAACTAACTGATCCAGATAGTCGAGCATCTTGCTGAACCGATCTTTCATCAGCGCAACAATCCAGCCATCTTTCTCCGAGGCCTTCATTGCCTTCACCAAAGCCTGCTGCATGGTCAACAGCATCGCTTTGCCTTTCTTTCCGTATTCTTTCAGCAAACCACGCAGTTCGGTGACGCCTTTCACCAGATTACCGTTGGACAGGCTGCGGATCGTTTTGATGGCAAACTGCACAGCCGCAGGTGAGGAGGCATTTCTCAGCGCTTTAATAATCGCCCGCCCGCTCACCTTAATGGCGTCACCCAGCCCGGGAATGACCCCAATCACACACAGGACACCACCGGCCACATGCAGTGGGTCGTCCATCAGTTTAGGATCTTCATGGGTTTGCCAGCACCACTCGCCAATGGAGTACACGTCCAGCGCTTGCCCCACGACAGGAATACAACCCAGAATAATCTCGCAGAACATCATGAGCGCGGCGTTATCATCACCACCCGCATCCGCCGTTTCTGCCGCGAGGCTATGGTGGATTTTGTTGATGGCTTGCTTCAGTTGGCGATTACCGCGGTTAATCTGTTTATCCAGTTCCCAGAAACGCTTGTAAGCCTTTTTATAGTCATCTGGGATAGACGTTAATATTCCCGCGCCATCAACATCAACGTGTCGATCACTGCTGTCATCGGCGTCATAGGTCACTAGCCCTTGTTTACGCAGGAGAAGGAACAGCGTGAAATACTCACCTGCTAGTGCGGCATAACCCGGAGTAGCCTGCAATACGGGGTTATTCTGAATGGTTTCCTGCGGTGTAAACTTATCTTCACCTTCTTCCAGTAGCAGCTCAAACGTACCTCCCCCCATGTCATAAATAAAACAGAGGCCGTTGGCATCCGTCTGACCGTGGATTTCTGTTTTATTGCTGTCGATGAGGACAAATGGCGCGTTGGGAACCGGCTCCCCAGAGTCATAATGGTAATAAATCAGGACTTCATAACCACACTTGGCACAGCCTCCTGATATTTTTTTATCCGTGCTAAAACCCCGACTCGCGGCTTCCTCGCTGGAAAGCAACGTTGCCTGTTTGTTCTGACTCATGAAATGACGTCCTTTTTATTTTATGCTTCGTCCAGGTGGTCAATTGCTGCCTGATACAGGCGATCCATACGGCTTTGCGTGCCAATGTATTCAGGCTGTATCAGAATATTTTTTGCCCAGGGCTGATGAATGAATTCCGGCGAGAGTTCTGTCGCCAATGCCAGCCAGCGCACGATATCGCGGTCGTTGTTAAAGCCGTTGTTTTTCGCCTGTTCCGTCTGCTGATGGGTAAACGCCTGTAGTTCATCATCAGGCGCGTTTTGCCAGTCAGCATGGTAAGCACGCAGATGTTCCCTATAGCGCGCCAGATTGTGATGTCCGTAAGGCACCATGATGGCTTGCCATTGTTCGTCACTCAGTTGGCGCGGCAGGATGTCTGGAATAGAGTGTGGTTCGCGGGCGGTGAGATTTAAGGCACGTACCGCGCCGTCAGGGGAAATATCGCAGAAGCTGGCTATTGGGCCATAGAGCGCACAGGCTTCTTGTGCGGAACTGGCGGATAACAGCTGATTCACCACCTGCCAGTCACCCACGCGCAGGATGGCATTCTCCCCGGAAGGTGAGGTCACCAGGCTCCACTGCCGCAGATGCTTCGTGACCTCAAGCAGTTGATCGAGCGGCGAATATGCCTGCATAAACCATTCCAGCTGTAGACCCATTCCCCAACCCGGCTGAGTGATGATGTGTTCTTTCACCTGCGACCAGTTAGCGGCGTGAAGTGGGATGCAATAGGGCGATACCGAGGCATGAACGCGCCCCGCTTCGCCCCAATACAAACGCGTCTGATCCAGGCTGCCCCCCCAGCGTTCGGCCAGCCACGGCACATCATCGTTCATCGACGCTTCGGCGATAACAAAACAGCCGCCCTGAGCGATACGCGCTTGCCAGACGGCGTCATCTTCCGGCGTCAATTCAAGGAAAGGTTGCGATACACTCACAGCGTGACCTCCGTTATGTCAGGTAACTCACCCCGCATCCAACCGGGGCGATGGTAATTAAGCTGCACACTTTCAATACGTTCAGGCTCAGATTTAAAAATCCGAATACTGTCGGCAATCGAATAACGTTCAGTTAGATGAATAAAGATCGGGTGCAAATAGAATTCACTACCGAGTACCCAGCGATGAGCGGACCAGGCTTCACACTCCACTTCGCTGGCTTTTGGATAATAGTTCCCGGCTAATTCAATACCGCTAATAAAGCGTGATTTTACTATTTCGATGTCCAGTGGAAAAACACATTGCGCGCTGACAAAAAGAAAGAGCTCATTCGCTAATCGGTGTAAACGATTGTCATTAGCGAGAAGATAATATTGGTAACGTGTTAAATTAATCTGGTATGCACTATTAATATCGTTCTTGTTTTCTTTATTAACATCCTGTTGTGCGAATAGCTGATATTCCCCACGTTCGCTATTCACTATGGGCAAGTACAGGTTATTTAGCGGGCCGAGAAAATCCGTTTGTGCAGCAAGATCCAGAGTGGACCACCAGGTCGATAAAACCTCTGGTGCATAGCTACGAAATAGCGCTCGAGTACCATCAGGCCAGAGACAGGAAATGCGCTGCTGCCAAAAATCAGCCATCTGCTGCAATGTCAGTTCACCATGCATGAGGATCACGCCACCATGCTGCTCCGGCTGTGTCTCATTCAGCCAGTGCAGCAGTGTTTCTCCTGGTTTGCCTTCTTCTATTTTAACCACAATAGGCGCCCACATCTGCCAGTTTTCGGCATCCTTGCCAAAATGCAGCTGCTGCCATATATCTGACGCCACAGGTTGAAAAGCCTGCCAATATTCAGGTAATTTGGGATAACTCAACGGCGAGATAATAGCGAACAGCGGCGCATTAAACTGGCTGATTTCAAACAGGGTATAACCGTTTGCCATCATCGTTATTTGCCTGTAAATAAATGAAATAAAATGTAATACGATGAGTGTGTATTCATCGCAGCAGCAACGACCCAATAATCACGCAGACTATTGGGTCGAGACATGCCGTTTATTTTTATAACGAAAAATAGATAATAAAACGGAGAATCAAAATAAAATTATACTGGCAGTCCTTTTTCCCAACGATCCCGAACTTCAGCAGGTGACAGCGGTGGGAATTTAACACCGCGATCCAGTAACAGCTGTTTTACCTTTAATGCCCAAGGATAGTGGGGGGATTTAGGAGACATAATGGATAAGCTGTCTTCGACGCTCCAGGCCAGGCTGGCTCCCGTTGCTGAATAAGTATTAATATTCGCTCCCTGCTCAATCAGCCAATATGCAATTTCATACTGGTTGAGATAGGCCGCATAGTGAGCGCTATTGGTTTTTTGCTCATCCGTTAAATTGACGTCAGCGCCCCGCTCTACGAGTAATTTGATATCGGCCCAGCGCTCCTCACCAATAGCACCAAATATTGCTGGCTGGCCACGACGCCCAATCGCATTCGGGTCGCCCCCCGCATCCAGAATAATGCGAAGCCAGTCAGGATCTTTCGCCCCCGCCACGGAATTGACCGCACTATCACCAAAGCCGTCTTTATAATTCGGATCGACACCCAGTTTAAGCGCCAGCGTGACCGCGTTTTTATCCTTGGTCTCATAAATCAGCCACAGCAGCGGCGTGACGCCTTCTTTTCCATGAATATTCAGGTTAACGCCCTGCGACAGCTGATGACGGGCTGCTGATTCATCACCTTTTTGAATACTTTCCAGTACCGCCACCACTGGCGGCTCAAAAAGCTCACTCGCACGCATACTGTGTCCTCCTGCCTGACAAGCGGTTAATAATCCCAGAATAACGACGCCTACCCATTTTATACGTGCCAACCATTGCATTATATTCCCCTGAATGTATTGGTTATCTTCCCGATATCTTCCTTTTTCTGGCTTTCAATACCCGCAATCACCTGATCCATACCGTGGCGAGCAATCGGCGAGCCGCCGATTGCGGGAAGTGCCATCATATCACCACTTGCTTTCGGCAGGCCCCCTTCCAGTAATTTTGCAACACCGATGACGCCCCCAAGCGCCGCACCGGCGGCTCCGCCAATCAATGCGCCAGCCCCGGATAGCAAGCCAGGAATCAAAGCTTTGCCATAGGTTTGTGCCATGGTTAATACCTCGCCATCCACCGCCTGCGTCGTTATCAGAGAGGCTGTTTTCGCCAGGTCTGCACCACCTGCACGTGACACAGTATTGCTATGCAAACCCGCAGCATTAAAGGTATAGCCGGGTAATCCCGTGACACCAACGCCAGCCGACGCCAAACCACCACCTAATGAATGCCCGATAATGACTGGCGGTGGATTGATGACTTCCTTTACTTGCTTCGCTAAATACATCGCTTGCTTGTATTGATCTGTCTCAAACCCCATTGCCTGCCCGGCATTCGTCAACCAGTCTTTCACGCCCGTCACCGCGTTATTGGTGCCCCGATAGGTCAACATCGTTTCGCCATTAATCGCAGATTTGAACAAAGCAGAACCAAACCCTGTTTTCATGTCCGTCATGTTGGCATTTTTTAGCCCAGGGATCGCGCCGGTATCCAGAATATCCAGTCCAACCGGTGCCTTAGGCAGTTTATCCAGCACGCCTCGTCGGAATTCATCGACCGAATAAACGTACTGAGCCGCTTCGGCGCGTAGGATACTGTCGTTGTTAAACGCTAACCGTTTTGCCGCATCGGCTAACCCCGGCAGCGATGCCGCTTCGGTAGCCAACTTGGCGCGCGCCAGATAGCGATCTTTACGCTGAGCAACGGAGAGCAGGTCATCAAGAATGGGCAACTCGGCGATCGAAGCCCATTCCATTAACGTCGGCAATAACATCGGCGTCAATGCCAGCAGAGGCGCACGGCTTTTTGCCGATTGCTCAGCGCAGGGTTTCACCGGGGATTGATAGGGTGAATCGCCAATGATGACGTTCCCACTCCCCGCAGCAACCGAGCCGCCGCAGCCGATCGCATCACCGATACGCGCCGCCAGCTTTCCATTGATGATAACCGTACCAGAGCCCGCAGATATCGCACGATTGTGCACGCCGTGGGGCACATTCGGGCAGGGGCAGGCGTGGAGTAAAACCGCATCGCTTTTACGGGCGGCCGGTTTACCATTGATGATGACATCACCGCTGCCTTCAATAATCGGGGTGGCAGGGAAGCAGCCGTGACCCGCACAGCTGTCACCTAAACGTGCAGCACCTGGCATAGTTCCTCCTTAACGTCTGTCTGGCGCATCCGGCAGCGTAGGCTTAGTCGGGTCTTCTGGCGTAATGGATACTGGCGCAGTCCCTACGCCAGCCGCACCGCCATCGTTGATTTTCACAATTGTCCCGGAAATCGTGACGCCCGCGCTATCAATCTTGATAAAGCCGCCAGGCGCTTTGATGGTCAGAGCCTGCCCTGCTTCCAGCACGATATCAGCGGCTTTCAGATAGCTGTCCGTATTCACCAGAACGCGCTGATGTGCGCCGATCAGCGTCTCTTCAGAGCCGGACATCGTGGTCTGACGGCTCCCCTCGATACGGGTAATCTCTCCCCCGCCGATGAAGCGTTTGAACGAAGCACCAATTTTCTGAATGAAACTCCGGCCAATTTCCTGATGATGATCCTGACCGATGTTTTCAAAATCATCCTTGCCTATCGTTCGGTGGCGGTGGCGGGTGACCCGCTGGAACTGATCCTGATCCACGCTAAGGTGCTGATCGCGCCCAACGCTCTGCCGGTGGATGTTATTGATAACACCATCCATATCTTTCTGGGCGTGGTAATAAATTTGTTCACGCGTCGCCTCATCCTCAAAACGCAGTTCGTTAAAGCCACTGCCTTTATGGGTATCGGTACGCAGCGTCGTGCGCGTTTTATGTGCCGGTAACACATACGGCGTCGGGTTGGTCGCGTGAAAAGTACGCCCGGTAACAATCGGCTGGTCCGGATCGCCTTCAAGGAAGCTGACGATCACTTCATGGCCAATGCGCGGGATGGCAATCATGCCGTACTGGCCGCCCGCCCAGCCCTGACTGACGCGCACCCAGCACGAACTCTGGTCATTGCTCGCGCCGTAGCGATCCCACGGGAATTGCAGTTTTACCCGACCATACTGGTCGCAGTAGATTTCTTCCCCCGTCGGGCCGACCACCGTCGCGATTTGCGGGCCGTCTACCATCGGTTTGTAGGGCATGGCAGCGCGCCATGTCGTCGTACCTTTCACCACGGCAAAACTGTTGCTCATGGTGGTCGGTTCACCGCCGCTTTCCTCTTCCAACGCCTGCGGCTGCTGCCCGACATGCGTTACGCTCACCGTCTGCCACACCGCGTTCAGCGTCGCATTCGGGTGCTCTGTCAGGGTAAACGTATTGCCCGGCATCAGCCCCGCACAGTTGGATTCCCCTTCGCTCGTTACCGCACCAGAGCGCAGCGCATCCAGCCGGTAACCGCTGAACGCCTTGCCGCTCGGGTCTTGCTTATAGCGACCCGGATAGTCGTAGTGCTGATAGCTTTCGCGCTGGTGTTCTAGTTCGCCGCTCATCTTCTTGTGCGACAGTCCGTAAGCCGGCGTCTTGAAGCTGTAGTCCTTCAGCTCCACGTCCGATGTGCTTACCCGCTCCGCGTAGTGGAAACGCCGGACGTATTCGCCTTCACTCAGCCCCTGTGTCGCCAGATTGAAGAACAGCTCGGGGCCTTTGGTCAGTGCGCCCGCATCGTCGGCAAACACTACCCGGTGTTTGCCCTCTTCGTATTCGTGGAAGAAATACATCCCTTCCTCAGCGGCCAGCCGGGTGATAAAGGCTAAATCGCTTTCCCGATACTGCACGCAGTATTCCCGCACCGCGTGCTCGTTACGCAACGCAAAGGCGTAGTCAGTGATACCGGCTTCTTCCAGCAGTGCGCCGATAATCACCTCCGGTTTTTGTGCCTGAAAGATACGGGCGTTGGTGCGTAATCCCAGCCGCCACAGAGCCGGACGGACTTCCACCTGATAGCGCGTGCGCCGAAATCCAGTGTCGCCCTGCGTGAAGCCACTGACAATCCCGCTGACCCGACGTTTCAGTTCGCCTTCATACCAAATCATCAGCTCGCACGGCTGGTCCAGCACCGCGCCAAAATCGACATCCGGCAACGCGCTCGCCAGACTCAGCGACAGGCTGAAAGGCCGGTTCAGCCCTTCATCCAGCCTGAAATCCACCACCGCGAAAGTGCCTGCTTCCAGGGCACCGACCTTTACGGTGAACTGTAATCCTGTACTGTTTGCCACCCGTCCTCTCCTTCTTCCTTCGCCGTTGCCATGGCTACCGCACGCCTCGGGGTTTCCCGGAGCGGCACGTCGCTATCCTGATTAAAATAAAAACCTGAGCTGTGGTCTGAGTCTGCTCACGCCACAGTTCATGTTGATAAAGCATCACGTTGAGAAAAAAGCAGAAAACCCGGGACAAGCCCGGGTTAGATGGGAATTACGCTTCGACCGGTGCACGCCAGTCATCGGAACCGGAAGTTCCTGCGACGGTGTGTTCCCAATCGATTTTGCGATAGGCCAGCGACACTTCGATCAACTGGGTGTAGTCCAGTTTTGATGGGTCTTGGCAGTGTGGCATTTTGCAGTCGACGTCCACGATGGTGGCATCAGTCAGGATGGTAGAGAAGAAGTGCTCTTGCTTACCTTCAACAGAAGTGCGGTACCACTTCAGGGTCACAGTCGGCAGCATTTCGCCAGACGCCAGGGCGTTGTACATCAGCGGAACCGCTTTGTTCAGCGCGACGGTGAATTTGAACGGCTTGTGTACACGCTGACCGGATGGCTGACCAGACTGCGGGTCGGTCGGTACGGTGACGATGTGTTTGAATTCCTGTACCAGCATTTCGTCTTCGTGGCCTTCCACATAGATGTTGCCGACAGAATCAGAAGTGAAAGCACCCGCGGTGATGTTGCCCTGAGTTTTACCTTCGATGCTGATATAGCATGGAGTTGGCATAGTCTTGCTCCTTATTGTTGAACGGAATGAGTTATTGAACAGAATGAGTAACTTCACCGTCTGTATAGCAATTCACATGCCAAAGTTTATCTATATGTTTTATAAAAGAATTCACCTAACTCAAATTCCACCTAAACAAAATTTGAGCAAGAAATTGCGCAGACCTCGCGAATCGTTTGCAAACATTGCGCAAAAAGTGATTTACACCAGAAAGTGAGCAAGAAGTTGCGCAGAATGCGCAGTTATTCTGAAAATTTGAGTTAGCAATGAATTAATGAAATATATAACCGATAGAAATCGTGCTTATTAATAGCACAAAACTATATTTGGCGATAAATCGCTCATTCTCATAACAATAATAGTAAGCGGTCACTTACGTTTTTTATGAAAAACAGGAATGGCAAAGTCAGGACATCCAGTAATGAAAAGAGTCATAAAAACAAAAAAGCGGGTGTCGCTATCACGCAACACCCGCCTGTTTATTGCCACTCTTTATTCCACGACAACCCGACTTATTTCACGATGATTCAACCTGAACACAGCAATCTGCCGATTCTGCTTTAGCTATTTCTCACCCATGATTGACTATCGGTTCATTATCATCGACGAGCCACCACCACGGATTACTCTGTTTTCCCCGATGACCAGTGCATCGCCAACCGCTGCCCAGCTTTGATTTCATCCGGTTGCATCGTCGCTTCCAGATCGTTACGCGCATGAATGGCTTCGCTCATTCCCTCCGTCGCCGCCATCGCGTACCAGGCGTAAGCATGAATACGATTGCGGGAGGCACCCAGCCCATCCTGACGCATCATGCCCATACGATATTGAGCCATACGGTTACCCTCATTCGCCGCCAGACGGTACTGCTTCATCGCCTCAACATAATCCTCTTTGCCACCTTGCCCCAACCGCAGCATCTCGCCATAGGCCAGACGGGATTCGGTGTCTCCTGCTGATGCCGCTTTGGCATATTCTTCACGCGCACGCGCGAATTCGCTCGCTTTAAATAACCGCTCCCCCAGTTCGCGTTGCGCCCGGATATAGCCCGCAGAGGAAGCCTGAACCAGATACTGTTCGCGCTTTTCATGCGTTGTCTGGCTCTGACTGAGCAAATAATCAGCCTCGCCCGATCCGCCAGACGCGGCACGCTCCAGCCAATAACGCGCCTTTTGCTCATCCCAAGGTAAGCGCTTACCTTCACGGTATGCCTTGCCCAGCCAAAGCTGTGCTTCGGCATCACCTGATGACGCGGATTTTTGATACCAGTTCAACGCATTCTCGCCGTCTTCGTGTCGCGCCATCCACAGCTGCGCCTGTGCCTGACCCAGCGTCGCCGCGCGGAAATACCAGCGTTCGGCCAGATCGCGACGGATCACCACGCCTTTACCCTGCTCATAGCGCTGTGCCAACTGGTATTGCGCATCCCGATTACCCAGTTCGGAGGCCTTCAGCAACCACGCTACGGCATCTTTTTCTCCGCCCGCATGCGTTGCGTGCCACTGGGCGACAATCAACTGCGCGGGGGGATAACCATTTGCCGCAGCGGATTCAAAAGCACTCAGGCAGGCCGCCACCAGCTTTCCCTGATGCTGAACCTGACAGTCCATACCAAGCCGATGCCCCGCTTCGCCATTTCCCAGACGTGAGGACGTTGTCCACCACTGACGAGCAGACGGGCTGTTCTTGGGCGCGCCCAGCCCAGCCTGATACCAGTCGCCAACCTGAAGTGCAGCGGCCGCGCGCAGTTCCTGATTGCCCGGAAGTTCAGACAGGCCAGATGCCTTCTGCATCCACTGCATCGCCTCGGTGTACTGCGAGCGCGCGGCTAGCGTCTTTGCCAGTTGATATTGCGCCTCACCGTTTCCCCGGTTCGCTGACGCCACGAGTTCCGATTCAGACAGCGATGTGACGGGTGCCTGACATGACGCCAGCCAACAGGCCGACAGGACTATCACTAATTTTTTGTATTTCATCATGTGCTCAGCGTTTTTCCCTTCACGATAATCAGCTGGCAGAATTACCCTGCTGTAAACGGTACAAGCGAACGTTGAAGGCGCGCAGTTCGTCTTCCATCGCGCGTAGCTCCGCTGGCGTTAGAGACTGGCTCTTGGTTTTACGCGCCTCAAGTTCCCGCAACCGTATCCCGAAGGGAACGTCCGACATCAGATCTTTTTGCATATCGTAGAGCTTTGATTTCAGGTAGGAAATCGTCACCGTCCGGCGCTGCCGTTCCAGTTCCAGCAGTTGCTGCAACGTATCGTTGACTCTGGCACGGGCCTGTTCGTACCCGCGCGTTTTCGGTTCATCGCCCTGCTGACGTTCAAGCGCAATCTGCCATTGGCGTTCCATTTCCTTCACCGCCAGCGAATCGGGATAGAGCTGCTGCATCACGTTTTTCAACCCGTTGCCGTATTGATACAGATAGAACGGCGAGGCATTTTTCACCTGTTCCAGCTGTGCCTGATAGCGGTTGATCAGCTCGCCTTCCATGCCCTGCAATTTCTGCTCGCCCAGCGCAATACGCACCCGGCGAATGTCATTATGATCGGGGGCAGCGGGCAACGCGTAGGCTGGCTGTTGCAGTAACGCCAGCGCATCGGCCTTCTGTTCCTGCCAATACTGCCAGCCTGTAATGGCCGCGACAGGCAGCGCGCAGGTCAGCAGCCCGGAGACAAACCAGAACCACGCTGGCTTCTGCTTTTTATGCGCCTCAATTTTCAATACCGTCGGTTTCATTTGCCCTTTCTCCCGTCCGATGAGAATGCTGCCCGCAGGCAGAGCAGCCTGACCCGAGCCTGATGAACCACTGCTTTGCACCGTCGCGCCGGGTTCCATGTCTGAATGAAAGAACACCATGGGCGGAATCTGCATATCCTGCTTTTTCAGTTCCTGATCGTCCGACACAATGACAATCTCGGTTTCATCAAACAAATGGGTATAGCCTTCGACGAAGTGCAGCAGATTCTCGACGCGAGGAATGCGGCTCAACCCCGAGTTGTGCAGCTTTTCACTCATCAATTGCAGCGCGCGTTCGCAACGATAAACCAGCCGCTTGTGTTCATGACTGATGGCGTATTGCCGCACCACTTCGCTGATGCGAGCAATAAACCAGTCCAGCATCTCGATACGCGCCCGTTCCTGATGGACCGGCGGCCAGAAGTTATCCCACTGCGTCACGATCAAATTCGCCAGAAACTCACAGCTTTCCGTGAAGCCAGTCAATCCCGCCAGCCGTGAACGGGCCAGCGTAAAGTAGATCGCGGTCTGGAGATCTACGCCCTGCTTTTCAAAGATGGTGGTGGCCATATCATGCACCAGCATCCAATCCACATCAGGGCGAGACGCGTGACTCAACTTGTTAATTTCCGCCCGAAGTGCGTCAAACTCCGGCAGCATCCGTGGATCGCGGCCCACTTTCAGGGCCTGTTGTGCATCTTGCATATCACATCATCCAGCAATAGGGAGCCTAAGCAGGCTCCCGAGAGTTAATTAATAAAGCGAGTCAGGCAGCGTGAACTGGCTGAACAGACCACCGGCAAACGGGTTATGGCTGGCATCGGTGTACACGCGATACGTCATCGCCCCGTTCTCCAGCGAGAAGCGCACGTCAAAGGTGTTCTCATTCACCTGAGTCAGTTGATCGCTATTGATTAACCGGAACATCGCCCACGGCCCGCTAAAGCTCAGGCTGCGCGGTGAACGTTCACGATCGTCCGGCACCAGCGTCAGCTTGCTCTCGGCACCGTCACGCATACTGTTTGGCCACACCAGCGGCGTTTTCTGGCGACGACCGTGGCTGTATTCCAGCAACTGTCCGTCCAGATTCAGTACGCTGCGGCGTTTATTCGCCGTCAGTTCCAGCGGTTCCAGAACGAAATGCACTTCCAGGCTGCCCTGCGCATTAAACAGGGTCTGGCGAATGCGGTTAGCACGTTCGAGCTGCTTCACCAGTTCCGCCTGCAAAGGCGACGCCATGCCTTCTTCCAGCATGCCGCTTTCCATCATCGCTTTGAGGTTGGTTTGATAGAAGCTGTCCAGCGTCCCACCGGTCATGAAGAACATTTCCATTTCCGATAGCGGCACATCCTTGTTCGATGACGGGTCGAAGGGGTAACGATCCGCCAGCTTCTCATTGAATGGCGTCACGACCTTATCCAGCCACTCCTGATTCAACGACGACATCGCCAACCCGGTCACCAGACTGGCGCTCTCTCCGGCTAATTGCCCTACCCAGCGATCCAGCGGCGCGGGAAGGCTGCGGGCGTATTGCTGTAAGGCGAACACCGGATCGGCAAATTTATTCCCCTGCCGTGCCTGCACCGCTTTCAGCGCAGCCTGCCCTGGATCGGTCGCGTTGACGATCTGATCGAGATAGTGATAGAGATCGGTCAGCTTCTGATTGACCTCTTGCACCAGCGGCCCCTGCTCACCACGCCCGCTCAGCGCCGCATTGATGGTCATAAACGGACGGCCGGTACGCGTGTTAATGCTCTGCGCCGTATCGTTATCATCATCGGCCAGCTTGCGGATACGGGTGTTATCACTCACCGTGGTCAGCACGCGCTGGAAGGGCTGATCGTTGCCGGTAATATCCGTGAGGATATCGAGCGCCTGCTCCGGCGTATCGAGCGTTTGCACATCAATGTTCGCCAGCACTTTCTGCCACTGGTTGATGTAATCCGTAATGTAGCGGTCATTCACCTGACGCAGAATTTCCCGACGGTCAGCTTCACTGAACTGCGCACGCTCACGCTGCCCCAGCACCCATGCGTCCAGCGCCGTCAGCTCTAACAGCGCTTTGTCCTGCTTGAGGTAATAATCGCTAAAACCGGGATACGTCAGCAGCCGAGGCACGCTTCCCGCTTTGTCATTGCGCAGGGAAAACACCGGATCAAACGTCGGCCCAACTTCATCACGAATGGCTAAATCCGGCGGCAGTACCTGCGTCGCCTTCATCACCAGACTCTGATAAACACGCTGATACATCGGCAGCTTGCTCAGTTCCTGTTGAGCCAGCGAGATCGGCTGGTTAAATGGCGCGAAGGTGCTGATCGCTACCGCATCTTTTTGCTCACGCGCCTGATGCCAGTCGGTACGCTCAAGGGCGTAATCCAGATGCTGCATCAGCTGTTCCTGCACGTTGCCCTGTCCGGGAAATGCCTTCTGCCAACGCTGCGCCATAAACTGCTCGACCAGCGCCTTATTGCGTCCTGACGCATCATCCAGCATCCGCATCACGCGCAGAATCGTCAGCTTTTGCTCGCTATTGGCCGGTGCCTGATTCAGATCTTCCAGCAGCCCCTGCATCACCGCAGGGAGAAAGCGCTGATTCAGCATTTGCAGATAGGTGCCTTCAACATAAGGCCCAATCTTACCGCCCTGATACAGGCCAAGGTCGGCCAGCAGCGGCGTACGTTCGTGGTAATTACCAAAGGATAAGGTCGCATCGCGAATCAAATTCAGACGCGGCAACTGCTGATAGCCATAGCCCGGCTGGCCTTCCAGCTCATTGGTGCCAATGAACGCCTGCGCTTTCGTCAGGACGTTACGACCGGCTTCTTCATTGACCCGATAGAAATGGTGCCAACTGCCAACCAGCGCCAGACTGGCGAGCAGCATGCAGCCCACACCGATACTCAGCCGACGACGGCGATACAGGCTATGCAGCCGGTTTTCCCCTGCCAGACTGGCCTCAGGGAAAATGACGTCAGGGAAGAGGCGCTGCACGAAGAACGTATTCGATTCACCGCGCAGCGCAGGGTTTATCGGCTCGGGCAGTTGATAGCGTCGGGAAGCCGACTGCGCAAAGGCATCGAACGGCACCCCTTGTTGATAGACAGAGCTGACGTAGACGCCGCGAATCAGGAACGCGCGATCCTCGCCCGTCGCTAACGTTTCCGTCAGCACTTCCATCACGTAATCTTTCACACCGGCCAGTTGGCGAACGAACGAGAACAGCGAATTACGCACGCTTCTGTCCGATTGCGTCAGCAGCATGTCCGGCAGGTTGTCATTCAGGTGCGTGACCCACTCGTCCCAGAAGCGTTCCAGCTCTTCTAACCAGCCTTTGCTGTTGCTTGCCTGCGGAGTAAACGTCACGCCTAATACCGCCTGACGCGCGTCACGGTTCAACTGGCGATAAACCTTGTCGAAGCCGCTCAGCATATCCAACCGGGTCAGCGCGATATACACCGGTAAGCGCGTATTGATGTTGACGGAAATTTCCTGCAAACGCGCACGCATGACCTGTGCGTAGGCTTTGCGATCGGCGACGCCAGCCTGTGCCAGCCAGGAAATATCCAGCGTAAGCACCAGACCGTTGAGCGGCTGGCGGCGGCGGTTTTCACTGAGCCACTGTAGCAAGTGCTGCCACAGACGAGCATGACGCTGCCCGAGCGAATCACCCTCCAGTTCAGGCTGGGCAAGTAGCTGTCCGCTCGGGTCCCAAATCACCGCGGATTCGCCGACCCAACTGCTCACCTGCTGGCCTGCCGCCACATCTCGCAGCTCCGCATCCAGCTTTGGATTCATTTTGTTTGCCGGATTGGCGCGATGGATCAGGCTACTTTTCCCGCTGCCCGCCAGACCAATCGTCAGATACCAGGGCATCGCATACAGCGCGCGTTTACCCAGTTGAGTCTGAAACGCGTCCAGCCAGCGATCGAGAAACGTCTGCTGGCTGTCGACATACACCTGCAAGGGATCCTGCTCAATCACCTGCTGTTCATGACGCTCCGCCCGCATCTGCTGCACGCGACGCCAGACCAACCAGGCGCTGTAGGAGAACGCCAGCCACAGCCAGACCAGCGTGAACACCACGCGGCCCCAGATTCCCTGTAATGGGCGCGACTCGCCCACCGTCAAACGCGGCCCCAGCCACCAGGCCAGAACCAACACGACGACCCACAGTAGCACGCCTAAAAGCAGCCAGGAGGGTTTCAGTTTAGGCAACTGCTTGCGTAGAAAGGTTATGATTGTTTTAAACATAAGTGACCATTCACTCCGAATGTCTTATTTTTTGCGGGATGCCGCCAACCGCTCCACGCGGCTAACCAGTCCCGGTTCCCATTGCATCAGGCCCAATTGTTGGCTTTCCTGCCACATGTGCTGATAGTGCTGTGCTGCCAGTGATTTCATCCCTTCTTCGGCGAGTAAATCCGCCAGAACCAACTCGGCATAAAAGCGGTCGCGCGGCTCTTTCAGGCGACGCATGCGTTCATCCAATAGCTGCATCGCCGCCCCAATACCTTTCTCATCTCGACAGGCCGCCGCCTCCGTCGCCAGATCGTCCTGCCGTGCCCCGCCGCCGCCGCGAACCGGCTGGCTGGACTGCAACCACTGGCTACATTTCCCGGTCAAAAAGGGCGTTCCATCGCTGAACGCCAGTTCACGCAGCTCCGGCACACGCTGAAGAAACGTAGAAAGCTCTTCGGCAATCGCCGTCGCGACAGAAGCATGCCCTAACCGTGAGGCCACTGAGGCGGACAACATGTGGCCATCAAACCAGTAAGGTGCCAAAACCAGACTTTGTTCTATGCGTTCCCACAGCGCCAAATCGGCCTGCGCCAGCGCACTTTGGTATTCATCCACGCGGTCTGACGAGACGGGTGCCAGCTGGGTTTTATTCCCCTTGGACGACATTGGCGGTGTGGCAATGCCGGACCAGATAGCGTGGCGTCGCAGACGGTAACCCATCGGTGAAGCGGGATGACGCTCAACCAGCAGCGCCGCGACGTTCAGTTGGGTTTGCCGCCAGCCACGCTCGTCGGATGAATTAATCTCCACCGCACTGACGGGTGTCGAAGCCGCGCTGGAGCTGGTTTCACTCCCGCCCGCGCCTCCACTACTGCTGGCTGCTGGGGTCGGTTTTGCCGTCTGATTCGCCTGTTCCTGCGCCTGCTGTCGCTGTCTGGCACGCTTAACGCCCTGCACCAGCTCATCCATCAGCACCGCTTTGTCGCTCGCCAGTTCGCCCCAGCGGGTCGCCACCTGTTCCGTTAACTGCTGTAATTGCTCCAGCTCTGCGCTGGAGGCACTTTCTGCAATGCGGGGCAGCGCACTCTCAAAACGCCGAACAATCTGGATCATTAACTTCTGTTTCTGAACCGGACTGGCAGGCCAGGCAGGCACCCAGTAACTCTCCAGCCAGCTGTCCAGCAGCATCAGGGCAGTAGAAAACGGCGTCGCTTTGGCCGGATGCTGTAAGCAGCGCAATAGCTGCACCAGTACCCGCATATCTTTGGTTTTGCTTTCCAGCAAGGTCAGGCAATACCCTGCCACCACGTTAAGATCGACCTGGTTATGCGCCAGCGATCCCAGCTTGACCAGCTCTGTTTCGACCTTTTCCCAGAGCGGATCGTCAGCCAATACCGCCGCGCGCAATTTCTCATCCGGCAACGAGGTTTGCAGGCGTTTACACCAGGGATGTGCATGCATGAACGCCTCCTTTACCAGTGACACTGCTGACGCAGTGGCGCGAGCGCTTCGCCCAGCCCGGCGAGTTCGATACGTAGCGCATGACCGTCCGCGCCGTTAAGCACCAGTTCACGATGCCCAATCCAACGCTTTAACGCATCAATCGCCGGCAGGCCGCGTCCCGATTCCAGCAGCAGCCCACGGTTGCGGACAAACCAGCTGTCGGACACCGTCACGCCATCCAGTTGCGATGTGACGGACTCACCTGCCCAGGGTTCGCTGAGCGTTAAGCGCAAGTGTGTAATATTGCTGGCGCAGCTAATCACCAGCGTATTGCCATCGGCCAGCACGCGGGTGAGTGTCATATCGCCGCTGTCTGCTTCACGTCCCAGTTGAAACGTTCCGCCCGTCGCGGCGTTATCACTCTGTGGGGACAGCGTGCCGCTGCGTTCCGCTTCCCGACCCAGCGCGTCATAACAGGCCAGTCGAAGCTCTGCAGCGGTCTCATTGCGACACTGTTCCCATAACGACTGCCAGGCGGGATCGGGGGTCGCAGCGGTTGCCAACAGTAAGGGTGCCATCGTCAGAAACATCAATTTACCTCCAGCTTCTGGCATTTGTGGTCGAGAGTGCGTTTAGGGATATTAAGGCTATCGGCCACCAGCAGGCGGTTGCCCTGAAACTGGCGCAGGCGTGCTTCAATGACAGCGGCTTCATACCGCTGTGTGGCAATACGCAAATCGTGGATGTGCTGATAGCAATCCTGTTCTTCCGGCGTGCTGCTCGTCAGCCGCTCGCGCAGTTCCGGCGGCAGCGATGCCAGAGACGGCGCCTCACCGTCCGGCGTATGCGCGCAGGCAACTTCCAGCAGATTGCGCAGTTCCCGCACATTGCCGGGAAAGTCATACGCCACCAGCTGGCGCAGGAAGGCCCGGTTCAACGGCCCCACGTGTTTTTGCTGTTTGTCAGCAAATTGGCCGATGAAGTGCTCACACAGCAGACGAATATCGTCTGGCCGCTCGCGCAGCGGAGCGACCTGCAACAGGCACTGGCAAAGGCGATGATAGAGATCCTGCCGAAACACGCCGTCAGACACCTGCTGTTCCAGCGGCTGGTGGGTCGCGGCAATCAGACGGAAATCGGAATGCACCTCTTTCTCCGCCCCGAGGGGACGGAAGCTGTGCGTCTCCAGCACCCTTAACAGCTTGGCCTGCATGGACTGCGGCATATCGCCGACTTCATCCAAAAACAGGGTTCCGCCGTTAGCCTGCTCTACCAGACCAATCTTGTTGCTTTGTGCGCCAGAGAACGCGCCTTTCTGGTAGCCAAACAGCTCGCTTTCAATCAGGTTTTCCGGGATCGCCGCGCAGTTGATGGCGATAAAAGGTTTGTCAGCACGTTCGGAACACTGATGCAGCAGACGCGCCACCACATCTTTCCCTGAACCGGTTTCGCCCTGAATCAGCACCGAAAGCCGGTGTTTTGCCGCCTGATAAATTTGCTGATGCAGCTCTTTAATGACGACAGATCGGCCAATCAGCGTGGCCTCCACCCGCTTTTCCTGCTCGCGACGGCTCTGCCCTTCATCCTTAATCTGGCGGAGTGAATCTCTCAGCGCGACCTGCTCCCGCCGGGTATGCGCCAGCTCACGCAGCAGCATCAACTGACGGCAAAACACCTGCGCCAGCCGTTCACATTCGCCTCGTTGATGCAGCATTTGCAGGCGCGTCGGCGTATCCAACAGCGCCAACACTGCCAGCGGTTTGCCGCTATCCGACAGCAGCGGCAGCGCGTGCAGCCCGCAGTTCGTCCCGACAGAGACCAGCATCTGCCGAAATTCACGGTGCTCAATGCGGGCACCGCCATAGAGAGAATCCCAGGTGCGCGCCTGATTCTTGTGCAGCGCATAAGCCAGCGGGTGGCTAAAGTCATCCACGCCCAGACTCAGCGCTACCGGCGTTTCATGCACTCGCCCCTGACAGGTCAGCAGCCTGCCACTGACATCCACCATACCCAGCAGCATCCCTTGAGGCTGCCAGGCGGTTTGCATCGTCTCCAGCAGCCAGTCGCACAGACCGGCCTCATCATGCTGTCGGGTGAGTGCAAGCGCCAGTTCGAGGGCATGTTGCATACTCAGCCCTCAACCTCAGTCTGGAACTGGCCGGCTTCGACGCGGAAATGAATACGGCTGACAGGCTCACCCGCAGACATGCGTTGCAGCAGCTGTAGCGAGACCGGTGGCAGCAAGGCACCATCAATCACCGATTCGAGCATACGCGCGCCGTTTTCGCTGCGATTCGCCAACCGCAGAATCTCTTCCGGCACTTCGTCCTCAATGATGACTTCCGCGCCAAAACGCTGTTGCAGCAGAGACACCAGACGCGACAATTTGCCCTGCACAATCTCAACCATGGTGTCATGCGCCAGCGGCAGGTAAGGGATGACTTCCATACGCGCCAAGAGTGCGGGTTTGAAGAAGGCCGCCAGCTCAGGATAGAGTGCATCCAGCAACACATCCGACTGCTCTGCGTAGTTCACAATCGTCTGGAACCCGAGGTTGGACGTCAGGAAGAACACCACGTTGCGGCAGTCGATCACCCGGCCTTCACCATCGGCAAGTTCACCTTTATCAAACGCCTGATAGAACAGGTTCAGGACATCCGGGTGCGCTTTCTCCACCTCATCCAGCAGCACCACGGAATACGGTTTCTGGCGGATGGCTTCGGTCAACACGCCGCCTTCACCAAACCCGACGTAGCCCGGCGGCGAACCGATCAGGCGTGAAACCGTATGTTTTTCCTGATACTCGGACATATTGATGGTGGTCAGATAATTGCGTCCACCAAACATCAGGTCGGCAATCTGGAGCACGGTTTCCGTTTTACCCACGCCGCTCGGCCCTACCAGCAGGAAAGCCCCCAGCGGACGCCCCGGACGACGAAGATCCGCACGCGCGGTCAGCAGGTGCTTATGCAGTTGAGCAATTGCCAACTGCTGCCCTTTAATTAAATCCCCCAGGAATTCAGGCAGGCGCGTGACGACATCCATTTCACTCTGTGAGATACGGTTCAGCGGCACGCCCGTCCACTCGGCAATAACGGCTGCAATCTGCGTTTTATCAACGTGAGGAGAGACCAGCACGGAGGACTGTTGCAGCGCTTCCAGCGCCTGTTCACAGGTAGCCAGTTCCGCCGCCGCCGACACCGCATCAAAATCGACAGACTGCTCTTCATCCAGCAGCGCCGTGCGCAGTTCAATCACGCGCTGAACCTGTGTTTTCTGCTGCTGCCAATCGGCTTCCAGCTGTGCCAGTTGCACCGCACCAGCTTCGCGGGCGTCACGCAGTTCGGCTAAGCGTTCTTCGGTATTGCCCAGACCAATACGCGCCTGACGCTCAAGCTGGGTGATTTCCATCTCCTGCTGATGCAGGCGCGTCTGTAGCTGGCTGACCGCACGCGGTGGCGTCGTCAGGTTAATGGCGACACGCGCACTGGCGGTATCCAGCACGTCAATCGCCTTATCGGGCAGTTGACGACCGGAGATGTAACGCGCCGACAGCTGCGCGGCCGCCTGAAGCGCATCTTCATCAATCAGAACGCCATGTGCTTTTTCATAGATGCCGCGCAGCCCACGCAGGATAACCGTGGCTTCTTCCGCGTTTGGCTCGCCGACTTTGACAAGCTGGAAACGGCGGGAAAGCGCGGCGTCCTTCTCGACGTATTTTTTGTACTCGCTCCAGGTCGTGGCCGCGATGGTGCGCAGCTCACCGCGCGCCAGTGCAGGCTTGAGCAGGTTGGAAACGTCCAACCCACCAGCCTGATTGCCCGCCCCGATGAGCGTATGCGCTTCATCGATAAACAGAATGATAGGGCGCGGCGAATCTTTCACTTCCTGCATCACGCCTTTGAAGCGTTTCTCAAATTCGCCTTTCACCGAGGCACCGGCCTGCATCGCACCCAGATCGAGCGTGAGCAGTTCCACATCCCGTAATCTTTCCGGCACGGCACCGGCCACGATACGCAGCGCCAGCCCTTCGATCAGCGCACTTTTACCGACGCCCGCTTCCCCGACCACAATCGGGTTGTTTTTACGACGGCGGGACAGAATGTCGATCATCAGATCGATTTCATGGTCGCGGCACAGCACCGGATCCAGTTGCCCCTGTCGGGCGGATTCCGTCACGTTTTGGGTATAGCGAGAGAGTTGCGTATTCGCCGCAGCAGCCTGTTCGGCCGTGGCGGATTGCACCGCGACCTCCGTTTCCACCGAATCCTTCACCCACTCATCAAACTGCTGGCGTAAAAGCTCACGGTTAATCTGCGCCAACGGGCGGGATACCGCGCCTGCCACATAGCGATTGGGTGTCAGCAGCAGAACCAACAGCAAAATGCCGCTGCGCAGGCGTACGTGTTGAAATTCAGCCGAGGCCAGCAGCCAGCTATCCTGTAACCACTCCACCAGCAGAGGGGAGAATGAGGGATAGCCCGCGTCAAATTCTTTATCCATGGAGGAAGGCAACAGCAGCGAAGACAGCTCATCCGCATCCACGCCCGCACGCTTGAGGATCTGGCGCACATCACACAGCGGCGTTTCCAGCATTTTCAGCAACAGATGCTCAATACGGATTTCCGCGCCCTGATGTTGAATACAGAGTGCCGCCGCTTCTTCCAGCATATGACGGCACACGGGGTTGAGTCGTTCAACCAGTGTCGGCAGTTCAATTCGAATCACGGTGTAGCTCCTGTTATTGTAATAATTCTCCCAGCTGACGCAGTACGTCCTGGGTTTGATGAGTTAGCTGATAGCGGTACAGGCCGAAGGCGGCCACCAGAACCACGCACACGCCGACAAACAGCGTGCGCAATGACACCTGTCTGCGCAGTTGGTAGCGCGAAGCCTGCTGCCCCAGATTCAGGTGGAACACCGTCGGCGAATTCGCAGGCTCAGGGCGCAGGGTGTCATGCAGCTTGCTCACGACGCGGTTCAGTTCTTCACGCCCCTGTGTCATCACCCGATAACGCCCTTCAAAACCCAGACAGAGGCAGAGGTAGATAAACTCCAGAATGTCGCGATAGCGGGTGGGGTCGTCCAGCAGCTTCTCCAGCAGGACAAACACCTTTTCGCCCCCCCAGGTCTCATTGTGAAAACGGGTCAGCAGGGAATGTGCCGACCACATGCTTTGGCCGCCCCACTCCCGCCCCATCACGGCTTCATCAATGAAGGTGCAGAGGATGTAGCGGAACGACAAAATCACGCCGTTTTCGTAGCCATGAGAATGCAATTCCTGTTCGATAGCCTGAATTTCAGACACTACACGCTGATAGAGATCTTCTACGCCCTCATAGGCCGAGAGCTGACGTACCCGCTCCACCATGCCCAGCAGCGGCGTGACCGCATCCACCATCGGATTAATGCTTTGTCCACGCAGGCGGAACCAGTAGTCGGAGTCCATATCCAGCTGTCGGGCGTGGTCAAAAAGCAGATCGCCCAGTTGATCGTTTTTAATAACCTCGATGCTCATCTCTTCCTCTCCTTATTACTGGCCGCGGATGGCCCAAAGCTGCATATCCAGTTCCGGGAATTCGCCAGCAATGTGGAACGCCAGCGTGTTGCCAGACACCAGCATCTGCCAGGCAGGGCTTTGTCTATCCAGTTGGAAATAGCTGTAACCCGCGTGATAAGGCAGCTGGCGCGGCGCAACCGGCAGCGGCAGCAGCGGGATGCCCGGCAGTTGCAGGCTAATCAGTTCGCGGATCTTCTCGCTGGAGGCGATCTTCGTTTGTTGCAGCAGCTGTTTACGTAAGTGCTCCTGCGGCATACGCGCACGCACCGCCAGTACAAACTCGGCGCTGGCCATCAATTCTGCATCGCCAACCATTGCCACCATCACGCCGTATGGCTGTTTCTTCAGTTGGATGGAGACGGCACGCGGCGACAGCACGGTGCTCAGCGCCTGACGCAGCGCCATCATCAGCGGCTCAAAGCTGGCTTGCTGGTGTTCGTGGCGATAGGCGGGGAATTCCGGCGGCAGGCGCGACTCATCGGTAAACGTCATCAGCTCACCGCACAGTTCAACCAGCGTTTCGTGCAGGCGTTCAGGGTGCAACGTGCCAAGGCGCGCCAGATGCGACAATTTAGGCTGAGCACGGTTAAGCAATTGCAACATCATGAATTCAGCCACGTCTGCTACGCCCTGCTGCCCTGGGGCGGCAATACGCTGCGCCAGACTGCGTGCGCGTTCAGCCACTAAACCGGCAGACTCACCCAGAAAGCGTTTTAAAGTGGGGATCGCGGTGACGCTGATGCTGCACGGCATAAAGTTGGGATCCAGAATCAAGCCGCCGTCAGGGCGCTTATCCAGAATGTTGGCAATCGCCAGCGAGGCATAGGCGCTGCGATCGTCACGATCGAGCATCAGGCGCAGGCTGACCTTGCCGACTTCCAGAGAAACGATGTCGCCGCCGTCGCTGTGCAGATCGCGCACGTCATGCCGGTGCGATTGCAGGCGGCTGGCGATCCCCTGTCCCGGTTGACCGACTTCACTGACGCCATTTACCGCCAGCGGCAGCGCCAGATACACTTTCTGGTTTGCCAGCGCGACGTCGGTAATCTCCAACGGCAGCGGCAGAGCGTCATCACCCGGAATATTGAACACGGTGCCGTCAGGCATCACACCGCTGGCGTTAACCAGCGCGATGCGGCCAAAATTGAGGTATTCCTCATTAATCGCCAGTGATTGCAAGCCATAGAAATAGTCACTGAGGGCGCTGAGACGCGCGTGCAGTGCGTAATCGGTGTGTCGTTGCTGTTGTTGAAAATGCTGCGGTTTAATGAACAGACCTTCCCGCCAGATAATGCGATTGCGACTCGACATAATTATTCTTCTTCTTGGTCTTTTTTGATTTCGACTTCATCCCTGCGCAGGTGCACGAGGATCTGATACGTCTGCCCGGTGTTCTTTAGCTTGATGACTTTGCGCCACTCGGCGCTTTCCGAATCCGCATAGCGCGCCACCACGCCGAGGTAATGCACCTTTTCATCCAGCGCTTCGGGCGACAGATATTTGAATTGCCCTGGCAACAGCGTGTAGTCCTGATGGCTGAGGTAATTCTTGGCTAACGCCTTTTCGATATCCGTCGTGATCTGGTCATAATCGGTGGCTAACAGACGTGAATCTTCCGCCAACAGCACCAGTTGGAATTCGATAGGGGCAGCTTCACCGCTGTCGTTCGGGTTAACATCCGGTTCCGCCAGCAGGCTGAAACCCACGGTAGAAGGCTGATGATTGTTGCTGCCCACCTGAATATCGGGATTCGCCGCCACCTGCGCCATTTTGCCCAGCGTGGTACACCCCGACAGCAGGAACATCAGGGAACATAAGCACAGAGCCCGCAGCATTATTTTTGCTCCTGCTGTTGACGCACGGAGCGGTCATACGCCTGCGCATACACCTGATGGAACAGTTTCTGGAATCCCTGCTGGCGCGGCGACGTTAATTCACGGTAGTAGTGCTGATACATCTGCCACGCCCAGCCGTCATCCGCTGCCAGCGGTTCGCCGCTGCGGCGATAGTGCTCAAAGCGGTTAAGCAACGCGGCAGGCGAAAAGGCCTGAAGAATATTTTCCAACGCCACGGCAATCGCTTGCTGATTCGCGATGTGATGCACCCGCACATTGTTCAACACTTCTTCCACAGCGGCGGGCGCAGACAGGTGCACCGGGCTTTTCCCTTCGGCAAACAGCACCGACAGCGTATCCGCATAGCCCAGCCCCAGACGCAGCGGGTTATCTTCAATCGGGCGTAAATGCGTGTCCGCCATTGCCGCCTGTTCCGTCTGCAATGCCAGCAGGCCTTCAACCATCGCGCGCAGGCTTTTCCCCATCTCTTCCAGCATTTCGCGCAATCGCGCATCATCGCCCGGCTGAAGCGACAGCCCCAGCCCGCGCATCAGCGGAGCCAGAGAAGTGCCATCGCTGTAGCCCTCCAGCCCATCTCCCGCGTACGGTGTGTTGATGGTCGGTAATTCCACAAATTTCTGATCCATGGTGTCCTCAGCAGAAGAAAAAGAAGAAAGAGAGGTCGTGAGCGAGGCTCCGGCCGTCTCACTGTCTGATGGCAAGAGTGGCTGGCTCTGTTCTTTCTGTAGCGCCCACAGCGGGTCATTCAACACAACCGCGGGATCGGCCAGATCCGTTGAGCGCCTTTTTTTATCTTCACTTAGCCAGCCGCCCAGCACATCGACCGTACCCTGCCCTAATACCTGATCGATATCCTGTTCCGTGGTGGGGTCGCCGATATAAACGCCCAACCGGAAAGGCCCGATAACCAGTTCATCGCCGTGCGACAAAATGACTTTGCGATCGCGCCCAATCGGCGACAGCGATCCGTTAATAAAAGACTGACCGCTCAGATCGCACAGGCTGAAATAGCCGTCGGTCATGTCGATACGGGCGTGCTCCGGCACCACGGAGCCAAGCCGATCCCGCAGTTGCCATTGGTCTTTTTCCGACGCGCCCAGCGTGCCACCACGATGATCGAACTGGTGCTGCACCTGAGAATTGATATCGAGCTGCTCACTGTTGAGCACAACCAACGTGAGTGGATGGGTTACGTTCACATTTACTCCTGCACACAAATCGTCACATAGGGATCCGCGGGCGGCTGCCCGAGAAAGCTGCTCCATCCCAACCGGCTGCTTTGCTCACTGCCCAGGCTTAAACCCTTGGCTTCACCTTCCGCAAAGCCAAGACGCAGATCCCAGGCCAACTGATCGCGAAGAATGAAAGAGACAAAGCGCACCAGCGGCTGAAAATGCTCGCCGTTGGGCAAAAAGCTGAGAAAGCGGCTAAAGCTGAGATTGCCGACCTTGAGCAAAAACTTGCCGGCGCAATCGTTCACTTTATCGCCGATAACAAAATCACCGCCCAGCATCATGTTTGCTTTGCCCAGACGGTTCTGCTGCCCTTCGTGAATGGGCACACGACGGTGCTGCCAGGCCAGAACGGCCACGTCATCCAGGTCAAAACAGTGAATAACCAAGCCCGCGACCACTTCTGGTGAGCGGCTGGGGCTGGCGAGTACACCGGCGTAGGAGAGCATCTTGGCGCGGTTAACCGGCAGGCTGTCGCGTACGGCGTCATTCCCTAACCCCACGAGCGCAAACATCAGGCGGGAGAATCCATCCTCCCCCTCATTCTGAAAGCGGACGTGATAGCGGTATTTACGCCAGGCACGGTGCAACAGCGTGAGTAAGCGGTGGTGAAAGAAGTCGAGAAATACGCCCAGCTTCTGCTCGCCCTGTGCGTATTCCCAGGCCAGCTCTTCGAGGTAATAGCCTGGCATCGGTGACTGACTGCCATGCAGGCCAAGAAACGCGACTTCCAGCTCCTGACGGCCATCTTCATCACGCCCCACCTGCAAGATATCGCTGGGGTGAAAACCGATGGAGGCCGTAGAGCGAAAGCGCAGGCGTTCCTGTTCAGGGCGGAAATCCAGCTCTTGTTCCAGATCCACGCCTTCCAGTTGGTTAAGTAATTCCACCAATTGGAAAAAATTAAAGCGTGAGACATCCTGACGGAACGTCACATCATTGAGTGTTGACCTATCTGTACCGGCCATCGGTAGCGCTCCTTGTTATCGATGTTGACGACTTCCAACAGGTGGAAGGCGTTGACGCTGGCGTATAACGAGAAGAAGTGCGCCAGCACCGTGCTAAACAGATAGAGTTCTCCTTCACTGGAAAACGCGGATTGCCGTACTGACAGGATGGATTTCAAACCGCGAACCGGCATCCCCTGAACCAGACGGTCGATCGGTGTGGTTTCGATAGATTCGATCCCTGCCAGACGCTTACGCGAGGCTTGTTCCGCCTGCTTGTCGTGCAGCGCCGGAAAATCGTAGGTACGCAGGATTTGCACCAGCGCATCGCGGCGCAGCAGCGACACATAGTTCAGAGACAGGTTGGAGATCAGCGTCCAATGCAAGCTGCCATCCATGGCAGGCCGCAGCGGTCGCGTCGGCCGCACCAGATTGCGAAACGTCGCGAAAGACGGTGAATTGCCAGTGGGTACGCAGATCGACCCAACGGGCAGTTTCGCCGCACGCGATCGGTTAGTACAGGTCAGGGTCACCGAGATGGATTCATCCAAATCAATCACTTCCTGCTCATCGCCACGGACAAAAGAGAGCATGTGATCAAACCCGTTGCCGTTCACCGCTTCTCTTACCCGAATACGGTAATAGAGCGCGAGCCGTCCTTTGGCGCGTTCGATTTGGTGCTGAAAGCTCTCAAAAGGCTGATAGGTACGTGGAATCCCCCGAGCACGGCCTGAATTCCCTTCAACCCAACCTTCAACCTTGTCCACAGAGAAGATTTCAAAGCTATCCGCGTTACGGTAACTGGCTTTCAGCGGGTAATCCGTCTGGCGTCCGCTGAGATTGATCGGTTCGCTATCATGCTGGAAGAGATTGATTGCCGGCACGCAGTTGAGCATGAACGAATCAGGGCGGATCTTCAGCTCCGCTGGCAGTGGGCGGTCAAAGCAAAAATGCAGACGGAATTCCGTTACCGTCATCGGGAGATCCGGCCATACCGCCCCCGCGAGCTGGAAAAAGAGAAAACTTTCGGGAAAACAGAAGTATTCCTGCAAGATGCGGTAGCCCGAATAGACATTACCGGGATACGGCAATAGCGCATCTTCTCGCTCGAAGCCGACAGTCTTCAGCACGCTGGCTTCCTGACGGAAGCGCTGACCATCGATTTCCAGCTCAATGTGCGACAGCTGACTGGCGATCCAGAAATAGAGCTCGTAGGCCGTATAAGTATCACCGCCCAGATAAAAGCGCAGTTTGTCGAGTTGCAGGTCGCTTAGCGATAGCGGGCCATGCAGCCCAACGTCCAGCGTAATGGTGGAAAGATCGTTGCCGCTCTGTACCTTGATTTCACGGATATCCGCCGGATAAATCCAGGCATCGTGACAGGTCTGAAAATGGCAAACCACATCATCAATCGGCAGGCTATCAAGCTCACAGCCGCGTTCAACAAACGCAGGTTGGGCAATCGCGCCGGGGAGTACCGAAAACTGCATAATCGTCATGCTCGGTACAGGGCGCAGGTAATTAGGCCACAGCATGCCCAGCAGACCGTGTGTCAGTTCCGGAAATTCATCCTCGATCTTCGCCCGCAGGCTCCCTGTCAAAAAGGCGAACCCTTCCAGCAGACGCTCGACGTCTGGATCCGTGGTTTGTTCTGACAAAAATCGGGTAAGCTCAGGGTGCGCCTTGGCGAATTCACGCCCTTGCAGGCGCAAGTAGGTCAGCTCATCCCTGAAAAAATGTTCCAGTGACATAATCAGATCATTCTGTAATGGCGGTGGCTATCCATGTGGATATTGAAAGAGGCAACCTGCTCCAGATCTTCCAATCTGACCCGGGCGGTAACCTGAAACGACATCTCCATCGGATTCGATAAATAGTCCGATGTGTTGACATCCACATGAACAATTCGAGGTTCAAAGCGACAGATACACTGTCGGATCGCCTCCCGGATTTTCCCCCGAATGTCCGCACCACCCTGCGTCGCGTCATTAAAATCAATCACGCCAAGCTCAGGTGCGCTGCGGCAATTTCCGGGCCGGGTGTTGAGCACGTTGTCCAGTTGACGCTTAACGGACTCGATCAGTGCTTCAACTTCCGTTTCAGGGGAGGAGCGACGCTCCTCCCCACGGATACGATCAAACAGACTTGCCGCGTTTCCCCTTTCCCAGGCAGAAAGAGACGGCATCAGTCTTATTCCTTATCCAAACGCCCTACCAGCGACAGCTCAAAGTTCGCCCCCATGTACTTGAAGTGCGGGCGCACAGACATGGTGACCTGATACCAACCTGGTTCTCCTTCTACATCCAGCACTTTGATTTGTGCGGCACGCAGAGGACGACGGCTACGAACATCTGCCGGCGGGTTTTCCTGATCGGCAATGTACTGTTTAATCCAGGTATTCAACTCACGCTCAAGATCCTGACGCTCTTTCCATGAGCCAATCTGTTCACGCTGCAGCACTTTGATGTAGTGCGCCAGACGGTTGATGATGAACATGTACGGCAGTTGCGTACCCAGCTTGTAGTTGGTTTCCGCTTCTTTGCCTTCTTTAGTGTTCGGGAACACCTTCGGCTTCTGCACCGAGTTAGCCGAGAAGAAGGCCGCGTTGTCGCTGTCTTTACGCATCGTCAGCGTGATAAAGCCTTCTTCGGCCATTTCATATTCGCGACGATCGGTGATCAGGACTTCAGTCGGGATCTTGGCCTGAAGCTGGCCCATGGCTTCATAAACATGCACGGGCAGGTCGGTAATCGCACCGCCGCTCTGCGGACCAATGATGTTCGGACACCAGCGGTATTTCGCAAAGCTGTCCGTCAACGCCGTTCCCATCAGGTAGGCGGTATTGCCCCACAGATAGTGTTCGTGATCGGTGCTGATATCTTCCTTGTAGTTGAAGCCCTTAATCGGGTTTTCTACTGGGTCATAAGGCAGGCGAGCCAGGAAGCGCGGTGCCGTCAGCCCCAGATAGCGACCATCTTCGGACTCACGCAGCGAACGCCATTTCGTATAGGCCGGGCCTTCGAAAACGGATTTCAGATCTTTGATGGAAGGCAGATCGGTGAAGCGATCGACGCCAAAGAAGGTCGGAGCAACGGAAGAGATGAACGGCGCATGCGCCATCGCGCCAACGGCGCTGACATACTGCATCAGTTTGATGTCTGGTGAGCTTTGCGTCAGCGCATAGTCACCAATCACGCCACCGATAGGCTGGCCGCCAAACTGGCCGTAACCGCTGGAATAGACGTGCTTGTAGAAGCCAGACTGTGAGATTTCAGGAGCGAATTCGAAATCTTCCAACAGCTCTTCTTTCGTCGCATGCAACACCAACAGTTTGATGTTTTCACGGAAATCGGTGCGATCAACCAGCAGTTTCATCGAACGCCAGGAAGATTCCAGTTCCTGCAGTTCTTTAGCATGCAGAATCACGTCAATCTGCTTGCTGAGCTTTTTGTCCAGTTCGACGATCATGCTATCGACCAGCGCTTTGTTCACGGGCTCTGCTGCATTACCGCTATCAAGAATGTTAGCGACCAGCGCGGCAATACCCTGTTTGGCCACGCTGTAGCCTTCATCAACCGGGCTGATACGCGCTTGAGCCATGATGTCATCAAGCAGCGATCCAGAAGCGCTGGCAGCGCCTGCCTGAACCTGTTCTTCAATTATTGACATATTTATTTCCCTATTTCGTCAATTATTCGGCGGGTTTTACCAGATCGAGCTCTTTCAAAAGCTGCTCTCTGGCTTCTTCGCTGGACAACAGATCCTGCAAACGATTACGGAATGAGGGAATATTGCCGAGGGGGCCTTTCAGCGCGACCAGAGCTTCACGTAAATCAAGCAATTTACGTAATTCAGGCACCTGCTGGGCAATGCGGTCAGGGGAGAAATCATTCAGACCGCCGATGCTCAGTTTCACTGGCAGGTCGTCCTGACTTTCTTCTTCAAGGCGGTTTGGCACACTGAAATTCAATTCCAGATTTGCTTCTTTCATCACCGAGGTAAAGTTGTTCTTATCGATCGATACGGTCTGACGTTCTTCGATCGGCGTTTCCTCTGTGCGCCCTTTCATATTTCCCACGATCATCAGCGTCAACGGCAATTCTATTTCCGCCTGCTGACCACCAGTGGCCGGAACATATTTGATATTAATACGTTCCTTTGGTGCGACAGATGCACCATCAGTTCCTTTTGCCATGTGTCTATACCAACGTAAGGGCACTCGGGCCCGGAGAAGTAAAGTCGATTCCTACCAAAAGCCCGCCGTAATCCATAAGAACGGCAGCGATTCGGCAAACAAATAACGCATTTGTTTTTCGACCAGCGAGATGAAATAAATTAAAACCGAATTAAAAAGCATAATAAAACCGTAATGTTACGGTTTACATCGGCGTAAAAAGAATTACGCCAAGAAGGAGTTAAATACATTTATATTTTGAGTTTGGATCATACACACAACACAAACGCACGGTCAATGCTTATATAGCAGAGCAAGTAAATGGAATCACCAAAACACAAAGCACAACAAAAACAATGAATTGAATTAATCTTAAGTAAAAATAAACAAAAGAAAAAAGAATATACCTCTAATTTTCAATTAACGGAAAAGGCATATATTTTATGCCTTTTAATTTCGTTAGAAACGAAATACTTAATGCGCTAATAAAAATTAATAATTGCAAATAGTCCATTAATTTTAATTTAGTAGAACTATTTACCCTCTATTTTTTACTTTTGACAGAATAAACCTCTCCATTACCTTAATAAACTATTTCCCTGTTAAGAAATAAATATTAGATAGTTTAGCAATCATTGATTTTTTAATGAAAATTATTGGTTTTTTATACTATCAAAAAACACAACATTAGCACCAATGACTTACATTGGTGTTTTTACGTTATTTCATAACAAAAACCAGCGAAAGATGCAGTGAAATGATCTTTTTAACGTCATTTTCAGACTAAAAAATAGCAGCTATCCCGTAAAAGACGATTCCAAACTGAACATGACTCTCGGGGTGCGATGGAAAGGGAAAAATGAGGGAAAAGGCATTAAGCCATCAAAAGATATCGTGAAGCGGATTATCCGCAATATCGTGGAATAAGGGCGCCCTGACAGGACGCCCTTCTTTTCATTACTTCAGGTTATCTTTGAAGAACGATGTCAGCTTAGCAAATGGAATCAGATCGGTACGATCGTAGAGATCCACGTGGCCGGCGTTTGGAACGATGTACAGCTCTTTAGGCTGCCCGGCACGTTTGTACGCATCTTCGCTAAATTCCTTCGAATGCGCCTGGTCACCGGTGATAAACAGCATCGGGCGAGGTGAAATCGTTTCGATATCGTTGAACGGATAGAAGTTCATGAACTTACCGATGCTGCTCAGCATCGGTTTGGTCGTCAGCGCTTCTTTCTCGCCCTGTGGCGTATAACCACCACGCTCTGTACGGTAAAAATCGAAGAATTCACGCTGGATTGCAGGCGTTGATTCATCAAGCTTGTTGACAGTGCCTGGAATATAGGCAATCTCACCGCCCTTAAACTCGACAAGACGTTGTTCCGCTGCGGATTTAATCAACGCTTTACGTTGTTCAAGGGTGAAAGTGTGATTCAGGCCATTTCGGGCAGCAGATCCCATGTCATACATGCTAACCGTGGCAATCGCCTTCATGCGTGGATCAATTTTAGCCGCGCTGATAACGAAGCTGCCGCTGCCACAGATGCCCAATACGCCAATTTTCTCAGCATCAACGTACCGCTGCGTACTCAGATAATCCACGGCAGCGCTAAAGTCGTCGGAATAGATTTCCGGCGCAATCAGATGACCCGGTTTGCCTTCACTTTCACCCCAAAAAGAGAGATCGATCGCCAGCGTCACAAAGCCTTGCTCTGCCAGCTTCTGCGCGTACAGATTTGAGCTCTGTTCTTTCACCGCCCCCATAGGATGACCGACGACAATCGCTGGGTTTTTGGCGTTCTGATTTATGCCTTTCGGTATAAACAAATTACCAGTGACATTCATCTGATATTGGTTTTTAAAAGTCACCTTTTGCTGGGTAACCTTATCGCTCTTATAGAAATTATCGGCACCGTTAGACATATCAGCGCCTATTGCCGCAAACGAGCTGATTAACAGCCCTAATAGCATGGTTAACTTTCTCATTGGAGAATCATCCTCAGTGGGTTGGGTGGATATCTTTACGTGACGTCAATAAAGTCAAGGTGGCGGCCATCACCAACAACATGCCGCTAATAGTGAAAGTGCTTTGGTAACCGCTGTGGTCAAACGCAAGCCCACCGAGGGTGGAGCCCAGCGCAATGGACAATTGCACCACGGCAACCATCAGACCGCCGCCCGCTTCGGCGTCGTTAGGCAGCGTTCTGGCAACCCATGTCCACCAACCGACCGGTGCCGCAGTAGCAACCAAACCCCAGATGCCAAGCAGCAGTATCACCATCTCGGTACGATGACCGAATGCCATCAGCGCTACGGCAATCATCGTCATCAACAGCGGAATAGCGATGAGCGTCTGGTAAAAACCATGACGTAGGAAAAAACCAATCAGCAGCGTACCGATAAACCCCGCGACACCAATGGTGAGCAGCGCGAGCGACAGCGTAGAAACGCTGGCATGAGTGACCGTTTCAAGGAACGGACGTAAGTAGGTAAAGAGCGCGAACTGGCCCATAAAAAAGAGGCCGCAGGCTGCCATGCCAACAGTGATGAGTGGATTGCGGAACAGACGAAAAACGCTGCCAACACGGCGGGTATCACGGTCGGCTGGCATTGGAGGCAAACTGATCCATTGCCAGATAAAGGCGATTAGCGCCACGGGCACCAGACAAAAGAACGCGCCGCGCCACCCAATTGTCGCGCCGAGATAGCTACCCAGTGGTGCTGCCACCACCGTCGCCAGCGCATTGCCGCCGTTAAAAATAGCCAGCGCGCGCGGCACCTGATGCGCAGGAACCAGACGAATCGCGCTCGCCGCCGACATTGACCAAAATCCCCCAATGGCGATCCCAATCAGCGCACGACCAGCCATGTAGATCATGTAGTTGGGTGCCAGCGCGATGATCGCGCCGGAGATCGCCATTAACAGCGTCAATCCCAGTAGCAGAGCCTTGCGATTAAGATTGCTGGCAACGCGCGCGATCGACAGGCTGGTCAGCACGGCCAGCGCCCCTGAAATCGCAATTCCCTGCCCTGCCAGACCTTCACTAACGCCTAAATCCTGTGAAACGGGCGTGAGCAGACTGACAGGCATAAACTCCGATGCCACCAGAGCAAACGCGCACAGCGTCATTGCCAGAACCCCGTTCCAGTATGCGGCGGGCTGTTTAGCCGATGTCTCATTGACGAATGTGGTCATAACGCTTTACCTCTTTCCGTCGGCTGGCTGAATTTAGGCAAGCCGAGGGCGTGTCTTTATTCATGGGAATAAAAACGAAAATAGTGAGAATGAATGGAGCCGCGCGGGTGGAGAATGCATTATTCGCCAGCGCGATTGGTTGATGAAAATTCTACACGCGTAGCGTATTCTGACTAGCTAATGAAAGCTTAATAGGCTTATAAGTAGAATTTATAAATCAAGACTGGGTGGATGTAATGAAGCGCAATTTCAATGATCTACTCTCATTTGTTACCGTCGCACGCGAAGGCAGCTTTACCCGTGCAGCCGCTCAACTTGGCGTGACACAACCTGCCCTCAGCCAGGCCATCACTGGTCTGGAAAACCGCATGCAGATTCGCCTGCTCACCCGAACCACGCGGAGCGTTTCTCCCACCGCCGCTGGGGAAAGGCTGCTACAGGCGATTGGTAACCGTTTTGATGAGATAGAAGCCGAGCTGGATAACCTGACAGAATTCCGCGACAAACCCGCTGGCACAGTGCGAATCACCTGCGGGCCCAACGTTTTACGCACTACGCTGTTGCCCAAGTTGCTCCCGCTACTGCGCGAGTATCCCGATATCAAACTGGAATTCGATGCGAACCACGGTTTTCGTAATATCGTGGCCGACCGATTCGATGCCGGCGTTCGCCTTGGCGAGGCCATAGATAAAGACATGATTGCGGTACCGATTGGTCAGCCGTTGCGGATGGCGGCTGTAGCATCACCCGATTACTTCGCCAAACACCCCATTCCGAACACGCCGCACGAGCTCACTCAGCATCAGTGCATTAACCAACGCATGGTCACGTCCGGCGGGCTGTATGTCTGGGATTTCGATCAGGATGGCGGTGACCTAAACGTGCGCGTTGACGGCCAGCTCACCTTTAACACTTCCGAGCATATTGTTGAAGCCGCGCTGGCAGGCTTCGGCATTGCCTTCTTGCCGGAAGAAGAATTCTCACCTCATATTGAGGAAGGACGCCTGATTAGAGTGCTGGAACCGTGGTGCGCCCCATTTTCAGGCTACTACCTTTACTATCCCAGCAGAAAACAGCCCTCCCCGGCATTCTCGCTGGTGGTGGATGCATTACGGGAAAGTGGTTCGGGGTATGGGGGGTAGAGGTTGGCTTGTAATATCCAGATTCGTGCTGCAATACAACTTCAGAGGATACTTTTAAATACCATAACCCCCCCGAATCGCCCTTGCATTATTAGTGTTAGTTCGGTCTTAGCTTTCCATGTAACTACATGGAAAGCCCTACATAAAGCAAACAGAATTATTGTTCAAAAATATATTATAGTAAGAGAGTATAATTAACCCTTAAGCTACCTTATCAATCTCTCTAACATATAATTCCAACGCTGTTCTAGGAATGATAGGCCAACGTGAGTATGTATAAAAATTTTTATAATCACTTTCTATTTTCCTCTTAAGTATCTTATTAGCATTAAAGTCATCACCGAGAATAAAATACGCACACATAGATGCATTATCTTTAGCGTGTTCGTATGCAATAATACTCCTTAAATCAGTTTCCTTTAATTTTTTTCCTAGTTTTTTCTTGGCAAACTCTCTATTTACGACAAGAGCATTCTTATCGCTAATAGACTTCAAATAGCTCATATTATTATCAACATCTGTAATCACACTATCATAATTTTCCTGACAAAGACCTATAAAGGTTTTAAAAACCATATATGTACCATAATCTAATCCCTCAGATAGTGATTTATTTAGATAATCAAGAGATTCCGTAAAATTCCCCTTCAGAAGGAAAATATCACTAAGCAGTCTCATTCTCTTTGGTTCTGGATAATCATTGGAAAGATTTCTTACAAACCCCTCTAAAAAATCAAGATTTTTATCATTAATAGATAATATATCGTAAATTTTCTCAGCATCATCAGTCCCCCACTTTGCCTCGGAAGCCTCTAAGGCGTATTTAAATGCATCATCTACATTTTTATCATATGAAAGAGCATAACCAGCTTTACATATAAGAAGCGGAGATATTACTTCCAAATTATTATTATCATAATAATTAGACATAAAATTATCCAACAAAAAAAATACTTTTATCTCTGTCCTCATTACCAAAAAGAGAATAGTGGAGATAAGACATCTCTCTTAACAAATAACTCCTGTTTTTCTTAGATTTCCTTTTATATATATCATTAAGTTTATCTATATGCTCCTCAATATCCTCAATTTTTCCTTTTATCATAAAATAACGAGACTGCAGATCTAAAAACCGAAGATGTTCAGGATGAACCTTTGACATTCTTTCATGTAATTCTTCTATTTTATCATCCCTTTCTTTGGTTTCTAAATATCCTTCATATTTGCTAACATAAAAACTTTGTTTTATATTCCAAGCAGGGTTATCTAAACTAGGGTCAATAGATAGACTCTCATCAAGCCAACATTCCACATCCTTAAAATCAACAAAATTTTTATCAGATTTTTTTTCACCTAAGTAAGCTAACGCGATTAGACTTAATTCATTTTTTAAAGAGACGCTATAATTAAAGTCTTTTAATAGAGATTTTAAAAAAACAACCTTCTCATAATTACCTTTAATTAACCCAGATTTAACAAGAGAGTAATTTATATTATACGGATCTATTTTTAATAATTTTTCACTTTGCAGAACAGCTTTATCTATATCGCCTGAATCATTGTAAATATTGATTAGCCTATGAATATATTTTGTTTTTATACTTAAATTTTTATCTCCTTCCAAAAAGCCTTCAATATCTTTCTCTGCTTGTTCATAGTTTTTATTTTTTATTAAATTATCAATATGAAGCAAATTTTTAAATTCCACCTCAGGGATTTTGTCATCATCAGATTTCTCACGACTTTCATTATCCGAAAGTTCATTTATTAGTGATGATATATCTTGGGTTAAAGAATATTTTTTTAATTTCTTCAACTCCAAAGAAATCATTTCACTTTTAGACAAATTATATTTATCATCAATAAATCCATTTATTATCCTATCTCTCTTTGTCGATTTTTGAACAGTTCCTAGTGACAATGATTCATTTTTAGTTATCTCATAAAACAACTCAGCCATCAATTCATCAAAACCATCAATCTCCACCCAGTATACTTTATTTTTTGACAAAAAATTAAACAAGTCGGGTGAAATCTCATCGGATTTACGCTGACACCAATACACACCATTTTTTAAGTAATCATCTTGTTTCAAAAGAGAATTTATCACATCCATAATTGATTTATCATTACCAGCGTAGCCAACAAAAATCAATCCATACTCTTTTGTAAACTCAATTAATTTCTCTTTTGTATTTGATTCTAATGATTCAGTTTCATTTAATGAACTCTTTATATTATCAAACAAATAATCCCCATGTAATTTTATTATCTTTGGCCTTGAGGACGTAATAGATATGCCCTTCACAGATGAATCATGTGCACATAATAGTGGCCTCTCCCCCGAAAATTGATAAAAAGCCTCATTAATCAAATCATCAAAATTAGTTGTAAAGACTGTATCAAAACAATGGCAATCAAATAGCTCTACTAAATATGCATAACCAATCGATGGTAATTTCCTATCTACTTGTTCTTCAACAAAACGCCTTCTTTGGGAGGGGAGATCCAACTTTTTTTCAAACAAAGAAGAATATTCATTTGTTGGATCATACCAATCTCTTTCATTCTCAGAAAGCCATTTTTTAATACTCTCATCTGTAGAAAGAGTCTCATTTGATAACCTCTCAAATATTTCCCTTCTCCATTCATTAACTAATTCAACAGCTGTGCTTATACCTGATGTAACAGATGCTCCAGCTCCAAGGAAAAGACTATAATTAGGTATCCTTCCAGATTTTTTTTAATATAATCTGCAAGATCTTTTACAGTTCTTTTTTTATTAGATAACTTTTTCTCTATATATTCATTAGCCAAAATATACTTCCTTATATGCTTCCGATTTTTAATTAATATAAAATTTCATCATATCTCGAAATTGTTAAATAGAGTAGACATGGTATGTCTGAAACCATGTCCCGTTAGCCATCCCTCATAACCGATATGCTTTATCATACGATTGATGCTTCCCTCGCTCATAGGCTTGTTGGGATCGTTTCGACCGGGAAAAACGTATTTATAATTGCCGCTGATGATTTGTAACTGACTTAACAAAGATAGCGCTTGTATGGACAAGGGGACAAGATGAGAACGTCGCTTTTTCATTCTTTCTGCGGGGATTTTCCAAATTGCGTGTTCGAGATCAAATTCTGACCACTCCGCCGCACGGAGTTCTATCGTTCTCACTCTGGTCAACATCAGCAGTTTGGCCGCGACTTGCACCAATAAGCTACCGGTATAGGATTCAACCGCCTGAATAAACGCTGGGATTTCGTCAGCTTTAAGGAAAGGATAATGCTGTGCTTTGTGCGTGGTAAGTACACTGGTCAAGTCAGCCGCAGGGTTGATCTCCGTCCTTCCCGTTGCGATTGCATAGCGATAATACCTCAGAACAACGCGCACTTTTCATGGTGTACTACTCGCGCACGATTATTTCAAAGGTATTATCTGATTCAGACATCAGGTTCAGTTTTTGTGCTTTGCGATGCTCGCTTGGATTAATACCGTCTAATACCTTCTTACGAGTTTTATCACGCTTTTTACGTGCTTCAGCCAGACTCACCAGTGGATAAGAGCCGAAAGATATCATCTTAGGCTTATCGCCAAAACGATAGCGGAAACGCCAGCTTTTGCTGCCGCTTGGTTCAATGAGTAAAGACAGGCCTAAACCGTCACCGAGTGTATAGAGCTTTTCTTCGTGCTTCGTGCTTCGTGCTTCGTGCTTCGTGCTTCGTGCTGCGAACCTACATATCGTTGAGTGGCATATGTATAGGAATCCAAGACCGAACAGAAACATATACATAATCCTATACACATTCAGTACCGGATTTTACTGGAAGGTCATGGGCTAACACAGACTGAAAGAGGAATAAAATCTTTATAAAACAGAGTCTTTATAGATGGGCATGGACATTTGAGGAGGTTGAAATGGTGCCGATAATAGGAGTCGAACCTACGACCTTCGCATTACGAATGCGCTGCTCTACCAACTGAGCTATATCGGCTTTGGGATCGTCGTGGCGAGAGCCAGACGTGAAGTACGGGGTGACAAATTAGTGATAATGGTACATCAAGTCAAGCGTTTGGCGATCGTCTGCCGATTTTATCATCACCCTTATGTTGATAAGGCAGTTCTGATAATTTTCCGTACTAATAACACCATACGCTATAGCTTTTCGGCTTAACGGACGCGCTGTACGCCACGTCCCCTAGCCCACCATCTTCTTCGCATGAAGTACCAGAAATAGTGTTCCTCATGAGAGGAAAACGCCATCTATCTTTAAGGTAAATATTCTGTTTTATAGAAGGTGATATTTACAATAAAAATATCTTTTTACCTTTCTGATATAAATGCAATACATAACAAAACCCAAGTGTACGGTTTAGGATAATTCCCTATTCTTTTTATTTTCTATTTTGCTCTACTTGAATGACCAGGACGACAAGGAGGCGGTCTTAACGTGAAGCTTTCAATAATACGTTGTCGACGGCAAGGTTATTGTTAGCATAGTCAGTCATTAAGCGCTGTAAGAGGAAATAGACCATGAATATGAAACCACTGTTTTTAGGCTTAATTCTGGGAACCAGTTACATTGGCATGGCGGCAGCAAATGATCTGGACTCTGCCCGAACTTCAGCGGAATCGGCCTTCAATCACGATCGCGCTGAAGCGAGAGAAAAAGCGTCAGAGGCGCGAACCAAGGCGCATGAGCACGACGCTCAGGCGCGGGAAAAAGCGAATGACTTCAAAGCGGATCTCAAATCAAGGGAACCAGAAGCCAGAGAAAAGGCAGATAAAGTCAAAGCTGATGTGAAATCCAGAGAATCCGAAGCCAGAAAAGACGCTGAAAAAGGCTGGGCTGACGTCAAATCTAAAGCAGATAATTTTAACAGCCGTGCGGAGAAAAATGCTCGCGAAACCGCCGACTCAATCCACAATGCCGCAGAGAAGCACCAGCGTTAATATGAAATAACACGTTATTGTAATAGAGGATAAGTAACAATTACCCTTTATCCTCCGGTAGCAAGACAGGCTATGTATTTGTGAAATATCACACAAAGCATAGCCTGTTGCTATTGGAGGATATTTTTCTGATGCAGTGAATTTATTGTTTTTTATTACTGTATAAAATTTTAAATTAAAAAATACAACACAACAAAGAATTACAGTTGGAATAATATTTCTTATTTAGAAAAAATACTGAAGTAAAAAATGGAGTAAAAATAATGCTGCGCATATCGCTTTGATATACGCAGCTATTAAGCGATTAGGCGCGAATCAGATCGTCGCCATAACCAATCCACTTATAGGTGGTCAGCGCTTCCAACCCCATTGGACCGCGCGCATGCAGTTTCTGGGTGCTGACCGCCACTTCCGCGCCCAGACCGAACTGGCCGCCGTCGGTGAAGCGCGTACTGGCATTGACATACACCGCAGAGGAATCCACTTCACGCACGAAGCGTTCCGCATTGCTCAAGGAGCGCGTCAGAATCGCATCAGAGTGCTGTGTACCATGTTCGCGAATATGGGAAACCGCTGCATCCAGATCGTCCACCAGCGTGACGTTCAGGTCGTTAGAGAGCCATTCATCGTTATAGTTGGCTTCTTCCACGGCAACGACGCTTGCCGGGCCATCGGTCAGATAAGGCATCGCTGAAGGGCTAGCGTGGAGCGTAACGCCTGCCGCCGCCATTTTTTTGCTCAGCGCTGGCAAGAAACGAGCGGCAATACGTTGATTGACCAGCAGCGTTTCCAGGCTGTTACAGGCGCTAGGGCGCTGCACTTTGGCGCTTTCAATGACCGTCAACGCTTTGTCGAAATCAATACTGTCGTCAGCATAGATGTGACAAACGCCAATCCCCCCAGTGATGACCGGAATCGTCGATTGTTCACGACACAGCTTATGCAGACCTGCACCACCGCGCGGAATCAGCATATCCACGTAGCGATCCAGCTTAAGCAGTTGATTGACCAGTTCACGATCCGGGCTTTCAATCGCCTGCACCGCAGCAGCAGGCAGGCCGCATTGCGATAGCGCCTGCTGAATCACTTTTACCGTCGCCGCGTTGGTGCGGTACGTCTCTTTGCCACCGCGCAGAATCACCGCGTTACCGGTTTTCAGGCACAGGGACGCCACATCAATGGTGACGTTCGGGCGCGCTTCATAAATCACCCCGACCACGCCGAGCGGCACACGACGACGCTCCAGCTTAAGCCCGTTATCCAACATGCTGCCGTCAATCACCTGCCCTACCGGATCGGTCAGGCGACAGACCTGACGCACATCGCTGGCGATCGCATTCAGTCGTTCCTGCGTTAAGAGCAGGCGATCCTGCAACGCCTCACTCATGCCATTTTGGCGCGCATCGGCTAAATCCAGCGCGTTAGCCGCGAGAATCGTCGCGCTCTCAGCTTCCAGCAAATCCGCAATCGTCAGCAGCGCACGATCTTTCTGAGCCGTGCTCAAGACCGCCAACTGATAAGAGGCCGCTTTTGCCGCTTTACCCATTTGTTCAAGCATCGCGAACTCCTTAATTGATAATCATATCGTCGCGATGGATAGCCACCGGACCGTATTCGTAGCCAAGAATATCGGCAATCTGTTGAGAATGGTGTCCGGCAATCATACGCAGCGCATCGCTGTTATAGCGCGTCACCGCATGCGCCACATCGCGGCCCGCCAGACTACGCACGCGGATCACTTCACCACGAGAGAAGTTCCCTTCTACGGTGCGGATACCTTTAGGGAGCAGCGAACTGCCGCGTTCGAGGATCGCAGAGAGCGCGCCGTCATCAACGGTGATTTCCCCCGCCGGCGGTGCACCGAAAATCCAGTGTTTGCGGCTTTCCAGCGGCGCATCCAGTGCATGAAAACGCGTTCCGACAGAAATATCCGCAATCACATCGCCAATCACGCCCGGTTTGCTGCCTGCGGCAATCACCACGTCGATACCCGCACGGCAGGCCACATCGGCAGCCTGCAATTTGGTCGACATGCCGCCCGTTCCGAGGCCAGACACGCTATCACCCGCAATGCTGCGCAGCGCATCGTTGATGCCAGTGACTTCACGGATCAGCTCCGCATCGGGATTATTACGCGGATCGGCGGTAAACAGCCCAGCCTGATCGGTCAGCAGCAGCAGCTTATCCGCATCGGCCAGAATCGCCGCCAGCGCAGACAGGTTGTCGTTGTCGCCGACCTTGATCTCAGCGGTCGCAACCGCATCATTTTCATTAATCACCGGAACGATGTTGTTATCCAGTAGCGCCCGCATGGTGTCGCGCGCGTTGAGGAAGCGCTCACGATCTTCCATATCCGCGCGCGTCAGCAGCATCTGCCCCACGTGGATACCGTAGATGGAAAAAAGCTGCTCCCACAGTTGAATCAGACGGCTTTGGCCCACGGCGGCCAGCAGTTGTTTGGTCGCAATCGTGGCCGGGAGTTCGGGGTAACCCAAATGTTCACGCCCGGCGGCAATCGCCCCTGAGGTGACAATAACAATCCGATGCCCTGCCGCATGTTGCTGCGCGCACTGGCGCACCAGTTCAACAATGTGGGCGCGGTTAAGACGGCGCGAACCGCCGGTTAGCACGCTTGTGCCCAGTTTCACAACCAAAGTCTGGCTGCCGCTCATAATTTTTCTGCCGTTGGATGTCAAAAAATAAGAATAAGGAAAACGTTGTAGCAGGACAGACGCGTTATGCCAACAGGCACAACGCGAAAACCTGCGAATAAATCGGGGATCGTCAGGGAAGTATCACGGTCGGGCGACGAGGGTACAGGCGGGTTCCAGCGCGTTAATTTGCTTCTCCAATCGAACATGGAAAGCCTGTTTGGCATTTTCCACCTGCTCCATCACGGCTTTGTCCTTGATTTTTTCCTCACGCCAGTTGCCCTTTTTATCAAACAGACCGTAGTGATATTCATAGGTAAAGCCTTTGCCGGTATCTTCCAAATTCAGCCACCAGCCCCAAAACTCCCGTAGTTCTGGCGCGGGCTTGATGTTGACGCAAACCGCCAGGCAATCAAAGAAGAACGCGGTATCCTCGCACTGCGCTTCACGGATATAAGGCCCCAACGACGTAAAATTTTTCATGAGTCGGCTTTTGGGGTGTCCACTCGGTAATATCATTTACGATCTCCTCTGGTTGAACCTTCTTTTTAGCAGAGAATGGCAATTTATCAACTACCTGCATGACAACTCACGTCTCTCCCTCTTGTTCGCACAGACTTTCCTGAAAAAGCATTGCCGCCCGACACGGAGTATTCAATACTCTGGTCTCTTCGTTTCCGTTAATTGAGAAGTGAAACCTTATGCCACATTGTATCGCCGAACATTCGTCAAACATTGATGTAAATGCCCTGCTCCCTGCGATCTATCGCGGTGCACTCGAATCTGGCTTGTTTGCCAGTGACGGCAGTGACATCAAAGTCAGATCCCTTGCTTACGATAACTATACGACCGGTGGCGAACGAGCCAGTTTCATTCATGTAGCAATCAAGGTGCTTTCAGGGCGGACGGGAGAGCAGAAAAGCAGTCTCTCCAATCGGGTACTTCAGAAGATCGAAGCACTTGGATTGAAGAATCTGTCGGTTACAGTTGAAGTGATTGACATGGATAGGCTTTGCTACGCCAAAAAGATCCTGTGATCGACGGCGATTATCTGGCAGGAACAGCGGTCCGTGTAGCGAAGATTCGCCTGCACAGACCGTGCGTTACACCTGCTCTTCTACACTTTATCCTGCAACCATCCGCTGATTTGCTGTAGTGCGCGGTGGAAATTCTGGTACACCGGCGAGAAATTAACCGGCAGCAGTTTCCCTTGTGCGGATGAATTCACAATCAGGCTCGCCTCTTCTTTCGGGCAGAGCGGATCGTTATCCCAGTAGCCTGCCAGCATCGGCGTCGGGCAGCGGCGTCCTAGCAGCCCCTGCGTTTTCAGCGAATAGCGCCCCAGCTCGGTTTTCAGCGAGGCATCCGTCGAGAACGGCATACCCAGCCGGCTCGCCAGCACATCCATAAACATATCCGGCACCTGCTGTTGGCGATTCTGATCGCTTAACAGATGGTGAACTACCGGGCCAAGGCAGGCCACACCGCGCAAACGCTGCGATTCCAGATACGCCAGCCGAACGGCGATATTGGCCCCAAAGCGGAAGCCAAACGCGACAACGCGGGTGTGATCGACCCACGGGACATCCGGCAGCGCTCGCAAAACCTGCTGATGCAGGAAGCTGGAATCCTGAGTCAGCTTCCAACGGGAAGAAAATCCAACAGAGGGAACATCAATCGTCAGCATTGCCATGCCCGCTGGCGCAAAATAGTCCTGAAACAGGCGATGATAATCGCTCTGCAACATTTCCAGACTGCCGCACATAAGCACCGTTGGGAAAGGCGCTTTCGCCTGCGCTGGCATATGCAGAAAACCGGTCAGCGTACCGCCGCCCGTAATCGGGAAGGTCAGTTCTTTGAGTTCGTAAGGCAGGTACTTGGCGGCCTCTTCATAGGCGCGGTTTGCCAGCGTTTGCGCCTGTTCCGCCAGCTCATCGCCTTTAATATGCGGATAGGCAGCAATGCTGTAGAGGTTGGCAGCATTCAACCAGCGTTGCCCGGTTTGCGCATCCTCTTCACTCTCGAGCGCCCGCTGCTGCCAGTCCGCGCCCTGCTTCGCCCATTCATAAATCCAGTTGCCGCCTCGGTAGCCGATCACCGTATCGAGCAGTTGCTCGTTGCTTCTGTCGGCCTTACTGGCAGCAATGCGTGACAGCACATCTTCGATTTCCCACGGGTCGACACCACGCCAAATCCACATCAGTCGGTTAATCATCCGATACCAACTGCGGGTCTTCTCCCCTTCCAGCGTAGAATGCAGCCCCTGCACATCCTGACTATTCCGCGTACGTCTGACCAACGTCGAGGTTTCTGGATGTTTAAAGGATGGTTTGAATAGCGTTTCAGACAGGTTAGCTTGCGCCACAGCAGCCTCCGTTAATGTAAACCGCTGTTAGCGGACATCAGACGACTTCTTCGTCACCCGTTAAAGTGTAACGAACTCAGGCTAGGGAAGACAAACATCAACGGCAGAAACACACGATCGGATCAAAGCCTGCGCTAGAAATGACGAGAGATAAGAAGCAATAATCATCAACAATAATCGTCAAAAACAACAATGCCCGGCTAAACCGGGCATTGATGGAAACGAATATTCGCTCTGACGATTAACGGCCAGACAAAGGCGGAACAAACACCACGCCCATATCCCACGGCTGTTCAATCCAGGTGTCCTGCGGGATATCGATCACGTAGTCGTCAACCAGCGGTTTACCAGCAGGTTTCGCAAAAATGGTCACAAAATGCGCTTTCGGGTACATATCACGAATCGCTTTCGCCGTACCGCCCGTGTCAACCAGATCGTCAATCACGATAAACCCTTCGCCATCTCCCTCGGCACGCTTCAGCACTTTCATTTCGCGTTGGTTGTCGTGGTCATAACTGGAGATGCAAACGGTATCAACGTGACGAATGCCCAGCTCACGCGCCAGCAGTGCGCTTGGAACCAGACCACCGCGGCTAACGGCAATGATGCCTTTCCATTGATCGGCAGGCAGTAAACGCTGTGCCAGTTTGCGGGCATGAATTTGCAACATATCCCAGGTTACGACGTACTTTTCGCTCATAAAATATATCCCAGCCGAATAAAAAACGGCTTAAGTTGAGTCTGAGGGGGGAAAAAGGTTGCGCGAGATTATAGATAGCCAACAACATAAAAACCAGTTTTTCTCAACGCGAGAATCGAGTTTTTCCTGTCAACCAGCGCCCTGCCGAGCCCGTTGGTTCATATTGCAGCAGGAAAAATAAGACAGAGCCGACGGCAATTCCCCTGCTTTGATGGAAAATGATATTCTGCGTTGACGCGCCATGTTCCGTGGCTAACCGCGATTGATTTTTAACCTGTAGCGCCTGCACGCCAGAGTGCGAAGATAGGTGGCTAAAAAGGAGACTCAAATAGTGTCTGAATTATCTCAACTTTCCCCCCAGCCTCTGTGGGATATTTTCGCCAAGATCTGTTCCATCCCGCACCCTTCTTATCATGAAGAAGCGCTGGCAGCGCACATTCTGGAATGGGCTAAAGAGAAAGGCATCTATACCGAGCGCGATCAGGTCGGCAATATTCTGCTGCGCAAAGCGGCAACCGCAGGCATGGAAAATCGCAAACCTGTCGTGTTGCAAGCGCATCTGGACATGGTGCCGCAGAAAAACAACGACACCGTACACGATTTCACCACCGATCCGATCCAACCTTACGTTGACGGTGAGTGGCTGAAAGCACGCGGCACCACGCTAGGCGCGGATAACGGTATCGGTATGGCTTCTGCTCTGGCAGTGTTGGCCGATCCAAGCGTTGAGCACGGCCCGCTGGAAGTGCTGCTGACGATGACAGAAGAAGCCGGTATGGATGGCGCGTTTGGCCTGCAACCTAACTGGCTTCAGGGCGAAATTCTGATCAATACCGATTCAGAAGAAGAAGGCGAGATCTACATGGGTTGTGCCGGCGGTATTGATTTCATCACCCGCCTGCCGCTGGTGCGCGAACTGCCACCTGCTGGTTACCACACGCTGAAGCTGACGATCAAAGGGCTGAAAGGCGGCCACTCCGGCGGTGACATCCATTTGGGGCTGGGCAACGCCAACAAACTGCTGGCACGTTTCCTGTTCGAGCAGGCGCAAGCGCTGGATATCCGCATTCTCGATCTGAACGGTGGGACGCTGCGTAACGCGATTCCGCGTGAAGCCTTCGCCACGCTGTCACTGCCTGCCGCTAACGTCGAGCAGTTGAAAGCGCTGAGCCAAGAGTATCTGGCCGTGCTGAAAAATGAACTGTCCGCCGTTGAGAAGAACGTGACCGTACTAGTGGAAGCCAGCGACAGCAACGAGCACCCGCTGACGCAGGACAGCCGCGATCGCCTGCTGGCACTGCTCAACGCCACGCCGAACGGTGTGATCCGCATGAGCGATGAAGTCAAAGGCGTGGTAGAAACGTCACTGAACCTCGGCGTTGTCACGATGGAAGACGACCACGCAGAAATCATCTGCCTGATTCGTTCCCTGATCGACAGCGGTAAAGACGCCGTCGTCGGTACGCTGACGGCGCTGGGCCAGTTGGCTGGCGCGAAAACATCACCGAAAGGTGGCTACCCTGGCTGGCAGCCGGATGCCCATTCGCCGGTCATGGCACTGGTGCGTGAAACGTATCAGAAGCTGTTCAACAAGACGCCGAACATCATGGTGATTCACGCCGGTCTGGAATGTGGTCTGTTCAAGAAACCGTACCCAGACATGGATATGGTTTCCATCGGGCCGACCATCACCGGGCCACACTCGCCGGATGAGCAAGTGCATATCGGCAGCGTCGATCTGTACTGGAAATTGCTGACAGCGCTGCTGAAAGCGATTCCGTCACGCGCTTAATCGCGTAGTCGTAAAAATCAGGGCGGCGCATAGACGTCGCCCTTTTTTATCCTCAACTGAACAGCTTTATCCCCAATCAAACACCAGCTGTCGCTCAATTTGCGGGTCGAGCAGCGTCACATGTAGCCCAACCAGCCGGACGCCTCTGGATTTACGCCGCTCCTGCCAGGTTTGCTGCGCAATCTTCAACAGATCCTGTTTATTCAATACTGGCCACACATGTTCCTGCGTCGTTTGCTGAAAATCATCAAACTTGAGTTTGACGCCCTGACGCGCAATATGCAGATCGGGCTTCACCCGTTTCAGGCGGACCTCCAGCTCCTCATAGAGCTGTTCGATCAGGTTTTCACACTGTTCCCAGTCGTGAATATCCTGCGCCAGCGTCTTCTCTACTCCGACCGACTTCCTCAGCCGATCGGGTGAAATCCGTCGCTCATCGATCCCCTGACATCGTTCCCACAGCACACGGCCAAACTTACCGAATTCTTTAAGCAGGTCCGCCAGCGCATACACCCGAACATCGGCACAGGTATGCAGACCACGCTCTTCCAGCCGCTTCGCCGTCACCTTCCCAACGCCGGGTATCTTCTCCAGCGGTAGCGTCAGCAGGAAATCATCCACCTGCTCCGGTGTAATCACATATTGTCCATTCGGCTTATTTAATTCAGACGCGATCTTCGCCAGAAACTTGATGGGTGCAATCCCTGCCGAGGCCGTCAGATTCAGTTCATCGGCGATGGTTCGACGGATTTCTTCGGCGATACGCGTCGCCGAACCGTTGCAGTGTGGGCTATCGGTAACATCCAGATAGGCTTCATCCAGAGAAAGGGGTTCTATCAGCGAGGTATAGCGGGAAAAGATCTCGCGGATTTGGCGCGAAGTGGACTTATACACTTCCATACGACCCGGCAACAACGTGAGGTGTGGACACAGGCGCAAGGCGGTTGCCGTTGCCATCGCGCTGCGGACGCCGTAGCGTCGGGCAGGATAGTTCGCGGTGCTAATGACGCCACGGCGATCGGCACTTCCACCAATCGCCAGAGGAATATCGCGCAGGCGCGGGTTATCACGCATCTCAATTGCTGCGTAGAAGCAGTCCATATCAACATGAATGATTTTGCGCATACTGGCCCTCTGACAATGCTGTATAAATATACAGATCAAAATCAGTATAGACAAGCTGCGCGATGCCTGCGGCGTTTACTGGGCGATCAACATAACCAGCTTAAATTCGCCCTGCATGGCTGGATGGAAAGTCTGTTGATGATAGGCGATATCGCCAAGCAAAGGGTGGTGGAAACGTCGCTCGCCGCCTTCACGGGCGGTTACCGCCTGCTGCGACCACCAGAGATTGAACTCACGGCTTTCTTCACACAGCGACATCACGATGTGCCGAACGGCGTCAGTAGTCGCGTAATGACTTGATTCCGCGCGAAACTCCGCCACTACCCGCTTCGCTCGTTCCGGCCAATTGACCACCAGCAATTGAGCTAGCGGATTCAGAAACATGAAACGCAGCAGGTTTGGCTCGGGATCGTGTCCCAGCCATCCGGCAAACAACTGTTCCGACGGTGCATTCCACGCCAGCATATTCCAGCTACCATCCAGAAGATACGCAGGACAAGTGATGTGATGCAGGCTGGCGGCAATCTGCGCATCCGGCGGCGTTGCCCTACTCTGCTTCTGAGAATCCTTCACGCCAGCAAGGCTAAAAAGATAATCGTGCTCTGCGGGTTCTAGCTTTAACGCCTGCGACACGCGGAGCAAAGCCGATGCCGAAGCGGACACATCACGCCCCTGCTCAAGCCAGGTATACCAGGTAGTGCTGATTCCGGCGATTTGTGCCAGCTCTTCGCGGCGTAACCCACTGGTGCGCCGCCGCCCGGACGCTGGCAACCCCACCATTTCCGGCGTAGTCCGCTCACGCAGCGCCCGTAAGAAAGCCCCCAGCGCTTTTGGGCCGCTCAGAGAATTGGCAGACATAAACGAATGTGCAGACATAGTCAGGTGTCCTTTTCATCCCGCTCGTCAAGGCGAGTTCGTGATGACAACAGCATGAGTGAAAGAGGTGTTAATCAAACAGGGAGTATTTTATACCCGTATAAATGCTCATATTGTACCCGTATTTTTCCCTCATTATAGTGTGTTCAGACCGACGTCTTCTTTAGTGGCTGGCGCGCCGCCGTTTACCCCATGATGAAACGAAAGCAATTCAGATAAAGCGAGAGCAATGATGGAAGAAAAACAGAACCATAATCATCGCGTCGAACATCAGTTCGGCTCACAGGCGCAGAACTACCTGACCAGTGCAGTGCATGCACAGGGCAAAGATTTAACCCGGCTGGCTGCTTTATTAGCGCCCTTCCCGCAGGCGCGCGTGATCGACGTCGGCTGCGGTGCCGGCCATGCCAGCTTCACTGCCGCACAGGCCGTCGCGGAGGTTGTCGCCTACGATTTGTCTTCCCAAATGCTGGACGTGGTGAGTCATGCTGCCGCAGAAAAAGGACTGCACAATATCCGCGTTCAGCAAGGCGTAGCCGAATCTTTACCGTTCGAGGATAGCAGCGCAGATATCATCATTAGCCGTTACTCTGCGCACCACTGGCATGATGTCGGACAGGCGTTACGGGAAATGCGGCGCGTTCTGAAACCGGGTGGGCGCGTTATCATGATGGACGTCGTTTCGCCCGGTCATCCGCTGCTGGACAGCTATTTGCAGACGGTAGAGAAGCTGCGTGACACCTCGCACGTGCGCAATTACGGCCCGGGCGAATGGCTGAGCCTGTTTACCGACGCTGGCTTTATCGTGCGTAACGTCACCAGCGACAGGTTGACGCTGGAGTTCAGCAGTTGGATCGCACGTATGCGTACGCCAGAACATTTCGCTATTGCGATTCGTGAACTGCAAAAAACGCTGCCGGATGAGGTAGTACAGCATTTTGAGGTACAGGTTGATGGTTCCTTTGTCACCGACATTATGATGATAGAAGCCACCCGCGCCTGATGCGCTTTCCCGCAATTAACGACCTCAAATTTGAACGGCCCGCATCCTTTCGGGCCGTTTTTTGTAAATGTTATTTCTTAGCGCTTTTCAACGCTTGATTAATATGAAACCAATGATAATGTGATTTCGTTTTCGTCGTTGCCTATTCGCCGACGAAATATATACCGATAACGGCAGCCCCAACGCTTTCGCTAAAACACCAGTAGCGCGACGCGGATGCCGCATGTAGCAGGCAATTTTATTATCAGGAACCATAATGCAAAAAATCGCGCTGTCGTTTGCGATGTTGTTTTTTTTGCCTTCTCTTGTTGTTACCAGCGCAGCCAGCGAGACCGCACCGCCGCTAGCGCCGATAGCAAAAGAATTAAAACAGCAATTATTAGGCTCTCCGATCTATATTCAGATCTTTAAAGAAGAGCGAATATTCGAACTTTATGCGAAAGTCGGTAACGAATACCGTTTATTGGAACAATACCCCATCTGTAAATATTCGGGTGGATTAGGACCAAAGCGCGTTGAAGGCGATTTAAAAAGCCCGGAAGGTTTCTATCAGGTTGACCTGCGCCAGCTCAAGCCAGACAGCCAATATTACCGCGCGATCAATATCGGCTTCCCCAACGACTATGATAAATCACAGGGATATTCTGGTCGCTATTTGATGATCCACGGTGAGTGTGTGTCGGTTGGCTGCTATGCCATGACCAACACCTATATGGATGAGATTTATCGCTATGCCGAAGCCGCATTACGCAACGGGCAGGCGAAGATTGATATCGCCATCTATCCGTTCCGTATGACGGAACAGAACATGCAGCGCCACCGTAATTCCACCTACGCCAGCTTCTGGAAACAGCTTCAGCCTGGGTATGCCTATTTTAATCAGCACAATCAGCCACCGGCCGTCACGGTGTTTAACGGGCAATACGTCGTTAACCCACCGTTGATGACCAGCCAGCCGACCTTAAAGTATGCGCTCGCCGAAACAAAATAGAACGAATTCACCTGGCATAATCTGATGCCAGGTTTCGTTGCCCGTTAGCGGCTGCGTTGCCAGCACGGTGACGACATCATTGGGTGTCGTCTGCTGCTGGAAATCAATCTCCACATCCTGATCCAACAGCGTCGCTTTACCAAACGGCGCGCGGCGAGTGATCCAGTAGAGTTTAGTTGAGCAATACCCCATCACAAAGCGCCCGTCCGACAGCAGCATGTTAAACACGCCTTTCTCCCGCAAGACATCTGCCTGTTTGGCAATATAGCGGAATACCGCTGGCCAGTTGCCCGGTGTACGCGGGTAGCGCTCAGCCAATTGGGACAGCAGCCAGCAGAAAGCAAATTCGCTGTCCGTCTGGCCAACAGGGCGAAACATGCCCGTTTTCAGGGAATGGTAGCCTTTCAGTTGCCCGTTGTGGGCGAACGTCCAGTTCCGCCCCCACAGCTCACGCGTAAAGGGATGGGTATTTTCCAGCGACACCGCACCGCGATTGGCTTGCCGGATGTGTGAAACCACCGCACACGATTTGATAGGATAATCCTGCACTAGCCGGGCAATCGGCGAATTATAGCTTGGCAGCGGGTCTTTGAACGTACGACAGCCGTTCCCTTCATAAAAGGTAATTCCCCAGCCATCCCGATGCGGTCCGGTTTTCCCACCGCGCTGTATCAGCCCGGTAAAGCTAAAGCAGATATCCGTCGGCACATTCGCGCTCATCCCCAGCAATTCACACATCTGACTTCCTACCCTTCCCTTCTCGTCATATTTCAAGTTGCATGTGCGTTGGCTACGTTACTCAGCACACTTACGTGTACCTCGCCCCGTTGGGGCCGCCGCCAGCAGCGTTCAAATCTGCCTTTGGCAGAGTTGTCACTCACCCGAATCACTTACCTGAGTAAGCTCATCGGGATTCCTTCCCTTGCCGCCTTCCTGAAACTCGAACTATTTAGAGTCTATTATTAAGCGGCTTACTGATCCGCCATCTCTTTTTCAATCAGTTGAATCAGGATGTGAATCGCTTTGATATGGATTTCCTGAATACGGTCGGCATAACCGAAGTGCGGCACACGAATTTCCACGTCGGCCGAACCTGCCATTTTACCGCCGTCTTTTCCGGTCAGCGTAATGACTTTCATGCCTTTCGCTTTTGCCGCCGCAATGGCTTTAATAATGTTGCCGGAGTTACCCGAAGTGGAAATCCCCAGCAGCACATCGCCTTCACGCCCCAGCGATTCAACATAGCGAGAGAAGACAAAGTCATAGCCAAAATCGTTGCTGACGCAGGACAGGTGGCTCGGATCGGAAATTGCAATGGCCGGATAGCCCGGACGGTTCTCCCGGTAGCGACCCGTCAACTCTTCGGCAAAGTGCATGGCATCACAGTGTGAGCCACCGTTACCGCAGGAGATCACTTTACCGCCCGCTTTAAACGCGTTAGCCAGCAGCACCGCAGCATTTTGAATCGACTGAATGTTCGCATCATCACTCAAGAAATTATTCAGTGTTTCTGCCGCTTCTTTCAGTTCACTACGGATTAAATCCTGATACATGGAATCCTCTCATTTTGTCTGGTGACAACATTCTTTTCTGTTCAGCAGTGTAGCGGATCGTGCCAACAGCGAGAAGCGCGTAATCACGGGATTGAGAGGATCGCTGATGCCCGTCAGAAAACACACGACTGCCGCTCGGTTTGTGAAGTGAGTTGTAATTATGATGTAAACGAATTGATAAAAATAATCAGATAAACTACAACGAATATAAGCAACAGGTCAGACCTCTTATGACATTGACCTACTAAGCCTTATTTCACTGATAACACGGTTCTCGCTTTCTACTGCCACACAACGCTCGGTGGAAAGCTGAAAACCCTCAATTCGATCACAATGCTGGAGACACGTTATGGTTGCTGTCAGTATCCTCCTCCTACTGATTATCATCGGCGCGATGTTTTATCATCGGCTCAGCCTGCTGCTTGGCAGCGCCATCCTGCTGGCCTACTTCGCAGCCATGTCCGCCATGTTGCTGTGGCCCGTCTGGCTGATGATCCCGCTCGTGATTCTGCTGATTCCGATTACTGTTCCCTCTCTGCGTCAAAAGTTGGTTTCCGCTTCCGCGCTGCGCATGTTCCAGAAAGTGATGCCGCCGATGTCGAACACGGAGAAAGAAGCGATTGATGCCGGGACGACCTGGTGGGAAGGCGACCTGTTTCGCGGCGCGCCGGACTGGAAAAAGTTGCATAACTATCCACGTCCGCAGTTGACCGCCGAAGAGCAGGCGTTTATCGACGGGCCAGTTGCTGAAGCCTGCCGAATGGCAAACGACTTTGAAATCACCCACGAACGCGCCGATATCCCGCCAGAACTGTGGGAATATTTAAAAGAACACCGCTTCTTTGCCATGATCATCAAGAAGCAGTACGGCGGGCTGGAATTCTCGGCCTATGCACAGGCACAGGTGCTGCAAAAACTGGCGGGCGTTTCCAGCATTGTGGCAATCACCGTCGGCGTGCCTAACTCACTCGGCCCCGGTGAACTGCTGCAACATTACGGTACGGATGCGCAAAAAGATCACTATCTGCCACGTCTGGCACGCGGTCAGGAAGTCCCCTGCTTTGCGCTAACCAGCCCGGAAGCGGGCTCTGATGCAGGCTCGATTCCCGATACTGGCATAGTCTGCTACGGCAACTGGCACGGCGAACAGGTCGTGGGCATGCGCCTGACCTGGAATAAACGCTATATCACACTCGCCCCCGTCGCCACCGTGCTGGGGCTGGCCTTTAAGCTGTACGATCCCGACCATCTGTTAGGCGATCAAGACGATGTAGGCATTACCTGTGCATTGATTCCGACGGACACCGATGGCGTTAAAATCGGCCGCCGCCATTTCCCACTGAACGTGCCGTTCCAGAACGGGCCAACGCAGGGTGAGAATATTTTTGTTCCGCTGGATTACATCATCGGCGGCGCGAAAATGGCGGGTCAGGGCTGGCGTATGCTGATGGAGTGCCTGTCAGTCGGGCGCGGCATTACGCTGCCGTCCAACTCTACCGGCGGGCTGAAGTCGATTGCCCTCGGCATCGGTGCTTACGCCCACATTCGCCGCCAGTTCAAAATCTCCATCGGTAAGATGGAAGGCATCGAAGAACCGCTGGCACGCATTGCGGGTAACGCTTACGTGATGGACGCCGCCGCGACGCTGATTACCAGCGGTATCATGCAGGGTGAAAAACCGGCGGTGCTCTCCGCTATCGTCAAATATCACTGTACCCACCGCGGTCAGCGCAGCGTGATGGATGCGATGGATATCGCCGGCGGTAAAGGCATCTGTCTTGGCCCGTCCAACTTCCTGGCGCGCAGCTATCAGGGCGCACCGATTGCGATCACCGTGGAAGGGGCGAATATTCTGACGCGCAGTATGATCATCTTCGGGCAAGGTGCCATCCGCTGTCACCCTTATGTGCTGGAAGAGATGGCAGCCGCGCAGGAGAACGACGTCTCACGCTTTGACCGTTCGCTGGTTGGTCACATCGGCCACGTCGGTAGTAACAAAGTACGCAGCTTCTGGCTTGGGTTGACCAACGGCCGCCTGAGCAGTGCACCAGTCAATGACAAAACACGTCGCTACTATCAGCAGCTCAACCGGCTCAGCGCGAACCTGGCGCTGCTGGCGGATGTGTCGATGGCGGTATTGGGCGGTAGCCTGAAACGTCGTGAGCGTATCTCCGCGCGTCTAGGGGATATTCTCAGCCAGCTTTATCTGGCTTCTGCGACGCTGAAACGCTATGAGGACGAAGGGCGTCAGAAAGCAGATTTACCGCTGGTGCACTGGGGCGTGCAGGACAGTCTGCATCAGGCTGAGCAGGCGCTGGACGATCTGCTGCGTAACTTCCCGAATCGTGCTGTAGCGGGGCTGCTGACCTTTATTATCTTCCCGCTGGGTCTGCGCTGCGCTGCGCCGTCTGACCGCCTCGACCATGAGGTCGCGAAGATTCTGCAAACGCCGTCAGAAACGCGCAGCCGTTTGGGACGCGGTCAATATCTGGTTGCCAGCGAACACAACCCTATTGGGCTGCTGGAAGAGGCACTGCTGGATATCATGGCCGCCGAGCCGATTTACCAACGCCTGTCGAAGGCCAGCGACAAACCGCTGCCGTTCATGCGATTGGATCAGTTGGCAGAGCAGGCGCTGATCGAAAGTCAGATTACCGCAGAAGAAGCGGATATTCTGACCAAAGCGGAAGCCAGTCGCTTACGCTCAATCAACGTCGATGACTTTGCATTCGATGCACTGGCCGCCAACAAGCCCGCGCCCGTACCGCAGCCGGAAAGAAAAACCGAAGCAGCATAAACAGAAACAGGCCGGTTATACCGGCCTGTTCTTTCCTTTAAAGGCACATCAGTTGTAAAATCCACACCATCTTTCCTTCTGAATGAAACCCGACACATGGCTTACATCCCCAAGAACTATGCCAGACTTGAAAGCGGCTACCGCGAAAAAGCGCTCAAACTTTTCCCGTGGGTATGTGGTCGCTGTTCACGCGAATTCGTCTATTCCAACCTGCGTGAATTAACCGTTCACCACATCGATCACGATCACAGCAATAATCCGGAAGATGGCAGTAATTGGGAAATGCTGTGCCTCTACTGCCACGACCATGAGCATTCAAAATATACCGATGCGGATATGTACGGTTCGACCGTCGTTGCAGGTGAAGATGCGCAGAAGGATGTCGGTGTTGCCACCCATAATCCTTTCGCGAATTTGCAGGCCATGATGAATAAAGGGAAGAAATAATCGGTTTGCCGCTCCCACCGATTCGTTAGCGGGAGCGGTTATCGCAGACGTGATTAACGAGTTAGGCGCCACTCTGTCGCACACGCGCCAGCAGCGCATCCACATCAGCAATATGCGGAGCCGCCAGCACTAACGTTCTGCCCAGCGAAATAGCATGCCGTTGGCACGCTAAACGCGCTTCCGTCTCCTGAATGCTGTCCAGATCGGCGACGTGCGCCAGCCCAATCGTGCGGCGAATCAGTTCGGTGCCGCAGTAACCAACAGCATCCCGCCAAACCTGCTGTAAAAACAGCGCGGCATAGCCCGATTCCGCCAGCGCTGGATCGCGGCTTTCGCTTTCGCTCAATGCCAGAAAACGGGCGGAAAAGGTCTGCCACAGCGTACGGATATCTTCCAGACGTCGTTCACGCCCCGCCGCCGCCTCGCGCGGTGCCAGCAGCCCCGGCAGTCCGCAATAATTCAGCAGCAGATTGCCGACTGCGGTGCCGACATCAAAGCCAATCGGCCCGTAGAAACCGAATTCAGCATCAATCGCCTTTAAGCGCCCTTCTGCCACAAAGATCGATCCACTGTGGATATCGCCGTGCAGCAGCGCCTCCGCTTTGCTCAGGAAGCCATGCTTCAGTCCGGCAACCGCCAGCTTCAGCGCCCGATCGTCACGCAAGGCCAGCACATCCGGCGTCAGCGCAGCATCAAATTGGTTTCTTTCGTGATCGATATAGGGGTCTGTAAAGAAAAGATCTTCGGTAATCTGACACAGTTCAGGGTTAGTGAACTGGCTTACCGCCGCTTTCTTCTCATGCGGGTGCTGATAGAAATCAGAGGTATGGAATAACGTCTGCGCCAGGTATTCCCCCAGCTGTGCCGCCGCCTGAGGATAATCCGCGCCGTTAACCAGCTCGCTGCGCCAGATACGATGATCGGAGAGATCTTCCTGCACCATCACTGCCAGTTCGGGATCGTGATATAACACGGTCACGGTATGCTGCGGACAAAAACGCGCATGCGTCAGCAACGTTTCGGCTTCAATGCGGGCGCGGTCAAGTGTCAGCGGCCAGGATTCCCCGACGCAGCGCACGTAGGGCAGCGCCTGTTTAACGATTACCCGACTGACGCCCGCTTCATCTTTAATTTTAAACACCAGATTCAGATTGCCATCGCCGATCTCTTCTGCGGCTACCAGCGTTTGCGGCTGACTGACACCACCGTACTGGCGGGCATATTCAACAGCGTCATCCGCCGTAAAAGTGCGGTAAAGTGACATTCCAACTCCTCGCTATTCTGTAATCAAAAACTGTTCTTAAATTAGAGATATGGACATAAAAACGTTCGGACGTCTATACATCTATCAGGCATCTTGGCAGAATAAGAATATCGATGCAACATGGATTTAACGACCTATGCAGACACTTAACACAACCAGCCTGAAAATTGTTGATAACCAACTGTGGATCCTCGACCAGCAGGCGCTACCGCAAGAAAAACGCTGGAGCCCGTGTCCAGATGTCGCGTCACTGGTTGAGCATATCCAGACGCTGCGAGTACGCGGCGCACCGCTCATTGGCCTGTCCGCCAGTCTGCTGCTCGCGCTGCTGGCCGAGAAAGGGTTATCACAGGCCGAACTGGCGCAGGCGCTGGAGACGCTGCGGGCATCGCGTCCTACCGCCGTGAACCTAATGAACAATCTGGATCGCATGAAGCTGGCGCTGGCACAGACGCAGTTTGTCGATGCGCTGGTGCAAGAAGCCCTGCGCCTGGTAGAAGAAGATCGCGCCCTGTGTGAATGCATTGCCGATCGCGGCGCTGCGCTGGTACAACCCAACAGCCGCTTACTGACCCACTGCAACACCGGCGGGCTGGCAACGGCAGGCATCGGCACCGCTATCGGCGTGCTGCTGCGCGCACATCAGCAGGGGAAAGTCGCGCAGGTGTGGGTCGATGAAACACGTCCACTTTTGCAGGGCGGACGCCTCACGGCGTGGGAACTGGGCGAGCTGAGCATCCCTTATCAACTGATTTGTGATTCGATGGCCGCCAGCCTGATGGCGCAGGGTCAGGTCGATGCAATTTGGGTCGGTGCAGACCGCATTGCGGCTAATGGCGACGTCGCCAATAAAATCGGCACTTACAGCCTCGCGGTACTGGCGCACTATCACCAGATTCCGTTTTACGTCGCGGCACCGCACACCACGCACGATCCCGCGTGCCCAGACGGTCGAGCCATCCCTATCGAACAGCGTGCCGCCGCCGAAGTCACTGGTGTCTCCGGCAGCTTCGGCCACTGCCAGTGGGCACCGCAGAACGCCGCCGTCTACAACCCGGCATTCGACGTCACTCCCGCCGCCTTAATCAGCGGCTGGGTACTCGACACCGGCGTGGTCACGCCACAGGACGTCAAAGAAGGGATATTTCAGACAGCGTTGAATTGATAACAAACCCAAAAATTTCCAAGAGCCTCAGGATACGCCGCACGGACGCGGCGAAGCCATCACCCAATGGTGACCGTTCCCCCGCCAATCAACACGCCACCGCAGCTCACTGCATCACCCGAGCGTACCGCGGGTTTACCGTCAACGAGTACGCTGGATGAACCGCTGCTAATGCTCCGGTCATGGCCGTGAGGAGCCAGCGGATCGCCTTGTCGGGCCAATGGTAGGCCGTCAACCTTAACCGTTGATGAACCCGCCGCAACGGGCGTCGGCGGATGGCTACCGTGCCCGGTATCGCTATCGCCTAATTTAACGGCATTACCCATTTTTTAGTCCTTTTAGCTGATTAGTCCTTTTAACTAAATAGTCAGTCTTGTTGCAACGATCATGCGGCAGCTTCGTCATCGGCAGCGATTACCTCTATTCCACGTGGGACGAAGAAATTATTGTTCCTCAACATCGTACCCGCCTGATCTTTCAGCGTAGCGAACTTGAGTTCCTCTGATGCGAAGTCGTGCATAAAATAATTGAAGAAAATATCCGCCTCATGAGGCACCCGCTTAGTTTCATCAAAAAATTTCACCAAATTGGCTCCCTGATACATCTGCCGACGCAGCCCCCTGCTTCTCAACACGTTCTCCGCATCGCGTCCGACCTGTATCAACCAGCCCCACTGCGCGTTCAGCTTATCCCGCTCACTTCCTGTCGCGTTTTGGCGAAGTATCTTGTAATCATGCAATTTTTCCCCCAGCCAAACGCAATAGTGGAGCATGTGCAGCTCGAACGCTTCCGGTGTCGGGTTCATTTTCCCCACCCATTTGCTGTAGAACTCACTGTATGCCTTCGCCGAGTAGCCCAGCCTGCTGTCCTGCATGATGAAGTAGCTTGCCACGTAAGGGTCTTTCTGATTAAGCGTTTTAAAGTTGGGAAAAGGCACCTGCGCTCTGCGCGCCGTTTCGAACATCTGTCGCAACGGCACCCGGCACAGCTCGGCACTGGGGCGCTGTTCGTTGGGTAGCAGTCCTCCCGTCACGTCTTCACTGATACCGGGGCAAAGCACTTCACGCCAGCCTGATTTGAGCGGCCCCAGAGGCAACAGAGGGCGGGATTCGCGCCGCTCGTGCGCCGCTATCAGGTGCAGGGCGTTTTTGACCGCGGTGTGGAGAGGCTTATCGAACTCAATCACTTTCGCGCCAAAGGCCGTGGTGATCATACCAACAACAGGATGCCGGGCAACCAGTCCGGCCCCGTCAGAGACGGTTGCCACGGTATCCCCCATGTCCAGCGAGCTGCGGCGCGTACAGTCGAACAGGCCAGCAAAAATGACCTCGACTTTACTGTCCTCATAACGGTATTCGTTTTCCACTTTGGTACAGACCGACTCCAGCAGTTCGTCGATAAAGCGCCGAGCCAACGCAGCTCCTAGATCGGCACCAAAAACGGAAACTTGGATTAGCTTGATGGGCAGTTGATTTGCTTTTTTGATATCCGCCAGGTTTTTTTTGAACTTATTTTTAGCCAGGTCTACCCGCGCATCGACGCCGGTCATGAGCAACTCAGCCACTATCGGGTTATCTCGAATAGGTTCTGCAGCTTCGAGCAAAGCACGGGTCGCCGCCTTTTTGGCAGCAGACGCTGCCGCGTCGAGGCCACTCTTCATGGTCCGAAGGTCGTCCAGTTGATTGGAGAGCACCTGACTCCAGTCCCCCTTGAAAACACCCTTGACAGTATCGACCGCCGTTTCTTTACCCTGCTCGACCAGCGCATCGGCATAATCCTCTGGCAGTGCCTTCTGTCTGGCATCCATAATACTGTCCAGTCTTTCAGACGGTGTATCTTCTAGGGGGGAACCTAAACCGGGGATATAGACTTTGGAATACGAATATGAAGAGGTGAGTTCAGCCAAAATTATTTCAGGATGGGCGCGAAACAAACGCCCAATGTTAGTCAGCCGCTGGCTATCTTCGTCCATATTGATATTTCGCTTCAGACCATCAAAGAAGAAACCTATCTGTAACGCCAGTGAACAAGTTCCTATCCCCGCCTGATGACGGCTTTCCTCACGCGCAACGCGACACTCCATATCGTCCCTGTCGATCATCGTCCTCTCCTTGTGCGATAAGGGGCAATAACATCATCCATATCAAGATAGCAACTGCGAACCCAACGCACGACCAGTTTGTTATCAGGTAAAAAAAGCACACAAAAATCATCTTGCCCCTTCTCACGCTTTGGCATCGGTAGGGTGATACTATTTTTCTCTGGACGAAGTCCCTGTTCTTCTTGTTGCTTTAGGGTTGCACTCAGTAGCCATTTAATATTGACCGTATCCCCGTCTATACGGTAGGGACCTGCTGTACCACCACTGGTATTAAGCCCATCAAACGCAAAGGTATTCCCCCCCATATTACCGTTGACGTACACATAGCTAATGGGGCGATCGATCACCGAATGGACAACGATTGACGCCCCGCCATGCCGTTCCTGAATCAGGAACGTCCAGACCAGCCAGAGCACCAGCAGAATGCTTGCCGTCCACCGCCCCCAGCGCGGCAAGATCTGCCATATCGCCGTGATCAGCCCCGAAATTGCTCTTGTTAAACCACTTGCCACGCTCATGTTCGTCCCTTTTTCTCTTGCTGATTCAATTCCTTTGCCACACGCTGGGTCGCTATCGTGCCTGATGACGGCTCTCTTCGCGCGCAACGCGACACTCCATATCATCCCAATCAACCATCACAATTTCCTCGTCCGATAAGTGTTTATTACATCCTGCATATCAAGGTGACAGCGATAGGCCCAACGTATCATCGGCTTGTTATCTGGCAAGAACAGTACACAAAAATCATCTTGCCCCTTCTCACGCTTCGGCATCGGTAGGATGATGCTATTTTTCTCTGGACGAAATCCCTGTTCTTCTTGTTGCTTTAGGGTTGTACTCAGTAGCCATTTAATATTGGCCGTATCCCCATCTATACGGTAGGGGCCTGCGGTTTTCCCTCCCGCATTCCGTCCGTCAAATGCATCTGTGTTTCCCCCCATATTCCCGTTGACATAGGCATAACCAATGGGTCGATCCATTACTGACATAACAACCAATGACGCCCCGCCATGCCGTTCCTGTATCAGGAATGTCCAACCCAGCCAGAGCACCAGAAGAATGCTTGCCACCCACCGTCCCCAGCGCGGCAATATCTGCCATACCGCCGTGATCAGCCCCGAGATTGCTCTCGTCAAACCGCTTGCCGCGCTCATGCTTGTCCCTTTTGTTCTTCTAAAGCCTGACGACCACCTTCCAGATAAGCTAATGCCCACAACCGTCTTTGAGACTCTATCGCGCCGGCCTGATCGGCTTTTCTCAGCGCTTTGCGAACCATACTCATCCTTTCACAGGGCGGGAAATGCCCACAGCGCTCTCCCTCTTGCCAAAGGGCCAGTACGCGATGTTCATCAGGTGAACCTTGCAACGCCCGGTATAACTCAGGTGTCAGTTTCACCGGAACAGGGTCATCTGGGGGGATCGATAGGCTCAGTTCGCGCCAACTGCCGTCGCATTCTCGCAACCACCAGCGCTCGATTCCCCCAAAAAGCCCACCGAACCACGGGGCATCGTGTTGTTCGACAAGCAGAGGCAGCGCGTGGGGGGTATAGAATCGCAGCAGTTGGCTAAATTGCCCTTCGGGCTCAATCACCCTCACCCCCAAAGCCAACTGCTTTTGCAAGGCGCTAAGAGGTTGGCTGCTCTCAAGCAGGCCAACCACATGCCCTTGCTGAACGAGCGTAGCCAATAATCTTTCTTCCTCATGCGGACACAGCCAGAGCCAGGGGCCGAGATTAATCAGTTCAAACAAGTCATCATGAAAATAGAGCGGCAAAAACGGCCTTTCGCTCAACCGTTCACGCTGTTCAGTGGTGAGGTAAGCCCCTTCCAACAGGACGATACAGGCACCCTGATGCCAGATTGATTCGGGTAGCATCTTATTCTCCCTGTATCAACGCATCGCCCTGCGCCATGGCACGCAGCAGACAAGGAATACAGATCGGCTTTTCAAGAGGCGGTATTTTGGGCAATTTGGGTGGAGCAACAATCTCAACTTCTCCCGGTAAGGTGGGCATGTGGCCCGCCCAATCAGAGCCAAAGCCCGGGCTGCCACCTGAATTCATCTTGATGCTGGGACCGACTAGCGTCACACCGCTGGGGTCAATCTTCACGAAGCTGCCACCCACTTTGAGCGTCAGTTCAGCCCCGGCTTCCAGCACTATCTTGTTGCCGGATTTAAGATGAATCTCTTGTCCGGCCTCAGCCAGTAATGCCTGCCCCAGTTTCTGGTGCATTGAGGCATCAACAGTCAGTGAGTAGCCCCCTGTAATATGGTCACGCTTCTCGCTCTCGACCGTCAGGTGGTCGTTAGCTTTAATGCGGGTGATGCGTTCATTATCAATCTCCGTGTGGGCATCATGTTTGATATGCCAGACGACGTCATTCTCAACGAGCGCGTTGAGATCCTTCTGACCGTGAAGGTAAATTTCCTCCTGTCCGGCCTGATCTTCAAAGCGCAGCTCGTTAAACCCTTCTCCCTGATGCGTCTTCGTACGCAGTACAGTTCGTGTCTTATGGGCAGGCAGCGGGTACGGCGAGGGATTGGTCGCGTGGAAGGTTCGCCCGGTGATAATCGGCTGATCCGGATCGCCTTCAAGGAAGCTGACGATCACTTCATGGCCGATACGCGGGATGGCGATCATCCCGTACTGGCCGCCCGCCCAGCCCTGACTGACACGCACCCAGCAGGAACTCTGGTCATTGCTCACGCCGTAGCGATCCCACGGGAATTGCAGTTTCACCCGACCGAACTGATCACAGTAGATTTCTTCCCCAGTCGGGCCGACGACGGTGGCGATTTGCGGGCCATCCACCATCGGTTTGTAGGGCATGGCTGCGCGCCATGTCGTCGTGCCTTTCACCACGGCAAAACTGTTGCTCATAGTCGTCGGTTCGCCGCCGCTTTCCTCTTCCAGCGCCTGCGGCTGCTGCCCGACATGCGTTACGCTCACCGTCTGCCACACCGCGTTCAGCGTCGCATTCGGGTGCTCCGTCAGGGTAAATGTGTTGCCCGGCATCAGCCCCGCGCAGTTGGATTCCCCTTCGCTCGTCACCGCCCCTGAGCGCAGCGCATCCAGTCGGTAACCGCTGAACGCCTTGCCACTCGGGTCTTGCTTATAGCGCCCCGGATAGTCGTAGTGCTGATAGCTTTCGCGCTGGTGCGCCAGCTCGCCGCTCATCTTCTTGTGCGACAGCCCGTAAGCCGGTGTTTTGAAGCTGTAGTCCTTCAGCTCCACGTCCGATGTGCTCACCCGCTCCGCGTAGTGGAAACGCCGGACATATTCGCCTTCACTCAGTCCCTGCGTCGCCAGATTGAAGAACAGCTCGGGGCCTTTAGTCAGCGCCCCCGCATCGTCGGCAAACACCACACGGTGTTTTCCCTCTTCGTATTCGTGGAAGAAGTACATTCCCTCCTCAGCGGCCAGCCGGGTGATAAAGGCTAAATCGCTTTCCCGATACTGCACGCAATATTCTCGCACCGCGTGCTCGTTACGCAGCGCAAAGGCGTAGTCGGTAATACCGGCTTCTTCCAGCAGCGCACCGATAATCGCTTCCGGCTTTTGTGCCTGAAAGATACGGGCGTTGGTGCGTAATCCCAGCCGCCACAGAGCCGGACGGACTTCCATCTGATAGCGCGTGCGCCGAAATCCGGTGTCGCCCTGCGTGAAGCCACTGACAATCCCGCTGACCCGACGTTTCAGTTCGCCTTCATACCAAATCATCAGCTCGCACGGCTGATCCAGCACCGCGCCAAAATCGACATCCGGCAACGCGCTCGCCAGACTCAGCGACAGGCTGAAAGGCCGGTTCAGTCCTTCATCCAGCCTGAAATCCACCACCGCAAATGTGCCTGCCTCCAGGGCGCCAACCTTCACGGTGAACTGTAATCCTGTACTGTTTGCCACCTGCTTTCTCCTTATTGTTATTCTTGTCCTGCTGCTACGGCTACCACACACGCCGATCTGCCCGATGCGTTCCGTTGCTACCCTGATGAAAAGTAAAATACTCAAGCTGTGGTCTGAGTCTGCTCACACCACAGTTCAGATTGATAAAAACATCACGCTAGAGAAAAACGCAGAAAATTTAGGGTGAATAGAGGTTCGGTGTGTTCACGTCGTGGGAGACAAGAAAATCGCAGGGTTGAAGCGGTATGAGTAATGAAAACGTTCCATGTGGCATCCTTGACGCTATTCCTTTTAAAAAAATACGCGTAAAGAATAACAAGATGTTCGCAGAGCCAATAGCACAAAAAAAGGACTAAAACGAAGCAAGTCCATTGATTAATATTGAAATAATATTATTAAGAATAAATTAGATAACTAACTAAAAAACTCAATCATCATCTAAGAACAGAGCATCTACCCTGTTCTTAGACTATTGATAAACCATTTTCGTCCGTGGAATAAGGACATACAGCCCTATGAGCTATCGTTCCAATTTCGGATACGCGTCCGCGATCTTATCGCCGGTGAAATGCGCTATCCACCCTTCCGGGTTATCGAACAGGCGGATGGCGGTGAAGTGCGGCTCTGGTCCCATATCAAACCAGTGTGCCGTGCCTGCGGGTACGGACAGCAGATCGTTTTTCTCACACAGGATCTGGTAAATCTTGCCGTTCAGATGCAGGCAGAACAGCCCCGCGCCTTCCACGAAAAAGCGCACTTCGTCTTCATGGTGGACATGCTCGGATAAAAACTTGGTGCGTAGTTCCGCACGCTGCGGATTATCAGAACGCATGCTGATGACGTCCCAGCTCTGATAGCCTTTTTCTGCTACCAGCTTATCGATTTCATGCTGGTAGGCCGCCAGCACTTCTTCAGACGATGGCGCGTCGCTCAGCTTCTGGCTGGCTTCCCAGCGTTCAAAACGTACGCCGATCTCGTTCAACTGCTTCTGAATCGCATCGGCATCCTGACTTTGCCAAATCGGCTGGCTTGCATCGCTGTCGCTAAAAATGGTTAATCCACTCATTGGGCGTACTCCGGTAAGTCGATCTGGTCAAAACGTGCCACCTGACGGTGACGGCTTACGCTATCCGCATCATCACGGATAAGCTGGCAGGTGTGCCAGCCAGCCTCCTGTGCGGCATCCAGTTCCTGACGAATGTCCGACAGAAACAACAGTTGCTCGGCAGGCAGCCCGATGGCTTGCGCAATCGTGCGATAAGAGTCGGTCTCCCGCTTCGCCCCGACGCGAGTATCAAAATAATCGCTGAACAGCGGACGCAGGTCACCCGCGTTGCTGTAGCCGAACAGCAACTGCTGCGCTTCTACCGAACCTGACGAGTATACATACAGGCGCAGGCCCTGTTGCTGCCATGCGGCGAGTTGCGCCGCCACTTCAGGGTACAGATGTCCCTGAAAATCGCCGTTACGGTAGCCCGCGCGCCAGATAATGCCTTGCAGCTGCTTCAGCGCGGTGGATTTGCGATCTTCATCCATAAACTGGTTCAGTGCGGTAATCAATGCATCATTATCCGCATCGGGCTGACCCAGCTCCTGACGCAACGCATCCAGCGCCCGCGCGATCTCAGGATCGCTACCATGCTGCCGCACCGTGTCGGCCAGTCGTTCACGGGCATAAGGGAACAACACGGTGTGAACAAAACGGATGTCGCTGGTAGTGCCTTCAATGTCGGTCACGATCGCGTTAATCATGCTTTCGCCTCCAGCAGTCGACGCTGCAATTCACATTGGAACAGGAACTCTAGCCCTTCCAGATGACGACGTGCTTCTTTCACCGTCGCGCCCCAGCAGTAAAGGCCGTGGCCGCGCACCAGAAAGCCATAGCGAAGCGGCGTGTGGCTGGCGTACTCGGTTACCCGCTGCGCCAGCGCCGGAATATCCTGATCGTTATCGAAAATCGGGATCGCCACGCGATCCAAATGGGTGGTTTGCCCCGCCAGCGACTTTTGCATTTCGTAGCCGTGCAACACCAGTTCAGCGCCCTTCTCTACCCGAGACAGCACCGTCGCGTTCACCGAGTGCGTATGCAACACCGCGCCGATAGTCGGCTCACGGCGATACAGCAGCGTATGCAGCCCCGTTTCCGCCGACGGCGTACGGCCGCTCGGCACATGGTTAGTGGCAATCTCCACCAGCAGGAAATCCTCTGCCTGAAGACTGCCTTTATCTTTACCCGATTCGGTAATCAGGCACTGCGCTTCATCAAGGCGTACGGACATATTGCCGCCCGTCGCTGGACACCAGCCCTTCTCGCCTATCCAGCGGCAGGCCGCAAGCAGCGCCGTCAATTGTTGATTTTCAGTCATGAGGCTTCCCGTTTTTGGTCCATTTTTCTAACAACTTTTTCTGGATACTTTTTGGAAATTTAGACGCTTTCGTTATGTCTTAGTACACAATGGCATTTAGCCGTTTAAACGTCCAAGCGTCTTGATTGCCAAATACTAACAGCATGTTATATTACCAAGCAATACAGGCTTGCAGGAGTTCCACCCCGCTATGAGCGCCGCTCTGATCCCCGACAGTAAACTGCCTTCGCTGGGCACCACCATCTTTACCCAGATGAGTGCACTGGCCCAACAGCATCAGGCCATCAATCTATCACAAGGTTTCCCTGATTTTGACGGCCCGGATTATTTACAACAGCGGCTTGCGTATCATGTCAGTCAGGGCGCAAACCAATATGCGCCGATGACCGGTGTTGCGCCGCTGCGTCAGGTGATTGCTGAAAAAACCGCAGAGCTGTACGGCTGGCGACCGGATGCCGATAGCGAAGTCACCGTCACGGCGGGCGCGACAGAAGCGCTGTTTGCCGCCATTGCGGCACTAGTGCGCCCCGGCGACGAAGTGATTTGTTTCGATCCCAGCTATGACAGCTATGCGCCCGCTGTGACGTTGGCTGGCGGCGTACTCAAACGCATCGCCTTGCAGCCACCTGCATTTCGCGTGGACTGGTCGCATTTTGCCAGTTTGCTAAGCGACCGTACTCGTTTGGTCATCCTGAATACACCGCACAACCCGTCCGCTACCGTCTGGCAGAAGGCCGATTTTGAGCAACTGTGGCAGGCAATTGCCGCACGTAACATCTTCGTACTGAGCGATGAAGTCTACGAACACATCTGCTTCGACAGTGAAGGACACGCTAGCGTGCTGGCACACCCGTCGCTGCGTCAACGCGCTATCGCCGTTTCATCGTTTGGCAAAACGTTCCACATGACCGGTTGGAAAGTCGGCTACTGCGTCGCGCCAGCCGCATTGAGTGCGGAAGTCCGTAAGGTTCACCAGTATCTGACGTTCTCCGTGAACACGCCTGCGCAGTTCGCCATCGCCGATATGCTGCGTGAACAGCCGCAACACTGGCGCGAACTACCCGATTTTTACCGTGCCAAGCGCGATCGTTTCATCAAGGCGCTGGCGGGCAGCCGTTTTGAAATTCTCCCCTGCGAAGGCACCTACTTCCTGCTGGCGGACTATCGGGCGATTTCCGACCTGGACGATGTCAGTTTCTGCCGCTGGCTGACCGAGCACGTTGGCGTTGCCGCCATTCCTCTGTCCGTCTTTTGTGCCGATCCGTTCCCACATACGCTGATTCGACTATGCTTTGCTAAACAGGAAGCGACGTTGGATGCCGCTGCGGAGCGTTTATGTCGACTTTAAAGATTTCATTACTGCAACAGCCTCTGGTCTGGCGCGATGGCGAAGCCAACCTGCGCCACTTCGATACCTTATTAGCGGAGATGAGCGGGCGTGATGTGATTGTGCTGCCGGAGATGTTCACCACCGGCTTTGCGATGGAAGCCGCCAAAGGCAGTCTGGATCAATCAGTCGTAGAAGCGTGGCTGCACCAGTGGGCGCAGAAGACGAATGCGCTGATCGGCGGCAGTGTCGCCGTGAACACGCCAAAAGGCGCGGTAAACCGTTTCCTGCTGGTCGATCCGCACGGCGAGGTGTATCACTACGATAAACGTCACCTGTTCCGCATGGCGGATGAACACCACCATTATCAGGCAGGAACAGAGCGAGTCACCATTGAATGGCGCGGCTGGCGTATCTGCCCGATGATCTGCTACGACCTGCGTTTCCCCGTGTGGTCGCGCAATCGACAGGATTACGATCTGGCACTGTATGTCGCCAACTGGCCTGCGCCTCGCGCGGCACACTGGCAGACGCTGCTAGCAGCGCGTGCCATTGAGAATCAGGCGTACGTTGCAGGCTGTAACCGTGTTGGTACTGACGGCAACGGCCACAGCTACCGTGGCGATAGCCTGATTATTAATGCTCAAGGGGAAATTCTGGCCTCTGCCGCCCCCAATCAGCCTGCCCGTCTGGACGCCGAACTGTCGCTGGAAGCGTTGCAAAGCTACCGGGAATCCTTCCCCGCCTGGCGCGATGCCGATCGCTTTACGCTGTAGTGGTTGTGCTGTAGCTGTAATAGATGTAGCTGTCGTTACTGTGCAGAGGCGCGGTAGAACACCGCCTGATAGAATGCCGCTAGCGCCAACGCCACATCTGCCGTGGTAACTGATTCATCGGGATGGTGGCTGATGCCGCCGCGACAGCGGACGAATAGCATCGCTACTGGCCAGCGTTCAGCGATGGCGATGGCGTCGTGCCCCGCCCCGCTTGGCAGCATCAGCGTTTTCCCCTGAACCTGCGTCACCGCTTCGTTTAATACCGACTGCAACGCGGGATCGCAGCGGGTTGCCGCAATACGATAATACTCTTCGGCGCTGAACTGGCAGCCGCGTTGGTGTGCGATAGCCTGCCCTAGCGTCAGGAGTTTTTGTAGCAACGCATCCAGCGGCGCATCCTCCGGCCCGCGAATATCCAGCGTCATCTTCACCTCGCCGGGGATGACATTCGCCGCGCCCGGTAAACACTGCAACGTACCAAACGTAGCGACCAGATGAGGATCGCTTTCTCGCGTTACTCGTTCTGCCTGCGCCATCCAGTCAGCCGCAGCCGCCAGCGCATCCTGCCGCTGCGTCATCGGTACCGTGCCCGCATGCCCCGCCAGCCCGAGGAATGTACAGTTGAGCCGCCGCGCCCCGTTAATCGCGGTGACCACGCCCAGCGCCAGGTCCTGCTGTTCCAGACACGGCCCTTGTTCGATGTGCAATTCCAGATAGGCGGTGATATCGCTGACCGGACGCGCAGCCAGTGCCACCTCAAGCGGATCTAGCCCCGCAATGGTCAACGCCTGCGCCACGCTGGTGCCTTCTGCATCCTGACAATCCAGCCAGTTCTCCGGCCAGGTGCCCGTTAACCCTCGACTGCCCAGCAGCGTAATGCCAAAACGCGTACCTTCCTCATCGCCGAAACCGATGATTTCCAGCGCCACGGGCAAACGCGTCCCCTGCTGATGGAAGGCACGCACGACTTCAATCGCCGTCAATACGCCCAGCATGCCGTCATACCGTCCAGCATTGCGCACCGTATCCAGATGCGAACCGAGCAGCAGCGCTGGCGCATCCGGTGTTAATCCTTCATAACGACCACAAATGTTGCCAACGCTATCCTGCCAGACATTCATGCCCGCTTCGCGCATCCATTCCCCCACCTGCGCATTGGCACGCAGGTGTTCCAGCGACAGATAAACGCGGGTCAGCTGGCCGGGCGTTTCGCTTATTTCAGCCAGCGTATCGCAGCGCGACATAATCTGCTCAGCGGCGGCCTGTGCGGCAGCGGGCAACATCAACATTTCACTCATGCACGTCCCTCATCTGCCGCGTAGCAATTCCAGGCGGCCTGCAAGGCTTCGCCCTGCACGGTACGGAAGCCCAGGCGATTCAGCACCGCCTCCAGCGCCGTCAGCGTTTGCATCACGCAGTCTTTACGCGCGTTGTAGCCCATCGTACCGATGCGCCAGATCTTGCCCTGAAGCGGGCCAAACGAGGTGCCGATCTCAATGGCGAAATCTTCCAGCAGCAGCTTACGCACCTGCTCGCCGTGAACGCCGTCAGGAATCACCACGCCCAGTACGTTATTCATTTTGTGGGTCAGCGAACCAAAGGTGTCCAGACCCATTCCCTGAATCCCCGCCACCAGCGCACTACCGTGCAGCGCATGGCGAGCAATACTGCGATCCAGCCCTTCTTCGAGGATCGTTCGGGCACATTCGCGTGCGGCGAACAGCATGCTCGTCGCCTCGGTATGGTGGTTCAGGCGCTCCGGCCCCCAGTAATCCATCACCATGCCCAGATCGAAATAGTTGGAATAGATCATCTCGTCGTCGCCGTCCTGATGCGCGTCCGTTCGGATCCCCTGTTCGACGCATTTACGCCGGCGGATCACCGCTTCCATCTGCGAACTGAGCGTGATCGGTGAACTGCCGGACGGCCCGCCGAGGCATTTCTGCAACCCTGCGGAAACCGCATCCAGTCCCCATTTATCCGTTTCCAGCGGGTTGCCGCCAAAAGAGGCGGTAGCATCGGTATAGAACAGCACGCCGTGACGGCGGCAAATCTCGCCCAGTTCCTCCAGCGGTTGCAGCATGGTGGTCGATGTATCGCCCTGCACCGTCAGCAGTAAACGCGGGCGTACCGCTTTGATCGCATCTTCGATCTGGTCTGGTGAAAACACCTCGCCCCACGGCACTTCGATGGTATGAACGTCAGCACGACAGCGGCGGGCAATCTCGCACAGCAGATGACCAAAACGGCCAAATACCGGCACCAGCACCTTGTCACCGGGGCGGATCGCCGACAGCAGGATCGCTTCGATCCCCGCCCGCGAGGTGCCGTCTACCAGCATCGTCCAGCGGTTTTCCGTACGGAAAAGCTGACGGTAGAGCGCCATGACCTGATTCATGTAGTTGGTCATCGCGGGGTCATATTGCCCCACCAGCTGGCTGGCCATTGCCCGTAATACGCGCGGATCGGCATTGATCGGCCCCGGCCCCATCAGCAGGCGATGAGGGGGATTGATTTGCGCGTACAGTTCGCTGTTCATGGTTATGTGCTCCAGATTCTTTACGTTACTGGTCTGCTAATCGAATGATTTGATGCGCGTTTCCGTGCGTGATTAGCTCAAAAGAGGGAAGCCTTACGCTTCCGATAGTCCCCGGACGGAGGCGATAAACTGTTTCAGTTCGCGGGTCTGCGGGTTAGCAAACAGCGTTTTGCTGTCGCCCTGCTCCCAGACCGTGCCCTGATGCATAAACACCACGCGGTCGCCCACTTCACGGGCAAAATTCATTTCATGCGTCACCAGAATCAGCGTCATGCCTTCGGCAGCCAGCTGTTCCAGTACCTTCAGCACTTCACCGACTAATTCAGGATCGAGTGCCGAGGTAATTTCGTCGCACAGCAGGACTTTTGGGCTCATCGCCAGCGCGCGGGCAATCGCGACACGCTGCTGCTGGCCGCCCGACAGATTGGCAGGATAGTAGTGAAGGCGCTCACCCAGCCCGACCTTATTGAGCATCTGTTCACCCAGCTCACGGCACTCCGCCGCGCTTTTACCCAGCACGCGTCGCGGTGCCAGCATCACGTTTTCCAGCGCCGTCATGTGCGGAAACAGATTGAAGTTCTGGAACACCATCCCGACCGAGCGGCTGATTTCCCGCGCCTGCGAATCCCTGTCGGTAACGGTCATCCCGCCCAGCTTGATGCTGCCGTCCTGATAGCCTTCCAGACCGTTCATGCAGCGCAAGAGCGTGCTCTTACCGGAGCCGCTGCGCCCGATGATCGAAATGACCTCACCCATTTCGATATCCAGATCCACACCTTTCAGGACGTGGTTCTGGCCGTAATATTTTTGAACCTGATTAATGGTGATGAGCGGCATTGAATTTCTTCTCCAGATAGCGGCTGTAGTAAGAGAGCGGATAGCACATCAGGAAATAGCCCAGCGCCACCAATCCGAACACTTTAAACGGCTGATAGGTCACGTTATTCAACATGGTTCCCGCCTTGGTCAGCTCGATAAATCCGATGATCGACGCCAGCGCGGTACCTTTAATCACCTGCACGGAAAACCCCACGGTAGGCGCGATGGCGATACGCATCGCCTGTGGTGCAATCACCCGATAGAGCGTCTGGCCGAAATCCAGTCCGAGACAGCGCGACGCTTCCCACTGCCCTTTCGGCAAGGCTTCCACGCTGCCGCACCAGATATCCACCAGAAAGGCGCTGGTAAAGAGCGTCAGCGCCAGGGCTGCCGCCGTCCACGGGCTCACATCAATACCGAACAGCGCCAGCCCGAAAAAGGCGAGAAACAGCTGCATCAGCAGCGGTGTCCCCTGAAACAGCTCGGAATACAAATGGACAAGGCGCGTCGGCCATTTGCGTTTAGTCAACCGCAGCAGCATCAGCGGAAAGGTCACTATCGCGCCGCCAATGAAAGCCGTCAGCGACAGCAGTAGCGTCCAACGTGCCGCCAGCAGCAGGTTGCGCACAATATCCCAGTCGGTAAATGTCATCATGACTGATTCCCCAGAAAGCGCCGACCCGCCAGCAGTAAGAGTTGTCGCATCAGAACAGACAGCATCAGGTAACACAGCGTGGTTGCCAGATACACTTCAAAGCTCAAAAACGTACGGGACTGAATCAGGTTGGCAGCAAAAGTCAGTTCTTCGTAAGACACCTGCGACACCACTGACGATCCCAGCATGACGATGATGCATTGGCTAACCAGCGCCGGATAAATCCGCTGGAGCGCGGGCGGCAGAATCACACGCAGGAAGGTCTGCATCCGCGTCAGCCCCAACACGCGAGCGGCTTCCCACTGGCCTTTCGGCGTCACCTGAATCCCCGCGCGGATAATCTCGGTGCTGTACGCCCCCAGATTAATCAGCATCGCCAACAGCGCGGCCTGTCCGGCGGTGAGCTTCAAGCCCAGACTCGGCAAGCCGAAGACGATGAAGAACAGCTGAACCACAAACGGCGTATTGCGGATCAACTCGACGTAGACACCCCATAGCCGACTCAGCAGGGTGGGCTTGCCGCTGCGCAAGGCCGCACCGAAGATGCCAATGGCAATGCCGCCGAGGGTTGCCATGACCGTCAGCTCAATGGTGACCCACAACCCCTCCAGCAACTCAGGCCAGAACGGAAATAGCGCGGAAAAATTAAGCTGATAGGTCATGGCGAGCTCCCGTTAAGCCTTGATGCTGGCCGGCAGCGGCGCTTTCAGCCATTTTTCCGACAGGCTATTGAGCGTGTTGTCTTTCAGTGCTTGCTCAATCAACGCATCGACTTTCGCTTTCAGCGCGGGCTCATCTTTTTTCAGCCCGATGTAGCACGGCGAATCTTTCAGCATAAACTTCGCTACCGGTGCTTTCGTCGGGTTCTGCTCGGCGATAGCGGCTACAACCAGGTTACCCGTTGCAACATATTCCACCTGCCCGGACAGGTACGCCGACAGCGTGGTGTTGTTATCTTCGTAGCGCTTAATCTGTGCGGCCTTCGGCGCGATATCCGTCAGCACCATGTCTTCTACCGCACCGCGCGTGACGCCGATACTCTTGCCTTCCAGCGCTTCAGACGATGTCAGCGTGCTGTCTTTCGGCCCAAATACGCCGAGGAAAAACGGCGCGTAGGCGCGGCTGAAATCGATCACTTTTTCACGCTCGGCATTTTTGCCCAGACTGGAGATCACCAGATCAACTTTGTTGGTTTGCAGATACGGTACGCGGTTAGCACTGGTTACCGGAACCAACTGCAACTTTAGTTTCATCTCTTTCGCCAGATAGCGAGCGATATCGATGTCATACCCCTGCGGCTGCAGATCCGTGCCCACCGATCCAAACGGCGGGAAATCCTGCGGGACCGCGACACGCAGCACACCGCGCTTCTCGATATCCTGCAACTGATCGGCCATCGCGCTACCGGCTTGAACCAGTAACATTGCCGCGCCCATCACCGCCAGTAACCCTTTTTTGATGCCCAGTTTATTGATCAACATCGTCTCTGCCCCCGGTTAGTATAATTGAAACGAAAGATTCTTTAAAAACAAAAATTGAAACCATCGTTGCAGGAATTAAGCAAGGACTGTGCCAGATTAGATTAACGCCTTCTGTGCTATTGAGTACGGGGGGTCAGAAAGTTCGGCTAAAACATGGGATAGCGATGGAGATGATTATGGTATGGGTATGTAATATCTGTGAAAGGTTTCGGGCGTGGTACTCAGAAGTTAACCTTTTGGTTTTTATGTTTTATTCACGTCAAGAATTACGCTGAGGTGAGCATGACCGCCGGATGAGCGGCATGGACGCCGCGAAAGTCAGCGCCGCGTCGGGAACGCGTCGCTGACGGTCCGGGTTGCGGGCATGAACGCCGAAGGTACCGCGAAGCGGCGTGATTCCTCGCAAAAAGCCTGGGTTCATAGGGCAAGCGGCGTTTGAGCTGCCCTATGTCGGGCGTGGCGCTGCGTCACAAAAATAATCCGGTGCTATCACGCCCGAAACGATCTGCATGACTATATGACAGATCCACATGACGGCATGACACATAAGGGCATCAGAATAGCACCAAACATCAACCGCATCGCACCACATTAGTGCAAAAGCACCATCCCAACGCACCATTAGCGTTGCTCAAGCTCATCCAGTTCACCATAAAGATCCACGATCTGGTGGATGCGTTGGCGTCCGTCACGCAGCATTTCATGTAGCAGCGCATTGCTGATCACATTCACCAAACTCATCGCAGACGAATAACTGTCAAACGCCGAGACGCTGTCCAGAGGGACGCATAGCGACCAGGTTGCCAGCGACATTAGTGTACTGGCCTGTGGTTCGCATAGCAGCAGCACGGGTACGCCGCGCTTTTGCAATTGTGCCAGCAGCGGCTGAATCAGGCGCGGACGGCGGCGAAACGCCACCACAATCACGACATCTTGTGCGGTGAGATCCACCAGCTCTTCGGATAAAGTCTGCCCTGGCTGCGTCAGCAGCGTGACCTGTTGGCGGATCTGGAGCAACTGTTGGCGCAGGTGCAGCGCCACCGGATAGCTATTGCGCAGCCCAATCAGACATAGGCGCTGCGCCTGCATCAGCGCCTGAATCACTGCGCCAAACTGCACAGGGTCAATCTGATTTATCCACTGCGTCAGGTTCGCCATTTCCTGCTTGTAATGCCGCGCCAGCAGTGTGTTCCCCTGCACGGCATCCCGGTTATCCGCCAGCGGCATCCCGCTTTGGCGCAGCGTTCTGAGCTCATCGCGCATGTCACGGTAGCTGGGGTAGCCCAGCCGTTTGAACAACCGGCTGACGGTCGCTTTGGAAACGCCGCTCAGCCGCGCCAGCTCGGCGCTGTTGTAGCTAATTAAATCGTCAAAGTGATCGAAGATGAAATCTGCGACGCGCTGTTCCTGCGGTGAAAGCTCGCTGTAGCGATCCCGTAATCGTTCATCTATTTGCATCATCGTCTCTCACTCGTTGCGCTTGCTGTAACGTTTGTTTCATGTCGCAGAACATAGCACAGGATTGTCAGGATGATATAGATACCCCTTCCGGCACCGAATACAGACTTTCCACCGCACCGAAAAACTGGAACGCCATTTGCTTATAGCTAAGGTTAATAACTCTTACCCTACATAATATTTAAAAAAGGAATCCTGAAATGATGCAAAGCAACACCGCCCCGCTGGGTATGGCGGTAGCACCTCATCATTTAGCCAGTGCCAGCGCGTTGGCCGTTCTGCGTGAAGGTGGAAACGCCATTGAAGCCATGGTCGCGGCGGCGGCAACCATTGCCGTGGTGTATCCGCATATGAACGGGATCGGCGGCGACGGTTTCTGGCTGATTGTGCCCCCACACGGCGAACCGGTTGCTATTGATGCCAGCGGGGCAGCGGGGTCGCTGGCCTGCCGTGAGTGGTATCAAGGTGAAAGTCGCATTCCACACCGAGGCCCCAAAGCGGCGCTGACGGTCGCGGGCACCGTCGGCGGCTGGCAGGAAGCGCTAACCTATTCGCAAGAACTGGCCTATTCACAAGAAATAGACGGCACGCCGATGCCGCTGGCTCGCCTGTTATCTGACGCGATTCGCTATGCGGCTGACGGCATTCCCGTCACACAGTCTCAGGAGGATGCGCTCACCCAGCGCTACCATGAGCTGAGCGATTTTCCGGCCTTTAGCCAGCTGTTTATGCCGCAGGGGAATATCCCGCGCGCAGGCAGCCGTTTCACGCAGCCGGATTTAGCCGATACCCTGACAACGCTGAGCCTTGAAGGGCTGGACAGCTTTTATCGCGGCTCCGTCGCCGCCCGGCTGTCGGCACAGATGGCGCAGCTCGGGATGCCGCTGACGGCAGACGATCTGGCAAATTACCGCGCCAAACGAACCACGCCGCTGGTGCTGAAGCACAGTAAAGGCGATATCTATAACCTCGCGCCGCCGACGCAGGGACTGGTGTCGCTCGCGATTCTCGGCCTGACCGATCATTTAGACATGGAAGATCTGAACGATAGCCAGACGATCCATCGCATTGTCGAATCGACCAAACTGGCGTTTGGCCTGCGTGACCGCTTCATTACCGATCCTAAGCAAATGACGCAGGACGTGCAGGCGTTGCTGGAAAACGATGCGCTCGGCGTGCTGGCTCGTCAGGTCGATACTCGAAAAGCCGCACCGTGGGGAGAAGGGAAAGGCCCCGGCGACACCGTCTGGATGGGCGTCTGCGACAGCAGCGGTCTGTGCGTGTCTTTCATTCAAAGTATTTACCACGAGTTTGGCAGCGGCGTGGTCTTGCCGGGAACCGGCGTGCTCTGGCAGAACCGCGGTGCCTCGTTCAGCCTCGATCCGGCACACTTACTGGCGTTAGAGCCCGGTAAACAGCCGTTTCATACCTTAAATCCTGCCGCTGCACGTTTATCTGATGGGCGAACCATGGTCTACGGCTCGATGGGCGGAGACGGACAACCACAGACGCAGGCGGCCATCTTTATCCGTCATATCCAGCAAGGGCTACCGCTGCAACAGGCGATTACCGCCCCGCGCTGGCTGCTGGGCCGTACCTGGGGACAAGCTTCCGATACGCTGAAAATCGAAGATCGCTTTAAACCCGCGACCGTGGATGCCCTGCGCCAGCTCGGTCACGACGTCGAGCTGTTGAGCAGCTTTAGCGAAACGGTCGGCCATGCGGGTGCCATCGTACGCCACACCAACGGCATGCTGGAAGGTGCCTTCGATCCGCGCAGCAACGGCAGCGCGGCTGGCTTCTAATCATGAATCAACCGGGAGAATATGCATGACGACCCACTCAATCGATAGCGACACGCTGGCCGCTTATCTTCAACACATGGAAACACTGCTGGCGCTGCAACTGAGTCAGGAGCGGCGTCAGGAGCTATTAGTACAGTTCAGCCGCATCAACGCCATGGCGCAGCCGCTGATGGATTTTCCTCTTGATGAGCATCAGGAAATTGCCGGGGTTTATACGCTATGAGTTCACACGCCAGAAGCGCCCCCTCATCGTTATCCATCCGACAGATTCAGCAAGGTTTGCAGGCTGGCACGTTTTCCGCCAAGGAGCTTGCACAGCAGGCGCTGGGCGCCATTGAGCAGACCAACCCTACGATTAATGCCTATACCCACGTTACCAGTACACGCATGTTGGCAGAGGCTGGGCGCATCGACTCAAGCCGTCAACGCGGGGAAACCTTACCCGCGCTGGCCGGCGTGCCTTACGCCGTCAAGAACCTGTTTGACGTCAGCGGAGAAACCACGTTGGCAGGTGCCGAGCTTTTCAGCCAGCGACCACCCGCGGCACAGGATGCCTTTGCCATTCGCCAGCTTGCCAGTCAGGGCGCACTGCTGTCCGGCATGTTGAATATGGATGCCTATGCTTACGGCTTTACCACCGAAAACAGCCATTACGGCCCCACGCGCAACCCGCTCGATACACAGCGCATCGCGGGTGGGTCGTCTGGCGGGTCAGCCGCCGCCGTCGCAGCAGGCTTGGTTAACTTCACACTCGGCAGCGACACCAATGGCTCGATCCGCGTGCCGTCGTCGCTATGCGGCATTTTCGGGCTAAAGCCGACGTTTGGCCGTTTATCACGCCACGGCAGCCACCCGTTTGTCGCCAGCCTCGACCATATCGGCCCGCTGGCGCGTAGTGCAGACGATCTGGCCTTAGTGTTCGATGCCTTACAAGGTCGCGATGAACACGATCGTTTTCAGGCCAAGCGAGAAACGCAGCATACCGCCGCACAGTTGGAAGCGGGCAGTGACGGATTACGCTACGCGGTGCTTGAGGGCTATTTCTCCACGTGGGCCAGCGAGGAAGCCAACACCGCCGTTCGTCAGATCGCACAGGCACTGTGCGCGCAGGACAGCCTGACGTTAACCGATGCCGCACTAGCACGTAGCGCCGCCTTTATTCTGTCGGCCAGCGAAGGGGGCAACCAGTATTTGCCAGCCTTACGCTCGCAGCCTGAGCGCTTCGAGCCCCTGTCACGCGAGCGCCTGCTGGCTGGCGCCATGATCCCCGCCGCCTGGTATGTACAGGCCCAGCGCTTCCGTAATTATTTCCGTCAACAGACGCTGGCGCTGTTTGAGCACACCGACCTGCTGATCGCCCCCGCGACGCCCTGCTCTGCCACGCTTATCGGGCAGGAAACCATGCGCATCAATGATACCGACCTGCCCGTACGCGCCAGTATGGGCATGCTAACGCAGCCGATATCTTTTGTCGGTCTGCCCGTCGTGACGGTACCGATGGCGACCGCGAGCGGCCTGCCGATAGGCGTGCAGATTATTGCCGCACCGTGGCGCGAGGATCTTTGCCTGCGGACGGCGTGGGCGCTGGAGCAGCAGGGACTAACTTATACCGTAGAGGAAAGAAAATATGTTGCCTGACGATATCAATCAGCCGGATGTACTGGCTGACGTGACTGACGCGTTCTATCGCTATGAGAAGGCCTTAACGGGTAATGACATTGCGGTGCTGGATGAACTGTTCTGGCACGATGAAAAAACGGTGCGCTACGGTGCGGGAGAAAATCTGTACGGGATAGAGGAAATCCGCGCCTTTCGCCTAGCTCGCCCTTCTGCCGGTTTGGACAGAACGCTGCGTAATACGGTCATCACCGCTTATGGTCATGATATGGCCGTCGCCAGCACGGAATTCACCCGCGCAGGCAGTACGAAGATCGGTCGCCAAATGCAAACCTGGATAAAAATGCCCGAAGGCTGGCGCATTGTCGCCGCCCACGTCAGCCTGATGAGTTAGTAACAATGGAGGAAACAAGCGCCATCACTATGCGCTTGTTTCAGTTCCCACTAATCTACTTATCCGCCAAATTAGGCGCATCTGAGGCTAGATAATATTTGCCATCAATAAGCACATATTCACCAGAAGCCAGCTTACGCTTTATCACATCACGCGCCGCCATTTGCAGCTTTTTCCCCAAGGCGAAAAATGCCTGTTCCTGAAGACTTAACGTCGTAATATCGTGTGAGGATGACATAGCTTCTCCTATCTGAACCAAGTCGATTAAATGACTGCATACCTGGGATACGAATGTTAAATCTGCTTTTCCCTGCTAACCCCAGTAAACCATCATATAAATCCGCGAGATCGATTTTCCTTTTCCCTGAAAGGTCGGGGGCTGCGCACCAATAGTAAGCCCCCGATCGGGAAACATTGTAGTGGTCAAAAATCGCTCTAGCAACCGACGTAATCACCTTTAGAATTTGCCCAGAATTGAGCTCAACATGCCGATAAGCTTCCAAACGCTCTTGATTCTCAACTTTATCAAAAGCAACCGTCCAAAGACCCGACTGGGGCATTTGAAAACCAGGTATGTTATGTTTCTCATCAATCCCTTTATTAAGCAATTCCTCCGCTGACTGGAGTTTTTGGAAACCAATGGCATATACCATGCCACCAACGATAAACTGACGCATAAGCAACTCACCATTCCCTGTATAGTCTTCGAAATCATGGTATTCCCAAGTGACCACTTTTAGCTTTTCCTTAGCAGAAATCAGATGAGCAGATAACCAAAATACCTTTCTTGTGACAATGTCCTTATTTCTCTTTCTGGTTTTGCTTCGCAATTTTTAAAAACACTCAAAAATCCCCACTTGCCGATAGCGTTATCCTCTAAATATGACAAATATATTATTCGGAACACTCTCATTTATTGGTGGGAATTAATGCAATCATTTAACCCACTATATCTTTGCTATACTGTATAAAATACCGACAGATAGCATAAGTAAAAAATGTACTTACGTCGGCCTATTCGGGTGTCTATAAGACAAAAATCGTGATTTATTTACCCTATTATTCGATTAGTGGAATTCACTATAAATAGTGATGTATTCACAATCAGAAAAGGTTATATCAGCCACTAATCCAATACGTAAGAACTAACAGGTAACGCACTGTTATAAAAAGAATTACCTTTCAAATAAAAAATCATAAAGATCACATAAATCATGAAGATAACGTAGCGATAATCGTGTTGTCACTCTCGCTTATATTGACCTAATGAGAGACATCGCTGAGGCAATAAAGGGTTGTCTCAGAATCTGAGTATGGTAGGGTAGATTATGTTTAATCATTATCAGGGTTACGTTATAGAATTATAAACGACACAGGAAAACAATAATTTCATGGCAATTAAACTTGAAGTAAAGAATCTTTATAAGATATTTGGCGAGCACCCAGACAGAGCATTCAAACTGATTGATAAAGGCCTGAGCAAAGATCAGGTATTTGAAAAAACAGGGCTTACTGTCGGGGTAAAAGATGCCAGTCTGGCCATTGAAGAAGGCGAGATATTTGTCATCATGGGATTATCCGGTTCCGGCAAATCAACCATGGTACGCCTTCTCAATCGTCTGATCGAACCCACTCGGGGTCAGGTGCTGATCGACGGTGAGGATATCTCCAGGATATCCGATACCGCGCTGCGCGACGTGCGCCGCAAGAAGATCAGTATGGTTTTCCAATCCTTTGCGCTCATGCCGCATCTGAACATCCTCAACAATACCGCATTTGGTATGGAACTGGCTGGCGTACCGAAAGCGGAACGTGAGCAAAAAGCGTTGGATGCCTTGCAACAGGTAGGGCTTGAAGCCTACGCGGCGTCTTACCCAGATGAGCTGTCCGGTGGGATGCGACAGCGTGTCGGTCTGGCGCGTGCGTTAGCAAACGACCCCGATATCCTGCTGATGGATGAAGCGTTCTCCGCGCTCGATCCGCTGATCCGTACTGAAATGCAGGATGAGTTGATCAAACTCCAGTCTCGTCATCAACGCACTATCGTCTTCATCTCGCACGATCTGGATGAAGCGATGCGCATCGGTGACCGGATTGCCATCATGCACGGCGGTGAAGTGATTCAGGTTGGTACACCCGATGAAATCCTGAATAACCCCGCCAATGACTATGTGCGCACCTTTTTCCGCGGCGTCGATATCAGCCACGTGTTTAGCGCCAAAGATATCGCCCGTCGTCGCCCGGTCACCTTGATTCGTAAAACCCCCGGCGTGGGGCCGCGTTCCGCTCTGAAGATCCTTCAGGATGAAGACCGTGATTACGGCTACGTGCTGGAAGGTGGGAAACGTTTCATTGGCATCGTGTCTATTGATTCACTGAAGCTGGCGCTGAAAGAACAGCAGCCGCTGGAACAGGCGTTACTGCCCGAACCTGTTCCCGTGCCCGCAGATATGTCACTCAACGAGCTGATTTCTCAGGTCGCACAGGCTCCCTGTGCCGTCCCTGTCGTCGGCGAGAACCATGAGTACATAGGCATCATTTCCAAAGGAATGCTGCTACAGGCACTGGATAAGGAAGGAGTGACCAATGAGTAAATCAACATCGAATCCGTGGGATGCAACCACGGCACAAAACCAGACGGCCGATCAAGGTACAACCCCTGAGCAGGCTAATGGCGCACAGCAAAACGATCCGTGGGCGGCCAGCTCGCAAAACGCTCCAGCCGATTCTGCACCAGCAAATGATGGTGCTACGCCTGACAGTGCAACACAGAGCGATCCTTGGTCCACTGGCGCGCCTGCTCAGGATGCCCCCGCCAACGGCGGCGATGCGTGGAGCACCTCACCGGCACCCGATGGTTCTGTCGATGCCGCGCATCAGGCTACGCAATCCGGCAGTGACTGGTTAAACAGCTCCGCCCCGGCGACGCCCGAGCATTTCAACCTGCTCGATCCGTTTAAAGACACGCTGATCCCGCTGGACAGCTGGGTCACCCACGGGATCGATTGGGTTGTGCTGCACTTCAGACCGGTCTTTCAGGGCGTTCGCGTCCCGGTTGATTTTATTCTGGGCGGTTTTCAACAATTCCTGCTGGGTATGCCAGCGCCGATTGCCATTCTGGTGTTTTCGCTGATTGCCTGGCAGATGTCCAGCCTCGGCATGGGCGTGGCTACCCTGTTGTCTCTGATCGCCATTGGCGCGATTGGTGCCTGGTCGCAGGCTATGATCACGTTAGCGCTGGTACTGACTGCGCTGTTCTTCTGCGTGCTCATCGGGCTCCCCGTCGGGATCTGGCTGGCACGTAGCGAACGGGCTGCGAAGTTCATCCGGCCGCTGTTGGATGCCATGCAGACGACGCCCGCGTTCGTTTATTTGGTGCCTATCGTCATGCTGTTCGGTATCGGTAATGTACCGGGCGTCGTGGTGACCATTATCTTTGCCCTGCCGCCGATTATTCGCTTAACGATTCTGGGTATTCGTCAGGTGCCAGCCGACCTGATTGAAGCCGCCGAGTCATTCGGTGCCAGCCCGCGCCAGATGCTGTTTAAAGTTCAGCTCCCGCTGGCCATGCCAACCATCATGGCAGGCGTTAACCAGACGCTGATGCTGGCGCTGTCGATGGTGGTTATCGCCTCGATGATCGCCGTAGGCGGTCTGGGCCAGATGGTACTGCGCGGTATTGGTCGTCTGGATATGGGTCTGGCTGCCGTCGGTGGTGTCGGGATCGTCATTCTGGCCATTATTCTTGACCGCCTTACCCAGTCTCTGGGACGCGATCGCCGCAGCAAAGGCAACAAAAGCTGGTACGCCAGCGGCCCGATTGGCCTGCTGACCCGTCCTTTCATCAAGCAATAACGCTCGTCCCGCTTGTCTGGCACACGTCAGACAAGCGGCGACATTCACTATTCGTTTTATCAGCAATATTCATTTTATTAGCGACGCAACAATATACCCTAAATAATTCGAGTTTCAGGCAGGCGGCAAGGGAAGGAGTCCCGATGAGCTTACATAGGTAAGTGATTCGGGTGACTGAGCGCAGCCAACGCACATGCAACTTGAAGTATGACGGGTATAAAAACAGAGGGAATCATGATGCGTAACACCACACTTTGGGCCACCGCCCTGACTACCGCCCTGTTGAGTACGCAGGTTTACGCCGCAGACACTGCGCAACCTGGTAAAGGTATTTCCGTTATTCCGGTGCAAAGCACCATCTCCGAGGAAACGTTCCAGACGCTGCTGGTCAGCCGCGCGTTGGAAAAGCTAGGCTATGACGTACAGCCTCCCCGTGAAGTGGACTACAACGTGGCCTACACCTCAATTGCCTCCGGCGATGCAACGTTTATCGCGGTTAACTGGGACCCGCTGCACGCCGATCAGTACAAAGCCGCTGGCGGGGATGCGAAATTCTACCGTCAGGGTGAATATGTCTCCGGTGCCGCTCAGGGTTACCTGATCGACAAGAAAACCGCTGATAAATACAAAATCACCAATATTGCGCAGCTAAAAGATCCGAAAATCGCCAAGCTGTTTGATACCAACGGCGACGGTAAAGCCGACCTGACTGGCTGTACGCCGGGCTGGGGATGTGAAGCTGCCATCAACCACCATCTTCCTGCCTATGGCTTAACCAACACGGTAGAACATAATCAGGGGAACTATGCGGCGATGATCGCTGATACCATCACCCGCTACAAAGAAGGCAAGCCGATTCTGTACTACACCTGGACGCCGTACTGGGTGAGTGATGTGCTGGTTCCGGGACGTGACGTAGTCTGGTTGCAGGTGCCTTTCTCTTCTCAACCGGGTGAAATGAAAGATGTCAGCACCAAGCTGCCAAACGGTGCCGACTATGGCTTCCCCGTTAACACGATGAAGATTGCCGCGAATAAAGCCTGGGCCGAGAAAAACCCAGCAGCGGCGAAGCTGTTCGCTATCATGAAGCTGCCGATTGCGGATGTGAATGCGCAGAACCTACGTATGCACGAAGGTCAGGGTTCACAGAAGGATATCGAACGTCATGTTGATGGCTGGATCAAAGCCCACCAGCAGCTGTTTGACGGCTGGGTGAAAACCGCTGCCGATGCCGCGAAATAATCACCGGCAGACGAACGCCCCTTTCACAGGAAAGGGGCGTTTTTCATTGATGGGCGATAATTACGGCAGTTTGACGATTTCGACCCAGTTCGCGCCTTTTCCAGTCGGGTATTGCCCGACTCGCACTAAATCCCCGTTATCCTGATTGATGCGGTACACCGACAGCGACGTCGATTTTTCACCGCTGGCGATCAGGAATTTCCCGCTTGGATCGATCTGAATGCCGCGCGGCTGCGTTTCTGTCGGGTAGCGCGTAATGTATTGCAGCTGTCCGGTTTTCGGTTCTACCCGCAGCAGAGTAATCGTGCTTTTGGTGCGTTCCGATACGTACAGGAATTTTCCATTTGGCGTCAGACGTAAATCGGCGCTCCATATCTGTGGGCGGCTGTCAGTGCTATTTTTATCCGGCGTAATGGTTCCCGCTCGCATCCCCGCATCGGCTGGCACGGTGTCCGTGTAATCCAACAGCGTGAGCTGCCCTGTATTTTCATTCAACGCCAGACGCGCAACTTTGCCGGACAGCTCATTGCTCACATAGAGCGTTTTATTATCTGGTGATAACACCAGATGGCGCGGCCCGTTTCCTTTAGGCAGCATAATTTCTGCCGGTTCATTCGGCGTCAGCGTGCCAGTTTTCGCATCAAACCGGAACTGTACGATTTGGTCGCTGCCCAGGTTGCTAGCAAAGACGAACTTATTTTTGCGATCGGCAATAATACTGTGTGCCTTTTCACCTGTTGGCACCACGGTGACCGCGCTCGCGTTCACTTTGCCATCTTTATCAATGCCATTAACCGCAACTTTATTACCGCCGTACGAGGCGCTGAACAGCCACTTTCCGGTGCGGTCCGTCGAGATATAAGCCATGCTGTCGGGCAATTCCGCTTTGCCTAACGGACTCAGCGCCCCGCTTTTAGGATCGATTTTATAGCTAACCGCCGAGTAAGGAATACCGCGTGTGGCGGCATAGAGGAAGGATTTATCCGGGCTAACGGCCATCGGCATCACTTTCGCGCCAGCGGCTGCTTTCCCAATAGCGGTTAATTCACCGCTTTGCGTATTGAGTGTGTAGGCATCAATTACGCCGTCAGTAGCAGCAGAAACGTAGACAGCCGTGACCGCCTGCGCGCCCATCGACCACAGTGCCGCTGGAAGAAACGCACATCCCATTAACACTGCAACGCTTTTTTTCTTAAATATCTGATAATGCTTAAACATAATGTCCCCTGTCGATAATGTTATGACGCTGGCGATAAGCTAAATCAATCTCAGGAAAAACAAAACAAACTTAAGAAGCGTAAAGATATTCTGGTATCTCATTAGGCTCTGCCGGATACTATACCTTCTGCTTTTAACATCATATTAACGTTCACACTATGTCTCTTCAGCAACAATCTGTATCACCCCAGCCGCAACCGGGGCTTAGCCTGTCTTTGACCTTGATTATGTCTGTCGCGACCGGCCTTGCCGTCGCCAGTAACTATTATGCCCAGCCGCTGCTGGAGACCATTGCCAGAGTCTTTGCGCTTTCCGTTAATCAGGCAGGGTTTATTGTCACCGCCGCACAACTGGGTTATGCCGTCGGCCTGCTATTTTTAGTGCCGCTGGGGGATATGTTTGAACGCCGAACGCTGATTGTCGGCATGACGCTACTCGCCGCGGGTGGGATGCTGATCACCGCCTCTGCCCCCACGCTCTGGATCATGATTGCCGGTACGGCATTAACCGGGCTGTTCTCCGTTGTCGCACAGCTCTTGGTGCCTCTCGCAGCGACGCTGGCGACGCCGGAAACGCGCGGTAAAGTCGTTGGCACGATTATGAGTGGTCTGCTGCTGGGGATTCTGCTGGCGCGTACCGTCGCGGGGGCGCTTGCTTCACTCGGCGACTGGCGCACCGTGTACTGGGTTGCCAGCACGCTGATGGTCATCATGGCGCTGGTTCTGTGGCGGGCATTGCCGCGCATTCCTCAGCAAAACACGCTGAACTATCCGCAGTTGCTCGTCTCAATCTTCCGCCTGTTCTCTGCCACACCGCTGCTGCGCACGCGTGCCATTCTGGGCTGTCTGTCCTTTGCCAATTTCAGCATGCTATGGACGTCAATGGCCTTCCTGCTGGCCTCTCCGCCATACGGCTATTCCGAAGGCGTTATCGGCCTGTTTGGACTGGTCGGTGCGGCCGGAGCCTTAGCAGCATCACGCGCTGGGCGTTTAGTCGATCAGGGCAAGGCCAAGCCGACCACCAGCGTAGGGATTATCCTGCTTTTGCTATCATGGGGCTTTATCGCGCTCGGTATTCATTCCGTAGCAGCGCTGCTCATTGGTATTATCGTGCTGGATCTGGCGGTTCAGGGCGTACACGTGACCAACCAGAGCGTGATCTACCGTATGATGCCCGAAGCACGTAATCGCCTGACGGCAGGCTATATGACCAGCTATTTTATCGGCGGCGCACTGGGATCGCTCCTTTCAGCCTCGGCTTACCAGCAGTGGGGCTGGCTGGGCGTCTGTGCCGCTGGCGGTATTATCAGTCTGTTGAACCTGCTGGTGTGGTGGCGAAGCCATCATCACGAAACGCAGGAAGCGATGGCGGCGCTGTAGACCTTCGCATTGCAACTATCGCATTTTTAATTATCACGGTTGAGACCCTCTCATGTGAGACAGTTTCTCATGAGAAGATTCCGCCAGAGACTATCACGCCTGTTCCGTAATAACGTGAAATTCCGGTAACGCTTTGCTAGTGTTACCGGTTAATTCCCTTTAAGTACAAAAAACATCAAGCCAGTGAAGACACCAACTACACCCGCATCACCTATACCGACAAAATCTGCGTCTTTTAGCGAAGGCGTATTTGACAGTCTGCCGATTGTTATCGGCTACATGCCCGTGGCATTCGCATTTGGCATGAACGCCGTCAAGCTAGGGTTTACCCCGCTGGAAGGCATTTTCCTTTCCTGCATCATTTACGCCGGCGCCAGCCAGTTCGTCATCACCGCCCTGCTCAGCGCGGGCATGTCCATCTGGGTGGCGGCATTGACCGTCATGGCGATGGATGTCCGCCATGTGCTGTATGGACCTGCGTTACGACATCGCATTGCACAACGGCTGCCGACGCGAAAAACCGCGCTGTGGGCGTTCGGCCTGACGGATGAAGTTTTTGCCGCCGCTGCCACCCGACTCGCGAAAGATAACCGACGCTGGTCAGAAGAGTGGATGATGGGTGTGTCGCTGCTAGCGTGGCTTTCATGGGTGCTCGGCACGGTGATCGGAGCCGTGTTCGGTAACGGCCCGCTGAATGATTACCCAGCCGTTGAAGCGGCGCTGTCTTTCATGCTGCCCGCACTGTTCCTGAGCTTTTTACTCGCGTCCTTCAGGCGGAAACAGAGTCTGGTCGTCGCCTGCGCACTCGGCGGCGCGCTGCTTGGTCTGCTGCTTTCTTCCATCCCGGCCGCAATACTGTTCGGCATTCTCAGTGGCTGCCTGGCTTCGCTGGTTAATCCTGCCACGCCACAGGTGAACGCATGAGTACAGAAGTCATTCTTATCGGGCTGATTGTCGGGCTGGTGAACTACCTCTTCCGCTATCTTCCCCTGCGGCTGAGCGCGTCACGCGCTTCCGGTTCGCTGCAACGCGGTAAAAAAGCGCTATTGCTTGATAGCATCGGCATTGCTTCTATCTGTGCACTGCTGATTGTTTCCAGCGTGCCGGATATCCTCGCGCATCACGAAAAGCTGCTACCAACGCTGGTCGGCTTTATTACGCTGACCGCCTGTTTTTATAAAACCCGCAGTATCGTCTTATCAACGTTACTGGGCGCACTCTGCTACGGGGTAGCCTTTAAACTGCTTTGAATCCGCAGAGATAATTATCAACTAACATTTTGATTTAAATAAAGTAAGCGGCGAATAATCTTCATTTTAAGCGATTCTCCGCTTACTTTCTGTCACAGAAATAAGCACAATTTCCCACCTTAATGCCGTTTACCCAGTTAGTAACATTAGTTACTATGCACTCCGTGATTAATGAGGTTTATATAAAAAATGGACAGTTCATTCACTCCTATAGAACAAATGCTCGACCTGCGTGCTTCGCGTAAGCCCGACTTCCCGCGTCAGGAAGTGCTATTGCTGCGTTTATTCATGCACGTACAGGGCAAAATCCTGGAACACAGAAACCGAATTCTGAAAGAACAGGGCATCAATGAAACCCTCTTCATGGCATTGCTGACGCTGGAATCTCAAGAGTCTTATAGCATTCAGCCCTCTGAACTCAGTGCCGCACTGGGATCGTCACGCACCAATGCGACGCGCATTGCCGACGATCTGGAAAAGAGAGGCTGGATTGAACGACGCGAGAGCAGCAGCGACAGACGCTGCCTGCATTTGCATCTGACAGAAGAAGGTAAAGCATTTCTTGGTCAACTGATTCCACCGCAGCACCATAGCCTCCATGTGCTTTGCTCCGTGCTTGAATCTGGTGAGCAAAAGCAGCTCGAAAGCCTGATGAGAAAGCTATTAGTCCGGCTGGATGAGATGGACGAGTCAGTCAACCAATAACAGAAAAAACAACAACAAAAAACAATAGTCAGCACCTTTCCACCCGGAATGACCCGATGCTTATGTATCGGGCGGAGGCGTTTTGCTGCAAAAAATAGGCATGACTTCTCCGCAACCGCGGTATGCGACTTAGCAAAACGGCAATTTCACGCGCCGGGCGGGCAACCTTAAGCCCCCCGTGCCGCACAGCAAAATGAATTCATTGCGACTATCGCCAGACTGCTCTGTCTGGTGCGATAGCCGATACAAAGAAAATAAAAAGAGAGAGAACAGCATGAGTGAAAGTGTGGAAAATCAGGTGCCGCAGACGCCACAGAAAAACAAAAAACAGCAGCGCAAACGCGTGTTATCACTGCTGACGTTTATTTTCGTCGTGCTGGGCTGTGCCTGGCTGGTTTACTGGTTCCTGGTGCTCAGACACCACCAAAGCACCGATGACGCCTACGTCGCAGGCAATCAGATTCAGATCATGGCGCAGGTCAGCGGCAGCGTTACCCATGTTAACGTCGACAATACCGATTTTGTTAAGCAGGGACAGGTGCTGGTGGAGTTAGATCCGACCGATGCCCAACAGGCGTTCGAACGCGCGAAAACCGGGCTGGCCAACAGCGTCCGCCAGACGCACCAGTTGATCATCAACAGTAAGCAGTATCAGGCCAATATTGAGTTGCGCCAAACCGAGCTGAACAAGGCACAAAGTGACTTGAGCCGCCGGGAAGCGCTGGGCAGCGCCAATGCTATTGGGCGTGAAGAAGTGCAGCATGCTCGCGATGCCGTCGCAACCGCCAAAGCCGCACTGGAAGTCGCCAGACAGCAATATCAGGCGAATCAGGCAATGATTCTGGATACGCCGCTTGAGAAGCAACCCGCCATACAGCAAGCCTCCGTAGAAATGCGCGATGCCTGGCTGGCGCTACAGCGCACCAAAATCGTCAGCCCGATTGACGGCTATGTCTCACGCCGTAGCGTGCAAATTGGCGCGCGTATCTCTTCGACTTCAGCGCTGATGGCCGTCGTTCCTGCCAATCACCTGTGGGTCGATGCGAACTTCAAAGAGACGCAGTTAGCCAATATGCGCATCGGCCAACCGGCTACCGTGATTGCGGATATCTACGGTGACGATGTCGTGTACCAAGGAAAAGTAGTCGGCCTTGATATGGGTACTGGTAGCGCGTTCTCTCTGCTGCCCGCCCAAAACGCGACTGGCAACTGGATCAAGGTCGTTCAGCGCCTGCCCGTACGTATTGAGATCGATCCGAAGCAGGTCGCCGAACATCCGTTGCGTATCGGTCTGTCCGCACTGGTTAATGTCGATACCGCCAATACGGAAGGCAGCGCGTTAGCAGAAACCTCACGCACCACGCCAGCCTACCAAAGTGATGCTCTGACGTTGGATCTCACGCCTGTTAATCAGGAAATCAGCGCCATTATTCAGGCGAACGCCGGTTAATCGGGCAGGAGAGAAACGTGCAGAGAGAACCGCTTAAAGGTGCCAGTCTGGCCTGGATGACCGTTGCTCTGTCGCTGGCAACGTTTATGCAGGTGCTGGACTCCACCATCGCCAACGTCGCTATTCCGACTATCGCCGGTAATCTGGGTGCGTCCAACTCACAGGGAACGTGGGTCATCACATCGTTCGGGGTCGCTAATGCCATCTCTATCCCTATTACCGGCTGGCTGGCCAAACGGTTTGGGGAAGTCCGCCTGTTTTTATGGTCAACGGCACTCTTCGCCCTGACATCCTGGCTGTGCGGAATGTCCACCAGCCTGGAAATGCTGATTTTCTCCCGCGTCTTGCAGGGGATTGTCGCCGGGCCGCTGATCCCGCTGTCACAGAGTCTGTTGCTCAGCAATTATCCCCCCGCCAAACGCAGCATCGCTCTGGCGCTGTGGTCGATGACCGTGGTCGTCGCGCCGATCTGTGGCCCGATTCTGGGCGGCTGGATTAGCGACAACTATCACTGGGGCTGGATATTCTTCATCAACGTTCCGTTGGGCATCGCCGTGGTGTTTATTGCCATGCAAACGCTACGCGGGCGGGAAACCAAAACCGAGATCAAGCCCATCGACACCATCGGGCTGGCATTGTTGGTTGTCGGCATAGGCAGCCTCCAGATGATGCTCGACCGGGGCAAAGAGCTGGACTGGTTTAACTCGACAGAAATCATCACCCTGACCGTGGTGGCAGTGATTGCGATCGCCTTCCTGATTGTCTGGGAACTGACGGACGACCACCCGGTGGTGGACTTGTCGCTGTTTAAATCGCGCAACTTCACCATTGGCTGTCTGTGTATCAGCCTCGCCTACATGTTTTACTTCGGGGCGATCGTGCTCTTGCCGCAGTTGTTGCAGGAGGTGTATGGCTATACCGCCACCTGGGCCGGGCTCGCATCCGCACCGGTTGGGCTGATGCCAGTGTTACTGTCGCCGATTATCGGTCGATTCGCGCCGCGTCTGGACATGCGCAAACTGGTGACGTTCAGCTTCATCATGTATGCCGTCTGTTTTTACTGGCGCGCGTACACCTTTGAGCCGGACATGGATTTCGGCGCATCGGCCTGGCCGCAGTTCGTTCAGGGGTTTGCCGTCGCCTGCTTCTTCATGCCGCTGACCACCATCACGCTGTCGGGTCTTCCACCGGAGCGTTTGGCAGCAGCATCAAGTCTGTCGAACTTTACCCGAACGCTGGCGGGATCGATCGGGACGTCGATTACCACCACACTCTGGACACAGCGCGAATCGCTGCACCATGCGCACCTGACGGAATCTATCACGCCGTATAATCCGATCGCGCAGGAAACGTACCAGCAGCTTCAGGCGATGGGAATGAGCCAAACGCAGGCTTCAGCCTACATCGCAGAGCAGATTACCGCACAAGGGCTGATTATTTCCGCCAACGAAATCTTCTGGGCCGCAGCGGCCGTATTTCTGGTCCTGCTGGTGCTGGTCTGGTTCGCTAAACCGCCCTTTACCACTGGTGGTGGAGGCGGTGGCGCGCACTAACTCGCCGTAAGCTTTCTGTCCCCTTCCGCCAGCAACTGGCCGAAGGGGAACCCTCTTTTCCCCTTCCCACCGTCCCCTGATGACTCGAATACATCCCCCCTTCTTATAGCGCTGTAGCGAATAAGGATTTACAGATTCGGGATAAACATATTTTCACATTCCGATTACAATGCGCCTCTTTTATTCGGGGATTAAGTGGTTCTTCTATGTCACAGGTTTTACATTTCATTTTGGCAACGGCGGCAATCTTTTTGCTGGCACTGCTCGTCAGTCACGACAGAAAACGCATCCGACTGCGCTTTATTGTGCAACTGCTGGTGATTGAAATTTTGCTGGCCTATTTCCTTCTACATTCCAGCATCGGGCTTAACGCGATTAGCACCTTTGCCGGTTTGTTTGAAAAGCTATTATCTTTTGCTAATCAAGGAACGGACTTTGTGTTTGGTGGAATGAACGCGCAGGGACTTTCCTTTATCTTCCTCAACGTGCTCTGCCCTATCGTCTTTATTTCTGCGCTGATCGGCATTTTGCAGCACTGGCGCATTTTACCGCTGATTATCAAAGGCATCGGCACGCTGCTGTCCAAAGTAAACGGGATGGGGAAACTGGAGTCGTTTAACGCCGTGAGTACGCTGATGCTCGGGCAGTCAGAGAATTTTATCGTCTATAAGGGCATCATTGCCGACATGTCGCCACGCCGGATGTACACGATGGCGGCAACAGCAATGTCGACCGTATCCATGTCGATTATCAGCGCCTACATGACCATGCTGGACGCTAAATACGTCGTTGCGGCGCTGATTCTGAATATGTTCAGCACCTTTATCATTCTGTCGATTATTAACCCTTATCAGCCTGACGACGAACCAGAACTGAAACTGGAAAAGCTGCATGAAGACCAAAGCTTCTTTGAAATGCTGGGGGAATACATTCTTGCCGGTTTTAAAGTGGCGATGATTATTATGGCGATGCTGATCGGCTTCGTGGCGTTAATTGCCGCCGTGAATGCACTGTTCAGCACTGTCTTCGGCATTAGCTTCCAGGCGATTATGGGCTATGTCTTTTCACCGCTGGCGTGGCTTATCGGCATTCCGTCTTCCGATATTCTGAACGCGGGCAGCATCATGGCGACCAAGCTGGTGGCGAATGAATTCGTTGCCATGATCGAATTGAAGAAGATCGCAGCAGAGATGTCGCCACGCGGACTGGGCATTTTGTCCGTGTTCCTGATTTCCTTCGCTAACTTCGCGTCAATCGGCATTATCGCGGGTGCCATCAAAGGGCTGAATGAAGCACAGGGCAACGTGGTATCGCGCTTCGGTCTGAAGCTGGTTTATGGTTCTACGCTGGTGAGTTTACTGTCTGCGGCAGTCGCGGGGCTGGTGCTGTAATACGTGTGAGATGAAAATCATCAGCCCCTGAAAAGGGGCTGATGAAAAAATCAGAACGCGACGCAGACAGGAGCATCAATCCGCATGACGGATTCCTGCGCGAAACGTGATTTGTAGGTAGTGCGCAGCGCTTCAATATCACGCTCCCGATCGGGGCCGTGAATCAACATCAGCGCCTTGCTGTTCTCCCGGGCAACCACGCCATCATTCCCTAGCCATTGTCCTTTGGCATCAAACACCGTCAGCCCTTCTTTAAAGCGTGGCGTAACGTCACTGTCCAAAAAGGCTTTCCACTCGGCATCTGAAATCGCCGGGCCAGCAGGACGATTCAAACCAAAATAAAGTGTGGTCTGCACCTGCTTATCGCCAATCTGACACGCATCAGTGGCTGGCGCAGCAGCAACGGACGAGCGCGGCAACGAGTTGCAACCGCTTACCAGCAATGTACCCAACAGTAACGATACCGCGATAATTTTCTGCTTCATCAATCGTTCTCTCATCCGTGGTGACACCTACTCAGGGAGCCCATTCTCCCTGAGCGTCGACGCGTACTATCAGGCCTGATTCTGTCGCCACCACTCGGACAGCAAAATGCCCGTAGCGACTGAAATATTCAGACTTTCAACCTTACCGGTACCGCCGATAGAGACTTTCACGTCTCCCTGCTGCCAGGCGCTATCCGACAGACCATCACCTTCCTGACCCAGCACGATCACGGTTTTCGCCGGAAGCGTCGCTTTCGACAATACCGTACCTTTATGGCTGGAGGTGGTCACGATGGTGTAGCCTGCGTTACGGAATTCCGTCAACACGGACAGGAAATCGTCAGCATTGATCGCTTTAACGTGTTCCGCACCGCCTTCTGCCGTGCGTACGGCTGCACCGGATTCCAGCAGCGCCGCATCCTGCACCAGCACGCCTTTCACGCCGAAATGCGCGCAGCTGCGCATAATGCCGCCGAGGTTGTGCGGGTTACCCACATCTTCCAGCGCCAGTACGCAGTCGTGCTCACCAGCCGTTTTCAGGTACTCACGCACATCCATTCCCTGACGCTTTTTAATCAGGAAACACACGCCGCCGTGGTGCTCGGTGCCGGAAGCCTTAATCAGCTCGTCCTCTTCCACAACGTGGTACGCCTTGCGGTTTGCCGCCATCCAGCGCAGTGCATCGCGGAAACGCGGCGTTACTTCTTGCAGGAACCAGGCACGAACGATCACTTCAGAACGGTTTTTAAACAGCGCCTGACAGGCATTTTCACCGTAGACACGTGTTTCTTCCTGACGCTGGCGACGCAGTTGCTCAGGATCGATATGGCTCTTGCCTGTGATACCGCCATGGTCCGGCGTTTCGCTATCGCCTGGCGCACGAGACACGGTTTTCCACGGTGATTCATAGCCACCGGTATCGTCACCGCGCGGCCGGCGAGGCTTATCACCGCTGCGTTCATTACGATCTTTATTGCCCCACGGCGATTTCGCATTGCTATCGCCGTCACGGGACGGATTTTCCCGGGCATAGCGCGGGTTAACATCACGTGGATGCTTCGGCTTTTCGCGTTGATCGCGAGAGCCGCCGCCATCACGCCGATCGCCACGGCGATCTCTTTCAGCAGGGCGCTTGTTTTTATTCTCTTTCTCGCCCTCATCATCACTGCGGACGTACATCACACGGACTTTGCCGCTTTTACTATTGAATGAATCGCTCATTGTTCTCTCCACCTACGCGCTGGGCGCGAAGATTACCTTATGTACACCCGCTTAGCCACACGCTTGTGGTAAAAGAGCGCTAACAGTCAGAAGCTATTGTAGCTATTGGGCAAACCACGTTGTTGCCATAATGTCTCCCCACCATAATTTATTCACGCTTAAGCAACATACCGCTGACTTTCCAATGCCGTATTGCGCGCATTTTATCAGCGACATCTTTATTTTAGCCCTTTTATCTGAGGCCCTGTTATGAATACGGTATGTGGATCTTGCCAAACAACCAATCGCCTGCCAGAAGAGCGTGTTGATGACCATGCAAAGTGTGGTCGTTGCGGAGAAACCTTATTCAGCGGTGACGTTACCAATGCCACAGAAGCGACGCTCGATAAGCTGTTACAGGACGATCTTCCCGTTGTGATCGATTTCTGGGCCCCTTGGTGTGGCCCCTGCGTCAACTTCGCCCCGGTGTTTGAAAATGTCGCGCAAGAGCGTAGCGGGAAAATCCGCTTCATTAAGGTCAATACCGAAGCCGAACCGGCACTCAGCGCACGTTTCCGTATCCGCAGCATTCCAACCCTCATGATCTTTAAACAGGGCCAGATGGTCGACATCCTTAACGGCGCGCTGCCAAAAGCACAGTTCGAGAGCTGGCTGGACGAATCACTATAGAGAATTAGGGTAGGAGCGTAGGTATTATTGTCTCCTACCCTTTTGGTCAACTCGCCTGTCGATTAGAATGTCGCCTTTCTGAATCAGCTTCTCAATGATGAAAACGAAGCAGGTTCGTTGCAGAATCTCATGGCGCCATCTATTTCATGCTCAACCATCCTTTAATGGTCAACCGTCCCCTTATGGGCAATGCCGTACTCCGTCTGCGCCAGCAACGTCTTGAGCAGTCAACCAAACCGTTTCGCGCCCGTGGCTGCCGCGTAGTACGCTGCCAGCAGTGTTTATTACCCGCAACCAACTGCCTGTGTCACACCATTCAGGCGCAGGAGTCCCGCAGCCGCGTCTGTCTGGTAATGTTTGATACCGAACCGTTAAAGCCGAGCAATACCGGACGTCTTATCGCCGATATTCTCCCTGAGACGCAGGCGTTTCGCTGGTCACGCACCGAGCCCGATCCCGAATTGCTGGCTACTCTGCAAAACCCGGACGTTCAGCCGTATCTGGTTTTCCTTGCCGATGCAGCGGAAGAAGGACGTCAGGTGTTTCACCAACTTCCCGTAACGGAAAAGCCTGCGCTATTTGTCTTACTCGATGGAACGTGGCCGGAAGCGCGTAAAATGTTCCGTAAAAGCCCTTATCTGGACAACCTGCCGATCCTGTCGCTGAATGTAGAGGCACTTTCCCGCTATCAACTGCGTGAAGCCAGCAGCGCAGGACAGCACTGTACCGCCGAGATTGCCATCGCCCTGCTCGCACAGGCGGGGGATATCGTCGCGGCCGACGCGCTATCACAGCATTTTGACCGTTTCCGACGACACTATCTGGCAGGGAAATCACACCACAGCTTGCGGGAAAATTTACCCATCGTCACAGCACAAGCGGCAGAAAGCGTTTAGTATCAAAAGGGATTGATCTAAAGGAGTGACGCATGAGCCAGCGCGGATTGGAAGCACTGTTACGCCCTAAGTCTATCGCCGTTCTCGGCGCGTCCGAAAAACCGGGAAGAGCCGGTTTTCTGATGATGAAAAACTTACTGGATGGCCATTTCAGCGGCCCCGTGCTGCCTGTTACACCGAAATATCGTGCCGTCTGCGGCGTGCTGGCCTACCCGACGGTCGCCAGCCTGCCCATGACGCCCGATCTTGCCGTGATTTGCACCAACGCCAGCCGTAATCTGACGCTGTTAGACGATCTGGGACAGAAAGGCTGCAAAACGGTCATCATCCTCTCCGCACCGCCGACCCAATTCAGCGAATTAAAGGCCTGCGCTGCACGCTACCACATGCGTCTGCTTGGCCCTAATAGCCTCGGGCTACTCGCGCCCTGGCAAGGCCTGAATGCCAGTTTCTCCCCTGTCCCGATTATGAAAGGCAAACTGGCATTCATTTCGCAGTCGGCCGCCGTGTCCAACACGATACTGGACTGGGCGCAACAGCGCGGTATTGGCTTTTCCTATTTCATCGCTCTGGGCGACAGTCTGGATATCGATGTCGACGACCTGTTAGATTTTCTGGCACGCGATGGCAAAACCAGTGCGATTCTGCTGCATCTGGAACACATCAGCGATGCGCGCCGTTTTCTTTCCGCTTCTCGTAGCGCATCCCGTAACAAACCGATACTGGTGATCAAAAGCGGGCGTAGCCAGCAGGCACAGCAGTTGCTGAATGACCAGCGCCACGGTCTGGATGCCGCCTATGACGCAGCAATTCAACGCGCAGGCTTACTGCGGGTACGGGATACGCATGAGCTTTTTTCCGCGGTGGAAACCTTAAGCCACCTGCGGCCGCTGCGTGGTGAACGCTTGATGCTGGTGAGTAATGGCGCATCGCCCGCCGCACAGGCGCTGGATCAGCTCCTCAGTCGACAAGGCAAGCTAGCACAGCTCAGCGATGCGACACGACAAACACTACAGGAAACGCTGCCGCCAACCGTCACTATCGGCAATCCGCTCGATCTGCGTGATGACGCGACCGCGGCTCGTTATCAGGCAGCGGTTTCGGTATTACTGGACAGCGATGAAATCGATGCACTCTTAATCATTCACGCACCCAGCGCCGCCGCGCCTAGCACCGATAGCGCTGCGCAATTGATTACGCTCTTTCAACAGCATCCGCGTGGGAAAAGAATTACGTTGCTGACCAACTGGTGCGGTGAATTCTCCTCGCAGGAAGCGCGACGCTTGTTTAACGATGCAGGTATTCCGACCTATCGCACCCCAGAAGGCGCGGTTACGGCATTTATGCATATCGTTGAATATCGACGTAATCAGAAGCAGCTAAAGGAAACCCCAGCGCTGCCGCTGAATTTAGGCATTAACGCCAGTCAGGCACATGCGCTGATTCATCAGGCACTGTCAGATGGCGTGACACAGCTCGACACGCATGAAGTTCAGCCGATCCTGCAAGCCTACGGTTTGGACACGTTACCGACCTGGATTGCTGGCGACAGCGCAGAAGCCGTCCATATCGCCGAGCAAATTGGCTATCCGGTCGCGATTAAGCTGAGATCGCCGGATATTCCGCATAAATCGGAAGTTCAGGGCGTCATGCTATACCTGCGAACCGCCAGAGAAGTCCAGCAGGCGGCAGATGCCATTCTTGACCGGGTGAAGCGCACCTATCCACAGGCGCGCATTTACGGCCTACTGGTACAGAGCATGGCAAATCGCGCTGGTGCACAGGAGCTCAGGATTGCCGTCGAGCAAGACCCCGTTTTCGGCCCACTGATTATGCTAGGGGAAGGTGGCGTTGAGTGGCGAGAAAAACAGGCTGCCGTCGCCCTGCCTCCGCTGAATATGACGCTAGCCCGCTATTTGGTGCTGCAAGCGGTGAAAGGCGGCAAAATTCGGGAGTACAGCGCGCTGCGTCCGCTGGACATTCCCGCGCTCAGCCGCTTGCTGGTTCAGGTTTCCAACCTGATTCTCGACTGCCCTGAAATTTCCCGGCTAGACATTCATCCTCTGCTGGCATCTGGGGACACGTTTACGCTGCTGGACGTCACGCTACATCTGACGCCGTTCAGTGGCGATCCGCAGTCAAGGCTGGCAATCCGCCCTTATCCACACGAGTTGGAAGAAACGGTCACCCTCAAAAATGGTGATAGCTGTCTGTTCCGGCCAATTTTGCCGGAAGATGAACCGCTGCTCAGTTCGTTCATCGCAAGAGTGACGAAAGAAGACCTGTATTACCGTTATTTCAGCGAAATTAATGAATTTACTCACGAAGACTTAGCCAATATGACACAAATTGACTACGATCGTGAGATGGCATTCGTTGCCGTGCGCCAGCTCGGTGAGGAGACGGAGATTATTGGCGTGACGCGTGCGATTTCCGATCCGGATAATACGGATGCAGAATTTGCCGTGCTGGTGCGATCTGATCTAAAAGGGCTGGGCCTTGGTAGACGCCTGTTGGAAAAGCTGATTGATTACGCCAAAGCGCATGGTCTCTCCCGCTTGACTGGCATCACCATGCCGCATAATCAAGGCATGATCCAGCTGTCCAAAAAGCTCGGTTTTCACATCGACGTACAATTAGAAGAGGGAATTGTGACACTGGAATTGCCGCTGAAGAATTGATAGCAAGACGTGACATAGCTCTTGCAACGGGAATTGTGATACCGATTCAATGACAAAACAGACTCACAACAGCCGGAAAGTAATGGTATTATCGCCCATTCGGCTACTCCTTAACTTTTGATAATGACCAGAAGGTCATATACCCTAATACAGCTCGAAGTATGGTGGGTATAAACTGATGAGAGAAGAAACGCGCTGTGATGCTGTCAAATTTTAAACGCAATAAATACCAACAGCACCTTGCACAACTGCCCAGAATTCCTCAGAACGCAGATGATGTTCAGACGTTGCATTCGCCTGAGCTTTTCCGCACGACGCTGATTAACGCCATTCTGAGTGCTAAAAAGCGCATCTATATCGTGGCGTTGTATCTTGAGCGCGATGATGGCGGCATGGGGATTCTATCCGCAATTTATGAAGCCAAACGGCAGTGCCCAGAGCTGGATGTCCGCGTTCTGGTAGACTGGCATCGTGCTCAGCGCGGCAGGATCGGCGCAGCGGCAGAAAATACCAATGCCGATTGGTATTGCGACATGGCGAAAAAACATCCAGATACGCATTTCCCTATCTATGGCATTCCTGTCAACACACGCGAAGCGTTGGGCGTACTGCACCTGAAAGGGTTCATTGTCGATGACACCGTCATCTACAGCGGGGCCAGCCTGAATGATGTTTATCTGCACCAACATCAGAAATACCGTTATGACCGCTACCAGCTGATTCATAATCCAGTATTAGCCGATACGATGGTGCAATATATCCAGACAATGCTGTCGGCCCCGGCAGTGCAGCGGTTGGATCATACCGATCGCCCGAAAAGTCTGGAAATCAAAAATGATATCAAGCAGTTCCGTCAAACGCTGCGTACCGCCAGTTATCAGCTACCAGAACACAGCGCGGATGCAAACGAATTAAGCGTCACGCCACTGGTTGGGTTAGGAAAACAAAGCCCGCTGAATAAGACCATACATCACCTAATGTATTGCGCTGATGAGCATTTGGTTATCTGTACCCCCTATTTCAACCTGCCAGCGCTGCTGGTGAGAAATATCATTCGGCTATTGCGAGACGGTAAAAAAGTAGAAATTATTATCGGCGATAAGACCGCTAACGATTTCTATATTCCAGAAGACCAGCCTTTCAAAATCATCGGCGCGTTACCGTATCTCTATGAGATCAACCTTCGCCGTTTTCTGAGTCGTCTGGAGCGCTACATTGAGAATCAGCAGCTTGTTGTGCGGCTATGGAAAGACGGTGACAACAGCTTCCACCTGAAAGGTATGTGGGTAGATGACAAGTGGCAGCTGTTGACGGGGAATAACCTTAACCCGCGCGCATGGCGTCTGGATCTGGAAAATGCCATCCTGGTTCACGATCCTCAGAAGGTTCTATTGCAGCAACGTCTGGACGAGCTGGACACGATCAGGACGCATACTCACGCCGTAAAAAGCTATATGGAACTGGAGAGCATTGCGCAATATCCAGTGAAAGTCCGCAAGCTGATACGACGTCTGCGCCGTATCCGTATCGATCGACTCATCAGTCGTATTCTTTAAGACTCACGTTATACTTTGAAAAACCTCGGCTTCCGAGGTTTTTTTATTGTCATTTTGGAACCTAGCCGGTGCAACCACCGGCTATGCGTTATGGCAATTGTCTGAAAACTAAAGCTTCATCCCCTTGCCTCTGCGGTGCAGCGTCAATGACACAATAAACGCAATCGCCCCCATCACTGATACGTACCAGAAGAAAGCCGTTTCCATACCAAATGATTTCAGCGAAAGTGCAACATACTCAGCCGAACCACCAAACAACGCATTAGCAACCGCATAAGATAAGCCTACGCCCAATGCCCGGACTTCAGGTGGGAACATTTCTGCTTTTAAAATGCCGCTGATAGACGTGTAGAAACTGACAATAATCAGTGAAAGCATCACCAATGAGAAGGCAATGACAGGGCTCGTCACACTCTGCAGTACCATCAGAATGGGAACTGTCAGCAATGCTGCAAGTCCGCCGAAACAGAGCATTGAGCTACGACGGCCAATCTTATCCGACATCGCACCAAAGAACGGCTGTAGCAGCATAAAAATAAACAGTGCGAGGGTCATTAACCCGCTAGCCGTTTTCGCATCCATTCCTGCCGTATTCACCAGATACTTTTGCATGTAAGTGGTAAACGTATAAAAAGCTAAAGAGCCCCCGGCCGTAAAACCCAGTACGGTAATAAAAGCGCGGCGATGTTTCCATAAACCCGCAAGTGAGCCAGCATCTTTATGTCCGCGAGTCGTTTTATCAGACGTTTCATTCAAAGAGCGACGTAAATAAAGCGCAACAATCGCCAAAATAGCGCCGAGAGCAAAAGGAATACGCCATCCCCACGCCCGCAAATCTTCATCACTCAGAATCTGTTGTAATATCACAACGACTAACAGCGCCAGCAGTTGACCGCCAATCAGCGTGACATACTGGAAAGAAGCATAGAATCCCTTTCTTCCCTCAACGGCAACTTCACTCATATACGTTGCGCTAGTGCCGTATTCTCCACCGACAGAAAGTCCCTGAAATAAACGGGCTAATAACAGCAAAAAGGGAGCCCAGGTGCCAATGGTTTCATATCCCGGTAGACATGCAATAACCAGAGATCCAAAACACATCATACAGACTGAAATTAGCATTGAATTTTTACGACCATGCTTGTCTGCAATGTAACCGAAAAGCCAACCGCCTATCGGTCTCATTAAAAAGCCTGCTGCAAAAACCCCTGCGGTTTGTAGTAATTGAGTGGTGGTATTTCCCGAAGGGAAAAAGATATGGGCAAAATAGATTGAGCAAAAGGAATAAACATAAAAATCAAACCACTCAACCAAATTACCCGATGAAGCGCCAACTATAGCTCGGATACGCTGACGCGTATCTTTCGCATTTTCCGTTAGATCAGTCATCCTATTTTATTCTCCTGTTTTTCCGGGCATAAAACGATGCCCGCTATAGTAAAGCAGCACTTAAACCCTGAGGCAAAAAGTTCCTGATTGTAATAATTTATTAATGTAACAACGCAAGCTGTGCCTTATTACCCTCAACAGAAACACGGATAAATAAAGCAGTAACAAACAGGACGTTATTATGAGATGGGTTAATAAGAAGATAAGCGAGTCTATTCAGGTAAAAGGAAGAATTTACTATCCTGAAATACAAATAAACAAAAGGCCATCCTATTAAGGATGGCCTTTTGTTTTAATTGAAACCTGGCAGTTCCCTACTCTCACATGGGGAAGCCCCACACTACCATCGGCGCTACGGCGTTTCACTTCTGAGTTCGGCATGGGGTCAGGTGGGACCACCGCGCTATCGCCGCCAGGTAAATTCTTTTTTAAGCCGAACATTAACCCAAATAACTGGTGCTGATACCCAGAGTCGAACTGGGGACCTCACCCTTACCAAGGGTGCGCTCTACCAACTGAGCCATATCAGCGCACCTGTATAAATTGATGCCTGGCAGTTCCCTACTCTCACATGGGGAAGCCCCACACTACCATCGGCGCTACGGCGTTTCACTTCTGAGTTCGGCATGGGGTCAGGT
>NZ_FQWI01000009.1 GCF_900129615.1 Pectobacterium carotovorum | reverse complement strand
CCAGCGTTCAATCTGAGCCATGATCAAACTCTTCAATTTAAGATTTGTTTGATTTGCTGAACTCGTCAGCGATGCTCAAAGAATTAGTAACTGTTCATTCGTAATGAATTTTACTGTTGTTCACTCTTCAAGACTTTTTTATATCGTTAAGATACGGTCTTGTGAGTGCCCACACAGATTGTCTGATTAAATTGTTAAAGAGCAGTGCCACTTCATCGGTGGCGCGGGCTGCATATACTATGCTTTTCCGCTGTGAAGTCAAGTCATTACTGACTGCCTTCGTTGAATCTTTTTCCCTGTCACCACAACTGCGTGTCGCTGTTGCCGTGTCAGTGGAGGCGCATTATAGGGACTTCTCGGCCACTGACAAGTGCTAAATGCAAAAAAATTACCGAGTGGGGATTTTTTCAGCAAAGCGAAGTAAAAGACGCCGTTATGCCGGATTTTTCGCCGCTAATTGAGCGAAATCCTGTGCAAAACGGGCAACCTGCTGCCAGTCTGTGTATTCAATCTCTTTAGTGCTATCCGTTTCACCCCCAGTGATACGCATAATGAGTTGAATCATTATCCGATCAAACCAGCGGTAGCGTGGATAACGCAGGGCGCCAGCGAACACGCAGCACAAATCCGGCTGCCAGGGTGAATTCAGCAGGAACTTACGCGTATAGGCATTGGTTTGTATTGTGCGCTTTTCTGGCTTACGCGCAGTGAGGTTCACTGAGAAGAATGCGCTGGGTAGCTGTTGCAGAGAAGTCAGATGCTTATGGATAAATTGATTTACCGCTGGATGAAAACGCCCGTACCGAATCGACGCCCCAATCAGGACCCGATCGTATTGGCTCAGATCGATATCATTCGCATTGAGTACGTTAACAACATCGCACTCCAAGGTTCCTTTCAGCGTATTTGCAATAGAGGAGGCAATCGCTCTTGTTTGCCCATCCCGACTCGAAAACACGATCAAAGCTTTCATTGTTCTTTATCCTTATGGGGACTATTCCCGCCAGAAGGTTGGCGTAAACAGCACTAAAAGCGTGAAGACTTCCAAACGACCAAACAGCATTGTCAGTATCAGAATCCATTTCGCCGTATCATTCATCGACGTAAAATTCTCCGCGACGACACCCAAACCCGGCCCCAGATTATTCAATGTGGCGGCGACCGCCGCAAACGCGGAGAAATCATCAACGCCTGTCGCAATGACGGCCAGCATGCTGACAATAAAAACCAGCGCATACGCGGAAAAGAATCCCCATACGGCTTCAAGGATGCGCTCCGGCAACGCGCGGTGCCCCAGCTTGATCGTGTAAACCGCATTCGGATGCACTAAACGCTTGAGCTCACGCGATCCTTGCAGGAAAAGCAGCAGGATACGAATAACTTTCAAGCCGCCCCCGGTTGAGCCCGCACACCCGCCAATAAACGCGGAACACAGAAGCAAAACCGGCAGAAAAAGCGGCCACGATGCAATGCTATCCGTGGTAAACCCTGCCGTTGTCGCCATCGAGACAACCTGGAAGAATGCCTGATTGATCGTCTGCATCCCACTGTCATACACGTGATGGAACCACAGGACAATCGTACACACGGCCACCAGCGACAGTTGAACAAAAATGAACATGCGGAATTCTGGGTCACGCCAGTATACCTTCAGGCTGCGACCACTCAGCAGAGCAAAGTGCAAACCAAAGTTACAGCCAGAAATCAGCAGGAATATCGCGATGATGGTGTTGATCGTTGGGCTATTAAAGTAGCCGATACTCGCATCATGAGTAGAGAACCCGCCGACAGACACCGTAGAGAAGCTGTGGCCAATCGCATCGAATACCGGCATGCCAGCCAGCCAAAGCGCGACGGCACAGGCAATCGTAAGTAAGAGATAAATCAGCCACAGCGTTTTTGCCGTATCGGCAATACGCGGGCGCATTTTGTTTTCCTTCAGCGGCCCCGGCATCTCCGCGCGATAAAGCTGCATCCCACCAACACCAAGAATCGGCAGGATAGCAACGGCGAGTACGATGATCCCCATCCCGCCAAACCATTGCAGCATTTGTCGATAAAACAGGATGGCTTTAGGCAGTGAATCCAGCCCGACCAGCGTGGTGGCACCCGTTGTCGTTAACCCAGAGAACGATTCGAAAAAAGCATCCGTTACGCCCAGATTAGGATGTTCAGCAAACAGGAAAGGCAGCGCACCGACGCTACCCAGCACCGTCCAGAAGAGGACTACGATCAGGAATCCTTCACGAGATTTCAGTTCATGCTTCTGTTTTCGGTTTGGTAGCCACAGCATGATGCCAATCGCCAGCGCGACAATAAATGTCTGCGTAAACGCCCGGCCCGCGCCATCGCGGTAAATTAACGCCACCAGTCCGGGAATAACCATCGTCCCGGAAAAAAGGATAACCAACTGGCCGACAATACGGGTTATGGCGCGCAAGTGCATCGCAGGGAATTCCTTAATGATTCATAAAAAGCGCTGGGATTATTATGGAACCGGCAATAAATGCAACGCACCGCGACTTAAATCACGCAATTTCGTTGCCGCTTCTTCGGTTCCCCTAACGGGGATAGAGAACCGCAATACAACTTCCACGCCATATTCACTATGCAGCACTTTCCCACCAAGCTGGAAGATCAGTGATTCAACCTGAGGTAACAGCACATAATCACAGTGTAAGCCATACTCTTTTTGCAATACTTTCTCTTGTAGCGATATCAGTTTCAGCGCTTGCTGAACACCACCGCCATAAGCCTTCACCAGCCCGCCAGTGCCCAGCGGGATTCCGCCATAGTAACGTACCACCACAGCCGTAATCTCACCGATACCGCTCCCCATCAGTTGCGACAGCATCGGTTTGCCCGCCGTGCCGGATGGCTCGCCATCGTCAGAAAAACCAAGCTGCTGGGAATCGTCGGGTGCACCTGCAACAAACGCCCAGCAGTGATGCCCCGCCGAGGCATGCTCTTCCCTGACGTGCTGGATAAACGCTTTGGCCGCGTCGATTCCCGGCGTCGCCGCCAGGATCGTCGTAAAGCGGCTTTTCTTGATTTCCTCGCTGAAACTCACGGGCGCAGCAGGAACGGGATACGCTTGCATCAGGCTAGATTCAGGTCGCGCGTCATGTTCTCCACGCGCCCTTCATGAATGACAATATTATCTTCGATACGGATACCGCCAAACGGTTTCAACGCCTCGATTTTTTGCCAGTCAAAGTGCTGACTCAATTCGCCCTCACGCCACGGAGCAAGCAAGGATTCGATGAAATAGATTCCCGGCTCGATCGTCATGACCATGCCAGGTTCAAGCACACGGGTGCAACGCAGGTAAGGATGCTGCGACGGCGCCGCCAGATGTGTGCCGCGATCGTCTTGCATAAATCCGGCGACATCATGCACCTGCAAGCCCAGCGGATGACCAAGACCGTGTGGCAGGAAAGGCGACGTGAGTCCCTGCTCCACCATGGCTTCTTCGCTGATATCCCGCACCAGTTGATGCGATTTCAGCAGCTTCGCAATCCGCTGATGCATCTGAATATGGTAATCGGTATAACGCACTCCCGCCTGAACGGTATCAATCAATGAAAGCATTTCCTGATTGAGATCTTTAATCAGCAGGGCAAACGCGCCATCGCTCTGTGCGGAATAGGTACGCGTAAGATCGGCGGCATAGCCGTTATATTCAGCCCCTGCATCAATCAGGAAACTGCGGACATCGGAAGGCACCTGATGATCGAGCTGGGTATAATGCAACACCGCAGCGTGTTCATTGAGCGCGATGATATTGCCGTAAGGGACATCGATATCACGATGACCAGTGGCCGTCAGATACGCCAGATTAATATCGAATTCGCTCATCCCGGACAGAAATGCTTCATGCGCGGCACGATGACCGATAACCGCGGTCTTCTGCGCTTCACGCATGCAGGCCAATTCGTAATCTGTTTTGTAAGCGCGATGATAGTGCAGATAATCCAGCACACCCTGAGGATTGATATTATCCGCACGAATGCCCAAATCCTGCGCACGCTGCGGGGCGTAGCCGATATAGGCAACACGCTCACGCTGCGATGGAAGCAGTTGCCCGATATCATTGGCATTCCGTAGCACGGTAATCTCAATCTCTTCAGTCCAGAAGCTCTCGGGGACTGGCGCAACGTTATGCCAGTAATCGACTGGCGAGTAGAACCACAGCTTCGGCGGGTTAACGCCGTCAACCCAGAGCCAGCAGTTCGGCACCTGCGTGACGGGCACCCACGCTTTAAACTGCGGATTAACTTTGAAAGGATAGTCGTGATCGTCCAGAAAAACGGTCAACAGTTCACCAGAGTGAATCAGTAATGCGTCAAGCTGATGGCGCGCTAAAACCGCCTGAGCACGCGTTTGCAGCGTAGCCAGATGGTGATGATATAAAGAAGCCAGCTTTTCCATGAGTATCCTTGTACGTCACGACATGATCCCTCCATTTTAACACAGGCATTCTCCAAGGGCAGCGTCCGGTGCTTTGTGATCGATTCGGCAAAAAATTAATCTCTCGTTTGCAAAAAATTAACATTAAAACCACAATTCGATTATCTGGTCATACCAGATCACTCACACAAACAGCGGAGATGAACATGCTTTATCAAGGTGAATCCCTCTACCTTAACTGGCTTGAGGACGGCATTGTCGAGCTGGTATTTTCTGCCCCTGGCTCCGTAAACAAGCTAGATACCCGCACGGTTGCCAGCCTGGGTAAGGCGCTGGACGTTCTGGCGGAACAGCCGAATTTGAAGGGCTTACTGCTACGTTCTGACAAACCTGCATTTATTGTCGGTGCCGATATCACGGAATTCCTTTCTCTTTTTGCCGCGCCAGCAGAAAAGCTGCATGAATGGCTTGTCTTCGCCAACCGCATTTTCAGCCGCCTTGAAGATTTACCCGTTCCCACACTGTCCGCAATCAATAGCTATGCGTTGGGCGGCGGGTGTGAATGTGTGCTGGCGACCGATTTTCGTTTAGCGACGGCGGATGCACGCATCGGGCTGCCTGAGACCAAACTGGGGATTATGCCAGGCTTTGGCGGCACGGTTAGGCTACCACGCCTGTTGGGCGCCGACAGCGCACTGGAGATCATCGCCGCAGGTAAAGATATCAGCGCAGCCGATGCCTTAAAAGTGGGACTCGTGCAGGCCGTTGTCGCCAATGACAAGCTGGTTCCCGCTGCCATCAAGATGTTAAAACAGGCGATTAACGGCTCACTGGACTGGCAGGCTTACCGACGTCCGAAACTTGACCCGCTGAAGCTAAATAAGATTGAAGCCATGATGAGCTTTACCACCGCCAAAGCGATGGTGCTGCAAACCGCTGGCAAACACTATCCCGCACCGATGCTAGCGGTAAAAACCATCGAAGCCGCCGCAACTATGACGCGCGATGACGCATTGCAGCTCGAAACGCAGCATTTCGTTCAACTGGCGCGTTCAAATGAAGCTCGCGCACTCGTCGGCATTTTCCTCAACGATCAGTATGTTAAAGGCAAGGCAAAGAAACTGATTGGCGAGACATCCGTGCCGCAGCAGGCCGCCGTGCTAGGCGCAGGCATTATGGGTGGCGGCATTGCCTATCAATCCGCGTTCAAAGGCGTGCCGATTCGCATGAAAGATATCAATGAGAAGCCGCTCGCGCTGGGGATGAATGAGGCAGCCAAGCTGCTGAATAAGCAGATGGAGCGCGGCAAGCTGGACGGAATGAAAATGGCAACGATTCTGGCGAGCATTCATCCAACGCTGGATTATGCTGGGTTCGAGCGCACCGACATCGTCGTTGAAGCCGTGGTTGAGAACCCGAAAATAAAAGCCAGCGTGTTGGCAGAAACCGAATCGCACGTGAGCGAGAAGACGATTCTGGCTTCGAATACCTCAACCATCCCGATTGCTTCACTGGCCGCGTCGCTAAAACGGCCACAAAACTTCTGCGGGATGCACTTCTTCAACCCGGTACACCGCATGCCACTGGTCGAAATTATTCGCGGCCCCAAAACCAGCGACAGCACCATCGCTAGCGTGGTCGCTTACGCCAGCAAGATGGGTAAAACGCCGATTGTCGTGAACGACTGCCCTGGGTTCTTCGTGAATCGGGTGCTATTCCCTTACTTTGCTGCATTCAGCTTATTGCTCAGAGACGGTGCCGATTTCCGTGAGATCGATAACGTCATGGAGAAAAAATTCGGTTGGCCGATGGGCCCAGCCTATCTGCTGGACGTTGTCGGTATTGATACCGCTCACCATGCTCAGGCAGTGATGGCTGAAGGCTTCCCACAGCGCATGGCGAAAGATTATCGCGATGCGATTGATGTGCTGTTTGAACACCAGCGCTTCGGACAGAAGAATGGTCACGGCTTCTACCGTTATCAAACCGATGGCAAGGGGAAGTTGCGTAAAGAACAGGATGAGGCTGTCGAAACACTGCTTAAGGACATCAGCCAGCCGAAAAAAGCGTTCAGTGCAGAAGAGATTATCGCTCGCATGATGATCCCGATGATTAATGAAGTCGCGCGCTGTCTGGAAGAAGGTATCGTCGCCAGCCCCGCCGAAGCGGACATGGCGCTGGTATACGGGTTAGGTTTCCCTCCCTTCCACGGTGGCGCTTGCCGCTATCTGGATACATTGGGCAGCGAACACTACGTCGAGATGGCGCAACAATTGGCGCACCTCGGTGCAATCTATCAGGTGCCTGACGGCTTGCAGCAAAAAGCCAAAAGTGATGAAGGCTATTACCCATCGGTCGCGCCACACGCGGGCGTTTCTTACGGCCAACCGGCATGAGGGCAGGAAATATGGAAAAGGTAGTGATTGTTGATGCCGTACGCACGCCGATGGGTCGCTCCAAAGGCGGCGCTTTCCGCCAAGTGAGAGCCGAAGACCTGTCCGCACACCTGATGCGTAGCCTATTGAGCCGTAACGCAGCGCTGGATGCCCGTGAGATCGACGATATCTATTGGGGATGTGTGCAACAGACGCTGGAGCAAGGCTTCAACGTCGCCCGCAATGCTGCTTTGCTGGCAGAAATCCCGATGAATGTCCCCGCGACCACGGTTAACCGACTGTGCGGCTCCTCCATGCAGGCGCTCCACGATGCGGCCCGTGCCATTATGGTTGGCGACGCGAATGTCTGCTTAATTGGCGGCGTCGAGCATATGGGACATGTGCCGATGAATCATGGCGTCGATTTTCATCCGGGGCTGAGCCGCACCATAGCTAAAGCGGCGGGTATGATGGGGCTCACGGCCGAGATGCTGGGGCGTATGCACAATATTAGCCGTGAGATGCAGGATCAGTTCGCCGCACGTTCGCACCAGCGCGCCCACAGCGCCACCCAGTCAGGAGCGTTTCGTCGTGAAATTATCCCCACGGCGGGCCATGATGCAGACGGCGTGCTGCAACGCTTCGATTATGATGAGGTCATTCGCCCAGACACCACCGTCGATAGCCTTGCCGCACTCAAACCGGCATTCGATCCCGTTAACGGTACGGTGACAGCCGCGTCATCCTCGGCGCTGTCCGATGGCGCAGCAGCCATGTTGATCATGAGCGAATCCCGCGCGGCATCATTAGGTTTACCGATACGAGCCCGCATTCGGGCAATGGCCGTGGTTGGCTGCGATCCTTCGATTATGGGTTACGGCCCCGTCCCCGCGACTAAATTGGCGTTGAAACGAGCAGGGCTCAGTCTGGCCGATATCGGCATCTTTGAACTGAATGAAGCATTCGCCGCTCAGACGCTACCCTGCATTAAAGATCTGGGGCTGCTGGAACAGTTGGATGAAAAGGTCAATCTCAATGGCGGCGCGATTGCGCTAGGTCACCCGCTCGGCTGCTCAGGCGCACGCATCTCTACCACGTTGATTAATCTGATGGAAAGTCGCAATGCTCAGTTTGGCGTGGCGACGATGTGCATCGGGCTGGGACAGGGTATTGCGACCGTGTTTGAGCGCGTCTAAACACAGGAAAGCTCTGTCAGAGAACAGCCAGAAACCAAAAATCCCACAGCCGTGGGATTTTCATTTTTACTTGCTTATGCCTTAACTGCTTTAAATAAACGAAAATGCGTCGCTGAACATATGCGCTGTCAGCGCACCGCGCTCGTTACAAAAACGTTCACGGGCAATTTTCGCCATTTCAAAGCGACCAGCAATATAGATATCCTGCTCTGCCAGTGAGCCGTAGTCCTGCAATACCGCGCTCAGAACGGTGCCCGTTCTGCCATCCCATCCCTCTTCTGGCTGTTCGACGACTGGCACCACCCGCAGATTGGGGTGCTTAGCCGCAAAGCCTTCAAGCTCGATTAAGTCATACAAATGCTGGGATTCACGTCCACCCCAGTAAATAGCGATATCGCGCTCAGGTTGCTGCGCCAGCGCGGTCAGCAGGATAGAACGCACATACGAAAATCCGGTTCCACCCGCAATCAACACCAGCGGACGCGTACTCTCTTCTCGCAGCCAGGCTTCGCCATGCGGGATATCGACCGTCAGGGTTTTTTCCTTGTGAATGCGTTCCATCACCGCCATCGCGTAAAGATTCAGTTCGGACGCCCCAATGTGCAATTCAATAAAGTTTTTATCCATCGGGGTCGATGCCAGTGAAAAAGGACGTTTATCTCGATCGCCCATCACTACCATCAAATACTGGCCAGCCCGAAAGGAAAACGGCGCTTCAGGTAACAAACGAACGCGATAAACCGTATCGGTTATGGCTTCGACCGAAGTCACTTTACAGCTCAATGTTGTCATGCATTCCCTCTATAGGGTCATAAAAGCAAAACTGAGAACAGGGCAGCAGCCGTTAACGCCGGGGCTCTCTGTCACTAAAAATGGCCAATTCGTCCCATATTTCATCAATGCGGGCACAAACCTGTGGGTCTTTCTTGATGGGGTGACCCCACTCGCGCTGCGTCTCGCCAGGCCATTTATTGGTGGCGTCCAGACCCATTTTGGAGCCAAGGCCAGAAACTGGCGAGGCAAAATCAAGGTAATCTATCGGCGTATTTTCTACTAATACCGTATCGCGCGCCGGATCCATACGCGTCGTAATCGCCCATATCACGTCGTTCCAGTCACGCGCATTAACGTCATCATCGCAGACAATGACAAATTTCGTATACATGAACTGGCGTAAAAAAGACCACACACCCATCATGACGCGTTTAGCATGGCCCGCGTACTGTTTCTTCATGGTAACGACCGCCAGACGGTAAGAGCAACCCTCCGGTGGCAAATAAAAATCGACAATCTCAGGAAACTGCTTTTGCAGGATCGGCACGAAAACTTCGTTCAACGCCACGCCCAAAACAGCAGGTTCATCCGGTGGCCGGCCGGTGTAAGTCGAGTGATAAATGGCATTCTGGCGCTGAGTAATATGCGTAACGGTGAAAACCGGGAAGTGATCGACTTCATTGTAATAGCCGGTATGGTCGCCATACGGCCCTTCCGCCGCCATTTCTCCCGGTTCAATATAGCCTTCCAGAACAATTTCCGCACTGGCGGGCACTTCCAAATCGTTCGACAGGCACTTCACCACTTCAGTCTTATGCCCACGCAGCAACCCCGCAAAGGCATATTCCGATAGCGTATCAGGCACGGGCGTCACCGCACCGAGGATCGTCGCAGGGTCAGCGCCCAATGCGACAGACACCGGAAAACTCTGCCCTGGATTTTCCTGACACCATTCCTGAAAATCCAGCGCGCCGCCGCGATGAGATAACCAGCGCATGATCAGCTTGTTTTTACCCAGCACCTGCTGACGATAGATCCCCAGATTCTGCCGCTCTTTAAGCGGCCCGCGCGTCACGGTAAGCCCCCAGGTAATCAGCGGCGCGGCATCTTCCGGCCAGCACTGCATCACCGGAATCCGGCGCAGGTCAACGTCATCCCCCTGCCAAATCTGTTCCTGACACGGCGCAGAAGACAGACGCTTCGTCGGCATATTCAATACCTGACGGAACTTCGGCATTTTATCCACCAGATCGCGGAACCCTTTGGGTGGTTCCGGCTCTTTCAGAAACGCCAACAGCTTGCCCACCTCGCGCAGTGCGCTGACCTCTTCCTGTCCCATGCCCAACGCAACACGTTTCGGCGTGCCAAATAAATTGCACAGCACCGGCATGTCATAGCCTTTGGGGTTCTCAAACAGGAGAGCAGGGCCTTCCGCACGCAGCGTTCGGTCAGCAATTTCCGTCATTTCAAGGTAGGGATCGATGGGCTGGGTAATGCGTTTTAACTCCCCTCTCTCTTCCAGCAGCGAGAGGAACTCGCGTAAGTCACGGTATTTCATGCTATTCATCGGGGGCAGTCTATCGTTCTGGCTATTATAAAGTCTCTTCGCCAACCTGTCGCTTCCCGAAGCGCCTATTTATGGTAAGAATCTGCTCACTATCAAGAACCCGAACGCCAAAATGTGGTAACAAAAATATCTGCCGAAAATTTTTTATCCGTGCTCGCTTTTGTTATGCTTGCTCGTCGGAATCATAAGTCTGCGAAATTATGGAAGCCTGGTACTTACTGTATTGTAAACGTGGTCAACTACTGCGAGCGAAAGAGCATCTGGAACGTCAGGATGTCAACTGCGTGAGCCCGATGATCACGCTGGATAAGATCGTTCGTGGTAAACGGACCGAAGTGTGTGAGCCGCTGTTCCCGAACTACCTGTTTGTGGAGTTCGATCCCGAACGCATCCACACCACCACCATCAGCGCGACGCGTGGGGTGAGTAACTTTGTGCGATTCGGTGCGCTGCCCGCGACCATTCCGCAGCAGGTTATCGATGAATTGTCACTTCGCCCGATTCAGGGAATCATTGACCCACTGACGCCACAGCCTGGCGATAGCGTCGTCATTACCGACGGTATTTTCTCTGGTCTTCAGGCTATTTACACCGAGCCTGACGGCGAAGCTCGCTCAATGCTGTTGCTGAATATGCTGAACAAACAGGTCAGACAGAGCATTGATAACCGCGAGTTTCGCAAAGCCTAATCCTTTGAAAACATAGCCCTTTGAAAAAATAGCCCTTTGAAAAAATAGCCCGACGCTCCTTGCCTCTTTGCCCTACCCGGCGCGTTTATCCCGCGCCGGATAAGAACAGACTTAGCGTTGCATATTCTGATCGTGCAGCCACTGTGCGACACGCTTGGCAAAATAGGTCAGCACACCATCCGCACCCGCGCGTTTAAAGCACAGCAGAGACTCCATCACTACCGGTTGTTCTTGCAACCAGCCGTTCTGAATCGCCGCCATGTGCATCGCATATTCGCCAGATACCTGATAAGCAAACGTCGGCACGCCGAACGACTCTTTGACGCGACGCACCACGTCCAGATAAGGCATACCCGGTTTAACCATCACCATATCCGCCCCCTCCTGCAAGTCCTGCGCGATTTCTTGCAAAGCTTCATCGCTGTTAGCCGGGTCCATCTGGTAGGTTTTCTTGTTGCCACCTTTCAGGTTGCCCGCTGAGCCCACGGCGTCACGGAAAGGCCCGTAATAGCACGATGCATATTTAGCTGAATACGCCATGATCTGGGTATTGATCAGGTTTTGTGCTTCAAGGGTGTCACGAATAGCGCCGATACGGCCGTCCATCATGTCGCTAGGCGCAATAATTTCTGCGCCGGCTTCTGCATGGGACAGCGCCTGACGTACCAAAATCTCCTTGGTGACGTCGTTAATCACATAACCATCCGCATCGATAATCCCGTCCTGCCCGTGTGTGGTGTAGGGATCGAGCGCCACATCCGTCAGCAAACCCAGCTCAGGGACGGCGTCTTTCAGCGCGCGGATCGTGCGAGGAACCAGACCATCCGGGTTATAGGCTTCTTCGGCATAGAGTGATTTTTTATCCGCTTCAATGACGGGGAACAGCGACAGAACCGGAACGCCGAGCTTAGCGATCTCTTCGGCTTCTTTCAGAAGAACGTCGATAGTCATCCGGTATACCCCCGGCATGGAGGGAACTTCCTGACGATGATTTGTCCCTTCCATCACGAAAACGGGATAAATCAAATCATTCACCGTCAGTTGATTTTCAGCAACCAGGCGACGGCTGAAATCATGGCGGCGAATGCGGCGCATACGTCGGCCAGGGAAAGTGCCGGGAAAAGCAGTGCTCATGTCATTATTCTCCTGAATCAGGCCAGCCGGAAAACCCGGCGGGCATTTTCATCTGTTGTCTGTCCCAACCATGTGGCATCTTCTCCACGCCACTCCGCAATCTGGCGAATAATATGAGGCAGATAACAGGGTTCGTTACGGCGGGAGGCCGGTTTAGGGCGTAAATCCCGGGGTAACAGATAAGGTGCATCGGTTTCCACCAACAGCCGATCGGCAGGAATATGCGGCAATAAGGCACGCAGCTCAATTCCGCGACGCTCATCGCAAACCCAGCCGGTAATGCCGACCATCAGCCCCGCTGCCAGACACTCATCCAACTCATGACGATTGCCAGTAAAGCAGTGAACCACGGCGGCAGGTAACTGACTCAACCACGGCGTCAGCAGAGAGATAAAGCGGGAATGGGCATCACGGCAATGAAGGAAAACGGGCATGGATCGTTCGGCCGCTATCGCTAGCTGCGCACTGAATGCCCGTTCCTGCTCTTCTGGCGTCGAAAAGTTACGGTTGAAATCCAACCCGCATTCGCCAATAGCAACCACGCAGGCGGCGCTTGCCATGTGATGAACCTGTTCAGCGGTGGCGTCATTCCATTGGCTGGCATCATGCGGATGAACACCCGCCGTTGACCAACAGTAATCGGGATAGGCTTGCGCCAGTAACATGGCCTGATGGCTTTCCTGGGCGTTGGTTCCGGTGATCAAGATGCCACTGACACCCGCTTGCTTTGCCCGGATGACGACCTGCTCCCGGTCTTTTTCAAACTGAGAACTGGTTAGATTGACACCGATATCAAACATGACTCTCACTCTGGCGAATAAAAAATAAGACCTCTCAAAGAGAGGTCATTTTACCGTCCTGCCGCAGGGAACCGTTCGTTACTGCGATGGCTCTTCCGTTTCAGCACGTCGGCCTTTGCCAACATAAAACCGCGCGAAGAATACACCGATTTCAAACAGCAGATACATCGGAATCGCCAGTAGCGTCTGTGAGAAAACGTCCGGCGGCGTCAGCAGCATCCCGACAACGAATGCGCCCACCAAAATATAAGGGCGTTTTTTCTTCAGATCTTCTGGCGTCACCACACCACTCCAGCAGAGCAGCACGATGGCAACGGGCACCTCAAACGATACGCCGAACGCCATGAACAGCGCCATAACAAAATCGAGGTAGTTATTGATGTCTGTCGCAATCAACACGCCAACGGGCGCGGTTTTCGCAAAAAAACCAAACGCCAGCGGGAACACCACAAAGTACGCAAACGCCATGCCCGAATAAAACAGCAGGCTGCTGGATACTAGCAACGGCATCATTAAGCGACGTTCGTGCTTATACAAAGCAGGAGCCACAAACGCCCACACCTGATACAGCACCAGTGGCGCAGCGACAAACACTGAGACAATCATCGTCAGCTTTATCGGTGTAAAGAAAGGCGAGGCGACATCAGTCGCGATCATGCTGGCACCCGCAGGCAATTGCTTGATGAGCGGCGCAGAAACTACTTGGTAAATGTCATTGGCAAAGTACACCAGCACAACAAATACCGCCAGCACACAGATGATGCTGTTCAATAGCCGCTTGCGTAGCTCAATCAGGTGGCTAATTAGCGGTTGAGTATCTTCATCGGCCATAAACTAACGACTATCGCTCGGTTGGCGGGCAGAAACAGCAGAAGACTGGGACTGCTCAGGTTTGACATTATCGTTACCGACAGCAGCATCACTTGTGGCATTGCGGCCATCATGGTGATGTTCAGCCACAGTAGCGCTTTCAGGTTTAGGCTGACTGACTGCCGGACGTACTGCGGTTTCCGCTTCGATCACCCCATCGTAGGCCGCTTCCGGATCGTTTAGCGGGGTGTTGCGCTGCGGTTCCACCGTCGCACTATGACCATCTGACGCGCTATGATCATCTGACTTTTGGTGATCATCTGATTTCTGCGGTGACAATGGCTCGGTATAGCCACGTTTCATCGCTTCTGCCGCCTCTTTGAGTTCATCCATTGAGGCTTTCAATTCCGGCGACAGATTCTGCAAACTGGCTTTTTCGACTTTCTTCAGGCTTTCCTGAAACTCCTGGAGTTTCAGCTCCTGCGACAGCTCATTCTGAACCGTAGACGCCAGCGAACGCAGCGTCCTGATCCAGCTTGCAACCGTTCTGACTGCCACAGGCAAACGCTCCGGCCCGAGGACAATCAGGCCGAGAACCATCACTAATAGCAATTCACCAAAACCGATATCGAACACAGATTACACCTGCTCTTTATGCTGGCTCTTCGTTTCGCCCGGCTTGGCGTCTGATTGGTTGTCAGCGATAGACTTGGTAGAGAAATCGGCATCTGGCTGCGTTTTGTCTGCACCAGTAGACGGCTGATCGTCACCCATCGCTTTCTTAAAACCTTTGATGGAGGCTCCCAGATCCGAACCCAGCGTTCTCAGCTTGTTGGTTCCGAACAGTAAGATGACGATGACTGCGATAATCAACAGGTTCCAGAGACTAATACCACCCATAACATTTACCTCTTTTCAAAAAGGGGAACGACAGAATTCTCGTTATTATATCGGGTAATTCTGGCGTGCATCATGATCTGCTTCAACGAGTTCGACGCCAACCGATAATCCAGGCGACGATTCCTGCTGCCATCAACCCCGAAGGAATCATATCGGCTTCAACACGGCTGATCAGTAACAACGTACCACTGATTAGCAGCGTTGCGCCAATACCCAAAAGATATCGTGACTGTCCTTGACGAGACTGCTGCGTCTTCAACTCATAGGCCAGCTGATCGACGCTTTGCTTTAACATCTTATGCTGACGTAACCCGTCATAAAATAATTCAGGGACTTCCGGCAATTTTTCAGCCCAGAACGGCGCCTTTTCTTTGAGCGCACGGAAAACCGCAGGCAAACCGACCTGTTGTTTCAGCCAGTTTTCCAGAAACGGCTTGGCGGTTTTCCACAGATCGAGCTGCGGATAAAGCTGCCGACCCACGCCTTCAACATACAGCAGCGTTTTTTGCAGCAGCACTAACTGCGGCTGGACTTCCATATTGAAGCGACGCGCCGTATTAAACAAATTCAATAATACATGACCGAACGAAATTTCCGCCAACGGCTTCTCGAAGATCGGCTCACAGACCGTACGAATAGCAAACTCAAAATCTGCAACATTGGTGTCTGGAGGTACCCAGCCCGAATCCACATGCAGTTCGGCAACTTTGCGATAATCACGGTTGAAGAAGGCAATGAAATTCTCAGCCAGATAGCGCTTATCTTCCTTATTCAACGAGCCGACGATACCGCAATCAATACCAATATATTGCGGATCTTCCGGGTGCTCGTAGCTGATAAAGATATTGCCGGGATGCATATCTGCGTGGAAGAAGCTGTCGCGGAACACCTGCGTGAAGAAGACCTGAACGCCGCGTTCTGCCAGTAGCTTCATATCCGTGCCATTGGCTGTCAGCGCGTCGACATCAGAAACAGGAATACCGTAGATTCGCTCCATCACCAACATGCTTTCGCTGCAATAATCCGAATAAACTTCCGGCACATACAGCATCGGGCTGTTTTCAAAATTACGCCGCAGCTGGATAGCGTTTGCCGCTTCTCGCAGCAAGTTCAGCTCATCAAGCAGCGTTTTTTCATATTCCAGTACCACTTCGCGCGGACGCAGGCGACGACCATCCGGTAACAGGTGGGGCAACCACCCCGCCAGACGTTTCATCAGGCGCATATCCGCCTTGATGACGGGCAAAATATCCGGGCGGATGACCTTGATAACGATCTCTTTTCCCGTGCTTTTCAGGCATGCGGTATGCACCTGTGCAATCGAGGCAGAGGCCAGCGGTTTAATGTCAAAATCGTCAAACCACTCTTCAAGAGGGATTCCGCCCATCGACAGCTCAATCTGTTCGCGCGCCAGTTTGCCATCAAACGGCTCAACCTTATCCTGCAACATCGCTAACTGATCGGCGATAGCGGGCGGGAACAGATCGCGGCGTGTAGACATCATTTGTCCGAACTTAATCCACACCGGCCCCAATTCCTGAAGCGCCAAACGCAGACGTTCCCCTAAAGGCTTACTGCGGTGACGATTGGGTAACCAGAACAGCAGACGACGACCCGCACGTAGCGGAAGCGTCAGTCGCATTTTAGGAATAAGCTCGTCCAGACCATAGCTCAACAGCACACGCACAATGCTGTAAAGGCGGCGTAATTCACTGGGCGTCATCGTAAAGCCTCCAGCTTCGCCAGCCGTTCGGACAACGTATCGGCGGATTTATCCAGTGCAACAATTTCCTCATGGAACCAGGCGTTTTCCAGTTTTCCCGGAGCCAGTCGCCACTCTTCCGTTAGCGTCTCAGACAAGAAATGTTGCTGCTGATGTAATGACCGTCTCAGGAAACTCAAGGTTTTCTGTGCCGTTTGGGTAAGCCCCTGAGCAACAATATCGCCCAGATAAGGGGACAACCACTCCGCCGGATCGAACTCTGCCAGATCAAACAGCACGATGAACTGTTGAACGACTTGAATATCGCCTTCTATCACCAGCTCGCCGCTGCGCATCAGCGACGACAGCTGTTGACGATCGCGTAATTTCATCAGAACCGGCACGCGTGTTTTCAGGCAGCAATCCGCAGGCTCGCCCCATTGGCTGATCACGTCCAGCCGCTGTTCGTTAAACACCAGCACCAAGGGCACATCCAGTTCAGCCAACTCGATCTGAAGTGTTTTCCCCTGCAAGCGCTGGCGTGCAGACTTCATGCTGCGATCGCAAGAAACTGTATCGTGAAAAAGCAGCTGATTCAGCGCGGTTTCCAGCGTAGCGGTCAGAAAAGACGTTATCAGCATTGGCGTTTCCAATCAGAATTTAAACCCACGATGCAGCGCAACGATTCCACCGGTGAGGTTGAAATAGTTAACACTGTCAAAACCGGCATCGACCATCATCCCTTTCAGCGTTTCCTGATCGGGGTGCATGCGGATAGATTCCGCCAGATAGCGGTAGCTCCCAGCATCACTCGCCACGGCTTCGCCAATCCTCGGCAGGATATGGAATGAATAAGCATCATAAACGGTGCTCAGCTGTTTAATGATCGGCTTGGAAAACTCCAGCACCAGCAACCGCCCCCCCGGCTTCAGCACGCGGTACATTGAGCGCAGCGCTTTGTTTTTGTCCGTCACGTTGCGCAGACCAAAGGAGATAGTAATGCAGTCGAAGAAGTCATCAGGGAACGGCAGCGCTTCAGCATTGGCCTGCACGTAGTTGATGTTGTCGATAATGCCTTTATTACGCAGTTTTTCGCGGCCCACTTTCAGCATTGATGCGTTGATGTCCGCCAGAATGACTTCACCACCTTCGCCAACCATACGGGAGAATTTGGCAGTCAGATCCCCTGTTCCTCCGGCAAGATCCAGAACACGCTGGTTACGTCTTACCCCACTGCATTCGATAGTGAAACGCTTCCAGACACGGTGGATACCAAAGGACATCAGGTCATTCATCAAGTCATACTTTGCTGCTACAGAATGAAAAACCTCAGCCACCATGACTTCTTTTTCATCCCTGGCGACAGTCCGAAAACCAAAGTCGGCCGTTTTCTCCTGCTCACTTGCCATCTTATCCGCCTACTATTTCAGTCAAATTTCGGGTCTACCCATTTATGGTGAGAGTGTACCAGACCCGTATAAAAACCCCACTGCACTAATTTCACATAGCCTGGTGCCAAGCCCGCGAAATCCATACCTATTTATATCCGTCATACTTCAAGCTGCTTGTGCGTTGGCTTCACTTACTCACCTCAGTCACTTACTTGAGTAAGCTCCTGAGGACTCGTGCGCTTGCCGCGCTACGAGGCGCATAAATGAGCCTCGCCCTAACGGGCCAACGCCTTGCGTTGTTCAAAACGCTAACGTTTTGTCACGCAACTCGAATTATTTAGGATAGGTTACGGGTAGCGAAGGGGGTTTCCCCTTCCTCGCCCTCCGTTTTCACGGTTGGTGAAACAGCGTCGGGGGCTACGGAATCCGGTAATTCATCGCGTTCAGCGTGCTCATGGGCCGTTGCTTTTTCTGCTAATGACGGGCTGATCGTGCGTTTAATTTCTACGCCCAGCGCACGGAACCCCTCAGCCTGGCCAATAAGGTTACCACGCCCAGAGGAAAGTTTATTCATCGCCTGACGATAAGTGCCCTGCGCTTTATCCAGGCTCTGCCCCAGCGCTTCCATGTCGTCTACGAACAACCGCAGCTTATCGTACAGCCGCGACGCTTTTTCAGCGATCTGCTGTGCATTGCGGCTCTGTTGTTCATAGCGCCATAAATTATTGATAGTGCGTAATGCCACCAGCAGCGTGGTCGGGCTGACCAGCATAATATTGTGCTTTAACGCCTCGTTGATCAATTCGGGCTGGCGATCGATAGCAACCAGAAAAGCAGGTTCGACCGGAATAAACATGAGCACATAGTCTAGCGAACGCAGACCCGGAAGCTGCTGATAATCTTTGCTGCTCAACTGCCGAATATGGCTGCGAACCGAGAGCAAATGTTCGTTCAACGCCACACTCCGCTCTGCGTCATCGTCACTATTGAAATAGCGCTCGTAGGCCACCAGCGACATCTTGGCATCGATCACGACATCTTTGCCCTGCGGTAAACGCACGATGACATCAGGTTGCAGGCGGCTATTTGTGCCTGTTTGCACGCTGACCTGAGTTTGATACTCGTAGCCTTCGCGCAGGCCGGAGGCTTCGAGCACGCGGCTTAACACCACTTCCCCCCAGTTACCCTGCGTCTTATTGTCGCCCTTCAGGGCTTTCGTCAGATTGATGGCTTCATGTGCCATCTGCGCGTTCAGCTGTTGCAGATTGCGGATTTCATGCGCCAACGTGTGACGCTCACGCGCTTCCGCACCAAAGCTGTCCTGCACCTGACGGCGGAACCCATCAAGCTGCTCACGCAGCGGCATCAGCAGCTTATCCAGACTCTGTTTATTTTGTTCATCCACTTTGCGGCCGCTATGTTCAAAAATCCGGTTCGCCAGATTCTCAAACTGCGCCGTCAACCGCTGTTCACTGTTCGCCAGCAGTCGTTGCTTCTCTTCCGCCGCCATACGGGTTTCTTCTAGCCGAATGGTGACTTCCCGCAGCTCCGCTTCCTGCGCGCTGTTGATTTCACGCAGCGTTCGCAGTTCCTGATTTAACTGCACGCACTCTTCACGGAGTTCAGTAAGCTGTTGCAGCTTTTCATGGCTGGCAGAGAGCTGAGCGTGAACCGTGCGCAGTTCCAGCTCGTTTTGCCGCAGCCGCTGTTCGTCCTGCTGCTTTACCTGCTGCTGTTCGCTGAGCGACTGTTGAGCCTGCTGCAATGTCTGCGCCAGCAACCGCTGTTCGGTGTCATGCTGCGACAGCTTCTGCTGATGAATCAGGCTGGCAATTAACCACCCGACCAACAGACCCACTGCACTACCGCCCAAACCATAAAATATGCTGATATCCACTTTGCCTCCGCAGGCCTTTCACGCTGTCGGTCAAGGTAAAATGATACTGTATGGATGTCCAGAAACAATTCCGGTGGGGAAGACGTTGAGCAGAAAAATGCGAGCCGCATTCCATATGAAAATGGATAGATGATAATTTGCAGAAGAATCAGATCGGTAACGCAGAAATCCCCCCAACGCGAAACACCACGTTGGGGGGAACTGAAACAGAAGAGGGCAACTTAGGCTAAGCGCTGCTTCGCATCACTAATCGCTTTAGCAACCTGCTGTGGTGACACGCCACCTTGTGCCGCACGCTTATCCAGGCAGGATTGCAACGCCAGAATCGGGTACACATCCTCGCCAATCACGGCGCTGAATTTTTGCAGATCGGCCAGCGGCAACGCTTCCAATGCTTTGCCCTGACGAATGGCTTCAACTACCGCTTCGCCCACGATATGGTGCGCTTCACGGAACGGAACGCCTTTCGCGACCAGATAATCCGCCAGCTCTGTCGAGTTCGCGTAGCCTTGCTCGGCCGCTTCTTTACAGCGCGGACGTTTAACCTGAATGCCTTCCAGCACCAGACCCGCCATCATCAGGCAGTCGTGCCAGGTATCCAGCGCGTCAAACAGCCCTTCTTTGTCTTCCTGCATGTCTTTGTTATACGCCAACGGCAGGCCTTTAAGCGTCATCATCATGCCGGTCAACGCCCCCTGTACGCGACCGCATTTACCGCGAATCAGCTCCAGCGCATCTGGGTTTTTCTTCTGTGGCATCAGGGAAGAACCGGATGTCACACGGTCAGACAGCTCAACGAACGCTGCTTCACCGCTGTTGAAGAAGATCAGATCTTCGGCAAAGCGCGACAGGTGGATCATGCCGATCGAAGCATCAGACAGCAGCTCCAGTACATGATCGCGATCGGAAACCGTATCCAGACTGTTACGCGTGGCCGAGGCAAATCCCAGCCAGCCCGCCAGTTGCTCACGGTCGATAGGATAAGCCGTTCCTGCCAGCGCACCGCAGCCCAGTGGGCTGACATCCAGACGCTTCAGCGTATCTTCCAGACGGCTTTCATCGCGTGCCAGCATCTCGTGGTAGGCCAGACACCAGTGCGCAAACGTCACCGGCTGTGCGCGCTGTAGGTGGGTGTAACCCGGCATCACCGCATCCTGATTGGCTTCCGCCGTCGTAACCAGCGCCTGACGCAGCTGGCGTACCGACAGCAGCAGCTCGGCAATCTGCGCCTTGCACCACAGTTTCAGATCCGTCGCGACCTGATCGTTACGGCTACGACCGGTATGCAGCTTTTTACCTAAATCGCCGACTTTCTCAATCAGACGCAGTTCAACCCAGCTGTGAATGTCTTCTGCATCGCTTTGCAGGATCATCTCAGGATCGGCCTGTACCTCAACCAGCAGCGCATTCAGCGCCTGTTCCAGCTGCTGCTGCTCCTGCTCGCTGAGCACATTGACCGTCACCAGTGCTTTCGACCAGCCGATCGAGCCAACGATGTCCTGTTCCGCCAGACGGTAATCAAACCGCAGTGAGTCATTAAATTGTTTAAAACGCTGATCTGCTGCCTGACTAAACCGACCGCCCCACAAAGCCATAACCCTTACTCCCAAAAATATAATTCACGTTGGTATCGCATCATGCCATACCCAGAAACGACTTACGCCAGAATACGTGTGCCAATCGCTACGCCGTTGAACAGCGCAGGTAGCTGCTCAGCATGACGCCAGCTGGCAATATCAACCGGACGACCCAGCGCACGAGCGGCATCCAGCGCGGCGTTGACCTTAACAATCATGCCGTCGGTGATGATGCCCTGAGCAATCAACTGCTCAGCTTTCTCCGCCGTCATTTCGGCGATACGCTGGCCTTTACCGTCCAGAATGCCGCTCACGTCAGACAGCAGGATTAAATCCGCGCCCAGCGTTTGCGCCAGTGCCGTCGCTGCCTGATCGGCGTTGACGTTCATCAGGTCGCCCTGTGCTGTAATACCGATGGAGCTAACAACAGGCAGATAGCCCGCAGACAGCAGCGTGTTCAGCAGCGCAGGCGATCCCGCTTCTGCCTTACCCACAAAGCCCAAAGACTCATCTAACTGCGTGACCGTCGTGCTGCCGCCATCGCCCAGACACAAGCCGACCGCGTTGATGTCATGCTTCTTCGCCCATGACAGCAGCGTCTTGTTGGCGGAACCCGCCAGCGCACCGGTGATGATATCGATCTGATCGGCAGGCGTGACGCGCAGGCCGTTTTTCTTCACGACGGGCAGCGACAGTTTCTTCATCAGGTCATCTACCAGACAGCCGCCACCGTGCACAATCACCAGCGGACGCTGATGTTCCTGACGGTAAGCTACCAGCGCAGTGAACAGACGTTCCAGCGCTTCTTCGCTATCCAGTAAAACGCCACCTAATTTGATAATTAACGGATTCATTATGCTTCGCGCCTCGAAATGTCGGGACCAGTAGTCATTAAATTAACGATTGGGTTTCAGGGAAACCAAAACGAATGTTCATGCATTGCACAGCCTGTGCCGCCGCGCCTTTCAGCAGGTTATCTTCGGTTGCCACCACGATCAGGTGTTCACCATCGACAGAGAAACCGATATCGCAGAACGGCAGGCCGACAACGGATTTCAGCGCCGGAACGCCCTTATCGTACAGGCGAACCAGCGGCTTATCGTGATAAGCGTTGTGATAAGCCTCAGCGATATCCTGCTGGGTTACGCCCGGTTGCAGGCGACAGGTGATAGTTTCCAGAATACCGCGAGCAAAGTTGCCCAAATGCGGTGTGAAGATCACTGGCGTACCGAGGTGCGTTGAAATTTCAGGTTCATGGCGGTGGTTGAAAATGCCGTACGGTTGCAGGCTGACTTCACAGAAGCTGCTGGTCAGCGACGCTTTACGCCCCGCCCCACTCACGCCGCTCACGGCATTAATCACCGGCCACTGAGCCGGGTTCAGCAGTTGGGCATCCAGCAGCGGCTTCAGCGCCAGCTGCGCAGCCGTTGGATAACAGCCTGGCACGGCAACCAGCTGCGCCTGTTTTACGCTTTCCGCACGCCATTCGGCCAGCCCATAAACCGCTTTTGCCAGCCAGTCAGGGTGCTGATGCTCAAAGCCATAGTAACGACGATAAAATTCGGCATCCTGTACGCGGAACGCGCCGGACAAATCAAAAACGGTGCAGCCTGACGCCAGAAAAACAGGGGCCAGATCGTGGCTGACTTTGTGGTCGGTCGCCAGAAAAACGACATCCACGCCTTTCGCCGCTTCTTCCGCATCGGTCAGCGGTTTTACCGGAACATCGATGATGCCTTTGAGCTGCGGATGTAAATCAGAAATCAATTTTCCTGCATCGACACTTTGCGCAGAAACCATCAAAGCGGTTATGTTCATCTGTGGGTGACGGTTCAGGTAGAGCGCAAGCTCAGCGCCGGTATAACCACTTGCACCAACAATCAGCGTATTCAGCATGGGATCCGTATACCTTCTTACTTATCTATGGAACAGGTAACAGGGCTCACCAGCGTCGGTACGCTGTTCACCCGCGAAACTCAGTGAAAGTGACGAATCGCCATCGCCGTACCTTTGGGTTTCCTTTCGCCGAGCATTATTGTATTTTTATTCAAAATAAATGCATGAATATTGATACTATCCTAACCAGAGGCTGTCAACAGTGAAGATGAATTTACCCCCTTTTATTGAGCTATATCGGGCATTGATCGCCACACCGTCCATCAGTGCCACCGACAGCGCGCTCGATCAAAGTAATCATACCTTAATCAACCTGCTGGCAGGCTGGTTCGGCGATCTCGGCTTCCATGTGGAAGTCCAACCGGTTCCCGGCACCCTCAATAAATTTAATATGCTGGCGCGGATTGGTGAAGGAAAAGGTGGCTTATTGTTGGCAGGCCACACCGACACCGTCCCGTTCGACGACGGCCGCTGGACGCGTGACCCGTTCACGCTGACCGAACACGACAACAAACTTTACGGCTTGGGTACGGCGGATATGAAAGGCTTCTTTGCCTTTATTCTGGATGCGTTGCGCGATATCGATCCGACCAAGCTGACGAAACCGCTCTACGTGCTGGCAACGGCGGATGAAGAGACAACGATGGCCGGCGCCAAGTATTTCTCCGAATCTACGCAGATTCGCCCGGACTGCGCCATCATCGGCGAACCGACCTCACTGCAGCCGGTGCGTGCCCACAAGGGCCATATGTCCAACGCGATCCGCATTCAGGGGCAGTCTGGCCACTCCAGCGATCCGTCGCGCGGCGTGAACGCGATCGAGCTGATGCACGAAGCCATTTCTCATCTGCTGGTATTGCGTAACACGCTACAGGAACGCTATCACAATCCGATTTTCCACATTCCTCACCCGACTATGAACCTCGGACACATTCACGGCGGCGACGCAGCTAACCGTATCTGCGGCTGCTGTGAACTGCATATGGATATTCGCCCGCTGCCGGGTATTACGCTTAACGATCTGGATGGGTTGCTGTCAGAAGCGCTTGAGCCTGTCAGCCAGCGCTGGCCGGGCAGGTTAACCATCAGCGAACTGCATCCGCCGATTCCTGGCTATGAATGCCCACCAGACCACCGTTTGGTGTCCGTCGTGGAGAATCTGCTGGGGACGAAAACGGAAATCGTGAACTACTGCACCGAAGCACCGTTTATTCAGACGCTGTGCCCGACGCTGGTTCTGGGGCCGGGATCAATCGAGCAGGCGCACCAGCCGGATGAATATATTGATACCAAGTTTATTAAACCAACGCGGGATCTGATCTCGCAGGTGATTCATCACTTCTGCCACCACTGATCCAACGAAAGCGGCCTTGCCAGCCATGCTGGCAGGGTCATTTTGAGACAGAGAATGAAAAAGAAAGATTTCATCGCACAGGATCTACTTAGCAAAATCTATCAGCACACCGATCCGCTGCCGGAAAAGCTGCCGCCGGAACGCCAACTAGCGGAAGAATACGGCGTGTCGCGTTTTACCATCCGTCAGGCGCTGGAAAAGCTCGCCAGCATCGGCGCGATCCATATGGTGCAAGGCTCCGGTAACTTCATCAATCAGGGCGTACGCAGCAACCCGCTGGTGTATAACTCGATTACCGAAAAGAAATTTAATCAGATTTCATTCCGCTTGCTTAGCCTGCATAAGCGATTGCCGAATCGTGAAGAACAGCAGGTTTTTGCGATCAGCGAAAATACGTTCATATGGGAATTTAGCCGGTTACGTTATGTCGATAACCGCAAGGTGCAGATTGAGATATCGAAGATGCCCGCCGCGGATTTCCCAGATATGAGTCAGAAGATTATTGAAAGCTCTATTCAGCAGTATGTGCTCAGCAAGGGCTACGCGATTTCACACTACCTGACGCATTATCAGGCGGTTAACGTCACTAAAGCACAGGCTGAGCTACTGGGCTGCAAGAAAGGCACGGCGGCGATGCACATTCTTAATCGCGGCATTTTACAGGGTGGTCGCGTGTACGAATCGAGCGATATCATTGATATCAACTACGCCTGCACCTACGTCATCCCCTTCAACCGCGATAACCTGAATTTCCGCCAGTCGCCTTAATAGCTCACTCAGGGCGTATGCATCGTGCCATCCGGCAGGCGGCTCTGCGTCCATTCGTGCGGACGATAGACGACGGGGAACTGCCGCGCCGCGTCCAGATCGATACCCACGCCAATACCTGGGCGCTCAATCGGATACAGATAGCCCTTCTCTGGTTCCACCGCCTGCGGGAAGACCTTGCGGGTATTTTCCGGGTAAGCGACAAATTCCTGAATCGCGGCATTATGCAGGTGGATATTCAGGTGAATGTTAACCGCCGCACCGATAGGCGTCATATCCGGCGGGCAATGCCACGCGAGACGAACGCCAAAGTTCTGACAGAACGCGCCCAGTTTCAGCGCTGGCGTAATCCCGCCAATCTGTGAGACATGGCAGCGGATGAAATCAACCTGACGATTAATCACCAGATTCTGCCACTCGGCGGGGTTATTAAACAGCTCTCCGGTCGCCAGCGGCACTGCGCTCTGGCTGCGGATCTGCGCCAGCCACTCATTTTGCGCAGGCGGCAAAATGTCTTCGATGAAATAGGGACGATACACTTCTACCGCTTTGGCGAACTGCACGGCCTGATTCGGGAACAGACGCTCATGGACATCATGCAGGATGTGGAAACGATCGCCGTATTTCTCGCGCAGCGCACGGAACATGGCGAGCGTGTTGGCCATGTACTGATCCTGATCGTAATAGGCTCCCTCCGTTGGCTGCCGCGTGCTGTGCAGCGCATCGGGATTCCCGCCATAGAATCCTAGCTGGCAGCGGATATGACGATAGCCCTGCGCATACAGCCGATCCACTTCCTGATACAGCCCGTCCAGCGTATCGCTGGCAGCATGGCTGTAAGCGGCAATAGCATCGCGGGATTTCCCACCAAACAGGTGATAAAGCGGCATATCCGCCAGCTTGCCTTTGATATCCCACAGCGCCATATCGACGCCCGCCACCGCATTGTTGATAACCGGACCGTTACGCCAATAAGCGTTGACCATCATCATGTGCCACAGATCTTCAATGTGGTTAGCATCTCGTCCTAGCAGCAGCGGTTTGAGGTACTCGTCCACCATCGCTTTAACGGCCAGCGGGCGCTGCTGGAAGGTCGCACATCCATAACCCGTCACGCCTTTATCCGTGTAAACCACCACCGTCACTAAATTATGGCGGTCGGGGCGGGTAACAAGACATTCAATGTCAGTAATGATTGTCGGCAACACAAAAATATCCTCCAGAGCATTTACCGGAATAGCTATACCCGGCAAAAACACAGTCTAAAATCAGTTTCTTTTTTTGTTTTCTACTTATTTTTTCTTTTATTGTAAACCTCTTATTTAAAAGATTTATTTTGGTTTGAAAAAGCCATCTAATTGATTAAAAAACCAGACCAATTATCGAATAATGGCAACAAAAACCCCTTATAGACTAACCATGTGACGAACTTCATGTTTTATTGGTTTGTTTTTTCTTCTTTAAGTTTTTACTATCGGTGGAAATAATTCGGCCAAAAATAACATAAGGCTATGCGGGGAGTTTATTTCATGGGAAAAAATGACGTTATTCAGTCAATCATTAAACTGGTTGGCGGAAGCGAAAATATTAATAAAGCCTGGCACTGCATGACGCGGCTTCGGTTTGATTTAATTGATGAAAGTAAAGTGCAAACCGAGGCGATCAAAAATCTGCCCGGTATATTAGGTGCGCAACACCAGAGTGAACAGTTTCAGATTATTATCGGGCCGCAGGTCAATGAGTATTACGAACTGCTGAACGCCCAGCTTTCCTCCACAACGCTTTCGCCTACAGCGACATCGCAGCCAGACGTGCAGAAGCAGAAGAAGGGGCTGATTTCGCTGTTCATGGATACCGTTTCCGGCGTATTTGGTCCGATCGTCCCTGCTATCGCGGGTGCCGGGATGATCAAAGGGCTGCTGGCAGGGCTGATCGCCTTGAAAGTGGTCTCTGCCAAAACCGATACCGTGATCGTCCTCGACCTGATCGCCAGCGGTGTGTTCTATTTCTTACCTTTCTTCCTCGCCATCTCCGCAGCCAGGATCTTTAAAACAAGCGAATATCTGGCAGCGGCTGTTGCAGCCTGCCTGATGTACCCGTCGTTGATAGAAGCGGCGAAGGCACTAGCCAGCAATAGCCCTAATGCGGTCAGCGCCTTTTACTTCATGGGTGCGCTGCCCATTCCAGTGTTCAACTATGCCGCCAGCGTCATCCCAGTGATTTTCTCTGTGTTGGCACTGAGCTATATCCACCGCTGGGTCGACCGCATCATGCCTTCGGTGCTGAAAACCGTGTTTACCCCAACGCTGACGTTGTTTATCGCCGCACTGGTGTCGCTCACCATTATCGGGCCATTCGGGATCTACCTCGGTAAACTGCTGGCACTGTTTATTCAGAGCCTGTTCGATGTGTCGTCTATCTTTGCTGGTTTCGTGGTCGGTGCGATTCGGCCTGTCGCTATCCTGACTGGCATGCATCACGCGATGACGCCCATTGCGCTGCAAAATTTCAGCAATCAGGGCTTTGATATGCTGATGCCAATGATGTGTATGGCTAATATGGCGATTGCGGGTTCCACGTTTGCCATCTACTTCCATGCCAAAACCCGTCAGGATAAATCCGTCGTGCTGTCTGCTGGTGTTTCTGCGCTGCTCGGTATTACCGAACCTGCACTCTTCGGCGTACTGACGAAGTATAAAAAAGCGTTTATCTCCGCAACTATTGCCAGCTCCATCGCCTCGGCCTTTATCGCGTACTTCGGTGTCCGGCTGTATGGCTACATCTTGTCGAGTATTTTCAGCCTGCCAGCCTATATCGGCCCGTACTTTAGCTACGCGGTCTCCGGCATGGCTATCGCCATCGTGCTTTCTTTTACTCTGACTTATATTCTGGTCGTCAGAGCGTCCAAACAGTCGTAACCGCGCTCGCGGGGCCGCTGCGCCCCGCGACGTTCCCCTGCTAATAAGTCCCTCTAATATCCGCGCCTCTGTAATTAAATTTCACAAATTGCCAAGCCCGCCTCAATGCAAGTACAAAGAATAAGGAGAAGAAAGAATCGTCAATTGACGAACCCGCCTTATCGTGGCTAGATGGAGGCAGTGCGTCAAAATATGTCAAGTGAAATAAACTTACAAAAATGGTAGGGATGGGTCAGGGTAACTATGAACGAACAATATTCCGCAATGCGCAGTAACGTCAGTATGCTCGGCAAGCTGCTCGGCGATACCATCAAGGAAGCACTGGGTGAAAACATCCTTGATAAAGTCGAAACAATCCGCAAGTTGTCAAAGTCTTCCCGCGCAGGTAATGAAAAACATCGTCAGGAGTTGCTGACTACGCTGCAAAACCTGTCTAACGATGAACTGTTGCCCGTTGCCCGCGCATTCAGCCAGTTCCTTAACCTGACCAATACCGCTGAGCAATATCATACGATTTCACCGCACGGTGAAGCCGCGAGTAACCCGGCACTGCTTTCCAACGCCTTTGAGCGCCTGAAGGAAAGCAAAGATCTGACCGAACGCGATATCCGTGACGCCGTAGAATCCTTGTCGATCGAGCTGGTGCTGACCGCACACCCGACCGAAATTACCCGTCGGACGCTGATCCACAAGCTGGTAGAAGTGAATACCTGCCTCAAGCAGCTCGACCACAACGATCTGGCTGATTATGAACGCAATCAGATCATGCGCCGCCTGCGCCAGCTGATTGCGCAGTCCTGGCATACCGATGAAATCCGTAAAATTCGTCCTACCCCGGTAGATGAAGCCAAATGGGGCTTCGCCGTGGTGGAAAACAGCCTGTGGGAAGGCGTACCTGCATTCTTACGCGAACTGGATGAACAGCTGGAACAGGCTTTCGGCTATCGTCTGCCCGTTGATGCGGTTCCGGTGCGCTTTACGTCCTGGATGGGTGGCGACCGCGACGGTAACCCGAACGTCACGGCGGAAGTTACTCGCCACGTGCTGTTACTCAGCCGCTGGAAAGCCGCCGATCTGTTCCTGCGTGATATTCAGGTGCTGGTTTCCGAGCTGTCGATGTCCGAGTGTACACCGGAGCTGCTGGAACTTGCTGGTGGTAGCGAGGTACAAGAACCGTACCGCGCCATCATGAAGTCACTGCGTTCTCAGTTGAGCAGTACGCTGAGCTATCTGGAAGCGCGCCTGACAGGTGAAGAGCGTCTGCCGCCTAAAGATCTGCTGATTACCAACGAACAGCTGTGGGAACCGCTCCACGCCTGCTACCAATCGCTGAAAACCTGCGGCATGGGCATCATCGCCGATGGTCGCCTGCTGGATACGCTGCGTCGCGTACGTTGCTTCGGTGTGCCTTTGGTACGCATCGATGTCCGTCAGGAAAGCACCCGCCACACCGAAGCGCTGGCCGAGATTACCCGCTATCTGGGTCTGGGCGACTACGAAAGCTGGTCAGAGTCCGATAAGCAGGCCTTCCTGATCCGTGAACTCAGCTCTAAGCGCCCGCTCCTGCCGCGCTACTGGGAGCCGAGCGCGGATACCAAAGAAGTGCTGGATACCTGTCGTGTCGTCGCCAAAGCGCCCATCGGTTCAGTCGCAGCCTATGTCATTTCAATGGCACGCACGCCTTCCGATGTGCTGGCCGTTCACCTGCTGCTCAAAGAAGCCGGTTGCCCGTTCGCCCTACCGGTCGCGCCGCTGTTTGAAACGCTGGACGACCTGAACAACGCTGATGATGTCATGACGCAATTGCTGAGCATCGACTGGTATCGCGGCTTTATTCAGGGCAAGCAGATGGTCATGATCGGCTATTCCGACTCTGCGAAAGACGCGGGCGTGATGGCTGCCTCTTGGGCGCAGTACCGTGCACAGGACGCGCTGATCAAAACCTGTGAGAAAGCAGGTATCGCACTGACGCTGTTCCACGGACGCGGTGGTTCTATCGGTCGCGGTGGCGCACCGGCTCACGCAGCGCTATTGTCACAACCGCCGGGTAGCCTGAAAGGTGGCCTGCGCGTGACGGAACAGGGCGAGATGATCCGCTTTAAATACGGCCTGCCGGAAGTCACCATCAGCAGCCTTGCGCTGTATACCGGTGCGATTCTGGAAGCGAACCTGCTGCCACCGCCGGAACCAAAACAGGAATGGCACGAGGTGATGGACGATCTTTCTCGCGTGTCCTGCGAGATGTACCGTGGCTACGTGCGTGAGAACCCGGATTTCGTCCCTTACTTCCGCGCAGCGACGCCGGAATTGGAGCTGGGCAAACTGCCGCTGGGGTCACGTCCGGCCAAACGTCGTCCGAACGGCGGTGTGGAAAGCCTGCGCGCTATCCCGTGGATTTTTGCCTGGACGCAGAACCGTCTGATGCTGCCAGCGTGGCTGGGTGCGGGTGCCGCATTGCAGAAAGTGGTGGATGACGGCAAGCAGGAACAGTTGGAAGCCATGTGCCGCGACTGGCCGTTCTTCTCGACGCGTATCGGCATGCTGGAGATGGTGTTCGCCAAAGCCGACCTGTGGCTGGCGGAGTATTACGATCAGCGTCTGGTAGAAGAGAAACTGTGGCCGTTAGGGAAACAGCTGCGCGATCAGTTAGCCGCCGATATTAACGTCGTGCTGGCGATCTCCAACGACGATCACCTGATGGCGGATCTGCCGTGGATCGCCGAGTCGATCGCACTGCGTAACGTCTATACCGATCCCCTGAACGTGCTGCAGGCTGAGTTGCTACATCGTTCACGCCAGCAGGAACAGCCAGATGCCGATCTGGAACTGGCGCTGATGGTGACGATCGCTGGTGTCGCAGCGGGCATGCGTAATACAGGTTAATTGCGCAGGCAGCAAAAGCTAAACAGACAGCAAAACTTGTAGTAAGTAAAAATAGGGGCCGGTCATTTGACCGGCCTTTTTTGCGGAAAAATCAGTTACGCGGTGATAATGAAGAGATTCGCCAATAAGATGAAGAAGACCTTACGCCAGATACTTATCCTGCAAATAATTCCGCGCACGATTATCCAGACCGTATTCCACTTCAAGCCAGCTATCGATCGAACCGTGTCGTTCGTAGATGGCCTTCAACGCCGTCACAATGAACTCTTCCTGCACCGACAGCACATAAGAGAACTGTCCCAGCGCTTTCTCATTCAGCGTTGCCGACAGATGTGTCAGTAGCTGCTGGCGGAAGGGCGTCAGCGTCGTCTCGGTGAGCAGGTAATCCTCCATCACCGTCTGTTCATCCGCACCCAGCGCAAACATCACCAGCGCCGAACCGATACCCGTACGATCTTTGCCCACGGCGCAGTGCTGCACTAGCCCGCCCTCATCCGGCCGTAATAACAGCGACACCAACTGTGTATAGGCCGAGTTATTGAAAGGCAAACGGCGGTAGAGCTCCAACATGAATGCCCGGGAATCAAACGCCGCCAGCACATCAGACCCCAGTGAATCCAGATTGGCCGTCACTTCGTGGCGTAATGGGTTGGCCGGATAAGCGTGATAATTAGCCCCCGTCCACAATATGTCAGGCTTCTGCGCAATTTCATCAGCATCCCGATAGTCCACCACGTGAGAAATAGGTACGCCAGCAAGGTGTTCGCAGTCAGCCTGACTCAGCAGATCCAGCGAGCCGGAGCGAAAAAGTTTACCGTGTCGGATAAGCCGCCCATCAGCAGCGCGGTTGCCGCCTAAATCGCGGAAATTGATTCCGCCGTCCAGCGGTAATAAAGAGGGATGGAGCAACGTTGGTTCGGTCATACATCTCCTTGCGAGGTTGAAAGGCGAGCAAGGCAACCGTATTACACGCGCTAAGCACGGTGCAGGTTAACCCGATGAACCTGAAGAGGCTATCAGGATACGGGCTGGCATCGATGATAGCCAGCCCAAAATACCATCAATTTTTGTGCTTATTCAGCAGCTAACAAGCGGCGAGTCGCGTCCAGCAACACCTTGATGACGGTGGTTTCGGCCAGTTTCATGGTCGCCGCATCCGGGATTTCCTGCTGGGTACGGTTCACGATCACGCCCGCGATCATGCCCGCTTTCAGCCCCTGGCTGGCGCACATGGTCAACAGCGTAGCGGATTCCATTTCATAGTTCAGCACGCCCATGCTCTGCCATTCTTCCATCGAGCCGCGGAAGCGGCGTACAACGCGTCCAGAGAAGGTGTCATAGCGTTCCTGACCGGGGTAGAACGTATCGGAAGACGCGGTGATGCCCACGTGCAGCGCCGCACCCGAGGCCTTCGCCGCTTCCACCAGCGCGGTGGTACAGCCGAAATCAGCAACGGCTGGGAATTCCATTGGTGCGAAGTGCAGGCTCGCGCCGTCAAGGCGAACAGCGGCGGTGGTCACTAACACATCTCCGACGTTGATGCCGGACTGAATCGCCCCCGTCGTGCCGACGCGCAGGAAAGTCCGGATGCCGAGCTGTGCCAATTCTTCTACCGCGATTGATGTTGACGGGCCGCCGATACCGGTCGAGCAAACAATCACCGCCTTGCCATCCAACTCTGCACGCCAGGACGTAAATTCACGGTGTGATGCCAGATGTACCGGGTTATCCATCAGGCGAGCAATTTTTTCAACACGCTCAGGATCGCCGGGGACGATAGCCAGCGTCGCGCCCTGTAAATCGTTCTTGACCAGACCAAGATGGAACACATCAGATGTAGACATAACTGCCTCCCGGGCAATCAATTGGGTATTGAGAGAAATCGCGCCGGACGCCTCATCTATGCTGCCTTTCGCAGCCAGTCAGCGTCCGTTCAATAAAAAGACTCTAGCGCATCATTACGTTTTTTTAAGTGACGGCAGTCACCGATGAAAAAGAAACAAACATCAACATACATAAAAAATGTGACAAAAATCACTAATTGTTAGATAAGGACGTCATTTTTGCCGATTAATTGTCTTCTAGTGTAGATTCTTTAATCATTGATAGTATTTATCATGGATATTCTGAAATCCCTCTTTCCATGAAAATCGGCCGATAACAGGAGATCGCGTAATGAAGACTGATGAACAGACGACCTTCACACATCTTCCCCAAGGGTTATCCCCAGCGGTGGAACCGCAGACCTCCTCCATCATTACGACAGATTCTGCCGGTATTGTTGCCAGTGAAACCACCATTCCTTCTCAGGGTGAGCAGCTACCCGCGTATATCGCCAGACCGGCAAACCACGACGGGCCGTACCCTATCGTTCTGGTGGTGCAGGAGATTTTCGGCGTTCATCAACACATTCAGGATGTTTGCCGCAGGCTGGCCAAGCAGGGCTACATGGCCATTGCGCCAGAACTGTATTTTCGTCAGGGCGACCCCAGCCACTATAACGACATTCAGCAAATCCTGACCGAGCTGGTTTACAAGGTGCCTGATACGCAGGTGCTGTCCGATCTCGATCGCGCCGCCAACTGGGCGATTAAACAGGGCGGCGACGCCAGTAAGCTGGCGATAACGGGTTTCTGTTGGGGCGGACGCATCACCTGGCTCTACGCCGCGCACAACCCACAGCTCAAGGCGGCCGTTGCCTGGTACGGCAAGTGTACGGGTGAGAAAACGCTGAATAGCCCCAAGCATCCGGTTGATATCGCCACGGAATTGGAAGCCCCCGTGCTGGGGTTGTACGGCGCAAAAGATGAAGGCATTCCGTTGGAACAGGTTGATACCATGCGGCAGGCGCTGCGTGCGGCCAACGCGGTGGCAGACATCATCGTCTACCCCGATGCCGGGCACGCTTTCCATGCCGATTACCGCCCCAGCTATCATGAAGAATCCGCACGCGACGGCTGGCAACGTATGCTGGCATGGTTCCAGAAAAACGGCGTAGCGTAACGCCGTCACACCATTTTCGTTCTTATCCACGATCTAAAACGCCACCGAAAAACGGTGGCGTTGGTGTTTTACCTTTTTACTGTTTTACAGAGAAAGACAGCCTTAGAACGTCGTCCAGTCGCCGTTATTTCCCTTGTCTTTCGCTGCCGCTGGCGCTAAAGACAGCGTTGGCGTGCGCGTTGGTGCGGGTGCATAAGAAGCGGTTTTGCCGCTGCCATATGACTGCAATTTAAACGCGCTTACCGCTTCCGCCAAAACAGAGGCCTGTGATTGTAGAGACAGCGCCGCAGAGGCCGATTCTTCAACCAGAGCCGCATTCTGCTGGGTCGTGGTATCAATCTGCCCAACCGCCAGATTCATCTGGTTAATCCCATCGCTCTGCTCACGACTGGCCTGCGAGATTTCACTGATGATCTCATTCACATCCCGCACATAGCCCGTTAATCCACTCATCGTTTCTTCGGCGGTATCCACCAGCAACATACCTTCCTGAATTTTGCTCACGGAGTCGTCGATCAAATCCTTGATCTCCCGTGCGGCGGTCGCACTGCGCTGTGCCAGAGAACGTACTTCCCCCGCCACCACCGCAAAGCCACGCCCTTGCTCGCCCGCACGCGCGGCTTCAACCGCGGCGTTCAACGCCAGAATGTTGGTCTGGAACGCAATGCCGTCAATCACGCCGATGATTTCCGCCATACGCTGGGATGAATCGCGAATGCCGCGCATTTTCTGCGTCACGGAAACCATAACGTCACCGCTTTGCTTCGCCGCACCAGAGGCTTTATTCGCAATGTCTGTTGCCTGCTGGGTATTTTCCGCCGTGTTCTTAATGGTAGACGTCAGCTGTTCCATCGACGCCGCCGTTTCTTCCAGCGAGCTGGCCTGCTCTTCGGTGCGCGATGACAAATCCTGATTACCTGCGGCGATTTGCGAGGCCGCTGTCGAGATCGTTTCCGCCCCGTCACGTACCTGCCCGACAATCGTGCTCAGGCTGGTGTTCATGTGATCCAACGATTGCAGCAGCAATCCGGTTTCATCTTTGCTGGTAACAGTGATACGTGAGGTCAGGTCGCCCTGTGCCACTCTGTCTGCCACTTGCAAAGCCTGCTGTATCGGTCGGGTTACGCTGCGCGTAATTGACCAGGCAATCAGTGCGCCAAATACGGCACCCAGCGCTAAAATAAGCAACAAAATCATGCGGGTGTTGCTGTATACCTCCGCCATCGCTTCAATGGAGGTATCCATTGCATCATCTTGATAATTCACCAATTGTCTTACCGCATCGCGGTACTGACGTTGGGTGACATTCAAGTTGTTGTTGAACTCCTCAATCGCCGCTTCCCGATTGCCTGCCACCACTTCGCTGATAATTTTGTCACCGGATTTCAAAAATTCAGTACGGATTGCGCGGATAGCACGTAACTGGGTGACCGAATGCTCTTCAACAGTTTGGCTTTCCAGCTTATCCAGCAGGCGGCCAATCTCCTGACGGAACCCATTCACACGGTCGACGTTTTCCTTGATTTTATCCTCACCCGATACCAGCATCAGCCGCTGATAGGCCACCAGGATGCTGTTTACATTATCAATGAGGCTATTGGCATCCACCGTCTGTGGGTAAACCTCTTTCACAATGTCTCTGGCACCATCCTGGAAACCGGATAGCTTAGACAGGGAAAAGATACTCACGATAAACAACATCAAAATCAGGACGGCAAACCCAGCCCCCAGTCGATAGCCAATACGCCAATTCGCTAAATTCATGTCTCACTCCTTTTAGGTAATGCATAGCAATGTCAATTGCGCACATGTCGCAACTTGATGGAACCACAGGGCGGAGAATGGTTGGCGATTCGAAGGAGAACAAACCTTCTGACACGCCAGAGATACCTTGAGGCAGGCATTTTACGCACGCTCTCAGCATGAGAGGCGCTATCAAAAATCAAATAGTTTCCCTCGGGTGTTGAGGTGCAAAAGTGGAAATAAATCTAACAATGCTACAAATACAACTGATAAGACCGCAGAGACGTTATTGAGGTGGTAATAATGGTCTTCCCTCTCCGAACTCATGCGGACATGGCCGCTCCTGTGTTATCCATTTTATCGGCACGCCACCCATGATCTTTATCATTTGATCGTTTAAATCATTCAAAAGTAAATAATAAATAGCCAATGACTATCAAAGAATCAATTTCGATCGGAAAAAACACACATTAATCTACGAGCCATTAACAGAAATAACGCCTCAATTACATAAAAGGATAGTCAGACATATTCGATATTAAAAATAAAGAGGTGATAATATTTCTTAGTAAAGAATAACGAACTGAACAGGAAGGGGAAAAAACGCATTTACTCTATATCGTACATGAAAAGAATCAGGGAGGCTGTTGCCTCCCTGTGGGATAGTGTTGCGTTACACAACGCCGCTAAATGATGGCAGTCAGTTTACTATTTCTTTGCCAGCGCCAGAGACAGCGTGGGCGTGCTCATCGACATCGGCGCATAAGACCCAGCGTGACTACTGTACGACTGTATTTTAAACGCACTCACTGCTTCTGCCAAAACGGAAGCCTGTGATTGTAGAGACAGCGCCGCAGAGGCAGATTCTTCAACCAGAGCCGCATTCTGCTGGGTCGTGGTATCAATCTGTCCAATCGCCAGATTCATCTGGTTAATCCCGTCACTCTGTTCACGACTGGCCTGCGAAATCTCGCTGATAATGCCGTGTACGTCCTTCACGTGAGCCGTTAATCCGCCCATCGTTTCTTCAGCGGTATCAACCAGTTCCATACCTTCACGAATTTTGCTCACGGAATCGTCGATCAAATCCTTAATCTCCCGTGCGGCGGTCGCACTGCGCTGTGCCAGCGAACGGACTTCTCCCGCTACCACGGCAAAACCACGCCCTTGCTCGCCTGCACGCGCGGCTTCAACCGCGGCGTTCAGCGCCAGAATATTGGTCTGGAAAGCGATACCATCAATCACGCCGATGATCTCCGCCATACGCTGGGATGAATCACGAATGCCGCGCATTTTTTGCGTCACGGAAAGCATGACATCACCGCTTTGTTTCGCCGCACCGGTCGCCTTATTGGCAATCTCCGTCGCCTGTTGGGTGTTTTCCGCGGTGTTTTTAATGGTGGATGCCAACTGCTCCATTGAGGCAGCGGTTTCTTCCAGCGAACTGGCCTGCTCTTCAGTACGCGATGACAGATCCTGGTTACCTGCCGTGATTTGTGATGCCGCTGTCGAGATCGTTTCCGCGCCATCACGCACCTGCCCGACAATCGTGCTCAGGCTGGTGTTCATGCGATCCAACGATTGCAGCAGCAACCCAGTTTCATCCTTGCTGGTCACCGTAATACGTGAGGTCAGATCGCCCTGCGCCACTCTGTCTGCTACTTGCAAAGCCTGCTCTATTGGGCGGGTTACGCTGCGCGTGATAGCCCAGGCAATCAGCGCCCCAAATACGGCACCTAGCGCCAAAATAAGCAGCAAAATCATGCGAGTATTGTTGTATACCTCTGCCATGGTCTCGACAGAATTATCCATTGCATCATTTTGGTAATTCACCAACTGCTTCACCGAGTCACGGTAATTGCGCTGAATTACGTTCAGGGTGTTGTTGAATTCGGCGACGGCGACGTCGTTATTACCCGCCAGCGCATCACTAATAATTTTATCGCCAGACTTGATGAATTCGGCACGAAACCCGCGGACAACCCCCACTTGCTTGCGGGCAAGCTCCCCTGAGGCATTGTTTTCCAGATTGTCGAGCAGACGACTAATTTCCTTGCGGTACGCCATAATCCGATCGACATATCCCTGACGCTGTTCCTGACCGGATACCAGCATCATCTGTAAATAAGCGACAAAATGCCCATTCACGTTATCGATGAGGTCATTAGCATCTACCGTTTGCGGATAAACCTCTTTGACGATACCTCTGGCACCATCCTGAAAGGATGACAGTTTAGACAAAGAAAAAATACTCACGGTAAACAACATCAGAATCAAGATGGCAAACCCGCCTCCTAATCGATAGCCGATACGCCAATTCGCTAAACTCATGTCTCACTCCTTTTAGGTAATACATAATAATGACTACTGCGCACAGCTATCGTCTAATAACGCCGCAGAGTGGGAAATAATCTTTTTTTCGGGAAAATAAATATGCTTTATGGGTATTTTAAATATACCCATAAGAGAGTAATTGCAGGTGCACTTTCAACATAATTAAAACGTTAAAAAATACAAACAACCTCGCTCTATTGGTACATCCAGAGCCGCTTCCATGCCGTCTACCTTATCGGCACAATATTCCTTAGCTTTATGACAGCGTCGATTAACCACGCCGAAGAATAAATATTTTGATAGCGGATAAATAATCCTTTTCGAGAAATAACCTACCAGTCGATGCAGAAAAACAAGAGGGATAGCGCGGCGATTTTATTAAAGGAAAGACAATATAGTTAATTTTCGGGAAGGAAGAAAAACTTGCAGGAGGAAATAATAAACAATCGGAAGTTGGGGAAATAGTGCGTATTTTATACCCTAAATAATTCGAGTTTCAGGACAAAACGTTAACGTTTTGAACAACGCGAAGCGTTAGCCCTTTAGGGCGATGCTCAGAAATGAGCATCGTAACGCGGCAAGAGAAGGACAAATTCGTCGGGAACGAATTTGACCAGCCAACGGCTGGCCTTCGGTGAGAGACAGGATGTCTCTCATTTCATCCCGATGAGCTTACTCAGGTAAGTGATTCGGGTGAATGAACGCAGCCAACGCACATGCAACTTGAAGTATGACGGGTATATAGGTGTAAAAAATCAGGGAGGCCATAGCCTCCCTGATGTCATCAGCCATTAACTATTACTGGGTTTCACGCAGACGTTGTGCTGCCTGCACCATATTCGCCAGCGCCTGACGCGTTTCCGGCCAGCCACGGGTTTTCAGACCGCAATCCGGGTTCACCCACAGGCGTTCCGCTGGGATACGCTGCGCCGCTTTCTTCAGCAGATCTTCCATCCATTCCACGCTCGGTACGTTCGGGGAGTGGATATCATAAACGCCTGGGCCGATTTCATTCGGGTACTCGAACTCTTCAAACGACTCCAGCAATTCCATATCGGAACGAGAGGTTTCAATCGTGATCACGTCTGCATCCAGCGCGGCGATAGAATCCATGATGTCGTTGAACTCGCAATAACACATGTGGGTATGGATTTGCGTATCATCTTTCGCCACCGCGGCATTCAGACGGAAGGCATCCACCGCCCATTCCAGATAAGCATCCCAGTCAGAGCGGTGCAGCGGCAGACCTTCACGCAGTGCCGGTTCGTCAATCTGGATGATACCAATGCCTGCGGCTTCCAAATCTGCCACTTCATCACGCAGCGCCAGCGCAATCTGCTTAGCGATGGTTTCACGCGTAACGTCTTCACGCGGGAAAGACCAGCACAGGATCGTCACCGGACCTGTCAGCATGCCTTTCATCGGCTTGTCGGTCAGAGACTGTGCGTATTTCGCCCACTCAACGGTGATCGCTTCTGGACGGCTCACATCACCAATGATGACTGGCGGTTTCACACAGCGAGAACCATAGCTCTGCACCCAGCCGTTCTGGGTAAAGATAAACCCATCCAGATGCTCACCGAAGTATTCCACCATGTCGTTGCGCTCGGCTTCACCGTGCACCAGTACGTCCAGACCCAGACGCTCTTGCTCAGCCACGGCCTGCTTGATGTGCTCGGAAATGCCAGTACGGTAGTTATTGCCATCCAGACGACCCTGTTTGAAATCCAGACGCAGGCCGCGAATTTCGGTGGTTTGTGGGAAAGAACCAATCGTGGTGGTCGGCCATGCTGGCAGATTAAAGCGCTCACGCTGGGCATCAGCACGAACTGAATAGACGTTCTGACGCTGGCTATCCTGTGCGGTGATAGCAGCAAGACGCTGTGTAACGGCCGCGTTATTCACACGCGTTGAGGTACGGCGAGCACGAATCGGTGCACTATAGGCTTCCAGTACCTGCCCGTTGCCGCTGTTCAGTGCCTGAGACAGCAGTGACAGCTCCGCACATTTCTGAATCGCAAAGGCAAACCAGCTCTTCACTTCATCATCCAGACGCACTTCCACGCTCAGATCGATAGGGCTATGCAGCAGTGAACATGAGTTTCCCAGCCACAGATCGCGCGTTCCCACCAGCGGTTGCAGACGCTCGAACCAGCTGCTCAGGTCAGCACGCCAGACGTTACGACCGTTAATCACACCCAGAGACAGGACCCAGTTAGCAGGCAGTTGGGCGCTCAGCGTAGCGGCATCATCCTTACCGTGAACCAGATCGATATGCAGCCCCTGAACCGGCAGCGTTTTGATCGTTTCCAGATTCTGGCTAACACTATCGAAATAGGTCGTCAGCAGCAGTTTCACCTGACCTTGCAGTGCATCGTAAGCCGGTTTAAACGCGGCCAGCCATTCTTGCGGCAGTTCCAGCGCCAGTGCAGGTTCATCAATCTGCACCCACTCAATGCCGCGCTTCGCCAACTCAGCCAGCACCTGCTGGTAAACGGGTAGAATGTCCTGCAGCAGCGACAGACGGTCAAACTGCTCACCCTTCACTTTGCCCAGCCACAGGTAGGTAACCGGACCTAACAGAACAGGCTTCACGTTATGGTCCAGCGCCAGCGCTTCATCGACTTCATCCAGCAGCTGTGTCCAGGTCAGTTTGAACTGCTGCCCTTTGGTGAATTCCGGCACCATATAGTGATAGTTCGTGTTAAACCACTTGGTCATTTCTGCCGCAGCAGCAGGTTGACCGGTTGGCGCGCGTCCACGACCAATACGGAACAGCGTATCCAGATCGACCGAGCCGTCTTCATTCTGATGGCGCGCAGGCACGTTACCCAACAGCAGACTCGTGGTCAGCACATGGTCGTACCAGGCGAAATCACCCACTGGCAGCAGATCAACGCCAGCATCCTTCTGTTGTTGCCAATGACGCGCACGCAGCTCACGTCCAACGGTCAGCAACTCTTCCTGTGTCGCGTTACCTGCCCAGTAGTTTTCCTGCGCTTTTTTCAGTTCACGGCGTAGTCCAACGCGCGGAAAACCCAGTGTATGATTCACAATCGCCATCGTTAATTCCTCATTTAGCCGTCCAGATGTTTACACATCCATAATCCGCAGGTACTGTAGTAATCACAAGCGCAATTTATTCACTGTCACTGTGAAGGACTCTCATGATCGAATTTAAACACCTGCGAACGCTGCAAGCACTGCGCAATACCGGATCGTTAGCCGCCGCTGCCGCTGCACTTCACCAAACTCAATCGGCGTTATCCCACCAGTTCAGCGATCTGGAACAGCGCCTTGGGTTCAGGTTATTCGTGCGTAAAAGCCAGCCGCTGCGCTTTACGCCTCAGGGAGAAATTCTGTTGCAGTTGGCAGAGCAGGTGTTACCGCAAATCCAGCAGGCGTTGCAGTCGTGCCATGAGCCGCACCAAACCACGCTGCGCCTGGCAATTGAGTGCCATAGCTGTATTCAGTGGCTGACGCCTGCGCTAGACGAGTTCCATCAGCACTGGCCGCAGGTTGTGATGGACTTTAAATCGGGCGTGACGTTCGATCCTCAGCCAGCACTTCAACAAGGCGAACTGGATCTGGTTATGACCTCCGACATCATGCCGCGCAGTGGCCTGCACTATTCGCCTCTGTTTGATTTTGAAGTCAGACTGGTGCTGGCTCCCGACCATCCGCTGGCAGGAAAAGAGAAAATCGAACCGGAGGATTTCACCGCCGAGACCCTGATGATTTATCCGGTACAGCGGCAACGGTTGGACGTCTGGCGTCACTTTTTACAACCCGCAGGCGTCAGTCCTACGCTGAAAAGCGTGGACAATACGCTGCTGCTGATTCAGATGGTCGCCGCCCGCATGGGCATCGCCGCACTACCGCACTGGGTGGTGGAAAGCTTCGAGCGTCAGGGGCTGATTGTGACCAAATCGCTGGGGGATGGACTTTGGAGCCGGTTGTACGCTGCCGTCCGTGACGGAGAGCAGCGCCAATCGGTGATTGATGCGTTTATTCGTTCGGCGCGTCAGCACGCTTGTGAGCACTTACCGTTTGTGAAGGACGCTTCACGACCCAGCGCTGGTGTACCCACAGTGAGGACGTGATAATTATCGTCCCCACGATAAAGCTCAGCCAGTCTGGCGTTTTATGCCAGATAGCGAAGTTGACCAGTAGACCAGCCGGCACGTGAAAGTTATTCATTACGCTAAGCGTTCCGGCATCCACCTGAGTTGCGCCGTAGTTCCACATAAAATAACCCAAGCCAGAAGCGCCAATCCCCAACCAAGCCAGCACACCCCACTGCAAGGTTGTGGTCGGTAGTTTATCCAGATTACCGAAGAGCAGCCACGCGGTTATCGTCACGATCGCCGCGCCCAGATAAAACCAGGAAAACGCACAGTGCTGCGGTACGGGATAGAGTTCCATCAGGCGCTTATAGCCCACCTGACCTGCGGCAAAACACACGTTCGCCGCCTGAACCAGCAGGAATCCCCACCAGAAATGTTCACTCACGCCGTGATAGTGGATCACCGCCGCCCCGAATACTGCCAGCAGAGCGCTCATCACGTATCCCCAGCGCAGGCGCTGTCGGGAAAGTAGATCGTAAATCAGCGTAACGTACAGCGGCGTCATCACCGTAAAGAGTAAAAATTCAGGTACGGTCAGGTACAGGTAAGCCTGGAATACGAACAGGTACATGATACCCAGTTGGCAAGCACCCACTAACATGTACAAGAAAATGACGCGCGGCGTATAACCCCGCAGGCGTAAGAACGGCAAAAACACCACGGCTGCGGCCGTCAAACGGAACATCGCAGAAAACCAGCTATCAACCTGACCCGCCAGATACTCGCCAATCAGGCTGAATGAAAATGCCCACAAAATAGTGGTGATAGTAAGTAATGGCACAACAACATCCGCTTAGGAAAAAAGTATCGCCATTGTAACGGAGATGACTGAATGAATTTCAGTCAATATGGTTTACATCAGGGTGAATAACGAACAAACAGAAAATAAGCTTAACAACGGAGAGAGACGGCGTTAAATAACCTTTATCAGGTAGCATCCACGTCATTAAATATATTTAATCAGTGCTACTCTTTTATCAAAAAATAGGGCCTCTATTTATAAAATAAAGAGGCCCTGTGACCGAGGAATTAAATCTGCCATCTAAACCAGGCAAAGAAAACATTACCGTTATTGTATGTTCCGGGAATGTAAGTCGCCTGGAAAGAGAGCTTGCTGTAGCTTATTGATGCCAAAGGTAATAAGACGGGAATTGGAATATAGTTCCAGTTATCACGCATCGTGAAGCCCGCCGTAAAGCCCAGACCCAGTTGGAAATCCTGATCGCTGGTTGGCCGCCAGCGCTTTTCATATCCATAGCCACCGATAGGCTCCCATTTGTTATAGGAGTCTTTGAATGCCATGATATAAAGCCCGTGCCAGTCCCCATCCTTATCCAGACGGGAAACACCGTAGCCCGCGCCCCACGGCCTTTCATTATATTTGTCGGTCTTTTCTTTATCGTACGTCCAGCGGTTATGCCAGGTAATCGTCGGGATATAAATATCGTGGCTCTGCGGCGAATTCCAGGTCGTAGACAGATTATTTTTACTTCTCTGCCACCAGCTTTCATCCTGCTTATCCGACGCCGAATCATTGGAATCAGCCGTAGCGGGCGCGAGATTTGCCGTGCTGCTCGTGTTATTTGTCCCCACATTATTTATGCTTTCTGCTGCGTAGCTCAAAAAAGGGACAACGGATAGTGTAATCAAACTTAGCGTGATTAAAATTCGCTTCAAATACATATAAGGTTCTCTGTAACAGCGTCACGATTCCATTCAAACAAAGGTGATCCAAACAAAACTATTTTGGTTGTTACCAAAATATATAGTTCAGTTTACGTAATCTGCCCATATAGGCGGGAAACCAAAGCAGCCTATTATGAAGGGATAAACAGCAACTTTGCTTAAATAGATAGTGAATTCCGTGCTGCTTTCAGACGTTTCCTAGCTGAAATAACAAAAAACCACCTTATTTATCGGTGGTTTATATTCTGGTTGGAACCCGTTTCAGAGAGATAGCAAGAACGATGAATCGCCTATGCAGTGGGATTAGATACCATCGCCATATTCGAAGCCACGATTGATCCCGTTGAAATACTGATCCATATCCATCGCAGGTTTGTCACTTTCCGGACGGCCAACGATACGAGCCGGAACCCCTGCCGCCGTCGTGTGTGGAGGAACCGATTGCAGCACGACAGACCCAGCGCCAATTTTCGCGCCACAGCCAACCTCAATGTTCCCCAAAATTTTAGCGCCCGCTCCAATCATCACGCCTTCACGAATTTTAGGGTGGCGATCGCCGCTCGTTTTACCCGTACCGCCGAGCGTCACGGATTGCAGAATAGAGACATCGTTTTCAACGACAGCCGTTTCGCCGATCACAATGCCTGTTGCGTGATCGAGCATGATCCCGCAGCCGATTCTCGCCGCAGGGTGAATATCGACACCGAAAGAAACCGAGATCTGGTTCTGGAAATAGACCGCCAGCGCTTTACGATCCTGCGACCAAAGCCAGTGACCAATGCGGTAAGCCTGTAATGCATGAAACCCTTTCAGGTAGAGCAGCGGCGTTGAATATTTATCCACCGCCGGGTCACGCAGGCAGACGGCCTGAATATCGCGCGCGGCAGAAACGATCATCTGTGGATCGGCGCGGTAGGCTTCTTCCACGACTTCACGAATAGCGATCGCGGGCATGATCGCATTCGCCAACTTGTTCGCCAGCATGTAGCTCAGCGCGCTACCTAGATTCTCGTGTTTCAGCAATGTGGCATGAAAAAAGCTGGCCAGCATCGGTTCGCAGTCCGCGAGACTGCGCGCTTCTGCCTTGATATTGGTCCAGACCAGTTCCAGTTCTTCTGTCGACATTGCCTTACTCTCCGAGATACCACACACCACAACGTATATCTGTTCTCAAGCGACAGGCTTATCGGCACCACCGCTCGTATACAAGAAAATGAAGATACTATGAGCCTCCCAGATTAGGAAGCCCAGCATAGAACGACGTGTTTTATAACTTGGCAGTTTCGTCTTTACGCGTGCGCCCTAATAGGCTCAGCGCCGCCTCTCGGGCGTCTTTCCCACAATACAGTACCTGCCAGAGTTGCTCAGTAATCGGCATTTCAACGCCGTAGCGCTGCGCTAATGCCAGCACCTCTTTCGTATTGCGATACCCTTCAACAACCTGACCAATGCTATCCTGCGCGCTCTGCACGTCCATCCCCTGCCCCAGCATCATGCCAAAGCGTCGGTTACGGGACTGATTATCAGTACAGGTCAGCACCAGATCGCCAAGCCCTGCCATGCCCATAAAGGTGGTAGGATCCGCGCCCAGCGCTGCGCCAAGACGAGTCATTTCCGCCAGTCCGCGGGTGATCAACGCAGTACGCGCATTAGCGCCAAACCCAATGCCGTCAGACATCCCGGCACCGATAGCAATGACGTTTTTCACCGCGCCGCCCAACTGCACGCCGATAAAATCGGGGTTGCTGTAAACACGGAAGCTCTTCCCACAGTGCAGCAGCCGTTGCAAGTCGTCAGCAAATTCACTGTCCGTTGATGCCAGCGCAATCGCCGTCGGCATGCCTGCCGCTAATTCTTTGGCAAATGTCGGGCCGGATACCACCGCAAGCGGGATAGTTTCGCCCAACGCTTCGCGTGCGACATCTTGCAACAAGCGTCCCGTTTCCGCTTCCAGCCCTTTGGTCGCCCATACGATACGCGCATCAGCACGCAAGTGAGGTTTCAATTGACGCAAAACATCGCCGAACACATGGCTCGGCACAACGACCAGCACGTTTCTGCTGGCAGCAAGCGCCTGCGCGAGGTTGGTTTCCAGCTGTAGCGAATCGGGGAAAGGCACATCAGGCAGGAATGCCTGATTACAGCGAGCGGCCTGTAACGCCTGAATGTGCGTAGGGTTGTGGCCCCACAGCACGACTCGATGGCCATTACGCGCCAGCGTAATGGCCAACGCGGTGCCGTACGAACCAGCACCGATGACAGTCATTGAAGCGTCAGACGCGTTCATCAGGCATCCTGAGGCTGCGCAGCACCTTCACCTTCGGTCTGCTGCTGCAGGTAATTCATGAACAGCGCATCAAAGTTCACTGGCGCCAGATTCAATTGCGGGAAGGTACCGCGAGAAACCAGGCTAGTGATGCACTCACGCGCATAAGGGAACAGAATGTTCGGGCAGTATGCACCCAGGCAGTGCGCCAGCTGAGTTCCTTCGATACCGCCAACGGTAAAGATACCACCTTGCTGAACTTCACACAGAAATGCAGTTTCTTCACCCAGAGAAGCCGTTACAGTCACACGCAGTACGACTTCATAGATGTCATCAGCCAGTTGGCTAGAGGCCGTATCCAGATCCAGTTTTACTTCCGGCTGCCATTCCTGCTGGAACACCTGAGGCGCATTCGGCGCTTCAAAAGAGATATCTTTGGTGTAGATACGCTGGATTTGGAAAGCCATTTCTGTGTTGTTTTGTTCAGACATGTTAAGTAATACCCTTTTGTTAGATTTTCTTGACGTCTTCCGTCGTCATAAGTGGGCGGACGTCAGCACATTTCTGTCATTGTCATACTGCAATCACTGTAGTTGCAATAACGGTAGTACTGCAATCAGCCTGTCGGTTATCCTGCAAAATCGCCGCCATTTTCGCTGTGTATGATTGATACACTTGGCACGATGCGGATAGTTTTACCACAAACTGTTTTATTTGCCGCGGACTAAAGGCAGATTCTCACCGCTCCAGCCAGCCAGACCGTCTTTCAGTACCTGCACACGCTCAAAACCAGCTTTATGCAAGTTCTCGGCCGCTTCGCGTGAAGAGAGGCCGTTGGCGCATACCACGATAATCGGCTGCGACTTATGTTTTTCAAGTTCACCTACGCTGCCGTTTTTAATGTCGTTCGGCAACAGGTTAAATGCGCTGGCAATATGGCCACGGCGATAGTCGTCACGGTTACGGATATCAACGACGACAGCATCTTCTTTATTAATCAGTCGGATCGCTTCACCGCGAACCACTTCTTTTACGTTCGACAGTTTACTCTTCACTGTAAGCACAATGACCGCAACCAACAGTGCAACCCAAGAAATGCTCAAAATAGGGTGCTTGCTAATGAATGGCATAATCTCTTGCATGGGGTGTAACGACTCCCGGATCAGTTAAGCAACAAAAATATAAGGTTCCTGAGTATACCTGCGCGATACGGCAATTACAGCCAGTAAGCCAATATAGCGTATCGAATCTGCGGCGAGCTTTCCATTTATCTATCTATTGATGCGCCCAGACGCCCGCCTTTGTGCCATGCTTGTCACGTCTGGAAATAGAAATCAGACAAGAGACAACTGGTAAGCCGCTGTTCATCGTGGAATAATTCACCGCTATGAGTAAAAACGCGTTATTTGTACAGAGTCGAGTGGCATGTAGCGCCGATCGCCATTTATCCGCATTACAAAGGCTACTCACCCGCTGCGTCAGCGCACTCTGCGTTGGCGTTTTGCTGTTGCCCGCGCTCAGCCAGGCTGAAGATAATCAGGCACAGCTTAAGACCCTGCAACAAGATATCGCCGCGAAAGAAAAAAGCGTTCAAGAACAACAAAAGCAGCGTAGTGCCTTAGTCCAGCAGTTGAAAAAGCAGGAGCAGTCCATCTCTCAGGCCAGTCGTCAACTGCATGAAACGCGCAATACGCTGTCTACGCTCAATAAAGAATTAACCAGCCTCAGCGCCTCTATCGCAAAACTGCAATCTCAGCAGGATAAGCAACAAACGCTGCTTTCCCGTCAGCTTGACGCCGCCTTCCGGCAAGGTCAGCACAGCGCACTGCAATTAATGCTGAGCGGAGAAGAAAGCCAGCGCAACGAGCGCATCCTCGCCTATTTCGGCTACCTGAATGAAGCGCGGCAGAAATCTATCAATGAATTGCAGCAAACGCGTGTGGAGCTGGCTGACCAAAAACGCCAGTTGGAACAAAAACAGGCACAGCAAAAAACGCTGCTGGGCGATCAACAGCAACAACAGCAGACGCTAGAGCAGGCACAGTCCGATCGAAAGAAAACGCTATCGACGCTGGAAAGCTCGCTGGAAAAAGATCAGCAGCAGTTGACGGAACTGCGCCAGAATGAAACCCGGTTGCGCGATCAGATCGCCCGCGCTGAGCGAGAAGCGAAAGCCCGCGCCGAACGGGAAGCACGCGAGGCCGCCAAAGTTCGCGCTAAAGAAGAACAGGCCAAACGCAGCGGCAGCAGTTACAAACCGACTGAAGGTGAACGCTCACTCATGGCCCGAACCGGCGGTTTAGGGCGGCCTTCTGGCCAAGCCATCTGGCCGGTTAACGGCCGCATCGAGCATCGCTTCGGTGAACCGTTACAGGGCGAATTACGCTGGAAGGGCATGGTGATTACCGCACCAGAAGGGACGGAAGTGAAAGCTATCGCCGACGGAACCGTACTGATGGCCGATTGGCTACAGGGCTACGGGTTGGTCGTTGTTGTGCAGCATGGTAAAGGCGATATGAGCCTGTACGGCTATAACCAGAGCGCCTTGGTTTCCGTTGGCGCTCAGGTCAAGGCCGGACAATCTATTGCGCTGGTCGGCACCAGCGGCGGGCAGAGTCAGCCCGGACTGTATTTTGAAATCCGTCGTCAGGGTCAGGCGGTCAATCCACAACCTTGGCTGGGAAGATAGTCTTGTCTTATTTAACCAAAACACCGTTATTGGCGTTGAGTCTGCTTGCCCTGTCTCCTTTGGCGCTGGCCGGAAAACTCTCCATCGTCATCGATGATTTCGGCTATCGTCCACATAACGAGAACCAGATTCTGGCGATGCCAACAGCAATTTCCGTCGCGGTATTACCCAACGCGCCGTACGCTCGTGAAATGGCAACCAAAGCCCACCAGCAAGGGCGAGAAGTGCTGATCCACCTGCCGATGGCACCGATGAGCAAGCAGCCGCTGGAGCGCGATACGTTACGCCCGGACATGAGCAGCGACGAAATTCAGCACATTATTCGCCAATCCGTCAATAACGTGCCTTACGCCGTGGGGTTGAACAACCATATGGGCAGCGCGATGACCGCCAGTCTGCCCGGCATGCAAAAAGTCATGCAGGCACTGAGCGCCTACCAGCTCTATTTCCTCGATAGCATGACCATTGGCAGCAGCCAATCGAGCCAGGCCGCGGCAGGAACGAACGTCAAAGTCATCAAACGCAAAGTCTTTCTGGATGATTCGCAAAACGAAGCCGAGATTCGCAAACAGTTTACCCGCGCGGTGCAAATCGCCCGCCGCAGCGGTTCCGCCATCGCTATCGGGCACCCACACCCTTCAACCATCCGCGTCTTACAGCAGATGTTGCCCACGCTGGATGCCGATATTGTCTTAGTCCGTCCCAGCCAGTTGCTTAATGAGCCGACGCGGCAGTATGAGCCTCAACCGCAGCCGCCAGTCAAACCGCGTAATCCGTTCCGCGGTATACAGCAGTGTCAGGTCAAACAGCCGCCGGAACCGGTGAAGAACGATGTATTCTTCAAGCTGGTGAGTAGCAGTATTCGGGAAAGCGCGCCGGTAATGTTTATCAAACACCGCTGGCAGACCTGGATTGAGCCAGCCGAGACCGAAACGCACGCGAAGCCTTAATACCGAGCGTGCATTTCCCTTTTGACATCGCACGAACTCGTCATCGCAGGGTTATGACTCATCCCAATTGAGAATAACCTTGCCCGACTGACCCGAACGCATGGCATCGAACCCTTTCTGGAACTCATCAATGTGAAAGCGGTGGGTGATAATCGGTGACAAATCCAATCCAGACTGAATCAGCGCCGACATTTTGTACCAGGTTTCGAACATTTCACGTCCATAGATACCTTTGATAAACAGCCCTTTAAAGATCACCTCTCCCCAGTCAATCGACATCGGCTCATGCGGAATGCCCAGCATGGCGATGCGTCCACCGTGATTCATCGCTTTCAGCATGGCGCGAAAGGCTGATGGCGCGCCCGACATCTCCAGCCCAATATCAAACCCCTCGGTCATGCCCAGATCTATCATCACGTCCGCCAGATTTTCCTGCGCCACATTGACGGCGCGCGTTGCCCCCATTTTACTGGCAAGATCCAGACGGTACGCATTCACATCGGTAATCACGACATTCCTTGCCCCCACGTGACGGCACACCGCCGCTGCCATCATGCCTATCGGCCCCGCTCCGGCAATCAAGACATCTTCTCCCACTAAATCGAAGGACAGTGCGGTGTGCACCGCGTTACCGAAGGGATCGAAAATGGCGGCCAGTTCGTCAGAAATATTGTCGGGAATGCGGAACGCGTTGTAGGCAGGAATCACCAGATACTCCGCGAACGAACCGGGACGGTTTACCCCGACGCCAATGGCATTGCGGCATAAATGACGCCGTCCGGCACGACAGTTGCGGCAGTAGCCGCAGGTAATATGCCCTTCGCCAGAGACACGATCGCCAATATGAAAACCGTTAACCTCTTGACCGATAGCGACAATTTCGCCAACGTACTCATGCCCGACGACCATCGGAACGGGAATCGTCTTCTGCGACCATTCGTCCCAGTTATAGATATGCACATCCGTTCCGCAGATCGCGCTTTTGCGGATTTTAATCATGATGTCGTTATGCCCGAGCTCCGGCGTAGGCGAGTCCACCATCCAGATGCCCTCTTCCGGCCGCAGTTTTGCCAATGCTTTCATGATGGTTTCCTCAGATGATTACACCCAGACGTTTGCCCACGCGGATAAAAGCCTCAACGGCGAATTCGATTTGCTGCGGCGTATGGGCGGCTGACATTTGAGTACGAATACGCGCCTGACCGAGGGGGACAACGGGATAAAAAAAGCCTGCGACATAAACGCCTTCCCGCTGTAGCGCCTGCGCAAAGTCTTGTGCCAACTGCGCCTCCCCCAACATGACGGGAATAATGGCGTGGTCGGCCCCCGCCAGCGTGAACCCTGCGGCCGTCATCTTTTCACGGAATAGACGGGCATTTGCCCACAGACGTTCACGCCGCTCTCCGCCCTGTTCCAGCAGGTCAAGAACCCTGAGCGACGCGGTGACAATGGCTGGTGCTAGCGAGTTGGAAAAAAGATAGGGTCGAGAACGTTGGCGCAGCCAGTCGATCACTTCATGCTTGCCCGCCGTATAACCGCCCGACGCGCCCCCTAACGCCTTGCCTAACGTCCCTGTGATGATGTCAACGCGATTCATCACCCCGCAGCATTCGTGCGTTCCGCGCCCTTGTTCACCGACAAACCCCACCGCATGCGAATCATCCACCATCACTAGCGCATCATAACGATCCGCCAGATCGCAAATTCCCTGCAAATCGGCAATCACACCATCCATCGAGAAAACGCCGTCGGTGGCGATCATCACGTGTCTTGCCCCTTCCGCTCTTGCCAGTTGCAGCTGTGCTTCCAACTGGCTCATATCATTATTGGCATAGCGATAGCGTCGCGCCTTCGATAGCCGAATACCGTCGATGATCGAAGCATGATTGAGCGCATCGGAAATAATGGCATCCTCCGGTCCCATCAGTGTTTCAAACAGCCCACCGTTGGCATCAAAACAGGAGGAATAGAGAATCGCGTCGCCCATTCCCAGAAAATCCGCCAGCTTACGCTCCAGCTGTTTGTGGATATCCTGCGTTCCACAGATGAAACGCACCGATGCCATGCCAAAACCGTGGCTGTCCAAGCCGGCTTTTGCAGCAGCAATCAGCTCGGGGCTATCCGCCAGACCAAGATAATTATTGGCACAGAAATTGAGCAGGCGGTCGCTGTCCATCACCTCGATTTCAGCCTGCTGCGCAGAGGTGATGATGCGTTCCTCCTTGAACACGCCCTCGGTCCGTGCGGCCATGATTTGTGTAGTAAGTTGTTGATAAAACGCGGCAGGCATAGCGTGACTCTCCCATAAAAAGATCGCTTTATGGTTTTTAAGCTAGCGGATGTGGGCAGAAATGCGGGGTAAACAGTCTGAAAATGCTGGCTTCGTCACGGCCTGAATCATCTTAAAAATGCCGGAGCAACACGGGATAAATTAAGCTCTGGCTGCTTGCGGTAAAATGAAATGCTATTATAGCGGTCATAAACAGTGTGGGGCGCGGTGCCTCACCAGCAAGATTAATAAAGGTCGCGCCCATGATTATCGTTACTGGCGGTGCCGGTTTTATCGGCAGCAATATCGTAAAATCTCTGAATGACATCGGCTACCGGGACATTCTGGTTGTCGATAACCTGAAAGACGGCACCAAATTCGCCAATCTGGTCGATCTGGACATCGCAGATTACGTGGATAAAGAAGATTTCATCGCCAGCATCGTTGCAGGTGACGATCTGGGCGATATCGACGCCGTATTCCATGAAGGCGCTTGCTCTTCCACCACCGAGTGGGATGGCAAATACATGATGGATAACAACTATCAGTATTCTAAAGACGTGCTGCATTATTGCCTCGATCGCAACATTCCGTTCCTGTATGCCTCTTCTGCCGCAACCTACGGCGGTCGTAACGATAACTTTATCGAAGAGCGTCAATACGAGCAGCCGCTGAACGTCTATGGTTACTCCAAGTTCCTGTTCGATCAGTACGTGCGTGAAATTCTCCCAGAAGCTGAATCGCAGATCTGCGGCTTCCGCTATTTCAACGTCTACGGACCACGCGAAGGCCACAAAGGCAGCATGGCGAGCGTCGCATTCCACCTGAACAACCAGATTAATCAGGGCGAAAATCCGAAGCTGTTCTCCGGTAGCGAGAACTTCCAACGTGACTTTATCTACGTCGGTGATGTCGCAGCCGTCAACCTGTGGTTCTGGCAAAACGGTGTTTCCGGCATCTTCAACTGCGGTACCGGTCGCGCAGAATCCTTCCAGGCTGTCGCCGATGCCACTCTCGCCTTCCATCAGAAAGGCAGCGTGGAATACATCGAGTTTCCTGAGAAACTGAAAGGCCGCTATCAGGCTTATACACAAGCCGATCTCACCAATTTGCGTGCCGCAGGCTATGACAAGCCGTTCAAAACCGTCGCCGAAGGCGTGGCGGAATATATGGCCTGGCTGAACCGTACCGTTTAATCGGATAAGGATTCATAAGCGGTATGAAAATTTTGGTCATCGGCCCTTCCTGGGTCGGCGATATGATGATGTCGCACAGCCTTTATCGCACGTTGAAGGCTGAACACCCGGAAGCGGTCATTGACGTGATGGCGCCAGCCTGGTGCCGTCCGCTGCTGGCACGGATGCCGGAAGTCAATCAGGCGTTAGCCATGCCGCTAGGTCACGGCGCACTTGAGCTGGGCGAACGTCGCCGTCTTGGCGTATCGCTGCGCGATGCGGGCTATGACCGCGCTTACGTGCTGCCCAACTCCTTTAAATCCGCGCTGGTCCCTTTCTTTGCTAATATTCCGCAGCGTACAGGCTGGCGTGGCGAAATGCGTTACGGGCTGCTGAACGACGTACGCGTGCTGGATAAAACCGCATTTCCGCTGATGGTGCAGCGCTATACCGCGTTAGCCTACGATCGTAGCCGCATCCACCGTGCTGAGGATCTGCCGCAGCCGTTACTGTGGCCGCAGTTACAGGTCAATCAGACCGAAATTGCGGACATGACGCAGGCGTTTAACCTCAGCGATGCGCGCCCCATCATCGGTTTTTGCCCCGGTGCCGAATTCGGCCCTGCCAAACGCTGGCCGCATTATCACTATGCGGCGCTGGCACAATCACTGATTGAACGCGGCTACCAGATAGCGCTGTTCGGTTCGGCCAATGACCGTTCGGCCTGCGACGACATCCTTCAAGGATTGACGGAAGACGCACGACAGCATTGCGCTAATCTGGCGGGGAAAACCTCGCTGGAACAAGCGGTAGTGCTCATTGCCGCCTGTCACGCCGTCGTCAGCAACGACTCTGGGCTCATGCACGTTGCTGCGGCACTTCATCGTCCGCTGGTCGCACTTTACGGTCCAAGCAGCCCTGATTTTACCCCGCCGCTATCCCATCAGGCCGAGGTGATTCGCCTGATTACCGGCTATCACCGGGTGCGTAAAGGGGACGCCGAACAGGGTTATCACCAGAGTTTGATCGACATTCAGCCCGAGCGCGTGCTCAGCGCACTGGATAACTATATTGTTCCAAGAGAAAGCCTCGTTCCAAAAGAAAGTCCCACTCCAGGAGAAAATCTGGAACCGGGAGCAGATGCATGAGAGTGCTGATCGTGAAAACGTCGTCAATGGGCGATGTGCTGCACACCTTGCCAGCCTTAACCGACGCGATGCAGGCGATTCCTGGTATCCAATTCGATTGGGTGGTTGAAGAAGGTTTCGCGCAAGTGCCCAGCTGGCATCCGGCGGTTTCTCGCGTGATTCCAGTCGCGATACGCCGCTGGCGCAAAAGTTGGTTCAGTGCCCCGATACGTCAGGAACGTGCAGAATTTATGCGCCAGCTACGCCAGCACCGCTACGATGCAGTTATTGATGCACAAGGGCTGATTAAAAGCGCGTTGCTGGTTACGCGACTCGCCAACGGAAAGAAACACGGCTTGGATTGCAAAAGCGCGCGCGAGCCGCTGGCAAGCTGGTTTTATAACTATCGCCACCCGATAAGCCGCCGACAACATGCTGTCGAGCGCGTGCGGGAGCTGTTTGCCGCCAGCCTGAACTATCGGAAACCCACCGAGCGTGGCGATTATGCGATTGCCTCGCGTTTTCTCTCCCAGTCGCCCGCAGACACCAACCACTATCTGGTGTTTCTCCACGCCACGACGCGTGATGAAAAACACTGGCCGGAAACGCACTGGCGTGAGCTGATTACCCTATTAGCACCGAGTGGACTACACATCAAACTCCCCTGGGGAGCGGAGCATGAGCACCAGCGTGCATTACGGCTGGCCGAAGGCTTTCCACACGTTGAAGTCTTACCACGCCTTACGCTGCAACAGGTTGCCGAGGTACTCGCGGGTGCCAGCGCCGTTGTCTCCGTCGATACCGGGCTTAGCCACCTGACAGCAGCGCTGGATCGTCCGAATATCACCCTATACGGACCAACCGACCCAGGGCTGATTGGCGGCTACGGGATGAACCAAGTAGTGGAAATGTCTGAAAGCCAGAAAATGGAGACTATTCCCGCTAGTCTCATCCATCAGAAATTAGAGAAGCTGATAGAATTACCTGCATCAGGCGAGTGATATCGCTCCCGACTGTGAACAAATACATGCTCAATGAATTAAGGTACGAACTGGGAAAAACGCCCAGTATAAGTTCGGCTGTCGCGCTTAAAGCGGTTTTCCCCGGCTGTTTACTCACATTAGCCATTATGCCATTTAGTAGCATTATTGCCGGGTGGCTTTTTTATCTCACGGGCTCGCTATCTGTTTTTTATGTGGCGACACACTTAAGAACAGTAATCGTGGCTAAGCGGCTGTTACTGATTCCACTTTGCCTGCTGGCTATCGGCTTAACCAATCTCATTTGGTATCACCACTATTATCAACCCGATAGCCTTTTCCCTTATGTGTATAACGCCTACAGGACATCCGCGCATGCCGGTATTCTGGGGGCATTCATCCTGCTGACGGTCCTGCATATCTCGCAAAAAAATCGGCAACAGCCACTCTTCTACATCATCGCAATTTGTGTGTTAACGCTGAGCTATGCGTTTTATCAGTCATTGTTCAGTGGAATGCACCGTATTGCGTTGGTATTTGGCACCGCAACCAGTGCAGCCTATTTTCTTACCTTTATTGGTGCGTTAAGCGCGCAAGCACTGCTTAAGCTCGATTCAGCCTATAAGTATTATCTCTATCTGGGACATTTTCTGTTAGTCACCATCGCTATTTTCCTGACAGAAACTCGAGCGGCTATATTCGTCTATCCTATTGTTGGCGCGACCATTTTATTGTCAGAAGTCAGACACAATAAGCGTTTATTTATCAAGGCATTTATCGGTTCATCGGCCACTATTCTCCTGTGTTTATTCCTTTTCCAGGATACGCTTCACCAACGTATCAGCGACCTGATTAACGATATACACAGCTATAGCATGAACAACAGCATGACATCGGTGGGTGCGCGCATTGCGATGTACCAATCAGGTATAGAAGCTGGGGAAGAAGCGTTATTGGGGCAATCGGCTGAACAGCGTGCGGAACATATTATTGCACAAGCAAAACAAGAGTCTGAACTATCTGGTGCAGTAGGATATTTGGATATCCATCTGCATAACGAAGTGATTGATGCCTTTTCCCTTAAGGGGTTGCCGGGAGCAATATTGCTTGTGTTGCTCTATGCCTCTTTGTTTTATTTTTCATTTTTTGTTCTACGCAGCCACCTCTCGGCCGCATTGCTTTTTGCCCTGCTGATGTATGGACTTAGCGATGTCATTCTCTATTCACGAGACATGCTTATCGCGTGGCTTATGGCATTTTGCCTCGGCACAACGCTGACCGGAAAATGGCTAAAGAATTAGCCCTGTTATAATTAGCGTGTGGCAGTAGCATTTACCTCTGTGAGAGGGGTGTGGGTTTTAGTACCATAGCGGGAAAATTAGCTATCCATGCTGTCGCGCCACATGGATAAGATCAGTCTTTTGGTAGCTGTTGAGCCAAAGGCGGTAGCGTGCCTGTAAAATAATAACCTTTGATTACATGAAGGAAAACGAGTGAGTCAACGCATCATCTCTTATCACCGGATTCTCGTGGTGAAGCTCAGATATCATGGCGATATGCTGCTGACCACTCCGCTCATCAGTACGCTGAAAGCCAACTATCCTGATGCCAAAATCGACGTATTGCTGTACCAGGATACGATGCCAATTCTTTCCGCCAATCCAGAGATACATCAGCTTTATGGGCTCAAAAGAAAAACGGGCACGCTTTTGGAAAAGATCCGTAATTTCCAAGAAGTCAGGCGAGAGCTTAAGCACAACAATTACGACCTGATCGTCAATTTAGCTGACCAGTGGCCCATTGCCCTATTAGTAAAATCATTGGGATGTCACAGCATTGCTCTCGATCGGGGCGATAATCTGAAAGGAAAGATTTGGCGTTCATTTTTCAGCGCCTGCGTTCCGCCAATGGGCGCACATATTGTTGAGCAAAATCTTCATCTCCTGACCCCGCTCAACCTGCCAGCGTCAAATATATGCTCGACATTATCACTGCATTATCGTCAGGAAGACGCCCAAAGTATCGCTGATCAACACCCTACACTTTTAACGCAACGCTACGTCGTCATCCAACCCACGACTCGCCAATACTACAAATACTGGGACAACGACAAGTTCGCTCAGGTCATTGACTATCTTAAAGCCAAAAATCTAGAAGTCGTTTTGACCTGTGGTCCTTCAGAAGACGATTTAAACGTGGTGCGCGATATTCACTCACAGTGCACACATAAACCCGATATGACCTTTGCGGGTAAAACGAGTTTTCTGGAACTGGCTGCGCTAATTGATAACGCCGTGTTGTATATCGGCGTGGATTCCGCCCCAATGCATATGGCTGCCGCATTGAATACGCCACTAGTGTGTCTGTTCGGCCCAACGGACTATAAATTATGGCGTCCATGGTGCAAACACTATAAACAGATTTGGGCAGGTGAATATCAACAAATGCCAGCCCAACAGAATTACGATCAGACGGTCAAATATTTGTCCTGCATTCCTGCACAAGCGGTCATCCAGGCATCAGAAGACATGCTGCAAGAGGCGCAGGAAGAGAACACCAAATGAAAATCGCATTCTGCGTCTATAAATACTTCCCTTTCGGCGGGCTACAGCGAGATTTTCTGAGCATTGCAAAAGTCTGCCAGGAACAAGGTCACGATATTCGCGTTTATACCAGCGAATGGCAAGGCGACAAACCTGAAGGGTTCGACATCGTTCTCGTGCCCATCTCTGGACTGGGTAATCATACGCGCCATCGCCATTTTTCCGACTGGATACAACGCCATTTACAACAGCACCCTGTCGATCGCGTTGTCGGGTTTAGCAAAATGCCAGGGCTAGACTTCTACTATGCCGCAGAAGGATGTACGGCAGAAAAGGCCGTTCAGGAAAAAGGTTTCTTTTATCGACTCACACCTCGCTACCGTGGATATGCAGCACTTGAACGAGACGTGTTCGATAAAGATAGCCACACGCGCATGCTGATGCTGACGCCGCGGCAAATCGCCCATTTCCAGAAGCATTACGGTACACAAGATGAACGCTTTTTTATGCTACCGCCGGGTATTTCACTGGATAGAAAGTACAGCACGCGTTCTCCAGATACGCGTTCACAGTTCTGTCAGCAGCATCATCTGGATGAAAACGGATTTGTTCTATTACAGGTCGGTTCCGACTTCAAACGTAAAGGTGTTGGCCGTAGTCTGACCGCTATCGCCAGCCTGCCACAGGAACTGCGTCAGCACGTAACGCTGTTGGTTGTCGGCCAGGACGATCCAAAACCGTTTCAACAACAGGCAGAGCAGCTCGGCATCGGTAAACAAATACGCTTCTTCTCTGGCCGAGACGACATTCCTGACTTCATGGCCGCCGCAGACTTGTTACTTCATCCGGCTCATCAGGAAGCCGCAGGCATCGTTTTACTTGAGGCTATCGCGGCTGGACTGCCAATACTCGTTACCGATGCGTGCGGTTATGCTTTTTACATTGAGCGCTCGCAGGCCGGGCAGGTCATCCCAGAGCCTTTTAGTCAGACAACACTGAACCACGCGTTGTCACACGCACTCAGTCAGCCAGAAACGCTGAAACAGTGGGCAGAAAATGCCCGCCATTTTGCCGACACAGAAGATATTTATAGTCTGCCAGAAAAGGCGGCACAGTTGATTATCGAATCATAATGATAAATAAAGACATATTCTGACCTGTTTCTTACAACACGTTATTCTTTCCGCTATTTATCCAACACGGTAAGCACATGTACTTTGACAAAGAAAAAGTCATAAAAACTGTACACTCATTCTCCTATTCTAAAAAAGATGCCGAGTTAGACATAGCCTTTGGCACGGATGAAAAATTCATTTATGGCTGCGCCATCGCTATCGCATCTATTTTATTAAAAAATCCGGATTACGGTTTATCCTTTCACGTGTTTACCGACAAACTCAGTGATGGTGATAAAGCCAGATTTCAAGAGATGGCAGAGCAATACAATACAACTATTAACATTTATATCGTTGATTGCACTTGGTTAAAAACGTTACCAGAAACAAAACTCTGGAGCTATGCCATTTATTTCCGCTTTATTATTGCCGACTATTTCTATCAGATACTCGATAGAGTTCTCTACCTTGATGCGGACATTATATGTAATGGCTCATTGCAAGAATTAATAAAATTAGATATTAGTAGCCATATTGCCGCTGCTGTTTTAGATGGTGATAGCAGTTGGTGGGAAAACCGTGCACAAAAACTTCAACATCCTGAACTCAGCAATGGCTACTTTAATTCCGGCGTTTTGTTAATCGAAATCAATAATTGGCATCAGGCATCTGTAACAGAAAACAGCATGCGTTTTTTGATCGATCCAGAGATGAAGAAAGTCATTACCCATCCTGATCAGGATGTTTTAAATATACTTTTGGCAGGAAATTTTCACCAACTTAACAATAAATACAACACCCAGTTTAGTATTAATTATGAATTAAAATATAGTAACGGTGAATCTGCACCAACGCCTATCTCCACAGAGACTGTTTTTATTCATTATATCGGCCCAACTAAGCCATGGCATAAATGGGCGGCCAATTACACTTGTACAAAATATTTTTTAAAAGCCAAAGACAATTCGCCATGGAGAAATGAGCCTCTCTTAGACGCTGTGACAGCAAGTAATATGCGATACTGTGCTAAACATCAGTTTCATAACAGCCAATTTATTTCTGGCACAATTAGCTACTTAAAATATTTTTATAAAAAAGCATTTTAAAAACGAACTCTAAAGTCCAAACACTAAATTTTTCTTCTTTTAAGGTGATGTAATGATCTTTTCATCGCATATTGATGTTCTTTCAGTTTTCGAAAATAGACATCAGCCAATCGCCGATAATGACACGCTAAACGTTGCTTATGGTATAGATAAAAATTATGCTATTGGTTGTGGAATATCAATAGCATCAATTCTAATCAATAATGACATCGCTTTTACATTCCATGTTTTTTCTGATGATTTTGATGATGAGTTTATTAAAAAATTAAATATTCTTTCGGAAAAATTTAGAACTAAAATAGTCTTATATAAAATAAATTCTGAAATGTTAAAAACATTGCCTTGTACTGATATTTGGTCACATGCTATGTATTTCAGGTTATTAGCCTTTTCCCACCTTTCAGACAAAACATTAAATCTCCTCTATCTTGATGCCGATGTGATGTGTAAAGGTTCTTTAGCACAGCTTCACAAACTGAATATAGCACCACATGTTGCGGCCGTAATTCGTGATTTACCTGAAACACAAAAAAAATCAGCAAATCGATTAAAGATGCCCGCCTTAGAAGGGAAATATTTTAACTCTGGCGTTTTATTCGTAAATTTAACTATCTGGAATGAATTGGATTTAACACAAAAGATATTTGATAAATTAAGAAGTGGTGAGGAATCAATTCAATATCCAGATCAAGATGTCATGAATATATTGTTGCATGATAACGTAACCTTCCTTCCCAGAGAATATAATACTATTTATTCTATAAAAAATGAATTGAAAGATCCAAGTCATCAAAAATATAAAGAAATCATAAAGAACACTACTATTCTCATACACTATACTGGTGTAACTAAGCCTTGGCACAAATGGGCAAACTATCCATCAACATCATACTTTCAACACGCTCAGCAAGAGTCACCCTGGTCAGTTAGGGATCTGAAAGATGCTGACACATTCGTAGAAATGAAGAAAAAATATAAGCATTTGTTGAAAAAAGGGAAGTATATCTCTGGATTAATCTGTGCCTTAAAATACAGTATAAAAAAATATTTAACCTCTTCCCCCCAAAAAAATTAATTCTGAAAAAATTTTCACATCCTGTTCCCTAAAATAAATATAGGGCATTACTTTCGAATTCAACCTGACACATATAATTCAGTAGAAACTGAGCGGGGAAATAGGTATGCGAAAAACGTTATCGGTTCTCATTATAACAAAAAATGAAGAAGAACTCATTCAAGAATGTTTAGAATCTATTTCATGGGCAGATGAAATAATAATTGTCGACTCTGGCAGTAGCGATAATACAATTGAAATTGCACAAAAATATGGAGCAAAAATTTATCACTACGATAACTGGCTAGGGTATGGCAAACAAAGACAAAGAGCTCAGACCCATGCCAGCGGTGATTATATTTTCTTCATTGATGCCGATGAAAGAATGACAAAAGAATTACGCTCTTCCGTTGAAACAATACTAAAAAAGCCAGATATAATTACCGATACTGTTTATGCATGTGCAAGACGAAACCTTTTCCTCGGTCGTTTTATGAAGCATAGCGGTTGGTATCCAGATAAAGTCCTCCGCTTCTATGCTAACCATCATTATCATTATAATGATAATCAAGTTCATGAATCATTAATCTATGGCAACGCTGCTGTTAAATCATTAATGGGTGATCTATTACATTTAACCTGTCGTGATTTTTCAGAGTTTCAAAAAAAACAATTGCGTTATGCATCTGACTGGGCGAAAGAGCGTCACGCCAAGGGGAAGCATTGCAGCTATGTTTCTATTTTTTCTCATACAATGTTCTCCTTTATTAAAACATTAATACTAAAAGCCGGATTTTTAGATGGAAAACAAGGATTATTGCTCGCTATAGTCAACGCTCAGTATACCTTTAATAAGTATGCTGAGTTATGGTCATATAAAGAAGTAAACGATGATGTAAAAACACCTAAGTAACTCACATAATTCACTATTTAGTGGAAGATAATTCTTTCTTGAAATATATAAACATTATATAGAGATAATGTTTTCGGAAAATGTAATGAAAATTTCCTCTGTTGTCGTAATCTATAACTCGACACTAATAAAATCAGATACGTTAACCTCCTTATTAGCATGCCAAAAAGAGCAAATAGATATAACTATCTTAGTATGGAACAATGGTCCGGAATTTTTGGATGAAGAGGACATAAAAATATTTCTGTCCTCTTGTAAAGAAAAAGGGATAAATGCAAAAATATATCAAGATATAAGAAATATTGCCTTATCAAAAATCTATAACTTTTTCATTGATAATGAGGATTTCGATTTTATCACTCTGTTAGATCAGGACTCAATGCTACCAGCAGATTATTATACAAAAATATCTCCTCATATAAATGAGGATATTATTACCCCTATTATTATTGCAGAAAAAAATGGCATTCTAGCCCAAACAGACCCACATTTTTATGGTGATGTAAATGTCATGATTCCTGAGGGAAAAGTGAACATGAAAATAGATTCAGTTATGTCGGGTCTCGCTATATCACGAAAAGGAATAAATAAAATAAAGAATTATAGACGCTATGTATTTGAAGAGAGGTTAGCCTTTTATGGTATAGATAGCGATCTATTCAGAACAATCAATATTATGAAAGAAAATGGACACCATCTAGAAATTTATTGTACAAACAAGATCCATCATTCATTTGCAATGTTTAATTCAGAAGAAAATAAAAGCAAGTTCAGAGTAATGGAAATGTTTTATTTTCAATCTTTTATAAGAAATGAATATCAAAAAAAAGCAAAAGCAAGCACAATTTATATCTATTTAAGAGATTTTTTACGAACAAAAATTGATTTCTCTACTGCAAAAAATTTGATATTATTTTCAATGGATAATACTCATCCGAGATCAAGAATAACAATAAATAAAGATATCACTCCAACACACAGAACATAAAAAACTCTTAGCCATATCTATACGTGGTACATGATTAAAATAATAAAATAGCGATAGAATAACCTAAGATAAGAATAGTTATCGTATTATCTATTTTAAAAAGGGGAAATAACTGAAATCTGCATTAGGATGATTATATTTTATCATTAATAATGATGGGCTGACCGAGGAATAGCAAAAAAAAATCATTGTCAGAATAAAACCAAGGGATTTCACTCAAATTATGCATTATTATCAACTATTAGTCCACTAACTAAATAACTTCGCACATTGATGCTTCACTTCTCATCTGACGAGGCCAGAGCAGGGGGCGTGCCTCCTTCAACAAATGTAGCGATATTATGCAAAGCTATTTAGACATAAGCTATGTCAATAATAGCATTATTCGCTGTTGAAGAAAGATTGCTGGTATGTAAATGCATTCAGCAATCCCACGATAAAAATCATGCATATCAGCACCATTACTACACCAGTCTGGTACTGGATAATATCCGGCTAGCGCCGTCACTGTACCTACGGTTATCTCACCTGAAGTAATTTGAAAAAAAGAAACTCACTTAGTGTGTTTTTATTTTCCCGAGGATAGGCCAGTAGAAAAATGAATGAGCACATTACGGTTATTCCTGATTACAGATGATTCCCGAAAGGATCCTAATGAGAAAAAATAATTTTATAAAAAAAATAATCAATGATATTACTAAAAGCAAATCATTGAATATCTCGTTACAAAAATCACAACGTCTTGGTAATTTATTATGGGATAATAACGTCGGTGTATATGAATTATATGACTTTGAAGAATCATTGTCTGAAAAATATATACAAAGTATGTGCTCTAAAGAAATTGATCAACTGTCTATAACCGATCAAGAAGGTGAGCTATTTATTGTATCTCAACCTTATTTTACGGGGGGGCATACACGCTTGATGGAACGGCTATCTTCATTTTTAGAAAAAAAACCAGACTTATTAGTAACTAGAAATGTAAATGATGACATAATTATTAGAATGAATGGCTTTTTTGATGAGGTTTTTTTGTGTTCTGAAATATTATTCCCTGATGATACAAATAGAATTTTTGAATTAGCGAAAAAAATAATTCGCTATAAAAACGTTATTTTAAATATACACCCAGATGACATACATGCAGTAATCGCATGTTCACTAGTAAAAAAAGTTAATAGTGGAATTAAGTTCTTTTTTGTCAATCATGCCGACCACACTTTCAGTTATGGATCGAGTATAGCTGATATTTGGTTTGAAATTAGTGAATTCGGAAGAAGAGTAGATTCATTACGAAGGTTAACAGCTAAGAAATCCTTTTTAGGTATACCTATCGAGAGCGTTTCATCATATTCAGGACAGCATAATGCATATCGGAATATCAAAGATGGAGACATTTTTTTCACGTCAGCCGCATCATACAAATATAACAAAGTAAAAGAAGAATCATTTAAACCACTTATTCATAAAATTATAAAAAATTATCCAACATCCAAATTTTATATCATCGGTTGTGACATTAAAAAAGATCCTTGGTGGATAATAGAAAAAATAAAACATAGGGGGAATATAAAATTAATTGAAAATGTCTCATATGAAAACTATCTAAAAATAACAAAAGGTGCATCAGTATATATAGATAGTCACCCGCTTCCTGGCGGGACAGCCTTTTCCGAACAATACTTTTCCCATAAGATATGCGCTGGGGTTGTAAGTCCTATACAAGGATATTCTCCAATTGAATTATTTAAAGAGAAAAACATTGATAATATTTTTTCCATAAAAAAAACAAAAGAAGAAATTCAAAAAATAGATTCAATGGCACAGGAAATACACTCAATAGCCACTGTGAAGAAAAGATTTAATGATGCAATTTACAACAATATATACGCCGAAAATCTTTGTGCTAAATATATACCTTGGTCGGGGGATATCCATTTCCTAGAGGAAAAGAGGATAAAGACCATACCAAAATCATTTAAGAAATTTGATCGAATGAAAATAATCTGTTTAACTAACCTAGGCGTTGTGAATTTTATTACTAGTCTAATCAAGATAAAAACAAAAAAAATACTGGCAACAGTATTGAAGAAATACTTCATTCATGACCACTTAAAGAATTAATGAATAGTTTCCATATTTCCATAATCATAAAAGAGTAATGGAGTATATTTATGCAAGTAAAAATTATACAGTTACAAACGCACGGTGACGAGCGTGGCGCGTTAGTTGCTCTAGAGCAAGGTAAAAACATCCCATTTGACATTAAACGTGTATATTATTTATTTAAAACTAAAGAAGGTGTCCGCAGAGGCTTTCATGCTCATAAAACCTTAAGGCAGGTTGCTATTTCAGTTCGTGGATCATGCCGATTTTTATTAGATGATGGTAATGAGAAAGTTGAATTAATATTGGATAATCCAGCTCAAGGAATTGTTATTGAGCCACACTTCTGGCATGAAATGTATGATTTCTCCGAGGATTGCGTTCTGATGGTATTAGCTGACCAGCCTTATGATGAAGCGGACTATATTAGAGAATATAACAAATTCAAATCCGGAGTAAGAAAAGGTGATGTCTAATATACAAGGTAAAACAATAAGTTTTTCACTAGCAACTTTATCGGACTCTGAGTTTATTTTTAGTTTACGCGTTAATGAAAAACTGAATAAATATATATCGACCTTCTCTGGTAAAGTCGAAGACCAGAGAAAATGGCTAGAAGACTACAAGAAAAGAGAACTTAAGGGAAAGGAGTTTTATTATATAATCAGTCGTAAAGACAATGGGATTCCTATAGGAACTGTCAGATTATATGACTTTATAGAGAAGGATAACTCTTTTTGTTGGGGTAGTTGGATTATAAATGAAAATAAAACACCATCTTCAGCTATAGAAAGTGCACTTCTGGTATATAAAATTGGTTTTGAACATTTGAAATTTTCATCTTCCCATTTTTTTGTTGACAAGAAAAACTCGTTGGTTATTGATTTCCATAAAAAATCAGGTGCAAAAATCATAGATGAAGATGATATCAATATTTTTTTTAACTATAATCCTAATATATATCATTCGCTAAAAGAAAAATACAAGAAATTCCTTTAAAAATTTCATCGAATAGGGCCGTGAGGAAATAAATTGATTAACTTTCTTGATATTAAAAAGATAAATGCTCAGTGTGAAGATGAGTTAAAAGATAGCTTTTATAAAGTATTAACATCAGGGTGGTATATCACCGGAAATGAGCTTTATGAATTTGAAAGGAAATTTTCAGACTATTGTGGTGTTAAACATACAATTGGTGTCGCTAACGGATTAGATGCTCTTATACTTACACTCAGGGCATGGAAAGAATTAGGTAAGCTAAAGGATGGGGACGAGGTTATTGTACAGGCAAATACATATATAGCATCTATTCTCGCTATAACTGAAAATAATCTAACTCCAATTTTGGTCGAACCAAATCCAAAAACGTATAATTTATCGCCTGATACTATAAGAAAAGCAATCACGTCAAAGACCAAAGCTATTTTACCAGTGCACCTCTATGGTCAAATTAGTCCTATGGATGAAATTATACATATTGCCAAAAAACATAATCTTCTTGTTCTTGAAGATTGTGCTCAGGCTCATGGTGCAGTGCTCAATGATAAGAAAGCAGGATCATGGGGAGATGCCGCAGGTTTCAGCTTTTATCCTGGTAAGAACCTTGGTGCATTGGGCGATGCTGGCGCAATTACTACCAATGATGATGAATTGGCGGATACGTTAAAAGCACTGAGAAACTACGGCTCACATAAAAAATATGAAAACCTCTATCAAGGTGTAAATAGCCGACTTGATGAGATTCAAGCATTGTTCTTGACTGTAAAATTAAAATATTTAGATGGGAGCAACAGCAGAAGACAGCAAATAGCGAAGAAGTATTCTTCTGGAATTGTGAATGAATTAATTTCGCTGCCCCACCTCCCTAAATTTTCAAGTGAGCATGTATGGCACCTTTTTGTTATCCAATGTGATAGTCGAGATAAACTGCAAAAATTCCTTGCTGACAAGGGAATTCAGACGCTAATTCATTACCCCACTCCGCCACATCTCCAGCAAGCTTATCGTGAGTTAGGCCTACAAGAAGGTACTTTACCTGTTACTGAATCTATTCATAATAAAGTATTAAGTTTGCCTATGGGACCAACATTATCTGATATGGAAGTTCAAACTGTCATCACGGCGCTAAATGATTATCAGGGATAGGAATTACTCTTCTCTTGGGGCACTGAAAAAATAGGATGTAGTTTTGCCATTGCCAAGATCAATTCGCTTCTGCTGCTCTTTCAAAAATTAGCAAACGCCGATCTTAAAATTCGGATCAATATCATCCAGAGCCAGTGCTGTTAGACTTTACTGCTAACACAGTTCCATTGTTGCATTGACTTGCAGAGGAATGCTACATCAGCAACGAGCGAGGGTGTTATTCGCTGATGCCGGCGTTGATATCAACTTTTAGTGTTCTTACGGTATCTCGAACACCTGCGCCGTAGCAGACCATATCAATGATTTGCTTTCTAGCCTGATAAGTGTGGGTGGTAGGTAAAGATGAATACGCAGAAGTACTCACAACAGCCGCGCCTGCCCTTTAGGATTCTGAGCATTGCGATATACGGGGTGAATGGCAACAGAAAAATCTAAATAAATTGCATTCATTAAACATTATATTCAATCAATCAGAGTCGCTACCGAATTAACATTAATCGCGCTAATTTTTAATGGAAGCCAAAGAAAAAGCATCTAAAAAAATGATAAACCTAAAAAAATCCGTAATAAAAACATCCGGTTCTTTAGCAAAGAGACTTGATTTTATCATATTGCATAAGAAGGAATTATGCATTATTTCAAACAACTGCTGGGGAAATAAATTATACGAAATAGTAAATAGAGAATATAATACTCCTTTTGTTGGTCTCTTTTTACAATCAGGCGATTATATCAAATTCATAAAAAACATAGAACATAATATCAGTATAGAAATAACAGAAAACCACTTCAATACATTTAGTCAAGCATATCCCATAGCTAATATTGAAGGATGCACTATTCATTTCCTTCATTACAAAGACAAAAATGAAGCCATAGAAAAATGGAATCGTCGAAGGATAAGACTTATTAATTACATTAAAGATAATGGAGTAAATTCCTTAATATTCAAACTTTGCGATACATATTGTGAAAAACATGATGCGGCAAAAAATGAGGCTGAGTTTAATGCGTTACCATTTGAGAGGAAGATTTTCTTCACTACGGGAAGGGAAAATAAGATACTTAATGATGGCGAAAGAAACCTTAATGGCCCAGACTTTTTTAAAGGTCGAATTTTATATTACAAAGACTACTTAAAATTGTTTTCCAACCTCCCTTCTTTAAAAAAGAATAGAATTACATAAGGCTGATATCTCTACCAAAAAGTGGGAATAGAACTCATTTCCGACTATACATAGACATGGAGTGATTATTTAAAATAAATTATCGAGATAAGCCATTAAAAATTAATTTATAAAAAACATAAAATCGGTGAATTAATTTTCACCAAGGACGACGCGGTGATGAAAGTACCTAAGAAAATCCATCAGATATATACTAAAGGCATACATAATCTGCCTAAAGAAATTTTAGAATCCATCGGAAAACTAAAAGAGATGAATCCGGGGTGGGGTTATTATTTCTACGATGAAAAGAACATAATTGAATATATAGATAAGCATTACGGAAAAGAGATGCTGAGTATCTATTTAAGTATAGATCCAAAGTATGGTGCAGCCAGGGCTGATTTATTTCGTTATCTGTTGATTTACATCGAGGGCGGCGTTTATCTGGATATTAAAAGTTCATGTTTGATTCCGCTCAACGAGGTCATTAAAGAAGATTGTGAAATATTGCTATGCAGTTGGGATAATAAAGAATGTGGTTGTGATCGAAACATGGGATTGCACAAAGAGCTAGGTTTCTTAAAGTGTGGAGAATACCAACAATGGAACCTAATTTCAGTACCAGAATCTCCTTACATTAAGTCATCTATAGACGAAGTTGTGCATAGATTAAAACGCTACAAACCTTGGGTTTATGGTGTAGGGATGAAAGGTGTATTAAATACTACAGGCCCAGTACCATTTTCTGTTGGTATTGAAAAAATCAATAAAACTGAATTTTTTCATCATGAAGAAAACCATCGTAATATAGGGTTAAAATACCGCAATGTTGCCGAAGAGACGCTAAGAGAGCTTAACAGAAATCACTACAGTAAGCTCAAAGACTCTATTGTTATTCTAGAAGGAAAAGATAAGTTATATTATCGATTATGGTTGCTTTTTATTTACCCTCTGCAGCGGCTAAAGAAAAATATTATTAATGAAAGCAAAGGTGTCATAAGAAAAATGAAACGTATCTTCCTTAAAAACTCAAAATAGATACAAACGTCTCATAAGTAAGGTACGTGTGGATATAGTTGGATCTTCTTGTTCGTTCAGTTGTCTGTTTATCCAGTACCAAATTCAACGATTGCGGCCATGTGCACATCCGCCTGCGATTTTTAGGAAAACTGGCTGAGGAATAAACGACATCCGTTTTACAAATAGCCTTATCCTCACGAACCCTATAAAATCACCCCAGCGATAACTGATAACAGTAAACCTTATGCTACAAACTCTCTACACCATTATCCTGTACCTCATCCAACCGTTGATTTGGCTTCGCCTGTGGCTTCGTGGCCGCAAAGCGCCTGCCTATCGTCGGCGCTGGGGTGAACGCTACGGTTTTTGTGCAGAGAAGGTCAAGCCAGATGGCATCATGCTGCATTCGGTGTCGGTGGGTGAAACGCTGGCCGCCATTCCCTTAGTGAGAGCGCTGCGCCATCGTTATCCCAATCTGCCGATCACGGTAACAACCATGACGCCAACCGGTTCCGAGCGCGTGCGTTCAGCGTTTGGCGACACGGTCTATCACGTTTACCTGCCTTATGATTTACCCTGTGCCCTGAAGCGCTTTTTTGACCAGGTTCGTCCGAAAATCGTCATTATTATGGAAACCGAGCTGTGGCCAAATCTGATCGCGGAGCTGCATAAACGCGACATTCCGTTGGTTATTGCGAATGCCCGACTGTCAGAACGCTCTGCTGCGGGTTATAAAAAGATCGGGAAGCTCATGCGCCATATCTTGCGGCGCATTACCCTCGTCGCTGCGCAGAATCAGGAAGACGGGAATCGATTTATCGATCTTGGCCTGAAGCGCTCCAGCCTGAAAGTGACCGGCAGCCTCAAGTTTGATATCTCCGTGACGCCGGAACTGGCGGCACGAGCCATTACATTACGTCGACAATGGGCGCCACACCGCCCGGTATGGATAGCCACCAGTACGCACGAAGGTGAAGAAGCGATCGTTCTGGCCGCTCACCGACAGCTGCTTGCCACCTACCCTGACTTACTACTCATTCTTGTGCCTCGCCACCCAGAACGTTTCTCCACCACGCAGGCGCTGACAGAGAATCTGGGATTCACCTACACGCTGCGCAGCAGTGGCGAACAGCCTCCTGCAAACACGCAGGTCGTCATTGGGGACACCATGGGCGAGCTGATGCTGTTATACGGCATCGCCGATCTGGCTTTTGTCGGTGGAAGCTTGGTTGAACGAGGCGGACATAATCCGCTAGAAGCGGCAGCGCATGCTATCCCGGTATTGATGGGGCCACACACGTTCAATTTCAAAGACATCTGCAACAAACTCGATCAGGCCGACGGACTGATCACCGTGACCGATGCAGACTCACTTGGAAAAGAAGTCGGGAAACTGCTCGCTGACGAAGACTATCGTCTTTACTATGGTCGACATGCCGTGGAAGTGTTACATCAAAACCAAGGTGCACTACAGATGCTGCTTACGCTACTGGAACCTTATTTACCCCAGCGGACACAGTAAAACAGCGCTACCGAGATAATGAATGAAGGGCTGACGTGATGACAACCAAAGCGATTTATCCTGGAACGTTCGATCCATTAACCAATGGTCATTTGGATCTGCTGACGCGTGCATCACGACTGTTCGACCATGTGGTGCTGGCCATCGCTGCCAGCCCGAGCAAGCATACGCTCTTCACTCTGGATGAACGCGTGGGGCTGGCAAAAGGTGCGACACAGCATTTATCGAACGTCGAAGTAGTCGGTTTCAGCGATCTTATGGTGCACTTCGCACAACAGCAAAAAGCCAATATTCTTGTGCGTGGTTTGCGAGCTGTTGCCGATTTCGAATATGAACTCCAGCTCGCAAAGATGAACCACCACTTGATGCCTAGGCTCGAAAGCGTTTTCCTTATGCCATCGGAAGAGTGGTCTTTTATTTCATCCTCTCTGGTCAAAGAAGTGGCTCGCCACGGTGGTGACGTATCACATTTCTTACCCGATGCCATCGTTAGTGCCTTACTGGACAAACTATCAAAGAAGATGTAGAGGAATTATTTTTTCTTTGAATATTGGTAAACCGTAAAATAAAAACGCACGGCATACCAAAAATCATTAAATGACGCCATTCCCTTGAATAAATTTCCACCAATACCCGTAGAGATAAATTTTTCAGCTAGCTGTTGCCGGATAGCAGGCGACGATATTTTTTTACGCAAAAGCCCAAAGAAATGACGACTCTCTCGATTGGCATGACGAGTTAACGCTTTATTTAAAGTAACTTTATCTTTGTTCCGAGCCGCGAGAGAAATCAGGCCCTGCATGATATCAATATAGCTGTTTGCTCTGCGTGCTATTTTCTCAACTGATGATGACTTTGTGATCGAATGCGTATTACCAACGCGGTAACCATAACTCATCTTTTCACAAAAACCGACTCGCTTGGCTACCAGCGCTAAATTCGCCGTCCATAGAATATCTTCATGCATCATATTTGGAATAAAGCTTAAATTGTTCACTGAGATAATATCGCGACGTATGAGCTGCAACCAGGCAAAGTGGCGCCATTCGTTATGTTTTACACTACGAATAATCCATTCATCGCCGCTGATTACCTCACCCCATGGTTGTTTAGTCTGAATAGGTTCTTTTATTTCTTGTCCTGGGTTTTCATTAAACTGGAAACCATTACCTATCAAGAGATCGAGGCGTTGTTCCTCAACTTTTCCAAGCCATGTCGATAGCGTATCTTTTTCCAACCAGTCATCACCATCAACAAATGCAATCCACTTTCCATCCGCGTGCCGAATCCCTGTATTTCTTGCTTCAGATAACCCTTTATTTTCCTGACTTACGATAATCAAATTCGTAGCCGATTTTCCTATCTCATTCAATTTCACAAGGCTGCTATCGGTGGAACCATCATTGACCGCAATAATTTCAAAAGAGACATTATCCTGAGCAAGCAATGACGAAAAAAGAGGATCGATGTACTCTTCGCAGTTATATATCGGAACAATGACGCTAATATCCACACGACTCATAATGCCCTCTGAAAATTTTTATATTTAGGCTATAAAAACTGAAAAAGAAAAATAGGATTACTTCTGGCAGCGGCGACAGAAAAATGTGCTGCGCTGCCCATGCTTCGCGATTTCTATCGGCGTTCCGCATGTCCGACAAGGTTCACCGTTGCGGCCATAGACTCGCAGCTCCTGCGCGAAATAACCGGGTTTGCCATCTGATTGCAAAAAGTCACGCAGCGTCGTGCCCCCCTGCTCAATCGAAAGCTGTAGCACCTGTTTAATCACGCTCACCAATATGGCTGCATCGTTTTCATTTAACGATCCAGCCGTTCTGTCAGGATGGATACCCGCAGCAAACAGCGATTCGCTCGCGTAGATATTGCCTACGCCGACGACGACTTTGTTATCCATAATCCACTGTTTAATGGCCGTCTTTTTACCGCGCGAAGCCTGATAAAGATAATCTGCAGAGAATTCCGCCTCTAACGGTTCTGGCCCGAGATGCGCCAATACCGAGCTGGTTTCCAGATTATCCGTCCACAGCCAGGCACCAAAGCGCCGAGGATCGGTATAACGCAGCACCTTACCGCTATCCATCACCAAATCAACATGATCGTGTTTCTCCGGCTCGCTATATTCCGGCAACACCCGCAGGCTGCCAGACATGCCGAGATGCACAATAATCCAGCCGCGAGTCAGCTCAATCAGCAGATATTTTGCCCGCCGACGCACGCTGAGAACGGGTTCATCGCTCAGCGAGAGAATCTCAGCCGATACCGGCCAGCGCAGGCGCGAGTTCCTCACTTCAGCATAAAGGATGGTGTGATCGACAAGATACGGTGAAATTCCCCGACGACTGGTTTCAACCTCAGGTAATTCAGGCATGTGCGTCTCCTGATAATAAAGGTGGCTACGTTAGCATAAACAACGTTTTCATAAACAACAGGATACCCTCTGTGACATCACGCAAGACAGGGGATACGATGAGAAACAGGGTCACTGCTGGCGTATTTTACCCACAGTATTTAACACAAAACCGTTAAATCAAACCGACATGCTGGCTGGCATGTGACGAAAAAAAACCCGACCAAGGCCGGGTTTTCATCAAGAAGCAGAAATTACTTAATTTTAGCTTCTTTGTAGAGTACGTGCTGACGGACAACTGGATCGAATTTCTTCAGTTCCAATTTTTCCGGCTTAGTACGCTTGTTCTTCGTAGTGGTATAGAAGTGACCAGTACCAGCAGAAGAAACCAGCTTGATCTTCTCGCGAACACCCTTAGCCATGATTCAGTTCCTTAATACTTTTCACCACGGGCACGCAGATCGGCCAGAACCGTCTCAATACCCTTCTTATCAATAACACGCATACCTTTAGCAGATACACGCAGTGTTACAAAGCGCTTCTCGCCTTCAACCCAAAAACGGTGTGAATGCAGGTTCGGCAGAAAACGGCGTTTGGTCGCATTCAGTGCGTGGGAACGGTTGTTCCCGGCCACCGGACGCTTGCCAGTAACTTGGCAGACTCGGGACATGTCTATTCTCCAAAAATCAAATCAGCTCGAGCTTCGTATAGGGTTTGGCCGCCTCGTCAGGCTTTAGAGCCCATCTCAGCAACTTCACTGAAAAGACTCTGTCATCAGGATAAACCTGCTGAGATAGGCTCTTAACGCCACACCCAAGATTCTCAAAGGTGGCGTAGTATACGCTCTGAAGCGTAAGTGCTCAAGTCCCGAACAGCTAAAGATCCCATTGGATCGCGGAAATATCTGTTAAATCCAGCCGCGCTCAGCAAAAGAAACGTATTCGCCATGCCCAATGACTAAATGATCGAGCACGCGGATCTCCATTAACAGACAGGCTTTGACAATCTGTTCGGTTATCGCACGGTCAGCCTGACTCGGCTCCGCTTTTCCCGACGGATGATTATGCGCCAGAATCAGCGCGGCAGCATTTGCCTTTAGCGCTTCACGCACAATTTCACGCGGGTGTACTTCCACGCTGTTAATCGTACCAACAAACATCTCCTGATGGCGAATAACGTGGTGCTGATTGTCCAAAAATAGAACTAAAAAAACTTCACGCTCACGCCGGGACAACAGCAGCTGCAAATATTGACCGGTCGCTTCCGGGTTCAGCATAGCGTCCTCTTTCGCCAGGCGAGAGAAAAATAGCCGCCGCGACAGCTCGGCGATCGCCTTGAGCTGCGTATATTTTGATATCCCCACGCCTCTGGCGTGATGAAACGCTGACTGATCGGCCGCCATCAGTTGATAGAGCGAGCCAAAATGCGCCAGTAAATCCTCTGCCAGCTGCATCACATGCACGCCCGGCAACCCTGTGCGCAAAAAAATCGCCAGCAATTCAACATCTGTCAGTGATTCAGCCCCTAAACGCACCAGTTTTTCACGCGGTGCCAATCCCTTTTCCCAGCCCATCACCTTCTCCCTATACCGCTCGGCGGCATCATGTCACGCCCGTAAAAACAGGACGACACCGGTGATAAAAGGCTGCGAAGCGCTTCGCAATCTTCTTAGGGAAACCAAGACAACGACCTTAAGATTCCTATCTGCCCGCAAGGTTATGGTAAAATGGCGCATCTTCTGACTTTCAATCGGACCATGATGATGACGGAATTTTCCAGCCTGAATGCACTCTCCGGCAAACGAATCGTGCTGGGTATCAGCGGCGGCATTGCCGCGTATAAGTGCCCGGAACTGGTGCGACGCCTGCGCGATGGCGGAGCTGACGTACGAGTTGTCATGACCTCTGCCGCTAAAGCTTTTATCACTCCGCTGACGCTGCAAGCCGTCTCCGGCTACCCAGTATCAGACGACCTGCTTGACCCTGCGGCGGAAGCCTCAATGGGTCACATCGAGTTGGGGAAATGGGCTGATTTAGTCATTCTCGCGCCAGCGACTGCCGATCTGATCGCACGAGTCGCTGCTGGCATGGCGAATGACCTGCTGACTACAATCTGTCTGGCGACATCCGCCCCTATCGCCGTTGTCCCTGCGATGAATCAGCAGATGTATCGCGCAGAGCCCACACAGGACAACCTGCGCACGCTGGCCGCACGCGGTTTACCGATCTGGGGGCCGGATAGCGGCAGTCAGGCGTGTGGCGACGTTGGGCCGGGTCGCATGATCGACCCAATGGAGATTGTCGGGCTGGCGCAGCGTCATTTTTCTGCCATCAACGATCTGCAACATCTGAACATTCTGGTCACTGCCGGGCCGACGAGAGAAGCGCTGGACCCCGTTCGCTTTATCACCAACCACAGCTCCGGGAAAATGGGCTTTGCTATCGCACAGGCCGCTGCTGCCCGTGGTGCTAACGTCACACTGGTAAGCGGCCCGGTTTCGCTCGCCACCCCGCAGGGTGTCACACGCATTGACGTCGGCAGCGCGTTGGAGATGGAACACGCGGTGATGGAACATGCGGCTCAGCAGCACATCGTGATCGGCTGTGCGGCGGTTGCCGACTACCGCGCCAAACACATCGCTGATGAGAAGATTAAAAAACAGAATCAGCAGGGCGATGAAATGACTCTCACTCTGGTCAAAAATCCAGATATTATCGCCGGTGTCGCAGCCATGACGAAAAATCGTCCTTATGTTGTCGGGTTTGCTGCCGAAACCCAGAATGTGGAAGAATACGCCCGACAAAAATTGGCGCGTAAAAAGCTGGATCTGATTTGCGCGAACAACGTCTCTCTTTCCGGGCATGGTTTTAACAGTGAAACCAATGCGTTACACCTTTTTTGGCAAGGTGGTGACACGCCGTTGCCGCAGTGCGACAAGCGTCTGCTTGGCCAAAAATTAATCGACGAGATTATCAGCCGTTATGATGAAAAAAATCGACGTTAAGATTGTTGACCCACGCGTTGGACAGCAATTTCCGTTACCAACCTATGCCACTCCGGGTTCTGCTGGGCTCGATCTGCGTGCCTGTCTGGATCAGGCAATTGAACTCAAAGCAGGCGAAACAACCCTGATCCCAACCGGGCTGGCGATTCACATTGCCGATACCGGGCTGGCGGCGGTTATCCTGCCCCGCTCCGGGCTGGGCCATAAGCACGGCGTGGTGCTGGGGAATCTGGTGGGGCTGATTGATTCGGACTATCAGGGACAGTTGATGGTTTCCGTCTGGAACCGTGGTCAACAAACGTTTACGGTTGAACCGGGCGAGCGCATCGCACAGATGGTTTTTGTGCCCGTCGTTCAGGCCGAATTCAATCTGGTCGAAGATTTTGTCGGCAGCGAACGTGGAGAAGGCGGCTTCGGCCACTCCGGCCGTAGCTAACGCGCTCCAGCCACCCATAGTGTAAAAAATTCCTATAAGCCACAGCGCCTATCTATCCAAAAAGAAATGGCTACTGTGGCGCTAACGGGTGCTTGTCAGTCAAATATTTAGCAAGGGTCTTTTCAGACATGGCAGAAAAAGAAAATACGAAAAGGAATCGCCGCGAGGAAATTTTGCAGGCGCTGGCACAGATGCTGGAATCCAGCGACGGTAGTCAACGCATCACCACGGCAAAACTGGCTGCGAACGTCGGCGTGTCCGAAGCGGCACTCTACCGGCATTTCCCCAGTAAAACGCGGATGTTTGATAGCCTGATTGAATTTATTGAGGATAGCCTGACCACTCGCATTAACCTGATTCTGCAAGACGAAAAAGAAACGTTTAATCGTCTTCGTCTGATTTTGCTGCTTATTTTAGGGTTTGCGGAACGAAATCCGGGTCTGACCCGCATCATGACCGGCCACGCACTGATGTTTGAACAGGATCGCTTGCAGGGGCGTATTAACCAGCTGTTTGAGCGTATTGAATCGCAGCTGCGTCAGGTGTTGCGCGAGCACAAGCTACGCGATGGCAAAGGTTTCCAGCATGATGAAACGCTGTTGGCTAGCCAGCTGTTAGCGTTTTGCGAAGGGATGCTGTCGCGCTTCATTCGCTCTGAATTCCGCTATCGTCCGACGCAGGAATTCGACACCCGCTGGCCGCTGTTAGCGGCACAGTTGAACTAAACGCCGCCCTTAGAGATTAAAACCCGCCAGATATTCTCTTCTGGCGGGTTTCTGACTCACACGTTAAATCCCGTACTGCTCACGATAGGCTTTCACCGCATCCAGATGCGCTGCCATCTCTGGTTTTTCCGCCAGATAAGCAATCAAATCCGTTAGCGTAATAATCGAAATCACCGTGCACTGGTAGTCGCGTTCCACTTCCTGAATCGCGGACAGATCGGCGCGGCCACGTTCCTGACGATCCAGCGCAATCATCACACCCGCCAGTGTCGCGCCGTGCGCACCGATGATCTCCATCGATTCGCGAATCGCCGTACCCGCAGTAATCACGTCATCCACCAGCATCACGCGGCCCTGTAACGGGCTACCGACCAGGCTGCCGCCTTCACCGTGATCTTTAGCTTCTTTGCGGTTGAAGCAGTACGGCAGGTCGCGATCGTGGTGTTCTGCCAGCGCCACCGCAGCGGTGGTAGCTATAGGAATGCCTTTGTAAGCCGGTCCGAACAGCAAATCAAACGCTACGCCGGAATCAACCAAGGCTTCCGCATAAAAACGCCCCAGTAAGGCCAGATCGCGCCCGGTATTAAACAGCCCGGCGTTGAAGAAATAGGGACTGATACGCCCGGATTTCAGGGTGAACTCGCCGAACTTCAATACCTGCTTGCTGAGTGCAAACTCAATAAACTGGCGCTGGTAGGCTTTCATTACTGCATCTCCTCGTCTTCAGATATAAAAAAAGCGACCAATTGGTCGCTTATAAAATCAATCGATTAAGGCCGCTTTCTGCGCCTGAACGATGGTATCAATTCCCCCTCGGGCTAGCGCCAGCAGGGTGAGTAATTCTTCATGGCTGAACGGCTCGCCTTCGGCCGTCCCTTGCACTTCAATCATGCGGCCGTCTTCGGTCATGACCACATTCATGTCAGTTTCCGCGGCAGAATCTTCCACGTATTCCAGATCGCACAGCGCTTCGCCGTTCACGATGCCGACGGAAACTGCCGCGACCATGCCTTTCATCGGGTTCTTTTTCAGCTTACCCTTGGCAACCATCTGGTTCAGTGCATCGGCCAGCGCTACGCAGGCACCGGTGATGGACGCCGTACGCGTGCCGCCGTCCGCCTGCAAGACATCGCAGTCGAGCGTAATGGTGTATTCGCCGAGCACTTTCAGATCGATAGCCGCACGCAGGGAACGTGCAATCAGGCGCTGAATCTCCAGCGTCCGCCCGCCCTGCTTGCCTTTGGCGGCTTCACGCGCGTTACGGCTGTGCGTCGCACGCGGCAGCATCCCGTATTCGGCGGTGACCCATCCTTGCCCCTGACCTTTCAGAAAGCGCGGAACACCCTCTTCTACCGTGGCATTGCATAACACTTTGGTATCGCCAAATTCGACTAAAACAGAACCTTCGGCGTGTTTTGTGTAATGACGGGTCAATTTGAGGGGACGTACTTGCTGTGCACTTCGGCCTGTTGGGCGCATGGCTCATCTCCGGTGGGTCAATGAAAACTGGCGCGTATTATACACGAAATCCTTCGCGTTGCGGGAAAGCGGCATCAGAAAGCCATACCTTGAACTTAGGGTATAACCTGAGGTTATACCCTACTGATGAACAAGTATTCGTCAGTGATGATGCATCATGAAATAGTCCGTTTATCCCTTGAGCGTTGATGAGAAAAAATCATGATGCGGCATATGCAAATTGAAACGGTCAATCTGCCCCTAGCCCGTCCTATGGCGGTTGATAACGGGACGCGTCGCGCGGTTACCGTTATCCGCGTCGCGTTGGAAGAAAAAGGATTTATTGGACAAGGCGAATGTACGCCAGTCGCCCATTATGGCGAGTCCGCCGACAGTGTATGTCGCCAGCTCTCTGCGGTCCGTGAGGCAATAGAACACGGCCTGACCATCGAACAGCTCCAGAAAGACTTATCGCCGGGTGCGGCCAGAAATGCACTGGATTGCGCCCTGTGGCGGCTCAACACCGCATTGGAAAAACAGACGCTGTGGCAGCGTATCGGCATTCATCCCCCCACGTCCGTGGTCTGTGCGCAAACGTTGGCGCTCGACAGCGTGGAGAAAATGGCCGCCGCCGCATCCAATGCTGTTTCCCACGGCGCCCTGCTGCTGAAAATCAAACTGGATCGCGAGCTGATTCTGGAGAAGGTCGCCGCCATTCGTGCCGCCGCGCCTAACGCCAGATTGATTATCGACGCAAGAGCAAGCTGGAGCGGACTCGATTTACATAGCCTGTCCACGGCCCTGCTGCCTTATCAGGTCGCCATGATTGAGCAACCGCTTCCTGTCGGTAAAGACGAGGATTTACAGCGGTTTTCTCACCCGATTCCGATCTGCGCGGACGAAAGCTGCCGCCACAGCGGTGACATCGTCGGGCTGCGTCGTCGTTACGACATGATCAACATCAAGCTGGACAAGTGTGGCGGGCTGACCGAAGCGCTGGCGATGGTGCGCGAAGCCCACTTTCACGGCCTGCGCATTATGGTCGGCTGCACGCTGGGCTCGTCAATGGCGATGGAAGCCGCTCTGCCCGTCGCCGCAGATGCCGAGCACGTCGATCTCGATGGCCCTATTTGGCTAGCCGCCGACAGTTCGCCTTATCTGACCTATAACCTCGGCCGAATTTGGCTATGACGCAATCAACCGAAGCAACCATGAAACCATCAACCGGAGTGACCATGACGGATATCATGCACGCGGGTGCCGCCACAGCACCCGGTAACGCCCCCAGACCTGTACTGGAAATCGATGACCTGAGCGTCAGCTTTAGCGGCCGTTCCGGCACGCATCAGGCGCTAAAAGGCATTTCCTTTACCGTGAATAAAGGGGAAGTGGTCGCCGTGGTCGGCGAAAGTGGTTCAGGCAAGTCCGTGACGTCACTCGCCGTGATGGGGCTGCTGGCGGATTCTGCCAACATCGAACGCGGCGCACTCCGTTTCACCGCACGCGACGGCAAACAGCATGACCTGCTGAGCATGAAAGCAGAAGCGCGTCGTAAGCTGCGCGGCTGCGATCTCGCGATGATTTTCCAGGAGCCGATGACCTCGCTTAACCCGGTGCTGAAAGTCGGCGATCAGCTCACCGAAGCCCTGCTTGACCACAAAATCTGCGATGCCGCCAGCGCGGACAAAAAAGCCCGTGAGCTGCTGCACAAGGTGCGCATCGCAGACGTTGATCGCGTGATGAAAAGCTACCCGCACTCGCTGTCCGGCGGGATGCGTCAGCGTGTGATGATTGCACAGGCGCTGGCCTGCGATCCGCAGCTGTTGATTGCCGATGAACCGACCACCGCGCTGGACGTCACCGTGCAGGCACGCATTCTGCAAATCCTGCGCGACCTGCAACAGCAGAGTGACATGTCGGTGCTGTTTATCACGCACGACATGGGCGTGGTGGCGGAAATCGCCGATCGCGTGGTCGTGATGTATCGCGGCGAGATCGTGGAGCAAGGCACCGTCGAACAGATTTTTGCCGCACCACAACACCCTTATACCCAGTCGCTGCTGGCCGCTGTACCGAAGCTGGGCGACATGCGCGATAGCCTCTGGCCGAAGCGCTTTCCTTTACTGGGACAGGCTGCCGATCCAGAAAATAGTGAGCAGGTCACCGCCCGCTATGACGCTGAGCCGCTGTTGGATATTCGCGGACTGAGCGTGTATTACCCCATGCGTAGTGGGATTTTATCCACTATCACCCACCACGTTCACGCGGTAGAACAGATCGATTTCAACGTCTGGCCGGGCGAAACGCTGGCTATCGTCGGGGAAAGCGGCTGCGGCAAGTCCACCACCGGACGCGCCCTGCTGCGTCTGGTACAGAGCCAAGCCGAAAGCATTCATTTTCAGGGTAACGAAATTTCCCAGATGAAAGAGCGTGATTTCCAGCCGTTGCGTCGGGAAATGCAGATGGTGTTTCAAGACCCGTATGCTTCGCTCAACCCGCGCCTGACGGTCGGCTTCACCATTGCGGAACCGCTGTTGCTGCACGGGCTAGTGAAATCGCTGGAAGAAGCGACACCACAGGTGCAGGCGCTGTTAAAAAGCGTCGGCCTGCTGCCTGAGCACGCGCGTCGTTATCCGCATGAGTTTTCCGGCGGACAGCGTCAGCGTATCGCGATTGCCCGCGCGATGGCGCTACAGCCGCAGGTCATCATTGCTGACGAAGCCGTTTCGGCGCTCGATGTGTCGATTCAGGCGCAGGTCGTCAACCTGATGATGGATCTCCAGAAAAAAACCGGCGTGTCGTGGATTTTCATCTCGCACGATATGGCCGTTGTCGAGCGCATCGCCAACCGCGTCGCGGTGATGTACCTCGGTCAGATTGTGGAAATCGGCCCGCGCCAGTCGGTGTTTAACGACCCGCAGCACCCGTATACCCGCCGCCTGTTGGCCTCGGTTCCGATTGCCGATCCAACCCGTCGCGGCGCACGCCAGTTTGACGACAGCGAAATCCCCTCACCCTTGCGTAAAGCAGGCGAGGCCGTCGCCAAAACGCGCTACCGAGAGGTCGCACCGCAGCACTGGGTCGCCGACAACGAATCGGCAGCCTGAAACACGACGTCATGACAAGAAAATAGCCATAAAACACAACGTATTTATAAAAAACAACACACGTTCAATACTGACCAGGAGAGAAACCATGAAGCCATTCGTTCGTCGCTCTGCCGTTGCCCTCGGGCTCTCACTGTGTCTGGCGGCTGTTGCCCAGGCGCAAGACCTTCGTATTTCCATCTATGCCGATATCACCGGGCTCGACCCGCACGACACCTCGGATACGCTGAGCTACTCCATTCAGAGCGGCATCTTCGAGCGTCTGTTCCAGTTCGATAACAAAATGAAGCTGGTGCCGCGTCTGGCGACGGGCTACACCAGTAATGACACCGCCACCGAGTTCGTCGTTACGCTGCGCGAAGGCATCACCTTCCAGGATGGCGCCCCCTTCAACGCCGACGCCGTTAAAGCTAACCTCGACCGTCTGGCCGACCAGAGCAAAGGCTTAAAGCGCAACAGCCTGTTTAACATGGTACAAACCGTCACGGTTCTGTCGCCCACGCAGGTTAAAATCGAGCTGAACAAATCCTTCGGTGCCTTTGTCAACACGCTGGCGCACCCGTCTGCCGTTATGCACAGCCCGGAAGCGCTGAAGAAATACCCAGACGAAGCACAGCTGCGCGTGAACCCAGTCGGTACTGGCCCATTCAAATTCACCGAATGGCAGCAGGGTAAAGACGTGAAGCTGGTGAAATTCGACAACTACTGGCAGAAAGGCTGGCCGAAAGTCGACAGCGTGACCTTCTACCCGACGCCGGAAGATTCCACCCGCGTGGCGTCACTGAAATCCGGCCAGGTTGATGCAGTGTATCCGCTGCCTTCCGACCTGATCGGCACCGTACAAAACGACAGCAAGCTGGCGATTCAGCGCGACCCGAGTATTTATCAATTCTGGCTGGCGATGAACAACCTGCGTCCGCCGCTTAACGATATCCGCGTACGTCAGGCGCTTAACTACGCCATCAACCGCGACATCTGGCTGAAAGTCGGCTTTGCTGGCATGGGTGTTCCTGCCTCTTCTGCGATGGCACCAGACGTGCAGTTCTTCGCACGCCAAAGCTCACCGAACTACACCTATAACCCGGAAAAAGCCAAGGCGCTGCTGAAAGAAGCAGGCTACGCCAACGGCCTGAGCCTAAAACTGTGGACGACGAACCGCACCGACTACATCCGTAGCGCACAGTTCTTCAAACAGCAGTTAGAGCAGGTCGGCATCAAGGTCACCGTCACCCCGATGGATTCAGGGATGCGTAACGCCAAGCTGTTTGGCGTAAAAGATCCGAAAGACGCCGAATTTGACCTGTTCTACAACGGCTGGTCTCCGTCTACTGGTGATGCTGACTGGGCACTGCGTCCGCTGTTCGCGACAGAATCCTGGGTTCCGGTTGCGTATAACGTTTCCTACTACAGCAATCCGGTAACGGATAAAGCGATTACCGCTGGGTTGGCAACTGCCGATGCAGACAAACGTGCCGCGGCTTACGCTGATGCACAACGTCAGATTTGGCAGGATGCGCCTGTGGTCTTCCTGGGCTCGCCGGACAACGTTGTCGGCAAAACCAAGAACCTCGACGGCGTGTACATGCTGGCGGATGGCTCGCTGATCTTCGATCAGGCTGAATTTAAGTAATCGGTCAGGGAGAACGCCATGTTTGCTTATATCGTCCGACGTTTGCTGGAAATGATCCCGGTTCTGCTGGTGGTCTCCCTGTTAGTGTTCGGTTTTATAAAACTGTTGCCGGGTGACCCGGCACGTATTTACGCAGGTGCTGACGCGACCATTGAGGCGGTGGAAGCCGCCCGTCAGCAGTTAGGATTGAACGACCCGCTGCCGCAGCAGTATGTCCACTGGCTCGGCGGCCTGTTCAGCGGCGATCTGGGTGTGACGTACCGCACCCAGCAACCCGTCATCGACGTCATCAGCAAGAGCTTTATGCCCACCATGTGGCTGGCGCTGGCAGGCTTTGTCTGGTCGGTGTTGCTTGGCCTGCTGATTGGCGTGGTGTCCGCACTCAAGCGGGGGAAATGGCAAGACTGGACGCTGATGAGCTTTGCAGTCGGCGGGATTTCCATGCCGCCGTTCTGGCTCGGCCTGTTGCTGATTCAGTTTGTCGCCATGCCGTTCGGCGTCTTTTCCGTCAGCGGCTTTAATCAGCCCAGCGATATCATTCTGCCCGCGCTGACGCTCGGGGCATCGGTAGCTGCCGTTATGGCACGCTTTACCCGCTCCGCGTTTCTGGAAGTTGCACAGGAAGACTACGTCCGCACCGCGCGCTCCAAGGGGCTGCGCAATCGGCTAGTCACCTGGAAGCACGTGATGCGTAATGCGCTAATCCCGGTCATCACCATGCTCGGGCTGCAATTCGGCTTCCTGCTCGGTGGATCCATCGTGGTTGAAAGCGTGTTTAGCTGGCCAGGTCTGGGCTGGCTGCTGATTGAATCGATCAAGACGCAGGATCAGCCAGTCATTCAGGCGCTGGTGATGCTGTTCGTGTTTGAATTTATTGTCATTAATCTGTTGGTGGACCTGCTGTACGCGGTGGTCAATCCGGCGATTCGCCTACGTTAGGAGACACGATGAACCTTCCTCCAGAACCCGTCGTGGCTGTTGCCACGCTTGATGAAGAGACGATACGTTCGCCGTGGCGCGACTTCGTTCAGGTCTTTATCCGTAATCCGATGGCGCTGGTTTCCAGCGGCTTCGTCCTGCTGCTGGTACTGGTCGCCATTTTCGCCCCCTGGCTGGCACCGTGGAACCCCATGGAGCCTGACTGGGCATCGCTGGCTTCACCGCCTTCAGCAGCGCACTGGATGGGTACCGACGATCTCGGACGCGATGTGATGAGCCGCATCATCTACGGCGCACGCATCTCGTTATATATCGGCATCTTTTCCGTCACGCTGGGCATGCTGGTCGGCATCGTGCTCGGCCTGCTGGCGGGATACTACGGCCGTTGGGTGGATACGCTGATCATGCGCGGTTCCGACGTGCTGTTCGCCTTCCCCGGCATGCTGCTGGCGATTGCGGTCGTCGCGATCCTCGGCCCCGGCCTGAATAACGTGATTATCGCCGTCGCGGTCTTCAGCGTACCGGTCTTCGCCCGCATCGTGCGTGCTTCTACGCTGTCGCTGAAACAGGCGGCCTATGTGGAAGCGGTACGCTGCGCAGGCGCACCGGATCGCATTGTGCTGATGCGCCACATCCTGCCCGGCACGCTGCCTAATGTGATCGTCTATTTCACCATGCGTATCGGCACCAGCATCCTGACCGCGGCAGGCCTGAGCTTCATCGGCCTTGGCCCGGAGCCGGACGTACCGGAATGGGGCAACATTCTCGCCATGAGCCGCAGCCTGATGATGGCAGGCGCCTGGCACGTCAGCGTGTTCCCCGGTCTGGCGATTTTCTTCACCGTGCTGGCGTTTAACCTGCTCGGGGATGCGCTGCGTGATACGCTCGATCCCAAACTGAAAAGCTGAGGAAGGCGATGCACGGCGATCACCAGATGAACGACTATCGCCAGCAGCAGCAGGCGCTGTTGCTACAACGCTGGAAAACGACGCGGCAGTTGGGTACGCCGCGCTCGGCCAGCGGGCCGCATAACCGCCTCAGCGACGTAGCGGGCGTGCGCGTCGGCCACTGCACGCTGGCAGCGGGTGAAGTACAAACCGGCGTCACGGCGATTGTGCCGCCCGGTGAGAACCTGTTCACCCAGCCCCTGCCCTGTGGCGCGGCCGTGTTGAACGGTTTCGCTAAACCCGTTGGGCTGGTACAGATTGAGGAATTGGGATTGTTGCAAACACCCATTTTACTCAGCAACACGCTGGCAACCGGCACGCTGTTTACCGCGCTGGTGCGCGATGCCATTTCCCGTAATCCAGAACTGGGCCGCACGCTGCCGACGGTTAACCCGCTGGCGCTGGAGTGCAATGACGGCTGGCTGAACGACATTCAGGCGCTGGCGGTGACGGAACCTATGGCACGGCAAGCGCTGGACGACGCAACGGACACCTTTGCACGCGGCAGCGTCGGGGCTGGGCGTGGTATGAGCTGTTTTAGCCTGAAAGGCGGCATCGGCACTGCATCGCGCCTGATTCCCGAATTGAACGCCACGCTCGGCGTGCTGGTGCTGGCAAACTTCGGCACGCTTTCTTCGCTGACGCTGGACGGCGTGCAGATGGGCGACGCCATCGCCCCTATCCTGCCGGGGCTCGCACCGCAGCAGGACGCCGGATCGATCATCATTATCATGGCGACGGATGCCCCGCTCGATGCGCGCCAGCTCAAGCGCATCGCCAAGCGTGCTGGTGCAGGATTAGGTCGGCTAGGCAGCTACTGGGGACACGGTTCCGGCGATATCGCCGTTGCGTTTTCCACCTGCCCACAGCCGCAACCGCCGGAGGATGCGCAGCTTGAATCGCTGTTAAGCGCCGCCGCCGACGCGACCGAACACGCGGTGCTCGACGCCATGCTTCAGGCAGACGCCGTGACCGGTTTTCGCGGCCATCATCGCCCGACGCTGCCACAGGCGTTGGATCGGTTGGCTGCAACTCTTTATCCATAAGCAAATTCTCCCGTAGGAAACTGACTATGAAAGTGTTTATCTCTGCTGATATCGAAGGGATCGCTGGCGTGATGCGCCCGGAACAGTGCAGCCCCGGCACCGCGGAATACCAGCTGGCGCGCGGCCTGATGGAGCAGGAAGTGAACGCCGCGATTGACGGTGCGTTCGCGGGTGGCGCAACAGAGGTGGTGGTCGCCGACAGCCATGCGGCAATGGTCAATCTGCGTGCGGAGAACATCGACGCCCGCGCCCGGCTGGTACAAGGCAAACCGCGCGGCTATTCGATGGTAGAAGGGCTGGAGCAACAGCAGTTCGACGGCCTGATGTTCATCGGTTATCACAGCGCGGCAGGCGAGTTTGGCGTGCTGTCGCATACCATCAATGGTCGGGCGTTCTACCGCGTGCACATCAACGGTGAAATCATGGGCGAGAGCGACATCTACGCTGCCGCTGGTGTGGAACAGAAGACGCCACTCTGGCTGGTCAGCGGTGACGACACGCTCCAAAGCTGGATCACTCGCTACTACCCCGCCACCGACTACGCCTGCGTCAAACGCGCCATTTCACAGCATGCGGCGGAGTCCCTTAGCACCGAACAGGCCCGTCAGGTGATTCGTGATGCAGCCAAAGCGGCGGTGGAAAAAGCGCACCGGACGCTGAACTCACGGATTCAGGCGCCCTACCGTCTCGAACTGATGGTGGCAAAACCGGTACTGGCCGATCTATTCTGTCTGCTGCCAAGCGTTGAACGTTTGGATGCCATAACCGTAGGTTATACGGCGCAGAGCATGCGGGAAATCACCAGCCTGCTGGGGGCCTTTTCCTATCTGGCGACGACGCAAAACTGATTCCGGTCTCTCCGCCCCTGATTTAGGGGGCGTAAACCGCTTGAAAAGAGAATTTATAGCATGACGAAACCCGTGATTGTGATCCACGGTGGCGCAGGTGCGCTGACCCGCTCGGCCATGAGCGCTGAAAAAGAGCAACGCTATCTGGCGGCGCTATCCGAGATTGTCGCCAGCGGACAACGCATTCTGGCTGAAAACGGCAGCGCGTTGGATGCCGTAACGGAAGCCGTCCGTCTGTTGGAAGAGTGCCCGTTATTCAACGCCGGACACGGTTCGGTCTTCACCCACGCAGAAACTCACGAACTGGACGCCAGCATCATGGACGGACGGTCGCTGGATGCTGGCGCGGTGAGCTGTGTCAGCCATATCCGTAACCCGATTCTGGCGGCACGTACCGTACTCGAAGCCAGCCCGCACGTGATGTTTACCGCCGACGGTGCGGAAGCCTTTGCACAACAGCACGGTCTGGACATGGTCGAACCTGCGTTTTTCTCCACCGACGAACGCCGTCAGCAGCTTCATAACGCACAGGCAGGCTCAGGCCGCGTCATCCTCGATCATGATGGTCAGAACGACCCGATCGATCCCGACCGCAAATTCGGCACCGTGGGCGCGGTAGCACTCGACAGCGCGGGTAACCTCGCGGCGGCAACCTCGACGGGCGGCATGACCAACAAACAGGCCGGACGCGTGGGCGATAGCCCCATCATTGGTGCTGGCTGCTACGCCAATAACCAGACGGTAGCCGTTTCCTGCACCGGTACTGGCGAGGTCTTTATGCGCGCCGTCGCGGCCTATGATGTCTCGGCGCTGATGGAATACGCTGGACTCACGCTACAGCAGGCCAGCGATCGCGTAGTCATGGAGAAACTCGTGCAAATGGACGGCAGCGGCGGGATGATTGCCGTCGACAAAGCCGGCAACATCGCCCTGCCGTTTAACAGCGAAGGCATGTATCGCGGCTATGGCTACGTGGGAGAAGCCCCCGTCGCCGATATCTATCGCTAACTTGCCAACACATCGAAACAGAACCAAAACGCCCGATATCGGTGCATTGCACCATTGTTGGGCGTCAAAATAGTGCAGAAAGTGTTCTCATCGCTTATCTATCGACCATTCATCACGGCCTTATACCCTAAATAATTCGAGTTTCAGGACAAACGTTAACGTTTGAACAACGCAAAGCGTTGGCCCGCCAGGGCGAGGCTCATTATGAGCCTCGTAATGCGGCAAGAGAGGGAGTCCCGATGAGCTTACTCAGGTAAGTGATTCGGGTGACTGAACGCAGCCAACGCACATGCAACTCGAAGTATGACGGGTATATAACCTGGCGTAATAATTGCAGACTTTTTGGTTATTACTCATACGATGCTCATCAGAAAGCGTCAGCCGGAGCCTGCAACCATGCGATTACGCCATATTGAAATCTTCCAGGCCATTGTTCAGGCAGGTACCATCAGCGGCGCCGCCCGTTTACTCAACGTCTCGCAACCGAACGTCAGCCGGGTACTGAACCACGCAGAGCAGCAGCTCGGTTTTTCCCTGTTTGAACGTCGCACACAGGGAATGATCGCCACCGAAGAAGGGCTGCGCCTGATACCGAAAGTGCAGGAGCTTTTCAGCCATCTGCAAAGCATCAGTTCCCTCACCGAACAAATCAAAACCAGCAAGGCCCACTCCGTACGGCTGGGTGCAGCGCACGCATTCGGGCAAATGATCGTGGCCCCAACGCTGGTGGAGTTTCATAAGCAGGCGGCCTTGGTTAACGTTGAACTCGTCACCGAACACTTCAGCACGCTGTGCCAGAACATCCTGCAAAACCAGCTCGATTTCGCGCTGATCTTTGGTCAGCAGGTGCCGTCCGAGTTGCTGGCAGAACCGCTGTTCCAGTCCACGATGGTTGCCCTCTTGCCGAAAGACAGCCCGATAAACGGCCCTGTCTCGCTGGAATGGCTGTGCAACAACAATCTGCTGATGATGCAGCATAAGGATCCGCTCGGTCAGGTGCTACACCGTGCGCTGCGCGACAGAGCGCTACAGCCAGCCGCTTCGCTCTACATCAAAACCTACTCGGTCATTGCCGACATGGTGCTGGCGGGCGGCGGTACGGGCATCGTCGATCTCTTTACCGCCTGTCGCTACGCCGACCAGCTCAAAATCGTCCCTATCGACCAGCCGCTGCCTTTTGAAGTCACGCTGATCAGCCGCCGCGACAACCCACAGTCACAGGCGACACTCCAACTGAAACAGATGATGAAAAATCGCTGTCGCGACATCGCCAGACAGAACGAGACGCTGCTTTACGCCGCCTGATTCACGACAGACGCTACGCCACGGACGGTTTTTCCTATCCCCTGCGCGGGACTCAACGCTATAATCCTTCTCATCATTTGCTTTACAGGTATGCACCAATGATTCGCAGCATGACCGCTTACGCCCGCCGAGAGATCAAGGGCAACTGGGGAAGCGCAGCCTGGGAACTGCGTTCCGTTAACCAGCGCTATCTGGAAACCTATCTTCGTTTACCGGAACAATTCCGCAGCCTCGAACCTGTGGCGCGTGAGCGCATCCGCGCCCGTTTGACCCGTGGCAAAATCGAATGCAACCTGCGTTTTGAGCTCGATCCGAGTGCGCAAAGTGCGCTGATCCTGAACGAAAAACTGGCGAAACAGCTGGTCAATGCCGCCAACTGGGTCAAAATGCAGAGCGACGAAGGGGAAATCAACCCGGTTGATATTCTGCGCTGGCCCGGCGTAATGTCGGCGGAAGAGCAGGATCTGGACGCCATCAGCGCCGAACTGCTGACAGCACTGGAAGGCGCGCTGGATGATTTCATCGCCGCCCGTGAAAGCGAAGGTGATGCGCTGAAAGGGCTGATCGAACAGCGTCTGGCTGGCGTCAGCGCCGAAGTCGTCAAAGTGCGCGCCCAGATGCCGAACATCCTTCTATGGCAGCGCGAGCGCCTGCAAAGCAAGCTGGAAGATGCGCAGGTACAGCTGGAAAATAACCGTCTGGAACAGGAACTGGTGCTGATGGCGCAGCGCGTCGACGTCGCCGAAGAACTCGACCGCCTCGATGCTCACGTCAAAGAAACCTACAAAATCCTGAAAAAAGAAGAAGCCGTCGGCCGCCGCCTCGACTTCATGATGCAGGAATTCAACCGCGAATCGAACACGTTGGCCTCGAAATCCATCAACGCCGACGTCACCGCGTCAGCCATTGAGCTGAAAGTGCTGATCGAGCAAATGCGGGAACAGATCCAGAACATTGAGTAACGTTTCACGCGATCTCATAGAGTCTCACCAATCAAAAAGGCCATTGTAAATACTGGCCTTTTTGTTTTATGACAGTGGAAGAAAAACATGGGGCTAACCCATATCAAATGGATTTTTTGTTGTTCCGTCATTCAATAACTCAGACGCGATGGCATTTACCTCGCCCTGAACATAAGCCCAATATGCAGGATTATCGAGGGTTCTCTCTTTAATTTGCTTAGAGATAAAACGGCTCATTTCCATATTGAAGTCGTCACGGACTTCATCTTCCGACATTAGCTTGGCTAACTGAATAGACAGCGCCTGTCGAAAGTCTGCTGTTTGCTTCTGTCTGGCGGTGAGCTTCTTTTCAACCAGTGTTTTGGATAAATCAATACCACGCTGCTTAATCCAAACAATATCCCAGATATCACGAGGTTTAATACGTCTTGCCCGATACGCTAACGCGATCAACTTATCGGCCAATGTTTCTTGTAACGACTGTACCGGAACCAAGATCCCTTCAGTCGGTACAACGATGTCGTAATGATTGATTAGCGGGCGCTTTTCAATATCAAATGACGGAATAGCACAGACGTCAATATGCATTTTTTGCCGTGGCAAATCAGGACGATTAGCGTCTTTTACAATACTAATTTTCCAAGAAACGGTATCCCCTTGCTGCTCGCCAGAAGGTTTGTTTACCCAAACTTCGGTTTCATACTTGTTCTGAATATAGGTTTGGATTTCGGACTCCAGCCCCTCAAACGCTGAGGGCTGGAAATCATGACCACCATTGAAATCAAGATCTTCTGATAGCCTGCTGCTGTTGTAACACATTCGTAATGAGGTGCCGCCAATAAACGTTAACCGCTGCATGACGCCCTGTTTGATCAGCACATCGATAATGTCATGCTGCAAGATCTCTTTTTCTATGACGGGTGTCACTGCGGCATAGTCAGGGTTTGACTGGATGATTTGGCGAATTTGTTGCTTCAGCATACGTTATCTCCCACACACTTCCCCCATACTTAGCTCTCCAACATATGTAGATTGCGCTGGCAGTGCTTTAGATCTGCAATCGCTTGTTCCTTGTATGCGCGATACATTTTGATGTCAGGGTCATAGTACAAATTAGGTGCAATTTGCTCGACTGGCTTTTTAGTATGGGTAAGCTCGATCACGCCATAAGGCGTATCAAAACAACCACTTCGACCTTTAGTCACCACCGTGACCCTACCCATCACAACTTGTGAAATATCACCGGTATGACTGAGCTGACTTTCTAAGCTGATGTAGTTCAATACGCCACTGCGCAACTTTTTGATGATTTTATAAATGGCAGTCTCAGGCTCAGGTGGTGTAATAACACTTTCATAGAAGCCTTTCACCACTCGTCTTAGCAACCCCTTCTTTACGCAATCTGCCAGGAACTTTCTAAAGGCTGAGTCACAAGGCACACCCTGCATAAAAGCCAGCTCTGTTACACTGTGAATGCCACCGCCAGCGTTCACTGCTTTAGCCAACGCGTTTAATAGCTCATCAGATTTAGCCATAGGTCTACACTACATTACGAAATAAGTAATGTAGTGTAGACCTGCGCAAGAAAAAGGTCTACAGATTGTTACGTGATAAGTAACTTAGTGTAGACCTATTAAACCTGAGTAACCTTCGCTCTCGACTCTTGTATATCGCCAGCCAGGCGATACCACTATGTCCATATTGAGCATTTTTATAGAATTTGGACACGGTGATACCCATTTTGAATGGGCAAGGCATTCTGTTGGATACTTATTTTGAAGAGCGTAAGGTGGCTCACACCTTGCTTGATAAGTGCCCAGTATTAGATACAACGCTCAGAGCGTTTTTGTCGCGTTATTTCCCTTCACCCTCTCCTGCATGTGATACCGTCAAGGCTTCCTCATAGACCTCTTTCACCATATTAAATTGCTGAACTTCCTCCAGCGCACTCAGCGTTGTTAACTTCATCGAATTACGGATCGGCCGATGAGGAGCGTTTTCAATCGGTGTGTTTAACACCAGCGGTTTACCTAATTCAAACAAAATACACTCGTATGCATCGGTACTGAGTTTCCCTGAGTGCTCCACCGTTAATTCATTCCTTTTAACGATTTTCTGGCTTTTAACCGGCCATATTTTCTTAATTGATTTCCAGTGGTGATCAAGGTCACTCGTTGAAGCGATAGCGAGGTAGCGTATTTCTGCGACAAGGTGGCTTCTGGCATTTTTCATCGCCTGATTAAATGTCTCAACTCTGGTGTGATACCACGCTGATGTGCCGTTTTCAAAATTATCAAAATACGTACTGGCTCGCCCTTTAGCCCCGCCCAAGGAGGCTGTCATCACTAAATCAGGATAAAGTGTTTGTGCCATCCCGTAATAAGGGATTCGAGCAGGTTCTTGCAAATATAAGCGTTCTTGCAATTTTTGCGTGCTGTAAGCACTTCCCGCTACGCCAAGTTGACGGATTAAAAAGTCAACCAGCCAGCGGCACCCTGCGTGATCCTTGTCGTTCGGAAGAAGTGCAAATGCGCCAATTCCCACCTCAGAAATCATATCAAGGTAAGGGTTGTCGTCCACGTGTTGGTTAAAACATCCGGGATAGAGGGCAAAGGCCCCAAACACTGGACGACTTTTATGGCCCATAGCGGACGATTTATCTTGCGTAATACGGATCAACGCATCGCGGTAACGGTGCATTTGGTTAATGGCATCGTCCGGCACCAAATCGGTTTTATCAATATCGTATTTATGCGCATCGCTACCATCCACTTGACTCGGTTTGGTTTGAATACGGTACTTTGCATCGAACAGCCAAATAAAGCGTTTGTCGCTCGGCGTAGGGAATTCGACCTTCAAGACAATATCAGGACAATGAGAGACGAAGTAAGAACGAATCTCCTTGCTGTTTGGGGTAAAAATAGGTTCGTGTGCTAATCTCGCTACTAAACCATCATCGCGTTCAAAAACAAAAGCGCCCGCAAAACCATTCTTTAATTGATATTCAAAGTCATTTTTTAATACTAAGGTTTGGCGATTCGGCGTGACATCCTTAAAGCCAAGGTCGTCGACTAAAATGTTGCGCAATGCTAGAAAACACCACACCTCATAGATTTCGGCAACCGACTTCATCGAGATACTGGTTTGATTGGCAAAAACATCCAAGTAGCATTTAAGTTCCTGCCAAATACGGTATACCGCGCTGTATCCTGTTTTTTGTTGCAGCACAAGAGATGACTTAGCCAAGCCATTAAATACACCAACGTCACGTAAAAAACTGTGATTCAGCATTTTGCTTAATGGTTTTTGCCAACTGCCAATTTCGTTGAGGAACGCATCGGAAAGGCGTTGATTCTCTGGGGCTTGATTATTTTTTCGCAGCCTACGTTCAAACTCAGCTAATCGATTTTTGCACTGGGTGACCACCATTTTGATAAAACGATTCTCTGGCGTATCGACACTCAAGTATTTTTTTTCAACGCGATAGCGTCTATCAGATCGACCATTCTTCAGATCGTTAATGACATTTTCGGCTAAGCGCTGAGGTAATCGCCCTTTTAAACGATCCGCGCGTACAAAGGAAATGTTGGGCTGTAAACGGCGATGAGGAGCCTGGCTGATAATTTTTAAACTTTGCGCCAAGCGTTGTCTCAGCGTAGTGAAATTAGCCAACCAAAGTAATGGAAAATCACCACGCTGTTTACTCTGTTCTGCATCTTGCTCCGTTTTCTCCGCCAGGCTAAAACGCCATAGCGGGTAATGATTGTCGAGTAGCTGATACATCTGCGACAAATCACGGTGCAAATCCATTTTGGTCGGCAACACTTCAAAAGCAAGGGTAAACCGATAATCCTGACCTGCAAGGCGATAGCTAAGCGGCAGGCGCATCCAACCGACATCATTACCGGTGTTGATGGTGCCCGTTAAGCGAGCGGGAATATCACGTTTCTTTGCAGCAAAGCGAAAACCTTCATTCACCAGCCTTACGCGGTGGGTCAAGCCGGCTTTCTCCACCTCATTAAAAAATACCCACTCAAACTGATATTGCGCATTTTCAAAAAACAAAGGTTCCCGCAAATTGATCGACTCACTCTGCACACTAGGGGCATTACCCAACGTGTCAGAGATCAGCGTTTCATCCAAAACCGCCACTTCTTGTAAATCCATCGCAGGGGAAAAACGCACCGTCGACCCCACCATAGAAGGATTATTCGCGTCAGCGTACTGGGTTCGTTTAGCCAACGTATTACGATAAACCTGTTGCCGTTTAGCGATATCATTGCACCAAATCGACAGTTCAAAATGCTCAGTTTGTAGTCGCAATAATTCGGGCATTTCGTACCGCCTTGTGGGTTATGGCCAGAAACTGGTGAAGCCGGATTGAGCAAGCTTATTTTGCATCCACTCAATTTTAGCGCGACTGCGGCAAGCAATCATTATTGTCTCGCCATCCTGTTGCTTTTCACGGTAAAAATCTGGTCTTGCGTTATTTTTATCCCAAATAGCAGACAGGCTTTCTTTTAACGTATCAGATAACTTTATGAGTAATGACTGTTCAATATCATATTGTGCTAATTTATCGCTGTCGCCTTCAATACGCGGCAACACTTTACACATTAAAAAATCATCCCAAACGGCTTGTAGTGCTTCGTCGTTTTCTGGCTGTAGGCTTATCACACTCAGCAGCAATTCATTTAAGGCGCGATAGGCTAATTTAAAGGACGTGTTATCCAAAACGCTATTAATCGCATGCAGAAATTCAATACTCTTTTTGCCATCCGCATCAATCGCAGGCAAGCGTGCTTGATTCTTCACCGCACTTGAATAAATTGGATAGGACAGTTTTTTAGAGGCGACTGTTGGCGAAAAATAATCGTCAAAATCATTAGGGAAGAAGTCACCAAAATCAAAACTCAGCGCGCGATCAATCACCTTACGGGAAAAACCGTGCGTGGTCTCATCCATATTCACGGTGCCAGCCACCAGTAAGTTAAAGGGAATGCCGATACCATTCTCAGAAAATTCAAGCCATAACGCAGAAGTCGGGTCTAACTCTAAACGCTCGCACAATTCATTCTGCTTAACAGGGGAAAGTGACTGAATCACCGAGGATTTTAATAGCGGATCGCACTGGTAGGTAAACGCATCATCTTCCCATTCCCATTCGCGGGTTTCCAGTATAGATAAATAATCCGCAAAATACTGCTCGACAGGGGCAAGATTCATTTCATCCAGGCATAACCAATACGGCGGTATTGCCTGCAAATCATTACGGTTCCCTGAGGTGATTTTCCCAGTAATTTGCACACCTGACTCAGCAATCGCCTTCCACGCTTTAACGATAAATGTCAGCACGTCAGTAATCACATATTCGACGTTGCCATTTAAGCGGGAGGAATAGCCCAATAAATCACTGGGTTCATGCCAATCTGGCCGGACAGAAACTAAGCAATACGTTTCGTCAATGTGCCCTGTCGCTTTCGCCTGTTCACGAACAAAACGTGATTTCCCTGTGCCGGAAATGCCGGCTAGGAGGAAGAACGGTTTAGGGAGGGGAGTAATGTCACTATCTGTTTCAATCATTTTTTCTTTGGTAGATATTGATATTTCTTGCATTTCAAATTCCATCCCCTCTATTTCTTTATAGAATTTTAGTAATGAATACAAATCACTTTTGAGAATTTCATCAGAAGGAATACTGTCAGCAGAATAATATCTTGCGATAACACTTGGTTTTTCATACGATTTACCAAGAGGTGTGCCTGCTTTTAAATTTATATCCTTAACGCCCCAGCGTTCTAAATCAGGGATTTTTTTTAATAGCTGTTTCTTTATATATTCAGCGCGTTCTTCGGCAACTTTCTTTCCCCATTTCTTAGCTGGGCTTGTTGTACCTTGATTAAGGGACAAATAAAACCCTGAGCCATCAGCTTTAAAAAGGTATACTGGATAGATTCCTTCTTGAGTGGTATTTGTAATTTTTGGATTAAGAATAGATACCCAAGGAACATTTGCCCAATTCCCTGCCCCAGCACTAGCCTCTACTTCATAATTAAAATCAAACTGAATAACTATATTCTCTATTTCTTTTTTTAACTCTTTTCTCAATAAATTCGCAATTGGGTTATTAGTAAATCCCTCTTTTGTGGCCGCAATCCAGCCTTTAGTTATTATCTGAAATTTTTCTTGCAGGCTCATCCTAGCTCCTAAATTAAGACAATAAATTTATGATATCTCGCCACAACAGCCATCATGTTAACAACGCAGCGTTTTCGGCCATCAACCTCTGCCATGGTTTTATAAAAATCTGTTGGCATTGACACTCAGCCCGCAATATATAACTGTGTATTTATACATGAACATTCATATTATTATCTGATGATACTTAGGCAAGTATTGTATTCTTCACCCCATGTAATCGAAAGTGATTTAAACCATCAATTTCGATTACATGACTACGAAACTCGTAGTATCTGAACCCGTAAAAAGCATCGACAATTGGCGGTACTGACTTTCAAGGAGGATCGCCAATGACCACCATAAATGCTGCCGCTACCGAGAGTTCCATTAGTGTTTTCCGAGATCTGATCGCTTCGCTACCCGTTGATCACCTTAGCCATGCTCAACGTGACGATCTCAGCGCAATCGCCACAGAGTCAGTTGAAGGGCTGTGCCACGGTTTACAGTATGTAAGCGAATCGCTGGTCACAGAAACCACCACGGAACAGTTGCAACACCTCAGCGCCTATTTCAACACCTGCGCACATTTGATTCCGGCATTGCTGGTAATCAGTGAAAAAGCCACATCAGCTCACACGGCAGACCTCACCTAAATTGTCCCTATCAGAGCCCAATAAGGACAACTTTCCTACAGACTGTCCTTATTGGCTGGCGTTTTGTCCTTATTCCTCCTAAATATAGAGACACTTATCGCTATTCTGTCCTTATAAACACACGCCAATAAACCGACCAGCCCTACACATTAAACGCCTCTTGTTTGGCAAGTTGCTCCCTGCGGTTGATACCTAGCTGGTTTGCGACAGTTTGCCAACCTTTCACTGCGCCAAGTACCTCGTCATAGATACGAGTTGCGTCCTCGCGGCTTAAGCGGAAGAAATCGATCACCTCGAAGGCCAGTGCATAGTCGAGTTCATTAGCGGTATCGGTAATATTGAGATGCAAGCCATGCTTACCCACTATCGGGTTTAAATCATATGCCGGAGATAACTTCCAGCCTTTATCAGTGAGCAAAAAACCATGATTTCTGAGGTGGTCGTCCGTGTTGGATACCGCAATATTAAACACGATTCTTCGCCATAGCTGGGCAAGGTCGGCTTTGGTTTGCGCACCGCTATTACTTAAAAATTCTGCGATTTCCAGATAGCTGGCACCGTCGGATTGCTCACCGTCATAATATTGTAGTTGCGTCATGGCCGATGAGAAATGAATCCGTTTATCACCTACGCGGTCAAAACGTTTAGTCAGGAAAGTGTGATATTCAGAAGAAAATTTGCGTATTTCACTCGGAAACATATCGACACCCGCAGCCAGCGCAAGCTGGTAACACACCATTTCCCAGGCACCTACATCAAATGTGTCGTTCTGATTGGGGAATTTGGCAATCCACAGATGACCGTCTGCATCGGTCACACACGCTTTGGGTCTGGCACCACCCAGTGATGATCCCGGAGAAATCAGCATTTTGAGCCAGCGGTAATAATCATCGCTGTCGATGTTGTCATCCCGCTCAATATTCATGGCCGCATGTTCCAACTCACGTAGCGACGCCATCGGTGGAGCGGAAAATTCGGTGTTATTGTCTAAAAAATCTTGCGATTCCGCCATCTTAAAGCGAATACCGCCCATTCGATAGGAATCGTGAACACCCAGAAGATAATCCAACTCCGTCAGTTTCGTGGTCGCTCGCAGGCCTTTTCGATATTCAATTGCAGCACGGCGCTGCATCAAAATGCGTCCCCAGCGATCGGGAGAGGAGTCCAGAAAGGCACGGAAATTTTTATCTGCCAAATCGTTATAAAGCTCCCCACTGTGCAACGCCAACAAGGGATCGATCTGCAAACGATAGCTGGATGTCAAAAAGTGTTTGTCATAAGCGAAGCTGAACACACCGCAACGGCTGGTTTCTGCAAACGTCAAATGTCCCACCAACAAAGGCGTATCAATCGGCATCCAGGACGCATACACCTCAACGATGGATCGGCTCATTTCGTGCCCTCCAACAGCTTGATATTCTGTAACTTCATGCCGACTTCATCGTAAGCAGCAAGTTTGGCAAAGTTATCTTCCATGCCCAGTACGGCCATGACCTTTAAGTAAGCCCCTATCGCCACGCCCGGATCGCCAGCGAAGATTTTATTAACGGTTTTGTGATCAAATCCCGTACGGTCGCAGATTATTTTTTTGGTAAATCCACGACGTTTGACGGCAAGCAGTAAATCCTCACCAAACGCGGTCAGTGTCCTACGTTGCTTTGGAAAAAGCACCCTGTACATGTCTCGCTTGGCCATCATCTACCTCACATAAAAATAGGACTATATTCCCAGTATTGATTTATTAATGGGAATATAGTCCCACATTGTCAGGTAATCAATGTAGCGAAGAGCAAAAATCAAACAACATGGGACTGTATTCCCATTTTTGGCGACATTATGGGAATATAGTCCTATTACCTATTCTATCTCATGTAAATGACGACAAAATCATCCCACGTTTTCATCCGTCAGATGATTGACCAATTTTTTCACCATCAGTAGGCTCGGTCATATAAACCGCCATTGAGCACAATCTTGAGAAATCCACATCAGTGAAAACAGGGAAACACAACCGTCATGCGTTACCTCGTCCTCCCGGTCATTCTTCTTGCCTTAACTGGCTGTCAGGCTGTTACCACCTTCGATAAATACGCCACGCTGCGTCTTTACGAAGTGTATGAAGCTAAGAACCTTTCCGCCTGTGAGTACAAGCCGCAGTTTCGCGACTGTACCGTAGAAAAGCGTTCTTTTAACGTCAGAATTACGGACGATAAAAGCAAAATTGCGTTAGTGGTAGGAAAACGCTATGCCTATTTCGGCTTCACGCGTGATGACTTTGCCCGTCAGACGCAGCCGCTGCGTGATTTCCTGATTTGGGCACAGGATCCGGCCGCGCAAGATAAACAGATCAAACAGCTACGCAAAGCCGGAAATGTTGGCGGAAGCCTGTTTTACAATAGCGAAGTGGAATATCAGTTCGATTACCTGCATACGCGTGCCGATGTTCCGCTGCTCGTTGTTAAACCTCATCAAACGGCTGATTCTTATGGCTTGACCGTCGAGGAAGTGGAAAACCTGCTGTCGGTGATGGATGCCTGGTATGCCGGTACGTTTACCGGGAAACAGCTGACGTAAAACTCAGTTGAGGTGGCCAGACAGGTCACGTCTGGCCGAGAGCGGCATTAGAATTTCTGCATTCTGGAAGTAAACTGGCCGCAGTTTTTCAGCATCAAATCTTTAACGGGGCGGCGGTCGTAGTAGCCTTTCTCTGTCTTGAACACTTCGTAGACTTCAATGCGTCGGGGCGAATAAGGCCCATCAAACTTGCCAGTGACATAATAGTAATTCCCCACTACGGGTTTAAACGTTACGGTGCTAAATCCGCCATTCGCCGCAATCATTCTAACTGCAATATTATTTTGCGCACTGACCCAGAATTCCCGAATCATCGTTGGCGTTTCGGGAATAGCCGGGAAGCCGAGTTCTTTATTATTGAGTTTAGTTTGGAACCCAAATGCATTATTGGTGTAGCCATTTTCTGGTGCATCAATATTAATACATCGTTCGGTAGTCGGATAAACGCGAATATAGTCGAGGTTACGATTATCGAACGTGATACCCACACGGTCAGCGCTCTGATAATCCTCCAGTTTATGACTATAGGTCGCGACCGAGCATCCGCTGAGTAATGCCACACTTATCCCAATGAGAATAATTTTCCCAAACATAACCATCCCTTACCTTTATAAAATCAGAACTTCCTGATTATTTTATGCCGTTTTTTATTCGAAAATTTATGCTCTATTACCTCACCTTAAACACTATTAATAAACGAGGCAACATGGCAATTTCTCTCTATTACACCGCTCGACGTAAAAAATCCCTGAGCCAGACAGAGATATCTGCCGTGAAGGAGATCGTCCAACGCCATTCCGTTAATGACCAAATTGAGAAATATCTGACGACCGGTGAAGGCCTGAATTGGGAATCATTTGATTTCACCCTTAACGTGAAAATCGGTAACGTATTCAGGAAGGGGATTGTGCTCTCCGGTTCAACCAAACTTCCCGACAACGGTGAAGAAGCCACTTGGGTTGGCGTACAGCACTGGTGCCAGTGTTTATCCGAAATACGCGGCGTTTTGACACACTGTGAATGGCACGTCACGGTCGACGATCGTGCTATTCCCTGGAGCCATGAGGTCAATGCCTATGACCCTGCGCGTTAGAAACGTGTGCCTCTGAAAAAACAGGAAACAGGGAGGGAGAGATGGACGACAACGACATTTACGATGCTGTCGCAACCAGCGCATACGGGCTGTCGATGGGCGCGATATGGCAACATATTGCGGTGGAGTGTCGGAGCAATCCCAGAACCTACGCCCAACGTCAGGTTCTATTTTTTACACTGCTGGAACGGCTCATCGCAGAAGGCAGAATCAAGCTTGCCAGTCAGGGAGACACTCTGCCAGGTGACCCGAAACATCAGGTCGAACGGCTCCGCAACGCCTTTCCACCTGAAATATCCGATGATGAATTTGATGATGTCGACGAATTTGGCCTCTGGTTCTTAGCCAAAGCCCCCGCAGGCGTCGTGTGGATCACGCCCGAGGGGCAAGAGATTTGGACTTAACACAAGCGACTCATTCTACCTTCTTATTCTCCGCGCCTTGGCTTTCCACCGTTTGCTCAGTTGCCGTCTTGCTATCCGCAGATTGACTCACCGCCGTATCGGCCTCTTCGGGATTGACCGAACTCGCGTACAGACGACCTTCCTCGATAAAATCTTCGTCAATGCCTTCAATATTTTCCTGATTGTCGCGACCGGAGAGGATGTTCCAGCAGGCGATGAACAGCGCCGCAATCAGCGGGCCGATCACAAAACCGTTGATGCCGTAGATTTCCATGCCGCCCAGCGTAGCAATCAGAATCAGGTAATCCGGCATTTTGGTGTCTTTCCCCACCAGCAGCGGACGCAGAATGTTATCCACTAGCCCAATTACCAGCACGAAGAAAGCGACAATGAAGATGGCTTGCCAGAGCATATCCGTCGCGAACAGGAAGACGGCAGCAGGCACCCAGATAATCGCCGAGCCCACGGCGGGGATTAGCGACAGGAACGCCATCAGCGAGCCCCACAGCAGTCTGCCTTCTATTCCTGCGATGGAGAATGCAATCCCGCCCAATGTCCCCTGCACAATCGCCACAACCACGGTGCCTTTCACGGTCGCCCGAGATACAGCAGCAAACTTCACCAGCAGATGATGCTTAACATGGGTAGAAAGCGGTAGTGATTCCAAAATCAGGTTGACTAGATAGGCACCGTCTTTCAGGAGGAAGAAAAGCAGGTAGAGCATCACCCCAAAACCAATGAAGAAGGTGAATGTCCCTTTGCCGATCAGCAGCACGCTTCCCGCAAGATATTGCCCACCTTTCAGCACAACCTGAGACAGCTCTTGCTGTATTTTGGCGGCGTTATCCAGATTGTGTTCCGCGAGGAAATGTCGCGCCCACTTCGGCAGATGCTGAATTAGCTCCGCCAGCACTACCGGGAATTGCGTATTACTGTCCTGCAATCGGGTGTAAACCCCGTTAATTTCAACCACCAGCGAGGAAACAATCACGCCCAACGGAATGAAGACGAGCAGGAAGATGATCAGGACGGTTAGCAACGAGGCAACACCGTTGCGATCGTTTAATTTTTGCCGAATTTTGCTTTTCAGCGGATGGAAGATAATGGCCAGCACCGCCGCCCATAAGATGGCGGAATAATACGGTGCCAAGATGTCAAAAAACGCCAGCGTGACGATAAATAAGATAAGGATGAAGAATCCCTTCGTAAGCCCTTTAATATTCACAACGATTTCCCCTTCGTTCAATCTGCTCTCGAAATATAGAACGAAGTGGGGCGTTTGCAATACAGGAAAAAGCCGTCGTCCGGTGAAAAGCCATCAGAAAGCGCGGCGAGGAGACGGTAAATGCTCTCACCGCGTCATCCGTGCTTACAGGCCATCCAGTCGCCGCTGGGTCGCTTGCACCAGTGAATCCGTGGTGATGTCGGCAATGGATTTAGCCCCCGTGAGCGTCATCGCTACACGCATCTCTTTTTCGATCAGGTTCAGCAGGTTAACCACGCCCGCTTCGCCCGCGGCGGCCAGCGCGTAGACAAACGCGCGCCCGAGCATCACACTGTCCGCCCCCAGCGCTATCATGCGCACCACGTCCAGCCCGGTACGAATACCGGAATCCGCCAGAATGGTGATCTCACCTTTCACCGCATCGGCGATAGCGGGCAGCGCATGTGCCGTCGAGAGCACGCCGTCCAGTTGACGACCGCCGTGGTTGGAAACCACGATGCCGTCTGCGCCAAACCTCACCGCCTCTTTGGCATCTTCCGGGTCGAGGATACCTTTGATGATCATCGGCCCTTTCCACATCTCGCGGATCCACGCCAAATCCTGCCACGAAATAGAGGAATCGAAATTCTCTGCCAGCCAGCCGATATAATTCTCCAGCGTCGTCGGCGTACCGCGATAGGCGGAAACATTCCCCAAATCGTGCGGCTTACCGTTCAGGCCAACGTCCCATGCCCACTGTGGATGCACCATCGCCTGCAAAACGCGACGTATCGCCGCATTCGGTCCGCTCATACCGGAATGGGCATCACGATAGCGCGCACCCGGCGTCGGCATATCCACGGTAAAGACCAGCGTCTTGATCCCCGCCGCCTGCGCACGTTCCAACACGTTGCGCATAAAGCCGCGATCTTTTAACACGTAGAGCTGAAACCACAGCGGCCGATCGATAGTGGGTGCGACTTCCTCAATCGGGCAGACAGAAACGGTAGACAGCGTAAAGGGAATACCCTTCTGCGCCGCCGCACGGGCAGCCTGAACCTCGCCGCGTCGGGCGTACATGCCGGTCAGGCCAACGGGTGCCAGCACCACCGGCATCGCCAGTTTTTCGCCGAACAGTTGGGTTTCCAGACTCAGGTCGGAGACATTTTTCAAGATACGCTGACGCAGCGCGATATCCGCCAGATCGGCGGTATTACGCCTGAGCGTGTGCTCACCATACGCACCGCCATCGGCGTAGTGGAAAAGAAACGGCGGCAGCTTACGCTGCGCCGCCGCCCGGTAATCCGTTGAAGCAGAGATGATCATCGTCCTTTCCCATCCTTCTTCTTGTTTGTGCCACTGTTATGGTAAGTAGCATGACCGTGGATAAAACTCATGCCGATCGTTTAAAGATCGAGATACCGGGGGCTACCACGGTGCGAGGTATCCCTGCGGGAACCTCATCACCGTGTTTCCCCCTCAATCCACACTTAGGCAAGCATCATTACCTTTGGTGAAATTGCTTTTAGTGAAATTGAAGGTACGCGACATGCGTTTGCAGATATTCCTGCAAGCCATGCTTGCCGTCCGCTCCACCCACACCGGATTTACGCCAGCCAGCATGGAAGCCCTGCATCGCCTCGAAGTTCTCACGGTTGATGTAGGTTTCGCCGAATTTCAGCCCTTTCAACGCCTTCATCGCGGTATTGATATTCTGAGTATAGATCGACGACGTCAGGCCATATTCGCTGTCGTTCGCCATCGTAATCGCCTCTTCCAGCGTGTCGAAAGTCGCGACGGGCAGCACCGGGCCAAACACTTCTTCGTGCATGATCGGCATGTCTTGTTTCACATCCACCAGCAGCGTTGGCGGGTAGAAATAGCCCGTACCACTTTCGCGCTGGCCGCCGAGCAGCACTTTCGCGCCCTGTGATACCGCTTTCGCCACTTTGTCTTCTACACGCTGTCGCGCCGCTGCGCTGATCAACGGCCCCATATCCAGCGCTTTTTTCTCCGCCGTGTTGCCGAAGGTCACCTGCTCCATCGCAGTTTTAATACGGGAGATAAACTCGTCGTAAATGCCTTTCTGCACGTAAACGCGCTCGGCGCAGTTACACACCTGCCCGCTGTTGATCACGCGAGAGCTGACAATCGCTTTCACAGCCAGATCGAGATCGGCATCGTCCATCACGATAGCGGGCGCTTTGCCGCCCAGTTCCAGCGACACCTTCGTGACGTTCTGCGCCGCCGCCGTCATGGTGGCAATCCCCGCCGCCACGCTGCCAGTCAGGCTGACCATGCCGACTTTCGGGTTAGCAGCCAGCTCTTGCCCTACCGTTGGGCCATAGCCGGTAACGAAATTGATGACGCCTTTCGGCAGACCAATTTTGTGAATGATTTCGGCGAAAATCACCGCATTATTCGGTGTAATCTCGCTCGGTTTGATGACGATGGTATTGCCAGTGATCAGCGCCGGAGCCGCTTTACGCGCGATCAGGAAGAAGGGGAAGTTCCACGGCAGAATGCCGGTCGTGACGCCAATCGCTTTGCGGAAGACGAAGATATTTTCATTCGGGCGGTCGCTCTGAATGATTTCGCCTTCATAACGGCGCGCCCACTCTGCCATGTAGTCGAGATAGTCAGCGGTGAACAGCACTTCCGTCTGCGCCAGGCCGTGCGTTTTACCGCCTTCTGCGATGATAGTGTCGGTCAGTTCGGCTTCGCGTTCGCGAATACCATCGGCAATCTTGTGCAGCCAGACGCCTCGCTCAACCGCAGGCAGCGCTTCCCAGCCCGGCTGCGCAGCTTCTGCCGCCTCTATCGCTCTCTTTGCGTCGTCAGCGGAGCCTTCCGGGATCTGTGAAATAACCTGCTCTGTGGCTGGGTTCACCACATCAATCCACTTCCCGCTTCTGTTTTCAACAAACTCACCGTTGATGTACATACGTTTTTGGGTGGTGCTCATGTCAGGCATCTCCAAAGTAGGGTTAGAGAATACAACGCATAAACGAGTTGTTAATAAAACACGTCTTTTTTGTGAAGTTTTGCCATGCTGCGCGATCTGCACTGCATTTACCTTTTCATGGCTGCCATCTCGATCTGGCAAGTGGCAAAAAAGTCATACAGAGAACGTCTGACGTAACACTTTTGCAAAGTATCGGAGAATGCAGGGGAATAACGGCAGAGTGGGAATGAGCGGGGCGGTGACAGACGCCGCATTCCACTACGGCGTCTGTCTGTGAAGCAGGGAAATATTACTGTTCGTCGACTTTTACTATCTCTTCCTTCACCTTCCACTTGCCGCCCACCAGCTCGCGGGTGGTGGCGACCATCGCCTGTTTCTCTTCGGAGTAGGCTTCCGTGGTTTCGACAATCAGGACAGGCTTATTATTGGCTATCTGGTAGGTAGACCATTGGTGCCAGCAGCAGCCGCTTTTGGTAAACGTCGTGATGGTCTTACTTTTCTCATCAATCTCGAACAGGCCGAGGTTGGAGCTGGCTAACTCGGTCAGCGGCGCATTCTGGGTAAACTGCTGCTTTTCCACATCAAACAGGTAGACGTCGTAAGACGGCCCGCCGTAAGCGCCGTTATTACCATTACGCAGCATGATATCCGCGTGGTGATCGAAGTTAGCGTCATCAATCACCAGCCCGCTGTTGTTCTCACCGTAGACCTCAACCAGATTCGCGGTGACTTCGCCCTTATTGTTCAGCTCGATGAACATATTTTCCATGTTGATACGCTGGAACAGGTCACCACGCCCTTTCTTAAAGATATCCAGCGTACCGGGGCCTTCGCAGGTTGAGTAAGAAGAGTCGAGATTGCACGTCGCCACGCTGAGAACGAAGTCCCACTGGCCTGATGCCTGAGTAATCAGGGAAATATTTTCACTGCCGGAAAGCGCCTGAATACGGGAAACCATCTCATTCCCCAGACAAACGTCATCCTTACAGCGGTCACGCTCGGCCAGCCACGTGCGCTGCTCCTGACGCGCTTGCGCTTTGTCTGCCTTTTTCACATAACCCTGATAGGCCTTGTTTAATACCGCATCAAGCTGCTGCAAACGGCTGCTGGCACAAATCATTTTTTCGGTGTCTGTACTGGCCTTGCTGCAATCCATCGCCCAGACGGACGAGGTGAAGAAAAACAGCAGGGATGAAACGGCCAGAGATAAATAACGCATGAAGTCTCGCTCCTTGAATACAGATGAAAACCTAACTTATTAATAAAAATAGATAACGGGCTATTTCTTGCTGCCATTTCCCATCTTTTTAAGAAAGCGCTGTTGTTCAACTAAAATCGCTTTCAACGTAATGCATTGATAATCAATGCCGTAACGCGGAGCAACCTCCGCAATAATTTTCGACAGCGCGGGATAATGCCGATGATTCCAGTTGGGGAAAATATGGTGGGTCAGGTGCATATTGAGCTGCCCCAGCCAGTAGCCAAGCCAGACGGGCCGAGTCGTCCAGTCCACCGTGGTGGAAAAAACGTGCTGATAGCGACCATGCCTGAATAAGCCATCTTCCGGTGCCTGATAGAACGTTCCCTTTGCCCAATGCGACCCCAGAATCAGTACGACAAAAATCAGCGATGACAGCATTTGGCTCAGCAGATAAACCAGCAACAGCGCACCGGCGCTGACGGGTGTCGGCGACAACAGCCAATAGGGGATCGCCAATGCCAGCAGAGCATGCAGCGCTTTTGATAACAGGAAAATACCCCAGCCCTTACCACCTTGAAGCGTCATATTGCGTGTCACCTGCGTTTTCCCCGCACGATCGAGCCAGTCAAAAAACCAGATGATGCAGGGGAATGTCAGCGACGCCACCATCGGCCAGTAGTAGCGCTGGGCGCGCATAAAAAAGCGAAACCGATGATAGGGCGATTGCCGCAAAACGCCATTCTCTTCGATATCCAGATCGTAGTGCTGTACGTTGACGTGCGCATGATGAAAAATCACATGCCGCACTCGCCAGCAGTCGGAATCCATGCCGAGCGGAATGCTCACCACAATATTGAGCAGACGATTCGCCCACGGCCGCCGGAAAAAGACGTTATGCGAGGCGTCATGCACCACGTTCACCGCCAGAAACATGGCGGTAAAAATAAAACCAAAGTAGCAACCAGCAAAACCCCACAGCGTCGTCTGCCAGAGGCTGAAACCATAAAACGTCAGACACAGCGCCACCAGAAACAGCATCTTGCCGATAAACCCAGCGTTGGCAAAACGGTGGTCGCCCGCTGCTGCCAGATAGTCATTCGCGGCTTTCATCAGCGCCCGATGCAATGCCAGATCGCGACCTTGTTCATAACGTAGCGGCTTCAGCGGTGCGAGCATCATTCTTCCTCTGAGCCATGTTGCACGGTACGCCGATCGTTCCCCTCACCCATCGATTTTAAAAACCGTCGCTGGCTAGCCAGTAGCTCACGATAGGTAATGCAGCGATAGTTCATGCCATGCTCGGCGGCCACGCGCCGTAAGATACCAGCTAGCGCGGGGTAATGGCGATGATGCCAGCCAGGGAAAAGATGGTGTGTCAGGTGCAGGTTTAACCCTCCCGTCCAGTGCTCAAGCCAGCGCGGCGTCGGCTGCCAGTCACAGGCGGTCGCAAAGTTGTGCTGATACCAGCCTTGAGGCATCGCCTCTGTATCGGCAACGGCATAAAACTCAGCTTCAGCCCAGTGCGTACCCAGCAGTAAAAACACCACCAGCAACGAGGCCAACATTTGACCCAGCAAATAGCTTAACAGCACGATGCCCGGGCTAATGCCGTGTGCCGCCCCCACCATGATGGGAACAACCAATAACAGCAGGACATGGCCGATTTTACTGCCGATAAAAATCATCCATCCACGGTAGCCTAACTGTACTGAACGAGCATTAACGGGGGTTTTACCCAAGCGATCGGCCCAATCAAAAATCCAGGCGATATAAGGGAGCGAGAACGCGGCCACCAGCGGCCAGTAAAGATGCTGATAACGCATGTAGGAACGGTGGCGCTGAAAAGGCGTTTGGCGGAAAACCCCATTCTCTTCCGTATCCAGATCGTAATGTTCCACATTCGGATAAAGATGGTGGAAGTCCACGTGACGCAAACGCCAGTAATCGGGATCGATGCCTAATGGCAACGTGACGATGCGCCCGACCACGCGGTTCAGTGTCGGACTGCGGAAAAAGGTATTATGGGAGGCGTCATGATTAACGATGATATTCAATAACATCGACAGCATGATGAAAGAAAAATAGCTCAGGAAGAACGCCCATGCCGCCTGCTGCACTAAACAAAGGGCATAACAGGTGATGCAGCATAAAAAGAGTAATCCGGCCTTAATAAACTGCCCGCTATCGGCAAAGCGATGATCGTGATTAGCGCGGAGATAGGCCGACGTTTCCCGCTGCAATGCCCGATGGAAAGCCTGTTCGCCCTTCGCAGGATACAGTTTGGCGGGAAGCACACTAGACATTTTCATGCTCCTCAATCAGGGGGCGTCGGCCCCAGCCGACCGCCATCGCCAGCCCGTGCAGCGCCAGCATCAGCATCGCCATCTTCCAGTAGAGCGCTTCCCAGCCCAGATAGACAAGAAACACGGCAGGGAATAGCAGCCCCACCAGCAGCCAAACGTAAATACCCCAGCGTCGTCCTTCGGAAATGCCGCCCAGCGCAACCGCCCCCGCCACCAGCAATAGGAAGAGCGCCGCCTGCGACAGATCGGCGGAATCATAGCCGTAGCCATACAGGTAGACGTAGCCCACCACCAGCGCAAACAGCAGCATTGCACCAGCAATCAACGCCATCGGCGTACAGTGAAACGTCGCCTGACGCGTACGGCGCACCGACAGTTTCAGGTACGACAGAAAAGGCAGATTACTGGCCCAAAACGGGTTTTTCGAGGGTATTTCCCGACCCGCGCCGTATCGGAAAGGCGTGTCAGGCAGCTGCGGACAAAAGCTGCCGAACAGCTTGTCCCAAAAAATAAAGGTACCGCCGAAGTTCTTATCGGCGTACGCCCGGTCGTTCACGTGGTGTACGCGATGGTGTGCCGGTGTCACCAGCACCTTCTCCAGCCAGCCCAGTTTGGGCGTCATGGCATTATGGTTAAACAGTTGAACGCTGTAATGCAGGATGGAAACGGTGACGAACACGTATAGCGGAACGCCGAGCAGCGCCAGAATCAGGAAGAACGGAATCGAAGTCAGCGAGGAATACCAGGAGTTACGCACGCCCAGCGACAGATTGAAATGCTCGCCCTGATGATGAACCACATGCACCGCCCACAGCACGCCGAAGGTGTGGTGCAGGCGGTGTAGCCAATAGAAACCGAAATCCCAGGCGAGTATCGCGAACAGCCACATCAGCACCGGCGGCCAGGTTTCCACCCAGCCAAAACTGAAATGCGCCGCGACATAGCCATAGCAAAAAATTTCCACGCTGCGAAAGAGCCACAGCATGATATGCCCTGAATTCAGGTTGAAAACCACGTCATGCCAGTTCACCGTTTCACGCTGCATCCACTGTAAAACCAGCGCTTCGCCAATCACCACAACCAGCATGAAGACAATGGGTAGTGCCAAATCGATCATGATGTCATTCCTGATGCTGCTTGTCGTTAGGCAGCGGAGCCGCTGGGGAAATGGCCTTCACCGCCTCTCGGCTACGCAGAAAGACCCATCCCGCGATCCCCGCCAGCATCGCGCCAGTCACCAGATCGATGAACAGGTGGCGGCGCAGTTGCAGGATGGAAAAGGCAATCGCGATGCCCCAGAGAAGATAAAAGCCGGTTTTCACCTTCTGCTGGCCATCGCTCATCGCCCACACCGCCAGCACCGTTAGCGCAATATGCAGCGACGGCAGGCAATTCTGTGGCGAGTCGATAAACAGCAAAAGCTGTAGCACACGCGTGGAAAAATCGTCCCCGACGACCTGCGGATACACCATCGTAGTCGGAAAAATCAGGTACACCGCGCCCGCAATCAACGCGGTGAGCTGCGTTGCCCGCCGCAACCCTGCCAGACGCGACATTGGGCAGGATAAATAGGACAGCGGCACGATGATGAAAAAGGAGAGATACAGCCAGATAGCCGAAGCGCTAAAGGGAATCCACTCATCAACCAGCGACGTCGGCAGCACTGTTCCCTGCCCCTGAAACTGCGCGCTCAGTTGATACACCACGCCGACCGTTCCCCAGCCGAAGAGCAGCGCTTTCAGCCGTAATAGCAGCGTGTGTTGAGGAAATCGCATCATGCTTCCCCCTTCAAACGGGTAATCCGTCTGCGCTTTTGCGTAAATTCCGGCGCGATCTCCCCGGCGGTGAGATGCCACAGCAGCCGCGATGCATCAATGCCCTGCAACGCAAACTGCTGCACCAGACTGTCCTGACAGGCTTCCAGCTCCGGCAGGCTACACGCGGCGGATAAATGCAGCGTCGCGTCGCCCTGCTGCACCAGCCGATAGTCGGCATGCAGCGGCAGCGCGTTAGCGATAATCCGGCTACAGAGATCCGCAAACACGGTCTGAGGCTCACCGCTGTGGTTCGGCAATCTCAGGCTGTCATCACTGCGCCCTTCAATACGGGCAATCGCCATCGTCACGCGGCCACACGCACAGGGTTCCCGCTGTTTGACCAGCACATCATCCAGCCGATAGCGCACAATCGGCTGCGTGCTGCGGGTGAAATCGGTAATGATGGGCGTAAAGCGTTCGTCATCCAGCCACTGCGGCTCAATGTGAATAAATTCTTCGTTAAGATGCAGCGTGCCATGTTCACAGGTCGATGCCAGAAAGCCTTCCGTTGCCTGATACACTTCCCCTACTTGCCCGAAGACCTGCTGCAACAGTTGCTTATCCTGCGGCTCCAGTACCTCGGCCACGGAAATCACCTTTTTGACCGCTAGCCGCAGTTCGCCGCGCTGTACCGCCAGCGCCAGCTCGCGCAGCACCTGTGTGGGGGCAACGATAATCGACGGTGACCACGCTTCCAGCCGCGCAAAATGGCCGGGAAATGGCGCAAAGAGATCGTAAAACGACAGGCTGAGCCAGCGGTTATCGACGCTGTGATACAGGTTGTTATCCGCCCGCAGAAACAGCGCCACCCGTTCACCGGCGCGTAAACCGTCCGGCAGCATTTTCGCCAGCATGCCTCCAGCCCAAATCTGCTGTTCGCGCGGGCTGACAACAAACAGACCGCGCTGGCCAGACGTACCGGACGACAGCCCGACGCTAAACCCGTTCACATTCGGCGTGAAGTCGCGATCCGCTTCGCTGCGGCGCGCGCAGGCAAGCAGGTCATCTTTCTTAAGCCCGGCGGTGTTCATGCGATCGAATTCGGCCATCATTACGGCTTTATCCATCGTCGGCCACGACGTAATAGGAAGCTGGCAGTAAGGACGAAAATAGGGACTACGCGCCAGCACCCGTCGCGCGAAGCGGGCGAGCTGATTCTGCTGATGGCGTTCAAGCGCCTGACGGGTAGTAAAACTCAGGCGTCTGGCGCGGAAATAGTGCCAGATCGTCATCAGCGGAATCATAGGTCACCCTCGTGGCACAGACGAATCTCGACCTGTCCGTTCAGGTGCAGCTGATGCAGTTGGTCCAGCGTGTGGTAATAGGCTTTTGGATCGTCCATCACCAGATTCGCCAACCGCGACGGCCCGCGACCTTCACGATAGCTGTGCGGCGACCAGGCGGCATCACTTGCCAGCAGCACCCAGCCGTTTTCGGTCAGCACAAACACGCCAAGGTGTCCGGCGGCATGGCCGGGCAACGGCACCAGCACGATCTCTTTGTCGCTACCGGGCAACGCATAGCCTTGCGTAAACGGTGCCAGCTCGGCTGGCAGATCGGTGAGCGGGAAGCTCTCAACAAACTGGAGCGCTTGCTCGAAATGTTCAGGAATCAGCGCGGGGACAAATGCCCGTTTCAACGCGGCGAAACCGCGCAGGTTCCGCGTCTGCTGCCAGCCCAGCGCCGAACAGATAAACGGCACGGAGGGGAAGTCCCGCAGCCCCGCGATATGATCGCCGTGGAAATGGGAGATGATCAGGCCGTCGATATCGGCAGGCTGAATGCCCTGCGCGTGTAGTTGGTGAATCAGCGCGTCTTTCGTTTCAAAATGCACCGGCGTCATTCTGCGGTACAGTTGAAACAGGCCGGAACGCGTGGCATCGGTAAAATGCTGAGCATAGCCGGTATCCCACAGCCAGCGCTTACCCTGACTTTCCAGCATCCAGACCCGCGCCGGAAAACGGCACACTTTCCATCCCGCACCACGCAGCGCCATACAACCCGGATGCAGGCAGTACCCTACTTCAAACGTCGAAATATTAGTCATGTCCGTCAGTGCTCCGCTGCGCAAGGTGTGTTTTGAACCAGCTACCGGTTAACTCGATACCCTGCTGGAGGGAAAAACGCGGCTGATAGCCCAGCTCTTGCTGCGCTTTCTCCGCGCTGAGCGTCATATCAAAATTCACCGCCCCCGCGCTATAGCGCGTCAGCAGCGGCTCTTTTCGGCTAAACCACGAGAACAGTTCCATACCACCGGCCACCGCGTGCAGTAACGGATACGGCACGGCCTTAACGCGATAACTCATGCCCAACTGACCGACCAGCAGTTGCTGGAGCATGTCTGCAAGGCGTGCGGGCTCATGATTGGTAATGTTGTACGCCGAACCTGAAACTAACCCCGTGCGCTGGCTGGCAAGCGCCATCGCCTCTACCACGTTGCCGACAAACGTCAGATCCAGCAGCGCTTCGCCACCGCGCGGGAGACGCAGCACGCCGCCACCCACCGCGATCTGCTCCAGAACACGCGGCAGAATCACACGGTCATGCGGGCCAAACAGGCCACGCGGGCGCAGGATGACATAGGTGGTTTGCGGGTAGCGTGACGTCAGTGCCTGAAGCCGTTCTTCCGCCAGAAATTTGGTCTGTGCATAGTGATTGGCAAAACGCACCGCACGGTAGCTTTCATCAATATTCAGGTGGTGCTGATAATCAAAGTAAATCGCGGGCGTGGAGATGTGCACAAAACGCGGGATCCCCAACTGACCCGCGGCCTCAGCCAGTCGCGCCGTTACCTCGGTATTATTCTGGTGAAAATCATCATATTGACCCCACGGTGAGGATTTTGCGGCACAGTGCCAGACCACGTCACAGCCCGCCATCAGCGTTCGAAACTGCTCTACCGACGTTTCCACCAAATCAATGCGGGCGAACTGCGCACCCTGCACTTCAAGCTGTTGCCCCACCATGCGATCGCGCCCGCAGGCCAACACCTGATGCCCGGCCTGGAGCAGCCATTCCACCGCGTTACGCCCCAGCCCGCTGGTTGCGCCCGTGACGAAGACTCTCATGGGATCAGTACCATCCCGCCCAGCGTCAACCCGGCGGCCGTACCGACCAGCATCGCGGGTTCACCCTCAGGCAGACGCTGCGTCACGATGGCATGATGCAGCGCCGTCGGAATCGAGGCCGCCACCTGATTACCGTGATAGCGATAAATATCAATCAGCCTTTCCGTCGGAATCGCCAGCCGCTTGCGCATATGTTCCAGCGACAGGTGGCTGGCCTGATGCGGAACCACCGCCGCCATCTGATCCAGCGAATAGCCGCTGGCATCCAGCAGACGTTGCAGATAGCCTTCAATCAAGGCAGAAGCCTGCCTGAACAGCCGTTTTCCCTGCATGTGGAACAGAAAATCATGTAGCTCCATCCCCGCACGCGGGTTGCGCAAGGTGCCGCCTGCGCGGATTTGACACAGTTCGCTGCCCTTCGGATAAGTTTCCAGCAAACACGCCGCAATACCGCTGCGCCCATCGCCGCGTTCAACAATGGCGCACGCGGCACCATCGCCAAAAATCAGCGACGACTCTTCGTCATCCCAGTCAATGCCGCGTGAGGCCAGTTCGGTAGAGACAATGGCAATGCGCCGATAAGCGCCGGTATTCAGCAAACCAGCTGCCACCTGAAGCGCGGAAATAAAGCTGACGCAGCTGCTGTTAATATCAAAACAGGCCGTCCCTTTTGGTAGAGACGACGCTTTTAATAAATGGCTGGCGCTATAAGGCAGTGCCTGAATCGGAATGGCAGAAGCAAACAGCAGCAGATCGATTGACGCGGGCGGAATAATTCCCCGCGCCAGCGCGTCATTTAACGCCGCCACACCGAGCTCGGCCTGGCTGGCATGATTATCGGCATGGTGACGATAGATAATGCCTGAACGGCTTTCGACATAACCGGCGGGCTTATTGAGCCGCACATCTAATTCAGCCGACGTCACCCGCTGCGCAGGAAGCGCGCTGCCGGTAGAAATAATCTTGAGTGGAACCAATCCCTGAGTAAATGCATGACTTTGCGTCTTCAACATCAATCCTTTTCAGATTCATTATCGTTTTAGCTGCACCTACGGTGCCATATACCCTAAATAATTCGAGTTGCGTGACAAAACGTTATCGTTTTGAACAACGCAAAGCGTTGGCCCGCTAGGGCGAGGCCCATTTATGGCCTTGTAACGCGGCAACCGCGCGACAAATTCGTCGGGAACGAATTTGACCAGCCAAAGGCTGGCCTCCGGTGAGAGACAGGATGTCTCTCATGTCATCCCCAGGAGCTTACACAAGTAAGTGACTGGGGTGAGTAAGGGCGGCCAACGCACAAGCAGCTCGAAGTATGACGGGTATCACGTACGGTATTTATTCATTCTGCTGCTAAGAATAACGAAATCACCACGAATTGAAATCTTAAGCTGTGCGATCGCACTATTCTATCCCGACATTTTTTCGCTATTCTCTGTTCATTCGCGATGCTGAATTAAGCCAGAAGTTATACTTATGTCATTGTTTATAAAGTCGGTTATTGGCGCGTTGATCGTATTGCTCATCAGCGTACTGGCGAAAAGCCGAAACTATTATATTGCCGGGCTGGTGCCGTTATTTCCCACGTTCGCGCTGATCGCACATTACATCGTTGGCACCGAACGCGGACTAGAAGCGCTGCGCGTCACCATCCTGTTTGGCATCTGGTCCGTTATTCCTTATCTGGTTTATCTCATTTCACTTTATTACTTTACCGCATGGATGAAATTGCCACAGGCACTGCTCGCAGCGGTCGTGTGTTGGAGTGTCTCAGCGGCATTGTTGGTCAAAATCTGGACGTGGTATCAGGGGAATTAGGTGTTGGCAGAAGGGACGGCTCCCTCTGCCATAGGCAAGTGAGATTAGGCGAAGGCAAAACCTTCATCTTCCCATCCCGTGATTCCCCCGATCATAATTTTTACCGGGCGACCGAGTTGTGCCAGCTTTAATGCCGCCTGATCTGCGCCATTACAGTGTGGTCCCGCGCAATAGACAACAAACCGCGTGTCATCAGGCCACTCGGCCATACGCTCAGGTGTAATTTCACGGTGTGGAAGGTGAATCGCCCCCGGTATATGACGCGCGGTAAAGTGATTCGTCGATCCCACCACATGCAATAACACAAAGTCCTGCTGAGTCTCAGAGAGCGATCCCGCCACATCCGCGCAGTCTGTTTCAACAGACAGACGACGTGAAAAATGGGATAGCGCGATATCAGAAGCAGCAAAGGGATAGTCAGTCACGTAACTCATCGATTTTTCTCACTGATTGGAATGAGGCTCGACTATAAAACGGATACACAAAGGCTGGCAGATGGCATTATTGCCATATATCGTCAATATCATGACAAGTTATTGAAGTGAGGAAATCGATGTTCAACCCGCTTGTTGTCGTACTTGCTTATGATGGCTTGTGTACATTCGAATTTGGTATCGCAGTTGAAGTCTTCGGCCTTCCTCGCCCCGAAATGGGAGAAGACTGGTATCAGTTTGCCGTTGCGGGTTTAGACAGTGGCGCGATGCGGGCAACCGGTGGCATCCATGTTGTTGCCGATGGTGGCCTTGAACTGTTAACACAGGCGGGGACGATTATCATTCCCGGCTGGAAAGGCAGCGATGTGCCCGTCCCCACACATCTGATCGATGCATTACGTCAGGCACATCAGCAAGGTACCAGGCTGCTCTCTATCTGTTCTGGCGTTTTTGTCCTCGCGGCAACTGGCCTGCTTTCCGGGCGACGTGCCACGACACATTGGCGCTACAGCGACACGTTGAAAATGCAATATCCTGATATCAACATCGAGCCAGACGTTCTTTATATTGATGAAGGAACGATTCTTACGTCAGCCGGGAGTGCCGCGGGTATCGATCTTGGGCTGCACCTCATCCGTCGGGATTACGGCAGCAAAGCGGCCAATCAAGTGGCTCGCCGATTGGTGGTCGCACCGCATCGTGATGGTGGGCAAGCGCAGTATATTGAAAAAGCAGTACCGGTAGACTATGAACGCTCACGCCTCGGACCGCTTATCGATCATGTCCGAGCCAACCTCGCGGAAGAGTATTCCGTTACGAAACTGGCAGCAATTTCTTGTATGAGTCCACGCACGTTCCTTCGCCGTTTCTCTGCCGCTACGGGTACGACGCCAGCACGCTGGTTACTGGCCGAACGGCTGAATACCGCACGCGATTTACTGGAAAACACGCGCTTATCGATCGAGAAAATCGCCGAAACGGTGGGGTTCGGTACCGCAGCCTCGTTACGCCACCATTTTCGCCAGCAGCTACATCTCACGCCCTCAACCTATCGGTTGCGCTTCGGGCAGAGAACCTTTGAAACCGCCGAGAATCTGGCAGCGAAGAGAGGATGAGATCATGAAAAAAACGACATACCCCGGCACCGTTTATCGCCCCATTCTCTCCGCACAGGAAGCAGAACGCTTCACGCTCCCGCACTATTTCACGCTGCGTGGGAACGATGGCCGGACGGAGGCTGATGTCTGGCTACCCGCACCGATTGAGGTCGATCCGGCAACGCCGTGGGTTGTCGGACCGCAGGTAGGGGTGGATGGTGCAACACATACCCATATTCAACAGGCGGTGAACGCCGCGCTGCGGGCGCAGCAGGATCGGGGGCGCATTGAGATTACATTGCTGCCGGGCACCTATACCGGCACGGTCTACATCCCTGCCGATGCGCCACCGCTCACGCTATGTGGGGTGGGAGAACAACCGGATGACGTAGTGATCCAACTCGCGCTTGATTCGATGTTTTCACCGGCAACCTACCGGGAAACCGTGAACTCACACGGCGAATACCAGCCCGGTGACCCTGCCTGGTACCTGTACGATCTCTGTGCGTCAAAGCAGAACGCGACGATTGATACCATTTGTGCCGCCGTGGTCTGGTCGCAAAGCGACAATTTCCAGATGAAGAATCTGACGGTAGTGAATACCTTGCTGGATTCAGTGGATGGTCGCGCGCATCAGGCCGTCGCGCTGCGCACCGACGGCGACAAGATACAGCTTGAACAGGTTCGCCTCATCGGTCGTCAGGATACGTTTTTCGTCAATACCAGCAACCTCCAGAATGAGTACGTCACGGACCGCTATAGCCGGGTCTACATTAAAGACAGCTACATTGAGGGCGATGTCGATTACGTTTTTGGACGCGCAACCGCGGTATTCGAGCGTGTCCACTTTCATACCGTTTCCAGCCGTGGGGCGAAAGATATTCACGTCTTCGCTCCTGATAGCATGCCGTGGGTGCAGTACGGCTTTCTGGCAGTGGCGTGTCGTTTTACGGGAGACGAAGGCTTCAGAGGAGAAAGAAGGGCCAAACTGGGGCGCGCCTGGGATCAGGGGGCAAGGCAGACGGGATATCAGCCGGGCAAGACGGCAAACGGCCAGTTAGTGATTCGCGACAGCACGATTGACGCCAGCTATGACAGAGAACAGCCCTGGGGAGCTGCGGCAACGACCGCACGGCCCTTTGCAGGTAACGCGGATTCAGCCCGCAATCTCGACGATGTGCATTTCAATCGGCTGTGGGAATACCACAATATCGACGAGGCGTGAGGTACAACGAAAGGGATAACAATATGAAAGGCGAGGGTTATTCGAGAAAGAGTCGCACTGATGGAATTAATTCACCTGAGCATCTGGCGGCCTGTAAGCAATACAGGCCATAGAAAAGTAAGAAGAGTTTTATTATATTACTGATAAATCTCGCTTAATTAGCATTCCCTGATGTTAGCCAGTCATCACGCTTATCCAGAGCGTTATTTATTTCTTTTACTTTACGCCCTTAGCATTGTCGTTCGATTGTATGTTTTTTCACTCCCCCATAACAATTAGACTTAGGTACAGGTGTAGGTATATACTTTTCCGTTACAAGGATGTTGATTCTTCAGACTGAGGTCATGAGATGTCGCCATTATTCTCCAGTAGCGAAATAATAAGCAGGGTAATCAAAGGCCATTTTAATGAAAACCTGGATCACTACGATGGCATCAAATTCTCATTTATGGTTTTGAATAAGAAAAATCCCTCTGAAATGATCATTATTTCCAGTTATCCCGATGAATGGGTTAACCTCTACAAAGAAAACAAATACCAGCATATTGATCCTGTTGTTCTTGCCTCATTTAATAAAATATCGCCTTTCTCTTGGGAGAAAAGTCTGGTTATTAACACGCGACTACAGCTTGCCAAGATATTCGATCTCTCTAAAAAATATAATATTATCAACGGATATACTTTTGTACTTCACGATCATGGCGACAATCTGGCTATGCTATCGATTATCGTGGACAGCTCATATCCAGATGATGTTGATACATTCATTGAAGAGAAAAAAGACACCTTTCAGATGCTATTAATTGATGCATATGAAAAAATCATCTCCCTTTGCAGAGAGATGATTGAAAGTAAAAAACAATTAAGTAATAAAGAAATATTCTCTCAGCGAGAAAATGAAATCCTTTACTGGGCCAGTATGGGTAAAACCTATCTGGAAGTTGCGATTATTCTCGGTATCAAAACCAGCACGGTAAAATTTCATATCGGCAACGTTGTGAAAAAACTTGGCGTCCTGAATGCCAAGCATGCCATCAGGCTCGGCGTCGAGTTACAGCTCATCAAGCCTGTGCAATAGCGGCAGGTACCCGTAGAGGCCACTGCTTCAATTCATTGCTCATAAATGTCCCGCTACGGTTAATACGACGAGCCAACGCTTCCTGATTCTCATCATCAACGGGAAGAAAAACCAAATAGACTCTTTCTTCCTTTTCTGACAAACCTTGTTCGACCACGCGAATTCCCCAGCCAGAGCGTTTTAATATCGTCAGCATAGGGTGACTCACTATCGTATATATTCCATCATAGCCTTTGTCCCTTGAATAATTAATCATCGAAAGAAACAACATCGAACTAATTGGGTATTCATTGCCGAGAATATCTTTCGCTCGTGATTTATCAACAAAGAACCGACTCGATTCCAGATAATTACCTTCAGGAATATTTATCTCCTTGAAGTAAGGAAAAAACGTCCCGGTAATCATGTTAGGGTATTTTGTTTCAATAAATCTCAAACTACAGATAACGGTGTTATCTTTGATGCCAAAAAGATAAGTCGTGTTATTATTATCATACTGATCAAATTCCATTCCATCAGTACATTGTACGGCCCAATTCAGTCGATCTTTAAACGTCTCTTTTCTGAGGGTAAATAGCTCTTCTGATTTCGTTTCTGACAACAAGGTGTGATTTACATCAAATATCTCTAACATTTTTCCTCCATTGAAAAGTTAATACATAACCTCAAAAAACGATACGCCATCCCACAGATCCTTCGCCTTCAGATTATTATCTTGGCTGATTATTTATAGATATTCTGTCCCTTTCCACGGCGGTTGTACAGATGCAACCTGCATTGTCAGCAAGAGTTCACACACAAAAAGACAACGCGAGAAAACCCAATATAAACATATGATAAACAGATAAAAAAAATCCGGAAGCGCGAGACGATTCCGGATTTTTATATTACTCAATCTGTGCGTTATTTCTCTGTTTTATCCTGCAGTTGCCCAACCTGCGGCAGACCCGTGCTGGCGGAGGAAGAGAGCAAGCCCGTTTCAGCATAGTTAAACAGTTTTTCACGCGTATCGGTGATATCCAGATTGCGCATGGTCAGCTGGCCAATACGGTCATCCGGCGAGAAGACCGAGTCGCCTTTCTCCATGGTCAAGCGCTCTGGCTTATAGGTCAGATTGTCAGACACGGTATTCATGATGGAGTAATCATTGCCACGGCGCAGCTCCAGCGTCACTTCGCCGGTGATGGCGCTGGCGATCCAACGCTGAGAAGAATCACGCAGCATCAGCGCCTGAGAATCAAACCAGCGTCCCTGATACAGGAAACGACCCAGCTGACGACCATTGGCGTGGTATTGCTCGATAGTGTCTTCGTTGTGGATACCGGTAACCAGACGCTCATAAGCAATGTGCAGCAGTGCCATTCCCGGCGCTTCATAAATGCCGCGGCTTTTCGCCTCAATGATACGGTTTTCAATCTGATCGCTCATGCCCAGACCGTGACGGCCACCGATGCGATTCGCTTCCAGCATCAGTTCAACGTCATCGGTAAAGGTCTTGCCGTTCAGCGCAACCGGGTGACCGCGTTCAAAACGGATGGTCACTTCTTCTGCTGGCACTTTGACGTTCTCGTCCCAGAACTTCACGCCCATAATCGGATTAACGATTTTGACGCTGGAATTCAGGAATTCCAGATCCTTCGCTTCATGCGTCGCACCCAGAATATTGGAATCGGTGGAATAGGCTTTCTCGGCCGACATTTTATAGCCGAACCCTGCCTGTGACATAAACTCGGACATCTCCTGACGGCCGCCCAGCTCGTCAATGAAATCGGTATCCAGCCACGGCTTGTAAATCTTCAGTTCAGCATTGGTCAGCAGGCCGTAACGATAGAAGCGCTCAATATCGTTGCCTTTATAGGTGCTGCCGTCGCCCCAGATGTTTACGCCGTCTTCTTTCATTGCGGCAACCAGCATCGTACCGGTAACCGCACGGCCCAGCGGCGTGGTATTGAAATAGGTTACGCCCGCTGTCGTGTTGTGGAATGCGCCACATTGAATCGCAGCGATACCTTCAGCGACTAATTGCTTACGGCAATCGATAAGGCGCGCATTTTCGGCGCCGTATTCCATCGCCCGACGTGGGATTTCCTCGTAGTCATCCTCGTCTGGCTGCCCCAGATTTGCGGTATACGCATAAGGAACCGCGCCTTTTTGACGCATCCAAAGCAGCGCAGCGCTGGTATCCAGACCACCCGAGAACGCAATACCAATACGCTGACCAACCGGAAGATGCTTGAGAATCGTTGTCATAAATGTAATCCCTGCTCGAAAGATCTCTGGATATAAGCTCAGTCGCCCACACCATTATGTTACGCCATACATTCGTGAGTGTTCGCACCCTGTGCACATCCTGCATCAAGCGGGCTGGCCGATGACCAACATCGACACACTCACAAATGCATATTTATGCAAAATAAGTGAGTGATAATTTAAACATCTTTTTGGCAGGACAGGAAGAGAAGAGTCATACTTTCATGCAAAAAAATTCGCGGCCAATTCACGACCAAGTTAGCAAGTATAGCGCTATCTTCTCTTCAGGCTAAGCAGCAAAAATCGTTTACGCGACCCACTCGACATTAATAAAACATCGTTTCATTTTGTCGATATTTCTTTGCTATCCTCTTGCGGTTAACACCTTCCCTTGCATATTGCTGGAGATGCTATGTCTAAGAAAGTCGCCGTTCTGCTGGCTCCTGGGTTTGAAGAAGCAGAAGCGATTATGGTGATTGATGTTCTGCACCGTATGAAGATAGAAGTCACCATGCTGTCATGCTATGACAGACTGGAGCTGCACAGTTATCATAATATTCGCATGTTTGCCGATGCTCTGCTGGAAAGAAATCAGGACACGCTGTTTGATGCCGTGGTCATTCCCGGCGGCCCACAGGGGACGGTCAATCTGGCAGCAAACCCGATGGTCGTCGAGTTTATCCGTCGCCACGATGACGCGGGAAAACTGATTTGCCCGCTGTGCTCCGCAGCCGCGCGCGTGCTGGGTGGTAACAACCTGCTGAAAGGCCGCCGCTACGTTTGCTCCGGGAATTTATGGCAGGACGTGACCGATGGCATTTATGTTGACGAGAAAGTCGTGGAAGACGGCAATCTGATCAGCGGCAAAGGTCTGGGCGTGACATTCGATTTTGCCTTTACCCTCGCCAACCGCCTGACCGGTGACAAAGAAAACGCCAACTTCCAGGTTGAGCACATCGATTACGATTACTGGCGCGTGCCAGCGTAACCGTTCACCAACCTAATGATAAGGCGCGCACCCTCGCGCCTTCCTGCCTTTCCCGTATCAATAACCTTAATAGCCTTCCCCATAACGCTCGCGGTACTCTTTCGGCGTGATGTCATACCCTTTCTTAAAGACGGCATAAAAATAGGGCAGTGAAGGATAGCCGCACATCAGCGAGATCTCGCTAATCGAGAGCGAGGTCGATATCAGCAAGTTACGCGCCCGATCCAGCTTTTCCTCATGAATCATGCCGTGAATGGTCTGGCCGACTTCGTCTTTGAAGCGTTTTTCCAAGTTCGAGCGGGAAATCCCTACCGCATCCAGCACCTGCTCAACCTTAATCCCTTTGCAGGCGTGATAGCGAATAAAGTGCATCGCCTGAATCACAGCAGGATCGTGCACGGAGCGATAATCCGTTGAGCGACGTTCAACCACCCGAACCGGCGGCACCAAAATACGTTGCAGCGGTACATTAACCTGATTCAACAGCAGCTGGTGCAGCAGTTTCGCTGCACGATATCCCATTTGGCGCGTACCCTGCGCCACCGACGAGAGCGCGACGCGTGAAAGGTAGCGAATCAGATCTTCGTTATCGATCCCGATGACGCACAGCTTTTCCGGTACGGCAATATTCAGGTGTTCGCAGACCTGCAACAGATGGCGTGCGCGGGAATCTGTCACCGCGATAATCCCCGTCTGAGGCGGTAATCCCTGCACCCAGTCAGCCAGCCGATTTTGCGCGTATTGCCAGTTATCTGGCGACGTTTCCATTCCCTGATACACCACGCCCTGATATTTTTCTGCCGCAACCAGCTGTCGGAAAGCGTGCTCCCGTTCCTGCGCCCACCCTTTCCCGCCTGATGCGGGCAAACCATAGAAAGCAAAGCGGTTCAGCCCTTTCTCTTTGAGGTGCATAAACGCGCTTTCCACCAGTGCATAATTATCTGTCGCGATATAATGCACGGGCGGATAATCCTCGGGCTGATGGTAAGAACCGCCCACCCCCACCAGCGGAACATTCACATCCTGGAGTAGCCGTTTAATCTCACCATCGTCAAAATCGGCAATCACGCCGTCGCCAAGCCATTCTTTGATGTTATCAATGCGGCAACGGAAATCCTCTTCAATGAAGATGTCCCAGTCGCACTGGGAAGCCTGTAAATATTCGCCAACCCCTTCAACCACCTGACGGTCATACACTTTGTTGGCGTTGAACAGCAGCGTGATGCGATAACGTTTTTCAAACATGGCAGTTGGCGCTCATTAATCGCAAGTTCCTTGAATAAAGTCTTCTTCCTTGAATAGCACAGCGCCCCCAGAGGCCACAATAATTTGCTGATTATTGCGAGCCGCCGCGTATTTCCTCCGCAGACCCTGCATCACGTCATACACGCCGCTTTGTTGCGGTATCCATCCACACCGCCAATAGCAGGATTCCGCCTTTTACGACGTATTGCCAGAACGTCGGCACATCGAGCATGCTCATCCCGTTATCCAGCGACGCCATGATAAATGCCCCCATCACCGCACCCGCTACGCTGCCAATCCCGCCAGCCAGACTGGTGCCACCAATCACGCAGGCGGCAATCGCATCCAGCTCGGCAATATTCCCGGCGGATGGCGAGCCTGCCCCCAAGCGTGAACTGAGAATCAGCCCGGCGACCGCGACCATCAGGCCGTTAATCGCGAATACCGCCATTTTGGTGCGCTCGACATTCACGCCCGATAGGCGAGCGGCATCGATATTCCCCCCCACGGCATAGATGCGGCGGCCAAATGCGGTTCGCGTCGCCAGAAAAATACCGCCCAGCATCAACAGCGTCAGCACCAGCACTGGCGTTGGCACACCGCGATAGTCATTCAGCAGATAAATCGCACCCAGCACCACCAGTGCCGTCACGGTCTGACGGCCAATATCACCTGCGGGTGGGTTTACCGGTAACCCTAATCGGGCGCGACTGCTGCGCCGACGCCACTGCCAGGCAATAAACACCATTAGTCCGATGGCACCGAACATAAAACCCATACCGGAAGGCAGATAGCTTTGCCCAATCTGCGACATCGCCTCGCTGGTCGGGGAAACCGTGGTCCCGTTAGTGATGCCGATCAGAATGCCGCGAAAAGCCAGCATCCCCGCCAGCGTCACGATAAACGAAGGGACTTTCCGGTAGGCGACCCACCAGCCATTCCACGCGCCCAGCAATAATCCCAGCGCGAGCGTCACAACGATGGTCAACGGCAGGGGCCAGCCAAACCAGACATCAAAAATAGCCGCCGCACCGCCCAATAACCCCATCATCGACCCGACCGACAGATCGATCTCAGCGGAGATAATGACAAACACCATGCCGACCGCCAGAATGCCAGTGATCGCCGTTTGCCTCAGCAGGTTAGAAAGATTACGCGCGCTGAGATACGCCCCGTCGGTCATGTAGGTGAAAAAAAGCATGATGGCGATGATGGCGGCAATCATCACGTAGACCTGAAGATTGATGCCTTTCAACCGTTGCAGCATCGAGGCAGAGCCCGCGACATGTTGTTGTTCAGACTGCGATGTTTTCAGCACGATGTTCACTCCTCAATGCAGCTTCCATAACCTGTTCCTGGGTTAAATCACGATTGATCAAATCCGCTTTGATCTGCCCCTGATGCATCACCAATACCCGATCGCTCAACCCCAGCACTTCGGGCAATTCAGAAGAAATGACAATGACGGCAATGTGCTGCTTTACCAGCGCATTAATCAGCTTATAGATTTCGTATTTGGCACCGATATCGATGCCGCGCGTGGGTTCATCGAGAATCAGAATGCGGGGATTCAACAGCAGGCATTTCGCCAGCACCGCTTTTTGCTGGTTACCGCCGCTTAACCGGGCAATCGCCAGTTCTGGGCTGGACGTTTTCACCTTCAGGTTCGCCAGCGACTGCCGGATGATGTCCTGCTCACGGGCATCATCCAGCATGGAAAACGCCCCCGAGAATTGGTCGAGTGCCGCCAGCGTCATGTTCTGCGCCACGCTCATCACCGGGACGATGCCGTCCTTCTTACGATCCTCCGGCACCATCGCAATGCCCTGTGCCATAGCCTGTTGGCAATTGCTGATGGTCACTGGCTTACCATCAATAAAGATGTCGCCCTGCCAATGGCCGTGATAGGAACCAAACAGGCACTGCACCGTCTCCGTACGCCCCGACCCAACCAGCCCGGCAATGCCGAGAATTTCGCCTCGGTGTAGAGCAAACGAGACATCATCCACCCTGCGAATATGGCGATTGACGGGATGCCAGGCGGTCAGGTGTTCTACGCGTAACACTTCTTCACCAATGACATGCGGTTCATTGGGATAAAGCTCCGTCAGCTCTCGCCCCACCATCATGGCAATGATCTGGTCCTCGCTCAGCTCGGCCGCCGGACGCGTGCCAATCGGCTTCCCGTCGCGAATCACGCAAATCACATCGGAAATGGCTTTAACTTCGTTGAGCTTGTGCGAGATATAGATGCAGGCGATACCGTGATCGCGCAGATCCTGAATGATCTCAAGCAGGATAGCGGTTTCCCGCTCGGTCAGTGAGGCCGTTGGCTCATCCAGCACCAGCAGACGCACCTGCTTGTTCAGCGCTTTGGCGATTTCCACCAGTTGCTGCTGACCTAATCCAAGTTCCCCCACTTTGGTATTCGGGTCGACGGCCAGCTTGACCTGCTCCAGCATGCGCTGGCAGCGTAGATACATATTGTCGTAATCCATCACACCAAAACGCGTCCACTCGTTGCCCAAAAAGAGGTTCTCCAGCACCGTCATCTCTTTCACCAGCGCCAGTTCCTGATGAATGATCGCGATGCCTTTTTGCTCCGTATCGCGAATATGGTTGGCGCGTAACTCGTCACCCGAGAACACGATCTGTCCGTCATAGCTGCCATGAGGGTAAATGCCACACAGCACCTTCATTAAGGTGGATTTGCCAGAGCCATTCTCGCCACACAGCGACAAGACCTGACCTGCCTCCAGCATCAGGCTAACGTTATCTACGGCTTTCACCGTGCCAAACGCCTTGGTGATGTTTTTCATTTCCAACAGATGCGGCATCGTGGCCCCCGTGATTCAGGTGTCTCAGACCTCGTCAGCGACAGTGGCGAGCCACAACGGCATATCGTGGCTCGGTAAATTTCCTACATCCTGAAATCTATTGGCTGCGACGTGCGTTAATACACATCCGCTTTTTTGTGGAAGCCATCGGCAATGACGGTGGAATCGATATTGGATTTATCGACGGGAATCGGAGTCAGTAAGAAGGAAGGTATATCTTTCAAGCCATTGTTTAATTTAGCGTTAGATTCCGGAGCTTTATCAGAGCCGAGCGCCACGGCGATATCTGCGGCATCTTTCGCCAGCTTGCTGATCGGTTTGTAGACGGTCATCGTTTGCGTGCCTGCTACAATCCGTTTGATAGCCGCCAGATCGGCATCCTGACCGGAAATCGCGACTTTCCCTGCTAATCCCTGTGCGGCCAGCGCCTGAATCGCCCCGCCCGCCGTGGCATCGTTCGACGCCACAACAGCATCGATCTTATTACTGTTTGCCGTTAGCGCATTTTCCATAATTTTCAGCGCGTTCTCTGGTAGCCAGGCATCAACCCACTGATCGCCGACCACTTTTATTTTCCCACTCTCGATCAACGGCGTGAGCACTTTCATTTGCCCCTGACGAAACAGCTTCGCATTATTATCGACCGGTGAGCCACCCATTAAGAAATAATTCCCGCCAGGCACCTTATCGACGAGATATTTCGCCTGTAGTTCTCCAACCTTTTCATTATCAAATGAAATATAAAAATCCACGTCCGCATTATTAATCATGCGATCGTAAGCAAGCACTTTTATTCCCTCACGTTTTGCTTCCGCAATAACATTACCAAGTACCTGACCGTTATAAGGAATAATCACTAATACATCGACACCGCGATTGATCATGTTTTCTATTTGAGAAATTTGCGTCGCTTCATTGCCGTTTGCTGATTGAACAAAAACATCAGCACCCTGCTTTTTGGCTTGCTCAACAAAAAGATCGCGATCTTTCTGCCAGCGTTCAAGACGCAAGTCATCAATCGCCATGCCTATTTTAACGTCCTTCGCGAATCCGGGCTGACAAGCTAAAGTGAATACGGCACAAGCTGAGAGTAAAAAATGGTTAACTTTCATCATAGCGTACCTTTTTTATTTAAGATGCAGGGCGATACCCTAAATAATTCGAGTTACAGGAAGGCGGCAAGAGAGGGAATCCCGATGAGCTTACACAAGTAAGTGATTCGGGTGACTGAACGCTGCCAACGCACATGTAACTTGAAGTATGACGGGTAAGACTCCAATAGCCAGATGAGTATTGTCGCTAAACATCCCCCCATCAATTACAGATTTTTATCCTCCAATTATGTTTTTTGGTTTAATTTCCATTTTTTGATACGGGTCATATTTTATTGTCGAGTCACATTTTCATTTTGTTACCTATTGCGAAGCGTATTCAGAGTAAAACGCCGTTATTTTTGCGACACAGCGCACATTTAATAATTCTCTGAATTTCAGTGTGAAATAACGTAATTGAGGAAACACTCATCCACTCCGAAAATTAATCACATTCCCGTCTCTTCCGTCTGGGTGGTTTCTAAGGAGTTAACGATGCAAGCCTATTTTGAACAGATCGAAAAAGTCCGTTATGAAGGTAGCCAAAGCAACAACCCCTTTGCCTTTCGTCACTACAATCCCGATCAGGAAATACTCGGTAAACGTATGGCGGACCATTTGCGTTTTGCCGTCGCGTATTGGCACACGTTCTGCTGGAACGGCGCGGATATGTTTGGCGTCGGCTCCTTTGCCCGCCCGTGGCAGCAGTCAGGCGATGCACTGGAGTTGGCAAAGCGCAAAGCGGATATTGCATTCGAATTCTTTCAAAAGCTCAGCGTGCCTTACTACTGCTTTCATGATGTCGATGTCGCGCCAGAAGGGAATTCACTGAAAGAGTATCTGCATAACTTTGCGGTCATTACCGATGTGCTGGCGGAAAAGCAGCAGGATAGCGGCGTGCAGCTACTGTGGGGCACCGCGAACTGCTTTACCCATCCCCGTTATGGCGCAGGCGCGGCCACCAGTCCTGACCCAGACGTCTTTGCCTGGGCAGCCACGCAGGTGTTCACGGCCATGAACGCGACCCAAAAACTGGGTGGCGAAAACTATGTGCTGTGGGGCGGGCGTGAGGGATATGAAACCCTGCTCAATACCGACCTGCGTCAGGAGCGTGAACAAATCGGCCGCTTCATGCAGATGGTTGTCGAGCATAAACACAAAATCGGTTTTCAGGGCACGCTGCTCATTGAACCGAAGCCGCAGGAACCGACCAAACATCAATACGATTATGATGTCGCCACCGTTTATGGCTTCCTGAAACAGTTTGGGCTGGAAAAAGAGATTAAAGTCAACGTGGAAGCCAATCACGCTACGCTGGCAGGCCATTCCTTCCATCATGAAATCGCCACCGCTGTCGCGCTGGGCATTTTCGGATCTGTCGATGCAAACCGCGGCGATCCGCAGCTCGGCTGGGACACCGATCAGTTCCCTAACAGCGTGGAAGAGAACGCGTTGATCATGTACGAAATTCTCAAAGCGGGCGGCTTCACAACGGGCGGCCTGAACTTTGATGCCAAAGTCCGCCGCCAGAGCACCGATCGCTATGACCTTTTCCATGCGCATATCGGCGCGATGGATACGATGGCACTGGCGCTCAAGGCCGCCGCCAGAATGATTGAAGATGATAAGCTCAATCAGCTAGTCGCTAAACGCTATGCGGGCTGGAACGGAGAACTGGGTCAGCAAATCCTGCAAGGTAACGCCTCGCTGGAATCGCTTGCCCGCTATGCGGAAAGCCATCAACTGGCACCACAGCACCAGAGTGGCCAGCAGGAATTGCTGGAAAATCTGGTTAACCGCCACCTATTTGGCTAAAACGATACGCTCACTACGTCACACCTACTGCGATAGACTAAACCCTGTCGCAGAGGCTTATCAGGAGCCACTATGTATATCGGTATTGATCTGGGTACTTCGGGTGTTAAAGCCATCCTGCTGGATGAAGCTGGCGAGGTGGTTGCCAGCCATAGCGCTGCGCTGAGCATTTCTCGTCCGCACCCGCTCTGGTCGGAACAGGCGCCTGAAGACTGGTGGCAGGCAACCGAGAAGGCGCTACAGGCGTTGGCAGCCACGCACAATCTTCGCGCAGTGAAAGCACTGGGGCTGACCGGGCAAATGCACGGCGCCACGTTGCTGGATGCTCGCCAGAACGTGCTGCGACCCGCGATTCTCTGGAATGACGGACGCAGCGCGGCTCAATGCCGAATGCTGGAGCAACAGGTGCCTACATCGCGTCAGATTACCGGCAACCTGATGATGCCGGGCTTTACCGCGCCCAAGCTGAAATGGGTGCAGGAAAACGAAAGCGATATCTTCCGCCAAATCGACAAGGTCCTGTTGCCGAAAGACTATCTCCGCTGGCGTCTGACGGGAGAATTTGCCAGCGATATGTCCGATGCGGCGGGAACGCTTTGGCTGGACGTCGCCAAACGAGACTGGAGCGACACTTTGCTGGAAGCCTGTGCGCTGAGCCGCAAGCACATGCCCACGCTGTATGAAGGCAGTCAAATTACCAGTTATCTGCGACCTGACATCGCCAGCCGCTGGGGTATGGACCCCGTCCCCGTCATTGCTGGCGGTGGAGATAACGCAGCAGGCGCGATTGGCGTCGGGCTGTATCAAACGGGTCAGGCGATGCTGTCTCTCGGCACATCCGGCGTTTACTTCGCCGTCAGTGGCGGTTTTCTCAGCAATCCGCAACATGCCGTCCACAGCTTCTGCCACGCGCTGCCGAATACCTGGCACCTGATGTCTGTGATGTTAAGCGCCGCGTCCTGCCTCGACTGGGTCGCCCGCCTGACGCACGCGGAGAGCGTACCCGCGCTGTTGCAGGAAATTGCTTCGACGCCAGCCAACGACACGATAACGTCAGTGTGGTTCTTGCCCTATCTTTCCGGCGAGCGCACGCCGCACAATAATCCCGATGCCAAAGGTGCATTCTGGGGGCTCACCCATCAGCACGGCCGTGCTGAACTGGCAAAAGCGGTACTGGAAGGTGTGGGCTTTGCACTTGCCGACGGCATGGACGCGCTGCATATGACAGGGCTCAAGCCCGATAGTATTACGCTGATTGGCGGTGGTGCACGTAGCGCCTACTGGCGGCAAATGCTGGCAGATATCAGTGGTCAAACGCTGGAATACCGCACGGGAGGAGATGTCGGCCCTGCGCTCGGTGCTGCCCGTCTGGCGCAAATCGCCATGCATCCGCATACGCCACTGGCAGAGCTCCTACCGCCGCTGCCGCTGGAACAGGTTCATCAACCGGCCCCCCAGCGTCACGCCGACTATGCCGAGCGGAGGCGTACATTTAAGGCTCTCTACCAACAGCTTAAGCCGTTGATGTAAAAATTAATCCGTAGTCAGCTCACCCAGCGACGCACATCGATTTTCTGTAGCGCCATCGAAAGCAGCAGGCTGGCCCCCAGCGCGATGGCGAAAACAGAGAAGATGTCGAGAACCGGATGAGTGGGCAGCATCACGTCATGCGTACGCAGATAGTGAATGATCAACGCGTGGAAACCGTAAATCGCCAGCGAATGGCGCGAAATGGTGGCAAAGCCCGGTAAAATCCGCTGGCTACCGTAATGCTTAAACACCACCAGAAGGCTGACCGCAGCCAGAAACACCAGCGGGCCACAGTAGATGTAAAATGTCTGGGTGAACGTATCGTTCAATAATGTGTGGTGCTTCGTTCCCATCGCAATCAACGCGACACACGCAATGAAAAAGGGGATAGCGGCTAGCACGACTTTCTTTGGTACGTCCAGCATGCCCAGCGCGCGCCCCAGCGCGGCATACAGCACATAGTAAAACGTATCGCCGTAAATATAGAGATTCACGGGCAGTAATTTAAACCCTTCAAATTCCACCCGCCCCGTATTGGGATTGGCGACAACGGCCAGCAAGATAATCAAGACGGCTACATATTTTCCCGATACCGGCTTGATGGTAATAAGTGGAGAAAGCAGATAAATCACGATAATGGCGTAGAAAAACCATAGGTGATAAAAGATCGGTTTTTGCAGCGCATGATGTAATGAATTCAGGCCATTAATTGGCGTGAGCGTCGCAATATAGATCAGCGCGACCGTACTGTAGAAAAGCAGGCATAAGCCGATACGCAGGAAATGTTTCTTTCCCGCACTGCGCTCACCAAAGAATAGGTAACCCGAGATCATGAAAAACAGCGGAACGCAGACGCGCGAGGCAGAGTTCAGGATATTTGCTACATCCCAGTGCCCGTCGCCCGGCGTGCCACCCGCGGTAATATAGTACGTTGTGCTATGAATCAGAACGACCATCATGCAGGCCAGCGCCCGCAGGTTATCAATCCAGCCGATCTTATCCGTCATGCACAACCTCTTGAAAGCAAAGCGCTATTCAAAACAGCGTAGCCGTTGTTAAGCGCTGACACAATCGATTATTAACAACCAGCAACTATCCACAACCCGCGGTCAACAATCGGGCAAATCTGAGTGATAAGGACGGATTCATACGGGAAACCTGCATCATTTTACGCGCTCACCCCGGTGGCAAGCGCGCAGAGCCTAAAGGAAGTATGGTGCTAGAACAGCCCCATCGGCTTATCAGAGTAGCTCACCAATAGGCACTTGGTTTGCTGATAGTGTTCCAGCATCATTTTATGGTTTTCACGCCCAATGCCAGACTGCTTGTAGCCCCCAAACGCCGCATGCGCCGGATAGGCGTGATAACAGTTGGTCCAGACGCGTCCAGCCTGAATACCGCGCCCCATCCGGTAAGCGATGTTACCGTTACGGCTCCACACGCCAGCTCCCAGGCCGTATTCCGTATCGTTGGCAATCTCCAGTGCGTCATCCATCGTTTTGAAGGTCGTCACCGCCAGCACTGGACCGAAAATCTCCTCCTGGAAGACGCGCATACTGTTTTTACCAAACAATATCGTCGGCTCCAGATAGTAGCCTTCCGCCAGCCCACTCGGCATCGCCTTGCGCTGACCGCCCGTGAGCACGCGTGCGCCCTCTTTCTTACCGATATCAATGTAGTTAAGGATGGTGTCGAGCTGGCCTGCGGACACCTGCGCGCCCATCATGGTTTTGCTATCCAGCGGGTTGCCAATGCGGATCGCCTCAACGCGCTTGATTGCCCGTTCCATAAAGCGATCGTAGATAGATTCCTGCACCAGCGCGCGGCTCGGACAGGTACAGACCTCCCCCTGATTGAAGGCAAACAGCGTGAAACCTTCGAGCACCTTGTCAAAGAAGCTGTCTTCCTTATCCATCACATCGGCAAAGAAGATGTTCGGTGATTTGCCACCCAGCTCCAGCGTTACCGGCGTCACGTTCTGCGCCGCATAGCTCATGATCTGCTGACCCACCTCGGTCGAGCCGGTGAATGCCACTTTTGCAACGCGTTTCGACGTTGCCAGATATTCACCAATTTCGCTGCCCGACCCATTAACAACATTGATGACGCCTGGCGGCAGCAGATCCTGAATCAGTTCCATCAAAATCAATACTGACATCGGCGTCAGTTTGGCGGGTTTCAGTACAATACAGTTACCAGCGGCCAGCGCCGGTGCCATCTTCCAACAGGCCATCAGCAGCGGGAAATTCCAGGGAATAATTTGCCCGACAACGCCGAGAGGCTCATGAAAATGATAGGCCACAGTATCGCCGTCAATTTCGCTAATCCCTCCTTCTTGCGCGCGGATACAGGCCGCGAAATAGCGGAAATGGTCAATCGCCAGCGGCACATCCGCCCCGCTGGTTTCGCGTATCGGTTTACCGTTATCCCAGGTTTCCACTTGCGCCAGCAGCTCAAGATTCTGCTCCATCCGGTCAGCGATTCGGTTAAGCACTAACGCACGCTCCTGCACCGACAGACCACCCCATTCCGCTTTTGCCTTGTGAGCAGCATCCAGCGCGTGGTCAATGTCTCGCGTTGACGAACTGGCCACTTCACACAGCGGTTGGCCCGTTACTGGCGTCAAATTGACAAAATACTGACCAGCGTCAGGTGGTACCCAAGCTCCGCCGATAAAATTGTCATAGCGTTTTTTCAGATTGAGAGCGCCGTATTCGCCAGACGCGGATCGGCCTTCGAGATTATCGTGCGCCATTTCAGTCTCCTTTTCATTTCCGGGTGAGCGGCCATGCCGCAGTGAAAAAAGAGGCAAACAGTAAGCAGTTAAATTAAGCCTATACGGGGTATGGGGTTAGCGACAGGATTCGGCCAGAGAAGAAGGCAACTCTTCGAGTTGACGCACAGTTTCTTGCGAGAAAAAGTCGCATCCCTTCAGGCGCGGTGAAATAATACTTTTAATTTCCAGGGTTACTAACATGCAGGTATTTCAGGTGGAAGGGGTTCATTTACCAGCGGATGCCGCCCTTGAAGGCGCAACGCAACATTCAGTCTATCATCCCGATTCGCTGCAACAGTCACAGTCTGACTGGCTAGCGGAAGAGGTACCCGTCGCGTTGGTTTATAACGGCATATCGCATGTCGTCATGATGGCCTCACCGAAGGAACTGGAACAGTTCGCTCTCGGGTTTTCCTTGTCTGAAGGCATTATTCAATCACCGGCTGATATCTACGGCATTGATGTACAGGCCGCCTGTAACGGCATCGAAGTACAGATTGAGCTTTCGAGCCGACGCTTCGCTGGGCTAAAAGAACGCCGCCGGGCGATGGATGGTCGCACAGGCTGCGGCGTATGTGGCGTAGAGCAGCTCGCGGAAATCGGCAAACCGCTCGCACCGCTGCCCTTCACACAGACATTTTCCCTTAGCAAACTTGAAAACGCGCTGGTGCGGCTGCGCGATGTGCAGAAGATCGGTCAAGTGACGGGTTGCACTCACGCCGCAAGCTGGGTCGCGCCAGACGGCACGCTGTCTGGAGGGAGTGAAGACGTCGGCCGCCATGTTGCACTGGATAAACTGCTGGGCACCCGAGCGAAACAAGGGTGGCAACAAGGTGCTGCTCTGGTTTCCAGCCGGGCCAGCTATGAGATGGTCCAAAAATCCGCCATGTGCGGCGTGGAAATCCTGTTTGCTGTCTCAGCGGCCACCTCGCTAGCTGTGGAGGTCGCACAGCGCTGCAACCTGACGCTGGTCGGTTTTTGTCGGCCGGGACATGCGACTATCTACACGCATCCACAGCGTTTGAGCGCGTAAGAGACACCACCAGAGTCGCGGCGTTTTGCAGGCGACGGGCATAGATTAATTTGTTTTTACATAGTGCAATAACGACATAAGCGTTTGTTATCATGAAGTAAAGCAATCTGATTCATGCTACCCATTCGAGAATAATCATTTTCAATATCATTTAATTAACTATAATGAAGGTATTGCTTACGCGGTACTAACAACACAGTGCCGTAACATTTTTTTTACCATGGAGATGCTAAACATGAGTTATTCACTGCCATCGCTGCCTTATGCTTATGACGCACTGGAACCGCATTTCGACAAAGAAACGATGGAAATTCACCATTCCAAACACCATCAGGCTTACGTCAATAATGCTAACGCCGCGCTGGAATCTCTGCCTGAACTGGCTAAATTGTCTGCTGAAGAGCTGATCGCTCAACTGGATAAAGTTCCTGCGGAGAAAAGAACTGCACTGCGTAACAACGCTGGCGGCCACGTTAACCACAGCCTGTTCTGGAAAGGCCTGAAAGTAGGCACGACGCTGACTGGCGATCTGAAAGCCGCCATCGAGCGTGATTTCGGCAGCGTTGATGCGTTTAAAGAGAAATTTGAGCAAGCAGCAGCAACCCGCTTTGGTTCTGGCTGGGCGTGGCTGGTTCTGAAAGACGACGGCAAACTGGCCGTAGTGTCTACTGCAAACCAAGACAGCCCGCTGATGGGTGAAGCCGTTTCTGGCGCATCTGGCTACCCAATCGTCGGTCTGGACGTATGGGAACACGCTTACTACCTGAAATATCAGAACCTTCGTCCAGCTTATGCTAAAGCATTCTGGAACGTACTGAACTGGGACGAAGCCGCCGCGCGTTTCGCTAGCGCGAAAAAATAAAACCGCTGAGTGCCTGATACCATCAGGCCTCTTCCGCGTTTGAATATAAACTGGAATAACAGCCTGTTATTCCAGTTTTTTATTATCCCCACCTTACCTCGTAACCGTATGTCCGCTGGCTATCTTCGCTCACTGCCGCATAAAGTTTCAGAGTAAAGTGCCGATATCTACTGCGGGTTTTTATCATGTTGTTTTGCAGGGATAAGCTTGGTAAGCGGTAATCCGAGATGCTAACACCGCTAAGCAAGTGTGCATCAGGATAGTGAATTCGACTCAATACGATATAGTGGTGGGATGTGATGGCTATGAATTTTGATAATCTAAAAGTCGGTAAAAAATTAGGATTAGGCTTTTTCCTGATTCTGCTGATGACCATGGTGATTGCCGGTGCGGGCATTATGCATATTGGCTCGCTGAAAGACAGTATTGATAAAGTGAATTTAAGCAACAATATCAATGATGAAATTAACCAGGCTAAATATTACCGCGCATTATACGGCACCACCTATAATCCTGATGATATAAAAAAGAACGTTGAACACATTGCCAACGTCAGTAAACTCGCTGAAAAAGCAAAAGAATTTAACTGGCCGGAAAGCGACGCCAAGAAAATAGCCAGTATCCCAACATTAATTACCAGCTATCAGGAAAAACAAAATAATTATATTAATGCAGTAGGCAAAAAGGATGCGGTCAGAAAAAGCTGGAATATTTCAACAACAGAAAAACCGCTAGAACAGCTCAACGATCAATTAAAAACAGACAACAACAGCGCTAACCTTCAATTATTACTTTCTGACCTGAACCAAAAACTGATTGCCGTCCGCTACCACGTTCGTGGGTTATTACTGTCTACCAATAAAGAATCCGAAGAAAAGCTGACGGATGCCATCAACGCAGCACAAACATCGTTGACCTTCCTGTATCAGAGCCTGTCTGCCGAACAGCGTGAAACACTGACGCCCGTTCTAACAATAATGAACAACTATGAAGAGCAGGTTCTGGCCTATATGCCGGCCTATGAAGAGGAAATGGCGCAAGCGGGGCAAATGCAGGTTGTCGCCGGACAGTTAAACGACGTAGTTAAATCCCTGCTCAGCGATCAGCTGGCCGCTTCACAGGAAGATATTCGCAGTGCCACGCTGCAAATGAGCATCGCCGCGCTGATTACGCTGCTGCTTGGTCTGCTGATTTCCTGGTTCATTTCACGTCAGATCACCACACCACTTGGCAACACATTGAACATGGCTGAGAAAATCGCGACAGGCGATCTCACCATGTCCATCAACACAACGCGTAAGGATGAGCTGGGTCAGTTGATGAGTGCGATGTCGAAAATGAATGACAACCTGCACAATATGATCGATGACATTCGCGTCGGCGTCAGCCAGATTTCTAACGCATCCAGCGAGATCGTCGCGGGCAACACGGACCTGTCGTCACGTACCGAGCAGCAGGCCGCTGCCGTTGAGCAAACCGCCGCCAGCATGGAACAGCTCACCGCGACGGTTAAGCAAAACGCAGATAACGCACACCACGCGAACAAGCTGGCAATCAGCGCATCTCAAACCGCAAAACAAGGCGGTGAGCAGGTGAATAACGTGGTGCAAACCATGACGGCGATTGAGAGCAGTTCTAAGCGTATCGCGGAAATCACGTCCGTCATCAACAGCATCGCCTTCCAGACCAACATTCTGGCATTGAACGCCGCGGTGGAAGCTGCCCGCGCCGGTGAACAAGGCCGTGGATTTGCCGTGGTCGCCAGCGAAGTTCGTAGCCTTGCCCAGCGCAGCTCTCAGGCCGCGAAGGAAATCGAAGGACTGATCTCTGAATCGGTTACTCAGGTATCACGCGGGGCGACGCTGGTTGGCAATGCCGGTAAGACGATGAATGATATCGTCACCTCTATCACGCAGGTGCATGACATCATGGGTGAAATTGCCACCGCATCGGATGAGCAAAGCCGGGGAATTAGCCAGGTTAGCCAGGCGATTGTTGAGATGGACAGCACCACGCAGCAGAACGCCGCACTGGTGGAACAATCCTCTGCCGCTGCCGACTCGCTGGAAGAACAGGCGAGACTGCTGAAGCAGGCGGTGTCCGTCTTCCGTCTGGCAAACGCACAGCATGATGACACCCCAGCGGGTATCGCGTTTGCCGACCAAACGCATCGTCTGCACGCACCACGCTAATATCAATACCGCAACGTACCAAAAACGACAAAGCCCCTGTTAAACAGGGGCTTCATCAACGAATCTATCACCAGCATCGGTCTGCGCAGAGAAGAAACCTCAGAACGGTTTCGGCGCAAAACCTGTCATCTCTTTTAAATCCATCTCGCGCCCCAGAGCCGTCATCGGGTGCACCACCACCAAACCGCGAACGCTTTTCTTCAACGTCCCCATATCAGCTTGCTCTTTTTTAGTAATCGCACGTTTGAAAGGCAGGTTCGCCAGTTTCTGCGCTTCTTTGCTGAGCTTCTGTTCTCTCACGTTACGCAGGCGCTCGATTTCAGCCGTTAGCTTCTCGCAGGCCTCCAGATTGAGGGTGATTGCTTCAGCATCACCTTGTTCCAGCAGCGTGGTCTGCTTACGCGTCAGCTTATCCAATTGGTCGCTAAGGCGTTTGATCTCTGCTTTTTCCTGCTCTTTCATAAAAGATAACCTATATAACGGGAGAATAATGCGGGGCACAGCATACACTATACGCTAAATAATTCGAGTTGCGTGAAAGCGGGAACCGCCTGACATGACGCAGTGGCGTAATAAAGCGGAATGGGATTAAAACGCCTTTTTCAGACTGATTTGCGCAATCAATGTGGTCAGGGATAGCACCAGCGTGGAACGCACCATCTGCTGATAACGCTGCCGCTGCATACTCACCAGAAGCGGATCGGCGGCGTCTGCCCCCGGCGGCAAAGCGGGTTCTGTAGGCAACGCCGCCACGCAGTGCAGCTCGCCGATCGGCCCCAGAATTTCATCATCGGTAAAACGGTAATGCCGATCGTCATGTGCCAGCTCTTCGCCCAGCGCCATTAACAGTTCCGCATCTTCGTACTCTTTACGGCTGATCATTCCCAGCCCATAAATCAGTTTCAGGCGCACGGAAAGATCGCCCAGCGGGCCCGTTCCCGTCATCAGGGGTTCAACGGCATATTTCACTGCGTAGTCGTCTTTACGGAAAACCTGCAACATCAGGATACTGACCGCTTCCGCCAACAACTCAACGGCGCAGAGCATAAAGTCGCGCACGGTCTTCCCTGAGTTCAGCGCTTCCAGAACCCGGTTTTCAAACGCCTGTGTTTCTTCCATCGTCACTTCTCGACCCTTTAACCCCGCCCACAGCCTACCCCATCTCGGCAGCATGCTTACCGGCAGGTGTGGCGACATCCTATCCCCGACGTCGCCCGTATACCTTACACCGTGTCGAAAAGACCACACCTGCCTGATGACGAGAGACGCCGATTACTGCATGGCGTTATACACATTCACTGCTTGCGCGACAACCTCGCTGTCAGCACCCAGACCAGAAATCTGCACCAGCGCCGCCTGCGGCCCCTGAGTGCGGATTAACTCAGCCAGTTCCAGCGCCTGCGGATCCTGTTCACTGCGATAATGCATCGCGGCGGCAATACCGGTAATCAGGTTGTCATGCGGCAACTGGTATTCCAGCGTGCCGAGCAGCGGCTTGATCAAACGGTCGCCTGCGCTCAGCTTGCGCAGCGGCTGACGGCCAACGCGCTCTACATCATCGTGTAGATGCGGGTTTTCAAAGCGGCTGAGAATCTTGTTGATGTAGGCGGCGTGCTTCTCCGCATCAAAACCGTAGCGCTTGATGAGTACTGCACCGCTCTCTTCCATTGCGCCTTTGACCACGGCTCTGACTTTCGGATCGAGAATCGCATCACGAATCGTTTGATGGCGCGCCTGCTGGCCGAGGTAGGCCGTAATCGCGTGACCGGTGTTCAGCGTGAAGAGCTTACGCTCAACAAACGCCATCAGATTGTCGGTCAGTTCCATACCGGGAATCGCTGGCGGCTCACCGCAGAACTGGGTTTTATCGACAATCCATTCGCTGAAGGTTTCTACCGTCACCGCCAGCACATCGTCGCTACCAGCTTCGGAAGGGGGAACAATGCGATCCACGGCGGAATCCACGAATCCCACATGCTCGACAACCCATTCCTGATGGCCTTCCGGCAGCAGTTTCAACACATGCTGTTTTAACTGGCTGGTGCCGCGCACCATATTTTCACAGGCAATAATGTTCAACGGCCGGGTATTGCCGTCGTTATGACGCTTAACCAGCCCCTGAGCGATAGTTCCGGCGATTTTTTCCAGAATCTGCGGCCCCACAGCGGTCGTCACCAGATCGGCCACGGCAATGAGCGCGACGGCATCCTGGCTGCCGCTGTGAACGGCACTCACGTTGCTGACGGTATCAACCTGCGTGTTATCACCGACAATCCGCACCGTATAGCTTGTACGGCTGTTCAGAGCATCCAACAGCGGCTGATTGACGTCAGCGAATGTCAGTTCGACGTTGGCATCGGCCAACAATTTCCCAATAAACCCACGGCCAATATTACCCGCGCCAAAGTGTAATGCTTTCATGAGACATAACCTTAAAAAAACATAAAAAGAGGCCGCCCGCAGGCGGCCCTAGCCACATCAATTAGGCACTCTTTTTACCGGATAGTAAGTCGAGTACTTCCTGAACATCCTGGGTCTGTGCCAGACGTTCAATGACGGCATCATCATCCAGCGCGTTGGTCAGACTGGTGATGACCTGAATATGTTCGTTGTTGCGAGCGGCAATACCGATAACCAGACGCGCAACTTCATCTTCTTCATCGCCAAAGCGAACGCCTTCAGGATATTGGCAGAAGACAACGCCCGTTTTCAGCACGCGGTCTTTCGCTTCAATCGTACCGTGCGGCACGGCAATCGATTCGCCCAGATAGGTAGAAGTCAGCTTTTCACGTTCCAGCATCGCTTCAACATACGCAGGCTCGACATAGCCGCCTTTCACCAGTTGTTCACCGGCGAAACGGATTGCCTGCTCTTTGTCTGTCGCATGCTGATTCAGGAACACATTGCCTGCGCCCAGTTGGAACAGGTTAGTCTGTGCGTCGGCGACAGCAGGTGCTGGCGTCGCGACGGCTTCAGACTTCACGGCACCCTGTGCTACGGTAAGACGTGCCACCAGATCGCTATACAGACCGCTATCAAGGAAGTTGGTCAGCGAAATGTGCTGTGCCTGCGGCGCATGACGCATCGCACGTTCGGTCAGGTCACGGTGCGTAATCACCAGATCGACATCGTCCGGCAGACTATTGATCGCGCTGTTAGTCACCGAAATGCTGGTCAGCCCAGCATCCTGAACTTTCTTGCGCAGCACACCCGCACCCATCGCACTGGAACCCATACCGGCGTCACACGCTACGATGATTTTACGCACGGTACTCATATCACCGCTGATACCAGCGTGAGTCGCCGTGCCTTTAGAAGACGCTTTCATTTCCTGCATGCGGCGCGTTGCGTCGCTCAGGTCTTCTTCTTTTTGCTTGGTGCTTTTCAGCAAAATCGCCGACACGATGAAAGACACCGCGAAAGCCGCTGCAATGGCCGCAAGGTTAGCGAAGTAAGCGCCTTTTGGCGTCATCGCCAACACCGCCAGAATGGAGCCTGGAGACGCAGGAGAAACCAAACCGCCGCCCAGTACGCTCAGCGTAAACACACCAGTCATCCCGCCCAGAATCACCGCGATAATCAGACGCGGATTCATCAGCACGTAAGGGAAGTAGATTTCGTGAATCCCGCCCAGGAAGTGGATAATCGCCGCACCTGGCGCTGACTCTTTCGCGTTACCACGACCGAAGAACATGTACGCCATCAGCACGCCCATACCCGGGCCTGGGTTCGCTTCGATCAGGAAGAAAATAGATTTGCCGGTTTCCGTCGCCTGTTGAATGCCCAGCGGTGAGAAGATACCGTGGTTAATGGCGTTGTTCAGGAACAGAATTTTCGCCGGTTCAACGAAGATAGACGTAAACGGCAGCAGGTTGTTCTGTACCATCAGGTTAACGCCGGAAGCCAGTACCTGAGAGAAGACTTCAACCAGCGGACCAATTGCCAAAAACGACAGGATTGCCAACAACATACCGATGATACCGGCAGAGAAGTTGTTGACCAGCATTTCAAAGCCGCTTTTGATTTTACCGTCGACCATGTGGTCAAAACGCTTGATCGCCCAGCCGCCCAACGGGCCCACAATCATGGCGCCGAGGAACATCGGGATATCAGTCCCGACGATCACACCCATCGTCGTAATGGCACCCACGACACCACCACGCTCACCGAATACCAGACGTCCACCGGTATAACCAATCAGCAATGGCAGCAAATAGGTAATCATCGGACCGACGAGCTTCGCCAATGTTTCATTGGGGAACCAGCCGGTAGGGATAAACAGCGCGGTAATAATACCCCAGGCGATAAATGCGCCAATATTGGGCATCACCATATTGCTGAGGAAGCGACCAAAGTTTTGCACTTTGATCTTAATATCTGGTGAAAGCATAAAAACACACCCCTATTGAAACGCGCTGACAATAAGAGCGCGTGGTAATTATCGTGAGACGGCGTGGCAATAAAAACACCGATTACCACAAGACTACTTCCGTCATTATTACTGTATGCAGCGCGGACTCTAACACGCTGTTTTCATACCGCAACTCCATGGCGGTAACGTGACAAAAATCACACAACCACCCTACATCAACGATACAAATAGGTGATTTACTTCACAAAAAACCGTTAAAAATGAAAAACTAAACAGACTTTTAGACAAACACCGCGCCTTATATGTGACTTGAATCACATTTTACAGACCTGTATTTGTTTTATTTATGTGATGTTAATCACAATTTATTTTTACCCTCTCACCAGCCACACACACCTTATCCAGAATACCTCTCTGCCCTATCGCATCGCTAAAGCGTCGGGGCACGACGCGGTTAGGGATAATTCACGCCAGTTATTCCTCTGAGCGCATTCATTAAATTCTGCTGCTGTAGAGGTAGCGCTGCCACCAGGCTGTTATATTGCGTCACCTGTTGCGGCGTACGGAATTGCACAGACGAGCCATTAAACACAGCCTGATCGCCCTGAGCCTGAAGGAAATCGCCGATCTGGATCAAGCTCTGTGCGAAGGCAATCGCATTCGGAATGGCGGGTAACAGCGCATTGGTGGGCTGTATTACCGTGCGTGCATACAACCGCTCATAGGGTATTTGCACTTCCTCAGGCTGTTTTAGCAGCCGATGGGCGTTGTCCGCCTGCACTTTCGCCGCCTGCACATGCTGGCTCAACAGGTTCATTGCCCCGATGGATTGGCGAAGGTCATCACGCTGCGTCAGATAGTCTTTAGGAACACGAATTCGGGAAATTTGCCCCAGCATCGGCGTTAAACTGCCGGATACCGCCTGATTAAACTGCTGAGAAAAAGTAGTTAAAATCGCGTAATCGTTGGTGAAATTGCCAAAATTCTTCTTCTGCTCTTCCGTCAATGTCGGAAGCTTCCCATCCTGCTGCGACTGCACGCTTTGCAGGAACGCAACGAATGCCTTCCGCTGATCGGCTTCGCTGTCACCACAGGCAGCCAGCTGCAATGCCGCCAGAATAACCAGAACTGGCAGCAGCCAGCGTGAACGGTACGTCATTAGCCTTCTCATTCCCTACTCCCGTTATGCTTACTGCCCCGCCAATCGTGCTTTTTTCAAACCAAAACACGCTGACGACGGATTTTCCATGACAAGATTTTCTACGACATAAGCATAGTCGAATCAGGCTGGCTGTGCAGGAAAGGTCAGATCTGACATTCAAGAGAAATAAAAACCAGTATGGTTATTGTTTAATCATAAACATATTATTAAAATTGCGTTTCATCTCGCATTTTTCATCCGAATAATAAAAATCGCCAAAAATATGAGGTTACTCGACAATATGAAAAAATAGATTACAGATGAAACTATTAACAAGGTAACGAATATGCAATTTACTACCTTAAATAAATAAAAAGTGATTCTTTTATCACGATAGCTTTATTTTTAAAAAACGGACAATTTGACTACTCTATGCTTAGTATATTACCACTTGAAACATGGATTTTTATTGCTGTAATCCTTGCCTACTTCATTTATAGCAACTGGAATTTTACCGAGAAGAAAGCCCATGAGTCGCCAGGGATCCTCATTACTATAGGAATATTGGCAACCTTCCTTGGAATTGCGTTAGGTTTGGCATCATTCGATATGAATGATGTGGAAAATAGCTTACCTACGCTGATTAATGGCATAAAAACTGCATTTTGGGCCTCTGTTGTAGGTGTTGCTTGCGCATTAATTATAAAATGGCGCTATGCGTTTCGTGGTGTAAGGACAAAAAACAACCAACCGATACCCACGAATTCAACAATTGATGATATTGTTCACCACTTACAGCTCTCTACAGAATCGATTGGCCGATTGCATTATGCTATGGCAGGAAACGAAGATGCTTCTTTACTCACACAGTTAAAATTAATGCACGGTGATCAAAACGATAAACTAACCAATATTCATAATGCATTTACTGAATTCTCGAGAAATCAAACTGAAAATAACTCAAAAGCATTAATTGAAGCATTAAAAGAAGTTATTCATGATTTTAATGAAAAAATTGGTGAACAATTTGGCGACAATTTCAAACAGTTAAATGAAGCTGTCGGTAAAATAAATGAGTGGCAGCAGCAATACAGCCTGCAAATACGAGAGATGATTGAGCAACAAACTCAAACAACAGAAAATATGCAACAAGCGACCCAATCCTTTTCTGAAATAATGACACAATCAGAATCATTTACTCAAGTTGCAAAAGACATTCATCAAACGATTGGTACGGCCTCTAGTTTAGAAAAAGGCATAGAAGAAAATCTGAAACAACTCGCTGAATTAATTGAATCATCAAAAACAGGCATCCCCGAAATAGAAAAAGGAATTATGGCCATTATAGAGGATGTGAGAAACGGAGCTACAGCCTCTGCCACAGTCATTGGAGATAGTATTTATACTGTAACGCAAACATTGGAATCCTCAGCGGCCGACTTTACCAGTCAGATGATAGGTAGTTCGAAAGCTATGTCCGATGCTATAAAAAATCAAAATCAGGAAATGCAAAAATCTGTTCAGCAAACAGGGACAGAGCTACAAGAGCAGATAACACGCCTTTCTCAAGATCTCACTAAATACATACAGCGACACAATGAAGATGTAACGAATAATATTGTCGAGCTGAATAAAAAAACAGAGCAACAGGTTCAAACATTAGATGCAGCTCTAGCGGCTGCGTTGAAGAAATCTCTCGATAGTCTCGGCCAACAATTAGGGGCGCTGTCTTCTAAATTTGTACAGGATTACGATCCGTTAACAGAAAAGCTAAGAGACGTAGTACGCCTATCCGAGAATTTAAGGGGATAGAAGATGAATAATCCATTACTGACTCGCCAAAAAGCAGATAAAGAGGATTTTTGGATCAGTCTGAGTGATTTAATGACCTCTCTAATGATGATCTTTTTACTTATTTCCGTTGTCTATATGATAAAAGTACAGGAGATGGTTAAGATCCCATCTGTATATAGAAATACCTTACAGGGGCTTGGTCAAGCCTTACAGCACGAATTCAAGGACGATCTAAAACGCTGGCATGCAACAATCGACGAAGATCTAACAGTACGATTCCAAGAGCCAAATATTTTATTTACGACCAGTTCCTCTGAGCTAAAGCCGGAATTTAAAAGTATCTTAGATGAATTTATTCCTCGCTACCTTAGTATTATGACTGATAAAAAATATATCAATAATATTGAGGAAATACGCATTGAGGGACATACATCAACGATGTGGCGAACTGGTGTAAGTGAAAATGATGCTTATTTTCATAACATGGAACTGTCTCAGTCAAGAACTCGGACAACTCTGTCATATATTATGAATATGCCCGCAGTTTCAGACTCTAAAAGTACCTTAAGTTGGTTTAAAAATCACGTTCGCGCCATTGGGTTTTCTTCAGCAAAGCCCATTGATAAAGAAGGGAAAACGATCACATCCCCAGAGCAGGTTGAAGATAGTGCGCGTTCTCAACGAGTAGAATTTCGTGTCAGGACGAATGTTGAACGCCAGGTAGCCAATATTGTAGAAAAAGGGAGTAAAATATAATGGATTCGTTTCTCGTCTCTCAACTTCCCAATTTTCTTGAATCGTCAATTTTCAATAAGCTACGCAAGGAAATGAAAGCGGAGATTATCCCACCAATCGCTGATATAAAAATGGACGCACTTGTTCTTGATAAAATACTTTCAACAACAGGAAAAGACATTGATATATTAGAAATAGAAATTAATAGTGACAACACGATTAATTATAAAGATAAACGCGTTATTCTTCATATAAGAGATGTTGCATGTTATGGTGGGAGTATGAGTTTGCCAAAATATCACTTGGCAAACTGTAAAACATTACAAAGAATGTGGGAAAATAATAAAAGTGGAAGATACGTTGCAGCCACCCGCAGTGATGGTCTTTTTACAATAAAATCACAGAATACTGAAAAAACAGAGTGGATCACTAGAGAGGAAAGTTTAGATGTATGTAAATTCTGTCTCGAAACATTAAATTGGAAAAACTACTCTAGAAAATATCAGGATAGAGAAAATATTTTTTCTACTTTTGATCTAAGAGAATTTTTTAGCATTTATCCAAATTCAGCAACGACGTACAATACCGAGCATAATGACGTTACCGCTCCGATTAATGATTACTCCAAAGATTTCCAGATAATATCAAAACAATATCGAGAGTCAGTTAATTGGCAATGTGCAATTTGCAAAATAATTCTTGAACGTAAAGATTTAAATAAATTTTTACATGTCCACCACCGCGATGGACAAAAAAATAATAATAACAGAAACAATTTACAAGCACTTTGCATTGAATGTCATTCAAATCAAGACAATCACGGCCATATGAAAAATAATCCCCAACTAACATCATTCATTCAAATAAAAGGTGACATGACCTTCGCTGCAAGCTAAACGATCTTTCCCCGAGCTCATTTCCAACCCGGGGAAAGATTACGTAACGCTATTGTCGTTATTGCAGAACAGAAATATCCGCAACCTGCAGGAACAGTTCACGCAGTTGGCTCAGCAGCGTCAGGCGGTTCACTCGAACCTGCTCATCTTCCGCCATGACCATTACCTGATCGAAGAACGCATCGACAGGCTCACGCAGTGAGGCCAGCTCAACCAACGCTTCCTGATAGCGACCTTCAGCGAACAGCGGCGTCAGTTTGTCGCGCAGCACGACAAGGTGCGTTGCCAGCGTAATTTCCGCCGCGTCTTTCAATACGGCAGCATTGACACTCTCATTCAGCGTATCGGTAGACTTCGCCAGAATGTTGGAAACGCGCTTGTTAGCCGCTGCCAGCGCCGCTGCGGCATCCAGCGAACGGAAGTGGCTGACGGCTTTGACGCGGGCATCGAAATCAGCCGGACGGGTAGGACGACGCGCCAATACCGCCTGAATGGTATCCACGCTGTGGCCTTCTTCCTGATACCAGGCGCGGAAGCGGCCGAGCATGAACTCAATCACGTCATCCACAACTTTGGCGTTAGACAGCTTATCACCATACAAACGCACTGCTTCTTCGGTCAGCGTCTGCAAATCGAGCGGCAGACGTTTTTCGACGATGATGCGCAGCACACCGAGGGCGGCACGACGTAGCGCAAATGGATCTTTGTCGCCTTTCGGGTGTTGGCCGATGCCAAAAATCCCTGCCAGCGAATCCATCTTGTCGGCAATTGCCAGCGCACAGGCCACCGCAGAAGACGGCAGTTCGTCACCCGCAAAGCGCGGCTGATATTGCTCATTCAACGCAACGGCAACATCTTCCGTTTCGCCATCATGACGCGCATAGTGCATCCCCATCACGCCCTGCGTGTCGGTGAATTCGAACACCATGTTGGTCATCAGGTCACACTTCGACAGCAGACCAGCACGCTTTGCGTGATCCACATCGGCACCAATCTGGCCAGCAACCCAGCCAGCCAACGCCTGAATACGGTCGGTTTTGTCGCGCAATGAACCTAACTGCTGCTGGAACAAGACGGTTTCCAGACGCGGCAGGTGATCTTCCAAACGCTTCTTACGGTCGGTATTGAAGAAGAATTCGGCGTCAGCCAGACGCGGGCGCACCACTTTTTCGTTACCAGAAATAATCTGCTGTGGATCTTTGGATTCGATATTGGCAACAAAGATGAAGTTAGGCAGCAGATTGCCGCTGTTGTCGTAAACCGGGAAATACTTCTGGTCACCTTTCATGGTGTAAACCAGCGCTTCGGACGGCACAGCGAGGAATTTTTCTTCAAATTTCGCGGTCAGCACCACTGGCCATTCCACCAGCGAGGTGACTTCTTCCAGCAGGCTGTCGCTCAGATCGGCATTACCACCAATCTTACGTGCAGCTTCTTCTGCATCGGCTTTGATTTTCGCTTTACGCGCATCGTAGTCGGCAACGACTTTACCGCGCTCCAGCAGAATCTGCGGATACTGTTCGGCATTATCGATCGTAAATTCAGCTTCACCCATAAAGCGGTGGCCGCGAATAGTACGGGCTGAGTCGATACCCAATACCTGGCCGGGGATCAGTTCTTCACCCAGCAGCATGGTTACAGTGTGCACCGGACGCACAAACTGCGTTTCTTTGTCGCTCCAGCGCATCAATTTTGGAATCGGCAACTTCGATAATGCGGTGCTTACCATGCCAGCCAGCAGCGCCTGCGCCTGCTCGCCTTTCGCGTGGGCGCGATACAGCAGCCACTCGCCTTTGTCGGTCGTCAAACGTTCAGCTTGCTCCACGGTGATGCCACAGCCACGCGCCCAGCCTTCTGCTGCTTTGGTCGGTTTGCCTTCTGCATCAAACGCTTGTGAAATCGCCGGACCACGTTTTTCTACTTCACGATCGGGCTGAGACGCGCTTAAGCGTGCCACTTTCAGCGCCAAACGGCGCGGCGCGGCAAACCAGCTTACATCACCGTGTGCCAGATTGGCGGCATCCAGCTCCGCCGTGAAATTCGCGGCAAAGGATTCTGCCAGATTACGGAGAGCCTTCGGCGGCAGCTCTTCCGTGCCAATTTCCACCAGAAAAGTCTTGTCAGTCATCGCTGCCTCTTAGCTCTCTTTCTTATTACACATCGGGAAACCCAGCGCCTCACGCGAGGCATAATAGGCTTCCGCAACCGCTTTGGTCAGGGTACGAATACGCAGAATGTAGCGTTGGCGTTCGGTAACCGAGATCGCTTTACGCGCATCCAGCAAGTTAAAGCTGTGCGCCGCTTTCAGAATGCGTTCGTAAGCCGGTAAAGGCAGCGGTTTTTCCAGCGCCAGCAGATGCTGCGCTTCTTTCTCATATTGTTCGAAGCAGCTGAACAGGAAATCGACATCAGCGTGTTCGAAGTTGTAGGTCGATTGCTCGACTTCGTTTTGATGGAACACGTCGCCGTAGGTGGTTTTCCCTAACGGGCCATCGCTCCAGACCAGATCGTAAACGCTATCGACGCCCTGAATGTACATCGCCAGACGTTCCAGACCGTAGGTGATCTCGCCGGTCACGGGTTTACATTCCAAACCGCCAACCTGCTGGAAGTAGGTAAACTGCGTGACTTCCATACCGTTCAACCAGACTTCCCAGCCTAGGCCCCATGCGCCCAGCGTTGGGTTTTCCCAGTTGTCTTCCACGAAGCGGATATCGTGAATGGTCGGATCCATGCCCAGCTCTTTCAGAGAACCGAGATAGAGCTCCTGAATATTTTCCGGTGATGGCTTAATGACGACCTGAAACTGGTAATAGTGCTGTAAGCGGTTCGGGTTTTCGCCGTAGCGCCCATCGGTCGGACGACGAGAAGGCTGCACATAGGCAGCGGCCATCGGTTCTGGCCCCAGAGCCCGCAGGCAGGTCATTGGATGTGAAGTGCCTGCGCCGACTTCCATGTCCAATGGTTGAACAATGGTGCAGCCCTGGCGAGCCCAATAATCCTGTAACGTCAGGATCAGGCCCTGGAAGGTCTTGGTATCAAACTTTTGCATGTTGGATTCGCGCGCGATACAAGTGGATTTATAAGGAATGCGCCAGTATACCCTCTGACCGCAAGATATACAGCCAGAATGCGGCAACAAGTGCAAATCCCCCGTCATCATCTTTCAAATTTCAGGATCAGCCTGAAAAAACGGTCTGCAACATCTTCAGGCTCAGCAGCAACAGCAGCGCGGCAAAGGCCTTCTTCAGCGTCGCCACGGGCAGACGGTGCGCCAGACGAGCACCAACGGGCGCGGTGAAGAAGCTGACGGCAGAAATCAGGAGAACGGCGGGCAGAGACACATAGCCGACGCTGTAGTCAGGTAATCCCGTCGTCGACCAGCCGTTAATCATGTAGCCCAGCGCGCCGGAAAGGGCAATGGGTAGCCCTACTGCTGCGGAGGTGCCAATCGCCTGCTGAATACGGACGTTACACCACGTCAGGAATGGCACGGTGAGCGACCCGCCGCCGATAGCCACCAGCGCCGAAATGCTGCCAATCACCAATCCCGCCAGCGAAACGCCTGCCGTACCGGGCAACTGGCGCTGTGGCTTTGGCTTGATATTCAGCACCATTTGCAGCGAAACGTAGGCCATAAAGCAGGAAAAAAAGATCGCCAGCGCCCGCGTCGGTAACAGCGTCGCCAGCCAGGTGGCCGCGAATGTCCCGATCAGGATGGCAGGCGTAATCCGCACCACCACAGGCCAAAGCACCGCCTGATGCTGATGATGCGTACGCAGACTGGAAATTGCCGTGACGACGATGGCCGCCATTGACGTTCCCAACGCCAGATGAACCAGATGCGTATTCTCCACGCCCTGTGCAGCAAACAGCGCCGTTAGCACTGGCACCATAATGCCGCCGCCGCCAATGCCCAATAACCCCGCCATAAAACCTACTACCGCGCCTAATGCCAGATAGGCTGCTATCCACTCTACTGCCATTCCCTGTACCCCTGTCTCTGTCTATGCTTTTCTTATGATCGATTGAACAGCTTTGAACTAATAAACAGCCCTGAGCTAATAAACAGCCTTGAGCGAATAAATAACCCTAAGCTGTTGGCAAAGCATTATTCACGATTCCGCGACGACTTTCCGCCCCATCCGTAAACGACTTTTCATATCTGCGAGCACGCCCGCAAAACACTGGTTGCATATACAGCACCGTAAATGCCATGATCGAAGCCTATTTGTAACAGACTGCCTTACAATGAAAAGCTCACCATCATCAGGAGAAAGGTATGCAACGCTGCGGCTGGGTGACACAAGACACCTTATATCAGGATTACCACGATAACGAGTGGGGGAAGCCCTGCACCGACAGCCAGAAGCTGTTTGAGTTACTGTGTCTGGAGGGCCAGCAGGCCGGTCTTTCCTGGATCACCGTCCTGAAAAAACGCGAAGGCTATCGTCGTTGCTTCCACCAGTTCGATCCTGAGCAAGTGGCGCAGATGACGCAAGATGACGTGGATCGGTTGGTGCAGGACAGCGGCATTATCCGCCATCGCGGGAAAATCGAGGCGATTATCACCAATGCAAAAGCATGGGTGGAGATGGAAAGTCAGGGAGAGAGCTTCTCGCACTTCATTTGGTCTTTTGTCGAGCACCAACCGCGTCTCAATCACCCCGCTTCACTCGCCGAGGTTCCCGCCAAAACGGACGTTTCAGATGCCATGTCAAAAGCCCTTAAGAAACGCGGCTTCAAATTTATCGGTTCAACCATCTGTTATGCCTTCATGCAGGCGGGTGGATTGGTCAACGACCATGTGACTGAGTGCTTTTGTCATCAGGAAAGCACGTCATGATTCGCCCTTACCGCGACCTCGATCTTGCACCGCTGATGCAGCTTTGGCTAAAGAGCACCACACTGGCGCATCCGTTTATTCGTGAAGATTACTGGCGAGAAAGCGCCAGCGCGGTGCGTGAGATCTATATTCCCGAGTCGCAAACCTGGGTTTATGAAGAGCAAGGAAGCCTCATCGGCTTTATCAGCGTGCTGGAGGAACGGTTCATTGGCGCGCTGTTTGTGGAGCAAGCCTATTATGGCAAGCAGATTGGTACAGCGCTGATCCAGCATGTTCAGGCACAGTACTCCTTACTCAGTCTGGAAGTGTATCAGCAGAATACGCGCGCCTGCCGGTTCTACCATAAGCAGGGGTTTGTCGTTGTTGAGGAAAACCTCAATCAGGATACACAGGCCACAGCGCTGATCATGCAGTGGACGAAATAGGGAGCAGCAGCCAACGCCACTCCCTCCAGTTCAATAGATCACCTCTGAGTCATCGCTCAACGGGATATCAGAACGTTGTCCAGTTATCGCTCCCGTTATCCCGCGATGCGAGCGTCGGCAGGCGAGGCGCGGCCTTGTTGCCCGAATTTCCGTTACCGGAGTTCGACCTTTGCAGCCTTGGCAGACCCGCAACATCCGAATCAGAGATGCGGAAAACCGACATCAGTTTTGCCAACTTCGAGGCCTGTTCCTGCAACGAATTCGCCGCGGCAGAGGATTCGCTCACCATAGAGGCATTCTGCTGGATGGTGGTATCCATTTCAGCCACGGCACTGCCGATTTGCGCAATACCGCGGCTCTGCTCATCCGATGCTGAGGAAATTTCTCCCATGATGTCATTCACACGGCTTACAGAAGCCACAATGTCATCCATCGTCGTTCCCGCCTGAGAAACCAGCGCAGTTCCGGTATCTACGCGCGAAACCGATTCTGAGATCAGGCTTTCGATCTCTTTTGCCGCCTGTGAACTGCGCTGCGCAAGACTACGAACTTCACTGGCGACCACCGCGAAGCCTCGCCCTTGTTCGCCGGCTCGGGCTGCCTCCACCGCGGCGTTCAATGCCAGAATATTGGTTTGGAACGCGATGCTATTAATCACCGTCGTGATATCAGAGATCTTCTTCGAACTCCCTGAAATATCGCTCATGGTGCTAATCACGCGGTTAATAATATCCCCGCCGCGATTGGCATTGGTTGAGGCTTCTCCGGCAATCTGGCTGGCATGTCGGGCATTATCGGCGTTGTTCTTCACGGTAGCCGTTAATTCTTCCATGCTGGCTGCCGTTTCTACAATCGCCGCTGATTGCTGCTCAGTACGCGATGACAAATCATTATTGCCCGATGCGATGTCAGAAGAAGCGCTCTCAACGCTGTACACGCTTTGACGAATATCAGTCATTAAATGACGTAATTTCTCCGTCATCACCATCATGGCCGTCGTTAATTGTCCCAGCTCATCATGCCGTTCAACCGCGACAGTCGCTGAAAGATCGCCACCAGCAATCCGTTCCGCCAGCTTCAGGTTGGTGATAATAGGTCGGGTAATTTGTCGAGTAACAGACCATGCGATCAGTAAACCGAATACGATGGCAATCGCCCCTAGAATCAGCGTTTGCAGTACGGAGCTATTGATAATGTCATCATTCTTCGCGCCGAGCTTTTGCAGAATACTGCCGATATCGCTCGTCATTCTGTCTCCGGTTGCCCGGAATTTAACATCTGTGGTTTTTAACTGCCCCAGCCGCGCGTAATACTGCTCTGCCGTTTGATGATAGTTTTCAAATGCTTGCCAAAATTTGTCTACTACGTGACGGCGATCGCCGCTGACCGACGATGCCAATGCATCGTAGGCTACCTTAGATTCAGCGTAGACTTGCTTCTGCGCGTTAAACGCGGCTTCGCTATTCTCTCGTTGTAAGGTGTAGGTGCTGTTGACCAGTTTCAGGAACAGCAGCGAGAGAGCGTCCTTCTGCGTAGACAACGCATTTTCATCCGCGCCGACAGAGAGAGTAGTCATAAATGCCGTTAACGCATCAGAGGCATTCATCTGGCTGATTTTCTTTGCCGTCTCGACCACCGCATTTGCAGCGGTTTTCATGGTATTCAGATCGGTATCATAATCTGCAAAATCTTGATCAAGTTTTTTAAAATCAGACAGATATCCCTCTTCCCACGTGAGTGCTTTCGCTTTTTCTTTTTGCTGGCTTGCCTGGCTAATGTAGGTATTGAGATTCTTGATATTGTCATCTGCAAAAGTGAATGAATATTTGACCCTCGCCATTTTTGACTGATCGAGATAGTGATTCATTTCATTCAAAATTGTCGTTTTAACATACAGATCGTGGATGATAAAAAATCGTACAGCGCCAACGCCAGACGCGATCATGACCAACAACAGGACAATCCCGAAACCGCCATACAGCTTATGAGAAACCTTGAGGTTACTCATAATCCTGGTAAAAAAATGCATTTCCGTCCCCCTCATTAACAAACCATGTCTAAAAATCGCCATGCCTAAAACATCCCGGTAGATAGGGTTATCGGTTTTTAACGGTAATGCTTTACCTGAAAATGAGTGATAGTAATCACAAAGGAAATATATTAATCAATTAACCACAAAGGGATTTCATGACTATCGTGGAGCACCCTGTATGCGGCGGTGATGCGTCTATATGCGATCGTTCATCATACCCATCGTGCAAATCCCCCATTAATTGCGGTTAACCTTGGGCAGATGCGGGGGCGGTATCGCTTGCAGTCTCTCGCCAGCTACGCGATTATTCGATGAGCTATTTCTACGTTAACTTCCTTAATCTGCTGGAGTTTGTGATGAAACCTAGCGTTATCCTGTATAAAAAAGTGGCTGACGATCTACGCGCTCGTTTAGACCAACACTTCACCGTCACTGAACTTGACGCCTTTCCCTCACTCGATCATCCCGCACTGGCAACGGCCGAAGGCATCATTGGTTCCGGTGGTAAAGTCGATAAAGACTTCCTGCAACACGCACCGCGTTTACGCGCGGCTTCCACCATTTCTGTTGGTTACGACACCTTTAACGTCGACGCGCTGAATGAAAAAGGGGTGATTCTCATGCACACCCCAACCGTGCTGACGGAAACCGTAGCGGATACGGTTCTGGCACTGATGCTCGCCAGCGCACGCCGGGTCGTGGAAGTGGCTGAGCGGGTTAAGGCGGGTGAATGGAAAGGGGGCGTCGGCAGCGACTGGTTTGGCACTGACGTTCACCATAAAACTATCGGTATTCTGGGGATGGGCCGCATTGGTCTGGCCGTCGCGCAACGCGCCCACTTTGGTTTCAGCATGCCGGTTCTGTACAACGCGCGCCGCCATCACGCCGAAGCGGAGCAGCGTTTTAATGCCCGTCACTGCGATCTCAATACGCTATTAGCCGAGTCTGATTTCCTCTGTATCACGCTGCCGCTAACGGCAGAAACGCACCATCTCATTGGCCGCGAACAGCTGGCAAAAATGAAACCCAGCGCCATTTTGATTAATATCGGTCGTGGTGCCGTCGTGGATGAAGACGCGCTAACGGAAGCCCTGGTGAAAGGGACAATTCAGGGCGCGGGTCTGGATGTTTTTGTCAAAGAACCGCTGCCCGTCGATTCTCCGCTGCTGGATTTACCTAACGTGGTGGCGCTGCCGCACATCGGTTCTGCCACGCACGAAACCCGTTACGACATGGCTGCCTGCGCCGTTGACAACCTGATTGCCGCCCTGAGCGGTCAGGTCAAAGAAAACTGCGTGAATCCGCAGGTTTTGAAATAGCCTTAAGTCGACCTTAGCGCTGCGACGACGCTTTCGCAGCGCTGCTTTTCCCCGCTCACCAAGCCCATCATCACACGCGAAACGCTGCGATTTCTCGCAAAAACCACGCTTTTTCCTAACTAAAAACTGGATAACCAATACCAGTATTGTTCTTTGCTGTTTCCTATCGCCTATGGAAGTATCGGCTGTAACGAGCGGTTAACGTCTTCTGCTGTATTCCCCGTTTCAGGACGTAATCGATACGCATATTCACCTGATAAAAAACAAATTTAATAAAAACCATCACATGTAGGGAAAACCATCGTGGCGACTTTTTTGCATCCTCATCAGAAACTCACTATTTTTGCCTCATTGCTCCTTCTGGGTGGTGCGCTGGGCGCACAGGCCGCGAACGACGCGCCGAAAATCGGCGGCACGCTGATTTATCTGGAGCAGCAGGCGCATACCAATCTCTATACGCCAGCAGGCGGGTTTTATCCGAACGGCGGCATCCTCAACCAGATCACCGATAAACTGACGTACCAGAACCCAGAAACGCTGGAGGTCGAACCGTGGATTGCGGAATCCTGGACCATTAACGCGGATAACACTGAATACACGTTCAAGATTCGTCCCGGCGTCAGCTTCTCTGACGGCACCCCGCTGGATGCCAACGCAGTAGCGAAAAACTTCGATACCTACGGCTTGGGGAATACGGCGCTCAATCAGCCGATTTCTGAGGTCATCAATAACTACCTGCGCAGTGAAGTCATCGATCCGCTCACGGTGAAGTTTTACTTTAAGAAGCCGTCTCCGGGCTTTCTGCAAGGTACTGCGACCATCGGTTCCGGTCTGGTGTCCCTCAGTACGCTGGAGCGCAATTTCAATCAGTTAGGCAATGCCAAAAACATTATTGGCTCCGGCCCGTTCGTAGTGAGCAGCGAGAAACTGGGACGCGAACTGAAACTGACCGCCCGCAAGGATTACAACTGGGCTCCGGTTAAATCGAAGCATCAGGGGCGTGCCTATCTGGACGGCATTACCTATCTGGTGACCCCGGAAGACAGCGTGCGTATTGGCGCGCTGGTATCGGGTCAGGCGGACTTCATTCGTCAGATCCAAGCCTATGATGAGAAGCGGGTGCAGAGTCAGGGCTTCAATCTTTATGCCCCACCGACACGCGGCGTCAATAACAGCGTCGTATTCCGCCCGGATAACCCACTGGTCGCCGATATTCGCGTACGTAAAGCACTGCTGCACGCCACCAACACCAAAGAGATCATTGATACGCTGTTCTCGGACAACTACCCACAGGCCACGTCACCGCTGGCTAAAACCGCCGCAGGCTATGTCGATCTCTCCAGCAAACTCACGTTCGATCCCGCGCAGGCCAACAAACTGTTAGATGAAGCAGGCTGGAAAACTGGTTCACAGGGGTTGCGGCAAAAAGACGGCAAAACGCTGGAGCTAACCGCCTATGAATCCCTGCCGCAGCCGCAGAACAAAGAAACCTTACAGCTGGTTTCTCAGCAGTGGGCAAAAGTCGGCGTGAAGCTGAACGTACTGGCGGGTGACGCAGGCAGCAAGACCGTCGATAGCCTCGATCCGCTGAAAACGGGCGTTGCTCCAGCGATGGTAGGCCGTGCCGACCCGGATGTGCTGAAAAGCCAGTATTACCCAACGGTACGCAACGTCCTGCTGCAAAAAGGCGGTTCCAGCGACAAGGTGAACACCTTTGTCGATACGCACCTAAATACGCTGCTGGATGGCATCGCCGCTGAAACCGACCGCAGCAAGCGACTGGCGCTGGTCGGAGAGGTGCAGAGCTACCTGATCGATCAGGCCTACGTCATTCCTATTTTTGAAGAGCCGCAGGTGTTTGCGGGCGCGCCCACCACAAAAGGCATCGCGTTTGAAGCCGTTGGTCGCCCCAGCTTTTACAACACCTGGCTGGATAAGTAACACAGAAGAAAGAGGGAGGAGATCATCATGAACCGATATCTGGCACTGCGCATCGGTCATGCACTGCTGGTCCTGTGGGCGGCATTCACCCTGTCTTTTATCCTGCTTCAGGCGATGCCGGGTGATGCCGTACTGATCAAGTTTCAAAACCCAGAGCTCGGCCTGAGCGCCGAGCAGATCGCGCAGCTGCGTTTATCCTACGGTGCCGATACGCCGGTGCTCACGCAATATTTCCATGCGATAGCCCAGATACTGCGTGGCGATCTAGGTCTCTCTCTTCAGGCTGGCGTGCCGGTCACCGAACTGATTGCCGCAAATCTGCCACCCACGCTACTGCTCGCGGTGCTGGGTTTCATCGCCGCCGGGCTGTTGGCGTTCGCCCTCGCGTTCTTATCAACACTGACGCCGTTTCAGTGGCTGCGAACCGCACTGCAATCGCTGCCATCACTGTTTATTTCCGTGCCGACCTTCTGGCTTGGCATTGTGTTAATTCAGATCTTTTCTTTTCGTCTGGGGCTGATTCCCGTCATTAACCCCGGCGAATGGGAAGGGCTGATTTTGCCTGTTCTGACGCTGGCGCTGCCGATCTCCGCCCCGCTCGCTCAGGTGCTGATGCGCAGCATCGATCAGGTACAAACCCAGCCGTTTGTTGCGGTAGCCCGTGCGAAAGGAGCCAGCCGCAGCGGCGTGCTCTGGCGACATATCGCCCGTAACGCGATGCTGCCCACGCTGACCATCGCCGGTTTGCTGCTGGGCGAGCTGATTGCGGGGGCGCTGATTACCGAAACCGTGTTTGGACGTAACGGGCTCGGTCAGTTGACGCAAGAAGCCGTGAACTATCAGGACAGCAGCGTGTTACAGGCCATCGTGCTGATTTCCGCCGCCGCCTTTGTCGTCGTCAATTTGGTCGTCGACCTGCTTTATCCCCTTCTCGATCCGCGCCTGAAAAGAACGCCAGGAGCCACGCTATGACTACCGTACAACTGGAAAAAATCACGTTTCCTCTTCTGCGCAAGCGACCGCTTCTGCGTCGCTACGCCTTTCAACCGGGACTGGCGCTGGCCTGGCTGGTTATGCTGACCGTCGCACTCTGGGCGCTGTTTCCCGGCTGGTTTACCAACTATAGCCCGACGGAAGGTATCGCAGGCGCACAGCGGCTGGCACCTGACGCCGACTACTGGCTCGGCACCGACCAACTGGGGCGCGATCTCTATGCGCGCATTGTTTATGGCGCGGTGCACTCACTTTCCGGCGCATTTATCGCCGTCGGGCTAGGTCTGGTGCTCGGCAGCCTGTTCGGCCTGTTGGCAGGTGCAGTCGGCGGCTGGCTGGATAGCGTCGTGATGCGCAGTATCGATGTCTTGCTGGCCATTCCCGGCCTGCTGCTGGCGCTGAGCGTCATCATTCTGTTGGGTTTCGGCACGGTTAACGCCGCGATTGCCGTGGGCGTCACCTCCGTTGCCAGCTTCACCCGACTCGTGCGTTCAGAAGTGCTGCGCGTGCGCCACAGCGACTACGTCGAAGCCGCCTATGGCAGCGGCGGCACCTTTTTCAGCGTGCTGTGGCGGCACATTCTGCCGAACTCACTGACTACCGTTTTCGCCTTTGCCGCTCTGCAATTCGGCAGCGCGATTCTGGCCATCTCCACACTGAGCTTCCTCGGCTATGGCGCACCACCGCCCACGCCGGAATGGGGGCTGCTGATTGCCGAAGGCCGCAACTACATCGCAACCGCCTGGTGGCTAACCACCTTCCCCGGCCTGATTGTCGTGTTAGTTGTGCTGTCCGCTAACCGTATCAGCCAGTCGATCAGGAGGACGGAACGATGAGCCTGTCAGCCAGCTTACAAACCAGCGCAGCCGTGCCTGTGTTGGCTCTGGAGAACGTTACAATTGCCTATCGCAGTGACGATCGCGAACAGACGGTGGTCGAAGGCGTCTCTTTCCATATTCAGCCCGGTGAAGTGGTGGCGCTGGTAGGGGAATCCGGTTCGGGGAAGACGACCACTGCGCAGGCTGTCATCGGTTTACTCGCCGAGAACGGCAGGCTAACGCGCGGCGCCATTCGGCTAAACGGCGTGGATATCAGCGGCTGGTCGCAAAAACGATTGGATAGCGTGCGCGGTGCGCAGATCAGCCTGATCCCGCAGGATCCCACCAGTTCACTGAATCCGGTGCAAACCATCGGCGAGCAGGTGGATGAGATTCTGCGGATTCATCAGCGGGAAGATCGTCAGACTACCCGCCAGAAAACGCTGGCGCTGCTGGAGCGCGTGGGGCTAAACCAGCCGGAACTGCGGGCGAAACAGTATCCGCACGAGCTGTCCGGCGGTATGAAACAGCGCGTCCTGATCGCCATTGCGATTGCGTTGAAGCCCGCACTGATTATTGCTGACGAACCTACCAGTGCGCTGGATGTCACGGTGCAGAAACGTATTCTCGATCTGCTTGATGAACTGCGGCGCGAAAATGGCACAGCGGTGCTGTTCGTGACTCACGATCTGGGCGTCGCCGCCGAACGTGCCGATCGCCTGCTGGTTTTCCAGAACGGCTACATTCAGGAGCAAGGCCCAACGCTTGAGGTATTACGTGCGCCGTCAAGCCACTATGCCCACACGCTGCTGGCGAATGTTCCGTCGCTAAACCCAAGCCCGCGTCCACAATGTGCCCCTACATCTGAATCTGACATTATTGTCTCGGTCGAAAATTTGGTGCAGACCTTTCCCCTGTCGGGTCGTAAAGGGGAACATTTTCGGGCGGTGGATGACGTCTCTTTCAGCGTGGCACGCGGCACAACGCACGCCATTGTGGGCGAATCCGGTTCTGGTAAAACCACCACGGCGCGCAGTCTGCTCGGATTCCATCATCCCAGCGCCGGGCGCATTCTGATCGACGGCACCGACATCACTCACCTGAAAGGTGAAGCGCTGCGCCAGTTCCGGCAGAAAATTCAGTTGGTCTATCAAAACCCTTTTGGCTCACTCGATCCGTCACAGCGGTTATATGACATCGTCGAGGAGCCGCTGCGCAATTTTAATCGCCATACCGCCGCGCAGCGGGAGCGAAAAATTCATGAGATGTTCGAGCGCGTTGCCCTGCCGGTAGCGCTGCTATCACGCAAGCCACGTGAACTGTCCGGCGGACAGCGCCAACGTGTCGCCATCGCCCGGGCACTGGTGCTGGAACCACAGGTACTAGTGCTGGACGAAGCGGTTTCGGCACTGGATGTCACCGTGCAGGCGCAGATTCTGCGTTTACTGACCGAGCTACAGGAATCACTGGGGCTGACGTACCTGTTCATTTCGCACGATTTGGCGGTAGTACGCCAGATCGCCGACACCGTTTCCGTGCTGTACCACGGCAAGCAGCTTGAATCCGGCCCGGTGGAACAGATCTTCGCCCAGCCCGAACATCGCTATACCCGTGAACTCATCGAGGCCATCCCCGGACAGCAACACCCGGCTTTTGCCCGTTTCCACCCTCCCCATATTCACACTGAACCCACATTCGCACTAAACCAAGGACTGTAGAATGGCAACGAAACGTCTGGGATTTTTCACGCGATTACTGGATGACGTCTCCGCCCAGCAGCGCTATCGGCTGGCGACGGAACAGATCGTCAAAGCCGAACAATTAGGCTTCGACAGCGCCTGGGTCGCACAGCACCACTTTCACGCGGATGAAGGCGGATTGCCTTCACCGCTGGTCTTTCTGGCGCTGGTCGCCGCACGCACCCAACGCATCCAGCTCGGCACTGGCGTGATTACGCTGCCGATGGAAGAGCCGCTGCGCGTAGCGGAAGACACCGCCGTGCTCGATTTACTCAGCAACGGCCGGCTGGAAGTCGGCGTGGGTTCTGGCGGTACACCGTCCTCATTCGCCGCATTTGGTCACGACAGCGCACAGCGCGGACAGATCCTCGGGCGCTATCTGGAAAAACTGCGCGCCGCGTGGCGAGGTGAAGCCTTGAGCGAAGACGGCAATCAGCTCTATCCTGCTGCACCACATTTAGATAAGCGCGTCTGGCAAGCGACGTTTTCCATCGAAGGTGCCGAGCGTGCCGGTAAAGCAGGCGATGGCCTGATGCTTTCCCGTACCCAGCTGCGCCCGGAACATTTCCCGGACGCCACGCTCGCCGATCTACAAAACCCAATGATCGACGCCTATTTGGCCGCACTGCCCGCTGGTGTCGCACCGCGCATCCTCAGCTCACGCAGCGTTTTCGTGGCTGACGATCGTCAATTAGCACTGAGTCTGGCAGAGAAAGGACTTAATCGTTCCGCCGCCCGTTCCGGCACGTTCCGCCCGATCCCTCACGACTCGGTGGAGGCACTGATCGCCTCCTTCGATAGCCATGTCGGCACCGCGCAAGATGTGATTGCGTCACTGCGGGCAGACAGCTCGCTGGAGCGCGCGACCGATGTGACATTCCAGGTGCATTCCATCGATCCGCCGCATGCGCTGATCCTTCGCTCGCTTGAACTAATAGCGACTCAGGTCGCCCCCGCTTTGGGCTGGAAGCCCGCCGTCAAACAGAAAAGCCCGATCGGGCAGGAGATTGCATGACGCACGCTAACACGTTACACACCCATGACGTACTGGATGCGCTGGCTGAAATCAGCCCGGATTCGGCACTCGCCGCCGCCAGAAAAACCCGCGATGCGGCAACTCGCCACACCCAAGGCAGCTACGACGCGCTGTTTAACGCCGACGCCGCAGACAATGCGACATTACCGCTATCGCTACGCTTCTGGTTTGCGACAAAAATCAGCGGCTGGCAGCAGGATGAGCAGCTACAGCATTTTTATGCCGAGCGGCTAGCGGACTTCCCTGAACCCTCGCTGACACCCGCGCTACAGCTGGCGCTGGATCATGCCGAACGCCTGACGAAAACGCCCGTGCAAGCCTCGGCGTCCCACGTCAATGCGCTGGAGCAGGCGGGCTGGTCGGTAGATGACATCGTGACGCTGTCGCAGCTCATTGCGTTTGTGAATTTTCAAAGCCGACTACTGCGCGGCTATCGCCTGATTGCCGGTCATCGCGTTAGCCAGCCGCATTCGCAGGCCGCCGTTGCAGGCCAGTGGCATACCCAAGCACAGACGCACAGCGGTAAGTCTGCGCCGCAGGCATTCACTCAGGCGGAACTGGATTGGGAACCGTGGATCGCGCCCAAACCGCTGGCCGAATTTAATGCGGATGAGCAGGCGATTCTGGCGCGTTTCGGCCACACCGATTCCGACTATTTTCGTCTGCTAGGCCGCAACCTGCCGGTGCTGGAACAGCGCACGCTGACGGATAAAGGGATTTTCTATACCGCTGGCGGCCTGCCGCGTAAAGAGCGCGAACTGATCGCCGCCGTCACCAGCAAGGTTAACGGCTGTATCTACTGCGCCTCGGTACATGCACGTAAAGCCAGCCAGCTCTCCAAGCAGGACAGTGACGTGCAGCGACTGCTGGACGTCGTCCCCGGCGGCGATTTGAGCATCGGCCAAAGCCCGCGCTGGCAGGCGATTATCGATTTCTCGGCACGCCTTTCCGCCACGCCCGCGCAGGTCAATGCCAACGACCTGAAACTGCTGCAAGAGCAGGGGTTGGATACGCTGGAGATTGTCGATGTAGTGCAGTCAGCCGCCTTCTTCTCGTGGGCCAACCGACTGATGCTCACGCTAGGTGAGCCGTTCTGGCCGGAGCATTAATCCAGCGTTGCACGATAGCAAATCAGGCGACATGATATCTGCGCCGCCTGATGTTATTTATTTTTAGTGTCATAAATGAGCCAAATTAAGTAAAAACCAACAAGGAAGTATTACACATGGACATTAAGAAAATTTACGGACTATACTTAACCCATTAACGGGTTAGATTCAAAAGTAGAGTCCATTTATGAACACTCCTGCCACTGCACCAACATTACTAAAGCTCGACGCCATTAGCGAAGCTATCGACGAACTCCGGCACGAACTCGCGCGTAACGATTCCTCCAGTAAAGGAACCATTCTGGAAGATCACATTCATTCTCTGGATACCTTTGGCGTTCAGCTAAATACGCGACGTAAAGCGTTGGGCATCGAACTCACTACGCTAGAGCTACAGACTGGCGTATCACTATCCACGTTAAAACGTTTATTCAAAGATCCCGCTCAGGTGAAGTTTTCCACGGTTTATAGCGTCTGTTCCGCGTTAGGGATAAAGCTATGCGCCGTCAAGTAAAGGTCTATCTTTACGGTGTCCACATCGGCCAGTTAAGTCAGGACGATAAAGGCTATTTGTTTGAATATAAAAAGTCCTACATCGGCCCGCCATTATCCTTGAGCCTACCGATACAGGCCGGAACATTTCGCAGCCAGACATTACCGCCTTATTTTGCCTCATTAGCTCCCGAAGGCTGGCTCCGGCGACAGTACAGCCAGCTTCAGCATCTGGATGAGAAGGATTTATTTGGCATCCTCATTCAAAACGGTAAGAACCTGATCGGTGCCGTGCAACTGATCGCGGAGGATAAGTCATGACAAGATGTCGAATTTTGCTGACACCGCTGACACACGAAGAAGAAAGTGCCACAGGTTATAGCCGTAAAGGGTTGAAGCATCTGACGGGATCAATGCACGCTTCCCCGGCCTTACGTTTCACCCGACAGCAATTTATGCACGACTTGCCACAAGCACAGAAAGGCATGAGCATCTCTGGCTATCAGCCCAAAATTCAGATGGTATTAGAAGAACGGGCGTTTACCGTCGTTGATCATCAAGGGCTGTACATCCTCAAGCCTTCTCCGATTGAATTTCCCCATTTGGCAGAAAACGAACACGCCACGATGACGCTAATGGCACGCCTGGGGTTTGCCGTTCCACCACACGGGTTACTCCGTTTTAAACCGGAGCAGGCTGATGACGAACCTGAGTTTGCTTTCGTTATTAAGCGCTTCGACCGCGACGAAAAAACGGGTCACCCTATCCATCAGGAACAGTTGGACGGTGCGATGGGGGCCGGTGAAAAATTCGGTAAAATACGAACAGATGGCAGGCAATACGTCAGTTATGAGCGGTTGGCTTTATTCCTTAGCAAACACGTTAATGACAATATCGTCTTCAAAATAGATCTGTTTCGCCGCATCGCTTACGCCTACATGCTGGGTAACAACGACATGCACCTGCGTAATTTTGGGCTGGTACATTCACGCTCAGGCCAATTAATGCTGGCCCCTATTTATGACTTTGTTTCCGTCGCCCCCTATCCCACCTATTTTTCTTCCTGCTTCATGGCGCTACCGCTGCTGATTCAAGAAGAGGGCGATGAAGCGCTCGCACCCGGCTTTGAAACCGCGTACGGAGAGTATCTGGGTATGGATTTCATTCTGTTCGGACAGCGTATCGGGCTGAGTGAAAACCTGACCAAAAAGCTACTGGCAGACTTCCTCAAAGAAGCTGAATGCGTTGAATCAACCTATCGGGATTCCTTTATGCCTGCGGAGGCGATTGATACGACGCTGCGGTGCTATCGACACCGCCTGAATCTTATGAGCATTCTCGATGCAGAACGGATTTAGTGATTCATAATCAAGTTTTCACACCGCACCACTGCGGATAATCAGTGCAGTGGCGCTAACTTACCGCCGAGACAAAACCAGACGCGCGGCGAATGCCAAAAAGATAACGCCTGTCGTACGGTCCATCCACTTCACTACAGAACCGCGACGCAAAAAACGCGACAGCGGACGCGTCGCCGCAATCAGCGTGGACGACCACAGCGTGCCGATAAAGACATGAATAAGAACCAGCAGATAAGTCCACAGCACCACTGAATGTCCGGCAGGGATAAACTGCGGCAGGAATGAAACGTAGAACACGCCGATTTTTGGATTTAATACGTTGCCCAGCATGCCACGGAGAAACCAGTTCTGCTGCTTCGGTGCACCTTGTGGCGCGGCCATCACCAGTTCAGTTCTGGGTTTCAGGATCATTTGCAGACCCAACCAACAGAGATAAGCCGCACCGCACCATTTCAGGATGTTATAGGCCAGCTCCGATGCAGCAATCAGCGTTCCTAGGCCAAACGCCACCATCGCGCCCCAAATCAGGCAACCAACGTTAATACCAAACGCGGCATGAAAAGCCTTTTTACTACCTTCAACAGTAGCGGTGCGTAAAATCAGCGCGGTATCCAGACCTGGCGTCAGAGTTAGCAGCGTCGCAGCAAACGTAAAAGCAATCAGCGATTCGGTCAAGGTCACGGTAATTCATCACTCCAGCAGGGAAATGCAGCATAAGCACACTATTTTCCACGAGAATGGCGCAAGATGGAACGTCACACTCAGGCGAAATCAATCCTAATTACGCACTGTGCAGAGTCTGATCCTATCCAACACCTCTCTTCGGTCACGCCACGGCAGATCGCATAACGACAGTCCACAATCCGATCCTGATTCAGGAAGCGTAAATAAACTCCCCTTATTGGCACCTCTCCACTAGGCTATCCAGCAAGCATGATCCACGATACAGGCGCAACACCATGATAAAACGCTTCTTCCTCACGCTCGCTTTATTGACGCTTTCCGCATCGTCACTGGCGCAAGATGCCCTGCCAGACGCAGTGAAGAGTATCGAAAAACAGGGCATTACGATCATCAAACCCTTCACTGCACCCGGCGGCGTGCAAGGCTGGCTGGGCAGCTATCAGGGCGTAGGGGTGACCATCTACTTAACGCCGGATGGTAAGCATGCTATTTCGGGCTATATGTATGATGAACACGGCAACAACTTGAGTGAAACGCTGATTCAGCAGGAAGTGTATGTGCCTGCTGGTCGGGAGATGTGGCAGAAATTACAACAGGCGCCGTTTATCTCCGAAGGAGAGAAAGACGCGCCGCGTAAAATCATCGTCTTTGCCGACCCATTCTGCCCGTACTGCAAACAGTTCTGGCAGCAGGCACAGCCGTGGGTTAAAGCAGGAAAAGTCCAACTGCAAACGCTACTGGTCGGCGTCATTAAACCGGAAAGTGGGCGTTATGCCGCCGCGATTCTTGCCGCCAGCGATCCGGCCAAAGCCTGGCATGAGTATGAGATATCGAACGGTAAAACGGTGCCTCCGTTCCCCGAAGCATCATCCCGCGATATCTGGAATAACATTCAGCATAATCAGCGGTTAATGGATGAATTAGGCGCGAACGTCACGCCTGCCATCTATTACCTGAATGATAAGAATGAACTACAGCAGGTCGTCGGGCTGCCGGATGAACAGCAGTTATCGGAGATGATGGGGAAATAGACACAGGAGGGAATGTCCCTCCTGACGTTGTCTCTTAGCGATGCGACCAATACGCCATAAAGTTGATCGTCTCTTTATCGAGATGCCGCTCGTCGAGCAGATAGCGGCGCAGCCGTTTGATTGCGGAAGACTCTCCCGCCGCCCACGCGTAAAACGGGCGATGCGCCGTTGCCCGTTCCCATAGTAGCTCGTCTTCCGGCGTTTCCTGTGCGATCTCATCACGATTTGTACAAGCACTGGCGGGAATCTTCACGTCCTGTTGCACCGCAGCCAGCAGGCGTTCGCCCCATACTGTGCTGCCCGTTTCCTCACGCGGCAACCAGTGAATCTGCGCAAACGGGAAATCACCTGGCGTCACGCAGTCAGCCGCTTTTGGTACTTCAAAAAAAGCCTGCAACGACGGTGGAGAAGGCTGAGTCGCCAGCTGTTCAAGAATTCCCATGGCCGCTGGCAGCGCCGTTTCATCCGCAATCAACAGCACTTGCTCAACACCCTCATGTGGTGCCCACTCATAGCCGCCGCTGTCACCATCGGCCTCAGCATTGGGGGCGACGATCTGTAGCGCATCGCCCGGCTTAGCATGATTTGCCCAGCTTGAAGCAGGTCCGGTATCGCCGTGCAGCACAAAATCGACCGTTGCCTGCTGTGACTCGCGTGAGACGGAACGCAGCGTATAGGTGCGCAAAATCGGACGACGCTCGCGCGGCAGCGCCAGATAGTCCTGATACCAGGTGTCGCTCACAGCCATTGGAGTCAGCTCACCGCTTTCGCTGGCGAACAGCAGTTTGATGCGCTGATCCGGCGCGTCCAGTTTCATCTGGCGCACTTCCGGGCCAGTGAACACACAGCGAGCCAATGAAGGCGAGAGCAGCGTCTTGCTCTCTAAACGTAAATTGAACAGCCGATAGGCTGAAGACGTTGTACGGGTAGCTAAAGACATAGTGAGAAAACCGGTATGTTTTGTAAGGGAAAAGTCATTAATCGGGATAAAACCCATTCACCGCAACTTACCATAAACAAAACACTAACGATAATCATTATCACTCTTCAGATGAATGTCGTGATAAAAGCGGCATTTTCTTCATCTCGTTGGCAGGAAGCCATTCGGAGCAGGCATAAAAAACCCTCAAAAGACTTGTTAACAGGTCTTTGATTACTTATTTTAAAGACCTATTAACCGGTCATTAAAGGTCTATCATGCCAAATATTATATTGAGTGATACCAGTGCTAGCGTCAGTGAACTGAAAAAGAACCCGATGGCGACGGTCAATGCTGGTGATGGCCTGCCCGTCGCTATCTTGAACCGCAACCAACCTGCGTTTTATTGCATTCCTGCGGATCTCTACGAAAAAATGCTGGATGCGCTGGACGATCAAGAACTGGTGAAACTGATCGGTGAACGAAAAAACCAGCCGCTGGTTGACGTGGATTTGGATAGTTTCCTATGAGTTATCGCGTCAAATTCAGGGAAGATGCGCTAAAAGAATGGCTAAAACTCGATAAAGCTATCCAACAACAATTCGCCAAAAAACTAAAAAAAAGCTGCGAAAATCCCCATATTCCTGCGGCAAAGTTACGGGGGATGAAGGATTGCTACAAAATAAAGCTCCGAACGTCAGGCTTTCGTTTGGTTTACGAGGTTATTGACGACGTATTGATTATCGCCATGGTGGCGGTAGGCAAACGTGAGCGCAGCGGTGTTTATCATCTGGCGAGTGAGCGAATGAGGTAGGCGCGTTAGGGTGGATATAAAAAATGCTGGTCAAATAGCTCACTATTCAACCAGCCTATTTTCGTTTTCCAGAAAAGCAGTAAGACCAACCTTCCTTACCGCATCGTCACAAACTCTTCTGACGCAGTCGGGTGAATAGCGACGGTGTTGTCGAAGTCTTTCTTGGTTGCGCCCATTTTGACGGCGACCGCGAAGCCTTGCAGCATCTCATCCATACCAAAACCGATGCCGTGGATGCCGACGATTTTTTCTTCTTTGCCCACGCAGACCAGCTTCATGCGGCACGGCTGGCGGTGTTGCGTGACGGCGGTGTACATCGCGGTGAAGGCAGATTTATACACTTTCACCTGATCGTCGCCGTACTGCTCACGCGCCTGCGGCTCGGTCAATCCGACCGTGCCAATCGGCGGATGGCTGAAGACGACGGTCGGGATGTTGCTGTAATCCAGATGCTCGTCCGGCTTGTTGTTAAACAGGCGTTCGGACAAACGACGCCCCGCCGCGACGGCAACCGGCGTTAGCTCAACAGCGCCAGTGTTATCGCCCACCGCATAAATGCCAGGAACGTTGGTGTTCTGGAATTTATCGACGTTGATGTAGCCTTTGTCGTTCAACTCAACACCAGTGACGCTCAGGTTCAGGTTGTCTGTCGCGGGTTCACGACCAATCGCCCAAATCAGGCAGTCAACAGTCTGTGACTGACCGTTTTCCAGCTCCAGCGTCAGGCTGCCATCGGCATTCTTCACAATCGCTTTCGGGATCGATTCGGTATGCAGCGTCGGCCCTTCGGTGTTCATCACTTCCACCAGCGTATCGACAATCAGCGGATCAAAGCTGCGCAGCGGTGCGTGTTTACGCACAAACAGGTGGGTTTCAGAGCCCAACCCATTCAGCACCCCAGCAATCTCCACCGCGATATAACCAGCACCGACAATCGCGGTGCGCTTCGGCAGCGCATCCAGCTCAAAGAAACCGTCGGAATCAATGCCGTATTCCGCACCGGGAATGTCAGGGTGAACCGGACGACCGCCCGTCGCAATCAGGATATGGTCAGCCGTAATTTTCTCGCCGTTCACTTCCACCGTGTGCGCATCGACAAAGCGGGCAAAACCGTGGATAACATCGACCTTATTCTTACCCAGCACGTTGTCGTACGACTGGTGGATGCGATCGATGTAGGCGCTACGGTTCTTAACCAGCGTGCCCCAGTTAAACTGGTTTACCGTGGTATCGAACCCGTAATCCGGCCCGTACTGATGGATCGCTTCGGCTATCTGCGCCGCATGCCACATCACTTTCTTCGGCACACAGCCGACGTTGACGCAGGTGCCGCCCAGATATTTTGCTTCGATCAACGCACATTTTTGTCCATACATCGCCGCGCGGTTGATAGACGCGATACCGCCGCTGCCGCCGCCAATAGCAAGGTAGTCATAGTGTTTGGTCATCAGTGTATCCATGCTTAAGTGAATAAAATTTGCCTAGAGTGTAACGCCAGAGCCATACGCCGAATAAAGGTTATGCCTATGGTTGCGATAGGAAAAACCGACCGCGTCGCCCACCGCAATCGCGTGTATTACTCCGGTACGATTTGCTCCACCAGCGTATGTCCGGTGCCTTCCGGTACCAGCACGCTATGCAACCACGGCAGCACACTCTTCATCTGAGATGCCAGCTTCCACGGCGGGTTAATCACAATCATGCCAGACGCCGTCATACCGTAGCGATCGCTGTCCGGCCGCACTGCCAGTTCAATTTGCAGAATGTTGCGAATGCCCGTGGCTTCCAGCTCTTTCAGCATGCGTTTGATGTGCTGACGTAGCACCACCGGATACCACAGCGCAAATACGCCTGTGCCAAAGCGTTTATGCCCTTCCTGAATACCTTTCACCACGGCCTGATAGTCCGTTTTCAGCTCATACGGCGGGTCGATCAACATGAAACCGCGACGGGAAAGCGGCGGAAGCTGTGATTTCAACTGCTGATAGCCATCGTCACGCAGCACTTTGGTACGCGAATCTTTCTGAAATTCATTGCGCAGCAGCGGGAAATCGCTGGGATGCAGCTCGGTCAGGTGGAGCTTGTCCTGCTCGCGCAGCAACTGGCGCGCAATCAGCGGAGAACCCGGGTAATAGCGCAGTTGGCCGTTGTGGTTATAGGTGCGTACGGCCTGCATGTAAGGTTCGAGTTCAGCCGGAATATCGTCACGCTGCCAGATTTTCGCGATGCCATCCAGATACTCCCCCGTGCGCTCGGCGTGTTCGCCGCTGAGCTGATAGCGACCAGCACCCGCATGGGTATCCAGATACAGGAAAGGTTTTTCTTTCTCTTTCAGGGCAGTGATGATCAGGCTCTGAACGGTGTGTTTCAGCACGTCGGCATGATTGCCGGCATGGAAACTGTGGCGGTAACTTAGCATGCTTGCTTTCCGGTGAAGTTTTTATAAATAACGTCGATTAACCGACAGTATAACCGTCTGCGACGGAAAATATCCCGTCAAACACTTCACCCTGCGAACCGCCCCGCAAACCAGCCATTTTTATCGTCTTAAATCAGTAAATTGTGAAACATGGCCGTTTCTCATTCGATTGAAAGCTACCGAGATTCAGGCAGATAAAGGGGGCAACGTAGCATTCGGAAAATCAACCACGCCAGGGCTGCGTTTTGCTCGGTAACCTCTTATGGACAGCTAAAATAATTCACGGAGCTGGCGCGTTGGTAGATTTACCTTTCGGGAGCGCAGTGCCTCGTGCGGCCTCAATACCCGATGCCACCCAACGGACAAACGTTTCCTGCTCTTCCATCGCGTCATCCGGCAACTGTGAGAAAGACAGACAAATGGTTTTGAGCTTGCCATCCTCCCCACGGCGGGTGTAGGTGAACGGCGGGCACCCAACCTTATCAAAAAGGCTGCGATTCCGGTCGTCTGTTTTAACGAAAACTTCACCCTGATTGTTGATAAGTAAAACCATTAAACCATCGTGAAAAATCGCCAGACAGCCAAACATCTTACGCGGAACAAAACGACCGAGTGGTGAGAGCTGATCCATGATGAACGCGGTCAACTCTCCGGAAATATTCATATCAGTCTCCTTTTTACGCGGTACGCTGGGCAGGTTTTACAGGCACCTAAACAGACGTTGATAAAAGCAGAATGCCGGATAAATCCGGCATTCGAGAAGGGCATTAAAGCAAGGGTAGCAGGTTAGGGATTTTTCTTCAGATACTGCGCCGCAGTCAGGTAATAATTACGCGCAGTGGCGTTATCCTGACGTTCGCCCAGTTCGGTCAGCGCGTCTGCTTTAATCTTTCTGGCTTCTGAATTATAGGGTTCAACGGCCAGCACGTAATCTGCCTGTTCAGCAGCCCACTGGAAATCGCCGGACGACAGGGCTTTCTCCGCGCTTTTAAGCATCGTCGCCTGACCTCCGGTCATAGCCAGTAACCGTGTGGCTCTATCCTTCTCAGTCAGCGGATAGATGTGCGTGGCATTGCCGTCAAACCAGCCCGCCTGCTGCACGTAAATACCGCGTACAGTAAACGCGACGCTGCCGTAATATTCCTGTAGATAAGGATTTTTTGCCAACTCTGGGGGCAGTTTCACCGTCTGTACCAGTTCATCCGGCGTCATTCCTTTGGCGATACCAGCCATCGTCTGATCCCAGACGCTTTTGATACCGTCTCGGTAAGCGGTCAGCGCGGCCTTGACGTCGGCAGCACCGCCGACTGGCTGCATGTGCCCAGGAATGAGGTGCTCTGCGTTCAGTGCAATTATTTTGTCCAGACTGGCAATCCATTCATCAATCTTACGAGTTGGCAGACCACGTAGCGGGGCGATGTTCGGAAAGGTTTTCAGAAAATTATCACCCGCCAGCAAGACCTTCTGCTCAGGCAGCCAGACCGCTGTGTTTTCGTCAGACTCACCCGGCGTATGGAGAAGTTCCATTTTTACGCCTGAAAGGGTCAGGGTCTTGCTGTCACCGTCAAATGTTTGGGTCGGTGGCAGAAAACCTTCACGGGTGTGTGGCGTTTTACGACCATATTCAAGCTGCGTGCCCGCATTGATAAACTGGTCATCAGGCAAGGAAGTCCCGAAGGCATCACCGCCCTCACGCTTGCCACGACCGGTATCCGGTTTTGCTGTAACCAAAAGACGGTGGCTGATAATTTCTGGCTTGTCATTACCGGCAAAAACCGTCGCGCCGCCGGAGTGATCGGGATGGTTATGTGTGTAAATGATAGCTTGCACAGGCCGAGCCATACGGCTGCCGAATGCTTCAATGATCGCTTTTGCATCCACAGGATTCGCCGACGTATCCACGATAATCGCGCCATCTCTTCCCTGAATCAGGGCCACGTTTGCAGCCGAATACCCAACAGCCACATAAACGCCTTTTGCGACTTCCACTATCTGCTTCTGAAAATCTGCATTATGTGCGAGCAGCGTTTTTTCGCCCGCAGTTTCTTCATGCGCACCTGCGTAGCCTGCCGCCGTCAGTGCCATAACTGTTGTGAGCAACAATGTCGCTTTCCTCAGTTTTCCGTCGAAATACTGTGTCATCTTTTCTCCGTCAATTCACGACTCTGAGTCCCCTTTCTGATTCATGTATCAAAAACGGGAAGGACAGGAACAAAACCAGCGCAAAACCTAGTGAAGTGGCAGGATTCCGTAATCCTCGCAGCATAAAAGCAGCAGAGCCAAAAAGGTATAGTCATAAATGACAGTCCACTTCTCATAAGTGAGAGGGGCGTAGTAAAAGGAGCGTTCAGTTTCGAGTCTTCACCTGACAGGCGTAATCACCTTACTCTGGTGTCTGGAAAACGTGCCCATTGCACGGCTGATTCCAACTTGTATAAAAATCCAATCTGTATAAAAAACCACTTTAGCGTGGGATATTTTTCGTTTTCCAGACGGGCTACATACAGTACGATCGCACGCTAACCATGATGGAATTGGACGTTATTCTGATGGAACCTGAATATCAGCGCTGGCTGATGGCGCTTTCCGCCCCGATGGTCGCACTCAATATCAAGTACGACGCCCGCTTCTGCGATCCGACCTTTTATGAGCCCGGTGAAACCATCAGCCTGAGCAACAGTTGGGGTATTACGTCCCGCGAAGGACTGATCTCAATGATTAACGATATGACAGACGGCGGCCACGCCGAGCGTCTGGCGTATTACTATCATCTTTGGCACCACCTGACGGCATCCGAATGGCAGCAGCACTGCGCCAATCAATCTGAAGACGTACAGGGTGCACTCGCACTGGTGAGCGAAACGGCTGCGCTATGCGGTGAAGGCGGGATCCGCGCCTGGGATCTGGGTCGCATGAGTTTCCTGAGCCGCATCGGATTACTCAACGGCTGGATTAGCGAAAAAGAGAACCTGTGGATTCACACCCGGCTAGCCGACAGGGCGCGTTACTATTACCGCAGTTGGGAAAATTATTACGCCGCGTTCCTGATCGGCCGCACCTACTGGCTCGGCTCGGATGAGGAAGATCCAGAATGCCAGCGCTACATTTTCAGCAACTGTAGCCAGATTCCTGACTACATTGACCAGATCGGCACGCTCTATACCCACCCGGACTGCCCGATTCATGACCTCGACTGGGATGTTGATCCGATAGAAATGGATAAGCCCGAGTCCTTACCAGAAGCGGAAATATAATGGACACACTGTGCTGGCAGCGGCTAGGCATTGAGCCGACTCAGGATCTGGATGTTATCCGTCAGGCTTATCGTCAAAAAGTGCCGCAGTTTCACCCGGAAACCGACCCCGAGGGCTTTAAACAGCTGCGCGAGGCGTACGATACCGCCTGTAAGCTGGCGAAAAATCCCGTACTGTTGGATGAAGAAGAGCAGACCCCTGCCGAATCACAAAATGCCTCATCGGCAACCGAGAGTGACTCTGCCGAGCAGGCCGATCCCCAGATAGAAGTGCTGGTTAACGCGTTTGAGCTGCTGTTAAACAATCCAGAAGAGCGCTTCGTTCCACTGTATTGGGAACGCTACGTTCAATTGCTGAATCAGCAGGCTTTTGAGGTAATCGATCGTATTCGCTGGCCGCTGCTTCAGCGACTGATGCGCGAGTCTTGCATCTCAATCCTCTGTGTCCGCGTGCTGGCCGAACGCCTGCGCTGGCAGCAGCGGCAAGGGGAGCTGTCCGGCGACGGAGTGGAAGATGTCCGCCACTTCCTCGACTCGCTCGGCTATGAGGATCTGTTTGATTTTTCCCTGCTATCGCACCTAAACCTGCCCGCACAGTTGGAAACCATCTTCTACTTCCAGCAGGCGAATGGGACGTACTGGAATCGACCAGCGTTTATATTGGGCACGTTGCTGCGCACTCCGACCGCGATTTATTGGCCCGACAGCCCGGCGCTGATGCAAAAGCTCGCGCGCTGGCACAGCCACGCCGGTGTTCCCAACGCCACCCTGCGCGATTACTGTCTGCAACAGTTGGATGCGGCCCAGAACGATGCGGAATGGCTCGAACTCAGCGCCAGCCTCTGTTCGCTTACCGGAGAGAACGAGCAGGCCTTCACGCTGTGGCTGACGCTTTATCAACAAACCCACCATGCGCAGGCGGAACAATGGCTGATTAACTGGTGTAAACAGCATCAACCGGATGCCCTTCCCTTACTGATTCAGTCGTTCAACTCTACGCCAGCGCCAGATCTGACAGGGTTAGCGCTGGACGATCCACGCCAGCGTTTCTTCATTTCTCAGCACAACACCCAGATGCTGATACGCTGGGGAGAAGCGCTGAAACTGCCGCTGTCGTCCATGCCAGCAAGCTACGCCAGATGGAAGTTGGGTAAACAGGAGCTGAAGGACATCTACCGACACCTGCTACTACACAGCGGGGACGCAATTCAGGATCGCCTGTATTGGCACGCCAGCATGTTAACCGTGGGTAATGAACGCCTGTTGCAGGACATTCTGGCGCAACCGTTGCCCGACGAACCGCTGTATGCGTTGATCTTACAGGGATTGCAGTTTCAGGCGGCACAACGCTTATCCTGGCTAGACACCTCCGGTGCGATTCACGCCTTCACGGAATGGCTGTATTCGCCGTCAGAAGATGCGTTGCCCAACGTGTTCACTAACCAGAAATCGTCCGCCTGGCTACAAGCGCAAACCTGGCTGCGACAATGGCGTCCGCTGTCGCTGAATCAGTTGAACAAGCTGTACAACAGCGGCATACATACAGAGGAAATCGACCCGATCAACGATTGTCTGGTCGAGCTGTCCGCACGCTACCGGTGCGATGCGTCTCTGGTGCCGCAAGGGGTGGAGAAACCGCAGGATCTCAGCGCTAAAGAGGAACTGAGGCAGGCTATTCTGATCGCATTAATGATGACCGATCCAGCCTCTTGTCTGGGTTTACCGCGTCAATCGGTGCTGCCCGAACTGGCCTTAACCCACCCTGCACATTCGCTCTCTCAACGCTTCCGCAAGGCGGAATGCCACGTTGGTGATGCGGTGACGCCGTTGAAAAAACAGCTGGAACTTACCGATCCGCTGCACTATCACTGCTGGATGAACTTCCCCGCTTCTATTGAGGAATATCTCGGCAGCAGGGAAACTTACAGCGAATCCGCTGCAAGCCATTTTTATCTTACCGATGAGCATTGGCAGGCGGAGCTGGCGAAATCGCCCATCATCTACCAGATCTTTTTCCACGCGTTTTATGCCCTTGTGGGAGAGGAAGGACAGGCCGAGCAACACCTTGAGCGGCTTGCCGCTATTCCTGTAGAAACGGAACAGGAAGAGGCGATCCGTACCGCCTTTACCGAAGGGTCGGATGAACTGGAGAAACAGCTAAAACAGCTCTCCGACGACAAACGGGTCACGCTCATCGGCAAGCTTATTCAGAACTGTGCGAAGGATGACACGTCCTTATTCGATAACAGCGATCAGGGATTTTTAACTGAGCATCTGTCCTATCCGCACGAAGACGTTACGCTGAGATTGGTGTCGAAAGTGCTGCTGCAATGTGCCGATCGGCGTGAACGTCAGTTCCAGGCATCACAGGCTAAAAAGAGCTACTGGTGGCAGCTCTGGCGCACGAACGCTCGCATCGGCCGTCTCGGTTTTCTGATGCAGGCCGGGTTGGGAAGCTATTTTCTCTATCGCGCGAGTGACTGGATCGGGTCGCCACCGGCGTCTATTGAAGGGCTACTGATGGTGCTCATCGTGCTCAATCTGCTGAGTGCGACGCGTCGACGCTATAACGATATCGGCTCCAATATGCCGTGGGTGATGAGTTTCTTCACCCTACTCATACCGCTGTTTCTGCTGCTCCCCTTGCTGACACCGAGCCTTAACCGCTGGAACCAATTCGGGCCGCCGCCAACTGGCAAGAAAACCGAAACGGACACCATACCTAGCTGACAACAGCGAATCGGGCGGCGTAGCAATGACACGCCGCCCAAACATCACCGAAATACCTCATCCAGATACCGCTCAATACGCTGCCGCGCTTCGTCAATTGCCGGTGCATATTGCCCTGCCAGCGCCTGTTCAAAATCCCGTAGCCAGAAACCGATCTGCTCCCTCTCTTCCAGACGCGTCTGCGCCCAGGCTTTTTCCAGCCGCGCCAACAGGTTGCGGTTCATCAGGTTATCTCTAGGGTGAATCTTCAGCGCTTGCAGTTTCTGGTGGCTTTTCTGCTGTTGCTCGGCACTCAGCCCCGTCGGGCTGCGATCGATCACTTTCGTGAAGGTATCGCCGCTGTCCGGCAGGTTAACATCCACTTCCAGTAGCCCATTGATGTCATAGCTGAAACGCACCTCGATGGATTGCTTATAAGATTTCGCTTTTATCGGCATGGTGAATTCATCGATAAACACGTTGTTATCGACGTAAGGGCTCTCCCCCTGATAGATCGCGATACAGATGTTGTCCTGCCCGGCAGAGCCAGTGGAAAACGTCTCGACCCGCGAGGTCGGCACCACCGTATTGCGCTCCAGTATCGGGGAAAACAGGCCATTTTGCTTATCGTTGGCGGTCTTAATCCCGAGGGTATACGGGCAAACGTCCGTCAGGATCACTTCTTCGATATCCTGCTCACGCAGCCGACAGGCGGCCTGCACCGCCGCGCCCTTGGCGACAACGGTATCCGCATCCAGATGCTGATAAGGTAATTTGCCGAACAGCCTGACCACCAGCTTCTGGATAATCGACATCTTTGATGCCCCACCGACTAGCACCACGTGGTCTAGCTGCTCCGGTTTCAGGCGGGCATCGTGCAGCGCCTGTTCTATCGGCGCGCGAATGCGGTTCATCAACGGCAGCCAGGCCGCTTCGATTTCTTCATTATCCAGTACGATGCGCCACTCTTCCTCGCGCCAGTGCCATACCAGTTCATTCGATTGAGAAGGAAAGCCGGGCTGACATTTCAGCGCTTCCGCATGGCTGTAAAGACGTGCCAGATCCGTTGCGGGAATCGCCGAATCCTCAAGTTTCCACGCTTTCAGACAGGTTTTCACCATCGCCTGCGTGAAATCTTCTCCCCCCAGATAGTTGTCGCCCGCCGAGCTATGCACTTCGATCAGCGGAAACGCATATTCCAGCACACTGACGTCGAAAGTGCCGCCGCCTAAGTCGAAGACCAGCGTACGTCCCAATTCCTGCGTGTGTAAGCCATAGGCCATCGAGGCTGCGGTGGGTTCATTGATTAAGCGAACCGCATTCAGCTCTGCCAGTTCTGCTGCAAAACGCGTCTGCTTACGCTGTTCATCGCTGAAATAGGCTGGCACGGAGATCACCACGTCCTTGATGGGGTGCCCAAGGTAACTTTCCGCATCGGCTTTGAGTGATTTCAACACCATGGCCGACAGCTCAGCGGGGGAGAACGTTTTATCCCCGAGCCGGAAGGTTTTCTTGCTCCCCATGTAGCGCTTAAAGAGCGACGCCGACACCTGTGGGTGCGTCGTCAAACGAGAAATTGCAGGTTTGCCGACCAGAATACTGCCGTCTTCATCAATACTGACGGCCGAGGGAGTGAAGTTATCATTCAGCGCATTCGGTATCAGGCGGGCCTCGCCATTTTGCCAAACGCTAATCAGGCTGTTCGTCGTGCCCAGATCGATACCAATCGCCAGAGAAGCGTCTTGCGGGTGCGTCATGCTGTTATTCCTTATTAACCATTCCGTACACTACCTATTCCCAGAGTGCCCATCAGGCGCAGATCAATAGCCCGCTCGGCGAGCAGGGCAATAGTATATACATCTTGCTCAGGAAAAGACCGCACACGACGGATTCAGGAATATTTTTCAACAGATCTGGTGAGTGATAAATAAGCGTTATATTATTTAATATATAACGATCATTTACGGAGCATTACCATGGGAAACCATTTTGAGCGGGGCGTCCTCGCGGGGTTGAGATCCGCCAATCCAAAATCCACCAACGACATTAATCCCTACTGCTACGACTATCGGCGCGGCTATATCTGTGGCTATGCTCATAATCTGGCTGAAACCAAAGGCGACCGCCAGCAGGCGGCCTTCGAGGCAGGGTTGTTATCACGCCGCTACGGGCTGGAGCGGGAGCGAGTCGCGGAGTTCTTTACTGAACAAGGCAACCCTTACGCGATTCGATTTTTTTATGCAGGCTATGACGCACACACGCCACGTTAGTGGATACCCGCTAGCGGCGCACTTCCCGTAAATCGAAGCTAATGGGGATAGTGATGGTGAGCTGCGCGTTATCCCCAATCACCTCTGCTGGTGGAGCCGGAAGTGGCTGAGCACGCTGCGGCAAAGCGACAGACTCCTTATCCAGCGGCACCACACCGCTGCTGCTGGCTAACGAGACGGCCAGCACGTTCCCCGCCCGATCCAACGTCACGCGAATCTGGGCGACTCCCTGCAATCGCTGCCGCGCCGCCTGCGCCGGATAACGTTTATAGCGGCTCAGGTGCGCCAGCAGCTGGCTGCTCCAGTCCGCAACCCCTTTGCGCATCTGCGCGGCATCGCTGTTATAGGGCGCAGCGACTTGCTGGCTGCTGCCCGGCAGCGGTGCGCTGGTGACGGGTGCGGGCGGTTTTTCCGATGGTGCCACTTCTTCCTGTGGCGTCGTCTCCTGCACCGGTTTTTCCATTTTTTTCTGCACTTTTTTCTGCGGCTGCGGCTTTTCCTTTTGCGCTGCCGCCATCACTGGATTCGGCGCGGGCGCAAGCAACGGCACGTCTTGCGTCATTTTTTCCGGTTGAGCCGCCGCTTCTTGCGGTGTGGACAGCGTCTGCTGCGGGCCGACAGGCGCATCCTGAGGACTAGGCGTCGATTGCACGCTATCCGCCACCATTAACATCATGGCGGGCGGCGGCGCTTCAATGGAGGAATCAAGCGCATGGTAGCTAACCCAGATAATCAGCCCTGCGTGTAGTGCCAATGCCAGCAGCCAGCCGCTCCCCCAACGAACCGTCGTTGCGGGCTGAACCGTATTGTATTTCAGCGTCTGTGCAGCCATTAGCCTACACCCCCTCGCCGTGGAGACAGGGGCAGCACGCCCAATGAATGGGGTTCCGAGGAGGTCATCATGCGTTCTTCATCACATCGTTAGGTATAAAACAATCAACCGAGATAATAGTAGGTCGTTCAGCTACGGGGATCGGGCAGAAAAAAAGTGAAAACAGCATAAAAAGTAATGTTATTACGTTTTGGCAGGATATTTTATCGCGCAGCAATCTGAACCCAGTAGCGAGAGAAATAACGTACCTGTACAGGAAGCGCCTCCACCAGCGCCGCTAAAATATTATCGGTATCAGACAGCGGGAATACGCCGGAAAACCGCAGGCTTTCCACCTCCGGCTGGCAACGAATGACACCGCTGCGATAACGGCTCAGTTCATCAACAAAATCCACCAGACGCTGATTATCAGCCAGCAGCTGTCCTTTCACCCAGGCAGGCTCAGCCTTCGCCGTCTCTATCTGGCCGCAGCGCTGCGTGGTGAACGTCGCCGTCTGTCCGCTTTTCACCACCTGAACATCCTGACCGTTCTGCTGCGGATGAAGCCTTACCGCGCCGTCATACACCGCCACCTGCGTGTGTTCATCCTGCACTCGCAGGCTGAAGCGCGTACCCAGCGCCTGCACTTTTCCCTGCGCCGTCGTCACAATGAAAGGCCGCGGATACAACGCGGCCTTCTCCGCCTGACCGGTTTCGATCATCACTTCACCACGAATCAGCGTGAGCTGGCGTAGATCGTCACCGTAGGCCACATTCAGCGCTGTCTGCGTATTCAGCAGCAGCGTCGTGCCATCCTCCAATACCGCATGGCGCTGTTCGCCCACCTGCGTCTGGTAATCCGCCGTCAACGACTGCCACAGGTCGGTGCGCGATCCGGCCACGCCAGCGCCCCCGGTCAGGCAGAGTATCGCCAGCGCTTTGAGTACGCTGCGGCGCTGCATACCGTTAAGCGTCGACAGACTTTGGTGTGCTGCCCGTGCGTTAAGCTGACCCAGATTGGCACACACAGATTCAATATGCTGCCACGCCTGTTCGTTATCCGGCGAGGCTTCTCGCCAACGCTGCCACTCGCGGCGATCCTGTTCCGTGACGCTGTCGGACATCAGCTGCGTCAGCCATGCCACCGCTTCACGCGCGCTGTCTGGCTGAATCGGCTGACCCTGTCTGTCACGATAAAACGTGCGATCGTTCATAGCGGCAGTGCAAAGAAACACTGGAGGTTGGCGCGTTGCAGATACTGTTTCACTGAACTGCTGGAAACCCGCAAACGTTCGGCGATATCGCTGTAGCGCATGCCGTGGAGGTGCGCCAGCAAAAACGCTTCTCTGACCGGTGCTGGCAGGCCATCCAATGCGGCATCAAGCTGTTCAAGAATTTCGAGGGTAAGCAGACGTGTTTCTGGAGATGGCATACAGGCATCCGGCTGCGTGCTCAAGACATCCAGATAGGCATCTTCAATCTTTTTACGACGATAATGATTGGCGACCAAACGGCGGGCCACGGTAGCCAGAAACGGGCGCGGCTGGCGAATCGTGAGCAGTTCCGGGTTCATCAGCACGCTAAGGAACGTATCTTGAGCAAGATCTTCCGCATGCTGGGCGCAGTCCAGTTTATGGCGCAGCCAGTTACACAGCCAGCGGTGATGATCGAAATAGAGCTGTTGGGCAAAGTCATTAACGCTGGCCGTCGCTTTCCTCACCATCGAACTTTACCCCAGAGCGCTATTTAAACAATAAGAATGATAATCGTTCTTATTTATGTTTTTTCCCTCTGACTGTCAAGTTCCTAAACGAAAATTATTCAAATTTGCTGAATTTGCATTACGCCCATGCAACATCCCCTCGCTAACGGGGCGGCAAGACTATCCGCCCCGAGCACCGCGATCAGAAACGCTGTAACACGCTGATTTTTACGTTACGTCCTACGCCGGATACAGATTCTCCCAGATACGGGTAATAATCGGTATTCAGCAGGTTATCGACCGTCACACGCGCCTCAAATCCTTTTATCGTCTGCGGCTGCCAGCTGGCGAACAAACCATGCAGCACGTATCCCTTGCTCTTCGGTAACGCCCAGATATCGGCCTGTGGATCGCCATCAGCAGGTGAACGATCTTGCTTGCGTACAAAGTCCCCCGTCCAGCCTACCGCCATATCCAAACGTGGGATCTTGGTGCCCAGCGTGGCGTGTGCTGTTGTCGGTGGGATTTCAGCAATCCAGGTTTTATTGCCCCACGGGTTACGCGGTGATGCATCGCGCTCGCCGCGAATGGAAGAGAAGGACAGGCTGCCAAACAGCCAGCGGCTGTCGTAGAAGGATTCAATCTCGACCCCTTCAATGGTATAGCCCGGCATATTGCGGTAGTTAGAGAGCGGTTGCCCGCAAGATGATGACGTGCCACTCTGCGTCTGCGCTTCACACAGGATACCGCGACGGTAGAAAATTTCGTTTTTACCGCGGTTACGGAACAGCGTGGTACGAATTTGCAGGCTGTCTTCTTCCAGCATCAGGTTATTGAAGTCTAGAATCGCGCCCAGACGAAATGCTTTAATGCTTTCCACTTCCAGATTACGGCTGGTTCCCGGCACGCTGGATGCCGCAGATTGCACTTCATACTGTTCATCAACGACAGGTGCGCGCCAGGTTCGGCTGGCATCGGCAAACAGAGACAGATTATCCGTCGCTTTCCATAACGCACCAATACGCGGTGACCAGCCTGTATAGGTCACGCTGCTGTAGTCATGTCCCGCGGCCAGAATGCTGCTGTTATAACGTGGCGCAGCATTAGGTTTCCCCGTATTCGTCACATGGTCATAGCGCACGCCCGGCGTGATCGTTACGCTACCCAGCGTCACAGCGTCCTGCACATACAAACTACGCGTTTCCTGCTCACCAGCCGGCATGTAGTAAGGCTGGAAATAGCCATAGTTATACTCGGCGTTGTTCTTGCCGGACGGATAGTAAATCAGCGTGTCACGCTTATGCTGATGCCAACGCATCCCCACCAGCAGTTTATGGTCGAATGGCCCCGTCGTGAACTGGCTTTCGTTACTGACTTCCGCGAGCTGATCTTTATAGCTTACCCAGCTTTCATTCCCCAGCGTGCCCAGATAGCTACTCTGCGAAGCTGAATCAGGGCGTCGGTCATGCTGTTCGGTTTTCGAGGTGGCAAATGACGCCGTCAGATTCAGCCACGGCTGATCCTCCGGTGCAATATTCCATTTCAGCGAGTAGTTTTTATCGACCTGATCGCGGTAGACCAGCTTACGCCGCCAGGCTTCTTCCCAACCGTAGCGAGTGATTTCCGCCTGTGTCGGTGCCGCCATATCGTCGCGCTTAGCGGCAAACGGCTGCCAGCCGTCAGATTCGGAGCGCATCGCGGAGAGCGTCAGCGTCTGAGCATCCGTCAGGTAGATGTTGGTCTTCATCAGGTAAGACGCCATATCGCTGGTGGAGTAGACAAAGCGCGTACCATCAGGACGTTCGATGTTGTCGCCATCACGCTTGCTCATATAGAGCAGGCCGTCAGCCATCCCCTCTTCCGTGCGGCCATACAGCGCGCCGCTGTAGATATTTTGCCGATCGTTGGTGTGATAACTGTATTTGACCATCCCGCCGAAATTTTCTCCCGGCAGCAGCAGATCGCTGGCGTCTTTGGTATCAACGTGAATGGTGCCGCCGAAGCCGCCGTTACCGCTACGAATATCATGCGGCCCTTTATCGACATCGATCCGCTTAATCAGCTCAGGCTCAATAAATACCGAGCCCTGACGGTATTTCTCAAAGCCTTTTGGCGCGCCGTCGAGTACGACTTTGACGTCTTCCATATCGCCCATACCCCAGATATTCAGGCTCTGCCCACCCGGTCGGGGAGAACCCGCCATCGACACGCCGGGGAGTTTATCGAGCAGGCTGGCAATATTATCAGCCTGCGCGCGGTCCACATCGGCCTGACGCAGCACAGAACGTCCGGCGGCGGCGCTGTCCGATGTGCCGCCAACCACCGAGAGCGTCGGGATCATCAGGCTGCCGTCGCTTCCCTCAGCGGCAAGCGCGGACTCCAGCCGATAGCCCGTGGCGGTCTGTACCGCACTCAGTCCCGTCCCGGCCAGCGCAGCCGCAAAAGCGGCCTGAACGGTGTAGGTTCCCTGCAGACTCCCGCTGGTTTTATTCTGTGTTTGATCGGGAGAAAACGTGAGAATGACATTGGCGCGGCTGGCGATGGCCTGCAACGTGGTCCCTAGCGACCCCGCCGGAATGGAAAACGTTATTGTCGGTGCCGTAGTCGCAGCGGCAGTTTCCGCCGCCAACGCCGGGCTGGCTGCTCCAGCACTCAATATCAACACGCCAGACAGTGCCAGATGCACTGCCCGCGCCACCGTGAAGGCGGGTTTATGCGCGATGCGCCCGCCATTATGATTATTTATCGCCATTGTCATTCCCCTGAAATATTGAAAAAAAAGACACATCAGGTAGGTCACGCGAAAAACAAAATCGGGCAGAAAAATAGCAAAAATTTTCGGGGGAAAGCATTTAACACGGCGTTAGCGATGATGTTCAGGTAACGCATGGCGCTTATTTATGGCGGCAAAATGCACCTTTGGTCACGAGCGGTACACCCTCCACCATTGATTTTCATAGCGCTTGACCTCATCTTAGTGATTAATCCGCAATAGATATCCGCCTTGCCGGTTTCTCTCTGCAACGGATTTCACTTACCGGCAACGAGATCACCCACAATTATCAGGACGGCACCATGACGAATCCATTACTGACCTCATTTACCCTGCCCCCGTTCTCCAGTATCAAAACGGAAGATATTGTCCCTGCGGTGAAATCCGCGCTGGATGAATGCCGCGAGACGGTAGAACGCGTGGTGGCGCAAGCGGGGCCGTTTACATGGGATAATCTGTGCCAACCGCTGGCTGACAGCGACGATCGTCTTGGCCGCATCTTCTCACCCATCAGCCATCTGAACGCGGTGAAGAACAGCCCAGAGCTGCGTGCTGTTTATGAAGAATGTCTGCCGCTGCTGTCCGAGCACAGCACCTGGGTCGGCCAACATGCCGGGCTGTATCAGGCTTACCGCAGCCTGCGTGACGGCGAACAGTACACCGCACTGAGCGTGGCGCAGAAGAAATCCGTTGATAACGCGCTGCGCGATTTTGAGCTGTCCGGTATCGGCCTGTCGCCGGAAAAACAGAAACGCTACGGTGAAATCTCTGCTCGTCTGTCCGAACTCGGTTCGCAATACAGCAACAACGTGCTGGATGCCACCATGGGCTGGAACAAGCTGATTACCGATGTCGCCGAGCTGGATGGCATGCCGGAAAGCGCACTGGCAGCGGCCAAAGCGCAGGCAGAAGCGAAAGAGCAAGAGGGCTGGCTGCTGACGCTGGATATCCCAAGCTATCTGCCGGTGATGACTTACTGCACCAATCAGGCGCTGCGCGAAGAGATGTACCGCGCCTACGGCACGCGCGCATCCGATCAGGGGCCAAACGCGGGCAAGTGGGACAACAGTGATGTGATGGCGGAAAAGCTGGCACTGCGTCACGAGCTGGCACAGCTGCTGGGCTTCGATAGCTATGCGCACAAGTCACTGGCGACCAAAATGGCGGAAAACCCGCAGCAGGTACTCGATTTCCTGACCGATCTGGCGAAACGCGCCCGTCCACAGGCTGAAGAAGAACTCGCGCAGCTGCGTGCCTTCGCCAAAGAACACTACGGCGTAGATGAATTGCAGGCCTGGGATATCACCTACTACAGCGAACAGCAGAAACAGCATCGGTATTCCATCAGCGATGAGCAGCTTCGTCCGTACTTCCCGGAAGAACGCGCGGTGAACGGCCTGTTCGAAGTGGTTAAACGCATCTATGGCATCACCGCCAAAGAGCGTAAAGACGTCGATGTCTGGCACCCGGACGTTCGCTTCTTCGATCTGTTCGATGAAAGCGGTGAACTGCGCGGCAGCTTCTACCTCGATTTATACGCTCGTGAACACAAACGCGGCGGAGCCTGGATGGACGACTGCGCGGGTAAACTACGCAAAGGCAACGGCGAACTGCAAAAACCGGTCGCCTATCTGGTCTGTAACTTCAACCGTCCGGTCAACGGCAAACCCGCGCTGTTCACCCACGACGAAGTCACCACGCTGTTCCACGAATTCGGTCACGGCTTGCACCACATGTTGACCCAGATCGATACCGCCGGTGTCGCGGGCATCAACGGCGTACCGTGGGATGCGGTCGAACTGCCGAGCCAGTTCATGGAAAACTGGTGCTGGGAACCTGAAGCACTGGCCTTTATCTCCGGCCACCACGAAACCGGTGAGCCGCTGCCACAGGAACTGCTGGAGAAGATGCTGGCGGCGAAGAACTATCAGGCTGCACTGTTCATTCTGCGCCAACTGGAATTCGGCCTGTTCGATTTCCGCCTGCATGCCGAGTTTGATCCTGCGAAAGGCGCGCAGATTCTGCCGACGCTGGCTGAAATCAAAGCGCAGGTGGCCGTGGTGCCAAGCCCAAGCTGGGGCCGCTTCCCACACGCCTTCAGCCACATCTTCGCAGGCGGTTATGCCGCAGGCTACTACAGCTATCTGTGGGCCGACGTGCTGGCAGCGGATGCTTACTCCCGCTTCGAGCAAGAAGGTATCTTCAACCGTGAAACCGGTCAGTCATTCCTGGATAACATCCTGACCCGCGGCGGTTCCGAAGAGCCGATGGAGCTGTTCAAACGCTTCCGTGGCCGTGAACCGCAGTTGGATGCCATGCTTGCGCATTACGGCATCAAAGGATGAGCATCTGCTTAATCGCAGAAGAAGGCGCCGATAGTGGCGCCTTATCTTCTCTGGCCGCACGCTGGGGGCTGGTTTCCGATCCCGATGCGGTCATGGCGCTGGTGCTGACAGCGGAACGTCTGGAATTGCGCAAGCAGGATGAACCGAAGCTCGGCGCTATCTTCGTCGATTTCGTTGCCGGGACGATGGCACATCGCCGTCGCTTTGGTGGCGGACGCGGCGAGGCTGTCGCTAAAGCCGTCGGTATCAAAAAAGATTACCTGCCGGATGTCGTGGATGCGACGGCCGGACTGGGACGCGATGCCTTTGTGCTGGCAGCATTAGGCTGCCACGTACGCATGGTGGAGCGCAATCCGGTGGTTGCAGCCCTGCTGGACGACGGATTGCAACGTGGTTATCAGGACGCAGAGATTGGCCCGTGGCTACGGGAGCGGCTGACACTGCTGCACGCGTCGAGTATGACCGCACTGCGCGATATCACGCCGCCACCGGATGTGGTTTATCTCGACCCGATGTTTCCACACAAACAAAAGAGCGCACTGGTGAAGAAAGAGATGCGGGTGTTTCAGTCGCTGGTGGGTGCGGATGACGACGCCGATGCGCTGCTGGAACCCGCACGCGCACTGGCGAAAAAACGCGTCGTGGTGAAGCGACCAGACTATGCACCGCCGCTAGCTGGCGTGCCGGCACAGTCCATGCTGGAAACCAAAAGCCATCGCTTCGATTTCTATCTTCCTGTCTGATAAATCTCATCGCCGCGACGCTAAGCGTATCGGCGACTAAAAACTTACCCTGCTTCGCATTTCCTACGCTGCTTTTGCAAAGTCTGTGGCACTAATGAGAAGCAACTCGCATAATTCCGCGCTATCACCTTTTATGACACTAAGATGACATAATGAAAAAAACGCTTCTGTCACTTCTGCTTTGTTTGAGTACTTCTGCTATGGCCGCTCAAGAACCCGTCAATATTACGATTCTGGGGACATCCGACCTGCATGGCACCTTTGTTCCCTGGGATTACGCCACCGACACCGCCAACATGGCTGGCAGCCTGAGTCAGATCGCCACACAGGTGCATAAAGTCCGTGCGCAGCAGCCGAATGTGATTCTGGTTGATGCGGGCGACACCATTCAGGGCAACTTTGTCGAAACCTTCAAAAATGACAAAACCAGCCCGATGATTCTTGGTTTTAACGCCATGAATTATGACGTCTGGGTCATGGGTAACCACGAGTTCGATTTCGGCCTGAACGTACTTTCCACCTCGCTTGACCAGTTCAAAGGCACCGCGCTAGCGGGCAACATTTTTTGGGAAAGCGGTAAACCTTACTTACCCGCCTATAAGATTGTCGAACGGCAGGGCGTGAAGATTGGCATCATCGGTATGGATACGCCGATGACCGCGGAATTCGCCAAGGGCACCGACCGCGTGAAAGGGCTGAACTTTACCGATCCTGTCGGGGCGGTAAAAACCGTTATCCAGCAAATCCACGGCAAAGTGGATGCCATCGTGCTGGTCGCCCATATGGGAATCGATAACGAGAATCAGCGACCGGGTACTGGCGTCGGCGATATTGCCCGTGCGAACCCTGAACTAGCCGCCATCGTCGCAGGTCATATGCACGTAAAAGTGGATAAAGAAGTGATTAATGGCGTGATCGTCACCGAACCGGACAGATATGGCCGCGCACTGTCACGCATCGATTTGCAGTTTGAGCAGCAGAACGGCAAGTACGTGCTGATCAACAAAGACAGCTACACCTATTCGATTAAGGACGTGGATTCTGACCGCAAGATGGAAGACATCTACGAGCCTTATCACAATACCCTGCGCGCCAACGCTAACCGTCCGATCGCGCAGCTCCTCGGGCACGATCTGGTACCGCAAGATGCCGTGAAAGGTATTCCTCAGGTACATGTACAGGACACCGGCATCAGCGCCCTGTTCCAGGAAGCCAGCCGTCATTACGCCCCTAAAGCGCAGGTCATCGCGCTGCAAATTGATAACGACAAGCCCAAGCTGAATGTCGGCACCATCGCCGCGAAGGACATTGCCTTTAACTATCAATATGCTGGCGGCGAGATCACGGTTTATCAGCTCACCGGAAAAGAACTGAAGAAATACATGGAATGGTCAGCGGGTTACTTCAACCAGTTGCAGGACGGCGATGTGACTTACAGCTTCAATCCGCAGCGTCGCGCGTCCAAGTATTCCACCAATGATTTCTTCGACGGCGTGACGTACACCATCGATCTGACGAAACCCGCCGGGCAGCGCATCACCGACCTGAAACTGAATAACGGGATGCGGGTTACCGACAAGATGCCGATTCGTCTGGGTATGAACAGCTACCGCATGGGCCACCTGACGCAGAAAGGCGGCGTACTGGAAGGCATGCAGTTCCCGGTGCTGTCGGATACCAAAGCGAAATATGGCGAAGAAGCAGGCACGATTCGTAACCTAACCATCCGTTATCTGACCGAGGTGAAAAAAGGCCAATACGAAGGTACGGTGCCGCAGCGCTGGAAGCTGGCGGGATTGCAGGGCTATGAGCGCGAACGCCACATCGTCGAATCGCTGCTAAACAGCGGAAAAATCAGCGTGCCGACGTCAGACGATGGCCGCTACAGCAACGTACAATCCATCAACGTGAAATCGTTACTGCTGCCGGATGCCACGCAGCGGGAGAAACGCGTAGCGGAACTGACGCAACAGCGCGACAGCGCCACCAACGCGTTAACCAAACAACGTCTGAACGATCAGCTAACGATTATCGCGGCGATTAACTAACCGACATTATCTCTCGCTGCGGGCTTTCCAGCGCTCGCTCGTCAGGTAGCCGTTCACGCCCACATCCAGGAAAGGGCGTGGCGGCAAGTAATTTGCCTGTCCGAGCGACTGCATATCGCCGATCAGCGGGTTGTCTTCACCCAGCGCCAAATCCGCCAGAATATGTCCGGCAGCGGTTTGCTTCGACAGTCCCGCCCCGTTACAGCCTGCGGACGCATACACATTGTCGCTTAGCTGCCCCCAAATTGGCGCGCCGTTACGCGTTACGCTAATCAGCCCTGACCAGGTATGCGCCATCTTCACGTCGCTCAACTGCGGGAACATCCGGGCAAAAATAGCAGCATGGCGACGCGCGTGGCGTCCAGTTTCTACCGCGCTATTGACCAGTCCCGGGGTAAATTTCACATGCTCCCGAATCAGGAAGCGATGGTCGCGCGTATAGCGCAACGTCGCACTGGCCAGCGCATTGACCGGCGTTAGCCCCCAGTCCGGCATGTCACCCATGCGTGCTATCTGCTCCGCGTTCAGCGGCTCGGTCAGCGTCGCAAAGGTTGCCACGGCAAACACCCGACCATTGAACAGCGGCAGGCCGCGCGCCGCGCCGTTAATCGCCATCATCAGCTTATCCGCCTGAATCTCGCCGTACGGCGTTTCCACGCGAATGCGCGATCCAGTCTCGATATTCAGCGCGGGTGAATGGGCGTAAACCGTGACGTTCTTCGGCAGATTCGCCACCAGCCCGACCACCAGCGCCGCTGGGTTTAGCAGAATACAATTGGGCGTATACACGGCACGATGATAGAAAGATGTGCCTAAGCGGCGCGCAAGTTCGTCTTTTTCCACCACCTGATAGGGTTCACCAAGATCGTTTAACTCACGGACATAGGTATCGATCAGGCCGTTAAACGTTGAACTCACAGCACAGTGATATTTCCCCGCCACGCTCCAGTCACACGCAATAGCATGGCGATCCACCTTCTCCTTCAGATGCGCCACGCCAGACTGCAACAGGCGACGATAAGCCGCCGCTTTTTCCAGCTCGGCGGTCGAGCTGCCGATGTTGTGCGGTAAATCGATGACGAAACCGGAGTTACGCCCGGAGGCATTGTCGCCAATCTCGCCCGCATCCAGCAGGATAATATGTTTATCCGGGCGCTGTTCAGCCAAACGCTGTGCAAAGGCGATCCCCGCATAGCCAGCGCCGATCACCAGCCAGTCGGCCGTTGTTTTTCCACGCTGCTGCGGGTAATTCGGTTTATCGACAAGATCTGCCGACCAGCCATTACGATTCTGATCGAAAGGAAGATGTTTGATTTTCACAATGGTGTAAGCCTTGAAGAGAACGGGTTGTACCAGAAGACTGACGATACGCAATGCTGATTAAGATAAAGAAAGGCAGGAAGCGGTGTCCAGCAAGAAATGTCGCTAAAACTTAGAGAAATAAGTGAAAAGTCAAAGCGCCTGCGAATACAGGCGCTTTAAGTAAAGCAGGTGTTACACGACGCCCTGCGCCAGCATCGCGTCGGCCACTTTTACAAAGCCCGCCACATTGGCGCCGCGCACGTAGTTAGTCTGGCTGTCTTCACCGCCGTACTGCACGCAGGCATTGTGAATATCCAGCATGATGTGGTGCAGACGCGCATCCACCTTCTCTGCTTTCCATCCTAAACGTGCCGCGTTCTGCGCCATTTCCAGCCCAGATGTCGCCACGCCGCCAGCGTTGGCCGCTTTGCCCGGCGCAAACAGCACGCCAGCATCCAGGAACGCGTCGGTCGCAGGGATCGTGGTTGGCATGTTGGCACCTTCTGCCACAGCTTTCACGCCGTTAGCAATCAGCGTCTGCGCCGCTGGCAGATCCAGTTCATTCTGCGTCGCACACGGCAGCGCGATGTCTACCGGTACTTCCCACGGCGTTTTGCCTGCGAGGTAGGTCAGTTTCGCTTCGCGCGCGTAATCTTCCACGCGGCCATAGCGTTTGTTTTTAATCTCTTCCAGTAGCGCCAGTTTCTCTGGGGTAAACCCGTTCTCATCCACTACCGTGCCGTTGGAATCCGATGCCGTGACCACGCGCGCACCCAATTCCATTGCTTTTTCAATCGCGTACTGCGCCACATTACCGGAGCCGGATACCGCGACACGCATGCCTTCAAAGCCCAGACCGTGGCGTTTCAGCATCGCTTCCGTGAAGTAGATCAGGCCGTAGCCCGTCGCTTCAGGACGGATCAGACTGCCGCCGAACGACAATCCTTTACCGGTGAAGACGCACGCGGTGTTGTTGGTCAACTTCTTCATCATGCCGGTCATGAATCCGACTTCGCGGCCACCCACGCCGATGTCACCCGCCGGAACGTCCGTATCCGCCCCCAGATGACGATACAGTTCCGTCATCAGCGCCTGACAGAAGCGCATGACTTCACCCTGGCTTTTCCCTTTCGGGTTAAAGTCCGAACCACCTTTACCGCCGCCCATTGGCAGCGTCGTCAGCGCATTTTTGAACGTCTGCTCGAATCCGAGGAATTTCAGAATCGACAGGTTAACGGACGGGTGGAAACGCATGCCGCCTTTGTACGGGCCGATCGCGGAGCTGAACTGGACACGCCAGGCGCGGTTCACCTGTACCTGACCTTTGTCGTCCGTCCATGCGACGCGGAACTGAATCACGCGTTCCGGTTCTACCAATCGTTCCAGCAGGCTGTAATCCGCATAGTGAGGGTTCTGCTCCAAAAAAGGCCACAGAGTGGAAAGGACTTCATTAACGGCCTGTAGAAACTCAGGCTGATGCGGATCGCGTTGTTGAACAGAATCAAGAAAACTTGCCAGAGATACGATTTGTGCCATGAACAGCTCCTGATTGAACGAATAATCTCCCGTCTGCTTCTTTATTTTTAGACACGCAGAAGCTTGTGGGATCGGTGAAAATGATGTTGTGTCCTCTGGACTATAACACTGGCGATGGATATTTAAGCAAGCGTTTTCTTTTCAGATAAACGTTAGAATCCAATGAGATAGGAAGGGTTTTTCGGCGATTTGGGAAGGGAAATTTGCCATAAGTTTTTGTTATATAACAAAAGGCACAGCTAAAAAGCCGTGCCTTTCGTCACTGAAAAAAAATGCAAAAAAAGCTAATTTTTATTCGTCTTCATCATCACGCAGCGGCACGATGAGCATGTCGACATGTACGGTATTAATCAGCTGGCGTGCCGACGACATCAGTTTGCTCCAGAAGTCCTGATGGTGACCGCACAGCACGAGGTCGACGTCGTATTTCTTAATCGCATCAACCAGAACCTGCCCTAAATCGCCGCTGCCGCTCAGCGTCTCGCTGATAGGGTAACCTGCGTTCTGGGACAGCTCAGTCAACGCGTTTTGGGTTTCTTCGGAGATACGCTGTTGCATGTCACCCAGATTGACGTCAATCAGCCCTGTGTAAAGATCAGAGTAGTTCACATCGACGTGGATTAACGACACTTTCGCATTGTACGGTCTTGCCATTGAAACCGCTTTTTCCACTAACACTTTGCTTTCTGGAGAAAGGTCAACAGCAATAAGGATGTGTTTGTAAGCCATAATAAGACTCCTTCCGTAAAGACTAATTAAGGGTTAGCAGATATTTCTCCTGCCGCTCTAATACTTAACAGCGGATTATAGGATAGCACTCGTCCGTGCTATCGGACTGTTCAGTCGATCACAACCCGTTTTCAAACCTGTTAATTCTATTGATAAGTGTAGTAGAAACCGCTCCTTTTCACAGTTAGATCGCGTAGCTTCTCCTTTCAGAAAGGGCATTATCTCGTCGAAAATCGTCCTTCATGCCGATTGCGCCTGCCTCTCTGGCACAAACGAACATTCTTCTTCTACACTAGAAATAGGGAGCGGTGAGCCTGTCCGCTGCACCCTGGGATGGAAAACGAGAATGGGGCTAGCCGTGATGCCGTTGGCTATCCAAAATGACAATAAAATCGTGCGCAAGCGCGTGGCATAACTATTCGTAGAAAAATGTCACAGATAAACGTCGTAGATAAGCGTCGCGGGTAAATAGTAACGCTTGTCATCGGTGACAGGTGGACAACGGGAATGTATGACCATCGAATCTGACGAATAGAACGACCGGGAGGGAAGCATGATTAGTACATTTGCGCTTTTCTGGGCTTTATGTATCGTCTGCATCATCAATATGGCGAGGTACTACTCTTCATTACGCGTGTTACTGCTGATTTTGCGTGACTGTGACCCGCTGCTTTACCAATACGTTGACGGGGGTGGCTTCTTTACATCGCACGGCCAGCCAAGTAAACAAATCCGGCTGGTACGCTATATCTACGCGCAACGCTATCTTGATCATCACGACCCTGAGTTTATTCGCCGTTGCGAGCGAGTGCGGGGACAGTTTCTGCTTACGACCGCCCTGTGTGGCCTTATCGTCATCAGTCTGTTTGCAATGACAATATGGTATTAAACGCGGGTACTTACACAATTCTCTGGTATCAACACCATCATTGGTATGACAACCATGAACGTCGATAAAAAGTAAAAAGGCGATTCCCCACAGAATCGCCTTTTTTTATGCATGGTGAATCGCGGTAATTAGATCAGCTTCAACGCCAGCCAGTACAGCGTACCGGACATCAGCATCGAGACAGGCAGCGTCAACACCCAGGCAAGCAGAATACTTCTTATCGTTTTGCCCTGTACGCCTCCACCGTCCGCAATCATCGTCCCAGCAACCGCCGAGGACAATACGTGCGTGGTGGAAACCGGCATACCGGTGTAACTGGCAACGCCAATCGACAGCGCCGCCGTCACCTGCGCCGAAACGCCCTGTGCGTAGGTCATGCCTTTCTTACCAATCTTCTCACCGATGGTCACTGCAACGCGTTTCCAGCCCACCATCGTGCCCAGAGACAGCGCCAATGCAACAGCGACGATGATCCAAAGAGGTGCATACTCAATGGTCTGCAGCATGTCTTTACGCAGGTTGCTCAGGTAGCGCTTATCTTCGCCAGACGTTTCTGGCAGCTTGATCACCTGATCCATCGTGTCAGAGATACACATCAGCAAACGACGCACTCTGCTGCGATCGTCAGGGTTCAACTGATCGTAACTTTTCAGGTTACTCAGCAGGCCCTGTGTACGTTCAATCGCAATCATCACGCGTGAGCTGTCACAGTGGAACTCTTTCTGACCGTTGCCGGGAATCGTGTTTTCTGGCGCAGGAATCACAGGCGGAGACAGGTCAATCATATGCGCCAACGCGTCGCCGTGCTGCTTGTAGTATTCCTGCAAATTGACAACGGCATCACGGGTACGGCTGATGTCATAGCCAGACGCGTTCATGTTGACAATAAACCCGGCTGGCGCGACGCCAATCAGCACCAGCATAATCAAGCCGATACCTTTCTGACCGTCGTTTGCACCGTGAGAGAAGCTCACGCCAATCGCCGATAAAATCAGCGCGGTACGCGTCCAGAACGGCGGCTTACGTTTGCCGTCCTGCTTTTCACGATCGACAGGCGTCAGATGCACGCGCTTGCGTTTTTTACTGTCGTTCCAGAACCGACGCAGCACCAGCACCAACAGGCCTGCCACCACCATCCCCACAATCGGCGAGAGCAGCAGAGACAGGAAAATGCTAATCATTTTCGGCACGTTCAACGCATCCACGACGGAAGTATCCGTCAACAGCGCGTTGGTCAAACCAATACCGATAATGGAGCCGATCAGCGTATGAGAACTAGAGGCAGGAATACCGAAGTACCAGGTACCCAGGTTCCAGATAATGGCAGCCAGCAGCATGGAAAAGACCATTGCCAGACCGTGCGCCGAACTCACGTTCAGCAATAAATCCGTGGGGAGAAGGTGAACAATTGCATAGGCCACGCTCAGGCCGCCCAGCAACACACCAAAGAAATTAAAGACACCCGCCATAACAACGGCAAACTCGGCGCGCATGGCTCGGGTATAAATAACAGTGGCAACGGCATTCGCAGTATCGTGAAAACCGTTAATGGCTTCATACATTAGTACAAACAACAAAGCCAGTATCAACATCAGGCCGGTGTAGTAATCCAAACCGGCAAATAAATGTAGCATAAACGTTAGGCCATTTAGTGGTCATGAACGCGGCGCATTATCGGCGACAAGCAGGGGTCGGGAAAAGCGAAATATGACATTTTTTTGACTTAATATGTGACGACGATCGGTGGATAAACCACTTAATCAATAAAAATCAAATAATTATATATTTTTACTAAAATATGCAAATTGTTACGCTGGTGTCGAACAAAAACCAACACTACAATTTGCCGCCCTACGGCTTTCAGCCTGTGGCAATCCAAGAAGATAAAATCACTCATCGGAGAAATGCATTGTGGAACAGTTTGACGCTGTCATCATCGGTGCCGGTGCAGCAGGCATGTTTTGCGCGGCACAGGCAGGACAACGCGGACTGCGTGTTCTACTGCTCGATAACGGCAAGAAAGCTGGCCGGAAAATATTGATGTCCGGCGGCGGACGCTGCAACTTTACCAATATGTATGCAGAGCCAGCGGCCTATCTGTCTCACAATCCCCACTTTTGTAAATCGGCACTGGCGCGTTATACCCAGTGGGATTTCATCAGTCTGGTCAACAGCCACCGCATCGCTTATCACGAGAAAACGCTCGGCCAGTTATTCTGCGATGATTCCGCGCAGCAAATCGTGGACATGCTGGTAACAGAATGTGAGCAGGCGAACGTCACCCTCCGCTTGCGCAGTGAAGTGACCTCGGTGGAGAAATCAGACGATCGGTTCACCGTCCAGCTAAGCAACGGCACAGCATTCCAAAGTGCATCGTTGGTCGTTGCCTGCGGCGGCCTGTCGATGCCCGGCCTGGGCGCGACGCCGTTTGGCTACCAGCTTGCCGCACAGTTCGGTATCAACGTGCTGCCAACTCGCGCTGCACTGGTGCCCTTTACGCTGCACAAGCCGCTGCTCGAACAGCTACAAACGCTCTCCGGCGTCTCCGTGCCGACCGTCGTCACCGCAGAAAACGGCGTGACGTTCCGTGAAAACATCCTGTTTACGCACCGTGGGCTATCTGGCCCCGCTATTTTGCAGATTTCCAGCTACTGGCAGGCCGGTGAATTCGTCACCATCAATCTGCTGCCCGACCGCGATCTCACCCAGCTCATTAATGACGAGCGCACCGCTCACCCGAACCAAAGCCTGAAAAACACGCTGGCACAGTGGTTGCCTAAACGTCTGGTTGAATGCCTGCAAACGTTAGGGCAACTGCCGGACGTCACGTTGAAACAGCTCAACAGCGCACAGCAAACGCAGATTGAACAGAGCCTGCAAGAGTGGCGCGTGCAGCCAAACGGTACGGAAGGTTATCGCACAGCCGAAGTGACCATCGGTGGCGTTGACACCCGCACTCTGTCCTCCAAAACCATGGAAGCCAGCACAGTGCCGGGGTTGTATTTCATCGGTGAAGTGGTCGATGTAACCGGCTGGCTCGGCGGCTATAACTTCCAATGGGCATGGAGCTCAGCATGGGCCTGTGCGCAGGCGCTACCTTTTGTAGAAGGCTGATGGATATAGAATTGATGTAAGGCGATCAGGGTAAACGGTTCACTGTACCTTGCTCGCCTCAACGGTATTCATTCTTTCTTCTATGCTGACTTTTCATGTTTCCTCACCGCAAAAATTAGCATGATCCTCCTGTTTTCTTGCCCAATCCGATGAGAAGCAATGTATTCCGTGGTTTTCGTTCAGAGGGCGGGGATACAGTAGAGACTGGAGGATTGAGCCATATGACAGCGACACCACTTACCACCCCAAACAGCGTTATCAGCCAGGAAAACGAGACACAGCTGGCCGAGTTTGTGCGTGCCATTGATGCCCGGACGCAGGGGAGCGGCGATGTTGATACGTCGATTGACGGGCTGACGTTCTTCCGACGCGAAGCGCCCACAGATCCCGTCACGTGTATGATTGAGCCAAGCGTTGTTCTTGTTGCTCAGGGTGAAAAGAAAATCTGGATCGGTGGAGAAGCGTATCGCTATGACACATCCCACTTTTTACTCACCTCTCTGGATTTGCCCGCTAGTTCTGAAGTCATAACCGCAAGCCGTCAGGAGCCCTGCCTCGGCTTGACGCTAAAACTTGATTTACGGATTGTGGCTGAACTGATCGCACAAGGATGTTTGCCACCGCGTCGCGATCGCGGTAATAGTTCAAGCGCGGGGATAGGGAGCGCGACATCCGCCATACTGCGACCTTTCGGACGCCTGCTAGAACTGTTGGAAGAACCAGAGGCCATTCCCGTTCTGGCTCCGTTACTTCAACGCGAGATCCACTTCCGTTTGCTGATGAGCGATCAGGCGACCAGATTACGACACATTGCGTCGATTGACAGTCAGGGTCACCGAATCGCAAGGGCCATAGGTTGGTTAAAACTGCACTACGCCGCACCACTGCGTGTGGAAGATCTGGCTACCCGCGTCCAGATGAGCACACCAACGTTTAACCAGCACTTCAGAAAGCTGACCTCGATGAGCCCGCTACAGTATCAAAAGTGGATTCGTTTGAACGAAGCCAGACGCCTGATGCTGAATGAACATCTGGATGTTTCGAGCGCTGCATTCAAGGTGGGTTATGAAAGCCCTTCGCAATTCAGCCGCGAATATCGGCGTTTATTCGGCGTTCCGGCCAAGAAAGATATTACCGCCCTGCGCGCGCAGATTCCCTCATCAGGCATACGGTCATAACGTAGATTGGCTCACCGTGTGAACAGCAGAACAATACGGACTGATCCAGGTTACAAACTTTATTTCCGCCAAATCTCTTTCAGCAAATAGGACTATAATAACCTCTATTCAGCACTCTCCTTTAATTTACGGAGAAAAGGACGTCTCTACATAGGCCTCTGCTGCCAGAAAGGAGATGTGGATGAGCCCCAGACGTAGTGAACATAAAATCAACATATTGCAGTTATTGGTTGCAGGCATGCTGCCACTGCTGCTTGGATTATTGTTCACGTTTGTTGAGTCCAGATTAATGGTAAAGCGCGATTTGGAATCCACCGCGCAAATCGCAATGAATCATGCCGAGAATATTTCGACACAGGCATGGCAGATGGTGGATCGCCTCCAACGCTTTCATGGCCAGCCCTGCGACGTCATCGGCGATGAACTGCAACGTCTTGGTTCAGTCTTTTCTTACTTCCGCGCTATCGGTGTTACCCATAATACTGACGTCTATTGCTCTTCAACGTTTGGTAGCACGCTGAAGCCACTAAGCCGCGTTATTCAACAACCGCTACCGGAGACCTATTCTGAGCGCTGGAGCCTGTCAATTGCAGGTTCAGATAATGTAAAAGGACGCCCGGCGCTGATCTTCGTCCAGATGCCCCTCACAGGTTACGGCGCTTACGCGATGGTCGATGCGCAATATCTGATCGATCTCATGACTGCAATTAGCAAGATTCGCGGCTATCAACTTATCCTGCAAATGGATAACGGTCACCCGATTCAAACGGGCCCGACCATTACTCCGCACAGGAGCCTATTTTCTACCTCTGCGCTTGAAATCAAATCGAGCCGCTTTCCGATTACCCTCAATATTACCGCCCCCGCTTCCCAAGAAATCACCAACTGGAAGCAGGCATTTTTCACGTTTCTGCCACTGGCTATTATTCTCTCTCTGCTTTTCACTACGGCGATGTGGTACTGGCAAAAACGTAAGTTATTCTTCCGCGAAGAAATCCGTAAGGGCATCGCTAACGGTGAATTTTCCGTCTATTACCAGCCCATCTATGACGTGGAATCGCAAACCTGCACCGGAGTAGAGACGTTACTGCGCTGGCGACGCAGCAATGGACTGTGGATTAGACCCGATATATTTATCTCGGCCGCCGAAGCAGAAAGTATGATCATTCCCATCACCCGGCATTTATTTGATCTGGTGGCGTCAGATATCGCCAGTTGGCAGGTAAAACCGGGGTTCCATCTGGGGCTCAACGTTGCAGCAGAGCATTTGCATCACCCAAGTTTCGTCTCAGACGTACACCGCTTCGCAGAGAAAGTCGCCTCTCATTCATTGAGCATTACACTAGAGCTGACGGAGCGTAACCTCATCAGCAACGGCCCTGAAATCATACAGCGCCTGCATCAGTTGCGTGAAGATGGCTTTATGATTGCCATTGATGACTTCGGCACTGGCCACTGCTCACTCTCTTATCTGCAAAACTTTCCGCTGGATTGCCTGAAAATAGATCAGGGATTCGTCAGTGCGATCTCATCTCCGGATGAGGAGGCCCCTATTCTTGATGCCATTATTAATTTGAGCCATCGCATCAAGCTTCAATCCGTAGCAGAAGGCGTGGAAACCGAACAACAGCTCTTGTATTTACAACGGCACGGCGTCAAATATATACAAGGATTCCTTTACGCTAAGCCGATGGACAATGAATCGCTGCTGGTCTGGCTTCACTATAATGGCAATAAATCGATCGAGAGTTTTATGAATAAAAACAAAGAAGGGGAAAAACAGTAATAACCGGCAGAAGCTTGTCCGCCGGTATTCAATAATCGGTAAATCAGAAACGGTAACCGACGCCAATATTAAAGCTATCTATGCGCGTTTCATAAATTTTCGTGCCTTCATAGCCAATATCGATCGCCCAGTTTGCTACGGGTGTGATTTGAATACCGGCACCGTAAGCAAAGCGCGTTTCCTTCTCACTACCAGAATCAGCAAAAGCACCGTAATCGTATTTCCAATCCACTTTGCCGTGACCAATGCCCGCAAGGCCATAAACACTAACGACATCATTAAAACGGTAAGATGGCCCAGCCATCAAGGAGTAGTATTTAATTTTAGTCGTATCATTGGAGTTGAAGTCACGATCATAATAATCTTCTTTTGCTCCCAGATAAGTGAAAGAACCGATAATACCAAGCGCAGAATCACCCTGATAATGGTATTTGGCCGTAATCCCTTTTGGATCTTTAAAGTCATCGACTTTCGCCTGAGCATAACCCAAAGACACCGTTTGTGTCGCCTGAGCAGCAGACATTCCCATGGCACAAGCAATCAAAGTGGAGAGTAGCAGTGTTGTTTTTTTCATGATCGAAACATCTTCCATATTTGAATAAAAAGACGGCTTCAACAAAGCAAATATATAAGTATCGCGAATGTTGCCCGCACATAAACTTACATTTAAATACGGATAGGTAAAGTCAGTATTATTCTTAAATAACTGGAATTGTTTTTATTTAAACCATTAAAAAACAAAAAGATAGGTATTATTTATAATAATTAAGGTGCGGTTTTTCACGCTATTTTTGGGAACATTCTTAACTGAAAATAGAGGGCATATGGAAATTTCCGACGATAAAGAACACGGAGATAAAACCCTGTATTTATAAAGGATAACGTTCACAATCGACTATTTTTTAAACGAAAACGCTCTTAAAATGAGACTATTTTTAAACAAATAATGTGCATAGACGGTGATTGAAACGGGAGAAAAAACTAAGAATGACTTACTGAGGAAGTGTGTTGGTCGGCGAGAGAGGATTCGAACCTCCGACCCACTGGTCCCAAACCAGTTGCGCTACCAAGCTGCGCTACTCGCCGAATGCGGGCGCATATTACTGCTACCTTATTAGAGCGTCAATACCTTTTTAGCAAAAGGACTTCAGCTGCCGTTAAAGTATCCATCTCTTGTATTTACAGCCTGAAACCGACGTCCCTGTCCGTGATTCATATCAATTAGCGGGTTTCTGACACCAGTTATTTTTAGGGTTAATACCACCATCAGGCGACGTGTATCCCACACATCCAAGAATCGTATCAAACAACTCTTCATGGCGATGTGTTTTGCCAACGCGCTGCTGAGCCTTCAACTGCTCGAACGCATGCTGATTATCGGCGTCAGCTAGGAATTTATCTGAAGTCCAGACCATCATCGGTGAACGGAACTGCTCGGGTGGTGCCATCTCACGCGGCGTGCCGTGCAAATGGTAGTTATCATCAATGGATTCACCGTGATCGGAGGCATAAAACACGATCGCTTTCTTATCCCGAACCTGATCGATCACGCTATCGATAAAGCTATCGGTATAGAGCACGCTATTATCAAACGCATTAATCAACTGCTCACGGGTACAGGAGGCATCAACGCCCATGCACTCTGGTTGATAGCGCGCATAGCTGCGGGGATATCGCATGGAATACAGGTAGTGAGAGCCTTTGGTATGCAGCACAATCAGATGCTTACCTTTGGGGTAACGTGCCAGCGACTCCTTGACCTCATCGACCAGCAACATATCCTGCACCGATTTACCGTCATTGTGTTTCTCTGACGCAATCATTTCGCGGAAGGAATAGTTATTCGCCTCAATGCTATTGTAAAACCACACCTCACTTTGCATAGCAAACAGCTCAGAGGTAAAGCCCAACTCTTTCATTACAGCAAAGATGTTCCGCTCTTTCAGCGTTCGCTGCGGGTTGTCTTCCGTACCGCCTTCTCGCACAAACATACAGCGCATGGAAAGCTTGGTTGAGGTATCACACGACTGACCACGGAATGCGACCAGGTTTTTTTCTTTTGATAGCTTTGGCGTCGTGTCTCGCTCGTAGCCTAACAGCCCCATATGATCCCAGCGGGTTGTTTCACCGATAATGAAAACCACGTAGGTATCGTCAATGCCTTTCGGCGGGACATAGGTAAAATGCTGAGCCGGATCGAAAAGATTGGAGGAATCCTGGTTCTCGTCATACTTGGTATACGCAAATAATCCTAATGCAGACAACCAGTTAGAAGGAAGATACGAGTGAGCCACTACGCCGCCATAGCTGGGTAAATCCACATTGGATTCTAGCTCGGACACTGACTGAACGTTGTCCATATAGCGAAGCGGCATCCAAACCAGCGCAACAACAGCGACAAGAACCAGAAGCGGAACCAGACGCTTTCCTGGTGATTTAAGCTGCTCGATCAACGTATGACGTAGCGAGTTCTTCCAGATCAAAAACAGCGGCAGCGCACTCACCGCCAGCATCCACAGGAAAAAACGAAAACCAATAACTTCTTTAGAAAGATCAATATCCGTGGTCATGACCGCCGCAATAATGCCATAGCCAATCACGACATTAAAAAATGTCATGTAATAGCTGGCTGCAACGGAAATCAACACCAAAAGAGACGCGAGAATCCGATAAAAACGACGTCCCCCGAGTGAAATAATCCTCATTAGGAAAAAGGTAAATAAGATACTCGCGGTCAATTCAACAAGAGCGGGAACAAACGTTGAAACATGGCTACCAGCAGAGAGTGAGAAGTAATCAAATCGGCGATAATACACTGAGATATTGAGAAAAAGACCAATATAGATTGCCAGTACAAACGATAATTTGGGTTGCGAAAAAGATGCTACAAACTTCATTATGACAAGTGCTCCAACAAACCTTTCTTATTATCTGAAGCTATACGACAACATCCGTATGCCTGAGTTCAACGGAAATAATCAGGCTATCAGGCATTTCTCTATCGCAAAACAGCAAATAGGCTCAGATCTTTAACTCGTAAAATTTACTTATGATTAAGTAGAGAGAACAGAAAAAAATTGTCCTTTTGTGTGAATGCATCCACGAAAAAATAAAATGGACGATCCCAATCTGTTATGAAAAATCACCACCGCTTATCTATGTATACCTTCGCGAGCTAATCGAGCAATTAATTCTACTACGATAGGGTGCTTCAGGAACGCCATAATCTCTTCTGCACGTCTCTCCCCAATACCGGAGAACTGTCGCCACTGTTGCGCCGTCCACTGCTGTAACGCCAGCCAATTCACATTATCTAATGCGCTCATTGCAGAACGAGGAACAGGAATACCCAAGGCAAGTAGCCAGCGGGATAGCGGCATCTGTCGCGCCGACTGCAAGCTTTCATAGATATCTCGCGCCCGTTTATCGCCCATGCCATTGACCGCATTAAGCTGTGCCTCCGTCAGAGATAGCCATGACAGCACATCCTCCAGTAAATCATGTTGTATCAGGCGCAGCCACATCCCTTCACGCACTCCCGCTAGCTTTAAACCGTGATCTCCACTCAACCAGACTAAGCGCGCCAGGAATTGCTGCTGGCAAACCGCGCTATACCGAAAACAGCTAAAAGCATGGAAATCATGTTCATTAGGGGAAACAATGGCAGGCCGCTCAGTACCACGCCATACCACATTATCCAGACGTGGAATCCCCTGCCCCGCCAGACTGATGCTCACCCGATCGCCGGGCAACACGTCCCACTGTTTCCAACGCGATAGCGATCCCACATTCACCCGACTGACCGATTTGTCATCCAATTTAAGAGGATTGAGTTTTAACACCACGGCGATCTTACCCGTCCGCCCGACAGAAAACACCACATCAACCACTTCCGCAACCTGATGAACAGGCGGGTATTTCCATGCGATCGCCCAGTCGGCCGATGTATTACGCCAATAGCGCCCCTGCGGCTCTTTAGTCTGGCGGATAACTACGCCATCCGTCACAAAAGGCAGCGGACCGTGATACCAGTCATGACGCCATTTCTCCGCGTCGGTGAATGACCTAATAGCGTGGGTATAGTCCGCCGTCATGGCAAATCCCATTTCCTTCAATTTCTCCAGACGTTCGGGCATCGTCTTTGGGCCATCCGGCCATTCCCAGACAAACAGACCCATCTGCGACAACACAGGAGATGGCTGATGCCGACGCATTTCACCAGCCACGACCGAGCGTGCATTAACACCGCCCTGAGTACGCTGTCGATGATCGGTCATCTTCAGGAAAAGCTCCCCTTGTAGTACCAATGAGGGAGGCGCATCGGTTAATAGATGAGGTATTCCCGGAATCAAGCGGGCTTTTTCAGTCCAGTCTTCGCCTTGCAGACCGTTGCCTCGGCTAACCGCAGACACGAGCTTACCGTGCTGGTAGACCAGCGTAACAGCCACACCATCAACTTTTGGCTGAATCCATAAATCCTCACGCTGTGCGATCCATTGCATCAACTGTCTACGATCGGACAATTTTTTCAGTCCCGTATGGGCAACAGGGTGAGGCTGCTTGCCATTATCGGGTAACCGGACGGGAATAGGGTTTTGGGGCTGAAAACACCCTAACCACTGGTTTAACTGTTCCCGAAGCTGATCATAAACATCATCTTCTATCGGGCTTTTCCCTTCGGTGTAATACACGTCATCCCACTGTTCTAACTGGTGACGCAATGCATCAATTTCTTTACCGGAACGCGTGCTATCCCAATCGGGGCACACTGCAGCCACGGCAGGGAAATTGCTGATACCCCCCATGACGATGATGAAAAAAAATGTGCGGATCCTGAGCCACATAGAACCTCCTGCCATCCATTAGCGAATGGCCGCAGTACATAGCAACGCGGAGGAAAATACGAGGCGAAAAAAGGAGAAATGCCAAACACGCCGCAAGATGATTCATCGTTTGCAGCACCGATAAAAAAGATGGGAACGTGCTTCGCAATCTAAAAAAGAAACGTTGGAAAGAAGTTTTCCTGATGGCATAACGAAAAAACAGTCAGCGGAGAATTTATCGCAGCGCGACTGATGACATATAGGCGTGTATAATACGGAGAAATGCGCATTTTTCTGCTGCATATCACCATTCACCATCGTAACCGTTAATAAAACTTCATTATGGCTCAAGGCACGTTATATATCGTTTCTGCTCCCAGTGGAGCTGGGAAATCCAGCCTGATTCAGGCGTTATTAAAAACTCAGCCGCTTTACGACACTCAGGTATCGATTTCGCATACCACGCGAGCGAAACGACCGGGAGAAAACCACGGCGAACACTATTTCTTCGTCGAAGTCGATGAATTTAAGCGTATGATTCAGGATAACGAGTTTCTGGAACACGCTGAAGTCTTTGGCAATTACTACGGTACATCCCGACCGGCAATTGAGCAGGTATTAGCGACTGGCGTTGATGTTTTTCTGGATATCGACTGGCAAGGAGCCAAGCAAATCCGCGCCCAAATGACGCACGCGCGCAGTATTTTCATCCTGCCGCCGTCAAAAGAAGAGTTGGCTCGCCGCCTGCGTGGGCGTGGACAAGACAGCGATGAAGTGATTGCCCGTCGTATGTCTCAGGCAGTGGCTGAAATGACGCACTACGGCGAGTATGATTACCTGATTGTGAATGATGATTTCGATCTGGCGCTGCTCGATCTAAAAACCATTATTCGTGCCGAACGTCTGCGTTTGAGCAGACAACAGGTTCGGCATGATGCATTAATCACCAAACTATTGGCAGACTGACGCCTCTTTCAGTATGATGCGCAGTCATTTTATTTCCTGTGGAGTAGCACATTATGGCACGCGTAACTGTTCAAGACGCTGTAGAGAAAATTGGTAACCGTTTTGACCTGGTGTTGGTCGCTGCTCGTCGCGCCCGTCAAATCCAGACTGGCGGCAAAGATCCGCTGGTTCCTGAAGAAAACGATAAGTACACCGTGATCGCACTGCGTGAAATCGAAGAAGGTCTGATCAACAACCAGATTCTGGATGTTCGTGACCGTCAGGAACAGCAAGAGCAGGAAGCCGCAGAGATTCAGGCGGTTACCGCGATTGCTGAAGGCCGTCGTTAATCACACCACGAGTCGCCCTTGTACATTTTTGAAAGCCTTAATCTGCTGATTCAACGTTATCTGCCAGAAGATCAGATCAAACGTTTACAGCAGGCTTACTTAGTTGCACGTGATGCTCACGAGGGGCAGACTCGCTCCAGCGGTGAACCCTACATCACACACCCTGTTGCCGTCGCCTGTATTCTGGCGGAGATGCGTCTCGATTACGAAACGCTCATGGCAGCACTGCTGCATGATGTCATAGAAGACACCCCCGCCACCTATCAGGACATGGAACAGCTTTTCGGTAAAAGCGTTGCTGAACTGGTAGAGGGCGTGTCCAAGCTGGACAAACTGAAGTTCCGCGATAAGAAAGAAGCGCAGGCTGAAAACTTTCGCAAAATGATCATGGCGATGGTGCAAGACATTCGCGTCATCCTGATCAAACTCGCAGACCGTACCCATAACATGCGCACGCTGGGCTCATTGCGCCCGGACAAGCGCCGCCGTATTGCCCGCGAAACGCTGGAAATATACAGCCCGCTGGCACATCGACTGGGTATCCATCACCTCAAAACCGAGCTGGAAGAGCTGGGTTTTGAGGCGCTGTATCCGAACCGTTATCGCGTCATTAAAGAGGTCGTCAAGGCCGCACGCGGTAACCGCAAGGAAATGATTCAGAAAATCCTATCGGAAATCGAAGGGCGTTTGACTGAGGCCGGAATTGCCTGCCGCGTCAGCGGTCGCGAAAAACACCTGTATTCCATCTACTGCAAAATGCACCTGAAAGAGCAGCGTTTTCATTCCATCATGGATATTTACGCGTTTCGGGTCATCGTGAAAGAGCTGGACACCTGCTATCGCGTGCTCGGCCAGGTTCACAGCCTGTATAAGCCGCGCCCAGGCCGGGTAAAAGACTACATCGCCATTCCCAAAGCCAACGGCTATCAGTCGCTGCACACGTCTCTGATTGGCCCGCACGGCGTACCGGTCGAAGTACAAATTCGCACTGACGACATGGATCAAATGGCGGAAATGGGTGTCGCTGCGCACTGGGCTTATAAAGAAGGCGAGAGCAGCACTACTGCGCAGGTACGCGCCCAACGCTGGATGCAAAGCCTGCTGGAACTCCAGCAAAGTGCCGGTAGCTCATTCGAATTTATCGAAAGCGTGAAGTCCGATCTCTTCCCTGACGAGATGTACGTCTTTACGCCGGAAGGCCGTATTGTGGAACTCCCCGCAGGCGCGACGCCCGTCGATTTCGCCTACGCGGTACACACCGATATTGGGCATGCCTGCGTCGGCGCCCGCGTCGACCGCCAGCCTTACCCGCTGTCACAGTCGCTCACCAGCGGACAAACCGTTGAAATCATTACCGCGCCGGGTGCCAGACCGAATGCCGCGTGGCTTAACTTCGTGGTCAGCTCCAGAGCGCGTTCCAAAATCCGCCAGATGCTGAAAAACCTCAAACGTGATGATTCCGTGAGTCTCGGTCGCCGTTTGCTGAACCACGCATTGGGCAACGGCCGCAAACTCTCCGACATCCCTGAAAAGTCGATTCAGCTTGAGCTTGAGCGCATGAAGCTCGCTACGCTGGACGATCTGATGGCGGAGATTGGTATGGGTAATGCCATGAGCGTCGTTGTGGCGAAAAATCTGCTGAACGAACAGTCTGAGCTGGGAACCACCGGGCTGCGCAAGTTGCCGATCAAAGGCGCAGATGGCGTCATGATCTCATTTGCCAAATGCTGCCGCCCCATCCCCGGCGACCCGATTATTGCCCACGTCAGCCCCGGTAAAGGGTTGGTTATTCACCATGAATCCTGTCGCAACATTCGCGGCTATCAGAAAGAACCTGAAAAATTCATGGCGGTAGAGTGGGATAAGGTGACGGAACAAGAGTTCATCGCCGAAATCAAAGTGGATATGTTCAACCATCAGGGCGCGCTGGCGAACCTGACGGCAGCGATCAACGCCGCGAACTCCAATATTCAGAGCATCAACACGGAAGAGAAGGATGGCCGCGTATACAGCGCCTTTATCCGTCTCACGACTCTCGATCGCGTTCATCTGGCCAATATTATGCGTAAAATTCGCGTGATGCCGGATGTTATCAAAGTTAACCGTAACCGAAATTAATCGTCATGACCCCTCAACGTTATGCACGTATAAAAGAAATGCTCAACTGTCGTCAGCCCGATCTGACGATTTGCATGGAGCAGGTGCATAAACCTCATAACGTTTCTGCTGTTATCCGTACTGCGGATGCTGTCGGTGTGCATGAGATCCATGCGATTTGGCCCACCAGTCGGATGAAAACACTGGTCTCCTCCGCCGCAGGTAGCAATAGCTGGGTGCAGGTTAAAACCCATCGCAACATAGGTGATGCGGTTGGTCACCTGAAGGCAGAAGGCATGCAGGTTTTAGCGACCAATTTGTCTGAACACGCCGTCGATTTTCGGGAAATTGATTACACCCGCCCTACCTGTATTCTGCTCGGGCAAGAAAAAACCGGTATTACTGCCGAAGCGCTCAAACTGGCAGATCGGGATATCATCATTCCGATGACCGGCATGGTGCAGTCGCTGAATGTGTCCGTAGCCTCGGCATTGATCCTGTATGAAGCCCAGCGCCAACGCCAGATCGCCGGTATGTATCAGCGTGAAGACAGTCCGTTGGATGAAGAAGAGCAGCAGCGTCTGCTTTTTGAAGGGGGCTACCCGGTACTGGCACGCGTCGCAAAACGCAAAGGGCTACCTCGCCCCCATATCGACCATCAGGGTCAGATTGTCGCGGATACCCCGTGGTGGGCCGCGATGCAATCGTCGGAGTGCTGATGAAAGGCCGCCTGCTGAACACCCAACCGCTGAGTACACTTACAGGCGTGGGTGCAAGTCAGGCAGCGAAGCTCGCGCGACTCGGGCTGGAAACCGTGCAGGATCTCCTGCTGCACTTACCTCTGCGCTACGAAGACCGTACGCATCTTTATCCTATTGGCGACCTCCTTCCCGGTATGTATGCCACCGTGGAAGGTGAAATCCTACGCAACGACATCACCTTTGGCAGCCGTCGCATGTTGACCTGCCAGATCAGCGACGGCAGCGGCATGCTGACCATGCGCTTCTTCAATTTCAGCGCCGCGATGAAAAACAGCCTCGCACCGGGACAGCGCGTTACCGCTTATGGCGAAATCAAGCGCGGTAAAATCGGTGCGGAGATCATCCATCCTGAATATCGTGTTCAGGGGGAGAGTACGCAGGTCGAGTTACAAGAATCACTCACGCCGGTTTACCCCTCCACAGAGGGCGTTCGTCAGGCCACGCTCCGCAAACTTACCGATCAGGCATTGGCATTGCTCGATGCAAACCCCATCGATGAGTTGCTGCCTGAATCCCTGAGCCGATCGCTCATTAGCCTGCCGGACGCGCTGCGCACGTTACATCGCCCACCGCCGGATATGCAGCTCAGCGAGCTTGAGCACGGGAAACACCCGGCACAGCAGCGGCTGATTATGGAAGAACTGCTGGCGCATAATTTGAGTATGCTCGCGGTACGAGCGGGGGAGCAGCGGCATAAAGCTTCGCCGCTACAGGCGCAAGACGGTTTGAAGCAACGGCTGCTCGCTGCCCTGCCGTTCAAACCCACACAGGCGCAAGAACGTGTCGTAGCCGAAATTGAAACGGATATGGCGAAAGACTTCCCGATGATGCGTCTGGTGCAGGGCGATGTCGGTTCAGGGAAAACGCTGGTCGCCGCACTGGCCGCATTACGCGCCATTGCCAACGGCAAACAGGTTGCGTTGATGGCACCAACAGAGCTATTGGCAGAACAGCACGCCCATAATTTCCGTCAGTGGTTTGAACCGCTAGGGCTTGAAGTGGGCTGGCTAGCTGGCAAACAAAAAGGGAAAGCGCGCCAGGCGCAGCAGGATGCCATCGCCAACGGTCAGGTTTCCATGGTTGTCGGGACGCACGCTATTTTTCAGCAGCAGGTAAAATTCAACGGGCTGGCATTGGTCATCATTGACGAACAGCACCGCTTTGGCGTGCATCAACGCCTTGCGCTGTGGGAAAAAGGCGAAGAACAGGGCTTTCATGCCCATCAATTGATTATGACCGCCACACCGATTCCTCGTACGCTGGCGATGACAGCCTATGCCGATCTGGATACATCCGTCATTGATGAACTGCCGCCGGGCAGAACCCCCGTCACCACAGTCGCTATACCGGATTCACGCCGCAGCGACATCATCGAGCGCGTGAATAATGCCTGTCAGCAGGAAGGGCGGCAGGCCTATTGGGTATGTACGCTGATCGAAGAATCCGACCTACTGGAAGCACAGGCAGCTGAAGCCACCAGCGAAGAGTTGAAGGCTGCTCTGCCAAATCTCAAGGTTGGATTGGTTCACGGCCGCATGAAAGCGCAGGAAAAGCAGGCGGTGATGCAAGCCTTCAAACAGGGCGAACTGCAACTGCTGGTAGCGACCACCGTCATAGAGGTGGGTGTGGATGTACCGAATGCCAGCCTGATGATCATTGAGAACCCGGAGCGTCTGGGTCTGGCGCAGTTGCATCAGTTGCGCGGGCGTGTGGGACGCGGCGCGGTGGCATCTCACTGCGTGCTGCTCTACAAAACGCCGATGAGCAAGACCGCACAAAAACGGCTTCAGGTTCTACGCGATAGCAACGATGGTTTTGTCATCGCGCAGCGCGATCTGGAAATTCGCGGGCCGGGTGAATTACTCGGTACGCGCCAGACGGGCAATGCCGAGTTTAAAGTCGCTGACCTCCTGCGCGATCAGGAACTGATCCCACAGGTACAGCGCGTTGCGCGCCATCTTCATGAGCACTACCCCGAGCATGCCATCGCGCTAATCGAACGCTGGCTACCAGAGCGCGCACGCTACACCAACGCCTAATCGCAGCAGCGCTTCTTCATTTTTCTTAAAAGTATCCCCTTAAATAATAAGGCCTTGCTTGTCAGACAAAATTCATATCGAAAAGATGAGTTAGCAAACGTTTGCTTTCAGCAAAGAGATCATTAAAATGCGCTCTTTGTCGTTTCAGGAACGCCAACTTACATCATGACTACCACCACGGAAACGTCCCAAACAGAAGCCGCTGCCGCACCTCAGCGCAGTGAACTCATCTATCATCTTGAAGACCGGCCACCGCTGCCGCAAACGCTGTTCGCCGCCAGTCAGCACCTGCTTGCCATGTTTGTTGCGGTGATTACCCCTGCGCTACTGATCTGTCAGGCATTAGGTTTACCCGCTGAGGATACGCAGCGCATCATCAGCATGTCGCTTTTCGCTTCCGGTCTGGCCTCTATTCTACAAATTAAAACCTGGGGTCCTGTCGGTTCTGGTCTGCTGTCGATTCAGGGCACCAGCTTTAACTTCGTGACGCCGCTGATTATGGGTGGGCTGGCGCTGAAAAACGGCGGAGCAGATGTTCCCACCATGATGGCAGCACTGTTCGGTACGCTGATGGTCGCTTCCTTCACCGAAATCATTCTTTCACGCTTCCTGCATTTAACCCGCCGCATCATTACACCGCTGGTTTCCGGCATTGTGGTGATGATCATTGGGCTGTCGCTGATTCAAGTCGGCCTGACCTCTATCGGCGGCGGCTATGCCGCAATGGGTAATAACACCTTCGGCGCACCCAAGAACTTACTATTAGCGGGTGTGGTGTTGCTGGTTATTATTCTACTTAACCGCCAGCGTAACCCTTACCTGCGCGTCGCCTCGCTGGTGATTGCCATGGCGGTGGGTTATCTGAGTGCCTGGTTGATGGGAATGCTGCCGGAAAATACGCCTGCTCAAAACGACACGGTCATTATGGTGCCCACCCCGCTGCATTACGGTCTAGGCTTTGACTGGAACCTGTTGATTCCGCTGATGCTGGTCTTCATGGTGACCTCGTTAGAAACCATCGGTGACATCACCGCGACCTCCGACGTTTCGGAGCAGCCGGTCAGAGGCCCGCTGTACATGAAACGCTTAAAAGGCGGCGTGCTGGCAAACGGCTTGAACTCCTGTCTTTCTGCCGTATTCAATACCTTCCCTAACTCTTGCTTCGGCCAGAATAACGGCGTCATCCAGCTTACCGGTGTTGCCAGCCGCTATGTGGGCTTCGTGGTTTCACTGATGCTGATCGCGCTGGGGCTGTTCCCTGCCGTTAGCGGATTTGTGCAGCATATTCCAGAGCCCGTTCTCGGCGGTGCCACTATCGTGATGTTCGGTACGATCGCAGCCTCCGGTGTGCGCATTGTGTCCCGTGAGCCGCTGAATCGTCGTGCGATCATGATTATTGCGCTGTCGCTGGCTGTTGGTCTTGGCGTATCGCAGCAGCCGCTGATTCTGCAGTTCGCGCCGGATTGGATTAAAACATTACTGTCTTCTGGTATCGCCGCTGGCGGGATTACGGCAATCGTGCTGAATATCGTCTTCCCACACGAAGAAAAATAGCGCCAGCCCGCAATAATTTCAGTTCAGTTCATGTAAAAGCGAGCGGTGATGCAACACCGCTCGCTTTTTACTGTCTGTAACAGCATTACCTATTGAGCCTTCAGGGAAATTGCGGCATAAGAACAGTTCTCCCTGACGATTGGCATGGACTGACACGATGAAATTTATCGGGAAATTATTGCTGACCCTACTGCTGCTGGCCTTTTTAGCGCTGGTAGTCGTATATGTATTACTGCAAACCAGTTGGGCAGCAGGCTGGGTAAGTAATTGGGTAAACCAGAATACCGACTACCAGTTGTCACTGGGCAAAATTAATCATGACTGGTCAACAGCCGATCATATCCAACTCACCGATGTCAGTTTTGGCCAGAAAAATCAGCCGCCGACACTCACTGCAAAGCAGGTTTCAGCCGGGTTTAGCGCCCGTCAAATTACCGATCCGCGCCACTTCGCCAGTCTGGAACTAGAAGGCGGTACGCTAAACCTTTCCTCACAGGCCGCCACACTCCCTATCGAAGCCGATGTGCTACAGCTGCGTGCGATGGCGTTGCAGGCAAAGGACGGCGATTGGCGTCTGAATGGTCAACAGATCAACGGCGGAATAATGCCGTGGCAACCCGAGGCAGGCTATCTGCTGGGTAAACAGGGGCAGTTCCAGCTCAGCGCCCGCTCACTCGAACTCAACGATATCCCTGCCAGTCAGGTCTTGGTTCAGGGCGAAATCAACCACAATCAGCTGATTCTGAGCAACTTCGGCGCGGATGTCGCTCAAGGGCAGCTAACGGGTAACGCCAGCCGCGCAGAAGACGGCAGCTGGCAGATCGGTAGCCTACGGCTCAGTAATGTTCGTTTGCAAACGCAGAGAACGCCGGAGGCCTTCTGGCAACCCGTTACTGAACTGCCTTCTGTTACGGTTGACCGCTTTGATCTGATTGATGCCCGTATTGAAGGGCCGGGATGGGCGTTTATTGACCTTGATGTTGCCCTGCAAAATGTCACGTTTAAGCAGAATGACTGGCAGAGCGAAGGGGGAACACTGTCATTCAATGCGACCGACATTGTGAACGGAAACATGCACCTTATCGACCCTATCGTGAATCTGGATTTGTCACCGGCGGGTGTTAACATCAAGCAGTTTTCTACGCGCTGGGAAGGGGGTCTGCTGCGAACCAACGGCAACTGGCAGCGTAGTAACCACCGTTTACAGCTGAATGAGTTTGTTGTCGCAGGAATGGAATACACGCTCCCCGGCGACTGGCGTCAGCGCTGGCAAGCAACATTGCCATCATGGCTGGCAGAAGTGAATGTGCGAAAATTCACGGCGAACCGCAATCTGCTGATCGATATCAACCCGGATTTCCCCTTCCAGCTAACCGCATTGGATGGCTACGGCAGCGATTTGCTGCTGGCTCGCAACCACCAGTGGGGAATGTGGACAGGTTCGTTGAATATTAATGCCAGCGATGCGACGTTCAATAAAGTCGATGTGCGCCGTCCTTCAATGGCACTGGTAGCCGACGATAATCAGATCGCCATTAACGAACTCAGCGCATTTACGCAAAATGGCATGCTGGATGCCAAGGCAATGATCCACCAGCAACCGGCACGTAATTTCTCCCTGTCGCTGACAGGACGCGCCGTACCGCTGGATGTTCTGACGCGTTGGGGATGGCCAGAACCGGCAACCGCACCGACAGGCAACACGAATCTGCAACTGCAGTTGAATGGGCGACTTGCCGCTGATACACCACTTAAGCCGACGCTAAGCGGTACGCTGCAAGGTGTGGATAGTAACGACCACCCAATCAGACAGCAAATGCATCAGGGAACCGTGACAGAAACGCCGTAATTATTACGTTTTCAAAATACGGACGTTCAAAACATCTGCAACGTCGTCGCATGCTGAAACAACCGGGTGAACCCCGTGAAAATCACGGGGTATGACTGTCATGGGGGTTTGCTATTACGAGATACTGCTGGCTAGCGTAATGTACTAATGGGAAGAACGTCATAACACTTGGCTGTGATAATGCTTGGCTTCGGGTTAATCCACGACTGACCCGCCCTCTTCCAGTGGCGCATCCGGTTGAGCAGGCAGCACGATATAAACCCCTTCGAACAACGCCCCTTTATTGTCATCACCGAAAAGTTCAACATTGAGCTGCACACGCGCCTTGCGACCGCGCGCAAGGCGATCCAGATCGCCACTCAGCGACCCTAAATCAGCAATAGCGTTCGGTCGGCCACTTACTGGCGCACTGTAACGAATGTGCGCATCCGCCAGAATGATCGTTCCACCGAGGTGTCGTTCACGCAGCAACAGCCAGATTAATCCCCACCCGGTGAGCGTAGCGAGAGAAAACATGCTGCCAGCAAAAAGCGTGTGATGCGGGTTCTGGTTGCCTGTTTCAGGCATGGTGGTAATAAATTGCTTTCCGGTGTACTGGCTTATCCGCACACCCATTTTTTCACTCAGGGGAATGTGCTCATACCACGCCTGCTGCAACTGTCCGCACCAGTCAGGACGATGCAAAATGTCATCCAGTGTCGCCACCGGTTTAATCATCAGGAAGTGCCGCACGGGTGTGGTTTGTGGCGCAGTGATCTCTCCCTGATTAACAAAGCCCAGTTTGGAGAAGAAATCCATTGCGTCTTCTCGGGCGCTACAGACCACGCGCTTGACGCTTTCCTGACGCGCGACTGACTCCAGAGTAATCGCAAGCAGCGTACCTAACCCTTTCCCTCGGACGTCGGGGTGAACAGCTAAAAAACGGATTGCCGCTTCATTATCCGCATTGATAGAAAGACGCCCAATCGCAACCAGCCTTCCCTGTTCATCCACCACAGTTTGGTGATGTGCCAGAGCATCATAGGCATCACGCTCGGAGCCCAGCGGCTGGCGTAGAGGTTTACGCAGCATTTCCCAGCGAAATTGATAGTACGCATCCAGTTCTTCCGCGCTTTCAGGTACTCTCAAATGATACATAACGCTTCCTCTATACCGAGATGCCTCATTGCATCAGGGTTCATGAAATCAGACTGTTGAAGCAAATTTATACGCGAAACGGCAACGGTAATAGCACGTTACAACACCATGACATCGCAGCGCTATGACGTTACAGCCCTATGTCTGTAGCCAGAACGTCACCGGGCCGTCATTCACCAATGCCACTTTCATATCCGCCGCAAACTGCCCCGTTTCCGTGTGAACGCCTTGCTCACGGCACTGTCCGACAAAATATTGGTAGAGGCGATCGGCCTCTGAGGGATGCGCACCGCGAGAAAACCCTGGGCGCATGCCACGCTGCGTATCAGCCACCAGCGTAAACTGCGAAACCACCAGCACATTGCCGCCAGCCTGGCGAACATTGAGATTCATTTTCCCGTCATCGTCACCGAATATGCGGTAACCCAATACGCGTTCGCAGAGTCGCGTGGCTTTTTGTTCGTCATCGCCTTGCTCAACGCCCAGCAAGATCAGTAAACCTTTATCGATTTCCCCAACCACACTACCTTCTACCGTAACGCTGGCGCTGGAGACTCGCTGAATTAGCGCAATCATAAAACCCAACTACTCCTGATGTTATCATTCCCAATAGGGGCTGTGTCCGCCCCTGCGATATAAATCATGCTTTGGTCATCGTCGCCTGCATGGCGAAAAAATCCGGCACCACCTGACGATCGGTCACCAGAATGCTGTGAATACCCAGACTTTGTGCAGCATCGACATTCGCGGCATTATCGTCAAGAAAGACGGCTTGCGCAGGAGGAACGCCTTCCTCTGTCAGGACATATTGATAAATCGCCAATTCCGGCTTACGTAATCCAATATCTTGCGACAGATAGATCCTGTCGGCTGCCGTCGCCACTTCTGGGAATAGCGCAGGCCAGTGTGAACAGTGGAGGCGATTGGTATTCGACAGAATCACCACACGATGCCCTTCCTGACGCAGACGCTGCATGATGTCGATAACTTCGGGACGCAACGCGACAAAAATAGCCTGCCAGCCAGCGGTGAATTGTTCGAAGCTCAGGGCGATGCCCATTTCCTGGCACAGTCTGGTGGCAAACTCCTCGTCGCTGATCTCACCCCGCTCATGCTGTTCAAACGCTTCGCCCATGACAAAACGCTCTTGCAACGTTGCGAGCGGCGCGCTGCTCAGATTACTCCAGACACCCAATACTCTATTGAAATCAATATCTATGACGACATTACCTAAATCAAAGATATACAGCATGGCAGTGACCTCCTGACGTAATCGTAGGATTTTCACTGTAGCGGGAAATGAAGAAACTGAACAGGGAGGAAATCTAAAGGAAAGGTTAAAGTGGAAGAAAGCGCATAAAATTCAGGGCACCCGAAGGTGCCCTGTTGCGTAACAAGACAAATCCGTCTGAAATTAGACGTCTTTGCTGCCGCGGCTGGCGCGTTTACGATCGTTTTCGGTCAGGTGACGCTTACGAATACGGATAGACTGCGGCGTAACTTCAACCAGTTCGTCGTCATCGATGAACTCCAGCGCTTGTTCCAGAGACATTTTGATCGCCGGAACCAGCGTAGTTGCTTCATCGGTACCCGATGCACGCATGTTGGTCAGTTTCTTACCGGTCAGACAGTTTACTGTCAGATCGTTAGAACGTGAGTGAATACCGATGATCTGGCCTTCATACACTTCTGCGCCGTGTCCGAGGAACAGCTTACCGCGATCTTGCAGGCTGAACAGTGCAAACGCGACGGCTTTACCCTGACCGTTAGAGATCAGTACGCCGTTCTGACGCTGGCCGATTTCACCTGGACGCACGTCATCGTAGTGGCTGAACGTGGAGTACAGCAGACCAGTACCAGACGTCATGGTCATGAATTCGGTACGGAAACCGATCAGACCGCGAGCTGGGATCAGGTAATCCAGACGGATACGACCTTTGCCATCTGGGATCATGTCTTTCACATCACCTTTACGTTCACCCATGGCTTGCATGACAGAACCCTGGTGCTGTTCTTCGATGTCCAGCGTCACGTTTTCAAACGGCTCTTGGTTACGACCGTCGATAACGCGGTTGATAACTTTCGGACGTGATACGGCCAGTTCAAAACCTTCACGACGCATGTTTTCGATCAGAACTGACAGGTGCAATTCACCACGGCCAGAAACGCGGAACGCATCAGCGTCTTCGGTTTCGTCAACGCGCAGGGCAACGTTGTGCACCAGCTCTTTGTTCAGACGCTCCAGAATCTGGCGCGACGTGACATACTTACCTTCTTTACCGCAGAATGGTGAAGTATTGACGTTGAAGAACATGGTAACGGTAGGTTCATCGACGCTCAGTGCTGGCAGCGCTTCGACATTCTGCGGATCGCAGATGGTGTCGGAAATGTTCAGCTCGCCCAGACCAGTGATCGCGATGATATCGCCCGCTTCCGCTTCAGTCGCGTCGATACGCTCCAGACCCAGGTGAGTCAGAACTTTACCGACTTTACCGTTACGGGTTTTGCCTTCGCTATCAACAATAGTGACTTGTTGGTTAGGCTTAACTTTACCGCGCTTGATACGGCCGATACCGATAACGCCAACATAGTTGTTGTAGTCCAGCTGAGAGATCTGCATCTGGAACGGCGCATCCATCTCAACCTGAGGCGGAGAAACGTGATCGACAATCGCCTGATACAGCGGAGTCATATCTTCCGCCATGTCGGTATGGTCAAGACCCGCGATACCATTCAGCGCAGAAGCATAAATGATCGGGAAATCCAGCTGCTCGTCAGTCGCATCCAGGTTCACGAACAGGTCGAATACCTGATCGACAACCCAGTCAGGACGCGCACCAGGACGGTCAACTTTGTTGATAACCACAATTGGCTTCAGACCGTTGGCAAATGCTTTTTTGGTCACGAAACGCGTTTGCGGCATCGGGCCATCCATCGCATCAACAACCAGCAGTACCGAGTCAACCATCGACATTACACGCTCAACCTCGCCGCCGAAGTCGGCGTGTCCCGGGGTATCTACGATGTTAATACGGTAGTCTTTCCAATTAATGGCGGTATTTTTTGCGAGGATGGTAATTCCACGCTCTTTCTCCAAATCGTTGGAGTCCATTACACGCTCGGTTGCTTCGACACGTTCACCGAACGTTCCGGATTGTTGCAACAGCTTGTCAACCAGGGTGGTTTTCCCATGGTCAACGTGCGCAATAATGGCGATGTTACGCAAATTTTCGATCACAGCTTTGCCTCAGGCATTTAGAAATAGCGCGCTATTGTACACGTATTAATCGAGGGACTAAACAAGATCACAAGCATCTATGATAAACAACCTAGAGCTGCCTGCTTTGTGATCCCTTTCACGGTGCAAAAGCGCTACAAGCGAACATGAATGCACTAAATAAGTGCAATAATTCACATATGGAGCACCATTTTGGTGCTTTAGACTATAATGGTGCAGTGGATTTCCGTGAGAAAGCCCCAAGGAGCAACACATTGCACACATTTAAAAAGTTGGCACACTTTTAGCTTTAGTCTACTCACGGCAACAACATCAATCCACAACGATATTCGTTCCACGACGATAAATGACCAATCGGGAGAACCAAGTATGTCCGCAGAACATGTTTTGACGATGCTGAATGAGCACGAAGTGAAGTTTGTTGATTTACGCTTCACTGATACTAAAGGTAAAGAGCAGCACGTCACCATTCCGGCTCATCAAGTCAATGCCGACTTCTTCGAAGAAGGTAAAATGTTTGATGGTTCTTCGATTGGCGGCTGGAAAGGTATTAACGAGTCAGACATGGTTCTGATGCCCGATGCCAGCACGGCGATGATCGATCCGTTCTTCGAAGATTCTACACTGATCATTCGTTGTGACATCCTTGAGCCAGGCACGATGCAAGGCTATGACCGCGACCCGCGTTCTATCGCGAAACGTGCGGAAGATTTCCTGCGTTCTTCCGGCATTGCCGATACCGTACTGTTCGGGCCAGAGCCAGAATTCTTCCTGTTCGATGACATCCGTTTCGGCAGCAGCACGTCCGGTTCTCACGTTGCTATCGACGACATCGAAGCTTACTGGAACTCCGGTAAAGCATACGAAGGCGGTAACAAAGGTCACCGTCCAGGTCTGAAAGGCGGCTACTTCCCAGTTCCACCAGTCGATTCATCACAGGACATCCGTTCTGCTATGTGTCTGACCATGGAGCAAATGGGTCTGGTTGTTGAAGCTCACCACCACGAAGTGGCTACCGCTGGTCAGAACGAAGTGGCTACCCGCTTCAACACCATGACCAAAAAAGCTGACGAAATTCAGATCTACAAATATGTCGTGCATAACGTGGCTCACGCCTACGGTAAAACCGCGACCTTCATGCCAAAACCCATGTTCGGTGATAACGGTTCAGGTATGCACTGCCACATGTCTCTGTCTAAAGACGGCACTAACCTGTTCGCTGGCGACAAATACGGCGGCCTGTCTGAATTGGCGCTGTTCTACATCGGCGGTGTTATCAAGCACGCTAAAGCCATCAATGCCCTGGCGAACCCGACCACCAACTCATACAAGCGTCTGGTTCCTGGCTACGAAGCACCTGTTATGCTGGCTTACTCTGCCCGTAACCGTTCTGCTTCAATCCGTATCCCAGTGGTTGCTAGCCCGAAAGCACGTCGTATCGAAGCACGCTTCCCGGATCCAGCAGCTAACCCATACCTGTGCTTCGCTGCACTGCTGATGGCTGGCCTCGACGGCATCATCAACAAAATCCACCCTGGCGATGCGATGGACAAAAATCTGTACGACCTGCCGCCAGAAGAAGAAGCAGAGATTCCAAAAGTTGCAGGTTCTCTGGATGAGGCCCTGGCTGCACTGAACGAAGACCGCGAGTTCCTGACTCGTGGTGGCGTGTTCACCGACGACGCTATCGACGCGTACATCGAACTGCGTAAGCCTGAGATTGACCGCGTTCGTATGACGCCGCACCCAGTTGAGTTCGAACTGTACTACAGCGTCTAATAACTAAGCGTCTAATTTCTACCTCGGCGTGGTTGGGTGTGCTGATGCCCGACCATGACCGGTAAACAACAGAATACTAAGAAGTTTTTTTGTGATGGGCTATCCATGCCCATCACCCCTGTAGGGGCCGTCGCAGAGCGACGTCAAAAATTTTTCCTGAAAATTTTTTGTTGCCGTGGAAACGCTTCAGCCCATCTTCGGATGGGCTTTTTTCACCACCGGCATTGGCCGTTGCGACGTAACATCCATCATCCACACTACAATGCACCACGACGGTGCGGGAGTCTGCGTTATGGCAACAGGCACGCTGCCCGATGCTGGGCAGATCCTAAATTCCCTGATAAACAGCATCTTATTGCTGGATAACGATCTGGCGATTCACTATTCCAACCCGGCAGCACAGCAATTACTGGCACAAAGTTCGCGTAAATTATCCGGCACGCCGCTGCCCGATTTGCTGGGATACTTTTCTCTGAATATCGATTTACTGCGTGAAAGTCTGGATTCAGGACAAGGTTTTACGGATAACGAAGTCACCATCGTCGTAGATGGCAAAGCGCACATCATGTCGCTCACCGCTCAGCGGGTACAAAACGATTTTATCCTACTGGAAATGGCGCCGATGGATAACCAGCGCCGTCTCAGTCAGGAACAGCTTCAACATGCGCAGCAGCAGGCCGCACGTGATTTGGTCCGAGGCCTGGCGCATGAGATAAAAAATCCGCTTGGCGGATTGCGCGGTGCCGCACAGTTGCTTGCCAAAGCATTGCCCGATCCGGCGTTGACGGAATACACCAAGGTCATTATCGAACAGGCGGATCGCCTGCGTAATCTGGTTGATCGCCTGCTCGGGCCACAGCAGCCCGGCCTGCACGTCACCCAAAGCATCCATCAGGTTGCTGAACGCGTTTGCCAGCTTGTCTCTCTGGAAAAGCCCGATAACGTGACGCTGGTGAAAGACTATGACCCCAGCCTGCCGGAACTGACGCACGACCCCGATCAGATTGAACAGGTACTGCTGAATATTACCCGCAATGCGCTACAGGCGCTGGGCGAGGAAGGCGGGACGATTACGATACGTACCCGCACGGCTTTTCAGCTCACGCTACACGGTGTGCGCTATCGTCTCGCCGCTCGTATTGACGTGGAAGATGACGGCCCCGGCGTACCCGCTCAACTACAGGACACACTGTTTTACCCGATGGTGAGCGGACGCGAAGGAGGCACCGGTTTAGGGCTTTCCATCGCCCGCAGTCTTATCGACCAGCACTCCGGTAAAATTGAATTTAACAGTTGGCCAGGACACACCGAATTCTCGGTTTATCTGCCTATTCGCCAGTGAGGTTACAATGCAACGAGGGATAGTCTGGATTGTCGATGACGATAGCTCCATCCGTTGGGTGCTTGAGCGCGCGCTTGCTGGTGCGGGTTTAACCTGTGCAACGTTTGAGAACGGAAATCAGGTACTGCATGCGCTGGCGACACAAACGCCCGACGTTCTGCTGTCCGACATCCGTATGCCAGGGATGGATGGATTAGCGCTCTTACAGCAAATCAAACAGCGCCACCCGATGCTCCCGGTCATCATTATGACGGCACATTCCGATTTGGATGCCGCCGTTAGCGCTTATCAACAGGGTGCGTTCGACTATTTGCCGAAGCCATTCGATATTGATGAAGCCGTTGCGCTGGTTGAGCGCGCGATCAGCCATTATCTGGAACAGCAGCAGCCGGTACGTAACCAACCGATCAACGGTCCGACAACGGACATTATCGGCGAAGCCCCCGCGATGCAGGATGTCTTCCGCATCATCGGCCGCCTGTCTCGCTCGTCGATCAGCGTGCTGATTAATGGCGAATCAGGGACGGGTAAAGAGCTGGTAGCGCACGCTCTGCATCGCCACAGTCCGCGAACTAAAGCCCCTTTTATCGCGCTGAATATGGCTGCCATTCCCAAGGATCTGATCGAATCAGAACTGTTCGGCCATGAAAAAGGCGCGTTTACGGGGGCAAACCAGATTCGTCAGGGCCGCTTTGAGCAAGCCGATGGCGGTACGCTGTTTCTGGATGAAATCGGCGATATGCCGCTAGACGTACAAACACGTCTATTGCGCGTATTGGCAGACGGGCAGTTTTATCGCGTTGGTGGCTATGCCGCAGTGAAAGTGGATGTCCGCATCATCGCGGCAACGCACCAAAATCTTGAACAACGCGTGCAGGAAGGCAAGTTCCGTGAGGATCTGTTCCACCGCCTGAATGTGATCCGCGTTCATCTGCCGCCGCTGCGCGAACGTCGGGAAGATATCCCCCGCCTGGCGCGTTATTTCTTGCAGGCTACGGCCAAAGAGCTGGGCGTTGAACCGAAGAATCTGCATCCAGAAGCGGAAACCGCGCTAACTCGTTTACCGTGGCCTGGCAACGTGCGCCAATTGGAAAACACCTGTCGCTGGTTGACCGTGATGGCCGCAGGTCAGGAAGTACTCATTCAGGATCTGCCTCCTGAACTGTTCGAGACCACCGCACCGGATTCCACCGTGCATATTCTGCCGGACAGTTGGGCCACGCTGTTGGCACAATGGGCCGATCGCGCGCTGCGTTCCGGTCATCAAAATCTGCTAGCGGAAGCACAGCCGGAAATGGAAAGAACGCTGCTTACGACAGCATTACGGCATACGCAGGGGCATAAACAGGAAGCAGCAAGATTGCTGGGATGGGGCAGAAATACCCTGACGCGTAAATTAAAAGAGCTGGGAATGGAGTAGCAAGATTGCTTTTTTATTGCTCAATTGTTAACAAACAAATTGGTGATAAAAAATACAATCTGGCGCACGAAATTGTCATTAATTTGTACTTTACTTGCCTCGGGTCAGCAGTATGATCGTGTCGCTGATTCGGGAGGAACACCATGCTGGACTCATTAATTTCCGCTGCTACACACGGCGCTGAAATTGGCTCTGCGGCAAGCCATTCGCCGCAGGCTGCTATTGCCGCCGTTTTGTGTGCCGCACTGATTAACTTCTTTAGTTAATCCAATATACCCTAAATAATTCGAGTTTCAGGAAGGCGGCAAGAGAAGGAATCCCGATGAGCTTACTCAGGTAAGTGATTCGGGTGAGTGAACGCAGCCAACACACCTGCAACTTGAAGTATGACGGGTATAAAACGTTTGAGAACAGCCAGTCGGTACTAACATCGACTGGCTGTTTTTTTATTTACGTTTTTCAGCGTCCGCATAGGCCGGCATGTCAGCCACTTTCAGGTCAGGATGCATCGCTTCAATCTCTTTAATCAGCTTATCGAATACGTCCACAATGCCATTCCCAACAACTCCACGAAATTTCTTGTGCTCGTCTTCAGGCACTTTCCCCTGTAATGTTTTTACCTCGTTGTACATGAGGTTCACGAGGTTAAGTGCCTTATCCCGATATTCTCTGGCAATCTCTTTATCTGAAAACATGGGCTCTCCTTGTCATTAAAGTCTTTTCTCCTCTCAGGGTAGCCACCTTCTCCGAGCAGTTAAATCACGCGGGAAAATTGCTGTGTTCTGAGCTTGTTACGTAGATAGACATCAAAGCACATACAGATATTGCGAATCAGCAAACGCCCTTTCGGCGTCACCACCAGCCCGTCTTCCTGACTATCAACCAACCCATCGGCCACCAGCGGAGCCAGCAGCGCTAAATCCTGCTCAAAGTAGGTTTTAAAATCGATAGCATATTCCGCTTCAATGGGTGCATAGCTAAGCTGGAAATTACAAATGAGCGTCTTAATCACATCGCGGCGGAGACAGTCATCACGCGTCAGCTGTAACCCACGCCACAAACCATTTCCTTTATCTTTGACCTGCGCATAATACTGCTTCAGCTCTTTCTGGTTCTGAGCATAGCTATCACCGATCATACTAATCGCCGAAACGCCCATACCGAGAAGATCGCTATCGCCCTGCGTCGTATAGCCCTGGAAATTGCGATGCAGCTTCCCTTCGCGCTGCGCCACCGCCAGCTCATCATCTGGACGAGCAAAGTGATCCATACCGATAAACTGATAGCCCGATTCCGTCAGCGACCCAATCGTCTGTTGCAGAATATCCAGCTTTTGCTCCGCGCTCGGTAAATCCGCTTCTTTAATCTTACGCTGCGCGGCGAACAGGCTGGGTAAATGCGCATAGTTAAAGACGCTAAGCCGGTGCGGGTTTAATTCCGCAACGCGCTGTAGCGTAAAAGCGAAGCTTTCCGGCGTTTGTTTCGGCAGGCCGTAAATCAAATCGATATTGGTTGAGGTGAAGCCAAGCGCCTTTGCCCGCTCAATAAGGGCAAAAATAAAGTCTTCATCCTGCTCGCGATTGACCAGCTTCTGAACGTCTTTATTAAAATCCTGCACGCCCATACTCAGGCGGTTAAACCCTTCGGCACGCAGATGATCGAGGACGTCCAGCTCAATTTCTCGCGGATCAACTTCAAGCGATAGCTCAGCCTGATCGGAAAAAGAGAACAGCTCACGCAGCAGCGACATCAGTCGGCTGATTTGTACTTTATTCAGGTAGGTTGGTGTACCGCCGCCCCAATGCAATTGCGTCACTGTTCGTCCGACGAATAGCGGCGCACGCTGGCGAATTTCCAGCTCCAACACATCAAGGTATTCATCCGCTTTATGCTGCTGACGCGTAACCAGCTTATTACAGCCGCAGAAATAGCACAGCCGATGGCAAAAAGGGATGTGGATATACAACGACAGCGGTCGCTGCGGATAACGGGCGATGGCCTGCTGAAACGCCGGCTCATCGTAAGCTTCACTGAATTCTAACGCTGTGGGATAAGACGTATAACGCGGCCCAGAATAGTTATATTTTTGAATCAGGGCCAGATCCCAGTCAACGGACGGTATCGACATATTCGCTCACTCCTTCCAGTTTTTACTCGGTGGGTTATCCTTCCCCTCCTTCAGATCACCAAAAAATGGCGTTCAAAAACGCTCCCGGCGTTTTGCTACTCGTCTCATCCCTGAGACTCGCCCTAAAGGGCCGTCACGCTGTGACGTTCAAAAACGCTCCCGGCGTTTTTGTCTTGGGCGTCGCACCTGATTCATGCGCCCGTTAAACAGGGCGCGATGCAACCGATGCTTACGCTTCGACAATAGCCATAGTTTACTGAACAGACAGAGCAGATAAAACGCAACCAGCAATATCAGGAACAGAAACAGCCATTTCATTGATTAGAACGTGTCTTTCGGGTTATTACGCTTCAAAAGCTGCAACATATCTTCCTGCTGCTCTTCTTCGTCATCATCACCCAGCTCGATTCCAAGCTCTTCCATCAGGATATCGATACGATCCAGCGTTTCATCAACCCATGACTGATCTTTGGCACTCAGCGTCTCGCCGCTATCCAGACGATCCAACAAGGCATCCAGACGCGCATCGTTTTCTAACATTTCCAGCTCTTCTTCCGGTGACATTGTCGGCTTGGCAACAACGGCTTTCTCCACAGGCTCAGAAGGCTTCAACTTAGGTTTCGGTTTAGACACAGCGCTGTCTAACACGCCAAGCTGTACAGGCTTTTTGCTGCCAATACGCGGATCGGCGACTTTACGCTGACCAGAACGCTGATCGGTAGACGCTTTTTCCTGAGTTCGGCTACCCGACGCGTTGCCACGATGCTTTTTATCTTTTTTCCGCTCACGCGCTTCGCGCTCTAATTCTTCGCGGGTCTTTCTTTTTACTTTGGGTTTCCCTGCCTTATCGGCAGCCCCTTTGACAGGTCGGTTCATAATATTGTTCTCAGGTACACAGATATAAGGGAAGTGCGGCGGAATCTAGCAGAAAGCCCGATAATAAAAAAGCGTCCACATCAGACAGCTGGGCTTTTCTTTTCGCATCAGTCTGCTGCATTTCGAGACAGATAAAACCGCCTTTATTGTCAGTTACAGGTATAATCCCCAACCAGACAGAGATCCAGATAGAGATAACCATCGTGACCCAGCAATATAACTACCACATGACGCGTTTTATCATCAGCGCCCCGGATATTCGCCATCTGGCAACAGATAGCGGTATTGAAGTGGCCTTTGCTGGGCGCTCTAATGCCGGAAAATCCAGCGCGCTTAACACGCTGACCAACCAGAAAAATCTGGCACGAACCAGTAAAACGCCGGGCCGTACTCAGTTGATTAACCTGTTCCAGGTGGTAGACGGCGTGCGTTTGGTCGACCTTCCCGGCTATGGTTATGCCGAAGTGCCGGAGCAAATGAAGATCAAATGGCAACGTGCGCTCGGTGAATACCTGCAAAAGCGTAACAGCCTTAAGGGGCTGGTTGTACTGATGGATATTCGCCATCCGCTGAAAGATCTCGATCAGCAAATGATTCAGTGGGCTGTTGATGTCCAGCTTCCAGTCTTAGTGCTGCTGACCAAAGCCGATAAGTTGGCTTCAGGCGCACGTAAGACACAGTTGAACATGGTTCGCGAGGCTGTCTTGCCATTTATGGGTGATATTCAGGTCGAAGCATTTTCGTCACTGAAAAAGCTCGGTGTCGATAAACTACGACAGAAACTGGATAACTGGTTCAGCACGCTGGAACACGCTGAAGAAGAACAAGAAGCAGAGTAATCCTTTCGCGTGGTGCAGAGTATCATCACTCGCATCACGCCCCCACTTTCCCGCAACGATCGCCCACCCGAGATGTTCTTTTCACACGCAAAACCGTGCTAACCCGCAGCAGCCTATCAGGCAGTTACTGGCGTTGTGAGGGCAAAAAATCCTGGATAAAGCCCATAAAAAACGCCCCGCTCAAAACTGAGCGGGGCGGCTAATATTCAGCCAAATCCGATTACGTGAAGTAAAAGGTCTGAAAGATAGAACATCTTACCTCTGTACCCTACGTCTTTAACTCTACCCTATTTTTTCACGGGAACAAAGGCTTTTTTGTTGTTTACTTTCATAGAAAATGGTTATCGATTACACAAAGTTAAACCAGGTCACACAATACTGTTATTTAATTACAGAAATAGCGCAAGAATCGGCCATTAATGTGCTTCATCCCAGTTAATGCCCGTACCGATGTCTACCTGTAATGGAACATTCAATTGCATACAACCTTCCATTAATACTTTGATTTTACTAATAGATTCTTCAATAACCGAATCATGAATCTCGAAAACCAATTCATCGTGAACCTGCATGATCATCTTCACCTTCGGCGTGTCTTTCTGTAGCCAATCGTCAATCGCGATCATCGCTTTCTTAATAATATCAGCAGCGGTGCCCTGCATTGGGGCGTTAATTGCCGCACGTTCTGCTCCTTTACGCGCCATCGCATTACGAGAATGGATATCAGGCAGATAGAGACGGCGACCGTCAAGCGTGGACACATAGCCATGTTCCGCGGCCTGTTGGCGTGTACGCTCCATGTAATCCTGCACACCGGGATAACGCTCAAAATACAGGTTCATGTATTTCTGCGATTCGCTACGGGGAATATTCAACTGACGCGACAAGCCAAACGCGCTCATGCCGTAGATCAGACCGAAGTTGATCGCTTTCGCACTACGACGCTGTTCCGATGTCACCTTATCGAGTGCAATGCCAAACACTTCTGACGCCGTTGCCCGGTGGATATCCAACCCGTTCGCAAACGCGTTCAACAGCCCTTTATCACCCGATAAGTGTGCCATGATACGCAGTTCGATCTGCGAGTAGTCCGCCGCAACAATGCTGTAGCCCTTAGGCGCAATGAACGCCTGACGAATACGGCGTCCTTCGTCATTACGCACCGGGATGTTTTGCAGGTTCGGATCGCTGGAAGACAAACGCCCGGTCGCAGTAACCGCCTGATGATAAGACGTATGCACACGCTTCGTCGCCGGATTGATCATCAGCGGCAGCTTATCGGTGTAAGTAGATTTCAGCTTGGCCAAACCACGATATTCCAGGATCAGCTTCGGCAGAGGGTAATCCAGCGCCAGTTCAGCCAACACTTCTTCATTGGTTGACGGCGCGCCTTTTGGCGTTTTCTTCAGAATCGGCAGCTTTTGCTTTTCATACAGAATGCCCTGTAGCTGCTTGGTCGATGAGAGATTGAACTCTTCACCCGCCAGCTCATACGCTTGTGTTTCCAGCTCCGCCAAACGAATTGTGAGCTCTTTTGAGTGTTCTGCCAGAATAGCGGGATCGATCAGCACGCCCGTACGCTCGATGCGGGATAAAACCGGTACCAGCGGCATATCAATAGTCTGGAAAACCTGGCACAGATCGGTATGCGGCTGGAGTTTCCCCCAGAGCTTCTGGTGCAGATGCAGCGTAACGTCCGCATCCTCGGCCGCATAAGGCCCAGCCTGTTCCAGTGCAATCTGATTAAACGTCAGCTGATTTTTTCCCTTACCCGCGATCTCTTCAAAAGTAATGGTTTTGTGGCTCAGATAGCGTTCGGCCAGGCTATCCATATCGTGGCGGCCCGCCACGCTGTCGAGCACATAAGATTCCAGCATGGTATCAAACGCGATGCCGCGTAAATCGATGTCATACCGCTGCATCACGCCTTTATCAAATTTGAGATTCTGACCAATCTTAAACAGCTTCTCATCTTCCAGCAGCGGTTTGAACAAGGCCAACACCTTGGTACGATCCAACTGTTCTGGCGCATCCAGATAGTCATGCGCCAGCGGCAAATAAGCCGCTTCACCTGGCTTAATCGCAAATGACAGACCAATCAGATTGGCGGTGAGCGTATCCAGCCCGTCGGTTTCCGTATCAAAAGCGAAAACCTCAGCCTGTTTTAAACGTTCAACCCAATCGAGCAGCGTTTTCTCATCAAGAATCGTGACATAACCGTCGGCAGAAAGCGTGGGCGCGTTATCTTCTTCAACAACTTGCTCAACCACCGCGTTACTCACCGCCTGAACTGGCTGGCTGCTTTTTTTACCTTGCATCCAAGTGCCTGATTCAACATCTGATAACCAGCGTTTAAATTCATAACGGGAAAAAAGACGATGTAGCTCATCCACATCCAGCTCGTTAACGGTGAGCTGATCGCAACTGAGCTCCAGCTCGACATCCGTTTTAATGGTGGCCAGCTGATAAGAGAGGTAGGCCACTTCTTTGTGCTGTTCCAGCTTCGGCGCCATGGTTTTCGCACCACGGAAGGAAAGCCCGGCAATTTTATCAAGATTGGCATACAGCGAGTCCAGCCCACCGAGCCCTTGCAATAGTGCCTGAGCCGTTTTTTCACCCACGCCAGGTACACCAGGAATGTTATCCGATGCATCGCCCATCAGCGCGAGGAAATCGATAATCAGCTCAGGAGGGATACCGTACTTATCACACACTTCCTGTGGGCCAAGAATCGAGTTATTCATGGTATTGATGAGCGTCACACTCGGCGTCACCAGCTGCGCCATATCTTTATCGCCAGTACTAATCAGCACCGACTTACCCGCTTTTTCCGCCTGAACGGCGAGCGTACCAATCACATCGTCCGCTTCTACGCCGGATACCGCCAGAAGCGGCAGCCCCATCGCTTTCACCATCTTATGCAGAGGCTCTATTTGCTCGCGTAGATCCTCCGGCATCGGTGGGCGGTGAGCCTTATAATTTTCGAACAGTTCATCGCGAAACGTTTTCCCTTTCGCATCAAAAACGACGGCAACGTGGCTGGGCTGATATTGCAACAGCAAACTGCGTAGCATATTCAGTACGCCATACATTGCACCGGTGGCTTCTCCCGCGCTGTTTGTTAACGGTGGGAAAGCGTGATAAGCACGATACAAATAGGATGAACCGTCTACCAGTATTAAAGGATTTTCTGCAATCTGAGCCATAGCCTGCCATGATCGTTGTGGTCTGTCATAGCGCTAAGCATGCCATAGGTCAGGGAAAGAGACGATCCTTAACGTGAGATATTGGCTGATTTTGCATGGATCCTCGCAAGATTTTCCTGTGGATAACTTTGTGAATAGTTTTATCCGCTTAATTGCTAATTTCCCATATTATCTTAAGTTATTTTTTTATACCCATTAATTTCATGAAGTTATAATATAGTCTGATTATTTTTAAGGCGTAATAAACCGTCATCCAATTTGTGGATATAAACAAAAAGATAAATAGATATTGCGAGCTGATGAGATATAAAAGATAAGAAGATGAATCGTGGGAAGGTATAAGGTCATGCGGTTTTACCCGCATGACTTATTAAATAATTACTTCTTGGTAATGAGGAACTTCACCACGTCAGCGTACTGTTTTACATACCCATCCATTGAACTGGTATCAAGACCATCATTCTTGATCATATATTTACCGTTAACGAACATGGCTGGAACGCCGCGTAATTGTAAATCGGCAGCCGCTTTTTCCTGCTGGGCAACCAGAGATTTCACAACAAAGCTATTCAGAGCACCATCAAATTCTTCCGCACTCACTCCAGCTTTCACAAAGACTTCGCGAATATCTTCCGGTTTTTGTACAGTCTGTGTTTTCTGAACCGCATCAAACATCAGCGGGGTAATTTTATCTTCGACGCCCAGCGCCATAGCGACAGCCCATGCCTGCGTCAGGTTTTTACCCAATGGGCCCAAGAAGTCCACGTGATAACGTGTCATCTTCGTACCCTCTGGCAACGCTTTTTTTACTGCATCTGGAACGTGGTAAACCTGTTCAAATTGATAGCAGTGCGGGCAATAGAATGAGAAGAACTCTAGAACCTGAGGCTCTTGGGTTGCAGGTTTATCTAATTCTACATATTGCTTGCCGTCGGAAAACTCTGCAGCAGAAGCACTAAATGCCAGAACAACGCCAATCAGCGCAAACCATAATTTTTTCATAAATTTCACTCTCTCCATTTAATTTCAGTACATTGGCATTAGCTGTAGAGGAGGTTCCTGCAACAGCTGAGTTTGCCCAATAAATATTGCCGTTTGCTTCAACCAGAAATCAGCATCCGTCATCCAGGGGAAATTTTTCGGAAAAGCAGGGTCTTCCCAGCGACGGGCAACCCAGGCCAGATAATAAACCTGCCGCATCGCACGAAGAGGCTCAATCAGCGCGAGCTCTTTCTCCTGAAATTCCGCAAATTCGCTATAGGCTTCTAACAAGATATCCAGTTGAATACGTTGTTCACGACGGTCGCCATGCAACAGCATCCATAAATCCTGTATTGCCGGACCATTGCGGGCATCATCCAAATCCACAAATAGCGGGCCATCACGCCACAAAATATTGCCTGGATGACAATCCCCATGCAGACGCAGTGGCCGCCAGTCGTTATGCCAATAAGTTTCAACTGTATCAATCAGTTGACGGGTCGCCTGTAAAAAATCATGTCGATGTATTTTCGGTATTAGCGGACATGTCTCCAACAGCCGATAAGGTTCATGCAGATATTCATTTACCCCAATCGTCGGACGCTCGGTGAATAACGATTTCTGTCCCGTCTGGTGAATCCGGCCGAGAAAACGACCGACCCACTCTAGCTGGTCTTCATTATCCATTTCATACTGCCGCCCGCCCACGCTGGGGAATACGGCAAACTGAAATCCTTCGTAGACATTCAGCGTTTGCCCATTAAGCAAGATGGGAGCAACAATAGGAACTTCATCTTGTGCCAATTGCTGGGCAAAAATATGCTCTTCCTGAATCTGCGCAGTGCTCCACCGTTCCGGGCGATAAAATTTCACCACGAATCGTTTACGATCTTCATCCGCAAACTGGTACACCCGATTCTCATAACTGTTTAATGCCGTTAAACCAGAATCAACGCGCAGCCCAACATCCAGCAAAGCATCCACGATCAGATCTGGGAATAGCGTCTGAAAATTAAATATCGAACTATTCATCACGGCCACAAATGGTTAGAGGCGATGTAAGAGATATGCGTGCAATAGTTAGCATCATGAACGTGTTAATCCTTTCCACTAGTCTTTAATAACTCCCCGGGCACGAAGCAAAGCTGTCTTAAAATCTTCTTCGTAGTCCTTCTTCAAACCGGGGATGACTTGTTCTTTATCTGCATCACGCATTTTTAGATGGTAAATAAGGATATCATCAGTCAGTTCATTTAACTGCCCCTCGAACCCCGCCTCCTGTGCAAGGTTTTGTAAAAATTGCACCAGATTTAAATCGGGTTCTTTTTGCCAGGCTGGGTGCAACAGTTCAATAAGCTCATTAACGCGATGACATTTCATTTTTTTCTCCTTAAAAACGATTTGTACTCAATAAATTTCAATATGCAGGAAGCGACTTGAGCGATATTGAGTATATAGCGATAAAAATAACAGCCTTGCGCACATGAGGAAAGAACTTGGTCTTCTACGAAAGTTTTCAGAGAATAACGCATGGTTTATCCCCCACAAACTTTCGATACAGAGGAAAGTGGGCATCAATAATTGGAAAGTGAAATGATTACAGGCGTTATTCTCGCAGGCGGACGGGCAACACGTATGGGCGGGCACGATAAAGGTCTGATAGCACTGAACGGTGTGCCGCTATATCTGCATGTTCTGTCTCGGCTTAAGGCACAGGTCAATGAAGTCATGATCAGCGCTAATCGCAATCAGGCCGTGTATGCACAAAGTGGCTGCCGCATTATTAGTGACGTTGATACAAGCTTTCCAGGCCCGTTGGCGGGTATTCTGAGTGGATTACATGCCTCTTCATCCGAATGGGTCGCATTCGTCCCTTGCGATGTCCCTGCTCTCCCCCTCGATCTGGTTCACCGATTGTGGGAAGCACGTGGGGAAGCCAATGCGGCTTATGCCACTGATGGAGAACAGCCACATCCCACATTACTCTTAATCAATAAAAACCTTATTGAATCACTCGAGACCTATCTGCATCTCGGAAACCGTAAGCTGATGTTATTTATGGAACAGGTTGGAGCAAACGCCGTTTCATTTAGCGATCAGCCTGAAGCTTTTCGCAATATGAATTCGCCTGAAGATTTATCCAATTGGCAGGAGCAACACCGTGAATTCTAATCGTGTCCCCTTGCTCGCTATTACTGCTTATAGCGGTACAGGTAAAACGACATTACTTAAACACGTCATCCCGCTGCTGACTCATCATGGTGTTCGAGTCGGACTTATTAAACATACACATCATCAAATGGATATTGATACGCCAGGTAAAGATAGCTATGAGCTACGTAAGGCAGGCGCAGCACAAACCATTGTTGCCAGCAGCCAAAGATGGGCGCTGATGACGGAGACCCCTGATCAGGAAGAACCAAATATTTACGATCTAGCTGGGAAAATGGATGCATCAACTCTCGATCTAGTACTGGTTGAGGGTTTTAAACACGAGAAGATCGCTAAAATAGCCTTATTTCGCCAATCATTGGATAAGGAATTAAGTGATTTGATCGATGAATATGTCATCGCGATTGCAGCGGATATTGATATAAACACCCGACTTCCGGTGCTTGATATCAATCAACCAGAACAGGTTGCTGCTTTTATCCGACAATGGCTCAAAAATAATAATCTGTAGTGCAGAATAGACAACCGTTAACACTGGAATTGGGTAATGTCTGGCAGAAAATGGGCTTCTGAACCCAAAAAACCAAACCCTCCCATGCGCTGTATCCAGCATGTTATCTGCAGGTTTTTGTAAATCCACCTAATTTTCCATAGCAAAAAGCCCCTGTCTTTCGACAGAGGCTTTCCACGTAGTTGATGCCTGGCAGTTCCCTACTCTCACATGGGGAAGCCCCACACTACCATCGGCGCTACGGCGTTTCACTTCTGAGTTCG
>NZ_FQWI01000017.1 GCF_900129615.1 Pectobacterium carotovorum | reverse complement strand
CGCGATGGACGACGGTTTGCGTTTCGCAATCCGTGAAGGCGGCCGTACAGTAGGCGCGGGCGTTGTTGCTAAAGTTATCGCTTAATCGCTGATAACGTTTGACGCGACACGCGATAAAAGGGCATCATTTGATGCCCTTTTTCTACGCTGTCATGGTAGAACCTATCTCATCAGCGATTGTGAGATATAATCATTGGTGAGATAGGCTCTGTAGATACGGCGTAAATACCGAATTATTCGTTTTACAGAACATCTTTCGGTTTGGTTGCCCCGTGGTTGCGGGGCAAAGTTATTTGTCTGAATCATTGTGACAGGTTGGTTTATGAGTGCGAATACCGAAGCTCAGGATAGTGGGCGTGGCCTGGAAGTGATTAAGTGGCTAGTAGTAGGTGCCTTGCTGGTTGTTGCGATTGTTGGCAATTATTATTACCGCGAATTTAGTCTTCCTCTGCGTGCATTAGCCGTTGTTATCCTGATCGCCGCAGCCGGTGGTGTGGCACTGCTGACCACGAAAGGCAAAGCAACCGTAGCGTTTGCTCGCGAAGCGCGTACCGAAGTGCGCAAAGTAATTTGGCCGACTCGTCAGGAAACGTTACACACCACGTTAATCGTTGCCGCGGTGACTGCCGTGATGTCACTGATTTTGTGGGGGCTGGATGGTATTCTGGTCCGTCTGGTATCGTTTATCACTGGCCTGAGGTTCTAAGATGTCTGAAGCTCCAAAAAAACGTTGGTACGTCGTTCAGGCGTTTTCTGGTTTTGAAGGTCGCGTAGCACAATCTCTGCGTGAGCATATCAAACTCCATAATATGGAAGAGCTGTTTGGCGAAGTCATGGTCCCTACTGAAGAAGTCGTTGAGATCCGTGGTGGCCAGCGTCGCAAGAGCGAACGCAAGTTTTTCCCTGGTTATGTTTTAGTACAGATGGTGATGGAAGATGCTAGTTGGCATCTTGTGCGCAGCGTACCTCGTGTTATGGGGTTCATTGGCGGCACATCTGACCGTCCTGCTCCAATCAGTGACAAAGAAGTGGATGCGATTATGAATCGTCTCCAGCAGGTTGGTGACAAGCCTCGTCCGAAAACGCTGTTTGAACCGGGTGAAATGGTTCGTGTCAACGATGGTCCATTTGCCGACTTTAACGGTGTTGTTGAAGAAGTAGACTATGAGAAGAGCCGCCTGAAGGTATCTGTTTCTATATTTGGTCGCGCGACGCCTGTTGAACTAGATTTTGCTCAGGTCGAAAAAGGCTAATTGCCTGATAAGATTTGCTGAAAATAGCGACTTGCCTATGGCGCGAAATTAACCTATAATTTCGCGCCTTTTGTTTTTCAGTGGCCCTAACGGCGACTGAAGCGTAATACAAACCACGGGGAGCCTTTTACTAGGCGCTATTACCCAATCGAGGAAAGTTAAATGGCCAAGAAAGTACAAGCCTATGTCAAGCTGCAAGTTGCAGCTGGTATGGCTAACCCGAGCCCACCAGTAGGTCCGGCTCTGGGTCAGCAAGGTGTTAACATCATGGAATTCTGTAAGGCGTTCAATGCTAAAACTGAAAGCCTTGAGAAGGGTCTGCCGACTCCGGTTGTTATTACCGTTTATTCTGACCGTTCTTTCACCTTCGTTACCAAAACGCCTCCAGCAGCTGTTCTGCTGAAGAAAGCGGCTGGTATCAAGTCTGGTTCCGGCAAGCCGAACAAAGACAAAGTAGGTAAAGTAACGAGCGCTCAGGTTCGTGAAATCGCAGAAACTAAAGCTGCGGACATGACTGGTTCTGATGTAGACGCCATGGCGCGCTCTATCGCAGGTACCGCTCGTTCCATGGGCCTGGTAGTGGAGGATTAATAAATGGCTAAGCTGACCAAGCGCATGCGCGTGATCCGTGACAAAGTTGATGTAACTAAACAGTATGACATCAACGAAGCTGTTGCTCTGCTCAAAGAGCTGGCCACTGCTAAGTTCGTAGAAAGTGTAGACGTAGCTGTTAACCTCGGCATCGATGCACGTAAATCTGACCAAAACGTTCGCGGCGCAACCGTTCTGCCTCACGGCACCGGTCGTTCTGTTCGCGTAGCTGTCTTCACCCAAGGTGCAAACGCTGAAGCTGCTAAAGCAGCTGGCGCTGAATTCGTGGGCATGGAAGATCTGGCTGATCAGATCAAGAAAGGCGAAATGGGCTTTGACGTTGTTATTGCATCTCCAGATGCAATGCGCGTTGTTGGCCAATTGGGCCAGGTTCTGGGTCCACGTGGCCTGATGCCAAACCCGAAAGTGGGCACTGTAACTCCTAACGTTGCTGAAGCTGTTAACAATGCTAAAGCTGGTCAGGTTCGTTACCGTAACGACAAGAACGGCATCATCCATACCACTATCGGTAAGGTTGATTTCGATTCTAACAAATTGAAAGAAAACCTAGAGTCTTTGTTGATTGCGCTGAAAAAAGCAAAACCATCTCAGGCGAAAGGCGTGTACATCAAGAAAGTTAGCTTGTCTACCACTATGGGCGCTGGCGTTGCCATCGACCAAAGCGGTCTGAACGCTGCTGCTAACTAATAGCTTTTGTTCCGCTTTACTCGGGTGTGGGATTTACCTATAATCTTACGCCCGTTGTTCCTCAAGTGGAATGACGCAAGAATTTTTCGGTTGGAGCCTGGCCTATCCAGGCCTCCGTCCAAGACCGCAGGTGTTTCGTAAGAAACTTAATTCTCCTGCGTAGACGGTGACAGAGCCTAAATAACGTTTTTCTTTTTTATAAAGAATAATTTTTTACTGGATTCTGCTCACCGTGTTTCAACGCTTATCTCTAATTTTGGCGATAAGTGAAGTGAGTTCCGGAGAGTTTCTCCGGCTAAATCCAGGAGCAAAAGCTAATGGCATTAAATCTTCAAGACAAACAAGCGATTGTTGCTGAAGTCAGCGAAGTAGCCAAAGGTGCGCTGTCTGCGGTTGTTGCGGATTCCCGTGGCGTTACCGTTGATAAAATGACCGAACTGCGTAAAGCAGCGCGTGAAGCTGGCGTTTACATGCGTGTTGTTCGTAACACCTTGCTGCGCCGCGTTGTTGAAGGTACCCAATTTGAGTGCCTGAAAGACACGTTTGTCGGTCCGACCCTGATTGCATATTCTCTGGAACACCCGGGCGCTGCTGCTCGTTTGTTCAAAGAGTTCGCGAAAGCGAATGCAAAATTCGAGGTCAAAGCTGCAGCCTTTGAAGGTGAGCTGATCCCGGCGGCTCAAATTGACCGTCTGGCAACGCTGCCGACTTACGAAGAAGCACTGGCACGTCTGATGTCGACCATGAAAGAAGCCGCTGCAGGCAAACTGGTCCGCACTTTGGCTGCTGTTCGCGATGCAAAAGAAGCTGCGTAATAGCACTTTCTTTTCTAACGTACTTGCTAACGTATAAACTATTTCTGATTCTTAGGAACAATTGTTATGTCTATCACTAAAGATCAAATTCTGGAAGCAGTAGCAGCTATGTCTGTAATGGATGTTGTTGAGCTGGTTTCTGCTATGGAAGAAAAATTCGGTGTTTCTGCTGCTGCTGCTGTAGCTGTTGCTGCTGGCCCAGCTGAAGTTGCTGAAGAAAAAACTGAGTTCGACGTTGTGCTGAAAGCTATCGGCGCTAACAAAGTTGCTGTAATCAAAGCTGTTCGCGGCGCAACTGGTCTGGGCCTGAAAGAAGCCAAAGATCTGGTTGAATCTGCACCTGCAGTTCTGAAAGAAGGCGTGAGCAAAGATGACGCTGAAGCACTGAAAAAATCACTGGAAGAAGCTGGCGCAGAAGTTGAAGTTAAATAAGCCAACCTTTCAGGTTGCAGCCTGATTTATTAGGCTGATGGCTGGTGACTTTTTAGTCACCAGCCTTTTTGCGCTGTAGGGCATCAATGGGATTTCACACTGTTTAGCCATTGATTTCCCCCAATATTTTTTTCTATTGACGACTTAATATACTGCTTTCCTGCATGGGCTCCATGCCTAAGCAAGAGCAACGAAATGGTTTAAGAGTAATAGAAAGACGTATTACGGAAAGTTCTCTATTTTCCGACCAACATAAATAGTGTTGCATGAACTGTCCTTGTTAGGGCAGACAGAGTGGTTCGACTTGTCAGCTAGCTGAGGAACCCTATGGTTTACTCCTATACCGAGAAAAAACGCATTCGTAAGGATTTTGGTAAACGTCCACAGGTTTTGGACATACCTTATCTCCTTTCTATCCAACTTGACTCGTTCCAGAAGTTTATCGAGCAAGACCCGGAAGGTCAGTACGGTTTGGAAGCTGCATTCCGTTCTGTTTTCCCTATAAAAAGCTATAGCGGTAATTCAGAGCTGCAATACGTTAGCTATCGCTTGGGCGAGCCAGTATTTGACGTTAAAGAATGTCAGATCCGTGGTGTGACGTTCTCTGCGCCGCTACGCGTAAAACTGCGCCTGGTGATCTACGAGCGCGAAGCGCCTGAAGGCACCGTTAAAGACATCAAAGAACAAGAAGTTTACATGGGCGAAATTCCGCTCATGACCGATAACGGTACCTTCGTGATCAATGGTACTGAGCGTGTAATCGTGTCTCAGTTGCACCGTAGTCCAGGTGTGTTCTTCGATAGCGACAAAGGTAAAACCCACTCTTCAGGTAAGGTGCTGTATAACGCACGTATTATTCCTTACCGTGGTTCCTGGCTGGATTTCGAGTTTGATCCGAAGGATAACCTGTTTGTCCGTATCGACCGTCGCCGCAAATTGCCTGCGACCATTATCCTGCGCGCGCTGGGTTATTCCACCGAACAGATTCTCGATCTTTTCTTCGATAAAATTGTCTATGAAATCAATGGCAATAAATTGCAGATGGATCTGGTTCCTGAGCGCCTGCGTGGTGAAACCGCATCGTTTGATATTGAAGCGAACGGTAAAGTTTATATCGAAAAAGGTCGCCGCATCACTGCGCGTCATATCCGTCAGTTAGAGAAAGACGGCATTGAGCGCATTGAAGTGCCTGTTGAATATATCGCTGGCAAAGTACTGTCCAAAGATTATATCGACGAGAGCACCGGTGAACTGATCGGCGCAGCCAACATGGAGCTGTCGCTGGATCTGCTGGCTAAACTGAGCCAGTCTGGTCACAAACGTATTGAGACACTGTTCACCAACGATCTGGATCATGGTGCATACATGTCTGAAACCGTGCGCGTCGATCCGTCAAACGATCGCCTGAGTGCGCTGGTTGAAATCTATCGCATGATGCGTCCTGGTGAGCCACCAACGCGTGAAGCAGCAGAAACGCTGTTTGAGAACCTGTTCTTCTCTGAAGACCGCTACGATCTGTCTGCGGTTGGTCGTATGAAGTTCAACCGTTCTCTGCTACGTGATGAGATCGAAGGTTCCGGTATCCTGAGCAAAGATGACATCATCGAAGTGATGAAGAAGCTCATTGATATCCGTAACGGTAAAGGCGAAGTGGATGATATCGACCACCTCGGCAACCGTCGTATCCGTTCCGTCGGCGAAATGGCAGAAAACCAATTCCGCGTTGGTCTGGTGCGTGTAGAACGTGCTGTAAAAGAGCGTCTGTCTCTGGGCGACCTTGATACGCTGATGCCACAGGACATGATCAACGCCAAGCCGATTTCGGCTGCGGTGAAAGAGTTCTTCGGTTCAAGTCAGCTGTCACAGTTTATGGACCAGAACAACCCGTTGTCTGAGATTACGCACAAACGTCGTATCTCTGCATTGGGCCCAGGCGGTCTGACGCGTGAACGTGCCGGCTTTGAAGTTCGTGACGTACACCCGACTCACTACGGTCGCGTTTGTCCTATCGAAACGCCGGAAGGTCCGAACATCGGTCTGATCAACTCCCTGTCCGTTTATGCGCAAACGAACGAATACGGTTTCCTTGAAACCCCGTATCGTCGCGTGCGTGAAAATGTGGTGACGGATGAGATCCATTACCTGTCTGCGATTGAAGAAGGTAACTTCGTTATCGCACAGGCGAACACCAATTTGGACGAAGAAGGCCGCTTCATCGACGAACTGGTTACCTGCCGTAACAAAGGCGAGTCCAGCTTGTTCAGCCGCGATCAGGTTGAATACATGGACGTTTCCACACAGCAGGTGGTTTCCGTCGGTGCATCCCTGATTCCGTTCCTGGAACACGATGACGCCAACCGTGCCCTGATGGGTGCGAACATGCAACGTCAGGCCGTTCCGACTCTGCGCGCTGATAAGCCGCTGGTTGGTACCGGTATGGAACGCGCTGTTGCGGTTGACTCCGGTGTAACTGCCGTAGCCAAACGTGGTGGTACAGTACAGTACGTGGATGCATCCCGTATTGTAATCCGCGTTAATGACGATGAAATGTATCCGGGCGAAGCCGGGATCGACATCTATAACCTGACCAAATATACCCGTTCTAACCAGAACACCTGCATCAGCCAGATGCCGTGTGTGTCTCTGGGTGAGCCGGTAGAACGTGGTGATGTTCTGGCAGATGGCCCGTCCACCGATCTGGGTGAACTGGCGCTGGGTCAGAATATGCGCGTGGCATTCATGCCATGGAACGGTTACAACTTCGAAGACTCCATCCTCGTTTCCGAGCGTGTGGTTCAGGAAGATCGCTTCACGACCATCCACATTCAGGAACTGGCCTGTGTGTCTCGTGACACCAAGTTGGGGCCTGAAGAAATTACTGCGGACATCCCGAACGTGGGTGAAGCAGCACTTTCCAAACTGGATGAATCCGGCATCGTTTACATCGGTGCTGAAGTGACCGGTGGTGACATTCTGGTTGGTAAGGTAACACCGAAAGGTGAAACTCAGCTGACGCCAGAAGAGAAGCTGCTGCGTGCGATCTTCGGTGAGAAAGCGTCTGACGTTAAAGACTCTTCTCTGCGTGTGCCAAACGGTGTTTCCGGTACGATTATCGACGTACAAGTCTTTACCCGCGATGGCGTGGAAAAAGACAAACGTGCGCTGGAAATCGAAGAAATGCAGCTGAAGCAGGCGAAGAAAGACCTGACTGAAGAATTGCAGATTCTGGAAGCAGGCCTGTTTGCACGTATCCACGCTGTGCTGGTTTCCGGCGGCGTAGAAGCTGACAAACTGGACAAACTGCCGCGCGAGCGCTGGTTGGAACTGGGTCTGACTGATGAAGATAAACAGAATCAGTTGGAACAGCTGGCAGAACAGTATGATGAGCTGAAGCACGAGTTTGAGAAAAAACTCGAAGCTAAGCGCCGTAAAATCACCCAAGGCGATGATCTGGCACCAGGCGTGCTGAAAATCGTTAAGGTTTATCTGGCCGTTAAACGTCAGATCCAACCGGGTGACAAAATGGCTGGTCGTCACGGGAACAAAGGTGTTATCTCCAAGATCAACCCGATCGAAGATATGCCTTACGATGAGAACGGTACGCCGGTCGATATCGTACTGAACCCGCTGGGTGTACCTTCACGTATGAACATTGGTCAGATTCTGGAAACCCACCTGGGTATGGCTGCAAAAGGTATCGGCGAGAAAATCAACGCCATGCTCAAGCAGCACGAAGAAGTGACTAAACTGCGTGAGTTCATCCAGAGAGCCTATGACCTGGGCGACGATGTGCGTCAAAAAGTCGACCTGAGCACTTTCTCAGACGAAGAAGTGATGCGTCTGGCTGAAAACCTGAAAAAAGGTATGCCAATTGCAACGCCGGTATTCGACGGTGCAAAAGAGAAAGAAATCAAGGAACTGTTGCAGATGGGCGGTATCCCTACCTCCGGTCAGATTACCCTGTACGATGGACGTACCGGTGAGCAATTTGAGCGTCAGGTTACCGTGGGCTACATGTACATGCTGAAACTGAACCACTTGGTTGACGATAAGATGCATGCCCGTTCCACCGGTTCTTACAGCCTGGTTACTCAGCAGCCGCTGGGTGGTAAGGCACAGTTCGGTGGTCAACGCTTCGGTGAGATGGAAGTGTGGGCGCTGGAAGCTTATGGTGCAGCTTATACCCTGCAAGAAATGTTGACCGTTAAGTCTGATGACGTGAACGGCCGTACCAAGATGTATAAAAACATCGTGGATGGCAATCATCAGATGGAACCAGGCATGCCGGAATCCTTCAACGTATTGTTGAAAGAAATCCGCTCGCTGGGTATCAACATCGAGCTGGAAGAAGAGTAATCCCAGCTCGTTGTATTGCTGGCATTCGTCATAGGGACACCTGAATTGTGTTTTTAACGGCATAGTTCAGGTGTCTATCAGGTCTAACTCCGACAGGAGCCAATCCGTGAAAGACTTATTAAAGTTTCTGAAAGCGCAAACTAAGACCGAAGAGTTTGATGCGATCAAAATTGCTCTGGCCTCGCCAGACATGATCCGTTCGTGGTCTTTTGGTGAAGTTAAAAAGCCAGAAACCATTAACTACCGTACGTTCAAACCTGAACGTGACGGCCTTTTCTGCGCCCGTATCTTTGGGCCAGTAAAAGATTATGAGTGCTTGTGCGGTAAGTATAAGCGCCTGAAACACCGCGGTGTTATTTGTGAGAAGTGCGGCGTTGAAGTGACCCAGACCAAAGTGCGCCGTGAGCGTATGGGCCACATCGAGCTGGCTTCTCCGACTGCGCACATCTGGTTCCTGAAGTCACTGCCTTCCCGTATCGGTTTGCTGCTGGATATGCCGCTGCGTGATATCGAACGCGTGCTTTATTTTGAATCTTATGTCGTGGTTGAAGGCGGCATGACCAACCTTGAGCGCCGTCAGATCCTGACTGAAGAGCAGTATCTGGATGCGCTGGAAGAGTTTGGTGATGAATTCGACGCGAAAATGGGCGCCGAAGCGATCCAGGCTCTGCTGAAGAATATGGATCTGGAGCAGGAATGCGAGCAGCTGCGTGAAGAGCTGACCGAAACCAACTCCGAAACCAAACGTAAGAAGCTGACGAAGCGTATTAAGCTGCTGGAAGCATTCGTACAGTCTGGTAACAAGCCAGAGTGGATGATCCTGACCGTTCTGCCGGTACTGCCGCCAGATCTGCGTCCGTTGGTTCCGCTGGATGGTGGTCGTTTCGCGACTTCCGACCTGAACGATCTGTATCGTCGCGTGATCAACCGTAACAACCGTCTGAAACGTCTGCTGGATCTGGCTGCGCCAGACATCATCGTACGTAACGAAAAACGTATGTTGCAGGAAGCGGTTGATGCGCTGTTGGATAACGGCCGTCGCGGTCGTGCGATCACCGGTTCTAACAAACGTCCTCTGAAATCTTTGGCCGACATGATCAAAGGTAAACAGGGTCGTTTCCGTCAGAACCTGCTCGGTAAGCGTGTTGACTACTCCGGTCGTTCCGTAATCACCGTTGGTCCATACCTGCGTCTGCACCAGTGTGGTCTGCCGAAGAAAATGGCACTGGAGCTGTTCAAACCGTTCATCTACGGCAAGCTGGAACTGCGTGGTCTTGCTACCACCATTAAAGCCGCCAAGAAAATGGTTGAGCGCGAAGAAGCTGTTGTATGGGATATCCTGGACGAAGTTATCCGCGAACACCCGGTACTGCTGAACCGTGCACCAACACTGCACCGTTTGGGTATCCAGGCATTTGAACCGGTTCTGATCGAAGGTAAAGCGATCCAGCTGCACCCGCTGGTTTGTGCGGCATATAACGCCGACTTCGACGGTGACCAGATGGCTGTACACGTACCGTTGACGCTGGAAGCCCAGCTGGAAGCGCGTGCGTTGATGATGTCGACCAACAACATCCTGTCCCCTGCGAATGGTGAGCCAATCATCGTTCCTTCTCAGGACGTGGTATTGGGTCTGTATTACATGACGCGTGACTGTGTTAACGCCAAAGGCGAAGGCATGGTGCTCACGGGTCCGAAAGAAGCTGAACGCGTTTATCGCGCTGGTCTGGCCTCTCTGCATGCGCGTGTTAAAGTGCGTATCACGGAAGAGATCAAGAGCATCGAAGGCGAGGTTACGCATCAGACGTCGATTATCGATACGACTATCGGTCGCGCCATCCTGTGGATGATCGTACCGAAAGGTCTGCCGTACTCGATTGTTAACCAGCCTCTGGGCAAGAAAGCGATCTCCAAAATGCTGAACACCTGTTACCGCATTTTGGGTCTGAAACCGACAGTTATCTTCGCTGACCAGACTATGTACACCGGTTTTGCTTACGCGGCGCGCTCTGGTGCTTCCGTAGGTATCGATGACATGGTTATCCCGGAGAAAAAAGCCGAGATTATCGAAGAAGCCGAAACCGAAGTTGCCGAGATTCAGGAGCAGTTCCAGTCTGGTCTGGTTACCGCGGGCGAACGCTATAACAAAGTGATCGATATTTGGGCGGCGGCGAACGAACGTGTTGCGAAAGCGATGATGGAAAACCTGTCCGTTGAGGATGTGGTTAACCGTGATGGCGTGGTTGAGCAGCAGGTTTCTTTCAACAGCATCTTTATGATGGCCGACTCCGGTGCGCGTGGTTCTGCGGCACAGATTCGTCAGTTGGCGGGTATGCGTGGTCTGATGGCGAAACCAGATGGTTCGATCATCGAAACGCCAATTACCGCAAACTTCCGTGAAGGTTTGAACGTACTCCAGTACTTCATCTCGACGCACGGTGCGCGTAAAGGTCTGGCGGATACCGCACTGAAAACAGCGAACTCCGGTTATCTGACGCGTCGTCTGGTTGACGTTGCGCAGGATCTGGTTGTGACCGAAGACGATTGTGGTACCCACGAAGGTATCATGATGACGCCGGTTATCGAGGGTGGTGATGTTAAAGAGCCACTGCGTGAGCGCGTACTGGGTCGTGTAACGGCTGAAGACGTGATCAAACCGGGTACGGCGGACATTCTGGTTCCACGTAACACGCTGCTGAACGAGCAGTGGTGTGACATGTTGGAAGAGAACTCCGTTGACGCCGTTAAAGTACGTTCAGTCGTAAGCTGCGAAACCGACTTTGGCGTGTGCGCCAATTGCTACGGTCGCGATCTGGCTCGTGGTCATATCATCAACAAAGGTGAGGCCATCGGGGTTATCGCGGCACAGTCCATCGGTGAACCGGGTACACAGTTAACCATGCGTACGTTCCACATCGGTGGTGCGGCATCGCGTGCGGCAGCTGAGTCCAGCATTCAGGTGAAAAACAAAGGTAGCCTGAAACTGAACAACGCGAAGTTCGTTATGAACAGCAACGGTAAACTGGTTATTACTTCACGTAATACCGAACTGAAACTGATCGACGAATTCGGACGTACTAAAGAAAGCTATAAAGTGCCTTACGGTGCGGCAATGGCGAAAGGCGATGGCGCAGAAGTTAACGGTGGCGAAACCGTTGCTAACTGGGACCCGCATACCATGCCAGTTATCACCGAAGTGAGCGGTAACATTCGCTTCACTGACATGATCGATGGCCAGACGATTACTCGTCAGACCGACGAACTGACCGGTTTGTCCTCTATCGTGGTTCTGGATAGTGCAGAACGTACCGGTAGCGGTAAAGACCTGCGTCCGGCACTGAAAATCGTTGATGACAAAGGCGAAGATGTACTGATTCCAGGTACGGATATGCCTGCCCAGTACTTCCTGCCGGGTAAAGCGATCGTGCAGTTGGAAGATGGCGTGAAAATCAGCGGCGGTGATACGTTGGCGCGTATTCCTCAGGAATCCGGCGGTACCAAGGATATTACCGGTGGTCTGCCACGCGTAGCCGACCTGTTCGAAGCTCGTCGTCCGAAAGAGCCGGCTATTCTGGCAGAAATCAGCGGTATAATTTCCTTCGGTAAAGAAACCAAAGGTAAGCGTCGTCTGGTAATTTCTCCGTTGGATGGCAGTGATGCTTACGAAGAGATGATTCCGAAATGGCGTCAGCTCAACGTGTTCGAAGGTGAAGTGGTGGAACGTGGTGACGTTGTTTCCGACGGCCCAGAGTCTCCGCACGATATCCTGCGTCTGCGTGGTGTACATGCAGTAACGCGTTATATCACCAACGAAGTTCAGGAAGTTTACCGTCTGCAAGGCGTTAAGATTAACGATAAACACATCGAAGTTATCGTTCGTCAGATGTTGCGTAAAGGCACCATCGTTAGCGCGGGCAGCACCGAGTTCCTGGAAGGCGAACAGGCAGAAGTGTCTCGCATCAAGATTGCCAACCGTCAGTTGGAAGCGGATGGCAAGATCACGGCAACATACAGCCGCGATCTGCTGGGTATCACCAAAGCATCTCTGGCGACCGAGTCCTTCATTTCTGCGGCATCGTTCCAGGAAACCACTCGCGTACTGACCGAAGCCGCTGTTGCTGGTAAACGTGATGAACTGCGTGGCCTGAAAGAGAACGTTATCGTAGGTCGTCTGATCCCAGCAGGTACGGGTTATGCGTACCATCAGGATCGTATGCGCCGCCGTCAGGCGGGTGAAGCACCTGTCGTGCCTCAGGTGAGTGCCGATGAAGCTTCTGCTAACCTGGCTGAACTGTTGAACGCAGGCTTTGGTAGCAGCGACGACGAATAAGTCTTTGTGCGCTGCGCTATCATGCGGTAAATAACAGAAACCCCGACTATGATGGTCGGGGTTTTTTTATGGCTGATTCCCTGCGGACGACCCGTCGCAAGCGACGTTTAGGCATGTCTTCCTGAATTTTTTTATAGCGCACATCCCTGTGCGCTACCTAAAGGCCGTCGCAAGCGACGTTAAAAATTTATGGAAGGCGTCCTTGCCTTCCACCCTAGCGGGCCAACGCGATGCGTTGTTATAAAACGCTCCCGGCGTTTTATTTCTTCCTGAAATTTTTTGTTGTACAGTAGTGTAAAGTAAATAGAACGGAACCGACATGGACACCTCAACTACGCCAACACTCTCACAGCCTGGCGGCTCATTACCTCAGCAAGATGACTCACTTTCTTCTGATAAAACCCTACAAACACAGTCAGTAAGCCATTCTCAACATCGCGCAAAACGAGCAGCCTGGGGCAGTTTTGTTGGCGCCGTTGTAGATTGGTACGATTTCTTGCTGTACGGAATTGTTGCCGCTCTTGTATTTAATACCGAATTTTTCCCGCAGGTTAGCCCAACGATGGGGACGCTGGCGGCATTTGGTACGTTCGGCGTTGGTTTCCTGTTCCGCCCGCTAGGCGGCATGGTGTTTGGCCACTTCGGCGATAAGCTGGGCCGTAAACGAATGCTGATGATCACGGTCTGGATGATGGGCATTTCTACTGCGCTGATTGGCCTGTTACCCTCGTTTGATTCGATTGGCTGGTGGGCACCGGTGTTGCTGGTTACGCTGCGTGCAATTCAGGGATTTGCGGTCGGTGGCGAGTGGGGTGGGGCGGCGCTGTTGGCGGTAGAGAATGCGCCGAAGAAGAAGAAAGCGTTTTACAGCAGTGGCGTACAGGTTGGCTTTGGGGTTGGGCTGTTATTGGCTACAGGGTCGGTATCGGTGGTGAGCAATTTGACGACCAATGAGGAATTTACTACCTGGGGCTGGCGTTTGCCGTTCTTATTCAGCCTGATTCTGGTGGCTATCGCCTGGTGGGTGCGTAACGGGATGGATGAGTCTCAGGAGTTTGAGGCGAATAAGACGCTGGGAGAAAGAGCAAACAAACTGCGTTCGTTCCCTATCATGGAAGCACTGCGCCAGCACCCGAAGGCATTTCTGCTGATTATTGCGCTGCGGCTTGGCGAACTGCTGACGATGTATATCGTCACCGCGTTTGCCCTCAATTACTCCACCACCCATCTTGGTCTATCGCGGGATATTTTCCTGAATATCGGGCTGCTGGTGGGGGCGATCAGCTGCGTATCCATTCCTTGCTTTGCCTATCTGGCAGATAGCTTTGGCCGCCGTCGTATCTATGTTACTGGCGCACTGATTGGGGCTGCGAGTGCGGTGCCATTCTTTATGGCGCTGGAAAGCCATAACACGCTGCTGATTCTGTTCTTTGCCATCATGCTGGCGAATATTGCCCACGATATGATTGTTAGCGTACAGCAGCCGATGTTTACCGAACTATTTGGTACGGCGTACCGCTATAGCGGGGCGGGGGTGGGTTATCAGGTCGCCAGCGTGGTTGGCGGCGGGTTTACGCCTTTTATCGCCGTTCTGTTGGTGCAGTTTATGGATGGTTCATGGCATGCGGTGGCAGCTTACCTTGCCATTGGCTGCTTACTCTCGGCGATTGTCGGGATGCGGATGAAGGCAACATCAGCGGACGCCTTACCTCACTAATCTCCTCGCCTCACCAATCTAGCGTGCCGATACAGATACAGTGTTTGTATCGGCACGCTTCTACTGTTTTTTGTCTGCTTTTTTTTGCCGCGGCACTATCTGAACCGATCAAGATCGCTTCTTTTCAGCCCGATGTCCTTGAGTCCGTCATCGCTCATGTTCCGTAGTATCTTCAGCGTGTTCGCTCTTGCTCGCCAGGCTTTCCACAAGCGGTACGGCAAAATCAGCATGAGCCAAAACGGTGACTCGCGGAACGGTTTTTGTGATCGATTCTCATGAAATTCCATGTTTTTTCCCCTCGCCAGTGAATGATCGCTATGATGAGGTGAAAGCTATTTTCAATACAGACTCAAAAAATCCATTTTTTTAGCATACAGATTGTGTGATATTGCATCTGAATGGTGATTTTTATTTGAATCTGTACTGGTCAATGCTGTGAATCTTGATAGGGAATGATACTGATGACGCGTTATCAACACCTAGCTGGGCTGTTAGAACAGCGGATCGAACAAGGGTTGTACCAAAGCGGAGAGCGGCTGCCTTCTGTGCGGGCACTGAGTACAGAGCATGGTGTGAGCATCAGTACCGTACAGCAAGCCTATCATCTGCTGGAAACCCGGCAGTTAATTATGCCGCAGCCGCGTTCGGGATATTTTGTCACGCCGCGTAAGGCAACGCCGCCTGTACCCGCGCTGACGCGTCCTGCTCAACGCCCGGTTGAGATCACGCAGTGGGAATCGGTGCTGGAGTTGGTGAATGTGCGTCTGGAAACCAACGTGCTGAAATTTGGTAGCGGAATGCCGGATGTGAGCCAGCCGACCATCAAACCACTGTGGAAAGAGATGAGTCGCCTCTGCCAATATCAGGATCCTCGGGTTTTACAATATGACAGCGTGTATGGCGTGCCTGCGTTGCGCGAACAGATTGCTCGTCTTACCGTCGACTGTGGCTGCCAGCTAACGCAAGATGATATTGTGATCACGACCGGATGTCAGGAAGCCTTATTTGTGGCCGTCCGCGCGGTTTGCCAACCCGGCGACATCGTGGCCGTTGAATCACCGGCTTTTCCGGGTACGATGCAGATCCTCCGTGGGATGGATATCAAAGCGATCGAGATCCCGACCGATTCGGTGACGGGGATCAGCCTTGAAGCGTTAAGACTGGCGCTGGATCAGTGGCCGATCAAAGCCGTACTTCTGGTGCCGAGCTGTAACAACCCGCTTGGCTTCATCATGCCTGACGCCCGTAAAAAATCGCTGGTGACGCTGGCGCAGCATTTTGATATCGCGATTATTGAAGATGATGCCTATGGCGAGCTGGCCTATGAATATCCGCGTCCCCGCGCGATAAAATCATTTGATGAAGATGGACGTGTACTGTTGTGCAGCTCGTTTTCCAAGAACCTTGCTCCCGGTTTGCGCGTTGGCTGGATTGCTCCGGGGCGCTATCTGGAGCGGGTGATTCATACAAAATACATCAGTACAGGATCGACGGTGGTGCAGCCTCAGCTAGCCGTGGCGGAATTTATTCGTAACGGACACTATCAACCTCATCTACGCCGCATGCGTGCTCAGTACAAAGCTAATCTGGATACGTTTACCTGCTGGGTGCGTGAGTATTTTCCGTCCAATATTTGCGTGAGTCGTCCTCAGGGTGGCTTTCTGATGTGGATTGAACTGCCCGAATATTTTGATTCGCTCAAGCTCAGCCGTGAGGTCAGAAAAGCGGGCATACAGATAGCCGCGGGTTCGCTCTTCTCCGCCTCGGGAAAATACCGTAATTGTCTTCGACTCAATTATGCCAATCGCTTTACGGAAGAAATGAGGGAAGGGCTGCGCATCGTGGGTAGTGAAATCGCGAAGATGATGCACACTTTTCCTGACCAGAACGTAACCTGATTATTTTTAAGGAAGGGCCGATACGGGTAAGGATAAGCCCCGTATCGGCGGGTTGATGTGCAGAGCCGATAAGTAGCAAACAGCTCCGGCCAGCAAGCTCCGTAATCATGCTCAGGCTTGCCAACGACGCTACTGTATTCTTCGTCGCAGGCCGTGACGATAGGCCGAATGTCATGTTGCGCGGCGCTCTCCTGAGAATATTGCCTTCCGTGTAATTCTCATTTCAGCTTGCGAGCCGCTTCGCAAATCAGGCATATCACCGTCTTATCTGCTCAGTAACTTATCTGTTCAGTAACTACCGGCCTAAATAACCGTCCCAGTCTTTCCATACGGGCTGGAGACCTGCTCGTATGATGGCCTGCGCCACGTCTTCAGGGCGTCGTGAATCATGCGGTGAAAACTGTTCCAGTTCAGGATGGTCGTCGGCGTAGCCACCCGGTTGGGTTTTGGAAAATGCACTGACGTTGTTAATCGCGATAGGAATGGCATGATCGCGAAAGAAAGGCGATTCACGCGTGGAAAGCGACAGCTCAATATCTGGTGACAGCAACCGGAATGCACAAATGACCTGCATGAGCTGCGCTTCATCCATGAGCGACGCCGGTTCAATGCCGCCTGTACAGGGGCGCAGACGAGGGAACGAGATAGAATAACGGCTCTGCCAGTAGTTCTGCTGTAAGTGCAACAGATGTTCCGCCACCATATAGCAGTCGGTTCGCCAGCTATTGGACAGGCCGATTAAAGCGCCCAGCCCGATCTTGTCGATCCCCGCCCGCCCAAGCCGATCCGGCGTGGCGAGTCGCCAATGGAAATCCTGCTTTTGTCCTTTTAGGTGATGCAGTTGGTAGGTCGCCGGATGATAGGTTTCCTGATAGACCATCACGCCATCCAACCCCAGCGTTTTCAACTCGGCATATTCGTCCTGCGACAGCGGCTGAACTTCAATCATCAGCGAACTGAAGAGCGGTCGGATCAGCGGAAAGACGCGACGAAAATAATCCATGCCTACTTTACGCTGGTGTTCGCCAGTCACGAGCAACAGGTGTTCAAACCCAAGTTCCTTGATGGCGGCGCATTCACGTAGGATCTCTGCCTCATCCAGCGTTTTTCGCTTGATGTGATTGCTCATCGAAAAGCCGCAGTAGGTGCAGTCGTTGGAGCACAGATTGGATAGATATAGCGGCACATAGAAGCTTACCGTATTGCCGAAGCGCTGGCGGGTGAGCTGCTGTGCCCGCTGGGCTAGCGGTTCCAGATAGGCGCTGGCGGCAGGTGAAATGAGCGCCATAAAATCGTCACGCGTCAGGTGTGGTGCAGCAAGCGCTTGCTCGACATCACGTGCGGTTTTACCGTTGATGCACAGCGTCAGGTCATCCCAGTCGAGCTGTTCCCAGACGGTTTGGAAATCGACGTTCATCGCTCCGCCCCTTCCGTTTGCTGATGCAGGAAACCAGTGAGCGGGCTGGTGGCACTGGCAACAAACTGCTTACTTCCCAGTCCGGCCTGACGGGCAAGCCCACCGGCATCGACTGCCAGTCGGAAAGCGTGCGCCATCGCCACGGGATCGCGGGCAACGGCGATAGCTGTGTTGACCAGTACAGCGTCGGCTCCCATTTCCAGTGCCTCGGCCGCATGACTGGGTGCGCCAATGCCCGCATCGACAATCACCGGAACGCGCGCCTGTTCGATGATGATGCGGAGAAAATCACGCGTTTGCAGTCCTTGATTGGAACCGATCGGTGCGCCCAGCGGCATCACTGCCGCGCAGCCGACTTCTTCCAATCGTTTGCACAACACAGGGTCGGCACCGCAGTAAGGCAGCACCGTGAATCCCTCTTTTACCAGCTGTTCGGCGGCTTTCAGGGTTTCGATAGGATCGGGCAGCAGGTATTTCACATCGGGGTGAATTTCCAGCTTCAGCCAGCGAGTGCCCAGCGCTTCTCGCGCCAGTCGGGCCGCAAAAATGGCTTCGTCTGCGGTTTTGGCTCCTGAGGTATTCGGCAGCAGCTTAATACCGAGCTGACGTAGCGGAGCGAGAATGGCGTCGTTGCCGCCGTTCAGATCAACGCGTTTCATCGCCATGGTGACTAACTGAGAACCAGAAGCCTCAAGTGCTGCCAGCATCCGTTCTGGTGTGGCGAATTTCCCGGTGCCAGTCAGCAGCCGTGAAGTTAATGTCGTATCGGCAATGTGCAGCATGTCATCCTCCCGCGATTGCCTGAAAAAGCAAAATATCATCACCGTCCTGTACCTGATGCTGTGACCAGGTGGCGTGCGGGATAATGGTTTGGTTGATGGCCAGCGCTGTGCCAGGCTGGAGCCGATTGATCTGGCTCAGCAGTGCTTCAACCGTTGTGGCCTCTGGGCATTCAAAGGCTTCATCATTCAGCGTGATTTTCATGCTTCCCTCCACATACCGGGCAATGGGGGGCGCGCGTCAGCTGGAGCGTGTTCCAGCTCTGCTGTTTGCCATTGAACATCCTCAGCTTGCCGTCTAGCGCGGACGGTATACCGGCCAGCAGTTTTATCGCTTCCAGCGCCTGAAGCGTGCCAATCACGCCGACCACCGGACCCAGCACGCCGGCGGTGCGGCAGTTGCGCTGTGGTTCGGCCGTATCGGGGTACAGGCAGGCGTAGCAGCCAGCGTGATAAGGCGGTGTGAAGACGGCGAGCTGGCCGCTGAAACCGACGGCACTCCCGCTGATGAGCGGCTTGCCTGCGCTAAAACAGGCGGCGTTAACCGCGTGGCGAGTGGTCATGTTGTCGCTGCAATCTAGCACCAGATCGACGCGGCTGACGGCGCTGTATAACGCGTCACCGCTGAGCCTTTCGGTAATCGCAATCGTTTCTGAGTGCGGATTTAATGCCTGTAGCTGACGCTGCGCCAACACGGCTTTGGGTTTGTCGGTGTCTCTGGTGCGATACAGAATCTGGCGTTGCAGGTTGCTGATGTGCAGTGAGTCATCGTCGGCAAGCAGTAGCGTGCCGACCCCAGCGGCAGCCAGATAGAGCGAGGCGGGCGCCCCTAGCCCACCCAGCCCAACGAGCAGAACGCGGGCGGTTTTGAGTTTCTCCTGACCTTCCGGGCCAATATCTTCCAGCATCAGTTGGCGGCTATAGCGCATGAATTCGCTATCGCTCAGTCCGGTAGGCGTTGGATGGTGAGTCGTTACCATGTCATGCCTCCCGTCCTTCAATCATTTTGAGCAGCGTCGTGGTGGCCTGCCGCCAGTCTGGAGCCTGAGTAATGGCGCTGACGACGGCAATGCTGCCGACGCCCGTTGCCAGCACCGCAGGTACTCTGTCGATGCTGATACCGCCAATGGCAACCGTGGGAAAACGGTCTTGCAGATCGGTTATGTGTCGGGTCAACTCGGCCAGCCCCTGCGGCGCTGATGGCATATCCTTGGTTTGCGTCGGGAAAATATGTCCCAGCGCGATATAGGACGGGTTTATCGCCACTGCGCGCGCCAGTTCACGATCGTCGTGCGTGGAGACGCCTAAGCGCAGACCCGCTTTTTTAATGGCGGTCAGGTCGGCAGTATCCAGGTCTTCCTGACCCAGATGTACGCCGTATGCCTGATGTTTTACCGCTAATTTCCAGTAGTCATTGATGAAGAGCTGCGCCTGATAGCGGCGACCCAATGCGATCGCCTGGATCACATCGGCTTCGGCTTGTTCATCTGACCGATCTTTGATCCTGAGCTGGATCGTTTTCACCCCGACGCTGAGTAATCGTTCGATCCACTCCACGTTATCAACGACGGGATAAAGCCCCAGCCGCTGTGCCGTTGGGGCAAAAGGCGTCGAGTCCGTCATTTGCTTTCCTCGGTTTGCAGGCTGGTGGCGCTGTGATAAAGCTCGCTGCCGCGCGAGCGGAATTCTTGCGACATCTGCGCCATACCCACTTCAATCGGTTTGGCTTCCGCTTCCTGTTTCGCGGCGTAGTCGCGTACTTCCTGTGAGATTTTCATCGAGCAGAATTTAGGGCCGCACATGGAACAGAAGTGGGCGACTTTGCCGGATTCCTGCGGCAGCGTTTCATCGTGGTAGGCACGGGCGGTTTGGGGGTCTAGCGCTAAATTGAACTGGTCTTCCCAGCGGAACTCGAAACGTGCTTTTGACATGGCGTTATCACGGATCTGCGCGCCGGGATGGCCTTTCGCCAGATCGGCGGCGTGGGCGGCGATCTTATAGGTAATCAGCCCCTGTTTGACGTCTTCTTTGTTCGGCAAGCCAAGATGTTCCTTCGGCGTCACGTAACAGAGCATTGCACAGCCGAACCAGCCGATCATGGCGGCACCGATGCCAGAGGTGAAGTGATCGTAACCCGGTGCGATATCGGTGGTCAGCGGGCCGAGCGTATAGAATGGGGCTTCGTGGCAGTGTTCCAGCTCTTCGGTCATGTTGCGGCGGATCATCTGCATCGGAACGTGGCCGGGGCCTTCGATCATCACCTGTACGTCGTATTCCCAGGCGATTTTGGTCAGCTCGCCCAGCGTATGCAGCTCGGCAAACTGGGCTTCGTCGTTGGCATCCTGAATGGAGCCCGGACGTAAGCCGTCACCCAGCGACAGCGCAACATCGTAAGCGGCACAAATTTCACAGATTTCCCGGAAGTGCTCGTACAGGAAGTTCTCTTTGTGATGCGACAGGCACCACTTCGCCATAATGGAACCGCCGCGGGAGACGATGCCGGTCAGGCGTTTGGCCGTCATCGGCACATAGCGCAACAGCACGCCAGCGTGGATGGTGAAATAGTCCACGCCCTGTTCTGCTTGCTCCAGCAGCGTATCGCGGAACATTTCCCAGTTCAGGTTTTCTGCCACGCCGTTCACTTTTTCCAGCGCCTGATAAATCGGTACTGTCCCGATTGGTACGGGGCTGTTACGCAGAATCCATTCGCGGGTTTCGTGAATATAGCGGCCTGTTGAGAGATCCATCACCGTATCCGCGCCCCAGCGGGTAGACCAGACCAGTTTTTCCACCTCTTCTTCGATGGAAGACGTCACGGCGGAGTTGCCGATATTGGCGTTAACCTTCACCAGAAAATTGCGGCCGATAATCATCGGTTCCGATTCGGGGTGATTGATGTTTGAAGGAATAATGGCGCGTCCGGAAGCCACTTCCTGACGGACAAATTCCGGCGTGATGTTTTCTGGCAGAAGGGCACCAAAACTTTGTCCCGGATGCTGCTGGCGCAGTACCTCGCCGCGAATACGCTCGCGCCCCATATTTTCGCGAATGGCGATAAATTCCATTTCGGGGGTAATCATGCCCTGTCGCGCATAGTGGAGCTGGGTGACGCGTTTGCCCGCTTTGGCACGCAAAGGTCGTGGCAGGTGTTCGAAACGCAGATGATCCAGGCCTGCATCCGCCAGACGCTGTTGGGTGAAATCAGAGCTGACGTCGGATAACGCTTCGGTGTCGTGACGTTCTGCAATCCAGCTGGCGCGCAGCTTCGCTAGCCCAACGCGGACATCGGGTTGCGCAGCCGGATCGCCATAAGGCCCTGACGTATCGTAAACCGGGATGGGCTCATTGGGTTCGTATTGGGGGTTGTCTTTACTGCCGCCAAGTAACGTCGGGCTAAGCTGAATCTCCCGCATCGGTACGTGGATGTCATCGCGTGAACCTGCAAGGTAAATGCGTTTGGAATTGGGAAAGGCGGTTCCCTGTAAGGTTTCAATAAACTGCTGGGCGGCGGCACGCTGTTCACGGCGACCGGATTTGGATGCTGTAGATAACTCTGTCTTTACCGACGAGGTTTTTATAGACAAGGGTTCTGTAGACATAGCAAGTTCCTGTAAGACGTAAAGGGAAGATTGCTTGTCTGGAGCCGGAGGGAGTAATAATGATATTGAGCGTCAGAGCAGGTATGTGGGAATACACAGCCTTGGGCTCAATGAGGTGCATTACTCTTGTTCCCTTCGCAGGTATTAACCCGATCAGGTTCCGCGGATCCCGAATTAACGGTCTCAGCCTGTGCGCTCATAAGTTTCGTCATAACGATTGATTTCGTAAAACAAAACACGAGCACGCTAGGCACTCCGACAAGATATGCCCGTCTCTTAAATGGGCCAATAAAACCCCTACACTGTATGTCGGCAAAACGCAGATGTCAAAGCGTGCCGCTGTTGCCTTTACAGTGTGTGCTGATGTCCTGAAATAACGTCAAATGACGGCTATTTGTCGTAAACCTGCTGGATCATTCTGTCTTCCAACGTAAAACGCTCTTCCAAGGCTTCGCCGACGTGGGAGAGTGCGTGCTGGAATTCGAGGCAGTTATCATGGTCGATGGCTGCCGCCAGGTGGCTATCGTAAAACGCCATAATTTGCTGCGTGTTATTTTGCAGGGCGAGGTCGAGCTGGGTGGAAAGCGCTAATACTTGTTCGCTGTGTGTCGCTGCTTCATGCAGCATTTTTTCGTATAAATGAAAGTGGCCGGTAGAAAGATAGTCCACCAGATTCTGGCAAAAATTATCCAATGCCTCTTCATCCAAAAGAGAAAGCGCTTCCTTGTTCGGCTTGATGCCAACCAGATGATAGTAAGCCACCAGAAGCTGCTTACGCGCTTGTAGCCATTGGTCGATTAACGCATTATTGCCACCAACGTATTCAGTTAGACTTTGTAGCTGGTTTAGCATTGTTGACTCCGTGAACGGTAAGAAATAACTGAAATCCCAGTTATAAAACTTATGTAATCACTCTGAATGTAAAATGCCAGTGAAGTGGCAGTGGAGCAATAAAAAGATATGGAACAGACGCTAAAAGGTGATGAAACCGGCTGGTGGGTGGTTAGCGACGCGGTACAAATCTGGCTACCTCAGGGAGAATTGCCGCGCGGAACGGCAATAGAGTGGTCGTTGCAGGGGAAAACGGCTCGCCAAATCGGCGAATGGCAAGGGCTGCCTGTCTGGCTGGTCTGTCAGGGACGAGATTCCGATATGGCATCAGTTCGCCAGTTGCTCGATCAGGACGTGGGATTATTCCAGCTCGCGGGGCGAGGCGTACAGTTGGCTGAGTTTTATCGTTCTCATCGTTTTTGTGGTTACTGCGGCCATGAAATGGTGCGGAGCAAAACGGAGCTGGCGTGCTTATGTCACCACTGCAAAGAACGTTATTATCCGCAGATCGCGCCTTGCATCATCGTCGCGATTCGCCGTGGCGATGAGATTCTGCTGGCGCAACACAATCGACATCGCGGAAACATGTACACCGTGCTGGCTGGGTTTGTAGAAGTCGGCGAAACGTTGGAACAGACGGTCGTGCGTGAGGTAATGGAAGAGAGCCAAATTCAGATAAAAAACCTGCGTTACGTGAGTTCGCAGCCCTGGCCATTCCCTCATTCTCTGATGATGGCGTTTATGGCCGATTATGCGGGTGGAGACATCAAGCACGATCCGAAAGAGCTGCGTGACGCGGGCTGGTTCCGCTATGACCAACTCCCGCAGTTGCCTCCGCCGGGCACCGTGGCGCGTCGGCTTATCGAAGATACGGTGGTACTGTGCCGCACTTATCACGAGAACGAAGGCTGACGTGGTACTATTTGCGTCATAAAGCGTTTGCCTTATAACGCATCCGTTTCATCACATCTATCCGGTGTAGAACCGCCGTGAGGTTGAAAGGAAAAGAACATGACTGATCTGAAAAACGATCGCTATTTGCGGGCGTTATTACGCCAACCCGTTGATGTCACCCCAGTGTGGATGATGCGTCAGGCGGGGCGTTATCTGCCGGAATATAAGGCAACGCGCGCGCAGGCGGGTGATTTTATGTCGCTGTGTAAAAACGCAGAGCTGGCTTGTGAAGTCACGTTACAACCTTTACGGCGCTATGCGTTAGACGCTGCGATCCTGTTCTCTGACATTCTCACGATCCCTGATGCCATGGGCTTAGGGCTTTATTTTGAAGCGGGGGAAGGCCCACGTTTTCACTCCCCGATCACGTCTCATGCCGATGTGGTTAAACTGCCGGTTCCTGATCCAGAACAGGAACTCGGGTATGTGATGAACGCGGTGCGGACGATCCGTAAAAACCTCGCGGGGGAAGTGCCGCTTATCGGCTTCTCGGGCAGCCCGTGGACGCTGGCGACCTATATGGTTGAAGGCGGTAGTAGCAAAGCGTTTACCGTCATCAAGAAAATGATGTTCGCTGAACCTAAAACGCTACACCTGTTGCTGGATAAGCTGGCGGATAGCGTCATTCTTTATCTCAACGCGCAGATTCGCGCGGGTGCGCAGGCGGTGATGGTATTTGATACCTGGGGCGGCGCGCTGAGCGGACGCGACTACAAAGAATTCTCTCTGCATTACATGCACAAGATCGTTGATGGTTTACAGCGCGAGAATGAAGGCCGCCGTGTGCCCGTGACGCTCTTCACTAAAGGTGGAGGCCAGTGGCTGGAAGCGATGGCGGAAACCGGCTGCGACGCGTTGGGGCTAGACTGGACGAGCGATATTGCTGATGCACGTCGTCGCGTAGGCGATAAGGTCGCGCTACAGGGAAATATGGATCCGTCGATGCTGTATGCCGATCCGGCACGGATCGAGCAGGAAGTGGCATCGATCCTGGCTGGATTTGGAGAAGGCAACGGCCATGTTTTCAATCTGGGCCACGGCATTCATCAGGATGTGCCGCCGGAGCATGCGGGCGTTTTTGTTGAGGCCGTGCATCGGTTGTCCCGCGCTTATCACGCATGATTCACAGGAGGTGATGTGATTGATACACAACAGCTGCGGGCTGAGCAGTTGGCTCGCGCTTCTGATGTGATTCGCCACGACGATTTACCTTTTGAGCAGCCCGCGTTTATCGCGGGTGCGGATGTTGGCTTTGAACAAGAAGGTTCGGTAACTCGCGCTGCGATTGCGGTAATGCGCTATCCTTCGTTGGAACTGATAGAATACAAGATTGCGCGTATCAGTACGACAATGCCCTATATCCCTGGTTTTCTTTCGTTTCGTGAATGCCCTGGGCTACTCGCCGCGTGGGCGTTGCTTGAACAGAAACCGGATCTGCTGTTTGTCGATGGGCATGGGATTTCCCATCCGCGTCGTCTCGGTGTTGCCAGCCATTTTGGTCTGCTAGTTGATGTTCCGACGATTGGCGTGGCGAAAAGTCGGCTTTGTGGCCGGTTTGAGCCATTGGCAGAGAGTGTTGGCAGTCAGCAGCCGTTACTGGATAAGGGCGAGCAGATTGGCTGGGTATGGCGCAGTAAAGCGCGCTGTAATCCACTGTTTGTGGCGACGGGGCATCGCGTCAGTCAGGATAGTGCATTGCACTGGGTGCAATCTTGTATACGCGGCTACCGTTTACCGGAGCCGACCCGTTGGGCTGATGCTGTCGCATCAAATCGTCCCGCATTTGTGCGTTGGCAACGGCAGCAAGCCGCTAACGTATTGTCGTAAAACTTTAGGAATTCAGGCATAGGGCGTCACTGTGATTTCAGGTACACTGCCGTCCGTCGCTGTTAATGAGCATAAAAATGTTACGTAACCCCATTCATTTACGTCTGGAAAAGCTGGCGAGCTGGCAACATGTCACTTTCATGGCATGTCTTTGTGAACGTATGTATCCAAATTACCACGAGTTTTGTCGTCAAACAGAATTCGGCGACGCGATGGTTTACCGTCGCATTCTCGATCTGGTATGGGAAACATTGGTTGTTAAAGATGCTAAGGTCAATTTCGATAGCCAGTTGGAAAAGCTGGAAGAAGCGGTTCCCGCTGCTGAAGATTACGATCTTTATGGCGTCTACCCGGCTATTGATGCCTGTATCGCACTGGGCGAGCTGATTCATTCGCGCTTAAGCGGTGAAACGCTGGAACATGCGATAGCGATTAGCGAAACGTCTATCCGCACGGTTGCCATGTTGGAAATGACGCAGGCAGGCAAAGAAATGACCGACGATGAGCTCAAGGTTTTGCCTGCAGTTGAAGAAGAATGGGACATCCAATGGGAGATTTTTCGCCTGTTGGCGGCTTGTGAAGAACGCGATATTGAGCTGATCAAAGGGCTCCGTTCCGATCTGCGCGAGGCCGGAAGTAGTAACATCGGGATAAATTTGCATCAATAACGCGATAAAACGTGATTTAAGGCCTGAAATGGCCTGTCTTAAGGCTTCACATTCGCACCCTGTCTGGTCTACATTTGGGGGGCGTAAAAAAAGTGGCTGTCGGTGCGTGTATGCAGGAGAGTGCTATTACACCCTGAAACGGGAAAGGGCATATCCGTCGCACTCGATGCTTAGCAAGCGATAAACACACTGTAAGGATAACTTATGAATAAGACTCAACTGATTGATGTAATTGCGGACAAAGCTGATCTGTCAAAAGCACAGGCTAAAGCAGCTCTGGAATCAACTTTGGCGGCAATTACCGAGTCTCTGAAAGAAGGTGATGCAGTACAATTAGTTGGTTTTGGTACGTTTAAAGTGAACCATCGTAATGAGCGCACTGGCCGCAACCCACAAACCGGTAAAGAAATCAAAATTGCTGCTGCCAACGTGCCAGCGTTTGTTTCTGGCAAGGCTCTGAAAGACGCTGTTAAATAAGCCCATGCCGGTTAAAAGTTTAAGCAGAGGGGCGTTTTCGCCCCTTTTGCTTTTACGACGTTTGTGTGGCGCAGGCCTCGTGCTTGTAGCCGTGGTCGCTTGTAGTAGCCGCACCGCACCGCCGGAAGTGTTCGCTAGCGGTTACGTTGCCGATCGCGGTGTTGTGCGTTTGTGGCGTAAGGATGATGCGCAGAATACGACGGCGCTGACCACCGTGTACAACCCGCTTCAGGGCAATGCGCTGGCGGTGACGCGCTATACGTTCCAGCAGGATAAGCTACGCGAGATACAGCGTAATCAGCTCGGGGCGCAGCAAGAAGATATGCGTTTGCGCTTTGCAGAAGATGGAACCGTCAGCTTTATGCAGCGGCAGCTTGCCGAAAGACGTGAATCGGTTTCTGATGATGAAATCGCGCTCTACCAGTTCGATGCGAAGCGCATGCTGGAATTGAGCGATGTCCTGCGTGCCGGCAAGGTAAGGCTGAAGCAAGGGAAATGGCTGGAAGGGCAGGTGCAGTCTTGTGATGGTACGGTGGTTCGCCCTGATTTTGACAGCGATTCACGTGAATGGATTGTGCAGCAAAAAGCGCATGCAACACGCCCGCTAAACGTCGCGTGGCTGGAAGCGCCAGAAGGGACGCAGTTATTGCTGGTGGTGGAAGATGATGTCTGTCAGTGGCAGCCCAAATAGCTATTAGCCATAAAAAATCTGGCTATAAAAAAACCCGGATTTCTCCGGGCTTCAGTATTTATCAGATAATCGTTATCGGACCATCGTTTATCAGGCTTGCTCGCGCTCAATGGCACGGTAGCCGATGTCTTTTCGACAGAATACCCCTTGCCACTGAATGCCTGCTGCTATTTCATAAGCGCGCTGTTGCGCTTCAGCGACGGTATTACCTAACGCAGTGACGCACAGTACGCGGCCACCGTTGGTGACGACATCAATGCCGTTCAACTTGGTGCCAGCGTGGAAGACTTTGCCATCTTCAGCATCCTGCTGTGGTAAACCGGAAATCACATCGCCCGTATTGTAGTCAGCCGGGTAACCGCCTGCAGCCAATACCACGCCCAGAGACGGACGTTCATCCCAGACAGAATCTTTCTGATCCAGCTTGCCGTCACAGGCTGCCAGACAAAGCTCCACCAGATCGGAACGCAGGCGCAGCATAATTGGCTGTGTTTCTGGATCGCCAAAGCGGCAGTTGAATTCGATCACTTTTGGCTGGCCATCGGCAGAAATCATCAGACCGGCATACAGGAAACCGACGTAGGTATTTCCTTCTGCGGCCATGCCGTTCACGGTCGGCCAAATTACCTGATCCATCACCCGCTGGTGGATTTCATCGGTCACGACCGGAGCTGGCGAGTAAGCGCCCATGCCACCGGTATTCGGGCCAGTGTCTTTATCCCCGACGCGTTTATGATCCTGACTGGTTGCCATCGGCAGCACGTTCTTGCCATCCACCATAACGATGAAGCTGGCTTCTTCGCCATCAAGGAACTCTTCCACCACGATACGGTGTCCGGCATCGCCGAATGCATTCCCCGCCAGCATATCCTGAATGGCGTTTTCCGCTTCCTGCAACGTCATGGCGACAATCACGCCTTTGCCAGCGGCTAATCCGTCAGCCTTGATGACGATTGGTGCACCTTTGCTGCGAACATAAGCCAGCGCAGGTTCCACTTCGGTGAAGTTCTGGTATTCCGCCGTCGGGATGTTATGGCGTGCCAGAAAATCTTTGGTGAAGGCTTTAGAGCCTTCTAACTGTGCAGCGCCTTGCGTTGGACCAAAGATTTTTAGACCTGCGCTCTGAAACGCATCCACAACACCAATAACTAACGGTGTTTCTGGGCCAACGATGGTTAAATCGATGTGGTTTGCCTGCGCAAAGGCGACTAACGCTGGAATATCCGTTGCGGCGATATCGACGTTGGTCAGTGCTGGCTCCAGTGCGGTGCCCGCATTTCCCGGAGCCACATAAACACGTTTCGCCAGCGGTGACTGTGAGGCTTTCCAGGCCAGCGCGTGTTCGCGTCCGCCATTACCAATTACTAAAATGTTCATTTCGGTCAGCTCCAGAATTAATGGCGGAAATGGCGCATGTCGGTAAAGATCATCGCAATGCCGTGTTCGTTGGCGGCGGCAATGACTTCATCATCACGAATAGACCCGCCCGGTTGGATCACGCAGGTAATGCCAACGGCAGCGGCGGCATCAATACCATCACGGAATGGGAAGAACGCATCAGATGCCATGGCGGAACCTTTTACTTCCAGCCCTTCATCGCTCGCTTTGATTCCGGCAATTTTCGCTGAGTAAACGCGGCTCATCTGACCAGCACCTATCCCGATGGTCATATTGTCGCGTGCATAAACAATCGCATTGGATTTAACGAACTTAGCCACTTTCCAGCAGAAAAGGGCATCACGTAATTCCTGTTCGCTCGGCTGACGCTCTGTTACGACACGCAGTTGAGATGCATCAACCATGCCCAGATCGCGGTCCTGTACCAGCAAACCACCGTTGACGCGTTTGAAGTCCAGACCAGGAACGCGTTGCTGCCAGCTACCGCTGGTCAGGACACGTACGTTTTGTTTTGCAGCGGTCACCTTCAGTGCTGCATCACTGGCAGATGGGGCAATAATGACTTCGACAAACTGGCGGCTGATGATGGCCTGCGCCGTCTCTTCATCCAGCTCGCGGTTGAAAGCGATAATGCCACCGAATGCAGATGTTGGGTCAGTTTTATAGGCGCGTTCGTAGGCATCAAGAATTGAGCCGCCAATCGCTACGCCGCACGGATTTGCGTGTTTAACGATAACGCAGGCTGGCTCGGCAAATTCTTTCACACATTCCAGCGCCGCATCGGTATCTGCGATGTTGTTATAAGACAGCGCTTTGCCTTGTAACTGTGTCGAGGTGGCGACAGAGGCCTCGTGAATATTCTCTTCTATATAGAAGGCAGCTTGCTGATGGCTATTCTCGCCGTAGCGCATGTCCTGCTTTTTGATGTAGTTCAGGTTTAACGTGCGTGGGAAGTTACCTGATGGTTTATCGGTTTCACCGTGATAAGGCGGAACCAGTGCACCAAAGTAGTTGGCAATCATACTGTCGTAAGCGGCAGTGTGTTCGAAGGCTTTAATGGCTAAATCGAAACGGGTTTCGTAGGTCAGTGAACCTTCGTTGGCGTCGATTTCATTAATGATGGCGCTGTAGTCGCTGCTCTTGACCACGATAGCCACATCTTTATGGTTCTTGGCGGCAGAGCGGACCATCGTCGGGCCACCGATATCGATATTCTCAACCGCATCTTCTAATGTGCAGTTCTCACGAGCGACGGTCTGAGCAAACGGATACAAATTCACAACGACGATATCAATCGGTTTGATGTCGTGCTGCGCCATGATCGCATCATCTTGATCGCGTCGTCCCAGAATGCCGCCGTGTACTTTCGGGTGCAGGGTCTTCACTCGCCCATCCATCATTTCCGGGAAGCCGGTGTAGTCAGAGACTTCAGTCACCGCTAAGCCAGCATCGGCCAGCAAACGGGCGGTTCCACCCGTTGAAAGGAGCTCGACGCCACGGTGGGACAGAGCTTGAGCAAATTCGACAATACCTGCTTTGTCAGAAACGCTGAGCAGAGCGCGGCGAATTGGACGGCGTTGTTGCATGATGATGTTATCCCCTGGATTTGGGTAGTCAGTAAAGAACGGTATGTGAATATCGTCTTTGTCAGAGCAATAATTGCGGAATAAAGAGAAATATTCAGTTAGCGTTCGCAAAAATACGACGATTTTGAACGGGGTGAATTGTAGCGAAAACGTTTGCGTGATGCTCGTCAATTTTTGAATAGAATGCTTTCTGTGGATAAGTTTGTGCAAAAATAGGTATAAGGCGGGGTTTTGCTGTGGAATGCAGCAAACAAACATTTTTCTTTAAAATACCTATTGCGGCCTGCCGAGAAGTCCCTATAATGCGCCTCCACTGACACGGCAACAGCGACACGCGGTTGTGGTGACAGGAAAAAAGATTCAACGAAGGCGGTCAGTAATGACTTGACTTCACAGCGGAAAAGCATAGTATATGCAGCCCGCGCCACCGATGAAGTGGCACTGCTCTTTAACAATATAATCAGACAATCTGTGTGGGCACTCACAAGACCGTATCTTAACGATATAAAAAAGTCTTGAAGAGTGAACAACAGTAAATTCATTACGAATAAACAGTTTTAATTCTTTGAGCATCGCTGACGAGTTCAGCAAATCAAACAAATCTTAAATTGAAGAGTTTGATCATGGCTCAGATTGAACGCTGG
>NZ_FQWI01000024.1 GCF_900129615.1 Pectobacterium carotovorum | reverse complement strand
TGAGTAACCGTGTTGCCAGTCAAGCACTTCAATCGGTTACGACGCCGTAATTTTTGTCATAGGGCTGTTGAGTATGAAGTACGCCATAGCATAGATGAACCAGTTTCCTCATCGCCGCCCCTATTGCCAGCATCTTTACCTTGCCTTTTAGCAATAGCCGCGTGTATTGCGCTTTTACATGACGATTGTGACTTATAGCGGCAATGGCTCCCATATACAACTTCGCCCGGATACCCGGCGGTCCTATTTTCGACAGACTGGCCCTGCCATGCACCGATGTGCCTGAACGACGCTCTACCGGGATAACTCCCAGATACGCCGCCACCTGCTCCGCACTCCTAAAGTGATTACCCCTGATGATGGCTAACATATTCCATCCTATTTGCTCTCCAACACCATCAATCGACTTCAGGAGTGCCAGGTCCTTTTTTAGTCCGGGATGCTTCTCTATGTGAGCTTTTATCAGGTGCTCAATGTGCTCCAGTTCATCCTTTAAATGTTGCACCATCGATTCCAGAGACGTCACGACTTCTTCCGGAGGTGTGGTGGATTTCAACGTGCCCAGGCGATTTTCTACACGCTGTTTATCATTAAGCAGGCTATCCCTGTGCTGCAATAATGCCCTGAGCTTCTTTATTTCTTGCGAAGGCGGAACCCAACTATCCGGTTGTTTTAAACATCCATAGCTTGCCAGCACATAAGCATCAACGCGGTCTGTTTTGGTCAATATCCCCATTCCTTTGGCAAATTCACGTACTCGATGAGGATTGGCCACCGATACAAGAATACCGGCCACATGGAGACCATAAGCAAGGTGTTCGTGATAAACCCCTGTGGCTTCCATGATGATATGAGCCTGACTCGGGTCACATTTTTGCAGGATTAACCATTGAGCCAAAGCTTGTGCTGAGTTGGGGTCATTGGGTAACACTTTCGTCTTCCGTTTACCTTTAATGCCATCAACCAATAAGCACACATCGATAAAACGTTTACTGATATCAATACCGACGTAATACATAATGTCCCCCTTTCACTGAAGCCGTCACGCCCGTTCCGCTTGTACATTCAGAGTCAGTGCTCTAGGTAACCGTTCAATGTTAATGCTGGCGTGAAAGGTGAAACAGAGGGCTTAAACTCAATCGCAAGGTTGATAGCCTTAGCGCGCCTTTGAAGCTCACTCTGTTTCATGTAGTGATAGCTAATCACTACGTGAGAAAGATACAAGC
>NZ_FQWI01000025.1 GCF_900129615.1 Pectobacterium carotovorum | reverse complement strand
TTATCAGCGATTAAGCGATAACTTTAGCAACAACGCCCGCGCCTACTGTACGGCCGCCTTCACGGATTGCGAAACGCAAACCGTCGTCCATCGCGATTGGGTGGATCAGGGTAACAACCATTTTGATGTTGTCGCCCGGCATTACCATCTCTACGCCTTCTGGCAGTTCGATGGTGCCCGTTACGTCAGTTGTACGGAAGTAGAACTGAGGACGGTAGCCTTTGAAGAACGGAGTATGACGGCCGCCTTCATCTTTGCTCAGGATATACACTTCGGATTCGAACTGAGTGTGCGGCTTGATTGAACCCGGCTTAGCCAGTACCTGGCCACGCTCGATTTCTTCACGCTTGATACCACGCAGCAGAACACCAACGTTCTCGCCTGCACGACCTTCGTCCAGCAGTTTGCGGAACATTTCTACGCCAGTACAGGTAGATTTCGCCGTATCTTTGATACCAACGATTTCAACTTCTTCACCGACTTTAACGATACCGCGCTCTACACGACCGGTAACAACGGTACCACGACCGGAGATGGAGAATACGTCTTCGATTGGCAGCAGGAACGGCTTGTCAATGGCACGCTCTGGTTCTGGGATGTAAGAATCCAGGTGCTCTGCCAGTTCGATGATTTTTGCTTCCCACTCAGCTTCGCCTTCCAGCGCTTTCAGAGCAGAACCACGAACCACTGGGGTGTCGTCGCCTGGGAAGTCGTACTGAGACAACAGCTCACGCACTTCCATCTCAACCAGTTCCAGCAGCTCTTCGTCATCAACCATGTCACATTTGTTCAGGAACACGATGATGAAAGGAACGCCAACCTGACGACCCAGCAGGATGTGCTCACGGGTCTGAGGCATTGGGCCGTCAGTTGCAGCAACAACCAGGATCGCACCGTCCATCTGGGCAGCACCGGTGATCATGTTTTTCACATAGTCGGCGTGTCCTGGGCAGTCAACGTGCGCGTAGTGGCGAGACGGGGTATCGTATTCAACGTGAGACGTGTTGATGGTGATACCACGTGCTTTTTCTTCTGGTGCGTTATCGATCTGGTCGAATGCACG